>NZ_CP025035.2:1802500-5071227 GCF_002812565.2 Pseudomonas sp. SGAir0191
CCTTATGGTGATGCGGTAGAGGAGCGTTCTGTAAGCCTGTGAAGGTGAGTTGAGAAGCTTGCTGGAGGTATCAGAAGTGCGAATGCTGACATGAGTAACGACAATGCGAGTGAAAAACTCGCACGCCGAAAGACCAAGGTTTCCTGCGCAACGTTAATCGACGCAGGGTTAGTCGGTCCCTAAGGCGAGGCTGAAAAGCGTAGTCGATGGAAAACAGGTTAATATTCCTGTACTTCCAGTTATTGCGATGGAGGGACGGAGAAGGTTAGGCCAGCCTGGCGTTGGTTGTCCAGGTTTAAGGTGGTAGGCTGAAATCTTAGGCAAATCCGGGATTTCAAGGCCGAGAGCTGATGACGAGTTGCCTTTAGGCGACGAAGTGGTTGATACCATGCTTCCAAGAAAAGCTCCTAAGCTTCAGATAACTGGGAACCGTACCCCAAACCGACACAGGTGGTTAGGTAGAGAATACCAAGGCGCTTGAGAGAACTCGGGTGAAGGAACTAGGCAAAATGGCACCGTAACTTCGGGAGAAGGTGCGCCGGCGAAGGTGAAGGGCTTGCCCCGTAAGCTTTTGCTGGTCGAAGATACCAGGCCGCTGCGACTGTTTATTAAAAACACAGCACTCTGCAAACACGAAAGTGGACGTATAGGGTGTGACGCCTGCCCGGTGCCGGAAGGTTAATTGATGGGGTTAGCGCAAGCGAAGCTCTTGATCGAAGCCCCGGTAAACGGCGGCCGTAACTATAACGGTCCTAAGGTAGCGAAATTCCTTGTCGGGTAAGTTCCGACCTGCACGAATGGCGTAACGATGGCGGCGCTGTCTCCACCCGAGACTCAGTGAAATTGAAATCGCTGTGAAGATGCAGTGTATCCGCGGCTAGACGGAAAGACCCCGTGAACCTTTACTATAGCTTTGCACTGGACTTTGAATTTGCTTGTGTAGGATAGGTGGGAGGCTTTGAAGTGGGGACGCCAGTTCTCATGGAGCCATCCTTGAAATACCACCCTGGCAACTTTGAGGTTCTAACTCAGGTCCGTTATCCGGATCGAGGACAGTGTATGGTGGGTAGTTTGACTGGGGCGGTCTCCTCCCAAAGAGTAACGGAGGAGTACGAAGGTGCGCTCAGACCGGTCGGAAATCGGTCGTAGAGTATAAAGGCAAAAGCGCGCTTGACTGCGAGACACACACGTCGAGCAGGTACGAAAGTAGGTCTTAGTGATCCGGTGGTTCTGTATGGAAGGGCCATCGCTCAACGGATAAAAGGTACTCCGGGGATAACAGGCTGATACCGCCCAAGAGTTCATATCGACGGCGGTGTTTGGCACCTCGATGTCGGCTCATCACATCCTGGGGCTGAAGCCGGTCCCAAGGGTATGGCTGTTCGCCATTTAAAGTGGTACGCGAGCTGGGTTTAGAACGTCGTGAGACAGTTCGGTCCCTATCTGCCGTGGACGTTTGAGATTTGAGAGGGGCTGCTCCTAGTACGAGAGGACCGGAGTGGACGAACCTCTGGTGTTCCGGTTGTCACGCCAGTGGCATTGCCGGGTAGCTATGTTCGGAAGAGATAACCGCTGAAAGCATCTAAGCGGGAAACTTGCCTCAAGATGAGATCTCACTGGGATCTTGAATCCCCTAAAGGGCCGTCGAAGACTACGACGTTGATAGGTTGGGTGTGTAAGCGCTGTGAGGCGTTGAGCTAACCAATACTAATTGCCCGTGAGGCTTGACCATATAACACCCAAGCAATTTGCTTTTGCAGATTGCGGTGGTGAAGATGACATGAACCGAAAGTTCGTAACGCATCACAAATATCACATATCCGAATTCGCTGGGCTGTCCAACAGGACATTCTGGCTACAAAATTTCTTGACGACCATAGAGCATTGGAACCACCTGATCCCATCCCGAACTCAGTAGTGAAACGATGCATCGCCGATGGTAGTGTGGGGTTTCCCCATGTGAGAGTAGGTCATCGTCAAGATTCATTTCGCAAAACCCCTATCTGCGCATGCAGGTAGGGGTTTTGTCTTTGGGCTGCAAAAAGTCTCAACGTTGCTTCTCCATCTGCCCGTGAGCAGGGCGTTGAAAAACAACAACTGTGTGTGATTAATGAATCATCCTGCGTAGGCTATGCCGCTCCGGACGAGGTCACTAGGATGATCGCCTTCGGGGCTAACTGAATTCATTCCTACCCTAGAGGCCCAAAAGGTGAAAGCCACTCGCCTGACGATGATCTGCCATGGACTAACGCTGGCGCAAAAGCGTGGGTATTTTCCTGAGCCGGAAGAGCCACTGGTGTCCGCACCCCACCGCTGCGTACCGCACGGTAAATTTCAGATCCTGACAGCGCCGGAACAGCGCGCTCAGCAAACCGCCCTGGCCTTGGGCGATGCAACAATTGCGTCAGGATTGGCGGATTGCAACATGGGGCGATGGCAAGGGCTGGCGTTAAAGCGCGTACAAGCCGAGCAGCCGTCAGCCTTGGCCGACTGGCTGGAGAACCCCGCGAGCGAGGTGCATGGAGGGGAGTCTTTTCAAGCGCTCTGCCATCGTATGAGCGTTTGGCTGAAGGATTTTGAGCTGCCGGGTGAATGGTTCGCTGTCACTCACCCAATGGTCATGCGTGCAGTATTGGTACAGGTGCTGGGCTGCCCAATGGTGGCAGCCCAACGCATCGATGTCCTGCCATTGTCACGCATCGAATTGAGCTTCAGCGGCCAGTGGCGGTTGAGGATCAACTGCCCTCAGAACGCCAGCTTATAGCCAATCAACAGTAGCATCGCGGCCAAGCACGGGCGCAGCACGCGGTCCGATATGCGCCCGGTCAGGTGGCTACCCAGGTAGATACCCGGCAGTGATCCCAGCAGCAGGTAGCCGAGCAATGACCAGTCCATGTTACCCATGCCCGCATGACCCAGCCCAGCCACCAACGTGAGCGGGACGGCATGAGCTATCTCGGTGCCAACCAGGCGACGTGTAATCAGGGAAGGGTAGAGCAGGAAGAGGGCGACGGTGCCCAGTGCGCCAGCGCCGATGGAGGTGAGCGTTACCATGACACCCAATACGACGCCGGTCAGGACAGTCAGGGTATTGAGGCTACGATCGCTCAGATGGTAATGGTCACCGGCGTGGCGGCTAGCGAATGCCTGCAACCGCGATTTGAACAAGATAGCCAAGGCTGTGAGGATCAATACAACGGCTAGGCCCTGCTTGATGATCGCGTTTACGGCCGTGGTGTCGGTGTGCAGCGTACTGAGGAACCACAGCGTCAGTGCAGCCGCGGGAACGCTCCCCAGGCTGAGGAGCCCCGTGATCTTCCAATCGATGTTCTTGTTACGCGCATGTACCCATACGCCGCTGGCCTTGGTGATCGCCGCATAGAGCAAGTCGGTACCCACTGCCGTTGCTGGGTTGATCCCGAACCACAGCAGGATTGGCGTCATCAGCGAGCCACCGCCTACACCTGTCATGCCAACGATGAACCCTACGACCAATCCTGCAATGGTAAAACCGAAAGAACCTACATCCATACGCTACTCGACTGCCCAGCTTTGCCCGTTATCGGATGCAGCCAGCATATAGATTTTTTTATAGCCAAATAGACTTGTTCGTTATTAGGTTATAACTGGGGGCAGCCCGCATCATGGCGCTGCCCCCATACGACGTTAAACAATCAGATCCGGAAACTGCCCACCAGCTGCTTCAACCGGCCGGCTTGCTGGGCCAATTGATCACAATGGCGCAGCGTTTCGTTGAGATTCTCCACACCCTGCTGGTTCAACGCATTGATCTGGGTGATATCCAGGTTGAGGCTTTCCACCACGGCAGTCTGCTCTTCGGTGGCGGTGGCCACCGACTGATTCATGCCGTCGATTTCGCCAATGCGCTGAGTCACGCTGGCAAGGCGTTCACCAGCCTGGTTGGCTACCTGAACGGTTTGCTCACTGGAAACCTGGCTGGTATTCATCGTATGCACCGCCTCGCGTGAGCCGACCTGCAGGCCGGTGATCATTCGATGGATTTCCTCGGCTGACTCCTGCGTACGGTGGGCAAGATTTCGCACTTCATCAGCCACAACGGCAAAGCCACGGCCGGCCTCGCCAGCGCGAGCGGCTTCGATGGCCGCGTTCAAGGCCAACAAGTTGGTTTGCTGAGAAATGCCCTTGATCACATCCAGGATCTTGCCAATTTCGTCGGTGCTGGCGTTCAGGGTTTCGATTTGTGCACACGATTCGCTGATGCGCTGCGACAGCGAGGTCATGGCGCTGATCGCTTCCTCCACCACGGCACGTCCATCGTGGGCCTGCTCACTGGCGCCGCTCGCATGCTGCGATGCATCGGCTGCGTTACGCGCGATTTCCTGGGTCGCGGCACCCAGTTCATTGATCGCTGCCGCCACGCTGTTGGTGCGCATGCTTTGTTCTTCAGAACCGTTGATGGAGGCATTGGAAGCGCTGACGACTTTTTCAGACAGGTCGTGGACCAGCCGTGTGGCCGAGGACACCTCGCTGATGGAGGCATGGATACGTTCAACGAAGCGGTTGAAAGAAGTAGCCAACTCGCCGAACTCATCCTGATGCTGCACCGCCAGCCGGCGGGTCAGGTCACCTTCGCCTTCGGCGATGTCACGCATGGCGCGTCCCATGGCGGTCAAGGGGCGCATCAGCACCGGAATCAGCAAGCCAAGCAGGCCTGCGATGGCAGCGACCGCGATGAGCATGGCGATCAGTGCCGAAGTACGGAACTGGCTCAGGGCTGCATAAGCCTTGTCCTTGTCGATCGAAAGACCGATGTACCACTTGGCCGAGGGCAGGCCCGCCACTGGCGCAAATGAGATCAAGCGTTCCTGGCCATTGAGCACGACGTCCTGCATACCCGGTGCAACGCGCAGGTTGGTGCCAGGGTAGATGTCCTTGAGGTTTTTCATGACCTGGTCTTTGTCAGGACTGACGATCACCTGGCCATCGCTGTCGGCGAGGAAGGCGTGGCCTATGCCGCCAAAGTCGACGCTGTTGATGATTTCGACCAGCGTATCGAGGCTGACGTCGCCGCCCACTACACCCAGCAGCTCGCCGTTGGACCGGCTTTTGACCGGGATGGCTACCGTCACCACCAAGCCACCCACAGCCGCTTGATAGGGCGGCGTCAGCAAGGTCTGGCCGGCGTTGGCAGCGGCGCTGTACCAAGGGCGTTTGCGTGGATCATAGTCTGCAGGCATTTGCGCATCAGGGCGCTGCGTGAATACCCCGTTAGCCTGGCCCATGTAGGTGAAGAGGAAGTTGCGCGTATAGGAAGGCTGATCCACCAGGCCAGCGAGGATGTCCCCCGTTCCGAGCTGGGCAATATCTTGGGCCAGGTTTTCCAGCACGAGAATGCGCCCGCTCATCCAGTTCTGCACGCTGCTGGCGGTCAATGCGCCGGATTGTTCCACCGATGCCTCGATGTTCTGCCGGATCGTATTGCGTTGCAGGTAATCGTTGTACAGCGTGAACAAGGCGAATGCCAGTACCACTACGCCGCTGGCGCTGAGCAGAATCTTGTGGCGAAATTTCAGGTTCATGTTTCGAGACCTTGAGCCATTAACGGGAGGGCACAGCGCGGGTGTGGTGCGCTGTCAGCCCTGTCGAAAGGGGTATCGGCGTGGCGGGTAAAAGGTTGATACGCCTACGGAAATTTCTCACAGCTTTCGACAAGCGGCGATCACCTCAAGGCCAGCCGCTCGACCAGTATCCTGGCAGCCTTGAGCAGCGGTTGCTGCTTACGCCAGAACACATGCACCGGGAGTTGCAGCTCGTTGCGCGTGTTCTGGAAGGCCAAACGTTTCAGGCGGCCTGCCTCCAACAGCGGCGCGACCCTGGACAGCGGCAGGTCACCCCAGCCCAGGCCTGCCTCGACCATCTGCAAGGCGAGGTCGAAGCTGTCGGTCGTCCAATGCGTGGCACCAATGACCATGCGCGGGTCGGTCAACGGCAGGTCGCGGCTGCGTACCAGGATCTGCCGCACGGCTGTAAGGTCTTCGAGGTTCTGTATTACACCAGGCCGTGCGGCCGGATGATGGGGAGCAAGGGTCGCCACCAGAGACTCGACGCCAATCAGCTGAAACCCGCGCTGCGGGTCGACGTGAAGACCTGCAAATGCCACGCACAGGTCGGCCCGACCGCTGTCCAGCAAATCCAGCGCTTGTTCTTGCGGCGCACTCAGTATCGCGACTTCAAGCAATGGATAACGTTTACCGAGCTCGGCAATGGCCGCTATTAGCAGCTGCTGATCGACGTCCGGCACCACCGCCAGGGTCAGGTTGCTTTCCAGGCCCTCGGAGAGCTCTACGGCATGCACTTGCAGCAAACCCAACTGCTCGGCAATCAACCGCGCATGGGGCTCAAGCGCAAGGGCTTGGACTGTGGGTCGAACATCGCGAGCTCCGCGCTGGAACAGGCTGTAGCCCAGCTCGGCCTCCAGGTTGCCGATTGCCATGCTGACCGCCGAGGGCACGCGCTGCAGGCTGCGCGCGGCGGCAGAGAATGAGCCTTTGTCCAGCACGGTGAGAAAAACCTGGATAGTTTCACTGGTGAATGACACACGCTTCTCCTGTCAGTCAGGCTGAAAGCTGCTGACTTTTACTGTCAGATGCAGTGACGCACTATACCCGGTCCAAGCCATTCAGATGAGGTCGATGCAGTGCAGGGTTTGAAGCGCAAACTGGTTTATGTGACGTTTTATGAATTGATTGGCCTGTGCATGTCCACCCTGGGTCTGGCCTACCTGTCCGACACCCAGGCTTCTCACACGGGGCCGCTCGCGGTGATGATCACCACCATCGCCATGATCTGGAACCTGGTCTACAACACGCTGTTTGAATATTGGGAAAGCCGGCAAGCCACACGAGGGCGCAGCGTGGCTCGGCGCGTAGTGCACGCAGTAGGGTTTCAGCTGACCCTCGTGATCTACCTGATTCCGCTGATCGCGTGGTGGTTGGACATGAGCCTGCTCGATGCGCTGCTGGTGGACATGGCATTCATCGTACTGGTGCCTTGCTATACATTTGCCTACAACTGGGCTTTCGACAAAATGTTTGGCCTGCCCAGTTCGGCAATGGCAGCAACTTGAGGCGCTGCTGTCAGCAGGTTCGCTGAAATCACCTGGCTCAGTCCAGTTGAAGCTTGGCTTCAAGCCGGTCAAGGTGCTCGTTCATCAGGGCGAGGGCGGACTGTGCATCGCCTCGCTCGAGCGCCTCGATCAGCGCTGCATGTTCTTGCCAGGCGCAATGGTCACAGCGCGGTGACTCGTAGCGCGCAATGATAAGGGACGTCATGGGCACCAACCCATTGAGAAAGCGCGACAACGGAGCATTGTCCGCCACCTGGGCCAGTTTCAGATGAAACTCACCACCTAGACGTATAGCGGCGCAGCGTTCGCCCTTTTCATGATGCACGCGTTCACGCTCGACCAATTGGCGCAGCTGCTTGATTTGCCCGGGACGGGCGCGCTCGACGGCCAGGGTTATCAGCGTGGTTTCGGCAAGCCGCCGCGCACTCAGTACCTGGCGTGCCTGATTCGGATCGGGCGCAACCAGATGAGCCGTATGGCTTGGGCGTTGTATCACTACCTGCTGGTCGCTCAAGCGCCCTAGCACTCGGCGGATGACCGTACGGCTCACGCCGAATGCCTGGCCCAGCGCTTGCTCTGGCAGCAAAGTGCCAGGCGGCAGGCGTTGCTCCAGAATGGCATCGAACAACCGTGGGTAGATCTGTTCGGCGCAAAGCCGGGTCTCACCGGCTGCAAGCAGGTCGGGCAGGTGATGTGCACCCTTCATGATTGCTCTCCTGGATTATGGGTGCCGATGTTCGTCCGGCACATTGAGCGCAATGCCCATGCGCAAACCCTCGGCGAGAATGTGTTGCCGCATCTGGGTGCTGGCCTGGGTGCTATTGCGCTCACGAATCGCCCGCACCACGGCTTCGTTTTCCTTGAGACGGGCGGCCAGGTGCTCGGGTGAATTGCGCAGCATGTCGGCGCTTTGCTTCAGGGCAATGCCCGTTTGCTGTACGACGCTCTGGAAAATGGGGTTGGTGGTCAGGGCAAACAGCGCCTGGTGGAATGCAATGTAAGCGTTCATGCCTGCTTCGCTGTCATCGGCCTCAAGGGCTTCACGCATGTCCATCAAGGTCAACCGTAACTGGCCGATGTCCTGGCTGTTGGCCGACTGGGCCACCAGTCCGACGATGAAGGGTTCGAGGGTATAGCGCAGTTCAAGCACATCGGCGAGGCTGGCCTGTGCACTGGCAGTGGACGCCGAAGCCGAGGTAGCTGTATCGGCATCCAGCACCAGCACACCTTTGCCTGGCAAAGCGCGCACCAGCCCAAGGGTCTCGAGCACGATGACCGCCTCACGCAGGCTCGGGCGGCTGATGCCCAATTGCTCGGCCAATTCTCGCTGGCCAGGGAGCATGTCGCCACTGCGCCATTGGCCACGGGCGAGGGCTTGACGCAGCTTTTCCACCACAGCGTTGACGACGGTTGATGAGCTGATCACGTTTCGCTCCTTCAGGGGCCGGCATGCGAGCCGGCCCTTTTCTTTCAGAATTCCTGTTGGTGGGCTGCAGGCTGCTTGCGCGGGTTATGCGCAAAGCCAGGCTTGCCGTCGAGCACGTTCTGAGCGCGCTCCAGGTCGATGTCTTTTTCCCAGCGGGCGATGGCCACGGTGGCAACGCAATTGCCGATCAGGTTGGTCAGCGCGCGTCCGATACCCATGAACCAATCCACAGCGAGTACCAGTACCAGGCCCACCACCGGGATCGCAGGGACTGCAGTCAGTGTCGCGGCAAGAATCACCAGCGCCGAGCCTGGAATCCCATGCGCGCCCTTGGACGTGACCAGTGAAACCAGCAAGATCGTCAGCAGGTCTGTCATCGCCAGGGGCGTACCGGTGGCATTGGCGATGAAGACAATGGCCAAGGTCAGGTAGATGGAGAAACCATCAAGGTTAAAGGAATAGCCAGTTGGAATCACCAGCCCGACCGTTGAGCTGCCGATGCCCAGGTGTTCGAGCTTGCGCATGATCTGCGGTAGCACGGCATCGGAAGAAGCCGTACCCAGGACGATGGTCAGCTCTTCGCGTAAATACTTGATCAGGGGCAGCAATTTCAGCCCCGACAAACGCATGACGGTACCCAGCACGATCAGCACGAACCCTGCGCACGTGAGGTAGAACAACGCCACCAGGCCGCCCAGATGCTGGAGCGACTCCAGGCCGTACTTGCTGGTCGTGAAGGCGATGGCGCCGAACACGCCAATGGGCGCCAGACGCACGATCATGCCCATGATGCGGAAGATCACATGGCTGAGCTCGTTGATCAGCCGCGAAATGCCCGCAGCCGAATCGCCCACCAGGTTGAGCGCGCTGCCGAACAGTACCGAGAACAACAGTACCTGCAGGATGTTGTTGTCAGCAAAGGCACCTACCACCGAGGTGGGGATCAGGTCCATAAAGAACGCTGTGGCGCCATGGATATGCTGACCACGCTCGGCCAGGCTGTTGGCATCAGCGCCGGACAACTGGTCGAGGTGGATGTTGGCGCCGCTACCGATACCACTGGTGAACGCGAACACCAGGCCGATGACCAGCGCCAGCGTGGTAAGCACTTCGAAATAGATGACCGATTTGAGGCCGATGCGACCGACCTTCTTCAGGTCACCGGCACCGGAAATACCGCTGACCACTACGCAAAAGACGATCAGGCCGATCAGCATCTTGATCAGCTTGATGAAGCCATCGCCGAGGGGTTTGAGCTGCAAGGAGAGGTCGGGGAAACTCAGGCCGCAGGCAACGCCAAGGGCCAGGCCCAGCACGACTTGAAGGAAGATCGAACGCGAGCACCATTTGAGCATGGGAGTGATCTCAGGTCGGTGTCCTTGCTTCGTTGGCCGCACGGGGCGAATGAGCGCAGGACTTAATTATTGTGGTCTTACCGGTTTGTTCAGCGCTTGGCCATAAAACGCCTATTTTCGGCGCAGTGCAAGCTTTTTTGGCCTTACCGGTCTGACCAGTCATGGTGCATGTAAACGCTCGATGCTCTGTTGGAGTGCATTAAATGTCAGCTCACCTATCAGAGGGCCTAGAGCTCAGGCAACATGCTACAGGCAGCAATAAGCTTGCCATGGAGGGCGGCATTCAACGCGAAAGCGTTTTAGATACAGATCCCAAGGGGATGTGATGAGGCTTGCGCAGGCCCGCGGGTTTAGCGCATCTGTGTTTATTGGAAACCCAATGGGGCAATAGATTGTTAGCTGAACCATACAGTGCGAATTGTCACGCGCTGGCAGGAGGAGCCGAGAGGAGTCTGGCGTTCGATATCAGAGGTGCGCGATTAGCGGTGACTAAACGCAGCGGCAGGGCGGGCAGGCTGGCCAATAATCGAATTCGCCTGAATGAGGATGGGGCGGTAGATAACCGCCCGTCGCTCAAGCAATGACGGCAGGGCCGCCATGCTCGCTTGCCTCAATCGCCGTGAAGCGTTTCGGCCGCATACAAGGTGTTTTCCAACAGGCAGGCGCGGGTCATCGGCCCCACGCCGCCTGGTACCGGGGTAATCCAGCCAGCACGGGGAAGGGCGGTTTCGTAGACGACATCGCCCACCAGCTTGCCATCCTCCTGACGGTTGATACCGACGTCGATGACGATGGCACCTTCCTTGATCCATTCGCCCTTGACCAACCCAGGCTTGCCGGCGGCAACGACCACCAGGTCCGCGCGCCCGACATGCCCTGCCAGGTCCTGGGTGAAGCGATGGCACACGGTGATCGTACAGCCGCTGAGCAACAACTCCAGCGCCATTGGCCGGCCAACGATGTTCGAGGCGCCGACGATCACCGCATTCATGCCGTACAGGTCCTGCCCGGTGCTCTGGAGCAGGGTCATGATGCCCTTGGGTGTGCAGGGGCGCAGCAGCGGGATGCGCTGTGCAAGGCGACCGACGTTATAGGGGTGGAAGCCGTCCACATCCTTGTCCGGGCGGATGCGCTCGAGCAGCAACGACGCGTCGAGGTGCGCGGGCAGCGGCAGTTGGAGCAGGATGCCGTCAATGGAGGGGTCGTCATTGAGGCGATCGATCAGTTCAGTAAGCGCTTCTTGCGTGGTGTGGCTAGGCAGGTCGAAGGCCTGCGACAGGAAGCCTACTTCTTCGCAATCCTTGCGCTTGTGCGAGACGTAGACCTGGGAGGCAGGGTCGGTGCCGACCAGAATCACTGCCAGGCCCGGCGTGCGCAGGCCCTCCTGGCGCCGCTGCGCGACACGTTGAGCGATTTGCTGGCGCAGCTTGGCGGCAATCGCCTTGCCATCGATTAGTTGTGCAGTCATAGACGCGTGATTAACCATCGGAAGGGAAACAATAAAGAACGCGTATTCTCGCACGACATGGCCGGAGGGCAAAGGCGGGCGGTCGGGCAAATGCCCTAACCCCTTCAATAATCTAAATTTTTTTTTAGAAAGTTGTTGACGACCCCAGGGGTCGGCTATAAGATTCGCCGCACTTGTCGGGCACAGCCTAGCACTGGTTGGCGAAGTCGGGCAGAATGAGTCGTTTGGCAGTGAGCTGTCAGTGCCTTGTTCGGTTAGGCTTCAAGCTTAAGCGCCCGTAGCTCAGCTGGATAGAGCATCCGCCTTCTAAGCGGATGGTCGCAGGTTCGAGTCCTGCCGGGTGCGCCACTTAGGCAGCTTTGGCAAGCAAGGTGTTTGAACGCGTTATGGTGGGCGTAGCTCAGTTGGTAGAGCGCTGGATTGTGATTCCAGTTGTCGTGGGTTCGATTCCCATCGTCCACCCCATATTCTTCGAAGGCGCCGCGCGGTAACTGGCGCCTTTGTTTTAAGCGTTACGCGGACGTGGTGAAATTGGTAGACACACTGGATTTAGGTTCCAGCGGCGCAAGCTGTAAGAGTTCGAGTCTCTTCGTCCGCACCATGCTTCAGTAAGGCAGTACCGTTACACCGCAATATGGTGGGCGTAGCTCAGTTGGTAGAGCGCTGGATTGTGATTCCAGTTGTCGTGGGTTCGATTCCCATCGTCCACCCCATCTTTAATACGAAAGGCGCCTTGATCGCGAGATCGGGCGCCTTTCGTTTTTGGTGCGCCCGGACCCTGTGTGGGTGCGCGACGCGGTCGATCCTGTGGTGATCGGGGCGGTCAACGCGCTGGACTGGCTCGCTCCCAAGCACCCGTCTTGCCTAATGGCTCGGCAGCGCTGCCTCGGGTCGTGGCGCCAGTATTTATTGCAAGCCGCCCTTGCAATCCGCTGGTTTCGTCCCAATAAAAGCTGATAGATTTCAGCCGGTTGAAACCCGGTGAAGCGGGAAATACCAGGACATAGCCAATGATCGCAAAAGAAGCCCGCCAGGCTGCCGCGCTGCAGCGTTTCGCCGAAGCGAACCCTCACTTGCTCGAAGAAATCCGCGCGCTGGATGCGCGTGAGCAGGCGCAGCAAATTCAATGGGCGTTCGAGGATGCCGCTGAAGAGCAAGGTATCCAGCCCTGGGAGCTCGCACTTGAGCTGATCGCCGAAACCCCGGAGCAATTGCGGGCCATGCGCCTTGAGACCCACCGGGAGGTGGCCGATGCGCTGGGGTTGTCCTGGGAGGAGTACTGCGAGTTCAACGAGATAGAGCCCGAATGAGGGGCGCGCAGTTCTAGGTGTATTTGTTGAGCAAGATGTTGCGGCAAGTGATCGTTGCAATGTCTGGCCAGGCTTCTTGGAAACAGGTCGCGCGGTTCGCCGTGCGGCCCTTGAAAGTTAATCGACCGGCGTTGTTTCAGGTCGTCCCGAGTGGGGTGACTTCTGCTGCGCGACTCACTAGAATGCTTGCCCTTGATTCTGGAGTCGGGCTAACGCCGGCTAACGTCTGTGCAACGAGGAATATCCATGCAAGTTTCTGTTGAAAACACTTCCGCTCTCGAGCGCCGCATGACCATCGCCGTTCCGGCTGAGCGCGTCGAGAACGAAGTCAACAAGCGTCTGCAGCAGACTGCCAAGCGCGCCAAGGTTGCCGGCTTCCGCCCCGGCAAGGTGCCCATGAGCGTGATCCGTCAGCGCTTCGAGGCCGATGCCCGCCAGGAAGCCTTCGGTGATCTGGTTCAGGCTTCCTTCTACGAAGCCATTGTCGAGCAGAAACTGAACCCTGCCGGCGCGCCGTCCGTAGAACCGAAGTCGTTCGAAAAAGGCAAGGACCTGGAGTTCGTCGCGATCTTCGAAGTATTCCCGGAGTTCACCGTTGCCGGCCTCGAGTCGATCACCGTCGAGCGCCTGAGCGCCGAAGTCGCCGATTCTGACCTGGACAAGATGCTGGAAGTGCTGCGCAAGCAGAACACGCGCTTCGAAGCCGTCGAGCGCGCCGCGCAAACCGATGATCAGCTCAACATCGACTTCGTTGGCAAGGTTGACGGTGAAACGTTCGCCGGTGGCTCGGCCAAAGGTACCCAGTTGGTGCTGGGCTCCGGCCGCATGATCCCAGGCTTCGAAGACGGCCTGGTCGGCGCCAAGGCTGGCGAAGAGCGCGTCGTCAACGTGACCTTCCCAGAGGACTACCAGAACTTGGACCTGGCCGGCAAGGCCGCCGAGTTCACCATTACCGTCAACAGCGTGTCGGCCCCTGTGCTGCCTGAGCTGAACGAAGCGTTCTTCGCCCAGTTCGGTATCAAGGAATCGACCCTGGAAGGCTTCCGCGCCGAAGTTCGTAAGAACATGGAGCGTGAGCTGCGCCAAGCCATCAAGACCAAGGTCAAGAACCAGGTCATGGACGGTCTGCTGGCTGCCAATCCGATCGAAGCGCCAAAGGCTTTGCTGGAAAACGAAGTCAATCGTCTGCGCGTGCAGGCTGTTCAGCAGTTCGGTGGCAACATCAAGCCTGAGCAACTGCCGGCCGAGCTGTTCGAAGAGCAAGCCAAGCGCCGTGTTGCGCTGGGCCTGATCGTGGCAGAAGTGGTCAAGCAGTACGACCTCAAGCCAGACGATGCCAAGGTTCGCGAGATGATCGAGGAGATGGCTTCGGCCTACCAGGAGCCTGAGCAAGTCATCGCGTGGTACTACAAGAACGACCAGCAGATGAACGAAGTGCGTTCGGTTGTGCTTGAAGAACAAGTTGTGGATACTGTTCTGCAGAAAGCGACTGTGACTGACAAGTCGGTCTCGTATGAAGAGGCCGTCAAGCCAGCCCAGGCACCTGACGAAGCCGAGTAAGCGGTCTTTTCGCAGGAAGCCCCCACAAGCCAGCCTTCGCGCTGGCTTGTGTGTATTCAAGCCATGACTATTTGGGAGTGAGCGCAGGACATGTCCCGCAATTCTTTTATTCAGCAGAGCTCTGACATCCAGGCTGCAGGCGGCCTGGTCCCTATGGTTATCGAGCAGTCCGCCCGTGGCGAACGCGCCTACGACATCTACTCGCGCCTCCTGAAGGAGCGCGTGATCTTCCTGGTTGGCCCGGTCGAAGACTACATGGCCAATCTCGTCGTCGCACAGATGCTGTTCCTTGAGGCGGAAAACCCGGACAAGGATATCCATCTGTACATCAACTCGCCGGGTGGGTCCGTAACCGCCGGCATGTCGATCTACGACACCATGCAGTTCATCAAGCCGGACGTATCGACCATCTGCATCGGCCAGGCCTGCAGCATGGGTGCGTTCCTGCTCGCCGCCGGTGCCAAGGGCAAGCGTCACTGCCTGCCGAACTCGCGTGTGATGATTCACCAGCCCTTGGGCGGGTTCCAGGGCCAGGCTACCGATATCGAAATCCATGCCCAGGAAATCCTGAACATCAAGGCGCGCCTGAACGAGCTTCTGGCCTACCACACCGGTCAGGATCTGGAGACCATCAAGCGCGACACCGAGCGTGACAACTTCATGAGCGCCTCGCGCGCAGCCGAGTACGGCCTGATCGACTCGGTATACGACAAGCGGCAACTGGCTTCCTGAAGCGGGAGGCCAGGGCAGGTAGGCGCATGATGCGCCTGCCTGCGGACTTGAAAAAGCCCGCAATTGCCTTCATCTTGTGTTGCAAGCCTACCGGATTGGATCGATCGAATGACTGACACCCGTAACGGCGAGGACAGCGGCAAATTGCTTTATTGCTCCTTCTGCGGCAAAAGCCAGCACGAAGTGCGCAAACTGATTGCCGGGCCCTCGGTATTTATCTGCGACGAGTGCGTCGACCTGTGCAATGACATCATCCGCGAGGAGGTGCAGGAAGCTCAGGCCGAAAGCAGCGCGCACAAATTGCCTTCGCCGAAAGAAATCAGCGGTATCCTCGACCAGTACGTCATTGGTCAGGAACGCGCGAAAAAGGTGCTTGCCGTGGCGGTTTACAACCACTACAAGCGCTTGAACCAGCGTGACAAGAAGGGTGACGATGTCGAGCTGGGCAAGAGCAACATCCTGCTCATCGGCCCGACGGGCTCGGGTAAGACCTTGCTCGCCGAAACCCTAGCGCGCTTGTTGAACGTACCGTTCACAATCGCGGACGCCACCACCCTGACCGAAGCTGGTTATGTGGGCGAGGACGTCGAGAACATCATTCAGAAGCTGCTGCAGAAGTGCGACTACGATGTGGAAAAGGCCCAGATGGGTATTGTCTACATCGACGAAATCGACAAGATTTCGCGCAAGTCGGATAACCCGTCCATCACCCGTGACGTTTCGGGTGAAGGTGTGCAGCAAGCCTTGCTCAAGCTCATCGAGGGCACCGTTGCCTCCGTACCTCCACAGGGCGGTCGCAAGCACCCGCAACAGGAATTCTTGCAGGTTGATACCCGCAATATCCTGTTCATCTGCGGTGGTGCGTTCTCTGGTCTCGAAAAGGTCATTCAGAACCGCTCCACCAAAGGTGGTATGGGCTTTGGTGCTGAAGTGCGCAGCAAGGAGGAGGGCAAGAAAGTCGGCGAATCTCTGCGTGAGGTCGAGCCTGACGACTTGGTCAAGTTTGGCCTGATCCCCGAGTTCGTGGGGCGCTTGCCCGTATTGGCAACGCTTGATGAGCTGGACGAAGCAGCGCTTATCCAGATCTTGACCGAGCCCAAGAACGCGCTGACCAAGCAGTACGCCAAGCTGTTCGAGATGGAAAGCGTCGACCTCGAGTTCCGCAGCGATGCGCTCAAGGCCGTTGCTCGCAAAGCTTTGGAGCGCAAGACTGGCGCCCGTGGCCTGCGTTCCATCTTGGAAGGGGTGCTGCTCGACACCATGTACGAGATTCCTTCTGCGAAGGAAGTCAGCAAGGTGGTGATCGATGAAAGCGTCATCGAGGGTACCTCGCAGCCGCTGATGATCTACGAGAACAGCGAGCCGCAAGCCAAGGCAGCGCCTGACGCCTGATTCAGGGCAGGTCACCTGACCGCGTAGCACAGAGGGGGCCTAGGGCCCCCTTTTTGCTTTTCCTGCGCCAGCGCTTGTAATTTCGCGGGTGTACCCCCACATTAGGTCCAAACATCAATTCCACGGTTTCCGGCCACTAAGGCCGCTGTAGAGGCGAAATCATGAAGACCACCCTCGACTTGCCTCTTTTGCCATTGCGCGACGTCGTTGTTTACCCGCACATGGTCATCCCGCTGTTTGTGGGGCGTGAGAAATCCATCGAGGCCCTCGAAGCCGCGATGACGGGCGAAAAGCAGATTCTCCTGCTCGCCCAGAAAAACCCGGCTGATGATGATCCGGGCGAAGACGCGCTATACCGCGTTGGTACCGTAGCTACTGTGCTCCAGCTGCTGAAACTGCCTGACGGTACCGTTAAAGTGCTGGTCGAAGGCGAGCAGCGGGGTACTGTCGAGCGCTTCAGTGAAGTCGACGGCCATGTGCGCGCTGAAGTGTCGCTGATCGACGAGACCGAGGCTGTCGAGCGCGAATCGGAAGTTTTCGTGCGCACACTGCTTTCGCAGTTCGAGCAGTACGTGCAACTGGGCAAGAAAGTGCCAGCCGAAGTGATGTCCTCGCTCAATAGCATCGATGAGCCCGGGCGCCTGGTCGACACCATGGCTGCCCACATGGCCCTGAAGATCGAGCAGAAACAGGAAATTCTGGAAATTGTCGACCTGCCAACGCGGGTCGAGCATGTCTTGGCATTGCTCGATGCCGAGATCGACCTGCTGCAGGTCGAAAAGCGCATCCGCGGCCGGGTGAAAAAGCAGATGGAGCGCAGCCAGCGCGAGTACTACCTGAATGAGCAGATGAAGGCCATTCAGAAAGAGCTTGGCGATGGTGATGAGGGTCACAACGAGCTCGAGGAGCTGAAAAAGCGTATCGAAGCCGCTGGCCTGCCCAAGGACGCCATGACCAAGGCCCAGGCCGAGCTGAACAAGCTCAAGCAGATGTCGCCGATGTCGGCTGAGGCCACCGTGGTGCGGTCCTACCTGGACTGGCTGGTTCAGGTGCCTTGGAAAGCCCAGAGCAAAGTGCGCCTGGACCTTGCCAAGGCCGAAGACATTCTCGATGCAGACCACTACGGTCTGGAAGAGGTCAAGGACCGTATTCTCGAGTACCTTGCCGTGCAAAAGCGCGTCAAGAAAATCCGTGGTCCGGTGCTGTGCCTGGTTGGTCCACCTGGCGTGGGCAAGACGTCCCTGGCCGAATCCATCGCCGCTGCGACCAACCGCAAATTCGTGCGCATGGCCTTGGGCGGGGTACGAGATGAAGCTGAAATCCGTGGCCATCGCCGGACCTACATCGGATCCATGCCCGGGCGGCTGATTCAGAAGATGACCAAAGTGGGCGTGCGTAACCCGCTGTTCCTGCTCGATGAAATCGACAAAATGGGCAGCGACATGCGCGGCGACCCGGCCTCGGCACTGCTGGAGGTGCTGGACCCCGAGCAGAACCACAACTTCAACGATCACTACCTGGAGGTCGATTACGACCTGTCGGACGTGATGTTCCTGTGCACCTCCAACTCGATGAATATCCCGCCAGCATTGCTGGACCGGATGGAGATCATTCGTCTTCCGGGTTACACCGAAGATGAAAAAATCAACATCGCAGTCAAATACTTGGTGCCCAAGCAGGTCAAGGCAAACGGCCTGAAAAAAGAAGAGCTGGAGATCGATGTCTCGGCTATCCGCGACATCATTCGTTACTACACGCGCGAGGCGGGTGTGCGCGGTCTTGAACGTCAGATTGCCAAGGTCTGCCGCAAGGTCGTCAAGGAGCACGCAGGGCAGAAGCAGGTCAAGGTCAAGGTCGCCGGCGAGCAGCTCGAACACCTGCTGGGCGTGCGCAAGTTCCGCTACGGCCTTGCCGAGCAGCAGGACCAGATCGGCCAGGTGACGGGTCTGGCGTGGACGCAAGTGGGGGGCGAGTTGCTCACCATCGAGTCCGTGGTCATTCCTGGCAAAGGTCAGTTGATCAAAACCGGCTCGCTCGGTGACGTCATGGTCGAGTCGATTACGGCTGCGCAGACAGTGGTGCGTAGCCGCGCCCGCAGCCTGGGGATCGCAGCCGACTTCCATGAAAAGCACGACGTTCACATTCATATGCCCGAAGGCGCCACCCCCAAGGATGGCCCAAGTGCAGGTATCGGTATGTGCACCGCGCTGGTGTCGGCCCTGACTCAAATACCCGTACGTGCGGATGTGGCGATGACAGGCGAAATCACGTTGCGTGGCCAGGTTCTGGCCATTGGCGGGCTCAAGGAAAAACTGCTGGCCGCTCACCGGGGCGGCATCAAGACGGTGATCATTCCTGAGGAGAACGTGCGCGACCTCAAGGAAATTCCAGAAAATATTAAACAGGATCTGCAGATCAAACCGGTCAAATGGATTGACGAAGTCCTGCAAATTGCGCTGCAATACGCCCCGGAGCCCTTGCCAGATGTGGCTTCCGACATTGTCGCGAAGGACGATAAGCGCGACACTGAGGCAAAGGAAAGAATTAGCACGCACTAGCAGTTTTAGCCTGGGGGGCTTTCTTGACAGTATTTTCGGCGCCTTGCTATAAAGCGGCACGTTATTGTCATCAGGCCACCCAGCACCGTTTTCACACGCTTTCTTTACATACTTAGAAACATACTCAATAGAGCACAAGGGGACTTACGAGTGAACAAGTCGGAACTGATTGACGCTATCGCCGCACAAGCTGACATTTCGAAAGCCACCGCTGGCAAAGCGCTGGACGCAGTGATCGAATCCGTCACCGGCGCCCTGAAGCAAGGCGACGATGTCGTTCTGGTCGGCTTCGGTACCTTCACTGTCAAGGATCGTGCTGAGCGTACCGGCCGCAACCCGCAGACCGGTAAGGCGATCAAGATCGCTGCCGCCAAGGTGCCAGGTTTCAAGGCAGGTAAAGGCCTGAAAGACGCCGTCAACTAAGTCGTCTCTTTCAGCCGGACCCGGCCTGGCCAGGTCCGAGCACGCTGAAGGCGGGACGCAAACGTTACCGCCTGATTCGTATGCTAAGAAAAGGCGCATCCTCGGATGCGCCTTTCTTTTATCAGGACTCTACCCACGCTCCGCGGTTGTCGACGCAGTGGTACAGCCGTCTCTGGGGGACGCATGCTGCAAAATATCAGGGACAATTCACAAGGTTGGATTGCCAAAACCATCATCGGTCTCATTGTCGTGCTGATGGCATTGACCGGGTTCGAAGCCATTTTCCAAGCCGCCAGCCACAGTCAGGATGCTGCCAAGGTCAACGGCGAAACGATCAGCCAGAACGAGTTGAGCCAGGCGGCCGACATGCAGCGCCGCCAGTTGGTGCAACAGCTGGGTAAGGACTTCGATCCTGCGCTGCTTGACGACAAGCTGCTGCGTGAAGAGGCCCTCAAGGGGCTGATCAGCCGCAAGCTGTTGCTCGAGGGTGCCAAAGACGCCAAGTTCGCGTTTTCCGACGCTGCGCTGGATCAGGTCATGCTGCAAACGCCGGAATTCCAGGTTGACGGCAAGTTCAACAGCGACCGTTTCGATCAGGTCATCCGCCAGATGGGCTATGGGCGTATGCAGTTTCGCGAGATGCTCGGTGAGGAAATGCTCATCGGGCAGTTACGTGCCGGAATCGCCGGCAGTAGCTTCGTAACCGATCAGCAAGTCGACGCTTTCGCACGCCTTGAAAAGCAGACCCGCGATTTCGCGTCCTTGACCTTCAAGGCCGACCCGGCTGCGATCAAGGTCAGCGACGAGGAGGTCAAGCAGCACTATGACGCCCATGCCAAGGAGTTCATGTCGCCTGACCAAGTCGTCATCGACTACGTAGAGCTCAAGAAATCGTCCTTCTTCGACCAAGCCAAAGTCACTGACGAGGCGCTCAAGGCTCAGTACGAGAAGGAGATCGCCAACCTTGCCGAACAGCGCCGCGCGGCGCATATCCTCATCGAGGTCAACGACAAGACGACCGATGCCCAAGCCAAAGCGCGTGCTGACGAAATCGAACAGCGCCTGGCCAAGGGTGAAGATTTCGCCGCGTTGGCGAAGGAATTTTCCCAGGATCCAGGTTCGGCCACCAACGGCGGTGACCTCGGCTTTGCCGGCCCTGGTGTGTACGATCCGGCGTTCGAACAGGCGCTGTATCAGCTGCACGACGGGCAGGTCTCAGCTCCGGTTCGTACCGAATACGGCTATCACATCATCAAGCTGCTTGGCGTCGAGGCGCCCGAGGTGCCGAGCTTCGCTAGCCTTAAAGACAAGCTGACCCGCGACCTCAAGACGCCACTGGTCGAGCAGCGCTACGTGGACGCCAGCAAGCAGTTGCAGGACGCCGCTTACGAGGCCTCCGACCTGGTACAGCCGGCCCAGGACTTGAACCTCAAGGTCCAAACGTCCGCTCCGTTCGGCCGCGAAGGCGGCGACGGCATCACTGCCAACCGCTCTGTGGTGCAGGCAGCGTTCTCGGAGGAAGTGCTGGAAGAGGGTGCCAACAGCACCGCCATCGAGCTTGATCCTGAGACAACGGTGGTACTGCGCGTCAAGGAACACCGCAAGCCTGCGCAGCTGCCACTCGAAACGGTTGCCAAGAACATTCGCGAGCACCTGGCCAAGGAGAAAGCCACCGCTGCCCTCAAGGCCAAGGCGGACAAGCTGATCGCGGGTCTGCGGGATGGCTCCATCGCCCCTGCGAGCGTTCAGGAAGGCCAGGGCTGGAAGCCCTATGAAGCCGTCTCGCGTGGTCAGGACGGTATCGACCCTGTCGAGCTGCAGGCATTGTTCCGTCTCGGCAAGCCGCAAGCCAAGGACAAACCCGTCTATGGCAGCGTAGTGCTGCGTGATGGCAGCCTGGTCGTGCTGCAACTCAAGGGCGTCAATGACGGTGCTGCGGCCACGGATGAAGAGAAGCAGCAGATCCGCCGCTACCTGGCGTCTCGTGCTGGTCAGCAGGACTTCGCCGCCTACCGCAAACAGCTGGAGGCCAACGCGGACATCACGCGTTACTAAAAGCTGTTTGGAAACACCCGACAGGCCGCCGCAAGCGGCCTGTTTTTTTACCTGAGCGAAGGCGTCGCTAGCGTTAGCGTTTGACGCCCTCATGATTGTCCAATGTGTCGCGTGCAATCTCGCGCCCCAGCGCGATCAGCTCGGGCGCCTTGTAAAACTCGAAGAAGCGGCACACACGTTTGGGCACGTTGATCAGTACGTCAGGCGGATAGCCGGCGATCTTGTACTGCGCCAGTGAAGTCTGCATGACTTCGAAGCTCTGGTTGATCAAGTCCAGCAGCGAAGCGGGCCCTACGTTGTCGATGATGAACGAGCCGGTGGCAGACTTGGGCGCGCCTTCGCTTTCGGGTGCAGCGGTGGGCTGCTGCGCCTGTGGATCTGCCGACTCGGCCAGCCAAGGGTTCGCGGGCGGAAAACGGTCGCGCGTCATGCCTTTTTCGATACGGACCAATTCTTCGGCGGGCTTGCGGCGAAATGGCAGGTGCGAGCCAAGCGAGTTGATCAGTGCATCGAATCGCATCTTGAAGGCCGCAGGCCGCTCTATCACCGGAAGTTGATAGTGCTTCTGGTTGGTCGCGTTGAGGTTGACCGCAATAATCAGGTCGCAATGGCTCGATACCACGGGCACGATGGGTAACGGATTGAGGATGCCGCCGTCGACCAGCATGCGGTTACCCTGAACGACAGGCGTGAACAGACTGGGTATGGCAGCCGAGGCACGCATGGCCTGATGCAGGCAGCCTTCCTGAAACCAGATCTCCTGCTGGTTGGTCAGGTCAGCGGCAACGGCGGTATAGGGAATGCGCAATTGCTCGATGTCGATGTCGCCTACTATCTTGCGGATCTGGCCGAAGACCTTGTCGCCTCGGATGGCGCCCAGACTGAAGCTCACATCCACCAGGCGCAGGACATCCAGATAGTCCAGGCTCTCGATCCAGCGCTTGTATTGCTCAAGCTTGCCTGCAGCGTAGATGCCGCCAACCACCGCTCCCATGGAGCACCCGGCGATGCAGGCGATTTCGTATCCGCGACGTTCGAGTTCCTCGATCACGCCGATGTGCGCATACCCTCTGGCCCCGCCTGATCCGAGCACCAATGCCACGCGTTTGTTCATCAACTTCCCTCAGCATTCGCGACTTGAACCCTACAATGCACGCATCGCACCCTCGGCATCAATGCGCAACCTGTTGAGCATGTGGTTTGCGAAGCCAAGCGGGCACTTTTGCAACGGGTTGGCGTCGAACGTGCATTGTTTCTTTCCCTCAGAGGTTCAACCGATGAAAGCCTGGATCTGCCTGCCGTTGATTGCCCTGACCCTTGCCGGTTGCGCTGGCAAGACGGCGTACCGTGACAGCTGTGCCACACAACTGGACGCCGCCTGGAAGGAGCTCGATCTGGCCAAGGCTGAAGGCTTTGCCGGGGCCGTGAGTTACTCCAAGGCGCTGTCGCTGCTCACTGGCGCCAAGACGCAACAGCAATTCGAGGGTTACGAAAGCTGCACGCGCAAGGCTGAAAAAGCACGCTTCTACATCCGTGAGTCCCGTGCCGGCCGTTGATCGAGGGTTGCCACGTGTCTGACATGATTGATCACCTCATCGCCCAGATCATCACCTTGCACGTCCGGCTCCTGGCGTGCCGCGAACGCCTGGCGGTCGACACCGACAGTGAAGCCTTGCACGATCTGCGCACCAGCGTGCGCCGCCTGCGCAGCCTGGTGCGACCGCTACGCGGGCTGCCGGGTGTGGAGCCACTCGAAAGTGCTGCCAAGGCTCTTGGAACGCTCACCACGCCGCTGCGCGATGGCGAGGTGCTGGGCGCCGCCCTCATTGCCCAGGGGGCCGAGCAAGCTGGCCGCAGGCGTCTGCAAGGGCGAGGACCATCTTATGCCAGCGTCGCACGCAGCCCGCAGCTGACCCGGCTGCTGGCGACGGTTGATGCGTTTCCCGCGTTTGTGCGTGGCGCAGAGCGCGATGGCCTGATTCAGGGGTTGGACAAGCATATCGAGAAACGCCTGCGCAAACAGTGGCGCAAACTGGCCGCGGCCTTGCAAGATCCCGAGCACGATCGCCACCGGTTGCGGTTGCTGATCAAACGGGCGCGGTACGCAGACGAAGCCTATCCCCAGTTCGGCCACGCCCCGAAGAAGCTTCAGCGCACCCTGAAACGCGCGCAGGGCGATCTGGGGGATTGGCATGACCGTCTGCAATGGCTGCTGCAAGCGCAACAGCATGCCGATCTGGCTGGCTGCATTCGCGGATGGGCACACGAACTGGAAGAGGCCGAGCGTCGGTCGGACAGCACGCTGGACGCGTTGGGTGAGGCGTTGGCCCACCACAAGCCCGGACAATGACCGATATGAAGGCTGCTGCGGGGGCTAGAGCCGGCTAGGATGGACATCCGTTACCCGTCCAGGAGCTGCCCAATGACGTTCGAACAAGTGCTTGAGGCTGCCAGAGCTCACCCCGACAGCGTACGCGTACCGGCAGGGTGGGGCCAGGGACGAGCGATCTTTGGCGGACTGATGGCTGCCATGGTGTTCGAGGCGATGCGTGCCCGGCTAGGCCATGACCGCCCAGTGCGCTCGCTGGCCATTACCTTTGTCGCCCCTGCTTCGGCAGATACTCCGATTCGTCTGGAGGTCGAAGTATTGCGCCAGGGCACGGGTGTCAGCACGCTGCTGGGCCGCGCCGTGCAGCAGGGGCGGGTGGTGACGCTGGTACAGGGCAGTTTCGGCGCCGCACGAAGCTCTGCGGTGTCCGTACTGCCCCTACCTGCGCCGCAGATGCCAGCCCTTGAGGAAAGCGCGGCAGCCTTGCCTCACATCCCGGGAGTGACCCCGGAATTCATGAAGAACCTGGAGTTGCGCTGGGCAATCGGTGGGCTGCCGTTCAGCGGCAATGACTCGCGCGTCATGGGGGGCTGGGTGCGCTTGCGTGACATGCAGGGCGGGGTAATGAGCGAGGCGCACCTGCTGGCATTGGTAGACGCATGGCCACCTAGCGTACTGCCCATGCTGAAACAGCCAGCGGCCGGCAGTACGCTTACCTGGACCATCGAGTTCGTGCAGCCTGTACGCTCGCTGAACGCTGGCGATTGGTGCCAGTACCGTGTGGAGACCGAATACGCACACGAGGGCTATGGCCATGCCGCCGCCGCATTATGGAGTGACGATGGCGCGTTGTTGGCCTTGAGCAGGCAAACGGTGACGGTATTTGCGTAAAGCCCATCACCGTCGAGGCTTATGACGGTCGCGCCAGGCCTGCCACCACGCGCCACTCAGGACGAAGCGCGGGAATGTGATGAACTGTTCGCTGAGCACGCGTTGAACCCGGTCAGTACGGTCGATGAAGGGCTCTTGAGTGTCCGCCTCCAGGCGGTGGCCGTGACGTTGAAGCGCAATGGCCGCGACCAGGGCGAGCAGACCGACGGCCAGCTGCACGATGTCCAGCCCTAACAAGCCAGACACGATCAACAACGCACCTAGAATGAACAGCGGAACCGCTATCAAATGCAGCACCAGGTTTGCAGGGTGACGATGACTATGCGGGTAGCCGCGCCATTGCCAGGCGAGCAGATTGGGTAGGCGTTTGTTCATGGGCACTTCCTCTCGGTCATGCCCAAAGCTTAGTGTGCAGGCGCGCGCAGAGCCAATCGGCGCTGGCTATGAACCTTATAGCTTCAGTTGACCTATGGCCTTGTTAAGCGCGCCGGCCAGTGTCGCGAGTTCCGAACTGGTGGTGGCCGAACCTACGGTCTGCTGCACGGTTTGCTCGGTGACATCACGGATGCTGACCACGGCGCGGTTCATTTCCTCTGCCACCTGGCTCTGTTGTTCGGCAGCCACGGCGATCTGGGTGTTGCTTTCACGCATCTGCGCCACTGCGCCGGTGATCTCGGCCAATGCCGCACCTGCTTCCTGGGCCTGTTTTACACAATCGTCGGCTTTGTAGGAGCTTTCCTGCATGAACTCGACCGCATCCCGGGTGCCTGACTGCAGGGCAGACACCATGGTGGTGATCTCGTCGGTTGATGACTGAACCCGTTTGGCCAGGTTGCGCACCTCATCGGCCACCACGGCGAACCCGCGCCCCAGGTCACCGGCACGGGCCGCTTCTATGGCCGCGTTCAGTGCCAGCAGGTTGGTCTGCTCGGCAATGCTGTGAATGACGCTGACCACGCCATTGATCTTCTGGCTGTCTTCGGCCAGTTGACGGATCATTTCGGCGGTCTGCTGGACGCCGCTGGAAAGCCCGGCAATGGACGTCTGCACACGATTGACCACGTCTTTTCCACTGCCGGCGAGCGTGTCGGCGGTCTGGGAAAGATCGCGGGTCGCCCCTGCATGCTGGGCGATATGGTAGACGGTGGCGGACATTTCATTGATGGCTGTCGCCGCTTGGTCGGTTTCGCTCTGCTGCCCCAGCATGCCGTGGCGCACGTCGTTCATGCTGGCCGCAAGACGCGCAGCACCTGAGTCGAGCTGTGCTGCAGTGGTGGCAACGGTGCTGACGATACGGTGGTAGGTACCCTGCATGGCATTGAAGGCGCCCGCCATCTGACCGACTTCGTCACCGCCCGCCAGGGGTACGCGCGCGGCCAGATCACCGGTTTTTTCCACGTGCAGCATCACGTCCTTGAGCGTGTTGAGCTGGCTGAGCAAAAAGCGGATCAGCAGTTGCGAAGCGGCGAGCATGGCCAGCATCAGAATCAGCACGCACACCGCATAATGCGAGAATCGATCGATGAAGACCTGGCGCAGGCTGGGTGACTGGGCAAGTACTGCGACGAAATGATCACCGCTTTGCAGCACATGAGCACCCTGTAATGGGTCTTGTCCCAACAGTTGGCTGGAGGGCAGTGCTACCCAGCCCTGTGCGCCGCGCAGGGCCTCCAGGGGCTCGCCGGCGAAGGAGGGCGTCTGCCCAGCACGCCAGGTGATGATGCTTGGCGAAAGAGGCAAAGGCTGGCTTTCGGGCCACGCCGCCAGCAGGCTTGCCTGTGCGGTGGCTTGGTGTACAGCCCCTTCAGCACGGGCGCGTTGCTCCAGGTGAACCGCGTACAGCACCAATAGCAAGGTGGTCACGAAGGCTACGGCGTTGACCGCCCAGAACTTGTATTTCAGTGAAACATTGCTAAGCCAGGCACCCATGGGCAGGTCTTCTCTGAGTTGAGCGAAAACAATATTGGCAAGGTGCCATCATTGTGCCCAGAGCGACTCGGAGGGTGTTGATATGTATCAAGAGATATCAGGGTAGCTACGGTAATTTGAAGAATGCCTTGGCCGTCGCAGTGGTGTGCGCGGCGGTTTCTTGCAAGGTTTCCCTGCGGTGCAGCGCCACTTCTCGCAGCACTTCAGGCAGGTACGCCGGCTCGTTACGCCCGTTCTTGGGCTTAGGGCGCAGGCTGCGCGGCAGTAAATATGGCGCATCGCTCTCCAGCATCAAGCGGCCGGTTGGGATACTGCCCACCAGTCCATGCAGGTGCGTCCCACGTCGTTCGTCACAGATCCAACCGGTGATGCCGATGTGCAGGTCCAGGTCCAGGTAGCTGAACAGGGCAGCACGTTCCCCGGTAAAGCAATGGACCACGGCTGCTTTCAACTGGTCGCGATACTCTTTCAGGATGGCCAGCAGGCGCTCGCTGGCGTCGCGCTCATGGAGAAACACCGGTAGCTGGCATTGCACGGCCAATGCCAGCTGGGCATGCAAGGCCTTTTCCTGAGCAGGGCGTGGAGAGAAGTCACGATTGAAGTCCAGGCCGCATTCGCCCACAGCGCGCACCCGCGGCTCGGCGAGCAGTTGGCGCATGTGCGCTTCGCTCTGGCTGTTCCAGCTGTTTGCATCGTGCGGGTGAACCCCGGCCGTCGCGAACAGGTGAGTTTGCGCGCTGTCCAGTTGCTGGCAAAGGTCAATTGCCTGTTCACTCACAGGCAGGCTGGTGCCTGTCAGAACCATTTGCGCGACGCCCGCTTCCAAGGCGCGGTTGACCACTTCCGCTTGGCGGTCATGGAAACTGCTGTTGGTCAGGTTGACGCCAATATCGATCAATTGCATGGTGCTACCTCGTGCCGCAGGGACGCCAGCATAGCAAAAGCCCGTGCCGAACTGGCTGTCCAAGAACTTCAAGTCCAGGGCGTGGTCTTTTTGACCTCAAGCCCAAACGTGGCGAACGTCATTGTTGGCTACCCACTCACGACGGATCCTTTGAATGCCACGCTACTGGCTCATGTTCATGCTGCTGTTAGGGCTGTCCCTGGCCAGCCAGGCGCAGACGCAGGTACGTCCCCCGGGCCCGCAGCACCACATCCCGCCGGCCAATGCCCGCGATCTCCAGCACATTCGCAGCAGCAAGGTCTTGCGCGTGCTGGTCAATCAAAGCCGCAACAGCTCCGGCGAAGTGAAGGGCGAGCCGGTGGGCGTCGAGTACTACCGCCTGCGCGCGCTCGAGCACTTCCTCAATGCCCGGGCACAGGACAGCCAGCGCATCGAACTCAAACTGATCCCCCGCGCCAAGGAGCAACTCCTGGGCGCACTGGGGCGCGGGGAGGGCGATTTGGCCGCCCCAGGCGAACTGCTCGATCCTGCCACGGTGCGTAATGTCGTGGCGACTGCCCCAGTACGTGATCAGGTGGCGCTGGTGTTGGTCGGACGCAAGGGGGAGCGCACCTTCAGCCAGGCAGAACAGTTGTCAGGCCGCACCATCGCGCTGACCAGCGCAAGTGCCGCGGGCCCGGTGATTGAGCAACTGAACCAGCGCCTGGCCTTGCGCAAGCGCCCTGCGGTCAAGGTCGAGTGGGTGGATCCGACCTTGGCCATCGAGGATGTGCTGGAGATGGTCCAGGCCGGGATCTATCACTTGACCGTGGTCGAGCAGCCAATCGCCCGCCGCTGGTCAAAGGTCATGCCGAAGCTGCGTGTCAACCCACGCGTGCACCTGGGGCCCCCGCAAGCCATGCGCTGGTACGTTGGGCGTAACTCGCCGCAGTTGCAGGCATCGGTCGACCGCTTCCTACAAAACTATCGTGCCCCTGACAACGAGGATGCAGCGTTCGAGCGCATCTATCGGCGTCAGTACCGGGTACACAACCCGCTCGCCCATCAGGACCGCCAGCGGTTGGCCTCGGTCAGTGCCGTGTTGAAAAAGCATGGCCAAGCGCAGCAGATCGACTGGCTCAACCTTGCCGCCTTGGCATTCAAGGAGTCGACCCTCAACCCGGCCGCGCGCGGGGCAGGGGGCGCACACGGGTTGATGCAGATCACGCCGGCAGCTGCCCAGCGGGTCGGGGTCAGCAACATCAAGACGGTGGACGGCAATGTCCAGGCCAGCGCGCGTTACCTGGCCCTGATCCGGCGCAAGTTCTTCTCCAGCCCCCGCATCAATGAGCGTGAGCGCATGGCGTTCGTGTTGGCCGCCTACAACCTCGGCCCCGAGCGCGTGCAAGCCATGCGCGCCGAAGCGCGCAAGCGTGGACTCAACGGTAACCAATGGTTCTTCCAGACCGAACGCATCGCCATGGAGCAGGTGGGCATGGGGCCGGTCAACTTCGTCAACAGCGTGAACAAGTACTTTCTGGCGTTCAATCGGGAGCGGCGGGTGCTGGAGCCCAAGGGCAAGCACTGAGCAGGGCCGCACCGGAGCAGGCAATTGGCCAGAATCGGGCGCTTGCATGTTCGGTTCAATCGCTCTAGCATGACGCCTGCGCCGATTTAAACAGCTACTTGCGGGGCGCAGAGACGCCCCAGGGGTGTTTCGAAATACCGCTAAAGCGCTGGTTCGGTGACGCCTCCCACCGCTGCCCAGCGAGATTGGCGAGGCGGAGAATGCACCATGAGTTGCCCACGTACCAGCGTTTGTCTAAGCCCTCTGCCTGTCAGTCAGGCATCGCGTACCCCGCGCATCCTGCTTGGGGGGCCGCACCAACCCACACTTTTGCGCCACCTCGAAGGTTTGTCCCGTCGAAGGGGCCAGGCCCGCGCATTCCTGATTCAGTTCGCCGAGACCGGCGAGCATTTCGCCCAGTACGCCAATGACCGGTTCGACCTTGCCGTGATTCAAGCACCCGCGCCCGAGGCCTCGGCCGAAGTGATCGGCCACCTGGTGCGTATCGCACGCCAAGGCCTGATCACGGCACGCTGAGCAGCCTGCGGTTCCGCGCAGCGGTGCAAAAGAATCAGGGTTTGACGAACCGGGGCGCGGTTTCGTGTGCATCGTATTGAATGTCGGTGACGTCCCAGTAGGCTTCCCCCGTTGGCGTGCGCACCGTGATCTCGTCCCCGACGCATTTGCCTATACAGGCCCGGGCCATCGGTGAATCGATGGAAATGAAGTCCTTGCGGTCGTAGATTTCATCCGCGCCGACGATTCGGAACCGCTTGCTTTCGTCCTCCTCGTTGGCGATGGTTACCCACGCCCCAAAGAACACTTTTCCTTCCTGCGCGGGCGAGTAGGGCACCACGCGCAGGTTCTCGATGCGCTTGCGAAGGTAGCGCACACGCCGGTCGATTTCCCTCAACCGTTTCTTGTTGTACTGATAGTCCGCATTTTCACTGCGATCGCCCAGGGACGCTGCCCAGGTCACTTTGCGCGTGATCTCCGGTCGCTCATCGCGCCAAAGCCAGTCCAGTTCATCTTTAAGGGCTTGGTAGCCTGCTTCGGTGATGAGGTCAGTCGCCATGTGTGCCTTTTTCCGTATTCGAACCTGGCCGACAGGGTCGCTGCGCGCACGGGGAGGCGGCGCAGGGTAGCCGGGAGGCTACAGACGTTAACCGCCCAGCAGCGCCATGTACAAGCACTGGGCACTGTGGTTGGAAGAAGGGGCGACGGCTTGGGCCGGCAGAGCCTCCGTCCGCTTACTGCGGACGGGGGCGGTCAGGGCGCAGCTCCTGGGCATCAAGCCGTTTGGCCGTGGCCTTGGGGCGTCTGGCGCTTGGCAGGATCACCCAGCCACAGCATCAGGCAGGTACCGATCAACAGAATCGATGCAACCGCGAAGAAAGGCAGCGTGAAGCTTTGCGTGGCATCTTTGATCAGGCCGATCAGGAATGGGCCGGTGAACCCGCCGAGATTGCCGATCGAGACGATCATGGCCAAGCCGCCAGCGGCCGCACGGCCGGTCAGAATGGTCGATGGAATGGCCCAGAAGGTCGCCTGGAAAGACAAAATCCCGGAGACCGCCATGCACAAGCAGGCGATCTTCATCACCGGCTGCTCGATCAACGCTGCGCCCACCAATGCCAAGGCCGCGAAGGCGAGCGCACTGGCGACGTAAGGAAGACGGTGCTCGCTGCGGTTGGCCAGGCGCGCCCATAGGGTCATGGACGCCGCACCCAGCAGGTAGGGCAGTGCTACCACGAAACCTACGGTCCCGCTGGAAATGCCCAGGCTTTTGATGATTTGTGGAAGCCACAGGCCGATGCCAATGGAGCCCACGATGCAGCAGAAATTGATCGCAGCCAGCGTGAACACCTTCGGGTTGGTCAGTGCAGCGCGCAGGGTCGTGCCGTGGGATGCACCTATCGCTTGTTGCTCCTGAGCCAGGCGCTGAGTGAGCCAGGCTTTCTCCCGGGGCTTGAGCCACTTGGCCTTGGCCGGGGTGTCGACCAACACGAACAGGCAGGCAATACCCAGCAGCACTGCCGGCATTGACTCGGTCACCAGCAGCAGCTGCCAGTTCTTGAGCCCCCAGACACCGTGCTGCTCCATCAGCCAGCCCGACAACGGTGAGCCGACAATGTTGGCCACAGGGATGCCCAGCAGGAATGCCGCCGTGGCCTTGGCCCGCCACTTGCCTGGGAACCAGTAGGTGAAATACAGGTAGACCCCAGGGGTGAAGCCCGCTTCGGCCAGCCCCAGGAGGAACCGTGCAATGCTGAAGCTGATGGGCCCGGTGGCAAATGCGGTGGCCATCGAGATCAGTCCCCAGGTGATCATGATCCGTGCGATCCATACCCGCGCGCCAAAGCGCTGCATCAGTAGGTTGCTGGGGATTTCAAACATGAAATAACCGAAGAAGAACAGGCCCGCCGCCCAACCGAACATCGTCGCTGTCAGGCCCAGGTCCTGATTCATGCTGATGGCGGCGAAACCCACGTTCGTGCGGTCGAGGTAGCTGATCACGTAGCAGATGAAGATGAATGGCACCAGGCGCCAGAGGATCCGGCGCATCAGGCGTTCACCCTCGGCGTCACTGAGCGGCGCTTGTGCGCTAGGGTTTTCGTAAGTCATGTCGTCACTCTTTTTGTAGTTGTGGTGTGCGCTGACAGGCGCGTTCAGCTGTGGGAGAACATCGGCAATCCTGGTGCGTGGGTACGGACCTGCAGGATGCTGCCGGTCTCGGATTCGGTGATGAACAACGTCTGGCCATCGTCGCCACCAAATGCCAGGTTGGTGTTGCTGATACCTGCGCAGGAGACGATGCGTTGCAGGGGCTCGGCGACCCTGGACAGCTTCCACACCGAGCCGAACCCGGTGTGAGCGATGTACAAATTGCTCTGGGCGTCCAGGGCCAGACCGTCCGGGCCCCCAAGCCCACCGTGGAGCTGCGCGAAGACGCCGACCTTGCCGATCATCGAACCGTTGCCCAGCGGGATGCGCCAGATTTGCTGAGCGCGGGTGACCGCTATCAGCAGGTGGTTCAGATTGGGGTCATAGACGATGCCATTGGGGCTGGGAATAGTGTTGAGCAGGCAGCTCAGATTACCTTGGGCATCGAGTTTGTAGACCCGTCCGGTAGGGTCCTGTAAGCCAGTCTGACCTTGGTCGGTAAAGTACAGGTCGCCGTTGGGCGCAAACACGAGGTCGTTGACGCCCTTGAACCCTTCGGAACCGGCCGAATCGAGCAGCGGTTCGATGGTCCCTGAGTGCGGGTCGAGCACCATGAGCCCGCGCTTGTAGTCCGTGATGAAGATTCGTCCGTCCTGATGGATTTTCAGGCCATTGGGCCAGCCGTCGTACTGGCACACCAATTCCCACTCGCCTTGGGGTGAGATGCGGAAAATCCGGCCGTTGGGTATGTCCGTCACGTAAAGCCGACCTGATCGATCAAACGAAGGGCCTTCAAGGAACGAATCGATGGCCCGACCCTGGCGATTGGCGTTGGCCCAGGCGGTAGGCCGTGGGCTTCGGAAATGATCGGGCAGGCGCGTGAAAACGGTGGTCTCGACAGTGGGTGGGGCAGCGAAAAAGCTCATGCTCAGGCTCCTGGCCGCTGAGGGCACAAAAGGACAGGATCGTTGGGTTTTATGTTTTTAATGCAACGTCATTTCAAAATAAATCATGACTTAGAAAAATGCGAGAGGCTTGGTTAGAGATTTTCACGCTTGACACGGTTATACCGTTTATGAGTTTCTCTAAAGGAAATGGCGTTCCAAAATAAAAACAACTGGAGATTGCTATGCAGAAGCGCTCATTGCGTTTGAGTCGTCGCCTGACGCGGCCCTTGAAGGCCTTTTCATGGGTCTTGGCCCTAGGCGCGCTCGGCAGCCCCGCACTGGCCGAGCAAGACCGCGTAACCCTGGCGATCCAGTACGGCTACGCCTACTTGCCAGTTACCGTTGCTGACAAACTGGGCTTGTTCCGTCAGCAAGCCCAGGCCCATGGTCAGCCGCAAGCCTCTTTCGAGATCAAGCGCATCAGTGGTGCGCCAGCGATCAATGACGCGCTGATCAGTGGCAACGTCGATATCGGTGGTTATGGTTTGTCAGGCACGCTGATTGCCTGGGAAAAGACGCGTCGATCGTTGGATGTGCGAGCGTTGTGCGCGCTGGTGGCAGGGGACAACGCGCTGTTCGTGAATGACCCTGCGATCAAGTCACTCGCCGATTTCAAAGCCGATGACAAGATCGCCGTCAGCTCTCCCAGTGGCCAGCAGGCATTGTTGCTGCAGATGGCTGCGCAGCGACAGTTTGGCCCTGATCAAATACACAAGCTCGATCACTTGATGGTGAGCCTGCCTCATCCCGATGCAATGTCCAGCCTGCTCAACAAGGCTGGGATCAAAGGCTATATCGGGCCCAATCCGTACAGCTATCAGCTGGGCCAGGACCCTCGTGTAAGCAAGTTGTTCGACTTCTCGAGCGAGCTCGACAAGCGCATGACCAGCGGTGTACTGACCAGCACAGGACGTTTCGTCAAGAACAACCCCCAACTGAGTGCCGCGGTAGTAGCGGCGATCAACGAAGCTAATGCGTATATCCGCAAGGAGCCACGCAAAGCCGCAGAGCTGTTCCTGGCCAGCGAGCCGTCCAGTCTGTCGCTCGATCAGGTCGAAGACATGCTGCGCCAGGTCAGCGGTGAATGGTCCGTGCAGCCGAGCGGCGTCATGGCCCTGGCCGAGTTCATGGTGCGTTCGGGGGCCTTGAAAAAAGCCCCGGACAACTGGCAGTCGGTTTTCTTCGCACCGGTCGCTGATGGGGAGGGGAGCTGATGAGTCTGTTATCTCCCATCGCCGCCCCCTCACAGGCAAAGACCCGTGCGTTGCTTTGCGTGGATAACGTGACGTTGCAGTACAAGACCCGTGACCAATTGATCACCGCGACTCACCAGGTCTCTTTTGACGTACAGCGCAATGACCGCTTTGTCCTGCTGGGGCCATCAGGCTGCGGCAAATCGAGCCTGCTCAAGAGCGTCGCAGGATTTATCGAACCCGTGGCAGGCCAGATCTGCCTGGATGGACAGGTAATCCGGGAGCCTGGCCCTGATCGCATGATGGTTTTCCAGGAGTTCGATCAGTTGATGCCATGGAAGACGGTAATGGCCAACATCATGTTCCCGATGCAGATGACAAGGCGATTTCCACGCACCGAAATTACCGAACGCGCGGCGCGTGCCGCCGCCAAGGTGGGGCTTGAAAAATTCAAGGATGCTTATCCGCACCAGTTGTCAGGCGGGATGAAGCAGCGGGTTGCCATCGCCCGAGCGCTGGCAATGGAGCCTGCGATGCTGTTGATGGATGAACCCTTCGCCGCGCTTGATGCGTTGACCCGACGCCGCATGCAGCAAGAGCTGCTGGAACTGTGGGAGCAAGCACCGTTCACCCTGATGTTCGTGACCCATTCGATCGACGAGGCCATTGTTCTGGGTACAAGAATCCTGGTCCTGACGCCACACCCGGGGCAGGTACGTGCAGAACTCGATGCCAGCGCATTCGGCTTCGCCGACCAGGGCAGCGAGCTGTTCGCTCAACTGCACCAGCGTATCAGCCATATGCTTTTCGGCCACACGGAGACAGCCCATGGATAAGCCTTCGATCCAGCCACGCGCCGATGTGGAGTATGCACCTGTGCCACCGGGACAGGTAGGGGACGTCGCTCGGCAACTGGGTCTGGTAGAGCGTGTTCTCGCTCATACCGGGATACGCCGGGCGTTGGTGCTGGTGATGTTGGCCCTGATATGGGAACTCTATGCCCGTTATCTGGACAACCCGCTGATGTTCCCAGCCTTCAGCGAGACCGTAGTGGCGATGGTTGGGGACCTGCTTAATGGTGTACTGCCCCAGGCCGTGTTCAGCTCACTCAAGGTACTTTTGATGAGCTATGCCGTGGCCATCGGTTTGGCAGCGATCCTGACCTCACTGGCCGTGTCGACCCGCTTGGGCACGGACGTACTGGCGACACTCACTGCGATGTTCAACCCGCTGCCAGCCATTGCGATCCTGCCCCTGGCCATGCTGTGGTTCGGTTTGGGTATACAGAGCCTCATGCTGGTGATTGTGCATTCGGTACTGTGGGCCGTGTCGCTCAACACCTATTCCGGTTTTCAATCTGTCAGCCATACCCAACGCATGGCAGGGCGTAACTATGGTTTGCGCGGCTTGCGCCTGGTCACGCGTATTCTCATCCCCGCTGCTGTACCGTCCATTCTGGCGGGACTGAAAATCGGCTGGGCGTTTGCCTGGCGCACCCTGATCGCCGCCGAGCTGGTATTCGGGGTGTCCGGTAATTCCGGAGGCCTGGGCTGGTATGTCTTCCAGCACCGCAACGCGTTGGAAACGCCTAACGTCTTTGCCGGTTTGCTGATGGTCATCGTCATCGGATTGGTGGTCGAAGGCCTGGTATTTCGCAGCATCGAACTTGTCACCGTGCGCCGCTGGGGCATGCAGGGCTAAGTGCTTCACCGCATCGATGCCCCTTCATGCCAGCCCTCAGCGGATGGCATGGAGGGATATCGGTGCGGCGAACAGGAGATGAACATGCAAACACCCCACGCCCCGGTGCGGCCGCAGTGGCTTGCCCAGTGGCGCGAAGCCGCCCTGGAGCCTGAGCGCGTCATCATCGACGCTCACCACCACCTGTGGGACCGCCCCGGCCAGCGCTACCTTGCCGAAGACTACCTGGCCGACCTGGCGTGTGGTCATCGGGTGGTGGGTTCCATTTACGTGCAGTGCCGCTCGATGCTGGCTGTCGATCGTCCAGAGGCCTTCCAGCCGGTAGGTGAGGTGGAATACGTCAACGGTGTCGCTGCGTACAGTGCCAGCGGCCTGCTGCAGGACTTGCGGCTATGTGCGGCCATTGTCGCAGGCGCCAATCTGTCGCTTGGCGATGCGGTGGCGCCGGTGCTCGACGAGATGCTGGCTTGTGCTGGGACGCGCCTGCGCGGTATTCGCAACACCACTGCCTGGCATGCCGATCCGAGGCTGATTTCCAACCCCAAGCCGCCACCTCCCGGCGTGCTTCTGGAACCTGCGTTTCACCGAGGCGTTGCTCAGCTTCAACAGCGTGGGCTGGTACTGGAGGTCTGGGCTTACCACACCCAGCTCGATGAAGTGCTTGAGGTCGCCCGAGCCTTTCCCGACCTGCTGATCGTCGTTGATCACCTCGGCGGGCCGCTAGGGGCTGGCCCATACGCCGGTCAACGCGATGCGGTGTTCATGCAGTGGTCGGCAGGTCTTTGCCGGTTGGCGCAATGTCCGAATGTGCGACTGAAGCTAGGGGGGCTGGGTATGAAAGTCGCGGGGTTCGACTACCACCTTGCCCTAAAACCGCCAAGCTCGGTCATCCTGGCCGAGCAATGGCGACCCTATCTGTTGCATGCCATAGATTGCTTCGGCGTGGAGCGTTGCATGTTCGAAAGCAACTTCCCGGTGGACAAGGGCATGTTCGGCTACGACGTGTTGTGGAACGCGTTCAAGCGTGTAGTGACAGACTTTACCGATCCTGAAAAGAATCGGCTGTTCAGCGAGACTGCCCGTGAGACCTATCAGCTCATGAGCTGAGCGGTTGATTCCCCTGATTGCAGGCCAGCTCCCAACCAGATGGGCTCGATCAGGCGGCGTTCCTTCGCTGCAGAATTCGCAACATTGCAATCGACGTGGTCAGCTGTGATGGCGGTCGTCGGGGCATTGCCAGATAATGGACGCTTTCAATGCCGACAATGACTTGCATCATTCACAGGTGAGGAACTCTCGATGGTAAATGTCCGGCCGCGTCCAGCGGTCAATGGAGTGGCTTCGGCCGACCGCGTGCTGACGGTGCTTTCTGCGTTTCAGGTGGGGGACACGGCGCTGACGCTCGTCGAGCTTGTCGAGCGTACCGGGCTGATCAAAAGTACCATCATGCGCCTGATGGTTTCGCTTGAGAATCACGGCTATGTCAACCGCATGGCCGACGGTCGCTATCAACTGGCCAGTGAAGTGATGCGGCTTAACGCCGTGTACGAAGAGGGTATCGATCTGGAGCGGCACGTGATGCCCAGGCTGCACCTTCTGGCCGAGCGTACGGGTGAAACGGCGTCGTTCTACGTGCGCCACGGGGCCTACCGCATGTGTCAGTACCGGGTGAATTCCCCCCATCGTCTACGCATGCACGTTCAACCTGGCGATATGCGTCCGATGGACGATGCTGCCGGCGCCCAGGCATTGCGTACACCGTTTGCCAGCGGCATCACCATGCAGCAGCCGTTCTTCTCGATGGGGGCCACGGACCCGCATGCGGCTTCGGTAGCCTTTCCCGTCTACGGGGCAGGTGATGAATTAGTCGGTGCATTAGTGCTGTCAGGCCCTTCAAGCCGCTTGACGCCAGAGTGTGTCGAGGCGATCAACGACGTCTTTCTCGACGCAACCCGCGATCTGATGCGCAGCCTCGGTTGCAAGGCCGCCTAGTCTTCAATGTCTCTTCAGGTAGCCGTTCACCGCCGTCGCACAATGCGCGGTCTTGATTCGAAAGCCTGGTGATCTGCGAGGCTTCTCGCCCCCTCAAGCGCCAGGCACGTCAGGCTTGGCGACCTTCTCAGTTGGCGCGCTTGCAACCAACGCAAATGAGGCTTGGCGCAAGCGTGGGCCTGCGCCTAAGCTAATTCCAAAAAGATATTTATAAAAGATTTTTAAGATCGATTAGATTTAACTCGATCGGCGCGATTCGCTGCGTTCGCCGATCAGCTTGCAGCCGCTCGATCATTCAGGTCGCAGGCTTGCGGCTTAATCAATCTCACCCCCTGAAGCCAGCGCCTGCTTGCAACAGTGGTTTCATGCTCGGAGTCCCCCGTGACAATCAATCAGAGTGCCTTGGCCGAGAATCCCCTTCCGTCTCGCCACGTTATCGCTCGTCCTGACAACGACAGAGGGCGTGGCGTCGATGCCGTCCTTGAGTTCAGGGGCGTTACCAAGGCCTATCCTGGCGGCGCATCCGTGTTGCCCGCTGTCGATCAGGTCAACTTGGAAGTGCGGCGGGGAGAAGTGTTGTGCTTGATGGGCACATCCGGCAGCGGAAAGTCCACGTTACTTCGGCACATCAACCGCCTGATAAAGCCCTCCAGTGGCGAAGTCCTGGTCGATGGTCAGGCCATCGGCGACCTGGACGCAAGGGCGCTGCGAGCGTTGCGGTCCCGGCGTATCGGCATGGTCTTCCAGCACTTCGGGCTGTTACCCCACCGCACCGTCCTGGACAATATCGCATTGCCATTGGAATTGCGGGGTACCCCGGAAGCGGTCCGTCATGCAGCAGCCAAGGTGCAGCTACGCGCAGTCGGGCTGGAGGGCTGGGCCGAGCATTATCCCCACCAGCTGTCCGGCGGCATGCAGCAGCGGGTCGGCCTGGCGCGGGCTTTGGTGAGCGAACCGGACATCCTGCTCATGGACGAGCCCTTCAGCGCGCTCGATCCTACCATTCGACGAGACCTGCAAAATCACTTCATGGCGTTAGTCCGTGAGCGCGGTATTACCACCTTGTTGGTTACGCATGACCCCGCAGAGGCCCTGCGCCTGGGTGATAGGATCGCGATCATGCGCCAAGGTCGCCTCGTTCAGGTCGGTACCCCAGCGCAATTGCTGGAAGCACCGGCCGACAGCGAAGTGGCCGACTTCTTTCAGGACCACACCAAGGTCATGCCGCGCGCACGTTCCGTCGCCCCTGCGGCTCCGAAAGACAAGACCCGAGCAATGCCTGGCCGCACCGTCGTTGGCCGCTGGCAAGCCCTGTTGATGGGGCCTGCGGCGCTGGCCGCCGCCGGCAGAGGCGGCGCCTTCTGGCTCTGCTTGGCCACTGAACTCGCAGCGCTTGCGGTATTGGCCCAGAGCATCGTCGGTTCATCGACGTTGGCAGCCCTGGCGGCCCTGGCCGTATTCGTGACGAACCGAATCATAGCGGCCTCGTTGAGTCGCCAACCGGTGTCGCTCTCCGAGTCAGGCTGGGCGGTGCCGCTTGCAGTACTGATGGTGAGTCAGGTGCTGGTGATCTGGCGTGTGTTTGCACCCGAGACAGGTCACGTTTTGCAGCAGTTTCCGGCTGACCGTCAGCTGATGTTGCAGGTGGCCCAGAGCATCGACCAGTTCATCGCATGGTCGCAGGTGAACTTCGAGCGTGCTTTCATTGGGGTCATCTACATCGTACGCGGCGTCATCGACGGTATCGAGAGTGGGCTGGGCTGGCTGCCTTGGCCCGTTCCTGCCTTGGCGCTGGTACTTCTGGCTTGGCGCTCGGCTGGAACGACGCTTGCGCTGACCAGCACTGCGGCAGTCTTGTACATCGGTCTGTTCGGCTTCTGGGAGCGCACTGTCTCCACCTTGGCGCTGGTCGGCTCTTCGGTGTTGATTGCATTGCTCATCGGCGTTCCGACCGGAATCCTGCTGGCCAAGCGCGCGCGGGTGCGACGGCTGGTCACACCGCTACTGGATGTGATGCAAACGCTGCCAACGTTCGTTTATCTGATCCCTGCAGTGGCCTTTTTCTCGGTAGGCAAGACCCCGGCTGTGATCGCCACGGTGGTTTTCGCCCTGGCGCCGATGATCCGTCTGACATCGCTTGGCATCCAGGAAGTACCCAAGGAAACCGTCGAGGCAGCGCTCGCCCATGGCGCAAGCCCTTGGCAAGCGCTGCTCAAGGTGGAGTTGCCGTTGGCACGCCGGTCCCTGTTGCTGGGTATCAATCAGACCATCGTCATGAGCCTGTCGATGGTCGTGGTCGCCGCGCTGATCGGCGCTGGTGGGCTGGGCTACGACGTCATGACTGCGCTGCGCAACATCAAAGGCGGGGAGGGCGTGCTGGCAGGCGTGGCGATAGTGCTGTGCGCGCTCATACCCGACCGGATCATTCAATCGAGCTTGCGCCAGCAAGACCCTCTTCGTACCTGAACACAGCGAGAACCCACATGAACAGACACCTGCCCAGCAAACTGGGGACCGCCGCACTGCTGGTTTCCCTTATCTTGCCTGCAGCAGCCTCGGCGAAGGAATCGATCGTCATCGGTGAGCAGAACTGGACCGGCGCGATTGCCATTCAACACATCCTGGGCGAAGTCATTCAGAGCCGTCTGGATGGCGAAGTTTCTTACCTGGCAGGCGATGTGCCTGTGCTATTGAGCGTTGCGGCAAAAGGGGATGGCTCGGTTGACGTGCTGACCGACATCTGGCTGCCGAACCAGTCGGCGGCCTGGGCCAAGTACGTCAGCGGTGGGACCAAGTCCTTGGTACCCAATGCCCATCCGTACACCGGTGTTCAGGGCTTCTACATCCCGGGTTACCTGCAGGACAAATACGGCGTCAAGTCCATCTACGATCTCAACAAGCCTGAAGTGGCCAAGCTGTTCGAGCCGTTGGGCGGTGGTCAGGCGCAGTTGCTGGTGGGCCCTGCGGGTTGGGAATCCACCTACATTGGCCAGATCAAGGCCAAGGATTACGGCTTTGCCGACAAGTTTGAAGCGATCTCGACCGAGGCCTCGGTGACGTACGCCAAGCTGGCGTCAGCCTACAAAGCGCAGCGCGGTGTGGTGTTCTACGCCTACACGCCCGATTGGGTGTTTTCGGCATTCGACCTGCGGCGCCTGGAAGAGCCGGCGTTTGACGGCTATGCCCAGGACAACAAGAAGGGTGATCCGCTTTACAAGGCCGATGGATGCTGGAAGTTCATAAGCCCTACAGTAGACGCCGATTGGCTGAACAAGAGCAAGATCACCTGCGCGTTCCCCGATGCCAAGGTCTATGTGCTTGCATCCGCTGGGCTGCAAAAACGCGCGCCGAAGGTCGCAGCGTTCCTGCACAATTTCGCCATTGACCCCAGCGATCTCAATGCGTTGATACTGAAGATCGAAAAGGAACAGGTACCTGCTGATGTCGCAGCCAAGGCTTGGATCCAGGATCATCAGGCCACCGTCGATCAATGGCTGGCCGCAGCTCCCGCACAGGGCCAAGCCCAATGAGCCAGGGTCCGATTCACCTGCTTGACGGCGGAATGGGGCGGGAACTCAAGCGCAGCGGAGCGCCTTTCAGGCAACCGGAATGGTCAGCGCTCGCGCTGATCGAGTCCCCAGAGCACGTGCTCCAGGCGCACGAGGCGTTCATAAGGGCCGGCGCGCGGGTCGTGACGACCAACAGTTATGCTGTGGTGCCTTTTCACCTAGGCCAGACGCGCTTCGCCGAGCAGGGGCGAGCGCTTGCCGATCGCGCAGGACGGCTTGCTCGCCAAGCGGCTTCGCAAAGCGCTGTCCCTGTACGCGTCGCCGGCTCCCTGCCGCCGGCGCTCGGATCTTATCGACCCGACCTGTTCGACCATCAGGCTTCTGTGGCCATCCATCAGGAGCTGATTGCAGGGCTGCAAGAGCATGTAGACGTATGGCTGGCTGAAACGCAAAGCTCAACGGCCGAAGTGCAGGCCGCTGCCCAGGCGCTGGGTGAGCGTTCCAAGCCGCTGTGGGTGTCCTATACGCTGATCGACGATGCCGATCACGCGCCACGTTTGCGTTCAGGGGAGTCGGTGGCTGATGGCGTGCGCTGCGCCCTCTCGGTCGGAGCCAAGGCAGTGCTGTTCAATTGCAGTCAGCCAGAGGTCATGGGGGCTGCGTTGGAGCAGGCTCAGGCCGTCCTTGGCGGTATTGAGCAGCGTGTGGAGCTGGGGGTTTATGCCAACGCTTTCCCGCCGGTGTCGCAAGAGGCCGAGGCCAACACTACGTTACTGGACATCCGTGCAGACCTCGGGCCTGAGCCCTACCTGGACTGGGCCAGAAACTGGGTCGCCGCAGGCGCCACGATCATAGGCGGGTGCTGTGGTATCGGCCCTGAACATATCGAACAACTTCATAGACACTTCGCGATTGAGCCAGAGGGCATCACACCATGACGGACAGACAACCACAGCAACGTGTGGAGCAGGCGACTTTTGGTGCGGGCTGCTTCTGGGGCGCCGAAGCGGCCTTCCGGGCTTTGCCGGGTGTAGTAGACAGCCGAGTGGGCTTTGCGCAATCGGCCCAAGGGGAGGCTGACATGATCGAGGTGGTCCAGGTCGACTTCGATCCAGGCCTGACGTCGTACAGCCAACTGGTGGGGCATTTCTGGGCGCTGCATGATCCTACGTCGGTCGACCGTCAGGGCACGGATATTGGCGTCAAATATCGCTCTGCACTCTTCGTGAGTAACCCTGCTCAGGCTGAACTGGCACAAGCCGCCAAGCAATACTTGGAAGCCTCAGGGAAACTGAGCAAGCCAGTGGCGACCGTCATCTTGCCATTGGGTGACTTTCATTTGGCTGACCAGGACCAGCAGCGGTATTTGGAGAAGCACGGCCTGGGCAGCTGCTCGCTGTAAGCCTGGCATGTCGCCAAGACGGTCCTGCGTCACGCAGAACCGTCCTGGCTTCACCCTTCACGCAGGACCACCAGCGGTGAGGCGTTAAGTGCGCGGCGAGTGCCGAGCACACCCGCGCAGCCGACCAGCAGCGCGCCTGCAACGGGCATCAGCAGCAACCACGGGTGCAGGCTCCACGGCAGTGCGAAAGCGTAGTGATACAAGACGAAGGTGATCAGTTCGCACCCCAGCGCCGCCAGCAAACCGCTCAGTGCTCCCAGCAAGCCGAATTCGATGCGCCGTGTCTTGGTCAGCAATTGGCGTTGGGCCCCCAGGGCACGCAACAGTGCACCTTGACGAATGCGCTCATCCAAGGTGGCTTGAAGGCCTGCGAACAAAACGGCCATTCCTGCGGCCAGTACGAACAGCAGCACGTACTCTACAGCCAGCGTGACCTGAGCAAGTATGCTGCGTAGCTGGGCGAGCAATGCATCGACCTGAAGGATGGTCACCGCAGGAAATGCGCGTGACAGGGCGACGATTTCCTGATCATGCCCGGGTGCGAGGTAAAAACTCGTCAGATAGGTGGTAGGCAGCCCTTGCAACGTACCGGGTTGGAAGATCATGTAGAAATTGGGCTGAAAGCTGTCCCAGTGAACGCTGCGCAGACTGGTCACCTTGGCCTGGCGCTGCTGGCCCCCAATATCGAACGTGAGCCTGTCCCCCAGTTTCAGCTGAAGGCTTTCGGCGAGCTGGGCCTCCACCGATACGCCAGGTACATCGTCATCGCTTGGTGATCCTTGCCACCAATGACCACCGGTCAATTGATTGCCGTCAGGCAACTGCGCCGCCCATGTCAGGCTCAGGTCCCGTTGCACGGCGCGTTCGCCTGCAGAGTCCTTCGTGACGATCTGTTGGACCGGCTGCTGGTTGATCTCGATCAGCCGCCCAGGTGTGACTGGGTACAGGGGAGCCGCAGCGGCGTTGATCTGTTTGAGCTGTTGGGCGAAGCGGTCCTGGTCGTCAGGCAGAATATTGAGTGCGAAATGATTCGGGGCATCTTCAGGCAGCTGTGCCTGCCAGGTGTCGAGCAGCTCCGCACGCAGCAGCGCGACCAGGCCCATGGCGAGCAGGATCAGCCCGAAAGCCAAGGCCTGCCCGGCGGCGGCCGTGGGGTGGCGAAGCAACTGCCCCAGCCCCAGGCGCCAGGCCAGCGGCGCCCCTGACAGGAGTCGGCGCAGGCTGCGCAAACCCAGCCACAGCAACCCGCCCAGCACCAGGGCTGCCGCCAGGCCGCCTGCCAGGAGTGCGAAGGTGAGCAGCAGGTCAAGGCTCAATCGCCACATGATAAGCCCCAGGGCGAACAGGGCTGCACCGTAGACCAGCCAGCTACTGGGAGGTACAGGGAGCAGGTCACGACGCAGCACCCGCAACGGGGGCACTTTACCCAAGGCTGCAATCGGCGGCAGAGCAAAGCCTGCCAGCGCGACCAGCCCCGTGGCGACGCCAGCCAAGGCCGGCCACAGGCTCCCTGGCGGCACGTCGCTGGGCAGTAATCCGTGCAGCAGCTTGAACAAACCCAGCTGCGCAAGCCAGCCCACTGCGGCGCCCACGATTGCAGCTGCAAGTCCGAGCATGGCCAGCTGCAGGCTGTACAGAAGCAGCGCCTGGCGCCGCGACAGGCCCAGGCAACGCAGCAGGGCGCTGGCGTCCAGGCGCCTGGCGGCATAGCGACTGGCAGACAGCGCCACGGCGACACCGGCCAGCAATACTGCAACGAGGCTGGCCAGGTTCAGGTAACGCTCGGCTTTGCCCAATGCGCCGCCGATCTGCTGGTTGCCATCGCGGGTGTCGCGCAACCGCTGGCTGGCCGAAAGCGTGTTCTCGACGCTGGCGCGGTATTGCGCCAATGCCTCGGCAGGGCCGCTCCACAGGTCACGGTATGTCACGCGGCTGCCGGGTTGCACCACGCCGGTCGCTGACAGGTCCGCCAGGTTCATCATCACCCGTGGGGTCAAGCTATAGAAGTTGTTTGCCCGGTCCGGTTCATAGGTCAGTACGCGGCTCATGCGCAGGGCCTTCATGCCCACATCGATGCTGTCGCCGACGTTCATGCCCAATGCCGCCAGCAGCCGTGGTTCTACCCACACCTCGCCGGCTGCCGGCCCGCCGCCTGGTTTTTCCTCGGCATAAGGCTCGGCGGCGCTGCGCACCTGGCCGCGCAATGGGTAGGCGTTATCGGCGGCCTTGACCCCCGCGAGCTGGATACCGTTATCTGCGCCCACCACGCTGGTGAACTCGACCACCTGCGCGTGATGCAGCCCCAAAGCCTCGCCGATTGCAATCTGTGGCGCCGCGGCCGGGGCGCTGCCCTGCAGTACCAGGTCAGCGCCCAGGAACTCACTGGCACGCAATTGCATGGCGGCATTGAGCCGGGCGCCGAAATACCCGATGGCGGTACTGGCCGCCACGGCGACCAGGAGCGAAAAGAACAATACCCGCACTTCGCTGGCCCGAAGATCGCGCAGCAGCTGTCGCCAGGCCAGCCCCAGCAGGCGGGGCGCCGGCATGCCCTTCATCCGGCCTCCAAGGGGCTGACCAACTGGCCCGCATCCAGGCGGATATGGCGGTGGCAACGGCGAGCCAGCCGCTCGTCATGGGTCACAAGGATCAAGGTGGTGCCGCGCTCCTGATTCAGTTCGAACAGCAGGTCGCTGATGCGCTCGCCCGTATGGCTGTCGAGGTTGCCCGTCGGTTCGTCGGCAAACAGTACGGCGGGCTGAGCAGCAAAAGCACGGGCAAGAGCCACCCGCTGTTGCTCACCGCCCGACAGCTGCCGCGGCGTATGGGTAAGCCGTTGCCCTAACCCTACGCGTTCGAGCAAGGTGCGCGCGTGATCGCGCGCGTCTGCGCGACCATGCAGTTCCAACGGCAACATCACGTTTTCCAGCGCATTGAGGCTGTCGAGCAACTGAAACGACTGGAACACAAAGCCCACGTGCTCGGCCCGAATGCGGGCCCGCTGGTCCTCATCGAGCACGCCTAGGTCGTGCCCGGCGAGCGTCACCGAACCTTGGCTGGGCTGATCGAGCCCGGCCAGCAGCCCAAGCAGGGTCGATTTGCCTGAACCTGAGGCGCCGACGATGGCAAGGCTGTCCCCTGCGGCCAGCTCCAGCGACATGGGGTGCAGGATGGTGAGTTCACCTTCCGCGCTGGTGACCACTTTGCTAAGGTGCTGAGCAACGAGCATGCTGGGGCCCATGGAGAATCCGATGCGAATGTGGTTGATAAGTGCCGGTCTGGCCCTGTATTGCCTGGCCCAGAGCGCGACTGCGGGAACGGTGCTGATTGTCGGTGATAGTATCAGCGCAGGTTTTGGCCTGGATACCCGCGAAGGTTGGGCATCCTTGTTGCAGACCCGCCTGCGTCAGGAAGGTTTCGACGACAAGGTGGTCAACGCCTCGATCAGTGGCGACACCAGTGCCGGCGGGCAAGCGCGGCTGCCAGCGTTGCTGGCGGCGCACACGCCCGATGTGGTGGTGCTGGAGTTGGGGGGCAACGATGGGTTGCGCGGCCAGCCGCCGGCGCAACTGCGACAGAACCTTGCCGCGATGATCGATCAGTCGCGCCAGGCAGGTGCCAAGGTCTTGCTGCTGGGGATGCAGCTGCCTCCCAACTATGGCGTCCGCTATACCACCGCTTTCGCCGAGGTGTACAAGGAGTTGGCCAAGGACAAGCAGGTAGCATTGGTGCCGTTTTTCCTGGAAGGGGTTGGCGGCGTTCCTGAGTTGATGCAGGCAGACGGCATCCATCCTGCCCAGGGCGCCCAGCAGCGGCTGCTGGAAAACGCCTGGCCGGCGCTCAAACCCTTGCTCTGACGCTTTAAACGGGGGCGGGTTTGGGCTAATGTTGCGCCCCCCGTTCCGAGTACCCCCGATGCCGCGCCCTGCCTGGTCCCTTTTCGCCTACCAATTGATCGAGCCCGACGAACAGCTTGACCTGTTCGCCTGCCAGGAAAGTCGCGTTCACCTGGTCGCGCGGCAGCTCGAACTCGGCGTGCCGGTGGACAGAACATTGTGCGGGGGGCTGTTGCCTGCGCACCCTCGCTGGTCCGGCGTGCCACGCACCATCTATCGCGATACCCGGCTGTGCGAGCTGTGCCGCGCCATTCTCGATGCGCAGCGGCGAGGCATGCGACCGGTCTGGCCACAATTGCAGGCGGTCTGAGGCGCGCACCTTTCATCATCTGTAACCGCGTCCGGCTCAGGATGCCTCCCGCTGTCTGGGGTGGGGGTGTACAATCATGCCTTTCGTCCCACCTCCCAAAGGATTTACCGGATGTCGCCGCGCTTTCCCGCCGTCACTCGTAGCCTGTCCCTGGCCGCCTTGCTGGTAGCGGGGCCCGCTGTCGCACTGGAGTTGCCACTGCCGCCACCTGGGGACGACATCGTCGGTCAGGTGCATGTGATCAAGGCCAAGTACGAAGATACATTCGCCGATATCGGTACGGCCAATGACCTGGGCTATCTGGAGATGATCGCCGCCAACCCGGGTGTCGATCCCTGGCTGCCTGGCGCAGGCACCGAAATCATCTTGCCCACGCGCTACATCCTGCCACCGGGTCCTCGTGAAGGCATCGTCATCAACCTTGCCGAGTACCGCTTGTATTACTACCCCAAAGGCGAGAATGTGGTGCACACCTTCCCGTTGGGGATCGGTCGCGAAGGCTGGGGCTCGCCGATTGCCAATACCAAGATCATCGCCAAGACGCCAAACCCTACGTGGACGCCGCCGGCGTCGATCCGGGCCGAGCATGCAGCCGATGGCGACATCTTGCCTGCCGTGGTTCCAGCAGGCCCGGACAACCCGCTTGGGCCCTTCAAGTTCACCCTGGGTGTACCGGGTTACTTGATCCATGGCTCAAACAAGAAATTCGGGATCGGCATGCGTACCAGCCATGGCTGCTTCCGCATGCTCAACAACAACGTGCTGGAACTGTCAGGCATGGTGCCGGTGGGCACTCCCGTTCGCATCATCAACGAACCGTACAAGTTTGGAGTGAGCGGGGGCAAGGTATACCTCGAAGCCCACACGCCGCTGGATGATCAGGGCAATCCGTCGGTGGTCGACAAGCATACGGCGGTCATCAACGCGTTGCTCAAGCGTGAAGATCTGGCCAATAACCTGCGCATGAACTGGGACATGGTCCGCGACGTCGTGGCTGCCGAAGATGGCATGCCGGTGGAGATTGCCGTGCCCGTCGACAATCAGAGCGCTACGCCCATGGTCTCGACGCTTCCCGAGGAGATGCAGTAACCCTCTCTGCGAACTGCGTTGACGGCGACGTAGTGCGCAATCGCGCCTCGGTGTCAAAAAATCGCAAAAAAAAGCCGACCCCAAAGGGGTCGGCTTCATAACAGCCCCAAGGGACTATTATTTGCGGCTGGCTTTGTCCAGCATGCGCAGTGCGCGCTCATTGGCTTCGTCAGCGGTCTGCTGAGCTTTCTGAGCGGCTGCCAGTGCGTCGTCAGCCTTGCGGTAGGCTTCATCGGCACGAGCTTGTGCGCGGGCTGCTGCGTCTTCAGTTGCAGTCAGGCGAGCTTCGGTTTCTTTGGAGACGCTGCTGCAACCGGTAGCCAGAACTGCGGCCAGAGCCAGAGCAGAGAATTTCAGAACGTTGTTCATCGTGTTCCCCTTCAAGGACTTTCTATTAATGAGCCATCTCTCAGAAAAGAGAAACTGGCCGGCGTACATAGTACCCATTACTTGTAGTAAGTAAACTGACTGAACGCAAGAACTGCAAAAAAAAACAGTGCGCAGTTTCTGCGCCAGCCGAGGGGCGCGGCTCATCGCCCCGAGCCAGCAGGGTAACTCTGCACTAACGGCAACTTTCATGTTGAACTAAGGGTGACTTCTACTGTCTTTGTGCGTCTTAGTCCTACATGATTTGCCGGCACTGTCAATGTCACACTTAACAGCGTAAGCCGTTAATGGCTGGCTTTCATCCGAGCGCTTCACTTGAGTAATCCTTCGGTAAGCGCCTAGTATGTGGGTCTACAGAAAACCCGAACGAACGCAGACGTCCAGCGGTCCAACGCGCAATAGACGATGCATGTGCCAAGTGTGCCGGGTATTGACCATCGGTTAGGCTATGGGTCTGCCAGAAAGGCCCGCGAGGAGTAGTGATGAGCGAAGCGCTGACCATCCACCATGACCAGGCGGGTCATCAGTTCGAGACCAATGTGGACGGTCATCGTGCCTATCTGACCTACATGGACTTGGGTAAGCAGACGCTGGACATCTACCGCACCTTCGTACCCAACGCCTTGCGCGGGCGTGGGATCGCAGCTGCCCTTACCGAGCGCGCGCTGCAATATGCCGAGCAGATGGGCTACACGGTGATACCGTCCTGCTCGTACGTGGAGCGTTACATGGAGCGTCAGCAGCGTCACGCCAGCAAGGTGTGATCGCTGCTTTGAACACTGGGGCCTGAACAGCCCCCAAAGGTCTCAGGCGCGATTGCGCTGAGGGAGTACGTCCTTCAACTTCGCGCGCATGCTGCGCAGCGTCTTCTCGGTCGCCGACCAGTCGATGCAGGCGTCCGTCACCGAAACGCCATACTGCAGCTGGGACAAGTCCTTGGGAATGGATTGGCAGCCCCAGTTCAGGTGGCTCTCGACCATCAACCCAATGATCGATTGGTTGCCCTCCAGAATCTGGTTCGCCACGTTTTCCATCACCAGCGGTTGCAAGGCCGGGTCCTTGTTGGAGTTGGCATGGCTGCAATCGACCATGATGTTGGCCTTGATCTTGGCCTTGGCCAGGTCTTGTTCGCACAGGGCGACGCTGACCGAGTCGTAGTTGGGTTTGCCATTACCGCCGCGAAGCACGACATGCCCGTAGGGGTTACCCTTGGTGGTCACGATGGAGACGCCACCTTCCTGGTTGATCCCCAGGAACCGGTGCGGCTTGGACACCGACTGCAGGGCGTTGATAGCGACGGTCAAGCCACCGTCGGTACCGTTCTTGAAGCCGACGGCCGACGACAGGCCAGAGGCCATTTCGCGGTGGGTCTGCGACTCGGTGGTACGGGCACCGATGGCTGACCAGCTGATCAGATCCTGCAGGTATTGCGGGGAAATCGGATCCAGTGCCTCAGTGGCCGTGGGCAAGCCCATTTCGGCGAGGTCCAGCAGCAGCTTGCGACCGATATGCAAACCATCCTGGATCTTGAAGGAGTCGTCCAGATATGGGTCGTTGATCAGGCCCTTCCAGCCCACGGTGGTACGCGGTTTTTCAAAATATACCCGCATGACCAGGTACAGCGTGTCGGACACTTCTTCGGCCAGGGCCTTCAGGCGCGCTGCGTATTCATGCGCGGCCTTGATGTCGTGGATGGAGCAGGGGCCGACCACGACGAACAGGCGGTGATCCTTGCCATCGAGAATATTGCGCACCACGTCTCGGCCAGCAGTCACGGTCTGCAGGGCCTGGGCGCTAAGGGGGATTTCCTTCTTGAGCTGGTCGGGGGTGATCAGCGTCTCGTTGGATGCAACGTTCAAGTCATCGATCGGTAAATCAGCCATCGTGTTACTCGTCAGGTCACGGGTGCCGGCCGCCAGCTATCCCCGTGCGGCCCAGCAGCAAGAATAATCGCAGCGGGGAGCCGAACCTTAGCGCGTTAGCGTGTGCGCCACAATGGGCATTGCCCCGTGCAGGCGGGGTTTTTCCGGGTAGCAGGGGTCGACGGCGAGCATCGATCTGCGCGAAGGTGCCCAACCGGTGTAATAAACAGGCTGACATGAGAAGGAGAACCGCATGCACGCGCGCAACCCCCGGATTGGCATCATCGGCAGCGGTGCCATAGGCGGCTTTTACGGGCTGCTGCTGGCAAAGGCCGGCTTCGATGTGCACTTTTTGCTCAGAAGCGAGTATGAAGCGGTCAGTCATCACGGGCTGACCGTCCAGAGCGCTGTCCATGGTCGGCTGCACGCCAAAGTAAATTGCTATGCCGACGCCGCGCAAATGCCGCCGTGCGATTGGCTATTGATAGGCGCCAAAGCCACCGGCAACCCGCAACTGGCGCCATTGATCGTGCAGGCCGGTGCACCGGATGCGAGAGTGGTGCTGCTGCAGAACGGACTGGATGTCGAAGGGCGACTGCGCCCGTTACTGCGGGCTGATATGCACCTGCTTGGCGGGTTGTGCTTCGTCTGCGCCGACCGCCAAGCACCCGGGGTGGTTCGCCATCAGGCGTTGGGTACCGTGAACGTGGGTTATCACAGTGGTCCTAGTGACGATGGCGGGCGCCGCCTGGTGGAGCAGGGGGTTTCATTGTTCCAGGCTGCGGGGGTGAGTTCTGTGGGCATGCCTGATCTGGCTGGCGCCCGGTGGCAAAAGTTGGTGTGGAACGTGCCTTTTAACGGCCTGTCAGTGTTGCTCGGCGCCAGCACTGCCCAGCTGCTGGGCGACAGCCATGCCCGCACGCTGGTGCAAGCCTTGATGGAGGAGGTGATGGTGGGCGCTGTCGCTTGTGGTCATGCCATGCCCGCAGGCTATGCTCAGCAACTGCTGAGCATGACCGAGCGCATGCCTGATTACTGGCCCAGCATGTACCACGACCACGTTCATCATCGACCTCTAGAGACAGAGGCCATCTATGCAGCGCCTCTGGCCCGCGCCCAGTCCGCGGGTTGCCATTTGCCCCGCATGGAGATGTTGTACCAGTCGCTGAGGTTCCTTGGTAAAAACAGTGAAGGGGCCATGCTCTAGGCGCAGTCATGCGCCGGGCTGGGCAAGCGAGGCGCCGATGCGCTGCTAAGCTCAAGTTTGCCCTGCCGCCATGGCAGTCGAGGAGGTCGAATGATCCGCTCTCTGCTGTACGCCACAGACCTCGGCGTCTATGCGCCATTCGTGATGCAGCATGCGCTTGCGTTGGCGCGCACATTCGGTGCCGAGTTGTACGTCATTCATGCGGTCGAACCGATGGGCCAGTTTGCCGAATCCCTCCTGCAAAGTTACCTGGACGAACACACCCTGGACCAGCTGCACAGCCAGGGTGTGGGTACGGTAATGGCCAACATCGAGCAGCGTGTACTGGAAAATTTTCGTGAGGAGCTGGGGGAGCAAGCCGATCTGGCGGTGCTCAAGGCGGTGCGCGTGCGCCAGGGCGACCCTGCGCAAGTCATCCTGGATCAGGCCCAGCGCCTGAGCGTCGACCTGCTTGTCTTCGGCAGTCACAGCGCCGGGGCGGGCGTGGACGTGCCCTTGGGTAGGACGGCGGTCAGATTGCTCCAGCTCTCGCCTGTACCGGTCTATATGGTCCCCTTGGCACAGCATCTAGGTCGTAGGAAAGGCTGAATCACGCTGTGGGAATATTCCGGGCGGTGTAACAAAATAGTTCTAGATTTATTACGATTACCACTAATATAGTTATATATCGTCGCTGCCCGCTGCCGCTGACCCACGCTGAACTGAGGGAACCTTATGAAGCTTCAACAACTGCGCTACATCTGGGAAGTAGCGCACCATGACCTCAACGTCTCTGCGACAGCACAAAGCCTGTATACCTCGCAGCCGGGGATCAGCAAGCAGATCCGACTGCTCGAAGACGAGTTGGGCGTCGAGGTATTTGCGCGTAGCGGCAAGCACCTGACGCGTGTGACCCCAGCAGGGGAGCGCATCATCAACACCGCTGGCGAAATCCTGCGCAAGGTCGAAAGCATCAAGCAGATCGCCCAGGAGTTTTCCAACGAGAAAAAGGGCACGCTCTCCATCGCCACCACCCACACCCAGGCTCGCTACGCTTTGCCTCCGGTGATCAGTGGCTTCATCAAGCAGTACCCGGAAGTGTCCTTGCACATGCATCAAGGCTCCCCGATGCAGATCGCCGAGATGGCCGCAGACGGTACGGTGGATTTCGCCATCGCCACAGAAGCGCTCGAGCTGTTCGGCGACCTGATCATGATGCCGTGCTACAAGTGGAACCGTTGCGTGGTGGTTCCGCAGGGTCATCCATTGGCCAAGCTTCCCAAGCTGACCCTCGAAGCGGTGGCCGAATATCCCATCGTTACCTATGTGTTCGGCTTTACTGGGCGCTCCAAGCTGGACGAAGCTTTCAGCAATCGCGGCCTGACGCCCAAGGTGGTGTTCACGGCGGCGGACGCGGACGTGATCAAAACGTACGTGCGCCTCGGTTTGGGCGTGGGAATCGTTGCAGGCATGGCAGTTGACGCCAAGCTGGACGGTGACCTGGTAGCCCTGGACGCCAGCGAACTGTTCGAAGCCAGCATCACCAAAATCGGCTTCCGGCGTGGCACTTTCCTGCGCGGGTTCATGTGCGACTTCATCGAGAAGTTTGCGCCGCACCTGACCCGTGAAGTGATGGCCAAGGCCATCCAGTGTCACAACAAGCAGGAGCTGGAGGCATTGTTCGAAGGTGTCGAGTTACCGGTGCACTGAATCCTCGGGCGCAAGGGCCGCCACGCGGCCCTTTTCAAAGGTATCGCCCGCGTTTCAGGCCTTGGTGATCAGGTTGCCGGCGTGCAGGCCGCATTCCTTCTGGGTCGACTCTTCCCACCACCAGCGGCCTTCGCGCTCGTGCTGATTAGGTAGCACAGGGCGCGTGCAGGGCTCGCAACCGATGCTGATGAAACCGCGCTCATGCAGGCTGTTGTAGGGCAGCTCGAGCATGCGGATGTAGCCCCAGACTTCTTCGCTGCTCATCTGAGCCAGAGGGTTGAACTTGTAGAGCGTGCGCTCCGGGGTGGAGAAGCCGGTGTCGATCTCCAGGGCTGCGATCTGGCTGCGCGTGCCGGGGCTCTGGTCGCGGCGCTGCCCCGTGGCCCAGGCACTGACGGTCGCAAGCTTGCGGCGCAGGGGCTCGATCTTGCGGATGCCGCAGCACTCGCCGTGGCCGTCACGGTAGAAGCTGAACAGGCCTTTGTCTTTGACGAACGGGTCGAGCTTGCTGCGATCGGGGCTGAGGATTTCGATGGGCAGGTTGTACTGCTCGCGCACCTGATCGATAAAGCGATAGGTCTCCGGATGCAAGCGCCCGGTGTCGAGGCTAAAGACTTTGACCTGTTTGTTCAGCTTCCAGGCCATGTCCACGAGTACCACATCTTCGGCACCGCTGAAGGAGATCCACAGATCGTCGCCGAAATGCTCGAAGGCGAGCTTGAGAATGTCCTGTGGGGACTTGTTCGCGTAGGCCGCTGCCAGGGCAGCGACATCGAAAGGTTGGCTCATCAGGCGGTTTCCATCTTGGCTGTGGCGCTGGGCGCTCGTAGTGAGGCAATGGTAACAAAAAACCCATCCTGGTTGCGGGGCACGCCAAGCTGCGTTCAGCGGTTCACGGGTAAGCCAGCTTTCAAAGCCTCTGCAAGGTCTGCATCAGCACCCGCACTTTGGCAATGGACTCCTCGTACTCGGCCTGCCATTCGGAGTCGGCCACCACGGCGCCACCGCCCCAGCAACTGACCTGGCCGTCCTTGATCAACAGGCTGCGGATGGCGATAGAACTGTCCATCTCGCCGCGTACATCGACATACAGCAGCGATCCGCAGTAAAGCGCTCGGCGAGTGGGTTCAAGCTCATCGATGATCTGCATCGCGCGGATCTTGGGCGCGCCGGTGATCGAGCCGCCAGGAAAGCTGTCGCCGATCAGATCCAGTGCGTCCCGGCCAGCCGCCAGCGTGCCTGTCACGCTACTGACCAGATGGTGCACATTGGGGTAGGTTTCCAGGCTGAACAGCTCAGGCACTTTGACGGAGCCAATTTCGCACGTACGGCCCAGGTCATTGCGCAACAAGTCCACGATCATCAGGTTTTCCGACCGGTCCTTGGGGCTTTGCTGCAGTTGCTCGGCATTGCGCGCATCCTCGGCCGCATCGTGACCCCGCGCACGGGTGCCCTTGATCGGACGGGTTTCCACATGACCCTTACTGACCCGAATGAACCGCTCGGGCGAGAAGCTCAACAAGGCGCTGCCGTCTGCCAATTGCTGGAACCCGGAGAAGGGCGTTGGGCATGCCTGGCGAAGGGCTTGATAAGCTCGCCAGGGATCGCCCTGGCAAGCAGCGCGAAACCGTTGGGTCAGGTTGATCTGGTAGCAGTCACCTGCCTGGATGTAGCGTTGAACCTGCTCGAAGGCTGCATGGTACTGCTCGGGCGCAAGGTCACCAGCCATTGGGGCGAGCAGCTTGAAAGCCCCGCTAACCCGAGGTTCACACCCCTCGAACAGGCGCACCAGTCGCTCACGCTCTTCACGGCCCAGGCTTGGGTGAAACACCAGTTGGCTGGTACGGGTGGCGTGGTCGGTAACCAACGCCCATGCGTACACGCCCAGTTGGGCATCCGGCAGGCCGAGGTCGTCCACCGCCTGGGTCGGCAAGTGTTCCAGCCGACGACCAAAATCGTAGCTCAGGTAACCGATCAACCCACCGGCAAACGGCAGCTCGCTCTCTGGCGGTAGATGTGCAGCGCCCAAGCGAGCCAGCGCAGCGCGCAACCGCTGCAGGAAGGCGCGCCCTGTTTCGTCCGCCAGCACCTGCAACTGCTGCACTGGCCACGCGCTCAGCAGGTCGAAGCGGCCGCGTTCAGCGCCGGGGCGAGCGCTGTCGAGCAAAATGGCGCCTGGAGCATCACGCAAGCAGGAAAAGTAGGTAGCCGGGTCAGGCTGGTAGGGCAGGGCGTACAACGTGCAGGTCGGCATCAGTAGGGACGGCGATTAAAAGCGAGGACGGCGATTGTAGTCCGGTGCAGGCATTGCGCCTAGCGTCAGGGCGACATTCGCCATCTTCATCTGGCCGGGGCTGGTGGCCAACCCCGCGCCTTAGTGACCGGGCCTGTGGCCGAACAGGCCTTGGGCAACGCGCACGCGTTGCTCGGCATCTTCGGTCACACCCTCTTTGGCCAGTGCCTCAAGATGCGCCTCGATCGCATGGGTGCGTTGCGTCAGGCCGCAATCGTTGGCGATCTGGATATTCAGCCCTGGGCGAGCGTTGAGCTCGAGGATCAGTGGGCCTTTTTCCTGGTCCAGCACCATGTCCACGCCAATGTAGCCCAGGCCGCACAGCTCATAGCAGCCGGCGGCCAGCTTCATGAACCCGTCCCAGGTCGGCAGCTGCACGCCGTCCACTGCGTTGGTGGTGTCGGGATGCTTGCTGATGATGTTGTTCAGCCAAGTGCCACGCAGCGTCACGCCTGTGGCCAAATCCACGCCCACACCGATGGCGCCTTGGTGCAGGTTGGCCTTGCCGCCGGACTGGCGGGTGGGCAGGCGCAGCATGGCCATGACCGGGTAGCCCATCAGGACGATGATGCGGATGTCCGGTACGCCTTCATAACTGATGCTCTTGAAGATCTGGTCCGGGGTGACCCGATACTCGATCAGGGCGCGGTCGCGATGGCCGCCGAGCGAGTACAGCCCGGTGAGGATGCTGGAAATCTGGTGCTCGATTTCCTCATGGCTGATGATCTTGCCGGACACCGTCCGGTAACGGTCTTCGAAACGGTCGGCGATGACCATGATGCCATCACCCCCGGCGCCCTGAGCCGGCTTGATCACGAAGTCGCTGCGCCCGCCGATGATCTCGTCAAGCTTCTCGATCTGCTTTTCCGTCTCGATGACGCCATACATTTCCGGCACATGGATGCCGGCGGCCAGGGCGCGCTCCTTGGTGATGATCTTGTCGTCGACGATCGGGTACAGGTGGCGCTTGTTGTACTTGAGTACATAGTCTGCATTGCGCCGATTGATACCCATGATGCCCCGGGCCTCCAGGGCTTTCCACGTTTTGATCAGGCCGAACATCAGGCGTCCGCCTTCTTCAGGAATGCCTTGAAGCGGACCAGCTCGGTCAGGCGGTAGCCGCGATAGCGACCCATTGCCAGCATGAAGCCCACCAGAATCAACAGCACGGCCGGGAAGGTGAACACGAAGTAGACCAGCTCCGGTACCATCATCAGCAGGTGCGCGAGAGAGGCGGCGAACAAGGTGCCGATGGCCACTTTCATGGCATGACCGCCGCCGCGTTCTTCCCAGGTGATCGACAGGCGTTCGATGGTCATGGTCAGGATCACCATCGGGAACAGCGCGACCGACAAGCCGCGCTCAAGGCCCAGTTTGTGGCTGAACAGGCTGATGGCGGCAATCAATACCACGACGAATGTCAGCACCACCGAAAGGCGGGGCAGCATCTGCAGCTTCAGGTGTTCGAGGTAGGAGCGCAGCGATAGCCCCAGCGCGGTGATGACGGTGAACAGCACGATCCCGAAGCCCAGCTGTGTTTCGCGGAAGGCCAGGGCGATCAGGACCGGTGTGAAAGTACCCAGGGTCTGGATGCCGATCAGGTTGCGCAGCACCAGAATCACCAGCACGCCGATGGGAATCATGACCATGATCATGAAGGTCTGCTGGGTCTGCAGCGGCAGCCCGTACAGGGAGTATTCGAGGAAGTCGGCGTCGGTGTTCTCGTCTGTCAGCTTGGCCAGGCGGATGGCGTTCATCTCGCTGTTGTTCATGCTGAAGGTGACGTTAGCCCGCTTGCCGCCATCGACCGTGATCAGGTTGTCATCCCCGGTCCACCACAATAGCCGATCGTTGGGCAGGCCTTGCTCACCGGTCTCGGGGTTGAAATACAGCCAGTCATTGCCGTTGAAGCTGCGCAACCACAGTTCCGGGGTTTGCGGGGTGTCGGCCACCAGGCGGATCGTGTGGACCTTCTCCATCGGCACGTGGGCAATGGACAGCAGCAGGTCAATGACCTGCGCCTTCTTCATCGGTGAGGTATCGCCTGCCAGCAGCAGCTTGACGTTGTCGTCGTTGAGGTTGTTGACGCGCTTGATGGTTTCGCTGACGAACGTCTCGACATCGGCCGAATGCTGACGAATCGGTGCCATCAAGGCTTCGGCGGCGATCTTCTCGGGGCCTTCTACTGCGAGGCTGTCGCGGAAGGTCGGGCCCTTGACCTTGGCTTTCTCGGTGCTATAGCGCTTGGTCAGCACCAGCCGGTAGTAAAGGGTCTGGTTGCCGCTGGCGCGCCGCGCGGACCAGGTGACCTTGCGGTTGCCGTCGGCGCGGTTGACGCTCACACCATAGTTGTTGGAAATGAAGCTTTCGTTGAGGCTCACATAATCCCGATTCAGGGGCGGCACGAACATCTGGACCTTTACCGGGTCCTTGGTGCTGGCCACAAATTCGATCTTGGCATCGATGTTCCACAGATCGTCCGTTTCATCCTCGGTCACCGGGATGCCAAGTACGAAGATCTGATAAGCCGTGACCGCTACGCCCAGCAACACCAGAACGGTGATCAGGACTTTCAGATGGAGGGTAAGAGAGCGCATCGGAATTACTCTGCTTTGGGAGCGTCGGTGGCACAGGCAGGTTTGCCGGCCGCATATTTAAGGCTTGGGTCGACCAGGGCGTCGAAATGCTTCAAAGCCTCCGAGCCGATCAACAGTGGGAACTGGAAAGCGCTGCGATCGGTGAGGTTGACTTCGATGGTGCGCCTGGCCTGGCCCATGCAGATGTCCAGCTCGATGACGGGGCGTGCGGTGTAGGCCTTGCCTGATTCGGCGTCGTAGTCGCCAGCCCTGCGCTTGATCTTGCTCACGCGCGCCAGCGGGCGTTCGATGGGATGGGAATGGGCAGCATCGATGGCCAGGTAGAAGCGCACCCAGCTTTCGCCATTGCGCTTGAAACGCTTGATGTCGCGGGCGCTGAGCGAGGCTGTCTTGGCCCCGGTGTCGAGCTTGGCCGCCACTTCGAGGTCGAGGTCGCCCAGGCGAGCATATTCGTTCAGACCGTACACGGTCTTGCCGGCTGCCTGGCTCAGGGCCGGCAACAGGAGGAGGCTAATCAGCAAAGCAAAGGGTGTCAGTTTCATAGTCCTGGCGCGGTATTGTGCAAAGTTCGGGGTAAGGCGACTGGCAACGGCTGCACAAGCTTCCTCGTTGATCTGCCGGCACCATGCGGGCGGGGCAGACGGGCTATCCATACTCCATCGAAGGCGCGGCATTCTATCACGCCGACGTATTGACGCCAGCGGTGCGCGATCTGACAGTTTGATCGGAGGGTAGTTTCTTGTTGGGTGCATTGTTGACAATGTGGCTTAAGGCTTTGACTATTACGTGACCCAGCGTTAGATTTAACGCCATGTTTTGTAAAAGGTGTCAACAATATGCAGGCGCTCTCAACGGGTAACCCGACTGGCAACGAGGAATCGGAAACCCTGTCCGAGCATGTCTTCAGGCGGATTCAGGCGGCCATTGTACGGGGGGACATAGCCCCGGGGAGCAAGATTTCCGAGCCGGAGCTTGCCCGCACCTATGGCATCAGCCGAGGCCCGCTGCGTGAAGCCATTCACCGCCTCGAGGGCCAGCGCCTGCTGGTTCGTGTGCCCCATGTGGGCGCACGGGTGGTTTCACTGAGTCACGCCGAACTCATCGAGCTCTATGAAATCCGCGAGTCGCTCGAAGGCATGGCCTGCCGCCTGGCGGCCCAGCGCATGGGCCGAGCTGACATCGACGAGCTGCGCCAGGTGCTGGAAACCCATGAGCGCGATGCTGCCTTCCAGGCGGGCGTGGGCTACTACCAGCAGGAAGGTGACTACGATTTTCACTATCGCATCATTCAGGGCAGCGGCAACCAGACCTTGGTCAAGATGCTCTGCGGCGAACTGTACCAACTGGTGCGCATGTACCGTATCCAGTTCTCGGCTACGCCCAATCGGCCGCGTCAGGCCTTCGCCGAGCACCACCGCATCCTGGACGCCATCGCCGAGGGTGACGGCGAGTTGGCCGAGCTGTTGATGCGTCGTCACATCGCTGCGTCCAAGCGCAACATCGAGCGCCATTACCAAGGCGACCACACCCACAGCACACGAGGTGAACAATGACCGTCCAGAGTACCCCAGGCCAACGTTTTCGCGACGCAGTGGCCGCAGAGCGCCCGCTGCAAGTGGTCGGCACCATCAATGCCAACCACGCCTTGCTGGCCAAGCGTGCCGGTTTCAAGGCCATCTACCTGTCCGGCGGCGGTGTGGCAGCAGGCTCACTGGGTTTACCTGACCTGGGCATCAGTGGCCTGGACGACGTGCTGACCGATGTCAGGCGCATCACTGATGTATGCGACCTGCCACTGCTGGTGGACGTGGACACCGGGTTCGGTGCCTCGGCCTTCAACGTTGCCCGCACCGTGCGCGCCATGAGCAAGTTCGGCGCCGCCGCCATTCATATCGAGGATCAGGTGGGCGCCAAGCGTTGTGGCCACCGTCCGAACAAGGAAATCGTCACCCAGCAGGAGATGGTCGATCGCATCAAGGCGGCGGTCGATGCCCGCCTTGATGACAGCTTCGTGATCATGGCCCGTACCGATGCGCTGGCGGTCGAGGGGCTCAATGCGGCGCTGGATCGGGCGGCCGCCTGTGTCGAGGCCGGCGCGGACATGATCTTCCCCGAAGCCATCACCGAACTTGCGATGTACAAGACGTTCGCCGACCGGGTCAAGGCCCCCATCCTGGCTAACATCACCGAGTTCGGTGCCACGCCTTTGTACACCACCGAAGAGCTGGGCTCGGTCGATGTGTCGCTGGTGCTGTATCCACTGTCGGCGTTCCGCGCCATGAACAAGGCTGCCGAGAACGTCTACGCCGCCCTGCGCCGTGATGGCACGCAGAAGAACGTGATCGATACCATGCAGACACGCATGGAGCTTTACGACGCCATTGGCTATCACGCTTTCGAGCAAAGTCTCGATGCATTGTTTGCCCAGAAAAAAGGCTGACCTGCCCACTGCGCGCGCTGCAGCGCCCTGGTTCAGGGGTAGATAAGGGTTAGCCAGCCTGCATTCCATAACAAGTTCAAGAAAGGAGAAGCACCATGGCCGAAGCAAAAGTACTCAGCGGCGCAGGCCTACGCGGTCAGGTTGCCGGTCAGACGGCCCTGTCGACGGTCGGTCAGGCCGGCGCAGGGCTGACCTATCGCGGGTATGACGTCCGCGACCTGGCTGCCCACGCCGAATTCGAGGAGGTGGCTTACCTGTTGTTGTATGGCGAGCTGCCCTGCCAGGCCGAGCTTGCCGACTACAAGCACAAGCTCAAGGGCCTGCGCGACCTGCCCCAGGCGTTGAAAGAAGTACTGGAGCGCATCCCGCGCGACGCTCACCCGATGGACGTGATGCGCACGGGCTGCTCCGTGCTCGGAACCCTGGAGCCCGAGCTCACCTTCGATGCCCAGCGCGACAAGACCGACCGGCTCCTGGCCGTCTTCCCGGCGATCATGTGTTACTGGTACCGCTTCAGCCATCACGGCGTGCGCATCGACTGTGTCAGTGACCAGGACACCTTGGGCGGCCACTTCCTGCAGTTACTCCATGGCAAGCAGCCCAGTGAGCTGCATGTGAAGGTGATGAACGTATCGCTCATTCTCTACGCCGAACACGAGTTCAACGCCTCCACGTTCACCGCCCGCGTGTGTGCCTCGACCTTGTCCGACCTGTACTCCTGCGTCACCGCCGCCATCGGTTCGCTGCGCGGCCCGCTGCACGGCGGCGCCAACGAGGCGGCCATGGAGCTGATCGAGCGCTTCCAGAGCCCGCAACAAGCGACGACCGAGTTGCTGCACATGCTCGAGCGCAAAGACAAGATCATGGGCTTTGGCCATGCCATCTACAAAGAGTCCGACCCGCGTAACGAGGTGATCAAAGGGTGGTCCAAGCGCCTTGCCGATGAGGTGGGCGACACGGTGCTGTACCCGGTGTCCGAAGCCATCGACAAGACCATGTGGGAGCAAAAGCGCTTATTCCCCAACGCCGATTTCTACCATGCCTCGGCGTATCACTTCATGGGCATACCGACCAAGCTGTTCACCCCGATCTTCGTCTGCTCGCGGCTTACCGGCTGGGCAGCGCACGTGTTCGAGCAGCGTGGGAACAATCGCATCATCCGTCCGAGTGCCGAATACATCGGCGTCGAACAGCGTCAGTTCGTGCCGATCGAGCAGCGCTGATGGGCGCTCACCCCGCGCAGGCCTTGTTGGCCTCGCGGGATGAGCCCAGCACGTCGTCCTGCACGCGCACCCTTGAACGCCATCCGTGACCGAGCCTGATAACGATATGAATACTGCCTACCGCAAAGCCTTGCCAGGCACTGACCTGGATTACTTCGACGCCCGCGCTGCCGTCGAGGCCATCAAGCCCGGCGCCTACCAGGGCTTGCCCTACACCTCGCGTGTGCTGGCCGAGAACCTGGTGCGCCGCTGCAGCCCTGGCACGCTCCAGGCGTCGTTGGCCCAGCTGATAGAGCGCAAGCGCGACCTCGATTTCCCCTGGTATCCGGCCCGGGTCGTCTGCCATGACATCCTGGGTCAGACCGCGCTGGTCGACCTGGCCGGCTTGCGCGATGCCATCGCCGACAAGGGCGGTGACCCTGCCCAGGTCAACCCGGTGGTGCCAGTGCAGCTAATCGTCGATCACTCACTGGCCGTCGAGTGTGGCGGCTATGACCCCCAGGCGTTCGAACGCAACAGGGCCATTGAGGATCGCCGCAACGAAGACCGTTTCCATTTCATCAACTGGACCAAGAAAGCGTTCAAGAACGTCGATGTCATACCGCCTGGCAACGGCATCATGCACCAGATCAACCTGGAGAAGATGTCGCCCGTGGTACACAACGATGACGGCGTGGCCTACCCGGACACCTGTGTCGGCACCGACAGCCACACCCCGCATGTGGACGCCTTGGGCGTCATCGCCATCGGCGTGGGCGGGCTTGAGGCCGAGAACGTCATGCTCGGGCGCGCCTCCTGGATGCGCCTGCCGGAAATCGTCGGCGTCCAGCTCACTGGTAAACTGGCGCCCAACCTGACGGCAACCGACCTGGTATTGGCCCTGACCGAATTTTTGCGCAAGCAGAAGGTGGTCGGCGCCTACCTGGAATTTTATGGGGAAGGCGCCCGTGCCCTGACGCTCGGCGACCGCGCCACCATCTCCAACATGGCCCCTGAATATGGCGCCACTGCGGCCATGTTCGCCATCGATCAGCAAACCATCGACTACCTGCGCCTGACAGGCCGCGAGGAACAGCAGGTCGTACTGGTAGAGACCTACGCCAAAGCCGCGGGTCTGTGGGCTGACAGCTTTACCGAGGTGGTCTACGAGCGCACGCTGGACTTCGATCTGTCCAGCGTGGTGCGCACCATGGCGGGCCCCTCAAACCCCCATACCCGGGTGGCCACCAGCGAGCTGGCCGCCAAGGGGATCGCAGGTGCCTGGGAGCAGGTACCCGGTCAGATGCCGGACGGGGCGGTGATCATTGCAGCCATCACCAGTTGCACCAACACCAGCAACCCGCGCAACGTGATCGCTGCCGGGTTGCTGGCGCGCAATGCCAATAGGCTGGGGCTGACGCGCAAGCCTTGGGTCAAGTCATCCCTCGCCCCTGGATCCAGGGCAGTGCAGCTGTACCTGGAAGAGGCGGGCCTGGAGGCGGAGCTCCAAGCGTTGGGCTTCGGCATCGTCGCCTTCGCCTGCACCACCTGCAACGGTATGTCCGGCGCCCTCGACCCGGCCATCCAGCAGGAAATCATCGATCGGGACCTGTATACCACCGCGGTGTTGTCGGGTAACCGAAACTTTGATGGCCGTATTCACCCGTATGCCAAACAGGCATTTCTGGCGTCCCCGCCCTTGGTTGTGGCCTATGCCATCGCGGGTACGATCCGTTTCGATATCGAGAAAGATGTACTGGGCGTGGCATCGGATGGCCGTGAAATTCGCCTCAAGGACATCTGGCCCAGCGATGAAGAAATCGATGCGATGGTTCGCGCTGCGGTCAAGCCCGAACAGTTCCGAAAGGTCTACATCCCCATGTTCGCCGTGGAGCAAGATCGTGGACCCAAGGTAGCGCCGCTGTACGACTGGCGCCCCATGAGCACCTACATCCGTCGCCCGCCCTACTGGGAAGGCGCCCTGGCGGGAGAACGCACCTTGCGTGGCATGCGCCCGCTGGCGTTGCTGCCGGACAACATCACCACCGATCACCTGTCGCCCTCCAATGCCATCATGCTCGACAGCGCGGCGGGGGAGTACCTGGCCAAAATGGGCTTGCCTGAAGAGGACTTCAACTCCTATGCCACTCACCGTGGGGACCACCTCACGGCTCAGCGCGCCACCTTCGCCAACCCCAAGCTGTTCAACGAGATGGTGCGCAATGAAGATGGCAGCGTAAGGCAGGGTTCGCTGGCACGCCTTGAGCCCGAAGGCCAGGTCATGCGCATGTGGGAAGCGATCGAGACCTACATGCAGCGCAAGCAGCCGCTGATCATCGTGGCCGGTGCCGATTACGGTCAGGGCTCTTCACGCGACTGGGCTGCCAAAGGGGTGCGTCTGGCGGGCGTGGAGGCCATCGTCGCCGAGGGGTTCGAGCGCATCCACCGCACGAACCTGGTGGGCATGGGCGTCTTGCCCCTCGAATTCATGCCGGGTACCGACCGTAAGGTACTGGGCCTGGACGGCAGCGAAACCTATGACGTGATAGGCATCCGTACTCCCCGCGCTACCTTGACCCTGGCGGTGACCCGTCGCACAGGAGAGCGTTTTGACGTGCCGGTGACCTGTCGTCTGGATACAGCCGAAGAGGTGTCGATCTACGAAGCGGGCGGGGTGTTGCAACGCTTTGCCCAGGACTTCCTCGAAGCGACCGTTTAACGCAACGTGGCCGCCTTGCGGCCCCCAGTCGCCCGCACTGGCTCGGACCACCGGGCCATCCAAGAGGCTTCAATCCATGGCACATGCACCTCAAATCAAGATTCCGGCTACTTACATGCGTGGCGGCACCAGCAAAGGCGTGTTCTTCCGCTTGCAGGACCTCCCGGCGCAGGCGCAAACGCCCGGCCCGGCACGCGATGCCTTGCTGCTGCGGGTAATCGGCAGCCCCGACCCCTATGGCAAGCAGATCGACGGCATGGGCGGGGCGACGTCCAGCACCAGCAAGGTCGTGATCCTGTCCGCCAGCAAGCGCCCTGATCATGATGTGGACTACCTGTTCGGCCAGGTCAGTATCGACAAGCCTTTCGTAGACTGGAGCGGCAACTGCGGCAACCTTTCCGCAGCAGTGGGTGCGTTCGCCATCGGCAGTGGCCTGATAGAACCCACGCAGGTACCCGCCACCGGTGTCGCCACGGTGCGTATCTGGCAGGCCAACATCGGCAAGACCATCGTAGCTCATGTGCCGATGAGCGACGGTCAGGTGCAGGAGACCGGCGACTTTGAGCTTGATGGCGTCACGTTCCCTGCCGCCGAAGTGCAGCTGGAGTTTCTTGATCCGGCAGCCGACGATGATGGGGAAGGTGGGACGATGTTCCCTACCGGCAACCTGATCGACGAGCTTGCAGTGCCGGGGGTTGGCACCTTCAAGGCGACGTTGATCAATGCCGGTATCCCAACGGTGTTTCTCAATGCAGCCGATCTTGGTTACAGCGGCATGGAGTTGCAGGATGCCATCAATGGGGATCCGGCTGCCCTTGAGCGGTTCGAGGCGATACGGGCCCATGGTGCGCTGCGCATGGGGCTGATCGAACATGTAGGGCAGGCTGCCGCACGCCAGCATACCCCCAAGGTGGCATTCGTGGCGCCGGCACAGGCTTATCTCGCCTCAAGTGGCAAGCAGGTGGGGGCAGAAGATATCGACTTGCTGGTGCGCGCCTTGTCCATGGGCAAGCTTCATCACGCGATGATGGGCACTGCCGCCGTCGCGATCGGTACGGCTGCGGCCATCCCGGGGACACTGGTGAACCTTGCTGCAGGCGGCGGTGAGCGCAGCGCTGTACGCTTCGGGCATCCATCGGGCACCTTGCGGGTAGGTGCGCAGGCGTGCCTGATCGATGGGCAGTGGTCGGTGACCAAAGCGATCATGAGTCGCAGCGCGCGTGTGTTGATGGAGGGCTGGGTACGCGTTCCTGGCGATAGTTTCTGACAGGCGTGCTCGCCATCGCCGGCCCGTCACGTTCAAGAAGGCGTCTGGGCGTGATTTAGTCGGTGCCTGACTGTTCTGAATGAAAAAAAGCCCCGGCATCACTGCCGGGGCTTTTTTCATGGAGCCAGTGGATGGCTGTCTGGCTTACGCCTGGACCACTGGGATCTTGGCGTTAGCGGCCGCTTCGCGGAACTCGGCGATCTGGTCGAAGCTCAGGTAGCGGTAGACGTCGGCAGACATGCTGTCGATGTCCTTGGCGTACTGCATGTACTCTTCGACGGTCGGCAGCTTGCCGATGATCGAAGCCACCGCAGCCAGCTCGGCCGATGCCAGATACACGTTGGTGGCGTCGCCCAGGCGGTTCGGGAAGTTACGGGTCGAGGTCGACACCACGGTCGAACCGGTCTGCACCCGCGCCTGGTTACCCATGCACAGGGAGCAGCCTGGCATTTCCATCCGCGCACCGGCTTTGCCGTAGATGCCGTAGTAGCCTTCTTCGGTCAGCTGATGAGCATCCATCTTGGTCGGCGGAGCCAGCCACAGACGGGTCGGAATACCACCCTTGACCTTTTCCAGTAGCTTGCCAGCGGCGCGGAAGTGACCAATGTTGGTCATGCACGAACCGATGAACACTTCGTCGATCTTCTCACCCTGTACCGAGGACAGCAGGCGAGCATCGTCCGGGTCGTTCGGGGCGCAGAGCACAGGCTCCTTGACGTCGGCCAGGTCGATTTCGATGATTTCGGCGTATTCGGCATCGGCGTCGGCCGACAGCAGTTCTGGGTTGGCCAGCCAGGCTTCCATGGCCTGGGCGCGACGCTCCAGGGTGCGTGCATCGCCGTAGCCTTCGCCGATCATCCAGCGCAGCAGGGTGATGTTGGACTTGAGGTACTCGGCAATGGCTTTTTCCGGCAGCTTGATGGTGCAACCGGCGGCGGAGCGTTCAGCCGAAGCGTCCGAGAGCTCGAAGGCCTGCTCGACGGTCAGCTCGTCCAGGCCTTCGATTTCAAGGATGCGACCGGAGAAGGCGTTTTTCTTGCCTTTCTTCTCGACGGTCAGCAGGCCCTGCTGGATGGCGTAGTAAGGGATGGCATGCACCAGGTCACGCAGGGTGATACCAGGTTGCAGCTTGCCTTTGAAGCGCACCAGGATCGACTCTGGCATGTCCAGTGGCATCACGCCGGTGGCGGCCGCGAAGGCTACCAGGCCGGAGCCTGCAGGGAAGGAAATGCCGATCGGGAAGCGGGTGTGCGAGTCGCCACCGGTACCCACGGTATCGGGCATCAGCATGCGGTTCAGCCAGCTGTGGATGATGCCGTCCCCTGGGCGCAACGACACGCCGCCACGGGTGCGGATGAAGTCTGGCAGGGTGTGGTGGGTGGTAACGTCAATGGGCTTCGGATAGGCCGCAGTGTGGCAGAACGACTGCATCACGAGGTCAGCGGAGAAGCCCAGGCAGGCCAGGTCCTTGAGCTCGTCACGGGTCATGGGGCCAGTGGTGTCCTGGGAACCCACGGTGGTCATCTTCGGCTCGCAATAGGCGCCTGGACGTACGCCTTGGCCTTCCGGCAGGCCACACGCGCGGCCGACCATCTTCTGCGCCAGGGTGAACCCTTTGCCGGTGTCGGCAGGCTGCTCTTGCTTCTTGAACAGGTCCGAAGGGCCCTGGCCAAGCTCGGCACGGGCTTTTTCGGTCAGGCCACGGCCGACGATCAGTGGGATACGGCCACCAGCACGCACTTCGTCGAGCAGCACTTCGGTCTTGAGCGCGAATGTGGTGACCAGCTCATTGCTTTCGTGACGGCGTACTTCACCTTTGAACGGGTAGACGTCGATCACGTCGCCCATGGCCAGGTCGGTGCAATCGAACTCGATCGGCAGGGCGCCGGCGTCTTCCATGGTGTTGTAGAAGATCGGGGCAATCTTGGTGCCGAAGCAGAAACCGCCGGCACGCTTGTTGGGCACGTACGGGATATCGTCGCCGAAGAACCACAGCACCGAGTTGGTGGCGGATTTGCGCGAAGAACCGGTACCCACCACGTCACCCACGTAGGCGACCGGGAAGCCCTTGGCCCTGACCGCTTCGATCTGAGCCAGTGGGCCCACCGAGCCCGGCTGCTGCGGCTCGATACCGTCGCGGGCCATTTTCAGCATGGCCAGGGCGTGCAGCGGGATGTCAGGGCGTGACCAGGCATCCGGGGCAGGGGACAGGTCGTCGGTGTTGGTTTCGCCAGGCACCTTGAACACGGTCAGGGTGTATTTGTCGGCGATGGCCGGGCGCGAGGTGAACCACTCGCCGGCAGCCCAGGATTCCAGCACGGCCTTGGCATGAGCATTGCCGGCCTTGGCTTTTTCAGCCACGTCGTGGAAGGCATCGAACATCAGCAGGGTGTGCTTGAGCTGCTCGGCCGCGACGGCGCCCAGCTCGGCGTCATCCAGCAGCGCGACCAGCGTCTCGATGTTGTAGCCGCCCTGCATGGTGCCCAGCAGTTCAGTGGCGTGCTTGCGATCGATCAGCGGCGAGGTGGCTTCGCCCTTGGCGACGGCCGAAAGGAAGGCTGCCTTGACATAGGCGGCCTCATCGACTCCAGGCGGTACGCGGTTGGTGAGCAGGTCTACGAGGAAGGCTTCTTCGCCGGCCGGCGGGTTTTTCAGCAACTCGACCAGGCCTGCAGTTTGTTCGGCGTTCAGCGGCTGGGGCACGATACCCAGAGCGGCGCGCTCTTCGATGTGTTTGCGGTAGGCTTCAAGCACAGTTATTTCCCTCATCAGTGGCCCCTTTAAGGAGGTCCGGGACGCTCATCCAGCATTCCTTGCACCCATGCGCCGTCATGGCTTCTTGGGCCGCTTGGCCAGGGTCGCAAGGAATCCTTGCGGAAGCTGCTTTCAAAGTTTTACGCCTGCAGAACGAACATCTGATGAGGGCTGGCTCGGGCCTGCGGGGATGCAGGCCCGGACCAACGTCGTTCTGCCGGATCAACTGTGCTCGTGACGCTTTGAAAACAGCTTCCAACGGACATTGGTGCCTTCGAAAAGGCCGGATGATTCTACGGTAAAAAACGCTGGAAGGTAAGGCGGCGATGATGACTTTAACGGGTGACCCTGGTTAGACAAAGGGCTAACATGGCCGCGTACTCCACCTTCAAGCCGTTGTATTTCATGTCCAACAAGTCCATCAAAACGCCCTGCGTCGGCCTGTGTTCCACGGTTTACGGAGACACGGTATGCCGAGGGTGCAAGCGCTTCCACCATGAGGTCATCCACTGGAATGGCTATGACGATGCGCAAAAACGCGCGGTTTGGTTACGCCTGGAGCAACTGCTGGTTCAGGTAATGATGGCCAAGCTTGAGGTGTTCGACAAAGGCTTGTTGCGCCAGCAACTGGAGCAACGTGCCATACGGTATGTCGAGCAGCAGTCCGAGTACTGCTGGGCCTACCAGCTCATCGCCCGGGGCGCGCGCATGATTCGGGACCTGGAGGCCTACGGCATGGCCTTGCTGCCCGAGTTCCGCGATTGGGAACTGCCACAACTGCGCGATGCGATTGATCGTGAGTTCTTTCTGTTGTCAGAGGCGCATTACCAGCGCTACATCGCGCCCTCGTTTCTCAACAGCGCCTTGGAGTAGTCACCTTTCCCTCTATTTCGCTGCTTGGCTAGCCCAGGGCGTTGTGCTTGCGACGATCAAACGGAGCATCTCGATGGACGGCTATCCCTGCAGGCCTGAAGTGTGCTTCACGAACGGTCCTGGCAACCGGGCGGTGTCCGGATTGCAGACGGAGCGTGGCGTACCGCCCTACGGCATCTGGCCCCGCTGTGGATGCGTTTCGAAAGTGGTGACGGCGCTAATGGCTGTATGCAATCGAAGCCTGAGGGCGCATTGCAATCGTCATTCACGCCTTCTCAAAGATGTCGGTATCTTGTGCCCTGCCCTGTAGTATGGCGTCTATCAGATCTCCTGTTTTTGACCCTGCCAGGGAAGCGGTCAGGTTACAAGCAGTTTGGCCGCCCTTGCCTCGCCGCGCTCCGTGGGGGGGGGGGGCGGCGCGGGGCGCTCAGTCTCCACGTGATTGACCATTGAGTAACGCCTCATCGCAGGCCGCTGGAGTAACCCCTAAGGTCAGTGCCAGTTCGGTGAGCGCATGTCGATCCCGTTCGACGTTCTTGATGTAGAACGCTTCCTTCTGCAATGCGCGGCCAGCGTTGCTTAGCGTGTGGCTCACCTTCTCTACCCAAGAGTGAGCGATCATGACCGACTACATTTATCACCCCGAGCTCTCGTTTGTTGCCCGCTGCTGGTGGCAGTTGACCGACGAGCTGATTCACCCCGATCAGTGGTGGGACTGCCAGGACAAGCTCGCTCCGATGTGGCTGCACGTCGGCGGGGCGAGTATCCACAACGATCATTGGTACAATTACTGGCGAGCCGAGCCGGAGGGGCAAGGCCCACTGCGACTGGCGCCAGAGGACTACACCCAGGACGGTCACCGGTATGGCGAGCTGTTCTGGTTCGGTGCCTACGTGGCTGCCTCAGGGGAGGATGGGGCCAGGTTGTGCTACGAAATCCGGCCTTACGACAGGGAGTGGCAGCCGCTGAACCGTGTTCTTTACAACAACCCCTCCACGTTTTCGGGGTATGTCGGAGTCAAGCGCGCGAATGAGCCAAGCGCCGGGCAGCCGCGTCTTTCCAATCCCACCCATTTATGGTCGGTGCAAGCGATGGACTACGCCGATATCAAGCGCGGTGCGCGAATTTGTAACCTGGTTCTGGAAAATGCCCAAGGACATTGCGTAAGGCGCTATGCAACAGCCGACGCAGCGCTCATCAATACTGTCAGCGGCGAGCCTGGCCGGATAGCACTGGAGATCCTCGACTATGGGCATCAGGCCCGCGAGTGGGCTTGGGGAGTGGGACTGGAAAAAACAGGCGCCAGGTACAGGTTTCAACCTAAATACAGTTTCATTGGGCGTGCCTGGTGGCGGCCTGAGGGTGAATCAACCGCAGGAGGCTTGGTAACAGCAAGGTTCGACGAAGGCAGCGAGTGGTCACCTAGGGCTGGGCTAGTCGTCGAGAGAACTGATCTCTTTGACGATCGTTGGCACACCCCTGAATTTCGCATGGCATGCGACCGCTTTTGGTTTGCCGCCTACAGCGATGGAAACAGGCATGTCTATGAGCTGTGGCCGCTCGACAGTCACGGCAGGAGACTTGACTTTACCCTAAGAGAACAGCGCGGTTGGACGACAAGCCTAGCCAAGCGCTGGACCAGCCAGCGAGCGCTGCCAGATTTTCTCTGGCAGCTGGAAGGACTCGATCCCACCACCCTGGAAGAAGGTACAGCTGTCCACAATGTGCAGTTGCAGCACGCGGGCGGCGAGCCTGTGGCCTTGCTGTGGCCACATAACCGCCGCCGGTTGGTCGCGGGCAGCCAAGGGCAGCAGGGTTTGCTAACGATTGATGTGCTTGAGACGGCTGCCAGGTGCTGACCGCATGGTACTTCGCCAAGCCCAGGTGCGCCGAGAGGCAACTGCGGCACCTGGCCAGGCGGGACGACGCGGCATGGACGTGGGCGTCAGCGCTTAAACGGCCTGCCTCTGAGCTCAGTCACCACTGTATTCGCAGCCACTGGTGCAGGTCTCGTGAATACGCACCTTGGACAGCTCTGGCAGCAACGGTTTGACCTGATCCCAGATCCATTTGGCGATGACTTCGCTGGTGGGGTTTTCCAGGCCGGGAATGTCGTTCAGATAGTTATGATCGAGCTGCTCGTAAATGGGCTTGAACACGGCCTTGATCTCGGCGAAGTCGCGAATCCAGCCGGTATGCGGGTCGAGCGGACCCGTCAGATGAAGGCCGACCTTGAACGAGTGCCCATGCAGACGCCCGCATTTATGGCCTTCGGGCACATGGGGAAGGCGGTGGGCGGATTCGAACGTAAATTCCTTGAAGATTTCCACGCAGTCAAACTCTGTCTGAATCAGTTATGCGCGCAGTTTACCAGCATGCCTCTCACAAGGCTTGCAGTCGTTCATGCAGCCGCCCGGTGGCGACCAATTCCAGAAACTCGTCGCCCAGGCGTTGGCTTTCATCGATGGCCTTGTACCAGTAGCGCTTGCGCGCCGGTGCGTCGCCCATGAAGCGTTTGAAGTCGTTTCGATCGGGCAGCTTCCCATGAGGCAGGGTTGCCAGGTAGGCCGGCGAGGGTGCTAGCAGCAGTACGTTCTGCAGGCGCCTGGCATCGCCCTTGCGCCATGGCAGGGCCTTGTCGAACCAGCCAGGGACGACCTTGTCGGTGAAGTGCGGGTAAACCACCAGGTCATCGCCGCCGTAGGGCAGATCGAGGTGATAGTCCAGCAGCCCGCCATCGCGGTACATGCCGGTCCCGGCCCCTGGGATGTCCCGTACGCCCTCCATGACCATGGGGATCGATCCCGAGGCAAGCAGGGCATGGCGCAGGTTTGCCAGGTCCAGCGGCAGGCAGCGCGTCGGGAAATCCGTCAGGGCATCAAGCGGTGGCAGGCTGCGGCTGTCGTGCAGAATGACCCGCTCGAAATGTCGGGCCAGGCGGGATCTGCCCAACAGGTTACTGGCGATCACCGAGCCAAGGCCCATACCCAGTCGGCCGCGATGATCGTGAGCGAGCTGGCCATGGCTTTTGACGACCAGGATATTCAACCGGTACGCCGGGCTCGCCAGCACTTGGCCGTCGCGACCCTGCAACAGCTCGTCGAGCATGCGCTGGCAACTGCGTGTTATCTGGGCTGGGGTAACGCCTTTTGCAAAATCCTGCTCGGTGTAGAGCATTCCCAGCCGCCGCAGCCCGGCAACCGGGTCGTCAAGGCAGGCGCTTGCGAAGCGCCAGGCGCCAATCGATGCGCCAATCAGTGCGCGCTGGCGAGGGGCCGATGGCAGGAACTGACCGAACAGCGCCAGGTCCAGGCCCTGAATGCCCAGCGGCTTTGGCCCACCTGCTGCGCCCGGGAGCACGCCGACGTCGGCCGCCTGCAGCCCGCGCTCTCTGATTTGGCTCAAGGCGCGTTGGCCAGCCTTCAGGGTAAGGGCGGGGTACTTGACGTGTATAGCGCTCATGGCGGACCTCTGCGGCGACGGGCGCTGCATTATAGAGTGATGCAGCCGTTCGAGACGTGCCCTGTTGACCTGCCGGCTACGCTATCATGCGGCCAGCTGTTTTCAGGTTGAGTTAAGGACTGCTGGTTAATGTTGATTGCGTAGACAACGTGTACAGCATTATGGAGAAACGAACGATGAAAACCTTGACTGCACTGTTCACCGCCGCTGCCCTGTCGCTGGGTGCCAATGCTGCATTCGCCAAGGATGTGCAGCCTGACGAAGTGGTCAAACTGGTCAGCGCCAAGACCATCAAGTCCCTGGACGAACTCAAGGCGGCGGCCATTGCCAAGCACCCGGGTTCCACCGTCACGGACTCGGAACTTGAAGACGAATACGGCCGCTACGTGTACAAGGTCGAACTGCGCGATACCCAGAATGTGGAGTGGGACGTGGCTTTCGATGCCAAGACCGGTGAACTGCTGAAGGATGAGCGAGACAACTGATGAACCCACCACCACGGGCGGCGCGCTACCTGGCCCTCGCCCTGCTGGCAGCGTGCTCGCTGGCCGCTGCCCGTGACCTGGACCAGGATGAGGCACTGGCTTTGCGCCAGAAGGGCGTGATTCTACCGCTCGAACACTTGCTGGAAACGGCCATGGCTCGTCACCCAGGGGCGCGTTTGCTGGAGGCAGAGCTTGAAGAAGACGACGACCGCTATGAGTACGAGGTCGAGTTGCTGACGGTGGACGGCGTAGTACGGGAGGTCAAGCTCGATGCTGCCACCGGTGCCCTGCTCAAAGACGAGGAAGATGACTGAATGCGCCTGTTGCTTGTCGAGGATAATGTCCCGCTGGCCGACGAACTTACCACTGCGCTGCAGCGTCAGGGGTACGCCGTCGATTGGCTGGCCGATGGCCGAGATGCGGTCTACCAAGGCCAGTGCGAGCCTTATGACCTGATCATCCTGGATCTTGGTCTGCCAGGGTTGCCTGGCCTTGAAGTCCTGGCCCAGTGGCGTGCAGCCGGGCTGCTGACACCTGTGCTGATTCTGACGGCGCGTGGCTCCTGGGCCGAGCGCATCGAAGGCCTGAAGGCCGGCGCCGACGATTACCTCAGCAAACCCTTTCACCCCGAAGAATTGCAGTTACGCATCCAGGCGCTGCTGCGCCGCGCGCGTGGACTTGCCAACCAGCCAAAGCTCGAGGCTGCCGGCTTGCATCTGGACGAACGTCGTCAATGCGTAAGCCGCGAGGGCGTCGATATCCAGCTTACGGCCGCAGAATTTCGCCTGTTGCGCTACTTCATGCTGCACCCCCAGCAGATCCTGTCCAAAAGCCACCTGGCTGAGCACCTCTACGACGGCGAGACCGAGCGCGACTCCAACGTGCTTGAGGTTCACGTCAACCACTTGCGCCGCAAACTAGGCCGTACGGTGATCGAGACACGACGCGGCCAGGGCTACCTGTATGCCGGGAGCGCTGCGTGAAGTCGATCCAGGCGCGGCTCAGCCTGGGCCTGGTGGCCGTGTTGGTGGTAGTAGGGGTGGTGCTGGCGCAACTGACGCTGTGGCTGTTCGAAGCCGGGTTGCAACGTTACCTGGAAAACGGCCTGCGCAATGAAAGCGAGAACCTGTTGGTGGCGCTGGTGCGCGGGCCTGCGGGCATGCAGCTCGACGAGCAACGCATCTCGGCTGCCTATCAGCGACCGTTTTCCGGCTATTACTTTCGCATCGACTTTGCTCAGGGCACGTGGCGTTCACGCTCCCTGTGGGACATGAACCTGCCCAAACCGTCGATCCCTGGTCTGTCGGACCGGCACGAGCTTGGGCCAGAAGGGCAGGAGTTACTGACGCTGCGTGCCGATTACCGGCGCCTGGGGCAGGACATATCCATCAGTGTCGCCCAAGATTACTCACCTGTGCGACAAGGCTTCCGGCGCCTTCAGCAAATTGGGCTGGGCATGGGCCTGGTCGCGCTGGCCCTGGTGCTGGTCCTTCAGCGCATGACCGTCACCCGCTCGCTGCGCCCGCTGGAGCGGGCGCGCCAGCAAATCGCCCAGTTGCAGCAGGGGCAACGCTCCCAGCTCGATGCCCAAGTGCCCAGTGAGCTGGTGCCGCTGGTTGGGCAGATCAACCATTTGCTCAGCCATACCGAAGACAGCCTGAGACGCTCGCGCAATGCACTGGGTAACCTGGGCCACGCCCTGAAAACGCCCCTGGCGGTGCTGCTTAGCCTGGCATCCAGCGAGCGCCTGCAGGGCTTGCCTGAGGTTCGTGCACAGATGCGCGAGCAGTTGCAGCAGATCGAGCAGCGCCTGGCCCGTGAGCTCAACCGCGCACGCCTGGCAGGCGATGCGTTGCCGGGTGCGCAATTTGCCTGTGATGACGAGTTGCCGGGGTTGCTGAGCACCTTGGGCATGATCCATGGCGAGGGCCTGCTGCTGAGCCACGCCGTGCCACCTGGCCTGCTGCTGCCCTGGGATCGCGAAGACATGCTGGAACTGCTGGGTAACCTGCTGGACAACGCCTGCAAATGGGCGGACAGCGAGGTGCACTTGGGCATCGCAGCCACCGAGGAACACTATCAGCTGTGGGTTGACGACGACGGCCCTGGTATCCCTCACCAGCAGCGTGTGCAAGTGCTTGAACGGGGTTCTCGGCTTGACGAGGAAGTCGATGGACACGGTCTGGGGTTGGGCATCGTGCGTGACATCGTCCAGGCTTGGGGCGGGAAACTGCAACTGCTTGAGAGTCCGATGGGTGGATTGCGTGTGGATATCCAGTTGCCGCGCCGGAGCCTGTGACCAGCGCGGCGTCACACAGGTCGGCCCCGTTGCCGCTGGCAAACGGCTGTACTGCAAAAAAAATGCATCACTGCCACATTTTTTTGAATTAGCCCAAATGGACGTCGCTCGGCAGAATCGCTGCATGTAGCCTTCACTGGCCGACGGGCCAAGGCCTACGTTTCTTCTTCCGTCCAGACCTACAGAACCCGAAACGACATGCCTGCCTCGCGTACCGACCGTCTTTTGCAGTGGTTATTACCGCCGTCCCTGAACATCCCCCCCACCCAATGGCTGCGCGCCGGTATCGGCGCATTGGTCGGCCTGTTTCTCGCAGGCTGGCTGACGAGCCTGGCGTATGGCCCGGATATCGCCTTGCACCTGCTCGGGCCGTTGGCGGCCTCCGCGGTGCTGGTGTTCGCCGTTCATTCAGGTCCCCTTGCACAGCCTTGGCCAGTGCTTGGCAGCTATACCCTGGCCGCGATCGTTGGCTTGGCAATGCGAGACGGTTTTGGTCCAGGGCTTGGGGTCGCCGCCGCTGCCCTGTGTCTGTCCATCCTGGTGATGTGCTTGCTGCGCTGCCTGCACCCACCCGGTGGGGGAGTGGCGGTCAGTGCGGTTCTGGCCGACCCAGGGCTGACCGCCTTGGGTGACCATCTGCTTGAGCCAGTGCTGCTCAACGCGCTGATTCTTGTTGCGGTGGCTACCCTCTATAACCGCTTGACCGGGGTGCGCTACCCGAAAGGCCCTGCACCGCGTAAGGATTTGCACCACACCCACGATCCGCTGCCCAGTGAGCGCGTCGGCATCCGCGGTGAGGACCTGGATCAGGCGCTGGAAGAGTTGGGCGAGTTTGTCGACGTCACACGCGACGAGCTGGAGCGCATCATTCTCGCCACCGAGCAGCACGCGCTGCAGCGCAGTCTCGGTGGCATAACGGCGGCGTCGGTGATGTCGAAGGACGTGCAGTTCGTCAGCCCCGAGACCACCTTGCAGCAGGCCTGGAAGCTGCTCGACAGCCACCATGTCAAGACCCTGCCGGTGCTGCAGGACGGCGCCTTGGTGGGGATCGTCAGCCTGAGCGACCTGGTAGGCCCGGCCATGCAGCAGGCGCGTTTGAGCTGGCGGGGCCTGTTCGGGCGCAAGCCCGTGCGCATGGCGCAGGTGATGAGCCGCCGGGTCGTGAGTGTCAGCAGCCAGCACCCGCTGGAGCGCCTGTTGCCGCTGCTGTGCGAGCAGGGGCTGCACTGCCTGCCGGTGCTCGACGGTGATGGGTTGGTAGGGGTGGTCACCCAGACTGACCTGATCGCCGGGCTCAAGCGCCAGTTGCTCAGCAGCGCCAATGCCTCAGAGCGTCGGGTCCCAGCGTTGTGACCAGTCGCTGGCCTCGGCTGCGATAAGCCGGCGCAGAATGCCCAGGGCCTGTTGCAACGCTTCGCTGTCACGCTCGCGGGCGTAGACCAGAAAGGTGGGATAGGTGAATTCCGGCGCCTGCGGTACGCGCTCGAAGACGCCACTGTCCAGATAAGCCTGCACCACCCGCGTGCGAAAATAGCCGCTACCGCCCTTGTCGAGGATGAACTGCAAGGCAAGCGGCCCCAGGTTGAAACGCAGCGCCGCACGGGCGCAGTCGGGCAGGGCGGCGTCATGTTGCCGGCGGAAGGCCTCACCCCAGTCGATATAGATGTACGGCTCCGGCCGTTCGACCCGCCGGATTCGCACCAGCTTTTCTTCCATCAGCTGCTCGACCTGCAAGCCCGGCCCGTAGATCGGCTGGTACACCAGAGCAGCGTCCAGCACGCCCATCTCCACCTTGCGCAGCAACGACTCGCCGTCGCTCACTTCGCTGTGGATGCTCTGGCCAGGCAGCTCCTGATACAGCGCCGTGACCCAGTCAAGCATCATCGGGTTACCAAGGCTCACCTCGCCCCCAAGGTGCAGTACCTGCTGGTAGCCAGGCGGCAAGGGCAAGTCGCGTCGTGCCGCCTCCCAGGTCTGCACCAGCTGGTTGGCATACCCGACGAAGGCTTCACCGTGGCTGGTCAGGCGGGCGCCACTTCGGCTTCTTGTGAACAGGGTGCAGCCCAGTTGCTGCTCGAGGCGCTGCAACCTGGCGGTGACCGCTGTCTGCGATACGTACAGGCGCTCCGCAGCCGCCACTAGGCTGCCGCTGCGCACGACTTCCAGAAAAGTGCGGGCCTGATCGATGTCCATTGAGGTGCTCACCGTAAAAAACTGGTCGCTATTCTAGTGAGTTCGTCGCCGCATTGAACGACTTTTGCCCAAGTTGCAAAAATGCAGGTCGGTTAGGCCATATCGCGCCTGGCGTCTGGGTGCAGGGCATCCATACTCAGCGTTCGCCCTTCAAGAACAACAACATCGGGTCAACTCACCATGAGCTATCAGCACAGTTACGCCCAATCCATTGCCGACCCCGCCGCCTTCTGGGCAGAGCAGGCGCGCTCGGTAGCTTGGTACCGCGAACCCACCGTAGTCCTCGAGAACAATGCCGATGGCACTCACCAGTGGTTCCCTGACGCAAGCTTGAACAGTTGCTACCTAGCTCTGGATCATCAGATCGAGCAGGGTCGGGGGGATCAGTTGGCGCTGATTTACGATTCCCCGGTGACCGGCACACAGCAGACATTCTCTTACCTTCAGCTTCGCGAAGAGGTCGCGCGGCTGGCCGGCTTGCTGCGCCAGCTGGGGGTGCAAAAAGGCGATGGCGTCATCATCTACATGCCGATGGTGCCCCAGGCCGCCATGGCCATGTTGGCCTGCGCGCGCATTGGTGCTGTTCACTCGGTGGTATTCGGCGGGTTTGCGGCCAATGAACTGGCGTTGCGCATCGATGACGCGCGCCCGGTGTTGCTGCTGACCGCTTCCTGTGGGCTGGAGTTCGAGCGGGTCATCGAGTACAAGCCATTGGTTGATCGCGCCCTGGCGCTAGCTCGCCACCGCCCGCACAACGTATTGGTCTGGCAGCGGCCCCAGGCGCAAGCGCCATTGCAGGCAGGGCGAGACCTGGATTGGGCTCAGTCCGTAGCCGATGCGCAGCCAGTGGCGCCTGTTGAACTGGATGCGGCAGACCCGCTGTACATCATGTACACCTCAGGTACCACCGGAAAACCTAAAGGCATCGTTCGCGAGAATGGCGGCAATGCCGTCGCGCTGCACTATGCCATGCGCACCGTCTACGGCATGCAGCCAGGCGATGTCTGGTGGGGCATCTCCGATGTGGGCTGGGTGGTGGGGCACTCCTTGATCGTGTACGGGCCGCTGATGTGCGGCTGCACGAGTGTATTTTACGAAGGCAAGCCCATCCGCACGCCGGATGCTTCTGCCTACTGGCGGGTGGTTGAGCAGTACAAGGTCAATGCGCTGTTCTGTGCGCCCACGGCCATGCGTGCCATCCGCAAGGAGGACCCTGACGCCGAGCTGCTACGCAAGCATGACCTGAGTTCGTTGCGCCAGTTGTTCCTGGCAGGCGAAAAACTCGATTCCAGTACCCATCAATGGCTGGAGCAGGTAAGCGGCAAGCCGGTGCATGATCATTGGTGGCAGACCGAGACCGGCTGGCCGGTGACTGCGCCCTGCGTGGGGCTCGAGGGTAGCGCGGCAAGAGCAGGGTCGAGCAATCGCGCGGTGCCTGGATATCATGTGCAGGTGCTCGATGACGACGGCCATCTGGTCGGGCCCAATCACCAGGGCGCGATCGTCATCGCACTGCCGTTGCCGCCAGGCTGCAGCCAGACGTTGTGGGGCGATCACCCGCGCTATGTCCAGGCTTACTTAAGTACGTACCCCGGCTACTACCACACAGGTGACGGCGGCTATCTGGATGAGGACGGGTTCGTCTACATCATGGGTCGCACAGATGATGTGATCAATGTTTCCGGGCATCGTCTTTCCACGGGCGAGATGGAGGATCTGGTCGCGCGTCATCCTGCTGTCGCCGAGTGCGCAGTGATCGGCGTTCACGATGACATCAAAGGGCAGGTGCCACTCGCGTTGGTGGTGCTCAAGGACGGCGCCGGCATTGTGGAATCGCAGTTGCTCGTCGATCTTGTGGCCAGCGTACGGGAGGAGATTGGCGCATTGGCCTGCTTCAATCAGGTCCGGCTGGTCAAGCGTCTGCCCAAGACCCGATCTGGCAAGATTCTGCGCGCGGTACTGCGCAAGATCGCCGATGGCCAAGCGTACACGCCTCCCTCTACGGTGGACGATCCGGCAGTCCTGCAAGAAATCGAAGCGGTGCTCTCAGGGCTTGCGAGGGCGAGCTAAGAAGGCTGATCCGGCCCCGCTCAGCTTTCGGCGCCTGCGGGGCCCACTTGCTGTAGCTGGCCCAGGCGACTGCGCGTGCGCATCAGGTCTGCGAGCGATCCTTCAAGGCTTTCTACCAGCGGGCGTGAGCCAATGAGAGTCAGTTGTCGGTCCTGGTCGTAGAGCACGTCGACCACGTTGACGAAACGCTGCTGGGCAGCAAGCGAGCATGTCCCCAGGTCGCCCAGGCCTTCGATGATCCAGTGCGAGTATTGCCGGGCCAGTGCCAGGTAATCGATCACGGCTGTGGGCTGCTCGCACAGGTCTTCGAAAGTGAACCTGATCTGGTCGCCCTCAGCGCCCTGTAGGCGTAGCGGACGATTATTGACCATGAGGGTATCGCCCTGGGTCGTCGGCATGTGCAGGGACTGGCGCTGCATATCGGTACCGGGCCAGATGTAACGGCCCTGCGTGAAGCGTTGCAGTGCACGGTTGGCCGGCAGGCTGCGAAAGTCCGTTTTACCGCCGACTTCCTTGATGACCATGCAGTGGTTGATCAGGTCGATCACAGGCTGGAATCGCTGGTGGTAAAGCGGATTGGGCAGCAACCCTTCAGGTGCGTAGTTGCTGGTGAGCACCAGCAATGTGCCCCGTGCGAACAGGGCCTCGAATAACCGCGTCAACAGCATGGCATCCCCAATGTCATGCACATGAAATTCATCGAAACACAGGATGTCGTTCTGTCCGATCAATTCGTCGAGCGTGATGCCGATGGCGTCACCACTTGCCTGGTGGCGATGCACGCCCTGATGCAAGCGGGCGAAGAAATCATGGAAGTGCCAGCGCAGCTTGGCTGGGCTGGGCACCCACTGGAAGAAGCCATCGAGTAACCAGCTTTTACCACGACCGACCGGGCCGTGCAGGTACACGCCCGTAGCGTGCCCCGCTCTGTGCTGTTCAACCTGCTGCGACATGCAGGTGATGGCCTGACGTTGACTCTCGCTAAGCGTAAAGCCGCATCGGCGGGCCTTGTCATCGAAAGCGGCAGCCAAGTCATTGCTGGGCGCTGCTGCACAGTGACTAAAGCGCTTGCCAAGGTGGCGCAGCGGGGCAGGTATCCAGGCGGGCAAAGGCTCGTTTCCTTGTAACAGACGGTAGCGAGAATCTTGCACTAGCCTTGGCTGTATGACCAATCGAGAAAGTGACCGCCAGTGATCACCTGCTGCGATAGGTCACCGCACCCGGGCACCTTATGCCTTGGGTTGCAGTTGACGCTCGATCATGTACTTCACGGTCAACCGGCGCTCCTTGAGACGACGAAGGTCTTCGTCCTCGAAATTGCCTGCCGAGATGGATTCGGCCGCCAGCACCTGGTTGTCGATGTCGACATATTCGTCGAGCAAGCGGTCCAGGGCTTTATCGGTCTGACGACGTTGTTGAACGATTTCACGAGGGTAGTGCAGGTCTTGATACAGATCGTGTGAAACAGGCATGGCATCCTCCATGGGCATGACGGTGGCGATAACCATTGGAATGAAGGTTTGCGATTGCGTTGACGAGAAGGGGCAGGAATGCGACGAACGGTATTGCCGCATTGTTGCTGACGACTAACTCGCTGTTTTTTGGTAATTTTTTTAACAGAGGGCTTCCCAAGCTCCAACATTGTTGATAAAGTGCCGCGCATTCCAAGACAACAACGCGTTGTCAGTTACTTGGAGTTGTCAGAGCAGCTTCAGCTGCATCCGATACAGGGGCGTCGCCAAGCGGTAAGGCAGCAGGTTTTGATCCTGCCATGCGTTGGTTCGAATCCAGCCGCCCCTGCCATTTTCTACATTTCTATTTTCAGTGCATGGGCTACCAGCGCTGAATTCGTCGTTTCTGAGATTCGCAATTTTCCGGCAGACTGCATTTGATCGAGAGGCGCATCCTGCAAAGCGCCTCTTTTCAAAAGCCGTCCATGGCGGATCCTCAACCTATGCGTCAGCTCGCTGTACCCAGCATCTCGTTCAGTGCCCTGGCAAGTTCGTCAGCTTGTACCGGCTTTTGAATGACCAGGCTATCGGGCAAGTCCAGCCCTTGGAGCTCCGCATAACCCGTCAGGAACACCACGCGCAGGTTGGGGTAGCGCTCTCTCGCCGCCATGGCCAGCTGAGCACCATTGAACTCAGGCATGGCGAAGTCGGTGAGAAGCAAGTCGATATCATCGTCCAGCAGGGCCAGTGCCTGCTCCCCGCTGTGTGCCTGACGAACCTGATACCCATACTGACGCAGGACATCGCCTAGCATGTCGCGCACCAGATGGTCGTCATCCACCAGCAGCACATTACGGTTGTAGCCGCTCTCGGTGATGGTATGGGTCAATGGCAGCGGTTCCGGTTCGCTCACGACCTGATCCTTCACCGCAGGCAAATAGACGGCCACTTCGGTGCCTCTACCCGGTGCGGTATCAATGCGCACCCCGCCGCCCGACTGCTTGGCAAACCCGAAGACCTGCGCCAGGCCCAGGCCGGAGCCCTTGCCGATGTCCTTGGTGGTGAAGAACGGTTCGAAGACCTTGGCCAGTACCTCCTCGCTCATGCCGCACCCCGTGTCGCGGATGCTCATCATGACGTACTCGCCAGGGTCTGGATCTTCCGGGCGGCGTGGCAAGTCATCGATGCGCGTGTTGCGTGTGGACAAGGTCAGCTGGCCGCCCTCGGGCATGGCGTCGCGGGCGTTGATCGCCAGGTTCAGGATGATCATCTCGGTCTGGGTCGGGTCCGTAAGCGCCTGCCAGAGTGATTTGTCCAGGTCCAGGCGTACGGAGACATTGCCGCCCAGGGTACGGCGTAGCAGTTCTTCGAGTCCGTCAAGCGTGCGGTTCAGGTTCAGTGGCACGGGTTCGAGCCGTTGGCGCCTGGAAAATGCCAGCAATTGCGAGGTCAGCTTGGCGCCGCGTTCACCTGCTTCCCTGATGTGAGTAAGCCTGGTTCGTGCCTTCTCGACATCGGCTTTCACCAGGTCGCGCTCCAGAAAGCTCGCCCCAGTCAGGATCACGGTCAGCAAGTTGTTGAAGTCGTGGGCCACCCCCGCGGTAAGCTGGCCCACAGCCTCCAGACGCTGCATCTGTTGCAGGGCGGCCTCGATACGCTCACGCTCGCTGATCTGTTCGCGCAGGCGGGCATTGGCCTCGGCCAAACCCATTGCAGTTTCACGCTCGCTGGTAATGTCCCGCGCGACCACGTAGAGCAGGGTGTCCTCCGGTACCACAACCCACGACAGCCAACGCTGCTGGCCACCTGCGTGAAGAATCCGGCCCACAAACCGCGCGCTGGTGCGCCCATGGGCCAGGGACGCCAGTTCGGTTAGCAGCAGTTCCTGATCCGCCTCCGGCAACAGGTGCAGCAGCGAAGACTGGCTCAAGCGTTCCCGCGACAGGCCCAGGCTGGCTTCCCAGGCTGGGTTTAGCGCCACCGGTGTCAGGTCGTGGTTGAGCACGGCCAGCAGGTCCTGGGAGAGCTCCCAGGCGCGATCGCGCTCACGGGTACGTCGTTCGACACGCTCGCCGAGCATTTCGTTGAGTTGGCGCAATGCCTGAGTGGCCACGCGCTGGGTGTGAATATCCTGAAGAACACCTGAAAAACGTACGCACTTGCCGTCGACGAACTGGCTCTGGCCACTGCTCAGGACCCACCGGGGCTCCTGGCCATCGGGCGGCACGATGCGAAACTCCATGCGATAGTTGCCGCCACTTTCCGGGCGCATGGCCAGGTCGACGGCTTTGCGAACCATCTCCACGTCGTCTGGATAAATGCCAGCGTAGAACACCTCCAGGCTCATCTCGGTGTCCGGCGGCAGGCCGAACAATGCCTTGCAGCGTTCATCCCACGCCAGCACTCCCTCTTGGGGCCTCAAGTCCCAGGTCCCCATGCCCGCAGCGTTGATAGCAATGCGCGCGCGTGCTTCCACCTCCGCCAAGGCCTCTTCGGCACGGCGTCTGCGCTGGCGCTCCTGCACCTCGGTGAGTGCACGGCGCACCGCCTTGGGCAACAACGGCAGGTTTTTCTTTAGCACGTAATCGGTGGCGCCCAGGCGAATCATCTCTACCGCATGTTCCTCTCCGTAGATACCGGAGAGGAAAATGAAGGGCACATCAGGGGCCAGACGCTGGGCGATCGAAAGCACTTCGGTACCGGATGAACCAGGCAGCACGCAATCGCACAGGATCAAGTCATAGCGCCCTTCGCGAAGGGCATGCTCGACGCCGTTGTGATCGAAGACAAGATGAGACTGGATGCGCAACCCGCTGCGCTCAAGGCGCATCAGGGTTAGCTCGGCGTCCATCGAGCTGTCTTCGACCATCAGTAGATGTAGCGGGGTAGACTGCATCGTGGTGCAGGCCTCAGTTGCCGCGACGGTTCAGGCGCAACGAGCCGGGTGGAGGCTCGTTGAGTACCGCCCAGAAGATGCCCAGGTCGGAAATGGCGGCAACGAATTCCTTGAACTCGACGGGTTTGACCACATAAGCGTTGACGCCCAGTTCGTAGGCGCGCAGCAGGTCGGGTTCTTCGCGGGACGAGGTCAGCATCACGGTCGGAATGCTGCGCAGCTCCGGGGAGGCGCGCAGCGCCTTCAGTACTTCCAGGCCATCAACTTTCGGCAACTTGAGGTCGAGCAAGATCACGGCAGGGTTGCCGTCATCGCGGTCGGCGTAGGCCTCGCGGCGCAACAGGTAATCCAAGGCATCTGCGCCGTCGCGCAGCACGATGACTTCGTTGGCCAACTGGCTGCGCTCCAAGGCCAGGAGCGTCAGCTCCAGATCCCGAGGGTTGTCCTCGACCAGCAGGATGGGTTTTAGCATGATAGGTGCGGTACCTCAGTGTGTCGCGGATGGGCGCGGTAGTGTGAAATGAAAACTGGCGCCTTTGTCGATCTGGCCTTCGGCCCAGACACGGCCATCGTGCCTTTCAATGATGCGGCGAACACTGGCAAGGCCAATGCCCGTGCCTTCGAAATCCTCCATGCGATGCAAGCGCTGGAAGACGCCGAACAGCTTGCTGGCATAGGCCATGTCGAAGCCCACGCCATTGTCCCGGACACAGACCTCGGTCTCGGTTGGGTGCTGCACAGCTGTGATCTCGATGCGGGCAGGTGTTCGTCCACGGGTATATTTGATGGCATTTGCCACCAAGTTGTTCAATGCCAGGTTGATGAATGCCGGGTCGCCATAAGCCCGGGGCAGCGGCGCGATGTCCCAGATGATCTCACGCCCGGCGTAGTCGGGTGCCAGTTCAGCGCGAATGGCTTCGACCAGAGCGTTGAGGTCCACTTCCGACATGCGCAGGGCAGAGCGGCCCATGTGCGAGAAATGTAGCAAATTGTCGACCAGGTTGCCGGCAAAATGCGCCGCTTCGCCGATGTGTTGCAAGAACCTTTTGCCCCGTTCACTCAAACCGTTGCCTTCCATTTCGCCCAGCAATTCCGTATACCCCGCGATATGGCGCAAGGGCGCCCGCAGGTCGTGGGAAACACTATACGAGAATGCCTCGAGCTCCTTGTTGGAGCGGCGCAATTCGTTGGCCATCTGCGCCAGTTCTTCAGCCTTGCGCAGCACGATACCCAGGACCGCATTGCGCAACTCCATTACGCCCTCGATGACCAACGGGTCCCAGGGTGCACAGTAACCGTGCAGTTGCTCCTGCCAGCGTTCGAAACTATGGCGAGGCGCGAGGTTGCCCAGTGGTGCGACTTCCTTGGTAGGCTGCCCAGCCCATTGGACGCTACGCACCTGTTCGGGGCGGAACCACAGCAGGTAGTGCGAGTGGATTTTAGAGATGGCCACTGCCAGTACGCCGCCGGCATGCTCGGCCAATTCGGGCAGCTCGCTGACGTCACGGCGTACATTATCCGTCTGGAAAACATCTTCACCTTGGCGGGCCAGCCAATGGACCAGCGCATTGACCTGTGCCTCTGGCGGGGCAGCTCCGATCAGCTCGCAATGCTCGGCAGAAATGATCGCAGCGCCTTGAGCACCTGCAAACGCCAGGAGCACATCGGGCAACGTACGCAGGCCTTCGCTGACACTGTCGTGGTCGGCCATGGAAGAAATCATCCGCACGATGTATTGCCGCAATTCCAGTAACTGGTGAGTGCTGGCATGGGCTTCACGGGATTCGATCTGCAGGGACAGGACGCTGGCCAGCAGTTCACAAGCGGTACGTGTACGCAGGGCCACCGATCGCGGCTGTGCGTGATGGCACGAAATGAGTCCCCACAGTTTGCCATCCACCACGATGGACAATGACATCGATGCCAGCGTATCCATGTTGCGCATGTATTGCAGGTGCACGGGCGACACGCTACGCAAGCTCGTGAAGCTCATGTCCAGCGGTTTGCCGGTGGTTGGGTTGAGTGGCGGTACCAAGGGAGACGGCTGATAGTTGGCATCCTCGATGACGCGGATGCGGTTGACCCGATAGAGCTCACGCGCCTGGCGCGGTATATCCGAGGCAGGGAAGCACAGGCCCAGGAAACTTGGATAACCTGCGTCGGCAACCTCGGCCAATACCTCACCATTGCCGTCGGCATCAAAGCGATAGGCCTTGACCCGTCCGAAGCCGGTCACGCGCTTGAGCTGTACAACCGTCTGCTGCAGCAATTCCTCCAGGCTACCCGCCAGGTGCAGGCTACTGACGAAGGTGCGCACCAATGGGTAGTAGTCACCTTGAGCAGTCAGGTCCTCGGGCACTCTGAGCGGCTCGAACTCGACGATCAGCACCTGGTCGTGCCGATGCGCCAGCAGATGGAGCTCCTCCCGGCTAGATGCCCTGTCGTGCAAGCGCACATCACCGATATGAAAAGGAAAGACCTCGTCCTCCGGCAGCCTCGCCAAGTGCTGGCGCAGGTCGAAGCCGGCCTGGACGATTTCGCCGAAGCTGCAACCGAGCACCGATTCGGCGGGCGCTCCCAGCCACTGCACGATGTTGTCACTTGCCTGCAGGACCTGCAGATGCTCCGGATCGAGCACCAGAACAAAACCGTGAGGCTGAACGCTACCCGGCACTTGAATGGGCTCTTGAGCGCAGCGTTCGATCGCCTGTGCAAGTGTTCGGTCGGTGGTCATCGAAGAAAACGCTCCTGTCATTTGGGACCCTGCAAGCCGCACGAGTCTGGGGCAGGATGATGGTGATACACCCTATCAGAATATCGCTTCGCCTGCCGTGCTTTGGCCGTTGAAACCCACCTTGCATGGAGGCTGCTTCGCGCTGTCCAGATCTTGCCATGGCCGTTACTGCTTTTTTGCTAATACCAAAAAACAGGCGTGTCGGCCGGTTCGAAAGTGAGCCCGCTGCTAGGCTTGAAACGAGAGTTGAATGGCAGGGACGCTAACGTGAACAATCGTTTGTTTGCCGCGCTTGTGGGCCTGCTGCCAGTCGGCAGTGCCCTGGCGGCAGATTTTCTGGTCGAAGTGAGGGTATTGGTGGAGCGCGGCTGCATGCTCGTCAACCCTGCCCGGGAGGCGGGAGCACAGGCACTCGGGCGCATCGACTTTGGTGCAGTGTCACGATTGGATGGCCCGCAAGCACCTCGAAGTGGAACGCTGTTGGGGCCTTCAGTGCCGCGGCTGGAGTGCAACCCGGACACGCCCTATCAGGTACGCGTGGACGCTGGCCAACATGGTGGGAGCGGGGCGGTGCGGTTCCTGGCCATGTCAGGCTCCAGCGCCAGGCCCATTCCCTACCGGTTATTTCGTGATGCGGCCGGGCGGCAGCCGATGTTGGTCGATGAGCCGCAATCATCACGGGTGCCTGGCAGCGGCTGGGTCGACCTGCCGTTGTACGCGAGGCTGGACAAGCTGGCCTGGGCCCCTGAAGCAGGGCGGTATGCCGACATGCTCAAAGTGACGGTCACCTGGTAGGTCAACCTATGCACAAGGACGTGAGGCCATGAACCGTTCCTCGATGCTGCTGCTGACCCTTGGTCCCTTGCTCGTACCGGGCGGCGCGGCGCACGGCACCAGCACCGGTTTCATCCAGGCGCAACTGATCATCAGCGCTGCTTGCCAGATCAGCAGCGATGAAACGCAACCGGCGACACTGGCCAACCCTGGATTGATGGATTTCGGTGCCCGAGGCCCTAATTGGGAAGAGCCCGTGCGCAGTCGGGTGGATGACGTCGGCACGCAGGGCAGCTTGCAGATCAGCTGCACGCCTGAAGTGCGTGCGTTCAAGGTGAGCATCAATGCGGGCATGAACGGCGACGACGGGATACGCCGCCTGAGCAATGGGCGCGAGTTGATCCCTTACCAACTGGCCGTCGATCCTGCCGGCCGCAGCCACTATCCGGTCGGCCAGGCCCGGCCCTTCGTCATCAGCAGCACCCGGCAGATGCCCATTCCCATATATGGCGTGCTGGTCGCACAGCCTCGTGCGCTACCCGCTGGCCTGTATCGCGACACCCTCAGAGTGACCCTGGACTGGTAACCCATCAAGGAGATATCGATGCGAACCCACCTCTCACGCTGCATCCTCGCCGGGCTGGGCATGGCGCTGGCGTCCCAGGCGCCGGCAGCCACCGTCACCGGTACCATCAACTCGACACTGACCCTGATTGCGGCTTGCCAGGTCAACGGCAGCTCAGGCACCTCGGGCCTGAATTTCGGCAGCCTGAACTTCGGCACTCAGGATGCCTTGTTCGGTACGGCCAACGCGCAGGTGCTCGGCGGCAGCGGCGGGGCACTTAGTGTGCTGTGTTCAGCGGGCACGGTGCCGGCCATTCGGGTACGCGCAGGCGCCCACGATGGTCAGTCCACCGGGGGCACCCGTGCTCTGGCAGACGGCGCCGGCAATTTCGTTCCCTATGACTTCTATACCGATGCGGGGCGCACGCAGTTGCTGGCCATCGACGGCACGATCACGTTGCCGACCAGCACCGGGGTTGCGCAAACCGTCAACCTCTATGGGCAGGCACGTGGCAAGGCAGGTCTGCCCGCGGGGGTCTATACCGACACCGTCGCCGTCGAGCTGTCGTTCTGAGGCATGCGCGTTTGGCGTGCAGGGACCGTTGCCGGGTGCATGCTGATGCTGGCTGGCCCCCTGGGTGCGGCCACCACCAGTACCTTCGCGGTAAATGCGCAAGTTGTCGCCGGTTGTCTGGTCATAGGGGGCGCCACGCAGTACGGCACCCTGAACTACGGTACGCAGTCAGCCTTGTCCACGGCCGTGCTGAGTACGGCATTGGGCGGTTCGAGCGTGACGCTGCAGTGCACGCCAGGGGTAGTGCTGAGCATGAGCCTGGATGCTGGCCAGAACGCGAACGCAGGCGTGCGCAACCTCAAGCGTACGGGAGGCACGCAGGTAGTGCCCTACCAGTTGTACCAGGATGCTGCGTTGGCGCAGGGCATCGGCATTGGGCAAAACGTGAACGTGAGTTATGCCGACCCTGCAGCGGTAAGGCTGCCAGTCTACGGAAGGCTCCAACTACCCGGAACGGTGCCTGCCGGCACCTACACCGACGTAGTCCAAGTGACATTGACCTGGTGACCGGTCGATGTCGCCAACATACCGTCCAGGGAGGGCTTCATGAGAGAGCGCAGCAAATGGATCCGAGCCTTGATGCTGATGTGCAGCGTGGCTGGCCAGCCGGTGTTAGCCGCCACGTCGGTACTGATCTGGCCCATTGACCCTGTGCTGGAAGCGGGACAGAAGGCGGGGGCGCTGTGGCTGGAAAATCGCGGGACCGCGGCGGCAAGCCTTCAAGTGCGTGTATTTGCCTGGCGTCAGGGCCGCTTCGAGGAGCAGTTCAGCGCACAACGTGAAATCATCGGCAGCCCGCCGGTGGCCACTATCGCACCCGGTCAGAAGCAACTCATTCGCCTGACGCGCACAGGTGCGGCACCCGCCGGTCAGGAACAGGCCTACCGCATCATCATCGACGAAATTCCCCCCGCAGTGCCCGTGGACAAGGCCGAGGCCGGGACCACGGCCGCAATTCGCCTGCAGATGCGCTACTCGGTGCCGCTGTTCGTCTACGGGGAAGGCCTGTGGGGCCGCCCGGACCCGAACGGCGAGCGCAACGAGCAGGGTGTAGGCAAGCCCCAGCTGACCTGGCAGCCGGTGATGGTACAGGGCAAGCCGTACATCGAGTTGCGAAACACCGGCCCGGTGCATGCACGCCTGACCGATGTGGTGGTGCAGCAAGGCAACCAGGCCAAACCAGTTGCAGAAGGGCTGCTGGGCTATGTACTGCCCGGGGCCAGCATGCGCTGGCCAGCGCCGCTGGCCGTGGGGGCCGGTGGAATACTCAAGGGCCGGGTCAACGGCCAGGGCGAGGCGGCCGTCATCAACCAGGGTCGATAAGTTACAGGCAAGTCACAGGGCCAGGGAGGGCCCGGCAATGGTCAGGACCGATGCGTGAAGAGGTTCGCGACGAAGCGCCTGGGGTATCTGGGGCTGGCACTGGCCGGTTCTACCCTGGTGCTGGCGGACGACCTGCCGCCGCCGCCAACGGAGCTGTCGGCGGTTGCCGATGCCACCTTGTACCTGGACCTCACGGTGAACCAGATGCCAAAGGCTGAATTGGTGCCGGTGCAGCAAAGGGCCGGGCGCCTTTACATAGGCAGTGACGTGCTGCGCGCAGCAGGCCTTGCGTTGCCCGGCGATCCCTCAGGCGACGTGGCCCTGGACGCCGTTGCTGGGATGCATGCCGAATATGACAGCCAGAACCAGCAACTGCGGCTGGATGTGCCCCCAGGCTGGTTGCCGGACCAGCAAGTCGGTGAGCGCACGCTTTACCCGCCTACCGATGCGCGCAGCAGCTTCGGTGCCTTGTTCAACTATGACCTGTACCTGAACGATACCGATGACAGCGGCACCTACCTCGCCGCCTGGAATGAACTACGCGTGTTCGACAGCTGGGGGACTGTGTCCAGCACTGGCCAATGGCGGCGCTCGTTCAACGGCGTGACGCGCAGTGGCACGGGTGATGGATTCCTGCGTTACGACACCACCTGGCGCTTCACCGACGAGCAACGGATGCTGACCGTCGAGGCCGGTGACCTGATCACCGCCGCCTTGCCCTGGAGTAGCTCAGTGCGCCTGGGCGGGCTGCAGCTATCCAGGGATTTTGCCGCCCGGCCAGACCTTGTGACCTACCCGTTGCCCGCCTTCGCAGGCGAAGCGGCCGTGCCAACGTCCCTTGAGCTTTTCATCAATGGTTACCGGGCCAGCACCACCGAGTTGCAGCCTGGCCCCTATACCCTGACCAACGTCCCTTTCATCAACGGTGCCGGCGAGGCTGTGGTGGTGACCACCGACACCCTGGGCAGGCAAGTGTCCACGACCCTGCCGTTCTATGTGACCAGCAGCCTGTTGCAAAAAGGGTTGACCGACTATGCGGTGGCAGCCGGCAGTCTCAGGCGTGACTATGGGGTGCGCGACTTCGGATACGGCCCAGGCGTGGCCTCGGCCAGCCTGCGCCACGGCCTGAGCGATACCTTCACGCTGGAGGCCAATGCGCAAACGGCCGAGTCCCTGATGCTCGGGGGCCTGGGGACGAACATGCGCCTAGGGCAGTTCGGGGTGCTCAATGCTGCACTTGCCCAAAGCCGTTTGGAAGGCAACCAAGGTCAGCAAACCGCCCTGGGTTATCAATACAACAGTCAACGCCTGGGTTTCAGCTACCAGCGCCTGCAACGCCATGGCGATTACGCCGACCTAACCCGCATCGACCGGCGCGACATGCAGCTGAGCAGAAGCAGTGAGCAGGTGACGCTGAGTTTGAACCTCAACCAGTATGGGAACCTGGGCGCCGGTTATTTCGATGTACGCGCCGGTGACGGCACGCGCACGCGTTTGATCAACCTCAGTTACAGCAGGCCCCTGTGGGGCAACAGCAGTATTTACTTCTCTGCTAACCGAGAGGTGGGTGATCGCCAATGGGCGGCGCAGGCGCAACTGGTGATTCCGTTCGACATGACCGGCACCCTGGCCTTGGGGATCGAACGCAACAAAGACGGCCAGCACCAGCAGCGGGTCAACTACAGCCGGGCGGTTCCGGTGGGCACCGGGGTGGGCTACAACCTCGGGTATGCCACCGGTAGCGATCGCCAGGCTTACCGCCAGGCCGACGCCACCTGGCGCCTGCAGTCGGTCCAGCTGCAGGCGGGTGTCTACGGCAGCAGTGGAGAAATGACCCGGTGGGCCGATGCCAGCGGCTCGATCGTGTGGATGGACGCCGGCCTGTTCGCGGCCAACCGCATCGATGATGCGTTCGTTGTGGTCAGCACCTCTGGCTACGCCGATGTGCCCGTGCGTTACGAAAACCAGCCGGTAGGCCGCACCGATAAACGTGGTCACCTGCTTGTGCCCTATAGCAGTGCCTACTACCGAGGCAAATATGAAATAGATCCGATGGATCTGCCGCCTGACATTCTGGCGCCGCAAGTCGAGCAACGCGTTGCCGTGCGCCGTGGCAGCGGTTATCTGCTCGACTTCGAACTCAAGCAGGTGCAGGCAGCCAGCCTGGAACTGGTGGATGGCAATCAGCAACCGCTGAGCCTGGGCAGCCGCGTCAGACACGTGCAAAGCGGCGCGCAGGCCGTGGTGGGGTGGGATGGGCTGGTCTACCTGGAAAATTTGCAGGCCACTAACCGCTTGCAGGTCGAACTGGCGGGGGGAGGGCAGTGCGAGGTTGACTTCACCCTGCCAGAAAGCACCGGCTCGATCCCACTGATCGGGCCGTTGGTGTGCAAGTGAGCCGCCATCAAGCCTGGCTCTGCGCAGGGCTTCTAGCGCTCTGCGCAGAGCCTGCCCTGGCCAAGTGCGCGTCGGTAGCCACCGCGCCCGCTCTGTTCGGCGCCCTCAATTCAACCCAGGTTCGCACCGCCGTGCAGACAGCATCCACGGCGAACGCCGGTTTACAGTGCAATGGCACGGTATTGAGCGTGCTCAGCAACACCGACTCGTTCAAGCTGACGGTACAGCCGTCCACGGGGGGGTTGCTTGGCCCTACAGGGGATGTCATCCCGTATACGCTCTACGCCGATGCCACCACCAACTTTCCCATCAGCCGCGGTGTTGCATTCGAGTACGGACGCACGGGTATCCTCGACCTGCTGGGCTTGCTCAACGGTACGCCCAAGACTGTACCGTTGTACCTTCGCACCCAGATCGGGAGTAACGTGGCGGCAGGTCTCTATCAGGAGACCCTCAAGCTGGACTGGACCTGGAACTATTGTGAAGGGCTTTCGCTGGGCGGGTTGTGCATCGGGCGGGATACCGGATCAGGCACCCAGTACCTGACCGTCAGCCTGACGGTGACCAATGATTGCCAGATCGTTACGCCGAATATCAACTTCGGTTCTGCGCCTGTGGTCAGCGCCTTCGCAACGGTCAACCAGAGCCTGAGCGTTTCCTGTACCAAAGGCAGTGCCTACAGCGTCGGGCTCAGCGATGGGCAGAACGTGCTGAGCGGGCGGCGGCGCATGAAGTCGGCTGCCAACAATTACCTGGCGTACGACATCTACAAGGGCGCAGGCACCGTTCGCTGGGGCGCGAGCGGTAGCGCCAGGCGGGCCAGTGCCGAGGCCGACGTCAACCCGGGCATAGGCACTGGCACTGGCAGTCAGGTTTTCAACTACAACGCCCGCGTCTATACCGACCAGGCTACGCCGCCGGCGGCGAGCTACTCGGACAGCGTGGTACTGGACGTCCAGTTCTGAGAGAAGGCTCAGCGCAGGTCGTCTACCATCGCGGCGAGCGTATCCAATACGGCGCTCGCCAATGCCTTGGAGCGCAGCCCTGACCAGCCCGTGCGCGGGTCGGGGGCATCGTCGTGGTCCTTGAACGGCATCTCCAGGGTCAGTGACAAGCAGTCGTGCGCCATCCCCACGGCGTTGCAGGCCAACGTCGTGTTGGCCTGGCCTGGCGCGTCACGGGTGTAGCCATGGGTGGTCTGGAAGTCTGCCGTCAGGCTCATCAGCGTGTTGCGGAAGGTTTCTTCCAGGTGGGCGAGGCGGGCTGTGTAACCTGGGTTGCCCTCGCAGGCGGCAGTGAATACATGGGGGATTTCTTCATCCCCGTGCACGTCGATGAAGGCGTCCACGCCATACTGTTTCATCTGCGCCTGGGCGAAGAACACTTCCGGAGTGAGCTCGACATTGGCGTCCTGCCAGGCGCGGTTAAGGTCCTTGCCGGCGTAATTGGTGCGCAGATGGCCCAGGAAGGCACCATCAGGGTTCATGTTGGGAATCAGGTACAGATCAGCGCGGCTCAGCAGTTGCTGGACAGTGGCGTCGCCAGCCTGCAAACGGTCGATCAGCCCCTCCATGAACCACTCGGCCATGTGCTCACCGGGATGTTGCTGGGCGATGAACCACACCTTGCGCTTGCCCGCTGCACCGTCGCCTGCGCGCAGCAGCGGGATGTCGCGACCCTGGACGCTGCGGCCGCTGGCCAGCAATGTGATGCCTGGGAGGGCGAGCGCACGTTCGATCAGTTGATTGTGGCGTGCACGGGGGTAGGGCTCGAAGTAGGCGAACCAGATCTGCGGTTGCTGCGCCGTGATCTCGAAGCCCAGGGCGGTACCATCGAATTGGCTGGGCACCCGAAACCAGGTCTGCTGGTCGTAAGAGGCCACGGCGTTGTAGCCAGTCCAGGCATTCTTGTAAGACGAGCCAGCAGCGTTGTCGAGGCTGAACCGGTGTTTCTGCCCAGGCGTCAGGCCGCTGACGCGAAAGTGAAACCACTGGTAGTGGCCACTGTGGGTGTCCGGCCGGATGGCGAGGCGGACCTGGGCAGGATTGCTGGCGTCGATGACTTCGATGTTGCCAGAATCGAAGTCGCAATCGATATGCAGCGGTGACAGCGTCACGGTCATGGGCAGGCTCCTTGGCGATGTTGTTGTGCAGCTACTGTACACCGCTTGCAGGCCTCAAAGCGCCTCTGTGCGCCTGGCCATGGTCAGAGCCCCAGCTGGCTGAGGCTAGGATGATCATCAGGACGTCGGCCGAGCGGCCAATGGAACTTGCGCTCGCTTTCTGCGATTGGGTGCTCGTTGATGCTGGCGTGCCGATAGTGCATCAGCCCGTCCGGGGCGAACTCCCAGTTCTCGTTACCATACGCCCGGTGCCATTGGCCGCTGTCATCGCGGTACTCGTAGGCATAGCGCACGGCAATACGGTTTTCGGTAAAGGCCCAAAGCTCCTTGATCAGCCGATAATCGAGCTCGCGGTTCCATTTGCGGGTCAGAAAAGCCTCAACCTCGACTCGCCCGCGGGGAAACTCGGCGCGATTGCGCCATACGGTATCGGGGGTATAGGCCAGCGACACCTTGGCAGCATCGCGACTGTTCCAGCCGTCTTCGGCCAGACGGACTTTCTCAATGGCGCTCTCGCGGGTGAAAGGTGGCAGGGGTGGACGGGACATCGCTCGACTCCTCGGCATGAATGTGTCCGAAAAGCGTAGCGTGGCTGGGGCAAAGCGAGAATCATCACCGGGCAGACTTCACAATTGCGTCGGCGACAACAATGCCGATGTGTGCGGAGTATCGGTGTGGTCGAGTGTGGGGGCTGCCCGTCACGACCGTGGCAGGTGCACGGCCGTGACGAACAACGGGCTCAGCGCCGGCGGAACAAAGGCAGCGGCTGGTCCGTGGCACCCTGGTAGGTGACCGAGAAGTCCTTCAGGCCCTGCAGGGCGTCTTCGGGGTCCTTGTCGGCGCGGATGGCGAATGCATCGAAACCGCAACGGGCCATGAAGAACAGCTGGTCGCGCAGCACATCGCCGATGGCGCGCAACTCACCCTTGTAGCCGTAGCGGTCGCGCAGCAGGCGCGCATTGGAATAGCTGCGCCCGTCCGTGAAGGCAGGGAAATTCAGGGCGATGACCTGGAAGTGTTGGACGTCCTCGCCAATCTCCTCAGCCTCCTGGTCGCTGTCCAGCCAGATGCCCAGGCCACCGTCGCGGGCTTTCAGGGCATGGGCATGGTCGCGCCACATCTGCAAGGGCACGATGTAGTCGTCGCAGTTGGTCAGTTCGTCGAACGAAGTTTCCTTAGGCAGCAGGTGCCAGGTTTCGTCGACGATCTGGTTGTGCTTAATGATTCGCTGCATACACGCGTTCCTTGAAGGGGTCGATGCCGATGCGTTGGTACGTGTCGATGAAACGCTCTTCTTCAGTGCGTTGTTCGACGTAGACGGCGATCAGCTTCTCGATCACATCGGCCATGTCGTCCTGGGCGAACGAGGGGCCCAGGATCTTGCCAAGGCTGGCGTCGCGCGCGGCGTTGCCGCCCAGCGATACCTGGTAGAACTCTTCGCCCTTCTTGTCCACGCCCAGGATGCCGATATGACCGACGTGGTGGTGCCCGCACGCGTTCATGCAACCGGAGATGTTCAAGTCGATCTCGCCAATGTCGAACAGGTAGTCCAGGTCGTCGAAACGACGCTGGATGGATTCGGCAATGGGGATCGACTTGGCGTTGGCCAGGGAGCAGTAGTCACCGCCTGGGCAGCAGATGATATCGGTCAGCAGGCCAATGTTCGGGGTGGCGAATCCGCTCTCGCGCAGCTCCAGCCACAGGGCATGCAGCTGGCGTTGCTCGACGTCGGCCAGGATGATGTTCTGCTCGTGCGAGGTGCGCAGGAAGCCGAAGCTGTAACGTTCTGCCAAGTCGGCTACGGCGTCGAGCTGCTTGTCGGTGAGGTCACCTGGGGCAACGCCGGTGGGTTTGAGCGACAGGGTCACGGCCACGTAACCAGGGCGTTTATGGGCGCGGGTATTGCGTGAGCGCCAGCGCGCGAACCCTGGATGTTCGCTGTCCAAGGCGCTGTAGTCGACATCGTCCAGCGCCAGGTACTGCGGATCGACGAAGTGACGCGACACGCGCTGCACTTCCGCCTCGGTCAGTGTGCTGCTGCCGCCACGCAGGTGGACCATTTCGGCCTCGACCTTTTCGGCGAAGACTTCAGGTGTCAGGGCCTTGACCAGAATCTTGATCCGCGCCTTGTACTTGTTGTCCCGGCGGCCGTAGCGGTTGTAGACGCGCAGGATAGCGTCCAGGTAGCTGATCAGGTCCTGCCAGGGCAGGAACTCATTGATGAACGAACCGACCACCGGTGTGCGGCCCAATCCGCCCCCGACCAGGACGCGGAAACCCAGCTCGCCAGCGTCGTTGCGCACCGGCTCAAGGCCGATGTCGTGTACTTCGATGGCCGCGCGGTCCTGTTTCGAACCGTTGATGGCGATCTTGAACTTGCGCGGCAGGAAGGCGAATTCCGGGTGGAACGTGGTCCACTGACGGACGATCTCGCACCAGGGGCGCGGGTCGATGACTTCATCGGCGGCAACGCCAGCGAACTGATCGGTGGTGGTGTTGCGCAGGCAGTTGCCGCTGGTCTGGATGGCGTGCATCTGCACGGTCGCCAATTCAGCCAGGATGTCGGGGATATCTTCCAGGGCCGGCCAGTTGAACTGCACGTTCTGGCGGGTGGAAATGTGCGCGTAGCCCTTGTCGTAATCGCGGGCGATTTTGGCCAGGGTACGCACCTGCCGGGCATTGAGTTGGCCATAAGGAACGGCGACACGCAGCATCGGCGCGAATCGTTGAATGTATAGGCCGTTCTGCAGGCGCAGCGGGCGGAATTCTTCCTCGCTCAGCTCACCGGCCAGGTAGCGGCGGGTCTGATCACGGAACTGCTTGACGCGGTCCTCGATGATCCGCTGATCGTATTCGTCATATACGTACATAAAAGTCCTGTCTCAGGCATGCAGCTATTCGCGCGCACGGCCGCGCACTCCGGTTCGGAGCCGGGGCACCATAGCAGGTTGTATTTATGCGCAAAAGTGATGTTTTTGCATATGAAAAGAACCAAACGGACTATGTGAGACTGACTGCCATTTATGCGCCAGTTCTGACCCGAGGGGTATAATCCTGGGTTTGCTTCAGAGACGTCAGCCTATGCTCAAGGCCCTATACCGCTGCCTTTGCCTGTGCCTCGCCCTGCCAGTGAGCGCAGGTGCGCAGCCGGTGTCAGTGGTTTTCCTCAACCCGGGCTCGCCAGACGAGACATTCTGGACCAGCTACAGCCGGTTCATGCAGTCCGCCGCTGACGAACTGGGCATGGACTTGCGTGTGGAGTATGGCGAGCGCCGGACCGATCTTGCCCTGAGCCAGGCCAGGGCGGCCCTCGATGGGCACAGGCGACCTGATTACCTGGTACTGGTAAACGAGCAGTACATCGCCCCCGAGATCATGCGCCTGTCGCAAGGGGCGGGGGTCAAGCTGTTGCTGGTCAACAACGGCTTGACGCCTAGCCAGGCGCGGGCTGTCAGCGCTCGGCCTGACAAATTCGCGCAGCCGTTGGGTTCTTTGACCACCAATGACGAACAAGCCGGTTTCCAGATGTTGCGTGAAATGATCGCGCAATTGCCTGCCACCAGTGGCCCAGTGGATTTGGTCGCGTTCTCAGGCGTGAAAACTACGCCTGCCTCGCAGCGCCGGGAAGAAGGCATGCGCCGCGCCTTGGCCGACTTCCCCCAGGTGCGCTTGCGGCAGGTGGTGTACGGCGGGTGGAGCCGGCAGCGCGCCTACGAGCAGGCGCGGTTTCTGCTCGAACGCTACCCACAGACACGGCTTGTATGGTCGGCCAACGACGAGATGGCCTTTGGGGCCATGCAGGCGTTCGAGGAAGCGGGGCTCAAGCCAGGCAAGGATGTCATGTTCAGTGCGGTGAACAGCTCCGGGGAGGCGTTGCGTGCGCGTCTGGATGGGCGCTTGAGTGTACTGATGGGCGGGCATTTCAGCCTTGGGGGCTGGGCCATGGTCATGCTGTATGACGATGCCCACGGCCTGCCGTTCGGGCGCGACGGCCTGCGCAATTACAGCCTGCCTGTGCTGCAGAGCATCGACCAGGCCAAGGCCGGGCAATGGCTCAAACGACTCGAGTTGGCCGACCACGGGGTGGACTTCAAGGCGTACAGCGCGATAGGGCGCACGGCTGGCTATCAGTACCCGTTCCTGACGTCACCGGTCGAATACTGAAAAGCCCTGCTTGAGCAAAGGTCTTTGCTGGTCTTAACTGCCGATTGTACGGTGCATTCCCATAATCACTACAAGAGGCAATGCCATGACCAACCCAACGAAGTTGCGCAAGCCCAGCCATGGCGTCGATACATGGGCAATCCTGTGCCTGGTCGCGCTGGTCGTCATCACGGCGGTGTATTGGGGCACTAACCCCTAATCCTGCTCACCGATCACATGGCGCATCAACACTGACGCGCCTTGTTTCCAGCTGCGCCCCACGGGAACCGCTGGATGCGGGTGTGCCTTAGCTGTCATACCCGAGGTTTGGCGCCAGCCAGCGCTCGCTGACACTTACTGGTTGACCTTTGCGGGTGCTGTAGCACTCGATCTGATCCTTGTCCACCTTGCCCACCGCAAAGTACTGCGCCTGCGGGTGGGCGAAATACCAGCCGCTGACAGCCGCGGCCGGGAACATGGCGTAATGCTCGGTCAGGAAGACGCCGCTTGGGCCGGTTTCGCCGATGGCGCTGCCGTCGAGCAGGCGGAACAGGGTTTCTTTCTCGGTGTGGTCGGGGCATGCCGGGTAGCCCGGCGCCGGACGGATGCCACGGTACTGCTCCTTGATCAGCGCTTCGTTGTCCAGTTGCTCCTCCCGGGCATACCCCCAATAATCCTTGCGCACCTGCTCATGCAACCATTCGGCGCAGGCCTCGGCCAGGCGATCGGCCAGGGCCTTGACCATGATCGAGCTGTAGTCGTCGCCTTTGTCCTGGTACGCCTTGGCGACTTCTTCGGCCCCGATACCGGCCGTGGTGATGAACCCGCCCACGTAGTCGGTCACACCGCTGGCCTTGGGGGCCACGAAGTCGGCCAGCGACCAGTTGGGCTTGCCGTCGGGCTTGATGGTTTGCTGGCGCAGGTGGTGCAAGGTCGCCAGCGCAGCGCCGTCTTCGCCGTACACCTCGATGTCGTCATCGGCCACCTGGTTGGCGGGCCAGAAGCCAAACACTGCGCGAGCACTGATGAGTTTTTCGTCGATCAGTTTGTCGAGCATCTCGCGGGCGTCCGCATACAGGGCAGTCGCCGCCTCGCCAACGACTTCGTCCGTGAGAATTCGCGGGAACTTGCCCGCCAAGTCCCAGGAAATGAAGAACGGCGTCCAGTCGATGTATTGGGCCAGGGTGCGCAGGTCGATGTCATGCAGGACCTTGGTACCAGTGAAGGAGGGTACGGCTGGCTGGTAGCCGGCCCAGTCGTACTGGGGTTTGGCCGCCACTGCCTGGGCGTAGGTGAGGCGCTCGGTCCGGGCGCTGCGGTTGGCCGTGCGCGAGCGTACCTCTTCGTAGTCCTGGCGTGTGCGTTCGACGAAAGCCGCCTTGAGCTCCTTGGACAGCAATTGCGTCGCCACGCCGACGGCGCGAGACGCATCGGTGACGTAGATCACGGCGTCATTGCTGTACTTGGGCTCGATCTTCACGGCCGTATGGGCCTTGGAGGTGGTGGCACCGCCAATCATCAACGGCAGCTCGAAGCCCTGGCGCTGCATCTCGCGCGCCACATGCACCATCTCGTCCAGCGACGGTGTGATCAGGCCCGACAGGCCAATGATGTCGCATTTCTCGTCCCGAGCCGTCTGCAGGATCTTCTCGGCGGGCACCATCACCCCCAGGTCGACGATGTCGTAGCCGTTGCAGCCGAGCACCACGCCGACGATGTTCTTGCCGATGTCGTGCACATCGCCCTTGACCGTCGCCATCAGGATCTTGCCCTTGGCCTCGGGCTTGTCGCCTTTTTCGGCTTCGATGAACGGAATCAAGTGCGCAACGGCTTGCTTCATCACCCGGGCCGACTTGACCACTTGGGGCAGGAACATCTTGCCGGCGCCGAACAGGTCGCCGACCACGTTCATGCCGCTCATCAAGGGGCCTTCGATGACCTCGATCGGCCGCGCACATTGCTGGCGGCACGCCTCGGTGTCCTCGACGATGAACGCCGTGATGCCCTTGACCAGCGCATGCTCCAGGCGCTTTTCCACCGGCAGCGAGCGCCACTGCTCGTTCTCGACTTCCCGCGTGGCACCGCCGCCCTTGTAGTCGTCGGCAATGGCCAGCAGCGCATCGGTGCCCTGTGGCGTGCGGTTGAGCACCACATCCTCGACCTTTTCCCGCAACGGCGCTGGGATCTGGTCGTAGATTTCCAACTGACCGGCATTGACGATGCCCATGGTCAGGCCGTTGGCGATGGCGTGGTAGAGGAATACCGAGTGAATCGCCTCGCGCACCGGGTTATTGCCCCGGAACGAGAACGACACGTTGGACACCCCACCCGAGGTCAAGGCGTGCGGCAGGTGGTCGCGGATATAGGCGCAGGCCTCGATGAAATCCACGGCATAGTTGTTGTGTTCCTCGATGCCGGTGGCGACAGCGAAGATGTTCGGGTCGAAGATGATGTCTTCTGCGGGGAAGCCCACCTCGTTGACCAGAATGTCGTAGCTGCGCTTGCAGATTTCCTGCTTGCGCGCGGCCGTGTCGGCCTGGCCGACCTCGTCGAAGGCCATGACTACCACGGCTGCGCCATAGCGCTTGCACAAGCGGGCATGGTGCTTGAACTGCTCAACGCCTTCTTTCATGGAAATGGAGTTGACGATGCCTTTGCCCTGGATGCACTTGAGGCCAGCCTCGATCACCTCCCACTTCGAAGAGTCGATCATGATCGGCACGCGCGAGATGTCCGGCTCGCCGGCGATCAGGTTAAGGAAACGGACCATGGCCGCCTGGGAGTCGAGCATCCCTTCGTCCATGTTGATGTCGATGACCTGGGCGCCGGCCTCTACCTGCTGCAGCGCCACTTCCAGGGCCTCGGTGTAGTTTTCCTCGCGAATCAGCCGCGCGAACCTGGCCGAGCCGGTGATGTTGGTGCGCTCACCGACGTTGACGAACAACGACTGGCGATCGATGGTGAAGGGCTCCAGGCCCGAGAGGCGGCACGCCTTGGCGATCTCCGGGATTGGCCGTGGCGGGTACTTGGCCACGGCCTCGGCGATTGCCTGGATGTGCCCAGGGGTGGTACCGCAGCAACCGCCAATGATGTTCAAGAAGCCACTGGCGGCGAACTCCTCGACCACGGCCGCCATTTCCGCCGGGGTTTCGTCGTACTCACCGAAGGCATTGGGCAAGCCCGCATTGGGGTGGGCCGAAACGTGAGTGTCGGCCTTGCTCGACAACTCTTCCAGGTAAGGGCGCAAGTCCTTGGCGCCCAATGCGCAGTTCAGGCCGACGGATATAGGCTTGGCGTGCCGGACCGAGTTCCAGAAGGCTTCGGTGGTCTGCCCGGATAATGTGCGGCCGGAGGCATCGGTGATGGTGCCGGAAATCATGATCGGCAGCTCGATGCCGTCGTCCTCGAACACCTGCTGTACGGCGAAGATCGCCGCCTTGGCATTGAGGGTGTCGAAGATGGTTTCGATCAGGATCAGGTCGGCACCGCCCTCGATCAGCCCGCGGGTGGCCTCGATGTAGTTTTCCACCAGCGCGTCGAACGTGACGTTGCGGTAGCCCGGGTCGTTCACATCGGGAGAGATCGAGCAGGTGCGGCTGGTCGGGCCGAGTACGCCCGCCACGAAGCGCGGCTTGTCGGGTGTTTCCAGCGTCTTGGCATCGGCCACTTGGCGGGCGATGCGCGCCCCTTGCACGTTCAATTCATACACCAGCGATTCCATGCCATAGTCGGCCTGGGAGATCTGGGTGGCGTTGAAGGTGTTGGTCTCGAGGATATCGGCGCCCGCGTCCAGGTAAGCCTTCTCGATGGCCGCGATGATATCTGGACGACTCAGCAGCAGCAGGTCATTGTTACCTTTGACGTCGCTTGGCCAATCGGCAAAGCGCGTGCCACGATAGTCGGCTTCCTCCAACCGGTAGCTTTGAATCATGGTGCCCATGCCGCCATCGAGAATCAGGATGCGCTCTTTAAGTGCTTGTTGAAGGGCGTGAAGACGAGCGCTGCGGTCGGACATATGAACTACCTGGACGGGCGGAAATCAGAAAGTGCTGAATCATAACAAAGCTGCACGGTTTTTAGGGGTGCGCTCGGTTTCCATGAAATATGTTCATGTTGCCTGGGTCTTACTCAGCTATTAATACAAACACTGCCCATGCTTATTGCGTTGGCTGCACATAATCAGGACATCTCGCACATGGTGCATCGTATGCTTGCCGGCTTTGTCGCTCTCTTACTCAGTAGCGCGGCGTTCGGGCAAGGTCTTCAAGCAAGTCCAGCCATCTCCTACACCCGTGATGTCCAGCCGATCTTCACCGAAAAATGCGTCGCCTGCCACGCCTGCAACGACGCTGCCTGCCAGCTGAAGCTGGAGGCAGCCGAAGGCGCCGTGCGCGGCGCCAGCAAGGCGCCCGTTTATCAGGGCGAGCGCAGCAAGGCCGTGGCGCCCACCCGGTTGTTCTATGACGCTCATGGCGAGGCCGAGTGGCGCAAGAAGGGCTTCTATTCGGTGCTCGAAAACCAGGGCAGCCAAGCCGCTTTGATGGCGCGCATGCTCGAACTGGGGCACAAGACGCCGCTCACCCCGAATGCCAAGGTACCGGATGAGATTGCACTAGGCCTGAACCGCAACAATATGTGCCCGTTGCCCCACGAGTTCGACGCCTACGCCGGTGCGCATCCCAAAGAAGGCATGCCGCTGGCCGTCACCGGCCTGACGGACCAGGAATACGCGACACTGCGTGGCTGGCTGGCGGCGGGTGCGCCAGTCGAGTACCAGGCGATCAAGCCCAGTGCCAGCGAAGCCCGTCAGATCGCCGAATGGGAAGCGCTGCTCAATCGTCCAGGAGCTTCAGAAGCCTTGGTGGGGCGTTGGTTGTACGAGCATCTGTTCCTCGCCCACATCCACTTTACCGGGGGTGAGCAGGGGCACTTTTTCCAATGGGTGCGCTCGCGCACGCCCAGCGGGCAGTCTGCCGATATCATCGCCACGCGCAGGCCCAATGATCCGCCCGGAACAGAGTTCTTCTATCGCCTGATTCCCATCCAGGGCGTGATCGTGCACAAGACACACATCACCTACCCCCTGGGTCCGCAAAAACTCAAGCGGGTCAAACAGCTCTTCTACGCCGGCGATTGGCAGGTGACCACGCTGCCAGGCTACGGCCCTCGTCACCGCGCCAACCCTTTTGAAACCTTCGAGGCGATCCCGGCGGTGGCCCGCTACCAATTCATGCTCGACAACGCCGAGTACTTCGTACGCACCTTCATACGCGGGCCGGTGTGCCGTGGGCAGATTGCCACGGACGTGATCCGCGACAACTTCTGGGCGCTGTTCCAGGAGCCTGCCTTCGACCGCTACGTCACCGATGCCCGTTACCGTGGCAAGGCCACGCCCTTGCTCGCCATGCCGGGTCAGAACGACGATGTGGGCAGTGTGCTCGCACTGTGGCGCGCCTATCGCGACAAGCGCAACGAGTACGAGAAACTGCGTCGTGAGGCCTATGCCGACATGCCGGCCCCGGGCTGGTCGACCTTGTGGACAGGCAACGACAACGCGTTGCTGAGCATCTTCCGTCACTTCGACAGCGCTACAGTGACCAAGGGCCTGGTGGGGGATGTGCCCCTGACGATGTGGTTGTTCGACTACCCCTTGCTCGAGCGCACCTACTACCAGCTGGCGGTCAACTTCGACGTCTTCGGCAACCTGTCGCACCAGTTGCAGACGCGCCTGTACTTCGACCTGATCCGCAACGGCGCCGAGGTCAACTTCCTGCGCCTGATGCCGGCCGAGGCGCGCCAAAGCATCCTGAGCGACTGGTATCAGGACAGCGGCAAGATAAAGATGTGGCTCGACTACGAAAACATCGACGCCGATACCCCGAGCGGCCTTGCCCTTAGCTCACACGACCCCAAACGCGACTTCGGGTTGCAGCTGATCGCGCGGGCCGCCAGCATCAATGCTTCACCCGACCCGATCAACCGCTGCCAGGGGGCGTACTGTTCGCGGCCGCAGTTAACTGAAGAGTTCCGCAATGCAGAGCAGTCCCTCAGCCGGCTGGTCTCGCGTCCGGCCGCAGGGTTGAAAGTGATCAATCAATTGCCCGAGGCGACGCTGCTGCGCATCGAAGGGCAGGGTGGGCAGCGGCAGGTCTATACTTTGATGCGCAACCGGGCGCACAGCAACGTGGCATTCCTGTTGGGCGAGGCTTATCGTTACCAGCCGGGCCTCGATACCCTGACCTTGCAGCCCGGGGTCATGACCAGCTACCCCAACTTCATGTTCAACGTGCCAGCCGCCGAAGTACCGGTTTTCGTCGACCTGATGAGTCAGGCCAAGGATGATACCGCTCGCTTCGAGCGCATCGTCGAGCGATGGGGTATACGCCGAACCCACCCGCAATTCTGGCGTTATTTCCATGACCTGAGTGCGTTCATACTGGAAACCGACCCGGTGGAGGCCGGCGTGCTGGACATGAACCGCTACGAAAACCTCTGATCGGGGCGCGCTGACCTTTCGCGCCCTCCTGCGGTCCCAAGCCATGAGTGGCACCGGCAGCTGCGTTGCAGCCGGTGCCTGAATGCACCGGCAAACGCAGGGTACTTCATGCTGTATTCGCTTCAGGCACTTCGTGCTTTCGCCGCCTGGGTGGTCGTATGCCACCACTTCATGCAGGTTTTTTTCGACTTTCACGCGTCCGGGCCTGTCGGCCAATTGTTCACTGATCGGGGTGCGGTCGGCGTGGATATCTTCTTCGTCATCAGCGGGTTGGTCATCTATCTTTCGACCTGCGACAAGCAGGTTGTCCCGCATCAGTTTCTGCTAAACCGAGTGCTGCGTATCGTGCCGGCCTACTGGTTCTACTCGGCCTTGATGGCCTTGATGCTGCTGGCCTTCAGTCAATGGATACCGCATCAGGTGTTCACCTGGCAGCACCTATTGCGTTCACTCTTTTTCATACCGGCAGAGAACCCAGGCGGCTACGGTATGTACCCCACCCTGAACGTCGGCTGGACCTTGAACTTCGAGATGATGTTCTACCTGCTGTTCGGGATGGCGTTTCTCGTTGGCCGGCGCCTGCACTTGCTGGTGGTGGCCGGGCTGTTGGTAGTGGTGAGCGAGGTCCTGGGGCGCCTGGGCGTGGTCAGTCATTTCTACAACAATGACATCGTCTATGAATTCCTGCTCGGCATCGGTATCGGGGTGCTGCATCGCCGTGGTCTGATCCGTCAGGGTGTCTGGGTCCCGCTGGGGCTTCTGGCAGTGGCCGCGCTGGCCATTTATCAGCTAGACGCCTCTCAACGGCTGCTGCATTGGGGCCTGCCCAGCGCAATGGTCGTCCTGGCCTTCATCGCCATGGAGCCGCTGTTCACTGGCAATCGCGTACTCAAGGCGCTGGGCGACTGCTCGTATTCGGTGTACCTGATCCATGTGCTGGTCCTGCACCTGGGCTGGTTTGCCAGCCAGCAACTGGGGTTGGACCCGTACCTGACATTCGCCGTCTGCGTGCCTTGCATCGCACTGCTGTCGTGGCTCAGTTACCAGTGGATCGAGCGCGGCCTGTACCGTCACATGCAGGCCTGGATGCAAGCACCGAGCGTGCAGGCGCAGCCGTATGTGCTTTCCCGAGTCAAATACTAGGACTTTGTTAGAGGGCTGCGTTGGCGTACACTGGCGCACAAGTCTGTGAGGAACCTACATGAGCGCTATAACCATTACCGACGCCGCCCATGACTACCTGGCTGATCTGCTGTCCAAGCAGAACACGCCGGGTATCGGCATTCGTATCTTCATCACCCAGCCGGGTACCCAGTACGCCGAGACGTGCATCGCCTATTGCAAGCCGGGGGAAGAGAAGCCTGATGACACGGCTGTGGGCCTCAAAAGCTTCACTGCCTACCTCGACGCTGTCAGCGTGCCGTTCCTGGAAGATGCGCTGGTGGACTATGCCACCGACCGCATGGGTGGCCAGTTGACCATCAAGGCGCCTAACGCCAAGGTGCCGATGGTCAATGAAGACAGCCCGATCAACGAACGCATCAACTACTATCTGCAGACCGAAATCAACCCTGGCCTGGCCAGCCATGGCGGTCAGGTGAGCCTGGTGGATGTCGTCGACGAGGGCATCGCTGTCCTGCAATTTGGCGGCGGCTGCCAAGGTTGCGGTCAGGCGGACGTCACCCTCAAGGAAGGCATCGAGCGGACACTCCTCGAGCGCATTCCTGAGCTCAAGGGTGTGCGTGACGTGACTGACCATAGCCAGAAAGAAAACGCCTACTACTAGGGCGTCAGGGGTTGCACCGAGCTGGAATCTGGCTGGGCGCTGGCCCTGTAAGGCAACGTGCCGCACTGCACTAGCAACAAACTGTTACGTTTGCAAGCCCTGCGACAATCGGCCGCTGCCCGTAATCAGCGGCCTGCAGGGGTTAATCGCTGCCAGTGGGTAGAAGGTACTTAGGGGGCATGCCAGAATGCGCCGGTTTTCTGCCCGGCCCGCCCCGAGGGTCGGCACCTTCCCTGTAAAGGATGGTTTCATGAATGATCTTCTGAGTCGGCGTGCAGTCGTCGCCGGCATGGGCGTTCTTGGGCTTGGCCTGCTGGCAGGTTGCAGTCCGGCGCGTGGGCTCGAGTTCAAGTATGGCAAGAACATGAGCAACGAAATCCTTGGGCGCAAGTTCTCGCTGCGCGATCCCCAAGGCAACGTCCGTACCCTCTCAAGCTTCTACGGCAGCATGCCGATGGTCTTCTTCGGCTTCACCCAGTGCCCGGCCATCTGCCCGACCACCCTGGCACGAGCCGCCCAGATCCGCAAACTGCTGCGCGGTCGAGACCGTGATCTGTTCCAGGTGGTATTCATTACCCTCGATCCAGAACGCGATACGCCGCAAGTGCTCGATGCCTACGTCAAGGCGTTCGACCCGACCTTCGTCGCGCTCACCGGTACGCCTGAAGAAATCGACGCCGTGGCCAGGGAGTTCAAGGTGTTCTACGAAAAGGTCCCGGCCGGTGACACCTATACCATTTCACATTCGTCCACCAGCTACGTTTACGACACCCGTGGCACCCTGCGGCTGAGCCTCGGGCATTCCCTCACAGCCAAGGAATGTGCCGAAGACCTGGTTACCCTGATGGAGATCTGCTGAATGTCATTGCAATCCGTTAAGCGCGGCCTGGCTGCGTTGATCCTGCTGGGCCTCACTGGGCCGGTAATGGCCCAGACCACGGTCAGCGAGGCGTGGGTGCGCGCCAGCGTGCCTCACCAGCAGTCGACCGGTGCCTTCATGACCATTACCGCCAGTAGCGATAGCAAGCTGGTCGGTGTCGCCTCGCCTGTGGCCAAGACTGTACAAGTGCATGAAATGACCATGAACGGGGACGTCATGGGCATGCGTGAGGTCAAGGCTGTCGCGCTGCCGGCCGGTAAGCCTGTCACCCTGGACCCCAATGGCCTGCACGTGATGCTGATGGGCTTGAACGATCAGGTGAAGGAAGGCCAGCAGGTTCCGCTGACGCTGACGGTAGAAACCGCCGATGGCACCGCCGAGACAGTGGCCGTGCAAGCTCAGGTACGCGCGCTCACTGCCCAGGCGCAAGGTGAGCATGAACATACGCACATGAGCCACCCGTAACACCTGGCGGGGCTGCCTTGCGGCCCCAGCTGGGTCAACTGCGAAACTTCGGCAGTGGCCTGTCCAGCGTCAATGACGTCAGCGCACGCCGCACACGTGCTTCGTCTGCTTCCAAGGCTTTCAGGCTTGCCCTTATTTTGCCGGCCGCCGGCAGGTCGCCCTGGCGATCGATCCAGTCGGCAATCTCCTTGCAAGCAGTGCTAAGGCACGCTTGCCGCTGGTTCATCAGTGACAGAAGGGTGGTGATCTCTCGTTCGGACATGACGGCTCCTCCTTTCAGCCTTTTGAGTGTAGCAGCGCCATGGCCAGACGCCTGCGCCGCATTGACGCGCTCACGCGGCGAAGCAGGCCAGCCGGTAGGCCCCCGGGGTGATGCCATAGGCTTGCTTGAACTGTCTGTTCAGATGGCTCTGGTCGGCAAAGCCCAGGCTGAACGCCACTGTCGCAGGCGGCTGCCCCTCCTTGAGCAGCTCCCTGGCCCTTACAAGACGTCGCTGCTTCAGCCAGGCGTGAGGGGGCATGCCCGTTGCCTGGCGAAACACCCGTGCGAAGTGAAACGGTGACAGGTTGACGGCAGCCGCCAGTAACTCCAGCGACGGCGGGTCAGCCAAGTGGGTTTCGAGCAACTCTCGTGCGCGTGCAACAGCGCGAGGCTCGCGACCAGGGGCAGACAGATCGGCCAGGCGTCCGTGGCGTTGAACCAGCGCCAACACCGCCTGGCGCCATACGGTTTGCTGTTGCAGTGCGCTGGCGCTGCTTTCGGACAGCTGATGCAGTTGGCTGAAGGCGCTGGCAAGGCCAGCATCATGGATCACGCTATCGCGAAAGCGCGGCATCCCCCCATGGCCCAGTTCCAATTCATCCAGCACACCGGTAACGCGCTCATGTTCAGGGTAGAACCCGCGATAACGCCACCCGGCCTCGTGGGCCTTGGCACCGGTATGCAGTTCGTCCGGATTGATCAGGACCATGCTGCCAACCGGTGCAAGATGCTCGCTGCCCCGGTGCCAGAAACGCTGGGCACCGGATTCGATCACCGTGAACACATAGCCTTCATGCACGTGTGGTGCAAACCGTTGTTGCACATACCGGGCGTGCAGCATTTCCACATCGCCCAGCGCCGGTGCCTGCCATAGATGCGTTTGCTCACGGGTAGTGGTGTTCATGAAAGGACGCTTCGCAGGACGAAGAAAATCAACATGCTCAACAGCATGCTCAGCATCACGCTACGGGTCAACCACACCAGTGCGGCAGCCACCACCGCCCCCAGCAGGTACGGGTTGAGCGGTTGCAGGTTAAGCGTATGCCTTGGCAAGAAGATGATAGGGCCGCAGATGGCCGTGAGCATACCTGGCACCGCAAAGCCCAGGAATTGACGCGCATGGGCGCTCAGGCGCAACGGTAGGCGCGGTTCGAGAAAAGCATAGCGATTGAGGAACACCACTATGCCCATACCAATGATAAGCATCCAGGTCATCACACGGTCCTCCGAAGTTTCTGGCATGCGAAGCCGGTGCTCATCCCAAGCAGGCCGGCGCTGACCAAGGCCGTTTCCCAGTGCCAATGGCTGAACAGTACTGAAGCGGCCAGTGAAACGGCGACGCACGCGAGCGTAGGCAGATTACGTACCAGGGGCGTGATCAGGGCGACGAAAGTGGCGACGATGGAGAAGTCCAGGCCTAGCTGATCAAGGTGTGGAATGCTTTGCCCCAGCACGATTCCGACCCACGTGAACAGATTCCATGCAACGTAGAATGTGAAGCCTATGCCCAACGCATACCAGCGATTGAAATGCTGGTGGTCGTGCCGACTGGTCAGGGCAAAGAATTCATCGGTCAGGAGAAATCCGAAACCCAGGCGCCAGTGCAGTGGCAAAGGGGAGAGCGCTGGGCGCATCGACAGCCCGTAGAGCAGGTGCTGTGAGGTGATTAATAAGGTTGTCAGCAGTATAGAGGCCAGGCTGGCACCGCTTTTGAGCATCCCGATGGCCACCAGCTGCGCGGCACCGGCAAAAACGATCGCCGAGAGCCCTTGGCCTTCCCAGGCGCTGAGGTTGGCTTCGATGGCCATGGAGCCGGCAAGCAGGCCCCAGGGCGCGACAGCAAGCGACAATGGCATGATGGCGATGGCGCCCTGCAGAAAGGCGTGACGTGCGACAGACGGCATAGGAATTGGACATGTGGACAAGGTAGACCAGCATGCCAAGCCATCATAGACGCTGGCTTGAACGTTCTTGCTCTGTTGTCACCCATTTGGTGCGCCGCGCTGAGCCCCCGGCGGCCTGGGGTCAAGGCCGGCTGGTCAAATGCTGCTGCGCCGTTACACAGCCATTGGTCTCTACCGCTTTTTGCAGCAATGAGTGGCGATGTTGCGGGTCCAGATCACCCAGCAGGCGGTAGACCTCGGCCTGATAATCGCGCTGCCGCCCCCATAGCATCTCAAGGCCCTGGGGCTGGCTGCGGCTGCAGGCCATGCGGGTGGCAGGCTGGGGATAGTAGGGCGCATAGAGGGTCGCCATGCTCGGTACGGCCTCCAGTGCGGCGCGGTACTGTGCGCTGGCGTTGTAAGGTGGGCACCAGGTGGCAATGGCCGGCGCGGCCGGCGCAAACCCCTGGTCGAGGCTTGCCTGGAGCAGAGGGCAGGCAGCGTCGGGTATCTGCGCGGCGGGCAGGTAAGTCATGTAGTAAAGCGCCAGACGGTACTGCGCCACTGGGTGGCCGAGTGCGACCGATTTCTTGAGCAGTGTCACCGCAGTCGGCAACGTGTGGGCCATGGCCTGCCCCTGGCGACGCAGCTCCGGGTCGCTACCCAGGGCTGTTCGCAAGACGCTTTCATCCTCTTGGGTATCGGCCTGTTCCAGAAGGGGCAGTGCCTGGCGGTAGAGCAGATCTGCATGGGGGTCGATGGACACTTCCAGTGCGTGCACCGCCGTAGGCAGCAGGGCGGCCAGCATCAGCGCCATCTGCGGCAAGCGACTCACAGGCTCGCCTCGCCAGTTGCCAGGCAAGGATGGACGGCTTCTCTATTCATGACAGTCAAGCGTACGCCTCAGGCAATCGGAACGACGGGCTATTCTAGCCATGCAACAGGGCCGTCCGAAAGACCACCCGACGATTGTCAATCAGCAAAGCACTATAGAGTGCTCGCGGGCAGTGGTTTTTCCCGGGCAAGGCCGAGCTTGGCCGTGATCACGTTGGCCAGCGCGGTCTGCCCCAGGTCGTTGAGGTGCAAGCGATCGATGAACAGGTCCGAACCGAAGGCTGGCGAGCTGTCGAGCATGCAGTTCATGTCGAAGCAGGGCACCGGTGCGGCTTGTTCGCGAATGCGGCGAAAGAATGCCGCATGCACCTTGCGATCAAAAACGCCTTCGAGCAAGCGGTCGATGTTCCCTGGCGTTTGCTGAAGTGCGCTGAGCATGAACTGCTCACCCGCTGGCAGGGTCTCGCGACACCAGTGCACCAGGGGTTGAAGGATGAAGGTGAGGGTAGTGTGAGCGCTGCCTAGCAGTCGATCCCATTGCTTCACTGAGCGAGCAATATGGTCGGCTGCCTGGGTCGTGCGTTTTTCTGCTGGGGAAAGTGCCTCGAAGGGCTGACGAGGCCGAGGCGCGGCGGCCGGAGGCGCCAGCACCTGGCTCAGCCGCTGCCAGAGGCTCAGGGCAGGCTGTGATGCTGCCTGGGCTTCCTCTGAACCGGCCAGCGACGTTTGCCAGTCATTGATCTGCTGAGGCTCATGTGAGCAGGCGCTGATGTCCCAAAGCGCTTCGTGTGCCAGGCTGTTGAGTCCGCTGAGTATGACCACATGTCCCAGCGGTGCCAGGCGGTGCTCATGCGTGAGGAACATCAAAAGTTCCTGGCTCGCATCCAGCCCGCAGCCGGCCAGGCTCAGCCAGAGTTCTCCGGTTAGCGCCGACAGCTGCGAGGCCACGGTGTATTCATCGGAACTGGCGCCGATGCCCATCGCCACCGAGCCTCCGACCAGCAGATTGATCCGCGCGGTGTTGTCGCGTTCAGCCACCGAAAACCGCCGGCCGTTGAAATGGCTGTAGCGAAGGCCCAAGGCGTCGGTATTGACGACGGCCGAGCTGAACCCGGTTTCGTGCACCCGAACGCGTTGGGTGGCGCACTGGGTGGCCTGGGCAAGCAGCTGTTGGTACTCAAGCTGCAAAGGCGCAAGCCCTTGGCGACTGGGAGTGGACATCGGGTCTCCTGGCAAGACAGCGCGTCAGGCAAGGGGCTAGGCGGTAAGCTCCTTGAGGTTGTACAAAAGCCCGCCGATGGCGATCAACAGCAATGCCACGCCAGACGCGATGCTGATGAATCGTTGGCTGCGCGCTGACGCGATCTTGCCGATGGCAAAGATGTAAAGACTCAGCACGGCGAAGTCGATCACGATCCAGAGCAGTGAAAGCACGACCATGCTTTTGCCGAACGACTCGGTGATCTGGATGAACTGCGGGAAGAAGGCGATGAAGAAAATGATGTCCTTGGGGTTGGAGATCCCCACCATGAAGCCTTGCCACAGCCCCCCGCGGCTCGCGGGTCTGGCGCTTTCGGACCGTTGGTCTGGCTGCGGGCTTCCGAGCGCCTCCCTGAGCGTGCCGACGGCGATATAGCCGATGAACAGGCAACCCAACAGGCTCATGGCACTAAGCCACGCCCTGTCGATGGCCGCGCTGGTGAGGATGATCCACGCCGCTGCGCCGATCAGTACCAGCGAGGCCCAGTTGGTGCCCAAGGCCGTGAAAATGGCCTTGCGTGAGCCAGAAGCGGCTGCGGTATTGACGATCAATGCCACGACCGGACCCGGAGTGGCGATCAGCAGCAGGACGGTAAGGGCGTAGGTGGCAGTCAGGGCGGTATTCACGTCAGTTCTCGATCATGTTGTCGGGGGTGGCAGGCACTGCGGTCCGGGCATGGAAAGGGCAGCGTGCCGGGTTCAACGAACCGGTTTCCTGTAATTGATATTGCGTCCACTCAAAGTTATCCGCTTCACCGAAGAAGCCGAGGCTGTCAGGTATTACCCCGTCGTTGTAGTGGCCGACCCGCTGGCGAATGCGCTCGCGGATGCGCTGGCCGCTCGTGGTGGCGACATTGGCCACTTCGTCGAAGTTCTCGCGCGGGTTGATGACGAATGTGATGTGTTTGCCCAGGTTGCGGCTTTTCATCTGCAGGTGGCCCGGGAAATTCATGTTGATGAACAGCGCCATGCCGGCAAAGCAGAACGACCAGCCGCTGTGTGCGGGGTCGGCCGGCACTGTCTGGGGCCAGGGATTCGGATCCCGTGCGTGAACGCCTTGCAGCACCTTCCAGGCAAGTGCCTGCTGTTGCGCGAGCGGCATGTCGGTCACTGTTTCTAGAAACACCACCAACGGGTGGCCGATGCGAAGCTTAGGCGCAATCGGATCCATCAACCCGACATAGCTGGCCAGCCCTTGAGCGATGTCATCAGCCAGTTGTTCAGCGCTGGCGAAAAGGACGTAGCAAGTTTGCGCATTGACCGCCTTGCGCCCGAACAGGCAGGGGAAATCCGGATTGGCAACGGTATGGCGAAAGTGTTGCAGTGCAGCGGTTGTCCAGTGTGGTTCGATGCACGCATGTTCGAGGGTCTGCTCAAACGCATCCAGGCGATAGCATTGTCCATATCCCGTAAACATGGTTTCCCCAAACTTTTAATTGATGAACGATCTACGCAGTTTCAGGCAGGATCTAGGTTATGTATGTTTTTTTAATGCATTTTCTAGAACTAACAGCAGGTTGTAAAACGCGTGAAACTATGACCTACTATTAGTCTTGCTAATAGTCAGGAGGCGTCTATGTCGGAAAGGATTCAGGCCTTGCATGCACTGCGTGCGTTCGAGGTCGCGTCCCGCTATGGTTCGTTCACCAAGGCGGCGGAAGAGCTGGCACTGACCCAAGGCGCAGTCAGCCACCATATCAAGACCCTCGAGGGCATGTTCGGCTGCGATTTGTTCGAACGGCGAGGGCCCAAGTTGAGCCTGACCGAGCACGGACGCCTGCTCTCTCAAGAGCTCAAGGTCGGTTTCAAGATCATCGAAAACGCTTGCGCGCTGCTGCGCCAGGATCGCTACGGCCTGCGTTTGAAGGCGCCTTCGACGCTCACCGTGCGCTGGTTGCTAAGGGCACTGGACGGTTTCAAGAAACACGAAGACACCTGCACTGTGCAGCTCTCGAGCGTGTGGATGGACATCGACAGCGTCGATTTCTACTCTGAGCCCTACGATTGCGCCATCTTGCTGGCCAACGGCCGTTTCGCGGCCGATGTGGAGAGCTTCAGGCTGTTCGACGAGTGGCTCATTCCGGTCTGCCACCCCGACTACATGGGACAGGCGCAACCTGCGCTGTCGGACCTGAACCGTTGTGAACTGCTGCATCCCTCGCCTGATCGGCGCGACTGGCGGCGCTGGTTGGCGCGCATGGATGCCCTCGATGTCAGCATCGACCAGGGCCAGGTGTTCGACACGCTCGATCAAGGTATCTCTGCCGCTCAGCAGGGCCTGGGCATCTCCGTGGTCGATCTGGTATTGGCCAGTGCCGACCTGGCAGCCGGGCGCCTGGTCACGCCGTTCAAGCAGGCCGTGGCGACTGGGGATGGCTACTACATGACCTGGCTGAAAAACAGCCCCAAGGCCCGTCAGATGCAAAAATTGCGAGATTTTCTCCTCGGTCAGGTGCCACCCTTGGTGCTCAAGGACATCAACTACCTGTACAGCTGAGCCCGCTGTACCGCACACGGCAAGCGCAGCCACTTCACCGACGGTGGGCGCCGTGGGTTTGGATGCCGAAGCATCTTGTCGTCTCACAGGCAAGGCCCGGTGCGCCGGGGGCCACCCGTTACACTTGTCATCATCAACGAATGCAGAGGGCGCGGCAGTGGATTTGCAGCAGGGCTTCGTCCTGACCCGGCACTGGTACGACACGCAGGCAGGCACGTGCGTGGAGCTGTGGTTGGCCACCGATCAGGGCCCTCGGCAAGTGAGACTGGCGCCCCAGGTCAACGTGGCGTTCGTCCCTCAGGCGCAACAAGCGCACGCGCAGCTGCTGCTGGCCGACGAGCCGGATGCAGAGCTGCGCCCGCTTGGGTTGAAGACGTTCGATCAACGCCCAGTGGTGGGCCTGTACTGTCGTCAATACCGGCAATTGCTTCAGGTAGAACAACGGCTGCGCGCCGCGGGTATCGACGTCTACGAGGCCGATGTCAGGCCACCGGAGCGCTACCTCATGGAGCGCTTCATTACAGCCCCTGTGCAGTTCGCTGGACGCCTGGACGAGCAGGGTGTGCTCTGCGATGCCCAGCTCAAGCCGCACGGCAGCTACCGGCCATCGCTGCGCCTGGTGTCGCTGGACATCGAAACCACCGAGCGGGGGGAGTTGTACAGCATTGCACTGGAAGGCTGCGGGCAGCGCCAGGTGTACATGCTCGGGCCAGCCAACGGCGACGCCCGCGAAGTTGACTTCGACCTGCACTACTGCGCCGATCGCAGTGCGTTGCTGCACTGCCTGAACCACTGGATAGCGCGCCACGACCCGGACGCGATCATCGGCTGGAATGTGGTGCAGTTCGATCTGCGCCTGCTGCATGAGCACGGCAAGAAGCTGCAAGTGGCCATGGGCCTGGGCAGGGGCGGGGCGCCCATGACCCTGCGCGCGTCAGGTAGCGGTGGCCATGTCTTCATCGATGTGCCCGGCAGGTTGGTGATCGACGGCGTCGAAGCGCTGCGCTCGGCAACGTGGAGTTTCCCATCGTTCAGCCTTGAGAATGTCGCGCAAACCCTCTTGGGTGACGGCAAGGCCATCAGCACTCCCTACCAGCGCATGGATGAAATCAATCGCATGTTCGCCGAGGACAAGCCTGCGCTGGCCCGCTACAACCTCAAGGACTGTGAACTGGTCACACGCATCTTTGCCCACACCCGGTTGCTGGATTTTCTGCTTGAGCGTGCTTCGGTCACGGGCCTGGCGGCAGACCGCAGCGGTGGCTCGGTGGCCGCCTTCTGCCACTTGTACATGCCGCACATGCACCGCCAGGGCTACGTCGCGCCCAACCTGGGCAGCCGCCCCGAGGAAGCCAGCCCCGGCGGGTTCGTCATGGATTCCCGACCTGGGCTATACGATTCGGTGCTGGTGCTGGACTACAAGAGCCTGTACCCCTCGATCATCCGCACATTTCTGATTGACCCTGTCGGCCTCGCCGAAGGGCTGCAACAGCCAGATGACGCGCGTTCGGTCGAGGGTTTCAGAGGGGCGCGTTTCTCCCGCACACGTCACTGTCTACCGGCGATCGTCGAACGTGTGTGGCGCGCCAGGGAACAAGCCAAGCAGGATTGCAATGCGCCATTGTCACAGGCGCTGAAAATCATCATGAATGCCTTCTACGGTGTATTAGGCTCAAGCGGCTGCCGATTTTTCGACGCGCGTCTGGCCTCCTCGATCACGTTGCGCGGGCACCAGATCATGCGCCAGACCCGCGCCCTGGTCGAAGCCTGCGGGTATGACGTGATCTACGGCGATACGGACTCGACGTTCGTCTGGCTCAAGACCGGCCACGATGAAGCGGCGGCTGCGCAGATTGGCAATGCACTGGTGAGCGAGGTAAATCGGTGGTGGCGCGAGCACCTGCGCCAGACGCTTGGCCTGGAGAGCGCGCTTGAGCTGCAGTTCGAAACCCATTACCGACGTTTTCTCATGCCCACCATACGCGGCACCGAGGAGGGCAGCAAAAAGCGCTATGCCGGCCTCGTTCAGCGTGCCGATGGCACCGAAGACATGGTCTACAAAGGGCTGGAATCGGTACGCACCGATTGGTCGCCGCTGGCCAGAACCTTCCAGCAGCAGCTCTACCGGCGAATTTTTCGCGGTGAGCCTTACCGCGAATACGTACGGGAGTACGTCAGTCAGATGCTTGGCGGGAAGCACGACGCTTCGCTTGTGTACCGCAAACGCCTGCGCCGCCCGTTGGCTGAGTATCAGCGCAACGTGCCACCGCACGTACGGGCCGCACGGCTTGCCGATGACTACAACCGGCAACTGGGTCGCTCGCTCCAGTACCAGCGGGGGGGCTGGATCAGCTACCTCATGACCACCGCCGGGCCCCAGCCGCTGGAGAACCGTCGTGCCCCCATCGACTATGACCATTATCTTTCGCGCCAGCTGCAGCCGGTCGCCGATGCGATTCTTCCCTTTGTGGGTGACAGCTTTTCTGCGTTGATCGATGACCAGATGCTGCTGTTTTGACCCTGAGGTAGTACCCCGTCGCCACGGGTTTGTTCTTAGGTCTCGCTAACCTCCCGTGCACAATCATTTCACGGGAGTAACTGATGGATACCGCACTCACTGATCTTCAGCTGGCAGAGCAGGCCGGCCAGGACGGCCTGATCGCTGCTCGCTTGCCGGGCTGGCTCAAAAAGCTCGACAAGGCATTCGTCACCCAGGCAGGCCAAGCCCTCAACAGCAGCCTGACCTGCCGCCACCGTCTGGCGGCGCGGTGGGGATCGATCAAAGGCATCGACGCATTCGCCAAGCCCCTGCTGGAGAAGACCTTGAGCGCTCGCTTCGGTATCACCCAGGGCGTGGACCAGTTGTGGTTTCGCGATGCTTACGAGGTGCCGCTGGCCACGTACTTCCCTGTACGGGTGCCCTTGACCAAGCGCGAGTACTACCTGATACCGCTGCTCGAAGCCGTATTGCGAAATTTTACCGCTCAAGAGATGCAGCCACAGATCTTGCCGCCCATGGCCGGCGTATATGACGCGGCAGGTAACGCGGTGCCGGGACTTAGTGCCGCTCGGTTTGCCCAATGGGTCCGGGAATTGGATCTAGGGGCGCTCTATCAACAGCACTTGGCCGCCCATCTGACGTCGGCCTCCATGCAAGCGCTACTGGGCGAGCTGAACCGGCACGAAATGTTGCTCGATGCATTCAAGGCTGACGCCCAGGGCGTATTTGCCCCTGGCGAACTCAAACTGCTGGTCGACTTGTGGCAAAGCGGCAGGCTTGGACACCTGCACGGCGATCGGGTGATTCCCAAGCGTCTGCAGATACTGGACTGTCCATTGCAGCAGATTCTGGTGCTGGATGTGCGGGACGAATCGTTAGCACCTTTCTACACCTCGAGCAAGCGTGTGCTGGTGTATATCCCGGGTGACCCGTTTGGAGCCTGGAGCACTGCCGATAATCTGGAGCGCTTTGAGCGCGCCGTGCTGAACAAACGCTTGCGCCAGCCTGCCTATCAGCAATTTTTTGCGCGCTTCATCCGACGTCGTGATAGTCAACGGTTCTTCAGCCAGGTCGCAACGGCGTTCTATGAAGGCATGCCGGTCTGGGCCACGGCTGACTTGTACCCGGTAGCTAGCGCCTTGTCGGAGCCTGTGTTCGAAACGCTCGCCAGCGCTCGCGCTCAACACGTAATGGACGATGCCGCGACGCTGGCGCCTCCGGTCAATGCCTTGGATCGGGCGCTCGAGCGTGCCCATGAGCAACGCCTGGCAGCCGAAGGCTGGACGCTGCTGGGAATGGCCAGCTTCTGGCTACCTGGACTGGGGCTGGTACTGCTTGCCGTGACTGCCTGGGAATTGCTGAAGGAGGTGTTCCATGGGGTGGACGCCTGGCATGAAGGCGAGACGGAGCAGGCCATGAATCATATGACCCATGTGGCCGCTGAAGTCACGCTGATTGGCGCTACCGCAGGGGCGGGTTATGGCTTGGCCAAGGCGTGGAAACGCTCGACCTGGGTTGATGGCCTGGTCCAGTCCGATGTGCAAGATGACGGCGCGCGCCTGTGGTCTGAGGACTTGTCGCCGTTTCGAAGCGCCCCGCCACCTGCTCAAGCGTTGACAGATCACGAGGGAGTCAGCCGCCAAGGCACTGATGCATGGATCCGCATGGACGGCCACACTTACCCGGTGCAGCAACGGGCGACCGACGATCAGTGGCAACTGTTGCCGCGCGACGGTATGGGTCCTCTTTTACAGCACAACGGTGCAGGTGCGTGGCGGTTGTGGAGTGAATCCCCCCTCGATTGGTCGACAACCCATTACCTGTTCAGGCGATTGGGCGGGCCGATGGCCGAACTCGATGACACGCGCATCGAGCAGGTCATGGCCATTCACGCGCTCGACGACGACCAGCTACGCGGTTTGCATATTCGCGGCGCCGACCCCTTGCCAGCGCTGATCGACACCAGCAGCCGTGCGCATCTTGCTCAGCGTGTCGACAACCTGCTGGCGCAGTTGCGCACTGGCGTTGTAACCGAGGATCAGAGCCTGCTGGCGCAGGTTGTCCAGCTGACCGGTGGCGAAGGGCTGTCCAATGTGGATCTAGCGGCGCAGCTCGATGGACAACGGTACGAAGTCATGCAGCACCTGTTGGATCAGCAAACGCCCCCTTCGAGCCAGGAAATCCAAGCCTTACAGTGCGTATTTCCACGCTTGTACCCCGCTGCGGCACAGACGCTGCTGGCCAGTGCGAGCAGCGTCGACCTGCAACGTCTGCGTCAGACTGGCCGCGTACCCTTGCAACTGGCCGAAGCTGCCCGTCAGCGCAGCTCGTACATTCGGGTGCAACGCGCCCTCGAAAGCCTGTATTTGCGGACGTCCCAGGATACGGATTTGGCCAAGCTGGTCCTGGGGTTGCTCGCTTATCGAGCTGGCGGCATCGGTGATGTGCGTTGGCGGCTGTTAAGTGCGCAGTCCGACGGCGTACAACTGGCCAGTGCTGGAGAAGGGGATACCGAGCTACAGCTACTCCATGAAAACCAAGGCTTCAGCGTGAGAAACGCCTTCGCGCAGGAGATCTGTCCTCCTAGCGACCTCTTTGACGCTTTGGTGAGTGCCTATGATCAGACACAACTGACGTGCATGGGGCTGCATGCACCATTCGCCCAAAGCTTGCGCCAAGAAGTCGCTGCGCTTGCCCAGGTTCACCGGGCAGCCTTGCCTGAACTCCTGGGCATCAGGACTCGCCGCCGCTGGCAATTGCCCACCCGCTTGGCCGACGGTCGCGTGGGGTACCTGCTCAGTGGACGTGGAGGGCGCAGGCCGAACCCTTATCTGCGAAGGCTGAGGTTTCTGTATCCCACTTATACCGATGCTCAGCTTGACGCGTGGCTGAATGATGCGCGATCGGCAGCAGGAGGGATCGAAGCGCGGTTGCAGCGCCTGGAGGATCAGTACCGGCTCCTCAGCGTGCAGTTGCGCACCTGGGCCAGGCAAGGACCCAGCCACGCCGAACGACAACGCCGCCGATCGCTAGGGCAAGCCCTGCGCAGCTGCTGGCAACACGTCCTAGATGAGGGCATGCACGGCGACAGTCTCATTGAAGCGTATCGTTGGGACATGATCGGCATTCACACCGAAAGCCTACCGCAGCTGCCTCCCCAGGTAGGGTTCGATCATGTGTATTCGCTGTCGCTGCGCGACGCCAGCATCCGCGATCTGCCTGAAAGTTTCTTGGGGGCATTCACCAGTGTCCGGTCGCTCGAGCTTCCCGGTAACCAGCTCTCGCGTGTTCCTCAGGCGCTCTTGCAGCTGGAACACCTGTGGACGTTGGACATGGCGCACAATCAGATCGTGCTAGATGCGGGGCAAGCAACCATTCTGGCCAGCTGCAGCAACTTGCGTTATCTGGAGCTCTCACGCAACCCATTGGGCAGGCCCTTTTCGGTTGGCGGGCTCACACATTTGCATGAGTTGCGCCTAGCAGGTACCGGTCTGCGCAGCTTGCCTTACCAACTGCTCGAGAGCACATCGCTGCGGGTGGTTGATTTGCGCGACAACCTGCTCACGGCGTTGCCCGAGGACTTCTATGAATCGCGCCTGTGGGTGGAGGGCGAGGTCCACCTGGGCGGCAATCCGCTGTCGGCTGCTGAGCGCGAACGGCTGGCGCAAGCGTTGCTCACAGCCGCTACCCGCGCACGTGACCGAGCGATGGCACTGGTGCGGTTGCGCTGGATGGATGCGATCGGCCTGGCCCAGCGCACCGAACTGGGCGCCTGCTGGGAGCACCTGCAGGCCATGGACGACGCCGGCGAGTTCTTCGGTCTGCTCGAACGCCTCATGGAAACAGCCGACTTTCAACACCGCACCGGCGCGCGCTATCTCGCCGGCCGAGTACTGACCCTGTTAAGAGCCATGCGTGATTCGAGCGACCTGAGGGTGGCGATGTTCAGCGACGCCGAGCAACTGACCTGTCAGGACAGCGTGGCCTTGCGTTTCAGCGATCTGGAAGTGCGCCTGCGGGTCTGGCAGGCCGAAGCCCAAGCGCAGCTTGGTGAGCAAGAGCAGGCTCTGTTGCAGCTGGGGCGGCAGCTATGGCGTTTGGATGAGGTCGAGCGTGTGGCCATGGATGATGTGCGCTGGCGCCAGGCCGATGGTGCCGATCCTGACGAGATCGAGGTGGTGCTGGCTTACCGCTTGGCGCTACGCGAGCGCCTTGACCTGCCCATTTTCACCAGCGGCATGTCATTCAGGGCGGTAGCCGGGGTTACCGAAGCGCATATGGAACGGGCAGCCAGGCGCGTGCTGCAGGCAGAAACCAGCGAGCAATTGGCCAACTCTCTGTTGGATCGGGAGTTCTGGTGCAGGCACGTACGCAACGTGCATGCGCAGCGTTTTGAGGAGATGAACGCCCCTTTTCATGCACGGCTGGAGGCTGTGCAAGAAACTACAGATCTGAGCGAACAGCAGGTGTTGCAGCAGACAGAAGAAATAGCACAGCAACGCCAGGCAGGCGAACGGGCTCTTCTGCTGGCCATCACGCGTCAGGCGCTGGACAGCGCGGCCGAGCCCATCTCACCCTGAGGTGAAGCAGGCCGTCGTACCAGCGCAGGATAAGCGTGTTGAGCTATGCTCATAGGCATGCATGGGCTATCTAGGGCGCCACCTGGCAGGGTGGACACCTCCAGTTACTTTTGAGTTGCGCCCTGCCGGGTGGGTTGGTTTAGGCTCCTGCGTCGGACCTTTCTCCAAGGTTTGTAGTCTTTGTTTGATCGAGAGAAAAAGGAGATGCGCATGCTCGTCCGGTCACTGACCCTCGCCACCCTGCTCGCCGCCGTGAGCCCGGCCTTTGCGGCTGACAGCAATGGGCCACTGGCCCAGGAGCTGGGCAAGGCAAGGCCATTGGTCATCATCGCACCCAGCAGTGCCGACCCCACCCTCAGGGCTGTGACCAAGGCCATGGAGGATCCGGCTACGCAGGCCGCCTTCAAGGAACGTAACGTGGTGCTGTACAGCGTCGCCCAGATGATGGGCAAACAGGGCGACAAGAACCTCGAGCAGCAGACCACCATGGCACTGATCCGCGAGCTCAAGCTCGGTGCGAGCAAGGGCACCAAGGTCATCCTCGTTGGCAAGGACGGTGAGCGGCACATGCTCAAGGACGATGACACAGGGGAGGTCCTCGATCCCCAAGCCATCATCAAAGCGGTGGACGACCTACCTGCGAGCGAAAAAGCGATCAAGGCATCCGAGCCGGTCGCGGCCGCGGTGCAGGAAAAGACCAGGGATGCAAAACCGGCCAAGCCCTCCAAGCCCAGTGCACCGCCCAAGCCCCTGGAAGATTGAGCGTTTTGTCGAGCAAGCGCCTGCGAGAGGCAGGCGCCATGTAGGGCTGCCGGTGCAGCCCTCACGGGTCAGGCGGTGGGCTGCCCGGCGCTCCCAGTCGCAACGAGGGTAGGGTCATCGTGCAGCGATACCCGCGAAGTTTCCGGCAATGCCAGACCGCCTACTAGCGCTATCAAGGCAATGACGACCAGGTAGAAAGCTGGCGCCAGACTGCTGCCTGTCTGCCCGATCAGCCAGGTGGCGACCAGTGGGGCGGTGCCGCCGAACAGGGTGTAGGCGACGTTGTAGGTGATGGCCGATGCGGTATAGCGGGTACGTGTAGGGAAGCTTTCCGATAGCAGGGCCGCTGTTACCACGCCGCTCGACAACGCTCCCACCGCCAGCAGTACCACACCTAGCAGCGCGCCGAGCATCGACCCCGAGCTGGCCAGCCAGTAGGCCGGGAACACGCACAGCATCACCCACAAGCAGGTAAAGCCAATGGTTTTGCGCCGCCCGATGCGATCCGACACAGCGCCGGCAATCGGGCAACCAGCGGCGGCGAACAGCAGCGCAACAGTGGTCACCAGCAATGACTGGGCGCGAGTCAGGTTGCCCACCAATTGCAGGTAGGTGGCAAAGTAGGTGGTGAACATATAGAACGACAGTGCGGTGAGGGAAATGAACGCGCCCAGGTTGCGTATCGCTCCTCCATGATGGCGCAGGGTTTGCTTAAGGGGCGAATGCTCATGTTCCTTGCCTTGCGCCAGTGCTTCACGGAAGGCTGGCGTTTCTTCCATGCGCCAGCGCAGGTACAAACCCACCAGGCCCAAGGGTGCGGCGATCAGAAACGGTACACGCCAGCCCCAGGCGGCCATGGCCTCTGTGCTCAGGCTCGCTTCCAGGCCGTAGGCGATCACGGCAGCGCAGGCAAAGGCCGAGAACGTCGAGACCGGCACGAAGCTGCCATAGAACGCGCGCTTGTCGTTTGGTGCATGCTCCATCAGGTAAGCGCATGCCCCCGCATATTCACCTCCGGCCGAGAAACCCTGCAGGCAGCGTGCGAGCGTCAACAGCACGGGGGCTGCCAACCCGATGCTGGCATAGGTTGGGAGCAGGCCGATAAGGGTGGTGGAGCCTGCCATCAGCAAGATTGTCAGCGACAGGATGCGCTTGCGTCCCAGGCGGTCTCCCAGCGCGCCGAACACGATGCCACCCAGTGGGCGCAGGGCGAATGCCACGGCGAACACGGCGAAGGTCTTGAGCAGGGCGACGCTCGGGTCACCACTGGCGAAGAATTGGCTGGCGATGAGGGTTGCAAGAAAGCCGTAGACGGCGAAATCGAACCATTCGACAAAGTTGCCGATGGCCGAAGCGGCGATCACCCTGCGCAGGGTGGCAGGGGATACCTCGTGAGGTGCGGACATGCGGGTGCTCTCCGATTTTCCATTGGCAGCCATGACGAGCGTGGTGCGGTCGAGCCGCGCCATCAGTTGTTGTGGTTGTCAGTAGAGCGGCCCCGCTTATGGGTTGCTTTGTCGAGGACGACCTTCGGATGCCAGAAACGACCGCGGCGATGGGGGCCTAGGCCACGACAACGCGATTGCGCCCACCCTGCTTGGCCAGATACAGCGCTCTGTCCGCCGCGGCCAACGTGCCAGCCACCTCGTCTGTACCTTCCCACTGCGCCACCCCAAGCGATACGGTCAGGGCGCCCACCGGAGCTATCGGGGTGTCCTCGATGATCGCGCGCAGGCGCTCGGCCACACTGGCTGCCACAGCCAGGTCTGCGCCAGGCAAGAGCATCAGAAACTCCTCGCCGCCAGTACGGCAAAGCAAGTCGCCTTCCCGACAACAGCGGCGCATCGAATGGGCCAGTTGTCGTAGCACGGCATCGCCTGTGTCGTGCCCGTGGCTGTCGTTGATCCGTTTGAAATGATCCACGTCCATGACGATGGCTGAAAAACGCCGGCCTTCAGCCTCCAACAACGACAGGCTGAATTCCAGCCCGCGGCGATTGACCAGCCCTGTCAGGGGGTCGGTCTGGGCTTCGCGGTTCAGCCGGCCAATGCGTTCGTGTAGCAAATTCAGGCCGAACAACAACGCTCGCTTGAGCTCAGCTGCCTCGAAATACCACGCACGCACCCGGTGCAAATCTTCGGCCGTGTTGGCGCTGTCCATCCTCCTTGCACTGGCGGCGAGCTGCCAGAGCGGCCGAGCGATGACCAATGCCAGCCACCAGAGCAACAGGCTGCCGACCAGCGCCAGTGGCACCGATGTACCTATCACGTTGAGGACCAGGGTATTGAGCGGCGCCACGGTGCGTGACAGTGGCTGCTGGGCGACCACGCCCCAACGGGCACTGGGCACGGTGGCGAAGCCTGCTAGCATCTCGACGTTCTGGCTGTTGGTGAGCGCCAGGGTGCCGCTGGGCAGCGTTGGCAACTGGTCGATCAAGGCATTGCCCTGCACGACGGTACCGACACGCTGGTTATCAGGGTGGTACAGCAGGCGTCGTTGGTGGTCGACTACATAGAGGTATGAGCCGTCCTTGTAGAAATGCTCGCCCAGCAAACTGTTGAGGATGTTGCGTTCGCGCAGGTAGAGCGTGCCCCCTACGTAGCCCAGGTAACGGCCTTGCTCGTCGATGATCGGCTGCGAAAGGGTGACCACCAGGTTGTTGGCAGCAGAGACGTACGGGGTAGAGACCAGCGCACGCCGCAGGTGCAGCGCTTCGTCGACCCCCGGGGAGTGCATGCGCCCGCCCACCAGGTGCCGCAGCGGCGCAGGGGAGACGGACAGCAACGTGCCGTCGGCATCGATCACGAAGGTGGAATTGAACGCCATGCTCTGCGCCAGCACGCGGTCTGTTTCAGCCTGCAAGGCCACGGCGTCACTCAGTTGCCGGCCTTGCACACCTGCGCTGAACTGCAATTGCTGCAAGGCGTTCCCGATGAAGGTTTCGGTGATGCTGGCCAGCTTGGTGGCGTACACCCGGTTCGCTTCCAGCGCGTGGTCGATCAGCAACTGGCGCTGGACGCGGTAGCTGGCAAAATAGCTGGCGCACAGCATCACCAGTGCAGTGAGTGCACAGAGCACCAGAATGAGCCTGCGCAGGTCCAGTCGCAATCCATGCTTGGTGTTTGGCAATCCTGACCTCGAAATCATCAGATACGGAGAATGGCAAGCAATCCTCGATAGCCGTCGCGTAGAGCGCGTGACGCTCAGGGGGCGGGGTTTTCCAGAGCCTGGAGTTCTGCCTCCACGTCCTGCATGCGCTGTTCAGCCACCGCCTGTACCTTGGCATCTGCGGCGGTTTGCTGCATCAGTGCCGTGAGTTTTTCGCTCAACCGCTTGCCTTCAGGGGTTTTTTCCAAAGCGCGGGCCTTGGCGGGGTCCTGCAAGGCGCCGACGATACTGGCGAACTCGGCATCGGTAAAATTCTGTTCGCTGTACAGGCGGAACAGGTCTTGGCGCTGGTCGTCGACGGTCAGATGTCGGCGCAGGACCTGTTCGATGCTGGCCTGACTCACGTCCGGGTGCTTGCCTGCAAGGAGCACGGCCATGCGTTGAATGTTGTGGTCATAAGCCTCCTGCAGCGGCAGCTGGGCAACGATCTGTTCTTCACGCGTGGGCTTCTGGTCGCACGCCGTGACCGCGGCGATGAGCGCAAACATGAGCAGCAACTTCGGAGGGCGAGGCATGGCTTGGCCTGAGGTGGGCTGTGGAGTAGGGCAATTATACGGGTGCGCACGCGTCCTGGACGAGCGTTGCATTTGCCTTGCCGAGCTCGCTGCGGTAGAACCAGGCCCTTTCACTGTAACGGTTGCCCCATGCCTGAACTCATCCTGCGCCCCGTGACCCCAGAAACCCGGGAGGAGGTCGTGGCCTTTGTCGAGGCCGCGCGGCGGGACTTGTTTCCGATGCTTGCCAGCGCGCCAAAACCTGCGGACCTTGAACATTTTGATGATGTCTATCTGCAAGGCGCCGGCGCGTTCATCGAAGCACGGGCAGGCGCAGACCTGGTGGGCGTAATCGGCTACCTGCCCTATGACAATCGTTTTGCGCAGTTCGATTACGGTGACCAGCGTGTGGTCGAGGTCGTGCGTCTGTTCGTGTTGCCTGCCTATCGCCGGCACGGCGTTGCGGCGCGCTTGTTCGGGGCCTTGACGGCGCAAGCGGCAAGCGAAGAAATCGACCGTTTTTACCTGCATACCCATCCGTTTCTGCCGGGGGCCGTCAGCTTCTGGGAGCGACAGGGCTTCACCATGCTGCAGGTCGAGGACGACCCGGTCTGGCAGACAACCCACATGGACCTGCGGCTGCGTTAAGCGCTCGGACATGTCCTACATTGACGTGGGCGTGATGGACCACGCGTTCATTTTCTTACAAGGCAGGTGATGATTTGCTTCCTCGTGCACGGACTTTTCACAGCCGCAGAGGGAGAGCGACAATGCCGCACATGGCCCTGTACAAACTGAAACTGCTGGATGAATTCGAAGTTCGCACAGACGGTTGGTCGTTCGACGATTTCCAAAACCGCCTGATGGACATATGGCGTGGCGCCACCCGCCAGGATGCCGCCAGCATCATCAATGCCGCGCACCGAGAGGGCCGATGGCCCAGGACGGTCAGGCAGTACCTGCTCAGTCGCATCAAGGTGGCCGGTCACGTCGAACCGGAACTGGAAGCCACCTTCATCGAACTGTCGGGCTCCCTCACCGGTCAGGAGCGGGCGCAGTGGTGCCGCACGGCGACCGATACGGTTCACTGACCGCTGACATGGGCGCGCGGTGGCTTCGCTGTCGCCGCCCCTATACAACACGCAAGGCCGTCAGCCTACCCGTTGTCCATAATGCGCCGCGTGGCATGGAGGCAGTCACGCGCAGCGAAAACGCAGTACCTGAGCGCCGTCCAGCGGGTCGGTGAGCACGTGCGCGTGAACGCCGAAGGTGCTCAGCAAGCAAGCGGGCGTGAGCACATCCAGCGGTTTGCCCAGTGCCACCAGTCGCCCATTGTTCAACACCGCAACACGGTCGCACGTCAATGCCTGATTGAGGTCATGCAAGGCCACCAGCGTCGTGACCGGCAACCCCTGCACCTGCTGCAACAGGCCGAGTTGATGCTGGATGTCGAGGTGGTTGGTGGGCTCGTCCAGCAACAGTACCGCGGGGCGTTGCGCCAGCGCCCGGGCGATGTGAACGCGCTGGCGCTCGCCACCGGACAACGACCCCCACAGGCGGCTGCGCAAATGCAGCGCATCCACATCAGCCAGGGCGTGCTCGACGATGGCCTTGTCGTCGTCACCGAGCGGCGCCAAGGCCGATAACCATGGGATGCGGCCCAACGCCACGGCGTCGAAGACTCGAATGGCATCGAGCGTGTCAGCATGCTGCTCGACCAGTGCCAGTGCCCTTGCCACCGTTCTGCGAGGCAGGCGCGAGAGCGGCTTGCCCAGAAGTTGCACGGTCCCCGTGGCGGGCTTGCGCAGGCCTGCCAGCACCTTGAGCAGCGACGACTTCCCCGAGCCGTTTGGCCCGACGATGGCCAGGGTCTCACCGGCGTGCACCGTCAGGTCGATCCCGTCGAGCACCGGGCGGCCACCCAGGTGCAGGCTGATGCCCTGGCAATCCAGTGGGCCGAGCTGGATGGGCGCCATGGCGGTCACGCGCGTCCCCTTCGGGCTACCAGGATAACGGCGAACACCGGTGCGCCGATCAGGGCCGTGACCACCCCTACGGGGATGACCTGTCCGGCGATCAACGTCCGCGACAGGATATCCGCGGTGATCAAGAACAGCGCCCCGCCCAGGGCGCTGGCCGGTAGGAGCCGGTTATGACCGGGCCCGAGCAGCAGGCGCAGCGCATGGGGAATGACCAGGCCCACGAAACCGATCGCGCCGACGATGGAGACCATGACGGCGGTGACCAGGGCTGCACAGCTGATCAGTAACAGTTGAGTGCGCCGTACCGGCACTCCCAGGGATGCTGCCGAATCGGCGCCAAAGGTGAACGCATCCAGCGCACGGCGTTGCCACAGGCAAATCAGAAGGCCCAATAGGGCAACCGGCACGGTCAGCCAGACCGAAGGCCAGCGCACGCCACTGAGATTGCCCAGCAGCCAGAACAGGATGCCGCGGGCCTGTTCGGCCGTCGCCGACTTGGTGATCAGAAGCGCCGTCACAGCATTGAACAACTGCGAGCCGGCCACCCCGGCAAGGATGACGTGAGCCCCCGTGCTGCCTGGGCTCGCGGCGCGCGCCAGCAGCAGCACCAGTGCAAAGGCTGCCAAGGCGCCGATGAAGGCCCCAGCAGACATGCTCAGGGTCATGCTGCCCACGCCCAGCAGACCCACCAGCACCGCTCCTGTAGATGCGCCCGCCGACAGGCCCAGCAGATAGGGCTCGGCCAGCGGATTGCGCAGCAGCGCCTGGAGGATCACGCCGCAGGTGGCCAGCCCGGCGCCGCAAGCCGCCGCGACGAGGCTACGGGTCAGCCGGTAGTTCCACACAACGCCAGCATCGATGGGGTCGAGCGGGTAGCCCGCTTGCCAGGCGTGGTTGGCCAGCACCTGGCCGACCAGGCGCAATGACAGAGGGTTTTCACCGATCGCAGTACCCGCCAGCAGCGCACCCCCCAGGGCTACCAATGCGGCGCAGGTCACCGTCAGACGCTTGATCACGGGGCTGCAACGCCAGTGGAAAAGGCTGCCGCTAGCGTCTGCAAGCCGCGGAACAAACGAATGCCCGCCTGCATCGCTTCGGCATCGAGCACGATGATGCGCCCATGCTTGACCGCGTCCATGTGCTGGGTCACAGGGTCATTGCGCAAGAAGTCGAGTTTCTTCTGATAGTCGTCGGCCGGAAAACGACGGCGGTCCATGCGTGCAATGATCAGCCAGGTTGGGTTGGCCTTGGCTAATGTCTCCCAACTCACGGTTGGCCACTCCTCGGTGGAGCTCACCACGTTGCGCACGCCAAGGGCACGCAGCATGAAATCCGCAACGCCCTGGCGACCAGCCACGTACGGGTCGGTGGCCAGGTCAGCGCTGGAGAACCAGAACAGCGCCGAGGTGTTTGACAGGTCCACGCCTGCCAGCTGCGCCTGGGCATTGGCCAAACGGCCCTTGAGTTCGTCATTGAGGGCGGCGCCACGGGCCTGCACATCGAAGACGCTGGCCAATTCACTGACACTCTTGTAAATGCTTTCGACCTGGAAGGCTTGCAGCCGCGTGCCGTCGGCGCCTACCAGGTTGTCCTTGCCTTCGCAATCCGATGGCAGCACATAGGTGGCGATGCCCAACTCATCGAATTGCTCGCGCGTACCCACCGCGCCCTGGTGCCCGACCATCCATTCAAACTGGGCCGTCACCAGTTGCGGGCGCTTGCCCACCACAGCCTCGAAGCTGGGCTCGTTGTCGGCAAGCCGAGGGACCTTGGCGTCTTGCGCCTGGTAATCGGGCAATACGTCATTGAACCACAGCGATGAACCGGCGAGCTGGGCACCCAAGCCCAACGCGTACAGCATTTCGGTGCCCGCCTGACCGATGGTCACCACGCGCTGGGGTGCCTGGGTGAACACCTGGGGTTTACCGCAGTTGTCGATCGTCAGCGGATACGCGGTGGGTGCACCCTGGGCCAGGCCGGCGATGCCAAGGCCAGCGAGCAGGGTGGCGGAATGGGGCAGCATGCAGGACGATCTCCTGTGGGGCAGTTCCCGATGGCTCGCGCAAGACGAACGCGGGATTCCCTATTGATTTGAGGGTGGAAACCGGCGGCACGCATGGTAGACCATCGCGCCGCCGGGTGAAACGCTTTTAGGGCCTGGTTGAGTCGCCTAGAAGTACTTCAGCCACGCCAGATCACGCCGGCGTGCCTTCAGCCGGGCGAACCAGCGTACAGGCGGGTAGAGCATCAGCGGTAGCAGGGCCGACGTGAGCCAAACCGCGGCAATGGTCTGGAAACCAAAGTAGGCCCCCTGGTTGGCCCCCCACACACCTAGTGCGCTCAGATACAGGAGCTTGAGCACGTAAAGGTGCAGCAGATAGAAAAACATCGGGGCTGCGCCAAACATCGCCAGCACTCCGATCCAGCGCGGGTGCCCTGCGCGCTCGAATGCACGCAGCAGCAGCAACCCAACGCCCAGGGTTAACGTCAGGAACACCAGTGACGGCGGGTATTTGGTGATGTTGAAGAAACTCATCAGCGTCTGCGCCAGCGCTGGGTAAACGCTCCAGTGCGCTTCGCCATAGGCGTTGATCGCGCGCAGCGCGACAAAGCCCAACAGTGCGCCGCACCCAGCGTGTAGCAGCCGTCGTTGACGCAGTGCCGGTGTGCACGCGCTGTGCAACCAGGGGCCGAGCCAGTAGCCAACGGCGATGACGCCGACCCAGGGCAGTACCGGGTAGGAGGTGCGCAAGCGCAGTGTGGAACTGACGTCGAGCCAGGTACGGTCGTGAGCGATGGCCCAGGGCACATGCCAGGGGGATGCGGCGTCGAAGTGCACACCGTCAAGCAGGTTGTGCCCGGCGATGAGGGTCAGCCCAACGGCGAGCAGGCCAGCCCGGGGCAGCCATATCAAGGCTGACAGCGCCATCATGCTGATACCGATGGCCCAGATCACTTGCAGGTAGATCACAGTCGGCGGCACCTGGAATGTCCAGGCGAAGTTCACCAGGGTGAATTCCAGCACCACCAGAAAAAGCCCGCGCTTGAACAAAAACATCGAGACTTCGCCCCGACGCTGCCGTTTCTCGCCGTAAAGCCAGGCAGACAGGCCGGTGAGCAGCACGAAGACCGGCGCGCACAGGTGTGCGAGGGTGCGACTGACGAATAACGCAGGCTCGGTGGTTTCCACGGCCATCGGGTCACTGACCTGATGCTGCATGAAAAACGTTTCGCGCACGTGGTCCAGCAGCATGATCAGCATGACGAAACCGCGAAGGGCGTCGATGCTCTGCAAGCGTTGGTGTGAGAGGGGGGGTGCCAAGGATGTAGGGGGCATGGGCATCACGGTTAAAGACGACGGACGAAACGTTATCTTATAACCCGAGCGCTGAGCAAGACTGCCTGTTTTAAACCGTCAGAATCTGGCGTGTACTGGCTCCAGGGCACGGGCATCAGACCCTGGAGCGCCAAGGCTGACTACCGACCCTTGCGACGCGATACACGCGCTTCGATGTTCTTGCGGCCAATGAGCAGCGCAGGCTTGTCCGTGACTGGCTCATCGGCCAGCCATTTATACATGACAAGGCAATCCACCAACCCCAGGTGTGCATGGCGATAAGCCTTGGGCAAGCGGCCGACGGTTTCGAAGCCCAGCTTGTGCCACAAAGCCACTGCCACTTCGTTGCTGGCGACCACCGAGTTGAACTGCAGCGCCAGAAAGCCTTCCTGACGAGCCAGCTTCTGCGAGTGCTCGCACATCAAGCGTGCCACCCCGCGGCCACGTGCCTGCTCGGTCACCATGTAGCCACAATTGCCCACGTGGCTGCCTGGCCCGCCGGCGTTGGCCTTGAGGTAGTAGGAGCCCAGGAGCTCGCCCTGCGCTTCGGCTACCAGTGTGTGCCGGGGCAGCTCGAGCCACATATGGCGGGCCTGCTCAAAGGTCATGTCGGGATCAAGGGCGTAGGTTTCGCGCGCCTGGACCACGCCCTGCAGCGTGGGCCAGAAGCGCTCGAAGTCTTCTGGCGTCATGGGGCGGAGATTGATCATGTGCAGCCTCAGATGTAGATGAACACCAGCACCAGCGCCGCCACCACTGCCCATTTCTCGAGGTAGTAACGCGTGCGGTTCCGCTTCTTCAGCGCCTTGCCGCGTTCGCGGATGCGGTAGATGCGGGTGAACAGGCGGTTGATGGCGCCGGTCTTGTCCCCTGCATCGTTGGGCGCCGCGGCGGCGGCCATGACGTTGCGGCTGAACCAGCGATTGAACGCCGTGGCCCAGCGGTACTTGAGCGGGCGCTCCACATCGCAGAACAGAATGATGCGATTGTGCTCGGTGGTGTTGGCCGCGTAGTGGATGTAGGTTTCGTCGAACACAACGCCCTGGCCATCGCGCCACGAATATTTCTCGCCATCGACGTCGATGTAGCAGCCGTCGTCGTTTGGAGTATCCAGGCCCAAGTGATAGCGGTAGGAGCCAGCATAGGGGTCGCGGTGCCGAACCAGCTTGGCCCCAGGGGGCAGGGTGGCGAACATGGCGGCCTTGACGGTGCCAATGCCTTGGAGCAGTTGCGTGGTGCGCGGGCAAAGGGTCATGGCCGACGGATGACTTTCGCCGTACCACTTCAGATAAAACCGCTTCCAGCCTGTCTTGAAGAACGAGTTGAAGCCCACGTCGTCGTAATTATCGGACTTCTTGATTTCGCCAACCTGGAGTAAGCGCTGGGCTTCTTCACGGATTTCCTGCCAGTGTTCCTGCAGCGGTTGTAGCTCAGGGAAGGCTTCGACCGGCAGGTAAGGTTTGGCCGGATGTTTCGAGAACAAGTAAAGGAAACTGTTGACCGGGGCCAGGAAGCTGGAATGGTCACCCAGCTGGCGGGTCAGCTTGTGACGCACCCGGCCGCGCAGGTGGACGTAGGCGATCGAGAGGACGAATAGCAGAACGAGTGCAATTTTCATGGACGTTTACTTGTCGAAAAATGGCCATGCGCGATGGCATAAGCCCGCCAGCATAAACAATCGTCGCGGCAGTTTGTACCTATTGTTACGAAACTGTCCGCCCGGTTCGGTGTCGCGTTATATCGTCCGCTACCTGGTTTCACCTTCAGGAGATCTTATGGTTCAGGACACTCGCTCCACGGCCAGCCCGTTCAAGCGGCTGTTTTTCGCCCTGCCAGTCAGTGATGCCCAGCGCCGCGATGTCTCCCAGTGGCGACGCAGCCTGGCGCTGCGCAGCGGCAGGCCGGTGCCAGCCGCCAATTTCCATATCACCCTGGCATTCCTGGGCAATGTCGATGCGGCGCAGGTCCCATCGGTGTGCGCTGCCGTCGACCAATTGCTGCTGCCCGACAAGGCGCCACGGCTGGTGCTTGATCGCTTGCAGGTGTGGCACAAGGCCGGTGCCCTGGTGCTTGAGGCGCAGCATACGCCTGCGCCCCTTCTTCAACTGGTCTATGGGCTGCAACAGGCCCTGCTGCCCTTGGGTATCGCCGTTGCAGACCGCACCTTTCGACCCCACTTGACGTTGTCCCGCGACTTTCACGGGCAGCCCCCTGAGGCCAGCACGCCGCCTGAGTTCTTTGTCAGCGCCCGGGAATGTGTACTTTACGAGTCTCGAAAGGGCGCCTATCAGCCATTGGCACGCTGGGCATTGGGGGATGGGGGCGCATTCATTAGCCCACTGGGCTCACACCGGTAGGCTCTGATAGGGCAATTCTTCGCCGGGGCTGCGTTCGAACTGGCGCTTGTACTCGCGGCTGAACTGCGACGTGCTCTGGTAGCCCACCCGATGGGCGACCTGCGCCACGCCCATCCCTTCGCCGATCAGCATCTGCTGTGCCTTGAGCAGCCGCAGGCGCTTGAGGTACTGCATGGGGGCCATATCGGTGCAGCGCTTGAAATGCTCGTGGAAGGTGGAGACGCTCATGTTCGCTCGCCCAGCCAGAGCCTCGACACTCAGTGGCTCGCTGTAGTGTTCGCGCAGGTGGGCCAAGGCGGCGCCGATGCGGGCGAAATGGCCCTGTTGCTCGACCAGCGCTCTGAGTACCCCGGCCTGCGGGCCACGCAGGGCGGCGTACAGCACTTCGCGCACCCGGGCCGGCCCCAGCACCTTGGCGTCCACAGGGTCTTGCAGGCACTCCAGCAACCGCTCGACCCGCTCACGCATGGGCGCATCCAGGGCGGCCGAGGTCATCGACTGGGGCGTCTGAGCCTGTACCGGGCCGTCGGTGGCAAGGCCGCTGCTCTGCACCAGTTCGCTCAGCGTGGCACGGTCGATGGCGACTGCCACGCCCAGCAAGGGCACATCGGGCGTGGCGAAGGTTTCGCACATGAACGGTACCGACAATGCCTGCACCAGGTAATGCCCCGCGCCGTACTCGAGCGTGCGGGGTCCCAGGCGGGCCAGCTTGCTGCCCTGAGCCAGGATCATCAGGCTCGGCTCGTAGATCTGGGGACTGCTGGCCACGTAGTGATCCCAGCTCAGCACTTGTACCTGGGGCAGGTGGGTGGGCACGAACCCTGGGCGAACCGCCAGACGGCGTATGAGTGCGCAAAGCGGGGCATTGGCGTCGACGTGACGGGTCAGTTGCATGGAGCACCGGGGCAGAGAATCGGACAGCATGGATGGACGGATTATGCCCGTCACGCGTTGGCTGCACCAGAAGCTTCGGAGAATCAGGCAAGGCTTCCGGAGAATCTGCGGTGGGCAATGTTCCTATCTGAGAACAAAATGCTTCACATGAACCGTTTCACTTAACCGCGAGGTCTCCATGTATACCGCTATCGGTTACGCCGCCCAAACCCCCACCAGCCCGTTGGCACCCATGACCTTCGAGCGCCGCAGCCCGCGACCGGATGACGTGGCCATCGACATCCTGTATTGCGGGGTGTGCCACTCGGACATTCACCAGGCCCGCAACGAATGGGGCATTGCGGTCTACCCCTTGATGCCGGGCCACGAGATCGTCGGCCGTGTGACCGCGGTAGGCGCCCAGGTCACCGGCCACAAGGTCGGTGACCTGGTCGGTGTCGGCTGCATGGTGGATTCCTGCCGTCAGTGCGCGGCCTGTGCCAAAAACCTTGAGCAATACTGCCTCGAAGGCCCGACCATGACCTACGCCACGCCCGATCGGGTCGATGGCAGCAACACCATGGGTGGCTACTCCAGCAGCATCGTGGTGAGCGAGCATTTCGTGGTACGCATCCCCGAGGGCATGGACCTGCCCAGCGCCGCCCCTATCCTGTGCGCCGGTATCACCACCTATTCGCCGCTCAAGCACCACGGTGTAGGCCCAGGCCACAAGGTGGGCATCCTTGGCATGGGTGGCCTGGGCCACATGGGCATCAAGCTGGCCAAGGCGCTGGGTGCCGAAGTCACGCTGTTCACCCGTTCCGAGGCCAAGGCCGCTGAGGCGCGCCGCCAAGGGGCAGACCATGTGATCGTGTCCACCGACGCCGAGCAGATGAAAGCCGCCGCCGGTCGCTTCGATTTCCTGCTCGACACCATCCCGGTCCAGCATGACCTCAATCCCTACCTGGAAACCCTGACATTCGACGGCGTACACATCCTCGTCGGGCTGATCGAACCGATCGAGCCTGCGCTGCATGCTGCCAACCTGGTCATGAAGCGCCGCGTGCTGGCCGGCTCGTTGATCGGCGGTATCGCCGAAACCCAGGAAGTGCTGGACTTCTGTGCCAAGCACGACATTCGGTGCGACATCGAGATGCTGGATATCCGGCACATCAACGAGGCGTATGAGCGCATGATCGCAGGCGATGTGAAGTACCGCTTCGTGATCGACATGGCGACCCTCAAGGCCTGATCGGCCGTCGACCTGCACCGGGATCAAACGGTGCAGGTCCTGTTGCTGGCCTTACCAGGCCAGCGGCTTGTCCCCACCTTTCCAGAACAGCCAGCGGCGGACCTCGCCATGCGGGCCTGTACCGATCTGCCAATCAGGTCGGCCACTGTCGAGCGCGATCACCGAGATGAACCCCGCATGGCTTGCGGCAACGAGGGTTCGACCATCCTCGCTGATGTCCATTGCGCTGATGGTCGAACCTAGATAGTGCTGCCAGCGTTCGCCACCGTCTTCCCCAAAAGCCCGTAAATAACCATAGGCATCGCCGACGATGTACTCGTCCTGGCGCGCCACGCCTGCGTAGACCCGTGCGCCTTCCTGCACCACCGGCGTGCGGGGGTCCTGGCTGTAGTAATCCGTATCCAGACCCTCCAGATCGCTCACTCGGACGCCCAGCGACGCACCGCTGTAGAAGTGACAGGCATTGAGCAGCAACTGGTCCCCGGTACGGTTGAACAGGGCGTAGTGCGGGTATTCGCTGGCCGGTCCGATACTGGCAACAGGCGTTAACTGGCGGTCTAGCACCTGGTGTCGGTTGGCTTGCTCGCCTACCACGACCCATTGCCCGTCGGGCGATACAGCGCCATGGGCCATGCTCAGGCCCAGGATGATGTCATCGGGGTCCGTGCCCTCTGCCAGCGCTTGCTCGACCTGCTCCTGGCGCGGCAGCAGCCGGCTCGCGCCCTGCTCAGAGAGCACGAAAATGCCCTCGTCGCTGATCAGCAGCACCTGTTGCCCGTCGGGGAAGGGTATCAATGCAGTCGCAATGGGCGGCAGGTCGAAAGGCTCGAACGGATAGCCTTTGGGCAACCCCTCCAAACCGGTAGGCCACGCCAGCCGCCGCACCTGTGGGCCGCCCCATCCATCGGTCACGCGCACACCCTCGGCGTTGGCCAGGGCGAAGAAGCGTCGAGCCGGGCAACGGCCGAAATGCTCGACGCCGATGATGGGTGTCACGGTATAACCATCGATACGCACCACCTGGCCTTTCTCGTGGGGCATGCCGATCCGTGCGAGCAGGCTCCCGTCATCGAGCAGCAGCAACGTGGCGATACCCTGACCATGGGTGTCGAGCAGGGGCAACAAGGGCGCATGGGCTGGCGGCCAAGCCTGGCGAAATGCCTGGCGCTGGTGCTCCTCGACGGTCGGCTGGTTGACCTTGCGCAAGGCGGCGCGCCAGGCGTCCAGCAAGTGTTCGGTGGCAGGGTGCCGGGGTTCTTCGAGCTGCTCCCAGCCGTGCGCACTGCCTTGTGCGACATAGTCGTTGACCGCCTGGGCGTAGGTGATAACGGCCTGCTGCCATTGCTGCTGGGGATGCTGCTTGTCCATGAGTGGGTGGAACTCCTTGATGTGCGCCAGTATCCGAGATTGCGCATGGTACTCCTTCGGTAGGGCGGTTGTGAGGCCCGAGCATGACGCGTACCATGCCTGCGTCCCCAATTTTAATAAGACACACGCTCATACCGCTCCTTGCCGGGGCCTGACGTGCGTGGTCTTGCCTTGCCTGTGGAGAACCGGTTTCACGCCATGAACGGACCCTTACCTGACCACTTGCCGCCCACAGTAGGCGGCGGCAGCTGGCTGAGCGTCATCGCCCTGGCGTTGGCTGCCTTCATCTTCAACACCACCGAGTTCGTGCCGGTGGCGCTGCTCAGTGACATTGGCCGCAGCTTCGACATGACCACCGCGCAAGTGGGGCTGATGCTGACCATTTATGCCTGGGTCGTGGCATTGGCGTCACTGCCGATGATGTTGATGACACGCAACATCGAGCGGCGGCGCCTGCTGTTGTTCGTGTTTCTGGTGTTCATCGTCAGCCATCTGCTGTCCTGGCTGTCGCAGAGTTTTGCGATGCTGCTGTTCAGCCGTATCGGCATAGCCTTGGCGCATGCCGTGTTCTGGGCCATTACTGCCTCGCTTGCGGTGCGCGTCGCGCCCCCTGGGCAGCAGGCCAAGGCGCTGGGCCTGTTGGCCACCGGCACGACGCTGGCGATGGTGCTTGGCATCCCCCTGGGGCGCGTGGTGGGCGAGGCGCTGGGGTGGCGCGTCACCTTCCTGAGCATCGCTGGGGTGGCGCTGGCGACCATGCTGTGCCTGATGAAGTCGCTGCCGTTGTTGCCGAGCCAGAACTCGGGATCGTTGCGCAGCCTGCCGATACTGTTCAAGCGGCCTGCGCTGGTCATCACCTACCTGCTGGTGACGCTGGTGATCACGGCGCAGTTTACCGCCTACAGCTATATCGAGCCGTTCGCCCTGCATGTCGCGCAGATCAGCGGTGAGCGCACCACGTTGGTCTTGCTGTTGTTTGGCGGCGCAGGTGTGGTCGGCTCGTTCCTGTTCAGCCGCTACAGCGACCGTTTTCCCCAAGGTTTTCTGGTGGGCTCGATCGGCATGCTGGCAGTCTGCTTGCTGCTGCTCTTGCCATTGTCCGGCAGCTTCCATGCGTTCGCCGTGCTGAGCATGTGCTGGGGTGTGGCGATCTTGAGCTTCAGCCTGTCATTGCAGTCACGCACCTTGAAGCTGGCCTCCGACGCCACGGATGTGGCCATGGCGTTGTTTTCCGGCATCTACAACATCGGCATCGGCGGTGGTGCATTGCTGGGCAGTATCGTCAGCAGCTACCTGGGCGTGGCCAATATCGGCCTGGTCGGGGGCAGCGTGGCAGTGGTCGGCTTGTTGCTAGCAGTGGGCAGTACCCGCCGCTTTCGCGACGCGCTGACCCATTGAGTCTGGCTTTGCGGGCAACAAGGCTGCTCAGCTCAATACCGCAGCCCACGCTGAGAGCAAGAGCAGGCCGCCCAGGGCCTGGTTGAACACGCGCAGGCGGCGTGGCGTTTGCAGCCAGGCCGCACTGCCTGCGCCCAGCACCGCCCACAGCGTCATGCACGGCAGTGCGATCACCAGGAACACCAGTGCCAGTTGCCACACCGCCAGGCCTGGCGCGGCAAACACGCCGATTACGGACACGGCCATCAGCCACACCTTGGGGTTGATCACCTGCAGCGTTGCCGCGTCCACTGCCGTGAACACCCGCGCCTGGGCTGGCGCGCCGGTAACGCCGGTGCTGCGCAGCAGTTGCCAGGCCAGCCAGCTCAACCACAACACTCCGGCCCACATCATCAGATGCTGGGCTTGTGGGTGGCGCGTCAACCATTGACCCAGCCCCATGCCAACCAGCAACACAGTGGCCGCAGCGGCCAGGCATGCCGCCAGGATGGGCACCAGCGTGCTGCGCAGGCCATGTCGGGCGCCTTGGGCAAGGATAAGCAGATTGGTCGGTCCTGGGCTGATGCTGGCAACCAGGGCAAATGCAACGAATGGCAGAAAAGAATGCGTCATGTGCTGGGGCTCCTTTGGTGTCAGCCCCAATGCTCGCCATTTGCATCGCCTCAGTCTGGAAGGATTGAGCAGCGCTTGCGGTAGTATGCCGGGGTGAGCTGATAGGCCCGCCGAAACCACCGGCCCAGGTGGCTCTGATCGGCAAAGCCCAAGGTGCCGGCTACGTCTGCAGGGCTGGCCCCGCTGGCAAGCAAACGCCGGGCCCTGGCCAGGCGCAGCTGGATGAGGTACGCATGCGGGGCGAGCCCGAATGCTGCCTTGAAGGCTCTGGTCAAGCGGTAACGGTCGATGCCACAGGCAGTCGCCAGCTCTTGGAGGCCAACATCCCGTGCGAGGTTGTCATGCAGATAATCGCGGGCCCGTTGCGCCGTGAGCGGCAAGCGCGGGTCTGGATCGACTCGCTTGCGCCAGTGCAGGTGGCGTGTGAGGCAGGCGAGCAAGGCGTCGGTGGCTGACTGCCTGACGATGAGCAGCTCGTGTGCATGCAGGGCATTGAAGGCAAACGCGGTGGCTTGGCCAAGCTGCAGGTCCTGGGTCAGCGTGTCGGCGAAACGGGGCAAGGCATCACGCGGCGCGTGTTCGAATAGCAGGCGCAACTGCTGCTCCAGCCAGTCCGGCTCCAGGTAGAGCGTGGAGTAGGTAAAACCTTCTTCAGTGGGCGCGAGCCCGTCGTGCAGGTCCCCAGGTTCAAGCATGAAGACTTGCCCCGGCACACTATGGTGCCTGACCCGCCGGCAATTGAATTGCTGGACCCCTTGCTCGGTGACGCCTACCAGAAAGCTCTCGTGCCAATGGGGGTCGTAGGCATGACCGACGAAATGGGCGCGGATCGACTCGATGCCGGTCTCGGCGTCCTGCTTGAGGTCGATCCAGTTACTCATGGGGGCTCGCTGTGTGCATGCTGATGCTTAGGCTGTACAAGAAGCCTAGCGCCCTCGGCTACAGGTGTCTGGAAGATTTGTGCAACTGCCGAGCCTGGCTGCCGGCTGCAGTGCATCGAACCGCTGGCGCAGCCACTGGTGCAGTTGCGTGACGGCGGGGGTGAGCTGCTTGCGGTGCGGGCATACCAGCGTGACAGGCGTCGGCTCGCCCGGCCATTGAGGCAGGACGATTTCCAGCCTGCCGCAGGCAAGGTCGTCACTGACATCCAGCCACGACTTGTAGACGATTCCCTCGCCAAGCACCGCTAGGCGGCGAATCACATCGGCGTCATCACTGATCAGTGGCCCTTTCACGTGCACCGTGCGTTGGCCAAGTTGCCACTTGTCGTACACCCGACCGTGCTGCATGTACAACAAGCAGGCATGGGCATGCAGTGCCTCGGGCGTCTGCGGTCGGCCGTGGCGGGCCAGGTAATCGGGGGAGGCGACCAGGACGCGCTGGTTCCAGTCGGCCAGGGGGAGGGCGATGTAGTTGGCGTCCTGGTTCAGGCCGTAACGCACGGCAACGTCCACCGGATCACGGTTCAGGTCGGCAATCTGGTCGGACAGCATGAACCGCAGGTGCAAGGCCGGGTGCTCCCGGCGAAACGCGCTGAGCCAGGGCAGCAGCATGTTGCGGCCCAGGTCCGAGGGTGCTGAAACCTGTAAGGTGCCGCGCAGGGCGGTGGCATTGCCGTGCAAATCGTCATGCCCGCGGCGCAGGCTTTCCAGCACGTTCACGGCAGTCGGCAGGTAGCGCTCGCCCTCGGCAGTCAGGCGCAGGCTGCGGGTAGTGCGAACGAACAGACGTACGTCCAGATCACGCTCCAGCCGCTTGATGGCGGCCGCCACCTGGCCGGGCAACAGGTTCGCTTCGATGGCAGCTGCGGTGAAGCTGCCCAGCACGCTGCTGCGCACGAACAGTTCGAGGTCGGCAAGACGCAACATTGTCACTCCAGGGGTGAAAGTGTTGCTCGATTGTGCCGGTTTTTATTTGTGGCAGGAAAGATACCATGGGCATTCCTTTTCTCTCGACGTCCGGAATTGCCCATGGATACCGTCTCGCTGGCCAAGCGCCGCTACACCACCAAAGCCTACGATGCATCGCGTCAAATTCCCCAAGCCACGGTCGATGCCTTGCTCGAGCAATTGCGTCACAGCCCATCTTCGGTGAATTCCCAGCCCTGGCATTTCGTCGTTGCCCAGAGCGAAGCTGCCAAAGCCCGCCTGACCATGAGTACCGACACCGACTACGCCTACAATTCGCCCAAATTGCGCGATGCTTCCCATGTCATCGTTTTTTGCACGCGCACCGACATGACCCAGGCGCACCTGGAGGCCGTGCTCGCCCAGGAGGCACTCGACGGGCGTTTTCGCGATGAGCAGGCCAAGGCGGCGCAGGACAACAGCCGACGCCACTACGCCGACCTGCATCGTTACGAGCGCAAGGACCTGCAGCATTGGATGGAAAAGCAAACCTATCTTGCCCTGGGTACAGCCTTGCTGGGCGCCGCTGCCCTGGGCCTGGACGCTACCCCCATCGAAGGCTTCGATAGCCAGCGCCTGGATGCCGAGCTTGGCTTGCGCGAACAAGGCTTCACCAGCGTAGTGCTGCTGAGCCTGGGCTATCGCAGTGAAACCGACTTCAATGCCGGGTTAAGCAAATCGCGGCTCCCGGCATCCAAGGTATTCACCTTCCTGTAAGGGCATGCCCGGCTGGCGTGGTTCACCAGAGTGCAGCGCTGGCCGTGGTCAGTGCCGAGGCCAATACCGCAATGGCCTTGTCGACTTCCGCCTCGGTGGTGAACCTGCCAACGCTCAGGCGAATGCTGTTACGGGCACGGCGCTCGTCCAACCCCAGCGCCAGCAGGACGTGGGATGCCGCATTGTTCGCTGAATTGCAGGCCGAGGTGGTCGACAGCGCCAGTTGTGTGGCGAGCGCCGCGCTGTTGAACCTTGCCTGATCGATACACAGGTTCAGGGTGTGCGGCACGCGCTGGGTAGCGCAGCCGTTGAGCGTGATGCCGGGCAGTGCCAATAGGCCCTCGCGCAGGCGCTTGGCCAGCTGCGCCAAGCGCTGGTACTCGCCATCGCCTGGTTGGCCGGCCAGGGCAAACGCGCTGCCCATGCCCGCGATCTGATGCGTGGCCAGGGTACCGGAGCGCAAGCCTTGCTCATGACCACCCCCATGCAGTTGGGCACGCATGCCGGCGCGCGCGCGCGGGCCAACGAACAGCGCACCGATGCCCTTGGGGCCATACACCTTGTGGGCGGAAAAGGACATCAGGTCAACGGGCAGGCTAGCCAGGTCGATGGCCAGCTTGCCTACCGCCTGAGCTGCGTCCACGTGGAACACGGCGCCGTGCGCCCGCACCCGCTCGCCGATGGCAGCGATGTCGGTGACTGTGCCCAATTCATTATTCACCGCCATCAGCGACACCAGGCGCGTATCGGCGCGCAGCGCGTCCTGAACCATGGCCGGATGGATCAGGCCTGATTGATCAGGTTGCAGTCGGGTCACCGCCCAGCCTTGGCGCTCCAGTTCGGCTGCGGTGTCCAGAACGGCTTTGTGCTCTAGCTGACTGGTAAGCAAATGCCCAGGCTGGCCCAGTCCCTGCGCGACGCCTTTGAGCGCCAGGTTGTTGGACTCGGTAGCCCCGGATGTCCATACCAGTGACGCCGGCGGCGCCCCCACGCGTTCGGCTACTTGCTCACGGGCCAGTTCGACTGCATCACGCGCTGCCTTGCCATAGACATGCCCGCTCGAGGCCGGGTTACCGAAATGGGCATGCCGACCCAGACATGCAAGCATGGTCTGGATCACTCGATCGTCGACCGGGGTAGTGGCAGCGTAATCGAAGTAGAGAGGAGCGTCAGACATAAGCAGGTCCATTGGCAAGAGAGCGAGGATGCCTGAACAAGATTAACTGCGTCACGAAGAGACTTTTGCTCTAAATCAAGGCTTTTTAAGACCATTTTGCAAAAGCATTCTCCCGATCGGGCATAACGAAAAAAATATTCTCACCCTTGTCTCGACACTCAGACGGTCTTTTCTCACTGACCGTTGAGAGACCGTTCCTCTTCGCTGACTACTCGCTCGCACAACTCGGTGATCTGCTCGCGCATCCAGCGGTTCGCTGGGTCCTGGTCAGTGCTTTCATGCCAGTACAGGTGCGTCTCCAACGCCGGCACCTCTACAGGCAAAGGCTTGTAGCACAACTGATGACGGCGGGCGAAACGCTCTGGCACGGTCATCACCATGTCGGTTTGCTGCAGTACTTGCGAGGCCATCAGGTAATGCTGTGAGCGCAGGGCCACCTTGCGCTGCACGCCCATCTTGCCCAGCGCAAGGTCCACGTAACCCAGCCCGTTGCGGCGGCTGGAAATGTGGATGTGGGTCATGCCAAGGTACCCATCCAGGCTCAATGCCCTGTCGGCCAGCGGGTGACCTTGGCGCAGGGCGCAGACGTAGCGGTCCTGCATCAACTTGATGTGCCGCACTTGAGGGTCGGTGTTGAGGGGGGCGTCGATGGCGAAGTCCAGTCGTCCTGCGGCAAGCTCCTTGGTGGTCTCCCGGCGCTTGCACAGGAAACTCTCGATCAGCACCCCAGGTGCCAGGCGACGCAGGCGTTGGAACAGCGGCGGCAGGATCACGGCCTCGGTCAGGTCGGTCATGCTGATGCGAAACGTCTTGCTCGCTTGCAGGGGGTTGAACGTCCGGCTTTCCTGCACCGAGGTGCGTAGCAATGCCAGCGCGCTGCGGACCGAGCCGATGATGTTCTGCGCCATGGGTGTTGGCACCATGCCCTGGGCGGTCCGTACGAACAGCGGGTCGTTGAACGTTTCACGCAGCCTGGACAATGCATTGGACACGGCAGGCTGGGTGATGCCGACGATCTGCCCGGCACGGGTGAGGTTGGCTTCGGTGTAGATCGCATCGAAGACGATGAACAGGTTGAGATCGACCTTGCTGAGGTTCATGAGCGCCGCTCGTTTTTGGAATTATCGGCCGATCATATATCGGTTATGAATGTTAATACACGCCGAAAATAGACTAGGTGGATGACCAGCGCCTGCCCTAGGCTTGCCCTAATGTCATTCGACCCTGAAGGAACCCGCCAATGGATTTCGCCTATTTGCCCAAGGTGCAAGCGCTGCGCGAGCGCGTGACTGCCTTCATGGATGCCTACGTCTATCCTGCCGAGTCCGTATTCGAACGCCAGGTTGCCGAAGGCGATCGTTGGCAGCCTACCGCCATCATGGAATCGCTGAAAATCAAGGCACGCGAGGAGGGCTTGTGGAACCTCTTTCTGCCTGAATCCGAATACGGCGCAGGGCTGACAAACCTGGAGTACGCCCCACTGGCCGAGATCATGGGCCGTTCATTGTTGGGCCCGGAGCCGTTCAACTGCTCGGCACCGGACACAGGAAACATGGAAGTGCTGGTGCGCTACGGTACGGCCGCGCAGAAGCAGCAGTGGCTGGAGCCTTTGTTGCGGGGTGAAATCCGCTCGGCATTCGCCATGACCGAGCCCGATGTGGCGTCTTCGGATGCCACCAACATGGCGGCTACAGCAGTGCGCGAAGGGGACCAATGGGTCATCAACGGCCGCAAGTGGTGGACCTCGGGCGCATGTGACCCGCGGTGCAAGGTCCTGATCTTCATGGGCCTTTCCAACCCGAACGGCCCGCGGCACCAACAACACTCGATGGTTCTGGTGCCGATGGATACGCCCGGTGTGAGGGTGCTCAGACCTCTGCCGGTATTTGGCTACGACGACGCGCCCCATGGCCATGCCGAGGTGGTGTTTGAAAACGTGCGGGTGCCGTTGGAGAACGTGCTGCTTGGAGAGGGCAGGGGGTTCGAGATCGCCCAAGGCCGACTGGGGCCTGGACGCATCCACCATTGCATGCGGTCCATTGGCATGGCCGAACGGGCCCTGGAGCTGATGTGCAAGCGCGCGGTTGCCCGGACTGCGTTCGGGCAGCCACTGGCGCGCCTGGGCGGGAATATCGACAAGATTGCTGATTCGCGCATGGACATCGACATGGCACGCCTGCTCACGCTCAAAGCGGCCTACATGATGGACACCGTGGGTAACAAGGTAGCCCGCAGCGAGATCGCCCAGATCAAGGTGGTAGCACCGAATGTTGCGCTGCGCGTAATTGATCGGGCGATCCAGTTGCACGGTGGTGCGGGGGTGAGCGCTGATTTTCCGTTGGCCTACATGTACGCCATGCAGCGCACCCTGCGCCTGGCCGACGGGCCCGATGAAGTGCACCGGGCAGCGATCGGCAAGTACGAAATCGGCAGGTATCTGCCTGCGTCAGGCTCAGCGGCCGAACGCTGATTGCTGGGTTCATGCCGCCAGGCTCAACGGGCCGAGCGGCTGTTGGTATCGGCAGGCGTAGTGGTGGCAGGTTTGTGCAAATGCGCGCCAGTCGGGTCATCCAACTGAATGATGACGCCTTTCTGCCAACTGTCGGCGTCAGTGTCGGGTGTAGGAATGTCAATATCAGCGCGCTGCTTGCGCGTCTGGGCGGTATCGATGCCCAGGCGACGGTTGCGCTGCTCGACCATCACCGGGTCTGCCTGACCGTCCGCAGTGAAGCCCATCATCAGTTGCGGCACGCCCATCGGCAGTGACTTGTCCTGGTCGGTATGCCAGGTATGCCACGTCTTGCCGTAGGTGGTGGCCAGGCGTTTCATCAAGGCATGTTCGGCAGGCGCAGGGATACCGGGCGCCACCAACTGGCCAGAGGACACTTCAAACCCGTGGCTGTGCCACAGCGCTTTTTCCTTGGCGGGTAACCGGGCGAACAACTTCTGATCGATGATGTACTCCACGCCCATGATCTTGGCCGTGGCCGTGCTGCCATCGTAGATCACGCACTGAATGACGTCTTCGTTGAGGATCGCACAGTAATGATGCGCTTCCATTTGAATATCCGGATGGCCGTTATAGAAGTGAAAACCATCCAGGTAGGCATTGAGTGCGTCAATAGGCGGTTTGGCCTGTAACAGCGCCGCGCCTTTTTCAAGCCATTGCGTGCCGGGTTTTATTGGGGCGCCGGGTGTTTGCACGGGCGATGCGGTTTTGGCCCCTGAGCAACCCGCGAGCAGGGCGCTGGCGAAACATAGGCCAAGAAAGCCGAGGGAAGGGTTGGGCATGATTGAGTCTCCGTAGGGTGTGCGCAACAGACCGCTTGCCGGGCACTAACATTTTCTTTGACGGACAGACGGTAATGCTGTCTAGTTAGTCAAGCCGGTTGAACCAAGTCTATGTTCGACTGCACTAACAAGTTACTGAAGTTTCATTGCCCGTCGTACTGAAAAGGAAACGTCCCCATGTCTCGTCTTGCAGAGTTTCGTCAACTGGAACAGAAATTGGCTGCCCAACTTGCAGAGCTGGAAGCCATGAAAGGTAGCCCTGAGCTGCAAAAAGAAATCGAGTTTGAAACCAAACTGCGAAATCTGCTGGCCAAGTACGAATACAGTTTGCGCGATATCGTCAACCTGCTCGACCCGAAAAACGGTCAACGGCCCGCTGCGCCTGCCGCGGCCCAGAAAGCGCCACGCCGTGCTCGGCAAGTCAAGCAGTACAAGAACCCTCACACCGGTGAAGTCATTGAGACCAAAGGTGGCAATCACACCAAGCTCAAAGCATGGAAGGCCGAACACGGCGCTGATGAAGTGGAAAACTGGCTGGCCAAGTAATGCCCACCCAACGTTATCCCACTACCCCGGACGGCCGCTATTTCGTTGTCCGGGGGCGTTTGTGGCGCTGCACCGATCCCTCCTTGTCCGACGCTGAGCGCCAGCACTGGGTGCATGCCCTGATGGACGCGCGCAGAGCGATAAAGGACGCAAAGGCCAACGACGAACCCGATCAGCTTGCCCGCGCCCGTGCCCAGGTTCAGGCGGCAAAGGTCGCGCTGGGGGAGCGTGGCCCCGTCTGGTGGGGCGACGGGAGTCCGGACTTCAACCGGCGCATGGCGGTCAATACTCCTTATGCCGAGTGGTTTCAATCGCTTGATCCGGCTCAGTAACCGGGGCCTTGGCTTGACCGCGGGTTTTTATCAGCGACACCAGCACACCGCCCAGCAACAGCCCGAACGTGACGCCCAGCGACAATAGGGCGGGCACCTTGCCCACCATGCCGTGGTAGAAGATCTTGCAGCCGATGAAGATCAGCACGAGCGCCAGCGCATATTTCAAGTACACGAAACGGTGCATCAGTGCCGACAAGGCAAAGTACAGCGAACGCAGGCCCAAGATGGCAAAGATATTGGATGTGTAGACGATGAAAGGGTCCTGGGTGATGGCGAATATCGCCGGGACGCTGTCCACGGCAAATACGAGGTCAGCCAGTTCAATCAAAACCAGCGCAAGAAACAGCGGCGTAGCGTGGCGCACGGCATTGCTTTCCCCACGGGGCGTAACGTGCACGAAAAACTTCGAGCCGTGGATCTGATCGGTTACCCGCATGTGCCGCCTTACAAACTTCAGAATCGGATTGTTGGCCAGGTCCGGCTGACTGTCTTCCCTGGACAACGCCATTTTCACGCCGGTAAAAAGCAGGAAAGCGCCGAAGAGATAAAGTACCCAGGCAAAGTTCTGCACCAAGGCCGCGCCGACGCCAATCATGATCGCGCGCAACACCACCACGCCGAGAATGCCCCAGAACAACACGCGGTGCTGATACCGTCGGGGAACGGCGAAATAGCTGAAGATCATCGCCATCACGAAGACGTTATCCATCGACAACGACTGCTCGACGAGAAACCCCGTATAGAACTCCAGTGCCGGTTGCGCGCCCAGGTAGTACCAAACACCGACGCCGAACAGCACGCCGACGCCGAAGTAGCCTGAATACAGCAGCAGGCTTTCGCGCATTTCGATTTCGCGGTCATGGCGATGCAGCACGCCCAGGTCGAGCACCAGCAAGCCGACGACGATGGCGACAAAGACCAGCCACAGCCAAGCGCTGGTGCCGAGAAAAGGTGTTGTGAGAAAGGTGTGCAGAGCTGTCATGAGCCCCTCCTGATCGGTCGACGTTGCGTGGCAACAGTGATCCGACATGGCGGCTGGCAACCGTCAGAGGGGCCCGGTATCACTTAGGCTTGAGCGTAGATCCGTTTGCGGGGCACGCCGAATGAGCAGCTGTTACATTTTTTTGCGAAGGGCCTAGGATGCGCTGACGGCGCAGGTCTTGATGCAGTGCGTCAAGCCTCAATAGACCCAGACTTCGACGCGACGGTTACGCAAGCGGCCTTGCTCCATCTCGTTACCCGCCACCGGCATCAGGTCACCTAACCCCGCCACTTCCAGCACCTCGATACCCCCGCGCGCCAGTGCCTGGCGTACCGCCTCGCCGCGCAGGCGCGAGAGCAGGGCAGCGCGCCCCGGTCTGTCCTTGGGGTCGCCGAAGCCCACCAGTACGGCCTTGCGGTGCGGCTTGCCGGCCTGGTTCAGGTAATCGATCACCCGCTGCACATCCTGGGTAGCCTTGCTGTCCAGGGCGGCACTGCCCGGTTGAAAGCGCAAGTTCACGCTCAACCGCTGGGCGTGCTCTGCCAGCGCCCGATACCGTGCAGGCATGATCGCAACAGGCGCCACACGCTGGGCCACGATCTGTTGTGACACAAAGCCTTGCTCGGCCACGATGGCCTGACCGGCGGGGCTCTGGATGAAGTCGATCAATGCGGTGGCCTGAGGGCTTGGGGGAGTGGGCAGATACAGGAACAGGCGGCGTGACAGCGGGTAGACCTCACTGGCCACCAGGGCGCGTTCGGGCAGCAGCGCCGCCGCGGTGCCATCGGCTACTGCCAGTACCTTGGTGCCGTGGAGGGTCGAAAGCCCGGTAAACCCGATGGCCTGGCGATCGACTGCTACTTGGGCGGCCAGACGCTCGCCGGCTTCGAAACGCCTGGCTGTCGGCGCCAGGTTGACCTGCCTAGGCGCCAGGACCCGTGACCTGAACGTTTCGAACGTCCCGGAGCGCTCGTCCCTGGCGTACAGGTGGATGTCGCCACCGGCCACCCCGAGTTGCTCCCAGCGCCGTACCTGCCCGCTGAAAACCTGCGCAATTTGATCCAGGGACAACTCAGACAAGGGGTTGGCGGGATTGACGAGGATGGCGACACCGTCCAGCCCGATGACATGTTCAGCTGCAGGGGAGCGCAAGTCGCCAAATGCCTGCAACTGCCGCGCTTCGCTGTCACTGATTGGGCGAGAGGCGGCGATCAGCTCAGCCTCGCCCCGAGCCAAGGCATCAAAGCCTGTGCTGGAGCCATGCGCCGCGATATCGACCTGAACGTCTACGCCGTCGGCGCGGGTCGCCGTGATCACTGACTCGTTGTCCGCCTTAGCGCTGTGGACTTGCACCTGGGTAGCGTGCTCGGCACGCAGCTGCGCCCGTACCAACGCCGGTAGCAGGGCACTGCCCAGGGTGTTGGAGCCCTGGATGCGCAGGTGCACGGGCTCGGCCCAGGCCATCATCGGCAGCGCGGTCAACAGGAAGACGAGCAGGCGGGCCATGCTGATTGGGCCTTCACGGTGGCAATGGCCGCAGCGTAAGGCAGTGGCGTGATGGTGTGATGACAAGGCGGCAACGCCGCCAGGCGACCGTGCGCGGGCACTTGCGCACGGCCGATGGGCGGCGCCTGGATCAGTGAGCGCCGGCCGATTTGCTCAGGTCACTTTCTGCCCACTGGGTATAGATACACGCATCGGCCACCGCCCAGCGTACCTTGACGGTGTCGCCCGGCTGCATCGGCATGCCTGCCGCCGACAAAGCCTTGACCGTCAACGAGGTACCGCCTGCGGTGACCACATGACAGGTTTGGCTTTCACCGAGGAACAACACCTCGCCGACCTTGGCGCTGACTTCGTTCCAGCCGGCAGGCAACGGTTGCTCGGCAGCTTGCTGGGCAGTCAGGGCAAGGGCTTTCTCAGGCCGCACCATGATCAGGGCATCCTGATCTTGGCCCAGGCCTGGGGTCAGGCGAATGGCGACGCTTTGGCCTTCGAAGCTGCCTGCGCCATTGCTGCTGGCCTTGATGCGCAGGAAGTTGGAGTTGCCCAGGAACGAGGCCACAAACGCGTTGGGCGGGTTCTGGTAAAGGTCGTAGCCACTGCCAAGGCCCACGATTTTGCCATGGCTGAAGATCGCGATGCGCTGGGACAGGCGCATGGCCTCTTCCTGATCATGAGTGACGTAGACGATGGTAATGCCAAGACGCCGGTGCAACTGGCGCAGTTCATCCTGCAGGTCTTCACGCAGCTTCTTGTCCAGGGCACCCAGCGGCTCGTCCATCAGCAGGATGCGCGGCTCGTAGACCAGCGCCCTGGCGATGGCCACGCGTTGCTGTTGCCCGCCAGACATCTGCGAGGGCTTGCGGTGCGCGAAAGGCTCCAGTTGCACCAGCTTGAGCATGGCATCGACACGCGTGCGTGTTTCAGCCGTACCCAGCTTGCGAATGGCCAGGGGGAAGCCAATGTTGTCGCGCACGTTCAGGTGCGGAAACAGCGAATAGCGCTGAAACACCATGCCGATGTCGCGCTTGTGCGGCGGCACGTTGACCAGCGACTGGCCCTCAACGAGTATCTGGCCGCTGCTGGGAGTCTCGAAGCCAGCCAGCATCGACAAGGTGGTGGACTTGCCGGAGCCGCTCGAACCCAGGAAGGTCAGAAATTCGCCTTCCTGAATGTCCAGGTCCAGGTTGTCCACGGCGGTGAAGTCGCCGTAATGCTTGTTCAGGCCGCGCAGGCTGACCAGGGCCCTGCCACGCGCGTTGTCTTGGATCACTGCACTCATGGGTTAATCTCCGCGCGCTCAGGCGTTGGTTTCGGCACGCCGACGCAAGGCGGCGGCAAGGAACATCACAAGCAGCGACAGACCGATCAGCAAGGTCGATGCCACGGCGATCACCGGGCTGAGGTCCTGGCGCAGGGTGGTCCACATTTTTACCGGCAGTGTCTGCAGGTCGGGGCTGGCCATCATCACGCTCAGCACCACTTCATCCCAGGACACCAGAAACGCGAACAACCCGCCGGCGATCATCCCAGGCCGGATGGCCGGGAAGGTCACCTTGAAGATGGCCTGCAGGCGCGAGGCACCGCAGATGACGGCGGCGTCCTCGATCGACTGGTCGAACAGCTTCAGGGAATTGATGATGGAGATGATGGTGAAGGGCAGGGCGACGATCACGTGGCTCACCACGAAGGCGAACAAGGTCCCGGTGTAGCCCAGCTTGAGGAACAGGGCGTACACCGCTACGGCGATGATCACCAGGGGCACGATCATCGGCATGGTGAACAGGCCGTACAGCAGCTCGCGCCCCGGGAAGCGCCCGCGCACCAGGGCGAAGGCCGTGGGCAGGCCCAGCAGCACTGCCGCAACGGTGGTGAGCACGGCGACTTTGAGGCTGGCCAGGGCTGCGTCCATCCACTCAGGGTTGGAAAAGAACTGCCCGTACCATTTGAACGTCCAGCCGGGCGGTGGAAACACCAGCCATTGGGACGAACCGAACGACAGCAGCACGATGAAGACCACCGGCAGCAAGAGGAAGGCGGCAATTACACCGGTGGTCAGGTACAGGCCGGTGCGAAGCGGCCGGCCCATGGCATTGGGAGACAAGAGCATGTGGTTTACCTCGCAGTGCCAACCGGGGATTCCGGCTGCAGCTTCAGGTACAGGTAGAACAGCACCAGGGTGATGACCACCAACAAGGCAGCCGCCGCGCTGGCCAGGCCCCAATTGAGGAACGACTGCACCTGCTGGATGATGAATTCAGGCAGCATCATGTTCTGCGCCCCGCCCAGCAACGCCGGGGTGACGTAGTACCCCAACGACATGACGAACACCATCAACGCCCCGGAGAATAGCCCCGACCGGCACAGCGGCAGGAACACCTTCCAGAAGTTGGTCCACGGGCTGGCACCGCACACCGAGCCTGCCTGGAGCACCATCGGGTCGATGGCATGCATGGTTGCCTGCAGCGGTAGCACGATGAACGGGATCATGATGTAGCTCATGCCGATCACCACGCCTGTGAGGTTGTGCACCATCTCAAGTGGGCTGTCGATGATGCCCATGGCCATCAGCATTTTGTTGATGACCCCCGAGCTTTGCAGCAGCACCAACCAGGAGTAGGTGCGCGCCAGCAGGCTGGTCCACATCGACAGCAGGACGATGTTAAGCAGCCACCGGCCCCAGCCCTTGGGTACCAGCGTGATCGCCCAGGCCAGCGGAAAGCCCAGCAGTACGCTGATCAGCGTGACCAGCCCTGCCACCGAAAAGGTGTTGAACAACACCCGGGCATAGGCCGAGTTGGCGAACAGCTGTTCATAGTTGCCAAGGCCAGGCGTAGGCTCGAGCACGCCGCGCAGTAACAGGCCAACCAGCGGTGCGAAGAAAAACAGGCCCAGGAACAGCAAGGCTGGCAGCAGGTTGCGGCTGCCCTTCCAGCGCTGGCTCAGGGAGGCGCGCCGTGGCCTGGCTCCGGGAGCACCGGTGCCCGAAGGGGCACCTTGGGCGTTATGCAGGGCATTGATCGCGACTTTCATTTGACCAGCCACTCATTCCAGCGGGCCGCGATGGCCTGGCCGTTCTTGGCCCAGTAGGCAAAGTCCAGGGTGACCTGATCCTGCGCATAGGCGGTCGGCAGGTTCGGAGCCAGGTCCTTGTCCAGCTTGGCGACGCTGTCGGTGTTGACCGGGGCGTAGGCCGTCTTGTTGGCGAATTCGGCTTGGCCTTCGGCGCTGCTGGCGTTGGCCAGGAACTTCATCGCCGCATCCTTGTTCTTGGCGCCTTTGGGAACGACCAGGAAATCGGCCATGACCAGGTTCTGCTTCCAGCTCACCCCTACAGGGGCGCCGTCTTGCTGCAGGGCGTAGATGCGGCCATTCCAGAACTGGCCGAGGGAGGCTTCACCCGAGGCCAGCAGTTGTTGCGACTGCGCGCCGCCGCCCCACCAGACGATGTCTTGCTTGATGGTGTCGAGCTTCTTGAAGGCGCGATCCAGGTCCAGCGGGTAGAGCTTGTCGGGCGCCACGCCATCGGCCAGCAGCGCCAGTTCCAGTACGCCTGGGCTTGGCCATTTGTAGAGGGCGCGCTTGCCGGGGTAGGTCTTGGTGTCGAACAGCGCGGTCCAGTCGGTTGGCTTGCTGGCACCGAGCTTGCCTTCGTTGTAGCCGAGCACGAAGGAGAAGAAGAACGAACCCACGCCATGATCGGAAACGAAGCGCGGGTCGATCTTGTCGCGCTGGATCTGGGAAAAGTCCAGGGGCTCGAGCAGGCCTTCGCTGGCGGCGCGCAGGGCGAAGTCAGCCTCGACGTCGACCACGTCCCACTGCACGTTGCCGCTTTCGACCATCGCCTTGAGCTTGCCGTAGTCGGTCGGGCCGTCCTGCACCACCTTGATGCCGGTGGCCTTGCTGAACGGGGCTGCCCACGCTTGCTTCTGAGCATCCTGGGTCGTTCCGCCCCAGCTTACGAAGTTCAGGCTTTCAGCCGCCTGAGTGGCCTGGCAGGCCAGTGTCAGGAGGCTGGCCGACAGCACTGCGGTTACACGTTTGCTCAACAGCATGATTACGCCCTCGTTGCTTTTTGTTATTCGAGGCAGGGCTTGTGGTGCGCCCGCCAACAGTATTCGGGGAGCAGCAGTTACACATTCAAGGTCTACGGAATGTCATATTATGGTATTCCAAACTTTTCGCAAGTAGCAGCAGGCTACCGGCCATCATTTGGTTGATGGCCATGCAGGCGCTGCAATCAGCCGGTCATTGGCTCGAAGGGTATGCTTTGCACCACTTCCAGTTCGTAGCCCGCCAAGCCTGCATATTTCAAGGGCGGACCCAGGTGGCGAAGCTTGCCCACGCCCAGGTCTTGAAGAATCTGCGCACCGGTGCCGACCTCCGAATACACCTTCGACTGCCCGCGCTGGTAGGGGCGCTGGGGTTGGGTCAAGTGGGGCACACGCTCGAGCAGCGCCTGGGAGGACTCGTGGTTGGCCAGGATCACGACCACGCCTGTTCCTTGCTCAGCCACTTTCTGCAATGCCGCCCACAACGTCCAGTTGGCCGGGCCCGCCCACTCGGCGCCGACCAGGTCGCGTAGCGGATCGATCACGTGCACCCTCACCAGCGTAGGCGTTTCACGGCGCAATTGGCCCATGACCATGGCCATGTGCACGCCGCCGTCGATACGGTCTTCATACGTGACCAGGCGGAAGGGGCCATGCACCGTGGGCAGCTCACGCTCTCCGATACGCTTGATGGTCTGCTCAGTGCTCAGCCGGTAATGGATGAGGTCGGCAATGGTGCCGATCTTGATGCCGTGGCGGGCCGCAAAGGCCTCGAGTTCAGGCCGACGTGCCATGGTGCCGTCGTCGTTGAGCACCTCGACGATGACCGACGCCGGGCTCAAGCCTGCCAGGCGGGCCAGGTCGCAGCCGGCCTCTGTGTGCCCTGCACGGGTAAGGACACCGCCTTCGCGAGCGCGCAACGGGAAAATATGCCCAGGCTGTACCAGGTCCTCCGGGCAAGCGTCAGCGGCCATGGCAGCTGCCACGGTGCGTGCGCGATCGGCGGCGGAAATGCCCGTGGTGACACCGGTCGCAGCCTCGATTGAGACGGTGAATGCCGTGCTGAACATGCTGCCGTTGGCCGGAACCATCTGTTCCAGGCCCAGGCGCTGGCAGTGCTCATCCGTCAGCGTCAGGCAGATCAGGCCACGGGCTTGCTTGGCCATGAAGTTAATGGCTTGCGCATCGCAGTATTGGGCGGCGATCAGCAGGTCGCCTTCGTTCTCCCGATCTTCGTCGTCCACCAGCAAGACCATCTTGCCTTGCCGATAATCCTGGAGAATTTCATCGATGGTATTGAAAGGCATGTCAGGTGCTCGTGCTGAGATTAATTGTTTATGGTATACCATCATACACAAATGCCCAGCGCAGGAGACAAGCGGATGAAAGCCTACTGGATTGCCCATGTGGACGTGACCGACCCGGTCCAATATCAGCAGTACACACAGCGTGCTCCGGCGGCCTTCCAGGCCTACGGCGGGCGCTTTCTGGCCAGGGGCGGGCGCAGTGAGGCCATGGAAGGGCGGCCTACGCCGCAACGCAGCGTGGTCATCGAATTCGACTCCTATGACCAGGCCGTGGCCTGCTATCGCTCCGACCTTTACCAGCAAGCCTGCGGCCTGCGCCAAGGTGCGGCGTGCGCCGAGGTGATCATCGTCGAGGGCGTCGCGCCCTGATGCCAACGGGCGTGGAGCAGGCGCCGCAATTCTGGCTATGCTTGGGCAATGACCAACCCTGTCCCGTTGCGCCAACCTTGCCCGCCCGGTGCCTGCATTTGCGGTCGCGATCAGCTGGCCACCGAGTGCGAGCCGGCCCGGCGCATCCTGCTGCTCACCCGGCAGGAAGAAAAGCGCCTGCTCGAACGCCTGGAAAACCTTCAGGACATTCAGGACCTCTATCGCCTGCAACGCCGGCTGTATGACAACCTGGGCATCCGGCTGCATATCGCACCGGGCCACCATGAAGTGCGCACCATGCGCGGGATAGTCATCGAACTGGACGATCAGCCTGGGTTGTGCCGCAAGACGCGCCAGGCCATACCGGCGGCCATTCGCAAGGGGCTCGAACGAAATCCGCAGGTTGCCTTCCGCCTGCTCGATACCCACGACCTGCTGCGCGATACCTGACCGAACCGGCCTCACATTCACAGGCCGGCCCGGCCTCACCCAGTCGCCTAATTTTTTCCACGCCCTGCACGTCTACTTGAAAGTTCCCCTGCGCCGCGTGCGCAGTGGCAATCCCAATCAAGGAGGCAGGCAACATGACTTCAGTTTTCGACCGTGAAGACATCCAGTTCCAGGTCGTGGTCAATCACGAAGAACAGTATTCGATCTGGCCGGAGTACAAGGCGATTCCCGAGGGCTGGCGGGCGGTGGGCAAGGCAGGGCTGAAAAAGGACTGCCTGGCCTACATCGACGAGGTGTGGACCGACATGCGCCCACTCAGCCTGCGTCAGAAAATGGCTGAAGCTGGCGCGCAGTGACGGTGATCAATCTTCTGTGCCTGCCGTATTCGGGGGCCAGTGCGATGGTGTACAGCCGGTGGCGCCGCGCGCTGCCAGCGTGGTTGCAGGTTCGTCCAGTGGAATTGCCTGGGCGCGGCGCACGCATGGCCGAGGCGCTGCACACCGACATGCAGGGACTGGCCCGGCAGCTGGCCCAGGAGCAGCGGTTGGCGACCAGTACGCCCTATGCCTTGCTCGGCCATAGCCTGGGCGCACTGCTGGCCTTTGAACTGGCCCATGAGCTGCAGGCGCTTGGTTGCCCGCCACCGCTGGCGCTGTTCGCCTGCGGCACTGCCGCGCCTACTCGCCGGGAAGACTACGACGGCCAGCGCTGGCGCGAGCCGAAGTCCGACACCGAGCTGATCGATGAATTGCGTGAGCTGCAAGGCACGCCAGAACAAGTGCTTGCCAATGACGAATTGATGAGCCTGACACTGCCGATACTGCGGGCCGACTTCCTGCTGTGTGGGACGTATGCGTATCGTCAGCGGCCCGCGCTTGGCTGCCCGTTGCACGTACTGGGTGGCGAAGAGGATCGGGCCAGCCGCGAGCAGCTACAGGCCTGGCAGCACGAAACACAGCGCACCTTTTCGCTGCAGATGTTTCCTGGCGGTCACTTCTTCATCCATGACCATGAGCCAGGCGTGCTGGCGGCATTGACCAGCGCCTTGGAACCGCTGCGGCTGACGGGTTGATTGACGTCTTGCCCAGGGTCGGCGAGGCTAGGGCATTTCAACCCTCAGGACAGACCATGCTGATCGATCCCTCTGCGAGCACGTTGGCAGGAGCATCCCTCTGAACGGGCGCATACTGGCCGCAGGCGTTCTGGCCTTGACCGTGTTGCAAGGGTGTACGGGGCACCGAGCGTCCGTACCCCAAGCTGACCCTGCGCAGGTGCGCGCCGAACTGATGCGGCTATTGCCCGCCAATGCCGGTGATCGCGCTGGCTGGGCCGCTGATATCCAGAAGGCGTTCCAGGCACAGGGTATCGAGCCCTCCAGGCGCAACCTGTGCGCGGTACTGGCTGTGACCGAGCAGGAGTCCACCTTCAACGCCGACCCCCAGGTGCCCCAGCTGGGCCGTATCGCCCGGGAGGAAATCAATCGGCGGGCTGCCCGTGTGCATGTGCCCAGGATGCTGGTCGACGGCGCGCTGCAAACCCCGTCAGGCAATGGCAAGACCTATGCACAGCGCTTGCAGGCAGTGCGCACCGAGAAGCAGCTGAGCGAACTGTACGATGAAGTGATCGCGCGGGTGCCTTTGGGCCGTACCTTGCTGGGGGGGCTCAACCCGGTACATACCGGCGGCCCGATGCAGGTGAGCATCGACTTTGCCGAGAAACATGCGCAAGCCTATCCCTACACGCGCGAGGGCAGCGTGCGACAGGAAGTGTTCACGCGCCGTGGTGGCCTGTACTTCGGGATTGCGCATCTATTGGGCTATCCCGCCAACTACGAGCGTCAGCTCTATCGGTTCGCCGACTTCAACGCCGGTTGGTACGCCAGCCGGAATGCGGCGTTTCAAGCGGCGCTCAGCCAGGTTACCGGGACAGACCTGGCGCTGGACGGTGACCTGATTGCGCCTGGGTCGATCATGCCCGGCACCACCGAAAGGGCAGCACGTCAGCTAGGTCGTCAGTTAGGTTTGCGTAACCCGCAGATTCGCAGTCAGCTAGAGCAGGGAACTGAACTGGATTTTGAAGATACCCGGCTATACCGTGAGGTGTTTGCCCTGGCCGATGCCAAGGCCGGCCGTGCATTGCCGCGGGCCGTGCTGCCGGGCATCGAGCTGAAAAGCCCGAAGATCACCCGCAAGCTGACCACTGCCTGGTTTGCCGAGCGGGTGGATGGGCGTTACGAGCGGTGTATGCGTCGGTGATTGGGTGTGGGTGGCTCACTGCCTAGCACTTGACAAGTGCAAGCTGTAGCGCAGAACCCGTGTAGGAGCGGTCTTGTACCGCGATGGGCCGCATAGCGGCCCCAGCAATATAAGGTGCGAAGCTGAAGTCCTGGGACTGCTGCGCAGCCCATCGCGGCACAAGGCCGCTCCCACACGGGTACTGCGTTACAGCTTGGACTTGTGAAGTGCTCGTAGAATCCCGCATAGCGGTCAAGCCCAAACCCAAGTCACCTTCGCCTGTCCGCAGACCCCTTCAGCCTTGACCCAATGCCTCGACAATCTGATCAACGCTGCTCTTCAGCCCAGCCAGTGTGTCCTCGTTATCGCTCTGCACGACAACCAGTTTCGCGCCGCTGTCTTTAATTACCTGCGCCACCGCAGCCTCTGGTTGCCGATGATCCAAGACCAGGGCCACATCCTGGCCTTTGAGGTTATCGGCCAGGGCTTTGAGCGCAGCCGCATCCCACTCGGTGGGCAGCGGCTGATCTACCAGGTCCAGGTTCAATCCGCTGGCCAGATAACCCAGTCGCTCCGACAGGCTGACGGTGGTCAGGTTTTCCACCTTGGCCAGGCGCGTCTGGCTATTGGCGGCCAGTGCCAATACTTGCTGCTTGAAGCCGGCAAGGTTGGTCTGGATGCGTGCCTTGTCCGCGGGCGACAGCCGCTCCAGATCATTGGCCACGACATCGGCCATGCGTCCCAGATTGGTGGGGCTGAGCCATGGGTAGCCGGCGTAGGCATCAGCCCCCGTCACGGCGATGCCTGGCAATGCACCATCGACTGGGCGAGCGGCGTCGATTTCGACGATGCGAATATTGCTGCGGCGCGCCACCGGGTAAAGCGGATCGTCTCGCCAGATCGAGCGTACGCCGATCACCGCGTCAGCCTGCTGGGCCGCCTTGTGCAGGCTGGCTTCGCCACGGCCACTGAAATACGACGGCTGGCGGCTGGCAGGCAAATTCGCCGGCGCAGCGCGTTTGAGCTCAACCGAAGTGCCTTCGAGCAATGTGTTGGCCAGGCTGTGGGTGACCGGCAGCGTGGTCAGCACTTGGGTGGCCGAGGCCAGGGACGGCAGGCTGGTAAGGGCGAGGGCCAGACACAGGCGTTTGAGGTTCATGCCGGGTTTCCTTGCAGGCGTGGGACGAGCGCGCGGGCCAGGGCGGCCAGGGCGAAGCAGAGGCCGGCGACCAGAATGATCGCGGCGCCGGACGGTACAGGCAGGTCGAAGACAATGGGCAGCAGAATGCCGAACAGGGTGCTCAAAGTAGCGATAAATACCGAGATGAAGAAAAAGCCTTTCAATGACTGGCTGACCAGGCGCGCGGCAGCGGCGGGGATGACCAGCAACGCACCCACCAAGATGGCGCCAATCACCTTGACCGCAGCCACCGTGACCAGGGTCACCAGCACCACGAACAAGTAGTCCAGGGTCTTGACGGCCACCCCGCGTACAGCAGCCAGTTGCGGATTGAAGCTGGCCAGCATGATGCGGTTGTAAAGCGGCAGCGCCAAGGCCAGCACCAGCACAGCGACGATTCCCAGCACGACCAGGTCCTGACCGCTGACGGTCAACACCGAACCGAACAGCACGTTTTCCAGAATGTGCACGTTGATCTTGCCTGCCAGCATCAGCAGCAGGCTGGCCCCCAGCGCCAGGGACACCGACAGGAAGACCCCAATCAGCGTGTCAGGCGACAGGCCGGTGCGGTTACGCAGGAAATTCAGCAAAATACCGAACAACAGGCAATAGCCGAACAGGCTGCCGTAAGGGCCGGTGTAGGGTTCGCCCAACAGAATGCCGATGGCCACGCCGGTCAGCGCCGCGTGGCCGACTGCTTCGGAGAAGAAGGCAAAGCGCTTGACCACCACCAGCGTTCCAAGGCCACCGAGCACCGGCCCGATCATCAACCCGGCCAGCAAAGCATTGACCACGAAGCCGTAGGCCAGCGCCTCGGGCAAGTAGCCTTGAACGGCCCATTGTTGAACCAATTCACGGAAGGATTCGAAACTCATCAGGCAAGGCTCTCGCTGCGCGGATGGACGGAGAACAGGCCGAGCAGACGCTCAGGGGTGAGCGCCTGGGCAGGCGCAGCATCGAACAGCACGCGGCGACTCAGGCCGGTGACTCGGTCAGCCAGGCGCAGCACGGCTTCAAGATCATGTTCGATCCACAAGACAGTGGTGCCGGATCGGCGCCAGCTGGCCAGCAGATGCTCGAACACGCGAATACCCGCTTCGTCCAGCGCCGACATGGGTTCGTCCAGCACCAGCAGTTGCGGCTCGGGAATCAGCCCTTGCGCCAGCAGCACCCGCTGACGCTCACCGCCTGACAGCGCGCCCATGCGCCGCTTGCGCTTGTCGAGCATGCCGACGTGGGTCAGGGCTGCCTCGATGGCCGGCTGGACCCGCTTGGACAGCCCTAGAAAGGCGGGCTGGCGCTGGCACATGGCGGCCATGAAATCGTCCACGGTCATGGGCAGGCCGCGGTCGAACTCCAGCGCCTGCGGCACGTAGCCGATCACCTCCCGCTCGCTGGGCCAATGCATGGCCAATCGACCTTGATGCGGCATCTGCCCCAGCAGTGTCTTGATCAGCGAGCTCTTGCCGCCCCCATTGGGCCCGACGATGGCATGCACCGAGCCGGCCGCGACGCTGAAACTGACCTGCTCAAGAATGCGCGTACGGCCCAGTTCGAGGTTGACCGCCTCGAACTCGATGCGCGGCCCACAAACCGGCAGCACCTGGGTGGCGGCGGTCATGCGCGGTTCTCCTCGATGGCGCGCACCACCGTGTCGAGGTTGCGCTTCATTTCGACTTCATACTTGTCCTTGGTGTATTCGCCATAGGAAATGTGCGTCAACGGGTACAAGCGCACGCCGGATTCGCGCTGGATCGTTTCCACATAGGCAGAGGGGAAGTCCATCTCCGAAAAAATGACCCGCACATCCAGCGCTTTGAGTTGGTCGATGGTTTTCTTCAACTGAGCGGGACTGGGCTCGATACCGTGGGCAGGTTCCACCACGGCGGTCACTTCAAGGCCAAAATCACGCACGAGATAATCGTAGGCAGCGTGGATCGTGGCCACACGGAAGGTGGCGCCAGGCGCTTGACTCACCTTGGCCAGGGCCTCGGCACGCAGGGCGCGCAGACGCTTGGCATAAGCCCGCGCATTTTGCGTGTAGAGCTTCGCGTTTTCCGGGTCCAGCTTGCCCAGTTCTCGGGCAATATTGTTGACCTGTGCAATGGTGGTACTGATGGACAGGAAGGTATGCGGATTGACGACCTTGCCAGCGCCGCGTGCGGCAATGCCGGTTGCCGCGAGCAGAGGCACGTTCTGGTTCGATTCGATGGTGGCGATGTTCGGTTTTTCGCTGGCCGCGATCATGCGGTCGGCAAAGTCGTCATGACCGACGCCGTTGAGCACGACCACATCGAGCGTCCCGATGCGCTTGATGTCCTCGGCGCGAGGCTCGTAGGCATGGGGGTTGAAACCAGCTGGGATCAACGGCACCACCTCGGCCTTGTCGCCAACGATATTGCTCACATAGCTGTAGTAAGGGTGCAGGGTGATGCCGATACGCAGCGGCTTGCCGGGGTCGGCCAGGGCAAAGGCGGGTAGGGCACAGGCCAGGAGCAGGGCGAGGGCGGAGCGAAGCATGGGGCGTTCCTTAAGTCAGTGACGGTGTTCGCGGGTGACACCGGCGTCGTAGTGGCTGACGACCTGGCGCCAGCCGACGGCGATCAGGCTTGCCGGGGCAAGGTCATCGACCGATGGGCTGGGGTTGCCTCGGTAGAGCCAGACGTCGGCCTCGGCGCCCCCTTCGGGCAGGATCATCAGCAGGTGGCCGGCGATTTCCGGCGCCTGGCTGCGGCCCAGGTAGGCGCCGTCGGCTAGCAACGACCATTGGTGATCGCCACGGCCCTGGCTACCGGCATCAATGACGAAAGGCGGCAGCCCCTCGGCCGTCAGCGCCTGCACCTCGGGGACGGCGCCCTGTTCCTCGCGCAGGTACTGTATTTCGTCGAAAGCCACCCGCAGGTCGGTATAGAGGCCTTGCTCAGCTGGGGTCAGGTCCCGGCGAGCGTCGATTTGATGGCTGGCGATCGGCTGATCGTCGACACGCTCCCCGCGCACCAGCACGACGCTGGCTGCCAGGGCCACGATCAATGCACTGACCAAAAGCACATACAGCGTTTCATGCCCGGCGCCGGCCGGGCGAATCACCTGAACCCGGCTCATGGTTGTGAAATATCGGCGTAGTCGACTTCGACCACATGGCCTGGGCCTGCGTCGAACAACACGTAGAATTCGCCATCCGGGCGCTTGAAGGTGAGTGTGGAGTCATCCCCGAGCTTACCGCCGACCAGCACCTGTTCGTCGTAGCCGATCACATCCAAGGTGACCCCGGGTGCACCGCTCCCGTCCGAAAAGCCACCCGTGCATTTGATCTGACTGCCCGGCACCTCTTCACACTCACACATGGGGTTGTGTGCCATGGCAGCCGTGGCGGTTAACAGCAGTGAAGGGAGCATGAGCCTGCGCATGAGGTGTTTCATTTGTTGCCTCCTTGTTTCTTGAGCCAGGCCACGGTGGCTGGCGATGCCTGGGCCAAGGGCACCGAGGCTTGATGCATGCTGCCGTCCCAGCCTTCGAGGGTGATCCACACCTGGGCATCTGGCCGAGTACGCGGCGCAATCGGAAGGGAGGTACCCATGTGGTAGGGCGCCCCGAAGAAAATGGTGCCGGCGGCGCGCAGGCTGCGCGGCTTGCCGATGCGCAGGTAGGTGGCTTTCACCTCTTGGGCGCAGCCTTTGCAGAGTGAGGCATTGAACACCTTGAAGTAGCCGGCCGGGCCATCGGCCTGGGGCACTTCGTCACGCATTTCAGCCAGGTCCAGGCTGTAGGGCCCTACCTTGATATCGCGGATGACGTTCGCGCCCAGCCCGGCTTCGCCGCGAAACAGCTTGGCATCGGCGAAGTACTGGGGCATGAAACCCAGCGGGATCAGGATCAGCAGAATGTTCAAGTGGAACCGCCACTTCAACCAGAACTGTTTCAATGGCCGTTGCGCGAGGGTGTGTGCCTGGCTCATGGTTGGGTCTCCAGGGTAGGCTCGCGCTGCGCGACGCGGGGCGCGCGCTCGCTGCGCTTGAGGGCGGCGGCGGTGGCCTGGGCGGTGCGCTTGGTCCAGATGAGCAGGCCGCTGAACACCATCAAGGTCAACACCAGGCCAAAGAAGAACCACACCAGCTTGATCGGCAGCCCGCCGAAGTCGCCGGTGTGCAGCGGACGCATGGATTCGGTGACGAACTCCAGGGGCGTGCGGTCGCTGATGCGGAACTGGCTGTCGACCTGGCGGGTGTAGGGGTTGACCGAGGCGTTCTGGAACATCAGCGGGTACCAACCCGGCCCCGAAAGACTGATGTGGCTGTAGGCCGTGGCGGGCAATATCACGAAGCTGACCTCAAGGCCCGGCACCGCGTGCCCGGCAATGCGCACGGCTTCGTCCAGGTCGATGCGTGGTGCGGGGGTGCCGTCGGTGGTCTGCGGCACGTCTTCGCGTGCAATCACCGGCACGATGGGCCGTGTGGAAATCGTGACGTGGTTATCGCCCAGAATGGCTTGGATCAGGAACCAGGTACCGGTAATGGAAATGACGGCAATGAACCAGATGGACCAGACGCCGGCCAGGCGGTGCACGTCCCCCCAGAAAATCCGCGAGCCGTGACCGGTGCGCACCGGCTTGAAGAACCCTTTCCAGAATTTCTTGTACACCACAAGCCCCGTGACCAGGGACGCCAGCATGGGCAGGCCCAGTAGCGAAACAAGGTACCAGCCCCAGCTGTAACCGTTGGTGAACGGCACCAGCCACCACCCATGCAAGGCACGGGTGAAGGCTTCGAAGTCGAAGTCGGGGGTCTTGCCCTGGATGGCCCCGGTATAGGGGTTTACATACAGCGTAGGGCTGGTGCCGTCGGGCAGGGTAACGTTGGCAACGACCGCGAAGTGAGAGCCGTCGGGCTGGCGAAGCATGTCCACGATCATGTCCGGCTCAGCCTTGTGCAGCGCATCGAGCACTTGCTGGAAACTCAGGCGGTCCACGTCGGCATCGGGCTTGTTGGCGCGCACCGCAGGGTCGGCCAGCCATACGATCTCCTGGCTGACCACCGCGAGCATGCCGGTGAAACAGACGATGAGAACAAAGAACCAGATCGGCAGCGCGAGCCAGCTGTGGACCAGGAACCAGAGCCTGGACTTGGATTTCTTTGGAGTTTTGGCCATCAGACGATCTTCACAATAAGGGGCCGAGCTTAAGCCCAACCCTGGAGAGCTGTATTGATAAGGACGAATGAGAATCGAAATTCCGTCGATTTAAATGCAAGGAAATGTTTCAGGCTGGGGAGCCGGCCCCTGCGCCTGAAGCTGGGGGCCGGTGGCAAAGCGTCTGTCAGGCGCGGGACAGGACCGCTTCTGGCAGTGGCAGGGTGCGCAACGAGGGCAGGTCTTGATAAAGCGCACGGCCAATCTCGGCGGCCCGCGAGGGCAGAACTGACAACAGGGTGTCGCTCAGGCCATGGCTGTTCTCGCAGAAGCCTTGCAGGTACACCGACGCCTTGAGGTCGGGGCTGGTCAGTACGCGGTAGTTGCGATCAACGTTAAAATCCTCGAGGTAGCCAGCCAGCGGGGCCAGCAGGTCCCGGTGCGAACGGCGCTCATAGCCGGTAGCCAGGATGACGGCATCGTAGCGGTGGGTCTGTTGTTGGCCGGTGGCCAGGTCGCTGAGCGTCAGCTCGATGCCGTCTGCGTTGCCCACCACGGCGTCTACCTGGCGCCGGCACAGCACATTGTGGCGGAACTGATGAGCCACTTTCTGCCGATAGAGGATGGCGTAGATGCGCTCGATCAGGTTCAGGTCGACCACCGAGTAATTGGTGTTGTGGTATTCATCGAGCAACTTGCTGCGTTGATCGGCCGGTTCGTTATAGACCAGGTCGGTGTAGTCGGGTGCGAAGATCTCGTTGACGAACGGGCTGTCGTCGGCCGGCTTGAGTGCCGAGGCGCGCAGGATCATGTCCACCTTTACCGACGGGTAGCTGTCGTTGAGGTCGATGAACGCCTCGGCTGCGCTCTGGCCTGAGCCGATGACCGCGATGCGCATCGGTTTGCCGGCGTTGCAGGGCAGCTGGCTGAGGCTGCTGAGGTAGCGGGAATGGTGGAACACGCGCGGGTCGTTCTTGAAGGCCGCGAACGTTTCCGGAATCTTCGGGGTACCGCCGCTACCCACTACGACCGAACGGGCCCTGCGGCTGTATTCCCGGCCCTCGGCATCACGGGACACCAGGCGCAGGTGTTCGACACGGCCCTGGGTGAGTTCAGGTTCGATGCGCAGCACTTCTTCACCGTATACCGCCTGGGTCGCGAAGTGTTCGGCAGCCCAGCGCAGGTAGTCGTTGTATTCCAGTCGGCACGGGTAGAAGGTGCCCAGGTTGATGAAGTCGGCCAGGCGCTGTTTCTGGTGTAGGTAATTGACGAAGCTGTAGGGGCTGGTGGGGTTGCGCAGGGATACCAGGTCCTTGAGGAAGGAAATCTGCAACTCGCTTTGGGTCGCCAGGGTTTCACCGTGCCAGCGATAGTCTCGCTGCTTTTCGATAAATAGCGCGTCCAGGGCACGCCCTTGGCTTTCGGCCAGCTCTTCCAGGGCGATTGCCAGCGCCAGGTTGGACGGGCCGAAGCCTACGCCGATCAGATCTTTGATGGTTTCCTGCTGTGAGGCTTGGGTCATGGCCGCGATTCCATAAGGTCGATGTGGACGCTCACCGGTGATCCGGCTACCGCGCTGGTACATCTTCTGGAACGAGCCAACCGAGAGGGAATTTAGCAGGGCTCAAGACAAGGCCGTCGTAGCCGATAAATGGGGCAAGGACCGGTTTTGGAGTAAGGAATCATCATGGTCGCAATCACCTCGAGCAATCTGTTGATCAACGGCGTCTCAGCCCAGACACTGAGCGTTGACGCTGCCGCCGAGCGCGAACGGCGCTTGCAGGCGGGCGAGGCGCCCGGCCCGTTGAGCATCGCCAGTGACAGCCTAAAAGCCACGGCCACAGGCCAGGCACAAGCGGCCCAGGGCGAGGACAGCGACGAGCCAGAGGCGGTCAAGCAGTTGCGCGAGTTGATCAAGGCGTTGCAGAAACAGCTGGCAGAGGAGCAGAAACAACTGGCAGCGCTGATGAACAGTGACATGGAAGAGACCGCGAAGATGGCTGCCATCAGCACCAAGCAGAGCAGCATTGCCACGCTCAGCAGCCAGATCATCGCGGCCTCGGCACAATTGCTGGAACTGTTGCAGCAAAGCGGTGGCGGCAGTGCCGGTGGCCTGGTCAGCACCCGTGCCTAGCGGGCACTGACCAAACCCTGGGAGTCAGTCAGCGGCCAATCGCGCCTTGTGCCGATCGGCCTTGTACTGCATGGCCACCGCCGGGGCCGGCTTGGTCGCGCCCGTCTCCAGCCACTGGCGCATACGGCTGGCATCGGCGAAGTGGGTGTACTTGCCGAATGCATCGAGAATGACCATGGCGACCGGCCGGTTGTCCATGCGGGTCAACAGCACCAGGCAGTGCCCAGCCTCGTTGGTGAAACCGGTCTTGGTCAGCTTGATGTCCCAGTTGCTCTTGTTCACCAGGTGGTCGGTATTGCGAAACCCGAGTGTGTAGTTGGGTTTGCTGAACGCTACGGTTTTCTCACGGGTTGTCGACAGCGTACTCAGCAGGGGGTACTTGCGCGACGCCATCAACAGTTTGGTCAGGTCGCGCGCAGTAGAAACGTTCTGGGTGGAAAGACCGGTGGGCTCGATGTACCGGGTATGGCTCATGCCCAAGCTGCGTGCCTTGGCGTTCATTGCCTTGATGAACGCCGGGTAACCACCAGGGTAGTGGTTGGCCAGGGTGGTCGCGGCGCGGTTTTCCGAGGACATCAGGGTGATCAGCAGCGTCTCGCGTCTATTCAGCTGGCTGCCGAGCCGAACCCTTGAGTAGACGCCTTTCATGTCCGGGTTGTTGGCGATGGTCATGGTCAGCATTTCGTCCATGGGCAGCTTGGCGTCGAGCACGACCATGGCCGTCATCAGTTTGGTCACCGACGCGATGGGCAGCACGCGGTCTGGGTGACTGGCGTACAGCTCCTTGTTGCTGTTGAGGTCGATCAACAGGGCGCTCCCGGAGGCCAGGTGCAGCTTGGCAGGGTCACGTTGCAGCTGGGCGGCGGGCTGTGCAGCAACAGCGGCGCTGATGGGGGTCACGGTACCTGTGAGCAACAACAAAAGGCTGAGGGTAGACAGGATCGTTTTCACGTTGACGCTCACTAAAGGGGGCTATGTCGTTGGCATTGCGAGGGTTTTCCCCAAGCCGGCGCATTCTGGAGTATGGCTCAAGCCGTGTCGATTGCCTTATCACCAATGGGCGCAAGGTGAAGAGAATTTAATCCTGGGGGTAGGGCTACAGCCATTTGGCTGCCCCGATTCTGTCCAGCCCCTACGGCCCTTGGTCGCCCACCTCCTAGAGCCGCTTGGGCTGTTTTACTGATTCGAGGTGAACTCCATGGGACCCAGCCCTGTCACCTTTGAACACACGGAGGATCCAGGCATGGTTGTGAAGTTGAGGACGTATCGCGGAGACGACATCCCGGAGTGGTACCAGCGTGACGATCTCGATGAGCTCTACGAGGTCGAGGATCAGCAGGGGGATGTGCAATTGCTCGAAGATGACGAGGATGCAGTGAAGCTCGTCGTAGACCTCACCTATGAAGATGAAGATGCGCCCAAGCCTGAGTGATGGGAAGCTCATGATGCCTCGCAGCGAGTCCAGCATCCGCGGGCCTGGCGTTACTTGCGTATCGCAAAGGCGTTAGGACCTGCGCCAGGCAAGCCAGGCAATGCCTGTGATTCGAAGCTCTGTCACGGCCAGCCCGACCAGGATCAAGCCTGCGCCGGCCAGGCGCTCGGCAGGTAAGCGATCACCGGCAAGGAAGTAGCCGAACAGGCCACCGAAAATTGGCTCGCATATCAATATCAACGCCACCTTTTCTGGGGCCAACACCGCCTGTGCGCGGTTCTGGATCGCGTAAGCCAAGGCTGTTGCCAGCAGCGCCAATGCCAGTAGGGTGGCGGCGACAGGCAGCGTGGTGGGCACGGAGAACGCGTTGTTCGCCACACTCCATATCACCGAAAGCACGCCGACGACGCCCAGTTGAATCGAAGCCGATGCCATGGCCAGCGCTGGCGTGGTGAACGTCGATACCATCACGATATGCAAGGCGAAGCACACGGCACACCCCAGCACCAGCAAGTCACCGTAGTGCAGGGTGAACCCGTCCAGGCTCAGCAGGCCAAGTCCGAACACCGCGATCCCGGTTCCGATCCCTTGCTTGAGGCTCGGGCGACCCTTGCCCATGAGGTAAAGCAGCACTGGTGTAAAAACAGTGCACAGGCCCGTGATGAATCCGGCATTGGAGGGCGTAGTCAGCGCGGTCCCGGAGGTCTGCAGCGAAAAAGCCATGAACAACACGACCCCGGCCAAGCCCGCATTCAACAGCGTGCCTAGGTTCATCAGTCGAAACGAGCGAATCGAGAAGGGAAACAAGGCCGCTGCTGCCAGGCTGAACATCCACGCATTCAAGGTGGAGGCAGCCATGATGGTCAGCGTGTCGTGTTTGGCCACGAAGCTCCAGCCCCACACCGCCGTGACAGCCAGAAGCGAAATCGACCATAAAGTATTTTTCGACATGACGAATCCTTGGGCAGGCATTTATACCGAATGCCAGGCCGAGCTATTTTCGTCAGCGGTACCCAAAGAGCGCAAAGATAATTCAGCGCCCGGTCAATGGCAATTGTTCAATCCACCCCACAAGACTCTCACCCCAGGCTCTCAACAGGTGCCCTGATCGGCAGTGGTACAGCGCATCAATAAGCAGATCATGTCGTCAATCGACCAAGGCTTGCCAATGAACGCTGCAGTGGGTGGCAAAGGCATATCGACCTTGCTGTAGCCACCACTCGTCACGATCACGGGCATGCATGGACGTTGCTCGTAAGCCATCCAGGCAAGGTCCCAGCCATCGAACGGGCCCGGCGTACGGACATCGGTCACGACCGCTGCCCAGGGTTGCTTGTCGAGTTGCCGAATACCTTCTGTTGCGGTTTCCACCGCCATTACCCGAGCGCCTGTTTCTTCAATGATCAAAGACAGGAACTCTCGCAAAGCGGGTTCGTCTTCGACGACCAAAATCCGTTTTCCAATCATCACCGCTGACCATATTCGCCCTATGCCTTTTCCGAGGACACAGAGCCCGACCTGTTGCCTTGAGGGGATGAGCGGTGGGGTTTGTACAACTATTGGTGCGATTGCCGCCCTTTGTACAACCCCTTGTTATTGACTATCTCCGCTGCTCGGACGAGTTTTCCAATACGCAGCAGGGGGCATCTCAAGTGCCTGGCTCAATAGTCGGTAGCCTGTGCATGGTCATGAGGCCAAAAAAAAGCCCGCACAGTGGCGGGCAATAGGGAGCAGCGCTAAATGTCCGTGTCAGGCGAGGAGGGTGCCGGGTTGCAACTTTTCAATCAGCGCGCGGGCACTAGCCAGGCTTGGTATCGGTCCGCTGACCGGCTCGCCATTGCTGACCAGGTACCAGCAAGCCAGCAGGCCCTGATCGCGCAAATTGGCCGGTACTGCCGAGCCGATAACGGACATGATCTCGATAGTGGCCATCTGCAGCCCTCCGCTAAAACATGGGATTACTGTACCGACGCTGTGGGCGCGACTGAAATCAATGTGCTCAATAGTGCTTATCAGTTTTGCCTAACATGCAGGCGTCATTGTGCAATGACCGTTGAGCACAGCGTCACGCGCAGTGTCGAGCCGGTAGGCTTGGGCCATCCGCTCTGCTAGGCTCACATACCGTCTGTACACCGTAAAAGGATCGCGTATGCCCCTTACCCCCAGCAGGGATACCGTGCTGTGCATATCCCTGGCAGGCCGCCCAGGCACCTTTGGTGTTCGCTTTCACAATCACCTCTACGAGCAGCTTGGCCTCGATTTCTATTACAAGGCCATGCGCACCGATGACTTGCCGGCAGCTGTTGCAGGCATCCGGGCGCTTGGGATTCGTGGTTGTGGTGTCTCGATGCCGTACAAGGAAGCGTGCATGGCGTTGGTCGATGAAATCGACCCGTCGGCTGCGGCAATCGATTCAGTCAACACCCTGGTCAATACCGAGGGCCACCTCAAAGCCTATAACACGGACTACCTGGCGGTCCGGCAGTTGCTGACGCAGCACAAGGTCGACCCGACTACGGCGTTCGCCTTGCGGGGCAGCGGTGGCATGGCCAAGGCGGTGGCCAGCGCGTTGCGGGACGCAGGGTTTGGCGAAGGCATCATTGTCGCCCGTAACGAGCAGGCCGGGCGGGAGCTGGCCGATGTGTGCGGCTACCGCTGGCTGCCTGAGCTTGACGACCTTTGCCCGCCGATGCTGATCAACGTCACCCCGGTGGGCATGGCCGGTGGGCCAGAGGCGCAGCAGCTCGCGTTCAGCGAGATGGCAATTGCAGCGTCCGAGCGCGTATTCGATGTCGTGGCCATGCCAGTGCAAACGCCTCTGATCGAGCATGCAGAGAAGCTTGGCAAGCAGGTGATCACCGGGCTTGAAGTCATCGCATTGCAGGCGTTGGAGCAATTTGTCCTGTACACCGGCATCAGACCAACCCCTGAGCAGGTACAGGCTGCCGTGGCCTACGCGCGCCAAGGTTGAGCCAGGGGCAGATCCTGCACTATTCGGCGACCAGCAAGTTGAGCTGGTCGCTGCAGCGATTAGAACGCTTGCCTGGCCTTATCCAATTGCTCGTCAACCAGCGCACGACCGTACGCCAGCGACACATGCTGAGCATTGTCCAAGTCGCTGAAGAACTTCATGGGCATCGATAGCCGCCGGCTGACATGGCCGTCGGGTGCCGTGATCAGGCAGCCTGCTGCAAAGGGTAAGGGCGAGTCAGGGTGAGGCATCACGCTGGCGGTGATGAGGTGCTTGCGATATTCACACTGGAGCGATTGCATGATCGGTACCTCGCTGTGGCAATGAAGCCTTTACTTCATATACCACAGCAGAGGGCATGCAGGCGGTCGCCCGACGAGCGTGGCCTGTGAGCCTTAAGCTTTGAGCTCGCCAGGCTGGATGACCTCGACCCAGTAACCATCTGGGTCCTTGATGAAGGCCAAGTGGTTCATACGCCCGTCTTGCAGGCGTTTCTGGAACGGCACGCCTAAGGCTTCGAAACGGGCGCATGCTTCACGCACGTCCGGCACCGATACACAGATGTGGCCGAAGCCGCGTGGATCGGTATTGCCATCGTGGTAGGCGAAGTCGGCATCCTGTTCGGTGCCATGGTTGTGCGTAAGCTCAAGCACGCCTGGGATCGACTTCATCCACTGATGGCGCGCTTGGTCATCCTCCGGAATCTGTGCAGGGTCGACCAGGGCCAGGAAGTACAGGCTGAAAGCGGCCTCTGGGAAATCACGCTTGTCCACCAGGCGGAAACCCAGCACGCGCGTATAGAAATCCAGCGACTTCTGGATGTCCTTGACCCGCAGCATGGTGTGGTTGAAGACGAATTGGGCAGTGGCAGCGTCAGGCTGTGCGGTGACGCCCGGAACGGTTTGCAGATCGTGCAAGCTCATGGAAACTCCTGAGACGGGGCCGGGTTCAAGACCCGGCGGAAACGGGACAGGCGGCTCATGATACGGCAGTGAAACGATTGCGCAAATGAAAGCGCCCTGCTCAAGGCAGGGCGCTGGAATTAGAGGCCCGCGTGTGCGGGCGCGTGATGGGGTCGCTAGTCCGTTAGCTGTGTTCATGGTGCCTACGGTGCTGTGAAAAAAGTGTGAAGCCAGTGTTGAGGTTTCATCATGGCGCTGACGCGATCAAGTTCATGGCCGGTTGCTTTGTAGCAACTGGACGAAAGAGTACGGGGAGGGTAGATGAAACAGGTACTGCTGATCGGTATCGGCGCTGGGGATCCTTGTCAGCTGACCTACGAGGCGGTCGATGCGCTACGCGGTGTGGACGTGTTTTTTGTCACGGACAAAGGTCCCGAGGTGCAAGACCTTCTGGGGTTGCGCAAGGCGATTCTGCAACATTACCTGCCCGACGACAGCTATCGCATCGTGCAGATCACCGACCCCCCACGTGCCAGACAGCCCTCAGGGTATGCAGCGTCCGTCGATGTCTGGCACCAACAGAGAGCAGCAGCCTATGCCGCCGCGCTGCAAACGGAACTGCAACCAGGGCAGACTGGCGCATTTTTGCTGTGGGGGGAGCCCGGCTTGTACGACAGCACGCTGCGTGTGATGGAACTGGTGCGCGAGCGGGGAGTGTCGCTTGTTTTGAAGGTGGTACCCGGAATAAGCAGCATGCAGCTGTTGGCCGCCCGTCACCAGATCGCGCTCACGCGTGTCGGTGAGCCGTTGATCGTGGTGCCGGGGCGGCAGCTGGCGAATCTTGAGCGCATCGATAATGTTGTGGTGATGCTCGACAGTCACTGCGCCTTCGCTGCACTGTCTGATCCGGCGCTCACGATCTTCTGGGGCGCTTACCTGGGATGCGCGGAAGAAATGCTGATCGCCGGGCCACTGGAAGCGGTCAAGACACGCATCCTGGAGGCCCGGGCAAGTCAACGTCGGCGCAAGGGTTGGATAATGGACATCTACTTGCTGCGTCGTGAAGTGTTCGCGACTACGGATTGACCAACCTGGCTACTGCGCCGAGCGGGGGCCAAGGATGGAGGCCACCGTGTCTCGCAACTGATCAATGGAGTAAGGCTTGCCAATTCTATACATACCTTCCGGCACGTCGACGTTTTCTCCATACCCACTGGCGAACAGCACAGGGAGCATAGGGCGCAGCCCGCGTGCGCTCTTGGCCAGGTCATGGCCATCCATGTCCGGCAAGCCAACATCGGTTATCATGAGTTCGAGCGTTTGGTCAGGATTTTCGAGTACTTTCAGTGCGGTCGCAGCGTCATGCGCCTCGATCACGGCGTAGCTCAGATCTTCGAGGACCTCGACCATGAGCATGCGTACGATGTCGTCGTCCTCGACTACCAGAAGGGACATGGTTCAGATCCTGTCTTGATGAATGTCTTTGCTCTGTGCCTCACCAGGGCCCAGAAGTTCCCGAAGGATACCGATCTGATCGATCCGATGGAACGATTGGAACAGGTATGTTTCAAATGCTGGCTAAATGCCGGGCCAACTGATCAGAGCTTGCGCCAGGCCAGGGGCTGCCCCTCACCATAAGGAAAGATTGACCATGCTGTTCATGGACTTCATTTGCTCGGGCGTTTTCAGATGATACAAGCTGCCTCGATGGATCAACGTAGCTTTCGCAAGCTGCTGAGCCGCAACATCGGCCTGCCCCTGGGGCTCGGCCTGCTCGGTGCCGTGGCATTCGTCGCCGTTATCAACTACCTGCTGTCTGCCATGCAGTGGGTGGAACATACCGACCAGGTCATTGGCAATGCCAACGAGACGCTCAAGCTCTCGATCGACATGGAAACGGGCATGCGCGGGTTTCTGATCACGGGCGATGAGCGCTTCCTGGACCCTTACGAGGTGGCCAAGCCCAGGATCTTCAACAGCCTGCAAAGCCTGCGCAGCATGGTCGAGGACAATCCCCAGCAGGTCGAACGCATCGACCGGCTGATCGCACTGCAGGGCGCGTGGAACGATTTCGGCAGCCAGATGATCGACCTGCGCCGCGTGGAAGGGGGATACCGCGAGCTGATCGGTAATGGCCGTGGCAAACGCCTGACCGACGAAATCCGCAAGGAGTTCGAGGACCTGATCGGGGCCGAGCAACAGCTGCGCATGACCCGTAATGAGACGGTCAGCAGTGTCACCGTCGCTGGCATCATCACGTTCGTTGTGTTGCTGGTCGGGCTCAGCGCATTGCTCGCTTATCTCGGGCGCCGCGACCTGCTGGCCTTGTCCGACAGCTACACCAAGAACTTGCAGGCCCAGCAGCGCGCTGCTGAGCGCCTGGAGCATCAGGCGTGGCTGCGCAACGGCCAGACCCAACTGGCCCAGCAGGTGCTGGGTCAACTGTCCCTGCCCATGCTGGGTGACAAGATCCTGCGCTTCTTCGCTGCCTACCTGGGCAGCGTGGTGGGCGCCGTGTATGTGCGCGATGAACATGGCCGCCTGGTGCGCGTGGCCAGTTATGGGCTCGAAGCCCAGGAGCAGGCCCGCGAGCAGGTGCTGGGTGATCATCACGGCTTGCTGGCACAAGCAGTGCGTGAAGAACGGCTGATCCGCCTCGATGCCTTGCCGGAGGACTACTACCGGTTGGCATCCGGCCTGGGCAAGGGTTTACCCCGCAGCGGCCTGATTGTGCCGGCCACCGAGGACGGCCAGGTCAACGGCGTCATCGAGCTGGGGCTGCTGCGCCCTTTGCAGGAGCGCGACGCGGAGATGCTCGAGCGCGTGGCGGGCAACCTGGGTATGTCGATCGAAAGCGCCCGCTACCGTCAACGCCTGCAGGAGGTGCTGGCCGAAACCCAGCAGCTCAACGAAGAGTTACAGGTCCAGCAGGAAGAGCTCAAGACCGCCAACGAAGAACTCGAAGAGCAGTCCCGGGTGCTCAAGGAGTCCCAGGCTTATCTGGAGACCCAACAGGCGGAGCTCGAGCAGACCAACGAGCAACTGTCCGAACGCACCGATGCACTGGACCTCAAGAACGAGGAGCTCAGCCGTGCCCAGGACGAGCTTCAGGCTCGCGCCGATGAGCTGCAGCGTTCGAGCAAGTACAAGTCCGAATTCCTCGCCAACATGTCCCACGAGCTGCGTACGCCGCTCAACAGCTCGCTGATCCTGGCCAAGCTGCTGGCCGAGAACGGTGAAGGCAACCTGAGCCAGGAGCAGGTCAAATTCGCCGAGTCCATCTACTCGGCAGGCAATGACCTGCTCAACCTCATCAACGACATCCTGGACATCGCCAAGGTCGAGGCCGGCAAGCTTGAGGTGCGCCCCGAAACGACCCACGTTGATCGGCTGGTCGAGGGCTTGCGCGACATGTTCACGCCCCTGGCCTCCCAGAAAGGGCTGAGCTTCGAGGTCACAGCTGAGGACCACGTGCCTGCGACCCTGTTCACCGATCGCCAGCGCCTGGAACAGATCCTCAAGAACCTGTTGTCCAACGCCATCAAATTCACCGAGCGTGGCCAGGTCAGCCTGAATATCGGCTACCAGCCCGAGGCCGGTATCGTTTTCGCGGTGCACGACACCGGGATTGGTATCGCGCCTGATCAGCAGCAAGCCATCTTCGGCGCATTTCACCAAGTCGATGGCACCAGTAACCGCCGCTATGGAGGGACCGGGCTCGGCCTGTCCATCTCGCGCGACCTGGCCCGCCTGTTGGGCGGGCAGATCACCGTACAGAGCACGCCGGGCCAAGGCAGCGTATTCAGCCTGGTACTGCCAGAGCGCCATGATGTCGACGAACAGCCCGTCGCGCCGCTTACCCTGCGCCCTGCGGTGACTTCAATGCCATCGGTCATCCAGCCGCCAGCATCGGCGGCCAAGCCCCCGGTACTGGCCTTCACCGATGATCGCGAGCGGGCGCCGTTTACCAACCGCTGCATTCTGGTCATTGAGGACGAGCCAAACTTTGCCCGTATTCTCTTCGATCTGGCCCATGAACTGGGCTACAGCTGCCTGGTGGCCCATGGCGCGGACGAAGGTTTCGAGCTGGCCGCTCGGTTCCTGCCCGATGCCGTACTCCTGGACATGCGACTGCCGGACCATTCCGGCCTCACTGTACTGCAGCGCCTGAAGGAGCGGACCGAGACGCGCCACATCCCGGTGCATATCATTTCAGTCGAGGATCGGGTCGAGGCGGCCATGCACATGGGCGCGGTCGGTTACGCGGTCAAACCCACCAGTCGCGAGGAGCTCAAGGAAGTCTTCGGGCGCCTGGAAGCCAAGCTGACCCAGAAGCTCAAGCGCATCCTGCTGGTCGAAGACGATGACCTGCAGCGCGAGAGCATTGCCCGGTTGATTGGCGACGAGGACGTCGAGATCACCGCCGTGGGCCTGGCCCAGGAGGCCTTGGCACTGCTGCGCGAGCACGTCTACGACTGCATGATCATCGACCTCAAGTTACCCGACATGCTCGGCAACGAGTTGCTCAAGCGCATGACGGCCGAAGACATCCGCGCGTTCCCGCCTGTGATCGTCTATACAGGCCGTAACCTGACGCGCGAAGAGGAGGCCGACCTGCTCAAGTATTCGCGCTCGATCATCATCAAGGGCGCACGCTCGCCCGAGCGTCTGCTCGATGAGGTCACCCTGTTCCTGCACAAGGTGGAGTCGCAGCTGTCCCATGAACGTCAGCGCATGCTCAAGACCGCACGAAGCCGCGACAAGGTATTCGAAGGGCGCAAGATCCTGTTGGTAGACGACGATGTGCGCAACATCTTCGCCCTGACCAGTGCTTTGGAGCACAAGGGGGCCATCGTCGAAATCGGCCGCAATGGCCGCGAAGCCATCGAACGCCTGGAACAGCATGAAGATATCGACCTGGTGCTGATGGATGTGATGATGCCGGAGATGGATGGTTTCGAAGCGACCCGGCTGATCCGCCAGCAGCCTCGCTGGCGCAAGCTGCCGATCATCGCCGTGACCGCCAAGGCGATGAAGGACGACCAGCACCGCTGCCTGCAGGCCGGCGCTAATGATTACCTGGCAAAGCCCATCGATCTGGACCGCCTGTTCTCGCTGATACGTGTATGGTTGCCGCAACTGGAGCGAATTTGATTAGCGAACGCAATACCGACATCGAGATCCGCTTGCTCATCGAGGCCATCTACCTCAAGTACAGCTACGATTTTCGCAATTACTCCGGCGCTTCGATCAAGCGCCGGATCCTCCATGCCCTGCGCCAGTTCGACTGCCAAACCGTGTCTGCGCTTCAGGAGCGGGTACTGCATGACCCTGGCATGTTCATGCAACTGTTGCAGTACCTGACGATTCCGGTCAGCGAGATGTTCCGCGACCCTGGCCACTTCCTTGCCCTGCGCAATGAAGTGGTCCCGCTGTTGCGCACATGGCCATCGATCAAGATCTGGATTGCCGGCTGCAGCACAGGCGAAGAGGTGTATTCGATGGCCATCTTGCTGCGCGAGGAGGGTCTGCTGGAGCGCACCATCATCTATGCCACCGACATCAACCCGCACTCTCTGGAAAAGGCCAAGCAAGGCATCTATTCCATGCCGAGCATGCGCGAGTACGAAGAGAACTACAGGTTGGCCGGTGGGCGTCGTGACTTTTCGGAGTACTACACCGCTGCCTACGGCAATGCCATCATGGACAGCACCTTGCGTGAGCAGGTGACCTTCGCCGACCACAGCCTGGCCACCGACAGTGTGTTCTCCGAAACCCAGCTCGTCTCGTGCCGCAACGTGCTCATCTATTTCGACAAGGTCTTGCAGGATCGCGCCTTGGGCCTGTTCCACGAGTCCCTTTGCCACCGAGGTTTCCTGGTACTGGGCAGCAAGGAGTCGGTCGATTTCTCGGCTTATAGCCAGCGCTTCGAGCCCTGGGTCAAGCCTGAACGGATCTACCGCAAGTCATGAAGGGCATACAGGCTGTGGTGATCGGTGCTTCGGCGGGCGGTGTGACTGCTCTGTTCAAGGTGCTCGGCGGGTTGCCAGGGACGTGCAGGGTTCCGGTGGTGTGCCTGTTGCATCTGCCTGAGGACCGGCATAGCCATCTGGCTGAAGTGCTGCAACGTCGCCTGGGCCGGCCGGTGCTCGAAGCGCGTGACAAGCAGTCTTTGCAAGACGGCGGCATTTTTGTGGCGGGCCCTGGTTATCACCTTTCGGTAGAGTGCGACTTCACCCTGTCTTTGAGCCAGGAACCGCCGCAGCATTTTTCCAGGCCTTCGATCGACTACCTGTTCATGTCGGCAGCCGATGCCTATGGCAAGGCACTGCTCGGCATATTGCTCACTGGCGCAAACGAAGATGGCGCCCAAGGGCTTGCCTACATCAAGAACAGCGGCGGCCGGACCATCGTCCAGGACCCCCGCGATGCACAGGTCGCGCTAATGCCGGAGGCCGCATTGGCCCTGCACCGGCCCGACCATATTCTTCCTTTGAGTGGTATCGAGCAGTTGCTTGGTACTCTGGAATCCAGCGCATGTTAAGCCAGACCATCGCTAAACTGCTGATCGTCGACGATCTGCCAGAAAACCTCCTGGCCCTCGATGCCCTCATCCAGGGTGACCATCGCGAGGTGCACCAAGCCCAGTCCGCCGAAGCGGCGCTGTCCCTGCTGCTTGAGCACGAATTCGCCTTGGCCATCCTGGACGTGCAGATGCCTGGCATGAACGGGTTCGAGCTGGCCGAGCTGATGCGCGGCACCGAAAAAACCCGCAACATCCCCATCGTTTTCGTGACTGCGGCCGGGCGCGAGATGAACTATGCCTTCAAGGGCTACGAAAGCGGTGCCGTGGATTTTCTCTACAAGCCGCTCGATACCATGGCGGTCAAAAGCAAAGTCTCGGTTTTCGTCGATCTCTACCGTCAGCGCAAAGTGCTCGACCAGCAACTGCAAGCGCTCGAACGCAGCCGGCAGGAGCAGGAAGCCTTGCTGGACAAGCTGCAAAGCGCACGCTGCGAGCTGGAGCACGCCGTGCGGATGCGTGATGATTTCATGTCCATCGTTTCCCATGAGGTGAGGACGCCGCTAAACGGTTTGATCCTGGAAACGCAGCTGCGCAAGCTGAACCTGGCCAGGGGCAATCTGGAGGCCTTCAGTGAGGAAAAGCTCAAGGCCATGGTCGAGCGCGACGAGCGTCAGATCAACAGCCTGATACGGCTGATCGAAGACATGCTCGACGTGTCACGCATCCGCACCGGTAAACTGTCACTGCGCCCGAAGCTGTTTGACCTCACTCAGCTGGTACGGGGGTTGGTGGAGAACTTCACGGCGCAAGCGATCGCGCTGGATACCCGAATCGACCTGCATTGTGACGGGCGCCTGGCTGGCGAATGGGACGAGTTCCGTATCGAGCAAGTGCTGGCCAACCTTTTGTCCAACGCCCTGCGCTACGGGGAGCGCAAACCTGTGCACGTCCGGGTGTTCGAGCTCGACGGCATGGCATGCGTGCAGGTGCAAGACAACGGCATCGGCATTGGTGCGGCCAACCAGCAGCGCATCTTCCAGCAGTTCGAGCGGGTGTCGAACCATCAGGCTACTGGTGGCCTGGGGCTTGGGCTTTATATCTCCGAGCAGATCGTCCAGGCCCATCGCGGGCGCATTCTGGTCGAAAGCGAAGAGGGCCAAGGTGCCACGTTCACCCTGCAACTGCCGCTTGGCGTGTGCGAACAACAAAACGATCAGGCGCGAGCAACCTCTGCGTGAGCCCGGGGTCTGATGGCAAACTGCAAGAATTTCCAAGGTTTCGATATGAGTGAAGATGCACAAGATGTGGTACTGGTCGTCGAGGACGAGCCGGCCATTCGCATGATTTTGCGGGACTACCTGGCCGGGGAGGGCTACCATGTGCTGGTTGCCGAAGATGGCGAGCAGGCGTTTGCCATCCTGGCCAGCAAGCCGCACCTGGACCTGATGGTGACTGACTTTCGCTTGCCCGGTGGCATTTCGGGGGTGGAAATCGCTGAGCCCGCTGTGAAGCTGCGGCCGGACCTCAAGGTGATCTTCATCAGCGGCTATCCAGCGGAGATCCTGGAGTCTGGCAGCCCGATCACCCGCAAGGCGCCTATTCTGGCCAAGCCGTTCGACCTCGATACGTTGCACGACAAGATCCAGACTCTGCTGCGCTGACAGCGGTAGGTTGCAGCAAAGCGGCTGGCCATTGGTCGAGCAATCAGTGGTCTGGCTCAAGTTCGACCGCGCTTGAATACGAGCTTCATGCTCGTCGTTGGCCAATGGCGCGGGATCAAGCGTCATTGGGCGAACCGCTTGGCCCCGGCAACACACAGCACCGCACCCACCGTCACCGACACCATGGCCCAGCTCACCTGCTCATGCAACAACAGCGCCGCCAACCCCAACCCTATGAAGGGCTGGACCAACTGCAGTTGGCCTACCGCTGCAATCCCGCCCTGGACGAGCCCGCGATACCAGAACACGAATCCAATGAACATGCTGAACAACGCCACATAACCGAAGCTGAACCAGGCAGAGGCGCCGACTTGCGTCAGGTTTGCCAGGGTGGGCATGGTGATGATCGCCAACACCAGCATCGCTGGCAGGGCAAGCAGCAACGACCAGCTGATCACTTGCCAGCCGCCCAGTGTGCGGGACAGGCGTGCACCTTCTGCGTACCCCAATCCGCACACCACCACTGCAGCGACCATCAATCCATCACCCAGTAGCGAACCCTGCGCTACGGAAGTGGATGCATACCCCGCTACCAACCCGGCACCTGCCAACGAAAATGCCCAGAATAACGGCCTGGGACGCTCGCCACCTCGCAGCACAGCAAAGCCAGCGGTGCACAGCGGCAGCAACCCCACAAACACAATGGAGTGGGCCGAGCTGACGTGCTGCAAGGCCAACGCAGTCAGTAGCGGAAACCCGACCACGACGCCGAGCGCCGTCACGGCCAGGGATGACCAATCGCCTCGCCCAGGCCGAGGCTGACGCAGCAAGATCAGGCAACAAGCACCCACTAACGCGGCAATGGTTGCCCTCGCGCAGGTCAAGAACGTCGGCTCGAACGCCGTCACGGCAACGCGTGTTGCGGGCAAGGAACCTGCGAAAATTACCACGCCGATGAAACCGTTGATCCAGCCGCTTGCTGTTCTCTGCATCTCGCACTCCTTGTCATCGATGACGCCAGTACAGCACCAACGTGCGCTTTGAAGCCATGTACAATCCAGTACAGTTTGGCGGAACTGTTAGGTATAGGTGGGCAGTACAGGTGAGAGGATTTCAGTGAAAGAGCACAGCACACGCATTCGAAAAGTCATGACTGAAGTCCATGCGCGCATCGCGGCCCGTACCTATTTGCCCGGTGCACGAATACCTTCAGTACGGGCAATGGCGCAAAGCATGCAGGTTTCGGTGTCGACTGTGGTCGAGGCCTACGAACGACTGGTGGCCGAAGGCGTAGTCCATGCGCGCCGTGGCGCCGGGTTTTATGTGGCAGGGGTCGCGGCGCCCTTGGTGCTGACCGAGGTGGGGCCCAAGCTCGAGCATGAAGTCGACCCGCTGTGGATCTCTCGCCAGGCGCTCGAACCCGCTGGCGCCACGTTGAAACCTGGGTGCGGCTGGCTTCCTGCGCAATGGATGTTCGAGGCGGGGGTGCGCCAGGCGCTCAGGGCTACTGCACGCTCGCAAGCCGAGCAAGTGGTTGAGTATGCATCGCCGCAGGGCCATCCGCCGCTGCGTCATTTTCTGTCGCGGCGACTGGCAGGCTTTAACATCGACGTGCCGGCAGAGCAGATCATGCTCACCGAGTCCGGCACGCACGCCATCGACCTGATCTGCCGTTTTCTGCTCCAACCCGGTGACATCGTACTGCTCGACGATCCCTGTTATTTCAACTTCCATGCCTTGCTCAGAGCCCATAGCGTCAACGTCGTCGGTGTACGTCAGACGCCTACTGGCCCTGACATCGATGCATTTGGTGCTGCCCTGGCGGCGCATTCGCCACGGCTCTACATCACCAATTCCGGTATTCACAACCCAACGGGTGCCTCCCTGTCACCGGGCACTGCACACCGGCTGCTCAAGCTCGCTGAGGCCGCGGGCTTGTTGATCGTCGAGGACGACGTTTTTGCCGATTTCGAGCATACGCCAGCGCCTAGGCTCGCGGCCTTCGATGGCCTGGCGCGGGTCATCCAGATTGGCAGTTTTTCCAAGACCGTCTCCGCTTCGGTCAGGTGTGGGTATATCGCCACGCGTCACGACTGGATCCAGAGCCTGGTCGACCTGAAGATCGCCACCACGTTCGGGGGCGGTCGCCTGGCAGCGGACATCATTCACCATGCGATCACCGGCAGCGGCTACCGCAAGCATATGGAGAACGTGAGGATGCGCCTTGCCATCGAACGGGACAGGACGGCTGAAAAGCTCAAAGCGCTCGGCATCATCCCCTGGCTGATGCCACAGGCAGGGCTGTACCTGTGGTGCCGTCTGCCGCAGGGCAAGGACGCCGCCGCGTTGGCCAAGGTGTGTTTGAACGATGGCGTGGTGCTGGCGCCTGGGAACGCTTTCAGCCAGTCCCAGACGGCGGGGGACTATGTACGTTTCAACGTCGCGCAGTCAGCCGACGGGAAAATCTACGAGGCACTGGCTCGGGCACTGGATGCCTGAACCCGGCGCCTGGGCTTGCCGGCAGCGGGCCGCAATGCGGCCCTGGCAAGCATGACGCTCGAGCTTTTCTGAACCCTCCTCAAGCGGGCAGTGCCCAATGTTTCTCCAGGCTCACGCAGGCTAGCCATCATGGATCACCCAGAAATCATTCACCACGGCGCCCGCGAGGGCGTGACCGGCTCCTGCCATCAAGTCTGGATGGACCAGACGGCCAGCTTGCTGATCGACTGCGGCGCCTTCCAAGGCGAGGACGAGGGGCAAGGCGGGGAGGGCTTGACCCTCGACTTCACCATCGATGGCGTCAAGGCCCTGATCGTGACCCATGTGCATCTGGATCACGTCGGGCGAATCCCACATTTGCTGGCTGCGGGTTTTGAGGGGCCGATCCTGTGCAGCGAACCGTCATCCCAACTGTTGCCCATCGTACTCGAAGACGCGTTCCGTCTAGGTATCAGCGACGATCCGGAGCAACTGGAACGCTATCTCAAGGTGGTGGAGCAGCGCACCATCGCCTTGCCTTACGGCAACTGGTTCACGCTCCACGAAACCGAGGGTGCCCATTGCAAAGTCAGGCTGCAACCGGCCGGCCATGTGCTGGGTTCGGCTTATGTGGAACTCGAAATGACAGGGCCGGATGCCACTGCCCAGCGCGTGGTCTTCAGTGGTGACCTGGGGGCGCCGCATTCCCCGCTCTTGCCAGACCTGACCCCTCCCGAGCGCGCTGACCTGCTGATTCTGGAAAGCACCTACGGCGACCGCCGCCACGCCGACCGGGAGCACCGGCGTGAACGCTTGCAGGCCGTCATCGAGCGCGCCTTGCAAGATCAGGGCACGGTGCTTATCCCATCTTTCTGTATTGGCCGCACCCAGGACTTGCTCTACGAGCTGGAGGAAATCCTCCACGAGCATGAACTGGCGGGGCAGGACCAGACCAACAGCGGCCCCGAGGTGGATTGGCCACATTTGCCGATCATCCTCGATTCACCTTTGGCCAGCCGATTCACGCAGGTCTATAAAGGTCTGCAAGGGTATTGGGACGAATCAGCCCAGGAGCGCATCAAGGAGGGACGCAAGCCCCTGTCCTTCAAGCAATTGATCACCATCGACAGCCATGAGGAGCACCAGCGCATCGTTCAGCACCTGGCCGAGACGGCCCGGCCGGCCATCGTCATCGCGGGCAATGGCATGTGCTCGGGTGGGCGTATCGTCAACTACCTCAAGGCGATGCTGGGTGATGCCCGGCACGATGTGGTCTTCGTCGGTTACCAGGCCCATGGCACACCTGGCCGGGACATTCTGACCCACGGCCCGGAAGGCGGTTACGTCATGCTGGACGGCGAGCGCATAGACATCCGTGCCGCAATAGAGCGCGTGGAGGGCTATTCAGCCCACGCCGATCAGGCAGATCTGGTCGGTTTCGTCACACGCATGCAGGCCTGGCCGTCGCATATCCGCCTGATACACGGAGAGCCTGAGGCCAAGCAGTGCCTGGCTGGCGTTTTGCAAGCGCGTTATCGCGAGAGCGGTCACGAGGGAAGTGTGCACATCCCCTGATGGTTGGCGACCAGAAAGTCCACGAACACCCGCACGCGTGCGGGCATGTTCGGTCCACCGGCAAAGACGGCGTGAATCGGTTCACGGTCGCCTGGGTTGAAGGCCTCGAGCAGTGACACCAGGCGCCCGCTGGCCAGGTCATCGGCGACGGTGAAGGTGCCTATCCGGGCGATGCCTGCGCCCAGCCTGGCCAACTGGGCCAGAGCCTCGCCGCTGCTGCATTCGATGTTGCCGCTTACTTTCAATGCGAACTCGCGCCCGTCACGTACGAACGGCCAGTCCGAGGTGGCGCGCCTGAAGTTGAACCGCAAGCAGTTGTGCTTGGCCAAGTCTTCGGGCAGCAAAGGGGTGCCCCGCCGGCTCAGATAGTCCGGTGAGGCCACGATCACTTGGCCCGTTTCATCGATTTGCCGAGCATTCAGCGAACTGTCTGGCAGCGCTCCGAAGCGCACGGCTACATCGGCCTGCCCACCGAGTACGTCGGCAACTTCGTCACTGAGGGTGAGATCAACCAGTACCTGCGGGTACTGCACGCTGAACGCCGCCACCAAGGGGACGATGCGCAGCCGGCCATGCCCAAGGGCAGCGCTGACGCGAATCCGACCACGTGGCACGCCCTGGTCGGTAATGGCCTGCTCCACTTCCTGAAGGTCGGTCAGTACACGGCGTGCCCCTCGCAGATACGCCTCGCCTTCTGGCGTGAGGGTAATCGCGCGGGTGGTGCGCAGCATCAGCCGTGTACCCAGACGCTGCTCGGTACGCGCCAATATGCGGCTGACGGCAGAGGGGGTCAGGCCAAGTGCACGGGCGGCGGCGGACAGGCTGCCTGCTTGCGCCACTTTGGTGAACACTTCCATCTCGCCTGATCGTCCTGTCAGATCCATTTGTGCCTCGTACGCAAAGGTGGTTCGCACAATCGCTATCTAGTGCCTCGGTGAAACAGATCGTAGCATTTACGGCACAGATAAGGAGTTTAGCCATGCGTATCAACCCACCCCTTGTAGCGCTCGCCATGGGCGCATTCGGTATCGGGGTTACCGAGTTCGCCCCCATGGGTATGCTGCCCAGCATCGCCACTGACCTGGGCGTTTCCATTCCGGCCGCTGGTCTGTTGGTCAGCGCCTATGCACTGGGTGTACTGATCGGCGCCCCGCTCATGACCCTGGCAACCGTACGCGTACCGCGCCGATACCTGCTGATCGGCCTGATGGCCATCTTCACCTTGGGCAACCTGATGTCGGCCCTGGCCAGTGACTACGCCAGCCTGTTGGTCGCACGGGTGGTGACCTCGCTCAACCACGGCGCCTTCTTCGGTATAGGTGCCATCGTCGCGGCCAGCGTGGTGCCCGCTGAGAAACGTGCCGGCGCCGTGGCTGCAATGTTCATGGGCCTGACGCTGGCCACCATCGGCGGTGTCCCTCTGGCGACCTGGTTTGGCGAGTTGCTCGGCTGGCGCACGGCGTTCTGGGGCATAGCCGGGCTCGGGTTGGTGGCGATGACCACGCTGTGGTACGCCTTGCCCAATGTGCCATCGCCCAAAGGCGACGGTGCACTGGCCGAGATACGCGTGCTGACCCGTGGGCCCGTGTTGGCTGCCTTGCTCCTGACCGTGGTGGGTTCCAGCGCGATGTTCACGGTGTTTACCTACATCGCGCCCATCCTGCAAAACGAAGCCGGCGCCTCTACTGCATTCGTCACGTCCATGCTGGTGCTGTTTGGTGTTGGCCTGACCCTGGGTAACGTGTGGGGCGGTAAGGCGGCGGACCGTTCCGTAGATCGAACCCTGATCGTCTCGCTCGCCGTGCTGATTGCAGTGCTGCTGGCGTTTCCACTTGTGCTGGGCTCGTCCCTGCTGACCGCTGGCGCAATCCTGGTTTGGGGCGCAGCCAGCTTCGCCCTCGTGCCGCCCCTGCAGATGCGCGTGATGGAGGCCGCCAAGGACGCACCGAACCTGGCATCGGCTGTGAACATCGGTGCTTTCAACCTGGGCAACGCCATTGGCGCTGCCTTGGGGGGCGCCGTGATCAATGGCGGCCTCGGTTACTCGGCCATCGCGTTGGCGGGCGCTGGCACTGCGGCGCTGGGCTTGATAATGGTGCTGACGTTCGCCTGGCGGGGTCGCCACCAGGTTACCCAGGTCGCGGTCTGAGGCATGGGCCTGCGCCAAGGCCTCTGCTAGCGGTCAGGGCGTGCCGTTACGCCCATGTTCGTGATAGGCCGGGCGCTCGCTCAGGCGCTCGTAATAATCGCGCAATGCAGGCAGCTGAGGGTGTTCGAGCGGCGTTTCGAACCAGCGGTTGACCGACAGGCCAATGGGAATGTCGGCCAGTGTGAAGTCGCGCCCGGCTACAAAGGCGCCGGTGCGGGCCAGCTGGCGCTCGAGAATGAGCATGTTGCGCCCCCACTCGGCGCAGCCGTTAGCCAGGGCATGCGGGTCCTGATGGGCAGGTGAATGCCGAACCAGCGACAGGAACGCATAGCGCCAGGAGGCGTTCAGGTCCGAAGCCTGCCAGTCGATCCACTGGTCGATCCTGGCCCGGGTGCGGGCCTCCACTGGGTAGAACGCTGCTGCGCCATAGCAGTTGGCCAAGTAGCGAATGATGCTGTTGGACTCCCACAAGGTGAAGTCGCCGTCCTGGATAACGGGGATCATGGCGTTTGGGTTGAGCGCAAGAAACGCTTCGCTGTCGGTTGCCTGAAAGCCCAATCCCCAGTCCTCACGCACGAACGGGACCTGAAACTCCGCGCACGCCCACAGCACCTTGCGAACGTTGATCGATGAGGCTTTGCCCAGTATGCGCAGCATGTTGACATCCTTGTAGGCGGGGTTTCGATCCTCGGTGACCGAGGGCAAACGGTCAAGAGGCAGCGATCATGTAGGCTCTTTCTGAAAATGCGCGCATGCACTTGCTGGTCGTTGTGCTCAGGGAAGCACCTGCCTAGTCTCGGGTCTCCAGACAGGGAGCAAACAGCATGGACAACGACCCCACCCGACCAACCCAAGGCCCCACCGTGGTCAACGCAGCCCGACGTTTCGCAAGCGCCGGTTCCGACCTGGTCCAGATGAAGCCAGCGTTGCCCTTGCGTACTGCCTTGATGGAAGCATCCTCCATCATGGGTTGCATCACCGAGCTTACCCGCAAGGCCATCGACAAGCCTGCAGACCGCAAGAACGCGATGCTTGCCACCTGCTATCTGGCCGCCATGGCCAAGGCCCTTATCGACGGGCAATTGCAGACGTTGCGCAATGTTCGTGAGGACGATGTCGAACGATAGCGGTCAGGCGCTTGCCTGGGGGCTGCGAACTTGGCACCCTTGGCGGCGCGTATCGCCTGTAACTCGACAAAAGGAAGAGTGCATTGAGCTGGGACAAGGTGGGGAAACTCCTCGTAGCCGTTCTGATCGGGCTGGCGGCCCTGTTGTTCGTCTACAAGGCAGTGGTGGGCAGCCCGCGCTTGGAAGCGTCGCTGACCTACGCCTACCTGACCTATCCAGGGCAGTTCAGCGAGCGCATCAGCAAAGCCAGCGAGCAGCTCAAGTACGAGCAGTTGAGTGCACGCATAAACACGATCGGCCAAGGGCAACTGAGCCGTGATCAGGTCGACCGGCTGGTGGAGATAGCCCAGGCGCCTTATGCCCAGCTGTTTGCAAAACCTTTCGAGGCCGGCCTGGTCGACCACCGGACTGGCTTGCTCATCGAGTTGCAGAACACCGGCAATGCACCCGTGGACCAGGTGAGGATTCGCTTGCCGTCCAAAGGCCTGGTGCAAATCCGCGATTCGGCCGGCAATGACACCTTGCTTGAAGCTGCCACTGCTCAGCTTGAGATCCCGGCGATAGAGGCCGGTGGCGCCAGCAAGGTCTGGGTGTATTTCGATGCTGATTATTCGCAGATACGCCAGAGTGGGGTCGGTATCAGCTACGCCGAAGGCACGGCGGATATTCAGGTGTATCAGTCGGTCACCGGCTTCCCGGCCTGGGTTGCCCGCTACAGCACAGAGCTGATGGGGCTGTTGGCTGTTCTGGGGGTGAGCGTGCTGGCGCTGGGTTACGCCTGCCTGTCCCGCCGGCGGCCGTCCTAGGCGTTACTCAAGCGCCAGTGTCGTGCAGTGCCAGGCTCTGCCGCAGGTGTTCCAGCAAGGCCAGGCGCACCGATTGCGGTCCCTGAACGCGGATCGCCCCGGCCTGGGACAGCAGCCAGCCCATCAGCGCTCGATCATCCGCTACCGTCGTCACCAGGATGGCACCGCCGTTGGGCAGGACTGTGAGGCGCATGCCCGTACCCAGCGGATGCATCTCCAAATGATGATAGAGCGACTCGTCGACCCAGGCGTGCAATTCCACGTGGACAGGGGCCTCACCTGGCGTGGTCGTTGCCCCGTCGCGCAACTTGCTTCCGGGCTGCCAGTGCCAGCTATAGGGCATGCACGCGCTGTTGCGCTGCAACGGGAACAGCCCTGCCAGTTCGACCAGGTCACGCTCGACCGTTCGCTTAGTCGTGGCATGACCTGCGCTGGACAGCGCTGCCTGTAATTGCGTGCAACTCATGCCGGGATGGCGGCCCGGCAGTAGCTTGAGGAGTTCCCATTGGCGGGCGATGGTGTGACGAGATGATCGACTGGGCAACGGCTCTTCCTTGAGGGCTGACAATGAACGCCTAACTGGTGGCTTTAAGCTACCGGAGGATACCGTCTAGAAGAGTTTGGACCAAGTCGTTCATGCCAGTGATGTGAGCGACGAGCGCAAACAGCGCCTTTGTAATTGCAAACCCATCGCCCCTGAGTCAACCACACAGGGGCGATGGGTCAACGCTCTAACATTGTTTGTCCAGGCAACGGATCAGCGCGCGCCCATTCAGTTGAGCGCGTGCGCCATACCCTGGTCTTCGCCAAGGAAGCCGCCGCTCTGATGCTGCCACAGGCGCGCATAGGTGCCGTTCTTCTCCAGCAACTGGGCATGCGTGCCCTGCTCGATGATGCGCCCTTCATCCATCACGATCAGACGGTCCATGGCGGCGATCGTGGACAAGCGATGAGCAATCGCAATCACGGTCTTGCCCTCCATCATCTCGTCCAGGCTTTCCTGGATGGCGACCTCCACCTCGGAATCCAGTGCACTGGTCGCCTCGTCGAGCAGCAGGATGGGCGCGTTCTTGAGCATCACCCGGGCGATGGCGATGCGCTGACGTTGCCCACCGGAGAGCTTGATGCCGCGCTCGCCGACCATGGTGTCGTAGCCGGTGCGGCCCTGTTGGTCGCTGAGCTGGCTGATGAACCCGTGAGCTTGCGCATCACGGGCGGCCGCCTGGATTTGCGCCTCGGTGGCATCTGGCCGACCATAGGCGATGTTCTCGCCAATGGTGCGATGCAGCAGGGACGTATCCTGGGTCACCATGCCAATGGCGCTGCGCAGGCTGTCCTGAGTGACCTTCGCGATATCCTGACCATCGATGCGGATCTGGCCACTGTCCACGTCGTAAAAGCGCAGCAGCAGGTTGATCAACGTCGACTTGCCAGCACCGGAGCGGCCGACCAGGCCCACTTTTTCACCCGGTTTGATGTCCAGGCTGAGGTCGGTCAGTACCTGGCGTTCACCGTTGTAGTTGAAACTGACCTTGTCGAATGTCACCGCGCCACCACGGGTCACCAGCGCAGTGGCGTCCGGGGCGTCCTGCACTTTCGGGCCGCGCGTCAGGGTGGCCATGCCGTCCTGGAGTGTGCCGATGTTTTCGAACAATGAGGTCATCTGCCACATTATCCAGTGCGACATGCCATTGATGCGCAGGGCCATGGCGGTGATGGCCGCCACAGCGCCGGTGCCCACCTGGCCCTGGTGCCATAGCCACAGCGCATAACCGCCTGCACCGAGAATCAGCCCTACCACCAACGCCTGGTTGACGATCTCGAACTGGCTCACCAGACGCATCTGCCGGAAGCCGGTCTGCTTGAAGTCCTCCATGGCCGCCCGGGCAAAATGGGCTTCGCGCTTGGAGTGCGAGAACAACTTGACCGTGGTGATGTTGGTATAGGCGTCGGAAATGCGTCCAGTCATCGACGAGCGCGCATGGGCCTGCTCTTCACCTACTGCGCCCAAGCGTGGAACGAAATAAACCATTGCCAGCCCGAACAGCACCAGCCAGGCAATGAAAGGCAGCATCAGTTTCAAGGCAAAGCCGCCGGCCAGGGCGATGATGGCGATGAAATAGACGCCAATGCCAGGCAGGATCTCAATGACCGTGAACAGTACCTCGCGCACGGCCAATGCAGTCTGCATCACCTTGGTGGTGACCCGCCCGGAAAACTCATCGGAGAAGAAAGACAGGCTCTGGCGCAGCATCAACCGGTGAAAATCCCAGCGCAGGCGCAGCGGCAGGTTGATGGCCAGTACCTGGTGCTGGACCATGGTGCGTAGCGCCACCAGGCCTATGCTGATCACCAGGACGATGCCAATTCCCCACAATACGTGGCTTTCCTGGGCGGCAGCGGTGTCGCCGGCCTGCCAGGCCGACAGCAGGTCCACCACCTGGCCAAGGAAGCTGAACAGCCAGGCTTCGTACAGGGACACACCGGCACTGAGCAGGGCCATCGCCAGAATGTAGCCGCGCGCCCCACGGGTGCACGCCCACAGAAAGGGCAAGAGGCCAACGGGAGGCGGCGGTACCTCATCAGGGGGGAAAGGGTCGAGCCTACGCTCAAAGATACGAAGCATGCAGTGTCTCCGGGAAAAACGAATGGCGTGGCAGCGCTGGTACTGCACCAGCAGTACCCGCCTTTACATAGACACAACGAGTGTCCATCTGATCAAAAATCTCAGCGTCATTGGCCTGCGTGAGGCGTCACAGGCTTGTTTCTGGCAATTGCAAGGAATGTATTCGTGCCCGCCTGAGCGTGCAGCGAGGGAGTTGCCGGTCAATCCCGCTCGGCCGAACGGATACTTTGGCCTGAACGCTCATCGACTTCCTGCATGGATGGGGCTAGCCTCGTGCCAACCTGCCCAGCCTGGATCGAGCAACGTCCTATGCCTGCCGTTTTTTCCGACTTGCCGTCCCTTGGCGCCCTGCGGGTATTCGAGGTCGTGGCACGGCACCTCAATTTTCGCCTGGCCGCTGCAGAGCTGGGGGTTACCCAGGCTGCCGTGGCTCAGCAGATTCGGGGGTTGGAGCGCGCCCTGGAGGTACGCTTGTTCGAACGCCTGCCTCGGGGGCTGGCGTTGACCGACGCCGGCCGGGGATATAGCGAGACCGTGCGCACTGCGATGGGCATGCTCGACGAGGCGACGCGCCGGCTGCGACCTGTGCCTTCCCATATCACTGTCAGCGTGACACCCACCTTCGCCGCCAAGTGGCTGATACCTAGACTCGGTGCACTGGCTGAGCGCCACCCGACATTGGATGTGCGAATACTGGCCACCGATCGGCTGTCGCATTTTCATACCGACGGCGTCGACCTTGCCGTGCGCTACGGGCGCCCGCCTTTTGGGCCAGGGCTTGGGCAGGCACTGTTGATGGCCTCGGACATCATCGCGGTGGCGAGCCCCACCCTGGTAGCGGCGCTTGGCCCGCCTGAAGACTTCGCAAGTCTGGAGCGCTATGTGGCCCTGAGTGATGCCCATGATTGGTGGCCGTCTTACCGTGCGCAGGTCTATCCCGGTCACCGCGCCGTCTGTGCAAGGTCTGTCCAGTTCAACCAGACGTCGCTCGCCATCGACGCGGCCATTGGCGGGCAGGGCATTGCGCTGGCGGAACGCGCCTTCGTTGTGCAGGACATCGACGCCGGGCGCCTGGTTCAGGTCGCCGAATCGCACCTGCGCCCAGACAAGGCATTCTACCTGGTATGGCCCCGCAAAGGGCGAGAGACGCAGCTGCTGCAGGGGGTCATCGACTGGCTCAGGTCTGATGCCGGTGATAGAAAAACTACTGGCTGAAGCATTGATAGCTGTCTCCCTCACTGTTCTGCCCCTTGGTAGCCTGAGTCTTGTACGCACTTGACGCTCATCACAGGAGGCAGCATGACAAACGAGAAGGTTGCAATCATCACCGCGGGCGGTAGTGGCATGGGCGCGGCGGCAGCCAGGCGCCTGGCCGCCGATGGCTACAAGGTCGCGATTCTTTCCTCCTCTGGCAAGGGCGAGGCCTTGGCCAAGATGCTGGGCGGGCTGGGCGTGACGGGTAGTAACCAGCGCACGGATGACCTTGAGCGCTTGGTCGACGAGGTCATGCAGCGGTGGGGTCGCATCGACGTGCTGGTCAACAGCGCGGGCCACGGACCTCGGGGGCCGGTGCTGGAGCTGAGCGACGCCGACTGGCATGCCGGCATGGACACCTACCTGCTCAACGTCATCCGGCCCACACGCCTGGTCACGCCAGTGATGCAGCGCCAGGGCGGCGGGGTCATCGTGAATATCTCCAGTGCCTGGGCCTTCGAACCCAGCGATTTGTTTCCCACTTCCGCCGTGATGCGTGCAGGGCTGGCGGCGTTCAGCAAACTCTTCGCGGACACTTACGCACGTGACAATGTGCGCATGAACAACGTGCTGCCGGGCTGGATCGACAGCTTGCCGGCCACCGAGCAGCGTCGCGACAGCGTGCCGCTCAAGCGCTATGGCAGCAGCGACGAAATCGCCGCCACGGTCGCGTTTCTGGCCAGTGATGGCGCCGCCTACATCACCGGGCAGAATATCCGAGTCGATGGCGGCCTGACCCGAAGCGTCTGAGTTGAACGATGCGCTCAAGCCAGGCTCACAACCCCAAAGGGTTTCTCAGGAGCAGTGTGATGAGTATCGAACGCAGTATCCCTGAACTCGCGGCCTGGTACGCCCAGTACGACGACATCAGCTACCGCCGTGAGTCACCCGATGCCTACCACCACGAACTGGTGCGTACCGCCGAAGCGTTGCGTGACGATGGCATCATCGATTGGGACGATTGGCTGGCGCTCAAGGCCTTGGCCGACCAGGCGCATGTGCATGCCCTGGAAGATGCCGTGCGCGCCCATGTGATCGACCCTGACACATGAAAGCGCTGAGGATCGCCACGTTCAACATCAACGGCATTCGCAGCCGACTGCCAGCACTGCTGGCCTGGCTCGAACGTGAAAAGCCCGATGTGGTCTGCCTTCAGGAGCTCAAGGCACCCGACCAACAGTTCCCGGGTGAGGCCCTGGAGGCCGCTGGCTACGGTTGCCTGCACCTGGGTCAGCCTGCCTGGAACGGGGTGGCGATCCTGGCGCGCGACAGCGAGCCGCTCGAGGTACGGCGAGGCTTGCCGGGCATGGAGGACGACACCCAGAGCCGCTACTTGGAGGCAGCGGTACAGGGTGTGTTGGTCGGGTGTTTGTACCTGCCCAATGGCAACCCGCAACCAGGGCCGAAGTTCGACTACAAGCTGCGTTGGTTCGAGTGCCTCATCGCGCATGCCCGGCAGTTGCAGGGCAGTGGTCACCCCACCGTCCTGGCTGGGGACTTCAATGTCGTGCCCACGGACCTTGATATCTACGACCCCAAGTCCTGGCGCAAGGATGCACTGCTGCAACCCGAATCGCGCGATTGCTTCGAGCGCTTGCTGGCCAGCGGCTGGATCGACGCCATCCGGCACCTGCATCCGCAACAACAGGTATTTACGTTCTGGGACTACTTCCGCAACCACTGGGCGCGCAATGCTGGCCTGCGCATAGATCACCTGCTGCTCAACCGGGATTTGGCGCCGTACCTGAAACGAGCCGGCGTCGATGCCTGGGTGCGCAATGAACCCAAGGCCAGTGACCATGCCCCTACCTGGATCGAGCTGGGGAGTCGGCGTAGCCGCAAGTCAGCTTGAGCCAGTTAGTCAGGATGGGTGCTGTACCTATCTCTGGGCTATGAGGTTTGAGCTGCGCCCCAAATGTTGGACAGTTGGTTAGCCTATCTCAGCCTGAGTCCTGTAAGCCACAGGGCTCAGGCCGTTGAGCTTCATTTTGATTCGATCATGGTTGTAATAATGGATGTATTCAGCCAACCCCGCCTTAAGCTCAGCCACGCTTGCGAAGCGCTCACGGTGGAAGTACTCCGATTTGAGCGTCCCAAAAAAGCTTTCCATCGCCGCGTTGTCCAGGCAGTTGCCCTTGCGTGACATGCTCTGTTCAAGCCCTGCTTCTTTCAACCGCTTGCAGTAGTCAGGGTATCGATAATGCCAGCCTTGATCTGAGTGCAAGAGCGGCCGGCTGTTAGCTGGTAGCCTATTGATTGCTGTCTCCAACATTTCGCCTACCAAGGTAAATCGGGGTCGGGAGTCGGTACGATAGGCAACGATCTCGCCGTTATAAAGATCCATGATCGGAGAAAGGTATAGCTTCTCACCTGCCACTTTGAACTCGGTAACATCCGTTACCCACTTTTGATTTGGCTGGTCTGCGCGGAAGTCGCGCTTAAGGATGTTGGGGGCGGCTTCGCCCATTAGCCCCCGATAAGATTTGTACTTCTTGGGGCGCACTGTACATTTCAGGTCCAGTTCGGCCATCAGACGGCGTACCTTCTTACTGTTAACCGATTGCCCTTCGCTACGCAGCGTAGAGGTGACTCGCCGATACCCGTAGCGGCCGCGGTGCCGGTGGCTGATGTCTTGTATCAACGTTTTGAGCGAGGCACACCGATCCCCAGCCTCGAGCACGCCGAGCTGGTAATAATAAGTGCTGCGCGACAAATGAGCTGCTTTGAGCAGCCAGGCAAGCGGGTAAAGCTTACGTAGCGCCGCGACTAGCCGGGTTTTTTCCTGGCTATCTTCTTCTTCGCCTTCTCCTCGTCTAGCTCCTCGAGCTTTTTTAGATAGGCGTTCTCCGCTTCGAGCTGGGCTAGCCTTGTCAGCAACTGCTCGCGAGTGAGTTGCTCAGTAGGCGTGGATGAAACGTCTTCAGACTTGCGGGGTGCTTTAGGCATCGCGGTAATCACTGGCTTCTTACGGGGCGGTCGGGGTTGATGTCCGCCACTGTAATACTGTTCCTCCCAACTGCGAACCAGTGTGGAATTGCCGAGGTTGTAAAGCGCTGACGTGGCACGCAACGAAAGGTCTTCGCGCCATTTATGATGAAGAACGGCGAGCTTGAACTCGGCGCTGTAATGGCGGCCTGTTTTCTCCAGACTGGCCTGACCGTGCGTACGGTAGGCCACGACCCAGCGACGAAGGAGCGTCGGATCCATTTGGAACTGTGCGGCAACATGGCGAAAGCCATACCCGCGATCAAGAAAGGCCTGAATGGCTGACAGCTTGAACTGCTTTGAATACCTGCGCATAAAAACCCCAAAAGTGGACGGATGTCCAACATTTGGGGCGCAGCTCAGTTCCGTGTGGGAGCGGCCCTTGTGCCGCGATGGGGCGCGAAGCGGCCCCAGGATATCAGCTTTGCCGCTGACGTTGCCGGGGCCGCTTCGCGCCCCATCGCGGCACAAGGGCCGCTCCCACAAGGAGATTGCTAGCTTGGGGACGTAATCACGTCATCCACGTATTCGACTTAATGAACGACGTAAACACGCATGAGTCTACTTGATGCTTTCTCTTAGCATGACTAATACTAAGGAACGGCCGATGAGGGATGATCATGCAGATGCGCTTCGTTGTGGTTCCAGCTGTACCGCAAACCAAAGAATGGCTGCCACGGCGACTCGGCTTTCCATCATCGTTAGGGGAGGGCTACGACCTGTACGACACCCAGGACAAGGTCAGGCTGAGTCTAAACCTGCCGACTCGCGCACAAGCTGAATACGAGTGCAGCTGTCGTAACGGCTGCGAAGTGGCCGACGACCTGACCGGAAGCGGCTGAGGGCATGCCCGGGGCGATCAAGCCAGGTAGTCGTTGAAGAACTCCAGCGTGGCCAGGTTCTTGTCCTTGCATTCGAACATAATGTCGAACCTATCCAGAAACTGCAGTGCGTAGCGGTTCGTCCAGCGGTTCCACATGCGAGCGCTGTGGGCATACAGGTCGCGTTTGTTCACCTGTTCCAGCAACTCATCGATCACCAGCTTGCGATCAGGGTCGAAACCCAGCGCCTGCAGATGTTCCGGGGGCTGAGAATAGTGCATGGTCGGGCGTACGCCGCGCCAGCTCTCGATCACCCGCTCCACTCGCCCATCGTTCGGGTCGATGTAGTCACCCTCATGGATCCAGCAATGGTGGATATCCAGCACCACCGGCGCCAGGTCCGTCAGCGCTAGACAGTCGTCGAGCCCATAGGTCTTCTCGTCGTTCTCGAAGGTGATCACGTTGCGGGCCACATCGGACAGGCGCGGCCATACGGTGCGAATACCCGCACCGCCCAGCCGGCCAGCAATGTGCACATTGCATTTGAAGTCCTGGAAGACCTGTCCGTAGCCCATCATGCGGATCATGTCGGCATGGTATTCGAACTCGGCCAAGCTGTTGTCCACCACATCGGGGCGGTCTGAGCCCAGCACGCAGTACTGCCCAGGGTGAAACGACAGGCGTATCTCCCGGGCGCGTGCGAAAGCACCAATGGCGGCGAAACGTTCGGTCATCAGCGCTTGGAAATCCGCCTCGCGGTACACGTGGGCCACGCTAGGGTGGCTGTACAGCGGTAGCAGGTCGCTGCTCAGGCGCAGCATGCGCAGCGCCTGGGGCAGCTGGGCCACGTAGTCGAGCAAGCGCAGCTGGGCCTGGAGATTGTGTTCAACCAGTTCCAGCAACTTGTTCCGGGCCGCCTCGCGGGAGGCGCCCGAGACCCAGCGCAGCGTCGTGCTGCGCGGGTTGAACGTCCGCTCGATGGTCTCCAGCTCCTTGACCGACAAGCTGCGGTGGGGGTGCCGGTACATGCAGGCGAAACCCAGGCGTGGCATGCAAATACTCCAGAGGGCTGGGCCCGTTTACAGCAGTTTGTCCAAGGTGATCGGGAACTCGCGTACCCGCTTGCCCGTGGCATGGTAAATGGCATTGGCCACAGCCGCGGCTACCCCCACCACGCCAATCTCGCCCACCCCTTTGGAACCCAGCTCGTTGACGACATGATCATGCTCTTCGACGAAGACCACCTCGATATCGCCAATGTCAGCGTTCACCGGTACGTGGTACTCGGCCAGATTGTGGTTGAGGATGCGGCCCAGTGCATGGTCGGTCTGGGTTTCTTCGTGTAGTGCCATGCCGATGCCCCACACCACGCCCCCCAGAATCTGGCTGCGCGCTGTCTTGGGGTTGACGACCCTGCCTGCCGCCACCGCACTGACTACGCGGTTGACGCGCACGGTGCCTAGGTCTTCGTCCACCGATACCTCGACGAACACCGCCGAATGGGTGGCCGTGGAGTAGGGTTTGCGCTTGTCGTCTGGGCCTGCCTCTACCTGCACCTCGAAGCAGGCTTGCTGGGCACTGGGCAGCAGGTCGGCAAGGGCGAAGCAATGCTCACCGGCGCTCACCTGGCCACCTGCAATCACGAACGCGGAATCGTCCAGGCTGGCCAGGCTCGGGAGCTGTTGCCTGGCCTGCTCGACAACCTGCTTGCGCAGCTCCAGGCAAGCTTTGCGTACGGCAGAGCCGACGGAAGACACGGTGAATGACCCGCCTTGCAACGGAGCCTTGGGCAAGGAGGAATCGCCCAGCAGGAACGTCACATTGGCCATGTCGAGGCCTGCGGCGTCGGCAGCGATCTGCGTCATGACGGTATAGGTGCCAGTGCCAATGTCGGTGGTGGCACTGCTGACGGTCAGGTGCCCGTCGCAGCCCAGGCGCGCCTTGGCGCTGGCTTGCATTTGCATGGCTTCCCATACACCACCGGCCATGCCCCAGCCTATGCGCTGGTTGCCGTCACGCATCGAGCCGGGCGTAGCCTGACGCTTGTGCCAACCGAAACGCTCGGCCCCTTGCGCGTAACAGGCCAGCAGTTCTTTGCTCGAATAAGGCTTGCCCTCGTTGCCGTTGTGGCTGGCAAAGTTACGTCGCCGCAACTCGACCGGGTCCAGCCCGGCTGCGCAGGCCAACTCGTCCATGGCACATTCCAGCGCCAGCACGCCCGAACCTGCACCCGGCGCGCGCATATCCAACGGGGTGTAGACGTCCAATGGCGCCAGGCGGTAACTCAACGCAACGTTGTCGCACTGGTACAGCATGCCGCTCCACTCGACGACGTGTTCGGCAAAGTCTTCAAAACGTGACGTCTGGCCAATGGCATCGTGACCAATGGCAGACAGGCGGCCTTGCGCATCGGCCGCCAGGCGCAGGCGCTGCTGTGTGCGTGGGCGGTAGCCAAAGGTAAACATCTGCTGACGGGTCAAGGTCACGCGAACCGAGCGCATCAGGTGCAGGGCAGCCATGACCGCCAGAGGCAGCTGATACTGCGGACGCAGGCCCGAACCGAAGGCGCCACCGACGAAGGCTGCCTTGACGCGCACTTTTTCCTTGGGCAGGCCAAAGACGTTGTGCACGTATTCCTGGCAATTTTGCGTACCTTGGGTTTTGTCATGAATGACCAGGCTTCCGTCGAGCTGATAGCACACGGTGGAGGCATGGGGCTCCATCGGGTTGTGGTGCTCGTTGGCCGTCCAGTAGGTGGCGTCCACGCGGGTAGGGGCACTGGCGTACTGGCCTGGAAAGTCACCGCGCGGCTCAGGTGTTTCAGCCGGCGCATCGTGCGCTTGACCCAGTACCTTCTCAAGGTCGGATTCATGGCTTTGCTGGCTATAGTGGATCTCGACCAGCGAACCTGCATGACGGGCGATTTCCAGCGTCTGTGCTACGACCAGGGCAACGGGCTGGCCGCTGTAGAACACGCGGTCGTTGAACAACGGTCTGAAGGGCGAGCCCTCGGCTGCATCATCGTCGCTGTAGTCATCGTCGTAGCTGGAAATACGCGGACGGTTGATGTGGTCCAGCACCGCCACCACGCCTGGTACCTGCAGCGCTTTCTCGCTGTTGACCTTGACCACCCGGCCACGGGCGATGGTGCTGGAAACGACGCTGCCGTGCAGCAGGCCTTCTTCCGGGTAATCGGCGGCATAGCGCGCCTGCCCGGTGACCTTGGCCGCGCCGTCGACGCGGTCCGCTGGGGTTCCTACTACTTTGCTCATTGTGCGTCCCCTTCGAGGCTGCCGCCGGCGGCGGCCTCGTTCAATGCCCGAATGATGGCTTGTTGAGCCAGCTGCACCTTGAAGCCGTTCTGGCTCAAGGGCTGTGCCCCTTGCAGCAGGGCAGTGGCCGCTTGGGTGAACAGCTCGGTGCTGGGCGCCTGGCCTTGCAAAATGGCTTCGACAGCTTCGTTGCGCCATGGCTTGTGGGCCACGCCACCCAGGGCGATGCGGGCCTCTTGAATTAACCCGTTTTCGATGCGCAGGGCAGCGGCAACCGAGACCAGCGCGAAGGCGTAGGAGGCTCGATCACGCACCTTCACATAGCGGAAATGTTCGGCAAATCCTTGGTCGGGCAGCTCGATGGCGGTAATCAGTTCATCAGGCGCCAGGTGGTTGTCCTGCTGCGGCGTATCGCCGGGCAGACGATGGAACTCGGCGAACGGAATCTGGCGCTTGGCGGCAGGCCCTTGCACATGCACCACGGCCTTCAGGGCAGCCAGTGCCACGCACATGTCTGAAGGATGAGTCGCCACGCACGCCTCGCTGGCGCCGAGAATCGCATGAATGCGATTCAAGCCGCTGCGTGCTGGGCAACCGCTGCCGGGTTCACGTTTGTTGCAAGGCGTACCGGTGTCGTAGAAGTAGTAGCAGCGCGTACGTTGCAACAGGTTGCCGCCAGTGCTTGCCATGTTGCGCAGCTGCGGCGATGCGCCGGCCAGGATCGCTTGCGACAGCAATGGGTAGCGCTGGCGGATGAGCGGGTCCCACGCCAGGTCCGCGTTGCTGACCAATGCGCCGATCAACACACCACCTGCGTCGCACGGCTCGATGCGGTTGAGTTCCAGCCCCGTGATGTCAATCAGTCGCTCGGGCCGCTCGACATTTTCCTTCATCAAGTCGACCAGGTTGGTCCCGCCTGCAATGAAGCGCGAGGACCCATCGGTCAGGCGCAGCGCCTCTTCCACCGAGGCCGGCTTGTGGTAGCTGAACGGGGTCATGTGCGCGCCCTCTTGATCAGCGGCAGGGCCTGTTCGACCGCGGCCACGATGTTGCTGTAGGCGCCGCAGCGGCATAGGTTGCCGCTCATCTGCTCACGGATGTCGGCACGGGTATGGGCGTGGCCTTCGTTGGCCAGGCCCACGGCCGAGCAGATTTGGCCAGGTGTGCAGTAACCGCACTGGAAGGCATCCTGGCTGATGAATGCCTGCTGCATGGGGTGCAATTGGTCACCCTCGGCCAGGCCTTCGATGGTGACGAGGTCGGCACCTTCGCACATCACCGCCAGGGTCAGGCAAGCGTTCACCCGGCGGCCATCGCGCAGCACGGTACAGGCCCCGCATTGGCCATGGTCGCAACCTTTCTTGGTGCCCACCAGGTCCAGCTGCTCACGCAGCAAGTCGAGCAGGGTGGTCCAGGGTTGTACCGTCAGGGCCTGGGGTTGGCCATTGAGGGTGAAGTTCAGGGTCTGCTGTGCAGTGCCCTGTTCAGGGAGTGCAGTCATGGTAGGTCCTCACGGTTCGATTGCGCACAGTGGGCTGTGTCTATGGAGTGCGACTGGTCAGGCGCCCGGAACGTTCATCCCGAGCGCCAGGCCCTTGTCATTTCTTGGCCGGCAGTACCGCGCTCAGCACCTGCTTGGCGGTCTGCACGATCACGCCGGCCTCATCCGGGTCACCCTTGAGCAAGGTGGTTGCAAACTTCCTGGCCTGCTCGAGTTTCAGGTGCGGCGGCAGTGGCGCTACGTTGGGGTCAGTCTTGAACTCGATCAGCACCGGGCGATCAGCTGCCAGTGCGCGCTCCCAGGCGGGGGCGACATCTTCCTCGCGCTCGACGTAGATGCCCTCAAGACCAATCGAAATGGCGAACAAGTGATAAGGCACGTCGGGTATCGATTGAGAGGCTTCGAACTTCGGATCGCCCTCCATCACGCGCTGCTCCCAGGTCACCTGATTGAGGTCTTCGTTGTTGAACACCGCGCAGATCCACGTGGGGCTTTCCCACTGCTGCCAGTATTTGGCCACAGTGATCAGTTCGGCGAGGTTGTTCATCTGCATGGCGCCGTCGCCCACCAGGGCGATCACTGGCCGGGTCGGGTGGGCGAACTTGGCAGCAATGGCGTAAGGTACGGCCGCGCCCATGCAGGCCAGGCCGCCCGACAAGGAGCACTGCATCCCCTCACGGATCATCAGGTCCCGGGCGTACCAGTTGGCGCACGAACCCGAATCACTGGATATGATCGCCAGATCTGGCAGGCGCGGGGATAGCTCGTGCACCACTCGCTGCGGGTTGATCGGGTCGGCCTTGACCAGCGCGCGTTTGGTCAATGTCTTGTCCCAGCTTGCGCGCCATTTCTCGATTTTCTTGCGCCAGCTGTGATCTGGGCGCGTGTGCAGCAATGGAAGTAATGCCTGCAACGTCTGCGCGGCGTCACCGACCAGGTTCACCTCCATGGGATAGCGCAGGCTGAGCATGTCTGGCTGCAGGTCGATTTGAACGCCGCGCGCCTGACCTTCCTTGGGCAGAAATTCGGAATACGGGAAGCCAGAACCAATCATCAGCAGCGTGTCGCATTCGGCCATCAGTTTATAACTCGGCTCGGTCCCCAGCAGGCCGATGGCGCCCGTTACCCACGGCAGTTCATCGGGCAGAACGCCTTTGCCAAGCAGGGCCTTGGCAACGCCAGCACCCAGTTGCTCAGCCACGGCGGCTACCTCTTCACTGGCCCCCAGCGCGCCGGCCCCGACCAGGATGGCGACCTTGCGTCCTGCGTTGAGCACATCGGCCGCGCGCTGCAAGTCGGCATCGAAGGGGACCACCTTGGGTTTGCTATAGCCAATGCCCGAGTGCACGGTGCCATGGGCACGGGTTGGGTCTTCGTAGGGCAGGTCCTGCAGGTCGTTGGGCAGGATCACGGCCGTCACGCGTCGCTCTCCAACGGCTGTGCGCACGGCGCGGTCCACCAGATGACGTAGCTGTTGCGGCGTGGATGCCTGCTGCACAAACGCACCGGCGACGTCCTTGAACATCGAGACCAGGTCCAGCTCCTGCTGGTAATGACCGCCCAAGGCGGCACGCGCTTGCTGGCCCACGATCGCCAGGACCGGCTGATGGTCCATGCGCGCGTCGTACAGGCCGGTGAGCAGGTGCGAGGCACCCGGCCCGGACGTGGCGATGCACACGCCCAACTCGCCGGTGAACTTGGCGTGGGCACTGGCCATGAAGGCGGCCATTTCTTCGTGCCGGGCCTGGATGAATTGGATCTTGCCGCCCGCGCGGTTCAAGGCGCCGAACACACCGTTGATTCCGTCGCCTGGGTAACCAAAGATGCGGCGTACGCCCCATTGATACAGCCGTTCGACCAGAAAATCGCCTACAGTGCCGCTCATCGTCTTCTCCTGCCGCGTCTCGGATAAGTTCTGGACTTGGCAGGGAAGACTAAAGTTTCAACGGACTTGAAGCGGTTCAGCTGACCGGGATAACCCGTTCCTGCACATCAGCCGTGCTTGCGCAGCGCTTCGATCAACTCGGCCTTGGTCATGGTCGAGCGGCCCTTGATATCCTTGCTGCGCGCCTCCTTGAGCAGGCTCTCCTTGGTCTGGGATTCCAGTGAGGCCGAGCTGTTGCGCGGGTGACCCTCGCGGGACTTGGCAGCCCGCTTGGCAGAATCGGAACGTGCGGCTTTCTTGTCGGTGCTGCTGGTCTTGCTGCCAGAGCCACCCTGCTTGTCGCCCCCGCCCGATTGCTTGTTCACCGTGGCCCAGGCACGCGCCTCGGCCTTGTCCTTGGGCAAACCCTTGTCCTCATAGCTTTGCTCGATGTGCTCGGCTTTGCGCTTTTGCTCTTGGGTGTACTTGTCCTTGTCGCCGCGTGCCATGGTGGTCGCTCCTCATTGGTTGGGTATTAGGGTTGAAGGCCAGCACACGCTCGAGTGCCGATGGGCGGACGGACGGCAGGCCCTTTAATCGGCGGATTCCACCTGAGATAGGGGGCGGGCGACGTGCTCCAGTGACCGGCGCTCTGCGGCTACCCCGTAAATGGCCTGGACGACTGCCGCTGCCAGCATGAGCGCAGCGCCGAGCAGGTACCCATACCAGACTTGGGTACGCTCGCCCGATTCGATCAAGGCACCGAACAATGTCGGCCCTACCATGCCACCCAGCCCCGTGCCGAACGCATAGAACACGGCAATGGCCAGAGCACGGATCTCCAGCGGGAAGGTTTCTGCCACCGTGAGGTAAGCAGAGCTGGCCGCGGCCGAGGCAAAGAAGAAGATGACCATCCACGCGATCGTTTGCTCGACGGCATTGATCATCCCCTGTTCGAACAGATAGCCGCTCAGGGTCAGCAATACGCCCGACAGGGCATAGGTGGTGCTGATCATGATGCGCCGCCCTAACACATCGAACAGCCGCCCGAGTAACAAGGGGCCACAGAAGTTGCCGAGCGCGAACGGCAGGACATACCAGCCAACGCTGGAGGAGGGCACATCGTAGAAGTCGGTCAGCACCAGGGCGTAGGTGAAGAAGATGGCGTTGTAGAAAAAGGCCTGTGCCGTGAGCAGCGTCAGGCCTACCATGGCCCGGCGCCTGTGGACGACGAACAGGCTGTGAAATACCTCGGGCAAAGGCGTGTGGTGCCTGGCTCGCAATTGCAGGGGCGGGCTATCCAGTGCAGGCAGTGCCAAGCCTTGATCGCGGCACCTGCGCTCGATGTCGGCCACAATGCGTTCAGCCGCCTCGGGTTGATTGTGGATCATCAGCCAGCGCGGGCTTTCCGGCACCCACAGCCGCATCAGCATGATCAGCAGGCCCAACGCAGCGCCAATGCCAAAGCATAGGCGCCATCCAAGATCACCGTGCGCCATCGAAGGGTTCAGCAGCACGATGGCACCCACTGCACCCAGCGCAGCGCCTAGCCAGAACGTACCGTTGATGGTCAGGTCGACCCAGCCACGGTAGCGCGCTGGAGTGAACTCCTGGATGGTTGAGTTGATAGCGGTATATTCCCCACCAATGCCCGCGCCTGTGAGAAAGCGAAAGACCATGAAGCTCCACAGGTTCCAGGAAAATGCCGTGGCAGCGGTGGCGCCGATGTAGAGCGCCAGGGTGATGAAAAACAGCTTGCGCCGACCCAGGCGGTCGGTCAGCCAGCCGAAAAAGAGCGCGCCGAGCACTGCCCCGGCGATATAGATGGCGCCAGCCAGGCCGACATCGCGGTTGCTCATGGCCAGGGCAGGGCTGTCCTTCAAGGCGCCGGCCAATGACCCGGCAAGGGTGACTTCCAGACCGTCCAGTAGCCAGGTGATGCCAAGCGCTACCACCAGCAATGTGTGAAATCGTGTCCATGGCAGTCGATCGAGGCGGGCGGGGATATCCGTGTCGTAGAACCGCTGGTCGTGACTACTGGCGTGTGTGTCGTGTCTGGATTCAGTCGCCACGTCAGCCTCAAGTCCGTTGTAGCTGTCGTTCAAAGGAAGGGCTGCACAGCAGCCCTTGTATTCCACGTGTCAGGCTTGGTGAGCCATAGCGCGAGTCACATGCACCGGATGATCAGCTACCACCCGAGCCGCCTGCGCCGCCGGCACCGCTACCTGAGCCGCCGCTCCCGCTCCCGCTGCCCATGCCGGTACCTCCGCTGCCGCCCATGTCGCCTCTACCGCCCATGTCGCCACTCCCGGTGCCGCCCATGCCCGAGCCGCTCCCGGTGCCGCCGGCGCCCGTGTTCGCCCCATTACCGGTACCGGTACCCGAGCCGGGAGCAGTGCCATCGCCCCCCGTGGCGTCGGTGCCGTTGCTCCCGGTGCCGCTTCCGGTGCCCATGCCATCGCCCGGGGTGCCAGAACCGCTGGCGCCGCTGGTGCCATTCATGGTGCCGTGATCGCCCGATTGCATGCTGGGGGTGTGTTGATCATTCATGTTGGTTGCTGCCATGACCACCGGCGCGGATGCGCCCAGGCAGAGCGCGAGCAGCAGGGAAGAAGGTTTTAGCATTGTCATGATGAAGCTCCTTTTATGAGGTGTCCTCGTAGTGTTCGTCAGGTTGGACTGCCGGCCGTGCCCGGTAATCGACGAACGGGCTTAGCTGAGCCCGTAACTAATGGCACGACAGTCATTTGCCCGCCTTCGTCCTGAGTGCACCCCAACATCGCGGCAAGCTCAAGGGTCCCAAACGTTCGCCCAACAGTGCTTCGCGCAATTCGTCAGGCTGGAGTGAATCGCTTTGACCAGCCGCCGTTTGCTGCGGGTCACCCATGAACACAGACCAACCTGTGTGAACACATGAGAGGTGAACATCATGGCTAGCAATGACAACAAGCATGCAAACCAAGGCGGCAGCTCCAACACCAACCCAGGCAACTTCGCCAATGACCGAGAGAAAGCGTCCCAGGCAGGTCACAAGGGAGGCCAGGCATCAGGCGGTAATTTCGCCAACGACCGTGAGAAAGCGTCCGAAGCGGGCCGTAAAGGTGGGCAGGCCTCCGGAGGCAACTTCGCCAATGATCCGCAGAAAGCCGCTGAGGCGGGCCGCGAAGGCGGCAAGAACAGCCACGGCGGTGGCCGCTCGAGCGATGAGAATCGTTGATCAACGTTGAACCGACCGGGGCAGTGACCGCTGCCCCGGCACGATGATGAGGATTTACCGATGTTCATGCACAACAAGCGACTGCAGTACACCGTCCGTGTTTCCCAGCCCAACCCTGGCCTTGCGAACCTGTTGCTTGAACAGTTCGGCGGGCCCCAGGGTGAACTTGCCGCCGCGATGCGCTATTTCACCCAGGCCGTGACCGAGGATGACCCAGGGCGCAAGGACATGTTGTTCGATATCGCCACCGAAGAACTCAGCCACCTCGAGATCATCGGATCGATCGTGGTGATGCTCAACAAAGGTGCCAAAGGCCGTCTGGCCGAAGGGGTGGAAGCCGAGGGTGAACTGTATCGATCACTCACCGGCGCGGGTAACGACTCGCATGTCACCAGCCTTTTGTATGGGGGTGGCGCTGCGCTGGTGAACTCTGGTGGCATTCCCTGGACCGCTGCCTACATCGACACCATTGGAGAGCCGACGGCAGATCTGCGCTCGAACATTGCCGCCGAGGCCCGCGCCAAGATCGTGTATGAGCGTCTGATCAACGTGACCGATGACCCCGGCATCAAGGATGCGCTCGGTTTTCTGATGAGCCGAGAAATTGCCCATCAGATGTCTTTCGAGAAAGCGCTGCATTCCATCCAGCCCAACTTCCCGCAAGGCAAAATGCCGGGTGATCCCGAGTTCAACCGTACCTACTTCAACATGTCCCACGGCGGGGAGGTGCGCGGCTCATGGAACGAAGGCCAGGATTGGGTCTACGTGGATCAGCCGCAACCGGCCGTCGATGGCGGTAATGGTATGGCGTCGGTGGAGCTCGATGGGGCCAGTGCAGACGCAGTGGAGGCCATGAAGCTGAGAACCCAGTCCGATCCCGACCTGCAGCCAATGACCGGTGCCGAATTGGGCAAGGTCAATGGTGATGAGCCTATATGAACCGGCAGGGCAGCGGACCGTCGGGTCCGCTGCTACGTTCAAGCGTTACATGTCACGCGTTCACGCCCCCCGCATACCCATGTTGTCTCGCCCTTGCGCATGCACGTTCGCCTCCTGCGGCAGCGCCGTGACCTTGATGGCCCGCACCGGCACAGCGAACTTGGCGCCGATTTTCGAGAACCGTTCAAGCAGCTTGAAGTTGATGGCCTGCTGGATGTCCATATACAGGTTGTAGCCTGGGTCCTGCACGATGTAGACGCATTCGAACTCCAGCGCCTCCTTGCCGAAGCCACGCAAGTGCGCCCGGTCGAAGCGTGCTTGGGCTTGAGCCTTGATCGCTTCCTCGACGATCCCGGGCGCTTTCTTCACCGCCTCGGTAGGCGTATCGTAGGACAGACCAAACTCGAACACGATGCGACGTTCTTGCAGGCGCTTGTAGTTCTGGATGGTGCTGCTGATCATGCTGGCATTGGCCATGACGATCTGCTCGCCGCCCAGGCTGCGGATGCGCGTGGTTTTCAGGCCAACATGCTCGACGGTGCCGGCCAGGGGGCCAATGACGATGAAGTCACCTACCTCGAACGGTTTGTCCACAGCGATGGACAGCGAGGCGAACAGGTCACCCAGAATGTTCTGCACAGCCAGAGCGACCGCAATACCGCCCACACCCAAGCTGGCGACGAAGGCGGTGATGTTCACGCCCAGGTTCGACAGCATGGCCAGTAGCACGATCGACCACAACAGCACCCGCGCACCCCAGGCCGACAACGTGGCCAGGGCACTGCTCTGCTGGGAACCGTCCGGGTTGTGGCGGGTGAAGTAGCGATCCAGGCCCAGGCCGATGGCACGGTTGGCCCACAGGCCGATCTGCAGCGCTGCGACGACGAACCAGAGGCTGCCAACCCGGCTCAACCAACGCTCCGGCAGGTCGAGCATGCTCAACCCCACCAGCAGCGAAGCCAGAAACAGCAGCGAGTTACTGGTGCCTGATAGGACCTTCTCCACCACATGGCTCAAGGCCCCGGAATGCGAGGACCAGTGCTTGACGCGCCGCTGTACGAAACTGATGGCTGCCCTGGCGACCAGGAACGTCAGTACGGCCACAGTGACTGCGAGTAACAGGTTGAGAATGGAGATACCGAAGAACGTGGTATCGGTGAACAGTGTGATGATGCGATCGCTCATGAAGGCTTGCCTCCTCTAGCAAAGATTTCGAGGTGTCAGGCGTCGAGCAAAACAATTGCCCTGCGAATGGTTATCGGATGATCCGTGCACGTCGATCCTAGACAGATGAACTGTGCGGGTCGGGTAGGGGCCCGTGCGCGTGTAGGCCATTGATTGGTCCACGATGGACAACAAGTGGGGCCCGGTCCAGCGATGCGCTGATACGGCACATCATGGCTGCGGCGCGTCGTCTTCAAGCGGTGTGCCGGTACGTGCGGCCAGTGCACGGTATTCCTTGCGCAGCTCGCGCAGGGTCTTGCTGTCCATGGCCTCCAGGTCCAGCACCGAACGTTGCGCCGATTGAGTGGCGCGGATCAGCTCGTCGAGCTTGACGTGAATGATGTCGTTGTCTCGGTTCTGGGTGTTCTGGATCAGAAACACCATCAGGAAGGTGATGATGGTGGTCGAGGTGTTGATGATCAGTTGCCAGGTATCGTTGTAGTGGAACCATGGGCCGGAAACCGCCCACATGATGATGAGCACGATGGCCATCAAGAACGTGCTGGGGCGGCCGGCCTGGTTGGATAGCCACTGACAGAACTGCGCGAACTTCATCGGATCCCTCCAGGTGATTGCAGCGTTTGCGGCGACGCAGTGTGCGCCGCCAAATGTGTAAGGGTCAGCCGTCAGATTGCTCTTCGGGTGGTACCTGGCCTTCCGGCCATTCGGGAGCCGGTTCGGTGGGTTCCTGCTTAGGTGCTTCAATGGGATCACCCGGATTGTGCGGTACGTCGTCCACATAGGGGTCTGGTTGAGTGGGGTGGGTCATGGGGGATTCCTCCTGGGATGTGCTGCGTTAGTGCCCAGCCCGTTGCCGGGTGTTCCATCGAATCTGCCAAGTGGAACGCCTGGACACTCAAGCGACTCCACCATCGAGTGAGGTCAAGGGGCTACTGAGATGATCTACCTAGGCTGTGCAGGCTGGAGCCTGCCCAAGGAGCACGCTCCGGCTTTTCCCGAACCAGGCAGCCATCTGGAGCGCTACGCCGCGCGCCTGAGTGCTGTGGAAATTAACAGTTCGTTCTACCGGCCCCATCGCCCGCAGACCTATGCGCGCTGGGCCGCATCGACGCCTGAGGACTTTCGCTTCTCGGTCAAGGTGCCCAAGGCGGTCACCCATGAAATGCGTCTGCAAGGGTGTGAGACGGCGCTGGACAGCTTTCTGGCCCAATGCGGGGAGTTGGGGGAGAAGTTGGGCTGCTTGCTCGTCCAGTTACCACCGTCGTTAGGGTTTGACGAGGCTGTCGTCAGGCGCTTTTTCGAAGCACTGCGGTGCAGGTTCGACAAGCCAGTAGTCGTCGAACCTCGGCATGAGACATGGCGTTCAGCCCAACAGCTGCTGATCGACTTTCAGGTAGGGCAGGTGGGGGCAAGCCCCTCCAGATTCGAGCTCGACGGCCAGCCCTCTGGCTGGTCAGGCATAGCGTATTGGCGGCTGCACGGCGTACCGGTGGTGTATCGGAGCGCTTATACCGATCAATGCCTACGGGAGCTTGCCGTCCAATTGAAACGCGCCCATGCCCAAGGGGCGATTACCTGGTGCATCTTTGACAACACGGCCAGTGGCGCCGCTGTCGGTGATGCGTTGTCGGTTCGCAGTTACCTGGGCTGAGCGAAGCGGATCAAACTTTTCCCCGGCGTTGCGCTCTGCTCATAAAGAAACCCTGTTCACGTTGGAGATGCTCATGAAAGACACTCACACCCACACCGGCGACAAAGTTCCGCGTCCGATTTCCTCAGAGCAAGCGCAAAAAGGCGATCAGTCACCTGATCCTGTGTTGGAACGCCCTGATCCGGCCACCGAGGCCATCGACAAGGCTATCACCCCAACTTCCATCAAGGAGCTGGAGGAGCAGACCCGTGCGATTGAGCAGCAGACTGAGAACGTGGAGAAGCGCTTGAATCGTTAAGCGATGGGGTCGTTTTGCTGCATGCGCTGTGCTTTCCTGAAATTCAAGCCAGCGGCTTATTGCTGCGATGGGCCGCAAAGCGGCCCCAAGATTTGAGCTCCGCCCTGATATTGCAGCGTCGCACCTTGAGTTGTCGGGGCAGGTCTGGCGCCCTTGCAAGGCCGCTTACCCACTGGCAGCGCGTAGCCTTGACAAGCCCCACGTCAACCCGGCTCCATCATCGTATTCTTTTTCCATCCCCGCAGATTCATGACGCACAGCGTGAACTGCAGAATGATCAGCGCCCAAGCCTCGGCTTGCCAGCCCCAGGCCGCCCACAACAGGTTGCTTGCAATGAAGCAGCAGAAGCCGACCTTGCGCCGGGCGGGTCGCCGCGAGCCTATGCACCATGCTGCCACTACCGTTAGCACCATGGCCGGCCATTCCAGCCAATCGATCCAAGCCTCCATCGAACGGTCCTCGGTCCTGGTTTGTTCGTGGGACAGGCCAGTCGAAGCCGGGTTCAGATCGATCTTCTTTCCCAGACATTCCTTGCGATGACAGCGCGTGCGTCAACGTTTTTTTGAACCTCACCCGGCGTCGGCTTGCCCACTTCAGAGGTATTGCTTTGAATCATGATCTAGAGGAGGGGTGTCATGCCCAGCACAGCACGCAAGGTCCGTTATGGTGTAGTGGCCGGCGGTTCGATTTCCCAGGGCGCGTTCATGCCCGGTATCGGGCAAACCGACAACTCGGAAATTACCGTCCTGGTCACCGGAGATGAGGAAAAAGCTCGGCAGTTGGGCGAGCGTTATGCCCTGCGCACCTACCATTACGACCAGTATGCTCAGATGCTCGCTGCGCGGGAGGTGGACGCACTGTACATTGCAACGCCCAATTTCCGTCACCGCGAGTTTGTAGTGCCGGCGCTTGAAGCCGGTATCCATGTGTTGCTCGAAAAGCCCATGGGCATCAGCGAAGCCGATTGCAAAGCCATGATCGAGGCTTCGAAACGCACGGGTGCCAAGCTGATGGTTGCCTACCGCCTGCACTGCGAGCCGGGCACGCTGGACATGATCGAGCGCGTGCACAAGGGCGATTTCGGTGATCCCAGGTTGTTCACATCCATCTTCACGCAGCGGGTCAAACCCAATAACCACCGTGCCCAGAATGGTTTCGAGGCCGGGCCGGTACCGGACATGGGCCCCTATCCCCTGAACATGGTCCGCCAGTTGTTCAACGCCGAACCCATCGAAGTCTCGGCCATGGGTGTTCGATCGCCTAGCAGCACCATGGATACCTGGGATACGGTCACCGTGAGCCTGCGCTTCGAAGACGAGCGGCTGGCGCAGTTCACCGTCAGCTATACCTTGCCGTCTACCGAGCGGTTCCAGCTATTGGGTACCAAGGGCGAGATCGAGGCTTCGCCGTGCTTCGGTTATGGGGAAGGGGTAGCGATCAGCTACAGGGCCACCATCGATGGCGAGACGCGTGTGCACGTCAACCCTGTGGTGGACCAGTTTGCTGGGGAAACGGCCTACTTCTCCGATTGCATCCTCAACAACGTCGCGCCCGAACCCGATGGGGAAGAGGGCTGGCGTGATGTACGAGTAGTCGAGGCAATCAAGCGAGCGCTTGAAACCGGTACACCGCAACGACTCGAACCACTGCCCGCTCGGCCGTTCGCGCGTCGATCCGAGCAGCGCAGGGCTTTTGCCCTGGCCCCGGTACCACCGATGGTTGATGCCGAGTCGCCGGCAGAATAACGGGCGAGCTGCGCGCCCCTTGAGGGCGCGCAGGCTTGATCACGCGGCGCGCTGTTCCGATTTGCCCTTGAGCAATTTCTTCTGCGCCATCATCGCCTGGCCCATCTCCTCGAGTTGCTGCTTACCCAGCAGCTTGCGTGCCGTGGGGAACAGCTCGCTTTCTTCTTCCTCGATATGGTGCTCCAACAACTCTTTCATCACCTTGACCCGCCCTGCGAACTCGACCGTGCCGGTGTCTGTGCCTTCAAGGTCAGGCAGCACCAGTGAATCGACGGTACGGTGCTCTTCCTTGGCCTCGTAGTACATCTTTTCCTCTTCTTTGCCACCAGCTTCTTTGATGGCTGGGTAAAGGATTTCCTCTTCCAGGGCGGTATGAATGGTGACTTCCTGCTTGATGCGTTCCAGCAGGTCGGCACGCTTTTTTACTGCGCGCTCTGTTGTCGAAGACAGCTCTTCAAGCAGTTTCTTGACCAACTGATGGTCCTGGGTCAGCAATTCGATGGCGTTCATGGATCACCTCTGCAGGTTGTTGTCATCACGGTTGCCATGGGTTGAGTCAAGCGCCAGGCCATCAGTTCCGCTGCACAGATGACGTGCCTGGCGTGTCCCCTCATCGACACGGTGCGCGACCACCCAGTGCCAACGCTGCGCGCAGCGCCGCCAGGTGCGTGAGGCCTTGCGGCAGGTTGCCCAGGTACTCTGCGGTATCAGGGTCGACCATCTCCGAATAGATACCTGCGCCATGGTCAAGGCCTTGCAGGGCACCTTCATAGGCTTGCTGCGCGCGGTCGTACTGACCGAGCAGCACCCAGGCTTCCACCAGCCAGAACGTGCACGCCAGGAAGCAGCCTTCCTCCTCGACCGCACCGCTGTAGCGATAGTGGAAGGGTCCTGCCGACAGGCTGTGCTGCACAGCGTCAAGGGTGCTCTGCAGCCGCTCAGGCGCCGGATAGCCGAAGCGCACCGCCAGGGCGATGCCTGCGTCCAGCCGGTCGCTGCCTGGGTAGAACACATACGCCTGGCGGGCCTCATGCCAGCAGTGGGTTTCGATCCACTCGAAAACACGGTCACGCTCGCGCGCCCAGCGCTGCCGGCAGGTAGTGGGCAGATGCCCGCCGTCGGCCAGTTCGATGGCCCGGCTCAGGGCCTGCCAGCAGCTGATCTTCGACAAGGTGTAGTGCCGCGTTTCTGGCAGCTCCCAGATGCCGGCATCTGGCTGGCGCCACTGGTCGGCGCATTGATCTGCCAGGCGTGACAGCAGCATCGCACTGCTGCCGTCCAGGATGTTGCCGGTGTCGATGAAGCAACGGGCAGTTTCGAATATGTCGCCGAATACGCCGTGCTGTAACTGGTCGCGCGCATCATTGCCCACTACGGGCGGCGATTGCTTGTAGCCCGGCAGGTCGATGGCGCGTGTGCATTCGCCAATGGCCCCGTCCAGGGTGTAGAAGACCTGCGCGCCATGCTCGGCCAGCCTGCGCAGCAACCAGGTAAATGCCGCCTTGGCTTCAGGCTGAGCGCCAATACCGAGGAAGGCTTCGATGGTATACCCGGCATCGCGCACCCATGCGAAGCGGTAGTCATAGTTCTTGCTGCCGCCGATGCGCTCTGGCAGGGAGGTGGTGGCAGCCGCCATGATCGAACCGCTGGGCGATGACAGCAGCAGTTTGAGCGCCAGCGCGTTGCGTACCACCACTGACTGGTAGGGCCCTTCATAGATGAGGCTTTGCGACCACTGCCGCCATTCGCGATCAGAGCCGTCGATTCGGTCATCGATCAAGCTAAGTGGCGGCACCACCAAGGGCTCGTCGTGCCCCGCGATCAAGGCCACTACGGTACGTTGCCCGGGCGAGGTGTCGAGCGTGGCGCGCACGCCCATATCGTCCTTGCGCCGCACGCTGAGCTGTTGGTCATGCAGGAACATCCCGAGAATATGGCCCGCGTGAAAAACGCAGCCGTTGTCGTTGGGCGTCAGGTACGGGCTCACCGTGTCGGCCTGGGTGCCGAAATCGATGGCGATTTCGAATGCGATCGACCCTTCGATGCCCTCGATACGGCGGGCCAGTTCCGCCCAAGGTAGGCGCCCGGCAGGCCCACTGTTCAGCGATTCGGTCAACCGCGCCCGGCCGGTTGCAGTGATGTACTCGGTCTCCACCACGTTGCTGCCGGGGCGATAGCGACGCTTTGCCTGATAGGGCTGGGTCGGGGTGATGGCGAAGAAACCGCCGGTCCTGGGCGAGAGCAGTCGATCGAACAGAGGGGGCGAATCCATGTGCGGCACGCACCACCAGTCGATGGAGCCGTCCAGGCCTACTAGCGCTACCGAGCGCCCATCGCCAAGGGCTGCATACTGCTCCAGCGCCAGCCATCCACCGGCGTCCCGTTGGGGCTCGGCACATTGCCGCGGGCTTTCAGATACGTCTTCCACATTGCAGCTCCTGCACCTTTGGTAGAGATGTGACTGAAGCGAAGCGAGAACAGTTCGTCATGACGTGGGCAACGGCAAGACGATGACTGTCGGGTCAAAATAAATGGAATCTTTTGTTACGCCTTTGGCTCCATTAGGCTGAGTTTGATGGAGGAGAGTCCAATGGCAGGACAACAACTGTATGTAATCGAGTACGAGCTACACGGAGAATTCAGGACTTTCATCATTCGACTGGAACGCATGGACAACGCCGAGGCCTGGCACTGGGCTAGCTGCGATGCAGGTGTCGGCATCATTCCGCGATTTGGTCAGCACAAGATCAAGAAAGTCAGCAGGCCCATGGCCGAGCGCTATGGGTTGACTAACGTGCGCTGGAGAGTCTCGGGCAAAGGCCCGGAGTTCGTTGCGCCTCCGGTGGACATGAAGAAATTCGCTGTTGCCACTGACAAGCCCTGAATTCGATGAGCTACACGCCGGTGGCATATGCCCCGGCGTGTCCAAGCGTCTGTACTCACCCGTTCAGTGCTACGGGTACAAGAATGTCGACAGTCGCACGGCGCTCTTGGCGCCGGCCCTTACGTGGCCTGTAACCTGGCCAAATGCTTCATTGCGCACGGTGAGGTGAACAGTGGCCATTCCTGCTTCGTCGGTCGCCACTTCAATGAGTATCGCCTTCCCTTGGGTTTGAGTACGCAGCGGTTGCGGTTGCACGGTTTCGATGCTGGCCTCCTGGAGCATGCTCCCGTCGAGTTGAACCCAAACCGGTTTGCTCGGCGCTCCCTTCACGCTGATCGATAGCTCGACAGGGCTTGCGCTGCGACCTAGTCGTTTGTAGTACACCTGTACCTTGCCATCAGCACTGATCGCCCTGGCATCGATCAACCAGGGGCTGGCAGGCACCATGGCGATCGCCAAGCCCAGTGGCAGTAAAAGTGCAAGCCATTTGAAGCGTCCGGCGCGCCTGAAGCGGTGATGGGCAAAGGCGCCTTCGGGTGCTGGGTAATGCTTGGAAGTCATCGGGTACTCGTTCATCGAAGTGTGATCAGGCCCGTTCGCCGCGTAGCCAACGTTGGTGATAATGCGCAAGTTGCGACAGTCCATAGGCCGCCCCCTGGCGCATCACCTCGTCACGCTCGCCAAAAAAGCGTTGGGTGACGGTGAAAACGGCAAGCGGCTCTCCGGCGAACGCCCAGGCAAAACACAGCGTACCGGGCGGAATTTTGCCTTGCGCGGCAGGTCCTGCGACCCCTGTGGTGGCAATGGCGACGGTCGCGTCGCTGTCTTTCAATGCGCCTAATGCCATTTCCCAGGCAACCGCCTCGCTGGTCAGGCCATAGCGCTCGATGGTCACGGGGCTAACGCCCAGCAAGCGCTGTTTGGCAGTGGGGGAGTAAACGACATAGCCGCTTTCAAGCACCTCGGCGGTGCCTGGCAGGGCGGCCAGGGCCGCTACCATGGCGCCGGCGGTGCATGATTCGGCAGTGGTCAAAACAAGGTCATGTTTTTTCAAGTAATCGAAGACGGACTCAATTGTGTCGATGGCCATACCTGTAACTCGCGCAGCATTTTGCAGTGGACGCGAGCGCCACGCTGTTGGTTCACTGCAAGTGCGTCCGCCCGTCCACCCTGCAGCAATCGAGCTGAACTTAGCGGGACTCCCAGGCTTCCTTTTTAAAGAAGGTTGAAAAACCGATAAAAGGGAGAGCGGTTATGAACGAGCCTGTGACGTACTTCTGGATCGCTGTGGCGGTTCTGGTCCTACTGGTAGACCTGTGGGCTATCGTCAGTGTGTTTCGTAGCGACAAGACCGATGCCACAAAGGCAGCCTGGGCGCTATTGCTCTTGGCGCTGCCCGTGGCGGGTCTGGCCATCTGGGGGATTTGGGGGCCGCGTGGCATCAAGCGCGGCACCGGACCGTCTTCCCCTGAACATAGCAAAGGCTGAGGTGTCTTCATGAGCACATCGAATGGGCATGACGCCAAGCGCGTTGAGCAAGCGCGCACCACGGGCGAAAAAGAGCGAGACAACGACGCTCAGCGCCCAGACGGGTCTACGGGCACCGAGCACGACACTACGGCGCAGAAGACCGCCAGGGATGTACCGGCGCACAAGCCGTAAATCAGTGCTCAGCTAACCTCGCTACATCGCGCGATGTCTACGGCCGCCAAGCGCCGTTGACGAGCGCGTGGGCACTCGCCCTGCCCGTGGATAATTTCTAGGAGCTGTACTGTGCCACGTATTATCACTCCAGCCACCCCGGAGCACGAAATCCAGGAGCATAACGCCCGCATGTTCGGCTCGCCCAAGGAGCGGCTGGACTTCTACCGACAGGAGATCCAGTACGAGACGAGCATCCTCGCCAACCGCACGGATGCTTACCTGGCCGCCCAGTCCTTTTTGGTGATTGCCTATGCATCAGCCATGGGCAATACCAATCAGAGCTGGGGCGAAATGTTCACGCTCGTGGTACCGCCCTTTTTGGCGTTGCTTGGCGTGCTCAGTTCACTGAACGCCTGGCCAGGTATTCACGCCGCCTACAAGATCATCGAGCATTGGCAACTCAAGCAAAGTCATCTGCTGCGAAGCGAACCCATGATGGGGCTGGCTTATGACGAATCGCCATTATTTAGCGAAACCGAGACTTCCCAGGCCGGCCATCGAAAGTCCTTGCTGTTCTCGCTGCGTACACCCTGGATTTTCCTCGTATGCTGGGTATTGCTCGGGTCATACGCCATATTTATTCAATTGGCGTGAAGACCAGACCTTCCAACTCTTGTGCGTGAGGCTCATCATAGGCGTCTTTTGCGCATAGTAACGTGCCTGTAGCCGATGCTTGTTTTCAGGAAGTTCGAGGTCGATCGATGAATCAACGTACCGCTGGTGTCGCTACCAGTGGCCAGGATGATGCCGCGCTAACCGCGGAACGGTTGCAGCTTGCGCTGGATGCGGGTGCGATCATCGGCACATGGGTGTGGGATATACCCAATGACAGGGTGACGGCCGATGAGCGATTCTCGCATTCGTTTGGTTTGCCGCTGGCCAGATGCCTGACAGGTATGCCACTGGCGGAAGCATTTGCCTCCATCTATCCCGATGACCGTGAACGCGTCGCGCAAGCCATCCAGGCGGCCATGGCCCTGGGCGGTCCGTTTCGCTGTGAATACCGGGTCCGCCAGGACGATGGCTGCTATCGCTGGGTTGAAGCCAACGGTCGGGTCGAACTCGATGAGCAGGGCGTTGCGGTGCGCTTTCCGGGCGTGCTGATGAACATCGAGTCGCGTCGCAAGGCCCAGGCCGAACGCGACCGTATGTCCGCGTTGCTGCGTACCTTCACTGCCGCGGTCCCCGGCGTTGTATATGCCAAGGACCTGGAAGGGCGCATGCTGGTGGCCAACCATGGCGCCACGCAGCTGATCGGCAAGCCGCCTGAGTTTTACCTGGGCAAGACCGACCTTGAGTTCCTAGAGGATAAGGATCAGGCCAGGCAGGTGATGGAAACCGATCAGCGTGTGATGGCCGGCGGGACGGCCGTTCAGGTCGAAGAGCGGGTGGACATGCCAGACGGCTCGGCCACGTATTGGCTATCGGTCAAGGCGCCGCTGCTCAGTGACGAAGGGGAGGTGATCGGCCTGGTTGGCTCTTCGATCGACGTCACCGCCCGCCGGCAGGCAGAAGAGCAACTACTTGAGCTTAACCGGACACTTGAGGCGCGTATCGCCCAGGCGGTAGCTGAACGGGAGGAGGCTGAAGCCGCCTTGCGCCAGGCACAGAAAATGGAAGCAGTAGGGCAGTTGACTGGGGGCATTGCCCATGACTTCAACAACTTGTTGGCGGGCATCTCGGGCAGTCTTGATCTGATCAGGTCTCGCTTGGCACAGGGTCGTCTTGAGGATGTGGAACGTTACATGACCGTGGCCTACGGGGCTACTCGCAAGGCCGCCGCGTTGACGCACCGACTTTTGGCGTTTGCAAGGCGCCAAACCCTGGTGCCTGTGCAGACCGATGTCCATGCGCTGATCGATGGCATGGCTGAGCTTGTGCGCCGCACGGTAGGCCCCTGCGTGAAGCTGGAGGTCCAGTTGTCCGCTTCGTTGCACACCTGCCTGGTCGATCCCGCCCAGCTCGAAAATGCCTTGCTGAACCTGTGCATCAATGCGCGCGATGCCATGGACGGGAACGGCCGGATTTGCATTCAAACGGCGGACCAGTACATCGACGGTGATGCAGACCCGGAGATCGCGTCGGGCGATTACCTGAGCATTTGCGTCACCGATGATGGCATTGGTATGGATGTCGAGACGCTCTCCAGGGCATTCGAGCCGTTCTTCACCACCAAGCCGCTGGGTGCAGGGACCGGCCTGGGCCTCTCGATGGTGTACGGTTTCGCCCGTCAGACCGGCGGGCATGTGCATATCGATTCGGTACCGGGGCAAGGAACTCGGGTGTTTATGCAACTACCCAGTCACGGTGGGCCTGCCCGAGTGGTCAGCGACAGCGTTGCCCCTGTGGTGAGTCATCGGGCGCGGCCGGGTGAAACGGTATTGGTGGTGGACGATGAAGCGTCAGTTCGCCTGTATGTCAGTGAAACGCTCAGTGGTATGGGCTACGTCGTCATCGAAGCAGCCGACAGCCTGGCAGGCTTGCAATTGCTGCGCTCGGACACTCGAATCGACCTGTTGATCACCGATGTGGGACTACCTGGCGGGCTGGACGGCAGGAAGATGGTGGACGTTGCCAGGGGAACAAGGCCGCGGCTACCGGTGTTGTTCATCACCGGATACGCACCGCCCGCGCCTGGGCAGCAAAGCTGGCCTGCCCACGGCGGCATGGTGCTGAGCAAGCCGTTTGATCAACAGACGCTGGTCAAGGCCCTGATCACCCTGATGCACCCTTGAGGTCTGGCCTGGCCCACTGGCAGTGGGCCAGGCCCTGACAAGGCTCGGTGCCGCTTAGATCGCTACTTCAGGCGCCAATGTCCCCGCTGCCGCACCAGGCACCAGAATCACCTTGCGGCAATCATCCTTTTTCTGATCGAACATCTTGTAGCCCATCGCCGCTTCCTCGAGCGCCAAGCGATGCGTCACGATCAATTCAGGTTGCAGCCGACCGGCCTCGATGTGCTCGAGCAGTTCTGGCAAGAACTTCTGCACATGGGTCTGGCCCATCTTGAAGGTCAGGCCCTTGTCGAACGCGTCGCCGAAGAGAAAACCATGAATGAACCCGGCATACACACCAGGGACGCTGACCACGCCGCCGCGCCGCACGGCAGCAATGCATTGACGCAACGCCTTGCCACTGCTGCCTTCGATCTTGAGGGCTGTCATGACGGTTTCGGTGGTGCTGCCCTTGGCCTCGAAGCCCACTGCATCGATGACTGCATCGACGCCGCGCATGCCTGGGGTCAGCCGAATGATGCTGTCGGCAGGGTCATCGTCCTGCTCGAAATTGATTGGCACTACCCCATAGGCGTCACGGGCAAACGTCAGGCGGTAGTCGTTGTCATCGACCAGGAAAATGGTGTGGGCGCCCAGCATGCGGGCGCATGCCGCGCTCAACAGGCCGACGGGGCCCGCACCGTAGATAGCTACTGTCGACCCCTGGCCCACTTGCGCGTTGGTCACCGCCTGCCAGGCGGTGGGCAGAATATCCGACAAGAACAGCACCTTGTCGTCAGACAGCGAGGTCGGCACCTTGAAGGGGCCTACATTGGCCTTGGGTACCCGTACATAGTCCGCCTGGCCACCCGGAATGCCACCATACAAATGGCTGTAGCCGAACAACGCTGCACCGGGTGGAATGACTTTCTTGTTGATGATGGCGCCGCGGCCGGTATTGGTCGTCTCGCAGGCGGCAAACAAGTCGTGCTGGCAGAAGAAACAGCCGCCGCAGGCGATCACGAACGGAATCACCACGCGGTCGCCAACTTGCACATTGGTCACCGCGCGGCCGACGTCCTCGACGACCCCCATGAACTCGTGGCCAAAAATGTCGCCGTGTTCGGTTTGTGGGATCTTGCCGTGATACAGATGCAGGTCAGACCCGCAGATAGCGGTAGCCGTGACTCTCAGAATGATGTCGTCAGCCTCTTGCAGGATGGGGTCCGGAACCGTGTCGACCCTTACATCCTGTGCACCGTGGTACGTCAATGCTCTCATGGTTCAACTCCTGCGAAGGCGGGTGTGCTATGCAGGTGAAACCACAAGGTAAGCAAAAGTTCAGGTCGAAAGCTTGACCGGTGTATGCCGGACCGTCCTTGTTCAGGCTGCCAGTAACGGCAGGCGTATCGTGAAGGTGGTACCAAGTGCGGCGTCCGAATCGACGGTGATATCGCCACCATGGGCCAGGGTGATCTCGCTCACGATAAATAACCCCAACCCGACAGAGCGTACCGAGTCGGCATGGTCCGTGCCCCGGGTCATGGGCGCAAACAGGGACGTAAGCAAGGTGTCGGGAATGCAAGGGCCATGGTTGTGTACGCTGACCACGGCGCCATGCTCATGAAGGTCAGTGGTAATGGTAACGGGGTGAGCGAGGTCACCATAGGCCACGCTGTTGGCCACCAGATTGCCAATCATCTGCTGCACGCGATCCGGGTCCAGTGCAAGTTGCCCTTTGCCTTTGCAAAGGTGACGAATGCGCGCCTGGGCGAAGGCGACTCTCAATTCGTTTACGCTCTGATCGACCGTTGAACACAGGTCTATCGGTTGGCGGCGGATGGTAATGCCTTGGCCAATTCTGACCGAGGCAAAGTCGAGCAGGTCAGCGATCATGCGCCTGGCGCGTTCCGAGGAATGGCTGATACTGCCCAGCAGGCGTCTTTCCTTGTCCCTGTGCTCGCCGCGTTCGAGCAACTGCGTAGCCATCTTGATCGCGGTCAGCGGGTTTTTCAGGTCATGGCTGGCGATGGCGACCATCTGCTCGGCAAAGGCTGCACGTCGTTGGGCGCTCTGGTAGGCGTCGGCCAGTTCAGCCTTGGCCTGCTGCAATGCAGCTTCGGCCTCAGTGGTCTGCGCCAGCAATTGCTCTGCTCGGCGCCGGGCGGTAAGCAATTCACGCTCGTAGCGATCACGCTCGATGGTGCCGAACAGTGCCAGTTCGTGGAACACGCCGTGGGCATATTGACGGCGCACGCCATTGAGCAACATGGTGATGACGTGACCGGCGCGGTGCCGGACCTCGAGCTTCACCTCGGCCACCGAACCCTGCATTTTCATCAGTGGCGCCCAATGGGTCTGATGGAAGATGCGTCCGCCCATGGTCAACAGCTCCTGAAACCTGCACTGCGTCAGGTCCTCGGGCGCGTAGCCCAACCATTTGCAGAAGGTCTGGTTGGCCTTAACGATCATCCCCGTCTCAGTGGTGACCACCAGGCCGCAGGGTGCCCCTTCGAACAACGATTCGACAGCCGGTATCTCACCCGCGCCAGTCATGGTCCCGGTGCCCAGGGTTGCAGGAAAGCATCCATGGCCTGGGAACAGGCTGTAGGGGCACTCATGTGCGGGCAATGGCCGATGTTGTCGATCAGGCACAGCGTGCTGTTGGGTAGCACTGCATTGAGGTACTGGCCCACGGAAACCGGGGCGATAAGATCGTCGATGGATTGGAGAATCAGTACAGGTGTAGGCAAGCCTTGCACATCCAGCCGGTTGTCAGACAGGAACGTGACACGTGCGAACTGCCGCGCGATGTCTGGATTGGTGCGGCAGAAGCTGTTGGTCAGCTCCTCGCTCAGCATCGGCTGGCCGGGCGCCCCCATGATCACCGGCGCCATGGTGCTCGACCAGCCCAGGTAATTGCTGTCCAGGGTTTCAAGCAGTTCGTGGATATCCTGATGCGTGAAACCGCCAATGTAATCACCATCGTCGATATAGCACGGGGAAGGACCCACCATCACATGGGCCGCAATGCGACCCGGTTGCTGCCTGTCCGCCAGTGCGCCAATCATGGCGCTGACCGAGTGGCCGACCAGAATCACGGTGCCTTGGCCATATTCGGTGATTATCTCGTTCAGATCCGTCGCATAACCTGCCAAGGAGTCATAGCGAACGCGATCATAGGCAGTCAGGTCCGACTGCCCGGCGCCGACCAGATCGTAGGTCACGGTGCGAAAGCGCGCTTGAAAATGCGGTAAAAGGTACTTCCACATCGATTGATCGCAGCCAAAACCGTGGGAGAAGATCAACGTGACAGGGCCTGCGCCCGCAATGCGCACGTTGTTACGCTTAGATAAGGTCATGGCTTTCCAAGAGGCTGTGCAGCATCCGTGGCAGGGTGGGTAGGGCATGCTTGGCCATCGTCGGCAGTTCACGCTACCGCTTAACAGCAAGCGTAGGCTCTAGATGACGAATCGACATTGGCCATTGAACAATAGTTTCGTAAGCAGCCCCTGTTGGTGGAGCAATTTGCCGCTTGGCGTTGTCAAGAAGTGACCAGTTGCACCATTGCCCAATCAGGAGAGTCACGTGACGGACAAGAAGGCCCGCGTCAGCAATCAGGCGACCGGAGACATATCCAACCTGCCGCACGACATGTTCTTCGCTGCCGTTCAAACGACGCGTATGCCCATGATCGTGACCGATCCCAGCCGCGACGACAATCCTATCATCTTTGCCAATCGCGCGTTTCTGGAAATGACCGGCTATGAAGCCGGTGAGATCATTGGGCGAAATTGTCGTTTCCTGCAGGGCCCGGAAACCGAGCGGACAGTGGTCGACGCCATCCGTGAGGCGATCGAGAAGCGCGTGGACATCGCCACCGAAGTGCTCAATTACCGCAAAGACGGCTCCAGTTTCTGGAATGCGCTGTTCATCTCGCCGATTTTCAACGAGCGTGGCGACCTGATCTACTTCTTCGCCTCGCAGCTGGATGTCAGCCGTCGTCGCGATGCCGAGGATGCACTGCGTCAGGCGCAGAAGATGGAAGCCCTGGGTCAGCTGACAGGCGGCATCGCCCACGACTTCAATAACCTGCTGCAAGTGATGGGCGGCTACATGGGCCTGGTGGCCAGCGAGACCGACAAGGCGCAGCCTGACCTGAGCCGCATTCGCCGAAGCGTCGGGCACGCGCAAACGGCGGTCGATCGTGCCAGCACCCTCACCAAACAGTTGCTGGCCTTTGCCCGCAAGCAGAAATTGCACGGTCGGGTGCTTAACCTCAATCATCTTCTCGATGACGTTGTCCCTATCATCGAGCGCACCTTCGGTGCCGAGGTGACGGTCGAATACGACTTGGAAGAGCACTTGCGCAACTGTCGCATCGATCCGACCCAGGCCGAAGTGGCGCTGTTGAACATCTTCATGAATGCCCGAGACGCCTTGATCGGCCGCAAGCGGCCTTATGTATTGATCGAAACGCGAAACGTGCATGTAAGCGATATCAATCTGTCCTTCGACGGCCTGTTGCCGGGCAGTTACGTGAGCATCTCCATTACCGACAACGGCATCGGCATGCCTGCCAGCATTCGAGATCGTGTCATGGACCCTTTCTTCACCACCAAGGAGGAGGGCAAGGGTTCAGGGCTTGGGCTGTCCATGGTGTACGGGTTCGCGCGTCAGTCCGGTGGTGCGGCCCGGATCTACACCGAAGAGGGCGAAGGCACCACGCTGCGCTTGTATTTCCCGGTGGACGAAGCCAGCCCGATTCAGGAAAAGCCCGTGAAGCTGGTTGAACGCAGTTCCGGCACCGAGAGGATTCTCATCGTCGAAGACCGCCCGGACGTCGCGGAGCTGGCCAAGATGGTGCTGGAAAACTATGGCTACGACGCCGACATGGTGCTCAACGCTCGCGAAGCGCTCAAACTGATCGAAGCAGGTGAGCGCTATGACTTGTTGTTCACCGACCTGATCATGCCCGGGGGCATGAATGGGGTGATGCTGGCGCGAGAGGTGCGCCGTTTGCAGCCGCAGATCAAGGTGCTGCTCACCACCGGCTACGCGGAAAACTCGATTGAACGCACCGACATCGGCGGCTCTGAATTCGATGTGATTTCCAAGCCCTGCCAGCCCCATGATCTGGCACGTCGTGTGCGGCAGGTACTCGATGGTCATACGGGCATTGTGTGAGGCTGGCGCGGTTGAACACCAATCGAAGTGAACCATCGGTTGCTCCCTGGGCTCGATTGAAAAAGCGAGCACAGGGAGACTGGCATGACGGCATTCATTGAGCAGCCTACTAACGACCTGATGCACTTGGAGGCGATCAACCGCTGGTTCTCGACCTTTGATGATCACGCGTTACGCAACGCATGCCCCAGTGCCTACCGCGAGGAATTGCTGCGCCAAGCAGACGAGATGAAACGTCTCGAACTGATCGCTTGGCACCAGTGGCGGGATCTTCGACAACTGGTTGACAGGTCATTGCAGCGGGCAGCGGAGGTCATCCGCTGAAAAGGCTCGATAGCGCTAGAGGGATACTCACTTCACAAGGCCGGCGGCATGCGGCCGATCCGACCTTACTGAACCAGAATCAAGCCGCTGGCTGCGCCCGCAGCGACGCTGAACGCGCAAGCTGATCACTGATCACGCCAATGAAATGATCCAGGGTCCAGGGCTTGGGCAGGAACACGGCGCCAGAGGGTAGGGCGTGGCTTGAAGGGTCGTGATAACCACTCATGACCACGATGCGAGTGTCAGGCTGCGACTGGCCGACCTGATAGGCCAACTCCAGGCCGTTGACCGCGCCAGGGGTGCGGACATCGGTCAGGAGCATCGAAAATGCAGAGCGCGAGGTAATTTCCAGACCTTCTTGTGCTGTTTCCACGCTGGTTACCGCTACGCCCAGATCCTCAAGGGCGATGGCGATCAGCTCACGGATGATAGGTTCGTCCTCAACCAGCAGAACGGTCGGACAGCTGGGGAATTCGCACGTTTTCATGGCAATACTCTGGCTCTGCGCACGCTGAATAAAGGGAACATCCGATGTAGGCTTGCAGCCAGAGGTGCAAGCGATAGCTGTGCGCTACCGGTATGACCTCGGGCTGTAGCAAAAAATTCCTTCGCGTAGCAGTTGCCTTTGTCGCTGCGCAAAACCAGGGATCAGGCGCCGGGTTCCTGGGCTAACCGTTTCAGCAATGCTTTGGCAGTTGCCTCTGACGAAGCCGGGTTTTGACCTGTGATCAAATGCCCATCCTCGACCACATGGCTTGCCCAGTCTTCGGCCTTGGCGTAGTGCGCGCCATGGCCACGCAGCATGTCCTCCACCAGAAACGGAACGACTTCAGTCAGGCCCACGGCTTGCTCTTCACTATTAGTGAAGCCGGTGACCTTTTTGCCCTTGACGACAGGGTGACCGTCAGGCGCTTTGACGTTCTTCAGAACGCCCGGTGCGTGGCATACTGCTGCGATGGGCTTGTTGGAGGCATAAAAGGCCTGCAGCAGAACGATCGAGTCCTGGTTTTCGGCCAGATCCCACAGCGGGCCGTGGCCGCCTGGATAGAACACGGCGTCGAAATCATAGGGGTCGATTTCGCCAAGGGGTACGGTATCGGCCAGGGCAGCCTGGCCTTCGGTGTCTTTGGCGAAGCGTCGAGTGGCCTCGGTCTGGGCATCGTCTTCGTCACTTTTCGGGTCCAGCGGCGGCTGGCCGCCCTTTGGCGAGGCGAGCGTGACGTCGGCTCCGGCATCCACGAATGCGTAATAAGGTGCCGCGAACTCTTCCAGCCAGAAGCCGGTTTTCTTGCCGGTGTCACCCAGTTGATCGTGGGACGTCAACACCATCAGGATCTTCTTCATGCAGGTCTGTCCTCCAGCTCGGGATGTGCGGGCTGCTGCCCTGATAAAAGGTGTGAGTGCGGCAAACGGTCAGCGTTCCATGGAGGTGAGCGTCAGGCTTGCCGACGCTACGGTTCAACGGGGCGTAGGACATGGCCTGGCGTGGGTAAGGGCTCGGTGCCATGCGGCGGTCACAAAGCTGTAACACAGCTGATGCAAAGTGTGCCGGCCATCACACGGAGCGCTTTCAATGATACGCCTGATGAAGTCTGCTGCACTCGCCGTCGCGGTCTCCCTTTGCGCCACATCGGCTTCGATCGCCGCAGAAAACATTCGCCTAACCGGTTCCGGGGCCAGCTTCCCCGCACCCATCTACCTGACCTGGTTCAAGGACTTCAGCAAGAAATCCGAGGGTGTGACCGTCGACTACCAGTCCAAGGGCAGCGGCGCCGGGGTGCAGGATTTTCTGAACAGGACCGTTGACTTTGCTGCCAGCGACTCGGCCATGAGCGAGGCCGACATGGCCAAGGTGAGCGAGGGTGTACAGCTGCTGCCCATGACCGCCGGCGAGATCGTGCTGGCCTACAACCTGCCAGGCAACCCCAAAGGGCTCAAGCTGCCGCGCGAGGTGTACTCCAACATCTTCCTTGGCAACATCACACGCTGGAACGACCCGCAAATCGCAGCCGCAAACCCCGAGCTCAAGCTGCCCGACACCCCCATCACCGTCGTGGTGCGTGCCGACTCCAGCGGCACGACAGCGGTGTTCACCAAGCACCTGTCGGCCATCAATGCCGACTTCAAGCAAGAACTGGGTGAGGGCAATACCGTCAACTGGCCGGCTACTGACAAGTTCATCAAGTCACCGAAAAACGATGGCGTGACCGCCACCGTACGCCAGACCCCAGGCGCCATCGGCTACATCGAGTACGGTTTTGCCAAGCTGGCCAAGGTGGACTTCGCCCAATTGCAGAACAAGGCTGGGCAGTACGTGGTGCCCAATGCCGAAAGCGGCGCCGAGGCTCTGGCCGCCGTGAACATGCCGGAAAACCTGGTGGCCTGGCTGCCTGATCCGGACGGCGCCAAGTCCTACCCCATCACCTCCTACACCTGGATGATCTTCCGCAAGGACAATGGCAACCCCGCCAAGGCCAAGGCCATGCGCGACATGGTCGAGTACAGCCTCACCGAAGGGCAGAAGATCGCCGACTCGATGGGCTACATCCCGCTGCCGCCCTCGGTGGTCGAGCAAGTGCGCAAAGCCTCCGCCAACATCAAGTGATACCGGCGTCCCCGGCGTGCGCCTGACACGCCGGGGGTGTCAGCACCCTGTCCCGGAACCTGCCAATGAACACACCTTTCGACCTACCGGATAACCCCGACTCCGCCTGCCGGCCGCCGTCTGCCAAGGACGTGCTGGTGGACCGCACCTTCCGTGCGCTGGCCCGCATTGGGGTTGTGCTGGTACTGGCACTGGTCTTCGCACTGGTTTACGAAGTGGGGCGCAAGGCCTTGCCCGGCATCGAGAAGCATGGCTTCGATGTGTTGTTGGGCAGCGTCTGGGACGTCAACCAAGGCAAGTACGGCATTCTTCCGGCCATCTGGGGGACGCTGTACAGCGCATTCATCGCCTTGCTGATCGCCGGTTTCTTCGGCGTCAGCATGGCCATCTTTCTGACCCAGGATTTCCTGCCGGCCAGGCTCGCGGCAGTCTTTCGCACCATTGTCGAGCTGCTGGCCGCTATCCCGAGCGTGGTGTACGGGCTGTGGGGCATCTATGTGGTGATTCCAGCCATACGGCCACTGACCACATGGCTCAACAGCGAGCTGGGCTGGATCCCGTTCTTTGGCACGTCCCTGAGCGGCCCGGGGTTGCTGCCGGCAGCCTTGGTGCTGGCGATCATGATTCTGCCGACCATCGCCGCCGTCTCCCAGGACGCGTTGACCAGTGTGCCGATGAAAACCAAGCAAGCCGCCTACGGCATGGGCACGACGCACTGGGAGGCGATTCTCAAGGTCATGGTGCCCTCGGCCGCGACCGGCATCTTTGGCTCGCTGGTGCTGGGCCTGGGCCGCGCCCTAGGGGAGACCATGGCCCTGGCGATGCTGGTGGGCAACGCCAACACCATCTCCCTGTCACTGTTCGCGCCGGCCAATACCCTGGCAGCGCTGCTGGCATTGAACTTCCCCGAAGCCGGGCCGAATGAGGTGCAAGTGCTGATGTACGCCGCCCTGGTGCTGATGTTCATCACCCTGCTGGTGAACGTATTGGGCTCGATGATCATGCTCTACGCGCAACGAGGTAACCGCTGATGACCGATCTCTCCACGCCCGTAGCCGCGCTGCCAAGCCTGCAGCGCAAGCTCGAAGGACGGGCGCTGCGCAGCGTACTGCTGACCACATTGGCCTGGCTCGCCGCGCTGGTGGCCAGCGTGCCCCTGATTTCGGTGTTGTACATGCTCATCACCCGTGGTGGCGCACGGCTGAACCTGGAAGTGTTCACCGAGCTGCCGCCAACTGGCTTCGAAATGGGGGGCGGCTTCGGCAACGCCATGGCCGGTACCCTGGTCATGGTCGGCATTGCAGCGGCCATCGCTGTGCCGGTGGGCATCCTGGCCGCCGTGTTCCTGGCCGAGCTTGGGCCTGACAGCAAGCTGGCCAACGCCGCACGTTTCGCTGCCAGGATGCTGACCGGCTTGCCGTCCATCCTGGCCGGCGTGTTCGCCTATGCCCTGGTGGTGATGACCACCGGGACCTACTCGGCGCCGGCGGGCGGCGTGGCGTTGGCCGTCCTGATGCTGCCAATCGTGGTCCTGACCGCCGAGGAGGCCATGAAGATGGTGCCCAAGATCATGAAGGACGCCGCCTACGGCATGGGCTGTACCCGGGCCCAGGTGATCTGGAAGATCGTGCTGCCCACCGGCCTGCCAGCCATCCTGACCGGCGTCATGCTGGCCGTGGCCCGGGCGGCCGGCGAAACCGCGCCGCTGCTGTTCACCGCGTTGTTCAGCAACTACTGGATCTACCACGATGGCAGCCTGGCGGTGATGAACCCGACCGCTTCGCTGGCGGTGCTGATCTACAACTTCTCCGGCATGCCGTTCGACAACCAGTTGGAGCTCGCCTGGGCGGCATCGCTGGTTCTGGTAATGATCGTGCTGGTCATCAACATTCTGAGCCGAGTATTCGGCAAGCCCAAGTACTGATAGGGAGCATTCGACGTGAACGTATCCACCGCCCAAAGAGCCGCTCCCCTGGCCAGCGAAACCCCCATCGTCATGGATTGCAAGCTGGACAAGATCTTCTACGGCAACTTCATGGCCGTGCGCGACAGCCACGTGCCGATCCGCAAGAACGAGATCACTGGCTTCATCGGCCCGTCCGGTTGTGGCAAAAGCACCGTGCTGCGCAGCCTCAACCGCATGAACGACTTGGTCAAGGGCTTTCGCTTCGAAGGCCATGTGCACTTTCTGGGGCAGGACGTCTACGGCAAAGGGGTCGATCCAGTCGTGGTACGTCGCTACATCGGCATGGTGTTCCAGCAACCCAACCCGTTCTCGATGAGCATTTTCGACAACGTGGCCTTCGGTCTGCGCCTGAACCGCTACAAAGGCGACATCGGCGACCGGGTCAAGCATGCCCTGCAAGGCGCTGCGTTGTGGGATGAAGTGAAGGACAAGCTCAAGGTCAGTGGCCTGTCCCTGTCCGGTGGCCAGCAGCAGCGCTTGTGCATTGCCCGGGCCATCGCCACCGAGCCCGAAGTGTTGTTGCTCGATGAACCCTGTTCGGCCCTGGACCCGATCGCGACCCGGCGGGTGGAGGAGCTGATGGTGGAGTTGAAAAAGGATTACACCATTGCGCTGGTGACCCACAACATGCAGCAGGCCATTCGCGTGGCCGACACTACGGCGTTCTTTTCGGTCGACATTTCCCAAGGCACCCGCACGGGCTATCTGGTAGAGATGGGTCCCACCACCCAGATCTTCCAAGACCCTCGTGAACAGCTGACCGCCGACTACATCAGTGGCAAGTTCAGCTAACCCTCGCTTGAGAACGCCCGCGCGCCAGTGCCAGGACGGCCGAGGCTCGCGGTTGCCTTTACTCGAATACCGTAATCAGGGATATCCGATGCCAGCGACACCCCGCCTGGATCTCAATGCCGTCGAGCATGCCCTGCGCCAAGTGCAGGCGCATTTTGCCGAGCTCAGCCGCCACTTCACCGAGCCTCGCGACCCGTTCACGGACGAGGTGCTGTGCAACGTGCTGGAGGGCTACGCGCTGGTCGATCACTATGTGGCGCGCGGCATCGACCTGTTTCACCTGCAGCAGGTGAACCTGATGCTGGAAATCAATGCCACCGTGCTCTGTGGCAGCGACGCCGCCCGTCGCGAGGAGTTCGCCGCGCACCTGGCCGCTACCGAAGCCCATTTTTTCAACAACGTCGAAGGCGGCATCAAGGACTTGTACAACTGGTACTGCGGTTATGGCAGCGATTCGGTATGGAAGCGGGCTGCCGGTGTATACGTGCGCATCCTCAGCAAGCCGCAGCTGTTCATCGAAGGCAATAACCGTACCGGCTCGCTGATCGTCAGCTATCTGCTGATGCGTGCAGGCTTGCCGCCATTTGTGCTGTCGCTCGAGAACGCCGAAGGCTACTTCAATCCTTCGTCAGTCATCCGCAACTCGGCCAAGCATGGCGTCAAGGCGCTGTACGAGCTGCCCAAGATCAAGAAAAAGTACGCCGCGTTCCTGGAAGCCCATGCACCGGCGCCCAACACGTTTTTCCTGCCAACCCCCTTGCGCGAGAGGAGCCTTCGATGAGTCGCGGATCAGCCTGGCAGCGCTGCCGAGCGGTGCTCGACAGCGCTACACGTCAAGCCCAAGTGCGCATCTCGTTCGACATCGACGATACCTTGGCCTGCCTGCCCGAACACGCCGAAGCCGAGCCGAATCGGCTGCCGAGCTTCGTCCACCGCTGGTTGGGCGAGCCCCTGCGCAGCGGTACTCGCGAACTGATCGGCGACCTGCGCCGCCAGGGTTGCAGCGTGTGGATCTACACATCCTCCGGGCGCACGCCGGCCTATATCCGCCGCTGGTTGCTGCTGTACGGTATCCGTGTCGATGGCGTGGTCAACAGCGACCGCCATCAGCATATGCTGGGCCAGCGGGGGCTGGTCAATTCCCCTTCCAAGCTGCCTTCGGCGTTCGACATCGACCTGCATGTGGACGACTCCGACGGTGTACGGCTCGAGGGGCTCGAACATGGTTTTCGCGTGGTAGTGGTGTGCCCCAAGGACGACCAATGGGCGCAGAAGGTCAAGCAAGCGGCTACCGATGTTCAGGCCATGCTGGCTTGGCAGCAACCTCATCGCTTTAGCACAGCACGTGCGCAGCGCGGATCGATGCTCGCTTCCTGACCCGACAGAGGCCAGGCAGGCTACAGCTGGTAGGCGTTCCCGTTCATACGCTTGGCTACCTGCCTGCCGGTCTTCGGTGTCCATCATTGATGCGTAAGCCCTAGGTCGCACGACCCGGCACAGCCCGTAGCGGTCCCAAACCACCGGGCCTTGCACGCCCTTCGCAAGCAGGCTCAAGACTGCGCCAAAGCAGCGTTTCTGACCGCTACCCACCTTTCGATAATCGCCTCCGACACTCTGTCCCCGTTTGGAGCGCGCCATGCACAACAACAAAAACAAGTCTCTGCCGCCTCGGTACCTGGCAGTTGCCATCGCCAGCCTTGCGGCTGTCAGCCTGAGTTCCCTGGCGCAGGCCGAGATCATGCTGTACGACCAGAATCAGACCACCTTTTCCACCGACGGCTATATCAACGCGTTCTACGTCAACAGTAAGGTCGACCGTGAAGGTGAACAATTCGACCGCCACCAGTCCCGGGTGAAAATGGGTTTCCTGCCCAATTACCTGGGTTTCAACATGGGCAAGCAGGTCAATGACCTGAAGCTCGGTGCCCGTGCTTCGTTCTGGGTCACCATCAACGACAGCGAAAGCAACGGTACCGACACGGCCATCGATGTCCGGCAGTTCTACGGCACCGTAGCCAACCCCGAATGGGGCGAGGTGCTCATCGGCAAGGACTTCGGGCTGTTCGCCCGTTCGAACATCCTGCTCGACGAGTTGCTCGCCGGTTACGGCCAGGTCAGTGACACGCTGGGTCTTGTCGATGGCGGTGGGGTGTCGTTTGGCAACATCGGTAGCGGCTATCCATACCCGTTCCCGACCTCGCAGATCACCTACCGTACCCCGGTCATGGAGGGCCTGCGGATCGCCGTGGGGATCATGGACCCGGTCGACACCAACGACAGCAGCCCCACGGGCAAGGCCTACCAGAAAAACCCCCGCACCGAGTCCGAGATCACGTACCAGTTCGACTTGGCAGGCGCACAGATCTACAGCTGGCTAAACGGCAGCTACCAGACTTCCGACAACACCGATGATTCGGTGCGATCAGTCACTTCCAAGGGCCTTGGCTACGGCGTACAAGCCAAGCTGGGCGGGCTGTCCCTGACTGGGTCCGGTTTCCAGGCCAAGGGCATCAACCCGTTCTTCACCAACAATGCGGGCGAGCCGGTGTTGCGCAACGTGGACAGCGAAGGCTACCTGCTGCAAGCCTCTTACAAGGTGGGCAAGAACCGGGTTGCGCTTTCCTACGGCAAAACCAAGGACGACGGCAACGGCGCGGTAGGCAGTGGTGCCGATTATGAAACCCGCGGGGTGGCGCTGTTCCATGACATAAACGACAACCTCAAGCTGGTGGCCGAGTACAATCAGTTTTCCATTGAGGGCCATGACACCCGCGCGCAGAACGAAGACACCGATACCTTCGCCGTGGGTGCGGTGCTGACCTGGTAGCGATCTGGCGCAGGCCTGGCGTTCGGGCGGTATTCGAAACCTTCAGGGTCAGGCTCCTGATGGCAGGGCAGCGCCACGGCTCGAATGACGCTGGCGTGAATGACAACGTTGATGCTTATTCGCATGCCGAACGCTTTCCAAGCGTTAGGACCGCTACTGCGTTCATCCGGCAAGCCGCTACAACCAGCAGTCCAGTGCCGATTTAGGCGTGACTTACCCAATTAATCGGCATTTTTTTGCTGATTGATGTCCTGCATATTATCCTAACCAGCATTACAGTGCTGATTAGGAGGTAGCCATGCCGCTTAGGCTCGTTATCCAAGCTTTTTATGAGGGTACCTGGACCGATGCGGCTACGCTCACGGTTGAGAACCCCGCCCATGTTGCTGAGGGTGCGAGCCTGGTTGCGTATGACGACGACTACATCATCGCAAACTTCGATCGCATGGAAGATCGTTGTGAGCGGGCGCTGAGCGTTAATCTCCCATTGAACTGGGAGCACCACCACGGTAAAGGCTATCCGGCATTTCTGTACGACATCATTCCCTCTGGCGCTGCCAAGAATGCTCTTGAATCGCGCTACGCGCGCTCCAAACCCGAAGGGATGGAAATGGGGCTGTACCTCTTGAAGCGCTTCACGCCGGCCCCTGTTGGCCATCTGCGCATCAAGGAGTCGATAGAGGATCTGAAGCCGGGTCGACAAGAGGCTTTCGCGCGTCTTGAAGTCGTGAATAGGACGAATGAGTTTTTAGAGTACGCCTTTGAAACCGGTGCGGCGTTGGGTGGCGCTACCGGTGCCAACGGGCAAGCCCCCAAGCTGCTTATGACTCAAGCCCACGACGGTGCGCTGTACGCTGATGCAATGCTTGCCGATGATCAGGCGCGCCACCACTGGCTGATCAAGTTCGCGCGCAATAGAGGGAGCGAGCGCGATAACGATATCCTGCGCACAGAGTTTCACTATTACAACGCGGTGGCGGCGCTCGGACTTGATACGGTTCCCACTGAGGGCTTGATGCTCGAGGAGGCAGTCAAGCCCAGCCTGTGGATGCCGCGCTTCGATCGCCGAGTCGTGCACGGCGTAGTGGAGCGGGTGCCGCTTGAGTCGGTGTACTCAATCTGCGGCATTACCGGTTACGGACAGGTGATGGCCCATACTGAAGTCGTTCGCCGATTGGTGGAACTGTGGACTCACAACGGCCAGCGGGATGAGGTGGAGGACCTGGTGTTCGAGTACGCACGGCGCGATCTGCTCAATCGCATTCTGGGCAATACCGACAACCATGGCCGAAACATTTCCATCATCCGTGAAGGGGGAAAGTTTCGTTTGGCCCCGATCTATGATCTCGCACCAATGATACTTGATGAAGAGGGCGTCACGCGAACGACGAAGTGGGCGGCCGAGCGCAAGGGCTCCTCAAACTGGAGGGACAATTGTGCTGAACTAGCCGGTTACACCGATCCCGATGTACTGCTGCAACGGTTGATGGATGCGGCTGATGGCTTCAGGGCGTTGCCCGATCTGCTGACAGGCGTCCCTGAGTCGGTACGCAATGCAGCCCCGTTGCCGGTGAATGACCTGGACAAACGACTCGCGCAGTGGGGATTGAGATGAAAAAACTGAAGCCTGAGCAGCGTGCTCAGCTTGTGGAGGAAATTGCCCAGCGCAACGCCGCGGGGCTTGATTCGATCGGAACATCAATTCGTCGCCTGCGGCTCGAAGTGACCGGTCTGGACCAAGAGACCTTTGCCACAATGTGCAAGATGTCCACGAAAAGTTTGTATGAGCTCGAAAGTGGCAAATCGAACCCTAAACTCGGCACTGTGGAAGCTGTACTGCGCCTGTTTGGGCTGCGGATGGGTATGGTGATCGGTACCAAAGCCAATCTCTCGCGTATGGCGGTTAGCGATAATCCAAAAATAAAGGTAGGGCAGTCGACTGCAGCTGCCACTGACTGGGTGACTGATCCTTCGTCACTGAACCCTGTAAGCGCAGATGCGGGGCCGAAAAGAGGGAAAAGCCCTGCGGCAGTTAAGCGAGGCAGGTAGGTATCGCCAAGATCACCCGAACGCGATGACGGGCAATCAGAGAGTGATTGGCGGTGAATGTAGAAGGTGCTCTGGAGGTCGCCGGGATCATTTCCTGATCACGAGTGGCGTTTGGTCAATGCAGCGCGCTGGGCTGGGCGCTTGGGCAGTGCAGCTACCCGATATTTCGGATCACCAGGGCCGCCACCCGCCTCCAGCAAGCGCGGCGTATGCCACTCGCTCACGACTACGCCCAACGAAGCGTGCACCCGCGACCCAAGTAGCATTCGAACCCCAGCCCACGCTTCGTACACTCAGCGCTCAGCCAGCCCTTGCCGGAGATCCCGATGCAGCAGGCACATAACGAGGGCGTGGTGAGCGCCATGTCCCAGGCCAGCGATGCACGCGTGGCGGCACAGGAGCTGGCGCGGCAACTGCTGCATCCGCATTTGGGCTTCGTGCTGTTCTTCTGCACCGCCGAGTACGACCTGCAGGCCCTGGGCCAGGCCCTTGAACAAAGCTTTGGCGGCATACCGTTGGTAGGGTGCACCAGTGCAGGGGAGATCACACCGCTGGGCTATGGGCGTAGTTGCGTGACGGCCGTGGGATTTGATCATCGGCACTTTTCCATCGCCACCGAACTGATCGACGAGATGGACCGTTTCAGCCTGATCGACGCCCAGCAGATGGTCGAACGACTGGTCGGCAGCTGTCGTGGGAATGCCCTGGCCCAAATCAAGGGGCACAGCTTTGCATTGACCTTGCTCGATGGCTTGTCCAGCCGTGAAGAGACGGTGCTGGCGGCCCTGAGCGCAGCGTTGGGCGATATCCCGCATTTTGGTGGCTCGGCCGGGGACGACAACTACCTGACCCAGACCCACGTCTTCTACGGCGGGGCGTTTCACCACGGTGCTGCCGTGGTGGTGCTGGTCAATACCTGGCTGGACTTCGAAGTGTTCACCACCCACCACCTTGAGCCACGGCAGGAAAAACTGGTGGTCACCGGCGCCGACAGCGCCCAGCGGCGGGTCTACGAGCTCAATGCCGAGCCTGCTGCCGAAGAATATGCACGCCATATCGGGGTGCCGGTCAGCGCCCTGGACCACAGGCTGTTTGCCGCCCACCCCCTGGCCGTGCGCATGCACGATCGGTACTACGTGCGGGCCATCCAGCAGGTACATGCCGACCTGAGCCTGAGCTTTTACTGTGCGGTAGAGAACGGGATCGTGCTCACGCCCATGACGCCTGGCCCGTTGCTGCCGAACCTGCAGGATTTGTTCGATGGCCTGCAGCAGCGCCTGGGTCCGCTGTTGCTCACCATCGGTTGCGACTGCTTTCTGCGCCGCCTGGAGCTTGAGACCCAGCAAGGTCTTGAAGCGGTGGGTGATTTTCTGCGTGAGCAGCGGGTGATGGGCTTCAACACCTATGGAGAACAGTTCAATGGCATGCACATCAACCAGACCTTCACCGGGGTCGCCATTGCCCGCAACCGAACCCGCCCCGGCCAGTGAGGTGCAGGCCGAACTGGCGCAACTTCGCTACGAAAACCGCAAGCTGCAGCGGATCAACGCCGCGCTGATCGAGCGCATCGAGTCGGGGGTGACGCGGGGCAGCGACCCCTATGCGGCGTTTCAGCATTCGGTGGTGCTGGCCGAGCAGGTGCGCGAGCGCACTGACGCGTTGAACCAGGCCATGGCCGAACTCAAGGCGGGCAACCAGCTGCTCAGCGAGGCGCGTCTGCGCGCCGAAACCGCGCACCAGCACCTGATCGATGCCATCGAAAGTATCTCCGACGCATTCATCCTGTTCGACCGAAACCTGCGCATGGTGCTGTGCAACAGCCGCTTCAAGGCCTTCTGGGAAAACCGCCGCGTGCGCATCATTCCCGGCATGCGCCTGGCCGAAGTGCGCAGGCTGATGACCAGCAGCGGGTTGTTCAGCGAGGAGCCGCGCAGCCCGACCGACGAACACCTGTTGTACCGACAGCACAACGGGCGCTGGCTGCAGGTCAATGAGCGGCCCACCTGCGAGGGTGGCCGGGTGATCCTGTTCACCGACATCACCGAGGTCAAACTCAGCGAAACCCTGCGCCGGGAACAGGCTGTGGCGCAGAAATCGCACCTGTTGCAGCGGGCGGTGGACAATTTGTCCCAGGGCGTGGCCATGGTCAACGCGGACGGTGTGCTGGAGTTGTGGAACCGCCGGTTCCTGGAGCTGAGCGGGCTGGCTCCGGTTGCCGCCCACCGTCCCTTCGCCGACGTGATCGCCGACAGCGAGCTGCGTTTGCTCACCCCCGAAAGCCGCGACGACAGCGGCCGTGTCGTGCACGAGTGCGAGCAACGCCTGTTCGACGGGCGCATGCTGGAGATCCGCACGCATCCACTGCCCACTGGCGGATTCGTCAACACCTTTACCGACATCACCGAACGCTACCTGCATGCCGAGGCCCTGAGCGAAAGCGAGCGCTGGATTCGCTTGATCACGGACCATGTGCCGGCGCTGATCGCTTACCTGAACGCCGACCTGGTGTATGAGTTCACCAACAAGGTCTATGAGCAGTGGTACTGCTGGCCCAGTGGGCTGATGCTGGGCCAGAGCCTGCGCCAGGCCCATAGCGAACAGCATTACCAGCGCCTGGAAGCCTACGTGGCGCAGGCGCTGGCAGGGGAGAGCGTTACGTTCGAATTCCCGGAAACCAACATCAGCGGACAGGAGCGCCACATGCTGCGCTCCTATGTGCCAAACCGGCTGGCCTCTGGCGAGGTGGTGGGTATCTTCGTGTTGATCCGTGACATCACCGAACGGCGCAACACCGCCCAGGCGTTGCACCAGGCTTATCAGCACCTGGAGCTGCGGGTCAGGGAACGTACGGCCGAGTTGACCAGCCTCAACGAACAATTGCTGAGGGAAATCGAGGAGCGGCGACGTGCCGAGGCGCGCTTGCGCGAGGCCAAGCATGAGGCTGACCAGGCCAACCTGTCCAAGACCAAGTTCCTCGCCGCGGTCAGCCATGACCTGCTGCAGCCCCTGAACGCGGCGCGCTTGTTCACCAGCGCCTTGCTCGAGCGCCGTGATCCGCAGGCCAGTGCACAGCTGGTGCGTAACGTCAGCAACTCCCTGGAAGACGTCGAGAACCTGCTGGGAACGCTGGTGGACATCTCAAAGCTCGATGCCGGTGTCATCACCGCCGACGTGGCACCCTTCGCCCTGGCGGAGCTGATGGACAACCTGGCAGCAGAATATGCCCAGGTCGCCCGCAGCGAAGGGCTGGCCCTGCACTTCATAGGCTGCTCGGTCGTGGTGCGCAGCGATATCCAACTGCTGGCGCGCATTCTGCGCAACCTGCTCAGCAACGCCATTCGCTACACCCCAAGCGGACGCGTGGTGCTGGGCTGTCGCCGCCAGCCGGGTCGCGTGCGCATCGAGGTGTGGGACACCGGTATCGGCATCGCCGAGGAGCACCTGGAGGAAATGTTCCAGGAATTCAAGCGTGGCGCCGTGCAGCGGCCGGATCAGGACCGCGGCCTGGGCCTGGGGCTTGCCATCGTCGAGAAGATTGCGGGCATCCTCGGCCACCGTATCGCCGTGCGCTCCCGGCCCGGCAAGGGGTCGGTATTCAGTGTGGAAGTGCCATTGAGCACCACCGCCCCGATTGCCAGGGCCCAGCATGCCGTGTGCGAGTCGATGCTCGAGTGCCTGCGCGGGGCCCGGGTGTGGGTGCTGGACAATGACGCTGCCATCTGTGCCGGCATGCGCACGTTGCTAGAAGGCTGGGGCTGTTGCGTGATCACGGCACTGTCGGAGCAGGACCTGGCCCGCCAGGTGGACAACTACCACGCCGATGCCGACCTGCTGATTGCCGACTATCACCTCGACGACGATTGCAATGGGGTCGATGCCGTTGCACGCATCAATGCCCGCCGCGCCAAGGCGCTGCCGGCGCTGATGATCACCGCCAACTACAGCAACGAACTCAAGCAGCAGATCCGCGAGCGAGGCCATACGCTGATGCACAAGCCCGTACGACCCATGAAGCTCAAGACTGCCATGAGCCACTTGCTGGCCACCCGGGCCCCTAACGGATCAGCGTCGTAGGTAGTCAGCGAAGTCGATGTCGCCGGCACTGAGGATGGCTTGTACCCGGTTGTGCACGTTCAGCTTGCGCAGGATGGCCGAGACGTGGGCCTTGACCGTGGTTTCGGCGATGTCCAAGGCATAGGCGATCTGTTTGTTCGATTCGCCCTTGGTCATGCGCTCGAGCACCAGCAACTGCTTGCGGGTCAGGGCCTGGAGCATTTCCGGCGGGAAACTTGGGGCATCGCTCAAGCGGCGGCTACTGCTTTTCTGCGCGCGGATGATATCCGGCGGCAGGTACACATTGCCGTTGAGGATCTGCTCGATCGCTTCGATCATCTGCGCGCGCGGCGAGGACTTGGTGATGAAGCCCACCGCACCATAGGTGATGGCTTGCAGCACGATCTGCTTTTCCTGCTCGGCAGAGACGATCACCACCGGGGTGGTGGGTGCCTCGTTGCGCAAGGTGATCAGCCCGTTCAGGCCATGCATGCCTGGCATGTTCAGGTCGAGCAGGATCAGGTCCAGGTCGTCATGGTCCTTGGTCAGCGTCAGCGCGCTGTCAAGGTCAGCGGTTTCCATGATTTCACTGCCCTGGAACCCGTCGCTGATGACGTTGTGGATCGCTTCGCGAAACAGCGGGTGATCGTCGGCGATCAAGATTTTGTACATGGCCTATTCACCTTGTTCTTGTTTGAATGATTGAGCGCGCAGGGGCAAGGGCCCGGTCAGGGAAACGGTGCTGGCTGGGCCGCCTGCACGGGCAGGTTGGCCTGTTGCCAGGCGTCGAGCCCGTCGCGGTACCAGTAGAGGTTGGTGTAGCCCAGGTGTGCTGCGCGTTTTACCGCGTTCCAGCTCAACCAGCAATCGGCCCGGCAGTAGAAAACGACGGGGTACTGAGGCTCGCCCCCTGTGGCCAGACGCAGGTGATGCTCGAAGTAACGTTGCCAGTCTGGGCTGAGCACGCCGTCTCCGGTGTTGGGCAGCCACAGGCTACCGGGCAGGTTGGCATGGGGTTCATCTTCGATGAAGCGTTCATGCAGCCACTGACGGCGGTAAACGTCAATCAGGACAGGCGCCGGATGGCCCCGCATCATCGCCTGCAGTGCGGCAGTGTCTATCACCCTGCCACCTTCGACCTGCGGTGGGGTCGGGCTGCGGTACAGCGTGGCGCGGTAGCCATCTGGCGTGAACGTCGGTGGGGTGTCGGCCTGGGCATGGCCCAGCAGAAGGCTCAGCGAGGCGGCGGCCAGCAAACGCAGGGGCAGCCTTTGGAGGGCACGTGGCATGGTCTGTTCCTTCTTGTTATAGGCGCATTACATGCCAGTGCCGTGGCTTTGTGAATGCGACCATAGACACCCTGGGCAGTACCAAAGTAGTAGAGGCGAGGGCCTGGCTCACCGTGGCTTGCGCAGGGCGGCGTGCTGCGGGTTGAAGGTGACGATGGCCAGCAGCGTGAACAGCACGCTCAGCGCCAGGCATACCGCCAGCGCCAGCAGGTTCAGCCGCTCGTAGAGCGCAAAGCGCACCAGCTCGACCGCATGGGTGAACGGGTTGACCGCGCACAGCCAGTACAGCCACTGGCTGGCCTCCTGCATTTTCCACAGCGGATAAAGCGCCGACGACAGAAAGAACAGAGGGAAGATCACGAAATTCATCACCCCGGCAAAATTCTCCAGCTGGCGGATGGCATTGGACAGCAGCAGTCCCAATGCACTGAGCATGAACCCCACCAGCAGCACTGCGGGCAGGGCCAGCCCCAGGCCGCCGACCGGGGGCTCAATGCCGTACAGCCAGGCGATGACGAGGAAGATGTACACCTGCAACACGGAGATCAGCGACGTCGCCATAAGCTTGCTGCACAACAGAAAAGCCCTGGGCAGCGGGCTGGTCAACAGCACCCGCATGCTGCCCATCTCCCGGTCGTAGACCATCAATAGCGAACCCTGCATGCCATTGAACAGCAGGATCATGCAGGCCAGCCCCGGCACGATGTAGACCTCGTAGGGAATGTAGCTGTCGTAAGGCTCGATGATGGCGATGCCCAGTGCCGCACGAAACCCGGCAGCGAATACCACCAGCCACAGCAAAGGGCGCACCAGTGCGCTCAACAGGCGCGTGCGCTGGCGCACGAAGCGCAGGGCTTCACGCATGAGGATGCCGCTGAAGCAGTACCAGTAGGCGTTCATCAGGTGAGTGCTCCGGTCATGTCCCGCGTGTGATGGGCGAACGTGCGGCCCAGGTCGCCGTCGTGGGGCTGCATCATGGCTTCGGCAGGCCCACTCGCCACCACCCGACCCTGGTGCAGGATGACCAAGTCATCGGCCGGTTGCACTTCATCGAGCAGGTGAGTGGTCCACAGCACGCTCAAGGGCTGATCGCTAAGGCACAAGTCACGCACGTGCTGGTTGAGCGCCTGCCGGCTGGCCGGGTCCAGGCCCACGCTGGCTTCGTCGAGCAGCAACAGGCGGGGCCCGTGTAGCAAGGCCCGGGCAATTTCGACGCGGCGCCTGTGCCCGGCATTGAGTTCACGCACAGGGTCACGACGCCGCTCCCCCAGCCCTTGGCGGGCCAGCTCGGCGTCCACGCGGCGCTGGGCTTCCCGTCGGGGCAGGCCATGCAGCGCCGCGTGATAGCGCAGGTTCTGCTCCACGCCAAGGTCCAGGTCCAGCGTGCTCTGCTGAAACACGACGCCCAACTGGCCCAGGGCCGCCCGCGGCTGGTGGCGCAGCGAACAGCCCAATACCTGGATATCGCCGTGCTGCAAGTCATACAGGCAGGTCATCAAGGCAATCAGGGTCGACTTGCCGGCGCCATTGGGCCCCAGCAAGGCGGTAAAGTGGCCCGGCGCCAGGTTGAAGGTCACGTCCCTGAGCGCTGCGCGCTGACCATAGGCGAAACTGACCCCCGTTACGTGCAGTGCGTTCATGGCGTGACCACCACACCCCATGGGTAGCGGCCGACCTTGATCGACTTGAGCACCTTGAGGCTGGCCACGTCGATCACCGACACGTCGCCGCTCACGCCATTGGTGGCCAGCAACTGCTGCTGGTCAGGGGTGAAGGCCAGCTGCCAGACGCGGCGCCCCACCAGCAGGTAGTCCAGCACCTCGAATGTCCTGGCATCGACCACCGCCACATGATTGGCCGGGCCCAGCGCCACGAACGCGTACTTGCCATCGGCGCTGAGCTTGACGCCCACCGGCTGGACTTTGTCAGGGTGCACACCCTTAATGGCGAAGTTCAGGGTCTTGAGCACCTGGCGCGAAGCCACGTCCAGGATGGTGACGGTCCCGCCAATTTCCGCCGACGCCCACAGGTGTTTGCCGTCCTGGCTGAATTCCACGAAACGCGGGCGCTGGTCCACCGGCGTGCTGTCGGCCAGGGTCTGGGTCTGGGTGTCGATCCAGTGCAGCATGTTGGTGGTTTCGCTGGTATTGACCGCCCATTTGCCATCCGGGCTCACGGCCATGCCCTCAGGTTCGATGCCCACCTCCACCTGGGCCAGTACCGTGTCGGTTACGGTATCAATGACCGTGACCAGGGCATCGTCTTCGTTGGACACGTACAGCCAACGGTCATTGGGATGCAGGGCGAACTGCTCGGGGTCTTTGCCTGAGGGCAGTTCCTTGACGAGGGTACGGCTGGCCACGTCCATCACCTGCACCCGATCCGAATCGCTGGCGCAGATGTACAGCAGCTTGTTGTCGTGTGACAGCAGCAGGCCGCGCGGGCGTTGGCCGACGGGCAGGGTGTCGGTTACCGTCAGGGTCTGCAGGTCGATCAGGCTCAGGGTGTTGTCTTTCTCGTTGGACACCCAAGCGGTGGCGGCCAGGGTAGGCTCGCAGGCTATGGCCAGCACGGCCGGCAGCAGATGGGCGCACAGCAGGCTGCGTGGTGAGGGGAGGCGGCGCATGGCAGGTTCCTTGTTATTGTGTGGGCGTTTCAGGGGTACGGGCAGGTCACGTCGGCCTTGTCGAACCCCAGGCTGTCCATCTCATTGGAAGGGTGCAGGAAGCCTTCCTGCGGTGAGGTGCTGACCAGGGCCCTTGGCTGCACCAGGGGGATGGGTTGGCGCAGCTCGCCATTCCAGGGCCTGTAGCTGAGCTTGCGCCCCTTGAAGCCATCGAGTGGCAATCGTTCGCTGACAAGCAGTTGTTGCAAGGCCTGGGGCTTGGCCTCACGCAGCTTGCTGACCGCCGTAGCGATGCTGCGCACCGCCATCCAGGCTGCGAAGTCACGGTCGTTCATCCAGCGGCCGGCCTGCGCTTGGAAACGTTTTTGCAATTGCGCGGCGCCAAACGTTTCCACGGTCTTGTGCCAGCCAGTGGGCGTCAGGCCCTGAGTGCCGGCGACCGGGCGGGGCAACCAGGTCTGGTAGGGCACGTATTCGCCGAAGTCGCCACGTTCATCAGCCACCAGCACCACGTCGTATTCGCGCGCCTGGGTGAACAGCGGCATGTCGGCCTGGGCGCTGCGGCGCTGGTCGTTGTCGAACGTCCAGCGTTTCTCGGCCACCAGGTGCAGGCCAAAGCGCTTCGCCGCGCGGCGCAGTGCGGCGGCGTAGGCTTCATCGTCCGGGGTCTGCCCGACGATCAGCAAGCCGCGCTGCCATTTGCGCAGCACCAGAAACTGCACCAGCGCATCGGCCAGCATCGCCCGCCCAGGCAGGGCGTGCAGCACATTGCCCAGGCACTGCGCGCTGCGTACGGCGTCATCCGGGCTGCCGGCATTGAACAGCAGGCTGTCGGGCAGTGCCGCAGACAAGGCCCGCAGGCTGGCGACCGGCGCATTGACGACGAACAACCGCACGCCTTCCCCATGCTGGGCCTGGGCGGCATGCAGCAGTCGCTCGGCGGAGTCGGCACGGGCGCTGACCAGCTCGAACTGCTGCTTGAGAAACCGCCCGGTGCTGTTGCTGTCGGCAATGGCCAGTTGCGCCCCTTGCAGGCCGGCATCGTCCGGTTCAGGCAGGATGTTGGACAACAGCGGCCCGCTGTCAGGGCGATAGCCCAGGTAGCCGATGCGGATGTGCAACGCGCTCGCAGCCTGGGTGTCAGCCCCTTGGTCGTGCGCCCAAACCGTCGGCGCGAGCAAGGTCAGCAGGCAGGTCAGGACAAGGTGGGCAGGCTGGCGCATATCGCACTCCACGGCAGATGGCGCCAGCATAGAAAGCCTGCCGGGGCCGGGGAATATGCAGAAAGTAGCGCCCAGCCGCTACCAAGGTAGTAGCCGATGCGCCCGCGCCGGGCCCTAGGATGGCAGCAGTTGCCCTGGAGTCCGGTCATGCACGCTGCCAATCTGTCTGCCCTATGGCGTATCAACCTGTGGGTCACCGGCTGTTTCGCGGTGTTGACCCTGGCCTGTGCGGGGGTCGTGCTGCATCAGGCATCAGCCGATGTGAAACGGGAGTTGCAGTCGGCCGAAGCGGTAATGGCATACATGGCCCAAGCCGCCATCCACAACCCGGCGAGCCTGCAACCTGCGCTGACCGAGCACCTGCGCCACGTGCGCGTGCAGTGGCTGGTCCCTGGCGAGGTTGAAAAAGCGTCGGTGCCGTCCGCGGCCGGGCTCGATGGCTGGTTGGGCGCGGTGCTGGCAGGCAAGTACTACGACAGCACGCGCCTGCTGGCCCTCGATGACGGCCGGCGCGTCGCGCTGAGCGTGGACGCCCGCGATGAGGTGGACGAAGTCTGGGATTCGCTGCAACAGTTGCTGGCGGTCTGTGTTGTCGCGTTGGCCGTGAGCCTGCTGTCCATCAGTTGGGCCGTGCGGCGCGGGCTGCGCCTGCTGGCCGCGCTGCTGTGTGCATTGCGTCAGGTGTCGGGAGGTCAGCTGGACGTGCGCCTGCAAGAGACCGGTGGCCCGGAAGCGCGCCAGTTGGCCGGGCACTTCAACCAGATGGCTGCGGCGATCGAGCAGGCCCAGGCCGACAACCGGCAACTGACCGGCGCTTTGCTGGCGGTTCAGGAGCAGGAGCGGACAAGACTGGCCCAGGCGTTGCACGACGACCTGGGCCAGTACGTGGCCGGCATCCGCGCCCAGGTGTGCCTGTTGCAATTGTGTGCCCACCAGCCTGAGCAGGTGCGGCAAACCACCCAGACGCTGGAAAGCAATTGCGCAGGCTTGCAGTTCGGTTTCCGCGCCTTGGTACGGGACTTGTATCCGGTTGCGCTACAGCACCTGCCCATGGCGGAGGCGCTCAACCAGTTGGTGAGCCAATGGCGTGCCAGCCAGGCCATCGAGTGCCAGTTGCTGGTCGGCGCCCAGTTGCCGGCGCTGTCACCCACTCGACGCACGCACCTGTACCGGTTGTTGCAGGAAGCGCTGACCAACGTTGCACGCCATGCCCGCGCCCGTCAGGTGCGGATACGCCTGCAACGCGGCGCCAACGGGCTGCGCCTGCTGGTTCGCGACGATGGCTGTGGTGCCAGCCAGCCTGGGCGCCCAGGGGTAGGCCTGCATTCGATGGCCGAGCGCGCCCGCAGCCTGGGCGGTGAGTTGCGCATACTCAGCCATCCCGGTGCCGGGTGGGCACTGGCCCTGACGATTCCTTTGGAGGTGTCATGAATATCGTGCTGGTCGACGACCACGCCGTGGTCCGCCAGGGCTACGCCAGCCTGTTGCGCGCCGTGTTGCCAGCGATGCAGGTGCGCGAGGCTGCCAGCGGTGAAGAAGCCCTGGCTCGGGTGCAGGAGCAGGTACCGAACCTGGTGATCATGGACTTCGGCCTGCCCGGCATCAGCGGGTTGGAAACCACCCGACGCCTGCGCCAGCGCCTGCCGCAGTTGCGGGTGCTGTTCTTCAGCATGCATGACGAGCTGCCACTGGTGCGCCAGGCGCTGGACGCCGGCGCCGCCGGCTACCTGACCAAGAACTCGGCCCCGCAAGTGTTGGTCGAGGCCGTACAGCGCGTGCTTGCCGGGCACGCCTACATCGAGCAGGGGCTGGCCACGCAGCTGGCTTGCAGCACGACGCACGATGCCTGTGACCCCAGGCTGCAACGCCTGACCCAGCGGGAGCTGGAAATCTTCGTGATGCTGGTTCGTGGCACACCAGCCCGGTCGATCGCCGAGCAGCTGTGCATCAGCGCAAAGACCGTCTCCAATCACCTGACCACGCTCAAGAGCAAACTGCAGGTCGGCTCCCATGCTGAACTGGTGCACGTGGGTATCGACCTAGGTCTGGTACGTGTAGCGGGGTAGTCAAGTTCTGCAGGTCAATGTTCCCAAGTGGCTGGGCAGCCGGTGCAGCCTTGCATGTTGGCGTCCTGGAAGTTGCCGTAGTGCAAGCGCGCGCCCTCCAGATGGGCTTGTTCGAGGTTGCTCTGGCCGAGCTTGGCTTCCTGAAGGTTGGCATCGTTCAGATGAGCGCCGCGCAAGTCGGTCTTGCTCAGCCAGGCCATTTCCAGATCGGCCGCCTGCAAGTTGGCCTGCTGCATCCTGGCACCGGAGAGCCGGGCGAATTGCAAGTAGGCGGCGCTCAGGTCGGCGTTGGCGAACTGGGCGCCTTGGGCGAACAGCCCCCAGCCCTGGATGGCCATCAGCCGTGCGCCGCTTAGGTTGGCCAGGCGCAGGTTGCTTTGCTGCAGGCTGGCGCGGGTCAGGTTGGCGCCCTGCAATCGGGCCTTTTCGAGGTTGGCCAGGTCCAGCCGGGCGTGGCGCAGGTCGGCATCGCGCAGGTCGGCGCCGGCCAGGTTCATCTTGCGCAGGTCCTGGTTGGCCAGTTTGGCGCCCCGCAGGTCGGCGCCGGGGCATTGGCTGGCTTCGGCAATCACGCAGCCGTTGATGCTCAACGGCGTGTCGCTGTCGTCGATGTCAGTGGCCAGCGCCATGGCGGGTGTGACGGCCAGCAACAAGGCCAGGGGTAGAAAAGTCATCATCGAGCTCTCTGGGCAGACGGAAAAGGGCAGGGCGCAGCCAGACCGCACCCCGCTGTCGGTCAACGTTGAGCGGTCGGGTTGTCCCAGCTCGGTATCTTGAACACCCAGAACGAACCGCCTTGGGCAACTGGCTTGGTCAGTTCGGCCATGTCGCCACCCCACAGCGGTACCGCGCCGCCATAGCCGACGGTGACGCCGATGTACTGCTCTCCGTCCTGCTCCCAGGTAATGGGCGGGGAAACGATGCCGCTGCCGGTCTGGAATTTCCACAGCTCCTTGCCGGTCTTGGCGTCGAACGCCTTGAAGAAACCGTCACCGGTGCCGGTGAACACCAGGTTGCCCTTGGTCGCCAGCACCCCGGCCCACAGCGGCAGGTGCTCCTTGTGTTCCCACACCAGCTTGCCGGTGGTCGGGTCCATGGCACGCAGGGTGCCTACGTGGTCGTCGTACATGCGCTTGATGCGAAAGCCCATGCCCAGGTAAGCGGAGCCTTTCTTGTAGTTCACCTCCTCGGTCCAGTACTCCTCTTTCCACTGGTTGCCCGGGATGTAGAAAAGCCCGGTGTCCTGGCTATAGGCCATGGGGTTCCAGTTCTTGCCGCCCAGGAAGGGTGGCGACACTTCCACCGGCTTGCCCTTGGTTTCGCCCGGCAGCGGCTTGGCGGGCCGTTGCCCTGGATTTTCCACGGGGCGGCCGGTCTTGAGGTCGATGTGGCTGGCCCAGGTGATGTTGTCGACGAAGGGGAAGGCGTTCTGCAGCTTGCCGTCGTTACGATCGACCACGTAGAAGAAGCCGTTGCGGTCGGCATGCCCCGTGGCCTTGATCACCTTGCCTTGCTTGTCCTTGTAGTCGAACAGCACCAGCTCGTTGTTGCCAGAGAAGTCCCAGGCGTCGTTAGGGGTGTGCTGGTAGAACCATTTGACCTCGCCGGTGCTGGGGTCCACGCCCACCTGGCCGGAGGTATAGAGGCTATCGTAATCGTGCGGGTTGCCGTCCTTGGCGGTGCGTGCCCAGGTGTTCCAGGGGCCGGGGTTGCCGGCACCGACGATGATGGTGTTGGTCTCGGCATCGAAGCTTGCGCTCTGCCAGGGAGCGCCGCCGCCGTGGCTCCAGGCCTCCACCTTGCCGGTTTCGGTGGTCGGGTCATCCGGCCAGGACGGTGCCTTGACGTTGCCGGTGGGGGTGCTGTCCTTGCCATTGAGGCGGCCCATGTGGCCCTCCACGAAGGGGCGCATCCACACTTCCTCGCCGGTTTCCGGGTCACGGGCGAACAGCTGGCCCACCACACCGAATTCATCGCCCGAGCTGCCGTGAATCAGCAGCACCTTGCCGCTGGTCTTGTCTTTGACCAGCACGGGCGCCCCGGTCATGGTGTAGCCGGCGCTGTGGTCGCCGAACTTCTTGTTCCACACCACCTTGCCGGTATTCTTGTTCAGCGCGATGACCCGAGCGTCCAGGGTGCCGAAATAGACCTTGTCGCCGTAGATGGCAGCGCCACGGTTGACCACGTCGCAGCACGGACGAATGTTGTCCGGCAGGCGGTGGTTGTAGGTCCACAGGCGTTTGCCGGTCTTGGCATCGAGGGCGAATACCCGCGAGTAGGAGCCGGTAACGTACACCACGCCGTCGCTGACGATGGCCTGGGACTCCTGGCCCCGCTGCTTTTCGTCACCAAAGGAGTAGGACCAGGCCGGGGTCAGCTTGAACACGTTCTTGTCGTTGACCTGGGCCAGCGGGCTCCAGCGCTGGGCGTTGGTGCCCATGCCGTATTGCAGCACATCCCCGGGCGTGAGGTGGTCGTTGGCGATGTCTTCCCAGGTCACGTTCTTGCTGGCAGGTGCCGGGCTTGTGGTGGCCGCCGTGGCCACTGTCCCGGTGGCCAGGCTTGCGGCCAGCAGCAGGGCCCTCACGCTCAGGGCCAGGGGAGACGGGGCGGGTAGCGATCTTGTTGTCATGGTTGCGATTCCCTGTGGAGTTTGGCCCGCACAGCGTGGTCCGCCTGGGCGCTGCGCAACAGGGAGAAAATCCCGCCGTGGCCGGGAAAACTTCCCAGCGCCAACCTCTTTTCGCACTTCGTCGCAAGCCCTACTACCAAGGAACGAACACCCGACCACCAAAGCAGCATACGGCGTCGGCGCTGCGGTTTCTAAGATGGCGGCACGGCCTCTGTGGTTGAGGCCTTGCGTGCAACCGTGAGGGCATAACAATGACAATCAAACGCAACGTCGTGCTTGCTGCAGGCCTGTTGGCCGGTGCCGTGTTGACCGGGTCGGCCTGGGCCCACGGCAACGTGGTGCCTCAGGCGGTGGAAACCCAGGGGCTGACCCCGATCAAGGATGCCGGCGTAAGCCTGGATGCCGATGGCTGGGCGGCGGTCAACCCTTACCGGGAGTCTCCCGAGCACGACAAGGCGGTTGAAATCGGCGCGTCGGCGTACAACCAGAACTGCGCAGCGTGCCATGGTCTGGAAGCCAAGTCCGGCGGCATCGCACCTGACCTGCGCATGCTCGACGTCGGCGAAGCGGGCGATGAATGGTTTGTCGAACGTGTGCGTCACGGTGCCGTGCGCGATGGCCGCGTGTACATGCCCAAGATGGCGGACTACCTGAGCCAGGAAGCGCTATGGGCGGTGCGCACCTACCTGGACAGCGTACACGTGGACGAATGAACGTCGTGCGCTCCTGGGCAGCCAGGCTTTGTGCCATCGCCGGCCTGCTGCTGTGGGGGGCGGCGGTGCAGGGGCAGGTGCGCAATTACGATTCGATCATCGCCGCAGGCGAGCTCAAGGTCGCGGTCTACAAGGACTTTGCCCCCTACAGTTTCCAGGACCATGGCCAGGCCCGTGGGGTGGACGTGGAGCTGGCGCAGGCGCTTGCCGACGCGATGGGCGTGCGGCTGCAGCTGATCTGGGCGCCGCCTGGCGAGAAGCTCGACGACGACCTGCGCGATTACATCTGGCGAGCAAGTCCGCTGCGTCACCAGCAGTTGGCCGATGTGATGATGCGCGTGCCTTACGACCAGGCGTATACCCAGAAGCGCAACGAACTGGGCGAGCTGGAAAATGGCCAGGTGGTGATGTTCGGCCCTTACCAGCAGGAGCGCTGGCAGGTGGCGTTCGATCGCAGGCGCCTGCCGTCGGTTGGCAGTATCGCGACGCTCAAGGGCCACCCGGTCGGAGTCGAGGTAGACAGCGTGCCTTCGTTCTACCTGACATCGGTGTTCGACGGGCTACTGCGTGCCAGCGCACGCCACTACCCCAGCGTGCAGCGGGCGTTTGCGGCCCTGGGCCAAGGCGAGGTGGATGCGGTGATGGCCATGCGCGGTGAAGTGGACTGGCAACTGCACCAGGCCCGCAACCCGCATCTGCAGGTGGCCGAAAACGCCTACCCCAGCCTGGGCAAGCAGATGTGGGAAATCGGAATGGCGGTGCATGAAAGCAACCGGCAGCTGGCCTACGCCCTGGAAGAAACCCTCGAAGCGATGATCCGCGAGGGTCGCATGCAGGCGCTCTACGCGCACTACGGGCTGCGCTATGAGGTCCCGGAGATGTACCAATAGGAGCGAGCGATGAACTGGCGAGCGGGGTTGGGGCTGCTGTGCATCCTGAGCTGGTCGACTCATGGGCTGGGCGACGCGCCCGCCAGCAATGCCGACCCTGTCCCTTCGGTGATGTGGGCGTTCTACCACAAGCAGATCCTGAACCAGGCGCCGTTCGTCTTCGATGATCGGGTCAAACTGCTGGCGCCGCCTTTTGCCGAGGATGCCCGCCAGGTCCCGCTGGAGATCGATGCCAGGGCTTTGCCTGATGTGGTGCGGATTCTGGCCTGGGCCGAGCTCAATCCATTGCCGCGCATCGTCGACTTCGAACCAGGGGAACAGGTCATGCCTTGGCTGTCGGTGCGCATTCGGGTCGAGCAGGCCACGCCGTTACGGGCAGCTGCGCTGACCCGCGACGGCATCTGGCATGTGGGGTCGGCCCTGGTCGACGCAGCCGGTGGGGGTTGCACCGCACCCAGCGTGGTGCGCACCCAGCCAGGGTGGGAGGAGCATCTGGGTGAAGTGCTCGGCGGGCGCTATCGGCGTCAGGAAGGCAGCCGCTTGCGCCTGCAGATCGCTCACCCCATGGACAATGGCCTGGTCAGCGGGATTCCGGAATTTTTTATCAACCAAGCTGAGCTACTGGATGAACATGGGCAGCGGTTGGCGGCTTTGGTGCTTTATCCGGCGGTGAGTGAAAACCCAAGCCTTGGGTTCGATGTGCGCGCACCAGGGCCTACCCGCCTGGTGCTGCAGGATAACAGCGGCAATCGGTTCGAAGCCGCCGTGCCCTGAACGTGACTGGCTTGTTTTGATGCTCAACAGGAGGCACCTGATGCGATGGATGATGCTCTTGCTGCTGGGCGTGTGCCTGCCGGCGCTGGCCGACTTCGACTACCGGCTGGCGCCGCGCCAGATCGCCCAGGGCACCTGGGTGCTTGAAGGTAGCACCGAGAATTTCGCCAAGGCCAACGGCGGCAATGTTGTGAACACGGCGTTCATCGTGACCGACACTGGCGTGGTAGTGATCGACAGCGGGCCATCCAAGCGCTATGGGGAGGCCTTGCGCCAGGCAATCGCCGGGGTCACGAACAAGCCTGTCATCGAAGTCCTGTTGACCCACCACCACCCTGATCATGTGTTGGGTAGCCAGGCATTCGCCGATGTGCCGATCGCTGCGCTGGCCGGTACGACCGAGCTGTTGCGCAAGCAGGGCGATGCCATGGCTGAAAACATGTACCGTTTGGTCGGCGACTGGATGCGTGGCACCGAAGTGCTCTTGCCGACCGAGGTGGTCCAACCCGGCGTGCGTGAAGTGGGCGGGCATCGATTGCGCCTGTTGGGGTTGGCAGGGCATACCGGCGCTGACCTGGCCATTTTCGACGAAACGACCGGCGTGCTGTTCGCTGGCGACCTGGTGTTCTACGAGCGCGCCCTGACCACGCCCAACAGCCCGGGGCTGGACGTTTGGCAGCGTGACCTGGACACGTTGCAAGCCCTGCCCTGGAAACAACTGGTACCGGGCCATGGCCCTGTCGCAAGCGATACCAGGCCCTTTGTCCAGATGCACGATTACCTGGGCTGGCTGGACGGCCTGATGCGCGAAGGCGCCGAGCGGGGCGCCGACATGGTCGAGCTGATCCGCAGCCCTGTGCCTGAGCGGTTTGCCGCGATCAGCCTGACGCGCTATGAGCTGATTCGAAGTGTCAGCCACCTGTACCCGCGCTATGAAAAGCAGGTAATGCAACGGGTGGATCTCAGGCCCTGATAACGGCCAGGCCTAGTGCTCTTGTACCAAGGAACTAGGGTTTTGCGTATTGCGGTCAATTGCTGGCAGCCAGGGCGGGAACAAGAATTCCCGCCACACCGGGAAAATTTCCCGGCATAACAAAAAGCCAAAGGTAGCTGCCATGACCCGTACTCCATGCCGTCCCGTGTTTGCCTTGAGCCTTGTGTTCAGCGCCTTGCTGCTCGCCGGCGCAGCCCATGCCGGCGTCACCGATGCCGAAATCCTGCAAGATCCCAAGAACCCCCAGCAGATCGTGACCAACGGGCTGGGCGTGCAGGGCCAGCGCTACAGCCCGTTGGACATGCTTAACACCGGCAACGTCAAGGAGTTGCGGCCGGTTTGGGCATTCTCCTTCGGCGGGGAGAAGCAACGCGGCCAGCAGGCGCAGCCGTTGATCAAGGATGGGGTCATGTACCTCACAGGCTCCTACTCACGGGTATTTGCCGTGGACGCACGCACCGGCAAGAAACTGTGGCAATACGACGCCCGCCTGCCCGACGATATCCGCCCTTGTTGCGATGTCATCAACCGAGGTGTTGCGCTGTACGGCAACCTGGTGTTCTTCGGCACCCTGGATGCCAAGCTGGTGGCTCTGAACAAGGACACTGGCAAGGTGGTGTGGAGCAAGAAGGTGGCTGACCACAAGGAAGGCTACTCCATCAGCGCTGCACCCATGATCGTCAACGGCAAGCTCATTACCGGCGTTGCCGGAGGCGAGTTCGGGGTGGTGGGCAAGATCCAGGCCTACAACCCGGAGAACGGCGAGTTGCTCTGGATGCGGCCCACCGTCGAGGGCCACATGGGCTATGTCTACAAGGACGGTAAGGCCATTGAGAACGGCATCTCGGGCGGTGAAGCCGGCAAGACCTGGCCGGGCGACCTGTGGAAGACCGGCGGTGCTGCTCCCTGGCTGGGCGGCTACTACGACCCGGAAACCAACCTGATTCTGTTCGGCACCGGTAACCCCGCCCCCTGGAACTCGCACCTGCGTCCCGGCGACAACCTGTATTCGTCTTCGCGCCTGGCACTGAACCCGGACGATGGCACGATCAAGTGGCACTTCCAGAGCACGCCCCACGACGGCTGGGACTTCGACGGTGTCAACGAGTTGATATCGTTCAACTACAAGGACGGGGGCAAGGAGGTGAAGGCCGCCGCCACGGCTGACCGCAACGGCTTTTTCTACGTGCTCGACCGCACCAACGGCAAGTTCATCCGCGGCTTCCCCTTTGTCGACAAGATCACCTGGGCCACGGGCCTGGACAAGGACGGCCGCGCGCTCTACAACGACGCCAGTCGCCCGGGTGCACCGGGCAGCGAAGCCAAGGGCAGCTCGGTCTTCGTCGCGCCAGCATTCCTGGGCGCCAAGAACTGGATGCCCATGGCCTACAACCGTGACACCGGGCTGTTCTACGTGCCTTCGAACGAATGGGGCATGGACATCTGGAACGAAGGCATCGCCTACAAGAAAGGCGCAGCGTTTCTGGGCGCAGGCTTCACCATCAAGCCGCTCAACGAGGACTACATCGGCGTGCTGCGTGCCATCGACCCGGTCAGCGGCAAGGAAGTCTGGCGCCACAAGAACTACGCCCCGTTGTGGGGTGGGGTGTTGACCACCAAGGGCAACCTGGTCTTCACCGGCACCCCTGAGGGGTTCCTCCAGGCTTTCGATGCCAAGACCGGCGAAAAGGTGTGGGAGTTCCAGACCGGCTCCGGTGTGCTCGGCTCACCTGTGACCTGGGAAATGGACGGCGAGCAGTACGTCTCGGTGGTCTCCGGCTGGGGCGGCGCAGTGCCTCTGTGGGGCGGGGAGGTGGCCAAGCGGGTCAAGGACTTCAACCAAGGCGGCATGCTCTGGACGTTCAAGCTGCCCAAGCACCTGCAAGGCACCAGCGCGACTGCGCAGCGCTGAACCCTACTACCAAATGACGAGCGCCCCGCTGCCAACGATGCATTCGCCTGGCAGGCGGGGCTTTTTACCATCGTCGTATCGCCTGTCGCAGGCAGGCATCGACCCGCAGAGGCTCAGCATGATCTACGCACAACCCGGAACCCCAGGCGCCGTCGTGTCCTTCAAGCCACGCTATGGCAACTTCATCAACGGCCAGTTTGTACCGCCGGTGGCGGGGCAGTATTTCACCAACAGCTCGCCGGTCAACGGCCAGCCGATCGCCGAGTTTCCTCGGTCCACGGCCCAGGACGTGGACAAGGCCCTGGACGCCGCCCACGCCGCCGCCGATGCCTGGGGCAGGACCTCGGTGCAGGACCGCGCGCTGATGCTGCTGCGCATCGCCGATCGCATCGAGCAGAACCTGGAGGTACTGGCGGTCACCGAAACCTGGGACAACGGCAAGGCCGTGCGTGAAACGCTCAATGCCGACGTGCCGCTGGCGGCGGATCATTTCCGCTATTTCGCCGGCTGCATCCGGGCTCAGGAGGGCGGCGCCGCCGAGATCAACGAGGGCACCGTCGCCTACCACTTCCATGAACCGCTGGGTGTGGTGGGGCAGATCATCCCCTGGAACTTCCCCTTGCTGATGGCCGCCTGGAAGCTGGCCCCGGCACTGGCCGCCGGCAACTGCGTGGTGCTCAAGCCCGCCGAGCAGACGCCGCTGTCGATTACCGTCTTCGCCGAGCTCATCGCCGACCTGCTGCCAGCTGGCGTGCTCAACATCGTCCAGGGGTTTGGCCGTGAAGCCGGGGAGGCCCTGGCCACCAGCAAGCGCATCGCCAAAATCGCTTTCACAGGCTCTACGCCGGTGGGCTCGCACATCATGAAGTGCGCCGCGGACAACATCATTCCCTCGACGGTAGAGCTGGGCGGCAAATCGCCGAACGTATTCTTCGAGGACATCATGCAGGCCGAACCGGCCTTCATCGAGAAGGCGGCCGAAGGGTTGGTACTGGCCTTCTTCAACCAGGGCGAGGTGTGCACCTGCCCGTCGCGGGCGCTGATTCAGGAATCGATCTACGAGCCGTTCATGGCTGAGGTGATGAAGAAGATCGCCAAGATCAGCCGTGGCAACCCGCTCGATACCGAGACCATGGTCGGTGCGCAAGCCTCCGAACAGCAGTACGACAAGATCCTGTCCTACCTGCAGATTGCCCAGGACGAAGGCGCTCAGTTGTTGACCGGCGGCGCTGCCGAGCGCCTGCAGGGCGACCTGGCCAGCGGCTATTACATCCAGCCCACGCTGCTCAAGGGCGACAACAAGATGCGCGTGTTCCAGGAGGAGATCTTCGGGCCCGTGGTGGGCGTGACCACCTTCAGGGACGAAGCCGAGGCGCTGGCCATCGCCAACGACAGTGAATTCGGGCTGGGTGCCGGCGTGTGGACCCGCGATATCAACCGTGCCTACCGCATGGGCCGCGGGATCAAGGCCGGGCGTGTCTGGACCAACTGCTACCACTTGTACCCGGCGCACGCTGCATTCGGGGGCTACAAGAAGTCGGGCGTGGGCCGTGAAACCCACAAGATGATGCTCGACCACTACCAGCAGACCAAGAACCTGCTGGTGAGCTATGACATCAATCCACTGGGCTTCTTCTAAGGCCCAGACACCCTCGTCCATGGGCGCCGTGAGTTCGTTCCAAAGTAGCATTTGGCCCTGCGGCTGCCCGTGCATTAATGGCTGTACCGGAATCGTCCGGCACAAGAAGAGGACACGCCATGTGGACCAAACCCGCCTTCACCGACTTGCGCATTGGCTTTGAAGTGACGATGTACTTCGCTAACCGTTGATCCGCCCTCCGGCCACCCACGCGGTGGCCGGTGTCTTTCTACCCGCCAGGAACAATCTGGGCCGTGGAGCCGATCACCCGTCATCAGGCCTTGCAAGTGCACCGCCGGGCCCGCTTGCGCTGGGAGCCGAGCACAGGCATGCATGTGCTGCAGTGCCCGGGCGTGGTCATCGAACTGAACGGCAGTGCTGGCTGGGTGCTGGAACTGCTGGACGGTCAGCTCAGCGTGGCGGGTGTGATCGAGTGCTTGCGTCAGCGCTTTGCCGATGTGCAAGGTCTTGAGGAGGACGTGCTGGGCTTTCTCGAGCTCGCCAGGGCCAGGGCCTGGGTCGAGTGAACACGATGCCACCTAGGTCTGGTTGCTTTCGTCGATGGATGCATTACGCTGGCACTCACCTTCCAGAACAATAAGAACAGGCTTGCCCATGAGCCAGAGTTTCAGCCCGCTTCGCAAATTCGTTTCGCCTGAAATCATCTTCGGTGCCGGCTGCCGGCATAACGTGGCCAACTACGCCAAGACCTTCGGTGCCCGCAAGGTGCTGGTGGTCAGCGACCCTGGGGTGATCGCTGCCGGGTGGGTGGCCGACGTCGAGGCCAGCCTGCAAGCCCAAGGCATCGACTATTGCCTCTACAGCGCGGTGTCGCCCAACCCCCGGGTCGAGGAGGTGATGCTCGGCGCCGAGATCTACCGGCAAAACCATTGCGATGTCATCGTCGCAGTCGGCGGGGGCAGCCCGATGGACTGCGGCAAGGCCATCGGCATCGTGGTGGCGCACGGGCGCAGCATCCTCGAGTTCGAGGGCGTGGACATGATCCGCGTGCCCAGCCCCCCGCTGATCCTGATCCCGACCACGGCCGGCACCTCGGCGGATGTGTCGCAGTTCGTGATCATCTCCAACCAGCAAGAACGCATGAAGTTCTCCATCGTCAGCAAGGCGGTGGTACCCGACGTGTCGTTGATCGATCCACAGACCACCCTGAGCATGGACCCGTTCTTGTCGGCCTGTACCGGGATCGATGCCCTGGTGCACGCCATCGAGGCGTTCGTCTCCACTGGCCACGGCCCCCTGACCGACCCGCATGCCCTTGAGGCCATGCGCCTGATCAACGGCAACCTGGTGCAGATGATCGCCAATCCGACCGACATCAGCCTGCGCGAAAAAGTCATGCTGGGCAGCATGCAGGCGGGGCTTGCCTTTTCCAATGCCATCCTCGGCGCCGTGCACGCGATGTCCCACAGCCTCGGCGGCTTCCTGGATCTGCCCCACGGCCTGTGCAACGCCGTGCTGGTCGAGCATGTGGTGGCTTTCAACTACAGTTCGGCGCCCGAGCGCTTCAAGGTGATTGCCGAAGTGATGGGCATCGATTGCCGGGGCCTGAACCACCGGCAGATCTGCGCGCGCCTGGTCGAGCACCTGATCGCCCTGAAATACGCCATGGGTTTTCATGAAACCCTTGGGCTGCACGGTGTGCGCACCAGCGATATTCCATTCCTGTCGCAGCACGCGATGGACGATCCGTGCATCCTGACCAACCCACGCGCCTCCAGCCAGCGCGACGTCGAGGTCGTTTATGGCGAAGCCCTCTGAAGCGCAGCAGCGAGCCCTGGCCGGGCTGCTGGGGCTGGGCGACCAGTCCGCGCGCAAGAGTCATTACCCGGAACTGGCTGCGCGGCTGGAAGAACTGGAAGCTGAGCGCAACCGCTACAAGTGGTTGTTCGAAAATGCCGTTCACGGGATCTTCCAGGCCAGCCTGCAGGACGGCATGCGCGCCGCCAACCCGGCCCTGGCGCGGATGCTGGGCTATGACGACCCCCAGGCCGTACTGTTTTCGTTGACCGACCTTGCCGCCAACCTCTTCGTCGGGGGCGCTCAGGAACTGCACGCCATCACCACGACCCTGGCCCGCGAGCATAGCCTGCACGGTTACGAAACCCGCCTGCGCCGCCGCGATGGCAGCCACATCGACGTGCTCATGAACCTGTTGCGTAAACCTGGGCATGAGGGCTTGGTGGAAGGGTTCGTGGCCGATATCACCGAGCGCAAGCTGGCGCAGCAGCACTTGCAGCAACTCAACGATGAGCTTGAGCAGCGGGTGGCCGACCGCACCGATCAACTGCTCGAAGCCAACCGCAACCTGCACCAGCAGATCACCGAGCGCAAGCAGATTGCCCGGGCCCTGCGCGACGCCCGGGACGCGGCACAGCTGGCCAACCGCAGCAAAGACAAATACCTGGCGGCGGCCAGCCATGACCTGCTGCAACCGCTCAATGCCGCCCGCTTGCTGATTTCGACCCTGCGCGAGCGGCCGCTGGCGCAGGCCGAACAACTGCTGGTGGAACGCACTCATCAGGCCTTGGAAGGGGCCGAAGACCTGCTGACCGACCTGCTGGACATCTCGCGACTTGATCAGGCCGCCGTGAAGCCGGACATCGGCGTGTACCACCTGAGCACCCTGTTCGCGCCACTGGTGTCCGAGTTCGAATCGGTGGCCGAAGCCGCAGGCCTCAAGCTCAGGTCACGTATTCCCGACGTTGCCATGGGCACCGATGTGCGGCTGATGACCCGCATCCTGCGCAACTTTCTCAGCAATGCCTGCCGCTACACGTCAAAGGGCGGCGTGCTGTTGGCGGCGCGGCGGCGTGGCCCTAACCTCGAACTGCAGGTGTGGGATACCGGGCGCGGTATCCCGGACGATCGCCTGGAGTCGATCTTCCTCGAGTTCAACCAGTTGGATGTGGGCCGGGCAGCCGAGCGCAAGGGGGTTGGGCTGGGCCTGGCGATCGTCGAGCGCATCGCCAAGATACTCGGACATCCGGTACGGGTGCGCTCACGGCCAGGGCAAGGGTCGGTGTTCACGATTCAGGTGCCGATGGCAAGCTGTCTACCAGCGGCCACGGCAGTGGCGCTACCGCAGCCGAGCATGGGGGACCCCCTGCCAGGGCGGCGGCTGCTGGTGCTGGACAACGAGTCGAGTATCTTGCACAGCATGGGCGCCCTGTTGGGGCAGTGGGGCTGCAAGGTCGTCACGGCCATCGATCAGCATGCAGCCTTGGACGCGCTGCAAGGTCAGCCGCCGGAACTGATCCTGGCAGACTACCATCTGGACCACGGCATTCTGGGGTGCGACGTGGTGGAGCGGTTACGTGGGCAGTTCGGGTGCACGATCCCCGCCGTCATCATCACCGCCGACCGCAGCGACGAAGGCAGGCAGGCGTTGCAGGCGCTGGGCATGCCGGTGCTGAACAAACCGGTCAAACCCGGGAAACTGCGCGCGGTGCTCAGTCAACTGCTGACCTAACCGACAATCGGGCAGCGCATTTCACTGAATTTAAGCATTGGCACGGGTATCTCATGGAAGTTGGCCATGTCCGGGTTGGGTAGGTCATGGGACCACGCTCTGGTGAACAAGAACAAGAAGGGGGCTTATATGAGCTGTCTGATATGCGCAGGACAAGCAGAGTCCATCGAATGTGCCGGCGGGTGGGAGCAGCGCCAGTGCGCCCAGTGTGGGTGTTACCGAATGTCCCAGGCATTGATTCTGACGATGATGGAAGAAGGCCAGATATTCGACACTGCTCGCATGCGTCAGTGGCTCATGGTGAGCAGGGACAGCATGCCAGTGCCTTCGATCGACCGCGCCCAGGCGATCCTGATGCCGTGAGGTGGCGCAGGGGCTCTGTCGTGCAGAGCCCCGCGTCCGTCAGAGAATGGGCTTGCCGCCTGTGACCGCATAGCGCGAGCCACTGATGTAGCTGGCTTCGTCCGAACCCAGCAGTACGTAGATCGGCGCCACTTCCACCGGTTGGCCAGGGCGGCCCATGGGGTAGCTGGAGCCGAAATTCTTGACGGCTTCGTCGGGCATGGTCGCGGGGATCAACGGCGTCCAGATCGGGCCTGGTGCGACGCTGTTGACGCGCACGCCCTTTTTGGCCAGCAGTTGCGCAAGCCCTGCAGAGAAGTTGGCAATGGCGCCTTTGGTCGCCGCGTAGGCCAGCAGCGAGGAAGACGGATCATCGGAGTTGACCGAGCTGGTGTTGATGATCGAGCTGCCTTTGGGCATGGACGGCAAGGCGGCCTTGCAGATGCGGAAGATGGCCGTGATGTTGGTGTCGAAGGTCTTTACCCATTCCTCGTCCTCGATTTCCTCGAACGTTTCGTGGGCCATCTGGAAGGCGGCATTGTTCACCAGAATGTCGATGCGGCCGAACTCGGCCACGGTCTGCTCCACGATCGCGTGGCATTGCTGCTTCTGCGCCAGATCGCCTGGCAGCAGTAGGCACTTGCGCCCGGCTGCCTCCACCCAGCGCTTGGTCTCTTCGGCGTCTTCGTGTTCATCCAGGTAGGAGATGGCGACATCGGCGCCTTCACGGGCATAGGCGATGGCCACCGCGCGGCCGATGCCGCTGTCGCCGCCGGTGATCAGCGCCTTCTTGCCTTCGAGCCGGCCATGGCCGACGTAGGTCTGCTCGCCGCAGTCCGGTACCGGGTCCATTTTCGGCTGGGAGCCGGGTACGGTCTGGGGCTGAGAGGGGAAGGGTGGGGTAGGGTAGTCGCGCATGGTAGAAGCTCCTGCAGTTGAGAATGCTCGTACCTGTTCGAAAGGTCCCGTTGCCCTGGGTTGACTTGGATCGACGATTGGGACGACGAGCGGCCGTGGGCAACCCTTCAGCGTGTTTCCCCATGCGCTTGAGCATGGGGAAACAGCGTAGGCGCTATCGGTGTCTACCGCGCACGCGGCATGCGCCCCATGCCAGGCCCAGCGAGGCCGCAACCACCGAACCTGCCAGCACGCCCAACTTGGCCGCACCCAGCGCCGCTGGGCTGGCGAACGCCAGGTTGGCGATGAAGATGGACATGGTGAAGCCGATGCCGGCCAGCAGCCCGATCAAGGTGATGCCGCTCCAGTTGACCCCTGGCGGCAACGAGCAGAGCCCCAAGCGCACCATCAGCCAGCTGATGCCGACGATGCCTACCGGTTTGCCGATGACCAACGCCGCCATCACCGACTCCATCACCCAGCGCGGTGTTTCGCTGTCCAGGTTGACGCCCGACAGGCTTACCCCGGCATTGGCCAAAGCGAACAGCGGCATGATGCCGAATGCCACCCAAGGGTGCAGCGCACTCTGCACACGCACCACCGGCGGCAGCACTTCACGTTGCGCCACGCGCAGGTGCTTGAGGGGCGTCAGCAATTGGCTGGCGTCCTGGGTCGCGGCTTTGGCCCGGCCGACCACTTCTTCGCTCAGGCGCGACACGGCCTCTACGGGGCGTTCCCACATAGGGCGGCTGGTGACGGGGGTCATCAGCCCCAGGACGACGCCTGCCAGGGTAGGGTGGGCACCGGTCATCAGCACACCCACCCATGTGATCGCGCCTGGGATGACATAGGCAAAGGCCGAGCCCACGCCAATGCGCTGCATGATCAGGACCAACAGCAGGCCCGCTGCCGCGACAGCAAAGCCCAGGTAGTCCAGGCCACCGGAGTAGAACACGGCGATGATCAGCACCGCGATGATGTCGTCGATGATCGCCAGCGCCAGCAGAAAGACACGAATGTTCGACGGGATCGACTTGCCCAGCAACGCCAATACGCCGACCGCGAACGCGATATCGGTGGCTGTCGGCACGGCCCAGCCTTGCTGCTCGCTGGGCGCATGGCCGAAGCCCAGGTAAACCATGGCAGGCACAGCCACGCCGCCCATGGCTGCCACCATGGGCAAGGATGCCTGGCGCAGGCTGGAAAGGGCACCTTCATGGATCTCGCGGCGGATCTCCATCCCGACCACCAGGAAGAAGATCGTCATCAGGCCATCGTTGATCCAGAAATGCAGGGACTGGGAATAGACCAGCGAGCCGATACCCAGCGTGATCGGTGTGTGCCAGAGGGCGTCGTAGCTGGCGGCGGCCGGGGAATTGGCCCAGATCAGGGCGGCGATGGCGGCGATCAGCAGTACCACACCACTGACGGCTTCGATGTGCAGGAAACGTTCGAGGCTGGCCAGCGCACGCTCGGCCAGTTGCTGTGCTTTGGGGACCTTGGTGTTTTGCATAGGCGCAATGACTCCCGCATGGCGGCCCGACCTGCGTAGCTTTTTTAACCTGCTTCACTGCCCCAAGCAGCTAGCACCCGGGCGCGATTGTAGCGCAAGTGGCCACGCGTGGGGAGATTGAGGGCGTTGGGGCTGTGCACGGCGCTGCGTTCGAGTGGTGTTAGACAACTACCTCAAGAACGGATCCCCAAGCTGGCTGAGTGGCGGTTTTGCAACTCACAGGTGCTCCATGAAAAATACGCCGTTCCCCGACGACTCCGTTGACGCGTTCATTGCCGACCGACTGCCGCCTTGGATGGCAAATGCCACGGTCGAGCAGCTCCAGGGCCTGCACCAGGCGCTGCTCGACCAGCAACGGGCGCGTGAGCAAGTACAAGCCGTTTTCGCTCAGGTGCAGCCTCTTGACGAATTCGCCAGTCCATTGCTGGAGGCGGCTTTGGAGAGGCTCTTGCACCGGCCGGTGGACGTCCGAGCAGCCAAGCTGCGCCGGGTTGTGCATATTCGTTACCCGTCCGGTGTTACAACCGTCCCTGATCGTGTGGTTCCCACCACACTGGAGCAACCCTTGCTGGCCTGTGCGTTGCACAATTTCGACCGGCGAGAGACCGCCGAGGTCGCCTGGTTGCCACAGTCGAACGTGCTGGATGCAGATGGGACGGTGCTTCCCTTGCGCCCGCGGGCTTTCGCGGGGGTGTGTCGGTCCTTGGACCTGGGCGCGGCTTATCAGCAGCACCTCAAACAGGTGCTATTTGCCGACGACAAGCGCCGACGCGAGGTCAGCGCGGTGCTTGAAGAGGGGTGGCGCCGCAGCCTGCTGGCCGCTATAGAGCTTGCGCGGCTACAGGGCGTTGTGAAGGGTGGGGCTCTCGATCGCCTGGTCAGTGCCGTAGCCGGCGCCAGCGAGCCACCCGCCGGCGCATTCAGCGAACTTCGCCTGTTGGGCCGAGTGGTGACCGGTATCACGGTTTTCGAGCCAGCGTCTGACCAAGCCTCGTCCGCACCGCAGGACCTGATCGTGTGGATACCCGACGATCCCTACGGCGCCATTGGCACTTACCCATCGTGGTCGCAGTTGTTTCGCAGCCTTGGCACTCGCTTGCGCGACCCTGCGTACCGGCAGTTCTTCCAACGCTTCATCAAGGAGCATGATCGCCTGCATTTCAGCCAGCGCTTTCAGCATCTGCTGGCCAGCGCAACGACTGGGGAGCCCCTCGAACTGGACGCTCGCCACCAAGTTATCCACGGTGCACTGATCGCACACCTGCGCAGCGTCCAAGTCGATACCCTGCTCGAGGACGCACAGGCCCTGGCTGTACCCAACACGGCGGTGGACAGTCAAGCGCGCGACCGGCGTAACCACGTACTCAAGGGCCTCGGGCTGGACCTGCTGGGGTTGGCCAGTTTCTTCGTACCCGAGCTCGGGCTGCCCTTGCTCGCACTGGCGGCGCGCCAGATTACCGATGACGTGATCGATGGCTACCACGAGTGGGCGCTTGGCGATCGGGAGGCAGCGCTCGCGCATCTGATAGCGGTGGCGCAGAACGTCGTCATGATCGGGGTAGGTGCAGCTGTCGGTGCAGCCGCGGGCCGGATGCTGGCGCGAGAAGGCATCATCGATGAACTGGCGCCTGTACTGACGCCTACGGGCGAGCATCGTCTGGCCCGGGTTGACTTGCCGGGTTATGCGGTTCCCGACACGCACCTGATGGCGGGGCAACGGGGTTTGCTCGATGGGCGTCCACACGTGGCCATCGAGGGTAATGCTTACAGGTTGGGACTCGATGAGCAACGGCCAACGATTGAGCATCCGCAGCGTGGCCAAGCTCCTGAAATTATCTTGGAAGACAACGAGGCGGGCGGGGTGCGTCATGCATTGGAGCGTCCCCAGGCGTGGTCCAACGTCGACATGCTGGTAGCGCGTCTGGGTTCGAACCTGGGTACGGTGAGCCCTTCGGCGGCGCGAGCGGTGCTGCGCAGTGTCGGCCTGGACGAAGCCGCGCTGCGACGCTTGCATCTTGAAAATGCACCTGCACCCGCGCGGTTGTGTGATGCCTTGCAAAGATACGAGCTGCATCGAGCGTTCCCCCGCCTGCGTGGACCAGCCTTCGAAGCCCAGTGGCAAGAAGCTCAGGGAGTGCCCGCGCTTGCGGCAGATCCGCTGCACCGGGATTTTCCGGGGCTTTCCACGCGCGCTGGCCGGGAGTTGCTCGCGGCCGCCAGCGATACCGAGCTCAGCCAGTTGCTGGAGCAATGCAAAGTGCCGCTTGCACTGGCCGAGCGGGCGCGATGGGTGCTGCATGATGCTCGCCTGGACCGTGCTTGTGCCGGCTTCGAGCAGCCCAACGCTGTTGACAGCGATACCGAGCGGTTGGCCTTGGCATTGCTGCACCTCGAATGGCCTTGGGCTGCGTCAGTCAAGATAGAAGTGCACGAGGCGCAGTTGGGTGGCGCTAGGCGAGCCAGCGTGGGCGCTGACACGGCACCCGAGACCCGCTGCGTGATTCACACGGCACAAGGATATCTGGCAACCGATCATGCAGGACGTCCCTTGCCCGGTGCTGTGGTCAATGACGGATTTTTCCAGGCATTGCTGCGCACCCTTGACCCAGAGCAGCGCGTTGCGATGGGGGGCGCCTCAAAGGCGCCCGCCGATCTTGCCAGCGCGCTGGCAGACCGTGCTTTTGCAGACCGGACTCAGGCTGCGCGGCTCCTGGGCATGACACCGGTTGGCAAGCCAAGGCCTCCGATGCGCCTTGGCGATGGACGCATCGGCTATGTGCTCAGTGGCCGACCGGAAGGGTCGCGGCAGGCCATGCTTCGTGGCTACCAGCAGATCTTCCCGACGCTGAGCGACATGGAAATCGAAGTGTATCTTGAGCGGGTGCGCTTGCAGGGCGAGCAACCGTGGGATCACCTGCGCCAATTGCAGCAGTGCCTTGTCGATCTGGGTGACAACCTGGCAGCCTGGCGCCGAGAAGCCACCACTGCGCCTTTGCCCGAGCGCCGTCGACAGATTGCCCGTCGCATCCGCCAATGTTGGCGGCGAAAGCGACCCGATGCCAACGGCGAATACCGCCTGGTCATCGACAGCGAGCGCATCGATAGCCTTCCGCTGCTGCCTGAGCAAGCGTTATTCGATCACGTCACCCACCTGACACTGCGCCGCGCGCACTTGTCGAGCATCACTGAGGGGTTTCTCCAGCGGTTCCCTAATGTGCGCACCCTGGACCTGAGCCACAACATGCTGACCAGTGTCCCTGAGGGCATCCAGACACTGACGCAGCTCACCGAGCTGCACCTGACGCGTAACCAGATCGTGATCGACGACGCAGGCCTTGCCAGGCTCAGCGCGTTGACCAAATTGCGCGTGCTTGACCTGTCGCACAACCCGATCGGGCAACTGCCACCCCTGGGTCGACTGCTGGATCTACAGCGTCTGCACTTGCGTGACACGGGCTTGGAGGCGTTGCCAGTAGAGCTTTATATGCACCCTGCCTTGGAGGACATTGACCTTCGCGACAACCGTATCGCGGACATGAGCCCGATCCTTGCTCATTCCCATCGGCGCTTGGCTGGGCTAAGCCTGCACGATAACCCTGTGCCCGAACCCACCCAGACCGCGCTGCGCAGCACTCTGGGCGAGGCCGGGGCAACGGCGTTGCCTTTGCGCCGTCATGGCCCTGGTGGGCAAGAATCCCTTGAACGCTGGTTGGCGGACTCCAGCCCTGAGGAGCGTGTGATCCGCTCCGAGCACTGGACGGCGCTGACCGACGAACCTGGCAGTGATGACCTGATGCGGTTCTTAAACGACCTTGGGCGTTCGAACGATTATGACTTTCAAGGCATCGATCTGCGCAGGCGCATCTGGGCGTTGATCGAGGTTTGTGTTGAAAATTCGCAAGTCCGTGAAGCTGTCTTCCAGCAGGCAGCGGGCCCGCGCACCTGTGCTGATCAGATGCTGCTGATGCTTAGCCTGTTCGAGGTTCGTGCCCTGGTCGCGACGCGTACCGCAGGGCTTGCCGCCGCAGACATGGCGCCTGCTCTGGTGCGTATTGGTCGCGAGCTCTATCGCCTGGACGAGGTGGATCGCGTCGCAGCCCAGCACATTGCCAGGGAGCGGGCCAGCAACCCCTACGGCTTGATTGATGAAGTGGAAATACACCTGGCGTACCGGGCAGGATTGGTCCGGCCGTTGGGGCTGCCGGCTCAGTCGCGCTACATGTATCACCGGGTATTTTCCGACGTCAACGATGTGCGTCTGCGTGAAGCCGCGCGCAGCATTCTGCTGGCAGAAAGCAATGCGCGGATCGCCGATTCGCTGCTGCAGCGCACGTTTTGGATCGATTTTCTGCGCACTTCGTATGCGGGGGAGTACGAGACGCTGAACCAGCCCTATCACGTCCGGCTCGAGGGGCTTTTGCAGGGCCAGGAAGGTATGACCGAGCAGCAGATCCTCGAGGCCGTGGGCACCCTGGCCGATGAGCGCAGCGAGGCCGAGCGTCAGCTGACACTGTCGTTGACCTTGCGGCTGCTGCTCGAGCATCCCTGGGAGGGAGAGTTGGCGTGACAACGGGGCCTGTCATTGACGGTCCCGCTTATCCGCCGACGGGTATGGGCCTCAGAAGTTGTAGCGCAGCGTCGTCATGACGTTGCGTGGGGCGCCGTAGATCCCGCCTGCCGTGGTCGTCAAGTAGTGCTTGTCGAACAGGTTGCTGACGTTCACGCTGGCTGATAGCTGCGGCGTCACCTGATAGCGCGTCATCAGGTTGACCAGCGCATAACTGCTCTGGGTGGTGGCGTAGCTCAGGGCATAGCCCGTTTCGCTTTGCCAGTTGATCCCGCCGCCGACAGTCCATTTGTCCAGCTCGCCCGGCAGGCGGTACGTGGTGAACAGCTTCACGCTATTGCGCGGAATCTCGGTTACGATGCGCTGGTCGTTGGTATCGAAGCTGACGTTGTAGGAATAGCCCGCCATGACCTGCCAGCCTTCGGCCAGCTCACCGTTGAGCTCAAGCTCTACACCTTCGCTCGTGGTGCCGCTCTCGGCGCGATACGCCTGAAACCCGTTGGGCTGCAGCAAGCGCCCATCGGCGATTGCCAGGTTGTCCTGCTCCACCCGGAATAGGGCCAGGCTTGCGGTCAGGCGTTTGTCGAGCAGATCGGCTTTCAACCCCACTTCGTAGCCTGTGCCTTCTTGCGGGTCGAGGGGCGAGCCCTTGACGTCGCGAATCTGGTTACCTTGCGGGTTGAAGATTTGCGTGTAGCTGGCGTAGGCAGCCCAGGTATCGTTCAGGTCATAGACCAGCCCAGCATAGGGGATCACTACACCGTTTTCGGTCCGCTCGGTACGTTGACGCGAGCCGGTATAGAGCGCGCTCTTGTTCACCCTGTTCCAGTCGACCACGCGCGCCCCGAGGATCAGCCTGGCGGCATCGCTCAGGTGCAGCCGCGAGGTCAGGTAGCCTGCGTACTGGGTTTCGGTCATGTCGGTGGTGCCGATTTGGGTGAACACCGGCTTGGGGGACGATCCGTTCCAGTTGAAAATGTTGTCGATGGTGTCGTCGTAGCCCGTTCGGGCACTCTGCCAGCCGCCGAAGTTGGATGTGCCCCTTTCCTCGGTCCGTGACAGGGTCACGCCGCCGATCACTTCGTGCTCGCGTCCCAGGGCGTCGAAGGTGCCGGTGAGGTAAGCGTCCAGGCTGTGCTGGGTGGGCGCGGCCTTCCAGCGGGTCGGGTTGATCGTAGCCCCGGCACCGGTTGCTGGGTCGATTTCGCCATCGACGTAGGCGATCACGGTGTCGTAGTCGTTGCGCGCATGGCTGTACTCCACCTTGCCGCTCCAGCCGTTGGCGAACTGATGTTCTAGCGAAGTGAAGAGGGTACTTTGCTGCCGGTCGTAATAGCTCCAGTCTGGCGCGGTATTGAACGAGCGGGAGAAATGCGTGCGTGCCCCGTCCGTGGTGAACAGCGGGAAGCCGGTGCGAATGGGGGCGGTACTCTGGGTCACCTGATGGCTGAGGCCCACCGTCAGCAGGGTCTCGTCGCCCAGGTCCAGTTCGGTGATGCCGTACAGGGTCGAGAGCTGTTGGTCAAAGCGGTCGATCCAGGCGTGCTGGTCCTTGTGATCGGCCACCAGGCGGCCACGCAGCCTGCCGCTTTCATCGAGCGCGCCGCTCACGTCAACGCCCAGGCCGTAGCGGTCCCAGCTTCCGGCCTCTGCGCTTAACTGCACTTGAGGATCAACGGTGGGGCGTTTGCGGATCAGGTTGATGGTGGCTGATGGGTTACCCATGCCGCTGATCAAGCCTGTGGCGCCGCGTACGATTTCCACCCGGTCGTACATGGCTGTGTTCTGGGTGTAGTTGTCCATGTTCGCCGACGTGGGGACGCCGTCGATCTCGAAGTTGCGGATGGCAAAGCCCCGGGACAGGTACGCCGTGCTGTCGGCCCCCAGGCTTTCGCGAATGACGGTGATGCCGGTGGTAGCGTCCAGTGCGTCGGTGAGGGTATCGAGCTTCTGGTCGTCCAGGCGCTGGCGCGTCAGGACCGTGATCGATTGTGGGGTTTCCTTGAGTGACAGGTTCAGGCGCGTAGAGCTGCTGGACGATTCGGTGGTGTACGCGCCCGAACCTTCGGTGAGTGCACCGGGGGCCTTGCCGGAAATGCTCAGGGCGGTCAGTTCCATCGCCCCGCTGGTGCTTGGGGCAGGTGGGAGCACAAGGTAGCCACCGTTGGTGTCGCGACCAAGGCGCAGGTCAGTGCCTTGCAATAGGTGATTTAGACCTTCCCATACGCCATAGCGTCCTTGCAGGCCGTTTGAACGAAGGCCAGCGAGGGCGGTACGCTCGAACGATATCGAGATGGCGGCGCGCTGGGCGTATTCGTTCAGTATGCTGCCGAGTGGGCCGGGGGCGATGTCGAAGGAGATCGTCTGCACCTGATCAGCTGCCAGGGCGGGCTGGTGAGCAAGGGGCGAGAGAGCAATGCCTAGCAAGGTTAGGCGTAACATCTGGGCAAGGGGAATTGACGGGTTGCGAAGTGTCATGGCGTGTCCGTTCGTCCTAGGCGTGATCGCGGCTTATCCGCCGCTTTTTTACATGAACGAACGAGCACGACGATTCACTAGGGCTGGCAGAGGATGAGCCATGGCCAGGGCGATACTAAAATCGTCCCATACAACTTGCCGTTGCCGTTGCCGTTGCCGTTGCCGTTGCCGTTGCCGTTGCTGTTGCTTTGGCTTTTGCTTCTAAGCGCGCGGTAGCTCAGGCGCCGCAGATCGCGACTTCAGGAGGCCGAGCGCAGGGCTTGCGGAGGGAGGTGACAGGCATGGATGCCTGTCAAGCGCTGGGCCCCAGGATGGGGCCTGCAGCGCGGTCCTCCCGGGAGCAAGCCCGGAGCGAGGGAACCCCGGAGCGTAGCGTAGGGGCCGGATGATAGGAGCAGGCGGTTTTTGCTTACTTTTTGACAAGACAAAAAGTGAGCCGCCGTAAGGGCGGAAAGGTGACTGTGCGCCACCCGTGCCAATGAATACCAACTTGCTGTGCGCGCCCACGCTTTCAAGTTTCAAGCTTCACGCTTCAAGTTTGAAGTTTGAAGTTTGATTGCGTTGGTGTGGGTATTGAAAGAGAGCATAGTCCATTTGCGATGGCGACGCTTAGTCACCTTTTCGCCATTACGGCGAGTCACTTTTTGTCAAACGCGACAAAAAGTAACCAAAAAACGCTGTGCTCCATTCATACGGCCCCTACGCTACGCTTCGGGGTTCCCTCACTCCGGCCTTGCTCCCGGGAGGACCGCGCTGTAGGCCCCATCCTGGGGCCCAGCGCTTGACAGGCATCCATGCCTGTCACCTCCCTCCGCAAGACCTGCGTTCGGCCTTCTGAAGTCGCGAAGATCAAAAGCAAGATCAAGATCAAGATCAAGATCAAGATCAAGATCAAGATCAAGATCAAGATCAAGATCAAGATCAAGATCAAGATCAAGATCAAGATCAAGATCAAGATCAAGATCAAGATCAAGATCAAGATCAAGATCAAGATCAAGATCAACAGCGACAGCGACAGCGACAGCAACAGCAACAGCAACAGCAACAGCAACAGCAACAGTAACAGCAACAGCAACAGCAACAGCAACAGCAACGGCAACGGCAATAATCTGAGAAGAACAAATTCTAAGTGTGTCTAAGTTGCATAACGCCGCATTGCGCATTGCTTACAGATAGCCTCATTCCCAATGTAGGAGCGGTCTTTTGCCGCGATGGGCCGCACAGCGGCCCCCGGCATTTATTGGGTAGATCTCATAAAAAGGGCCAACCTGCGGCGGACCCCTGTAATAAGCTCCCATCCGCCTCCCGCCTCCCGCCTCCCGCCTCCCGCCTCCCGCCTCCCGCCTTCCGCCCCCCGCCGCTTAGCCAGCAGACACCATGCCCGCTTGAACTTCCATCTCCCGCTCCGCCTCGAAATATGCAGACATAACTACAGCGAGGCGGCCATGTCGCTTATCCACCCTCAAGCGCGATACAAGCCCTACAAAGATGCAGCAGGCGGTTGGGGGTCGGCGCGTTCTGTCATGAGCATACTCTGGCGTGAACAAGCCTTTACCACGGCACCCATGGCACTGGTCAGACAGAACAAACCCAACGGCTTCGCCTGCGTCAGCTGTGCCTGGGCCAAGCCTGGCAACCCACACGCGCTGGAATTTTGCGAGAACGGCGCCAAGGCCACTGCCTGGGAACTCACCCGCCACCGCACCGGCCCGGAATTCTTCGCCACTCATACCCTGTCAGCGCTGCGCACATGGACCGATTACGCCTTGGAGCAGCAAGGCCGGTTGACCCACCCCATGCGCTACGACCCGACCAGCGATCGCTACCAGGTCACCACCTGGGGGGAGGCATATCAGCAAATCGGCCAACAGCTGCAGGCCCTGACGCCTGACGAAGCGGTGTTCTACGCCTCGGGCAGGGCGTCGCTGGAAGCCTCGTTCATGTACCAGCTGTTTGCCCGTGCCTATGGCACCAACAACCTCCCGGACAGCTCGAACATGTGCCATGAGAGTACATCGGTCGGGCTGCAGGAGAGTATCGGCGTACCTGTCGGCACCGTCACGCTGGAAGACTTTGAACACACCGACTGCATTTTCTTCTTTGGCCAGAACGTGGGCAGCAACAGCCCGCGAATGCTTCACCCGCTGCAGGAAGCGCGCAAGCGCGATGTGCCCATCATCACCTTCAACCCACTGCGTGAGCGGGGGCTCGAGCGCTTCGTCAATCCACAGTCTCCCAGTGAGATGTTGGGGCCTGACTCGACCGTGATCAGCACTCAATATCACCAGGTCAGGGTCGGGGGCGATCTGGCTGCAGTGATGGGGATTATCAAGGCCCTGCTCGCGATGGAGCAGCACGCAAATGAGCAGGGCAAGCCGGCCGTTCTGGACCATGCGTTCATCCAGGCGCACACCGACGGGTTGGATGCGCTGCGAGAGGACGTTCAGGGCCATCAGTGGGCGACCCTGGAGCGTCAGTCCGGCCTCGGGCGCGCTGCCATGGAAGCTGCAGCCACCGTCTATGCCCGCAGCAGCAAGGTCATGATCGTCTACGGCATGGGCATGACCCAGCACCGACGCGGTGTAGACAACGTGCAGATGCTGGTCAACCTGTTGCTGCTGCGCGGCAACATTGGCAAGCCTGGCGCAGGCATCTGTCCAGTGCGCGGACACTCGAATGTGCAGGGCCAGCGCACGGTCGGTATCACGGAAGACCCGGGCAAGGTTCCGGCTGAAAAACTGCAAGCGCTGTTTGGCGTGCAGGTCCCGCCGAACAAGGGCATGGCCACGGTGGACTGCTGCCAGGCGCTGGTTGAGGGCAAGGTCAAGGCCTTCATCGGCCTGGGTGGTAATTTCCTGCGGGCGATCCCCGACACCCAGCGCATGGAGGCGGCCTGGCAGACGCTGACGCTGAACGTCCAGGTGGCCACCAAGCTCAATCGCACGCATCTGTTCCCAGGACGACATGGCTGGTTATTGCCCTGCCTGGGGCACATCGAAGCGGATCGTCAGGACGAGGTGGAGCAGGTCTATACCACCGAGGACAGTACCGGCTGCATCCGCGCCTGGCAGGGCCGCAACGAGCCGGCCAGCGAGCAACTGCGCTCCGAAGTGGCGATCATTGCCGGGTTGGCTGAAGCGACCTTGGGTCAGCGAACTACCATCGACTGGGATGCTTGGCGACACGACTATGCATTGATTCGCAAAGCGATTAGCCAGGTCTACCCCGAGATATTTCACGACATGGAGACCCGCATGTGGGAGCACGGCGGCTTCCATAGGCCCTTGCCCGCGGCCAAGCGGGAGTGGCAGACCGCGTCTGGCAAAGCCCAGTTCGTGGCTCCCCAGCGCCTTGATGAGGACGACGACTTGCAGCCCACTGTCTCGGCGCATGATGTGCTGCAATTGATGACGCTGCGCAGCAATGATCAGTTCAACACCACCGTCTATGGCTATGACGACCGTTTCCGCGGCGTAAAAGGTACCCGCAGCGTCGTGTTCCTCAATCGCAGTGATGTGGTTCGGTTGGGCTTGGCTGCAGGCGATTGGGTGCTGCTACGCACCGCTGTCGAGCCAAAGGTGGTGCGAGAAGTGGGTCCTTTGCAGATCATCGCCTATGACATTCCGGAGGGCTGCGCCGGCGCTTACTACCCCGAGTGCAATCCCCTGATCCCGCTGTGGCATCACGCTGAACGAAGCAAGGTGCCCGCCGCCAAATGCGTGCCGGTTACGCTGCACAAGGTGGAGCCGTCGCCAAATGACCTGAGCAAGGCAGTGCCGGCGCACGATCAGATCAATTGAGCGATTGAGAGGCTGGGCGATGCAGGTTCTTGAAGGCTGTACGTTGATGATCCATCCCATTGTTCGTCACGAGACGACTGGAGCGTATTAATGAACAAGCTGCCCGATGACTCCACCTTGGTAGTGCCATTACCGTTTGAGCCCGGATTCGAACAGATTCCCGAGGATGAAGCACAGACCAGCCAGGCGTTGCAGGATACGCTGCGTCAGATCATGGAGATCACCTTCAAGGACAATGGTCACGCCAATCGGGGCGTCCATGCCAAAGCACATGGATTATTGCGCGGCACACTGAAGGTGGCGCCGGGGCTGCCTGCGCAGCTCGCTCAGGGAGCCTTCGCCACACCCGGTGAGTTCGATGCCTACCTGCGGTTCTCCACCAACCCAGGTGACATCCTCGACGACAAGGTTTCCACCCCACGGGGGCTGGCGCTCAAAATCGTAGGCGTGCAAGGGCCGCGGTTGCCAGGCAGTGAAGGGCAAGTCACGCAGGACTTTGTGATGCAGAATGCCAAAGCCTTCACCGCGCCAGACCCCAAGGCGTTTCTCAAGACGTTGAGGTTGCTCGCCAAGACCACTGACAAAGCCCCGGTTACCAAAAAGGCATTGTCCGCCGTGCTGCGCGGTGCAGAAAAGGTGGTCGAAGCGTTTGGCGGCGAGAGCGGCACCCTCAAAAGCCTTGGCGGGCATCCTCAAACCCACATTCTTGGCGAAAGCTTCAGCACCGTCGTACCTGTGCTCTATGGCCCTTACTACGCAAAACTTGCGGTAGTGCCCGTGTCGACGGCCTTGACTGCGCTGACCGATCAGGCCGTGGACCTCAAAGACGACACAGACGGGCTGCGCCACGCGGTGGAGGCGTTTTTTGCAAGCCAGGGTGGCGTCTGGGAACTCCGGGTGCAGTTGGCCACCGATCTAGATCAGATGCCGATCGAAGATGCATCCAAGCAGTGGCCCGAAGCGCTTAGCCCTTATGTGAGCGTGGCCACCTTGGAGGTCAAGCCTCAAGCCGCGTGGAGCGAAGAGAATGTGCGCCGTATCGACGACGGCATGGCGTTCAGCCCTTGGCACGGCTTGGCGGCGCACAGGCCGTTGGGCGGCGTGATGCGGGTGCGCAAGCCGGCCTATGAAATGTCGGCAAATTTTCGTGGGCAGCACAATGGTTGCCCAATCCATGAGCCCGGTTTCAAAGGGCCGAGCCTGTAAGTCGAGGAGAGTACGCCATGCAACCAGAAACCGCGGGCACTGAAGAGAAAGGCCCAAGCGATGTGCCGTATATCAACGATCCGTTGAAACCCACTTCCCCTGCGCTCAATGACGCGGATGCCACGGAGGCAGCTGAGGCTGAGATGGATATCGAGGACGACGGCGAATCGCTCTGAGTTCACTGGCGCCGTCGTCTGAGCAGCGGCGGCGCCAGTGTGTAGAGCATCGATGTGTAGGCGATCCGGGTCGTGCGAGGCTAAGCGCGAGCGCTAGGCGAAGCCGTACAGGTCCACGGGGTTATCCCGCAGGATCAGCTGCCGAACCTGGGCATCCGGTGCCCAGTCAAGCAAGGTATCCAGTAATGCGGCATCGTCAGGCTTGTTCTGCAGAGACTGGGTGGGGTGCGGCCAATCACTGCCCCACAGCAGGCGTTGAGGGTAGTGTGAGATCAACCTGCGTGCCACCACGCCTACGTCCTCAAAATGCGGTGCGCCCGTTTTGGAACGCAGGTAGGGACCAGAAAGTTTGACCCAGGTGCGCCCTTGTTGCATGAGCCCATCCAGCGCCTTGAAGGCAGGCGACAGAACACCCTCGGGTTGCGGTACGTGCCCCATGTGATCGATGACTACCTTGCCAGGCAGCGCAGCCAGCCGTGGAGCGATATCGGCCAGCAGCGGGCCTGTGGCCAGTTGTACGTGCCAGCCCAACTCATTCACCCGCGGCGCGAGCAGCTCGATGCCGTCGAGCGCTTGCCCACCGGTGCTGAGGTTGAAGCGAATGCCCCGCACGCCTGCCACGTGCAAGCGAGCAAGCTCCTCATCGCTGACGGTGCTGGCGACGACGGCTATGCCCCGTGCATCTGTACCGCTGCGGGCCAGACCCTCGAGCATCACACGGTTGTCCGTACCGTAGGTCGAAGGCGTGACGATGACCATGCGGCGCAGGCCTAGTCGGCGTTGCAATTGACGATAGTCGTCCAAAGACGCGTCCGGCGGCAACAATGTCGCACCCGGTGCCGGTGGGATGCGGCTGTCGTAAAGGTGCATGTGGCAGTCCACGCTGCCCGAAGGCGGGACCAGACGCGGACGATCTTCACCTTGACTGTACGGGACGCTGGCCGCAGCGCCCATTGCACCCAGGACACTCAGGCTACCGGTCGCCTGAAGAAATCTTCGACGTGATAAAGCCATTACAGCCTCTTTTTTGTTGTGTTTTGACTTGGCACCGGTTTCACCGGCTCCATGGCACGTTGTGCGTGCCATGGACGCCAATCGAGCGCCAAGCGGCTTCTACTTGGCAGCCAGCGTTCCTGCGGCCTGCGCCTGTTCCAGCTGACGCTTGCGGCCAATGACCAACACCATGACCCCGGCCAGCGTGCACAGCGCCGCCAGTGGCATCAGTGCCAGGGCATAGCTGCCCGTGGCGTCATGGATGGCGCCGTACATGTTGACCATCAGGCCACCCCCGATCAGGTTGGCCATGGCGCCGACCGCAGCCAGCCCAGCCGCTGCAGTGGAGGAGGACAACCAGCCCGACACCAGTGCCCAGAACGGGCCTTTCATGGAGTAGGCCCCCACCAGCACCATGGTCAGCATCACCACCGTGGCCGGCAGCGACGAGGTGAACAGGGTCATCAGCAGGCCGGCCGCAATCAGCAGCATGGTCATCGCGGTGTGCCAGCGACGTTCACCCGTGCGGTCGGAACTGCGGCCCCAGATGATCATCATGATCGAGGCAATACCGTAAGGGATCGCGTTCACCAGGCCGATCTCCATGGAGCTCAGGCCGAACGTCTTGAGCAGTTGCGGCGCCCAGACGCTCATGGTGCTGCCGGCCGCCGAGGCGCCCGAGTAGATCAGCGCAAGCACCCAGATGTCCTTGTGGCGCAGCAGCTTCCACAGCGAGATATGACCGATGGTGGTTTTCTGCGCTCGTTCCTCGGCCAGCCGCCCGGTGAGCCAGCCGCGTTGCTCGTCATTCAGCCATTTGGCCTGTTCAGGCCGATCGGTGAGTACGAACAGACAGGCGATACCCAGCAGCACCGCCGGAATGCCCTCGAGGATGAACAGCCAATGCCAGCCGCGCATGCCCAACCAGCCGTCCAGGCTCAAGAGCAGCCCCGAAATTGGCGAGCCGATGAAGTTGGCGGCGGGAATGGCGACCATGAATAGCGCCACCATGCGCGCGCGATACGCCGACGGCAGCCAGTAGGTGAGGTAGAGCAACACTCCAGGGAAGAACCCGGCCTCGGCAGCGCCCAGCAGAAAGCGCATCACGTATAGCGAGTTGGCGCCTTGCACGAAGGCGGTACCGGCGGAGATGAGCCCCCAGGTGATCATGATGCGCGCGATCCAGATGCGCGCCCCGTAGCGCTGCATGGCCAGGTTGCTGGGTACTTCCACCAGAAAGTAGGCGAAGAAGAACAAGCTGCTGGCGAAACCGAAGACCTTGGCTGACAACTCCAGGTCCTGGTTCATTTGCAACGATGCCATGCCGATGTTGCCGCGATCGATGATCGCGATCAGGTAGCAGATGATCAGAAAGGGCAGTAGGCGCCAGGCAACACGGCGCATGGTGGCGCGCTCGAGCTCGCTGGGCGGGGTTGAGGCTGCTTTCATGGTGCTCTCCAATTGTTTTTTTTCTGGAGTTACGCAGTGGTCCGTGCCGCCGGACCAGCCGGCGCAGGTGCAATCAGTTATCGATCAGGTGACGATTCACCACACAGCGCGGGTCCAGCGCCTTGCCGTCCCAGGCATCGAGGACTTGCTGCAGGGCAACCAGGCCTACACGGTCCCGGGCTTCGCTGGTGTTGGCCCCGATGTGAGGCGTAGCGACCAATGTTGGCAGGCCCCACAGCGGGCTGTCGGCCGGAGGCGGTTCGGGGTGGAAGGTGTCCAGGCCGGCACCCCCGATACGCCGTTCGCTCAACGCATGCACCAGTGCATCGGTATCAACCAGCTCGCCACGTGCGGTATTGATCAAGATGGCGCCGGGACGCATGCGCTCAAGTTGCTGGGCGCCGATGAGGTTGCGATTGGTGTCCGTGAGCGGGCAATGCAGGCTGATGATATCGCTATCGGCCAGCAAGCGATCGAAATCCTCTTCGCGTTCGACATGGTCACGCTCCGGCAACTGCCGCAGGTAAGGGTCGTAAACCTTGACCTTCATGCGCAGCGGCGCCACCAGGTCCATCAGGATCGCGCCGATCGAGCCAAGGCCGACCAAGCCCAGGGTCTTGCCCGCCAATTCCATGCCGTTGGCAGTGGCCTTGTCCCAGTGGCCTTCGCGCATGCGCGCATCGAGCAAGGCGGTCTGGCGCGCGACGCTGAACATCAACGCAAAAGCGTGCTCGGCCACTGATTGGGCGTTGGCCCCAACGGCGATGGAGACAGGAATACCACGGTCGGCGGCGGCCTGGATGTCGATGGTGTTGTAGCCAACCCCATGCTTGGCCACCACCTTCAATGCGCTGGAGGCGTCGATCATGGCGCGGGTCAGGCTGCCCTGACGCACGATGATGCCATCGGGTTGCTCTGCGCGAATGATCGCTTCGAGCTCTTGCTCGGGCAGATAGGGCGTGGTGGGGATGACGCGGATGGCGTGTTGTTCGGCCAGGCGCATCGCTTGGTCGGCCAGCGCCGGACCTGTCAGCAGAAGGGTACGGGACATCGTCGATACCTTGTTTTTGTTCAAGACGGCAGGACTGCACTGTGTGTGCTTTCACCAATAACCTAGCATAATGAAACGGCGTTGCAACAAAAGTTTTATCGTCAATCAGATTCCGTAATTAGCGTCATTTAAAATCCTTGAAATGCGTTTAATGAAATGCCATTCTGAAATGGCGTTCTGGTTTACCTGGGGCGCGCCCAATAAATCCAAGAGAGGAAGGTCACATGAGCATTGGTTTCCAGGTGCTTGAACGCACGCGCAAAATCGGTGATGAATGGGTATCGCGCTACCGCGAGGTGCCGGTTGCCAACGTCAGCGATTCGATGAATCGCATGACGGCCGGTGGTGCGCGTCTGCGTCCCATGCACCGGGAAGGTGTGCTGTGCGGCGCGGCGCTGACAGTCAAGGCCCGCCCTGGTGACAACCTGATGCTGCACTACGCCATCGACATCGCCGAGCCAGGGGATGTGATCGTGGTCGATGCTGGCGGTGACCTGACCAATGCACTGATCGGCGAGATGATGGTGGCGTACGCTGTAAAGCGTGGCGTAGCCGGCATCGTCATCAACGGTGCAATCCGCGATGCCGGAAGCATCAAGGCCGGTGATTTCCCCCTTTTCGCTGCCGGTGTTTCCCACCGCGGCCCCTACAAGGACGGACCGGGTGAGATCAATGTGCCAATCGCCATCGATGGCATGGTGATCGAACCTGGGGACCTGATCATCGGTGACGATGACGGCTTGCTGTGCGTACCCTATGCCCATGTCGCAGAGGTTTACCAACGCGCCACGGCCAAGCACGCTGCCGAAACGGCGCAAATGGAACATATCGCTCAAGGTACCAATGACCGCACCTGGGTCCTGGAATCCTTGAAAAAGAAAGGCTGCCTGCTGCCAGGCTGAGGATCGACCCGCACGTGGTCCGAGCAAGATCCTTCAATGGCGGCGGCTTCTCACTGGAGGACTTGCTCACTTGTCAGACCTGACGCCGCCCCCTCGTACCCGTTGGCCTTCTGCAGTACGCGCATTGGGCCACCGCAACTTCCAGGTTTACTTCGCAGGCCAGGGTGTTTCCACCCTGGGCAAGTGGGTCCAGCAAGTCGCGCTGTCCTGGCTGGCCTATCACCTGACCGGTTCAGCCGTATTGCTGGGGCTGATCACCTTCCTTTCCCTCGCCCCGCAGCTGGTCATCGGTCCTCTGGCAGGCGCCTGGATCGATCGCCATGACAAGCGCCGATTGCTGGTCGTCGTCCAGTCGATACTGGTGGTGCAGTCAGCCGTGCTTGGGCTGGCCACCTGGGCGCATTGGGTAGATGGCCCTTTCATCGCCGCCATGGCGTTGCTGCTGGGCTTGCTCAACGCCGTCGAAACGCCACTGCGCCAAGCCTTGATTGCTTCTTTCGTGGATGACCCGGCCGACCTGCCCAATGCGCTGGTGCTAAACGCGATGCTCATCAACGCGGCCCGCTTCGTCGGCCCGCCATTGGCCGGTGGCTTGATTGCCGTGGCAGGGGAGGCGGCGTGCTTTGCCTTGACCGCCTTTGCTTTCACCGCCTTGCTCGTTGGGTTGCTGAAGGTGCAAGCCAAAGCCAGCCCTCGGGCCACAGGTTCCACCGCCCAGGTGTTCCGTGAGGGCCTGGCTTATCTATGGCGCGAGCGTGGCGTCAGGCAATTGCTGTTCAATGTCATCATGGTCAACCTCCTGGCGTCCTGCTATGCAGCGCTCCTGCCGATCCTGGCCAAGAGTGTGTATGCCGGTGACGCACGGGTGCTGGGCTGGCTTTGGGGCGCGGCGGGCGCGGGCGCGTTCGTGGCCACGCTGGTGCTGGCGGTGGGCGGAGCCTTGCCTCGCCTTCGCCAGTTCATCGAAATGGGCGCAGGGCTTTGCGCCCTGGCACTACTGGGTTTGTGCTGGGCAGGGCAGTTGCAGCTGGCATTGCTTGCCCTGGTGGTGCTGGGTTTCGGCATCACGCTGAGCAACGTGAGCACCAACATGCAGCTGCAAAGCCAAGCGCCAGGCCATCTGCGCGGACGTGTCATTGCGTTCTACATCGCCATGCGCTTCGGCTTCGAGGCACTGGGCGGAATGGCCGCCGGGCTGCTGGCTGCTCGGGTTGGCGCCCCGGCTACCTTGGGTGCAGCCGGGGCAGTGTTGCTGTTGGGTGTTGCAAGCACCTGTGCATGGCGTTATCGCCGTGCGGCATGACCGCGCCACGCTAAAGCCCAAAATCCAGGGCTGTCGCTGCCGAGTGTCTGGCTAGCGCTTGGCTTCGGCGTCAGGATCAGCCGAGCGCGCCAGGAACGCCCGGGTAATTTCCGGCAGGTGATCCTTCAGCCATTGGGCCATCGCTTCTTCCTGCTTGAGAATGGTCCGGCAGGTGTCTGCTGTAGCAGCATCACCTGCGGCCTCGGCCGCCTCGATCAATACGGTGTACGAGGCGATTTCCATATTCTCGAACACGTAGCCGGACATGGCGCCCTTGACCACCTCGTCGCTCATGACCATGCCACCGACCGCTTGACCGAACGCCATGAGTTTGCCGGCCAGGTCCTTGAACGTGGAAGTGCTGCCACCCCGGCGTTCGATGCATTCGAGCAGCAGCTTCTGCTGCCCCTGGGTTTCCTCGATGTGCTGGACGATGCGCGCTTTGAGCTGCGGATAATGCTCCAGCCGCTCGGCTTGCCCCTTTAGCATGCTTTCAGCCTGTTGCTCCATGCCGTGGGCGTCGCGCAGCCAGTCCAACAGATTGTCTTGTACGGTTGCCATTTCAATTACCTCTCGCTTCCAGTGATAGGTATTGGTTTGAAGACACTCAGCCTGTGCTGATCGGTTCAATCGACGGATGGCATAAAGGCCTTGCAGCATGCCGATCGTCCCTGGCAGTGAACGCGCAAGCAGTAGCGGCCTCCACCGACAGGCTGTAACAATCAAACCTGATACAAGGAGTCATGCGATGAGCAAACACCTCTATCTGATCAGCTACATTCTCGACAATCAGCCAGGCACATGCGAAGTGCACTCGGATGAGCCTGAGCTCAGCCAAGAGGCGGCCCGGCAGCATCTGCAAGGCGCGTTGGGCGCGCAATCATCGGCGTTCACCGATGTGCAGGTTCAACGTCAGGCGCATGAACACGAACCCGGTACTTCGCCGGGCCATTACCAGCAACCGTGACCCCCACGGCGCGTCATGCCTGCTGCGCAGACGCGCCCGCCGACGTTGTGGCAGGTGTCATAACCCGAGCATGTTGTAGTGCACGTAGTACATGATCCACAGCGACAACCCCACCAACAGCGTGATGATCACCACTGTGAACACCAGCGCGACCAGGTTCCAACGCTGCTCTCGCGCTGTGGTCAGGTGCAGGAAAAACACCATGTGCACCACGATCTGGACCAGGGCGCACACCAGCACAGCGATGAAGGTCAGGTGACGCGGCAGGCTGGGGTACATGGCCAGCCCGAAGGGGAGCAGGGTGAGCAGGGCGGCCAGGACGAACCCTGTGTTGTAGGAACGGTGGCTGCTCTGGCTAGCGCCGGCACTGCTAGGCACATGGCTTTGACGATTCATCAGATCACCCCGAACAGGTAGACGACGGTAAACACGCACACCCACACGATGTCCAGGAAATGCCAGAACAGGCTCAGGCAGCTCAAGCGTGTGGCATTGACACAGGTCAGGCCGCGTTGATGGACCTGCATCATCAACAGGGCCATCCAGATCAACCCCACCAGCACATGCAGGCCGTGGGTGCCCACCAACGTGAAGAACGCCGTCAGAAACGCGCTGCGTTCAGGGCCTGCGCCCTCGCTGATCAGCTGATGGAATTCGTTGATCTCCATGGCGATGAAGCCCAGGCCGAGGAGAAACGTGACGCCCAGCCAGCGCAATACCCAGCGCTTGTCCCGACGGTGGTTGGCGAGCATCGCATAGCCGTAGGTGATGCTGCTCAACAGCAGCAGGAACGTCTCCACCAGCACATAGGGCAGTTCGAAGATGTCCGCCGCGCTGGGCCCACCTGCCACAGACTGGCCCAGCACCGCGTAGGTAGCGAACAGGGTGGCGAACAGAATGCAGTCGGTCATCAGGTAGACCCAGAAGCCGAACAGGCTCAGGGAGCCTGCGTCTTCGTGGCCATGCTCCTGCTCGCGGGCCGTTTCGTTGTGCACGACATGGGACATGATTCAGGCCTCCGCCAGCCGTTGGCGCCGCTCGGTTTCCATCCGTTCGACCTCTTCGGCCGGGATGTAGTAGTCGGTATCGGGGTCGTAACTGCGCACGATCAGGGTGGCGATGACTGCCAATGAACTGGCGATGACCAACCACCAGATGTGCCAGATCAACGCGAAGCCCAGCGCCGTGGACAGAACGCCTAGCACCAGGCCCAGGCTGGTGTTGCAAGGCATGTGAATCTTGCGAAAATCCATCTCGGCCAGGGTTTTCACGCCTTTCTCCTTCATGCCCCAGTACGCGTCGATGCCGCCCACGACCGGTTGTTCGGCGAAGTTGTAGAACGGGGGCGGCGAAGCGGTCGCCCATTCGAGCGTACGCCCGTCCCAGGGGTCGCCTGTGGTGTCGCGGTTCTCATGACGTTTGCGGATACTTACCACCAGTTGCATGACCTGGCAGGCCACGCCGCACAGGATGATCAGTACCCCGACCATTTCCAGCAGCAGGAAGGGCCGCCACTCGGGTACGTCGAAGTGATTCAGGCGCCGGGTCATGCCCATGAACCCCAGGAAGTAGGACGGCATGAAGGCAAAGTAAAATCCAGCCAACCAGCACCAGAAGGCAGCACGCCCCAAGGGGTCGTAGAGCTTGAAACCGAAGGCCTTGGGGAACCAGTACGTCAGGCCGCAGAGGTAGCCGAAGACCGCGCCGCCGATGATCACGTTGTGGAAATGGGCAATGAGGAACAGACTGTTGTGCAACAGGAAGTCCGCCCCAGGCACCGCCAGCAGGACCCCGGTCATGCCCCCGATGCTGAAGGTGACGATGAAGCCAACCGTCCACAGCATTGGCGTCTCGAAACGCACTCGGCCCCGGTACATGGTGAACAACCAGGTAAAGATCTTCACCCCGGTGGGCACGGCGATGATCATGGTCATGATGCCGAAGAACGCATTCACGTTGGGCCCGGCGCCCATGGTGAAGAAGTGGTGCACCCAGACGATGAACGACAGCACCGTGATGACGATGGTCGCCCACACCAGGGAGTAGTAGCCGAACAGCTTCTTGCGCGAGAACGTCGAGGCCACCTCCGAGAAGATACCGAACGCTGGGAGTATGAGGATGTACACCTCGGGGTGGCCCCAGGCCCAGATGAGGTTCACATACATCATGGGGTTGCCGCCCAGTTCATTGGTGAAGAAGTGCATACCCAAATAGCGATCAAGCGTGAGCATGAACAAGGTGGCAGTGAGAATGGGAAAGGCAGCCAGGATCAGGATCGAGGTGCACAATACCGTCCAGGTGAACACTGGCATGCGAAACAGCGTCATGCCGGTGGTACGCATCTTCAAGATGGTGACGAAAAAGTTCAGCCCGGTGAGCAGGGTGCCGACCCCGGATATCTGCAGCGCCCAGATGTAGTAGTCCACCCCCACCCCGGGGCTGTACCCGATGCCCGACAACGGGGGATAGGCCACCCAGCCTGTGCGGGCAAATTCGCCAATGCCCAGCGAAAGGTTGACCAGTACAGCGCCGGAGACGAACAGCCAGAAGCTGACGGCGTTCAAGAATGGATAAGCCACGTCGCGTGCGCCGATCTGCAGAGGTACCACCACGTTCATCAGCCCGACCACGAACGGCATGGCCATGAAGAAGATCATGATCACCCCATGGGCGGTGAAGATCTGGTCGTAGTGCTCAGGTGGCAGGTAGCCGGGCGATCCGTCCGAGGCCATGGCCTGCTGGGTGCGCATCATCAACGCGTCGGCGAAGCCGCGCAGCAGCATCACCAAGGCGACGACGATGTACATCACGCCGATGCGCTTGTGGTCCACGGTGGTGAACCACTCTTGCCACAGGTATTTCCATTTGCCCATGTAGGTAATGGCCCCCACGACCGCCAGGCCCAGCAGCCCGACGACGGCCAGCGTGTACATGATGATCGGCTCATGGAGGGGAATGGCATCCCAGGTCAGTTTTCCGAACATGGTCTTACTCCTTGCTGCCTTGGGGGCTCTCGCCCTGGGAATCGCCAAGCCGGCGCTCGACCTCGCGGGAGCGGTTGACGCCCTGGTACTTGTCGATCAGCGACTGGAACAGGTGCGGCTCGACCTGGCCGTAATGTTCTACCGGGTGGGCAATACTGGGCTTGGCCAACTGCGTGTAGGCAGCCCCATCGAGCTGGCGCCCGGCAGCGCGTGTGCGTTTTACCCACTCTTCGAAGCCTGCCGGGTCGAGGGCCAGCGCCTTGAAGTGCATGTCCGAGAACCCCGGCCCGTTGTAGTTGGCGGCGATCCCCGTGTAGTCGCCTGCGTGGTTGGCGATCAGGTGCAGCCGTGTCTGCATCCCGGCCATGGCGTAGATCTGGCCACCCAGGGCTGGGATGAAGAACGAGGTGATGGCCCCGTCGGAAGTCACCCTGAAGTCGACGGGCGTGTCCACAGGCATCGCCATCTCGTTGACCGAAGCAATGCCGAGTTCGGGGTAGACGAACAGCCACTTCCAGTCCATGGCGATGACCTGGACCTTGAGCGCCGGGGTATCGGATGCCAGCGGCCGGTACGGGTCCAGCGTATGGGTCGAGCGCCAGGTGACGACGCCCAGCACGATGATGATGGCCAGTGGTACGCCCCATACCACCGCTTCGATCAGCCGCGAGTGGCTCCAGTCGGGGGTATAGCGGGCCTTTTCGTTCGAGGCCCGATAGCGCACCGAAAACACCAGCGCCATGATCATCACCGGTATCACCACGATCAGCATGAGCAGGGTGGCGAGGATGATCAGGTTGCGTTGCTCGAGCCCCACCTGCCCCTTGGGGTTGAATAACACCATGTCGCAGCCCGAGAGCTGGAGTGCCACAGTGCCTAGCGCCATTATCCAAAGCAGTCGGCTTGCCGTTTTCGGTTCCCTGGCCATGTGAGCGTCCCGTATTTGTTGGCAGATGTTTCGGCTATCACCTGTGAGAGGAAACCCGTGCTAGCAAGGTTTTTTGCAATGTTCGATTAGTCGACGAATGGCAGCGCGGGTCAGGGAACTTAAGTCCATGGGACGGTGGGGTTGGCGCGCCATTTGGGCAAGGGCACTGAACCTTGCGCGCAGGTGCTCAGTCACAGCGCCATTGCCCAGACGAATGGAGCGCCATGATGGCCAGCGACGCAACTGCCTCACTCAAACGCGTGATCACCCTACCGTTGCTGGTGTTCTTCATTCTCGGGGACGTATTGGGCGCTGGCGTATACGCGCTGGCAGGCGCCATCGCCGACCGGGCCGGTGGCGCCATCTGGGCCCCGCTGGCCCTGGCACTGTTCTTCGCCCTGTTGACGGCGACGTCCTACGCCGAACTGGTCAGCAAATATCCCCGGGCCGGCGGTGCGGCCGTGTTTGCACGGCGTGCGTTCGGCTCGCCCTTGCTGGCTTTCTTGGTGGGGTTCGCCATGTTGGCGGCAGGCATCACCAGTGCTGCCGGGCTGGCGTTGGCGTTTGCAGGGGAATACCTGCGCGTGTTCATCGACTGGCCTTCGGCGGTGCTGGCGCCCCTGTTTCTGGTGCTGATGGCAATGCTCAACGCCCGGGGTATCAAGGAGTCGCTAAGCGCCAATCTGGTCATGACCCTGATCGAACTCAGCGGCCTGGTGCTGGTGATCATCGCGGTGGCGGTGTTGAGCGGCCAAGGGCAGGCCGAGCCTGCCCGCTTGTTGGACTTCGGTGATCAGGGCCCGGCAACTGCGATACTGGGCGGCGCCTTGCTGGCGTTCTACTCGTACGTGGGGTTCGAGACTTCCGCCAACCTGGCCGAGGAGATCAAGGACGTACGCCGGACGTACCCGCGCGCGCTGTTCGCGGCCTTGCTGGTGGCTGGGCTGGTTTACCTGGCTGTCGGCGCCGGCGCCGCGTTGGTGATGCCAGTGCAAGCGCTGATCGACGCCAAGACGCCCTTGATGGACATCGTGCACAACGCAGAACTTGGGCTGCCCCACGGCGTATTCGCCATCATCGCCCTGGTGGCGGTGGCCAACGGCGCCATGTTGACCATGATCATGGCCAGTCGTCTGACCTGGGGCATGGCCCGCGATGGCATGCTGCCGCGCATGCTGGGCCAGGTGCTACCCAACCGCGGTACCCCTGGTTATGCGATAGCCGCGACCACGCTGCTGGCCATCGTGCTGACCTTTACTGGCTCGCTGGAGGTGCTGGCCGAAACTGTCGTGCTGTTGCTGTTGTTCGTGTTTTTGAGCACGAACGTGGCGGTATTGGTGCTAAAGAAGGACAAGGTCGATGCCGAGCATTTCTCGGTGCATCCGGTGGTGCCTGTGTTGGGTATCCTGTCCTGCCTGCTGGTACTGGGTCAGCAGCCCTTCGAGAACTGGCTGAGGGCGGGGGCGTTGTTGGGATTGGGTGCGGTGTTGCACTGGCTGGCGGGCAAGGGTTTTGGTCGTACCATCAGCGACGTTGATGCGGGGCAGTGACTGGAGCAAGCGATCATGTGCGAGCTTTGGATGTCCAACTGCTATGTTGCGAACCGCGTCCTCGTGCAGACTTGTACTGCTACTCATCAGGAAGTCTTCAATGGCCAAAGAAATTGAAAGCCCTTGCGTGTCGAGCTGCAAGCTCAAGCATGAAGTGTGCACGGGCTGTGGGCGCAGCAAGGAGGAAATTAAAGGCTGGCGAAACATGAAGCGCTCTGAGAAGAAGGCGACGGTCGAGAAAGCAGCTGCTCGCTTGAAGAAGATCAAGAAGAAAGGGAAGGGTTGAGCGGTGTGCAGGGTTGGCTGATAGCAGTAACGGTCGGTAGACGCCATTCACTGGACGACCGATCCGCGAATATCAACCGGATAGTCTCTTGCCGCTTGGTTCCAGAATTACCAGCTGGCGCTCTGACTGACCTGAGCGGCCAGCATCCCCTCGAGCTGAGGAGCGACGTTGAAGTCGAGCATGGAAATGAAGCTGTCCATCAACGGTGATTCGTTGTGGGTGTTCCAACTCATATACAGGCCGATGGCCGGGTTGGGGGAGGCGGTCACGGGGTAGATACGACGGAACAGGACCTTGTCGCGCATGATCGAGTTGGCAATTGACTCAGGCACCAAAGCAACGCCGAAACCGCAGGCCACCAGGCCTATCAAGGTATGAATCTTCGCGGCCTCCTGCACCACCTTGGGGTAAAAACCGGCGGCTTCACACAAGGCGATCAGCTGGCTGTGATAGCCGGTGCCCAGAGCTTCAGGGGTAAATACGAAGTCTTCCCCGGCAAAGTCCCTCAGGTCGATCTGCCCTCCCTTTGCCTTCGGGTGGTGGGCGGGCAGGGCCATCACGATCTCTTAGTCCAGCAACAGGCGTGACTCGACGTTTTCCGCCGAGATCGGCAACTTGCGCATGACTCTAGTATGGCAGTTGATGGCTTTCGGTATATCCCTCATTGGATCTGGAGGTAGGGCGCAGGGCTCATCAAGGACAAGCTAATCCGCTTTCGTAGTCATCGCCCAATGCAGCTGTTCAGGGTATATGTTGACCCTGGGCAAACGATGCCGGTACGGGGAGAGACAGGGTGGCTGCTCACCACCGAAACGGCGGTGGCTGCAAGCGGGCGCTACGCGACGGTGTTTGCATTTCCTTGTCTTGCTGGCGGCTGACCAATGCCCAGACAGTGTTGTCGACTTGAGTGATGTGCTGCATGGGATAATTCCTTCGTTGCTGAACGGCGCTAGCTCTAGCCTCAAAGCGACTTATGGAATCTTGATACCCAACGCATTCAGCGATGGCGTATCCATCCGGCCATTCACGGTCAGCCCACTGTCCATCTGAAAGGCCATCAACGCACCACGTGTCGCCTTGCCCATCACCCCATCAATGGTGCCTTGGTAATACTGGCGCACCATCAGCGCGGTCTGCACCCGGGTGACCAGGTTGCTTTTCTGCTCATTGGTAGCGCGGCTCTTTGAAGTGCTCGAACTTGTCCCGCTGGTAGTGCCAGACGACTGATAAAGGCTGTTGCTGCTTGACGTACTGCTCGAAGCACTCGGCGCGCTGTAGCTTCGGGTACTGGTAGCGGGTGGGCTGTAGTAGCGAGGTGCGCTATAGCCACCCGAGCCGCTGTAGTGAGAACTGTGCGAACTGTGGGATCGGTGCGAACTGTGCGATCGATGTGCCGCATAGATGTTGACGGTGTCTGACGCATTGAGCGTATCGGCAAATACCGGGGGCTGTAGCTTGTCTTTGGGTTGCCAGTTCGCATCGGCGAGCGACAGATGGCCCGCCTGTGCCAGGGTGGTACCTGCCATTGGCAGCAAGCTGATCCCACTGATCAGGACTTTCCAGCGGTCGAGCAATTTCACTGTGCACTCCTTGCATAGGCGCTAAAGGCCTCGGTCGATAGTAGTTGTACGCCGCGGCTCTGCCAGCGGTCGGTGTGGGATCTGAAGAAGCCACAGCAATGTTTGACGGCAGCGCATTGCTGGCAGGTATCGATGAACAGGTTCTTCCAGTCCGAGATGCTCTGGCGGGCGAAGCGCGAGAGGTGGGCCGGGATCAGGCACAGGGGCAAGTTGTAGATCGAAACCGGCACTCCGCGGTTGAACAGGAAATAAACGGCCTGGCTCAACGACTCTTGATAGTCCAGCGGGTCAACCCACAGTTCTTCGTAGTTCTTCCTGGCCAGGCCGGTACTTTCGATACCCATCAGCGCAACATGCCGCACGAAGGGCAGGTTCCTGAACACGTAGTGGGAGAGTTCGGGCAAGCGTGGTGTGGTCAGGCGATTGAGCACCACGCGTACCTCGATGATCTGGTTGGCGCGTGCGAGGTTGTAAAGACCTTGCAGGGTTTCGCTGAACGCGCCTGGAGCCTGTACCACATGGTCATGGTCTTCGGCATTGTCGGCATACAGCGGGATGCCCCAGCTCAACTGAGGGTGGCCGATTGCAGAGAGCGCTGCGATCCAGCTAGGGTCTTGGAACAGACGCCCGTTGCTGAGCACATGAATGGATTTCTGCGGCAAAACGGCTTTGCACTTGGCCAGGATTTCGAGCAGGCCGTCGCGATAAAGCGTTGGTTCTCCGCCGCTGATTCCCAGATTTTCCTCGCCCGGGTCCATCAGGTCGATCAGCCGTAGGTTCTCCTCGATGTGCCAACGGTCATCGATTTCTTTGGGCGGCTGCGAGCACATCAGACAGAGGCTGTTGCAACGATCAGTCATGAACAGCAGGTTGCTGTCTGAGCCTCGTCGATAGAGCACTCGCACCATCGCGTTGCCTGGTGTGATGGCAATGACATCGCCGGGCTGCACGACATCCGCATGTTTAGGGGTGTGCAGGTGTGGCCGCTCGCTGTCGAAGTCGCCGATCAATGGCTCCGGGATCAGGAATCCACCCACTGGTAAAGAGAGCAGGTGAGGGCTCCGTAGCCGTTCTTCGTTTGGCAGCCAAAGCAGCAGGTCACCGAACTCAGCGCTTCCGGCACAAACAGCCAGGCCTTGTTCGATCAACTCATCCAGAGTGATGACCTTGAGCAGTTTCGGCTCATTCAGGTGATGGATTTCGAAGTGGGTATCTTTGCGCAGCATCGCCATCAGCCCCTGTAACCCAGGAACCGGACATCATCGTAAGAGCGCCTGTTCAACCAAGACAGCAGCACCCTTTGCACGTTGTCGTCGCCATCGCAAAGCAGGACGAAAAGATACTTCAGCAGCCCCATGTTCTTCTTGCAGAAGCTGCTGAACACTCGGTGTCCGATCGGGTCAGCTTGGCGGGCATAGTGTTCGACGGGGTCAGCACCACAGTACGGGACAAGTGCGCAGTCGGAGCAGCCCGGCAGCGCTTCTGCCACGCCACTGGCGAGCAACGCATTCATGACGGGCGATGCGAGTAATTCAGACAAGGGTTGCTGTACGGTGCCGAGCCTCAAGCCGTCCTCACCCATCTCCAGCAACATTCGGGCTTCGTCCGAGGGATAGACATAACCGTCATAGTTGTAAACCAGCGCCGCAGTGCCTGCGCCAGCAGGGGAGCGCAGGTCTACATAGCCAGAGGAGAAGGGTGTCAGGATATTCTTCAGCAACAGGGTCGTATAACTCTCTGACAGGTATACGCCCTGTTGGTTGATATGCAGCAAATAGGCCAGTGCCTTCTTGTAGAAGGCCAGGTATCGTTCAATAGGGTAATCAAGTCGATGGGCACTCTTGGTGGCAAACCCATAAGGGCTCAGAGGTCGAAGCGAGACGCTGGAGAAGCCCTGACTTACATACTCATCGATGATCGCTTCAGGTTGTTCGAGGCTTCTTGAAGTCAGCGTGGTCAGCGCGGAAACCGCATCATGGCCAAGGCGCTCACGGACCCACTGGATACCTTTTACAGTGCGTTCGTAGGAGTCTCGTGACGGGGTAGGGCGGTTGGCATTGTGTAAAGCCGCCGGCCCATCGAGCGAGGTCGAAAACTGGATGCGGTTTTGTTCTGCGAAGTCGAGTATTTCGTCCGTCAGGTGGTGCAGCGTGGTGGTGATGACGAACTGGATATCCCTTTGTTCGACCACGTTCCGTTCAACGACCCATTCAACAATCTGGCGGACGCGCTCGAAGGCCAGAAGCGGCTCGCCCCCCTGGAACTCTACAGTCAAAGCGGGAGCGTTAGATTCGAACAGGCGATCGACCGCCGCCTGTGCATCTGCTTCAGACAGGTCGTGGCCGGATCCTCCCAGAGGGGCCCTCGATACCTGGCAGTACTGGCAGGTGTGGTTGCAGCGCAATGTAACCACGAACAAGTGCAGTGCAGGGCCCTGGAGGAGGAAGTCCTTTCGGCTCCGATATTGCGCGGCCATTTCCGGGAACGGGTCGTGGCGGCCTGGTTCGTAGATGAAGTGGCGGGCCAGCAGGTCCTTGTAAAAAGGTGTACTTGCTTTAACGTGGAACTGACTGAGGGCTCGTAATTGCGCGTCGTTCACGTGCATGTACTCACCGGTATCGGAGGTGAGCAGGATGTCACGGTCATTTCCCGTGTTCATGCGCATGAAGCGAAAAGGTAGCAAGCGGTAGTGCTTGGCGTCTGTCGCAATCAGTGTCACTGGGAAATCCCACATCCAGCGAGCGCGGCTCGGGCCAGGACTTCGCGCAACCCTGCTGTTTCGCGGTTGATATGGTCGCGTAGGGCGAAGTCGTTCAGATGCTGGAGTATCAACGAGTGAGCTTGCTGCGGATAAAGCGTTAGCCTTGCTTCAACGGGGTGGGCCGTGAGGCTTATCTGATTGGCTTCAATACCGACCTGGATCATGACAGTGTCGGCCAGGGAATAAGCGGTGCGTTGCACCACGCTGAGCGGGTAGGCTGCACTGTCGAGTTTCAGCGTGACTGGCCATGTCATCGGAACCGGTCCTTCAAATCCGTTGGGAGCATGTGGATTTTGCCGGTTGACGAGGCATTATGCCATCATAATTTTTTTCATTTGCACGCATTTGTCCAGCGTGGCGGGTGGTGAGCTCACTACGGCTCGGTCATTGAGACGGGGTAGGGTCGCGGGTTCATACCTCCCTCAGTCCACCCATCGCCATCTATAACCTGCTTAGCCTCAGACTGGGGGCATCCTTTTCAAACCATCCATAGCATGCCCTCAAATATGCTCCCCAATGTAGAAATCCACTGGAAGTAAATAGAGCTCCATGGTTTGTGGAAAGGCAGGAATGATCAGCCGAACAGCCTATCCGGCGGCGACTAGAGACTCTCAGGATCCCCAAAAAACATCTGTATCCTAGACCTCAACCACCGCTCCGCCGGATCGTTGTCCTGCGCCCCGCGCCAGGCCATGTGCAATTCAAAACTGCGCACCTCCAGCGGCAGCTCCTCAGCCCGCAACCCACCGGCCGCTGTCAGGGCATCGGCCGTGTAATCGGGCACGGTGGCCACAATGTCGGTGCCGGCCAGCAGGCTGCCCAGGCCATTGAACTGCGGCACGGCCAGGACCACGTGGCGCTTGCGTCCAAGCGCCTGCAGGGCTTCGTCGATGAAGCCCGACAGGTCCCCGGCGAACGACACCAGGGCATGGGGCCTTGCGCAAAAATCATCGAGGCTGATGCTGCCCGGTACGCTGTCGGCCCGCAGCAGCTTCGGCCGGCTGCGGCGCAGCACCTTGCGTTTGGCATTGGCGGGCAGTTCGCTGGTGTAGCTGACGCCGACCGAAATTTCACCGGAGGCCAGCAAGGTGGGCATCAACAGGTAATTGACGCGCCGTATCACCAGCACGATACCTGGCGCTTCGGCGCGTACGCGCTTGAGCAACTGGGGCAGCAGGCCGAATTCGGCATCGTCCGACAGGCCGATGCGAAACACCGCGTTGCTGGTGGCTGGATCGAACTCGGCCGCTCGGCTGACGGCCGTGGAAATCGAATCCAGCGCAGGCGAAAGCAGGGCGAAGATTTCGTTGGCGCGGGCCGAAGGCTCCATGCTGCGGCCGGTGCGCACGAAAAGCGGATCATCGAACAGGTTGCGCAGGCGCGACAGGGCGGCGCTGATGGCGGGCTGGCCGAGGAACAGCTTTTCAGCTGCACGGGTCACGCTTCGCTCGTGCATGAGCGTTTCGAACACGATCAGCAGGTTGAGGTCTACGCGACGCAAGTCGTTTCGATTCATCGGGGCGCTTCGCCAGAAAAGGAGCAGGGGTGAATATTAAGGCCAAAGGCTGGTAACCTGCACCCATCCAGGGGGCCAATTGCAGGGAAAATGCAGGGCCCAATCGATGACAGGCATGTCGACTATTAATGACCGCGGCTGGTCTGATGGGTAAAGCCCGGATAGAGTCAGTGGTAATTGATGTTTCACGAGGCGAGGTAGGCGATGTCCCGCATGATTCGGTTCCACAAGTTCGGCGCTGCGGATGTGCTCCGTTGCGAGGAGCAGGCCGAGCCGATGCCCGCCGCCGGTGAGGTGCAAATCCGCGTCGAGGCGATCGGTGTCAGCTGGTACGACGTGCTCTGGCGCCAGAACCTGGCGTCTTCCCGTGCACGGCTGCCAGCCGGTATAGGTCATGAAATGGCCGGTGTGGTGACGGCGGTGGGCGAGGCGGTCGACGACATCGTGGTCGGTGACAGGGTCGCGAGCTTCCCGGCCACCAGTGCCAACGATCACCCGGTGTACGGTGACGTCATCGTCTTGCCCCGTTCAGCCATCACCCGCTATCCCGAGGTGCTGACACCGATCGAAGCGAGCGTGCACTACACGCCGCTGCTGATCGCCTATTTTGCGTACGTCGATCTGGCCCGTGCAAAAAGTGGGCAGACGGCACTGGTCACTGATGCCAGTCATTGCGCGGGCCCGGCGTTCGTGCAGCTGGGCAAGGCGCTTGGGCTGACGGTGTTTGCCGCGACCAAGGATGGCGAGCAGCGTGACTATCTGCTCGGCCTGGGCGCTGACAAAGTGATCGTCACCGAGGAGCAGGACCTGGTGATGCAGGTAGGCAAGTACACCGAAGGTCGCGGTGTAGACATGGTGCTCGATGGCCTGGGTGGGCCACAGATGTCGTTGCTCGGTGATGTCTTGGCCCCGCGTGGCAGCCTGGTGCTGTATGGCCTGCAAGGCGGCAACCAGACCCCATTCCCGGCCTGTGCTGCATTCCAGAAGAACATTCAGTTCTACGTGCACTGTATTGGTAATTTCACAGGCAAGCCTGAATTGGGCATCAGCCAGGACCAGGTGGCCTTGCACAGGGCATTGCGCGACATCAACCAGTTCACGGCCGACAAGCTGCTCACGCCGCAGATCATCAAGGTGTATCCGTTCGAGCAAGTGGTCGACGCCCATCGGTACATGGACCAGTGCCCTTGCGGCGGGCGCGTGGTTCTGGACCTTACGCCAGCCTGACAAGCCGCTTGTAGATGGCTCGCTTTACTGGGTGGGCATCTACAGGTCGCTGCCGGCCACATCTGGCTTTACCCGCACATACTCCTCCCAACAGTCAGCCGTCGCCGGCGTGATCCCCGGCGACGGCTGACTGTTCCTGGCTGTTTACTCGCTTCGACCCGTGGCCGGGGGGCCTGTGCATGAATTTATAAAAGGATAAGTCCTACAATGGACGAAGACTGATACTACATAAAGTTTCAGTGTTCTAGAGTTGCAGAAATATTTCGCCTCTTATCTTTGATTGAAGTCTTGAAGTTTCAACGTCAAGCTGTCGTTTCATCACCGCTGACTACTTTTTTTCCCCTGATCTGTATCTTTAATTCTTCTGTTGCATATCGATAATGGCGCAATGACAGTTTACGCAAGGAGCGTGATATGAGCAGGGCTGAGCTGGCTGGGCAATGGCGTGAAGGTCCGGTGTGCCATGGGCATGCGGTGTGGGTTTCTGGTGTGTGTCGACAGTGAAGGTGAACTTCGTTGTGCGTGAACTGTAACGACCTTTCGGAGTACCCCGGGCCGGTGGATGCCAAGTGCTTGTGCATCGACTGGCCGCATGAAATGGACGAGGTAATATCGTGACGGCTATTCACGATCAGGCTATGCATCATATCTATCGGCAAGTGCTGGAGCGCTTGTTGAATCATATGTCCCAATCACAACGTGCGTCCTTGCAGTTGTTGATTCAGCGATTGCTAATAGCTGCCGGAGGTGCTGAATATATCGGGACATTCCGTGTATTGGTCCTGCATGGCAACGACCGCCGTAGTGCAAGGTTACTGGCCATGCTTCGGGCTGCGCAATTGAGCTTCGCCGCACGCGGGCCGGTCACCTTCCAGTTGCGCGTGTTGGTGATCAGTCAACCCGCTCCCGGTTTCAACACCCTGATAGCTCACGAGCGTGCGTTCAATGCCTTGTTCCTGCAGGATGATCCACGCGTTGAGTTGCTTATGGTCCAGGGCCGGGCAGTCAGACCTTTTTCGCGAGACTGGGTGCCCAGCAGAGACGACGCCCCTGCGGCCAGCACTGCCATGCTGCTGTTGGGGCATCTGGCAGGGACCAGGCCCGAGGGGTTGCTAGGCGCTTGGCTTTATCTGGACCTGGCAACCACCTTCAGTGAGGCCGTGCAGTACCAAACACCTGTCGACGTGATGATCACGGCAATACCGGCGCGAGAGCGGCATCGTTTTCTGGCCTGGTTCCGGCGCATCCTGCATCTTGCAGGCGAAAATGGCTTGCCCGAGGCGCAGCATTGCCTGGCTGCGTTAGCCGATGGGCTCAGTCAACTGTCACGCCGGCTGGAGGGTGTTGGCGGCCAGGAAACCAGGCAGGCAGGCCGGGAGGGGGAGCTACGTACACCACTGCGGGTCATGGCGATCGATGCGCTTTTGGCAGACTTGCTTGAAGGGCAAAAACTCGAATCGATGCTCGGCAATGCGTGTGCAGTGCCAGAGGATGCCTATCCATTAGGGGCGTTCGTGGAGCCTGAAACGTTGGCGCAGGTGCGCCAATTGCAGAGCCGCGCTCAGCAAACCCTGGGGTGCAGGCCCGCATTGTCGCTCAAAAGTCAGGTAGACAAACCGGGCCGGGGCCGCGCCGCGCAGGCGGGCGGCGTGCTGGGTTTGAGTCACGATCAGTTGATTTGCCTGCTGTTTGCACCTTTCGCTCGCAGGGGTGAGCATTTGGAGCGCTACCTCAAGTGCCGGCATACCGACATGCTGGTGGCATTGCCCTATTTGCACTACGCCTTACGCGGCGAGCCATGTCCACAGGCCGTGAAGGCTTGGCTCGTCAATGTCAGTGGCTTGCCTGTTGCACAGCTGCGGGCCGTGTATGAAACCAGCTTGCCTGCCTCGGCCATGCGCGTGTTGAGGCACCTGGCCAGGCGTGACATCAACCTGCGTCTGCTGTGTCAGGCGCCCTTGCCGGCGCAGGGCAGTGACGTGGAGTGGTCGTGATGCCGCAGGCCCCGCATCGCGAATTTGCCTACCGCAAGGTCTACCGGTACATCGAAGCACTCATCGATCAATCGCCGCCCGGCCAACGACAGCGTTTGCCCTCGCTGCGTGGCCTTGCTTCGAGGCTGCGGGTGTCGTTGGGCACTGTTCAGCACGCCTATAACCTGCTGGAGGAAGCCGGTCGTGTTCAGCGCCGGCCCAGATCGGGCTATTTCGTGCACAGTGCGTCGAGCAGCGAAGTGGCCATCGTGCCCCGGCAACCGCCGGTATTCGAGCCATCGCTGTTCGAGCTGAACTTGCACAACCATGAACGCCGGCTGGCGCGTCAGCGGCTGCGAGCCGTGGGCTGGGGCCAGGATCCGGGCAGCGTGAGATTGCGTCAGGCGCTTGCAGAGCGCTATACCCTTTCCAGCAGCCGTTACTGGTGCGCCAAGGATGTGCACGTGGCGCCGGACCTCACTGCGTTGCTCGATACGGTGTGGGCAGCGCTCGAACTCCGGCATGCGACAGTACTGGTTCATTCACCATGCTGCTGGCAGCTGCTGCAGGCGCTCGCCCGGACCGGGGTGCCCGTGCTGGAGGTGCCAGTGGATACTCGGGGTGTTCTGAATCTGTATGCGCTGACCTGTCTGTTGGAAAGCGAGCCAGTGGGGCTTGTGGTGTTGCCCTCATGTCTGAGCACGCCACAAGGGCGGTTGATGTCCTCGGCGGGCCAGCAGCAGTTGGGTCATCTGCTTTCACGCTATCGGGTATGGGTGCTGGAAAGCGACCTGGACAGCGAGCTCTGTCACGCAGGCCCCCCTGTCATACGCCAGCGAGACTGGGTGGATGTCAGGCAACTGTTGGTGGTGGGTGGGTTCGAGGCAGTGCTTGGGCCCGAGGCCCCGTATGCCTACGTACTCGGACCAACCGGCGCACTGGCCAGAGGCTTTGGCGAGCGGGCTTTCCGCTTGCCACCCTTACGCATGCAAGCGCTGGCCTGCATGTTGGACAAGGGGGAGGTGGATGCACAATGGGCCTGGCTTCGCCAGGCGCTGCAACGCCGTACCCGAACATTGGCACGCGTGCTCGCGTTACGCTTCGGGCCACAGTTGCAACTGCGTTTGCCCGACGGCGGCGGCTTGATCTGGGCAAGGTTGCGCCAGCCTGTGCATTGGGAGTCCATCAGCAAGGCGCTGGCAGGCACGTCGCTGCATGCCATGCCTGGCAAGCACTTCAGCTTGCAAAGCCGCTTTCAGCACCACCTGGCCCTGGGCTGGACCGGCGATGACCCGGTAGAGCTACAGATTGCCGTCGATCGACTGGCTCGGATCGCCGGGCATCCCTGATGACCTTACCAGCCTGCATCGGCCGTGCTGCCACGGTGCGAAGGTGCACGGCCCGACCCGCGGCACTTGTCACATGGGTCAATCTGTATGTATAACCAGTACCCCGTAAAGCTGCCGTCCGACCGATTTCCGTGATTGCCCATTCTGTCGAAGATCCCCTGTATTACCTGCATAACTTCCGCCAGGTCCTGTGCTGGGTGGGTCAGCGCTATGCAGACCTGCTCGATCTGAGCGAGCAGGCGTTCATCGCTGCGTTCGCCGAGTTGGACCCGCCTGCGCAAGCGATCATGGTGCGCATGGTCATGCGCAAGGGTGAGCTGTTTCGCGATGATCGCCTGCAGTATGCCGAAGTCGGTGATATCGGGCAGGCCCTGGCACCTCTGATCGGGCTCGGCTGGGTGTGCGAGCCCGAGTACTTGACCCTTGAGCAGTTGTTCACGCTCTTGCGCAAGGATGAACTGGCGCAGTGCTTTGCAGCGCAGCTCAGCCGGCCGCGTGCGGCCAAGCATGAGCTGCTGGCCGAGTTGCAAGCATTGGAACTGGCTCCGCGGTCGCTGCGCCAATGGTTCGCCGACAGTGAGCTGCGTATCGTGCAGTGGTGTCGACAGCCGGTCTGTGACCGAATTCGGCTGCTGTTTTTCGGCAATCTCTATCAAGACTGGTCGGACTTCGTGCTCGCCGACCTGGGGGTACTGCGCTTCGAGCAGGTAGCGTTCAGCGCTGACTCGCGGGCCTTGCACCAGCGCTCGGAGGTTGATCTGGCCCTGGCGCTGCACCAGTGCGCCGAGCGTCTTGAGGAGGGCGCCGATACCGCTTCGATCCTGGCGACACTGCAAGGCTTGCACAGTGGCAATGCATGGCTGGCCAGGCGCCGGGCGCGGTTGCTGTTCGCGCTGGGCCAGCAGTGCGAACGCAGGGGCGAGTGGGATCAGGCTATGACGGTATACGCCCAGTGCGCCCACCCCCAGGCGCGCATTCGTCAAGTACGCGTACTGGAGCGCACACAGTCCTGGGAGCAGGCCCATGCCTTGGCTCTGCAACTGGCAGCAGCGCCGGCCAATGCGCTCGAGGTACAGGCGCTGGAGCGCATGTTGCCGCGTCTGGCGCGCAAGCTCGGCGGGCCACCTCAGCGTCGCCAGCGCCTCAAGCCCGTCGAGTTGATCGAGCTGGAACTGCCCAGAGCCCACGCCGAGCTTGGCGTCGAGGAAGCGGTGCGACAGCATCTGGCTACGGCGGGTGGGGAGGTCCACTATGTGGAAAACACCCTGTTCAACAGCTTGTTCGGCCTGCTGTGCTGGGAGGCCGTGTTCGCCCCGGTCCCAGGAGCCTTCTTCAACCCGTTCCAGTCGGCGCCACAAGACCTGCACGACAGCGACTTCCAGCATCGGCGCAGCCAAGTGTTCGAGCGTTGCCTGAGCCGGCTGGACGACGGGACACATCGGCAGGCCATTCTGGACTGCTATGCCACCAAGCGCGGCCTGCAATCGCCTTTCGTATTCTGGGGCATGCTCAGTGAAACCCTGCTGGACCAAGCCTTGGGCTGCTTGCCGGGCGCCCATCTGAAGCAGTGCTTTTTGAGGCTGCTGCAGGACATTCGCAACAACCGCACCGGTATGCCGGACCTGATCCAGTTCTGGCCGGAGCAAGGCCGCTACCGCATGGTGGAGGTCAAGGGGCCAGGTGATCGCCTGCAGGACAACCAGCTGCGGTGGCTGGAATTCTGCCGCCTGCATGGCCTGCCGGTCGCGGTGTGTCATGTGCGCTGGAGCGAGGCGGCGTGAGCTACAGCGTAGCCGTACGGGCGTTGTGTGAGTTCAGCGCCAAGGTGGGTGACCTGGACCTGCGCTTCACGCCGTCGCCCACAGCCCAGGAAGGCATTGAAGGCCATCGGCGCGTGGTCGCCCGCCGGGGGGCGGGCTATGAGTCGGAAATCGCCCTTGAAGGGCAGTTTGAAACCCTGCGTGTTCGCGGACGCGCCGACGGCTATGACCCGGCCTGCAACCGCCTCGAAGAAATCAAGACCCACCGCGGTGACCTGGCCCGCCAGCCTGACAATCATCGCCAATTGCATTGGGCACAGGCAAAGGTGTATGGCTGGCTGCTGTGTCAGGCGCGTGGCCTGTCAGCCCTTGATGTGGCCCTGGTGTATCTGGACGTCGACAGTGACGGGCAGACGCTGATCACCCAGCACTGCACGGCGACTGATCTGCAGGCCTTCTTCGACGACCAGTGCCAACGGTTTCTGGCCTGGGCTCACCGTCAGCAACGACGCCTTGCGCAGCGCGACCAAGGGCTACTGGCGCTGCGCTTTCCCTATCCGCAGTTTCGACAAGGGCAGCGGCAGCTGTCTGAGACCCTGTACAAGGCCGTGAGCACTGGCCGCTGCCTGATGGCCCAGGCCAGTACCGGCATCGGCAAGACGCTTGGCACGCTGTTTCCCCTGCTCAAGGCCATGGTGCCGCAGCAGTTGGACAAGCTGTTCTTCCTGACAGCCAAGACACCGGGGCGCGCGCTGGCCCTGGATGCCCTTCGCCAACTGACCGATACCCAGGCCCAGCCCGGCTTGCGCACGCTGGAGCTGATCGCCCGCGACAAGGCCTGCGAACACCCGGACAAGGCCTGCCACGGGGAGTCATGCCCGCTGGCGGCGGGCTTCTACGACAGGCTGCCTGCTGCACGCGAAGCCGCCGCTGGCCAGCCCATGCTCGACCGCAGCAGCCTGCGCGCAGTGGCGTTGGCCCATCAGGTATGCCCTTATTACCTGGGGCAGGAAATGGCGCGCTGGGTCGATGTGCTGATTGCCGACTACAACTACTACTTCGATGCCCACGCCTTGCTCTTCGGCCTGGCCCAGGCCAACCAATGGCGTACTGCCGTTTTGGTGGATGAAGCCCACAACCTGGTCGAGCGCGGCCGCAGCATGTACAGCGCCAGTCTCGATCAGGGCCAGCTGCAGGCATTACGTCAACGTAAGCCGGCCGGGCTGACCACGGCGCTGGACCGTTTGAACCGGCAGTGGAATGCGCTGCACAAGGAACAGCGCGCGCCGTACCAGGCCAGTGACGCGTTGCCCCAAGCGCTGCTACGCGCGCTCCAGCAGTGCACCAGCCTGATCCAGGAGCAGATGAACCAATCCCCGGCGCATACTGATCCGCACCTGCTGCAGTTTTTCTTCAACGCGTTGCAGTTCAACCGGGTGGCTGAACTGTTCGACGAGCATTTTCTTTTCGACATCAGCGTGCGCAACGGCCCACGCAATAAGCGCTATTCCACCCTATGCCTGCGTAACGTCAACCCGGCGCGGCTGCTCTCGCCCCGTATGCAGGCGGCCCGCAGCGTGACCTTGTTTTCAGCCACCCTGAGCCCCCGGCGCTTCTACCACGACCTGCTGGGCATGCCGGCGGACACCGCCTGGCTCGAGGTAGCCGCGCCGTTTCGCGCCGAGCAGCTGGAAGTGCGCATCGCAAGTCAGGTTTCCACGCGTTATCAGCAGCGCAGCGCCTCGTTGGCGCCGATCGTCGAGCTGATTGCGCAGCAATACCAGCGCCTTCCGGGTAACTACCTTGCCTTCTTCAGCAGCTTCGAATATCTGCAGCAGGTGGCCGAGCTGCTGGCGCGCCAGCACGGGCAAATCCCCCTCTGGTCGCAAGCCCCAGGGATGGACGAGGGCGAGCGTCAAGCGTTTCTCGACCGTTTCGTCGAGGGCGGCCGCGGCGTAGGGTTTGCGGTGTTGGGCGGGGCCTTCGGTGAAGGGGTCGATCTGCCGGGGACGCGCTTGATCGGCGCGTTCGTGGCCACCTTGGGCCTGCCCCAGGTCAACCCGATCAACGAGCAGTTCAAGCAGCGGCTTGGTCGCCAGTTCGGCGCTGGGTTCGACTATGCCTACCTGTATCCAGGTGTGCGCAAAGTCATCCAGGCAGCAGGCAGGGTCATCCGGGGCGACCAGGACCGCGGGGTACTGGTACTTATCGACGAGCGCTTTGCCGAACCCCGTGTTCAGCAGATGTTTCCAGGCTGGTGGCCGCCAGCGATTGCTTGACACTGCAGCGCGGGCCCTTTGCCGCTACTGATGAAAAGGCAGCTTTAAGGCCCTGCGTTCGTTCTGGTGGGCCCTTTGCGGTAAGATCAGCGGCCACACCGTTCCACAATCCGTTGTATTTGAGGGCGGTTGAGCGTGTCAGGTTCGCAGTGGCTTGGCCCGTGCGCTGTCTCCAAGGCCTGAGAATGGGTAGCTTGCACTCATCGTCCGCCTGCGCTGCAACACGGCTACAGGATTTATGTTTTGTCCGAACTTCCGAAAAACCCGCTCTTGCAGTACATGGACCGGCTGGCGCCCTCCAGCCAGCAGACCATGCGCTATATCCTCCAGGACGCTGCCGACCGGCTAGGGTTCGTGGACTGCAACCTGGTCGATGTGCCGTGGCATCAGCTCGAGCCTGGTCATGTGATAGGGCTGGTCGCCGCGCTGCGCAGCGATGGTTTTGCGCCCAACAGCTCGTCGCTGTACGTCAACGCCATCCGCGGCGTGATGAACGAGGCCTGGCGACAGGGCCTGATCGACCACGAGCACCTGCTGCGCATGCGTGAGGTCAAACCTGCCACTGGCTCGCGACTACCGCCTGGGCGCAACCTGCGGCGCAGCCTGATTCGGGAACTGATGGACGTCTGCGCCGCCGACCCGCGTCCGCAGGGCGTTCGTGATGCGGCCATCATCGCCTTGTTGTACGGCACCGGCATGCGCAAGTCGGAAGCGGTGGACATCGACCTGGACCAGGTGGATTTCGAGGCGCGCAGTTTGCAGGTGGTGGGCAAGGGCAATCACCAGTTGATCAAGTACGCACCGCCCTGGGCCTTCGAAAAACTGCAGGCCTGGCTTGACCTGCGGCGCGCTGGCTTGCCTGCCGGCGCTGAGGACGATCCGTTCCTGTTCAACCGAATTCGGCGGGGCAACCACATCACCCGGGCTCGCATCACCAAGCATGCGATCTACTACATTGCCCGCCAACGCGGTGCGCAGGTCGGTGTGAAGATCATGCCGCACGATTTTCGTCGCGCCTTCATCACGCGGGTCATCGAAGAGCATGACCTGTCCATCGCTCAGAAGTTGGCGCACCACGCCAACATCCAGACCACGGCCATCTATGACCGGCGCGATGACAACGAACGTCGGCGTGCCGTGGACCGTTTCGACTACTGAACACGCCTACCCCTTGTCGCAAGATAGCCCACTCCATGCCTAGGCCCACGAGCACCTCAATGGCGCTCGTGCATGCCCTTGGCTAGTGCGCGCACCAACCAGCTGCCCAATGCGGGCGCAGCGCTCTGATTCAAGCATCTACCGCTGAGCTGCCGAATTGGCCCATTCCCTGCTATGTCCACCTGGAGAATTTGATCGAGTGGTCAGGCAGGAAAGCGTAGTCGTCCCCGCCCGGTCCCCTCGCAACGGCCATCAGGCCACGCACTACAAGGGCTGCAGGATGATGCTCGCAGAGCCGCTTAAAGCATTGGACGACCCGACCGGGTGGAGCGCTTGTCTGCAATTGCGTTTTGTCGTACGCGAGGATGTGACCCGCCTTGGTGCGCGCCGGCATTTCGGACCTCTTTTGGTGCAGCGGCCATTCTATCCGGAAGGCGCGCCATGCCACGTCTATGTCCTGCACCCGCCAGGCGGCATCGTCGCCGGTGACCGGCTAGAGTTGGACATCAGCCTGGAGCCCGGTAGTCACGCGCTGCTTACCATGCCGGGGGCGAGCAAGTTCTACCGCAGCGTGGGCCCGACGGCGCGCCTGACCCAGCGCTTTCACCTGGCAGCGGGCAGCACACTGGAGTGGCTGCCTCAGGACAGCATCTTTTTCAATGGTGCCAAGGCAACGCTCGAGAGCCGCTTCACCCTCGAAGCCGGCGCTCGACTACTGGCCTGGGAAACCTTGTGCCTGGGTAGGCCGGTCATGCAAGAGCGCTTCGAGCAAGGCGCGCTCGACAGCCTGCTGAGCATCGAGCTTGCAGGCCAAATCGGCCTGCACGAACGCTTGCGGGTGCGCGGTGGACGTCTGGAGAAGCTCGGTGGTCATCCGTTGCTGGCAACGTTCTGCGCTGCGCCCGCCAATCAAGACACGCTTGAGGCCATACGCCCGCATCTGGACGCGCTGGGTATCCCGGCAGGCGCGACGCTGCTCGGCTCGCTGCTGGTGATCCGCCTGCTCGATCACGACAACCAACACCTGCAACACACCCTGCAACGCCTTTGGCAGGTGCTGCGTCCGGCCATCCTGGGGTTGTCCGCCTGCCCGCCACGAATCTGGGCCACCTGAAGAGAGTACCGATGGAGCTGACCCCTAGAGAGAAAGACAAACTGTTGCTGTTCACCGCCGCATTGCTGGCCGAACGGCGCCTGGCCCGTGGCCTTAAGCTCAACTACCCCGAGGCGGTGGCGCTGATCAGCGCGGCGGTGCTCGAAGGGGCACGTGACGGGCGTACGGTCGCCGAGCTGATGAGCCTTGGCCGTGAAGTACTGACCCGCGAGCAGGTTATGCCCGGCATCGCCGAGATGCTGCACGACGTGCAGGTAGAAGCAACGTTTCCCGATGGCACCAAGCTTGTGACGGTGCATGACCCCATTGTCTGAAACCCCACCGGAGCCCCTGATGATTCCAGGTGAAATCCAGGTCGCCCTTGGCGACATCGAGCTCAACAGCGGCCGTGCCACCGTCAGCGTGAGCGTTGCCAACCACGGCGACCGCCCCGTGCAGGTCGGGTCGCATTACCATTTCTACGAGGTCAACGCGGCCCTGGTCTTCGAGCGTGGCCCCACCCGCGGGTTTCGCCTGGACATCCCGGCAGGTACCGCCGTGCGTTTCGAACCAGGCCAGGCCCGTACCGTGCAGTTGGTCGCCTATGCCGGCAAGCGCGAGGTGTATGGGTTTCAGGGCAAGGTCATGGGGCCTTTGGAGCGTGAAGCATGAGCCGACTGTCTCGCCAGGCCTATGCCGACATGTTCGGGCCCACGGTAGGGGACCGGGTACGCCTGGCCGACACCGAGCTGTGGGTGGCCGTCGAAAAGGATTACACCCTGTACGGTGAAGAGGTGAAGTTCGGCGGCGGCAAGGTCATCCGTGACGGCATGGGCCAAGGGCAGATGCTGGCCGCCGAGGCCATGGACCTGGTCTTTACCAATGCGCTGATCATCGACCACTGGGGCATCGTCAAAGCTGACATTGGCATCAAGCATGGCCGCATCGCCGGCATTGGCAAGGCCGGCAACCCTGACGTCCAGCCAGGCGTCACCTTGCCGATCGGCCCTGGCACCGAGGTGATTGCGGCCGAAGGCAAGATCGTCACAGCCGGCGGCATCGATTCGCACATCCATTTCATCTGCCCCCAACAGGTGGATGAAGCCCTCAATAGCGGCGTGACGACCTTCATTGGCGGTGGTACCGGGCCCGCCACCGGCACCAATGCCACCACCTGCACCCCAGGCCCCTGGTACTTGGCGCGCATGCTCCAGGCAGCCGACAGCTTGCCCATCAACATAGGGCTGCTGGGCAAAGGCAATGCATCGCGACCCGAGGCACTGCACGAGCAGATCGCCGCCGGCGCCGTGGGGCTGAAGCTGCACGAGGATTGGGGCTCGACCCCAGCGGCCATCGACTGTTGCCTGGGGGTGGCCGAGGAGATGGACATCCAGGTGGCCATCCATACCGACACGCTCAATGAGTCCGGCTGCATCGAAGACACCCTGGCCGCCATTGGCGAGCGCACCATCCATACCTTCCACACCGAAGGGGCTGGCGGGGGCCATGCGCCGGACATCATTCGGGCAGCGGGGCAGGCCAATGTACTGCCGTCCTCGACCAACCCCACGTTGCCTTACACGGTCAATACCGTGGATGAGCATCTGGACATGCTGATGGTCTGCCACCACCTGGACCCGAGCATTGCCGAAGACGTCGCCTTCGCCGAGTCGCGCATCCGGCGCGAGACCATCGCGGCCGAGGATATCCTGCACGACATGGGCGCCTTCGCCATGACATCTTCCGATTCCCAGGCCATGGGCCGGGTCGGAGAAGTCGTGCTGCGCACCTGGCAGGTGGCGCACCAGATGAAAAAGCGGCGCGGGCCCCTGGCGCCCGACACGGCGTATAGCGATAACTTCCGGGTCAAGCGCTACATCGCCAAATACACCATCAACCCTGCGGTCACCCACGGCATCGCCCATGAGGTCGGCTCGGTCGAGCCGGGCAAACTGGCGGACCTGGTGTTGTGGTCTCCGGCGTTCTTCGCGGTCAAGCCGGCGTTGGTGATCAAGGGCGGAATGATCGTCACTGCGCCGATGGGCGACGTCAACGGCTCGATTCCAACGCCGCAACCGGTGCACTACCGACCGATGTTCGGCGCCCTGGGCGCGGCCCGCCATGCCACCCGCATGACCTTCCTGCCACAAGCCGCAATCGACGATGGCCTGCACCAGGCGTTGAACCTGCGCAGCCTGATCGGGGTGGCCCACGGCTGCCGACGGGTGCGCAAGGCCGACATGATCCACAACACCCTGCAACCGGTGATCGAAGTCGATGCCCAGACCTATCAGGTCAGGGCCGACGGTGAACTGCTGGTGTGCGAACCGGCCACCGAGCTGCCGCTGGCGCAGCGCTATTTCCTGTTCTGAAGGAGCCCTGATGTTAGTTCTGACCCGTCGTATCACCGACCCCGGCACCCATGCCGTAACCGGCACTGTCACCCTGGATGTGGACAGCCGCATCAAGAGCCGTTTGCGGGTAACCCTTGACGATGGCCGCGAAGCGGGCCTGATGCTCGAACGGGGGCACTTGCTGCGCGGCGGAGAACTGCTGACGGATGCCACCGGCAGCCAGTTGATCCGGGTGCAGGCCGCGCCCGAAGCAGTCTCGACCGTGCGGTGTGCAGACCCGCACCTGCTGGCACGCGCCGCCTACCACCTGGGGAATCGACACGTACCTCTGCAGATCGAGCCTGGCCTGCTGCGCTTTCAGCATGACCATGTGCTCGATGACATGCTGCGTGGCCTGGGCCTGACCGTGGAGGCCGAACAAGCGCCTTTCGAGCCGGAGGCCGGTGCCTACCAGAGCACACCCCATACCCATGGCCACGGTCACCCCTTCGTGCGCCTGCCTGCTCATTCCTGACCCTACTGGAGCTACCTATGAAAAAGACGTTCGCGTTGTTGTTGCTGATGCTGGCGTTGCCCGCTTTCGCTCACCCTGGTCACGATACCCACCCGCTACAGGACGGGCTGTTGCACCCGTTGACCGGGCTGGATCACTTGTTGATGCTGCTGGGCACTGGCGTGTTGGCGGCGCTCACTGGCCGCACGTTGCTGCTGCCTTTGGCGACATTGGCGACGATGTTCGCCGGTGCTGTAGGGGGGCACTTGTTCGGCAATGTGCTGGGCATGGAAACCCTGATTGCAGGCTCGCTGGTGGTGGCCGGTGCGGCCATGCTGCTGCCAGCACGGCAACTGCTGCTGGCGCTGGCCATGCCGGTGTTTGCGCTGTTCCATGGCTGGGCGCATGGAGTAGAGGCGACGCCCAGCGCGTTCTGGCAATTCAGCGCAGGCTTCGTTGCAGTGAGCGGCCTGTTACTGGCCTGTGGCTACGCAGCAGGCTTGCTGCTGCGCCGCCATGCACGGCTGCAGAAAGCGTTCGGCGGTGGGCTGCTGGCCGGCGCAGCACTGGTGCTGGCCGGTTGATGAGCACCGATCTGGCGTTGCTGCGGTTGCTGCAGCTGGCAAGCCCCGGCTTGCCAGTCGGGGGCTTCACCTATTCGCAAGGCCTGGAATGGGCAGTCGAGGCAGGGTGGGTCAAGGACACAGATGGTTTTGCCGCCTGGCAGCGCGAACAGATCCAGGACACCTTGGCGTACCTGGACTGGCCCGTGCTTGTCCGCCTGTACAACGCCTGCCTGGCCAGCAATGCCCAGGCCTACGCCCATTGGTGCCAGTTCTTGCTGGCCAATCGCGAAACGGCAGAGCTGCGCCTGGAAGAGCAACAGCGTGGGGCCGCCCTGGCGCGACTGCTCGACGGTTGGCAGCTGGCACAGGTCCCGGCTTGGCGTGACAGCCTGGGGCTCACCCAGCTGGGTGGCATGGCCTGGCTGGCCGTGCATTGGGCGATCCCCTTGCGGCAACTGGCCATGGGCTACGGTTTCGCCTGGCTTGAAGGGGCGGTGATGGCCGGTGTCAAGCTGGTGCCGTTCGGCCAACAGGCTGCCCAGACCCTGCTGCATGCGCTGAGCAATGACTTGCCCGAGGCATTCGACCACGCCCTGACCCTTGGCGACGACCAGCTTGGCGGCGGCTTGCCACTGCTGGCCATCGCTTCATCGCGTCATGAAACCCAATACACCCGTTTGTTCCGTTCTTGAGGACTGCCTGAATGCAAAGCTATCAACAACCCCTGCGTGTCGGTGTGGGTGGCCCCGTGGGCTCCGGCAAGACCGCATTGCTCGAAGCGCTGTGCAAGGCCATGCGCGACCATTACCAGATCGCGGTGGTGACCAATGACATCTATACCAAGGAAGACCAGCGCATCCTGACCGAAGCCGGTGCACTTGAGCCTGAGCGCATCGTAGGCGTCGAAACCGGCGGCTGCCCGCACACGGCCATCCGTGAAGATGCGTCGATGAACCTCGCAGCCGTCGAGGAGCTGGCACGCAAGTTTGGCAACCTTGAAGTCATCTTTGTCGAAAGTGGCGGCGATAACCTGAGTGCGACGTTCAGCCCCGAGCTGGCCGACCTCACTATCTACGTGATCGACGTAGCCGAAGGCGAGAAGATTCCGCGCAAGGGTGGACCCGGCATCACCAAGTCCGATTTCCTGGTCATCAACAAGACCGACCTGGCACCGTACGTTGGGGCTTCACTCCAAGTAATGGAGCGTGACACCCAACGGATGCGGCCCGAGCGGCCCTGGACGTTCAGCAATCTGAAAAAGGGGGAGGGGTTGCAGGCGGTGATCGACTTCATCATCGAGCGGGGCATGCTGGGCGTGCGAACCTGACACCCGCTTGATGGGCAATACCCAGCCAGGCGGGCATGCCAGGCTGGGTAGACGCGACCCGGCAGCGCATCAGCCTGAGTGCGCGACGTGCTCCGGCGTCAGTTCATCCTGGAAATCCTCCTCGCCAGGCAATGCGGTGATCACGCTGAAGTCACTCACCTCGACCTGCCCACCGCCATAGCCCAGCAGGTGGAAGGAGAAGGCCTTGCGCTCCACCGGGTTGTCGAAACCGAACTCCATCTCCAGCGGCTCGTCAGCGGTGACCCTGACTTCCTTGGGCAAGCCTAGCGGCACATCCTGCTCCAGTTGCTTGGCCTTGAGCTGGATATAGGCGGCGTGCCTGGCGTCCAGCGCACGCACCTTGACCCTTACCCGCGTGCGCGAGCCCTCGGGCATTTCCAGGTACTGCGCACCGATCAGGTTATCGGCCCAATCGTCATGGATGCGCTTGCGCAACTGGATGGGTGAAGGCCCGCCAAATTGATAGCGCAGGTTGAGGGGGCTTTGCATCAGCGACTGGTCCAGTACGCCGGCCAATGCACCCATCTGCTGGCCCAGTGCGCTGTCGCCCTGGTCCAGGTAGCGGGCCTGATCGGCAATGAAACCTTCGCTGGCGTAACGGCGACAGCGCTGCTGGAAATCGCACTCGGTAAACACGCCCTTGCCGTTGTGGTAGCGGAGCATGCCATTGGTGAACGAGATCATTTCACGACCGGTGTCGTAGTCTCGGTACATCGACCGCCCGCCAAGGGCCAGCGGGATGGGCAGCGCGAAATAGTCCAGCAGCGAAGTGGCCAGGTCGACATGCCCGTAGGTGCCGCCCTTGAGGTGAGGTAACTGGGCCTGATCGGGTGCGAGGGTCAGGTTGAAGCCCCAGGAAGAGGCCAGACGCACCCCATCAATGCCGTGGGATTCATCCGAGGTGATAACCACCAAGGTGTCCTTGAGCACGCCCCGGCGCTCCAGGTTATCCAGGAAGGCCCCCAGGGCATCGTCCAGATAGGCCACGGCGGCCTGCTTGGGCGTGTCGAAGCGCGCCAGGTAATCGGCAGGGGCGGAGTAGGGCTGGTGGGTGCCGACGGTGAGCAGGGTGAGCATCCACGGTTTGTCTTGCTTGCGCAGTTGCCCGACGTAATTCAGTGCGCCCTCGAAAAAGGCTCGGTCATCCTTGCCCCACGGGAAGTCCAGGTAATTGCGGTTGGCGAACCACTCCACGCCATGTACCGAATCAAAACCTATGTGGGGCATGATGCGGTCCTTGGCCATGAAACGCAGCCCAGCGCCCTGCAGGTAATGGGTGGTAAAACCAGCCTGGCGCAACTGCGCCGGCAGGCAGGCCTGGTTGCGCTCGGCCTGGGTCAGCAACTCCACGCCCTTGGGCGTACCGTTGGCCAGCTTGTCGTAGTCGCCACAGAGCATTGCATACAAGCCGCGTATGGTCTGATGGCTGTGCAGGACATAGTCCGGGGTGTTCATGCCCCGCGCTGCCCATTGGCTCAGGCGCGGCATCAGGTCTTCGTCGAAGCGGCTGTGCAGCGCCTCGCGATTGGGGCGCAGGTAGGCACCCGGTATGCCCTCGAGCGTGATGACCAGCAGGTTGCGCGCGCTGCCCGGGCCATTGAGCAGGCGTTGGCCGTTGAGGTCCGACTGGGTGAGGCCGGCGCTCGGCAGGGGGGTGAACGGCGTCGCCTGGCCGCTCCAGCGTTGCACCTGGCGCTGTACATCGCCCACCGCCGCAGAGACGAGCTGATGGCCCAGGTTGTATTGGCGCCACTGCTCGGCATCGGAGGGTGCCAGGTGTTGGCTGGCCCAATGCACGCCGAACAACGCCAGGACCGCCATCCATGCCTTGCGTGGCAGCGATCGGCCAGGCTGTGTACGCGTCTTCCACGCCCAGGCCAGCCAGGCCAGCAGCCCGGCACCCAAGGACCAAGGCAGCCAGGCGTGGGCCAGACCGCCCCCGGTGGAGTTCTCCATGAACTGCGGGTCGACCAGATAGGCGAGGTCTGCGCTGGTGGGCAACCGTCCCACCGCGCTGACCAGTTCGGCCGAGGCGACCCAGAGGAGGGCCCACGCCAACAGCACCGGCAGCGCCAGCCACCAAGGCCGGCGGTGCAAAAGCAGCACCAGTGCGCCGCCCAAGGCCAGGTCGGAGAGATAGCCAAGCGGGTTGGACCAGCCCAACACGGCACGTGCGCCCAGAGGTAGCACCAGCACCAACACGGCCAAGGCGGCGAGCCGCTGGTGTGAGGGGTCTGAAAGGCTCTTCACAAAAAACTTTCCTTTGCCATTAAATCGTCATCAAACTGTGGCTGATGATAACAGGCCGAGGCCGGGCAAGGCGGGCGTGCAAAGCGCGGGCACACAAAAGGAGGGCCCGCGTAAGCGGGCCCGGTGCGTCGTTCATCAGAAGTAGTAAGGGAATTTGAGGCTGAACGAGAAATCGGGCGCATCATTGGTCAGCCCAATGGACAGGTTGGGCACGATCGTGAGGTTGTTGGTCGCCGCAAACGTCATGCCGACGTTGAAGTTGGCCGCGTTGTAGTCACTGTTGGAGACCGATTGCCAGTCACCACCGTCGGGCTTGATCTTGCTCTTGCGTCCGAACTGGTCGGAGACCGAGAACGACATGCTCATCTTCTCGTTCAGCGCGAAGGCAATACCCGCACCGATCTGCCACGAGTCGCCCAGCTTCACGTCACCTGGGACCTTGCTGTTGACCTGCGGGCTGATGTCGCTGAAGGAGTCTTGCAGGTTGTAGGTGTAGGACAAGCTGCCGAACAGCACGGCCGGATCGAACGTCTTGACCAGCGAGATACCCGGCGTGATGGACCAGACCCCATTGCCGGTCGGCAGGCTCTCGGGCACGGAAAGGTTGTCGTTGCCCGCCACTTCGCGCAGCTTGATCCCATAGGGGTCCTTGCCGGTCGGCGCCTTGACCCGCAGGGTGGCCACGGCGTCCGGCCAGGTCTCGGATTCGTCCAGGAACTTGTAGGCGACACCTACGTTGATATCGCCGATTTCCGGGTCCCGCGTGACCGTGGCGTCCGAGGTGCTCGGCCCGGCACCGCCGGCGCCGCCAGACGAATAGGTGGACTCGCGGTAGATGACCGGGACGTTGATGTCGAACTGCCAGCGCTGGTCCAGGTTGTAGCGTGCCGTCAGGTCCAAGGTCCAGTTGTCGGCCTTGATCCGGTCCAGGTTGATATTGCCCAGGAAGATCGAATCCAGCGCCAGGAAGCCGTTGAGGGTCAGGGCGCGGGTGTCGTAGTGAGTGTAGGTCAAGCCGGTTTCGAGGCTGAACTTGCCACCCCCGAAGAACCCGCTGGCCTCGTCGTACAGGTTGGAGACGCTTTGCGCAGGCTCGGAGTCTGCGGCCAGCGCCTGTCCATACGAACTGCCGGTGGTCCCAGGCGCCCCGGCAGCGACGGTCTGGGCCCCTTTGACCCGTTCGCTGGGCGATCGCACCAGGCGTTTTGGCGGGGGCGCGGCCGGGGTTTCTTCGACCTGGCGAACCCGCTGCTCCAGCACCATCAGCGCCTGCTGCTGGGCTTCATAGCGGCGCTTGAGTTCGGTCAGTTCCTGTTTGAGTGCTTCTACTTGCGGATCTACAGCGGCGTACAGCGATGTGGCGGGTGCCAAGGTTGTCAAACACACAACCGCTTTGAGTGCTAACGATCGTTGCATGAAGATGCCGTCCCTTCCGACTGCTGTGATGAGACTGAGCGTAGATCAGTATCCGACAGAGCGAAGCCCTTTGAGCTGGTCCAGGCTGCCATTTAGCGAAGCGGCAGTCGGCAGGTTCTGACGCATGACCACGTTCAGGGAGGTGACGTTGTTCACTAGGTTGCCATTGCCGAGCACGGTGGTGTTCTGCATCAATCCGCCCTGGGCCAGGCGCTGCACGCTGCTGCCCTGGTTGGCGTTGGCGTCTATGTTCATTTGTACGCCCACGCCTGTGGACGATACGCTCAGCGCGCCGGCACCGTTCTCGGCCATCAGCGTCTGCCCAGCGGCCAAGACCTGGCCATGGGGCTGCACGGCGGGGGCCTGATCGGCCTTGGTCACGTTGACGTTTACAGTGTTGTACGCACTGTTGTCGTCGCCGGCCGCGCGGACCACTTGGGTCACTCCCTGGGTGGTGCCGAGCCCGGCACCGCCGCTCACCGTGCCGCTGCCTTGGGCGACCGGCTGGGCACCTCCCTGGGCCGTCGGCGCGCCGTGCTCATCGATCAGCGAGACATAGAACTGCGGCTTGATCGTGGCCTCTTGCACCTGCAAGGTGCTGCTGGCGCCTATCACTTCACCGCGCGCGTTCTGCCAGGTGCTGCTCATGACGATGCCAAAACTCACGATTCGGCCCGGCATCACGTAGCGCCCACGCAAGCTCGCCAGCTCCTGGTCCTTGAGCTCGATGGGGTGCAGCACTTCGGCGTGGACAGGCAGGCTGGCCGTCATGCAGGCCAGCACCAACCAGGTAGGGGTCTTCATGCAATGCTCCCCGGCGCATCATGCACCTTGTTCTTGGAAGAGGCGTTAGAAGAAATCGCTTCGAATGAAGCCGTAGTCCAGCAGATCGGCATCCTTGACCGGCGTGAAGCCGTCCAGGCGGCCTTTGGCCGTCAGCGGCAACGGAGGGTCGAGCAGAGCGTTGTGCTTGTCGTAGCCCTGGCCGATCACCGCGAAGATGATGCCGTTCCAGCCCTTGAGGAAGTCCTCGGTTCTGTAGCGCTTGTGCCCCAACACCGGATCGCCGATGTAGACCCAGCCGCGGTCGACCTTCTGCATGACCACAAAATGCTTGTAGCCGCGGATGTCCATCAGCACCACCACCGGGATTCTTACGCTGTTAAGGGTCTCGGGTGCCACCCGGTATCCCCGGGCGCGCATGCCCAGGCTTTCCACGTAGCGCTTCATGTCGAGCATTGAAAACCCCTGGGTGCGGACCAGGTCCTGGTCGGCATGGGTCAGCATGCCTTCGATGATCTGGTGTTCGTCCACGTCCAGCCAGTAGGCCTGACGCAGGATGGTTGCCAGCGCCGCGGCGCCGCAGCTGAAGTCGGTCTTCTGTTGCACCAAGTCGGCGAACTTGCGTTCGCGCATGCTCTGGATGGGCTTGAACACCACCGCACCGCCGGGCAGGACGGACAGGGGCATCTGGGCTGCTTGACCCATGCTGGCCAGGCACAGCAGGAACGCCAGGGCGAATACGCGCATGATCGACGCCTTTGGATGCGTTGAAGATAGGCCCCCTGACAGGGGGCCTTGGGGTCTGGCATCAGAACGAGGTATTGGAGATGGCCAGCGAGTTGCTCTGCTGGTTGCCGACACCGGCCGCCACGTTCACGCCCAGGTTGCCGCTGCCGCCATTGACCGAACCGCTAAGGGTTGCAGTGTTGGTCACAGGGTTGGCCCAGCCGGTCGGGGTCAGCACTTGGAAGGACACGGTATTGCTCAAGTCGTAAGCGCTGCTTTCGCTGTAGCTCTTGGCAACGTCGTTGGAGGACTGACTGGAGGTTTCGCCAGACTTTTCAAACGCCGAAGCCGAAGCGTTCTCGTAGGACGAGTCATGGGACTTGGTGTACGACGAGTCCCGCGAATGGTTATAGGCCGACTCGCTCGACTTGTCGTAGTTGGAGTCGAAGGCTTTCTCGAACGAAGAGTCGTAGGCACTTTGCTGCGAGGTGTTCACCGAGGCGTCCAGGGATGCATTGAGCGAACCGTCGACGCTGCTGGTGCGGGTGCGCTCGCGATCACCGTTGGTCAGGGTCAGGGTACGCGTGGCATCGGCAGCCGCTGCCAGGCTGGCACTGAGGCTGGCGCTGTTCGAGGCGCTGGCGCTGCCGCTGGCCGAACCGTTCATGCCCCAGCTGTTGGAGCCACTGGCACTGGCACTGTTGGAGCCGCTGGCGTTGTTGGCACTCGAACCACTCGAATTCCAACCGCTGGAGCCGCTGGAGCTGGCACTTTGCGAGCCCGCCAGGTTGAAGCTGGAGGAGGCACTGCGGTCATCGGTCGAGTTCAGCGTACCTTCACGCGAGCTGGAACCGGTGGCCGAGGTGGTGAAGGTCAGGGTATCGACACGGTAAGTGCGGTCGGCCCCATTGTTGACCACAAGCCCAGGACCGTTCTGGTCGGCCTTGGCCGTAGCCGTGGCGTTGCCGATACCGGCATTGGTATTGGCGATGGCCATGCTGTTTTTCTGCTGGTTCAGGTCGCCGCCGGCAATGTTGATGCCTACGTTGCCCGAGCTGCCTTCGCCAGAGCCGCTCATTACCGCCGAAGACTGGGTCGACCAGTTGTCGACACGGTTGTTGTTGCTGTACTGGCTGACGTCAGCATTGGCTTGCGCGGTGCCGAAGACGAAACTGTTGTCCAGGGTAGAGTCGGCAGCGGCGTTGGCGATGGCCGACGCGTTGCCCTGCTGGTTACCGTTACCAGACGCCACGTTGACACCCACGTTGCCACTGGCGCCAGTTGCCGAGCTGCTCATTTCAGCTTCGTTCACGGTGCCCTGGTTGGTGATGGTGTTGCCGGTGCTACGCTGGGTGTCCAGCGCATCGGCCTTGGCCGAGATAGGCAGCCAGGTGGTGCTGTTGCCGTTGTAGCTGCGACGGTTCTGATCGGCTTGTACAGCAACGGCCATGACCGCAGCAATTGCGAAAACCAGAGGCTTGAGTGCCATCGAAGGTTTCATGGTGATTCTCCGTACTCTAAAGGTTAAGTGTCGTTCATGACTCAAACGGTCAGTCGGCGACTCGTATGCTCAAGGTGTTGGCCATGCGGTTTCCCACCCCGGCACTCTGATTCAGCTGAACCACGCCACGGCCACCGGTGAACGCCTGGTCACTGGTGGTGACCTGGCGATGACCTGTCGGGGTAGCAGCTGAGTCAAAGGTGTTGAGCAGCGTCACGTTCTGTTGCAGGAGGACGCTGTCGTCGATGCTTTGCGGTTGTGTTCCGACGCTGATGCGCAGGGCGTTGGCCTGCTGGGTGCCGGCACCGGCGCTCTGGTTGACGCCAAGCGCGCCATTGCCGTGGCTGAACGAGGCGCCGCCAATGCGGGCTTGGGCATCCATGGGAGCGTGCGCAGGCGTATTGAGCCGTTGCCGGATCTGGGTCGTGGCACTGGCGCCGTGGCCAAGGGCGAAGGCCCGGGCATTGGCCTGCTGCTGCATGTCCCCGGCGGCCTGGTTGACCGTCATGTTGCCCTGATAGGCACGGCCGGCGTCGTCGATGGTGGCGCTGTTGCTGATGGCAGTCGGTGGCTGGGCCATGGCGGAGGCGCTGCACAGCAGGGTGATGACGAGCAGGGCAGGCTTCATGTCATTTGCCCCCCGTCAAGATCTGCAGGGGCGCGAGGCCTTTCTGCACGCTTGAATTGACCATGTTGGAAATCCCGTTGCCCGACCCTGATCCACGCCCGCCAGAGAGGTTGGGCAACTGGCTCTGGTGGCCAAGGTTGCTGCCCAGGTGATCGGTGTGTTGGGTGATCAGGGCGTTGATGCCTGAGCCGCTGCTGATGCTGGCGAAGTCGCCATCGCTCAACTCGTTGGTCTGGCGCAGCACATGATTGACCGGGTTGGCATTGACGGTGGTGGGTGTGGGGTCCGGACGCAGTGGGGGAATCACGGCATTGCGTGTCTGCACGTCGCGGGTAATGACGATGGTGCCATTGTCGGCTTGGGCGGTCGCGCTGAGCGAGCTGATCGCGCACCCCAGCAGCAACAGGTAACCCAGGCGTTTGTCGATGTTCCTCACGACGGCAATTCCTTCTTCAGCCGCTGGCCTTGTTCAGCGTTGCGCTAGCAAGAGCAGAAGCCGTGCCGCTTTTGAGAAGTCGCTGTATTTCAGGGGGTTAGCGCGATGAAAGCTGTCGTGTAGGGCTGCGTTGTGTCAGTGCTGATACAACGACCATGGACTGATGACCAAGCGGTCACCTCTAGGGCTTGGTTTGATTGGAATGACAGGCAGTGTATCGGTGGCGTGACACTTATCGGAGCTCACCGCGTAAGCCGCATGCTTGCGGGGTTGGCAACAGCCGGGGTGTGTCAGAGGCTTTACACCGGGTCAGAGCCCCGCAGCGTCGAGGCGACCAGTTCCAGCGCCAGGTCCTGACGTGTCGCCCAGTCACCTTCGATGATGCGATAAGGCTGATCGTGGTCTTGCAGCCAGTGCAGGCTTGCCTCGAAAAACTGCTGGCGCTCTCGCACATCCGGTTGGGTGCGCTGGCCATCGGCAACCCAGGGCACGCCCTCTGGGCTGAGAAGCAGGTGCAGGTCGTAGTGACGATCGAGCAGAGCCTGCTCCAGCCAAGGTGGGCAGTCACCGAACAAGGTCTGGCTCCAGAGCATGTTGCTGAGCAGGTGGGTGTCCAGAATCAACAGCGACGGCGAGGCTGCGCGTGCAGCGTCTTCCCAGGCCAACTGCCCACGGGCGATGCTGGGGATGTCGGCGTAGCACGTGTCGCGGCAGTGCTGGTCGATGAAATGACGCACGTACTCACCCACCACCAGCCCTCCGAAACGCGCCTGGATCTGGCCGCTGAGCCAGCTCTTGCCACTGGATTCGGGGCCGCACAGCACCACAACCTGTGTGCTCGTGACAGCGCTCATGCCTTCACCAACGCCGGGTCCCGGTGCCACTCCAGCCATCCGCGCAGGGCAATGAGGGTGAGCACCGCAAACAGCGCCGCGGTGAAATACAAGTGCTGGTGCAGGTACTGCCCGACATAGATGATGTCCACAACGACCCACAGGGGCCAGCATTGCAAGCGCTTTTGCGCCATCCACAGCTGGGCCACCAGGCTAAAGCCGGTCAGGCTGGCATCCAGCCAAGGCAGGGCGGCATCGGTCCAGGTGGCCATGGCAGTACCCAATGCTGCGCTAAGCAGTACGCCCAGGCCCAGGTGGATGACCAGCGCGCCGGGCCGTAAGCTCGATACCTGGCGTGCCGCGTCTTGCCGTTCAGGGCGCTTCCACTGCCACCAGCCATACAGTTGCAACAGCGCATAGGCAACTTGGAGCAGCATCCCCGAATAGAGCTTGACCTCATAAAATAGCCAGGCATAGATCAGCACCATGATCAGGCCGAGGGGCCAGCACCAGGCGTTCTGCTTGACCGTGAGCCACACAGCGATGACGCCGAGGACGGCGGCGATGAGTTCAAGGCCGGACATCGGCGATCCTTGGAGATTTCAGGGAGGGGCGCGATTGTAGCGGTTAGCTCAAGGAAGGTGTAGAGCGTTGCCGGGATCAGGGCCGTCTAGCAGCCCTGAGCCGGTGTCGGCTTCAGACCCTGAACTGGCGCAGCAGTTGCTCCAGGTCCTGGCTGAGGCGGCCCAGCGCCACGCCGGCCTCACTGGACTGGCGTGCCGCCTCGGCCGCCTGCTGCGAGAGGCCTGCCGTGTCCAGCACGTTGCGGTTGATGTCCTCGACCACGTGGGACTGCTGCAGTGTGGCGCTGGCAATAGAGGCATTCAACGCTGTCAGGGTGTGCAGGGCCTGGTTGATCGCATCCAGGCTGGCGCCTGCTTCGCGGGCTTGCGTGATGGTTTGCCGTGAGGCCTCGCTGCTGGTGTCGATCGCCTTGACGGCGGCATCGGACTGGCTCTGCAAGTGTTCGATCATGGTGTGGATCTCGGCCGTGGACTGGGCCGTGCGCTGCGCCAGCAGGCGCACCTCATCGGCTACCACGGCAAAACCCCTGCCTTGTTCGCCCGCGCGAGCCGCTTCGATCGCCGCGTTAAGCGCCAGCAGGTTGGTTTGTTCTGCGATCGAGCGGATCACGTCCAGCACGCCGCCAATACGGGTACTGTGCCCGGCCAGGTCACGGATTACTTGCACCGCCTGTTCGATGGTCATGGACAATCGGTCAATCTGGGCCAGGCTGCCATGGATCGCCTGCTGCCCATGGGCGACCTGTTGCTGAGCGCAGTGCATTTCCCCGGCGGCCTGCTCGGCGGTCTTGGCCACATCCTGCACGGCGTAGGTCACCTGGTTCACGGCCGTTGCCACCTGGTCCATCTGCAGGGACTGTTGCGCGCTTTGCTGTTGCGCCACGCCGGCGTTGTCGCCTACATGGTCGGCTGATCTGGCCAACGCATGCGCCGCCCCTTGCAGTTGCCCGATCACCCCTTGCAGCTTGCCGTTGAAGCGGTTGAAGTGCTCGCCCAGCTGGCTGAGTTCATCACGCCCATGGGTGTCCAGCCGCCGGGTCAGGTCGCTTTCGCCGCTGGCGATATTGCCCATGGCCTGCACGGCTTCCTGCAGCGGACGGGCAATGCTGCGTGCGATCACCCAGACCATCAGGCCCATCAGCAGCGCGATCGCCATGCCCAGCAGCGAAGCGTCACGCAGCTGGCGAGCGAACTCGGTCTGTACGTCGTCAACGTAGACGCCAGAGCCGATGATCCAGCCCCAGGGCTTGAACAGCTGGATGTAGGATGTCTTGGCAACAGCTTCGCTAGCTCCTGGCTTGGGCCAGCGGTAATTCACAGGCCCAGCCTCCTGCTGGCGCGCCAGCGCGACCATTTCGTTGAATACGGCAAAGCCATCCGGGTCGCGAATGCCCGAAAGGTCCTGGCCGTCGAGCTTGGGATTAGCCGGATGCATGATCATGCGCGGGGTGAGGTCGTTGATCCAGAAGTAGTCGTCATGGTCATAGCGCAACGCCCTTACCACTTGCAGGGCTTGTTGCTGGGCCGCGTCACGGCTCAAGGTACCGGCGGCCTCCAGCTGCTGGAAATGCGCCAGTACACCTGTGGCCGTTTCCACCACATGCCGGGTTTTCTCTGCCTTGGCTTGGTACAAGTCGCCGTGGATCTGGCGCAGCATCAGCAGACCAAGCACCACCAGCATGGCTATGGCCACTATCAGGATCAGCCATAAACGGCTGCTGATCGACATCGATCTAAGCGTCTTCATTGCGCATGCTCCATTTGTTCTTGTTTTCACCTGCATCCAAGCACGCCTGTGGCCATGGACCCACTCGACCAATGGCTAAGTGCCATATCCCGTGGAGTCTGTTGCCTGCCACGTCATGACAGTGCAAAGGGGCTCTGCCAGCATTTCGGCGGCGCAACATGAAACCTTTAGTAACCGTGAACTTTTCCACTGGCGTTGCGACCAACAGACGCTGTAAAACAGCCGGGCCGCGTGCGGCAATATTCAGGCAAATCAAGAACAAGGAGCTTGCCACGAGCAGGCTCCATCGGGGGGATGATGGATTTTTGGACGGCCTTTCAGGCAATCATACTGGGCGTGGTGGAAGGGCTGACGGAGTTCCTGCCGATTTCCAGTACTGGCCACCAGATCATCGTTGCCGACCTCATCGGGTTTACAGGTGAGCGGGCGATGGCCTTCAACATCATCATTCAGCTGGCCGCCATCCTGGCGGTGATGTGGGAGTTTCGCGGCAAAATATTCGATGTGGTCCGTGGGTTGCCGAATCAGCCCAGGGCGCAGCGCTTCACCGGCAACTTGCTGTTGGCCTTCCTGCCTGCGTTGGTATTGGGTGTATTGTTCGCCGACCTGATTCATGAGTACTTGTTCAATGCTGTCACCGTGGCAGCTGCGCTGGTACTGGGTGGGGTGATCATGCTCTGGGCCGAGCGACGCCAACACAGGGTTCAGGTGACTCATGTCGACGAGATGCACTGGAGCCACGCGCTCAAAATCGGTTTCGTGCAGTGTCTGGCCATGATCCCGGGTACCTCGCGTTCCGGCTCGACCATCATCGGCGGCCTACTGTTTGGCCTGTCGCGTACTGCCGCGACGGAGTTTTCTTTCTTTCTGGCGATGCCGACGATGGTGGGGGCTGCCGTGTATTCGGGTTACAAGTACCGTCATCTGTTCCAGCCCGATGATCTGCCGGTCTTTGCGCTGGGCTTCGTCACCTCGTTCATCTTCGCGATGATCGCCGTACGCGGCCTGCTGAAATTCATCGCCAACCACAGTTATGCAGCCTTTGCCTGGTATCGGATCGTCTTCGGCATGCTGATCCTGGCGAGCTGGCTGTTTGGCTGGGTCGACTGGACCGTCGCTCATGGATGAGCAGTCAGACCGCCAGCGCCCGACACGGATACGCAATGCCAAGTTAAAGGGAGTGCTGCTGGGGCTGCTGTGTGTGCTGCCGGTGTTAGGCGTCGCGTGCCTGGCCTACGACGCGCAGGCGTGGTGGCCGCTGGTGGTGTACCCGGTGATGAGCCTGCTCAGTGTGTTGCTCTACTGGCGCGACAAGTCCCAGGCCCGCAGCCAAGCGCGACGCACCCCGGAGAAGCTGCTGCATGGTGTAGAACTGTTCGGTGGCTGGCCTGGGGCCCTGCTGGCGCAGCAGGTGTTCCGGCACAAGACACGCAAGGTGCCTTACCAGGTCAAGTTCTGGGCCATCGTGGTCGTGCACCAGGCCGCCTGGGCGTACTGGCTGTTCTTTCAAGGGCGAGCTGCAGCGCTGGGGTGAAGCCGCTGTATCACGAACGGGGGCGAGCGCCCCTATTGAAGTCCCGGCCACTCGGGTTGGGCTCAGTGATGTGTCAGACGTAACGTTCCCCGCACGTTTCGAATGAGGCGGCCAAATGGTCGATCCATACCCGCACCGCAGGCGTGACACCGCGTCGGTGCGGGTAAACCGCCTGCAGGTAGCCGCCTGGCAAGGACCAGTCCGGAAGTAATCTGACGAGTTCACCGCGTTGGAGCTGCTCTTCACAAAACAGGCTGGGCAGGGCGGTGAAGCCCAGGCCAGCGCGTACAGCTGCATTTCGTACCACGAAATCGTCCGCTGACAGCCTGGGTTCGAGCGCCAAGGCGCGTTGTTGGCCCCCTGGCCCCTGCAGCCTCAGGTGTACCAGGCGGTCGGCCTCGGGTGCACCCAGCACCGGCAGGTCGGCCAGCTGCTCAGGCGTGCGCACCTGCGGGGCGAAACCGGGCGCGGCTACCAGTTGCATCTGTGCCTGACACAGTCGCCGGGTCACCAGCGTAGGGTCTTCATCGCCCAAGTCGCGCACTCGCAGCGCTACATCTATTCCTTCAGAGATCAGGTCCACCCTACGGTTGAGCAAGACCAGATCCAGCTGCACGAGCGGATACTGTTGCAGAAACCGGGTTACCACGTCCGGCAAGAACGCATGACCCAAGGCCACCGGGCAGGACACGCGTAGCCTGCCGCGTGGTTCACTGCTCATGCTGGCTACTGCTTCTTCAGCGGCTTCAGCTTCGAGGAGCATGGCTTGGCAGTGATGCAGGTAGCGTTCGCCCACGGCGGTCAGTTTCACTTGCCGCGTGGTGCGCTGTAGCAGGCGCATGCCCAAGCGCTCCTCCAGTTCGGCGATACGGCGGGATAGCCTTGATTTCGGAATGCCGAGCTGGCGTCCAGCGGCGGCGAACCCGCCTGCTTCGACGACACGGGCAAAGTAAAACAGGTCGTTCAAATCCTGCATGGCATGGCTCATTGTTCCAGGGGTAGGACAAACTAGCGCGATTGGGCGCACTTATCATCCATTACGCACTTAGGTAACATCCTTTTCATCGAATATATCCAGCATCCACCCCCTTCACAGGAGTACCCCATGAAACTGCTGCACATCGATTCGAGCATCCTGGGTGACAACTCGGCCTCGCGCCAATTGAGCCGTGAAGTCGTAGCCGCGTGGCAGGCCGCTGAGCCGAACGTTGAAGTGGTTTATCGCGACCTGGCAGCCGATGCCATCGCTCACTTCTCGGCCGCTACCCTGATGGCTGCCGGCACCGGTGAAGAGCTGCGCGATGCGGCCCAGGCCTTCGAGGCCAAGCTCAGTGCCGAGACCCTCGAAGAGTTCCTGGCCGCCGACGCAGTGGTCATCGGCGCGCCAATGTACAACTTCAGCGTGCCAACCCAACTCAAGGCTTGGATCGACCGCATCGCCGTCGCCGGCAAGACCTTCCGTTATACCGAGGCTGGTCCAGAAGGCCTGTGCGGTGACAAGAAAGTGGTGCTGGTTTCCACGGCAGGGGGTCTGCACGCCGATCAACCGACAGGGGTCGGCCACGAAGACTTCCTCAAGGTGTTCCTGGGCTTCATCGGCATTACCGACCTGCACGTGGTTCGGGCTCATGGCCTGGCTTATGGCCCGGAGCAGCGCACCCAAGCGATTGCTGCGGCACAGGCGCACATCGAAAACGATCTGTTCGCGGTGGCATGAAGGCAGGGGGGAACACCGCAAATTGAGGGTCGCCTAGGCGGCCCTTTTTCATGGGCGTACCAACCGCGTGCTGCTAATGGCCGCACAGCCCACTGTTGCGCAACGCTAGGGCGCAACTGTAATGGTGGTTCATTGAGGAATAGCCTTATGCTGTAACGAAATATGTATAAGTGCTGAAGAAGGAAGCCGCAATGCCGCTCAAGGACCTGCTCATCGCTCTGGTGGTAATCATCGCCTGGGGCGTCAACTTCGTCGTGATCAAGGTCGGGCTCGATGGGTTGCCACCCATGTTGCTGGGGGCGCTGCGTTTTCTGCTTGTGGCTTTTCCCGCGGTGTTCTTCATCAAACGGCCGAACCTGCCGTGGCGTTGGCTGATCGCCTACGGTGCGACCATCTCGCTGGGGCAGTTTGCATTTCTGTTCCAGGCCATGGCCAGCGGCATGCCACCGGGGCTCGCTTCATTGGTCCTGCAGTCCCAGGCCTTCTTCACCTTGGGCTTCGCTGCGCTGTTTCTGGGCGAGCGCTTGCGCGTGGCCAGCGTGCTCGGGCTGCTGGTGGCCGCCGGTGGGCTGGCGCTGATCGGCAGCGAAGACGGTAGCCATGTCCCCATGCTCGCGCTGGTACTGACCTTGTGTGGCGGGGCGATGTGGGGCTTGGGCAACATCATCACTCGTCGCTTCGGGTCGATAGACCTGGTGGCATTGGTCATCTGGGGCGGCTTGATCCCTCCGCTGCCGTTTCTGCTGCTCTCTGGCTGGTTGGAGGGGCCTGAACGCATCAGCCAGGCGCTCACGCACATCGGCTGGCACTCGATTGCCGCGCTGGCATACCTGGCATTCGTGGCCACCATTCTGGGCTACAGCCTCTGGAGCACGCTGTTGTCGCGCCATCCGGCCGGAAAGGTCGCGCCTTTTTCGCTGCTGGTACCTGTCATAGGCCTGAGTTCATCAGCGCTGCTGCTGGGCGAGCGCCTGACCGAAACACAGGGTTGGGGTGCCTTGCTGGTCATGAGTGGCTTGTTGGTGAACGTGTTTGGCGCCCGACTCGGACAGCGGCTCAAGGCTGCGAGGGCCTGAGTAATTAAGAGTGCTACCTGTCTTTTTTTAAGCGTTGATTGACCAAGCTCATGATGTCGGTCAGTTACGGTCGCCTATCAGGCACGGATATGGTTCCTTGGTTACGTTTTTTGTAAGGAGGACCGCAAACGATGCGAGTCAGGGACGAAACCTATTGGCAGTGGGCCGATGCACAACTGCACAGCCGCTGCCACGACGAGGTGCTGAGCGATGGCACCACCCTGGATGTGCAGGTGCGCCTGTCCAGGCAAGGCGCAACTCAACTGTTTCTCGGCCTTTACGCACGCAATGGGCAGGCTCTGGTGGAGGAGTATTATCCTGCGCGCTCCGGGGAAACCATGACCCGGGCGCTGGTTTGGGGTGTGGAGCGCGCTCGGGCGTTGGCCACAGGTGCCATGCCATTACCTAAAAACGCCAAAAGGCGCGCATGAAAAAGCCCGGCGCGGTGGCCGGGCTTGATACAGCGTGACGGTCAATACTGCGCTTCGATCACTTTCACGGCACGTTGCGTACGTGCCTCTGGCCATTGCTGTTGCAGGGTTTGCAAGACACGGCCGACGAACTCGGTATCGGCAGCCGCCTTCTTGCCCACATAGCCCTGGCCTCGGCGGTAGGCCTTGAATCGCGCACGCATGCTTGGCAGGTGCTCCTGGAATTCATCTTCGATCGTGTTGGGTGGCAAGCGGTCCAGGCGCACTTCGCCGCTTTGGCTCACCCACAGCAGATGGTCATCAAGGCTGTCCTTGCGCGTGGCGAACAGCTTGGCCAATTGATCGATGGTCGGATTGTCGTTCAAGTTCATCATAAAGCCCCCATTACCCAGTTTCAGGTGATTTTCACAGTTGGCGCTATCGCGATGTAGCGCGTTTCCAAGGCTGCTACTGCAGCTTTGCAACAGGGGCTTTCTCACGCTGCCTTTTGGACAGTTCCCTCTCCACGGACCGCCTGCGTTACCGCGCAGGCGGCCTGGAACACCCTTGCCACGGCTCCCGATCAGGGAGACGGCCTCATCATGCACAAGCGCGATGAACGGCGTCAACCATTTTGTAGTGATATTTTTTTCTCACTACATTTTCGTAGAGTTGTTCGACAATCCTCGATTTCAAAGCCCTGAAAGAATCTCGTAAGCCGCGCGCACGCGGGCTTCGTTGGGGTAGTTGCGGTTGGCCAGAAGCACGATGGCCAACCCCTCAGACGGGACGAACGCTGCGTAGGCACCGAAACCATTGGTGGAGCCTGTCTTGTTGTACCAGGCTCCCGCCAATGGGGCGGCAGGCGGCTGCAGCCGTTGTGCCGGCTGGGGGCCTTGTATCATCTGCGGACCATTGCCGGCGATGAGGGTGCGCAGTGCAACGGGGTACGCATAACGCTCCCAGCCCAGGCCTTGTGTCATTTCACCGATCTGGGCGTAGCCGCTACGGGTGATGAGGGTGGCCCGGGCCAAGGGCGCAGGCAGACCGTCGGGCTGCATGTTCAAGCGCACATAACGCAGCAGATCGCTGGCACTGGTCTTGATGCCGTAGGCTTGCTGCGCATAAGGGCCAGGGTTTACGCGCACTGGCTTGTCGCTGGCATCGTAGCCTTGGGCATACAGGCTACGTGCATCACTGGGCACCTCCAGGTAGGTGCTGTGCAGCCCCATGGGCTCCAGCACGTTGTGCTCAAGCAAGGTGGCAAACGGTTGATGTTGGGCGCGGGCGGCCAGGTCGCCGAACAGGCCCAGGCTCAGGTTGGAGTAACACCGTTGGGCACCTGGCGTGCCTTTGGGCTGCCATTGGCGCAAAAACGTCACCACTTGCTGGGGTGTGTCCACGGTGTCGGGAAACTGCAGGGGCAGGCAATCGGCACTGTAGGTGCCCAAATCCAGCACGGTGGCGTCGCCCATGGCGGTGCCAGCCAGGGCCGGGTGATAGCGTTTGGCAGGGGCGTCCAGGGCAAGCTGGCCTTCGGCATTGGCCACTGCCACCAACGTGGCGGTGAATGTCTTGCTCAGCGAGCCAATTTCGAAGAGGGTGTCGCGGCTAACGGGCACGCCGCTTTCGCGGCTGGCGACGCCGTAGCTGAAGTAATGAGCGTGGCCATGCGCATACAGCGCGACCGCCATGCCGCTGATGCCCTGGGCCTGCATCAGGGGGCCAATGACGGTGTCGACTTTGATTCGCAGCGGGTCATTGGCGTAGGCGGGTAACCAGGGGGCGCCGAGTGTGAGGGCGACCGCAAGGGCCACGGAGCGGGAGCAGATCATGAAGATTCCTTGGCTGACTGTCCGTTGCGCGATACCAGGAGGGGTTCCGGCGTTAGCGCCTGGGGGCGCAAGACCTTATCCTCCGTGCTTGCCCAAAGACAAGACGGAACTGTGATGAAGTACCTGCGCATGCTGTTCGACAACTTCACCCTTGCCTTGCTGGCTGTGGTAGCGATCGCCACCGTGTTGCCTTGCTCAGGACAAGGGGCGGTGTATTTCGGCTGGCTCACCAACCTGGCGATCGGTTTGTTGTTCTTCCTGCACGGGGCCAAGCTCTCGCGGGAGGCAATCATCGCTGGAGCGGGGCATTGGCGCCTGCACCTGCTGGTGTTTTCCTGCACGTTCGTGCTGTTTCCGCTGCTGGGCATGGCGTTCAAGCCGCTGTTCCTGCCACTGGTAGGAGACGAGCTCTACTTGGGGGTGCTGTACCTTTGCGCCCTGCCTGCCACCGTCCAGTCGGCCATCGCGTTCACCTCGCTGGCGCGGGGTAACGTGCCAGCGGCCATCTGCAGCGCAGCCGCATCCAGCCTGCTGGGCATATTCCTGACTCCGGTTCTGGTGATGCTGTTGCTGGGCGCCAGCGGCGACACCGGCTCGGGTCTGGACGCAGTGCTCAAGATTACTCTGCAGTTGCTGGTGCCGTTCGTGGCCGGGCAACTGGCCCGCCGCTGGATTGGTGCCTGGGTTAAACGCAATGCGCGCTGGCTGAAGATCGTCGACCAGGGCTCGATTCTGCTGGTGGTCTACACCGCCTTCAGCGAGGCGGTGGTCACAGGCTTGTGGCACACTGTTTCGCCGCAGCACCTGGCAGGCCTGTTCGCCGTTTGCGGCATCCTGCTGACCGTGGTGTTGGTGGGGACCAGCCTGTTGGGCAAAGTGCTTGGCTTCAACCTCGAAGACCGGATCACCATCCTGTTCGCAGGCTCGAAGAAGAGCCTGGCAACCGGTGTGCCGATGGCGCAGGTGCTGTTCGTCGGTAGCGGCATCGGCGCAATGATCCTGCCATTGATGCTGTTCCACCAGATCCAGCTGATGGTCTGCGCTGTGCTGGCGCAACACTATGCGAGCCGCGAGCAGGATGATATCGAGCTGCCGACGGTGCGATGACCCGGTGATGGTTGCAGCTCACGTGGTCTGCAACCATCACGTCGCCTGGGTCAGAAGTTCGCGGGGGTATTGGCGCTGATGATCTCTGCTTCGTCCTGGCCAATATTCTTGAAACTGTGGGGCAGGGTGGTAGGGATGTAGTAGCCATCTCCCGCATTGAGCACGCTGACCTGGCCATCGACCCACAGCTCGACGGTGCCTCGCGTGACGAGCCCGCACTCTTCGCCCTCGGCGTGCACGATGGGCTCGCCCGAGTCGGCACCTGGGGCGTAAAGCTCGCGCAGCATGCGCATTTGCCGGCCCTCGACGCTGGCACCTACCAGCAGCATGCGCAACCCGTTGCGACCCAAGTCGGGCTGCTCGCCCGCCCGGAACACGAAACGCTCCTCACGCACGGGTTCATCAAAGCTGAAGAACTCTGCCAGGCTCATCGGAATGCCCTCCAGCAGCTTCTTCAAGGAGCTGACCGAAGGGCTGACGCGGTTCTGCTCGATCTGCGAAATGGTCGAGTTGGTGAGCCCGCTGCGGCGCGCCAACTCCCGCTGGGAGAGGTTGTTGCGTTCACGCACTAGTTTGAGTCGCGTCCCCGTGTCCATAGCCGCCTTGTAATAAGAGGTGTCAAGAATAATGAGCGAGGCGCATTAAAACATACTCTCAAGGCTTGCGCGCTGCGGTTTGCCGGTGCCGGCTGCCAGCGATGCCGGATGGGCCATCGCTCGGCAAGATACGGCGCCCTCACTGCGCCCTTGGCCCTGGCCACATGCTGCGCAGCACCCCATCACGGCGAACCCAGGCGTGCATCAGCGCAGCGCCCACGTGTACCAGTATCGTGGCGAACAACAGGTAGCCTGCCCAGCCGTGCGCCTGGCGCAGCACGGCATACAGCTGCAAGTCATGGGGCGCGATCGTCGGCAGGCCAAACGGGCGAGGGTACCCGCCGGCCGAGAGCATGGCCCACCCCAGCAAGGGCATGGCTAGCATGAGGCCGTACAGCAGCAGGTGCGAAGCGCCGGCAGCCAGGCGCTGGAAGGCTGGCAGGTCCTGGGGCAGAGGTGGATGGGGAATGCTCAGGCGCACGATGATGCGCGCTACGACCAGCACCAGCAGCGCAAGCCCCGTGGCCTTGTGCAAGCTGACCAGTACGGGGTGACGGACCGACAGGTCCGTGACCATGCTCACGCCGATCAAGAGCATGGCCAGGATCAGGATCGCCATCGACCAGTGCAGCAGGCGGGCGACGGGATGAAAGGCGGTGGGTTTCATGGTCGGGCTCCAGTGCTCAAGGACTCGCGGCTACGACGGTTGAATGATTCCGAATAGGCCGCTGACCGGGCCGCGAGTATAGGGTCGGCGGAGGGTTCGATGCCGTGGGGCAGTATCAAGGGGTCGAAGTTGAGGTCGCGGCAGGCACCCTGTTCTGGTGCGTCGACCTGCTCAAGCACCAGGGTGCCCGCGTTGACGCTGCGCCGGCTCGCTGGCCAGGGTTTGGCAGGGTCGTCGATAGCGTCGTCCGGTTCCGCCAGTACCAGGCGCAGGGTCCAGCGCAACGGCCCCTGCGCCAGCCGTCGTTGCAAGTCATGTTGCAGGAACAGAGGGTCGTCCACCTTCGCCGGTAAGGCCATGTACGGCGTGAGCGGCTCAAGCTGCCAGCGCACCGGATGGGCATGACCGTCGTGATCGATCAACTTGAATGCATTGATGCTGTGGTACTGGGTGTTGGCGAAGCTGTCGCTGGGCTTGTAGCTGGCTGCCCATTGCCGAAACGCGGCGCTCTCGGGGTGGGCTGCAAAGAAGGCCTGTACCTTGGCAGGGTCGGGCTTGCGCGTGGTCGGGTCCGGGGTGTTGGCCAGCACCTGCTCGTAGAACGCCTCTGCCGTACTCACCGCCAGAACGGGCGGGTTGTTCATACCGGTCCTCCAGACTTGCCCATCGTCGGTGGCGAGCTCGATTGCCAGGCTGCGCACGGGGATGCCGGTGTCAGGCGCAAACGGGTTGGCACCACCAATGGCCAGGCGGCCTGTGACCGGCACGTGCGCCTGGGTGAACGCCCGTGCCGTCGACAAGCTTGCCGCTTGCCCGCTGGCCTGGAAATAGCCGCTCACGCACAGGCCTTTAGCGTGGTTCTTGCGATAGCCCGGGTAGTGCCCAGCCTGGGCCTCGAACGTGTCGATGATGCGCTGTGGTGTGAGCGCGGATTGGCCAAGCCAGCCGGCGCTGTAGGCAAAGCCCGTACCGGCAGCCAGCATCACCGCGCCGATTGCTGCAAGCCGCCAGGCCTTGGCCCGGCCGTGCAAAGGTTGGTTCATGGTCAGTCCCGTTGATTCACGAAAAGTGCCAGTACGACGCTGCCCTGGAAAAGTTATTCCCGGGCGGGAATAACTTTTTCTCCGGCGCGTCTGTTCTCTACACTGCCCCATCATCGACCGGATAATTTCCATGCAGGACTTGGACGACCAACAATGGCGAGCGCTACTGGCCCGACTGCGTCGCTTCGCCCTCTGGCTGACCCGCGAGGCAGGAAGTGCGGATGACCTTGTGCAGGCCACGGTCGAGCGTGCCTTGAGCCGGCGTCAGCAGCACCAGGATCCCGATGCCCTGCGCGCTTGGCTCTTCACCATCCTTTATCGATTGTTTCTGGATGGCAAACGGCGAGAACGGTTGCATGCCCGCTGGTTGTCCTGGTTCGCCAGCAGTAGCGCGGCCGAAGAAACGGCCGGCGATAACCTTGAGGACATCGTGCTGGCCCAGGCGGATTTGCAGGCATTTGGCCGGCTCAAGACCGAGCAACGCGCGTTGCTGTTGCTGGTGAGCGTTGAGGGCCTGAGTTACAAGGAGGCTGCCCAGACGTTGGGTATTCCCATCGGTACTGTCATGTCACGGCTGTCGCGCGCGCGCGATGCCCTGCGTGCATTAACCGAGGACAGCCCTCGACCACCGGCCTTGCGGAGATTGAAATGACCCGTCTTATTCCTAGCGAAGAAGAGCTTCACGCCTACGTTGATGACCTCCTGGACCCGGTGCGCCGTGCCGAAGTCCAGGCCTGGCTGGCCAATCATCCAAAGGCTGCGCAGCGTGTGGAAGGCTGGCGCGCCGATGCGCGCCAGTTGCGCACGAGCCTGGCGGGGCTTGCGCAGCCGCTGGCAGGCCCGCGGGTTGACCGCGATCAGCTGCGCCAACAGGCGCGACACCGCCTGAAGCGTCGCTGGGCAAGTGCTGCAGCGATCGTCCTAGCCTTAGGCGCTGGGGGAGTTGGCGGGTGGCAGGCGCGCGATGCCAGCTTTGCCGACGCAAAGCCCATGGCTGATGCCGTGCAGGCCCACCGATTGTTCGCCGACAGCCAAGCGCTGGATATTCAGGCGCGTGATCCCGATCAATTGCGCACCTGGCTGCAAGCGCACTTTCACCAGGTGGGCCAACTGCCTGATCTGGCAGGCTATGGGTTCGTCCCGGTGGGCGCCCGGCTGCTCAGTAACGAGCAAGGGCCGGCGGCGCTGGTGGTGTTCCAGGACGGGGCGGGGCGCCGTATCAGCCTGTTCCTGCGCTCACCCGGCGAGCACTTCCGGCGCATGCCGCAAGGGCAGCGAATCGATGGTCAGCTCCAGGCCCGATACTGGTCCCATGGCGCCTACAGTTTCGCCCTGGTCAGTGCTGCCGATGATGGCCGCGGTGTGGGTATCGGCGAGGCCTTGCGCACCACGTTGTGAGCCGTACAAGGCCTCCTGCGCCCTAGGCTGGCTTAGCTGAGCTCTAGCCAGATGGGCGCATGATCCGACGGTTTTTCCATCGCGCGCAGTTCGTAATCCACGCCTGCAGCCTTGATCCTCGGAACCAGGCTTGCCGAGGCCATGATCAGGTCGATGCGCAGGCCACGCTTGGGTTCGTCCTCGAAGCCGCGGCTGCGGTAGTCGAACCAGCTGAAACGGTCGTCGACACCGGGGTGCAGATGCCGAAAGCTGTCCACCAGCCCCCAGCTTTTCAAGCGCTCCATCCACTCCCGCTCCTCTGGCAGGAAGCTGCATTTGCCGGTCCTGAGCCAGCGCTTGGCATTGTCTGGGCCGATACCGATGTCGCAGTCCTCTGGGGATATGTTCATGTCGCCCATGACCAACACGGGCTGGTCACTGCGAAACTGGCTTTCGAGCAGTGCTTGCAGGTCCGCGTAGAAGCGCTGCTTGGCCGGAAACTTGGTGGGGTGGTCGCGGCTTTCGCCCTGGGGGAAGTAGCCGTTCATGACAGTGACGGGGTTGCCGTGGTGGTCGGCGAAGGTGCCCCAGATGAAGCGCCGCTGGGCGTCTTCTTCGTCCGTTGCGAACCCTTTGTGCAAGCTCAAAGGTGCCTGGCGTGACAGCAAGGCGACACCGTAGTGGCCCTTTTGCCCGTGGTAATGCACGTGGTAGCCGAGAGCCTGGACCTCGGCCAGTGGAAACTGATCGTCGCTGACCTTGGTTTCCTGCAGGCCGATGATGTCCGGCTGGTGCTTTTCGACCAAGGCGGCCAACTGGTGTGGGCGCGCCCGCAGGCCATTGATGTTGAAACAGACGATCTTCATGCAGAGCCGATCCCGGTAAAAAGGCGCGATGCTAGCCGACATCGGCGTTGATCACCAGCATGAGGGCGCTTAGGCGCGGCTGACATGGCGCGAAGGTGAACGATGCGCGGCATTGTGCCTCCAAGGCCTATCAGCCAGCCCAGAAGGTTCACCTCCATGTCTCAAGCCCCTGCCGCCGAGGCCCGCGTTTGCCTGCTCGACTCCGGTTATCGCCGCGAAACCCGGGCACTGCTGTACACCGTCTACCGGGACGACCCTACCTTCGCTTATCTGCTCGAAGCGCATCGCCCTGGTTATGAGCGCCGCCTGCGTACGCTGCTACGCGAGTGGGTACGCCAGCATTTCTACCTTCAACTGCCCGCCGTTGGCCTGCTGCTGGACGATCGCCTGGTAGGCGTCGCGCTGATTGTGCCGCCACTGCGGCGTCTGGGTGTGGCTGACAGTTGGGCCTGGCGCCTGCGCATGATGGTTGGCGCGGGGGTGCGCGCCACCCGGCGCTTCATGGCGTACCAGGCGGCAGTCTCGACATGCCGGCCTACCGATCAAGTGCACGTGCTGCCGCTACTGGGGGTGTTGCCGGCGCTGCAAGGCCAGGTGTATCCGGCCCAGTTGTTACATGCGGTACAACAATGGTGCATGAAGGATGGGCCGGTCGAAGGGATCGTCGTCGACACGGGCAATGATGAACACGTGGCGTTTTATCACACGCAAGGCTTTGTCGAGGTTGGCGAGGTCGCCATTGGGACAGTGCGCCAACGCATCCTCATGTATGACAGCGCTCAGGTCAGTGAACCCTTGGCGTGAATGGCGTTTCGGTTGGCTTCTTTTACACCCTTGGTCTGGTAGCATGCGCGGGATGACATATTCAGGAAGAGTTCGCTGGGGCCTGGTGATCTGGGCCGCCAGCTTTGCTGCATGGGGCCAGAGCGAATTGGTGGTGACGGTCAAGCCGGCCAACAAGGCGCTCAAGGCCAATGTCGAGGGCTATATCGGTAGCTTGGGCGACCGCGACGAGCAAGCGCTGCTGCGTTTCAGTCGCGGGGCCGAGGAGCAGGCGCGCAAAGCGGCCCAGGCGCTGGGCTACTACCAGGCCCAGATAAGTACCGACGTCAAGCCGCCCCGCGACGATGACGGTTCACCACGACTGGTGGTGAATATCGTGCCCGGCGAGCCGATACGCCTGCGCAACGTGACCGTGCGCGTCGAGGGGCCCGCCAGTGACATGACCGCGTTCAGAGTGCCTTCCGGCGGCGCGCTTCGCACTGGCGAGCAACTGAACCATGGTGTCTATGAGGATGCCAAGCGTGTCATTCAGAACCAGGCCTCACGCTATGGCTTCTTCGCAGGTCGCTTCAGCCAGCAGCGCCTGGCCGTCGATCCCCGTGCCGGGGTGGCCGATATCGACCTGGTCTACCAAAGTGGGCCGCGGTACCGACTGGGCGCGGTCACCTTCAGTGGCGATACGCCGTTGGACGACGATTTGCTGCAGCGGATGGTCTCGTTCAAACCCGGTACGCCCTACGATTCGGAGCTGATTGCCGAGCTCAACAGCGACTTGCAGTCCAGCGGCTACTTCGAGGGCGTGCGCGTAGACGCCGCGCCCACGGCCGCAGTCGCTCAGAATATTCCGGTCGATGTACGCCTGGAAACCCGCAAGCCTCGCACACTGGGCTTGGGCCTTGGGTATTCCACCGACGTTGGCCCGCGCGGCAAGGCCAACTGGACTCGCCATTGGGTCAATCCCCAGGGGCACAGCTATGGCTGGGAGGCGGAGCTGTCGGCGCCGCGTCAAAACGTGGGGCTGTGGTACGATATCCCGTTGGACCCGCCATTGACCGACAAACTGCGATTTGCCGGGGGGTACCAGAACGAAGAACTGGCGGGCACCGACACCCTGAGCAAGCTCTTGACGGTAGGCCCTGAATGGCACAGCAAGCTGCCCAGCGGCTGGCAGCGAGTCATATCGCTCAAGTACCAACGCGAAGAGTACCGGCTGGGGGACGATGCGGGCCTTAGCAACCTGCTCATGCCCGGTATCAGCTATTCATTCCTGCGCAGTGACAACCGCATTGACCCCCATAATGGCTATCGCGTGCAGTTCGAAGCGCAAGTGGCAAAGGAAGGCCTGGGTTCCGATACGAACCTGCTGCGCGGCAACGTGCTGCTCAAAGGGCTCACCACGGTAGGTCAGAACCACCGGCTGCTGGGCCGCATTCAGTTCGGCGGCAGCGCCACCAACGGTTTCCAGAACAGCGTTCCGCCTTCGCTGCGGTTCTTCGCTGGTGGCGACCAGAGCGTGCGCGGCTACGACTACCAGACCCTGTCGCCGAAAAACAGCGACGGGGATCGCATCGGTGGCCGTTACCTGGTGGCGGGTAGCGTCGAATACCAGTATTCCCTGACGGACAAATGGCGCCTGGCGACCTTCGTCGACCAGGGCAACGCGTTCAACAACTTCGAGTTGCCCAACCTGAAGACGGGGGTCGGCTTCGGCGTACGCTGGGTTTCACCGGTAGGGCCGCTACGCCTGGACTTGGCCAAGGCCTTGGACGACGACGGCGGCATCCGCCTGCACTTTTCCATGGGGCCTGAGCTTTGAAACCTGTCATCAAATACATGCTGCTGGGCCTGTTTGGGCTCGTGGCCGTCCTGACGCTGACCATCGCGTTGATGATCGGCACCGAGGGCGGCAGCCGTTGGGCGCTGGGCAAGGTTCCTGGGCTGACCGTGGAGGGTTTCACAGGACGCCTGGCGGGCACCTGGCAAGCCACTCGTCTTTCCTACGTCGATGGGCAGACCCAGGTCCAGGCGCAGGCGCCGTTGCTGAGCTGGTCCCCGGCATGCCTGCTGCGTGGGGCTTTGTGCATCGAGCAGTTGCACGCAGAACGTATCGACATGGCGTTCGCCCCCTCGACTGACGTCAGCGACGACGGCCCGCTGCAACTGCCCACATTGGACTTGCCGCTTGCCATCGAACTGGGCGAGGTGAAGATAGGGCAACTGCGCCTGGATGGCAGCGACCTGCTCGGTGATCTGCAACTGGCTGCGCACTGGACCGGTGAAGGCATGCGCATCGACAGCCTGCACCTGACCCGCGACGATCTGCAGCTGGACCTGCAAGGTGACCTGAAACCCCAAGGCGATTGGCCCGTGCAGTTACAGGCCCAGGTGCAGCTCCCTGCCGTGGGTGACAAGCCATGGCAACTGGCATTGCAAGCCACGGGTGAACTGCAACGCTCGCTTGACCTGACCGGGACGAGCAGTGGGTATCTGGATGCCACCCTTGCGGGCAAGGTCCAGGCATTGGCCGACCACCTGCCGGCCAGCCTGAGCATTCAGACAAAGGCGTTCAAGCCATCCGAGGCACTGCCCGACACCCTGCAGCTCGATGACCTGGTGCTGTTAGCCGATGGGAACCTTGAGACTGGCTATGCATTGACCGGGTCTGCCAACTTGCCAGCCCAGCAGTCGCCCATCGCCCTGGCTTTGTCCGGGGTGGTCGACAGCAAAGGTGCCGTGGTCAAAGGCCTTGATCTCAACGCAGGCGATAGCCAGCAGGTGAAGCTGCAAGCCAAGGTCGACTGGCAGGATGGCCTGGCAGCGGACGCGCAATTGGCCTGGCAGGACTTTCCCTGGCTGCGCCTGTATCCGCTGGATACACCGCCTGAGGTGACGCTCAAACGCCTGAACGCGCAGGTCCGCTATCGCGACGGTCGCTACGAGGGCAGCTTCGATGGCGATCTGGACGGGCCGGCCGGCGCCTTCAAGGTGGCAAGCCCCTTCGAAGGGGATCTTGAGCAGGTCACTTTGCCAACGCTGGCGCTTACTGCGGGACAAGGCAAGGCGACAGGCCGTGTGGCCGTACGCTTCGCGCAAGCGCTCGCCTGGGACGTGGACCTGCAGTTGTCGGCGCTGAACCCGGCCTATTGGGTGGCGGAGCTACCTGGAACATTGGCCGGGCCGTTGCGTAGCAAAGGCCAGCTGCAGGGCGATGACCTGTCGCTCGACGCTCAGCTCGACCTCAAGGGGCGCCTGCGCGGCCAACCCGCTGTGCTCAACGTTCAGGCGGACGGGGCAGGGCAGCGCTGGACACTGGCAGCCTTGCGCGTGCAACTGGGTGACAACCGTATAAACGGAAGTGGCAGCCTGCAACAGCGCCTGGCCGGCAAGGTGGACATTGATCTGCCACGGCTGGGGCAGCTGTGGCCCGAGCTGCAGGGCCAGGTCAAGGGGCAACTGGACGTGGCCGGTACCCTGCAGGCGCCGCAAGGCACGCTGGCATTGCGCGGTACCGGGTTGGCACAGGCCGAAAATCGCTTGCAGCAACTGAATCTCTCGGCCCGTCTGGACGACCGGCAACGGGCCAATGTCGACTTGAAGGTCACGGGTATCCAGGCGGGTGATACCGCCCTCGGTACGCTGCAGGCGGTCGGCAATGGCGACATGCGACGACAGGCATTGACGCTGGCGTTGAACGGCCCGCAGCTGAAGCTGGACGTGGGGCTGGACGGGCAACTGGACAACGGTGACTGGCGCGGCCGTCTGGCCACTGGGCGGGTACAGGCTGGCGGGCAAGACTGGCAATTGCAGGCGCCTGCCAAACTGCAGCGCCTGGCCAGCGGTCAGCTGGATTTCGGCGCCCACTGCTGGCGTTCCGGGCAGGCCAGTCTGTGTGGTGATGATCAACGGTTGGCGCCTGAGCCGCGCCTGCGGTACCACCTCAAGCGCTTCCCGCTGGACAGCCTGGCGCAGTGGATGCCCAAGGATTTCGCATGGCAGGGCCTGCTCAATGCCGACATCAACCTGGACCTGCCCGCCAGCGGCCCAAAGGGCACCGTGGTGGTTGACGCCAGTGGCGGCACATTGCGCGTCAATGACGGTAACCGCTGGGTCGATTTCCCCTACCAGACCCTGCGGCTGGATAGCACCTTGGCGCCGCGGCGTATCGATACGCGTCTTGCATTCCTGGGGGAGCGCCTGGGGCAGCTGAATCTCACGGCGCGTATTGATCCACTGGGCAAGGACAAGCCGTTGTCCGGCGACTTCAACCTGGCCGGTCTCGACCTCTCAGTGGCCCGTCCCTTCGTGCCGATGGTTGAGCACCTGGCTGGGGAGCTCAAGGGGAGCGGACAGCTGTCTGGCACGCTGCTGGCACCGCAAGTCAACGGCAGCATGAATTTGAGCGGCGGCCAGATCACCGGTGCCGAACTGCCGATTCAGTTCCAGGACCTGGGCCTTCAGGCCCGGATCGCGGGTGAACAGGTGCAGCTTGCCGGCACCTGGCGCAGCGGCACTGCAGGCCGCGGCCAGGTCGATGGCAACCTGACCTGGGGCCAGGCGCTGGGGATGAACATCCGCGTGCAAGGGCAGCAGTTGCCTGTCACGGTCGAACCCTATGCCACGCTGGAGGTAGCGCCGGACCTTACCCTGGAACTGATCGACGACAAGTTGGCAGTCACAGGCAAGGTGCAGGTGCCCAACGGCAAGATCACGGTGCGCGAGCTGCCCCCTTCCACGGTCAAGGTTTCCGACGACACGGTCATCGTCGGCAACCAGACCGAGGAGGGCAAGCCGCCGATGGCCATGGCCATGGATATCGATGTCGAGGTAGGCCGAGGCAAACTGTCGTTCAGTGGTTTCGGCCTGACTGCCAACCTGTTGGGGCACGTGCATATCGGTGACAACCTCGATACGCGCGGCGAGTTGAGCCTGGCCGATGGTCGCTACCGCGCCTACGGCCAGCGGCTGACCATCCGCCGCGCCCGGCTGCTGTTTGCCGGGCCGATCGACCAGCCCTACCTGGACATCGAAGCGATCCGTCAAGTCGATGACGTGATCGCCGGCATCCGCTTGAGCGGCAACGCCGAGCAACCGACCAGTACGGTGTTTTCCGAGCCTGCCATGAGCCAGGAACAAGCGTTGTCCTACCTGGTGCTTGGCCGTCCGTTGGGGGCATCGGGTGAGGATAGCAACATGTTGGCCGAGGCCGCCTTGGGCCTGGGGCTAGCCGGCAGCGCAGGGATCACGGGTAATGTGGCATCGCGCCTGGGTATCGATGACTTCCAGCTCGATACCGAGGGCTCAGGCAACACCACCAGTGTGGTGGCCAGTGGCAACCTGACCGAGAAACTCAGCCTGCGCTATGGAGTAGGGGTGTTCGAGCCGGCCAACACCATCGCCCTGCGCTACAAGCTCAGCAAGAAGGTGTATGTCGAGGCTGCCAGTGGAGTGGCAAGCTCCCTGGACGTCTTCTACAAACGCGACTTCTAGTCGCCACCGAAGGTTGCCGGCTTGGTCCGACCGAGAGTCGGGTTAAGCAGGTGATTTGGGAATCAACGTACCGTCGCCGCCTCGATGAATTCGTTGGTGGGCGAAGGTGGTGGCGCTGGAGCCGGAGCCGGAGCCGGGGCGCGAACTGGGATGATCAAGTTGGTGTATTCCTCGATCAGCCGGTTTAGGGCCTCGGGCGGTTCGCTTGCCTGGAACTGCATCCGGATCTGCACCTCGTCGGGGTCGCGGCTATCCCCTTGGCGCCCCTGGCCACCGATGGTTACCTTGAAACTGGCCGAGCGGCTTGCGTCGGCTGGGGTCAATGCTCGTTGTGCTTCGGTATTCTGGACGCGAACCGACAGGTCGACCTGCATCCGTTCCAGTGCCAACCCTTTAGGCGACACTAGCGCGAAAAGGGGCACGCGCATCAGGTGCTGCCCATCCATGGCCACCTCGACCATCTTCGCGGTCATCGGCGCGCCCAGCTCTTGGTGATTGCAGTCGAAAAAACGATCGAACAGTTCAATGTACTGTTGCGCGATCATGCTGTTGGCGGCGCTCGCAGCTTCCTGCAGGCCGCGAGTGATTTCGCGCAGGTCAATGGAGGTCATGGGGACAGGGCTCTTGTCCATGGGTTCGACTCATTGGGCCAAGTGGGTCCCCTGAAGAGCATTCAGGGGGATATTTCGCGCCGCGCCGTGACTGCGCTGACAGTAGTCATGCCGTTGGGCTATCGAGCTCTTTCTGAGCCTGAGACGGCGCACTCAAGGCGGGCGATTGCTGCGTGACATCCTTTGCAATAATGGGCTTGGTAGCCGCCTCCGTGAGGAAGTCGATCACCCTCATCATTGCCTCTGGTGGGTCCTGTCGCTTGAGGGTCGTGTTGAAGGCGTAGCGTGCCCGGGTGTCGGTCTTGCGCGTTTGCGAGGACTTATGGCTTACGCTGCCCTTGACGTTGAGCTTGAAGGGGCCCCAGCCCAAGGAGGCGGCGCCTTCTGCGTTCATGTCCCTGGCCGATGTGTCTTCGGACATCTGATTGATGACCAGCTCGAATTCGACGGTGCCGTTTTCGATGGCGATGTTGGGGTGGGTGATCGCCGCCATTAGCGGCACTTGCAGCGTCTTCTTCACCACGCCTTGTGGTTGGCCCTGCTCGTCGACGATGGTTTCGTCATAGTCGAACTGGATGGCGACCGCCTTGCCGTCCTGTACGCAGACTTGCATGAGGAAGTCTGCGTAGGATTTGCTGGCGGTGACCTGAGCCTGAACCATGGCCTGCAACGGGCCCGCGATCATGCGGTCCATGGGCAAGGCATTGATGACAGATCCTATGAGGCTATTGTCTATGGACATGCTGGGTTCTCTTTTTACATTTCAGGTTAAGGGTGGGTATGGGTTGATGAGGCTTCGCTCATCGCAATGGCAAATCCTGGCGACGGATGTTGCCGATCTGGCGCAGGCTCAGACCGTACTTGTCGGCCAACAAGCTGCGCGAGAAGCCGCTGGCGCTTTCTTTCTGAATCTGTTGGTTGCGCAATTGGCGGATAAAATGATCAACCTTGGGGATCTCAAGCGCGACACCTGCAAAGCGCTTGATCAGGGCGTCGAGTGCCTCAGCCGGTAACACGTCAGCAAGCTTGGTTCGATCGCGGTGTTTTGGAATGTACTTAGGCCTACCGCCAAATGCGTAGGTCAGCTGGTACGCGTTTTCTATGCCTATGCACTCAATCAGCGCCTGTAGCGATTGCGGCAATTGGCTGACGTCGATGTGGCTCAAGTCTGGCGTTTCCATATGACGCTCCTTCGAAAATGGTAGGGGTCACCAGCGGCATAACGTCGAGGTGTGGCTAAATTTTCTGTGATAGCCGGCGGGACCCGCTAGGCGCCATTAGGGGTGAGGGTTGTAGTTTCGATTACTAGCTTATGCAGGCAGCGCAGTCTCACCGTGTAGGAAAAACACATGCAAGCGCTCGAGACGTGAGTCTTCCCGGGGAATGAGCGCAACATATGGCACTTTGGGTATTAGCACCTCAGTCGCAGGGGTAGGCACTGAGTAGACTGGCACTGCCCAGGTGTGCCTCTTGAAGACTTCTCAGCCCGGATGGCACGGACCTCCAGTCCACCTGCACGCAGAGCGCGTGCAGAGTCTGCCCGTTACGGGATCCGATAATCCGGTCATCGAAGGTCCGGCGGTAGATCGCCTGGGTTTCGGACACCGGCCGGACCTGGTCGGCGCGCGCCAGGGTCTGCTGCGCAAGTGCTGGCAATGCAGTGGAGGGCACCTCGAATCGCAACGAGGTGTTGCCAGGATTCAGATAGCCAGCCTTTCGAACCCGTTGCCACAACTGTTGCCACTGGCTGCTGCCTGCTTTCTGGCTCAGCGTGTGACCAAGATCAAGCAGTCTTGCGCAAGGCACCTCAGTGGTATTGAAAGCATGCAGTGGCGTGGCGGCCAAGCACAGTATGAGTGTTAGCAGGCGTTTGTTCATGGGGCTCCCCACACGTGTGATGAAGCCATATATTTTCAGCTTGGGGTGCTACCAGGCAGCAGGAAATGCAGCGCCGGGGCGGGCGAACGTTGTATCATCTGCGCGGCTTGAGCTAAGCCATCTGTCCCGGATGTAGCAAGGAACCGTCGATGACACACGTGCAGCGCCTCAAATATTCCCTCCTGATCATTCTGGTGGTCCTTGGGCTGATGATCGGTCTTTCCCATTTGCAAAAAGCGGGTACGATCAGCGAGCAGACCTTTCAGATGCTGGCTATCGCCATTGCCGTGGTCGTGGTGGTGATCAACGGCATACTCCGACGTAAAGTCAGGCGATGACGCTTGCCGGTTCAGTGGCCAGCCCAGCTGCTCAGGCCGAGGTGGATCGCTCCAGTACTGCACGCGCCTGCGGATCAAGGCTGTAGCATTTGTCAGCACCTAGCTGGATCACGCCTTCGGCACATAACCGCTTGAGCACTTCTCGTACGCTGAGAAATGACAACGGTATGTCCAACTGCTCCAGTTGCGCATGCACACCTCGCACGCCAATGCTTCTTCCATTTCGCTCTGCCGCGTGCAGGGCGTCTATCACTTTCAGCCGTATCAGGCTGGTACGCAGCCCGAAGCTGCGCAGCAACTCCCGTATCTGCTCGTTGCCGGTTCGTTCGTCGACCTGCGCGTCCTGCCCAGTCGGGGTGTTGGCTTGCGCCGTGTTGGCTTGCACTGGAGTTGGCGGGTTGTACATGTGAATGCTCCTTTTCTTGGACGAACCCGAACGATGGGTGCCTCTTTGAATAAGACGAATGAGCGCCTGTAATCTGCAATGCAAAGCGAAAAAACCTTCATCAGTTGTTGTGGGCTGAGATAAAGCGGCTTCTTTTCCAGTTCCGCTTGGTCCCTGTACATGAGCGTCAGGCCTGAGCGTAAAGGCCGCCTAAACTCTTCTTGCGTTCGTTCGTTTCACCGGGATGAACCGTATTCGAGGAGTGTCCGTGTCCCCATTTACCTGCTCAAGCCGTTGTGCCGGTCTGGCTGCAGCGCTCATGGTTGCGGCCTTAACCGCACACGCTCGTCCCGTAGCGCCAGATGCCAGCGCCCAGATCCGTCGCACTACCTATGGCGTGCCGCATATCGTGGCCAAGGATGAAAGAGGTCTCGGTTATGGCATTGGCTATGCCTATGCCCAGGACAATCTTTGTCTGCTGGCTGACCAGGTCCTGACGGTCAGCGGTGAGCGCTCGCGCTATTTTGGTGGTCAAGGTCAGACCGTGGACCAGCGCGAGAACCTGGCCAGTGATGTGTTCTTCACCTGGCTCAACGGGCCGGTGCAGGTGCAGGCTTTTCTGGACGCACAGCCCGCTGCCATCCAGGCCCTTTTGGCGGGTTATGCCAGTGGGTTCAATCGAGCACTGGCCGAGCGTCGTCAGCAGGGCCTGCCACCGGAATGTGGAGGGGGGGAGTGGGTGCGCGCCATCACCAGCCAGGACCTGGTCAAGCTTACACGGCGGTTACTTGCAGAAGGTGGGGTCGGGCAGTTCGTCGAAGCCCTGGCCGGCGCGCAGCCGCCCAAGAACGATGCCCGGCAACCCGCCGTCGCTTATGGGAAAGCGCTGGAACAGCAGCAACGGTTTGCCACCCAGCGTGGCAGCAACGCCATTGCAGTGGGTGCCCAGCGTTCGGTCAATGGCCGTGGTTTGCTGTTGGCCAACCCGCATTTCCCATGGGTGGGAGGCATGCGGTTCTACCAGATGCAATTGACCATCCCCGGTAAGCTCGATGTGATGGGTGCAGCATTACCTGGCTTGCCGATGATCAACATCGGCTTCAATCGCCACCTTGCGTGGACCCATACCGTCGACACTTCCAGGCATTTCACCTTGTTTCGCCTGCAACTCGACCCCAAGGACCCAACCCGGTATGTGCTCGACGGCAAGTCACTGCCGCTGACCCGCCAAAGCGTCAGCATCATGGTCAAGGCCCCCGATGGCCGACTGCAAAAAGTCGAGCGTGTTCTGTATAGCTCGTCATTTGGTCCGGTCGTTCAGTGGCCTGGGCGGTTGGACTGGGACAGGCATACGGCTTACAGCTTGCGCGATGCCAACAGTGATAACGCCCGCGTGCTGCAACAGTGGTACCAGATCAATCGTGCCGACAGCGTGGCGGCGCTGACGCGTTCCGTTGAGCAGCTGCATGGTATTCCATGGGTCAACACCGTCGCCGTGGATGAACGTGGCAAGACGACCTACCTGAACCAGTCAGTGGTGCCTTACGTCGACCAGGCATTGCTCGATGCCTGCGGTGGCGAACAGGCAGGCCCGCTGGTAGTGCTCGATGGTTCCCGCAGCCTGTGCAACTGGAAAGTCGACAGCCGCGCAGCCCAACCCGGTACGTTTCCGGCTGAGCTGATGCCCCGTCTGGAGCGCGATGATTTCGTGCAGAACTCCAACGATCCAGCCTGGATGACCAACCCTGCGCAGCCGATGACAGGCTACTCGCCCTTGGTCAGCCGCAGCGATCAGCCTCTGGGCATGCGTGGGCGCTTCGCGTTGGAACGTCTGCAAGGCAGGGCGCTGCTTGGTGTGGAAGATCTGCAGCGCTTGGTGACCGATGACGAAGTCTACCTTGCGCGTTTGCTGCTGCCAGATTTGCTGAGCTGGTGCAAGCGTGCCCCCACTGATGTCCAGCCCGTGTGCCGCAGCCTGGCCAGCTGGAACGGCAAGGCCAACCAGCAGAGCAACATGGGGCTGGTCCACTTTGAAAACATCTACAACGCAATCGAGCAACAACCGCAGGTATGGCGAGTGGCGTTCGATCCCAACGATCCTGTGCATACCCCGCGTGGTCTGGCGGTTGAGCAGGCATCGGTGAGCAAGGTGGTTCATCAGGCGGCCCTTGCCTCACTCCGGCAAGTGGCCGAGGAGGGCATCGACCCGAAGGCGCACTGGGGGCAGGTACAACAGGCCCAAGATGGCACGCCAGTGCCGGGCGGGCCCCAGGCACTTGGCGTGTACAACGCCATGTACAGTGTGCCGATGGGGCAGGGCAAGCGCTTGGTTGTCAGCGGCACCAGCTACCTACAGTTGGTCAGCTTCACCGATGAAGGCCCCAAGGCACGCGGCCTGCTGGCGTTCTCCCAATCGAGCGAGGCGGCCTCGCCCCATGCCAGTGATCAGACCAAGGCGTTCGCCGCCGGTCGGTTGCATGATATCCCGTTCACAGAGAAGCAGATAAAGGCCGATCCAGCGTACCGGGAGGTGATTATCCGTGAGCGAGATGAGCGGCTAGGCGTTCAGTGAGTGTCGGAATGGGAGACAAGCCTTGCTCGTCTCCCGCATAAGCATCAGCCCGGCGCCCGATATTGCGCTCAGGCGGGCTAGCCACTATCGAGCAAATAGCGCTCAAGCACTTAGGGAAATTCGAACGGCGCCAGCTGAAACCCTTGCGCGTCCACTTGCAAGGCCCAGGCACGCTTGTCCCAGTCGCCCAGGACAATACGCCGGGCCGGCTCCCCGTCCACCATCAGCTTGTGAATCGCCGGGCGATGGGTATGGCCGTGCACCAGTGTGCGCACGTCGTGCGCCGCCATGACCTTGGGCACTTCTTCGGGCGTGACGTCAACGATCTCCGTGGATTTCATTCGCGTCTGAGCGCGGCTTTCGCTGCGCAGCTTGCGTGCCAATTTCAGGCGAACTGACAAGGGGAGGTGCCTAAGCAACCAAAGACTCACGGGATTGCGCAGCAATCGCCGCATTTTCATGTAGCCCAGGTCTCGGGTGCACAAGGTGTCGCCGTGCATCAGCAGCACCCGTTCCGCTCCCAGCTCCACCACACAAGGATCGCTCAGCAGCGTGCAACCTGCAGCCTCGCAAAAGGCCTGGCCGATCAGGAAGTCCCGGTTGCCGTGCATCAGGTAGAGCGCAGTGCCGCTGTCGCTGAGCCGTCGCATGGCTTGGCAGATCGACTGCTGAAAGGCGGTCATGGCATCGTCGCCGATCCACGCTTCGAAAAAGTCGCCCAATATGTACAGCGCCTTGGCCTGGCGAGCCCGACCTTCGAGCAAATCAAGAAACGCCCGGGTAATGTCCGGGCGTTCTTCTTGCAGGTGCAGATCGGAGATCAGCAGTATCACTCAATGATCTCGGCTTTCTCGATGATCACGTCGTCCTTTGGTACGTCCTGGTGGCCAGCGCTCGAGCCGGTGGCAACTTTTTCGATGGCGTCGACGACTTCACGGCCTTCGATCACTTCACCGAACACGGCGTAGCCCCAGCCCTGGGTGTTTTTGCCGCTGTGGTTGAGGAAATCGTTGTCAGACGCGTTGATGAAGAATTGTGCCGAGGCAGAGTGCGGGTCCATGGTGCGGGCCATGGCGATGCTGTACTTCTTGTTCTTCAGGCCGTTGTCGGCTTCGTTCTGGATGCTGGCGCGGGTTTTCTTCTGGGACATGCCAGCTTCGAAGCCGCCGCCCTGAATCATGAAGCCTTTAATGACGCGGTGAAAAACGGTGCCGTCGTAGTGGCCGTCCTTGACGTACTGAACGAAGTTTTCGGTCGTCTGCGGCGCTTTCTCGGCGTCCAGCTGCAGGACGATGTCGCCGTGGTTGGTGCTAAGTTTGACTTTGGACATGCTGAAACTCGCTTTTTCAAGGCAATCGAAAATAGGATGCGCTGGGCGCTGATTACTACCAGACGCGGCGTCAGGCGTTGAGGACACATGGCGCGCTTGCGCCATTTTGCCAAGGCTGCGGCAAAAAGGCGTTAGAAATCACGCGAGTTTGGCGGAGCCCGACTGTCGGCAGCTTGACTGCTTCGGCTATGATAGGCCCTTTGATTCATTCGGCCTACCCAGGCCGGCTACGTGCATTCAAGGATCCTATGAGCAAGCCCACTGCCGACAACGCGCCCAACGCCGCTGCCAAAGGCGCCCCCGCTGTCCCTGCGAACTTCCTGCGGCCGATCATCCAGGCCGACCTGGACTCGGGCAAGCACGCCAGCATCGTCACCCGCTTCCCGCCCGAGCCCAATGGCTACCTGCACATCGGCCATGCCAAGTCGATCTGCGTCAATTTCGGCCTGGCCAAGGAGTTTGGAGGTGTCTGTCACCTGCGCTTTGACGACACCAACCCTGCCAAGGAAGACCAGGAGTACATCGATGCCATCCAGCGCGATGTAAAGTGGCTGGGCTTCGACTGGGCCGGCGACGTTCGCTACGCCTCGAGCTACTTCGACCAACTGCACGCCTGGGCCGTCGAGCTGATCAAGCAGGGCAAGGCCTACGTGTGCGACCTCACGCCGGAGCAGGCCAAGGAATACCGCGGCAACCTCAAGGAACCAGGCAAGAACAGCCCGTACCGCGAGCGCAGCGTGGAGGAGAACCTCGACCTGTTCGCGCGCATGAAGGCCGGCGAGTTCAAGGATGGTGAGCGCGTGCTGCGCGCCAAGATCGACATGGCTTCGCCCAACATGAACCTGCGTGACCCGATCCTCTACCGGATTCGCCATGCCCATCACCACCAGACGGGCGATACCTGGTGCATCTACCCGAACTACGACTTCACTCACGGCCAGTCGGATGCCATCGAAGGCATCACCCATTCCATCTGCACGCTGGAGTTCGAAGGACACCGGCCGCTGTACGAGTGGTTCCTGGACAACCTGCCGGTGCCTGCGCATCCGCGCCAGTACGAGTTCAGCCGTCTTAACCTCAACTACACCATCACCTCCAAGCGCAAGCTCAAGCAACTGGTGGACGAGCAACACGTCGAGGGCTGGGACGACCCGCGCATGTCCACCTTGTCGGGCTTCCGCCGCCGTGGCTACACACCGGCGTCGATCCGCAACTTCTGCGAAATGATCGGTACCAACCGCTCGGACGGTGTGGTCGATATGTCCATGCTGGAGTTCTGCATCCGCGACGATCTGGACCGTACTGCACCCCGCGCGATGTGCGTGCTGCGCCCATTGAAGGTGGTGATCACCAACTATCCCGAAGGCCAGACCGAACAGCTCGAACTGCCGCGCCATCCCAAGGAAGACATGGGCGTGCGCGTGCTGCCATTCGCACGTGAGCTGTACATCGACCGCGACGACTTCATGGAAGAGCCGCCCAAGGGTTACAAACGTCTTGAGCCTAACGGCGAAGTGCGCCTGCGCGGTAGCTACGTCATCCGCGCCGATGAGGCGATCAAGGACGCCGAGGGCACCATCGTCGAGCTGCGCTGCTCCTACGATCCGGACACCCTGGGCAAGAACCCCGAAGGCCGCAAGGTCAAGGGGGTGATCCATTGGGTGCCGGCTGAAGGCAGCGTGGAATGCGAAGTCCGGCTGTACGACCGTCTGTTCCGTTCGGCGAACCCTGAGAAGACCGAGGAGGGTGGCACTTTCCTCGACAACATCAACCCTGATTCGCTGCAAGTGCTCAGCGGCTGCCGTGCCGAGCCCTCCCTGGCCCAGGCGCAGCCGGAAGATCGCTTCCAGTTCGAACGCGAAGGCTACTTCTGTGCTGACCTCAAGGACAGCCAGCCGGGCCGCCCGGTATTCAACCGCACCGTCACCCTGCGTGACTCCTGGGGCAGCTGAGGAACCACCGTGCTCACGATCTACAACACCCTGACCAAGACCAAGGAGCCGTTCAAACCGTTGGACGGCAACAACGTGCGCATGTACGTCTGCGGCATGACCGTCTACGACTACTGCCACCTGGGCCATGGTCGCAGCATGGTGGCTTTCGACCTGGCCACCCGCTGGTTGCGCAAGAGCGGCTACAACCTGACGTACGTGCGCAACATCACTGACATCGATGACAAGATCATCAACCGGGCCAACGAGAACGGCGAAACCTTCGACGCACTCACCGCCCGTATGATCGATGCGATGCACGAGGACGAACGCCGTCTCAACATCCTGCCTCCGGACCAGGAACCGCGCGCCACCGATCACATTGCCGGCATGCATGCCATGATCCAGACCTTGATCGACAAAGGTTATGCGTATGCGCCTGGCAACGGTGATGTCTACTACCGCGTCGGCAAGTTCGTGGGTTACGGCAAGCTCTCGCGCAAAAAGATCGAAGACTTGCGTATTGGTGCGCGAATCGAGGTTGGCGAGGCCAAGCAGGATCCGCTGGACTTCGTCCTGTGGAAAGGCGTCAAGCCGGGCGAGCCCAGCTGGGAGTCGCCCTGGGGGCCTGGCCGCCCTGGTTGGCACATCGAATGCTCGGTCATGTCCACGTGCTGCCTGGGTGAGAGTTTCGACATCCATGGCGGCGGCAGCGACCTTGAGTTCCCGCATCATGAGAACGAAATTGCCCAGAGCGAAGCTGCAACAGGCAAGCCGTACGCCAACGCCTGGATGCACTGCGGCATGATCCGCATCAACGGCGAGAAGATGTCCAAGTCGCTGAACAACTTCTTCACCATTCGCGACGTGTTGGAAAAGTATCACCCTGAAGTGGTGCGCTATCTGCTGGTGGCCAGCCACTACCGCAGCGCGATCAACTACTCAGAGGACAGTCTTCGCGACGCCAAGGGTGCACTGGAGCGGTTCTACCATGCTTTGCGTGGCTTGCCTCGTGTACCGGCCAGCGGCGGGGAGGCCTTCGTCGAGCGTTTCACTGCTGCGATGAACGACGACTTCGGTACGCCTGAAGCCTGCGCCGTGTTGTTCGATCTGGTTCGCGAGATCAACCGCCTGCGCGAGAGCGACGTGTCGGCCGCGGCTGGCTTGGCGGGGCGTTTGCGTGAGCTGGGTGACGTGCTGGGTGTGTTGCAGCTGGAGGCCGATGACTTCCTGCGTGCAGGCGCTGAAGGGAAGGTGGACGCTGCTCAGGTCGAGGGTTTGATCCAGGCGCGCTTGCAGGCGCGGGCGGACAAGAACTGGGGTGAGTCCGATCGCATTCGTGACCAGTTGACGGCCATGGGTGTGGTGCTTGAAGACAGCAAGGGCGGGACAACCTGGCGGTTGGCGGACTGATCTGGGGGGAGGGCGAGCGGATTGGGTTGCTTGCAACCCATGTCCAGCCCGCCTGTAACTCGGCGATGGCCAAGCGATTACCGTCGTCCCTGTCCTTGCCCTTACCGCAATATGCTTTCTGCGTTTGCTTCTAAGCGCGCGTTAGTTCAGGCGCCGCAGATCGCGACTTCAGGAGGCCGAGCGCAGGGCTTGCGGAGGGAGGTGACAGGCATGGATGCCTGTCAAGCGCTGGGCCCCAGGATGGGGCCTGCAGCGCGGTCCTCCCGGGAGCAAGCCCGGAGCGAGGGGACCCCGGAGCGCAGCGCAGGGGCCGGATGATAGGAGCAGGCGGTTTTTGCTCACTTTTTGACAAGACAAAAAGTGAGCCGCCGTAAGGGCGGAAAGGTGACTGCGCGCCACCCGCGCCAATGAATACCAACTTGCTGTATGCGCCCACGCTCTTGAGTTTGAAGTTTGAAGTTTGAAGTTTGAAGTTTGAAGTTTTAAGTTTGAAGTTTTATTGCTGAGTGTGGGTATTGAAAGAGAGCATACTCTATTTGCGATGGCGACGCTTAATCACCTTTTCGCCATTACGTGAACTGACCCCCGAATGTTGGACACCTATCTCACCGGAGGGTGTTCCATGACGAAATACAACCTGGCGCTCAAACAGGCACTCATCGAAGAGTGCCTTTCTGCTCCTAGCATTCATGAAGTGGCGCTAAAGCATGACCTCAGTCCATCGATGCTACGTCGGTGGGTAAAGGGCTATGAAAAACACGGCGCAGCCGGTTTAAGTGCCAAGTACAGCCGCTACGATGCCCAGTTCAAATTGAAGGTTTTGCAGTGCATTGAGCAAGAAGGATTGTCTGCCCAGCAAGCCTGCATCCAGTTTGATATTCGTGGTCCAAGTAGCATCAGGCAGTGGAAAAGGTTGTATGATCAAGGCGGAGTTGAAGCACTTCATCCGCATCATACCCGAGAGTTGAGCATGCCCCGTAAGCCATCGAAAAAAACCAGCGCAAGTCCTCCTACCGCTTCGGATAGCGACCTGACACCCGAGCAAATGCTCGAAGAGCTGGAATATCTGCGTGCGGAGAATGCTTATCTAAAAAAGCTCGATGCCTTGATCCAAGCGGACCCTCGCACTGCGCAGGCGAGAAAACGAAGGCTGTCCAGGGATTGAGGCACGGGCATCGACTCGCTCTGCTGTTACGTGCTGCCGGGCTTGCACGTAGTACCTTTTATTACCAAAGCAAGGTGTTGTTGACTGACAAGCATGCAGCTTTGAAAGAGAGTATCAACAACGTCTATCACGAGCATAAAGGACGGTATGGCTATCGCCGGATCACTGAGACCCTCAAGCACAACGGTCGGATGATTAATCACAAGAAGGTGCAGCGACTGATGCAGCTGATGGGTCTCCAGTCGCTGGTCAGGGCGAAGAAATATCGCTCGTACCGAGGCTCAGAGGGACTGGTTGCGCCTGATCTGCTCAGGCGAGAATTCAAGGCAGGAGCCCCTAATCAGAAATGGGCAACCGACGTGACAGAGTTCAAAGTGAAGGGGCAGAAGCTGTTTCTTTCGCCGTTGATGGACCTGTATAACGGCGAAATCCTCGCTTATCAGATTAACCGGCGCCCGGAGTTCAAGATGGTCTCGGCAATGCTTGAGCAAGCCTTTGAGCGGCTGAATCCAGGTGATAAACCGATATTGCACTCCGATCAAGGATGGCAGTACAGGCAGCCCACTTACCGGCATATGCTGGCCGAGAAGAACATTGAGCAGAGTATGTCGCGTAAGGGCAACTGCCTAGACAACGCCGCAATGGAAAGCTTTTTCGGCACACTCAAGAGCGAATATTTTTACCTGGAGTCGTTTGAAAATGTCGAGCAGTTGGCTTCAGGACTTGATGATTACATCGCTTACTACAACCAAAAACGCATCAGCCTCAGACTTAATGGCCTGAGTCCGATACAATTTCGGACCCACGCGCTGGCCCCATAGCGCTCACTGTCCAACTTTTGGGGGTCAGTTCAACGGCGAGTCACTTTTTGTCAAACGCGACAAAAAGTAACCAAAAAACGCTGTGCTCCATTCATACGGCCCCTACGCTACGCTTCGGGGTTCCCTCACTCCGGTCTTGCTCCCGGGAGGACCGCGCTGTAGGCCCCATCCTGGGGCCCAGCGCTTGACAGGCATCCATGCCTGTCACCTCCCTCCGCAAGACCTGCGTTCGGCCTTCTGAAGTCGCGAAGATCAAGATCAAGATCAAGATCAAGATCAACAGAAGCACAAACAGAAACAGTAACCTGTTTTAACTTTGAATAGAGGTGTCTGGTTACGCTTGATAGTTATAGTCGGAACAGTATTCACGATATCTGCTGACGTATATAGCACTTAAGTGCGACATTGCCAGGGCGCCTGACAGGCCGCAATGGGTTGCGAGACAGCCCCGGCAATCTATGCTGCGAAGCTAAATTCCAGAGGCCGCACCGCAGCCCACCGTTGCTCTTTGTACCGGGAAAAACACCGACAGCCACCTTGTCAGTCCTCAAGCCACTGCGGGCTGTTGAAATTATTCAACCGGCAATCCTCTTCAGCGCAATCAACCGCCGCCACGGGCGAGCCGAGCAAGGCTCTCTGCAAACTGCGCTCCCCAGCGTTCCAGGCTTGCTCAAGCAGTGGCAGGATGGCGCGGGGCAGCACGCTGAACATCGGTTGCCAATACCCACCTTGGCGGACCATGGCGGCACTGTTGGCCGTCAAAGCGGCGCGCCGCAGGTCGTTGACTAACATCTGATCGATCCGTGGCGCATCGCAGGCGAGCACCACCACCCATCCGTGCCGCGCTACCGCCAACCCGGCAAGCACGCCAGCCAGTGGGCCAGGGAAGCCGGCCTCGGTATCACTCACGCATTGCTCGGCGTACCGCTGGTACACCTGCTGATTGCGATTGCACGAAACGATCAGGTCATCACTGAGCCCCCGAGCCACCGCGTGAACGTGAGCAATCAGAGGACGGCCTTGCCAGTCGATCAGCCCTTTGTCACGGCCACCCATGCGTTGGCCACGGCCACCGGCGAGCATGAGGACAGAGCAAGGGGGCAGTGTAGCAGGCATGAAAAAGGGTTCCGGGCAGTCAATGCCCGAAACCCTCCCACTTCACGCTCCGCTTGTCCAGTCAGTGACTGCGCGTGGCTGGCTCGTGGCCAGGCTCCAGTGGCCGTCGGCGCCCGGACAAACGCATCACCACGACGAAGAACACCGGTACGAAGACCACCGCCAGTGTGGCACTCAACATACCGCCAATGACCCCCGTACCGATGGCCTGCTGGCTTGCCGAGCTGGCACCGGTGGCGATGGCCAGCGGCACCACCCCAAGGATGAAAGCCAGGGACGTCATCACGATGGGCCGCAGGCGCAGACGTGCAGCCTCGATGGCTGCCTGGGTGGCATCCATTCCCTGGTCCACCAGGCCCTTGGCGAACTCGATGATCAGGATGGCGTTCTTTGCCGAAAGCCCGATCAAGGTGATCAAACCCACCTTGAAAAACACGTCGTTGGGCATGCCGCGTAACGTGACGGCCAGGACTGCACCCAGAATGCCCAGGGGCACCACCAGTAGTACGGCTGTGGGGATCGACCAACTTTCATACAATGCCGCCAGGCACAGGAACACCACCAACAGCGACAGGGCCATGAGTAGCGGCGCCTGGCTGCCCGAGAGCCTTTCCTGCAGCGACAATCCGGTCCATTCCAGCCCCACGCCGGGCGGCAGCTGCGCCACGATTCGCTCGATCTCGGCCATGGCCTGACCGGAGCTTTGTCCGGCTGCCGGCTCACCCGAAATGGACACCGCTGGGTAACCGTTGTAACGCGTCAACTGGACTGGACCGCTGACCCATCGGGGCTGGACGAAGGCGCCAAGCGGCACCATCTTGCCGGCGCTGTTGCGCACGTGAATCTTCAGCAAGTCTTCCACCTGGCTGCGCTGATCGCCCTCAGCTTGCACCACCACCCGCTGCATGCGGCCTTGGTTTGGAAAGTCATTGACGTAGCTCGAACCCACGGCTACGTCCAGCACCGAGCCGATATCGGCGAACGAGACCCCCAGCGCGTTGGCCTGACGGCGGTCGATCTCCAGCTCCACTTGCGGGCTTTCGGCCAGGGACGCCTCGCGCACGTTGGTCAGTAGCGGGCTCTTGCTCGCCTTGGCCAGCAGCTCGTCACGTGCAGCCATCAGTTGGGCATGACCCAGCCCACCCCGGTCCTGCAGGCGGAACTCGAAGCCGGTGGACTCGCCCAGGCCGTCAATCGGCGGCGGCAGTACGGCGAAGGCGATGGCGTCCTTGAGCTGTGTGAATGCCATGTTCGCGCGATCGGCAATGGACTGAGCACTGTCATCGGCGCCACGTTCAGACCAGTCCTTCAGGGTCGTGAAGGCCAACGCCGCATTCTGGCCACTGCCGGAGAAACTGAAACCCAGAATTACCGTGGTATTGCCCACGCCAGCTTCACCGCCGTTGTGCGCTTCGATCTGAGCCGCCACCTGCTCGGTCCGCATGCGGCTAGCGCCTGGCGGCAGTTGGATATCGGTGAGGGTGTAACCCTGATCTTCGGTGGGCAGGAAGGCAGTGGGCAACTGACTGAAGCCGTAGCCCAACACGCCCAGCAGCACGGCGTACACCAGCAGGTAGATCCCGCTGCGGCGAAGTGCTTGGGACACCCAGCCCTCATAGCCCTTGCTCATGCCCTCGAAGCGCCGATTGAACCAGCCGAAGAAACCGCCGCGCTGATGATGCTCGCCTTGGTTCACAGGCTTGAGCAACGTCGCGCACAGCGCCGGCGTCAGGCTCAGGGCAAGGAAGGCCGAGAACAGAATGGAAACTGCCATGGACACCGAAAACTGCTGGTAGATCACGCCGACCGAGCCCTTCATGAAGGCCATGGGCAGGAACACGGCTACCAGCACCAGCGTGATGCCGATGATCGCCCCGCTGATCTGGCCCATGGCCTTGCGTGTGGCTTCCCGGGGCGCCAGGCCTTCTTCAGCCATGATTCGCTCAACGTTCTCGACCACCACAATGGCGTCATCCACCAGAATGCCAATGGCCAGAACCATGCCGAACAGGGTCAGCACGTTGACCGAAAAGCCCAGTAACAGCATCACGCCGAACGTACCCATCAGCGCCACGGGCACCACGAGTGTGGGAATCAAGGTATAACGCAGGTTCTGCAGGAACAGGAACATCACCGCGAACACCAGCACCATCGCTTCGAACAGCGTGCTGATGACCTGCTGTATGGAGACCTTGACGAACGGCGAGGTGTCGTAGGGAATATCGTACTTCACACCCTCCGGGAAGTAGCGCGCCAGATCCTTCATCTTGGCGCGCACCAGTGTGGCCGTCTCCATGGCGTTGGCACCCGGGGCCAGCTGCACGCTGAATGCGGTGGCCGGCTTGCCATTCAGGCGCGTGCCGTACTGATACTCCTGGGCACCGATTTCTACCCGTGCTACATCACCGATGGTCACCACCGAACCGTCGGCATTGGCCCGCAGTACAATGGCGGCAAACGCTTCTGGTGTGGTCAGTTGGCCCTTGACCACCACGTTGGCGGTGATCTCCTGGGTAGCGGGGCTGGGCAGGTCGCCGATGCTGCCGGGCGCTACCTGCGCATTCTGGGCGCTGATGGCTTCGGCCACGTCGTTGGGAGTGAGGTTCAGGCCGACCAGCTTGGCTGGGTCGATCCAGATGCGCATGGCGCGCTCGGAGCCATACAGCTGCGCCTTGCCGACCCCCTTGATGCGCCGGATCTCGTTCATCACGTTGCGCGCCAGGATGTCGGACAACGCGGTCTCGTCGAATTTCCCGTCCTCGGAGGTGAGCGTGCCCAGCAGCAGGAAGCCAGTGGACACCTTTTCCACCTGCAACCCTTGTTGGGTAACCGGGCGTGGCAGGCGCGACTCGACCACTTTCAAGCGGTTCTGCACGTCGACCTGGGCCAGGTCGGGCACGGTGCCCGGCTCGAAGGTGGCGGTGATGGTGGCGCTGCCCAGGCTGCTCTGCGACTCGAAGTACAGCAGGTTGTCGGCGCCGTTGAGCTCCTGCTCGATCAGGCTGACCACGCTTTCATCCATGGTTGCCGCCGAGGCGCCAGGGTATACGGCGTAGATCTCTACCTGCGGTGGCGCAACGTTGGGGTACTGCGCCACAGGCAACTGAGGAATGGCCAGGGCGCCAGCCAGCAGGATGAACAGCGCCACCACCCAAGCGAAAATAGGGCGGTCAATGAAGAATTGCGGCATCGATCAAGCCCTCACTGGCCAGTGTGCTGGGTGACGGAGGTGGCCTGGGGCGCGGGGTCGATCTGCACGCGTTCGCCTGCCTTGGCATGTTGCAGGCCTTCGACCACCACCTGGTCACCGGCAGCCAGGCCGTCGCGTACTACCCAGCGGTCGCCCTGTACGCTGCCTAGGACCACCTGCCGCTCGCTGACTTGCGACTGAGCATCCACGACCAGCACCTTCGGCACGCCTGCACTGTCACGCAGGATCGCCCGTTGCGGGACACTCAGGCCTTGCGCTTGCACGGCCTGGGCCAGGCGCACGCGCACATAGCTGCCTGGCAGCAAGTCGAGGTTGGGGTTGGGGAACTCGCTGCGCAGGGTGATCTGATTGGTCGAAGGGTCGACCTGGATGTCGGAAAACAACAGCTTGCCTGGCAGCGGGTAGGCACTGCCGTCGTCCTCGATCAAGGTGACACTGGCCTGGTCTGCGTCGACCCGTTGAAGCTGGCCGGCACGCAAGGCCTTGCGCAGCGCCGTGATCTCACGGGTCGACTGGGTGACGTCGACATGAATGGGGTCCAGTTGCTCGATGGTCGCCAGCGGCGTGGCTTCGTTCTGCCCGACCAATGCGCCTTCGGTCACCTGGGCGCGGCCAATGCGGCCAGCGATGGGGGCGGTGACGGTGGCGTATCCCAGGTTCAGAAGGGCTCGTTGTACGGCTGCCTTGGCCTCGGCCACCGCTGCGTTGGCTTGCAGCAGGCTGGCCTTGGCGTTGTCGTATTCCTGGCCGCTGACGGCCTTGTCGTTGACCAACTCGCGGTATCGCTGCTCTTGCAGGCGAGCCTGATAACGGGTGGCGTCGGCTCTGGCCAGTGCCGCCTGAGCGCTGTCCAGGTCGGCCTTGAAGGGTGCCGGATCGATCTGGAACAACACATCGCCCTGCTTGACGTCGCTACCTTCGCGGTAGACCCGTTTGAGCACCACGCCGGCCACCCGAGCCCGTACCTGAGCGGTACGCGGCGCCAGAATGCGGCCGTTTAGCTCGCTGGTAATGGCCAACTGTTGCAGTTGCAGCGTCTCGACGCGCACATGCGGGACCGGGGCTTGCTGTTCGGGTTCGTCGCTAGCGCTACAGCCGCCAAGGCTCGAGCCTACAAGCGCCAGAAGCGCCATGCGGCGCAGGGTAACAGTGAGTGTGTCGGACATTGGGATCTTCCGCTGATGATCTGCGCTATGCTACGGCACCCGGGTCATGGTTGGCTGTTAACAGCTGTACGGGGAGTGTGAAAAAGTGTGAAGCGATGGGTTGTGCACCGTGATGTTTCTATAAGCTTGGGCCACTATAACGCAGCGCTCACCTGGCCATGCCGAGCCGGCGTGCTGCAAGTCCCTATATCTGCCTGCCAAGCGACCCATGCCCACTATACTTCTGGTCGAAGACGACAGCGCCCTGGCCGAGCTCATCGCCAGTTACCTGCAACGCAACGAATTCGTGGTCCGGGTCATCGCCCGGGGTGACCGCGTGCTGGACGAATATCGCCGGGACAAACCCGACCTGGTGATTCTCGACCTGATGCTCCCAGGCCTGGACGGCCTGCAGGTGTGTCGCCAATTGCGTCAGCAGTCCCAATGCCTGCCGATCCTGATGCTCACCGCCCGCGATGACAGCCATGACCAGGTGCTGGGGCTGGAAATGGGTGCTGACGACTACGTCACCAAGCCGTGCGAGCCACGGGTGTTGCTGGCACGAGTGCGCACCTTGCTGCGCCGCAGCGGTAACGAACCCAGGCTGGACCATGACCTGATCGTGGTGGGTGGGTTGTGCATCGACCTGGCCGAGCGCACCGTCACCTGGCGCGGCGAGCCTGTCGACCTGTCGGCCGGGGAATTCAACCTGCTGGTCGTGCTGGCGCGCAATGCCGGGGTGGTGCTCAATCGCGACCGCATTCTTCAACAGCTGCGCGGTATCGAGTTCAACGGCACCGACCGTTCGGTGGACGTGGCCATTTCCAAACTGCGTCGCAAGTTCGACGACAACGCAGGCGAAGCACGCAAGATCAAGACGGTCTGGGGCAAAGGCTATCTGTTCAGCCGTGTCGAGTGGGAGTAAGCCGCGATGTTCAAGATCCTGGTGCGGCTGTATCTGCTGATCATCGTGGCCTATGCCGGAGCCTTGCTGTTCATACCCGACACCATCGTGGGGCTGTTTCAGGAACGCTTCATGGCCTACAACCTCAGCCAGACCAAAGGTGTGCAGACGCTGATCGTGAGTCAGTTTCACCAGGCGCCCCAGTCCCAGTGGCCTGCCGTGGCACAGGCGCTTGCCGACGATTTCGCGCCCTTGCAGGTACAGCTGCTGCGTATTGACCAGGCCCGCTTGGATGAAACGGAGCGCGCACGACTGGCACAGGGGGAGTCGGCAGTGCGCCTGGCCCAATGGGGCTACTACGAAACCCTGCTGGCGCCATTGGACAGCCATTGGCTGGTACGCCTGGATTCGCCGCCCGATCCTTTGGACATCAACGTCCTGTCCTGGGGCGTGACGGTGTTGATCGGGGCCGCGATGCTCGGTTGCCTGTTGCTCTGGGTATGGCCGCACTGGCGTGACTTGGAGCGCTTGAAGGAAACTGCCCGGCGCCTGGGCCAAGGGCAGATGTCCGAACGCACGCATATCTCGGCGCATTCGAACATTGGCGAACTGGCCAGGGTGTTCGACACCATGGCAAGCGACCTTGAACGCCATGTCAATCAGCAGCGCGAGTTGCTCAATGCCGTGTCCCACGAGCTGCGCACGCCTCTGACGCGCCTGGATTTCGGTTTGGTGCTGCTATTTGACGAAGTGCCGCCGGCCAGCCGCAAGCGTTTGCTGGAGCTGGTCGGGCATGTGCGAGAGCTGGACGAACTGGTGTTGGAGTTGCTGTCTTACAGCCGTTTGTACAATGCCGACCAGGCGCGCGAGCGGGTGGAGGTGTCGTTGCTCGAGCTGGTGGACAGCGTGCTAGGCAGCTTTGCCGAGGAGTTGGACGGGCGTGGCATCCAGTGGGAGGTGCATGCCGACGCCGAGTTGCCACGCTTTGTGCTCGATCCGCGTCTGACGGCCCGAGCGGTGCAGAACCTGGTGCGCAATGCCATGCGCTACTGCGAGCAGCGCCTGGTGCTGCGCTTGCGCCTGGAGCCCGACGGAGCATGCCTGCTGACGGTAGAGGATGACGGCATTGGCATCCCCATCGAGGAGCGTGAGCGAATCTTCCAGCCGTTCTATCGCCTGGACCGCAGCCGTGACCGCAGCACGGGTGGGTTCGGCTTGGGGTTGGCGATCAGCAGGCGGGCCATTGAGGGGCAGGGCGGGACCTTGACGGTTGCCCAGTCCCCATTGGGCGGAGCGCAGTTCCGTATTCGCTTGCCCGCCGGGACGGTGACCTGATGCCTGATAGTAAGCCTCTTCTTTTAACCGGCGGGATCTTGTAGCGTGTCGGGTCGTCATTCAGGGAGCTGAACATGCAAGGCAAGGCCCGCAAGATCGTCCAGGCCATTCTCTACGAGGCCATCGCCGTGGCGTGCGTCGCTCCCGCCCTGGAACTGGCGTTCGGGGCGGGGATGGCGCAGTCAACCGTGCTGTCGGTACTGATGTCAGGCGTCGCCATGAGCTGGAACATGCTCTACAACTGGGTGTTCGAGCGCTGGGAGGCGCGCCAGCCTCAGCGCAAGCGCACGCTCTTGCGCCGCTTGCTGCATGCGCTTGGCTTCGAGGGTGGCCTGGTGGTGATACTGCTGCCGCTGGTGGCTTATTGGTTGCAAGTCAGCCTGCTGGCAGCGCTTTTGACCAATCTGGCCCTGTTCGCCTTTTTCTTCGTCTACGCCTTCGTGTTCCAGTGGGGCTTCGACAAGGTTTTCGACGTGCCGTTGTCGGCGCAGCAGGCCAAGTGTTGACGTGCGGCCAGCCCTCGGGCTACCGTTCGGCGCATGAACCGCTATCAGCCTGCCTTCGCCAGCATTATTACCGCCATCATTGGATTGGCGGGCTAGCGCGAGCATGCACCGAACCCGCCCTGGAGGCGGGTTTTTTTCATCTGACTCCTGGGCACCGTTAACCGGCCAAGGAGTCGACGATGTCCAACCTGTGTTCCGCCCCGCGAGCAATCACCCCTCAGCAACTGCTGTCCGAGCAGGTTCGGCGTATCTTGGCCGCGCCCGTCTATGACCTGGCCATCGAAACGCCGCTGCAAGAGGCCGCAGGGTTGTCCGACAGGCTGGGTAATCGGGTACTGCTCAAACGCGAAGACCTGCAACCCACATTCTCGTTCAAGATCCGTGGGGCGTACACGCGACTATCGAGGTTGACAACCCGCCAGCGTCAGGCCGGCGTAGTGACCGCTTCGGCGGGCAATCACGCTCAGGGCGTGGCCATGGCCGCCGCGCACCTGGGCATGACGGCCACGATCGTCATGCCGTCCACGACGCCTTCGCTCAAAGTACAGGGCGTGCGCGCCCGCGGGGGACGGGTGGTGCTGCACGGTGACAGCTTCCCCCATGCCCTGGCCCATGCCTTGAAGCTGGCCGACCTGGAAGGAGCCACATTCGTGCCACCTTTCGATGACCCGGATGTGATCGCGGGTCAAGGCACGGTCGGCATGGAGATTCTTCGGCAGTGCCCTGGGCCGCTGCATGCCGTTTTCGTGCCGGTTGGCGGGGGTGGCTTGATTGCCGGAATCGCAGCCTATATCAAATACCTGCGCCCCGAAGTCAAGCTGATCGGGGTAGAACCGGAAGATGCCAACTGCCTGCAGGCCGCCCTGCAAGCTGGCGAGCGAGTGGTGCTCCCGCATGTGGGCACCTTCGCCGATGGTGTGGCCGTGGCCCAGGTGGGCGCCCACTGCTTCGAGCTATGCCAGCATTTTGTGGACGAGGTGCTGACGGTCAGCAGCGACGCGCTGTGTGCCGCGATCAAGGACATCTACGATGACACCCGCTCGATCACCGAGCCGTCGGGCGCTCTGGCAGTTGCCGGCATGAAGCAGTACGTGGACCGCGAGGGTATTGGCGGGCAGACACTGGTGGCTATCGATTCAGGAGCCAACATCAACTTCGATCGGTTGAGGCATGTGGCAGAGCGCGCCGAACTGGGTGAACAACGCGAAGCGGTGATTGCGGTGACCATCCCTGATCAGCCCGGTAGCTTCCGGGCGTTCTGCCAAGCATTGGGCAAGCGCCAGATCACGGAATTCAACTACCGCTGCCAGCCGGGCAAACCTGCGCGTCTGTTTGTTGGAATGCAGACGCACCCCGTGCAGGACCCGCGCGATCAGCTGTTGAGCGGTTTAAAAGCACAAGGCTATGACGTTGTGGACCTGACTGACAATGAACTGGCCAAGCTGCACGTGCGCCACACCGTGGGTGGGCCTTTGGCGCCTGGCAGTCACGAGCAGGTGCTGCGTTACGAGTTTCCAGAGCGCCCCGGGGCATTGCTGGCGTTTCTAGAGCGCCTGGGCCAGCGCTGGAACATCAGCCTGTTCCATTACCGCAACCACGGTGCAGCCCATGCGCGGGTGTTCGCTGCGCTGCAAGTGCCTGCCGATGAGCGTGCCGGGTTATTCGTGGCGCTCGACCAGATGGATTATCGCTACTGGGACGAAACGGATAACCCGGCTTATCGGCTGTTCCTCGGCTGAGGCGGCGGTTCATCGCTCGCGCATGAAGAAACCGGCCACGAACTTGCGGAAGGTTTCAGGGCTCTTGAAGTCGGCATACCGTTTGAAGTTCTCGGTATCCGGCTCGGGCCCGATGGGTTGTTCAAGCAGCGATATGGACAGAACACGGTCTTGGTCGGACGTCATCACCAGTTCATCCATGAGCTGCCCGCCAACCACCGGGCGGCGCATCTGCACCTTGACGCCCTTGCTGGCCATCCAGTCCACCAGCGATACCAGTGCCTTGAGCGGTTCGCGTTCTTCATCGCGATAGACCGGAAACAGATGGCCCCGCGACAGCACCGGTACGCTGGCCACGTGGATCAGCTCAAAGAAGTGACTGCCGGGAGTCGTAGGTGAATAGAGTGCCAGCGTCAGCAGCGGGCCGCAGGTGCGCTGACCACCCCAGTACAGATGGTGGCCCTGGAAATCGAAACCGTCTTCGCTTCGGTAGTGAAAGACCTTGCGGCCCTTGATCTGGTCGATGCAGTCGAGCAGTAGCCCATGACGCCGGTGGTTGCCAAAGATCGTGGCCTCACGCAGACGCGCCTTGAGCATCATCATGTGCTTCATGTCCAGGCGCGTTTCCAGGTAGTTGCTGGCCGGTACCCGTTCCACCAGCGGATAGCGACTGGCCACAGCACGCAGTTGAGCGAATTGCCCGGTCAGGTCCTGCTTCAAATGCGTGGCGTAAAGGTTCAGGCCGCTGGTCTCGATCCACGTCAGCAACAAGGCCAGCAACCGCTGTTGTTCGCGGCGCTCACCTGTCCCGTTAGTGCTTGTGCTTGCGCCCGTGCGAAAATCGCCGATCAGCCGCAACGGCGTATCGGGGGGCAGCCAGGCCACCGGCTGGACAGGTGCCTGTGCACGCTCGGCCGCTTCCTGTTCATCCTTGGTAAAGGGGCAGCCTGGGGCATGTTCGGCCGTGCCAGGGTTGTTCTTGAGAAACAACGTACCGGTGTTGCCATTGAGGGTGACATTGAGCACAGGCAGGGCATCGGTGCGGCAATCGCAGGCCAGCCACTGGTTAGCGTTGCGCACCTTCATCAGCATCTGGTTGGCCTGCAGCAGGCGGGGCCCGGTCAAGCCGCCGGTGGCAAAGTCCACCAGCAGCGCGTCTTCGGCGGGCGTCAGGCTGCGCACCTGGGCGGCGGTCTTGTCGATGATACGCATTGAGCGGCTCCGTGCTATGAGCTTCAAGCTTCCAGCAAAGCGGTGCCGCTTTCAACCGTCAGAAGATGTAGTCGGTGGTCAGGAAACTCGACCGCCGATTGCGGATGATGTCACTGAACAAGGCCTTGTTGTCGTCCTCAAAGCGCGTGGCCACCAGGGTGCGTATGGAAAAGACCCTCAAGGCATCGTGCACCGAAAGAGTACCCTCGGCGCTGTTCTTGCGGCCATTGAACGGATAGGTGTCCGGGCCTCGCTGGCATTGGGTATTGATGTTGATGCGACCGACCTGGTTGGCGAAGATGTCGATCAGGCTGCCGACGGTGGCAGGATCGTTGCCGAACAGGCTCAGCTGCTGGCCATAGTCCGAGTCCAGAACGTAGTCGATGACCGTCTGCAGATCGCGGTAAGGGACGATCGGCACAACCGGCCCGAACTGTTCTTCCTGGTACACGCGCATCTGCGCCGACACCGGATACAGCAGGGCTGGATAGAAGAACGAACCCCGGCTGCGTCCCCCGTGTTCGTTGATCACCCGTGCTCCCTTGTCGGTCGCATCGTGCACCAGGCCGTCCAGGTAATCGATCTTGCCGGGTTCGGGCAGCGGTGTCAGGGCCACGCCAGCCTCCCAGGGCATGCCCGGCTTGAGTGTGGTGAGCTTGCGCGTGAACTTGTCGAGAAATGCATCGACCACATCTTCATGGACGAACAGAATCTTGAGCGCCGTGCAACGCTGGCCGTTGAACGACAACGCGCCGGTCAGGGCCTGCTCGACGGCGTTGTCCAGATCCACCTGGGGCAGCACGATGCCGGGGTTCTTCGCATCCAGGCCCAGTGCCGCGCGCAGCCGATGTGGCCGTGGGTGCAGCTTCTTGAGATCGCTGGCAGCCTTGTGGGTGCCGATGAAGGCGAAGACGTCGACCTTGCCGCTGGCCATCACTGCGCTGACGGTCTCGCGGCCCTTGCCGTAGATGACATTGATGACACCAGGCGGGAAGCTGTCGCGGAAGGCTTCGAGCAGCGGGCGGATCAGCAGCACGCCAAACTTGGCGGGCTTGAACACCACGGTGTTGCCCATGATCAAGGCCGGAATCAGGGTGGTGAAGGTTTCGTTGAGGGGGTAGTTGTACGGACCCATGCACAGCGCCACGCCCAAAGGCGCGCGGCGTATCTGGCCCAGGGTGCCCTGTTCGAGCTCGAAGCGGCTGGAGCGTCTGTCCAGGTCCTTCAGGGCATTGATGGTTTCATTGATGTAGTCGCAGGTGCGGTCGAATTCCTTTTCCGAATCCGCGAGGTTCTTGCCGATTTCCCACATCAGTAGCTTGACCACGGCCTGACGCTGCTCGCGCATGCGCGCCAGGAACGCTTCCACATGGCCAATGCGCTCTGCCACCCGCATGTTCGGCCATGCTCCGCGCCCCTTGTCATAGGCTTGAACTGCAGCGTCCAGTGCGGTCATGGCCGTGTCGGCGTCGAGCAGCGGAGCATGGCCCAGCACCACTTGTTGCTCCTGGCCGTTGTCCTTGAGCCAAACGGGGCTACGGACTGTAGCCAACGGCCCGTCCCAATGGCGCAGTTCACCGCCCACAAGGTAGTCACGTTGTTCAAGCGGAGCTCCCAGTTGCCACGCTTGCGGTACGTCGGCGACGTTGGGGTAAAGGTTGTCGAGCAAGGATTCCATGAAACTGCACCTCACAGTGGCCGAGAAGGGTCTAGCACAGTGAAACGGTTCAGCGACGAGCATGCGCCTGACACGGTCAGAATACCAGCGCACAGCAAGCGCTTTAGCAGTGCGCCGGTCGCCCGGCGCGTGATCATGGTGTCACAGGTCGAGCTCGAATAGACCCTCTGCAGGTTGTTCCAACAAGGCTTGCCGGCCTGGCCCTGCATTATCGATCACGGCCAACCGGCGCCAGAACTCCCGGCGCGCTCGCTCGGGGTAGGTGAGGAACGGCTCAGCCTCCAGCAGCGCCCTGAGGTCGCGCCGGTATTGCAATGGCAAGCGGCGCCACAGCGCAAATTCAGCTGGGCCGGCCTGTTCGAAGAAGTCGGTGTAGTCGGCCTCATTCACCAACAGGTCCACGTCGTGGATTTCGTTGTACGCTTCGATCTGGCTCAGTATCGGCCCTGCCAGCCATCTGCTTTCCATAGACAGCGGGTCGGCTACCTGAACGGGCAGGGCGAAGCCGTCGGGTAGCTGCACGAACTGGTTATCCGTCAGGTCGACGGTGAGCGGCTCCGTCAATTGCGCTAACCCCTGTGGCAACTCGGTCAGCGAGCATCCCGACAGGAAAAGCGATCTGATACCGGGATGCAGGCGCAGGTCGGGTGCCACCAGCAGCGGATTTTCACTCAGATCGAGTACAGCCAGACCGGGGTACCGTTGTAGGGTGGTCTGGTCCGTAGCGTCCCACGTGATGCGGTTGCGGTCCACGTCCAGCCAACGCAGGCGCTGGCCGAAGGCCAGGCGAGGCAGGTGGTCGAAGCGGCAATCGCCGAGCAGTAACCGCCTGAGATTCGGGAACCGCTGGTGGAAGGCCGCAGGCAGCTGGCTGAGTGCGGGGTTCCCGCGCAGAGACAGGTGCTCGATGTGATTGAAATCATCGGTCAGGGGCAAGCTGGCCAAGTCTTCATGCGTCAGGTCCAGCTCGGAGAGTTCGAGGCTGTATAGACGACCGCCGCCATCGAGCACCGTGCGCGAGACCCGTCGCCAGGCGTTGATGACAGGGCGCACGGCAAGGTGGCGCTGATGTGGGCGCAGGGGGTTGGGGGCGGCCCATTGGGCCAGATCACGGCGCAAGTTCTCAAGACGGGCTTGCAGGTCGCGCAGGCGCTGGGTGGGAGTGCTTATGTCATGCAGGTTGTCCTCGTCCTCCCCTTCATTGAGCCAGTCGGCAAACTCTGCGTCGGTCGCAGTGGGATAAAGACGCCGGTAGGCTGCGCTCAATGAGCTGGTCTGGCGTGGCGCTGCCGGCAGTGGCTCAAGCGGCTGCCCGCCACGCAACCAGCCTCGTGTGGCCAGGCGCTGGCTGCGCTGCCCATAAAGCCTGGGTGCGAGGTTGGCACGGTTTGCCTTGGCCCATGTCATCACCCGGTGGCGAAGATGGGCGCCATCCGTATGTTCGATACCCAGCAGTTCGCGACGGCCGCGAGGCAGTGCCTGTTCGATGGCCTGGCAAATATCGATACTCACCACCCCGGGCGCAGGACGCTCTCCAAGGAATCCTTCATAGCCCTGGCTTGATTTGATCACACGAACGAGCTGACCTACGCCGGTATGAGCCAGGATCGGGCCGTCAGGGTTACCGGCGCGCAATTCCAGACGTATATCGGCGGCCCAGTCCGGCATGGCATCAAGCGCGCTGAATAGCAGACGCTGGGTGTCGGCATTGGCCAGCGCCGGCTGGACCAGCCCCTCCAGCGCCCGCACCAGGGGTAGCTCGCTGTGCACCTGTTCGACCGACTGGCGAATGCTGGCAGGCAGTGCCCCTTCCTGCTCCCAGACCAGCGCTTGGCCAGCCTCCAACCGGCCCAGCAGTTGCCTGGCCAACGGCGGCGTGAGGCGCGGGTAGGTCGATAGCAAGCGGTCCACGCCAGGGGCGTGCGACATGCTTGGGCTGTAGCGCTGCTCGAACCACTGCGACGCGTCTTGTGCGTTCATCGAAGGGCATTCGGCGCTAATGCGCAGCCGTTGCAGAACATCCAGCAGCAACGGCGGCGCCGGTTGCCCGCGAAGGTGCAGGTCTCGCAGGCTGTCGGCGTCAATGCCAGTCACATCGCACGCTTGCTGGATGTGCTCTGCTGTAAATGCCTCGAACGGCTCACCCAGGCGCTTTACCAGCGTTGCCAGCGGCCAATCGCCTGGCTGCTCGTGCTGGGCGCGCCAGGCGCCTTGACCATTGTGCTCAAGGGGTGGCTGCCAGGCATCTGCCCGCTCGGGGTGGACGATCTGCCAACGCGACAGTGAAGGCTCCAGCCGCTGCTCATAGAGGTGTCCGTCCATCTTGATGAAGTACCGGCCGTCATGCAGGTACTGGCCCAGCGCGTTGGGCCGCAACTGCGTTGGCAGCGCTTCATTGGAACGGTAGGGGGCCAAGTCCTGGTTCCAGAGCCTGAATGTGCCATCGCTGCCACGTACCTCTTGCAGCGCCTTACCGCGCAGTTTGCCGAACAGTCGTGGCAACGCGTGTCCTGCTGCGGCGAAACCGCCTAGCAACGCAAGGTTGATCCCAACCGATTCGATGTGCTCTAGCGCCAGATGACGATCGCCGGCTTCCCAGGCTTCATAACCTTCGAACGCTTCGTCCAGGAGCTGGCAAGCAGTGACGGCCAACATGAAGGTGCCCACCGCAGGTACGAAAAAGCTGGCGATGTTGAGCAGGTCCCAGCCGCGACCTTCCCACGTCGCCAGACGTTGGGCCCTGGCGTTGGCGTCAAACTGTGCGGTGGGAACGGCAAGCAGACTGGCTTCGTGCTGCAGACGTGCCCAGTGCCGGGCATAGCAGTCGCTAAATGGGTCCCCCTCGATGGCTTGACGGGCCGGGCGCAGGTCAGCGTCCACGCCGCGTTCCCAGGGGCTATCGATTGGGGTATTGCCAGTCGCGTCCAGGTTTTGCTGGAGCATATCGAAGAAGTGGCCGCGTTGGTCTTGGGCTACATATCCTGCAAACGCTTCACGCGCTGCTGGCTCGAGCAGCAAGATGACCAGCGCTTCATGCACGGCTGCGAGGTCCTTGCAGCTGCGCAACGCAGGCTCGTGGCTGGGCAGGTACACACCTAGACCGGCCTGGCCCAGGTCGATCAGCATGACTTCGTACAGGACGGTGCCGAACAGGCTCAGCCGCCAGCATGGCAAAGGCTCGCCCTGCAACAGGCGGTCAAGGTCATCGCGGGCGCTGCCGCTGATCAAGTGCCTAAGCACGGCCAGATCCGCCGCCATCTGCAGGCGAGCTTTGAACACCTGCAACATGTGCGTTTTTACCGCCGGGCTGTCGAAATACCTTTGCAGATGAGCCTGGTAGGCACTTCCCAAATCCAGCGCTCGCATCATGACGGCGAAAGCGGCTGGCGTGAGGGGCAACGGAGTTACTTGGTAGCGCTCCGAGTCAATGGGAAATTGTGCATTCGGCACTTGCATGCCAATCGGCGCGGTGCCTGTCACCGTGACGGGCGTGATGTGAATATCCTTGCTCAGGGCGATTGCACTCTGGGAAGAGAAAACTTCATCCTCGGCAAAGTTCTGCAGTGCAGTCCTTACGATGTTTTCCCGTTGGTGGCTATAGACATAGCGCAGGCCGACCCATTGCCAGGTTTGCTCGACGCGCAGCAACTCGCAGGCTTTCAAGTCCACATTCAAACCTTGCGCCTGCAAGCCCTGCTGCACGGCACGCTCTGCGAATTCTGCAACTTGTTCCAGACCGCGCATCGCTCGACCCAGCGCTGCCTGCGCGCTGACCAATCGCCGATGACTGGCGGCAACGGTTTCCCTCAGATCCGGTGGGGCATTGCAGAACCAGTCTTGGGTTTCCCAAGGGGGTTGTTGCGAGTGCTTGAGGGCCTGCCATTGACGCGCGGTGGCCCGTGCCGCCCAATGTGGCAAAGTTTTCGGTGACACTGAGTTGCTTTCAGACATGTGGCGCGAGCTCCTTTTTTTGAGGGGCTATCACACGTCATGGGTATTTGATGCGGTGGTACTCGGTTATTACCAGGCGCTATAACTCATAGCTTGGCCCAATCGGGATCAGGCTGCGCCATGGATTATTGGCGCCATAAAACATATGGCTTTTATGGAGGCTCGCTGCTTGCCAAACACTTTGATAGCACCTTAAATTGTTACTGAATATGAAACCTCGAGTAATGCAATGCTCTATTAATCAATAGGTTGGTCGTGCTTCGGCTTTTTTATATGTCTGCAAGAATGCAAAACTTACAGTGGACGTCGAATCTGATGAAACAGACGCTCTGGGCAGTGGCTCGTCGCTCACTGTCACCCTCCCAGCGATATCGGTTACGGCACTTGGCAACCCAGGCACGTGAGATTGCCGCCCGTGCCTGCGTCTGGCGTTGGGAAATCAGTCGGTTTCGCCTGCAACACGAAAGTGCCCATGACATCCTTTATGTAGGCCGCAAACAGCAGCGCGACATGGCCAAGTTGCTGATGAGCGGACTGTCCAGCCCCCGCTCTTCAGTGATCAGCCCTGTACCAAACGCCCGACGTCCAGTGGTAATGGTCAGCGAAGTTCCTACCGCAGGTGCTCTGACGGTGCCTCACTACGTGAGTGCCGTCGTGCCGTTGGGGCGCCCCCTAGAAGACATAACCGCGCGCTATGACAGCGAGTTGCGCCGCAGCATTCGCAAACACCGGCCCCTTTATCACATGCGCCAGGCGGTGTCTGACGAGGACATCGAGATGGCGGACCGGGAGTTCCTGCGCCCCTATGCCACAGCCCGCAAGGGCCTTCTTGCGTCGCAAATACCGACCGATGAAGTCTTCAGGATCGCCAAGCAGGTCGGCAGGCTCGACCTCATCGTGCAGGGTGAACACGTGATCGGTTGTCACCTGGGTTGTGAAGTGGTTCGCGCCGGCAAGCGCTACTGGAGCACTTTGCGTTTCGGCTATTGCGAGGCGGTGTTCTCCGATGCCAAGCGTCTGCGTGAAGTCAACTCGATTACGACTTACATGGCGCTGGAGTGGGCGCTTGGGCAGGGCTTCGATTACTACGACATTGGCCTGTGTCTGGCGCGGCCCGACGACGGGCTGTTGAGGTGGAAGCGTCGCAGAGGCGGCGACATCGACTCGTTGGGTAACCATGCCCACCTCTTCGTGCGCCTGCCCAAATCCGGCATCGCCCACTTTCTATGGGAGACGCCATTGTTCGCAGTCGAAAGTGACAAGCTTACGCTGCACCTTGGCGTGCCTGACGACGCGAGCGTGCAGGCGCTGGCCAGCCGTTATCACGAAATGGTCTTTGGCGGGCTCAGCAAGATCTACTTGTATGGTGCCGCGGGGGCGGGCGATCAGCTGGTCACGGCGCTCAAGCAGCGTTATGCAGGCCTGCCATCAGCGCCGGCAATGGAGATCATCACCTGTACCTGAGTGCGGTACAGGCAACGCACGGGCCAAGCGGCCACCTTAATCGACAATTTCGCGTGGAGACGTTCAATGGCAGGTGATAGCTTGCAGCCCAGCACTTTGCCCGCGGCCCCGTCGTCGCGCTCATGGACCCTGGCTGCTTATCAGTACATGTTGCGAAAGCGCCTGCTCAGGCAGGCCTCGCCAGATATCAGGAGCATTGCCGAGCGTTCGTGGGACATTGCGCCGGGTGAAATGTCCATTACCCCGCCCGCGATATTTTTGCCAGGCCAGCTCGAGCGCGTCACGGGTTGGGAAGGCAAGCGGTTCTATCCCTTCGTGCACCCGCGCTCGACCATGGAAGGCGGCATCCGGACCGCGCATGGGCCGACCCGCGGCTATTTGTGCAGGGACGTGTGGTTGATCGACGGCGCGTTGTACAAGGGCAAGGCTGCCCAGTGGCTGTCGCACCGGCATAGCGCGTTTGCGCCCCTGAGCGTTGAGCATGAGATCGATCGCGGGGCCATCTACTGCACGCATAACGGCAATGCGTGGTTCGGCACCTGGTTGATGGAGGATTGCCCGACCTACGCGCTGGCCTGCAACGAGGGCATGCCCGTCACCACCGCGCCCTCCGTGAAATACCCGATCTTCACCCAGGCCCCTGCCTATGAAGCATGGCTTGGCATGCAGCCGCATCGCCTGCGCACGGCGTTCTTCCGCGAACTGGTGCTGTTCGATGACCAGAGCAATAACCGTGACCGTCATGCCCGGTATCGGGCAATGGGCGACAAGCTTCGTGCGCATGTGGCCCACGCCTCGCACCCAGGTGTATTTCTGCTGCGCGGCGGCGATGGCGACCTGCGCTTGCTGCGCAACGAACTGGCACTGGCTGAACACTTGCGCCTCACCCGGGGGTTTCGCGTCGTCGATCCGTTGAAAAGCGACGTGCCTTCGATCGTCGCAGCCTGCGCCGGGGCGCATGTGGTCATCGGGGTGGAGGGGAGCCAATTGGTTCACGGCGTGAACGTGCTGGAGGCGGGCGGGTGCCTGCTGACCCTTCAGCCGCCGAACCGCTTCGTCAGCTACTACAAGTACCTCACCGACCGCGACCATCAGCACTTCGGTTTCGTGGTTGGCTTGCCCGACGGGGACGGCTTTCGTATCGACATCCAGGAAGTGGAGCGAACGCTGGACCTGTTCCCGTCTCCGGCGGTGTAATATCGGCCGATTCCAAGGAATGGGGGCAAAGCGACGATGCTTGAGGTATCTCGGTTCTGGCGTGATCCGGCACTGCCCTTCGTCGAGGCGCGTGTGGTGGGAGACGGGCGCCAGGTGTGCCACGCATCCCACTCCCACGAGAGCTTTTCGCTCGGGGTGATCACCGGCGGGCGCAGTACTTACGTCAGCGGTAACCAACAGTTCGAGGTTGCGGCCGGCAGCACCGTGTTAATCAATCCGGGCGTGATTCACGCGTGCAATCATGTGTCGGGTCTGCCGTGGTCGTACATCATGCTGTTCATCGACACGCCGTGGCTGGCATCGGTAGGTTTTACCTGGCCGAGCCAACGATACAGCGCAGCCCCGGGCCTGTATCAGCAGGTGCTATCGGTGTGCGCCACGCTGTTTGACCCTGATGCGGCCGAGCGTGAGCAAGGCCTTATATCGATGCTGTGCGACCTGCCCAGCTTCCTTGACCATGAACCGGCGCCCGAGGCTGCGCTCAACCCGCGCCTTGAGGCGGCCGCAGCGTTCATTCGCGCCCACCGGAGCGATCCGCTAACGCTGCAAGACATTGCCACGGCCTGCGGGTTGTCGCGTGCCTACCTGATCCGTGCCTTTGGCAAGCGCTTCGGCCTGACGCCGCACAGTTACCTGCTCGATCAGCGTGTGCAATTGGCCCGGTCGCACTTGCGCCACGGACAATCGATCGCCGAGGCTGCCCAGCACGCGGGCTTTGCCGACCAGTCCCACTTGCAGCGGGCATTCAAGCGGCATCTGGCGGCCACCCCCGGGCATTATCGGTAAACCGCAGAGTCTATATGACCAGCCCTACTGCGCTGGCGACCAACAACGCAGCAAGCGTACGATTCAATAGGCGCAGCGGGCGCGGGCTCTGCAGGTGCCGGCCTGCAACGCTTCCCGCCCAAGCCCAGCAGGCCACGGACACGAAGCATATCGGTGCGTATATCCCTGTAAAGACCCACAGCGCCTGTTGCTCGCCTGCTGTATAGGCGCCCACCCCGGCCACTGCGGCAAGCCACGCCTTGGGGTTCAACCACTGCATGGTTGCCCCGCACCAGGCTGAAGGGGGCGCGCAGGTATGAGTGGCGCCCAGTGCGCCGTCGTCGCTGGCGAGTCGCAAGGCCATGTAAAGCAGAAACAGCACGCCCCCGGCCTGGAGCACGCCCTGTAGCGGCGCCCAATGTGCCAGTAGCTGATGCAGGCCGTTGCCCACCAGCAGCAGGAGCGCGCAAAAACCCAGTGTCGCGCCTGCTGCGTGGCCCAGGCTTGCGGGTAGGCCGTGTCGAACGCCGCTGGCCAGGGCCACTACATTAACCGGGCCTGGCGAAATGGAGGCCGCCAGTGCGAAGGCTGCCATGGACAATGCTAGATTCATGGGAAAGTACTCACGGGTGATGTGCCGGGCATCATCCAGCCACAACGTCAGTCCGGTATTGAACAAAAGTGCCCACCCGGCGCCGGGGAACGCACCGGCTGCACGCGGGGATAGGCTGCTAACGGTTTGTAATAGTTTTGCGCTTACCGGAAAACCTGCTGTGCTTGTAGGATCATCTTCCCTAATTGTTATTCAGGTCACTATGAGCACCTTCGCGGAGCCTCCCAGTCCCCGGCCTTGCTGGCCACATCGTTCAATCCCCTCAATCTCTACGAGTATTCGCTGATGGAATGGCTGGCTGATCCGACGGCCTGGCTAGGCCTGCTCACGCTTATCGTCCTGGAATTGGTGCTGGGTATCGACAACCTAGTGTTCATCGCGATCCTGGCTGACAAGCTTCCCCCTCATCAGCGCGACCGCGCCCGCATCATCGGCCTGAGCCTGGCGCTGATCATGCGCCTGGGTCTGCTGGCGAGTATTTCCTGGATGGTCACGCTTACGGCGCCTTTGTTCGAGGTGTTCGACAAGAGTTTCTCGGGGCGTGACCTGATCATGCTCTTTGGTGGTGTGTTCCTGCTGTTCAAAGCGACCATGGAATTGCATGAGCGGCTCGAGGGCCATGTCGCCCAGACCAGCGGCCCCGTACGTCACGCGGCCTTCTGGCCAATCGTTGCGCAGATCGTGGTGCTCGATGCGGTCTTCTCCCTGGATGCGGTGATCACCGCCGTGGGCATGGTCGAACACCTGTCCATCATGATGATCGCGGTGATTTTCTCCATCGGTATCATGATCGTGGCCAGCAAGCCGCTGACCCGGTTCGTCAATGCCCACCCGACGGTCATCATGTTGTGCCTGGGCTTTTTGATGATGATCGGTTTCAGCCTGACCGCAGAAGGCCTGGGCTTCCACATCCCCAAAGGCTATCTGTATGCAGCGATCGGCTTCTCGATTCTGATCGAGCTGTTCAACCAGCTGGCCAGGGCGCGGCGCAAGCGCAGCCTGCAGCAGCATCGGCCTTTGCGTGAGCGTACGGCGCATGCGGTATTGCGTCTACTCGGCGGTCGTCGCGTCGAAGCTGACGAAGTCGGGGAAGAGATCGCCGACATGGTAGAGGGCAATGGCGAACAGGTGCTGTTCGATCGCCGCGAGCGGGTCATGATCAGCGGCGTGCTGAACTTGGCCGAGCGCCCGATCCGGACAGTCATGACCGTGCGCTCGGAAGTCGACGTGATTGATCTGGCTCAACCGCCCGACGCCATCACACACGCCTTGATCAGTTCGCCTTACTCGCGACTGCCGCTGATTCGTGATGGTCGGGTGGACGAGCCATTAGGCTTCGTGCACAAGAAAGAGATGCTCAAGGAACTGCTGTCGGGCAATCAGCCTGACCTGGAGGGCATGGCCCGCGCCCCGTTGAACCTGCTGGACAGTTTCAGCATCCTCAATGCCCTCGAACAGATGCGTAGCCAGTCCACCCACATTGCTTTCGTGGTCAACGAGTTCGGGGATTTCACAGGCGTGCTGACCATGACCGATATTCTCGAATCCATCGCTGGTGAGCTACCTGACGCCAGTGAAGTCGAAGGGCCTGGGATCATTCAGGACAGCGAGGGCTTTGTCGTCAGTGGCGCAGTGAACCTGACCCAGGTGCAGGCTCGAACGGGCTTCGCTGCTCGTGCGACCGAGGACTACCAGACCCTGGCGGGCCTGGTGATGAGCTTGCTCGATCGCCTTCCGGTGGTAGGCGATCGTATTGCCTGGAACGGCTGGACGCTGATCGTCGAGGCTGTGGAAGAGCGCCGGGTACGTCAGGTGCGGCTTAAACCGAACGCCGACGGTGACGCAGCATGTGCTTGAACCCTTCGATGACCAGCACTACCACGGCAGCCCAGATGGGCAGGTAAGTGAGCCATTGGTCTGGACCGATGGTTTCGCCCAACAGCAAGGCTACGCCGACCAGCAGGACCGGCTCGACGTAGCTGAGCAGTCCAAACAGGCTAAACGGCAATAGCCTGCTGGCCAGGACATAAGCGATCAACGCAGACGCGCTGATCGCTCCCAGCACGGGGATCAGTACATAAAGGCCTGGATGGGCCTGCATGTCGGCGCTGGAGAGCGGCCCTTGCACCACGAAATAGATGGCCCAAGGCAACAGCAGGCACATGTCGCACCACAGCCCGCCTAGATGATCCGTGCCGCAGCGGCGCCTTAGCACGAAATAGATCGGGTAGCCGATAACCACCACCAGGGTTTCCCAGGCGAAACTGCCGTGCTGATACAGTTCATGGCCCACCCCAAGTGCTGCACAGCCCACTGCAATCTTCTGCAAGTGCGACAATCGTTCGCCGTAGACCAATCGGCCCGTGAGCACCATGGCCAGGGGCAACATGAAGTAACCCATCGACACTTCCAGGCTGCGTCCATGCAGCGGCGCCCACAGGAACAGCCACAGTTGCACGCCCATCAGCCAGGACGTACCCACCATACCCAGCAGCAGCTGGGGTGTACGGCTGACCCTGCGCAGCAATTCGCCCACCTTTGCCCAGTCCTTGGACACCAGCATGAACAGCGTCAGGCAAGGCAGTGTGAGCAGCGTGCGCCAACCGAAGATTTCCTCGCCGTCCAGTGGCTTGAGCAGCGATGTATAAAAGTACATCACGGCGAACAGGCAGGACGCCGTGACCGATGTAACAATCCCTTTTGACACAAGTGCCTCGTATACAGGAGATGAGCGTTGAGATCAGCCGCGCATGATCTCAGGGGGCGTGCGTTGCGGCAACCGCGAAGCGGCAGGCTGCGCCGCCAGCGTCTGCAGAAACTCGGCGGCAGGCATTGGCTTGGCGTAAAGATAACCCTGCTGGAAGTGAACCCCGTGCTGCTCGAGGTAATCGCGCTGAACTAGCGTTTCGACGCCTTCGGCCACGATGCCGAGCCCCAACTTGACCGATAGTTCGATGATGGTTTCGAGAACGGCAACGGACAACGCGTCCCCGCCGATCAGGGCAACGAAGCTCTGATCTATCTTCAGGTAATCCACCTTGAATTGCCTGAGGTAATTGAGGCTCGACTGGCCCGTGCCGAAATCATCGAGGGCGATCATTACACCGATCTCATGCAACTGCTCAAACAACTCAAGCGTCGTGGGCGAGGGTTCGAGCAACTTGCGTTCGGTCAACTCCAGCGTGAGGATGACCCGACCCGGTGGGAAGTGGGCCAGGAATGCGCGGCAATCATCCAAAAGCTCAAGGCTGCGGCAGTGGTCGGCCGTGATTTTGATGCCGATGTGGAATCCGTCATCCATCAGGGCGGCGTAGGGCGCCAGGCTGCTCGCCGTTTGCTTGATCAACGAATGGGTCATCGCCACGATCTGGCCGCTGTGCTCGGCATAGGGAATGAACAGGTCGGGCCTTACCAGGCCTTCGCTCGGGTGATTCCAGCGCATAAGCACTTCCACACCGGCCCAGCGGTAGTCCCCTCGACGAACCACCGGTTGGAAATAGGGCAGGAACTCGTCGGCTTCCAGCGCCCTGCGCAGTTCGGCACGCGGCGAGGTAGCCCGCCGGATCTGCCAGTGGCAGGCAACGCCGGCAAGAACGCCCAGCACCGCCAGCAAGCCTAGAAGCGCCAGATAGTGACTGCGCCAAAGCCGGCTCGACTGGGGCGCCATGTAGCCGCCTTCAACGCTGAACGGATAGTGTGCAGACGCGATGAACACAGGGGCGCTTATCGCAACCGGGGCTGGCCCCTGGTGAACAATGCCGTCTCGGCCCATCCAGGCGTTTCCCACGCGCAGGTACAGCGCATGGCCTGCACCGAGCAGTCGCAGCGCCATCAGCAGATGATCGCCATCGACCGTGGTGATCGCCGCACGGTCTTTGTCACTGGCGCGATAGACCAGCAGCGGGTGCCCAGGTGTAACGGAATTACCGTCCATCAACCACAGGTGCCCATCGACATAGTCGCTGGCTGTCACTGGTTCATCGAACGCGCCGAACAATGAACTGCAGTACAGCCGATCTTGCTTGACCAGGTTGGTCGAGCGAATGAAGGCGTTACGGGTGACTTCGCCACGTAACAGCAGCTGCGCCTCGGCGCAAGGTGTACCCGCCGAGGGCAGCAACGCGATTGCAGTACGTGAGGCCCCATCGAGGATGCGCTCGACGTGCTCGATGACCTGCTGGGCAGACGCTCGGCTGCCAGCTTGCAGATCACGCTCGATCTGCCAGTTCATCACGGCGATGCCGCATGCGATAGGGAATGCGCCGACCATCCAGGGCAGCAGGGTTCGCCAGCCGAAGCCTGAGCGCGATTTTCTAGAAAGGGGCATAGTGGCAACTGATCGAGGGAGACGCTACAAAGCATAGCCCTGTGCCCAGGGGCGAGGAACAAATGCGGGACAAAACAAATTACGCTGTGTAGAATCGATTTACGAAAAAAACAATAAGGCTCCTTTGTTTCGGAGGAGTCACACCTGCTGAGTACGGGTCCTATGACATACCCTGGCTTCAGATTGATCATCGGCGACTTCCTCGCGCGCAGTGTGCGGGGCATTCCGTGCTCCCCGCCAGCGCTGTTCGACATCCCAGGCAAACATTGAATTCGCTGCAGATGAGGACACGCACATGGCTGATATTTTCGACAATCCTATGGGCTTGATGGGCTTCGAGTTCATCGAACTGGCTTCGCCTACCCCCGGTGTTCTGGAGCCTGTATTCCAGATGTTGGGCTTCACCAAGGTGGCCACCCACCGCTCCAAGGATGTGCACCTGTATCGACAGGGCGACATCAACCTGATCCTGAACAATGAACCCAGAAGCGTAGCGTCGTATTTCGCCGCCGAACATGGCCCGTCTATCTGCGGTATGGCGTTCCGTGTGCGCAACGCTCACGACGCTTACGCCCGCGCTCTCGAGCTGGGCGCTCAGCCGGTCGATATCGAAACAGGTCCCATGGAATTACGTCTTCCGGCGATCAAGGGCATTGGCGGTGCACCGCTTTATCTGATCGACCGTTTCGAGGAAGGCAGCTCGATCTATGACATCGACTTCAATTTCATTGACGGCGTGGATCGCCACCCGACCGGTGCGGGCCTGAAGGTCATCGACCACCTGACCCATAACGTGTATCGCGGGCGCATGGCCTATTGGGCCGGCTTCTACGAGAAGTTGTTCAACTTCCGCGAAATACGCTACTTCGACATCAAGGGCGAATACACGGGTTTGACCTCAAAGGCCATGACTGCGCCCGACGGCATGATCCGGATTCCGCTCAATGAAGAATCCTCCAAGGGAGCGGGGCAAATCGAAGAGTTCCTGATGCAGTTCAACGGTGAAGGCATCCAGCATGTCGCATTTTCGACCGACGACCTGGTCAAGACCTGGGATGCTCTCAAGGGTCTGGGTATGCGTTTCATGACCCCGCCACCGCAGACCTACTACGAAATGCTTCCCGAGCGCCTGCCAGATCATGGTGAGCCGGTGGATCAGCTTCAGGCACGTGGCATTTTGCTGGACGGAGCAGCACAAGCCGGGGACAAGCGACTGTTGTTGCAGATTTTCTCTGAAACGCTGCTGGGGCCGGTGTTCTTCGAGTTCATCCAGCGCAAGGGTGACGATGGTTTCGGCGAAGGCAACTTCAAGGCGCTGTTCGAGTCCATCGAGCGTGACCAGGTGCGCCGGGGCGTGCTGAGCGTGGAGTAATGGCCGGCTGTGCCGTCATCGTCCTGGGCGATCGACGGCACCGTCTCGCTGCCTGACGCGCATCTTGCCCAACACCACGTAAATCACCGACCCCGTCATGAGCCCCACCAGCATCAAGGAAGGGAGCACGTTGAACGCGGCCGTGCGGATTTCCTGGGCGATGTAACCCTCGGGATAGCCACCCACCACCCGGTAAGGGTAATGAGTGGATGCCAGTTCATGGGTGAATTCGGCGACAGAAGGCCTTTCACCGTGCAGGCTATCGCCATCCTTCCATACGGCGTGCTTGTCAAACTCCAGCACGAGTGTGAGTCCGTCTTTGAAAGCGTCAAGTTCAGAGCGTAATTGCATCGGATAGCTTGTTGCGATCACGCCTGTTTTCTCACCTTGCAAGTGCATGTTCATCAACAGATAGCCCTGCGCATCCAGCATTTGGTGATCGAATGTCAAGAACTCCCCCGTCGAGGCGATTTCAGTCAGCACTTCAAGCGAGTCCGATGCGGAGTTGCAATAGGCCTTGCCGTCCTCGATAACTGCGAGCGACCTGAGCATTGAACGGCTGGTCACTTGGTCGACCAGGGCGCCTTTGATCCTACTGCAAGGCTGACCTGCTAGTGGCAGCGTGCTCATGGCGACTTCATGTACACGGTCCAGGGCTTGATCGACGCTGAAAACCGCCTCGCGCACCGACACTTCAGCGTTCTCTTCTAGCTTGGCCTCCTGCTGATAGTTAATGACCAGCAGTCCCGAAAAGACAGGTACCAGACCTACTGCCATCAGCAGTACCAACTCAAGCAGGCTACGTCCCGCATGCACGAACTTGTCCATTGATAACCGTTCCTCAAGCCTCGCGCTGCCCAGGATGGGCGGCTGGTTTGATCCTAGGTCGTTGTTAAAAGCGGCACTGTAGGGGGAGAGCCGTGAAAGTGTGGGATTTGGTTAGGCTTGGCGTAGCTGTCATCCGTTTATCTAAACGGTATCGCAGCCGATCGACGCGCTCGCATCGGCGCATCCGGGGCAGGGAGGTCATCGTGTGGCGTTGGCCTATGCTAACGTGACACGGCGCATGAGCCCTGTGCGTAGGCCCACATCCAGACCACAGCCTTTGCTTTATGACGGAGAATCACATTGGTCGGCAAAAAAGGATCTAGAGCCCCAACCGCATCGGTCGCAAGGGAGCTGTCCAAACGCACACTCTCGGGCGATTTGAAGGAACAGGTGATCCGCTTCGATTGGTCGCAAACGGCGCTAGGGGCCTTGCCACACTGGCCTGCCTGCCTGCGCATCGCCGTTGACACCATGTGTCACTCACCGTTTCCGTGTGCCGTGGTGTGGGGCAATCAGCTAACGGTCATCCCCAATGACGCCTACGTGGCGCTTAAGGGATCGCCAGGCACGTTGGGTGCGCGTTTCGATACGCTGTGGCACGACCAGTGGGAGAGTCTGGGCCCGTATGTGTTCGACGCGCTAGCGGGCCGTTCCAGTTTTATCGAAGATCCGCCAGTGCGCATCGATCACGCTGAAGGACCTTGGTGCGCCTTGGGTTATACCCCCTTGAACGATGAGCTAGGGGAGGTTGCAGGGTTTGTCCATACGATCATCGAGACCGCTGCGAACAAGGAGGGGCGTGAGCATTGGCGAAGCCAGGCCAAGTCTTTGGAGAGACAGATTGCATCTCATGTCAGTGAGCTGGAAAGAATCTGGCAGCTGTCAAACGACGCCATGATGACGGTCACCCCCGACTTCAAGCTACATAATGCCAATCCCACCTGGCTACGCATTCTAGGATGGGAGCTGGAGCAGGTGCAGCTCTTGCCCATCCTGTCCCTGGTCCATCCTGCAGACCTTGCGCAGGTCCAGCGAGCGATTGAATCGCTGCTGCGTTGCAACGACACCAGCCAGATCGAGACACGCCTGCGGCACCGTGAGGGTCACTACCACTGGTTCAGCTGGAGTGCGCGAGTAGGTGCAAGGTTGGTGACCATCGTAGGGCGAGACATTACCGGCGCACGCGAAGACGCCATGCGCCAGTCCCGCATGTTGATGCGTAACACCGAGCGCATGGAGGCGGTGGGCCAGCTGGCCGGCGGGATGGGCAACGAGATGAACAATCTGCTGGCAGGCATTGGGGGTGGGCTTGAGTTACTGCAGCTGCGGCTCCAGGAAGGGCGCCTGGAACGTATCGAGGAGTATGTGAAGCTTTCTCGTGATTCGGTGCTGCGCGCCATGGAACTAACCCATCGCCTACTTGCTTTCTCTCGTGATCGGCCGTCGGCGCCGAGGCCGTTTCACCTCAATCGTCAACTGCGCCTGAGCGAGCCGCTGCTGCTGAGTGCTCTGGGCCCCGAGATGCACATTGACTGGCAACTGGACGTCGCATCCTGGGTCGTGTCCTTGGACGTTGCGGCGTTGGAAAACGCATTGCTGTGCCTGTGCGCCAATGCGCGCGAGGCATGCCTTGGCAAGGGCACCGTGACAGTTCGGAGCGTCAACGAACGGCTAAGCGTGCCTTTTCCGGATGAAACAGGGCTGCCTGCGGGTGACTATGTGGCCGTGCATGTCGTCGATGAAGGTCATGGCATGCCGGCCAGCGACGTGGCCAGGGCTTTCGAACCTTTCTTCACCAGCAAGCCTCCAGGTCGGGGTGCTGGGCTGGGGCTGTCGATGGTCTATGGTTTCGTACGTCAATCGGGTGGCTATGTGTGGATCGAGTCTGCGGTGGGCGAGGGGACCAGGGTTAGCATGCTGTTCCCCCGCTGTTTTGAGGCCGTTCACGAAGCGCCCGTCGGCCGCAAAAGCCCGGGTCGGGTAGGGAGCGGTGAGCGTGTATTGCTTGTAGACGATGAATTGAACCTGCGTACGGTGATGCGCGAATATTTGCTTGAATCTGGCTTCGATGTAACCGAGGCCGCAGATGCCAATAGCGCTCTGCAGCGCTTTCGCCAGGATGAGCCGTTCGATCTGGTGGTTACCGACATCGGGTTACCCGGCAGCTTCAGTGGCAGGCAAGTGGCCAGGGCCATGCGCATGCTCAAGCCAGAACAAAAAATCCTGTTCATCACAGGCTATGCCCTGCAAGAGATCGAATCCGAATCCATTCAACTGCCCGGAACAGCGCTTCTGCGCAAGCCCTTCCAGCTGGCGCAGCTGGTGGAGCAGGTACTGGAGATGATCGACAGCTGACACAGGGCCGCCGCATGCCTAAAGGTCTTTCTGCAGATAAGGATCATCCGGGTTCTGACGCTCGAGTTCGGCGAGCAGCACCTGCACATTCTGCAACTGCCCGGACTCTTTCCAGTACTCGATCAGCAGGACTCTGGCTTGCCGATTGGCGGGCGTCCTGCTCAGAATGGCTTCCAACTGCCTTTGGGCCGCATCCAGTTGCTCAAGATCATGCAGGGTCTTGGCAAGGCTCAGACGATACTCGGCATTGTCCGGCTCCAGTTCCACCGCCCGTGACAGCGCCAACAGTGCGTATTCCTGCTGGTCGTGACGAATCAGCCAACGGCCGAGCTCATGCTGCAAGAACGCCGAATCGGGGGTTACTGCCAGCGCATCGGCCAGCACCTGACGTGAAGCATCCTGCGCCCCTTGGCGCTCAAGCAAGGTCACCTTCAACGCCACGGCATCAAGGTTACTGTCATCGCCTGCCAATGCCCGCTCGATGGCAGCGCCCGCCTTGACATACTCGTCCTCGTGCAGGTACAGGCGGGCAAGCTGGACCTGAGCATCGACGTCCTGGGGCTGGGCGAGCAGAACCTGTTCCTGCGCTTGAATGGCTTCGTGCAAGGCGCGGATGTAAAGGCCCATGCTGTCAGGGGCCACGTCCAGCAGCGCCCCTACGGCTGCAAAACGAACGCTCTGCTCGCTGTCTTCGAGCAGGGGGCCAAGTATCAGGCTCCGCTGAGGCCCAGGCAGCAGGCGGCTGATCGCGGACACGGCGGCGCGGCGTACAATGGCATCGGCATGATTCAGGTCTGCCTCGGCCAGCTTGAAGGCCTGCGCAGATGGGTAATTGGGCAGTTCGGCATACAGGGCCGCTCGGCGGATGGCCGGTAGGTCACGGCGCTGCAGCTGTTGGTACAAGACCCGTGCAGCGCCGGGCTGACCGTCATGGGCCTGGCGCAGTGCCTTCACGTAGCTGTGCGGGGGCAGGGCTGGCTGTTCAGGCTCCACGTCGCGCCACAGATAGCCGAACAGCGCTGACAGCATCATCAACGGCAGCAGTGCAATCAGGTAGCGGGTACGTCTTGGCATCGGACGGTCCGTGTGTCAGGAGTGGCAAAGCTTGGGCCAGCCTACGGGCAAATGCAACCGAGGCTGGGCACGCACGTGGCGGGCTGGGCTTGAAACCCCCAGGCTTGAGAAAAAAAACCCCGCAGAACTGAATCGGCGGGGCAAACGGTCGGTCATGGACCCACCAAAGGAGCCTGTGGTGCTGCTCAGTGCGAACTGGCCACCGTGTCGGGTTGCCAGCCGCCACCGAGTGCCTTGTAGATCGAAACGATTCCTCGATAGAGGTCCACCTCGCCAAGCGCCTGCGCATCTTCCGCACTGAGGCGCTCGCGCTCGGCATCGAGCAGCACCAGGTAATCGACTGACCCCTCGCGGTAGCGGATCGACGCCAGGTCGGCCGCCTTGCGGCTGGCTTCGCTCTGACGCATCAGCGACAGCAGGCGCTGCTGGATCTTGTCGTAGTCGCTGAACGCGTTGGCCGACTCTTCCAGCGCCAACAGCACCTGCTGCTCATAATTGGCCAGCGCGCCTTGCGCGTCGGCCTTGGCGCCGCGCAGGCGTGCCCTCACGCTACCCAGGTCAAACGCCGCCCAGGTAATGCTGGGGCCCAAGCCCCAGGCGCCCGCTGCCGAGGAGCCGAGCTGAGAGCCGCGCGCTGCGGTGAAGCCCAGGAAACCGCTCAGGCTCACCCGGGGAAACAGATCTGCCGTCGCCACCCCGACGTTGGCGGTGGCCGCAGCAAGCTGGCGTTCGGCGCTGCGGATGTCCGGGCGGCGGCGCAGCAGTTCACCCGGATCGCCTACAGGCAGGGCCTTGGCGATGGCGGGCAGGGCCCTGGGCGAAAGGTCCACACCGATTGCGTCAGGCCGACGGCCCAGCAAGGTGGCGATGCGATGCCGCGACCTGGCCTGTTGAGCCTGCAACTGCGGCACACTGGCTTCAACCCCTGCCAGGCGCGCGTCGGCCCGCACCACGTCCAGTTCATTACCCACCCCGGCATCGCGCAACGTTTCAGTGATGGTACGTGACTGTTGCTGCGTCTTGAGGTTCGCCAAGGCAATGTGTTCACGCAGTTGTGCGCCGCGCAGCTGGCCATAAGCGTCGACCAGCTCGGCGATGAGACTGACCTGAAGTTGCTGAAGGTCGGCCACCGCTGCTGCTTCCTGAGCCTGGCTGGCTTCGATCTGTCGGGAAATTCGCCCGAACAAGTCGACTTCCCACGCCATGTCCAGGCCCAGGTCATAGCGCTCGGCATTGACCCGGTGGTCGGTCTGGCCAGGCACCTGGCCTTTGCCCACTTCACTGCTGGCACGGCTTGTCACGACCGGGAACTGATCGTTTTCGGCATCGTCCCGAATTGCCCTAGCGGACTTAAGCCGTGCGAAAGCGACCTGTAGATCTCGGTTGCCCTCTAACGAGGCCTGCACCAGTTGGTTCAGGGTCGGGTCGTCGAACTGTTTCCACCACAGGCTCTCGAAACGGGTGCGGTCATAGGCCTTGGCCTGGGCGTCGACCTCCAGCTGGGCTGGGGCAGTGGCCGGAGCCTGGTAATCGGGTCCCACCGCGCAAGCCGCCAGGGCCAGGCTGAGCAGGCTCGGTGTCAGGTGTTTGAACAGGTTCATGCAGGGTTCTCCAGCGGATGGACGCGCTCGGCTTTGCGGGCCTGGCGTCGCTCGACAAAACGGCGGATCAGGAAGAAGAACACCGGCGTCAGGAACAGCCCGAACACCGTGACGCCGATCATTCCGGAGAACACCGCCACGCCCATGGCATGTCGCATCTCCGAGCCCGCGCCCGAGCTGAACACCAGTGGTACGACACCCATGATGAACGCGATGGACGTCATCAGGATGGGGCGCAAGCGCAGACGGCAGGCTTCGAGCACCGCAGCCAGGGGATCGAGGCCTTTGGCCTGCTCGTCCTTGGCGAACTCGACGATCAGGATGGCGTTCTTGCAGGCAAGCCCCACCAGGACGATGAGCCCGATCTGGGTGAAGATGTTGTTGTCGCCTCCCGAGACAATGACCCCGGTGATGGCCGAGAGCAGCGTCATCGGCACGATCAGGATCACGGCCAAGGGCAGGCTCCAGCTCTCGTACTGGGCGGCCAGTACCAGGAACGCCAACAGCACGCACAGCGGGAACACGAACAGCGCAGTGTTGCCCGAGAGGATCTGCTGGTAGGTCAGGTCCGTCCACTCGAAGGTCATGCCGTTGGGCAGTTCCTGCTTCAGAAGTTTCTCGATGGCCGCTTCCGCCTGGCCTGAACTGTACCCAGGCGCCGCTGCGCCATTGATTTCCGCGGTGATGAAGCCGTTATAGTGCATCACGCGGTCGGGCCCGGAGGTGTCGGTAACCTTGAGGAACGTGGCCAGTGGGATCATCTCGCCCCGGTTGTTGCGCACCTTCAGTTGGCCGATCTGCTCGGCGTCGAGTCGGAACTGCTGCTCGGCCTGCACGTTGACCTGGTAGGTACGTCCGAACCGGTTGAAGTCGTTGGTGTACAGCGACCCCAGGTACACCTGCAGGGTGTCGAAGATATCGTTGATGGCCACGCCGTGGGTCTTGGCTTTCTCGCGATCAATGGCCGCGTCGACCTGCGGCACATTGACCTGGTAGCTGGTGAACAGCCCCGCAAGCTCAGGCACCTCATGGCTCTTGGCAATGATGTTCTGGGTTTCCTTGTACAGCGCTTCGTAACCCAGGTTGCCACGGTCCTCAATCTGCAGGCGGAAGCCACCGATGGTACCCAGACCTTGCACGGGCGGCGGCGGGAAGATCGCGATGTAAGCGTCCTGAATGTCCGCGAACTGGGCGTTCAACGCCGCGGCGATGGCAGCTGCCGACTGGCTGGGGTCCTTGCGTTCGTCGAAGGGCTTGAGGGGAGTGAACACGATGCCGCTGTTGGGGCTGTTGGTGAAGCCGTTGATCGAAAGGCCCGGGAACGCGACAGAGTCCGCCACGCCCGGTTGCTTGAGGGCAATCTCGCTCATGCGCTTGATTACCGCTTCGGTGCGGTCAAGGCTGGCGGCATCTGGCAGCTGGGCGAAAGCCACCAGGTATTGCTTGTCCTGGGCAGGTACGAAACCCGTTGGCGTGGAGGAGAACCCCAGGTAGGTCAGGCCCATCAAACCGGCATAGACGAACAAGGCGATGCCACTGGAGCGGATCACTCGGCGAACGCCGCCTACGTAGCGATGGCTGGCGCGGTCGAAGAAGCGGTTGAACGGGGCAAAAAGCCAGCTGCCCAGCAACTTGTCCAGCAGCCGCGAGAACGTGTCCCGGGGTGCATGGTGGTCTTTGAGCAACACCGCTGCCAAGGCAGGGGACAGTGTCAGCGAGTTGAACGCCGAAATCACCGTAGAGATCGCAATGGTCAGGGCAAACTGCTTGTAGAACTGCCCGGTCAGCCCCGAGATGAACGCTGCAGGGACGAACACCGCGCACAACACCAAGGCGGTGGCGATAATCGGGCCTGTCACCTCGCTCATGGCTTTTTGCGTGGCCTCGAGCGGTTTGAGGCCCAGCCCGATGTTGCGCTCGACGTTTTCCACCACCACGATGGCGTCATCGACCACGATGCCGATTGCCAACACCAACCCGAACAAGGAAAGGGCGTTGAGCGAGAAGCCGAACAGGTGCATCACGGCAAAGGTGCCGATCAGCGATACCGGCACGGCCAGCAACGGAATGATCGATGCACGCCAGGTCTGCAGGAACAGGATGACCACCAGCACGACTAACACCAGTGCTTCGAACAGCGTGTGCACCACCGCCTCGATCGAGCCGCGCACGAACACGGTGGGGTCGTAGACGATGCTGTAGTCCATGCCTTCGGGGAAGTCTTTCTTCAATTCCGCCATCTTCGCGCGCACTTCATCGGAGATGTCGATGGCGTTCGAGCCTGGGCGCTGGAAGATCGGGATGGCCACGGCGGGCTGGTTGTTGAGCAGCGAACGCAGGGCATACTGGCTGGAACCCAGTTCGACGCGAGCGATATCCTTCAGGCGCGTGATTTCACCGTCCGCACCGGCCCGGATGATGATGTTCTCGAATTCTTCCTCATTGACCAGGCGACCCTGGGTGTTGATCGAGAGCTGGAAGCTGGTGGAGCCTGGTGCGGGCGGAGCGCCCAGCTGTCCCGCAGCCACCTGGCGGTTCTGCTCGCGAATCGCGGTCACCACATCGGTGGCCGTCAGGTTGCGCGAGGCGGTCTTGTTAGGGTCCAGCCACACGCGCAAGGAATAGTCGCCCATGCCAAACAGTTGCACATCACCCACACCGCCCAGCCGCGCCAGCTCGTCCTTGATGTTCAAGATGGCGTAGTTGGACAGGTAGAGCATGTCATAACGGTTGTCCGGTGAGGTCAGGTGCACGACCATGGTCAGGTCGGGCGAGGCCTTGTCCACCGTGATACCGATACGGGTCACTTCCTCGGGCAGCTTGGGCTGCGTGCGGGTCACACGGTTCTGCACCTGTACCTGGGCATTGTCCAGATCGGTCCCCAGGGCGAAGGTGATGGTCAGGGTCAGCTTGCCATCGGCGGTGGACTGCGAAGACATGTAGAGCATGTTCTCGACCCCGGTGATGGCTTGCTCCAGGGGCGCGGCGACGGTTTCGCCGATGACCTTGGGGTTGGCACCCGGGAAGTTGGCGCGCACGACGACCGTGGGCGGTACGACTTCGGGGTATTCGCTAATGGGCAACTGGAACAGCGATATGGAGCCGGCGATCAGCAGCACCAGTGACAGCACCGCCGCGAAGATGGGCCGGGTGATGAAGAATTTGGAGAAGTTCATCGGTGGGGTTCCTCAACCGCGCGGCGCAGGGGCGCTGGCGCCCTGGTTGGTGGTGCCGGCCACTTTGGCCGTGCCGGTGCTCGCTTCCAGCGCCTGACGTTGCTGGGCGAGTGCGGCCAGTGTCTGCTCGCTGGCCATGGGCGCTTCTTCAGGGGTGACCTGGGAGCCTGGGCGCACCCGCTGCAGGCCCCTGACGACGATGCGATCGTCCTTGGCTAGCCCGCTGCGCACGATGCGCAAGCCCTCGAGCTTTGGCCCCAGCTCGACAGCGCGGTAAGCCGCCTTGTTGTCCTTGTCCATGACCAGCACGAACTTCTTGCCAAGATCGGTGCCCACCGCTTCATCGTTGATCAGCACAGCATCGTACTGTGCGCTGCCGACCAGTTTCAGGCGTGCATACAGGCCAGGGGTGAATTCACCGCGCTTGTTGTCGAACACGGCCCGTCCACGAATGGTGCCGGTGCGTGGGTTGACCTGGTTGTCGACGAAGTTCATCTGCCCCAGGTGCGGGTTGCCAGTCTCGTTGGTCAGGCCCAGGTAGACCGGTGTGCTTTGCCCGCGCTGGCCTTGGCGGGCCAGCTGCGTGTACTTGAGGTAAACGCGTTCGTCAGCATCGAAATAGGCGTACACCTTGTCGGTGGAGACCACGCTGGTCAGAGGCGTGACATCGGCAGTGACGATGTTGCCGGCGGTGAACTGCGCGCGGCTCACGCGGCCGTTGATAGGGGAGGTGACCCGGGTGAAGCTCAGGTTCAGACGTGCCAGGTCAAGTTGCGCCTGGATGGCATCTACGCCGGCGCGTGCTTCGGCCGCAGCGCTGTTGCGTGATTCTGCCAGTTCGGCGGAGATGGCATTGCTGTCTCGTAGCCGCTCGCCCCGGCGGGCTTCGTTGGCGCTTCGGATGGCACTGGCCTTGGCTTGTTGCAGCTGGGCCTCAAGGCGGCGGACCTCGGCCTGGAACGGCCGTGGGTCGATCTGGAACAGCAGGTCACCTTTGCGCACCTGGGCGCCTTCGGTGAACGCCACCTGGTCGATCTGACCCGAGACACGGGGGCGCACCTCGACGGTTTCCGGCGCTTCCAAGCGCCCGGTGAACTCGTCCCATTCGTTGATCGGCTGCTCGATCACCTTGGCCACGGTGACCTTTGGAGCCGCCGGGGCCTGCGCGGCATCGGGGGTTTTGCTGCAAGCGCCGAGCGCTACCACTGCAAGGGCTGCAAGTGGGACGCCGAAAGGTTTGAGTGACTGCTCCATGGAGAACTCCGCCAATATATTAGGAATGGGCGGAGTGTGAGTGTGTTGCGCGCGGGGAACGAATCGAATGGGCTGAAGGTTAATATCATGGCGAATGATATGAACCCGTCGCTTATCGCCTTCTGGCGATAAGACAGCTGCTCAGCGATGGGGCGCTACAGGCGCCCCCAACAGCTCAGGGCTGGCTTGCACCCTTGCCGGTTGTGCCTTCCGAGCCAGTGCCGTCCATGCCTGGTAAATCCTGGTTGTCGTTCTGCTGGGCTGGCGGGCTGTCTGGATCGTTGCCCTGTAGCCTTGGATCCGTATCACGGGGCATAGGCTTTTCAATCGGGTTGAGCGTGCTGTCTGCGCCTGGCTTGGGTGCCTGGTTGTGTGGGTCATCCGGGTAAGTAGGCCCGGTCCCGGCAGCGAGGGCCAGGGGTGAGGCGAGCAGGGCAAGCAGCAGGATGCAGGGGCGATTCATGGCAATCTCCTTAGCGACGGGCAGGGCAGGTTCGTAACCTTTTGGCCTTGCCCGGCAGTTCAAAGTGCCAGCACCCCGATCAACGGTCACACCACCAGCGACAGCGCCATGATGAACACGATGCCGACCACTGACAGCAGGGTCTCCATCATGCTCCAGGTTTTGAAGGTCTCGGCCACGGTCATGTTGAAGTACTGCTTGACCAGCCAGAACCCGGCATCGTTGACATGGGACAGGATCAGCGACCCGGCACCGGTCGCCAGCACCAGCAGTTCACGGTTCACCCCAGGCACCAGGTCGATTACAGGTGCCACGATCCCTGCGCCGGTGATGGTCGCCACTGTGGCAGACCCTGTGGCGATTCGAATGACCGCAGCGACCAGCCAGGCCAGCAGAATCGGCGAGATCTCGGCTTGCACAGCCATTTGCCCGATCACGTTGCCAACGCCAGTATCGACCAGCATTTGCTTGAAGCCGCCGCCGGCGCCAACAATCAGGACGATCGCAGCCGTGGGCGCGAGGCTGTGATCGAGCATCTTCATGATCTGTTGGCGATTGAAACCGCGCGCCGAGCCAAAGGTGTAGAACGCCAGCAGCAAGGCGGCGAGCAATGCAGTGATAGGGTGCCCGATCAGGTCCATCCATTGGCGCACGATGTGCTCGGCAGGCAGCACCACGTCGGCGAAGGTCTTGAGCAGCATCAGTACCACCGGCAGCAACACGGTAATCAAGGTGACGCTGAAGCTCGGCAGGTTGGCCTGGTCCGATTCCTTGGCGATCTGGTCCATCAGCTCCTGGGAAGGGTGCCCGGGGATGTAGCGCGAGATGAAGTTGCCAAACAGGGGGCCGGCGATGATGGCCGTGGGCAGGGCCACGATCAGGCCATAGAAGATGGTCTTGCCGATGTCGGCGTGGAAGATGCCGATGGCCAGCAACGGCCCTGGGTGCGGCGGTACCAGGCCGTGCACGACCGACAGGCCTGCCAGCAAGGGGATGCCGATCTTGATGAGCGAAACCCCGGAACGCCGCGCGACGATGAAGACCAGAGGGATGAGCAGGACGAAACCGATCTCGAAGAACAGCGGAATGCCCACCAGGAAGGCAGCGAACATCATCGCCCAGTGCACGTTCTTCTTGCCAAAGGCCCTGATCAGGGTTTGAGCGATCTGGTCAGCCCCGCCCGAATCGGCCATCAGCTTGCCCAGCATCGTCCCCAGTGCGAGCACGATGCCGACGAACCCCAGCACGCCTCCGAAGCCGTCCTGGAACGACTTCATGACCTTGGCTACCGGCATGCCAGAGGTCAGGCCAAGGAAACCGGCAGCCAGGGTGAGGGCGACGAAGGGGTGCACCTTGAAATGGGTGATAAGCAGAATCAGCCCGACGATGGTAACCAACGCGTCGAGGAGCAGGAAGGTATCAGTAGCCAGTCCGAACATGGTGTGTAGGCCTCGGTCTTATCGTTGTTTTTGGCGGAGCTTGGTGGGTAAGTCGTTGGTAAGACAGCGCTGTCTTGGCGATGCGAAGTGCGAGCAGGCTCAGGCAGTCTGCGCAACACTGTGCTCGGCGCAGCGCTTGAGCCAGCCGTCTACCGCCTCGGCGAGCGCAACGATCGGCTGGGTGGCATCCAGTGTCAGGGTAAGCGGTTCATCGTAGGGTGGCTCAAGGGCGGCGAACTGGCTCTGGATGAGGCTGGCCGGCATGAAATGCCCTGGTCGCGCCAGAACCCGTTGCTTAGCCTGGTCAGGGGTGAGCTCAAGAAAGACGAACATCAGCCCAGGCATCGCGCAACGCAGCGTGTCGCGGTAGCTGCGCTTGAGTGCGGAACAGGTGAGAATCGGTCGAGTGCCGGCCTGACTTATCGCTTGCATTTCCTCGCCCAGACGGACCAGCCAACCAGCACGGTCATTGTCATCCAGCGGAATACCGGCGCTCATCTTGTCGATATTGGCCTGCGGGTGAAAAGCGTCACCTTCGATCAGGTGCCCGCCGCTGGAAGCGGCGATGGCCGATGCGATGCAGCTCTTGCCGCAGCCGGCCACACCCATGACCACGATGGCGGGCAGTGGAGAATTCATCTGTACCTCCTGCAGGGTGGGACAGCGCTGTCTTAAGCTCGGGCAGCGCGATCTCCCCAATGTTATTGATCTTGTGCTTACGCAGTATGGACGCCGTGCGGCAATCACCTGAGGGCAACGTGCAAACAGCCGTTGCCTACGTCCTGAGACAGCGCTACCTTAGAGGCCGTTCCCAGTCCTTGCAAGTAGTAAAATTACAACATTATGGCCCGCATTGGTTCGCGCACTACTGGTCGTCCCACCCTGGCTGAAGTCGCCAGAATGTCCGGGGTTTCCCCCATAACTGCATCCCGAGCCTTGCGCGGCGTCACGACCGTGGCCCCTGAACTCGCTGCCAAGGTCATGGCTGCGGCCACGACCCTTGGCTACGTGGCCAATCCCGCCGCCCGGGCGTTGGCGTCTGCCCGCAGCCACTCGGTCGTGGTGCTCATACCGTCACTGTCCAACCAATTGTTCATCGACACCCTCGAAGCCATCCATGATGTGATGCGCCCACGTGGGCTGGAGGTGCTGATCGGCAACTACCACTACGATACCGCCGAGGAAGAAAACCTCATCCGCAACTATCTGGCCTATCAGCCCTGTGGGATGCTGCTGACGGGTTTCGAACGCACTGACGCTTCACGTCAGATGCTCGCGGCCAGTGGCGTCCCCTGCGTTCACATGATGGAACTGGATGGGGATGCCGACGCGTTGGCGGTAGGCTTTTCCCAGCACCAAGCGGGCCGGGCCGCGGCTCAACACCTGATCGAACGTGGTTGCACACGGCCTGGATTCATTGCGGCACAGCTCGATCCCCGGGTCATGCAGCGGGCCGAGGGCTTTCGCCAAGCGCTGGCAGAAGCTGGGTTGCATGCGGCCGAGCGAGAGGTCCTGACCCCAGCACCGTCGTCCATTGCACTTGGCGGTGAGCTGTTCAGCCGTCTGATCAGGCAGGCGCCGGCGGTGGACGGCATCTTCTTTTGCAACGATGACCTCGCCCAGGGTGCGGTGCTTCAAGCGCTGCGCCAGGGCATCAATGTCCCGCAGCAGGTTGCCATGGTTGGCTTCAACGATCTGCCGGCTTCGGCGCACATGGTGCCCAGGCTTACTTCCATTCGCACGCCAAGGGCTGCGGTGGGGCGGGTCGCCGCCCAGGCATTGTTGACGCTGCTCGATGGCAAAGCCGTGACGCCAGCCCGGCAGGACCTGGGGTTTGAGTTGATGGTGCGAGAAAGCTCCTGAGATTCAACACCCAAGTGATGCAACCGCTTCAGTTCCGCTCTGGTGGTTTGGGCATCGTCTCCAAAGTGGCAATCAGGTCTTGCAGCAGCACTTGCAGGGTGTCCTGGAGTACGCGACGCAAGTCGTCTACAGGACCACCTGCTGCAAGCGCCTGCTCGAGCGCTTCGCAGTCGGCAACCAGGTGACGTACCTTGAGCATTTTGGCCCCACCCTTGATACGGTGAGCCAACGCCTTGAGTGCGCCATCCGGGGCTTGCCCGTCAAGCGTACGCAGCGTTGCAAGGTCTTCGGCCACGCTTTGCGACAACTGCTCGATCAGATGCCGGATCAAATCGTCGTCGTCGCGGGTCAGGTGACGTAATTCGGCCAGGTTCAAGCCAACGGGCCGGGCAGGTGCAGGGGCCGCTTGCGGCTTGCCAGCTGACTGGGGCAGGTGTGCCTTGAGGCCGTGCAGGCCGATAGGCTTGAACAGGCAGTCATTCATTCCGCTGGCCAGGCATCGCTCCCGCTCCTCGGCCTGGGCATTGGCGGTCACCCCCAGAATCATTACGGGCGACAATCCTTGCCGGCGTTCTTGAGCACGGATACGGCGGGCCAGTTCGTGACCGTCCATCACAGGCATGCTGCAGTCGGTGATCACCACGTCAAAGTGCGCTTCACGCCACAGTTGCAGCGCGATTTCGCCGTTCTGCGCCTGGGTCACCCGATGTCCCAGTGCGCGCAACTGGCGGTCAAGCAACAGCAGGTTGGCCGGATAGTCGTCCACGACCAGAATGTTCATCGTGCAAACGTCAAGGTCCGTGCCTGAGTCCTGCTTGTCGGCACTGAGCTCAGGGGCGCACTGGGGCAGGGCCATCACGATCTGTACCTTGGTGCCCACGCCTTCGACACTTTGCAGCGTCAGCGTACCGCCCATGAGCTCGGCAAGAGCCCGGCTAATGACAAGACCCAGCCCGGTGCCCTGGCGCGCACGGGGCCCGTCGACCTGAACGAATGCATTGAACAGACGCGCCTGGTCCGCAGAACTTATGCCAATACCCGAGTCGCGCACACAAAGCTCGACGCACTGGCGTTCTCCTTGCAACGACGTGTGCATCGAGGTGTGGACTTCACCACGGTCGGTGAACTTGATCGCATTGCTGATCAAATTCGACAGCACCTGCTTCAGGCGCGCAGCATCTACCTGAACCCACACCGGTTCGGTGGGTAGGTCACAGGCAAGCTCAAGGCCCTTGGCCCTCGCATTGCCCTCGAAGACGCGAACGGTAGCGCGCACCAGGTCCACCAGGTCGGTGGGGGTCGGCTGCAAACTGATGTGGCCTGATTCGATCCTGGAAATATCAAGAATATCGCCTATCAGCGCTAGCAGACCCAGTGCTGACTCATGCGCGGTCTCGAGCATGTGGGTATCGCATCGACCGTCGCGACTGTCCTCGAGTGCCAATTCCAACAAGCCGATCACGGCATTCATGGGGGTGCGTATCTCGTGGCTCATGGTGGTCAGGAACGTGCTTTTCATGAGGCTGGCCTGCTCGGCTTCATCCTTGGCATGGCGAAGCTGCTCCAGCAAGCCACGACTCAGCGCCAGTTGTGTCTGCAGGGCGCGCTCGGCTTCGACTCGCTTCTGGATCAGTTTGCGCAGGTAGCTGTTCCAGAAGACGACACCTGCGATCAGCAACGCCGCAAGGACCAATACCTGTAGCGCCAGTTCTCGGTAGTTGCGCCATGGGCTGTCGCTGACCACGGTGCTGGTCCTCCAGCGATTGATCAACTGCTCGAGTTCTTCGGGCGCTATGCTCAGTAAGGCTTTGTCCAGGATCGATTGCAATTGTGGCTGATCGGCCGCGACGGCAAACGCCGCAACGGCCGGATCTTCGTCAAGGATGCTTGCGATCTGAAGTCGGTTCTTGAAGACGTGACTGATGTAGTACGCCGCATTGATATGGCTGCTCAAAGCGGCATCGGCACTGCGATTGACCACAGCCTCCATCAGGTCCAGGGGGTTGTCGACTTCGACAAGCCGGGCCTGGGGGTAGCGATGTTGCAGCATGGCGCGCTGCGGAGAGCTGCGAATCAACGCGATTCGTTGCGGTTCAAAGCGCTGGATACCGGCCTGCAACGGGTAATCGGTGCGGGTAACGAGCACGCGCGGGCTGATCAGGTAGGGCCGTGTGTAGCGCACGTGCTTGGACCGTTCGGCGCCGTAACCCAACGCGCCGATCATCATTGCGTCGCCTTGGTCCAGGCGGTCGATCATGGACTGGGCGGACTCGGCTTGCCTGGCATGAAATTGCAGCCCGGTCCTCAGGGTAATTTGTTTGAGCAGGTCCAGGGTTATGCCACTGGGCCGCTGCTGGTCATCGTAGAACGTCAAGGGCGCCAAGGCCGGATTGATCAACACGTCTACGACCGGGTGAGCCGTGATCCAGGCTTGCTCCTCGTCGGTCAGTACACTCAGGTGGCGCTGTAACAAAAGACTGGTGTTGCTGTTGCTCCAGCGCTTGAGGATGGCCAGGCGCTCGCTTTCGCCAATCCGGCGCAGTGCCTTATCGAGCAGTTGACGCAGTGCATCGTTATCGCGTGCCACTGCAAAGGCAAACGCTTCAGGAACAATCGGTGAGAAGTGATCGATCCGCAGTGCGCCTCTGAATGTCTTGCCAATCAGATAGTCCGTGCTGATAGCATCGCCCAGGTAGGCGTCGGCTTCGCCCATTGCCACGGCGGCCAGACCCGCCTGGGTGGAGCGATACAAATTCAGCTGCGCTGCCGGATAAAGGGCGCGGGCACGATTGGCGGGCAGATAATGGTCAACCATGGCCAGACGCAGCCCTGCAAGGTCGTGGGCAGGTGCAAGGCGCTGGCCTTCCCGGGTCACGATCACCGGCAGGTCATCGGCGTACGCTGTAGTCAAGCTCAACCCGGCGTCTGCAGCTTCAAAGCTGTTGGAGCTGCCCAGCACGTCCACGCGTCCTTCATGCAGCGCCTCTATGGCCTGATAGCGGCTATCGAAACGTTTGACTTCAACGGCTATACCCAACAACTCTGCGATGATGCCGACGTAATCTGCCGTCAGGCCTTCGTAGTCATTGGGACTGACATTGATATCGAATGGCGGATAGTCGGGCCGGGAGGTGCCCAACACCAAGCGCTTGCGGGCGTCCAGCCACTGGCGCTCGGCCGTTTGCAGATTCAAAGGCTGCGTGGCACTTACCGAACGGGCCAGCAAACTGCGCGTCTCGCTGGCCAGCGACTGCGCGACGGCGCACGCCAGCATCATCAGCAGGACGGTGCTCGTCAGCACGCGTTTGATCGTCATGCGCCGCTCAGTAGACGTGGTTACGCTTGGCGAGATCGACCATCTCCACCAGTGACTCGGTCTTGAGCCTTTCCATGATCCGGCCGCGGTAGGTGCTGATGGTTTTGGCGCTGAGGTTCATGCAGCTGCCGATGTTCTTGTTGCTTTCTCCACGCGCCAGGCGCCTGAGGACTTCCATTTCGCGGTTGGAAAGGCTCGCCAAGCGCACCGGCTCGCTTTCCAGCGAATTGCTGTTGACCGACATCTGCGGGAACGTCGAATAGCCTTTTACAAGGGCCTTGAGCGCGAACAGCAAGGCTTCGTGATCTTCCTCCTTGGTCACGAATGCGCCGATGCCTGCGTCCAGACAGCGGCGTACATACAAGTCAGTTGCCTGGCCGGTGAGGACCATGATTTTGGGCACCTGATCGAGCGATTGCAGGCGTTTGATGACTTCCATCCCATCCAGCCCAGGCAAACCGATGTCCAGAATCACCACGTCCGGTTTCAGCTCGCGTGCCACTTGCGCGACTTCACTGCCATTGCCCACTTCTGCGATCACATTGAAACGTTCATGTTCGAGCAGCATGCGCAAAGATAAGCGGACGATGGGGTGGTCCTCCACGATCAGCACGTTGGTCATTAGGAAAACTCCTGTTCAGATGTGGTCCAGCTCCTGAGGTACTCAGGAATACTTCTGTAAGCGGGTTGTCATAAGCGCAGCACGATACGACCATTACCGAACTTTGGTAATGCCGAGTATATGAGGTGTTGAATTACCCTCAAGGGGCTGTTGAGAATTCCTACAAAAAGGAGGCCGATTCAGCGGCGTTTGGCCTATTGTTGGCCGCCGAACCGTAAGATCAGCTACACGCTGTGTGTACTTTACTTACGCGTAGTGACGATGCAGGGTGCTCTGCCAACGACTTGCCAACCCGTGCGGGTCGAGCTGCAAGCATGCCCTGGCAGTTGGGGCATCGGCCTTGCAAACGTTCCTGCGCACACTCTCGGCAATAGGTGCACTCGAAGGAGCAGATGAAAGCATCGAGGCTGTCACCGGGCAGAGCGGCATCACAGCACTCGCAGTTGGGGCGCAATTCCAGCATAAGCGTGATTCCTGTCGGTACTGTCTGTACGCAGTGTGTTCCGACCAGAACTGGCTTGCAAGCTAGACGCGGTACAGGTGCGCATGCCCCGCACGGTAAAGGGCCGATTCGGCGAACGGCGTATCGCCCAGTACTCGGCCCACCAGAATCAACGCGGTGCGGCGATAACCTTTGACAGTGGCGCGCTCGACGATGTCGTCCAGTGTGCCTCGCACCCAATCCTGGTCCGGCCAAGTGGCGCGGTAAACCACGGCAATGGGGCAGTCGCCACCGTAGTGAGGCAGTAGCTGTTCGACGATGCGTGCCAGGTGCTTCACCCCCAGGTGAATGACTAGCGTCGTGCCATGGCGCGCAAGCGCCTCCAGCTGCTCGCCGGCTGGCATGGGCGAGCTGTCTGCGAAGCGGGTCAGGATCACGCTCTGGGCGACGTCGGGCAAGGTCAGTTCGCATCCCAGTAACGCGGCGCTGGCAGCCACGGCGGTGACGCCTGGCACAATCTGATAGTCGATGCCAAGACGCTGCAGATGGCGGATCTGTTCACCGATGGCGCCATAAAGGCTCGGATCACCGCTGTGCACACGCGCGACATCCTTGCCCTGCGCATGGGCGCACTCGATGGCGTCGATGATCTGCTCGAGGTGCAGTTCTGCGCTGTTGATCAGGGTATCGGCGCAGTGGCCTTCCAGAACGGCAAGGGGGACCAGAGAGCCGGCATAGATGATGACAGGGCAGGTGCGAATCAGGCGCTGCCCCTTGACCGTGATCAGCTCGGGGTCGCCGGGGCCGGCGCCGATGAAGTAAACCGTCATGGTATTCCTGAATGATTGACAAAGGTGAGCGGGATCAGTGAGCGATGGCCAGGGTCGCAGGGCCCAGCGTTCGACGCGTGACCAGCAGTTGCGGGTCGCCATTGTACTGGTCAGCCATGGCCAGCGCTGCACTCTCTGCCACGCCCCAGCACCCGCTGTGCGCATAGGCGACGGCTGAGCGATGGCTCAGATGCGTTTCGAAGCGATTCAAGTGCGGTGCAGGGTAGAACACCAAGGGCAGCGCCAGGTGGCTGGCCAGTGCATGCAGCCCTGGCTCGTACGCCTTGAGATCGATGCTGGCGATACCGTGAAGGTGCGTAGGGTCCAGGCCTCGCTGGGCGAGGCCTTGTTCGAGCAAGGTCAACAAGCTGTCCATCGGGCAACCCCTGCGGCAGCCAAACCCTGCGTAGAACGGCTTCACTCTGGTCGGCTGAAGCGGCGATACAGCGCTGCGCTGATCAGGCCAAGGGCAAGCCAGAATGCTGCATTGGTGAGCCAGGACGCCAGCTGGAACTGAGTCTCCAGCGCCGCTGGAGCCAAACTCTGGTGCATTTCAGGCTGAGGAGCACCCATCACGTGCGGCAGCAGCAGGACGATGACGCCCACCCCCTTCAAGGCCCAGTGGCGGGCAAATACCAGCAGTGCCAGGCCCACGGCCGTGGCACCCGCAGCGCCAGCCCACCAGACCTGGCGTTGCGCCAGGTCCGCCGCAGCGGTGCCCGGCAGCTCCGGCGGCAGCCCGAGCGTGGGCGCCAGGCAGAACACGGCGAAACCGGCCAGGCCCCAGGCAGCACCACTGGCCGTGGTGCGCGGTTGGCGCAGGCTGTACAAGCCAGCCAGTATCAAAGCGAACCCCACCGCCACGACCAGGTTGCCGCCGGTGGTCGAGAGCGTGCGCTGCCAACCCTCTTCGGGTGACCAGGCCTCGTCACTGTGCTCATGGGCAGCCTCGGTACCTTGGGCATGGGCATGTGCCGGGGCCGATGCCTCGTATGTCTCCGCTTCCAGGATCAGCGGGCTGACCCACAAACTTTGCAGCACGGTCAGCAGCAGTGCCGCCAGCAGTCCGCTGAAGCCCGCCGTACGGGCAATGTGCGTGATCATGGGCGGCAACTCAGTGGCAGGGGAAGGCGGCGCTGTGACGGGTGTCATGCGCAGCGTTGTGAACGGCTTCGATGTGCGAGAAACCGGCAAAGTAGACCAGGCACAAGCCCAGCAGGGTGGCGCTTACAGCGACGACAATGCGCTGGCTGAGAGATACGGGGGCAACGATGCTGGTAACGTGCGGGCGGGTTGGGACGGGCATTGGCGCCTTCCTCTGCGTGTTGGGGACGGGCAGGCGCGGCAGCTGCAGGCGATACCCGCAGGAATGCGACAGCGCCCGCCCACCGCGGGGTGTTGATGGACGCCAGGCCGGTCTCCGGGCTTGCGAGGAGGAGTGTATCTCCTGGGCAGCGTCACCTTCCCATGCCGAATTTCCTGGCACAGTGGTAAAGACGCCTCACTCGCTTACCGTTGCGGGGGCAGCACCGGAATAGTCAAAGCCTGCCTGACAGGCCTGTGACGCACCGATTTCCCGTTTCACCCTCTTGGGGCACCTGACGCAATGCGATAGAAAAGCACGAGCGCTGCGCTGCGTCAAATGCACAGGCGAGGCGGCCAAGCGCTCGATCATTGCTGAGCGAAGGCGATTAGCCGCTCACCATCGAGCCGATACCGCAGCCACTCGTTCTGCGGTTGCGCCCCTAGTGCGTCATAAAACCCAATGGCCGGCTCGTTCCAATCCAGCACACTCCATTCCAGACGGCCGCAGCCTTGGGCAACCGCCTGCTTGGCAATGTGCCTGAGCAACTGACGTCCGGCGCCATCGCCACGGTCGTTTGGGGTGATGTAGAGGTCTTCCAGGTAGATGCCATTGCGCCCAAGCCAGGTCGAGTAACTGTAGAAGTAAATGGCAAAACCAATCGCACGGCCCTCACGTTCGGCCATCAGGCAATGAACGGTGCTGCCTGCGTCGAACAGGCTGCGCTCGATGTCCTGGGGAGTGGCCAGCACTTCGTCGCGGGCGCGCTCGTACTCGGCCAATTCGGTAATGAAATCCAGGATCTGTTGGGCGTCAGTGCGTAGGGCAGGGCGAATTACAAGACTCATCGAGCGCTTATCCTTTATCGGCTGCGAGTGGTACAGCTATGTGTATCTGCAAAATTCTCTGTATCTGTACTGCAAGGGTGAAGCGTGCACTGGGCTAGTGTGAACCCTTTCCTGAACCCAGTGGAATACCCGTCATGCTCGCCTCGCTCGACCTGCTGATCGCCTTCGTCCTGTTCGCATTCGTTTCTTCCATCACTCCTGGGCCCAACAACACCATGCTATTGGCTTCGGGCGTGAATTTCGGTGTGCGCCGCTCGGTGCCACATGCGCTGGGCGTCAGCGTAGGGTTCATGGTCATGGTGCTTGCCGTCGGCCTGGGCCTGGGAGAGGTGTTCAAGGCTTGGCCTGCGCTCTACACCGTACTGCGCTATGCCGGAGCGGGCTATCTGCTGTACCTGGCTTGGAAAATCGCCACCTCAGGGCCGGTTGGCACCGCTTCTACGGCAGAGCCCAAGCCTATTGGCTTCTGGGCCGCGGCTGCTTTCCAATGGGTCAACCCGAAGGCCTGGGTCATGGCCATCGGCGCAATAACGACCTATACCCCGGCGCAAGGCTACGTCGCTAACGTGCTGGTCATCTCCGCCTTGTTCGCTTTGGTGAACCTACCCAGCGTGGGGGTATGGGTCATGTTCGGCAGTGCGCTGCGCGGCCTGCTGCAGAACCCGCGCTGGCTGATGCTGTTCAATGTCCTGATGGCTGCACTGCTGGTCATTTCTCTCTACCCGCTGCTGTTTGTAGAATCGGCGTTTCACCCTTGATGCAGAAGGCAGCGCCCATCATGCAACTGACACCGTGGTCCCACGACTGTAGCGAAGGGTTCACCCTGCGCGGCTGGCGCAGCGAGCCTACAGGGCGACCCCTGCTGCACGTTCTGCACGGCAACGGGTTCTGCTCGCTGGCCTATCAACCGTTGCTGATGCACCTGGGCCAGCACTTCGATCTTTGGCTCAGCGACGTCCAGGGGCACGGGGACAGTGACCACGGCGGCCCATTCCGTGGCTGGAACCGCACGGCAGCGCTGGCCGCCGAAGCCTTCAGCGCACAGGTGGCTGAGTATGGCAACGTACCCCGGCTTGCCATCGGTCATAGCTTCGGTGGAGTGCTCACCGGGTTGCTGCTGGCCAATGAGCCGCAGCTGTTCGAGCGCGCGGTGCTACTCGACCCGGTGATCTTCAGCCGGCGCATGCTGTTTTCGATGAAGCTGGCCGCCTGCTTCGGGTTGAATCGGCACCATGCGCTGGCGCGCAAAACGGCTCGCAGGCGCAGCACCTGGCCGGACCGCCCCTCAGCCATGACTTCCTTGCAAGGGCGGGGCATTTTCAAAGGCTGGACCGACGCGGCATTGCAGGCCTACGTGGCGCACGCGATCGCCGAAGGCGAAGGGGGTGTAATGCTCAAGTGCCGTCCAAGCCGCGAAGTGGACATTTTCAGTACCTATCCGTCCCACCTGTGGTCGAGCCTGGCGCGTATCAGCGTGCCGACGCGTGTGGTGTACGGCAGCCAGACCTACCCTTATGTACAGGCCTCGGCGATCCGGCTGGCAGCGCTCAACCCTCATGTCAGTGCGCAGCAGGTCGCTGGCGGACACTGTTTCATGCAGGAAAATCCTGAGGCTGCGGCGCAGGAGGTGCTGGCTTTCCTCCGATCCAGCGTCCTACCCATAGAACACGCTGGACCGTTCCAGGTAGCTAGCCCGTGAGTCGATGCAACGTTATGGTGGCACCCGCACGTTGAGGAGCGCACGATGAAGGCGATTTTGAATACCCATTCCAACCCTGCCGGGCACTGGGTCGGCGATGGCTTTCCGGTCCGCAGCCTGTTCACCTATGACAACGACGTCAGTCGCACCAGCCCGTTTCTGCTTCTCGATTACGCCGGCCCCCACACCTTTGCCTCCACCTCGGCGCGCCGCGGGGTCGGAGCTCACCCACACCGGGGTTTCGAGACGGTCACGATCGTTTACCAGGGCGAACTCGAGCACCGCGACTCCACTGGCGCTGGCGGGGTCATAGGACCGGGTGACGTTCAGTGGATGACCGCTGCAGACGGCATCGTTCATGAAGAGTTTCATTCACCTGGGTTCGCCCGCAGCGGCGGCGTGCTGGAGTCGGTGCAACTATGGGTGAACCTTCCGGCCCGGTTCAAGCGCGCGCCGGCCGGCTATCAGACTCTGGCCAGCGCCGATATCCCCACGGTGGACTTGGGTGCGGGCGTGGGCAGCCTGCGTGTGATCGCAGGAGAGTATCAAGGCGCGAGCGGCCCGGCTCGCACTTTTACGGCAATGGACGTGTGGGACCTGGACCTTGAGGCCGGCGCCAAACTGGTGCTGCCCGTCCCGGCAGGCCGCACGGCTGCAGTGGTGAGCCTCCAAGGCGGTGTGCGGCTGAACCAGGTCTGTGAGGCTGGCCCGTGCTCGGTGACGATATTGGCCCGTGAAGGCGCCGACGTGCTGCTTGAAGCCCCGCAGCACGCTCGTGTGCTGGTGCTGAGCGGCGAGCCTATCGACGAGCCGGTGGTGGCATACGGCCCCTTCGTGATGAACACGCGGGATGAAATCATCGAGTCCATCGAAGGGTTCAAGTCAGGTAAGTTTGGCCGGATGCCCTGAACGCGCACCGTCCCAGTGCGCTGACCACCATCCGTCGCACCGATTCGATACGACTCGAACTACCCAGCACTCGGCGTGTTCTTCAACTAAGGTGCAGATGGAACCCAGCACTTCGATACCGCATCGTTGCATGCGCCCCGACAGGTTCCTCTTCCTGTGATCCTGTGCCTGACACCCAGGCCTATTCACCCACAGCTAATCCAAAGAGGGCTCTGCCATGTCTCTGATAGGCGTATCGACACTGGAACTGCGACAGATGATCGAGCAGGCCTGCTTGCCAGATCGGTGTGAAATCAGCTGCGCCGACGGCGCACACCTGACCATCCGCCTTGGAAATGGTCAGGATCTGACACAGGCCGTCACGCTTTGTGATGTCCCGCTCAGCAGCCTCAACAGCAGCAGGGACCTGGTCAATCTGGTCGGCCAATTACACGCAATGCGCGACGGCGCTCCCGTGTACTCGAAGAAGTTGGCCTGACAGCGCGGCGCAACCGACGCTTCTAACCGGCCGTCACTGCAGTTCGAGCAGAAGGTTGAGCCCGCCGTCGCCGCACTTGCCCTGGTCTCTGACAACGCCATGGTAACTGCGTCCGTCCCAGATGAATGCGACACTGTGCGCTCGGTGTACCTTGTTGGGCAGGGGTGGGCAGATGTGCAGGCGCAGTGCAGGCCGCCCTTGAAGGTTGAGCGGTGCGAGCTGGCACTGGCACTCGACACTTTGCGCCACGGGTCCGAACAGGGTATCGCGGACGTAGTCAAGTTGTACCGATGCATTAGGAGCGCGGCCTGGCATTCTCATGGTCGCTGCTCTCTGACCGTGGTACGTGCTGGGGCATGTCGATTTGTCATGACGATCTCCTTTAGGGAAGAAACTTGAGGAGGCTGCAGGCTGCATGGGAGTTCAATCCTGCTTCATGCGTTCAATTCGATTGCGTTGGTGTTCAGGCGCCTGCCTTGCGAAACGTCAGGTTGATGCGGCGCGGGCCCATGCGCGGATGCACGCCAGGCTTGATGGGCAGTACACCATGAAAGCGTAGACGGTCTTCACCACCCCACACCAGCACATCGCCATGATTCAAGGCAATACGCTGGGTTCTGTCTGAACGTTGCAATCCACCCATCAGGAATACGGCAGGCAAACCCAGCGAGAGGGACACGATGGGTTGGCTGAAATCCTTTTCGTCGCGGTCCTGATGCAGGCTCAGGCGAATACCTGGTTGGTAATGATTGATCAGGCACGCATCCGGTACGAAGCCCTCGAATCCTGCACGCGCAGCGCACTGCGTGGCCAAGGTCAGCAGTACGGGCGGCATCGCCGGCCAGGGTCTACCAGACAGCGGGTCCACGGGGCTGTATCGGTAACCGCGTTCGTCACTGATCCAACCCAGTGCGCCGCAGTTGGTCAGGCCCACGGCCATGTTCAACCCGCCAGGGGTACGCATGTGCCGCCAGGGCGCGCAACGCAGTATCGGGCGAAGCGCATCCAGCACATGCTCGACATCTTCCAGCGCGACACCAGGCAACAGTACTGTGCAGGGTGCCAGGTGCTGCGGTTGGGCCCCGAACAGGTCCAGATCGGATTGGATCATCAGTCTGAGTATTCCAGTTGGCCTGTTACCCAGCAGAGGAAAGCTGGAGTTCATGGGTGTTCACTATCAGTGAGCCACCAATTAATTCAAAACGTTTCTGAACGCCATCCGTCTGTTAATGGTCTTCATCGTGCCGTTGCCGCGGTAGCCGATTGATGATGAGGATTACACATGTCTGAGCACGTACCGGACAACCCCCGCAGGGACTTCCTGCGCAAGACTCTGACCTTGATACCAGTGGTAACGGTGGCCAGTACCGGCATTGGCCTGGGCAGTGCCACCGCACTGGCCGAGCCGGTACGCCAGCCTGAGCAGCCCGAATCCAAGCCCGCTGGCACTGCCTACCATCCTGTGTTCTTCACCCCAGAGGAGTTCGCTTTTGTCCAAGCAGCGGTCAGCCGTCTCATTCCAGCCGACGAGCTGGGGCCTGGGGCCCTCGAGGCCGGCGCTGCGCAGTATATCGACCGCCAGATGGGCACTGCTTACGCCAGTGGCGGGCTGTGGTACATGCAAGGTCCGTTCAAGGCCGATGCGGCGCCAGAGCTTGGCTATCAATTGCAACTGACCCCGCAACAAATTTACCGCCTAGGTATCGCGGGTGTTCACCAATGGTGCCTGGCCAACGGTAACAAAGCCTTCCACGCGCGCAGCCCCGAGCAGCAGGACAAGGTGCTGGCGCAGCTGGAATCTGGCGAGCTGACTTTGCAGGACGTGCCGGCCAAGGCCTTTTTCAGCCTGCTGCTGCAGAACACGCGCGAAGGCTTTTTCTGCGATCCGGTGCACGGCGGCAACCAGGGCATGGTCGGCTGGAAGCTCATCGGCTTTCCCGGAGCGCGCGCCGACTTCATGGATTGGGCCGAGCGCAACGAGCGCTACCCGTTCCCCCCTGTATCCATTCGCGGCGAGAGGGCCTGAGCCATGGCCAATGCATTGAAGAAGGTCGACGCCGTGATCGTCGGCTTTGGCTGGACGGGGGCCATCATGGCCAAGGAGCTGACCGAGGCCGGCCTGCACGTGGTTGCGCTGGAGCGCGGGCCCATGCAGGACACGTACCCTGACGGCAGTTATCCGCAAGTCATCGACGAGCTGACCTACAGCGTGCGCAAGAAACTGTTCGTGGACCTTTCCAAGGAAACGGTGACCATACGCCATACCGTCAACGATGTAGCGCTGCCGTACCGCCAGCTGGGCGCGTTCTTGCCTGGCAAGGGGGTGGGCGGTGCCGGTTTGCACTGGTCGGGGGTGCACTTTCGTGTCGACCCGATGGAGCTGCGCATGCGCAGCCACTACGAAGAGCGCTACGGCAAATCGTTCATTCCCCAGGACATGACCATTCAGGATTTCGGCGTCAGCTACGAAGAACTGGAACCCTACTTCGACTTTGCCGAGAAGGTGTTCGGCACCTCTGGCCAGGCCTGGACGGTCAAGGGTGAGCTGGTCGGGCAGGGCAAGGGCGGCAACCCGTTTGCCCCAGACCGCTCCAATCCGTTCCCGCTGCCCTCGCAGAAGAACGTGGTGTCGGCCCAGGTTTTCCAGAAGGCCACCGCGTCGTTGGGCTATCACCCTTACAACCTGCCCTCGGCCAACACATCCGGCCCTTACACCAACCCGTATGGCGCTCAGATGGGACCGTGCAATTTCTGCGGCTTCTGCAGCGGCTACGTGTGCTACATGTATTCCAAAGCGTCGCCCAACGTGAACATCCTGCCAGCGTTGCGCCAGGTGGAGCACTTCGAGCTAAGGCCCAATGCCCATGTGCTGAAGGTGAACCTGGACGACAGCAAGCAGCGTGCGACCGGCGTGACCTATATCGACGCCCAGGGCCGTGAAGTCGAACAGCCGGCTGACCTGGTGATCCTGTCGGCCTTTCAGTTCAACAATGTCCGCCTGATGCTGCTTTCTGGCATCGGCAAGCCCTACGACCCGGTCAAGAATGAGGGTGTGGTCGGGCGCAATTTCGCCTATCAGAACATGGGCACCGTCAAGGCCTTCTTCGACAGGGACTTGCACACCAACAACTTCATCGGCGCCGGTGGCAATGGCGTGGCGATCGACGACTTCAACGCCGACAATTTCGACCATGGCCCCCACGGCTTCGTCGGTGGCTCGCCGATGTGGGTCAACCAGGCAGGGACGCGGCCCATCGCAGGTGTAGGCAACCCCCCGGGCACCCCCGCCTGGGGCAGCGCCTGGAAAAAGGCCACGGCCGACTACTACACCCACCAGATCTCCATGGATGCGCACGGCGCACACCAGTCTTACCGCGGCAATTACCTGGACCTGGACCCAACCTACCGTGATGCCTATGGCCTGCCGCTGCTGCGCATGACCTTCGATTGGCAGGAAAACGACATCCGCATGAATCAGTTCATGGTCGGCAAGCTCAGCGCCATCGCCAAGGCCATGAACCCCAAGGCCATTGCGGTGCTGGGCAAGCAAGTGAACGAGCATTTCAATACTGCCACCTACCAGACCACTCACCTCAACGGTGGGGCGATCATGGGGACTGACCCTAAAACCAGCGCCTTGAACCGCTATTTGCAGTGCTGGGATGTGCACAACGTGTTCGTGCCTGGGGCCTCGGCATTCCCGCAGGGGCTTGGCTACAACCCGACCGGCCTGGTCGCTGCGCTGACCTACTGGTCGGCGCGGGCCATTCGTGAACGGTACCTGAAGAACCCCGGCCCCCTGGTGGCGGTGTAAGGAGCGATGAGCATGAACAGAATGTTAATCGCCACCGTCCTGATCGGTGTAGGCATGACGGCGCAGGCAGCGCAGGACGAGCCGGCGCTGGTCAGCCAGGGTGAGTACCTGGCGCGGGCAGGAGACTGTGTGGCGTGCCACACGGCCAAAGACGGCAAGCCGTTCGCAGGTGGACTGCCGATGGAAACGCCGATCGGCACGATTTACTCGACCAACATCACCCCTTCATCCGAGGGCATTGGTCATTACAGTTTCGAAGATTTCGACCGTGCCCTGCGCCATGGGGTCCGCAAGGATGGCAGTACGCTGTACCCGGCCATGCCATACCCGTCCTATGCCCGGTTGACCGAACCCGACATGCAGGCGTTGTACGCCTACTTCATGAAAGGCGTGGCCCCCGTGCAGGAGCCGAACAAGGACACGGACATTCCTTGGCCCTTGAGCATGCGTTGGCCGTTGTCGATCTGGCGCGGTGTATTCGCCCCGGACCCTGAACCCTGGCAGCCATTGCCCGAGCGGGATCCGGTGGTTGATCGCGGAGCTTACCTGGTCGAAGGCCTGGGCCACTGCGGTGCCTGCCATACCCCAAGGGCACTGACCATGCAGGAAAAAGCGTTAAGTGCAGAGGAGGGCGATGCCTTCCTGGCCGGCAGCGCGCCGCTCGAAGGTTGGGTGGCGAAGAATCTGCGAGGCGATCACAAGGATGGCCTGGGCAGTTGGAGCGAGGCGCAACTGGTGCAGTTTCTCAAGACTGGCCGCAGCGACACCAGTGCCGTGTTCGGTGGCATGAGCGATGTGGTGGAGCACAGCATGCAGTACATGAGCGACGCCGACCTGACGGCCATCGCGCGCTACTTGAAGACCTTGCCGCCCAGCAATCCGAATGACACGCCCCACGTCTATGACCGGCAAGTAGCGGATGCGCTGTGGAAGGGCGACGACAGCAAGCCTGGGGCTGGGGCGTATATCGACAATTGCGCCGCCTGCCACCGTACCGATGGCAAGGGATACACGCGCGTCTTTCCAGCGCTTGCCGGTAACCCGGTGGTGCAGACCCAGGATGCTACCTCGTTGATCCATTTGATCCTCAAGGGCGGGACCCTGCCTGCGACCCGCACTGCGCCCTCGACCTTCACCATGCCGGCCTATGGCTGGCGCCTGAGCGATCAGGAGGTGACTGACGTGGTCAACTTCATCCGCACCAGTTGGGGTAACCAGGGGGAGCCTATCGAGGTCAAGGCGGTGAAAAAGCTGCGCACAAGCGACATGAAGCAGACATCGGGTGATGATCTGGGGCAGGTGACTGAGCATTAAAATCCGGCAAGCCGGTCGACCCTCAAATCGCGCTTGCGAGGTGAGGGTCAAGACGGTATCTACCCGGAAACAAGCGGCACGGAGGATTCCCGATCAACGGTGGATTGACGCGCAAAGGTGTTTTTGTTCTAGTGAAACCGGTTTCATCATGATCACAACAACCATAAGGTCCCATCATGAGCCCAGCACCCGCGCCAGTGCGCGACCGTGTCACCATCAGCGAGGTGGCCCGTGTCGCAGGCGTCTCGAAGGCCACCGTTTCCCGGTACATCGGGGGCGATCGCCAATTGCTGGCCGATGCCACTGCCCAGCGCCTGGGCGAGGTGATCGAGCAGCTTGGCTATCGGCCGAACCAGATGGCGCGCGGGCTCAAGCGCGGGCAGACACGGCTGATCGGCATGTTGGTCGCCGATATTCTCAACCCCTATTCGGTCGCCGTTATGCACGGCGTGGAGACGGCGTGCCGCCAGCATGGCTACAGCCTGGTCGTGTGCAACACCAACCGCGATGACGAGCAAGAGCGCCACCACCTGCGCGCCTTGCAGTCTTACAACGTGGAAGGACTGATCGTGAACACCCTGGGCCACCACCCGGGTGAGTTGCTTACCGTCATGCGCGACCTGCCCATCGTGCTGGTCGACCGGCAGTTGCCTGAGCTCAACGCCGACCTGGTCGGCCTGGACAATGCGCACGCGATGCAGCAGGGTATCGAGCATCTACACGCCCGTGGTTACCGAAACATTCTCGCCGTTACCGAGCCGTTGGACGGTACCAGCTCGCGAGCCGAGCGCGTCCAGGCGTTGACAGCCCTTGTCCAAACCCGTGCTGACATGCAGTGCCAGGTGGTGCCAACCGACCCTGGATTGACGCAAGCGCTCACCCGCTTCCTGGGGAGCGACGGCACCCGTCCCAAGGCACTTTTCACCCTCAATGGCGTTGCGACGCTGGCGGTGACCACCGCATTGCGCGAGGCCGGGCATGCGCTGTTCGGTGAGGTCGGGGTGATCGCATTGGACGACCTTGACTGGTACCCCTTGGTTGGCAACGGCATCACGGCCCTGGCGCAGCCCACCGAACGCATCGGTATGGCAGCCTTCGAACACTTGCTCAGTCGCCTGCACGGTGAACAAGGCGCCGCCCGGCGCATCGATTTCAAAGCGTCGCTGATCATACGAGGTTCCACCCACCCACGCTGAACACAACGGCGGCCTGCGGCTTGCCCGCGATGCCTGCCGTTTAAAAATGAAACCGGTTTCATAGGACAATAACAATGCATGCAAATCCTGTTTCCATCAGCCTGTCCAGCTACGGCGCAGACTTCGTCCGACAACGCGGTCAGGAGCAGTTCATCGATCTGCTGGCCAGCGCCGGGGCAAGCCGCGTGGAGTTACGTGAGGAGTTGTTCTCATGTCAGCCCGACCCGACTGCCCTGGGTGCATTCATCGCCGGTGCAGGGCTGCAGTGTCTGTACTCCACGCCGCTGGAGCTCTGGTGCGCCCAAGGGGTCCTCGCGCCCGAGTTGAAGGCCAAGCTGCGCATCGCCAAGGCACTTGGAGCTGTGGCGGTGAAGGTGTCCCTGGGGCATTACCGGGGTGACGTCGACATGCGGGCATTGCGGGCGCTGCTGACCGAGGACGGCCCGGTATTGCTGGTCGAGAACGACCAGACTGAGCACGGTGGGCGGATAACGCCGCTCGTGGGTTTCTTCGAACAGGCACAGGCGTGCGGTGTGCGGGTCGGCATGACGTTCGACATCGGCAACTGGCAGTGGCTGGACGAGCCTGTGCTGGAGGCCGCCAACCGGCTTGGACGTTGGGTGGAGTACGTGCATTGCAAGGCAGTGATACGCCATGCCACCGGGCGCCTGGCTGCCGCGGCACCTCAGGCGCCCGACCTTGGGCACTGGCAGCAGATACTGGCCCATTTCACACCTGGGGTGGTACGCACGGTCGAATACCCGCTGCTCGGCGAAGACTTGTTGACCGTAACGCGCAGCCATGTACGTCAACTGTCCGCACTGGGTGCGCGCCATGACACACGGGAGCTGAGCCATGCCTGATCATGACGTGTTGTGCTTCGGCGAGACCATGGCCATGTTCGTGGCCGATGATGTGGGGGATCTCGCACAGGTCGAGCGGTTCGGCAAACGCATCGCCGGCGCCGACAGCAATGTCGCCATCGGGTTGTCGCGCCTTGGCTTTGGCGTGCGCTGGATCAGCCGGGTAGGCAACGACTCGCTGGGGCGCTTCGTGCTCGACAGCTTGCGTGCAGAAGGGCTCGACTGCGCGGATGTGCAGGTTGACCCCACTCACCCTACGGGTTTTCAACTGAAGGCGCGCTGCGATGATGGCAGTGATCCGGTCGTCGAGTATTTCCGGCGTGGCTCGGCAGCCAGCCACATGAGTGCTTCGATGCTGGATCCTGCCTGGCTGAGCGCGGGCCACCTGCATGTAACCGGCATTCCGCTGGCGCTGTCGGATGGCTGTCGGACGCTGGCCCAGGCGTTGGTCAGCCAGATGCGCACAGCCGGTCGCACCATCTCATTCGACCCCAACCTGCGCCCGACGCTATGGCCCGACAAGCAGCGCATGATCGAGGAGATCAACGCCATTGCTGCCCAGGCCAACTGGGTGTTGCCGGGGCTGGAGGAGGGGCGTCTGCTCACGGGTCGTCAGACACCTGCCGAGATCGCCGGCTTTTACCTGGACCTTGGTGTGGACCTGGTGGTGATCAAGCTGGGCGAGGCGGGCGCCTATTACCGCAGCGCCAACGACGAGGGCCAGGTCGCGGCCGTACCCGCGCCATGGGTGGTCGACACCGTGGGCGCTGGCGATGCCTTCGCCGTCGGTGTGCTCAGCGCCTTGCTCGAAGGCCAGCCCGTCGAGCACGCCGTTGCCCGTGGCAATTGGTGCGGCAGCCGCGCCGTGCAGTCGCGCGGTGACATGGAGGGCTTGCCGCGCCGGCAGGACCTGACGGCATACGAATTCCCACATAACCCTGAAATATGCACGGCCTGAATCACCTGTCGCACAAAAACAACAAGCTCAGGAGAAACTCACCATGAAACGTACAAGCCTGGCGCCACGCCGCTGGTGGTACATCATCCCCATCGTGTTCATCACCTACAGCCTTGCCTACCTGGACCGTGCCAACTACGGCTTCGCAGCAGCATCGGGCATGGCCGAAGACCTGCACATCACCCCTGTGCTGTCCTCCCTACTGGGTGCGCTGTTCTTTCTGGGCTACTTCTTCTTCCAGGTGCCGGGTGCTATCTATGCCGAAAAGCGCAGCGTCAAGAAGCTTATCTTCGTCTGCCTGATCCTGTGGGGTGGGCTGGCCACGCTGACCGGCATGGTCAGCAACGTGTACATGTTGATCGGCATCCGTTTTCTGCTGGGCGTGGTGGAGGCGGCGGTGATGCCGGCCATGCTGGTCTACCTGTGCCATTGGTTCACCCGTGCGGAACGCTCGCGTGCCAACACCTTCCTGATGCTGGGCAACCCAGTGACCATCCTGTGGATGTCGGTGGTATCGGGCTACCTGATCAAGCATTTCGACTGGCGCTGGATGTTCATCATCGAAGGCTTGCCGGCGGTGATCTGGGCGTTTTGCTGGTGGCGCCTGGTCGATGACCGGCCTGCGCAGGTTTCCTGGCTGAGCGAGCAGGAGAAAAATGATCTGCAACAGGCACTGGCAGCAGAGCAGCAGGGCATCAAGCCGGTCAAGAACTATCGTGAGGCGTTTCGCTCGCCGCAGGTGATCATCCTGTCACTGCAGTATTTCTGCTGGAGCATTGGCGTATATGGCTTCGTGCTGTGGCTGCCCTCGATCCTCAAACAGGCGGCCAACGTCGACATCGTCGAGGCCGGCTGGCTGGCCTCGGTGCCTTACCTGGCGGCGGTGATTGCCATGGTGGGCGTCTCCTGGGCCTCTGATCGGATGCAACGGCGCAAGCGCTTCGTGTGGCCACCGCTGCTGGTGGCAGCGCTCGCTTTCTACGGTTCCTACGCATTGGGGACCGAGCACTTCTGGTTGTCGTACGCCCTGCTGGTGGTCGCCGGGGCCTGCATGTATGCCCCCTACGGTCCGTTCTTCGCAATCGTGCCCGAGATTCTGCCGGCCAACGTGGCCGGTGGCGCCATGGCCTTGATCAACAGCATGGGCGCGCTGGGCTCATTCGGTGGCTCGTGGCTGGTGGGATACCTCAACGGCGCCACGGGTAGCCCCGCAGCGTCGTACCTGTTCATGTGTGGCGCGCTGCTGTGTGCCGTCGCCCTGACCGCAGCGCTGAACAACTCAACCACCTCCGGGCGCGCCAAGACGCCTTGCCTGCGTCCGGCCACCCCCTTCAGGAACCCAACATGAAAAAACGCATCGTGTTGTACAAGGCGTTGTCCCACGACTTGCTCGCGCGCCTTCAGGCCGCGGCAGAGGTCACCACCGTCGACCTGGCCCGCCCCGATGGGATGGCGCGCTTGCGTGATGCGCTGCCCGGCGCCCACGGCCTGCTAGGCGCCAGTTTGCGCCTGGATGCCAGCCTGCTCGACCTGGCGCCCGAGCTTGAGGTCATTTCCAGTGTGTCGGTGGGCGTGGACAACTACGACATCACCGACCTTGATCGACGCGGCATCGTGCTCACCAACACGCCCGATGTGTTGACCGAAACCACGGCCGACACTGGCTTCGCACTGATCCTGGCCACGGCCAGGCGGGTGGTGGAACTGGCCAACTGGGTGCGCGATGGTCATTGGCAATCAAGCCTTGGCCCTGCGCAGTTCGGCAGCGACGTACACGGCAAGACGCTGGGCATCGTCGGCATGGGGCGTATCGGCGAAGCACTGGCGCGGCGGGCGGCCGCGGGTTTCGGCATGCAGGTGATCTACCACAGCCAGCGACCCAAGCCTGACGTCGAGGCCCGCTACGGGGCCAGACGCGTTGCGCTGGACGCGCTATTGGCACAGGCAGATTTCGTCTGCCTCACCGTCCCGTTGAGCGCAGCTACCGAGGGGCTGATCGGGCGCAAGGAACTGGCGCTGATGAAACCTGCGGCCATCCTGATCAATATCTCCCGAGGGCGTGTCGTGGACGAACAGGCGCTGATCGATGCCCTCGAAACACGGCGCATCCGCGGCGCGGGCCTGGATGTGTTCGTTCAGGAGCCATTGGCGGTCGACTCGCCTTTGCTGCGGCTGGCTAACGTGGTGGCCACCCCGCACATAGGTTCGGCCACCGAAGAAACCCGGCAAGCGATGGCGCGTTGCGCCGTGGACAACATGCTCGCCGCGCTGGCGGGTAGACGCCCAGCCAACGCGGTCAACGGCTGATGCGCCGCCGCTGAGGATGGTCGATCAGCGGCAGTTGCCGGCTTTGCGGTAGCCCGCTGCCTGGGCTTCTACCTCGGTCGCGAAAGCGACCTGGTTCTTGGGCGCGACCTGGTGATAGCCCGGGCACCCGGCAGACAAGTGATACACGTGGCTGTTGCGGTTGCCCAGCACGGCGCCCACGGGGGCTTGGCTTGCTACGGTGGTACGGGCAGGCGCCGCCAGCGACGGCTGCACGCCATCGCCCGTGGGGGTGTAGTTCAGGGTCCACTTGCGTTCGCCCGTGACGAACGGGTTGGCGTGGCCCATGATGGCGGAAATGCGTCTGTCGCGCTCTTTTTCCCAGGCTGAAACGGGGTGCTGGCGGTCCCATGCCATCAGCAGCTGTTGCTGTTGGCGCGACATGTTCAGGCGGTAGCGATCGAACATGTAGAACGTGGTACGGGCGACCAGGCCCTTGACTTCATCTCTGGGCTCGGCCGCGCGCTGGGCAAAATCCACCTTGGTCGTGCACTGGCCATATTCGCCCTGGTTGCCACTGACCATGCCGTAGTTGAAATTGCTGCGGTCACCGTTGACCTCCCCGACGGCAGGGTAGAGGTTGAAGAGGTCGGCCTCCATGGCGCGGAATACCGGGTCGCTGTCCACGCAGTGTTCCCGGCCGCCGTTTTTCCAGCACTGGCGTTGGTTGCCGAAGGTATGGGCCGGCACGATGTGCTCCCACTCGGTGCGCTCGGCGCGGTTTTGCTGTTTGCGGGTCTGGTAGCCGCACGAAGCCGCGTCGATCCGTCCGCCTGACTTGCCTACCCATGTCCATTGGCAGCCGCAATACAGCTCGCCCATGGCGCTCTTGCCCTGGTCCATGTAGACCTGCTGCTTTGCCACGACCTTGGCTTCAGCAAAAGTGGAGGGCGGGTTTGCCCAAACAGGACAACTTAGAATCAGAAGCAGATAAAGGGCGTAACGCAATGATTTCATGGGTAAACAACACGCAGATTACAGGGGCGTGCATTGTAGTACTTCTACCCAGAGCAGACAGCACGCATTGACCACCACGCGTAGGAAAACGGGTGGCCAATGGTCGCAGGGAAGGCGTGATGCTATTTGTAACCCGTGACTGCATGGGGCACGTAGGGTGCCTCGAGTCGAGCGGTCTCCTCAGCCGTCAGGCGCAGGTCGATGGCGGCCAAGGCGTCGTCCAGGTGGGCAGGCTTGGACGCACCGACGATGGGTGAGCTGACCCCTTGCTTGCCCAGTACCCAGGCAAGCGCCACTTGGGCCATCGGCACGCCACGCTCCTGGGCAATCTGTTCGACCACGTCGATGACGCGTCCGTCTTGCGCCTCGGTTTTCTCGAAGAATGACTGCCCGGACAGATCGGTACGGGTCCGTTCGGTCTGCTGCCCGTTGGGGCGGGTCAGGCGACCACGTGCCATGGGGCTCCAAGGCATGAGCCCGACGCCCTGATCCAGGCACAGGGGAATCATTTCGCGCTCTTCTTCACGGTACAGCAGGTTCAGGAAGTTCTGCATCGACACGAAACGGCTCCAGCCGTTGCTGGCGGCTACCTGCTGCGCCTTGGCAAATTGCCAGGCATACATTGACGAAGCGCCGATATAGCGGGCCTTGCCCGCCCTGACCACGTCATTGAGCGCTTCCATGGTCTCTTCGATGGGTGTGGTGTAGTCCCAGCGGTGGATCTGGTACAGGTCGACGTAGTCGGTGCCCAAACGCGACAGGCTGGCGTCGATACTGGTCATGATCGCCTTGCGCGACAACCCTTGCTCATTGGGGCGGCTGCCGCCCTGCCACATGTTGGCCGGGTAGAAAACCTTGGTGGCGATCACCGTCTCGTCACGCCGGGTGAATTCCTTGAGCAGTTTGCCGAGGATCACCTCTGAGGTGCCCGCGGAATAGCTATTGGCCGTGTCGAAAAAATTGATGCCCTGCTCGACGGCATGGCGAATGATGGGCCTGCTCGCGTCTTCGCCCAGTGTCCAGGGGTGCGTGCCGGCATCCGGCTCGCCGAAGGTCATGCAGCCCAGGCACAACCTGGAAATGTCCAACCCGGTGGTACCCAATTTCACGTATTGCATCAGTGTGTCCTCGTCAGCCTTTGAATAGGTGCAGCGTACCCGCGTTGGCCATGCGGGCAAATTCCGTGTTGCTGCAAGTGGGACCTGCAGGAATTCACAAGCGCAACAGGGGCTTGATCTGCTGCTGCAGGAAATCGGTCACTGCCTTTATCCGCGGCGTGGCGCGCACGTCTTCATGCACCGCCAGCCAGATCTCGATACTCATGGTCTGCTCAGGCTGGCCAGCGACGGTCAACCCGTGCTCTTGGGCCATGAAGGCGGGCAGGCAAGCGATGCCTATGCTTCCGGCACACGCCTGGGCCTGGATGCGCAAGTCGTTGCTCAGCAAGGCGAAGGGTTGCTCGCCCGCCTGGCGGTTGAGCCACTGTTGCTGCGGTGAATGGGCCTGGGAGGCGTCATAGCCAATGTACCGGCGTGCCGAACCGCTGGCTTGGTAATCGGCACTGGCATACAAACGATAGTCCAGGTGCCCGAGCAGGCTGACCACCAGGGTCGGCTCGGTGGGCCGTGACAGGACGATGCTGATGTCGGCCTCGCGCCTGGCCAGGGATGCCCGAGATTTGCTGCCCACCAGCCGCAGGCGCAGTTGGGGGTAGTGCTTGTAAAGGTCCCCCAGGCGCCTTGCGATGATGCTGCCCAGCAAGGCGGGCGGTGCCGAGAGGATCACTTCACCTTCTACCGTTTGTTGACCGGCGCTGGCAAAGTGTTCGAGGGCGAAGGACGATGCGGCCATCTGACCGGCCAACTCGCCCACGCGCTCGCCATCCTCGGTGAGCACATAGGCCCGTGCGCGGCGGTCGACCAGCTTCAGGTTGAGCGAAGCCTCGAGGGATGCGATCCGCCGAGCGACGGTAGCGTGGTCGACTGACAGTACCCTGGCGGCGGCAGACAGCGACCCGGTCGCGCAGAAGGTCGAGAAATGGCGTAAGTCTTCCCAATCGAACATGAGCGGGCTCGGCAGTTATAGGTCTGAGAGGGCCAGACACCGTCTTGGATACCAGCCCGTGCGGGAATGTAGCCTTGGCTCAAGCGCCGCCTTTCATGCGCCGTGCGACAACATAGAGCCCCAGCCCCAGCAGCGCCATGGCGGCGCCGATGTAACCTGTACTGGTCCAGCCCAACCCCGCCGTGATCGCCATGCCTCCCAACCATGGGCCCAGGGCGTTGGCCAAGTTGAAGGCGGCATGGTTCGAGGCCGCTGCAAGGCTTGGGGCTTCGTGAGCGATGTCCATCAGGCGGATTTGCAAGGGCGCTGCCAGGGCGATCATGGTACCCACCAGGCCGATGCCCAGCAGCAGGCTCCACAGGTTCGCGGCGGCAAAGGTGAAGAACAGCAGGACCAACACCGACCACGCCAGCACCAGCCCCACGGCGCGGAACTGCAAGCGGTCGAACAATTTGCCGCCGACGATATTGCCGACAATGCCGCCCACGCCGAAGGCTGCCAGGCCAAACGGAATCCACTGCGGCGCCACGCGGGTCACTTCGAGCATGGTCGGGGCCAGGTAGCTGAACACGCAGAACATCCCGGCAAAGCCGATGGACGCAATGCCCAGCGCCATCCAGACCTGGGGCAAGGTGAAGGCCTTGAGCTCCTTGCGCGGGTCACTGCGCACCTCATCATGACGCTGGGGCACGAAGCGCCACACCATGGCGATGGTGCACACGGCGATCAGCCCGACCAGCACGAATGCCGAACGCCAGCCAAAGTACTGGCCCAGAAAGGTGGCGATCGGGTTGCCCAGCAACATGGCCAAGGTAAGCCCCATCATGACCCGAGCCACGGCGCCTGCGCGCTGGTTGTTGGCCACCATGCTCGAGGCCACGACTGCGGCAATGCCAAAGTACGCACCGTGGGGCAGGCCGCTGATGAAGCGAAACGCGATCAGCCCGCCAAATGAAGGTGCGAAGGCGGTGGCCAGGTTACCCAGCGCGTACAGGCCCATCAGCAACAGCAGCATGTGCTTGCGCAGGATCTTGGCGCCAAGGATGGCCAAGGTGGGTGCGCCCACCATGACCCCCAGCGCGTAGGCGCTGATGGCATGTCCGACCTGGGGTTCGCTCAGGTTCAGGTTACTGGCGATATCCGGCATCAGGCCCATGATGGCGAACTCACCGGTGCCAATGGCGAAGCTGCCCAGCGCCATGGCGGCTTCCATTTTTACGACCGTGCTTTTGCTGGGCAACGGGGAGGGTTCTAAAACTGACATCTGGCTCCTTGAAACATGCTGAAACGTTCAAGGGATGATAATGGCAACGCGAACGGTGCGTCGAGCCGCGCCGACTCGCTCGCCGACGCAATCAGCGGTCTTCTAACGGGCGCAAAAGTAGGGCGAATGCGAGGTGGAGTACAGATGTACTCCCTAGCGTTAGCGATCTAGATATTGACTCTGTCCGGCAAAGTCGATGAAGCGCTGGCTGGCCAGCGATAGGTACTCACCCGACCGCCAGCACAGCCGGAAACTCATCTGCTGGGCAGGCTCGAACGGCACACCGACGATACCTGGCGTTCGTAATTGCACGGAGCGCAACAATGTGGCCACGCCCATGTTGTCCAGTGCAGCCTGGACCACCAACGAGACGAAATTGCTCTGCAATGCCACTTGGTAGGTAATGCCGTGTTCGGCAAAGAAGGCGTCGAGCAACTGGCGCTGCACGAATGTACGGTCGAACACCACCATGTCGGTGCTGCGCAGGTCTTCGGCAGTCAGGCTTGCCTTGCCGGCGTAGGGGTGATCCGGGTGCATGCAGGCCAGCATCTCGTCGCTGCCCAACAGGATCGATTCCTTATCCGCGGGCACGCGGCGGGACTCGAGCAGCGCCAGGTCGATTTCTCGTTGCTCTAGGCGCTGGCCAATGTCTTCGGCGCTGCCCTCGAACACGGTCATGGCGATGCCGGGATAAAGCCTGCGAAAGGCGTTCATCAACCCGGGCACATAGTGCAGGCCGAACATGGGCGGGATCCCCAGCCGCACTTCGCCGCGTTTGAGGTCGGCCATGTCACGCAGTGCCTGGCGGGCCACGTCCATCTCCCGCAAGGCTGATGCGATGCGGGGCAAAAATTGCTCGCCTTCCACGGTCAGTACCACCTTGCGCGTGGTGCGGTTGAACAAACTGACGCCCAGTTCTTCTTCAAGGCGGGTCACGGCCATGCTCAGCGCAGGCTGGGCGATATGCAGGTGCTGAGCGGCCTTGGTGAAGCTGCCTTGGCGGACTATTTCGACGCAACAACGCAGCGCCTTGAGATTCATTTAGGGCATTCCAGGATTGATAACGTTCTGTGATGCTCAGCATCATAACAATATATTTACTATTATTAACGCCAAGGCCTACGATGCGCGGCACTGAGACATCCTGCAACATCTCAGTCACGCAGCCAGCCGGCTGCATCCTCCCTGGATCTTGAGGTAGTACATTAAATGGCCAAGGCCGCCGATGTCGTTGTGCAATGCCTGGAAAACGAAGGTGTCGAGTATGTGTTCGGCATTCCCGGTGAAGAAAACCTCGACCTGCTCGAATCCCTGCGCAAGTCGAAGATCAAGCTGGTACTGACCCGCCATGAACAGTCTGCAGGCTTCATGGCTGCCACCTACGGTCGCCTGACCGGCAAGACCGGCGTCAGCCTTTCCACCCTGGGCCCCGGTGCCACCAACCTGGTCACCGCCAGCGCCTATGCCTACCTGGGCGGCATGCCGATGATGATGATCACCGGGCAGAAGCCGATCAAGAAGTCCAAGCAGGGCCGTTTCCAGATCATCGACGTATGCGGCATGATGGACCCCATCACCAAGTACACCCATCAGTTCGCCTCGGCCGACAACATCCCGGCCCGCATGCGCGAAGCCTTCCGCCTGGCCGAGGAAGAAAAGCCGGGTGCCGTGCACCTGGAACTGCCTGAAGACATCGCCGCCGAGCAGACCGACGCCCTGCCTATTCCGCGCAGCCTGCACCGTCGTCCGCTGGCCGAGCACGTGGCCATCGAAGCGGCTGTGGAAAAACTGCAAAAGGCTCGCAGCCCGATTCTGGTGATCGGTGCCGGTGCCAACCGCAAGATGACGGCCAAGGTGCTCAAGCAGCTGATCGACAAGACCGGCATCCCGTTCATCACCACCCAGATGGGCAAGGGCGTGGTCGACGAGCGTCACCCGCGCTTCCTGGGCAACGCGGCGTTGTCGTCCGGTGATTTCGTGCACCGTGCGATCGAAGCGGCCGACCTGATCATCAACATCGGCCACGACGTGATCGAGAAGCCGCCGTTCTTCATGGTCCGTGGCGGCACCGAAGTCATCCACATCAGCTTCCGCTCCGCCGAAGTCGATGCCGTGTACTTCCCTCAGGTCGAAGTGATCGGCGACATCGCCAACGCCGTGTGGCAGATCAGCGAACAACTGACCGACACCGCGCACTGGGACTTCACCCGCCTGATGGCCATTCGTGAAGCCAACGAGGCGCAGATTGCCGAAGGCGGCGACGACGACCGCTTCCCGGTCTATCCACAGCGCCTGGTGGCCGATATCCGCCGTGTACTGCCTTCCGAGGGCATCGTGGCCCTGGACAACGGCATCTACAAGATCTGGTTTGCCCGCAATTACAAGGCGCACAAGCCCAACACCGTGTTGCTGGACAACGCCCTGGCGACCATGGGTGCCGGCTTGCCGTCGGCCATGGCCTCGCACCTGGTCTATCCGGACCGCCCGGTGATTTCGGTGTGCGGCGACGGCGGCTTCATGATGAACAGCCAGGAACTGGAAACCGCTGTGCGTCTGGGCATGCACATCACCGTGGTGATTCTGCGTGACGATGGCTACGGCATGATCCGCTGGAAGCAGGCCAACATGGGCTTCACCGACTTCGGCCTGGACTATGGCAACCCAGACTTCGTCAAGTACGCCGAAGCCTACGGCGCCACCGGCCACCGTGTCGAAAGCGCTGAGGGCCTGTTGCCACTGCTGGAGCACTGCATCACTACCCCAGGCGTTCATGTGATCGACTGCCCGGTCGACTACAGCGAAAACGACCGCATTCTCAACAGCGAGCTGCGTGAGCGAGCGCTGGCGATCTGAAGCGTACCCACACGCTGTGGCTGATCGCTGAGTCGTTCATCCTGTTGCATCGACCAGATGCAACAGGCGGTGTAGATGTAATCTCCCGCTGTATGCGGCGGCCGCAATGGCCGCCGTGCTTTGAGCGTCTTCAGTCCTGGGGTTCAAGCAGGCCACGAAGGCTCATCACGATGGTACTCATGTCATAGGGTTTGCGCGTGACCGGAATGTGCTTCAAGTGCGCGGGAATACTGATGCCATCGCCATAACCGGTTGCGAACAGGAAAGGGATGCGCCGACGTACCAATGCCTCGGCCACGGCAATGGACGTACCTCTTCCCAGGTTCACATCGAGAATGGCGGCGTCGGGTGAGTGCCGCTCCAATATCTGCAAGGCTTCCTGTTCGGAACTGGCCGTGATGACGTGCTCGATTTGGGCATCGTTGAGGATTTGCTCGAGGCCGATGGCAATGACCAACTGATCCTCCAGAATCATCACGCTCAGGCCAGGTCGTGCGGCGAATGCGTCTGTCGAATCGATCAGGGGCGAGGCAGCAGCAGGCGCAGGCTCGGATTCCGCGACCGCCAGGTGCCGGGCTGGCAGCGTGAACAAGCCCTGAACCCCTTCAGGATAGTATTCCACGCTACTGGTACCGCCTAGATCGAACGGGATGCTGCGCTCGATGAGGACCGACCCGAAACCTCGACGCCTGGGCACCTGCACCGGCGGGCCACCGCTTTCCTGCCAGATAATGGCGCAGGCGCCCGCAGCGTCGATTGCCCAGCTGACGCACAGCCGCCCTCCTGGGCATGACAGCGCACCGTACTTGGCGGCGTTGGTCGCCAGTTCGTGCAGCACCAGGGCCATTACCGAGTAGGCCCTGGCATCGAGAATTACGTTGGGGCCTTGCATGACGATGTCGGCGATCGCCGTGCGATAAGGCGACAGTTCGGCATCGAGCAACATCGCCAGGCGCCCACCACCGTCACCCCGCACGACCTGGTCGTGGGCCAGCGACAGGGCCTGGATGCGGCCTTGCAGGGTGCTCACGTAACCCTTGAGCGTCTGGCCCTCGGCCGTGGGATGGGCGACCAGTGCACCAATCAGTGACAGAATATTCTTGACCCTGTGGTTGAGCTCCTCATTGAGTACCCGCTGGCGAACCTCGGCCTTGGAGCGCTCGCTGGCCAGCAGTTCGCTGTTGTGCAGCAACACCTCGACGATGGCAGTCCGAATGGCGTCTCCGAACTGCCGATCCTGCTCCGACCAGGGCGCAGATTGCTGGTGCACGGTCTGTTTCCATATGGAAAAACTCGTGCGCGGCGTCAACCGATCGCCCATCGCGCCACTGGTATAGGTCTTGTTAGGGTCGCCCGCCCAGTCGAGGGTCTGCACCACTTCCTTGCGAAAGAACATGATGTAGTCCTGCGGGCGCTGCGAAATGGGGATGAGCAGCACGCCCGATACGTCGCTGAAGTAGGCCTGGGCCGCCGGATGGGCCTGGGACAGGCTGTTCGATGCCCATGTTCTGCCCTCGGCCACGCTCTCGGCAAAGCGCAACAATTCAGGCACGCAGGTTCGGGGCGGAACGCTACCGGCACTCGACCAACGCCCTTGCAGCGAGATGCCGATGCCATCGCACGGGATCAGCGACATCAGCCTTGGCAGCCGGTCTTCGAAGAAGCTGTGCATGTCGGCGGCATGGTTGGCATCGCGCAGCATGAGGTCGAGCGTGTCGTGCACCTGCACGGCCGCTTCGAGTTGTTGCCGGCTGCGCAATGTTTCGATGTGCAGGGCAAAGAACTCGCCGAACATCTCGGCCGCCACTCGCCGGCCCATGGTCAGGTTGCGCGGCGAATAGTGGTGGCAGGCAATCAACCCCCACAGCGCGCCATTGACAATGATCGAGATGGACATGGTGGCACCCACGCCCATGTTCTGCAGGTATTCGCAGTGGATTGGGGAGACGCTGCGCAGGTGCGCATAGGACAGGTCCAATGGCTCGCCCGAAGGGTCCAGCACAGGCTCCAGGGCCACTGCCTCGAACTGCACGTCAGGGATGACACGGATCGGGTTGCGCAGGTACAAGGCGCGTGCCTGCTGCGGGATGTCCGAAGCGGGAAAATACTGCCCCAGGAAGCTCTCCAGCGTACTGCGCTTGGCCTCGGCAATCACTTTGCCGGCGCCATCGGTGCCCAGTTGGTAGATCATCACCCGGTCGTAGCCCAGTACTGCACGGACAAACCGTGCGGCATCGCGGAACAGGCGGTCGGTCTGGTCGATTTCACGCAACTGCGCGATCAATGTGCGCGCAAGTTCGATGGGTTCTGCAACGTTTTGGCCGGCAGGCTCGAATTCCAGGATGGTGCTGCCCTTGAAGCGGTGCGCCGATACATCCACACGCCTGCCATCGGGCAGGGCGACTGCAAAGCTCAACGCCGGGCGCGAGCCTTCGCGTATCCGGGCCAGGGCATTACGCAAGGTATGGGCGAGCTCCCCGCCAATTACCTCATCGAGTTTAAGGCCATTGAACGGCAGCGCCGCCCCCAGTAACTGCGGCGCATTGACCGAGTGGCGCAAGATCACGGTTGCGGTGGCGTCGCAGGCCAGCAAGCAGCCATGGGGCTGGATGCTGCCAGGAATCTGAATGGGTTCGCGGTCGCAATTACTCAGGTTTACCTGTGGGTCGAGGGTCATTAGCCATGCCTGTAGATGATGTAGAGGCTGCCTGCGCGGCCGCCGCCGTCAGCCTAGCAGCACACCCGCGTACGGCATAGCCGGTGAGTGCCCCGGATAGCAGTTTTGTGGGTGCCGGTCGTCTGCACCAGGTGCCCGCCCTTGTGCATGACAGGCTTCGGTGGTTTCATGCGGCCCGTGATTGTGAAGGTAAACGCGCATGAGTCGTCCGCTTTTCATCGCCATGGATGGGCCCAAGGGCACTGGCAAGACCACGCTGCTCGAAGCACTCACCCAGGCGTTGCGAGCCCAGGGCAACAAGGTGGTCAGGCTGTGTGAGCGCAACAATGATCCACAACGCGCGCAGACCATGGCATTGGTCAATCAGCTGGCCAGGCAGCCTTCGCCAGCGCTTGAGTGGCAGGTCTGCGAACAACTGGCTGAAAGTCGCGCCTGGATCACCCGGCACGTACTGCCGCGTCAACCTGGCGACAGCATTGTCCTGATCGACCGTTGGTACCCCTCGGACGCAGCGTTTCGCCGAACCGTGCCGTTCGATCAGGTGTTGCGGTTGAACATCGAACACGGCGTGCAGGTGCCTGACCTGCACATTGCGGTGCTCACCACGGCGCAAACGTCCTGGGCGAGGGCGGCGGCACGCCGCCGGGGCCTGGGCAGCACGGTGATGCATACCTTGCAGGAGCAGATCGCAAGCACCCAGGCGTTCAGCCGTGCTGCAAACGAGCACGGCTGGTTGCTCTGTCTGAATGAAGGCACCGTGACGGCTGCAGTAGAGCAGTTGATGGAGGCCGTCACCCCGCTGTTGCACGCTTGAACGCGACATTCAAGCCGCCGTGCTCAGAAGCCTTCCAACACGATCTTGCCCCTGGCCTTGCCGCTCTCGATGACCGCGTGCGCCCGTTTCAGGTTGCTTGCATTGATGGCACCGAAATGTTCACCCAACGTTGTCTTGAGCACACCGCTGTCGACCATCTGGCTGATGCGGGTAAGCAGTTGGTGCTGCTTGATCATGTCGGGCGTCTGATAGAGCGAGCGGGTGAACATCAGCTCCCAGTGCAGCGACAAGGATTTGCGCTTGAGTGGGACCACATCCAGCTGGGCTGGGTCATCGATCAAGGCAAGCTGCCCTTGCGGGCGCAGGACCTCGATCAGTTGCTCAAGGTAGGTGTCGGTATGGGTCAGGCTGATGACGTGATCGACCGCTTCGATACCGTGTGCGCTGAGCTGGGCGGCCAGTGGGGCCGTGTGGTCGATGACCAGGTGCGCGCCCAGGTCTTTCACCCAGGCTTGGGTCTGGGCCCTGGATGCGGTAGCGATCACGGTCAACCCGGTCAATTGGCGGGCCAATTGCACCAGGACCGAACCCACCCCACCAGCAGCGCCGATGATCAGCAGGTGCTGACCCTGACCGCCGTTTTCTTCGAGGCGCAGGCGGTCGAACAGCAGCTCCCACGCCGTGATGGACGTCAGTGGCAGCGCGGCGGCGCTGGCAGCATCCAGGCTGGACGGCTTGCGCCCGACGATGCGCTCGTCTACCAGATGGAATTCGCTGTAGCAGCCGGGGCGGTCGATGGCGCCGGCGTAGAACACCTCATCCCCTGGCTGGAACAGCGTCACCTGCTCACCTACCTCGCGGACAATGCCGACCGCATCCCAGCCCAGCACTTGTGGCTGATCACCGCCACGGCTGGCGCGAATCTTGGTATCGACCGGGTTGACTGCGATGGCCTTGACTTCGACCAGCAGGTCTCGCGCACCGGGGGACGGTTTGGGCAGGTCTGCATCATAGAGCGATTGAGGGTCTTGCAGCGGCAAGCCGGGCTGCGAGTAAACGACAGATTTCATGGGGCAGGGCCTTGAGTGAAAAGGTACCTGCCTAGGCTATTCCTATCGTTTGCGAAGAAAAACAGGCGTAGAGGATTAATACTTTCTTTTCAGGAGTGAAAACGGGAGGGTAGTCGATGCGCGAAGATTCAAACCTGAGGCCTGCATTGGCTCTAAGTTGTGAGGGGCCCGGCCTGACGGCGACGGGCTGCGAAGCAGCCCTGAAGCGGTGCATGGCACAACGCTTGCCGTCGGGGGGGGGCTAGGTCGTGCGACGTGCGCGGTCAGAAATCGACCGACGCACTTAGAGACAGCGTACGTGGCGCACCGAGTACCAGATAGTTCGAGCCTGGATACCCGCCAGCGGAAGCCCAATAGTCACGACCGGCCACGTTGTCCAGACGCGCACGCAGGGTCACGTCCTTCTCGTCGACTTTGAAGCCATAGCGGGCCCCCAGGTCCAGCCGCGTCCATGAAGGGATCTCGAGGTTATTGGCATTGTTGATGTACTGACGGCCGGTGTAGACCACTCGGCTGGTCAGGGTCAGGCCGTTCACACCTGGCACGTCCCATTCGCCACCGATGTTGGCCTGGGTCTTGGGCACGCCGATGGCCTGGTTGCCGTCGTCCTGACCGTTCTGGGTCTTGGTGAGCTCAGCATCGAGGAGGGTGACGCCGCCGAGCAGACGCACGCCGGGCGTCGGCTCGCCGAACACCGACAACTCGATCCCGCGGTTGCGTTGTTCGCCGCCTTCTTTGAAGACCTGGTCCTCGACGATGCCGACCGGCTTGCGCGTCTCGAACACCGCCAGGCTGCCACCGAGGCCACCACCGTCATACTTCACGCCCACTTCGGTCTGTTTGGCCACGTAGGGCGCCAGGGAGGCGCCGGCATTGAGCACCGGCGCTCTGGAGCCGTCAGGCAGGGTAGTGGTGGCGCCGGCGGTATCGCCCTTGGTCAAGCCCTCGATGTAGTTGGCGTATACCGAGAACTGCTCGTTGATTTGATACACCGCGCCGGCAACCGGCGTGGTTTCATAGCGTTTGTACTTGGATGTCTTGTCGCCGGAATTGTAGTCGTAACCTGTCACGTCCAGCCCTTGCCGACGAGCCCCCAGAGTGATCAGCAACTGATCATTGAAGAACCCTAGAGTGTCAGCGATGGCCAGGCTTTGGGTACGGGTTCTCGCGGTCACATGTGGGTCGGACATGTCGCCACTGAAACTGGTGTTGTCGGGCTTGGCGACATACACCGGGTCATAGAGATCGTTGGCAAAACCACCGAAATTACCCGCCCAGGCATTGCGGTCCTTGTTGTCGAACATCGAGCCGGACAGCACCCACTGATGCGATACCGGACCTGTTTGCAGGGTGTAGCGCATGCCTACCTCACCGGTGGCCACGGTCTCTTCCCGGTAGTTGTCGAAGCGCGTCGAACGGGTCACGCCATTGGCGTCGGAGGAGGGGTTGGCCAGCACGTTCTTCTCTTCCCCCTTGCGCATGCCGATGGCAGCCCAGGTGGTGAGTGCATCGGAGAGGTCATACTCGGCACGGAAGGTGCCGAATGTTTGCTTCTCCTTGGAGTACGTCCAGGGCTGGCCGTAGTTTTTGTCGGCATCCGGCGGGCTGGGTACGCGGCCTGTAGGGGTGACGCTGGGCAGCGGGTTGTCGATGAAATGGTACTGGTGGCCGATGTCGGCCGAAAGCCGCAGACGCTCGCCTTGGTAGTCCAGGCCCAGGGCGAACATGTCCAGGGAGCGGTCCTGGTCCTGTACCGCCGTCTCCCCGTCGCGCTTGGCCACGTTCACGCGAACGCCAAAACGGTCTTGCTCCCCGAAGCGCCGCGCCACGTCGGCCGAAACGGTACCGAAGTCCCGGTTTTCAACGCCAGCGGTCAGCCGGGTGAGGGGCTCGTTCGGGGCGCGCTTGGGCAGGATGTTGATGGCGCCGCCGATGCCGGTGCCGCCGGGGGCAGCGCCGTTGAGGAAGGCATTGGCCCCGCGGAATACCTCGACCCGCTCGATGAACTCCGCCGCCACATATTGACGCGGCAGCAGGCCATAGAGGCCGTTGTAGGCGATGTCATCGGAATACAGCGGGAAGCCGCGCATGACATAGAGTTCCTGGAAGTTGCCGAAGCCACGGGCGACTCTCACGGAAGGGTCGTTCTGCAGAATGTCTGCGACGCTGTGCGCCTGCTGGTCCTGGATCAGTTGATTGGTATAGGAGGTGGATGTGAAGGGCGTCTCCATGTAGTCCTTGTTGCCCAGGATGCCAACGCGCCCACCGCGGGCTACCTGGCCCCCTTCATATTCGGGTACCAAGCCATCCCTGGAGGCGTCGGCGCTGGCCGAGACTGCGGTTTCTTCAAGCTCCAGAACCGTACCGGTGGCGCCGGCCGCATTCACGGGCTGTGCGACCGGCACCGGTATTTCCAGTGCGTTCTGGGCAAAAGCGAGCGGTGACGCCACGCTCGCGACCAACCCCAGGGGCAACCAGACGACAGTGTGCAACGCAGGCTTGCGGGCAAAATTCGGGAAGGGCATGTGAGAACCTGATCAAGGAATTGGGACGACAGGAAGTGGCCTTGCAGCAAAGCGCAAAATTATAGCGAGTGGGAATCGTTATCGCTAAGCTTTTGTTTGCAACTCCGGAATCAAGTTGTAACTCGATGATTGCTCACGGATCTCGTGGGTGCCGGCCACTACCGGGTGCGGGTGGTCGTCAGGGCGGGTGACCAACTGCGATGGCCACAGCGCGGGCAGGCAATGACGTCATGAAGTTGGTGCTGTACCGGCAGACCACAACTGACGCAGCAATACAAACCTGCTGAAGGTGGGGCGTCGAATTCCAGGCGGTGTTCAGGTGGCAGCACTGACAGTCCCGGCTGAGTGTCTTCGGCTTCGTAGAAGTAGAGGCTCAGTTCGCCGTCGGTCTCAAGCAAACCCAACCGCACCTGGCCCAGGTGCTCCACCCCTTGCTGGCGCAGCTCCATGAACAACTCGTTGGAGGATATGTTTAGGTTGCGCAACGAGTGAATTTCGTACTGCCCGTCCTTGACGACAGTGATCGGGAGGCCGTCGATCCAGGCTTCGCACGTCTTACTCCGGCGCATCAGGTAGATCGTACCGCGATACAGGAGCAGTAGCGTGACGAACACCAGGGCCACTGGCAGCAATGGCACATCTTCGTAGAAGGTCACGTCGCCAGCGGCCGAACCCAGGGTGAGGATAACGACCAGTTCGAAGCGCGAAAGCTGCTTGATGCCACGCCTGCCGCTGAACTTCAGAAACAGAAACACGGCGAGAAAGGCCGCAACCACGCGCATCATCACTTCCATTAGAAACGTGACGGGCAAGTCACCCAGCAGCATCCTGTGCAGATCGAATGACTCCATCAAGCGCCCTCCATCGCCACCTTGTGATCAATTGACCTGAGGGTAATACCCACGGTTCAGCTTGGGCGTCGCCATGGGCCGAGCAAGGGAGGGTGGCATTTAAAGGAGGGGGATTTTCGAGCGGGCAAAAGAAAGCCCGCTGCTAGTCGGGCTTAAGTCTTTCTCATGGGGATGAGTTGATAATCCACTTGGCAACGTGAAAATTCGGTGAAATAAAAGTCCCCATTGTGTAGAGCGCTAATTTTTGCGGCAAAGCCGATGAACGGTCAGATTGTGAGATGACCCTCAAGGCAGTTGCGCCCGTGGCCATTCCAGATTCTGGACCAACGTCCGCAATCGCTGCTTGTCCTCTTCCAACGACAATGCCTGCTCCGCCCGCTTGAGCAACAAATCCACATGCGCGATGCATGCTTGGCCAAAACGATCAGGCGCGATGCGAGCCAGGCTCCCCAGGGCTTTTACCAAACGGATGTCCACTTCCAGCAAGCCAGCACCGTCCCGTGCAATCAGGGTGAAGAAGTCATCAAACATGTCGTCGACCGTTAAACCGCGCACATGCACGTTCTGAAACTGGCCATCGGTCGTAGTATTCGGCGCTTGCCGTGCCCATGTGGAAAAGCAGCGTACTCCACGGCCTATGACGTCGATAACCGTGCCAGAGTCGTTGGTCGCAGGAGACAGCGCGCGTGAAGCTATCTCTGCCAGCACCGAGAGCCCGAAGCGCGGGTCCTGGCCATAGGTGCGCCGTGCCCCGAGCGTCACTGCAGCCAGAATCTCAGCTTCAAGTTCTGCGGTATTGCCTGCCTGAACGCTGCACACGGCGCGTGCCAGTACCGTACCGTGATGCACGAAACTGCCCGGCAGCACTTCCAGGTAGATTACGGCATTGTACTTGTCGGCTGCGTGGGCGAGAGCGCTGACATCGACGTGTTGTACATAACCGATGTCATCGCAGGGAATCGGCACTGCGTCCGGGTCAACCTGCGTAGCATCCGTGTAGGGTTGTGCCCCCAGGTAAGGCCACTGCGCGCGGCGCTTGAGCGCTGTAATGGCCGCGTCCTCCACGCGGTCGATGGTTTCCCCGACGCGGCCAAGTTTGGACAAGTGATCGATCCAGCGCAGCAGGGTGTACACGATCAGTACGATCATCACCAAGGTCACTGCAAACAACACCACACGGCCCTGGGCACCGTAAATGCCCGTACTCAGGGCAATGATGCCCACCAGGCTGAACAGAAAAGAGCCAATGAACGTCGCCAGGGCGTTCTGAGTAGTGGCGTCCTCCATTACCAGGCTGGTCGCGCGTGGTGTCACGCCACTGCTGGCGGCGCTGTAGGCCGATACCATGGTGCTGAGCGAAAACGTGGTCACCGCCAGCATGCTGGAGGCGATGATGCCCAGGATCTTGTCGACCGAGTCCGCCCCGACTTTCGCCGGCAACGACGCCGGCACCATGTCGCGCAAGGCAATGGCCAGCAGCGCGGTGAGTACACCGATCAGGGAAAACAGGCTGGCGCGAAACCATAGCCTTTTCGTCGTTTGCGCAAGTGCCCAACGCCAGCGAGCGATCATGGTGGTCAATCTTCCTCAGTAGGTAGGCCGCGTGCAGGATGAAGCACTGCGGCATCGCCACGATTGAGTTCAAGTGGGTGCAGATAGTTTCGCGACCCGTGTTCGGGTTTTGCAAACGAGACGGAACGACGGCAGCGCTGCGGTATCCTTATACAAGGCGCTGGATTTGTATAAGTCCGAGCGCTCGACGTTATCCATCAAGCCCGATGCAGGCCGCGCCTGCCGGATGGAGTATTAGCCATGAACCTAGAGCAACTGAAGCAACTGGCCACTGCCGGCACCGTCAACGAACTCGAACTGCTGTCGCTCGAAGGCGGCTTTTACGTACTGCGTGCGTTGACGGCCGACGGTCCGCAGACGTTCAGCGATGCCCAGGGGCAGGCGGTGCGCCTGCGGTCGATGACGGAGCTGCGCGTGCTACTGGCCGATGTGCCGCCTGTGCCATGCATGCTGGTGCAGCATGTGGTGCATGACGAGATGTGCGGCCAGCGCGATGGTCCCCTGGCGCCGCTGCGCGTGCCCGTGACGCTGGCAGAGCAGTGGTAGCTCAGCCGGTGCAAACGATAGACAAGAGCCGCCTGCAAGCCTGGCAAGCCCTGTCGCAGTTCTTTCTGGACACCGAACTGACAGAGTCGAGCCTGGCGTGGGTGGCAAGGGTCATGGCCCAGAGCCCCTACAGGCTTGATCAATTGCACAGCATTCTGTGGCATGAATTGTATCCGGCATTGCATTGGAACCTCAGGTCCATGGCCGGCGAGTGGGCAGGCTGGACGGATGAGTTCTTGGTCGAGCACGTTAAGGTGCGGCCGTTCGCGCCGGCAGTTGCGCGCTGCGGGGCGGTGGGTGATGAGATCGCACAGTGTTGGGAACGGACGGTAGCAAAGCTTTCCGTACAGGGGCTAGGCCGCGCCGAGTAACCGCAGCAACTGGGCGTGCTCCCAAGTGCTCATCAACGCGACCGGGTCGGTGCCGTAGTGGTGATGGGCGCTGAATGAGTAAGCACGGCCGTCGGGGCTGAAACAGCTGATGAGGTGATCTAACGCACCGGCTTCATTGCGCACGGTGAGTATCCAGCCGTCTGCTTGCACGGTCATGGATCCACAGGCTATTTCTGTCCAGCCTGGTTCGCTTACGCGCTGTAAGTTCCGGATCCCGAGGGCGATATCGCGCAGTATCTGGTAGACCTCACGAGTTGCCAGGGAAGGTGTCGTCACGCTGATGGTCCGTACTCGATTGGGTTGCAAGTCAGTTAGCCCATGGTACTTGAGCCAGCCAGTAGTCTGAGAGACTACAACACCCGTTATGTGCGCGGGGTAGTTTTTTGATAGCCTCCTATCTTTCTGGAGGAATCGTATGACAGCCGATAGCCGATCAAAACTTGCCGCCCGCTATGGTACCGAAGAGGTATCGCCGCTCACCCAATGCAATGCAGTGATCGAGCAGTTGCTCGACCATCGCAGCGTACGGGCATTTGCGGACCAATCGCTGCCTGACGGTACGTTGGACACCTTGATCGCCGCTGCCCAGTCTGCGTCCACCTCTTCGAACCTTCAGGTCTGGAGCGTGGTGGCCGTTCAAGATCCCGGCCGCAAGCAACGGCTGTCGGTGCTGGCGGGCAATCAGGCTTATATTCACCAGGCGCCGCTGTTTCTGGTCTGGCTTGCCGACTTGTCACGGGTGTCGCGCATTGGCCAGCAGCATGGGGTGGCACTAGAAGCGCTGCCTTATCTTGAAAGCTTATTGCTAGGCACCATCGATGCAGCCCTCGCTGCGCAGAACGCGGTCGTTGCCTTGGAGTCCCTGGGACTGGGGAGCGTTTACATAGGCGGCATTCGTAACGACATCGAAGGGGTGACCGCGGAGTTGGACTTGCCTGCTCATGTCTATCCCGTGTTTGGCTTGTGTGTCGGCTATCCCTCTGTGGATCGGCCCGCGAAGGTCAAGCCGCGGCTACCGCAGGAAGTTGTACTGCACCATGAGACGTATTCGACCGCTCAGGAGCAGAGCTTGCTGTCCTGTTACGACGAGCGCCTGGGGGCCTTCTACCAGCGTGAAGGCATGAAGGCCTTGGGGTGGTCGGAACAGATCGTCAGCCGGCTGCGGAGCGTTGCCAGCTTGCATGGGCGGGAAGCGCTGTTTGATGAGTTGAAGCGGATGGGGTTCGGGTTGCGGTGAGGCGGTATCAACCGACCGATCACCGCGCACCTTCGTTTAGAGGGACTCTAATGAATAGCTATCTTCAGGAAGTTGTGGACTTGCACCACCTGATCGAAGCACGGTTTGCCCGGGGCGAGGGTTCGGTTGAAGCGATGATGCAGCACTTCATTGCGGATTTTTCGATGGTTTCACCCGGAGGGCTGCAGTTCGAGCTGCGGGATGTAGAGCAGCTTTTTAATCGGAACGCGGGCAGTCAGCCGGGGCTGAGTATCGAGCTCAGGGATTTAGAGACCCTGCATCAATGGGCTGATGGTGCGATGGTCAGGTATCGGGAGATACATAGAGCCGAAGGTAAGAGCGAGACGGTACGGGTATCGACGGCATTGTTGGTATCGATAGAGGATCGGGTGAAGTGGCGTCATTTGCATGAGACATGGGCGTTATGATCGCTCGCGGTCGCCAGCAATCTTTTTGAATGCTTGAGGAGGCAGGCGGCAGCGGGATGGCGTCTGCCGCTTGGTCTGACCACGTGAGGCCGCTACCGGCCTGCACTCGAAAAAATGACACTCCCGCCTGCCGTCCGGCAGACCCTGTTTTCACCAGGGTGGCCTGATGCACCGATCCCCGTACAAAATTGCGAATCGATTCATTGCACTTTCCAAGCGTGCGCTGCTGAGCCCCCAGTTCCCTTGATGTTTCTCAGACCCAGCCAGATCAGCTGGGTAGTTGCTTCATCGTTCGGGAGATGACCCCAAACGCCGAGGGTATCCTCGTTAGTTTCCGCAGCCGTCAGGCCTCACCGAGCTGCTCTGGCAGCTCTTTAGAGATTTGGGGCAGGTCACGCAGGTATATCTTTTGGTTGGTATACACGCACCTCTTGCTAATGTGATGCCCGAACAAAAAATTTCCGACACCCAGATTGTAAGAAATTGCCGATTAAGTGTGACGGGATGGAAATAATACTCGCCTAGTGTATGACAGGAAATCGTTTCACTGGGGATATTTTTATTGATATGGGTCAGCTCAGCGGTAGTGCTAGGGCTGCATTTTTCTGAATGCAGTTTTGGTGCTTTGGCATGCCGGTTCGGAGGCTTGTGGGCATTTAAGTAATGAGATGTAGGAATATTCCCTTTTTTTTAAAGGGGCTAGCGCAGCAAGAAAAGATGCGCCATGTTTGTCAGTGAAGCACTTCCGGGTAGTGCTGCTGGTCAAACGTTATCTCGAAATTCACTCAATTATATTTGATCCGTTTTGTTGGGGTTGGGTGGCGCTTTTCAGAGAGCGCTGGTCCCTCCAGGAATCCCGGTTTGCAGGAGGCGGCATGGCTTCAAATAGTTTTCAAAATGAGGTGCCAAAGGCACGAGTCAATATCAAGCTAGATCTGCATACAGGCGGCGCCCAGCGCAAGGTGGAACTTCCGCTGAAGCTCATGCTGATGGGGGACTACAGCAACGGCAAGGAGCAGCGTCCGCTGTCAGAGCGGCCGAAAGTCAATATCAACAAAAATAATTTCGACAGTGTGCTGTCCGACCTATCTCCGAGTCTCAAGCTTGTTGTTGAAGATAAGCTGTCGGGCGACGGCGGCGAGACACCGGTCGAACTGAGTTTTCAGCGCATGAAGGACTTCGAGCCAGAGCAGGTTGCTCGGCAGATCCCCCAGTTGCGTGCACTGTTGGCGATGCGAAACCTGCTGCGTGAGTTGAAGGCCAATCTTCTGGACAACGCAACGTTCCGAGCTGAACTGGAGCGGATTCTTAAAGATGAAGCGCTAAGTGACGAGCTGCTTAAGGAACTCGCTGCCCTTGCACCGCAAAGCAAGCGCTAGAAAACCATCATCTCGACAGACGGGAAGCTAATAAATGTCCGAAGAACAATCTTCTGCGCAATCGCGTGGCGCCACTGTGCAGGTGGAAGAGAGCCAGAGCGTCTATCACGCGCTGTGTGAAAGAATAAATCTTGAGCCGCTTGGTCAGATGGGCGGTATCGAGGTGTTCCAAAGTGTCGATGCATTGTCAGAAGCCACAGCTAATGAGCGCGTGACTGCATCGGTGAGCGTTTTTCTGGACCGCCTCAAGCAAGTCTCTCCGAGGGTGGAGAAACTGGACAGGGCTCTGCTAGATGAGCACATCGCCTCGATTGATGCTCAGATCAGCAGCCAGCTGGATGCGGTCATGCATCATCCGGATTTTCAGCGGGTCGAATCAATCTGGCGTGGCGCGAAGTCGTTGATTGATCAAACGGATTTTCGTCAGAACGTTCGGATAGAGCTGCTGGATATCAGCAAAGAGCATTTGATGCAGGACTTTGAGGACGCGCCTGAGATCGCTCAAAGCGGAATGTATCTGCATACCTATACTCAGGAATACGATACGCCTGGCGGTGAGCCTATCGCGGCGGCGGTTTCGAATTACGAATTTGGACGAGGGGCGCAAGATATCGCGCTGTTGCGCAATGTTTCGAAAGTGGCAGCCGCGGCGCATATGCCCTTCTTGTGCTCGGTTGGCCCGGCGTTCTTCGGCAAGGACACCATGGAAGAAGTTGCTGCGATCAAGGATATCGGCAACTACATGGATCGCGCTGAATACATTAAATGGCATGCCTTTGCGCAAAGCGATGACGCCCGATACGTGGGGCCGACGATGCCCCGTGTGTTGGGGCGCCTGCCTTATGGGCCTGACACAAACCCGGTGCGACTCTTTAATTATGTGGAACAGGTTAAGGGGCCGGACCACAGCAAATACCTGTGGGTGAGTTCGACATTTGCATTCGCAGCCAACATGGTCAAAAGCTTTATCGCCAATGGCTGGTGCGTTCAGATACGAGGGCCGCAGTCCGGTGGCGCTGTCAAGAACTTGCCGATCCATTTATACGACATGGGGACAGGTAGTCAAGTTAAAATCCCTTCGGAAGTGATGATCCCGGAGACCCGAGAGTTTGAGTTTGCCAATCTGGGCTTGATTCCGCTCTCCTATTACAAGAATCGTGACTACGCATGTTTCTTCTCAGCCAACTCAGCGCACAAGCCGGCCATCTATGACACAGCGGAGGCCACGGCCAATAGCCGTATCAATTCACGGTTGCCGTATGTGTTCTTGCTTTCACGTATTGCTCATTATTTGAAACTGATCCAGCGGGAGAATATCGGTACCACCAAAGACCGACGCCTGTTGGAGTTGGAACTCAATAGGTGGGTCAGTGGCTTGGTCACCGAGATGACCGATCCAGGCGATGACCTGCAAGCCTCTCACCCGCTGAGACAAGCAAAAGTAGTTGTCGAAGACATTGATGACAACCCGGGCTTCTTCAGGGTCAAGTTGTTTGCTGTGCCGCATTTCCAGGTTGAGGGTATGGACATCAACCTCTCCTTGGTTTCGCAGATGCCCAAAGCAAAATCTTGATTGCGGTTGCAGGAGTGTATGACGTGAAGATCGATCGGCCTTTATGGGCGTCTGGAGTGGTGTTGTCTGCGCAGCAATTTCAGCAGCAGGCCCGCTTTGAATCGTGGACAAATCAGAGTATTGCTTCACTGGCCCTGGTTCACCCCTGGGGCATTCGCCATGTAGCGTTTGATGCAGAGGCGCTGAGGTTGGGCAAGCTGATGGCCACTCGGCTTCAGTTGTGCCTGCCAGACGGTACTTTGATTGACACCGATCGGTTGGATCGACTGCCCGGTGCTCTGGAACTCTCTCGGGTATTGCCCGGTGATATCCAGAAGACCACGGTTGTGCTCGCTTTGCCCCTGGAACAGGCCCATGGTAACAACTGCCTGTTTGAGGGCAACAGCGCCGAGCGGCCCGTCAGGTATCACCAGAAATGGCGTGATACCAAGGATCTCTACACTGGTGAAATACAGTCAATCAGCGTGCTCGAACAGGCGCTGAGCTTGCGCCTGGCTGACGACGATAATGCCGATTACTTGACCTGCCCGGTGGCTCGTTTGCTGCGTGATGGCCGGGATGGGTGGGTAATTGATGATACCTACATCCCGCCCTTGTTGAGGTTTGATGCTCATGCCGGGTTGTTGCTTCAGCTCGACAACTTGCTGACCCAGCTGTCCGCCAAGCGTGAGCGGTTGATGGGGATGCGTCGAGAGAGCAACCAGCGCATGGCGGATTTCGCTGTTGCGGATGTCACCTTGTTCTGGTTACTCAATGCGCTTAACACGTATCAGCCGGTGCTGGCTGACCTGAAAGCGCAGCCTGGTCGGCATCCGGAACAGGTGTATCAGCAGTTGGTGAAGTTCGCAGGTGGTCTGCTGACCTTCTCGTTAGACCAGCACATAGAGGACATACCTGCCTATCAGCACGCAGATCTGGAGGCGGTTTTACCGCCGTTGATGCGTACCCTTTCTACATTGATGGAGGCGAGCCTGCCCTCACGTGTGCTGGCCTTGTCCCTGGAGGCACGCAGTGCAAACCGTTGGCAGGTTTCCCTGAGCGATCCACGCTTGCTTGAGCCAGAAGGTGCTGACTTCTATCTCTCGGTTCGCTGCCGGCTGCCGGCCGTTCAAAATCAAAGCCAGTTCCCCCGGCTGTGCAAGGTCGGTTCCCCCAATGATGTGGACCATCTCGTCAATGCGGCGCTCGATGGCGTTCCTCTTAAACCTTTGAGCCATGTGCCGGCGGCAATACCGTTGCGGCTGGAGAATCAGTACTTCGCACTCGACCTCAGTCATGCAAAAGGGCGTGCGATGTTGGCTGATGGGGTCTGTGCGCTCTATGTCCCGAGTGTGTTTCAGGATGTCCAACTCGAATTGTTCGCGGTGCTGCGCTCATGAATCGTGCGACACAAAAGCGCGCCGCAGTCACGGTGGATATCGACGCGCTGCTACAGGATACCTATCTGTTGGTGGTCGAGTTGCGACACGGTACCGAGGCGCACCCCAGTCCAGAGCTGTGGTCACGCTGCGTTGCCGATGTGGAACATGTGCGCGCCACGCTTCAAGAGGGCGGCCTGGATCGCCGTAGTATCGAGCTGATCAGCCATGCGCAATGTGCCCTTCTGGACGAGACGGTACTTGCTTGCGCCGAGGGCAGAGCCCATGAGGACTGGGCGATGGAGACCTTGCAGGCAAAGTTCTTCAGCAGTCACCAGGCGGGTGAGTCGCTCTACGAAGATATGCGCACTGCGCTGCGCGAAGCTTCTGTGCACCCTCACGTACTCACGGTCTTTCAGCGGGTGCTGATGCTTGGCTTCCTCGGCCGCTATCGAGATGCCAATCACCCGGAGCGGCAGCAGTTGTTGACTGCCATCTCTGTCAAGGTGCCACCTCTGGTCACAAGCCAATCACTGGTCATCCCGCTAGACACTGGTCCACGGATGCCGATCTGGGGATGGCTGCGCGCTCCGCTGGTTCACATCGTGATGGCCGCTGCCCTGCTGGTCGGCGCCTGGTGGGGGCTTGATAACGCGTTAGGTGAGGCAGTGGCCTCACTCTTGCCGGTGCAGGAGTGAGCGTAATGCCGCAGAGACACAAACAAGGGCTTTGGCTATGGGCCGGTGCGCTGTCCTTGTTGTTGATTGCCATCTTGCCGCTGGCTGCAGGGGTTCAAGCCATCGCGGCTCTGCTAGTCAGTGCGTTGGTGGCGGTGGGTTGGCGCCGCCTATCACGTGCTAGCGGTAAACGCAGCGGTGTCAGCCTGCCTGCTGGATCGTATCGTCATCCCGTTGTTCTGGTGGTCGGTGATTGCCTGGCTGAGCTGTTTGAGGACTCGTCTGCCGAGCAGTTGGTTCCACGAGTAACTGGGGGGGGGTGTTACGTGCCAGTGCCCGACCTTTCGAAGGTGCCCGCAACCGTAGCCGAACTCTTGCTGGAGCGGCCAGAGTGGGATGGGCAGCTCAGCGTCATGTGGGTCGTAACCCCCAGTGCCCATACTGACGGCGCAGTGCTTGCGAACCAGATTCGAAGCTTGTGCCATCAGCTCGCGATACTGCGCAAGCGAGGTATACCGCTTCCGCTGCTGATTGTGAGCTATTTCCAGAGTGCGGCTGGGCTTTCGCCCTGGTTCAGTTGGGAGGCTGAAGAGTCGAGTGTGCGGGTACGAGAGGCGGGTGAGTGCCTGAGTCTGTCCGAATGGCAGCGCAGGGGCAAAGATCCTGAGCACCAGGCTGATCGACTACGCATCACGGTGCAGTTGAACGCTGCCGTCGGTTGGCTGAACGAAGCGTGCTTGCCGGAAATAGACATAGGAAATCCCCGTCAGCAGATCGAAACTGCGCTCACCCTTGCGGTTGCATTTGTTCCCAGGGCTGAGGGGGCGCGTGACGGCAGTCTTTGGCACCGTTGGCTCCAGCAGCGGACCGGCCTTTCCTACATTCGTGATGGGGCTAATCACGCAAGCGCGTCGTTACCCTTTCCTGATGCACTGCTTCATTTGCTGCCCGGCAGGGCTCCGTACAGTCCGCGTAGCAGGGCCGTGGTGATTGGGGTCTGGTTGTTGGGGCTAGCGGCGTGCGTCGCATTGATCAGCTCGGCGAGGCAAAACACGCTCCTGATACGTCAGGTCACCGATGATTTGCGGCGTTACAGCACCGCTTCGCTGAGCCCCGATTCGGCCAACGTATCGCAGCGCCAGGAGGCAATGATGGTGCTTCGCCAGGATGCGCAGCGCCTGGATCACTACTACCGCCAGGGCGAGCCGTGGTCACTTGGTCTCGGGCTGTATCAAGGCGAAAGATTACGTCCTTCACTGCTGGCTGCGATCAACGGCCACCGCATGCCGACCGTGCCTCAAGGCGTGCCTGACAAGCCACGCACGGTTCGCCTGGACAGCTTGTCGCTGTTCAACAGTGGCAGCGCGCAGTTGAAGCCAGAGTCGACCAAGTTCCTGGTGAATGCGTTTGCGGGCATCAAGGCACAGCCAGGCTGGTTGATCGTGATCACAGGCCACACGGATGCGACGGGCAGTGACGAACAGAACCTGCGCTTGTCGCGAGCACGCGCCGCTGCGGTTCACGACTGGATTCAACACATGGGTGACATACCCAGCAACTGCTTCGCAGTACAAGGCTTGGGGGCGAGTGAGCCCGTTGCAAGCAACGACACGGAACAAGGACGGTCGGCCAATCGCCGAGTTGAAATTCGCCTGGTGCCGGAAGCGGGGGCTTGTCAGTCCTCGGCTACGGTCTCGGGATTGCAACCCCTGTCGCACTTCGCGACGCCCAACGTTTGAAATGAGGAACTTCTAAATGGCTATTCCTGTTTATCTGTGGCTGAAAGACGACGGCGGGGCCGATATCAAAGGCTCGGTGGATGTAAAAGGCCGCGAAGGTAGTGTTGAAGTCGTCGGTCAAGATCATGATCTGTATATCCCAACCGATAACAATACCGGCAAATTAACCGGTACGCGTATCCATACACCTTTTGTTTTCACCAAGGAGATAGACGCCTCTTCTCCTTACCTCTACAAGGCCGTGACGACCGGGCAGACGCTTAAAGAAGCGGAATTCAAATGGTACAAAATCAATGATGCCGGGCAGGAGGTGGAGTATTTCAACACCAAACTGGAAAACGTCAAGGTCGTGAAAGTTGCTCCAAAAATGCACGACGTCAAAGATCCAGCGAAAGAGAAACACAATCACTTGGAATTGGTCGAGTTGCGCTACGAGAAGATCACTTGGGCTTTCAAGGATGGAAACATCATCCATTCGGATTCCTGGAATGAACGCCCTAGCGCCGCTGCCGCTGGATAAAACCTGGCTTTCAGCCCAAGTTGGTTGACAGCTCCCAGTGTCTTGGGTTGAGCGTCCGTGCGCGGGCGTTCAGCCAAATACACCTCAGATAGTCAGATGCGCTCGCACTTGTGGCGACATGCCGATCATTGACGACAAGGATGCCCTGTATGGCACACGATCCTACACGCCTGCTTCGCCGGCTGAACGCCTATTGTACCCAGGCACTCACGGCAGCAGCTTCACTTTGCCAGGCACGTGGGCACAGTCATATCACCGTTGAACACTGGCTGTTGAAACTGTTTGAACAAGGCGAGGGCGATCTCGTGGTCATCGCCCGCCGATACGAGTGGGATATGGATGCCATCTGGCAGGGACTGCTTGACCACTTCAACACATTGCCGCGCAGCGTTCTCAGCAAACCTCAGCTGAGCGGTGAAGTGCAGCAGCTGATTACCAATGGCTGGTTGCTGGCATCGCTGGATCGCGACTGCGAGCAGTTGCGATCCGTTCACTTGCTGGGGGCACTGTTTGAAGCGCCAAACTTGCTTAAGTGTTCAGCCGCTTGGCCTGCATTGAGCATCGGTCCTACGCAATCGGAGCAGGTGAAAGCGCTGCTTGAATTCGATTCGGAAGAACGTCAGTCAGAGCAGAGTTCATTGTTCAAGCCAGAAGTGCGAGGAGAGTCTGAGGCTGTGGGCGGCACAGGTGGTGATTCGGCATTACTCGCCATCTTGGATCAGTTCAGCCATGACGTTACTGCCAAGGCTGCAGCAGGGCAGATTGATCCGGTGTTCGGCCGCGACGATGAGATCCGTCAGGTGATCGATGTGCTGAGCCGTCGGCGCAAGAACAACCCTATTCTGGTAGGCGATCCAGGTGTTGGCAAAACCGCGCTGGTCGAGGGGCTGGCTTTACGCATCGCCAGCGGCGAAGTCCCGGATAGCCTGAAACCGGTGTGCATCCGTACGCTGGACCTGGGGCTGCTCCAGGCGGGTGCCGGGGTCAAAGGCGAGTTTGAGCAACGGCTGAAAAATGTGATCGACGCTGTTCAGCGGTCAGAGACTCCGGTGCTGCTGTTCATTGATGAAGCCCACACCTTGATCGGCGCTGGCAACCAGGCTGGGGGCGCAGACGCGGCGAATCTGCTGAAGCCGGCGTTGGCGCGTGGCGAGCTGCGCACCATCGCTGCCACCACCTGGAGTGAATACAAGCAGTACTTCGAGCGCGATGCGGCGCTGGAGCGTCGCTTCCAGATGATCAAGGTCGATGAGCCGGATGATGCCAATGCCTGTGTGATGCTGCGAGGGCTCAAAGCGCGATATGCCAGCTACCACGGCGTACATGTTCAAGACGCCGCAGTGCAGGCGGCGGTCAGCTTGTCCCGGCGCTTTCTGACGGGGCGCCGCCTGCCAGACAAAGCCGTTGATCTGGTTGATACCGCCTGCGCCCGCGTTCGCATGAGTCTGGATTGTGAGCCTCACGCACTGGTTCAGCTGAAGTCGCAACAGTCAGCGCTGATCGCCGAGCGGATGGCGCTGGAAGACGACGCACAGCTTACCGGTAATTCGGATGAATCTCGCTTGGCGAAGATCACTGCCCAATTGGTGCAGCTGGAGAGTCAGCAAGCCGCGTTGGTGCTGCAATACCAGCAAGAGCTCGACCTTACCCATCAGCTGCTAGAGGCTCGCCAGGCCGAGCAGGTCGATACAACTGTCTGCGCTCGGCTACAAGAGCAGCTCAACTACGTGCAGGGCAGTCGGCCACTGCTGTCACTCGACGTATGCGCCCGCAGTGTGGCTGAAGTGATCGCCGACTGGACGGGCGTGCCTCTCGGCAGCTTGCTGAAGGACGAACATGCCAGCTTGTTGAACCTGGAAGATCAGTTGGCCGAGCGTGTTGTTGGACAAGACGCCGCGCTACTTGCAATTGCCCAACGATTGCGCGCCGCACGAACGGGCCTCACTGACGACAAAGCACCGATGGGCGTGTTCCTGCTGGTCGGGACCAGTGGTATCGGCAAGACAGAGACGGCCCACGCATTAGCCAGCAGCCTGTTCGGTGGCGAGAAGTCTTTGATCACGCTGAATATGTCGGAGTACCAGGAGGCGCACACCGTCAGCCAACTCAAGGGTTCGCCGCCGGGTTATGTCGGCTACGGCCAAGGCGGCGTACTCACTGAAGCCGTTCGCCAGCGTCCCTATAGCGTCGTGTTGCTGGATGAAGTCGAGAAGGCTCACCGTGATGTGCTCAACCTGTTCTATCAGGTATTTGATCGCGGCCTCATGCGTGATGGAGAAGGAAGGGAGATCGATTTCCGCAACACCGTCATCTTGATGACTTCCAATCTGGGCAGCGACTTGCTGCAAGGCAGTGTCGAGCGGCAGCCAGACATTGAGGAAGCGGCACTGCACGAGCTACTGCGTCCCGTGCTACGCGAACACTTCCAGCCTGCGCTGTTGGCGCGCTTCCAGACCTTGATCTTCCGCCCGTTGGGGGGCGATGCACTCAAACGCATAGTCGCCATCAAGCTCGATCAAGTGGCCAAACGCTTGCTGCGTCATTACGGCTTGCGATGTGAGGTTGATGACTCGCTCTACGAGGCGCTGGTCGCCGCCTGCCTTTTGCCAGATACCGGCGCTCGCAACATCGATAGCTTGCTCAACCAGCAGATCCTGCCGGTGCTCAGCCAGCAGTTGCTGCAGCGCCAAGCCCTCGGTCAGCCAACACAAGCCGTGACGCTTGGGTACTGCGAAGACACCGGCATCAGCTTGATCTTTGCGGATGAACACGATCCCGCGCTGCTGGCTACCGAGAGGGCTTGATCATGGCGAAGCCAATAACGGGTTTCACCCATAACCGCTATCAGCTAGAAGTTGAAGACCTTACGGCCGAGCTCGATGTGCTGTCATTCAAAGGCGAGGAATGGCTAAGCCAGCCATTCAAGTACACCGTTGCATTCACTTCCCAGGAGCAGGATATCGAGGCGGCGCAGATCCTCGGTAAGGATGCCAGCTTCCATCTGGGCAAGTCTGAACTGACCACTCAGCTTCCAATGCCTGACGGGACATCACGCACAGTGCATGGCGTGATCACGGGTTTCAAGCGTGTCTCCGGCTCCCGGGACGAAGCCCGCTACCAAGTCACACTTGAAGCGCACCTGGCATTGCTCGGACGTGGCAAGCAGTACCGGATCTATCAGCATCAATCGGTTCCGGAAATTGTTGAAAGTATCCTGCGCAGTCGCCACCAACTGCAAGGGCAGCACTTCGTGTTCGACCTGGCGCGCGAATATCCCAAGCGAGAACAGGTCATGCAGTACGGTGAGAGCGATCTGACTTTCATTAGTCGTCTGCTGGCGGAAGTCGGCATCTGGTATCGCTTCTCCCACGACGATCGGCTTTACATTGATGTGGTCGAGTTTCACGACCACCAAAGGCATTACCAGTTTGGCGTCAAGTTACCGCATCGACCTCTGTCGGGCTTGACCAGCAATGGGCAGGACGGCGTATGGGCGCTGCAGGTTGAGCATCAGGTGGTGGAGCAGCATATCAACGTGCGCGCCTACCACCATCGGGACGCGGCTGCCTTTCTGGACGGTGATGTTGATCACAGCCGGGGGGCCACAACGACTTATGGCGAGGGGTATCACTACGGAGAGCCTTATACCGCGCTGGGTGACGCCATTGACCAGGATGAAGACCTGCTCAGCGAAAGCGGGTACTTCTATGCGCGCCTGAATCATGAACGCTTTCTCAATGACCAGACCCGTTGCACCGGCATCAGCAGCAGTGTATCGCTCGCCCCAGGGCAAGTGCTGACGGTCTCTGACGGGGCGCCACAGGTCTTCGAACCTGGCGTGGTCATCACCCATTTGACCGTCGAGGCAGCACGCGACCGTAGTTTGGAAGTCACGTTCGACGCGATTCCCTACTCAGAGACGATAGGCTTTCGGCCAAGATTGCTGGGCAAGCCACAGATCGCCGGTACGGTGCCGGCGCGGGTCACCAGTACGCAAAAGAACGATCCTTACGGCCATATCGACATGGAGGGACGTTACCGGGTCAATTTCCTGTTCGACCGGGACACGTGGCGAGCAGGCGAGGAGAGTGTCTGGCTCCGACTGGCACGCCCCTACGCCGGTGACACCCATGGCCTGCACCTGCCGTTGATCTGCGGTACTGAAGTGGCGGTGGCGTTCGAGCAAGGTGACCCGGACCGGCCCTACATCGCCCATGCCTTGCACGACAGCGAACATCCCGACCACGTGACGCTGCGCAACTACAAACGCAATGTGTTGCGGACCCCGGCCAATAACAAGTTGCGCCTGGACGATACGCGTGGACAGGAGCACGTCAAGCTCAGTACCGAGCACAGTGGCAAGAGCCAGCTTAACTTGGGGCATTTGGTGGATTCGAGTAATCAGACGCGTGGTGAAGGCTTTGAATTGCGCACCGATGCTTGGGGAGCGATTCGTGGCGGCAAGGGAATTTTCATTAGTGCTGACAAACAAGCCAATGCTGCGGGCGACGTGCTCACTATGGACCGCGCCAGCACCCTGCTAGAGAGTGCGAAGCAACAATTGGCCCAATGGAGCCAAATTGCTCAGACCCATCGCAGCCGCCAGCCTGATGTCGATGCGCTGAGCCGGTTCGAGGCTGAGGCAAAAAACCTCAAAGGCTCTGCAATTCTTCTTAGTGCACCTGATGGTATTGGTGCAGTGACGCCGGCAAGCTTGCTCTTGAAAAGTGGTGAAGCACTCTGTGCTCAAACTGACGAAGAACTCAACTTGGCTGCAGGCAAGCGGCTGTTTGCCCACTCCGGTGAGGGCATCTTGTTGTTGGCGCAACTGCAAGGCATGCGCCTGGTTTCCGGCAAAGGCCCCTTAGAAATCGAGTCCCATGGCGACTTGCTCAATCTGATTGCCCAGCAAGACATCACCGTCCAGTCCGTGGAGGGTCATATGCAATTGACCGCCAAGAAGGGCATTACGCTCGGCTGTGGCGGCGGTTACATCCGTATTACAGATCAAGGTGAAATCCAGATTCATAGCCCGGGACTAATCAGTCTCAAGGGCAAACATCGATTTAACCCCCCGGCGGGTGAGTCCTTCGAACTGCCTGAGTTGCCGGGAGCTGTATGTAAGGAATGCTTGAAGAGGGCGCAAGCCGCTGCACAGGGCTTCGTACTCAGGGAGGCCCAAGTATGAACACACAAGCGTGCACCACGTGGCTCAATCTTCTGCTGTGCGCGTGCGAGCAGGCACAGATCACCTATCTGCATGTGATCATCGATCAAGCTGGTTGCGAGTCACCGATGCGCCCCAGTGTGCTTAGCGTGGACCCGCCGCTGGATTGTTACTCCCTGTTCACTGGGCTGCCTGAGGAAGGTGCCGAGGATCTGGCCCCTCTGCTGGTGCGGGTTGATTTGTCACAACCACTCCAGAAGCAATGGCTTCTCGGTTTGCTGAACGCCACCCAAGGCCTGCCAGTGTTATTGATCCTGGTGTCTGATTGGCCCTTTCCGATACTCGCAGAGCATCTTGGTCGCTGCACTGAGGCACTCAACGGAGGGTGCCTGGGCCTACTGCGTTACTACGATCCGCGGCTTTTTCTCCTGCTGTTCAGTCACGTACTGACGCCCGAGCAGCAGCAAGCATGGTTACAGCCCGCCTTGTTCTGGAGTTGGCTTGACCGCGATGGCCTGCCCCAGCACTTGCTTGGAACAGCCCAAAGTTCAGGGGGCGATGACTCATTTACGCCACTTGAACTCAGTGACAGTCAGATCGACGTGCTTTGTTGTGCCAGTGATGCTACCGCAGCAATGGCCAGTCTCGCTGCAGAACTTCCTGGCGAATGGGGAGCGGAACAGCGCTTTCGCGTGTGCTACCGCGGGATGTTAGCTGCCAGTTCGGCGGGCCTGCTGACAACCGCTCAGCGCGAGGCACATACCCTGGAATACCTGCGCCAGACCTGGGTAAGCGAGCCTGCAATTGCGGGAAAACCCTGATGGCAAGGCGTTAGCGGATGGGCGGCAGAGTGGCGATGCTAGCTAGTCTCCTGCCCGCCCAGGCGGTTGTTCCCGCGCGTTGTATCAAGACCCCATTGCATGGCCAGGAGCCTAAATAATGCCCAAAACAAGTAAAGCCCGCGTCTGGCTTCCGCCCCATTTCCCTGTGCAAGGTCGCCTGCCCCAGCGTGTCGAGCAGGTGCGGCACAACCAATGGCTACGGGATCAGCCAGCGCGTGACCACCAGGATCGTCGATGTCTAGTTGCCGGCTACCGATTGCCGCCGCCGTGTAGCAGGACCTTGCATATCAGCCTGTTCTTCGACGGCACCGGTAACAACCTGAACAACGATTTGTTCGAATCTGCCGTGCCGCACCCGACTAACATTGCACGCTTGTTCCGCGCCGCTATCGGCGCGGGCCATGCCGGCGGCACAGCGCATCGCAGCGTTGGCACGAGCGGCCTGACCGACGCGCCGGGTACTGGCAACGGCGATTACTTCAAGTACTACATGCCTGGAGTGGGCACGCCGTTTCCCGAGGTAGGCGACCTGGACTACACCACCGAAGGCCTGGCCTTCGCACGACGTGGCGAGGAGCGGATTAACTGGGGCCTGCTGATGATCATCGATGCGCTGCGTCGGGCGCTCGGGCTGCCGCGTTTGGACAATGCGGCGCTCAAAACAGCCGTCGAAGCCATGGGAACGTGGCGCGGCACCGAGTGGATCAAAGGCCGGTCGAATCGACGCAAGAAGTTTTACGAACAACTAAGTGCCATAGAGCGGACCTTGGAGATCGCTCTAGAGGGTACTTCGGCATCTCAGCCCAAGCTGTTGGGGGTGCGGTTGTACGTTTATGGATTTTCGCGGGGCGCGGCCTCGGCGCGGGCGTTCGTCAACTGGCTTAATGAGTTGTTGGCGCCAGCGGAATCGACACCGGTGCTCGTCGTTGGGGAACATAAGCTGCCAATCAGCGTGGAATACCTTGGGCTGCTGGACACGGTGGTGTCGGTGGGGCTGGCCGATATCGTACCGGGGGCGACCGGGCATATGGGCTGGGGCGATGGTAGTCAGGCGCTGCCTTCCGGGGCGCTGCTCAAGCGTTGCCTGCATATCGTCGCCAGCCATGAGCAGCGGTTGAGCTTTCCGCTGGACTCTATCCGCCGGGAGGATGGCAGCTACCCAGCAAACAGCGTGGAGGTGATCTACCCCGGAGTGCATTCAGATCAGGGGGGAGGGTATCCGCCGGGTGATCAAGGGAAGGCAGTTGGCCCTAATGATCGCCTATTGCTTTCGCAGATCGCGTTGAATGATTTGTATGCTGACGCGTTTGCTCACGGGGCGCCGCTAAAAGTTCCACCGAGTGCACAGCCAGTGGGCCAACAACATGAAACTTGGCGGGCGATGGAACCTGATGTTGTATTGCAATTCGGTGCTGAACCGTTATTAGTCGATCGCTTCAACGCTTGGCGTCAAGTGACTCTCAACTTGACTCCTTCCCCTCATCCACTTTCGTCCGAGCAAATCGAACGCTACCAAGTCTCATCGGCTCCAGTACCCCTGGAAGAGGCATTACGCGCCCAACTCGCCTGGATCACAGCATGGCGCATTGATCGCTACGCCTTCGCCAGCCTCAAGACTACACAGTTCTATCGCAACGCCAGTGATACGCACGGTACGGAGGATGCCCGCAGACGTGCTGAGGCAGAGCGGGAGCAACAGCAGGCGATGGTCCAAGCCCGGCGCCTGCAACAAATAGCCCGCGAGCGTAAAGGCGCTCCGAGTATGCCGCTGGAGCCTGGCATCCCAGATTTCGACCCAGACAGTGCACAATCCCAATTGCGGGAGGCCGCTGAAGAGTTTGAAAAAAGCTATCGAAATCTGGATAGCGACCCTTACCTGACGGTCTTGCGTATAGCGAAGGAAGTAAATCCCACCGCCTGGTTGATCTATCGCAATAGTGCCGAAACCCGGGCCGAGCGAGAGCGAGTCAAGGCAGCTGGGCGTGCAAAAGTCAGCCAGCTATTCCCTCCACCGCCAGGTGAGCGCAACCATCTTACAGAGCGCTCTCGCGGTAATGTCGAAGAGCACCGTAATAGCCAAAAGCCTGAAGGACTTTTGCGGGCCCTGTTCGATGACCAAGTACATGACTCGCGTGCCTGGTTTCTGCACGCCGTGCTCAACAATCGCTACCTGGGTGTGAGTTTGTCGGCAGGGCGTGAACCCTGGGGCAGTTACTTCAACGAACGAATGGTGTTTTTTGGTGAAGCTGATCGAAGGGACCTGGCATTGATAGTCAGGGCTGAAGGGGAGCCAGCGCCTGCAGTCAGCATCGCCCAGATTTCTGGGTATACCCTGAAATTACCTGTGGAGAGCGCTCAGCAAATGGCGCAGCTCCAACAACGCATCACAGCAGTCTGGGATGCCCATTACGCTACGGCGAGCGAGGTGGGCAATGAGCTTGGCTGACAGCGGCGTTCAGCAATTCAAAACAGCACGTGCAGGCAAGTTCATGCGGCGCCATCTACTGAACATCACATTCGGCGGTGTGGTGATGTGCGTAGGCGTTACGACAGCCAGTGCGAGCAGCATTTATGGCGTCAACCACACTCACTGGGCGATCAACCGACTCAGTGTCGATGGCCGTTCAGCCGTTGACATTATTGGTCCATATCAAGGCGGAGGTGGTGGCTGCTGTTACGTCGCACCAGCCCGCTGGTCTCAGGGGCTGACGGTGCGGGTTGACTGGGAAACGGGTGCGGGAAGCTCGGGAGATTTTCCTGGAACCGGAGACTGGGCCAAAGTTGTGGCTTGGGAGAAGAAGATCCTGGCGCAAAAGCGCAGGCATAGCAAAGTCGTCCCCGTCCCGGATTACACCGACCAGAGAGTCTGCGGCATCACCGTACATTTCCTTCCCTGTGATGAGCTTCAGGTCACCACTTCCTGTTACGGCTACGGCAGCCCCGAGTACCCGATTAAAACTCCGCTGCATTTACCGGAGCCGCAGTCATGCCCTGCCAAAAGCAGTGACCAGGTGGAGGAGCAGTAATGCACGCGTTGAGTCGAAAGGCTGACAGCTTGCGAGAAGCAGGCGGCGAAATGCTCGAAGGGCACAGAGGCGTGCAGCAAGTCAAAGCGAAACGTGCAGGCAAGCTCATGCGGCGCCATGTATTGAACATTGCTCTTGGCAGTTTGGCGATGTTCTTGGGCGGAACGGCCAGTGCGAGCAGTATTTATGGCGTTAATCACACCCACTGGGCAATCAACCGGTTCAGTGTCGATGGTCGTTCAGCCGTTGACATCATTGGCCCATATCAAGGCGGGGGTGGAGGCTGCTGCTACGGCGCACCAGAACACTGGCATCCAGGCCTGACGGTACGGGTTGACTGGGAAACGGGTGCCGGTAGTGCAAGAGATTTTCCTGGATACGGAGATTGGCCCAAGTTTTTGGCTTGGGAGAAGAAAATCCTGGCGCAAAAGCGCAGGCACAGCAAAGTTGTTGCTGTCCCGGACTATACCGGCCAAGAAGTTTGCGGCATCACCGTGCATTTCCTGCCCTGCGATGAAATTCAGGTCACTACCTCCTGTTACGCCTACGACAGTCCCGAGTATCCGATCAAAACCCCGCTGCAATTGCCGGAGCCGCAGTCATGTCCTGCCAATAGCACTGACCAGAAGGAGCAACAGTAATGCACGCATTCATTCGAAAGGGTGACAGCTTGCGTGAGGCAGGTGGTGAGGTGCTCGAAGGGCACTATCTGTGTGACGGCGAGCCGATTGCCTGCAAGGGGGACGCTGTGCGCTGCAACCTGCATGGGCTGACGGTGATTGCCGAAGGCAGTGACCTCATCGAGCTCGATGGTTGCCCGGTGGCACTGCACGCTCACCGCTGTGCTTGCGGCTGTAGCCTGGTCAGTTCCACGCCCGATACCTTGGCTGCTTCATGAAGAGGATTCCGGAGTTTGCACCCTATCCATTGGCGCGTGAGACTCGTTATTCGCGCTGGTTTGCAGGGGCAGTCGGGTTGTTGGCATTGCTCGGCATTGCAAGTGTCCTGCCTCCTTCCCTTGTTGCACCGCACCTTGTCGCCTTTACGGTGGGAGGCATGTTGCTCAGCGGGTTACTGGCATTCTTGATTCATGTGCTCTATTTCCGCTTCAACCGCCACAACGCCCAGTGCTATGGCGAAGCGGTGGAGCGGGAACAGCAGGCATGGTGGTTACAGCATCGCCAGAAAGTTGCGATGGTCGAGTCGGTTCTGCTGAGTGCTTCATGCGGTAGCCCGGAGGATCTGGATGGCTTGCTAGACCCTTCGAAACAGCCATCCGTGGCACGGGAGACGGGTGAAGGCTTGGTGCTTCGTTTGCTCCAGGTATTTGGACACGACGCGAAACAGCGCGAGCAAGAGCTGGCAACACTGCTCGCCCTGAAGTGGGGAGCACAGCGTAGCACCGATCAGAGCTTGACCCCATCAAGCTGCTATTGGCATGGCTCGCAGGCAGCATGGCGTGCATTCGTCGAGCAGATCGCGCAGTGCTGTCCAGACGTGCACCTGCCTGAATATCCTCAGATATGGGATGGGATTCTTAGCCTTGACGCGATCATCGATCAGTTGCAAGGGGCTCCTGATGGTGCACGTGTGCTCTGTGCCGGTTGTCAGAGTTCCTCACCTGATCGGGCAAGTTCTTTGCCGGCAGGTGAGGCCGCAGTGCTATGGCTACTTGGCGCTGAAGGAGACGTGGCCTTTTTTCGTGGCGAGTGGTTCTCGCAGGCAGACGAGGACCTGGCGACCGTTGCCGAGCGGGCTGTCGAGCAAAGCCTGCTAGAGGCACCGGCGCAGACCTGTATAGCGTTTTCTCAGCCTCATGTGCCTGATCTAGCCGCAATCGGCTGGGATGCCAAAACCAACGCTCAGGACGCCAACTTTGGCGCGTTGGAACAACTGGAAGCTATGGTCGTGCAGACCCTTGCCGCTTGGTATGTCCAGCAGCATGGCGTGCCCTGCGCATGGCTGGCTTCAGACCCTCATTTCACCTTGACCCTTGGAATTGTGCGGCCCCATGAATCAGGTAGCTGAATCACAAAAAGTATCTGCTTGGCAAACGGCTGTTTTGCTCGCTGTAACGGTGGCTGTAATAGTCACCGCCTGCGGGGTAGCCTGGTGGTTCTGGGTAGGGCACCCCCGCAGTCGGGCTTCTCTCATGGACCTTATCTTCAAAGGCCTCATCTTTTGGGGACTGCTTTTCGTGACCGCAGTGCTCGTATGGCAGGCAGTGCTGCACGGTATCCGAGGCCTTGTGCATCGTCCCGGGGTGCAACCGTCTGATCTGGAGGTCGAAACTTGGCCCCCAGATGTGAGTGCGCAGATCCAGCAGCACTTGCGTGAGCATCATGGTCAGTTCTGGCGGCGTCGGGTCCGGTTTTATGTAGTCATTGGTGAGCCGGCCGAAGTCGAAGCGGTCGCGCCCGGTCTGACGCATCAGCTGTGGCTGATGGGAAAGGATACGGTTCTGCTCTGGGGGGGCAGTGTGCAGACTGCTCTTGATCAAACGTTGATAGAACAATGGTGCACGCTAGGCCAAAGAGGTGGGCTGCATGGCACCCTCTGGGTGGTGAACAGAGCTCAATGTACCGATAGCGAGTCTTTGGGCTTTGCTTTCAATCGGTTGCAGGGACTTGCCCGGCTCTCAGGTTGGAAGGTATCCGTTCATGTATGGCAGATCTGCGAGAGCGAATGGTCACAGCCAGCCCGCGACGTGCGGGCGGTAGGCTGCCTATTACCATCGCGATTTTCTCCAGTCCAATTGGCTGAGCGTCTGCGTAACTTGCAACAGCCGCTGCGCGAACAGGGTTTGGCGCAGATGCAGGTCCAGATAGCGCATGACTTTCTTCTGCGGCTTGCGCGTGGCCTGCAAATTGACGGCGCTGCACGATGGTATCGGCTGATTGAGTCCCTCTCAGGCAGAACCACACGTGGTATCCAGGTCCGTGGCGTGTGGTTCAGCTTGCCAGTTCAGAGGTCAGGATCTGCGACGACAATCGAACACCGCTGGCCCGAAGACCCAGCATGGTCCGGGATCCTCAACGATCGCTCCGTGCTAGCCCGCCGACTGGGTTGGCACCCAGCTAGAATCGCCTACGTTTCTGCGCTAGGCCTTGCTTCCATCTGGGGCATTGGCTTGCTGTTGTCCTTCGCCAGCAACCGTACCGAGGTCGGTCAGATCGCGGCGGCGTATAGCACGTTGCAGCAGCCCGTAGCAGGCACCGACACCAAACAGGCACTGGGCGAGTTGGTACGCGAACTCTCCCGCCTGGACTACCGATCAGAACACGGCGCACAGTGGTATCAGCGTTTTGGCCTGAACCGGTCGCACGAGCTACGTGACGCGGTGTGGCCGCTCTATACGCAAGCCAATAACCAGCTGCTTCGTGATCCCGCAGTCTCTGAACTAGAAAAACGGCTCAAAGTGTTGGTCAACTTGCCTCCTGCGAGCCCTCAGCGCGCCAAGCGGGCACAGCAGACGTATGACTACCTCAAAGCCTATCTGATGCTGGCACGCCCGGAAAAAGCCGATGCCGCGTTCTTGGCCCAGACTTTGGGCACTGCCGATCCGGCACTGTGGACGTTCTACGGCCAGCACCTGCCTGAGCACCCTGACTGGGCGATCAAGGCCAATCTCAGGCTGATCGCCCAAACACGCCAGGTGCTACTGCGCGAACTGGGGCAGCGAAACGCTGAAAGCAGCCTGTACCAACAAGTGCTCGACACTGCGGCGAATCACTACCCAGCATTGGGTTTGCAACAGATGGTCGACGACACCGATGCAAGCGCCCTGTTCACCAGTGCAGAACAGGTCCCCGGTGTATTCACCCGCCAAGCCTGGGAAGGGCAGGTTCGTGCAGCCATTGAAGAGGCAGCGCAGACTCGGCGCGAAGAGATCGACTGGGTACTCAGCGACAACCCCAACGACATCGGCAGTGAACTGAGCCCCGACCAACTCAGGGAGCGGTTGACCGCACGCTACTTCCAGGATTACAGCAGTGCATGGCTGGGCTTTCTCAACAGCCTGCGCTGGCGACAGGGCTACGGCTTGAGCGATGTGATTGCTCAGTTGACGCTGATGAGTGATGTACGCCAGTCACCACTGATTGCCTTGATGAACACATTGAGCTACCAGGGCCAAGCCGGCGTCCGTGGCCAGGCCCTGGCCGATTCCCTGATTGAATCCGCACAGAAGTTGGTGGGGCAAAAAGCAGCGCCGATCATCGATCAACTTCCCCAAACACCCAGCGGCCCGCTCGACAGTACCTTTGGCCCTTTGATGGCGTTGCTGGGCAAGGAGTCTGGAGGCCGATCAGTCGATGGCCGCCTGAGCCTGCAAGCCTTCCTCACCCGAGTCACCGGCGTGCGCTTGAAGCTGCAACAGGTGGTCAATGCACCCGATCCCGAGGCGATGATTCAGACCTTGGCGCAGACGGTATTTCAAGGCAAAGGCGCGGACCTGACCGATACCCAGGCCTACGGCAACCTGATCGCCGCCAGCCTCGGCGCCGACTGGGGGCCAGCGGCCAATACGCTGTTCGTGCAGCCGCTGGATCAGGCCTGGCAACAGATTCTGCAGCCGTCCTCGGTCGGCCTCAACCGGGCCTGGCAGCGCGCGATCGTCGATGAGTGGCAGGGCGCCTTCAGCGGTCGTTATCCCTTCGCGGCCACCAGCAGCGATGCCTCTTTACCCATGCTGGGGCAGATGATCCGCGCCGACTCCGGGCGCATCGAACAGTTTCTGGCGCAGCAACTCACGGGTCTTCTGCGCAAGGAAGGCAACCGCTGGGTGGCCGATTCGCGGCAAGGTCAGGGGCTGCGTTTCAACCCGGACTTTCTAACAGCGATCAACCAGCTCAGCCAGCTGGCCGATGTGCTGTATACCGATGGCGGTATGGGCTTGAGCTTCGAGCTGCAAGGCAAGCCTGTGCGTGATGTGGTGCAGACCACCTTCGTACTCAATGGTGAGAAGCATCACTACTTCAACCAGCGAGAAAGCTGGCAACGCTTTCGCTGGCCCGGGCAGGGCGACCATCCCGGCATCAGCCTGACGTGGAGCAGCGTCCATACCGGCGAGCGCCTGTTTGCGGACTACCAGGGTAGTTGGGGGCTGATTCGTTTGCTGGAGCAGGCCAATGTCACGGCGCTGGACGACGGCGACAGTCGTTTTCGGATAGTGCTCGATGCGCCAGATGGCCTGGCCCTGACCTGGCACTTGCGCACGGAGTTGGGCGAAGGGCCGCTGGCACTGCTCAAGTTGCGCGGGTTCAGTTTGCCGCGAGAGATCTTTCTGGCAGATGGCCGAGACACCCCGCAGTACACGCAGAACGGGGGCTTCGAATGAGTCTGAAAAGCCTTGTCGAAAGCTGTTTGCCCGCCAGCGAGCCGCTGGTCATTGCCCGTAAACACAGCGAATGTTGGGAGCCTTGGCTAATGCCCATCAGCGGTGATGTAGCTGTGGGAAAGGATCCGGGCTACGACGACGATTTCCAGCGCATGCGCGAAGAGGTCAACAAACTCTCCGGGGCGGATGTGGACCTTGTGGCGCAACTGGCGCAGAAGCTGCTCCAGCAGTCCTGCAAGGACCTACGCGTTGCCACCTACTATCTGTGGGCACGCTTGCACCGGGATGGTGAGGCCGGTCTGGCTGATGGCCTGAGTTTGCTGGCGGCGCTGATGGAACGCTATGCCTGCGACATCCTGCCGGTGCGCCCCAATAGCCGCAAGATGGCTTTGGAGTGGCTTGCCGGCAGCAGGGTCCTGGCAAGCCTGTCGCTGTACCCTCAGGTCGTCAAGGCTGAAAGCGAGCGAACGGTGGCAGCATTGGTGTGGCTGGAGCGCGGCTTCAGCCATTGGCCCGAAGACCAGCGGCCACAACTGGACGCCTTGTACGGCGCCCTTAACACCCGACTCGCCGTGTCGGGAGGTGTGGATGCAATCGTCCCGCAGACCGGCAGTGATTCACCGCTGAGAAGTAGCGCCCCTGGCCCGAGCGTATCACCCATCAAGTCCGGTCGCGATTTGCTGGACAGTGGCCGGGGCCTGGCCAGCTACCTGCGTGAACAACCCGAAGGGTGGTTGGCAGCGCATAGGCTGATGAAGAGCTTGCGCTGGGACACCGTGCATCAGGTACCGCCGCAAAATGCCCAGGGGATTACCCGCCTGGCACCGCCTCGCGGCGAGTATCGCGCGCAGCTCAAGCGCTTGCACCTGCAGCAAAGCTGGAGCGAGTTGATTGATCAAGTCGAGCAAATGTATGCCGAAGGCGTCAATCACTTCTGGCTGGATCTGCAATGGTATCTCCATCAGGCCTTGGGCAAATCGGCTGAGCCCTACAAAACCTGGGCAGATATGGTCAAACACGATCTGGCCATGCTGCTGCACCGGCTGCCGGGCGTGGAGCTACTGTGTTGGAGCGATGGCTCGCCATTCGCTGATGAGGCCACGCGTGAGTGGATCAACCAGCAGGTCAGCGCAAACCGCCCAGATCAATGGCTGCCCGCAGCGGCCCCCGCACTGTCGGCGGCTGCCTGCGAAATACTCGCCTTGGAACCCGAGGCACTGGCGCAAGCGGATGCTGACGGTGTCGAGCAGGCGCTGGCTTGGCTGGCAAGCCGGCCCGATGTGCAGACCGGGCGTCAGCGTTGGTTACTGCGCTTGCTGATGGCGCGCGTGGCCGAGCAGTGCGGCAAGGCCGAGCTGGCCATTCATTTGTTCACTGAGCTGGACGCTGCCGCGCAACGCCACACCTTTGCCGACTGGGAGCCGGACCTGCTGTTCGAGGTCAAGGCGCGTTTACTCAAGCTGCTGCGTTTGAAGGCCCAGCGCAACGACGCTGACCGGCCTGTGTTGGCGCGGCAAATGGAACATCAGTTGGCAGCCCTCGTATCCCTTGACCCGGTACGAGCTGCAGTGCTGTGCAGCTAATTCACTTTGATCAGGAATCTGTTTTGACTACGGACAACCCAACCCTGCGTTACTTCGACGCTGAAATGCGCTACCTGCGCGAAGCGGGCAAGGAGTTTGCCCAGGCATTTCCGGACCGTGCGGCGCAGCTCAACCTGGATAAACCCGGCGCCGAAGACCCCTTCGTGGAGCGGTTGTTCGAAGGTTTTGCGTTTTTGATGGGGCGCCTGCGCGAGAAACTGGACGATGACCTGCCTGAGCTGACGGAGGGGCTGGTAAGCCTGCTATGGCCCCATTATTTGCGCACCATCCCATCGCTGGCCATCGTCGAACTGATGCCAGATGTCAGTCAGATGAAGGGCTGCGAGCAGGTCGCAAAAGGCTTTCAGGTGCTGTCACAGCCGGTGGGGCAGCACCGTACCCGTTGCCGCTACTCCACCACGCAGGATTTGACGCTACGGCCGCTCCATCTGGAAACCGTGCGACTTGACCATGAGCCAGATGGGCGTGCAGCTCTGCGCCTACGCTTCGCGCGTGGAGCACTGGCCAACTGGGATCAACTCGACCTCGCGCATATCCCGTTGTATCTGAGTGGCGACGCGGCGCTTGCCAGTGTGCTGCATCAGGCGCTGACATTGAACGTGCAGGCGCTGCATGTGCGCTTGCCAGGCACGGCGCAGCGCAAGGCATTTGCGGGGCACTTCAAGCCAAAGGGGTTTGCGGACGATGATCGCCTTTGGCCTAAAGGCGATAGCGCCTTCAGTGGTTATCAGTTGTTGCTGGAGTACTTCACGTTCCGTGAGAAATTCATGTTCGTCACGCTGTGTGGCCTCGATTCGCTCGCGTTGCCCCCAGACGCCCCATGGTTCGAGCTTGAAGTCGTGCTCAGTGAGACCTGGTCGCATACGTTCACGCCCACACAAGAGCACATTCGTCTGCACGCGGTTCCCGTGATCAACCTGTTTGCACTGGAGGCGGACCCGCTCACCCTGGACCCGTTGCAGAATGAATACTTGCTTCGCCCAATGCGCTTGCAGGACGGGCATACAGAGATCTACTCGGTAGACAAGGTTTCTGGATCGAAGGACAGCGTGCGTCAGGACTACGTGCCTTTCAGTAGCTTTCGCCACAAAGGGGGCATGCTTCGCGATGAGGCCCCTGAGCGCTACTTCCATACCCGCTTGAGGCGCGGCGCCAATGGTTTGCATGACACTTGGCTGATTCTTGGCGGGGAGGGCTTTGACAAAGATGTATTGCTCAACCGCAAAAGCCTGTCATTGCGCCTGACGGGTACCAATGGCCAGCTGCCGCGCAAAGCCTTGCGCAGCACCTTGCTCGATGCTGCGGCGCAGTCCACTCAGGCAGGCTTGCGTGTACGCAACCTGACCGCGCCGACGCTGCCTTGCTACCCGCCGAACCGCGATCGTTTCCACTGGCGAGTGCTCAGTCATCTGGGATCGAATTTTCTGCCGATGCTCAACAGCGCTGAAGTACTGCGTGGCACGTTGGCTTTGTATGAGTGGACGGGCAGCGAAACGAATCGCCGCCGTCTTGAGGCCATTGTCGACGTCAAGCATCACCTGATCCAGCGCTTCGAAAAAGGCTTCTTGCTGCGAGGTGTGGATATCGAGGTGACGGTCGATAGCAACGGCTTTTCAGGGGAGGGGGACATCTGCCTGTTCGGTGAAATGCTCAGCCGGTTCTTCGCCCTGTACGCGGACATTCACTTGTGCACTCAACTGACGATGATTCTGCAACCGACGGGGAGGTGCCTGCGATGGAACGAACATCACAGTCAGCGTATTCCCGGTTGAAGGCCGAAGGCATTCTGCACGTGCTGGCTGAACAGGTTTCAACCGCTAACGTCTACCGCTTCTGCCAGGTGCTGGAGCAGGTGTTGGCTGAACAACCACCGTTGGGCAGCACTGCACACCCCGGCGATGACCGGGTCAGGTTCCGGCCAGACCCTGGAATGGGATTTCCAGCAGGTGAGTTGAAGGCCATTGAAATCGACGAGTCTGCTCCAGACCGACCGCTGACCGTGCGAACCCGGCTGCTGGGTTTGTATGGCGTCGACTCTCCTTTGCCCACAGGCTATCTGGATGATATCGCTCAGCGGCGCGAAGGCCATGAGGCACTGGAGCACTTCCTCGATATCTTCAACCATCGGCTATTTACCCAGTTCTACCGGATCTGGCGCAAGTACTCCTACCCGGCAACGTTCGAGCCGGGCGGGCGAGATGCCACTTCACAGTGTTTGTTGGGCTTGATCGGGCTGGGTATTCCCGGTACGGCAGCGCGCATCGCCACACCGATGTCACGTTTTCTGGCCCTTCTCAGTGTGATGCGCCTGCCCACGCGCAACGCGGAGGGGATCGGTGCTTTGGTGAAGTTGCTGGCGCCGCATACGGATACGCACGTGACCGGGCATTGGCCGCAGAGCGTTTTGCTTGAGCAGCCTGCCAGTCTTGCACCCGAGCGTCCGGTGAGGTTGGGCCAGGGCATGCCATTGGGTGCTGTCGGGCACGACGCTAACAGCCAACTGCGCCTTTTGCTGTGTACCGAGGATGTGGATGAAGCGCGTGAGTGGCTTCCGGGTGGCCGGCTGCTGACCGATTTGCGGGTTTTGCTTGAGGTGTATCTGGGGTGGCGTTGCACAGCGCTGCTGCAACTCTCTATTCCACGCGAGATCGTGCCGGCTCCTGTACTAGGACGCACCAGGTCGATGCTTGGCATGACCGCGGTGTTGAGGCAGACAGAGGACGTACAGGCATCGGCTCAATACAACGCGATCACAATCAACCTGGGCCGATATCAAGGTCTGCAACCGAATCCTTGCAGGAAGGAGGTACAGCATGTTGCGTACCGTTTTTAATTGCTTCACCGCATCAACGTTGCTTGCTGTTTTGAGTGGGTGTGGCCTTGCACAAACGGTGGCAGACGGCACGGCGTCCACTGCCCAGATGATCTTCTACAAGCAAGTCAAAACGCTGCACCTGGATCTCAACGGCCGGACAGCGATTAATACCGATGGCGCAGAGATGAGCGGGCTGTCGGTGCCAGTATTGGTGCGGATCTACCAGCTCAAGGGCAGCAAGGCACTGGAGAATGCCTCCTATGACGAACTGGTAAGCCAAGGTGAGCGAGTGCTTCGCGATGATCTGCTCGATGAGCGCGTCGTGGTGATAAAGCCCGGCGAGGCGGCGCAGCTGAGTACACCTCTACAAAGCGACGCTCGGTATGTTGCGGTGGTAGCGCTATTCCGAAGTCCAGACGTTATCGAAAATACGTGGCGCGTTGTCTTGCAGCGGGGCGACCTCGAACCGGATCAGGCCAGGGTGCTCGAACTGGGCGATAACCGACTGACGCTCCGACAGCGCGCGGAGGGCTGACTGCATGCCTGAAACCAGTCCTTCTCTTTACGAAATGCTGTTGCAGAACTTCCGCGGTGAGCTAGCGCTGAGCCAGGTGAATGAAGATGACCAGTTGACCCTCTCGGTGCTGGACAACATTCAACGAATTCTCAACAGCCGTGCAGGTTCACTCTCGCATCTGCCCGACTATGGTTTGCCAGATATGGGCACGGTGCTGCAAGGGCTACCGGCTTCAGCCCATGGCTTGATGAACAACATCGCCCGAACGTTGCGCCGTTATGAGCCACGGCTGGCGCAGGTGAGCGTGCATCTGATGCCTCAGTCCCGCCCTGGTCATCTTGACTATGCCCTTGACGTACTCATCAAGGGCGGCGGCAGGGCGTTCTTTGGGACCACGCTCGGGGTCGAAGGCAGGGTTGTGGTGCGTCACCTCAAGCAGGAAGGCTACCTTCCCGTGCAATGGAACTGACAGGGGGCCAGATGACGACGCTTTTTGAGATGCGTGTCCGCCTGGGTGGTAATCCGGGCAACTTCGATGAGTTCAAGAGGCTGCACGGTGAGTTGGCAAAGCTCAATCACCCTGCCTGCCCAGACGTGGACTGGGCAAAAGTCGAGGGGCTGTGCCTGCGGCTATTCGAGCTGAACGGGGTTGAACTGCAGACCGCGGTGGCTTTTGTGCTTGCGCGTAGCTACCGCACGGGGTTGGCGGGCTTGACTGAAGGCGTGGCGCTGCTCGGGACACTGAGCGATGAGTGGCCGCACTTGTGGCCAGTGCAGGCGTCAGCTCGTATCGATCTCCTGGCTTGGCTGTTTGCTCAATTGCATCCGTGGGTACGCCGGGTGGAGTGGGGCACGTCAAACTCGGCAGTGCTGAGCAATCTGGTTGCCGAGCTGAACCGGCTGGAGCATCGCTTGGAACGCCTCGGTCATGCGCCATTGGTGTCGCTGCAGGTCTTGCGCAATCAGATAGTCAGCCTTCTGCAACGCGTGTCGGCAAGCCGAGCGGCGCCAATGCCGCTTGCGCTGCAATCCTGGGCGACGGTTGCTGAGCCTTCCATTACGCCTCACATGGCTGCTGTCGTTTCTGCGCCTGCGGCTTATACATTCGTTGTCGAGCCTTCGGTGCACAAGCGTGTCGTATTGCCATGGTTGCTGACATTGATGGTCACGATTGCGTCCTTGGGGTGGTTGGGCTGGCAAGAGTGGGCAGCCAGGCAAGCAGAAGAACTCCCTACGCCTGATCCTATCCAACTCGACAGCTTGACCCTGTTCGATCCCGGCAGCGCTGAACTCAAACCCGGCTCAACCAAGCTGTTGATCAATGCTCTGGTCGGAATCAAGGCTCAACCAGGCTGGCTGATCGTTATTTCCGGACATGCGGATGCGCGGGGGGATGCTGCCAGGAATCTAGATCTTTCTCGTGCCCGCGCCTCTGCTGTTCGCGACTGGATGCAGCGCATGGGCGATATTCCAGACAGTTGCTTCGCTGTCCAAGGTGTCGCAGCCAGTCAGCCGGTCAGCAGCAATGACACCCTCAATGGTCGCGCAGAGAATCGTCGGGTGGACATTCGCCTGGTACCTCAGCGAGATGCATGCGGTGAGCTGGGGGCGGTAGGGCGTTCGATTCGGGAAAAGGAGCCTGCGTGATGGCTAATCCAGGCCATTTAGCAACTAGACTCGCAGGCGCGTAACGTGCACAAGGATGTACCGGACATCCTGGAGTCAGCGGGCACTCTAGATCGCTGGGGCCGCTGCGCGGCCCGTCGCGGTGCAAGACCGCTCCTACAGGGACCGCGTAACCCTGAGCCGGGCGCTGCGTCTAGGGTGACTGTCTTGCCCCTTACAGGAAACCCACCGGCCCGCGTGTAGGAGCGGTCTTGTACCGCGATGGGGACGCGCAGCGGCCCCCGACGGTGTAAAACGCGAAGCTAACCCCGCAACACGGCACCCAAGCCTGCCAGCGCCTCAGTTGCGATCCAACCACACCGTCTGCACATTGGTGAACTCACGCACGCCAAAATGCGACAGTTCACGCCCGAACCCGCTTTTCTTCACCCCGCCGAAGGCGACACGGGGGTCGGAAGCGCAGTAGCCATTGATGAACACCGCACCGGTCTCCAGCGCCGACGTCATGCGCTCGGCCAAGGCATAGTCGGCGGTGTAGATGGTCGAGGCCAGACCAAACTCACTGTCGTTGGCCAACGCCACGGCATGGTCGGCATCCCGCGCGGTGGTGATCGCCGCAACCGGGCCGAACAGTTCCTGCCTGAAGGCTGTCATCTGCGGCGTCACATCCCCCAGCACGGTCGGTGCGTAAACGTTGGCCACCCCCTCGACCTTGTGACCGCCGAGCAACAACGTAGCGCCCTCGGCAAGGCTGGCCTGCACCTGGCCATCGAGCTCGTCGCGCAAATCGTAGCGGGCCATGGGTCCGATATAGGTCGCCTCTTCAAGCGGGTTGCCCACCTTCAAGGCCTGCGTTGCTTCAACGAACTTGCGCGTGAAGGCCTCGGCGATGCTCTGCTCGACGATAAAGCGCTTGGCGGCCGCGCACACTTGCCCGGTGTTCTGGTATCGCCCGATCACTGCTGCCTGCACGGCTGCATCCAGATCGGCATCGGCCAGCACGATAAAAGGGTCCGAGCCGCCCAGTTCCAGTACGCACTTCTTCAGCGCAGCACCGGCTTGAGCACCGATCGCCATGCCGGCGCGCACGCTGCCGGTCAAGGTCACCGCGGCAATGCGCGGGTCGTTGATGGCGCGAGTCACACCTTCCGGTGTCACGTTGAGCACCTCGAACACACCCTGCGGGACGCCCGCATCCTTGAACAGCTTGTCCAGCAGGTAGGCGCTGCCCATCACATTGGGGGCATGCTTGAGCACGTAGGTATTACCCGCCAGAATCGCCGGTACCGCGCCGCGCAGCACCTGCCAGATGGGGAAGTTCCAAGGCATCACGGCCAGGATCGGGCCCAACGGGCGGTATTCGATGCGGGCTTTTTCGACCTGGGTCGCTTCAGGCGCGAGCATCGCGGGGCCGTGCTCGGCGTACCAGCGGCATAGCCCCACGCACTTGCTGACTTCACCCCGGGCCTGGGTGATGGGTTTGCCGATTTCGCGGCTGATCATCTGGGCAAACGTCTCTGCCTGAGTCTCCAGGGCAGTGGCGAGCGCCAGGAGGTGCTCGCTGCGCTGATCGGCCGACAGCCGGCTCCACTGGCCGTAGCCATGCTTGGCCCGCGTTAGCGCAGCTTCGAGCGCGGCATCGGTGTCGAACGGGTAGGCGCCGATCTGTTCGCCGGTATACGGGTCAAGGGAGATGGCGTGGGTCTGGCTGCTGATCGCATTCATGGCGGGACAATCTCGCTGTAGGTATGCAGTGGGCTCAGACTAGTGGGCTAGGGCTTTAATGAAAACTGAATAATAATGAGCCACTCATTCACGTTTGGAGAAAGCCGTGGACCTGATACAACTTGAGATGTTCAAGGCAGTCGCCGAGCAAGGCAGCATCAGTGCAGCGGCGCAGCATATCCACCGGGTGCCCTCCAACCTGACCACGCGCATCAAGCAACTGGAAGAGGACTTGGGCGTGGACCTGTTCATTCGCGAAAAAAGCCGCCTGCGCTTGTCCCCGGCCGGCTGGAATTTTCTGGAGTACACCCGGCGCATCCTCGACTTGGTCCAGGAGGCGCGCAGCACGGTGGCAGGGGAGGACCCACAGGGCACATTCGCCCTCGGCTCGCTCGAAAGCACCGCGGCGGTGCGGATCCCGGCCGTGCTGGCAGCCTACAACCAGCGCTATCCCAAGGTGGACCTGGATCTGTCCACGGGACCATCCGGCACCATGCTCGAGGGTGTTCTGTCGGGTCGGCTGGTGGCCGCGTTCATCGACGGGCCGGTCTTGCACCCGACCTTGGAGGGGATGCCGGTCTTTGAAGAAGAGATGGTGATCATCGCGCCCCTCAACCACGCGCCCGTGACCCGGGCGCAAGACGTGAACGGCGAAAACATCTACGCCTTTCGCGCCAACTGCTCGTACCGGCACCATTTCGAGAACTGGTTCGTCAACGATCAGGCCGTCCCACGCAAGATCCACGAAATGGAGTCCTACCATGGCATGTTGGCGTGCGTCAGCGCCGGTGCAGGCTTGGCCATGATGCCGCGAACCATGCTGGAAAATATGCCGGGGTGCAGTACGGTCAGTGCCTGGCCGATGTCAGAAGACTTCCGTTACCTCAAGACCTGGCTGGTCTGGCGCCGTGGAACGGTCTCGCGCAGCTTGTCAACGTTCGTGAATCTACTTGAAGAAAGTATCTCATCTACGTGATTCAAAATGATTTTGAACGATTCTTACAGCGACCAGTCTAGGCATCCGTTGCCGGCTCGATGCGTTGGACCACTATGCCAGGGCCTTGGATATGGAAAGCGGTCTAGCGCGCCTATCCAGCCCAATCCAAGTAGTAAACGGCTAAGGAACACGAGAAGTGATAGCAATCTACTTCCAAGTTCCTATACAACTGACCATAATCCGGCAATTATTACATCGTGTGACCGAAACATGAGATTCGGTTACCAAAAATTTCGAGAGGTCAAAGCCCCAGGCCGTCCGGTCGATGCTCAGCAGGCTGATGCAACCGACTGACCCAGGGTCCAGACTTCCAGCTGTCGCACTTACCATCAGGAGATGTCATAGATGAAATCCCGTATCGCTGCTTCGTTGGCTGCCGCCGTGCTGGCCTTCGCCGGGGCGAACCTGGCCCAGGCTGCTCAGGTTTCCGGCGCTGTCGGTGTTACCAGCCAAGGCGACATGACCTACCGTGCAGGCTTGTCCTTCGACTGGGACAAGCAGTGGTTCGAAACCAGTGTTGGTCACCTGACCGGCTACTGGGACGCGGGCTACACCTATTGGGAAGGCGGTGACGCCAGCGGTGCCCACTCGCTGTCCTTCAGCCCGGTGTTCACCTATGAGTTCAGCGGCTTCACCTACACCCCCTACATCGAAGCGGGTATCGGTATCGCGGCATTTTCCAAGACCCGTGTCGGCGACCAGCGCCTGGGCTCGTCCTTCAACTTCGAAGACCGTATTGGCCTGGGCTTGAAGTTGCCGTCGGAGCAGAAGGTCGGCATCCGCGCCATCCATTACTCCAACGCCGGCATCCGCCAGCCCAACGACGGCATCGAGTCGTACTCGCTTTTCTACAGCAAAGGCTTCTGATGACCAGCCCGGCTCGGCGGCTGCGTTGCCGCCGAGCCGGTCGAGTGCCTGTCAGAAGGTGTAGGCCACCCCGGCCTGCACCGTACGCGGCGCGCCGGGATAGGCGTAGGTGTTGAACGAGCCTTCGTCATAGCCCTTGTTGAACAGGTTCTTCACATCCAGGTTCAGGCGTACGTGCTCGTTGACCTTGTAGAAGCTCAGCAAGTCCACCACGCTGTAGCGCTCCATGGTGTAGGTGGTGGTTGCGGTCTGGCCGGCGCGGTCATCCACGTACTTCACCCCTACGCCCACCCCGAGCCCCTTGGCCAAACCGTCCTGAAACTCGTAGGTGTTCAGCAGGCTGAAGGTATTGCGCGGGATATTGGCAAGGCGCGTACCGCTGGGCAGGCTGGTGTCCTTGGTGACTTCGGCGTCGACATAGGAATAGCCACCGATGACGCGCCATTCGGGGGTCAGGTTGCCTGCCACATTGATATCCAGCCCGCGGCTGCGCACTTGGCCTGCGGCCACCTTGAAGGTGTTGGTAGGGTCGCCTGGATCGTTGGCCAGGACATTTTCCTTGATGATGTGATAGACCGCGGCATCCGCGCTCAGCTGGCCATCGAGCGACGCCCACTTCAACCCCAGCTCATAAGACTTGCCCTTTTCCGGATCGAAGCCGCCACCGCTGGCGGGCGTGCCGGTGTTGGGCTTGAACGAGCGCGCGGTATTGGCGTACACCGCTAATGTATCGGTCAGGTCGTAGATCAGCCCAACGCGCGGCGTGACGCCATTTTCCCCTTTGCTGAAGTCGCGGTTGGTGGGCATCTTGTCGTCGTAGTCATGCTCGAAGCGCTCCAGGCGTACCCCGGCCAGCGCCTTGAGACGTTCGGTCAGGGCCACTTGGTCCTGAATGAAGAACGCCCAGGTTTGCAGGTTCTCCTTGTCCCAGGTGGTGGTGCGCGTCAAGGCAGGGCGAGGCTGGCCCAGTACCGGGTGATAGATATCGATGGGGTAGGTGCCATCGCGCGCCGAGGAGCGCTGGATGATGGAGTTGTAATCGTAGTTCTCGTATTCGACGCCGGTCAGCAAGGTGTGGCTGAACGCGCCTGTGTCGAAGTGCCCCGTCAGGTTCAGTTGCCAGTCCCGGTCGGTCCACTGCAGCTTGCGCCAGTTGAAGTTGCGCTCCAGGGTGCGACCATCGGCCGGGGCCTTGTTGGCTTCCACGGCATTGCCCTGCAGGCTGCCATCGAGGAACTGGAAGCCGCCAGCCAGCGTCCAGTCCTGGTTGAGCAGATGCTCGAAGCGTACCTGGGCCATGTTGTTGTCGTTGTGCAGCAGGTTGTCACTGCCCTTCTCCCAGATGTAGGTGTCCCGCGAGGCGCTGCGCGGTTGGCTGGCGTAGCGGGTCAGGCCGCGATCAAGGGGGTGGTTGTTGCGCATGAAGTCGCCTTCGAACACCACCTTGGTGCTGTCGTTGACCTGCCAGCTGAGTACTGGCGCTACGTCATAGCGCTCGCCCTGCACATCGTCACGGAAGCTGTCGCCGCCTTCGCCCAGCACATTGAGCCGGTAGGCCACGGAGCCATCCTCGTTCAGCGGCCCGGTGGCATCGAGGGTAGCGCGGTGCATGCCTTGGTCGTCGAACTGACTGCCCAGGGTCACTTTAGGGTCTGGTAGGGGTTGCTTGCTGACCACGTTGAAGGTGCCCCCCGGATCGCCACGGCCATACAGGCTGCTGGCCGGGCCGCGGATGACTTCCAGGCGCTCGACCGTGTTGGCGTCGGGCGCGTTGGGGTAGCCACGGTTGATCGGGAACCCGTTGCGGTAGAACTCGCCAGTGGTAAAGCCGCGCACCGTGAAGGTGGTAAGGCCCTGGCCGCCGAAGTTGTTGGCACGGCCTACGCCGCCGGCATAGTCGAGCCCGTCCTGCAGGCGCGTGGCGCCCGTATCCTGCAGGACATCCTTGGGCACCACGCTGACCGACTGAGGCGTCTCGTGCAGTGCCGTGTCAGTGCGCGTGGCGCTGGCCGAGCGACTGGCCTTGTACCCCTCGACCGGGCCATTGGCCCGCTCGGCGTCGGCACTGCCGGTAATGCTCAAGGCTTGAAGTTCGATTTGCGCGGTGTCGGGCGGGGAGGCCGGGTCGGCAAACGCCAGGGGGGAAACGGCGTGAAGTACACAAAGCGAGACGAACGTGCGACGCATCGACAGTACGATCCTAAGTAGGGCGCTGAGGTTGGAGGTTTAACCGCGCCGCGAAAAATACTACGAATCATTATCAAATGCATCTGTTTAGGTTTACACCTGTGCTCTGTATGCGCAGACGGTAATGAACAGGTCGCTAGCCAGCTGTCATCCATTTGGTCAGGCCATTACGGCCGCTTACGCCTAGCTTGGCAGCGGCGCGTTTTAGATAGGTCTCAACAGAACTGTTCTTTACATTCAACCGCTGGGCCAGCTCAGGGACAGTGCAGCCGCCGAGCAAGCCCATGCACACCTCCTGTTCGCGCACCGAGAGCTTGACCGACGCCTGAAGCAGGCGCCTGCCGAAGGCTTGCTGCAGTCTGCCGACCTCCGCGTCATCCAGCGCCTGGCCGATCACTTCGGCGCCGTCATGGCCGAGCAATTGGCCGTGATGTTCCACGAGCGGCAGCAAGGTGCTCGAGAGGCTTTTGAGCTGCGACAGCTCTGCCAGCGAAAAGCGTCGCTCGCTGGGCAACCGGTAGGCACTGATCACCCACCGCTTGCTGCCGCTGCAGGACACCAGGTGGCATTGATGGGCCCGCCGCAGGTTACGCGGATTGCTACCGTCGGGCGCCTTGAACTCGATGAGCAACGGGTCGTGCATCCGCTCGATCGACTGCAGCAGGGGATGAGGCGCGCGTGAACCCACCTGCCTGGCATGCACACCGGCGCGGCCGAGCACTTCGACGCGGCTGTCCGTCAGCTGCGGTGCATCGAGGGTCCATTCACTGATCTCCAACCCGTCGATGCTGACTTGATCCTGTACCAGGCGAAGCATCTGTTCGGCGAAACAGGCGCCTCCGGTCTGCGCGATCAATTCACCCAGTTGCAGGTAGAGTTGAGGGTCTGGGCGGTAGTCGGAGCGAGCGTTCAACATCATGTCGATGGGTTCCTGAGGCCTGCTGGAGTTGCGTCTGCCCGTGCAACCACATTGCAGCCGGGCAGGGTGTATGGGCGTATTCAAGCCCGCTGGCTGGGAAGCGTCTGTAGTGGGATTCAGGGACAGAAAATGCCAGCAAAAGGTGATAGGCGCAGGTCAACTGAAGCGCGGGGGAACGCTATGAAACGGGCTATATGCCAGCAAATTGGCGTCAGAACGGTGGCTCATGGGACCTGAATGCAGCGAATACGGTATGCCGTGAGCCATCGTCGCCGGCCCCGTGTAGGTAATCTCCTACAAGGATTTCAGCAGCTCGCGTTGCTTCCAGGGCTGTCCGGGTTTAATGGGCCATACACAGCAGGCGCCCGGTGTTTGAATCCCACGCTGACCCCTCAGAAGGACCTGACCGATCATGCCTGCCGCCAACCTTTTCGACCTGACCGTTGCCCAGCGGGATATCTGGCTGGAGCAACTCAGCCAAGGCTCGTCCCCGCTGTACAACATTGGCGCCTATGTCGCGCTGGAGGGGCAGGTGGACAGGACCAGGCTGGCGCAGGCACTGGATCATCTGGCTAGCCTGCACGATGCCTTGCGCACCACCTGGGTGCAGGACGGTGGCTTGGCACAGCAGCGTTTCGCCACCCAACTGCCCGTGAAATTGATGTGGGACGACCTGCAGGCTGAGGCCCACCCCGCCGATGCCGCCCTGAACCTTCTCGACGCCTGGATGCGCAGCCCTATTGCACTGGAGCAAGGGCCACTGTGGGAGGCCAGGCTGATCAGGCTGAGCCCCCACGAGCACCTGCTGGCCTTGCGCGCCCATCACCTGGTGCTCGATGGGTGGGGCGTGGACCAGTGGTTCAAGCAACTGGCCGACCTCTACCACAAGCTCGAAGACCACCAGCCGTTGCCCGCCAGTGCGCCCTCGTACTGCGCCTACATCGAGGATGACGCCCGCTATCAGGCTTCGGCACGTTATCAGCGAGACCGTGACTACTGGCTGGCCAGGCTTGCCCAACTGCCCGACCCCCTGCTGCGGCCTACCCAGTCGGCCTTGTCGCCGGAGGGCCCGCCTAGCCATACGTATGACCTGGCGGTTGCGCCTGACCTGATGCGCAACCTGCGAGCGCTGGCCAACACCCTGGACGTGTCGCCGTTGCCCGTGTTGCTGGCGGCACTGCACGTCTGCGTCTGCCGCACGTGGCAGCGCGATCAGTGGATGGTCGGCTTGCCGGTGCGCAACCGGGCCAACGCACAGTTCAAGGCGACCCTGGGATTGTTCACCCAGGTCAGCCCGCTGCGCATGGACTTTGGCAGGAACCTGTCCTTCGCGGGCCTGATTCAAGCCATTGCCGCTACGCTCAAGCAGGACTTTCGTCATCAGCGCTACCCGCTGAGCGCGCTCAAGCGCGACCTCGCCGCGCAACATGAAGGGCGCACGCAGTTGTTCGAACTGCTGGTGTCGTTCGAAGAAGACAGCAACGCACTGCGAATCGGCGATGCAGCAGGTGCGACGGTCATGATCTGCAATGGCCATGAACCCTCACCCTTGAGCATCCATCTGCGCTGCAACACCCACGCAGGCACGGCGCGCCTGCACCTGGTGCACAGCCGCGCCTGGTTCAGCGACGAACAAGCCGAGGCCATTGGCGCACGGTTGCTGCACGTGCTGGAGCAGGGGCTGGCCCAACCCCAGGCCCTGGTATCGGCCTTCGACATGCTGACTGCACCCGAGCATCAACGCCTCAAAGCATGGAACCTGACAGCCCTGCCGGCGACCGACACTGCGCCTTGCCTGATTCAGCAACGCATCGAGCTGCAAGCCCGCACTCGTCCGCAAGCCCTGGCAGCCTGTTTCGGCGACCAAACCTTGAGCTACGGTGAGCTTGACCACCGCGCAAGCGCCCTGGCCCAACACCTCGGCAGCCTGGGCGTGGGCCCTGAACGGCGCGTGGCGGTGGCCGCCCAGCGAGGGCTGGAGACCCTGGTTGGGCTGCTGGCGGTGCTCAAGGCAGGCGGTGCCTACGTGCCGATCGATCCGGCTCACCCGGCAGAGCGTATCGCTTACCTGTTGCAGGACAGCGCCCCGCACGTGGTCCTGACCCTTTCGCGGTTCGCACCGCGCCTGCCCAAGCACGGCAGACCACAGATCGAACTGGACAACCCGTCGTGGCCCACCAAGCCCGTAGCCAGCTTCTCATTCGCACCGCAAACGAGTACGGATTTGGTCTACGTCATCTATACCTCTGGCTCCACCGGCCAACCCAAGGGGGTGATGGTCGAGCAACGCATGTTGGCCAACCTGGTGGACTGGCACTGCACCCAATTTGCGCTTGGCCCAGGTCGCCATCAGTCCAGCGTGGCCGGCTTTGGCTTCGACGCCATGGCCTGGGAGGTCTGGCCAGCGCTGTGCAGTGGCGCCACTTTGCACCTGGCCCCCGTGCGCGAGGGCGCCGAAGACGTGCACGCCTTGCTCGCCTGGTGGCGGGCGCAACCGCTTCACGTCAGCTTCTTGCCCACGCCGATTGCGGAGCTCGCCTTCGCCCAGGGGATGCCTCATCCAACGTTGCAAACCCTTCTGGTGGGCGGTGACCGCCTGCGACGACTGGGCCCAGAGCTGACGTACAAAGTGATCAACAACTATGGCCCGACCGAAGCCACGGTGGTGGCCACGTCAGGCCAGGTGCAGCCGGGTGGGCCATTGCACATCGGCGTCCCGATTGCCAACACCCAGGTGTATGTGCTGGACGGCCAGGGCCAGCTGCTGCCGCCCGGCGCGGCCGGCGAGCTGTACATCGGTGGCCAGGGCGTGGCCAGGGGCTACCTCAACCAGCCGCAACTGAGCGCCGAGCGCTTCGTACAAGACCCGTTCAGTAGCGCGCCTGGTGCCCAGCTTTACCGGACCGGTGACTGGGTGCGCTGGTTGCCCGACGGCACGCTTGAGTACCTGGGCCGCAACGATGACCAAGTGAAGATCCGCGGCATGCGGGTGGAGCTTGCAGAGATCGAAGCCGCCTTGAGCCGTCACCCGGCGGTGAGCGACGGCGTGGTCATGCTGTGCGAGGGTCAGCTGCATGCCTGGTTCACGGCGACCCATCCGGTCATTCCCAGGGCCTTGCACGATCATCTGCGCGACAGCCTGCCTGTCGCCCTGCTGCCGGTCGCCTACATGCAGGTCGCCCACTGGCCCTTGACTGCCAATGGCAAGCTCGACCGGCGCGCGTTGCCTCCAGCCAATGACACGGCCATGGTGCGGCATGAGCACGAGCCGCCAGAAGGGGAGATGGAGCAACGCTTGGCCGCGCTCTGGACCCAGTTGCTGCATATCGAGCGCATCGGCCGCTACGATCACTTCTTCGAACTGGGCGGGCATTCGCTGCTGGCTGTCCAACTGATCGAGGGCATGCGCCAACAAGGGCTGCAGGTCGATGTCCAGGTGCTGTTCGGGCAGTCAACCCTGGCAGCGGTCGCCGCCAGCACCAGGGCCACCGAGTGCGTGCAGACCCCCGCGCCTTGCATTGCGTCGGGTTGCCAGCGCATCGAGCCCGGTATGCTGCCTTTGGCCACGCTGGGTCAGGCAGCGCTCGACCGCATCGTAGCAAGGGTGCCGGGTGGCGCGGCCAATGTGCAGGAAATCTACCCCTTGGCGCCCTTGCAGCAGGGGCTGCTGTACCATCACCTGACGGACACGGTCGACCCGTACCAGCAACAGGCTGTGTTCTCGTTCGCCACCGAGCAACAGATGCATAACTTCGCCGCTGCGTTGCAGCATGTGGTGGAGCGCCACGACATCCTGCGCACAAGCTTGGCCTGGGAAGGGCTGGAGACGCCGCATCAGGTGGTCTGGCGCCATGCCCGCCTGCCGGTCGAACGATGGCAGGGGCCTGAAGGTCAATGGCGTGAGCACTATCATCCCAGCCGGCGCCCGCTCAGTCTGGACAAGGCCCCGATGCTGGCGCTGGTGTGCATGGATGCACCTGAACAGGGCCGTTGGCTGGCGCTGCTGCGGTTTCACCATCTGGTCAATGACGCGGTGTCGTTGCAAGTGCTACTGGGTGAGCTGGAGGCCTGGATGGCAGGGCAGGGCGCGCAATTGCCAGCGCCTGTGCCGTACCGGGATTACGTGGCGCTCACTAACCGCGCCGAGCGCCAGGCCGCCCACCGGGCATTCTTCACCGAGCAATTGGCGGGTTTGGAGCCGCAGCAGCCCTTGGCAGGCTGGGGCGGGGCGGCGCTCGATCAGGCCGACCTCGAGAACGCCAGCCGTGACCTGCCCGCCGCCACGGTTGCCGGCCTGCGCACCCTGGCAAGGGCGCATGGCGCCAGCCTTGCGAGCCTGCTGCACCTGGCATGGGCCCATGCACTCGGTAGCCTGGGTGGGCGCGACCAGGTGGTCGTGGGCACGGTATTGCTGGGGCGCAGCATGGCCGGCACCGGCGCCGACCGGGCGCTGGGGATGTTCATCAACAGCTTGCCACTGCGCATCAACCTCAATGGCTGCACGCCAGCGCAGGCGTTGACGGACACCCATGCTCGCCTGGCGGCGCTGCTGGCCCATGAAGATGCGCCGCTGATCCTTGCCCAGCAATGCAGCGGTCTGCCGGCCGGCAGCGCACTGTTCGATAGCCTGGTGAACTACCGCCAGGGTGCCGTGCCATTGGGCGAGGTCATGCCGGGTGTCGCGCTGGTCGAAGCCAGTGAAGTGACAAGCCATGGCTTGGTATTGACGGTGGATGACCCGGGAGACTGTCTGCAATTGGCCGTGCGCGCCCCGCGTGCGCTCGGGGCGCAGCGTATGCTGGACTACCTGGACACGGCGCTTGAGCAGATCGGCCAGGCATTGTCGGCCCCGGCGTCCGGTATGCTCCAGCAGCTATGCCCGGTGCCTGCACGGGAGCTGGCGTTGATGCTCGAGTACTTCAACGCCACCGAAGATCCCACCAGCCCTGTTCACCACACCCTGCCAGCGCTGTTCGAAGCCCAGGTGCAACGTACGCCCTGGGCCATCGCCCTGCAGGCCGACGGCCAGAGCCTGGGCTACCAGACGCTGAACGAACAGGCCAACCGCCTGGCGCACTACCTGATCGGCCTGGGCGTGACACCTGACAGCCGCGTGGCGGTGTGCATCGAGCGAGGTGTCAGCCTGATGATCGCATTGCTCGGGGTGCTCAAGGCAGGCGGCGCCTACGTGCCGCTGGACCCCGAATACCCGGAAGAACGGCTGCGCTTCATGTTGCAGGACTGCAACCCGGTCACGGTGCTGGTGCACGGGGCCACGGCAGGGCTGTTCGCGCCGCTGCAACAGCCCACCCTGAACCTGGACCGCTGTGATGTGACCGAGCGCCCCTGCACCGACCCTCAGGTGCCAGGCCTCGGCCCACAGCACCTGGCCTATGTGATGTACACCTCAGGTTCCACCGGCACGCCCAAGGGCGTGATGATCGAGCATCGCGGCCTGTGCAACCTGATGCACTGGGGTTCGCAGATCCGGGCCCCACGCGCGGGTGACGCATTGCTACAGCGCGCCCCGTGCACGTTCGACGGCTCGGTCTGGGAGTTGTTCTGGCCGTTGACCGCGGGCTTGCGCCTGGTCCTGGCTCGCCCTGGCGGGCACCGGGATCCTGGCTATCTGGTGGAGCTGATCAAGGCGCAGCAGGTCAGCATCGTCAAGTTCGTCCCGGCGCTGTTGCAGCAGTTCCTCGATCAGCCAGGTGTGCAGGGGTGCACCCGCCTCACCGACATCTTCTGCGGAGGCGGCGACCTCACCCCAGCGTTGCTGCAAAGCCTTCGCGAGCGCTTGCCCTGGGTTTGCGTGCATAACGTGTATGGTCCCACCGAGGCCACAGTCGACAGTACCGCCTGGTCGTTGCCGGCCCATGCGCCATTGCCGGTGCAGGCACCGCCCATCGGCCGTCCGATCCCCAACACCCGCGTGTACGTGCTCGATGAACACGACCGCCCGGTACCGCTGGGTGGCGTGGGCCAGTTGCATATCGGTGGAGTCGGCGTCGCGCGCGGCTACCTGGGCCTGCCTGAGCTTCAAGCCGAGTGCTTCATCCCCAGCCCCTTCGTCGACGGCGACCGGCTCTACCGTACAGGCGATCTGGTGCGCTATCGAGAAAACGGCGACCTTGAGTTCATGGGCCGCAACGACTTCCAGGTCAAGCTGCGCGGCCTGCGTGTGGAGCTGGGTGAAATCGAAGCCTCGCTTACCGCCCACCCGGCGGTTGCGCAGGCGGTGGTGCTGATGCGCGAGGAGCGCCTGGTGGCCTACTTCACCCTGTGCGACGACCAGCCCGCGCCGGCCCTCGAAGCCCTGCGCGGTCACCTGCTGGCCTGCATGCCGGAGTACATGGTGCCCCAGGCCTTCGTGCGCCTGGCGCAGTTGCCCTTGAGCGCCAACGGCAAGCTGGATCGACGCGCCTTGCCCGAGCCCGGCGCCGATGCGGTCATCAGCCGCGCCTACCGCGCACCCGAAGGCGAGCTGGAAGCGGCCATGGCAGCCATCTGGGCCGAGTTGCTCAAGATCGAACAAGTGGGCCGTGACGACAACTTCTTCGAGCTGGGCGGGCATTCATTATTGGCCGTGAGCCTGGTGGCGCGCCTGCGCCAGGCCGGGCTGCATGTCGATGCCAGGGCGCTGTTCACCCAGCCCACGCTCTCGGGGCTCGCCGCCAGTACCCAGGCGCAGCCTGAACAGGCCGTCATCGCGCCTACCACCATCCCAAGCCTGGGCAAACGCAGGCGCCTTTGACGCCAGGCCCGGGGCCAGCCGGTCCCGGCAATCGTTTGCGCAGTTGTCCCCACTTCCCATGTCAGACCGGCCGGTCGCGTTGCTTTAGCGTGTCGGCCATCAACCCTTCCAGGCAAAGCAGGATGCTTACCGATGCACTTCAGCGAACTGATCAACGCACTTTCCACCCGTCCCATCCGTCTGCAGCGTGAAGATCAGGACCTGATTGTCCTGGGTGACGATCAGACGCTGGACGACCCGTTGTGGGAGGCGTTGGCCCGGCACAAGCCGGCTTTGCTGGAGATGCTTGCAAGTCAGGATGACGATTGGCTCAGCCCAGCATTTCGGGTCACCCCGGACATGCTGCCATTGGTCAGCCTTGACCAGGTGGCCATCGACCGTATCGTCGAGAGCGTGCCGGGCGGCGCCGCCAACGTACAGGACATCTACCCGCTGGCCCCCCTGCAGCAGGGCATGCTGTACCACCACCTCTCGGCCCAGGACGGCGACCCCTACTTGTCGCAGGTGCAATTGCGCTTGGCCAGCAAGGCGCACCTCGATGCCTTCGCCGATGCCCTGCAAGCGGTCATCCAGCGCCATGACATCCTGCGCACTGCCGTGCATTGGGAATACCTGGACGAGCCCGTGCAGGTGGTGTGGCGCGAAGCGGCCCTGGTGCGTGAAGCGTTGCCGTTCAAGGGCCATGACGCACTGGCCGAGCTGTGCGAGCGCCTCGCCCCACGCCGGTATCGACTGGACCTGCGCCAGGCGCCCCTGATGCACCTGGCCCATGCCCAGGGTGAAGGGCAGACGTGGGTGGCGCTGCTGACCTTCCATCACATGATCATGGATCACACGGCGCTGGATATCGTGCGCCGGGAAATTCAGGCGCACCTGGCCGGTACTGCCGCCCAATTGCCCGCGCCGACGCCGTTCCGCAACCTCCTGGCGGCGGCGCGCCAGGCCCTGGACGAACAGGCCCATACCCAGTTCTTCGAGCACATGCTGGCCGATATCGACGAGCCGACCCTGGCCTTCGGTGCCCAGGCAAGCCCCGAGCAGCGCCTGCAGCAAGCGCGGGTGACCTTGCCGACACCCCTGGCTCGGCGCCTGCGCCAGCAAGCCCGGCAGCAGGGGGTCAGCCCAGCCAGTGTCCTGCACCTGGGCTTCGCCCGTTGGGTGGGGCAGCTGGCCGGGCGTCAGGCAGTGGTGTTCGGCAGCGTATTGCTGGGCCGCATGACCGCCGGGGAGGGTGCTGAGCAAGCCTTGGGAATGTTCATCAACACGCTGCCGCTGCGTATCGACCTGGCAGAGGTGGGGGTCAAGGACGGCTTGTTGCACACCCACCGTCGCCTGACCGGCCTGCTGGCCCACGAGCAGGCGTCCCTGGCCCTGGCCCAGCGCTGCAGCGGTGTGGCGGCGCCCACGGCCCTGTTCAACAGTATGCTCAATTACCGTCACAGCGACGCCGGCGATGCCGCCGAGATCATTCCTGTGGCGCCGGGCATCGACATTGTCGGCGCCGAAGAGCGTACCGATTACCCGTTGACGGTGAGCGTCGACGACCTGGGCGATGACCTGCGCCTGACCGTGCAGAGCCTGCCTCAGTGGGATGCCGCACGCTTGTGCCAGCAGTTCCAGCAGGTGCTCGCCAATCTCGTGCACGCCCTGGAGCATGCGCCCGACACGCGCTTGCTGCACGTGGCCGTGCTGCCAACGCAGGAATTCGATCAGGTGGTGCGCCGCTTCAACGATACCGCCTGCACTTATCGCCAGGGCGACACCGTGCACGCACGGATCGAAGCGCGTGCGCGCATGGCGCCAGACGCCATCGCGTTGCGTCAGGACGGCCAGGCACTGAGCTACGCCGCGCTCAACCAGCAGGCCAATCAGCTGGCCCACCGGCTGCTGGTAGAAGGTGTGGAGCCAGGCCAGCGCGTCGCCCTGTGCCTGCCGCGCAATGCCAACAGGCTGGTCGGCATGCTCGCGGTGCTCAAGGCCGGTGCGGCCTACGTGCCGGTCGATCCCGCTTACCCCGCAGACCGCATTGCCTACTTGCTGACCGACAGCGCACCCGCCTGGGTGCTGACCGAGTCCAGCATCGAGGGCCTGCCCACGGGCGTACCGCGCATGGACCTGGACCAGCCCCATGCCGACGCCCCTACGCACGACCCTGTAGTCACGGGTCTGGATGATCGGCAACTGGCCTACCTCGTCTACACCTCTGGCTCGACCGGCCAGCCCAAGGGTGTGATGGTCGAACACCATGCCCTGGCCAACCTGGTGGACTGGCACTGCCAGGCCTTCGACCTGGACGAGCACGGCCATGCCTCGAGCGTGGCCGGATTCGGTTTCGATGCCCTGGCCTGGGAGGTATGGCCCTGCCTGTGCGCCGGGGCAACATTGCACCTGCCGCCGGCCGATCTTGGCAATGAGCATGTGGAGGCCCTGCTCGACTGGTGGCTGGAGCAGCCGCTGACGGTGAGTTTCCTGCCAACGCCGGTGGCCGAGCACGCGCTGCGCCGCGAGCGCCAGCACCCGACCTTGCGCACCCTGCTGGTGGGCGGCGATCGCCTGCGCCACTTCGAGCGCGACCCAGGCTTTGCGTTGGTCAACAACTACGGCCCTACTGAAACCACGGTGGTCGCCACCTCTGGAGAACTGCGCCCTGGCGGTGGCCTCCATATCGGCACCCCGATCGCCAACACCCAGGTCTACGTGCTGGACGCCGGCCTGCAACCGGTGCCCGTGGGCGTCGTAGGCGAGCTGTACATCGGGGGTGCCCAGGTGGCGCGGGGCTACTTCAACCGCCCCGAACTGACGCAATCGCACTTCATCAAGGATCCGTTCAGCGATGATCCCCAGGCACGCCTGTACCGCAGCGGTGACCTGGTCCGCTGGAACACCGACGGCACGCTGGACTACCTCGGGCGCAATGACGATCAGGTGAAGATTCGCGGCGTGCGCGTCGAGCTGGGTGAAATCGAGGCTGCGCTCAAGAGCCAGTCCGGTGTCGAAGACGCCGTGGTGTTGGTGCGCGACGGCCGGCTGCTGGGTTGGTACACCCAAACCCAACCCCTTGAGCCGCGGGCGCTGCGCGAGGCCTTGCAAGCCTGCCTGCCCGCGCAACTGGTGCCAGCGGGACTGACCTGCCTCGATGCGCTGCCGCTGACCCGCCATGGCAAGCTCGACCGCCGTGCGTTGCCAACGCCGGACACCGCCAGCCTTGCGGCCAGCGCGTTCGAAGCCCCGCACACCCCGACCGAAACGGCCATGGCCGCGATCTGGGCCGAGGTGCTGCAGGTCGACCGGGTAGGGCGCCATGACAACTTCTTCGAGCTGGGTGGGCACTCGTTGCTGGCGGTCACGCTGGTCGAACGTCTGCGCCGGGCTTCGCTGGTGGTGGACGTGCGCGTGCTGTTCGCCCAGCCCACTGTCGCCGCGCTCGCCGCTGTGGTCGGCGATAGCCCGGCCCTGCAGGTGCCGGCCAATCGCGTGCCGACGGGCGCGCAGCGCATTACGCCAGACATGCTCAGCCTGATCACGCTCGAGCAACCCGTGATCGACCGCATCGTTGCCCAAGTGCCAGGCGGCGCGGCCAACGTTCAGGAAATCTACCCACTGGCGCCGTTGCAACAGGGCGTGCTCTACCATCACCTGAGCGCAGAGCAGGGCGACCCCTACCTTCTGCAGACATGCCTGGCATTCGACAGCATCGAGCGCCTGCTGGCCTGGGCCGGGGCCCTGCAACAGGTCATCGATCGACATGACATTCTGCGCACCGCCGTAGTGAGTCATGGCTTGCCGCAGCCGCTGCAGGTGGTGTGGCGCAAGGCCGAGCTGGGCGTCTTTGAGGTGACCGACCTGGCCGAGGGTTCGAGCACCTCGCGCATCGACCAGTTGCAGGCGCGCTTCGATGCCCGCCATCACCGCATGGACCTGAGCCAGGCACCCCTGGCGCGGCTGCACTACAGCCTGGACCCTGACAATCACCAGGTGGTGGCCGTGTTGCTGTTCCATCATCTGGCACTGGACCATACGGCCCTGGACGTGGTGCTGTTCGAGATGCGCGCTTTGCTGTTCGGGCAAGGGCATACCCTGCCGCCGGCCGTGCCGTACCGCAATTACGTTGCCCAGGCCTGCCTGGGCGATGAAAGCGCCCACGAGGCCTTCTTCAAGACCTTGCTGGCCGATGTCGATGAGCCCACCCTGCCGCTTGGTCATGCCGACGTGCAAGGCGACGGTGCTGGCATCGAGCACGCCCTGCTGCCGCTCGACCACGGCCTGGCCCAGGGTCTGCGTGCCCAGGCCAGGCGCCTGGGGGTGAGCGCTGCAAGCCTGATGCACGTGGCCTGGGCCCGTGTGCTGGGGGTGCTGGCCAACCGCAGCGATGTGGTGTTCGGCACGGTGCTCATGGGGCGCTCGCAAGCAGGCGAAGGCGCCGACCGCGCGCTGGGCATGTTCATCAACACCCTGCCACTGCGCGTCGATACTGCCGCCGGGGTAGAGCAGGGCGTGCTGGCCACGCACCGCCACTTGTCGGCGCTGCTGGCCCACGAGCATGCGTCATTGGCACTGGCCCAGCGCTGCAGCGGCGTGGCCGCCGGTACGCCATTGTTCAGCGCATTGCTCAATTACCGCCACAGCACCGACCCGGCAGCCCAGGCAAATGATGGGCTGTGGGAGGGCGTACAACTGCTGGGGGCAGAAGAGCGCAGCAACTACCCGCTCACCCTCAGCGTCAACGACCTGGGAGATGGCTTTACCTTCAACGTGCTGGCGTTGATCGACATCGGCGCGGCGCGGGTTGCCGGGTGGATGGCAATGGCCGTGGCGCAGTTGGTTCGGGCGTTGGAGCACGAGCCGCAGGTCAGCGTTCAGCGCCTGTCCATACTGGACGACGGGGCGCGCGAGCAGGTACTGGGCGGCTTCAACGGGACCGCACAAGCCTACCCCCAAGGCCAGACCGTTCATGGCTTGATCGAGGCCCAGGCTGCCGCGGTGCCCGATGCCACAGCGGTGTGCCAGGGCGCTTTGACCCTGACCTACGCCCAGCTCAACCGACGCGCGAACGCGTTGGCCCATCGACTGATCGCAGAGGGCGTAGGCAAGGGTGAGCGCGTCGCCTTGTGCCTGGATCGCACGCTGGACCGTATCGTCGCCCTGCTGGCCGTACTCAAGGCCGGGGCCGCCTATGTGCCCGTGGACCCGGCTTATCCGGCCAGCCGTATCGCCTACCTGCTCGAAGACAGCGCACCGACCCTGGTACTGGCCCAGACCGATATCGGCGGCCTGCCGCCGCACATGCGCCGCCTCGACCTCGACCAGCCGGATGCGGGCCTGAGCCGTGCCGACAACCCGCACGTGGCGGGGCTGACTGCCACTGACCTGGCGTACCTGGTGTACACCTCAGGTTCCACCGGCCAGCCCAAAGGCGTCATGGTCGAGCACCAGACAGTGACCAACCTTGTCCACTGGCACTGCCAGGCATTTGCCGTGCAGGGGGGCACACGCACCTCCAGCGTGGCTGGTTTCGGTTTCGACGCCATGGCCTGGGAAGTCTGGCCAGCCCTGTGCGCGGGGGCCACGCTGCACCTGCCGCCGGCCTGCCTGGGCAATGAGCAGGTCGAGGCGTTGCTGGGCTGGTGGCTCGAACAACCCCTGGCGGTCAGCTTCCTGCCGACGCCTGTGGCTGAACAGGCGCTGCGCCGCCCACACCAGCACGCCACGTTGCGCACCCTGCTGGTGGGCGGCGATCGCCTGGGTCAGTTCAAGCAGGACCCAGGATTCACCGTGGTCAACAACTACGGCCCCACCGAATGCACTGTGGTCGCCACCTCGGGTGCGTTGACACCCGGCGCAGCCCTGCACATCGGCATGCCCATTGCCAATACCCGTGTCTACGTGCTCGATGCCCTGGGCCAGCCTGTGCCGGTCGGGGTCACCGGCGAGCTCTACATCGGTGGCGCGCAAGTGGCGCGAGGCTATTTCAACCGGCCAGACCTGACCGCAGAACGCTTCCTGCGTGACCCGTTCAGCCGCCTGCCCAACGCCCGGATGTACCGCAGCGGCGACCTGGTGCGCTGGAACGGCGATGGCACGCTTGACTACCTGGGCCGTAACGACGACCAGGTCAAGGTGCGTGGCGTCCGGGTGGAGCTGGGTGAAATCGAGGCCGCGCTCAGGGGGCAAGCCGGTGTCGGCGATGCTGTGGTGCTGGTGCGCGGCGAACGCTTGCTGGCCTGGTTCACCGAGACGTCTGCCGTCCAGGTGAGCGACCTGCGCCAGGGCTTGCAGGCGTGCTTGCCGGGTCAGCTGATGCCTCAGGCCTTTATCCGCATTCAGGCGCTGCCCCTGACCAGCCACGGCAAGCTCGACCGTCGCGCGCTGCCCGAGCCACAGCCCCATGACCTGGTGCAGCAGGGGTACGAGGCCCCGCTGGGTGAAACCGAGGCCATCATCGCCCAGGTCTGGGCCAACGTGCTGGGCCTGGAGCAAGTCGGCCGGCACGACAATTTCTTCGAACTGGGCGGGCATTCGCTGTTGGCCGTGAGCCTGATCGAGCGGCTGCGCGAACAAGGCCTGGCCCTGGATGTGCGCGTTTTGTTCGCGCAACCGACGGTGGCGGCACTGGCCGGGGCGCTGGGCACAGCCCGTCAGGTACGCATCCCTGCCAACGGTATCCCGGCCCACTGCGCCCGCATCACCCCGACCATGCTGCCCTTGTTGACGCTGGAGCAGGCTGCGCTGGACCGCATCGTCGCTGCAGTCCCCGGCGGCGCGGCCAACATCCAGGATATCTACCCACTGGCGCCGCTGCAGGAGGGCATTCTCTATCACCATCTCAGTGCAGACGGTGTCGACCCTTACCTGCTGCAATGGCGAGTTGCCTTCGATTCGCTGCAAAGGCTGCATGCCTTTGCCCAGGCCCTCGACCAGGTGGTGGCCCGCCACGACGTGTTGCGCACGGCGGTGCTCTGGGATGGCTTGCCCCAGCCGGTGCAGGTTGTACTGCGCTCGGCGAACCTGGCGTTGATCGAGGTGACAGAAAAGGACGCGATGCTCGACGGCCAACGCATCGAGCTTGCCTCGGCGCCGCTGATCCGGCTGTTGCATGTGCATGATGCGGCAGGGGTGCAGGTCGTGCTGCAGTTCCACCACATCGTGCTCGACCACACCGCCATGAAAGTGGTGCTGGCAGAGATTCGCGATCACTTGCACGGCCAGACGCCGGCAGGGGCGCCGGTGCCTTACCGCAACTATGTGGCCCAGGCTCTGCTGGGTATCAGCGAGGCCGAGCATGAGGCGTTTTTCAGGACCGAACTGGGCGATGTCGAAGAGCCGACGCTGCCCTATGGGCTTGCCGATCTGCAGCACCAAGCCAGTGATTTCGAGCTCGCCAGTACCGAATTGGCCCCTGAGCAGTATCAACGGCTGCGGGCTCTGGCCCGCCAGTGCGGGGTGAGCGCCGCAAGCCTGGTGCACCTGGCCTGGGCGCGGTGGGTCGCGGCCACCAGTGGCAAGGACGACGTGGTCTTCGGCACCGTGCTGCTCGGGCGGCTGCAAGGCGGCGAGGGCGCCGACAGGGCATTGGGCATGTTCATCAACACCCTGCCGCTGCGCCTGGACCTGGCAGGGCTCGACGTACGGGCAGCGCTACAGCTGACCCACCAGCGCCTGGCTGCGCTGCTGGTCCACGAACACGCCTCGCTGGCGCTGGCCCAGCGCTGTAGCGGCGTGGCTGCACCCACACCGCTGTTTAGCGCGATGCTCAACTACCGTCACGGCGCGACCGAGCAAGAGCAGCAGGCGCGCGACCAGGCCCTTGAGGGTATCGAAGTGCTGCCGGCCGGTGGGCATGGCAACTACCCGATCAGCGTCAACGTCGACGACCTGGGCTCAGGGCTGCGCATCACCGCTCAGGTGTGCAGGCCCATTGGCGCACGGCCGCTGTGCGAGCAATTGACGCATCTGCTGGTCGAGCTGCTGGATGCGCTTGAACGGCGTCCGGCCCTACCGGTGCACAGCGTGTCACTGCTTGACCCTGCGGCGCGCGCAGCGGTGCTGGGTAACCACCGCGCCTGCCCACATGACCTGACGCAGACCCTGCACGGTCTTTTCGAAGCACAGGCCCGGCGCAGCCCACAGGCCATAGCGCTGGTGGCCGAAGAGGGCGAGCTGAGTTACGCCGAGCTCGATCGACAGGCTAACGGCCTGGCTCACCATCTGCTGTCGCTGGGCGTACAGCCTGACGACCGCGTCGCGATCTGCCTTGAGCGCAGTGCCGCGCTGGTGGTTGGCCTGCTGGGCATCCTCAAGGCCGGCGCGGCCTATGTGCCGATCGACCCTGGCTACCCCGCCGAGCGCATCGGTCACATGCTGCGCGACAGTGACCCACGCGCGGTGCTGGTGCATCGCGCCATCGGCGAGCTGGCGCTGCCCACCCAGGCGCCCAGGGTGGACATGGACGCCGCTCAATGGGGGGAGCAAGCGCATCTGGCTCCCCTGGTGCCAGGGCTCACTGCACGCAACCTGGCCTACGTGATCTACACCTCCGGCTCCACTGGGCTACCCAAGGGCGTCATGGTCGAGCACCGCAACGTGGTGAACCTGGTGCACTGGAGCCAAGGGCAGTGGCCGCTCGCTGCGACCCAGGCTGTACTGCACAAGACGCCGATCAGCTTCGACGCCTCGGTGTGGGAGCTGTTCTGGCCGCTGTGCAGCGGCTTGCGCCTGGTGCTTGCCCGCCCGTTGGGCGAGCGCGACCCGGACTATCTGGCGCGGTTGATCCAGGCACAGGAGGTAGGCGTGGTGCAGTTCGTGCCTGCGCTGCTGCAGCAGTTCCTCGACCACCCTGGCAGCCGCCTGTGTTCAGGGTTGACGGACATCGTGTGTGGGGGCGGGGAGCTGACCTGTGCGCTGGCCAGCCAAGTGCGCGAGCAGTTGCCCCAGGTGCGTCTGCACAACGTCTACGGCCCCACCGAGACCACGGTCGATTGCAGCGTCTGGACACTGCAGCCCACTGCCGCCATCCCCGTCGCTGGCCTGCCCATCGGAAGCCCGGTGGACAACACCCGCTTGTATGTACTCGATGCACACGACCAGCCAGTGCCGCCCGGCGTTGCCGGGCACCTGCACATAGGCGGTGCTGGCGTTAGCCGCGGGTACCTGGGCTTGCCCGAGCAGCAATCGGAGCGGTTCCTCGATAACCCCTTCGTCGAGGGCGAGCGGCTTTACCGCAGTGGCGACCTGGTGCGCCTGAATGCTCAGGGCGAGCTGGTCTTCCTCGGCCGCCTCGACCAGCAGATCAAGCTGCGCGGCCTGCGGATCGAACCCGGCGAGATCGAAACCTGCCTGCAGCGCTTGCCTGGTGTGGACTCCGTGGTAGTGCTCGCGGTGGACGGCACCCGGCTGGCTGCCTGGTACACCGGTGACCCGCAGGCTCCCGAGGCACTGCGCCAGGGCTTGCTCGAGCACTTGCCCGAGCACATGGTGCCCGCGGTGTTCATTCACCTGGATCGCTTGCCGTTGACGCCCAATGGCAAGCTTGACCGCAAAGCCCTGCCCACCCCGGACAGCGTGGTGCAGGCACGGGCCTTCGAGGCGCCGGTAGGTGATACCGAAGCCCTGCTGGCCCGCCTGTGGGGCGAATTGCTGGCGGTGCCGCAGGTAGGCCGACACGATAATTTCTTCGAATTGGGTGGCCACTCGCTGTTGGCCGTCACCCTGACCGCTCGGCTGCGCCTTGAAGGCTTGGAGGTCGATGTGCGCACCTTGTTCGGCCAGCCGACCGTAGCGGCCCTGGCGGCCACGCTCACGGCCAGCCGCCAGGTCCAGGTGCCCGAAAACCGCATCCCGGCGAACTGCTCGCACATCACACCCGACATGCTCAGCCTGATCGAGCTGGACCAGGCCGCCATCGGGCGGATCGTCTCGCAGGTGCCGGGCGGTGCGCCCAACGTGCAGGACATCTACCCCCTGGCGCCGTTGCAGGAAGGCATCCTCTACCATCACCTGTCGGCCGAGCATGACCCCTATGTGCTGCACACGCGCCTGCGTTTCAGTTCCAAGCAACGGCTGCAGGCCTTCGCCGCTGCACTGGACCAGGTCATCGCCCGCCACGATGTATTGCGCACGGCGATCTTCTGGGAAGGGCTGCCGCAAGCGGTGCAGGTGGTGGTGCGCCAGGCTCGCCTGAGCGTGGACGCCGTAGCTGACCTGTCGGCCACTGCCACCCTTGACCTGGCACGGGCCCCGCTGCTGCGACTGGTGTACAGCCAGGGGCAGGACGGCATCGAGGCCAGCTTGCACTTCCACCACATCGTGTTGGACCACACGGCGCTGGAGGTGGTGGGCGAAGAGCTGACGGCCCTGCTTAGTGGTGCCCCCGTACCGGCTCATGCTGCGGTGCCTTACCGCAATTACGTGGCCCAGGCCAGGCTAGGGGTCGATCAGCTCGCCCATGAGGCGTTCTTCACCGCGCAGCTGGGTGACATCGACGAGCCGACCTTGCCCTATGGCCTGGATGACGTGCAAGGCGACGGTCGCGACCTGGATGAGGCCAAGCAGGTCTTGCCCGAGGCCCTGTCTGCCGGCTTGCGCCAACAGGCGCGGCGCCTGGGCATCAGCGCTGCTTCGTTGTTCCATTTGGCCTGGGCCCGCCTGCTCGGGGCTGCCAGTGGCAGATCGTGCGTGGTGTTCGGCACCGTGCTGCTGGGGCGCCTGCAGGGCGGTGAAGGGTCCGAACGGGCGCTGGGCATGTTCATCAACACCTTGCCATTGCGCGTGGACCTGGAGGCCATCGGCCTGGTGGATGCGGCCAAGGCCGTGCATCAGCGGCTCAGCGACCTGTTGGCCCATGAGCATGCTTCGCTTGCGCTGGCACAGCGTTGCAGTGGCGTCGCGGCGCCGCAGCCGTTGTTCAGCGCCATGCTCAACTACCGCCATGGCACCCAACCCGGCGCCGATCGCGGCGAAGGCTGGGCGGGCATCGAGGTGGTGGACGGGCAGGAGCGCACCAACTATCCCCTGAGCCTGAACGTGGATGATCTGGGCGACGCGTTCCGACTGGTGGCCACCGTACCTGCGCAGATCGGCGCGCAGCGCATCTGTGGGCAGGTGCAACAGGTGCTGCAAGCGCTGCTGAGCGGGCTTGAACACACCCCGACGCTGCCCGTGCAGCAATTGCCCGTGCTCGAGAGCCATGAGCGTGAGCGCGTGCTGGCAGGTTTTAACGCTACCGAAAAGGCCTACGGGCTCGATCACACGCTGCATCGACTGATCGAGGATCAGGTACAGCGCACCCCGCAGGCCGTCGCCGTCAGTGCCGAGGAGGGCGAGCTGACCTTCGAGCAGCTCAACGCCCAGGCCAACCGCCTGGCTCACCACCTGATCGCGCTGGGTGTGAAACCCGACGATCGCGTGGCGATCTGTGTCGAACGCGGCTTGTCGATGATGGTGGGCTTGCTCGGGATCCTGAAGGCAGGCGGCGCTTATGTGCCGGTCGATCCGGACTACCCGGCAGAACGTATCCGCCACATGCTCACCGACAGCGCGCCGGTAGCGGTACTGGTGCACGCGGCGACCCGGCAGGTGCCTGAGCATGGCGTCGTGATCGATCTGGACGCGCCTTTGAGCCTTGAACTGCCTGCCCGCAACCCTGAGGTGCCGGGGCTCACCGCGCAGCACCTGGCGTACGTCATCTACACCTCTGGCTCTACCGGCCTTCCCAAAGGGGTGATGAACGAGCACGCCGGCGTGGTCAACCGCCTGCTGTGGATGCAGGACGCCTACGCGCTGGATGCTGACGACGTCGTGCTGCAAAAGACCCCGTTCAGCTTCGACGTTTCGGTTTGGGAGTTGCTGTGGCCCTTGCAGACCGGTGCAAAACTGGTCATGGCCAGGCCCGGTGGTCATCGCGACCCGCAGTACCTGCAACAGGCCATCGAAGCCGAAGGCGTCAGCACACTGCACTTCGTGCCGTCGATGCTGGACGTGTTCTTGTCCGCCATGGAATCAGGCTGGTCCGCACCTTCGCTCAAGCGGGTGGTGTGCAGCGGCGAAGCATTGCCGGGCAGCCTGGTGCGTCGCTTCCACCAGCAACTGCCAGACGTGGAGCTGCACAACCTCTACGGCCCGACCGAGGCCGCAGTGGATGTGAGTGCCTGGCACTGTGTGACCGCACCCGACAACACCCCCATCGGCAAACCCATCGCCAACACCACCCTCTACGTACTGGACGAGCAAGGCCAGCCGGTGCCGCAGGGCGTGGCGGGTGAGCTGTACATCGGTGGCGTACAGGTCGCCCGCGGTTACCTGAACCGACCCGAGCTGACCGCCGAGCGCTTCGTGGATGACCCCTTCGGCCAGCGCCCAGGCGGGCGGCTGTACCGCACAGGCGACCTGGCACGGCACCTGCCGGACGGCAACCTCGAATACCTGGGCCGTAACGACGACCAGGTGAAGTTGCGCGGTCTGCGTATCGAATTGGGTGAAATCCAAGCAGCCATGACGGCTGTCGAGGGCATCAAGGAGACCGTGGTGGTCGCTCGCGACCAGCGCTTGATTGCCTACTACACCGGCGCCCAGCAACCAGTGGACGAGCTTCGCGCGGTCTTGCTGCGTCAATTGCCGGACTTCATGGTGCCGGCGCTGTTCATGCACCTGCAGGCCTTGCCGCTGAGCCCCAACGGCAAGCTCGACCGCAAGGCCTTGCCTGCCCCTGACGTGATCCAGGAACGCGCCTTCGAAGCACCACTGGGCGAGACCGAAACCTTGCTGGCCGCGCTCTGGGCCGACCTGTTGGGCGTGGACCGCGTGGGCCGACAGGACAACTTCTTCGAGCTGGGCGGCCATTCGCTGCTGGCGGTCACCCTGACGGCGCGCCTGCGGGAACGCGGGCTGCAAGCCGACATTCGAGTGTTGTTCGGTCAGCCGACGTTGCAAGCCCTGGCTGCCGCGCTGGGTAGTCAGCGCAGCGTCGTCGTGCCGGAAAACCTGATCACGCCTGACTGCACCCGTATCACACCTGAGCTGTTGCCGCTGGCGGACCTTTCGCAAGCGGCCATCGACACGCTGGTGGCGCAGATACCCGGCGGGGTCGAGAACATCCAGGACATCTATGGCCTGGCGCCCTTGCAGCAGGGCATTCTTTATCACCACCTGACCTGCGAAGACCGCGACCCCTATGTGCTGCAGGCCCGCTTCAGCTTCCCCGACCAGGCGCAGCTGGACGCTTTTGCCGCTGCCCTGGACGTGGTCATCGCTCGCCATGACATCCTGCGCACCAGCATCCATTGGCACGCCCTCGAAGAACCCGTGCAGGTGGTATGGCGCAACACCCCTGCGCTGGCCAGCCAACTTGCCATCGCTGGCGAGGGGCTGAAGCTCACCCAGGCGCCGCTGGTGCGCCTGGTGCAAGCGTCCTCTGGGCAACAGGTGCAGGCAACGCTGCTCATCCACCACATCATCCTCGACCATGCGGCGGTCGAGCAGCTGGTGGCGGAAATCACCACGGTGCTGCAAGGCCAGCCGGTGCTGCACGCCAGCACGCCCTACCGTAACTACGTGGCCCAGGCACGCCTTGGCGCCGATCCGCAGGCAGACGAAACGCTGTTCCGTGAGTTGTTGGGCGACATCGACGAGCCAACTGTCGTGTTCGGCCTGCACAACGCCGATACAGGTACGGGCGAGGTGTTCGAGACGCGCCAGTGGATCGAAGGCGAGGTGGTCGTGCAGTTGCGCGAACAAGCGCGCCGACTGGGCGTGAGCCTGGCCAGCCTGGTGCACCAGGGGTGGGCGCAGGTGTTGGCGCAGCTCAGCGGCCGCGAGGAGGTGGTGTTCGGCACTGTCCTGCTCGGCCGCCTGCAGGGCGGCGCAGGCGCCGAGCGTGCCTTGGGCATGTTCATCAATACCTTGCCGCTGCGCGTCAGCGCAGGCGCGGCGGGTGTCGCCGATGGCGTGCGCCTGACCCATCAGCGCCTTGCCAGCCTGCTGGCCCACGAGCAGGCATCCTTGGCCTTGGCCCAGCGCTGCAGTGCGGTGCCGGCTTCACAAGCACTGTTCACCAGCCTGCTGAACTTCCGCCACAGCGCACCGGCCCAGCAGGGCTTGAGCCAGGCCTGGAACGGCATCGAGCAGGTGGCGGCGGTGGAGCGCAGCAACTATCCGCTGGTGGTCAACGTAGACGATGTGGGCGATGCAATGGCACTTACCGTGCAGGCCGTGGCCCAGGTCGATGGCCAGCAGGTCTGCACGCTGCTGGCCCATGCGCTGGGCCAACTGGCGCAGGCCTTGGAACAGGCGCCCGGTACCCCGTTGTGGCAGGTTTCGCAGCTACCGGCTGGCGAACGCGAACGGGTGCTCCACGGCTTCAACGCCACCGCGCGCGACTATCCACGGGACCAACCGCTACATGCATTGTTCAGCGCACAGGCTCACCGTGCGCCCAGTGCCTGCGCCGTGGTGCATGGCGAGCAGCAATGGACGTATGCCCAGCTCGAACGGCATGCCAACCGTCTCGCGCACTACCTGCTGGACCTGGGCGTGATGCCGGGGGACAGCGTGGCGCTGCTGTTACCGCGTAGCTTCGACCTGTTGGCGGCGCAACTGGCCGTCAGTGCCTGCGGCGCCGTCTACGTGCCGCTGGACAGTTATGCGCCCGTGGAGCGCCAGGCCTATATGGTGCAAGACAGCGGGGCAGCCGTGCTGCTGACGTTGAGCCACGAGCCCGCGCCGCCCTGTGCCGTACGCATCGACCTGGACCGCTGTGATCTGACCGATCAGCCGGCCCAGGCGCCGCACACCGAGGTTTCAGCCCAGCGCGCGGCCTACGTGATGTATACCTCCGGCTCCACCGGGGCGGCAAAGGGCGTGCAGGTGCCCCATCTGGCCATTGCCCGTTTGGTCATCAACAACGGTTTTGCGGCGTTCACCGCCCAGGACCGTGTCGCCTTCGCCTCGAACCCGGCATTCGACGCCAGCACCCTCGAAGTGTGGGCGCCGCTGCTCAACGGCGGCGTGGTGGTGGTCATCGATCAGGATCAGGTGCTGGCGCGCGACAAGCTGCGCGTTGCATTGCTGAACCAGCAGGTGAGCGTGTTGTGGCTCACCGCCGGCCTGTTCCATCAATTTGCCGAAGCCTTGCTGCCAGCCTTTGCACGCCTGCGCTACCTGATGGTCGGTGGTGACGTGCTGGACCCGCATGTCGTGGCCCGGGTGCTGCGTGACGGTGCCCCGGCACACCTGCTAAACGGCTACGGGCCAACCGAAGCCACGACCTTTACCACCACCTTCGAGATGACCCGTGTCGAGGCGGGCAGCCTGCCCATAGGCCGGCCGATCGGCAACACCCGCTGCTACGTGCTGGACACTCACCAGCAACTTCTGCCCGTGGGGGCCGTCGGCGAGTTGTACATCGGCGGTGACGGTGTAGCCCTGGGTTACCTGGGCCAGCCCGCGCTGACGGCCGAGCGCTTCATCGCCGATCCGTTCAGCGGCCGGCCGCAGGATCGGCTGTACCGCAGTGGCGACCTGGTGGCCTGGCAACCAGACGGCACCCTGCGCTACCTGGGCCGCGCCGACCAGCAGGTCAAGCTGCGTGGTTTCCGCATCGAGCTGGGTGAAATCGAGACGCGCCTGGCCGAATGCGACGGCGTGCGGGAAGCCGTCGTGCTGCTGCGCGAAGATCAGCCGGGCGACAAACGGCTGGTGGCCTACTTCACTGCCCACGCTGCTGCGCCCCTGATCGCCGACCTGCACGCCAGGTTGCAGACGCAGTTGCCCGACTACATGCTGCCGGCCGCGTACGTCCAGCTTCAGGCATTGCCCCTCACGGCCAATGGCAAGCTTGATCGCCGTGGCTTGCCGGCGCCTGGTCTCGACGCGGTGCTGACCCGTGGCTTCGAACCCCCGCAGGGCGAGGTCGAGGTGGCCTTGGCGAGCCTCTGGGCCGAGGTGCTGAAGGTCGAGCGCGTCGGTCGGCATGATCACTTCTTCGAACTGGGCGGGCACTCGCTGCTGGCCGTGACCCTGGTCGAACGGATGCGCAAGGCCGGCCTGGGCGCCGACGTGCGTGTGCTGTTCGCCCAGCCCACCCTGGCAGCCCTGGCCGCCGCCGTGGGCCAGGACCGCGACCTGCAAGTGCCTGACAACCGCGTGCCAGCGCACGTCGAGCGCATCACGCCGCAGATGCTCAGCCTGATCGCGCTTGATCAGGGCAGCATCGACCACATCGTGGCCAGCGTGCCTGGTGGGGCGGCCAACGTGCAGGAAATCTACCCCCTGGCCCCGCTGCAGCAAGGCATTCTGTTCCATCACCTGAGTGCCGAGCAGGGCGACCCGTACCTGCTGCAATCGCGCCTGGCCTTCGACAGCCTGGCGCATCTGCAGCACTGGGTAGCGGCGTTGCAACAGGTGATCGACCGCCACGACATTCTGCGCACCGCCGTGATCAGCGAAGGCCTGGCGCAACCGGTGCAGGTGGTATGGCGTAAAGCGCAGATGGCAGTCAGCGCCATCGACGGGCTGGACGAGGCCGACGTGCTGCACGCCTTGCAGGCCCGCTTCGATGCCCGCCAGCAGCGCCTGGACCTGGCGCAGGCGCCGATGATGCGCATGGTATACGCGCCCGATCCGCGCAATCTGCGCGTGGTGGCCATTTTGCAGTTCCACCACCTGGCCCTGGACCACACCGCCATGGAAGTCATCGCCAGCGAGATGCAGGCGCTGATGACCGGGCAGGGGGACACCCTGGCGGCGCCGGCGCCGTATCGAAACTACGTGGCCCAGGCCCGGCTCGGTGCCGACGAGGCGGGGCACGAGGCGTTCTTCCGGCAGATGCTGGGCGATGTGGACGAACCGACCTTGCCGCTGGGCCTGGCCGACGTGCAAGGCGAGGGGCATGCCATCGAGGAGGCGCGCCTGGGCGTCGATGCCCGCGTGGCCGGAGGGTTGCGTGAGCAAGCGCGGCACCTGGGGGTGAGCGTCGCCAGCCTGGCGCACCTGGCCTGGGCGCGGGTGCTGGGCGCACTGGCCAACCGCAGTGACGTGGTCTTCGGCACCGTGTTGATGGGCCGTCTGCACGGCGGCGAAGGGGCCGACCGGGCGCTGGGGGTGTTCATCAATACCTTGCCGCTGCGTATCGACCTGTCCGTGCCGCTGGTCGAAGCCGTGCGCACCACTCACCAGCGTCTGAGCGCGCTGCTGATGCACGAACACGCGCCCCTGGCGCTGGCCCAGCGCTGCAGTGGGGTGGCCGGCTCGCTACCGCTGTTCAGTGCCTTGTTCAACTACCGCCACAGCAGCGCCGCGGACGGCAGCCACACCGGGGCCATGCAGGGCGTGCGTCTGCTCGGGGGCGAAGAGCGCAGCAACTACCCGCTGACCTTGAGCGTCGATGATCTGGGCGAAGCCTTCAGCTTGAGTGTGCTGGCCCAGGCCGGGATTGACGCTGCGCAGGTGGCCAGTGCCATGAACCAGGTGTTGACGGGCCTTGTGGCCACGCTTGAGCAGTTGCGTCAGCCAGGCGCAGCCTCTGGAACGGGCCTGCCGGTGGCCCTGCTGCCGGTGCTTGGCGCTCCAGCGCAGGCGCAGCTGTTGCACGCCTTCAACGCCACCCACAAAGCCTACCCTCAAGGGCAGACCGTGCATGGGCTGATCGAAGCCCAGGCGGACCGCGCGCCACAAGGGGCTGCGCTGGTGCAGGACGGATGTGTGCTGAGCTACGGCGAACTCAACCGCAGCGCCAACCGCCTGGCGCATTTCCTGATTCAACAGGGCGTAGGCCTGGGCGACCGCGTTGCCCTGTGCTTGCCGCGCAACCCGCAGCGGCTCATTGGCCTGCTGGCCGTGCTCAAGTGCGGGGCGGCCTATATACCGATCGACCCGGCTTATCCCGATGAGCGCATCGCCTACCTGCTCGGTGACAGCGCCCCGAAAACGGTGCTGGTCGATCATGTCAACCAAGGCCGGATGGGCCCTGTGCATTGCACAGTCGTGGACCAGGACGGCTGGCAGGGCGAATCGCACGTCAATCCCTGCGTGGCCGGGCTCGATGCGCACCAGCTGGCCTATGTGGTCTACACCTCCGGCTCCACCGGACAACCCAAGGGGGTGATGGTCGAACATGCCACCCTGGCCAACCTGGTGCATTGGCACTGCGATGCCTTTGGCGTAGGGGCAGGAACCCACACCAGCACCGTTGCAGGCTTCGGCTTCGACGCCGTGGCCTGGGAAGTCTGGCCGGCCCTGTGCGCCGGGGCCGTGTTGCACGTGCCCCCGGCGCACATCGGCGCAGAACACGTGGATGAGCTGCTCGACTGGTGGCTGCAACAACCGCTGGCGGTAAGCTTCCTGCCTACCCCGGTGGCCGAGCAGGCGCTACGCCGCGAGCACCAGCACCCGACCTTGCAGACCTTGCTGATCGGCGGTGACCGTCTGCGTCAGTTCGAGCGTGATCCAGGCTTCACGGTGGTCAATAACTACGGGCCGACCGAAGCCACGGTGGTTGCCACCGCCGGGGCCCTGACCGCGGGCGCGCCGCTGCACATCGGCAAGCCGATCGCCAACACCCGCGTCTACGTGCTCGATGCCCATCGCCAACTGGTGCCATTGGGCGCGGTGGGCGAGTTGTACATCGGTGGGGCAGGTGTAGCACGCGGCTACTTCGACCGTGAGACCTTGACCCACGAGCGCTTCCTGCCCGACCCGTACAGTCACCAGGCCAATGCGCGCATGTACCGCAGCGGTGACCTGGTGCGCTGGCGAGCGGACGGCACCCTGGAGTACCTGGGCCGCAACGATGACCAGGTCAAGGTGCGCGGCGTGCGTGTGGAACTGGGCGAGATCGAATGCACGCTGGCTGCCCAGCCAGGGGTTGGCGATGCCGTGGTGCTGGTACGTGATGACCGGCTGTTGGCCTGGTTCACCGAAACCGCGCCGGTCAACGTGGACACGCTGCGTCAGGCCATGCTGGCCAGCCTACCCATGCACCTGGTGCCGCAGGCCTTCACACGTCTGGATGTGCTGCCCTTGACCAGCCACGGCAAGCTCGACCGCAGGGCGCTGCCCGAGCCTGCCATGCTGCACCGGGCCGGCGAGGACCATGAGCCACCCCAAGGCCCGGTAGAAACCGCGCTGGCCCAGGCCTGGGCTGATCTGCTCGGCGTCGAGCAGGTCGGTCGTCACGACAACTTCTTCGAGCTGGGCGGGCACTCCTTGCTGGCCGTCAACCTGACCGCGCGGCTGCGCCGAGAAGGGCTGCAGGTCGATGTCCGTACCTTGTTCGGCAAGCCGACCATCGCGGCGCTGGCCAGTACCCTGGGCCAGGCGCGCGCGGTCACGGTGCCGGCCAACCTGATCGCCCCCGGCTGCGAACAGATCACCCCGGCGATGCTGCCGTTGATTACGCTCGATGAGGGCGCCATCGCGCGCATCGTCGCCCAGGTGCCAGGCGGCACCGGCAACGTCCAGGACATCTATCCACTGGCGCCGTTGCAGGAAGGCATTCTCTATCACCATGTCAGTGCCGACGGCCACGACCCCTATGTGCTGGAGTCCCGCTTCGTCTTCGATACCCGTGGGCATCTGGACAACTTCGTGGCGGCATTGAACAAGGTCATCGCCCGACACGATGTGCTGCGCACGGCCATTTTCTGGCAGGGCTTGCCCCAACCTGTGCAGGTGGTGCTGCGCCAAGCTTCGCTGGCCGTGCTATCGGCGCAGGACGCCGTGGGCGGGCCACCACCGGCGTTCGACCTTGGCCAGGCACCGCTGATGCGCCTGGTCGTCGGCCCGGTAGGCACTGACCAGCAGGTGCAGGCCACGTTGCAGTTCCATCACATCGTGATGGACCACACGGCCATGGAGGTGGTGGCACAGGAGCTGATCGCCTACCTGCAGGGCGATGACGCGCCTGACCAGGCGCCGGTGCCTTACCGCAATTATGTGGCCCAGGCGCGTCTGGGCATGAGCCAGGACGAGCACGAAGCGTTCTTCCGGGCGCAGCTGGGCGCGGTTGATGAACCCACCTTGCCGTTTGGCCTGAGTGATGTGCAGGGCAATGGCCAGGCGCTGGAAGACGCCACGCTGTGGCTTGATGATGCACTGGCCGACCGTTTGCGCAGCCAGGCACGCCGCCTGGGCATCAGCGCCGCAAGCCTGTTCCACCTGGGCTGGGCGCGTCTGTTGAGTGCAGCCACAGGGCGGGGCACGGTGGTGTTCGGCACCGTGCTGCTGGGCCGTCTGCAGGGCGGCGAAGGGGCCGAACGGGCCTTGGGCATGTTCATCAATACCTTGCCGCTGCGCATCGACCTGGCGGGTATGCCCGTCGAGGCCGCGGCACGGGCGGCCCACCGCCAGCTCAGCGAACTGCTGGCCCACGAGCATGCCTCGTTGGCCCTGGCCCAACGCTGCAGTGGCGTGGCCGCGCCGCAGCCGCTGTTCAGCGCCATGCTCAACTACCGGCACAGCACCCAGGCCAGCGCCAGCCAGAAAGCGGCGAGCGCAGGCATTACCATCGGCCAAAGCCAGGAACGCAGCAACTACCCTCTGGGGTTGAACGTGGACGATGTGGGCCAAGCCTTCCGCCTGGTGGCCACGACCACGGCTGCGGTGGGTGCAGCGCGTATCTGCGGGCAGATGCAGCACGTGTTGCAGGCGCTGGTGACGGCGCTTGAGCAAGCCCCTGATCGAGGCGTGCAGCACTTGCCAGTGCTGGAAGCCGCAGAGCGCGAGCGGGTAGTGGCAGCGTTCAACGCCACGGCCAGGGACTACGACCTGGACCACACCTTGCACGGGCTGATCGAAGCCCAGGTACGACGCACGCCGACGGCGGTGGCGGTCAGCGCCGAGGAAGGCGAGCTGACCTTCGAGCAGCTCGACGCCCAGGCCAACCGCCTGGCTCATCACCTGATCGGGCTGGGTGTGAAGCCCGATGATCGCGTGGCGATCTGCGTCGAACGCGGTTTGTCGATGATGGTGGGCCTGCTCGGGATCCTGAAGGCGGGCGGCGCTTATGTGCCGGTCGACCCGGACTACCCGGCAGCGCGTGTGCGTCACATGCTGACCGACAGCGCGCCCGTGGCCGTGCTGGTGCATGGCGCAACCCGCCATGTGCCGGAACACCCGGTCCTGATCGATCTGGATGCACCCGTCTGGCAACATTGCCCGGCTATCGCTGCGTCGGTGACCGGGCTGACCCCTCGGCATCTGGCCTATGTGATCTATACCTCGGGCTCAACCGGCTTGCCCAAAGGGGTGATGAACGAGCACGCCGGCGTGGTCAACCGCCTGCTGTGGATGCAGGACGCCTACGCGCTGGATGCTGGCGACGTCGTGCTGCAGAAGACCCCGTTCAGCTTCGACGTTTCGGTTTGGGAGTTGCTGTGGCCCTTGCAGACCGGTGCAAAACTGGTCATGGCCCGGCCCGGTGGGCATCGCGACCCGCAGTACCTGCAACGGGCCATCGAAGCCGAAGGCGTCAGCACGCTGCACTTCGTGCCGTCGATGCTGGACGTGTTCTTGTCCGCCATGGAATCAGGCTGGTCCTCGCCTTCGCTCAAGCGGGTGGTGTGCAGCGGCGAAGCATTGCCGGGCAGCCTGGTGCGTCGCTTCCACCAGCAACTGCCAGACGTGGAGCTGCACAACCTCTACGGCCCGACCGAGGCCGCAGTGGACGTGAGTGCCTGGCACTGTGTGACCGCACCCGACAACACCCCCATCGGCAAACCCATCGCCAATACCACCCTGTACGTACTGGACGAGCAAGGCCAGCCGGTGCCCCAAGGCGTGGCGGGTGAGCTGTACATCGGTGGCGTACAGGTCGCCCGCGGGTACCTGAACCGACCCGAGCTGACCGCCGAGCGCTTCGTCGATGACCCCTTCGGCCAGCGCCCAGGCGGGCGGCTGTACCGCACCGGCGACCTGGCACGGCACCTGGCGGACGGCAACCTCGAATACCTGGGCCGTAACGACGACCAGGTGAAGGTGCGCGGTCTGCGTATCGAATTGGGTGAAATCCAAGCAGCCATGACGGCTGTCGCGGGCATCAAGGAGGCCGTGGTCATCGCCCGCGACCAGCGCTTGATTGCCTACTACACCGGTGCCCAGCAACCGGTAGACGCGCTTCGCGCAGCCTTGCTGCGTCAATTGCCGGACTTCATGGTGCCGGCGCTGTTCATGCACCTGCAGGCCTTGCCGCTGAGCCCCAACGGCAAGCTCGACCGCAAGGCCTTGCCTGAACCCGACGCACTGCCGGAGCGCCCGTTCGAAGCGCCCGAAGGGCCAACCGAAACCCTGATGGCTGCACTGTGGTGCGAGCTGCTGGAGGTAGAGCGGGTAGGGCGGCACGACAACTTCTTCGAACTGGGCGGGCACTCGCTGCTGGCCGTCACCCTGACCTCCAGGCTGCGCGAAGCAGGCCTTGAGGCCGACGTGCGGGCCCTGTTCGACCAACCGACACTGGCAGGCTACGCAGCCATCACAGACAGAATGGAGATCGTCCTGTGAGCATCAACCAATTACTGGCCACACTGGCCGACCACGATGTGCAGCTGGCGCTCAAGGATGGCCAACTGGTGGTGCAGGGCAACCGACAGGCACTGACCGACGGCGCCCTGGTGGCCCAGTTGCGGGCCCACAAACCGGCGCTGGTGAGCCTGATCGAGCGCGGCGAGTACGTGGCCCGCAAGCACGGCCCGGTGGCGGTGCCGCCCAACCTCATCGCACCTGGTAGCACCCACATCCACGCGGCGATGCTCAACCTGGTGACCCTGGACCAGGCCACCGTGGATCAAGTGGTCGCGGCCATCCCGGGCGGGGCGGCCAACGTGCAGGACATCTACCCGCTGGCGCCCCTGCAGCAGGGCATGCTGTTCCACCATGCCAGCGCCGAAGGCCACGACCCGTATGTGATGCAGGCGCGCTTCGCCTTTGCCAGCCAAGCACGCTTCGACGCTTTCGCGCAGGCGCTGCGCGGCGTCATCGCCCGCCATGACATATTGCGCACGTCGGTGCACTGGGAAGGCCTGGCCCAACCCCTGCAGGTGGTCTGGCGGCACGCCGAGCTGGCGGTGCTGACACTGGCAGACCCGGCGACCGAACGGGACTGGATCGACCTGACCCAGGCACCCCTGATCCGCCTGCTGCGCGAGCCCACCCAGCCCGACGGCACGCTGCATGCCACCTTGCAGTTCCACCACATCGCCCTGGACCACAGTGCACTGGACGTGGTGCGGCAGGAGCTGATCGCCTTTCTGACCGGCAACGGCGAGCAGCTTGGGGCGGCGGTACCGTTTCGCGACTACGTGGCTCAAGCCGTGCTTGGCGTCAGCCAGGCCGAGCACGAAGCTTTTTTCCGCGACATGCTCGGCGACATCGACGAGCCGTCCCTGGCCTACGGGCTTGCCCAGGTACAGGGGGGCGACCCGGTGCATGAGGAGCACCAACTCGACTTGCCGCTGGCGCTGTGCCAGGGTTTGCGCAGCCATGCCCGCACCCTGGGGGTAAGCGTTGCCAGCCTGTTCCACCTGGCCTGGGGGCGCGTGCTGGGCGGGCTGACCGGGCACGATCAGGTGGTGTTCGGCACGGTGCTGATGGGGCGCCTGCTTGGCGCGCAAGGTACCGACCGGGCCTTGGGCATCTTCATCAATACCTTGCCATTGCGGGTGGACCTGGCGGCAGCGAACCTTGAAAGCGCTATCCACGCGACCCACAAGCGCCTGACGGCCTTGATGCGCCACGAACACGCGCCACTGGCGCTGGCCCAACGGTGCAGCGGCGTGGCCGCACCCGCGCCGCTGTTCAATAGCCTGCTCAATTACCGGCACAGCGCCGTCGGCCCGGCTGAGCCGCGCCGGGCAGCATTGGCCGGCATCGATATCATCGACTCGGTCGAAGCCACCAACTACCCGTTGACCTTGAGTGTCGACGATTTGGGCGAGGGGTTGCGCCTGACCTTGCTGGCCGATGCGCAGGTACCGGCGCCACGTGTTTGCGCCTATCTGCAGCAGACTCTTGAGAGCCTGTTGCGCGCGCCGCAGACGGCGGTACTCGACCTGCCCATGTTGCCGGAGGCCGAGCGTCAATGGCTGCTGGACAACTTCAATGCCTGCCACGGCGACTATGACCAGCAGCATACGCTGCACCAGCGTATCGAGCAGCGCGCCCAGCACTGCCCGGATGCGGTGGCGGTAACCTTTGGCGAACGTCAGTTGAACTATGGCCAGCTCAACCTGCAGGCCAATGCCCTGGCCCATCACCTGATCGCCCTGGAGGTGCGACCGGATGACCGCGTGGCAGTGCTGGCCCGGCGCGGCCTGGAGACGCTGGTGGGCTTGTTGGCGGTGCTCAAGGCAGGCGCAGGCTACGTGCCTGTCGATGCTGCCCATCCTGACGAGCGGGTGCGCTACCTGCTTGAGGACAGCGCCCCGGTGGCGGTACTGACGCAGCGGGCGCTGCTGCCACGGGTCGGTCATAGTGAACGGCCGGTGCTGCTGCTGGACCAGCCTGACTGGCCGACCCGTAACGACGACCCTGTTGTCAAAGGCCTCACCCCTCGGCACCTGGCCTATGTGATCTACACCTCCGGCTCGACCGGTGAGCCCAAAGGGGTGATGGTCGAGCACCTGACGGTGAACAATCTGGTGGACTGGCATTGCCGCGCTTTCGGCCTGGGCCCGGGTCGGCATACTTCAAGCCTTGCCGGGTTCGGTTTCGATGCGATGGCTTGGGAAATCTGGCCGGCACTGTGCGCCGGCGCAACCGTGCACCTGGCGCCGACGAGCGGCGCCAGCGACGACCTGGACGCCATGCTGGCCTGGTGGCAGGCGCAGCCGCTGGATGTGAGCTTCTTGCCCACGCCCGTGGCCGAATACGCCTTCAACCACCACCTGGAACACCCCACGCTGCGTACCCTGCTGATTGGCGGTGACCGCTTGCGCCAGTTCAACCGTACCCAGCGCTTCACCGTGGTGAACAATTATGGCCCCACCGAAACCACGGTCGTGGCGAGCTCCGGCGCCGTGCAGGCCGGCTGCGCCCTGCACATTGGCAAACCGGTGGACAATGCCCGGCTCTACGTGCTCGACGCGCGCCGGCAACCGGTGCCGCTGGGCGTGCCTGGCGAGCTGTACATCGGCGGGGCCGGGGTTGCCCGTGGTTACCTGAACCGCCCGCAACTGACAGCCGAGCGCTTCGTGCAAGACCCGTTCGCAACCTCGGCCAGTGCCCGCATGTACCGCTCGGGCGACTTGGTGCGCTGGCTTGCCGACGGCTCCCTGGAGTACCTGGGCCGCAACGATGACCAGGTCAAGATCCGCGGCTTGCGCATCGAGCCCGGCGAGATCGAGAGCCGCCTGGCGGCCCTGGCAGGTATCGACGAGGCGGTGGTCATCGCCCGCGAAGATCAGCCGGGGCACCCACGCCTGGTGGCTTACTACACGGCCAAACCCGACGTGGTACCGCTCGAACCTGACGGTCTGCGCGCGCAATTGCAGGCCCACCTGCCTGAATACATGGTCCCGGTAGCCTTCATCGCCTTGCCAGCGCTACCCCTGACCGCCAACGGCAAACTTGACCGGCGCGCACTGCCGGCACCGGAGCGCTCAGCGCTTTTCGAGGTGGGTTTCGAAGCGCCGGTGGGCGAGCTCGAGCAGGCCCTGGCCCAGCTGTGGGCAGAGCTGCTGCACGTGGAGCGGGTCGGGCGGCATGACGACTTCTTCCGCCTGGGTGGGCATTCGCTGTTGGCCATGCGCATGGTTTCCCAGGTGCGCGTACGCCTGGGGGCTGAGCTGAGCCTGGCGGCACTGTTTGCCGCCCCGCAACTGGCCAGCGTGGCCAGGCACCTGGAGGAGGCTGGGCGCAGCGAGGTGCCGCCCATCGTGGCGGTAGCGCCGGGGCAGCCCCTGCCCATGTCCTTCGCCCAGCAGCGCTTGTGGTTCCTGGCACAGCTGGAGGGTGGCAGCCAGGCCTACAACATACCCCTGGCCCTTGGCCTGCGCGGTGCGCTGGATGTCGATGCGCTGGAAGCAGCCCTGCTGCGCCTGCTGGAGCGCCACCCGGTGCTGCGCAGCCAGTTCAAGGCCGTGGCGGACAGCGCCGAGGTGGTCATTTGCCCCGTGCCGCAGAGGGGCTGGTTGCAACGCGAGGCAGTAACGCCCGAGGCCTTGCCCGCCCGGCTTCAGGTGCTTGCCCGGACCCCCTTCGACCTGGCCTGCGGGCCCCTGGTGCAGGCGCACGTGTTGCGCCTGGGCGAGCAGCACCACGTACTGGCCATGACCGTGCACCATATCGTGGCCGATGGTTGGTCCCTGGGCGTGATGACCCACGAGTTGAACCTGCTCTACGCCGCATTGCGTGAGGGCCGGGATGACCCGCTGCCCGCGCTGGCCCTGCAGTACACCGATTACGCCCTGTGGCAGCGTCGATGGCTGACGGGCGAACGCCTGCAACAGCAGCTCGATTACTGGCACCAGACGCTGGAGGGCGCCCCGGCGCTGATCAGCCTGCCCACCGACCGGCCACGCCCGGCGCGTCAGGACCTGGCCGGTGCCAGCGTGCCGGTGCACCTGTCGCCGCGTCTGTCGGCGGCGCTGCGCACTTTGTCCCATCAACACGGTGCGACCCTGTACATGACAGTGCTGGCAGCCTGGTCAGCGCTGCTGGCGCGCCTGGCCGGACAGCCTGAGGTGATAATCGGCTGCCCGGTCGCAGGACGCGGGCGCGCCGAACTCGAACCCTTGGTCGGGCTGTTCGTCAATACGCTGGCCGTGCGCATCGACCCAAGTGCAGCACCGACCGCACAGGCCTTGATGGGCCAGGTACGCGACCGGGTTCTGCAGGCCCAGGCCCACCAGGACGTGCCGTTCGAACACGTGGTGGAAGTGCTGCGCCCGGCGCGCAGCCTGAGCCATACGCCCGTGTTCCAGGTCAGCTTGAACTGGCAGGCAACCGAGGGTGCAGCGCTGGCGTTGGCCGGCTTGCATCTGGAGGCCGTCAACCAGGCCAGCGCCGTGGCCAAGTTCGACCTGACTTTGAACCTGGGAGAACAGGGCGACTGCCTGATTGGCAGCCTGGACTACGCCACAGCGCTGTTCGATGAGGCGACGGTGTGCCGCTACCTGGGTTACTTCGAGCGGCTGCTCTGGGCGATGACGGCCGATGACCAGCAACCCTTGGCCCAGGTGGACCTGTTGGACGCCTGCGAGCGTGATCACCTGTTATTCGCGCTGAACCAGACGCAAACCGCCTGCCCCCGTGAGTGCAGCGTGACGCACCTGTTCGAGCGACGCGCGGCCGAGCACCCCGCGGCCATCGCCGCTGTGCATGGCGAGCAGGTCCTGCGTTATGGCGAGCTCAACCGTCAGGCCAACCGCCTGGCACGGTACCTGGTTGACCAGGGCGTTAGGCCAGATGCGCAGGTGGCGCTGCTGCTGCCGCGCTCGTTCTCGTTGCTGGTGGCCCAGTTGGCCGTGCTCAAATGTGCTGCCAGCTATGTGCCGCTTGACCTGCACGCACCTGCCGAACGCCAGGCGTTCATGGTGCAGGACTGTCAGGCCAGCCTGGTGCTGACAGTGACCACGGTCAACGCACACCTGGACGCCCGACGCATCGACCTCGATGCCTTGCAGCTTGCAGGCTGGACGGATGATGACCTGGGCCTGGCAGCGACCGCCGACAGCACCGCCTACGTGATGTACACCTCCGGCACCACCGGCCAACCCAAGGGTGTGTGCGTGCCGCACCGTGGCATCGTGCGGCTGGTGGTGGACAACGGCTATGTCGAACTGGGCCCCAATGACCGCCTGGGCTTGGTCTCCAATCCGGCGTTCGATGCCAGCACCTTCGAGGTCTGGGGTGCGTTGCTCAACGGCGGCCAGGTGCATGTGATCGACCACGCCACCCTGGTCGACCCTGAGCGTTTTGCCTGCGCGCTGCATGACCAGGCCATTACGGTGCTGTTCCTGACCACTGCGCTGTTCAACCAGTATGTGCAGCTGATGCCCCAGGCACTGGCCGGGCTGCGGGTGCTGATCAGCGGCGGTGAGCGGGCCGAGCCGGCCGCGTTCCGCGCACTTTTGACCCAGGCACCTGACCTGCGCCTGATCAATGCCTATGGCCCTACCGAAACCACCACCTTCGCTGTCACCTGCGAAGTTCAGGCGCTAGCGCCGGATGCAAACCAGGTCCCTATTGGTCGCCCCATCGGCAACACTCAGGTGTACGTGCTTGATGCGTGGCAGCGCCCGGTGCCACAGGGCGTGGTCGGTGAATTGTATGTGGGCGGTGACGGTGTGGCCCTGGGTTATCTGAATCGGCCCGACCTGACCGCACAGCGCTTCGTCGAAGACCCGTTTGGCCAGCAGGCGGGTGCACGTCTTTACCGTACCGGCGACCTGGTGCGCTGGAATACCGACGGCCAGCTCGAATGCCTGGGGCGTAACGACGATCAGGTGAAAATCCGCGGCTTCCGCATTGAGCCAGGCGAAATCGAGCAAGTGCTGGCGCAGGCACCCGGCATCGGGGAGGTGCTGGTCATGGCCATCGAGCAGGCCCACGGGCCCCACCGACTGGTCGCCTGGTACACGCGCCGTAGCGAGGAACTCGATGGCACGGGGCTGCGCGATTACCTGCGCGTCCGACTACCCGACTACATGGTGCCTTCGGCATTCGTGCCTCTGGCGCGGATGCCGCTGAACAACAACGGCAAGGTCGATCGGACGGCGCTGCCGGCCCCGGGGCTACAGGATCTGTCGACGGTGGCGTTCGAGGCCCCTAGGGCTGGGCATGAGTCAGACCTGGCGCGAATCTGGGCCGATCTGCTTGGGCTCAACACCGTCGGCCGGCAGGACCGTTTCTTCGAGCAGGGCGGGCACTCCTTGCTGGCCATGCGCATGCTGGCCCAGGTGCGCGAACAGATGGGCTGCGAACTGGCGTTGGCCGACCTGTTCGCCGACGACTGCCTGGCCGCGGTGGCGGCCACCTTGCAGGCCAGCGTGCAGGCCTTACCCGCTCTGGAGCCGATGCCACGTGAAGGGCGCCTGCCGCTTTCCCTGGCCCAGCAGCGCCTGTGGTTCCTGACCCAGATGGGGGACGCCAGTGCTGCGTATCACATTCCGGTAGCGCTGCACCTGCAAGGGCGCCTGCACCGCCAGGCGCTGGAACGCAGCCTGCGGGCGCTGGTGGCCCGTCATGAAAGCCTGCGCAGCCACTTCCATGAGCATGACGGGGAACCGTATGTGGCGCTGGCAACCGATACCGGCGCCTTCACCGTGCAGTGGCACCAGGCCTGCGGGCTGGATACGCCTGCGTTGCAAGCCTGGGCCCGCGCCGAGGCGGCGCGGCCCTTTGCCCTAGACCAGGATTTGCCGGTGCGCGCTCATGTGCTTGAGCTCAGTGATGACCGCCACGCGCTGCTACTGGTCGTTCACCACCTGGTGGCCGATGGCTGGTCCCTGGGCATTCTGATTGGCGAGCTGGCGGCGCTCTACCAGGCTTTCGCTACAGGCGCTCCCGACCCGCTGCCCGCGCTTGGGGTGCAGTACCTCGATTATGCCCAGTGGCAGCAGCGCTGGCTCAACGGTTCGGCGCTGCATGCCCAGGCCGACTATTGGCGCAAGCAGCTCCACGGCTCGCCTGCGCTGCTCACTCTGCCGTGGGACCGGCCTCGTCCGGAGCGCCAGCAATACGCCGGCGACAGCGTCCAGGTGCAGCTCGACCTGCCGTTAAGCGAAGCCCTGAAGGCTGTGTGCACACGCCATGGCGTCACACCGTTCATGCTGTTCACGGCAGCGTGGGCAGCACTGCTCGCTCGGCTGTCCGGGCAGCAGGATGTAGTCATCGGCTCGCCGGTCGCCAATCGACGGCAGAGCCAGGTCCAGGGAATGGTAGGCATGTTCGTCAATGCCCTGGCCCTGCGCCTTGACCTCTCGGGCCGCCCGCAGGTGTCTGCGTTGTTGGCCCAGGCCAAGGCCGTGGTGCTGGAGGCCCAGGCCCATCAGGATGTTCCGTTCGAACAGGTGGTGGAGCTGTTGCGCCCGCGTCGAAGCCTTGGGCATACGCCGCTGTATCAGGCAACACTGGACTGGGATGCCAACACCGGGCACCGGGCCCCTGCGTTTGCGGACTTGCACGTCAGCGCCATGGCTGCCGAGGCCGCAGTGGCCAAGTTCGACCTGAGCTTGAGCATGGGTGAGCGGGCCGGCTGCTTTGCCGGTGGCATCGTGTATGCCACCGCGCTGTTCGACCGCGCCACAATCGAACGCTTCGCCGGTTACCTGCAGCGCGTACTGCAAGCCTTTGCGACCAGCGACCAGGCCACCGTCGCGGACATCGACCTGTTGGCTGCCGAAGAGCGTACGCAGGTGCTGCACGCTTTCAACGCGACCGACACCGACTATGAGCTGGACTGTACCCTGCACACGCTGATCGAGGCCCAGGCGCAGCGTACCCCGCAGGCGGTCGCCGTCAGCGCCGAGGAGGGCGTGCTGACCTTAGAGCAGCTCAACGCTCAGGCCAACCGCCTGGCCCACTATCTGATCGCGCTAGGTGTGAAACCCGATGATCGTGTGGCGATCTGCGTGGAGCGCGGCTTGTCGATGATGGTGGGCTTGCTCGGGATCCTGAAGGCAGGCGGCGCTTATGTGCCGGTCGATCCGGACTACCCGGCAGAACGTATCCGCCACATGCTCACCGACAGCGCGCCGGTAGCGGTACTGGTGCACGCGGCGACCCGGCAGGTGCCTGAGCATGGCGTCGTGATCGATCTGGACGCGCCTTTGAGCCTTGAACTGCCTGCCCGCAACCCTGAGGTGCCGGGGCTCACCGCGCAGCACCTGGCGTACGTCATCTACACCTCAGGCTCTACCGGCCTGCCCAAAGGGGTGATGAACGAGCACGCCGGCGTGGTCAACCGCCTGCTGTGGATGCAGGATGCCTATGCCCTGGAGCCTGGCGACGTCGTGCTGCAAAAGACCCCGTTCAGCTTCGACGTTTCGGTTTGGGAATTGCTGTGGCCCTTGCAAACCGGTGCAAAACTGGTCATGGCCCGGCCCGGTGGTCATCGCGACCCGCAGTACCTGCAACAGGCCATCGAAGCCCAAGGTGTCAGCACGCTGCACTTCGTGCCGTCGATGCTGGACGTATTCCTCTCGGCCATTGAATCAGGCTGGTCCGCACCTTCGCTCAAGCGCGTGGTGTGCAGCGGCGAAGCATTGCCAGGCAGCCTAGTGCGTCGTTTCCACCAGCAACTGCCAGGCGTAGAGCTGCACAACCTCTATGGCCCGACCGAAGCCGCGGTGGATGTGAGTGCCTGGCGCTGCGTGAGCGCACCCGACAACACCCCAATCGGCAAACCCATCGCCAATACCGCCCTGTACGTGCTGGACGAGCAAGGCCAACCGGTGCCGCAGGGCGTGGCCGGTGAGCTATACATCGGTGGCGTACAGGTGGCCCGCGGTTACCTGAACCGACCCGAACTGACCGCCGAGCGCTTCGTGGATGACCCCTTCGGCCAGCGCCCAGGCGGGCGGCTGTACCGTACGGGCGACCTGGCGCGGCACCTGGCGGACGGCAACCTTGAATACCTGGGCCGTAACGACGATCAGGTCAAGCTTCATGGGCTGCGCATCGAACTGGGTGAAATCCAGGCGGCGATGACGGCCGTGGACACCGTCAAGGAAGCGGTCGTGCTCGCCTGCGACCAGCACCTGGTTGCGTACTACACGGGCCAGCGTCTGGCCCCCGAGGCGTTGCGGGCCATCTTGATGGCGCGCTTGCCCGCGTTCATGGTTCCGGCGCAATTCATCCACTTGGCCGCGCTTCCGCTGGGCCCTAACGGCAAGCTTGATCGCAAGGCGTTGCCAGCGCCCGAAGTGCAGCAGCGCCCCTTCGAAGCCCCTTGCGGGGACGTCGAGCAGCTAGTCGCGAGCCTTTGGCGCGAGTTGCTCGAGGTCGATGAGGTGGGCCGCCATGACAACTTCTTCGAGTTGGGCGGTCACTCGCTGGCCGCCATTCGCCTGGTGGACCGCCTGCACAAAGCCGGGGTGCCCGCGGCGCTCAATGACGTCTTCCAGCGCCCAACGGTGGCAATGCTCGCCAGGCTGGTGGAACGGCAGGCGCCCGCGGTACCGACCGTCATCACGGTCCGGCCGGGTACTGCCCAGGCGCCGCTGTTCCTTGTGCATGAATTTTCCGGGCTGGACTTCTACTTCCCCGTGCTTGCCCAGCAGATAGGGGGCGACTTTGCCATTCACGGCCTGCCAGGCGTACCCCACGGCGCCCCGCAGCCGCGCACGCTGGAGTGCCTGGCGCGCTACCAGATCACGCAGATGCGCACCGTACAACCCCATGGGCCGTACCGTCTGGCCGGGTGGTCGTTCGGCGGTGTGCTGGCCTTGGAGATGGCCAATCAGCTGCGCGGCGCCGATGAACAGGTGGCGTTCGTGGGGTTGATCGACACCTACGCACCGCGCCTGGCCGACCAGGGCAAGGCACGCTGGGAAGGCCCGTATGCCTTGGAGCGGCAGTTGCTGCTCAACTGCACGGCGTACTGGCAAACCAAGGGTGAGGCAGGCGACGCCAAGCGGGCGCTGCTCGCGCGCCTGGAGCAGGACCAGGCCGACTTCGCGACCCTGGTGGCAAGCTGCCGTGAGCACGAGGTGCTTTACGGCCTATGGGCCAGCATGACGGACGCGGACCTGCGGCATTATTTCTGCCGCGAACTCGCCCATGGCCATGCGTTGGCCCATTACCGCCCAGCGTCCGTGGATGTTCCGGTGCACCTGCTCTGCGCCGCAGAGGCTGACGAGGTGCCAGAGGGCCTTGGCTGGCGTACGGCGTTGCCGACCCAGGTACTGGTGACCCACACCGTTCCGGGGGACCACCGCAGCCTGATGCAGGCGCCTCACGTGACTACCGTTGGCCAGGTGCTGACGCAGGTCCTGGCAACGGCTGCCATCACGCCTGTACCACCGCCCTTGGCCCCCGTGGCCATCCAGACCGGCGCTGCCGGACACGCGCCCGTGTTCTGCATGGCCGGTGCCGGCGACAGTGTGACCAGCTTCATCGGCTTGGCCGAGGCCTTGGGCGCACAGTGGCCCGTGCAGGGCTTGCAGGCCCGAGGCCTGGATGGCCTGTCGCTGCCGCACAGCTGCGTCGAGGCTGCAGCAGCGTGCCATGTGCAGGCGATCGAAGCGGCCTACCCCGAGGGCCCGCTGAACTTGGTGGGGCACTCGTTCGGAGGCTGGGTGGCCCATGCCATGGCCGCGCGCTTTGAGGCCAAAGGGCGTCAAGTGCGGTCCTTGACGTTGATCGACAGCGAAGGCCCAGGCCCGGGGAGCACCTGCGGCCAGCCCCATACCTTCACCCAGACGCTGCTGCGCCTGATCGATGCGTTGGAAATGTCCACCGGCAAACGCCTTGGTCTGGACCGGGTGGCGTTTGCACAGGCCAGCGACGATCAGCAACAGCACCAGCTGCACGCGGCCATGGTGCGTTCAGGGCTGCTGCCTGCCAGGTCCAGTACGCGTGTGCTCGACGGCACGGTGCGCACCTTTGGGGCGGCGCTGCGCACGGCCTACCACCCCGAGCTGCCGTACACCGGCCCGGCAGGGCTGGTGCTGGTGGACGATCCGGGACTCGACGCTGAAGGTAATGCTGCCGAGCACCGTCTCATGCAGCAACGCTGGGAACAGTTGTTGCCTGAACTGAAGGTGTGGAAGGCGCCGGGCGACCATTTCAGCATCCTCAAGGTGCCGCATGTGTTCAGCCTGGCAGCCTGGTGGCATGACGGTCAGGCACTTGCTCAGGCCCAGGTCGCTCAGTAGCCGGTTACCTGGCAGCAGGTGGGCGAGCCCGCCGTTGCCAGGTCTCGGAGCAGTCTTGTCAAACAAAGGAATGACGTGTGTCCATGGATAAAACCAAACTGCGCAAATGGGGCATCGGGCTGGGCCTTGCCGTGATGGCGAGTATCGGCCTGTATGCGGTTCAGGCCCCAGCCAAGGCACCGCAGTACATCACCGCCCAGGTCGAGCGCGCCGACATCGAGAATGCGGTACTGGCTACCGGGGTGCTCGAAGGGATCAAACAGGTGGATGTGGGTGCCCAGGTATCCGGTCAGCTGAAATCGCTCAAGGTGAAGCTGGGCGACAAGGTGACCGAAGGCCAGTGGCTGGCCGAGATAGACCCGCTGGTGCTGCGCAACACCTTGCGCCAGGCGGAGGTGGACGAGCAGAAGCTGCAGGCCCAGCGCCGATCGGCCCTGGCCGAGCTCAAGCAGGCCAAAGGGGTCTATGAACGCTATCGGGCGCTGCAGGTCGATGCCTCGGTGTCGCGCCAGGAATATGAAAAGGCCGAGGCCGACTATCAGGTCCAGCAGGCCGCCGTGGGCTCGCTCGATGCGCAGATCCGCAGCGCCCAGGTGGAAATCGACACGGCCCGGGTCAACCTGGGCTATACCCGCATCAGCGCACCGATCACAGGCCACGTGGTGGGCATCGTCACCCAGGAAGGGCAGACGGTGATCGCCAACCAGCTGGCACCGGTGCTGCTCAAGCTGGCCAACCTGGACACCATGACCGTCAAGGCACAAGTCTCGGAAGCGGATGTGATTCACATCACGCCGGGCCAGGAGGTGTATTTCACCATCCTGGGGGAAGACAAACGCTATTACGCCAAGCTGCGCGGCACCGAGCCTGCCCCTCAGCACTATGCCCAAAGCGACAAGGCAGAGGGCGGGGCCGGCAAGCCAACGGGCGCTGTGTTCTACAACGCCTTGTTCGAAGTGCCCAACCCTGATCACCGCCTGCGCATCGCCATGACGGCGCAAGTGCACATCGTACTCGACACCGCGCAGCAGGTGCTGACCGTGCCAGTGGCAGCACTGGGTGGGCGCGAGGCCGACGGCAGCTTCGCCGTGCGGGTGCTCGATGACAAGGGCTTTGCCGAGCAGCGCAAAGTGGTGGTGGGGATCAACAACAACGTTCGGGTACAGATCGAGCAGGGTCTGAACGAAGGTGACCGTGTGGTGATTGGCGAGCCGATTACCGGCGATTCGGGAGCCTGAACATGAACATGAATGTGCAACCGACCGCCCCCCTGAGCCAGGCAACAGGGCAGGGGGAGCCCTTGCTTTGCCTGAAGGGCGTTACCCGTAGTTTCCAGGCCGGCGAGCGGGCTTTTCTCGCCCTCAAGGGTATCGACCTGCAAATCCACCGTGGTGAGCTGGTGGCCATCATCGGCGCCTCGGGCTCGGGCAAGTCCACGCTGATGAACATCCTCGGCTGCCTGGACAATGCCAGCGCTGGCAGTTACCGGGTCGATGGTCAGCAAACTCGGGACCTTGATGCCGATGCTTTAGCCGCTCTGCGCCGCGATCACTTCGGGTTCATCTTCCAGCGCTACCACTTGCTGCCGCACCTGGACGCCCTGCACAACGTCGAGATCCCTGCCGTGTACGCCGGCATGGACCTGCAACGCCGCCATGAGCGGGCGCAGACGCTGCTGAGCCGGCTGGGGCTGGGCGAGCACTTGCGCCACCGTCCCAGCCAGCTGTCCGGAGGCCAGCAGCAGCGGGTGAGCATATGCCGGGCCCTGATGAATGGCGGCCAGGTGATCCTGGCAGACGAACCCACAGGCGCGCTGGACAGCGCCAGCGGCAAGGAAGTCATGAAGATCCTGCTGGAGCTGCACGCCGCGGGCCACACCGTGATCCTGGTCACCCATGACCCGCAGGTGGCCGCACATGCCGGCCGCATCATCGAAGTCAGCGACGGTGAGATCGTCAGCGACCGGCGCAAAGCCCCTGAAACGGTGCCTGCACGGGCCGTTGCCCCAACGCCGGCTCGGCCAGGTGGGCATCGCCTGTTGGCAAGCCTGGGCATGTTCCGCGAGGCGTTCAAGATGGCCTGGCTGGCCTTGGTGTCACACCGCATGCGCACCTTGCTGACCATGCTGGGGATCATCATCGGCATCACCTCGGTGGTGTCTATTTCAGCTATCGGCGAGGGGGCCAAGGGGTATGTACTCAAGGACATCCAGGCCATCGGCAGCAACACCATCGATGTGTATTCGGGGAGCAACTTCGGCGACAGCCGGGCCAGGAACATCGAAACCTTGGTGCCGGCGGATGTGGCAGCGCTCAACGCCTTGTATTACGTCGACAGCGCAACGCCTGTGATCGGCCAGGGCACGCTGGTGCGCTACCGCAACCTGGACGTGGATGTGCAGCTCAATGGCGTCAGCGAGCACTACTTCCAGGTGCGCAACATCCCACTGGCAGCGGGCATCGTGTTCAGTGCCGAAGATGCGCGGCGCCAGGCCCAGGTGGTGGTCATCGACCATAACACCCGCGAACGCCTGTTCGGCCCGGCCATCGACCCCCTTGGGCAAGTGATCCTGGTCGGTAACCTGCCCTGTACCGTGATCGGCGTCACGGCCCGCAACAAGAACCTGTTCGTGGCCAGCAACCAGCTGAACATCTGGGTGCCGTACCAGACTGCCGCCGGGCGGGTGCTGGGACAACGTCACCTGGACAGCATCAGCGTGCGGATCAAGGATGGGGTGCCCAGCACGCGGGTCGAGGAGGAGGTGAGCCGGGTACTGCTGCAGCGCCACGGCAGCAAGGACTTCTTCACCAACAACCTGGACAGCATCATGCAGACCGTGCAGAAGACCAGCCGCTCGCTGACCTTGCTGCTGTCGCTGATCGCGGTGATCTCGCTGGTGGTGGGCGGCATCGGGGTGATGAACATCATGCTGGTATCGGTGACCGAACGTACCCGGGAAATCGGCATACGCATGGCCGTCGGGGCCCGTCAGGTCGACATCCGCCAGCAGTTCCTGGTCGAAGCGGTCATGGTCTGCCTGTTGGGCGGGTTAGTGGGCGTGGGCCTGTCCTACGCGGTGGGCTACCTGTTCGAACTGTTCGTCAAGCAATGGGAAATGGTGTTTTCCCCGGCCTCGATCGTGATGGCGTTCGCCTGCTCGACCTTGATCGGGGTGGTGTTCGGCTTCATGCCGGCGCGCAATGCGGCCCGACTGGACCCCATCGAAGCGCTGGCACGGGACTGAGCCGCCTGCAATGCCGTTGGACCGGAGCCTGGCCTAGGCGTACATCCAGCGCATCAGCGAATGCCGCCCGCCGATGCCCAGCTTGATCACGGCCCGGCGCAGGTAGCTTTCGACGGTGTTCACGCGCAGGCCAAGCCGTTCGGCCTGCTCAGGGGCCGTTTGACCGGCCAGTAGCCCCAGGCAGACCTGGCGCTCGCGTTCGGAAAGCTTGAGACCTGTCTGGGCCAGGCGCTGGATGAACCGCTGCTCCAGGCTTTCGTGGCTATTGCGCTGCGCGGTGGGTTGCAGGGCACGCAGGTGTTTCTCCAGCATCGGCAGCACCAGGGGTGTAATGGCCTCGAGCCTGTTGCGCTCCAGGGCGGAGAAGCCGTAGGTGGTGTCGGCGCGCAGTACGCGGATCTCGACCCGCGCGTCGCTGGTGCGGATACGGTGCAGGCGCGATGGGTCGCCCGAGGCGGTGGCAGTGGCTTGATCGCACGAGAACACGGTTTCGTCGAGCACGGTGGTTTCGCTCGGCGAGCGTGGCAGCTGGCGGATCTGCGTGGCGTCAATGCACAGGTGAGCCTGAATCAGGTCATGCAACAGGCGGGGGAACTGGCGGCTGCCGGTGCTGGCAATGATCTTGCCGATCTGCGGATAAATGGAATTGATGCTCATCGAATCGTCCTTGAGGCCAGGGCAGAAACCCGGCAGTGGTGCAAGCCCTCATCCTGGGCCGGCATCGGTGCGTGACAGGTATGCTAGTACAACGAGCGAGTCCTGGCTAAATCAAGGCTCGATGATGCCATATTGATATTGTTTTGTGGGCGCCATGCCGATCAGCGGGTTTGCTATCATGCCGCCTCCCTGACTAGCACAAGGCCCCATTTCCATGCCCCTGAGCGCCGAACAGATTGCCGAGTTTCGTGAGTTTGCCGAGCAGTTGGCCGATGCTGCGAGCGCGGCCATCACGCCGTACTTTCGTGCAAGCCTGGAGGTCGAGGACAAAGGCGGTCGCTTGTACGACCCGGTCACCGTCGCCGACAAGGCGGCCGAGGACGCGATGCGCGAGCGGATCCAGGCGCGCTATCCAGACCATGGCATTCTCGGTGAAGAGGCGGGCGTGGCCGTGGGCAGCAGCCCGTTGACCTGGGTGCTCGACCCGATCGACGGCACCCGTGCCTTCATCACCGGCCTGCCGTTGTGGGGCACGCTGATCGCGCTCAACGACGGTACCCGGCCAGTCGTGGGGGTGATGAACCAGCCCTTTACCGGCGAACGGTTCATCGGCACGCCCGAAGGTGCCTGGTCGGGCACGCGAGCGCTCAAGACCCGCGCCTGCAAGGAACTGGCAGCGGCCACGCTGATGTGCACCACCCCTGACATGTTCGATACGCCTGCGCGCAAGGCTGCGTTCGAGCACGTGGCCAGCCAGGCGCGGCTGATGCGCTACGGTGGCGATTGCTACGCCTATTGCATGCTGGCGTCGGGCTTTGTGGATGTCATCGTCGAAGCCAGCTTGCAGCCCTATGACGTGCAGGCGCTCATGCCCATCATCGAGGGCGCAGGTGGGGTGATCACCGCCTGGGATGGCAGCAGCGCGCAGCAGGGCGGTTGCGTGGTGGCCTGTGGTGACCCGGCCTTGCATGCCCAGGTCGTGGAACTGCTGCGCGGCGCGATGTAATTCAGGTCACTGCACGGACTGGCGCTTGCCGCACTTTTTTGGCTTTCGGGGCTCTATGCTAGGCCCAGGCCGCCGCGATCCCCGCGGTGGCCGCCGAAAACGAAGCGGTGCCGATGGTAGTGTGCAGTTGCTCCACGATAGTTCGCCTGCTGTTGGCAGGCTCCCTGGCCAGCCTGTGCGCCTGCACCCAGCAGCAGGGGCGCGACATCGTCAACCAGCTGGGCGAAGGCAAACCCAGCGAGCTGTTCCAGACCAGTGTGGACCGCCTGGCCACCTTGTCGATGCGCGACAACCTGCAAAGCCTCTACCTGCTGATGAACAAGCTGTACCTGCGCAATCCCAACCAGTTGCAACGTTCAGGCTACCTGGACGCGGCCACGGCCGAGCGCCAGATCCGCCTGGCCATCGAGCAGCGCCAGCCCCTGGCGCAACTGGGCAATCGACGCGACCTGGCTGCCTTGAGTTATGCCTTGAGCCCGGAGTTTCGCGGTGATCGAGTGGGTGCGTTCATCTACGCCATCGGCAGTATGCTGATCACCGCCCACGGTGGGCGCACCGCGTTCTACATGACCGACACCCTCGACCCGTTGTTCATCAACAACGCCGCGCGCAACATCGAAAAAGCCACCTGGATGCTGAGCCAGCGGCAGGACGCCAACGGTGTGTTGTTGCTGTTCTCCAATGAAATTTCGGAGGAGGGCAGCAACCTGAGTTTTGCCGTGGAATTCGGCAAGGTGGTGGCCCGCCTCGACCTGCTGGCCGAGCTGCTCGACGAGCGCTACCGCCGTATCGGCCTCAATTATGCGCAAAGCCTGCTGCTGATGAATTTCCTGCCGGTACAGTGACCTGCTGCGCCTGGAGCAGGGCCTGGATGGCCTTGCGGTAACGCTGCCCGGCCAGGCTCATGCTGTTGTTGTGTGTCGCACCTGGCACCAGCAACAGCGTCTTGGGCTCGCGCGCGGCCTCGAACAGCTGCTGGCTGAAACGCGAGGGCACGTAGCGGTCGTCCAGGCCATGGACCAGCAGCACCGGCAGGTCGATGTCGCCGATCTTGCCCAGCGAGTCGAATTTCTGCGACAGCAGCCAGCGCACCGGCAGCGATGTATTGGCGACCACCCCTGCCACATCGCCCAACGAGGTGAACGTGGACTCCAGGATCAGCCCTCGCGCCGGGGCGCTGGTGCTGGTGTCTCTGGCCTCACGGGTGAGCGTGCGCGCCAAGTCGACCGCTACGGCGCCACCCAGGGAGTGCCCATAGATCAGGCGTTTGCTCGCATCAGGTTGCAGTTGGGCGAAACGCTCCCAAGCAACGCGAGCGTCCTCGTACACGGTGGCTTCCGAGGGCAAGTCGCCTCGACTACGACCAAAGCCTCGATAGTCCACTGCCAGTACCGAATAGCCCATGGCGTGCAGTTGTTCGATGCGAAACAGCTGGCCAGTGAGGTTCCAGCGCACACCGTGCAGGTAAAGAATGGCCGGGGCATCGGCGCGTTTTGCGGGCCACCACCAGGCATGCAGGCTCTGGTTCTCGGCGAAGGTACGCGGGCGCAGGTCCAGCTCCTGAACACCGCCGGGAAGGCCATGGAACCAGCTGGCCTGGCCGGGCTCGATGCGAAACACCAGCTCGCGTTCCTTGTGCTGCAGGACCGAGCACCCGGCGGGCAGGGCGAGCACCAAGGTGGCAGCGCACAGCCAGCTGAACCAACGGCGGCGTAGGGCGGAGAACAACCGGGTAGACATACGGAGTTTGGGGGTCTCGAAAGTGGTCAAGGCGCGGGAGCGTACAAGAAGCGTGGCGTAGTTCTATCAAATGCTGCAGGTCATATGTAAGAAATATTACCCGCCGGCGGGTCAGCTTCTTTGCAAGCTGTTTCCAGCGCGAGCGTGCGCACCCTGCGCCGATTGCGCAAGCGCCCCGCAAGCAGGTAGCGTGGCCCGACACCCTCCTGACGAAGGCTTTGTTTTGGACTCGATAACCCAAGCCGTTCTCGGCGCTGCGTTGCAAGGCACATTGTTGGGGCGCATTCAGGGCCGTCGGGCCCTGGTCTACGGCGGTGCGCTGGCCACACTGCCGGACCTGGACGTGATCATCCGCTATGCCGACCCGGTCTCGCAGATGACCTACCACCGTGGCTTTTCCCACTCAGTGTTCGTGCTGACCGCGCTGGCAGCGCTTCTGGCATGGCTGGTGAACAGGGCCTGGCCGGACAAAGGCTATACGCTGTCCCGCTTATTCCTGACGTTCTGGCTGGTGTTGGTGACCCACCCTGTGCTCGACGCGTTCACCGTGTACGGCACCCAGCTGCTCTGGCCCTTGCACGTGACCCCGCAAAGCTGGGCGGCCGTGTTCATCATCGATCCTGTGTATACCGTGCCGTTGCTGGTGGCGGTGGCCTACGCCGCCGTGCGTGGCACCCATGCCCGCGCACTACGGTTCATGGCCGTGGCGCTGGTTTTGAGCACCGCGTACCTGGGCTTGGGCCTTGCCAGCCGTACCCTGGCGGAACACCGTTTCCAGGCCGCGCTCGATGCCAAGGGCGTGACTGTGAGCGAGGTTCGGGCAGTGCCCATGGCGTTCAACAGCCTGGTCTGGCGGGTCTTGGCCAAAGCGCCGGACGGCGTCTATTACGAAGGGGTCAGTAGCCTGTTGGACCGCCAGTCGCCAGAGATGCTGCGCCTGAACCGCAACCTGTCATTGGCCCAGGTGCTGGCAAACGATCCGCTGCACCAGCGGCTGCGCTGGTTCACCGACGACTGGCTGCGCTACGACCAGGTCGGCGACCGGCTGGTGGTGACCGACCTGCGCATGGGTACGCCAGGCAACTACACGTTCCGCTTCGACATGGCCCGGCAGGGCGAGCAGGGCCGCTGGCAGACGCAGCAGCCGGCCGTGCACACCGTCAGCGGCCCGCGCGATCTGTTCGACGGGCAGGCACTGGGGTTGATCTGGCGCCGCATCGTCTTCCAGCAACCCCCGCTGCCCTTGGCCGCCTGGACCGCACGCATTGCAACGCCAGGGCAAGGCCAGGTGGAGTAGCCACCCATGCGCTCAGGCGGGCTGGACCTGGTGAAGTGGGTCGCGATGCTGGCGATGCTCGCTGACCACCTGCGCTTTCTCTGGCCGCAGGCCCATGACCTGTTCGTGGTTGGCCGACTGGCGTTTCCGCTCTTTTGCCTGGTCATGGCCATGAACGTGGTGCGGCGCGGGCCTGACACGCTGCTCGATCGCCACCACGGGCGGTACCTGGGGCTGATGCTGCTGTTCACGGTGCTGTCCGAGCCCGCTTACCGCTGGCTGGACAGCGGCTCGACCACGTTCAGCATCATGCCGACGCTGTTGTTGGGCCTGCTGCTGGCCTGGGGCGTGCAGCATACCCAGTTGGCAACGCGGCTGCTGGGGCTGGTCGCGCTGGGCGCAGGTTGGGCTGCCAGCCCGTACCTGATGTACGGCCTGCCAGGGGTGCTGCTACCCGCCGCCTGCGTGCTTGGCCACCGCTACGGGGGCCGAATGTGGCTTGTGCCGTGCCTGTCGGCGGTTGCCGGCAACTTGACCAACAGCTGGTTGATGACGCACCTGAGCGCCCCCTTCACCTGGGTCACACTGACGGTTGCCGCCGTGGCCATCCCGGTCGGCAACGGCCTGTTGCACAGCCGATGGCGTCGCGTGCCGGCAGTGGGTCGCTGGGGCTATGGGTTCTACCCGCTGCACCTTTTGCTGATCAAAGCTGCGGGCATTGTTCAGCTGTGACACACCTGTTCCACCTTTGACCCAAGGTTGACGCAACTGTGTCGAGCATTCGCCCGTATCCGGCCCCTGCTCACTGACGGCCAAAGGCTCTACCGCGGTATCTCCGGCCGTCAGCCGGCGGTTTGGCACAGCCGTTGCTCTTGCCTGGAATGACGCTCGTCGCAGCGTCGCCATAACAAGAACGGAGAACAGCGCATGAATCGATCAGGCCCCCAACGCCTTGCACTCGGCTGCCTGGCCCTGGCCCTCAGTTGGACACCCCTGGCCTTTGCCGCCGGTGTCGATGGGCAACGCATCATTGATGCGGACAAAGAGCCCGGCAACTGGATGAGCCATGGCCGCACGTACGACGAGCAACGCTTCAGCCCCCTCAAGACTATCGACCAGAGCAACGTCAGCCAGCTAGGGCTGGCGTGGAGCTACAAGCTCGACCTGGACCGCGGTGTGGAGGCGACTCCCATCGTGGTCGATGGGGTGATGTACACCACGGGGCCGTTCTCGGTGGTGTACGCGCTGGATGCGCGCAACGGCCAGCTGCTGTGGAAGTACGACCCGCAGTCCGACCGCAACCGTGCGGGCGAGGCCTGCTGCGATGCGGTCAACCGGGGCGTGGCCGTGTGGCAGGGCAAGGTCTACGTCGGTGTGCTCGACGGTCGCCTGGAGGCCATCGACGCCAAGACCGGCAAGCGGGTGTGGTCGGTCGACACCCGCGCCGATACCACGCGCAGCTACACCATCACCGGTGCGCCGCGGGTGGTCAACGGCAAGGTGGTGATTGGCAATGGCGGCGCCGAATTCGGCGTGCGTGGCTATGTGACCGCCTACGACGCCGAAACCGGCCGCCAGGCATGGCGGTTCTACACCGTACCGGGCGACCCGAAGCTGCCGCCTGAGGACAAGGCCATGCAGATCGCCAGCAAGACCTGGCACGGGGATGCCTACGTCGAGTGGGGCGGCGGCGGGACAGCCTGGGATTCCTTCGCCTATGACCCGCAGTTGAACCTGCTGTACATCGGCGTGGGCAACGGCGCGATGTGGGACCCCAAATGGCGCAGCCAGGCCAAGGGCGACAACCTGTTCCTGTCCTCGATCGTGGCGGTGAATGCCGATACCGGCGAGTACGCCTGGCACTACCAGACCACGCCCGGCGACGCCTGGGACTTCACGGCCACCCAACACATGATCCTGGCCGAGCTGCCCATCGACGGCAAGCCGCGCAAGGTGCTGATGCAGGCGCCCAAGAATGGCTTCTTCTACGTGCTGGACCGGGAAACCGGCGAGTTGCTGTCGGCCAAGAACATCGTGCCGGTGAACTGGGCCAAGGGCATCGACATGAAGACCGGCCGGCCCATCGTCGATGACGAGGCGGCGGCCTACTGGAAGGACGGCAAGCGCAAGCTGGTGACCCCGGCGTTCTGGGGGGCGCACGACTGGCACCCGATGTCGTACAACCCGCAGACGGGGCTGGTGTACATCCCGGCCCACATCATGTCCGCCTACTACGAGCACGTGCCCGAAGCGCCCAAGCGCAACCCGTTCAAAAGCGTCTATCAGCTGGGGCTGCGTACCGGCATGATGCCCGAAGGCGCCGAAGGGCTGCTGGACATGGCCAAGACCTGGTCAGGCAAACTGATCGCCTGGGACCCGGTCAAGCAGGCGCCTGCCTGGGAAGTGCCGTACATCACCATCTTCAATGGCGGCACCTTGAGTACGGCCGGCAACCTGGTGTTCGAAGGCAGCGCCGACGGCCGGGTCATTGCCTATGCCGCCGAAACCGGCAAGAAGCTGTGGGAAGCGCCTGCGGCCAGCGGCGTGATGGCCGCACCGATCACCTATGCCGTCGACGGCGAACAATACGTCACCTTCATGGCGGGCTGGGGCGGCGCGTTTTCCACGTTCGCTGGGGCACTCTCGTTGCGTGCAGGCGTGCAGCCCTACGCACAGGTGCTGACCTACAAGCTGGGCGGCACGGCCAAGCTGCGCGAGCCGGCCCCGCCTGCCGATGCGCCCAAGCCGCCGCCATTGACGGCCAACGCCGAGACGGTCGCCGCAGGCGCTGCGCTGTACGACGGCAACTGCTCCCAGTGCCACGGCATTCATGCGGTCAGCGGCGGGGTACTGCCGGACCTGCGCAAGCTCAGCGCCGACAAGCACCAGATGTTCCTCGGAATTCTCTACGGCGGCAGGGTGCCCGATGGCATGCCCTCGTTCGCCGACAACCTCAACCCCGAGCAGGTCGAGCAGGTCCATCAGTACCTGATCAAGCGTGCCCACGACTTGCAGGAGGAAGGCGAGGTCTGGAAGCGGTTCAGCGCCCGTCCGGCAAGCCCTTCATCGCTGGCTGACAATGCACCACAGGAGTGAAATGCCCATGAACGATTCGGTCTACCAGAACTTCATCGACAACCGGTTCGAACCCGGTGAAGCCTTGCTTGAGGTCCATAACCCGGCCAACGGCCAGTTGCTCGGTCGCGTGCCTGAGTCTTCGCAGGCGCAGGTCGACCAGGCCGTGAGCGCGGCACGCCGGGCTCAGAAGGCCTGGGCAGCCCGGCCTGCGCAGGAACGCGCGGGCTACCTGCGTGCTATCGCGAGCCGGATACGGGCCAATGCCGACCAGCTGGCCCGGACCATTACCCTGGAAGGCGGCAAGGTCCCGGCTCTGGCCCAGGTGGAAGTCGGCTTCACGGCCGATTATCTGGACTACATGGCCGAGTGGGCGCGGCGCCTGGAAGGTGAGGTGTTGACCAGCGACCGTCAGGCCGAGCATGTGTTTCTCATGCGCAAACCGGTGGGCGTGGTGGCAGGCATTCTGCCGTGGAACTTCCCGTTCTTCCTGATCGCCCGCAAGATGGCGCCGGCGCTCATCACCGGCAACACCATCGTGGTCAAGCCCAGTGAGGAAACCCCGATCAACTGCTACGCGTTCGCCCGGCTGGTGGCCGAAACCGGCCTGCCACCCGGGGTGTTCAACGTGGTCGGCGGCACAGGCGCCGCCGTGGGCCACGGCCTGTCCAGTCACCCCGGCGTGGATATGGTGAGTTTCACCGGCAGCGTGGCGACCGGTGCACGGATCATGGCAGCGGCGGCGCCGAACATCACCAAGCTGAACTTGGAGCTGGGCGGCAAGGCGCCTGCCATCGTGTTGGCCGATGCCGACCTGGACCTGGCAGTGAACGCGATCGTCGCCTCGCGGGTGATCAACACCGGACAGGTGTGCAACTGCGCAGAGCGCGTGTACGTGGCGCGCCAGGTGGCCGATCGGTTCATCGATCAGGTGGCCCAGGCGATGGCCGCCACGCGCTATGGGGACCCATCGACGCAGGAGGACCTGCACATGGGGCCGCTGATCAACCAGGCCGGCCTGGACAAGGTGGCGCAGATGGTGCGCACCGCCCAGGCCCAGGGCGCGCAGGTGGTCACGGGCGGGCAGGTGGCCGACCTTGGCAGCGGTTTTCATTATCAGCCCACCGTGCTGGCAGGCTGCGCGGGCGACATGGAGATCATGCGCAAGGAAATCTTCGGGCCGGTATTACCGATCCAGGTGGTGGAGGACCTGGACGAAGCCATTGCCCTGGCCAACGACAGCGAGTACGGGCTGACCTCGTCGCTCTATACCCGCGATCTGAACGCCGCGCTCAAGGCATGCCGGGAAATCGACTTTGGCGAGACCTACATCAACCGCGAAAACTTCGAGGCCATGCAAGGCTTCCACGCCGGGGCCCGCAAGTCGGGCATTGGTGGGGCGGACGGTAAGCATGGGCTCTATGAGTACACGCGCACGCAGGTGGTCTACATCCAGGGTTGAAGCTCGGCAGTTGCCAGTGCCCCGCCGTCACGGCAGGGCACTGGGCTCAGTGGCCCTGGCGATTGGGTTGCACGATGCCGTGGCGCCTGATCTTGCGGTACAACGTGGAGCGCGAGATGCCAGCGGCCTGGGCGGCGGCGCTCATGTTCCACTGGGTACGGCGCAACAGCGTTAGCAGATGGTCGGCTTCAGCCTCCTCGACCTGCTGCCCAAGCTGCGGCGTTGCGCAGATTGTCCTGCTCGGTTCGACCTGCCCAAGCTGCAACTCGGCGGGCAGGTCGGCCAGTTCGATGCACCCGCCTTCTGCCAGGGCCGCGCCCTGGCGCAGGGCATTGAGCAGTTGGCGAATGTTACCCGGCCAGGAGTAGGCCAGCAGGGCGGCGTGTGCAGGTGCTGACAGGTTCAGCCCTGGTGCCAGACGTGCCAGCAGACCCTCGATCACGTGCGCCCGGTCACTGCGCTCGCGCAGCGCCGGCAGCGTGATGCGCATGCCACAGAGCCGGTAGTAGAGGTCCTCGCGGAACTGGTGGCTGGCGATTCTGGCAGTCAGGTCCTGGTGCGTCGCCGATATCACCTGAATATCCAGCCTCACTGGGGTGGCCGCCCCCAGCGCCACCAGCTCCCGTTCCGCCAGCACCCTTAGCAGACGGGTTTGCAGATCGGCCGGCATGTCGCCTATTTCATCGAGAAACAGCGTGCCGCCGTTGGCCTGTTCCAGCTTGCCTTTCATGCCCTTGCGGTCCGCCCCGGTGAAGCTGCCGGGCCGGTAGCCGAACAACTCGCTTTCGATCAGTGCTTCGGGAATGGCAGCGCAATTGAGCGCCACGAAAGGCCGGGCGCTTCGGGCGCTTGCCTGGTGCAGGGCGCGAGCGAACGCTTCCTTGCCAGTGCCGGTTTCACCGCTGAGCAGCAGCGCGATGTCCTTGTCCAGCACCTTGCGCAGGCGCGCGACGGCGTGCTGCAGCTGCGGGTCGCCGCCGGCCAGCTGGTCGAGTGTCGGATGCGCGTTGGCAGAGGCCGCCAGTGCAGCCGGGGCACAAGGGCGATAAGCGCGCGGCACGCGCAGGCCAACCTCAAGGCCCGTGACCTGGCACGCATCGTACAGCTGCGTGCCCCGGGCACCGCCCTGGGTCAGGGCCAGCAACTGGTCGATGTCGGCACTCAACACCTGCTCGATACGCAGGCCGAGCAGGGCATGGGGGTTGCTGTTGAACGCGGCCCGGTTGGCCCCGACGATACGGCCACCCTCGTCGAGGGCCAGCAGTTGCTCGGCTGCCAGGTCCGCATCGCCGTCGCAGGGCTTGACCGCGAGGGTCAGGCAGTCGCGGTAACGCTGGCGAAAGTGCGCGTTTTCGATCAGCCGCGCGTACAGCGTCACCAATTGCAAGGTCAGGTGCTGGGCCTGCTTGGGCCCATCGTTGTACAAGCAGGTCGCGTTCAGGCAACCCAGCAGGTGGTTATGGCTGTCGAAAATCGGCGAGACCGAGCAACTGAGCCGGGCATTGCTGGCCAGGAAATGTTCCTGACGGTGAATGGTCAGCGCCTGTTGTGAGGCCAGCGCGGTGCCGATGCCGTTGGTGCCGGCGATGGACTCGTCCCAGCGCGCCCCCACCACCAGCCCGGACCCGGTGAAGTGCCCGGCGTCGGCAGGCAGGCGGGCATCAAGCGTGACCCCCGCCGCATCGCTGAGCAAAACGGCAAAACCTGCATCCGCCACCCGCCGGGCCAAGCCACTCACGCCCTGGCTGGCGAGGGTCAGGTAAGCCTGGTGCTGGGCTTGCAACTGGCGGATTTCGGCGGCACTGAGCATGTTGTCCGTCGGGTGGACACTCGGGTCCAGGCGGTGCTGGGTGACACTGCGGTACCAGGATTCGGCGATCACCGCTTCCGGGACCAGGCCGCGGTGGCCGAAATGACTGTCGACGAAGGCCGCCAGTTCCGAGGCAGGGTTATGAGCGGGCATGGGCGCTCCACAGTTATTGTTATCAGGGGTGAAGATAACCCTAGCTGATGGCGCGCTGCCAGCCCAGACGCGCGGCCAGGGCGCTCAGTGGATCAGTTCGAGTGCCTCGGCGGTGGTGAGCGGCCGCTTCATGCGTTGCGACAGCTGCATCATGGCTGAGGCATAACCCTTGGCAACCACGGCCTGTACCTGATCCGCCAGGCACTGCAGCGCAATGAAATCCCCGCTTTCCGGGGCGCCGACGAAGGTGATGGCGTCCCACTGCCGAGCGTGGCCGAGCACTTCGAACCGCTGCCCATGGTGATAGGTCCAGAAAAACGGCACGTCGGCGTAGCGGCGCTGCTGGCCCAGCATGTTTGCCGCGGCGATGACGCCGTGTTGCTGTGCCAGCCGCCAGTGTTCGATGCGCACCGATTGGCCGGCGAGTGGGAAGCTGGCCATGTCACCCGCCGCCCACAGGCCTTCGGCCACCTGCATTTCACCGTTGACCGGCACGCCATGGTCGTCGGCCAGCGACACCCCATTGAGAAAAGCCGTGGCCGGGGCTACCCCCGTTCCCAGCAGCACCACCTGGCAGTCCACGCGCTCGCCGCTGCCAAGCACGACCGCTTCGACCTGATCTACGCCTTCGATCGCCTTCACCTCGGCCGGGCCATGGAAAGTGACGCCCTTGCGCTCGTGCAAGGCCCGAATCGCCCGGCCGATGCGCTCGCCCAGCTGCTTGACCAGCGGGACATCGTGCCGTCCGATTACATGGACCTGGGCACCGTATTCGCTCAACGCCGAGGCCGCTTCCAGGCCGATGAAACTGTCGCCCACGATCACAACCGGTTTACCCGGTTCCACGGCATCGAGCAGTTGCGCCGCGTCCGCGCGCGCGCGCAGCGTGAAGACGCCAGGCAGGTCACGCCCCGGGATATCCGGGCGCTGGGCCTTGGCGCCCGTGGCGAGCAGACAGGCGTCATAGTCAATGCGTTGGCCGTCGGCCAGCAGAAGCTGGCGTTTCTGGGCATTGAGCGAGCGGACCTTGGCGTGCCGACGCTCCAGTTGCCCCATCCGCAGGTCATCAGGCTCCAGCAGCATCGGCACCTCATCCGGGGCCATCTGGCCTGCGAGCACGAATTTGCTCAGGGCCGTGCGGTCGTAGGCCGGCTGGCGCTCCTGGTCGATCCACACCAGGCGACCATTGAAACCCTGGCGGAGCAACGTGGCCACGGCGGCACTGCCTGCCGCACCGGCTCCCAGCACCACGAAACACCGCGCATCGCTGTGCCGGGGCGGGCGCGCCTTGGGCAAAGGGCGGTCGTCCACCCACACCTGGTCATCCTTGACCCAGGCCTTGTAGCGGCGCAGGTCGGTCAGGGCAGGGGGCTCGCACACGGCCCCCTCGTCCACGGCGAACGCGGCCTTGTGCCATGGGCAAATCAGCAAGCCGCCGCAGACGCGGCCCTCATCCAGCGGCGCGCCTGCATGAGGACAGTTGCCCTGAAAAGCACGCACCTGATCGCCCTGACGGACGATGATCAGCTCTTCGCTACCGGCTTCCACGCGCAGGGGGGTGTGTTCATCGAGGTCGGCCAGGCGGGCCACGGCGTGTTCGGTCATGGTGAATTCTCCAAAGGGGGGCCTCTGGAAGGGTTCGACGCCGATTTGCCCGGTCGGGCTGCGTCGAGCTGACGACTGGAGCGCAGTACGGGGCACAAGGGATGGTCAACCTTGCTCGCACGGGACCGAATGACCCGTACGAGCAAGCGCCGTTGGCGCGACCGTCAGTCGGCTGTGGCAGGTGCGGGCGTAAGGGTACGGGTGGCGCGCAGGGCCACCAGGCTACCCACCACGATCAGCGCCGCCAGGGCGTAGAGGGCAGCGTCGGTCGAGCCGGTCTGGTCCTTGATGAACCCGACCAGATAAGGGCTGAGAAAGCCCGCCATTTGGCCGACCGAGTTGATCAGGGCCAGGCCCGCCACGGCCGCACCCGCGCTGAGCAAGGCCGTGGGCATCGGCCAGAACATCGGCAGGCCGGTGAGGGCGCCCATGGTGGCGATGGACAGGCCAAGGATGGCGATCGCCGGAGTAGCCGCGAAATTCACCGCCATCAGCAGGCCCACAGCGCCCATCAGCATTGGCACTACCAAGTGCCAGCGGCGCTCGTTGCGAAGGTCCGCCGAGCGCCCGCACAGGATCATGAAAACCCCGGCCAGCAAGTAGGGAATGGCGCTCAACCAGCCAATGAGCAGGGGGTTGTCGAAGCCCATGTTCTTGATGATCGAAGGCAGCCAGAAGTTGATGGCGTACACACCGCTCTGGATGCAGAAGTAGATGAAGCCGAAGGTCCAGATCAGCGGGTTGGCCAGCACGGCCAGAACGCTGTCGCCCGTGGTGGGCGGCTTGCTGTCGGCATCGGCCTGCAGGTCGGCGGCGATCAGCCGGCGTTCATCATCGCTCAGCCAGGCCGCTTTCTGGTAGCCATCGCTGAGCAGGAACACCGCCAGCACGCCGAGCGCAACGGTCGGCAGCCCTTGAATCAGGAACATCCATTGCCAGCCGGCAAGGCCATGTTGCCCGGCTGCAAAGTGCTCGAGGATCCAGCCGGAGAACGGGCTGCCCAACAGGCCCGAGACCGGGATCGCGGACATGAACAAGGCCATGATGCGGCCACGGCGCGCACCGGGGAACCAGCGCGAGAGGTACAGCACCACGCCTGGGAAGAAGCCTGCCTCGGCGGCACCTGTGAGCAGGCGCAGGGCATAGAACTCGGTGGGGGTCGTCACGAACAGCAGACAGGTGGACAAGCTGCCCCAGGCAATCATCATCAAGGCGATCCAGCGCCGTGGGCCGAAGCGGTTGAGCGCCAGGTTGCTCGGAAGGCCGCACAGGACGTAGCCGATGAAGAAGATGCCGGCACCGAGGCCGTAGACGGTTTCGCTGAACTTGAGCGCGTCGAGCATCTGCAGCTTGGCGAAGCCGACGTTGACGCGGTCGAGGTAGTTGAACAGGTAGCAGATGAAAATGAACGGAATCAACCGCAAGGTGATGCGCCGGTACAGCGCATTGCGGGTGGTGTCCGTGCCTTGGTCAGGGGCGGGGCTGTGTGCCATGATCGGGTTCTCTGTTGTTATGGTTGTCACCGCGTCGCCTGTTCCGGCGCTCGCCTGAACGAGTCTCGGGGACGGCGGCGTGGCTGTCTTTGTGCTTTTGCACAGGCCATGGGCCTTGCTGCTGTGCCCGAGCCCAACCGCACGCCCCCAAGGACCGTTGAATGTTCGAACTCGACCACGACCTGGCACAGGATATCGTAGACCGCGCCATGGCCATTCTGCCCTGCAACGTCAACGTCATGGACAGCCAGGGCCTGATCCTGGGCAGCGGCGAGCCGGAGCGTATCAACACACGGCACGAAGGCGCCCAGCTGGTGCTCGCCAATGGCCGTATCGTGGAGCTCGACCAGGAGGCGGCACGCTGCCTGAAGGGGGTGCAGCCGGGGGTGAACCTGCCGCTGATGCTCGACGACCGCCTGATGGGCGTCTTGGGGCTGACGGGTGATCCGCAGCAGGTTCGGGTGTATGCCGAGCTGGTGCGCATGACCGCCGAAATGCTGCTGGCCCAGCGTCACCTGCAGGCCGACCAGCAGTGGCGCAAGCAGCGCTGCGACGATTTGCTGGCCTTGCTGCTGGGCGGGACCGGCGACGCCTCACGGCTGCTGGACGAGGCACGCCAACTGGGCCTGAAACCGCAGCTACCACGCATTCCCTGCCTGTTCGAGCTGGCCAGCGGGCCCGATGCCGAAGCGCTGGCAAGCTGGCTGATGAGCCGCTACCCCGACAGTTGGTGCGTGAGCCCAGCGCGCCACTCGCTGCTGTGGTGTCGCCCGGCAGGCGTGGCGCTGGAGGCATCACGGCTGGTCGAGCGCATCGAGCGGCACGGTTGGGCAGTGGAGCGCTCGGCCATGGGTACCGCCGCGCAGGGTCTTGAGCAGTTGCGCCGCGGCTACCGGCGTGTGCGCGACCTGCTGGCCTATGGGCGTGAGGTGGTGCCCCAGGAACGGCTGCTGAGCTTGCAGCGCTATCGCCTGCCAGCCTTGCTCTGGCGCCATCGCAACGATGAGGCGCTGGACGAACTGCTCGAGCCGTTGCTGCGCATTCAGGCCCGCGACAGCAGTGGGCAATTGCTGGCTACGCTGCGCGCCTGGTGTGCCCATGATGGTCAGAGCCAGGCGTGTGCCGAGGCGCTGGGTATTCACCGCAATAGCCTACGTTACAGGCTTGAACGCATCGCCGAGCTGGGCGAGGTGGATCCGATGCGCCTGGAGGGCATGCTCAGTTTGTACCTGGGGCTGCAGTTGCTGCCCATCCGATAGCCGTAGCCGGCTGGGCACTGTCGCCTGGCGCTGGCATCTGCCCAAACAATCCGTCGGGCGGTTTGTGCATTTGACCGACGCCGCTTCGCGGGCCAGCTGTCAGCATGCCGCTACCCGGACAGGAGAATCATCATGAAGATCGTCATCGCGCCTGACTCGTTCAAGGACAGCCTCGAGGCGGCAGACGTGGCGCGCGCCATCGCTGCTGGCCTGGCCGAAGCACTGCCCGACGCCCAGTTGGTCGAGTGCCCCATGGCCGATGGTGGCGAAGGCACGATGCAGGCCATTCTTGCCGCCAGCGACGGCGAGCTGCGCCGGCTTACCGTGTGCGGCCCCTTGGGCACACCTGTGTCGGCGGGCTGGGGCTGGCTGCCCCAGAGCCGCACCGCAATCATCGAAATGGCGCAGGCCAGCGGCCTGCAACAGGTGCCCACCGGGCAGCGCGACGCCTGCCGCAGTTGCACCTGGGGCACCGGTGAGCTGGTCGCCGCGGCGCTCGACGCCGGCGCGCAGCGCGTGGTGCTGGCGATCGGCGGCAGTGCCACCAATGATGCGGGCAGTGGCATGCTGCGCGCCCTGGGCCTGCGTCTGCTGGATGCAGACAATCAGCCACTGGCCGAGGGTGGCCTTGCCCTGGCCGGCCTGGCACGGATCGATGCCAGCGGGCTGGACCCGCGCCTGGCGCACGTAAATTTCGAAGTGGCGGCTGATGTGGACAACCCGCTGTGCGGCCCCCAGGGCGCATCGGCCATCTTCGGGCCACAGAAGGGGGCCAACCCGCAACAGGTTCAGGCCCTCGACCAGGCGCTGGGTCACTTCGCCGACCACTGCGCCCGCTTGCTGGGCCAGGATGTGCGTGATTACCCAGGCTGCGGCGCCGCCGGGGGCATGGGCTTTGCGGCCAGGGCCTTCATGGGTGCCCAGTTCCGGGCCGGCGTGGAAGTGGTGGCCGAACTGGCCGGCCTGCAAGCCCATGTCAGGGACGCGGACCTGGTGGTGACCGGGGAGGGCCGTTTTGATGCCCAGACCCTGCGCGGCAAGACGCCGATGGGGGTGGCCCGGGTCGCCAAGCGTCATGGCGTGCCGGTGGTTGTGCTGGCGGGCATGCTCGGCGAGGGCTATCAGCAGCTGTACGCCCATGGGGTAGATGCCGCCTTTGCGCTGGTGGACGGCCCCATGACGTTGGAACAGGCCTGCCGCGACACCTCCCGCCTGCTGCAAGCCCGCGCCTGTGACATCGGTCGGCTCTGGGCTTGGGTCAAGCGCGTCTGAGCAGATGAAGCGCGCAGCTCAGGGTGCCAGCACCGGCAGGGGTGTGCTGGGCAACAGGGCCAGGTCGCCGAAACGCTGCGTCGAATCGATGTAGCGCAGCGCCGACTTGGCGTCCTTCCAGCCTACGTAGCTCATGAGCGACTTGAGCTCCCAGCCATTGGCGCTGGCCCAGGTGGCGAAGCCGCGACGCAGTGAGTGACCGGTATACAGCGCAGCTGGCACCTGGGCGCGGGTCAACATGCGCCGCAGCAGGCCCACCAGGCTGTTGCTGTTGAGCGGCTGGTCACCGAGATTGCCCCAGCGGTCGAGCTTGCGGAACACCGGGCCGTGGGCGATGCCGGCCACTTGCAGCCATTGCAGGTAGGCCGTTACCGGGCAGAGGGCCTTCAGGGCCGGGGTGCGGTGCTGCACGCCAAGTGCCTCGCGGTCGCCTTTGCTGCGCGGCACAAACAGCGTGATGCCCACGCCCGCTTCGGCCTGTATGTGCTCGACCCGCAAGCGCGCCAGTTCATCGCCGCGAAAGCCACGCCAGAACCCCAACAGCAGCAGCGCCGTGTCGCGCCGGGCGCGGCGCAGCCCGGCCATGTCGTGGTTCGCCTGGGCTTGGCGGGCTTCTTCCTCGAAGCAGGTCACGGCCGTTTGCACATGTTGCAGCAGCAATGGCGCTGCCTGCTTGGGCGGGGTGGGGTGCAGCGTGCGGATGCCGCGCAGGACCTGGCGCACCACCGGTGCTTTGGTGGGGTCGGGGAAGCCTTGGCTGATGTGCCACTGGCTGAGGGCCGCCAAGCGCTGGCGCAGGGTACTGACCGCATGCTGCTGGGCGTGGTCGGCCAGGTACCGGGCGATGCTTTCGGCAGTGGCCGGCAGAAAACCGCCCCATTGCGTCTCGAAATGATCCACCGCCGCCTGGTAGCTGCGGCGGGTGTTGTCACGCGTGGCGGCGCGCAGGTAGCGCTCGATATCGGTCATGGTGCGGGCGTCGGCGGATGGATGCAGTGGTGCCACCTTAAACCTTGAGGCCTGTCGGTACCAAGGGTTTGCCAGGGTTTGCACGCTCTTCTTCGCGTCAGTGCAACGCGGCCAGGGGCTGCGCCTGATGCTTGAACGGCACGTAGTCACGCAGCTGCGCGGCGGACAGGGGCCGGCTGAAATGATAGCCCTGAGCAACGTCGCACCCCGCCAGGCGCAGGCACACGACCTGCTCGCGGGTTTCCACGCCTTCGGCCACCACCACCAGGCCCAGGCGTTTGGCCAGGATGATGGTGGAGGCCACGATGGGGCTGTCGTCCGGACTGTTGGACAGCGAGGCGATCAAGGATCGATCAATCTTCAGTTTGCTCAGAGGCAGTGCATGCAGATGGGCGAAGCCTGCGTAGCCTCGGCCAAAGTCGTCCAGGCTGATCCCGATGCCTGCCTGGCGCAGCCGGTGTAGATGCGCGATCGCCGGGCCCTCAGGGTCGAGGATGGTGGTTTCGGTGATCTCAAGCTCCAGATGCTCGGGGACAATGCCGTGCTCGCTCAGTTGGTCGAGCAGGCGCACAGTGAAGTCAGGCTGACGCAACTGCAAGGCAGACACGTTGACGGCAAGGCGCACCTGGCGGCTTTCCCTGTGCCAGGCCGACAAGGCCTCGCAGGCCAGGCGAAGGACTTCCCAGCCCAACTCGACAATGAAGCCGCTGCGTTCGGCCAGGGCGATGAAACGGTCGGGGTAGAGCAGGCCGAACTCGGGATGCTGCCAACGTACAAGCGCTTCAAAGCCTGCGACCTTGTGGTCATCGAGGCCGATCTGCGGCTGGTAGTGCAAGACGAATTGCCTGCCCGCCAGTGCAGCGCCAAACGCCTGCTCCAGGGAAAATGCCTGGATATCGGCCACGTTCAGGGAGGGGTCGAAATAGCGGTACTGCGCGCGGCCGGCCTGCTTGGCCGAATACATGGCCGCATCGGCGCTGCGCACCAGGCTGTCGATGTCCTGGCCATCGCGCGGGCAGATGCTGACCCCGATACTGGGACTGGTGTTGACCTCTTGTCCTTCCAGGGCATACGTGGCAGAAAGCCTGCGGGCCAGTTCGCGTACCCAGGCATCGATCTGCTCCTCGCTGCGCTCGCCTGCGAGCAGTACGACGAACTCATCGCCGCCAAAGCGCGAGGCTTCATCGCCCGGTTCGAGCAAGCGCTGGATACGGCCGGCCACAGCCTGCAGCAACAGGTCACCGACTTTATGGCCCAGCGAATCATTGATGGACTTGAAACGGTCCATGTCGATGAAGAGGATGGCCACCAGTTGCCGCCTGCCACGCTGATGGACGAGCGCGGCACCTGCCACTTCGACGAATTGACGGCGGTTGTGCAGGCCGCTGAGATGATCGGTGGCGGCGGCATGGCTGCTGCGCCGGTGTGCATCTTCCAGGCGCCCGATCAGTTGCTGGTTGATCTGCTGGGCGTGCTCCAGCGCCGTGAAGGCTTCCTGGCGCTTGCGCAGCAGGCGCAGGGTCCAGGCCAGGCTGGCCAGGATCATCAGTGTCATGCCCAGTGTCAGCCAGAACTGCCGGGCACAGGCCGCGTCGATGGGCCCGGTGATCTCGTTCTCGCGCTGGCTGATGACAAGGGTAAAACCGTGCTCGGGCCGATGCCTGAAGACGCTCTGGTAAGGATCACCTTCCAAGTACTGGGTCAGCACGCCCGCAGGGGTGCCATCGGTTGGCAGTGCCGGCTGCAAGGCAGCTGTGATCGGCAACAAGCCGCGATTACCGAGGCGCAGGCGTTCCGTGCCGTCGGCCTGCAACACACTCACGCGGGTAGAATCGCCCAGATCCACCTGTTGCAGCAATTGCGCCAAGGGGTGGGCGGCAAGCTGCACTGCAACCAACGTGTCGCATGCCTCGGGCTGCTCAGGCACGGGCATGAGGACCTTGGAGGAAGTCGCACACGCTTTACCTTCGGCAGCGGCGTGCGCACGGTCGAGCCATTGGCTGACGTTTTCGGCGAGCACGTTGGCCAGCCGCTGATGTTCGTTGCCACGGTTGGTCAGAGCATCCTGGCGAGCGGTGGCTTTCTGAGCAACATGCACCCCCCACAGAAAGGTCAGCGTAGCAGCGCACAGCAGCAGGATCAGCAGCCTGAGCAGGGTCGCCGAGGAAAGTGAACGTCGTATCAATTGCAGTGTTTCCCGGCCTTGTGTGAGGCCCGGACATTACGGCAGCAACATGACAGCGCCATGACTGGTGGCAAATAGCCTGTAGTGATGGCTGAACCAAAGATGACAGCGGCGGGTCAAGTCGGGTATACCTTGCCGCTACCAAGGGGAGCCCGATAACGGGCTGAGAAACCGCTGAGCCAGGTGCAGCGCGGTGACCCTTCGAACCTGATCCGGATAATGCCGGCGAAGGGATGGGGTGCTATAGCGCCTGCCTTCCCGCCGGTCTCAAGGCGAGACCCGATTCATGACCATTGCCCAGGTCTCGCTGTCACCTTCACCAAGGACAGCGCCATGACCGAAGGTTTCACCCAGACCCTGCGCCGCCAGAGCGAGACGACATGGGCCGCCGCCACCGGCCATCGTTTCGTGACCCAACTGTGTGACGGCAGCCTGCCTGACCCCATCATGGTCGACTACCTGGTCCAGGATCATCGCTTCCTGGACAGCTTCCTGATGTTGCTGGGCGCCGCCATCGCCACGGCCGACACCTTCGAGGCGCGCCTGCGCCTGGGGCGATTCGCGGGCATGATCAGCAGCGAGGAGAACACTTACTTCCTGCGGGCGTTCCAGGCGCTGGGTGTCAGCCCGGCGCAGCGTGATGAGCCGATGGACACGGTGCCCACGGCGGCGTTCAAAGCCATCATGCGCGAAGCGGCTGCCACCCGCTCGTACGCCGCCGCGCTGGCAGTGCTGAGCGTCGCCGAAGGTCTTTACCTGGACTGGGCGCTGCGCGCGCCCAAACCCCTGCCGTCGCGTTTCATCCACGCTGAATGGATCACCTTGCACGACAATCCGGATTTCCAGGCGTTCGTGGCGTTCCTGCACGCCGAACTGGACCGCGTCGGCCCTCTGCATGCCGCGGTGGCGCAGGACTTTCACCAGCGCACCGTCGCGTTGGAGCTGGCCTTCTTCGACGCCATCTACCCGCAGGCGCAATGAACATGGACATCTTCGATCGGCTCAAGCAGGCCGCTGCACCGCAGTGGCGCGGTTACGTCGACCATGCCTTCGTGCAGCAGATGGGCGATGGCACGTTGAGCGAAGCCGCGTTTCGGTCCTACCTGGTGCAGGACTATCTCTTCCTCATTCAGTTTGCCCGCGCCTGGGCGTTGGCGGCGTACAAGAGCAGGCGACCGACCGATATCCGTGCCGCACAGGCGGGGCTGGCGGCGATCCTCGACGAAACCGACCTGCACGTGCGTCTATGCGCACGCTGGGGGCTGAGCCAGGCTGACATCGAGGCGGCCCCCGAGCACCCGGCCACCGTGGCGTACACCCGGTATGTACTGGACTGCGGTGCCGCTGGCGACTTGCTGGAGTTGCACGTGGCGCTGGCGCCCTGCGTGATCGGCTACGCCGAGATCGGGCAGTCCCTGGCCGCACGCATCGGCAATCTGGACCCGCATCCCTACCGCGAGTGGATCGGCGAATACGCCGGTGCCGGCTACCAGGCCGTTGCAGCAGCTGCACGCACGCACCTGGATTCGTTGGCGGCGCGCAGCATGACGGATCAGCGGTTTGCCGAACTGGTCGCGATCTTTGCCCAGGCCTCGGGGCTGGAGGCCGATTTCTGGCAGATGGGGCTGGACATGGCGTGACTAGGCAGCCGCATGCCTGGATCGCCACTATCCCCGTGTGCCGTTGGCTGGCAAGCTGTAGTGGAAAAGGGGGCACGCGGATGACCGCCGCAACTGGCCCGCAGCGCTCGAAGACGATCCAGGACGAGGAAGGACAGCATGAACATCATCAACGCACGGCTGCGTGGCAAGCCTGGCCTGTACCGCATCGAACTGGCCGGTCAGCGCATTGGCGCGATCACTGCGCAGAACGAGGGTGTGCTGCCCGTGGCCGGCGCCGATCTGGATGCCGCCCAGAACCTGGTGGTCCCCCCTTTCGTCGAGCCGCACATCCACCTCGACGCGACCCTGACGGCCGGGCAGCCTGAGTGGAACATGAGCGGCACGCTGTTCGAGGGGATCGAGCGCTGGGCCCAGCGCAAGCAGAGCACCACCCATGAGGACATCAAGACCCGGGCCAAGACCACCCTCCAGATGCTGGTCGATCATGGCATCCAGCATGTGCGCACCCATGTGGATGTAACCGAGCCGGGACTGGTGGCACTCAAGGCCATGGTCGAGGTGCGCGATGAAGTGCGTGATCTGGTCGATCTGCAGATCGTTGCCTTTCCCCAGGAGGGTATCGAATCGTACCCCGATGGCCGCACATTGATGACCGAGGCGGTGGCCATCGGCGCCGATGTGGTGGGCGGTATTCCCCATTTCGAGAACACCCGTGAACAGGGTGTGGCGTCGATCCAGTTCCTGATGGATTTGGCAGAACGCACCGGCTGCCTGGTGGACGTGCACTGCGACGAGACGGACGATCCGCAGTCACGGTTCCTGGAAGTACTGGCCGAACACGCTCGGGTCCGGCAGATGGGGGCGAGGGTGACCGCCAGCCACACGGTGGCCATGGGTTCGTACGACAATGCCTACTGCTCGAAGCTGTTTCGGCTGTTGAAGCTGTCCGGCATCAACTTCGTGTCATGCCCTACCGAGAGCATTCATCTGCAAGGGCGCTTTGATACCTATCCGAAGCGCCGTGGGGTCACCCGTGTCGCCGAACTCGACCGTGCTGGCATGAACGTGTGCTTCGGCCAGGACTCGATCGTCGATCCGTGGTATCCCCTGGGCAACGGCAATATCCTGCGCGTGCTCGAGGCGGGCCTGCACATTTGCCACATGCTGGGCTATCAGGACCTGCAGCGCTGCCTGGACCTGATCACCGACAACAGTGCCCGCGCCTTGAACCTGGGTGAGCGCTATGGCATCGAGACCGGTCGCCCTGCGAACCTGCTGCTGCTCTCGGCCCCGGACGACTACGAGATGGTGCGCAGCCAGGGCCACGCGCTGGTGTCGGTGCGCAACGGAAAGGTACTGATGCGGCGCCGGCCTGCGCAAGTACAACGCGAGTTCTGAATCCGGCGCTTTCAGGCGGCGATGGCCGCCAGCACACAATCGGCGATCTGCGCATCCTGAACGGCAACGCCGGTCAGGTCAGCCAACGTGATCTGGTCGTCGGACTCCCGGCCACGGGCTCGGCTTGCCAGCAGCGCGCCAAGTTCGACCAGTTGGCTTGCGGTCACCAGGCCTTTGCCGATCGCATGGGACACTTCGCCATATTGGGCGCACTGGGTGATCGAGTCGACGACCAAGCGATCGGCCCTGGTGACCAGCCCAGGGTCCAGCTCTTGCTTGCCAGGGCCGTCCGCACCGACAGCAGTGATGTGAGTGCCCGGTTGTATCCAGTGGGCCTGCAACAGCGGCTCGCGCGAAGGTGTGGCGCTGACGATGAGGTTGGCAAGGCCCGCCAGTTCCGCGGCGTCGTGTGTACTGCGCACGGTAAAACCAAGATCCCGCGCCATCGTCACGTAAGCGCCTAGTCCTTCGGCGTGACGCCCCCAGACGATCACCTGGCGGCAGTCGGTGACGCTGCGCAACTGCTCCAATTGCATGCTGGCCTGCATGCCTGTGCCCAGGATGCCGATGGCCTTGACCTGTGAGGGCGCGAGCAGCCGGGCCGCGATCCGTCCCGCCAGTGCCGTGCGCATCGCCGTGAGCCAGCCTTGGTCCTGGAGCAGGGCCAGCGGCTGGCCGGTGTGGGCCGAGAACACCATCATCAGCCCGTCGTTGCTGGGCAAACCGTTGGACGGGTTGTCATAGAAGCCGGTGGACACCTTGACGGTAAAGGTGGGGCTGCCCACTTTGTAGGCAGACTTGATGCAGCAATCCCCGTTGCTCTCGGCGAAGGTAAACGCCTGCACAGGCGGTACCTGAACGTTGCCCGCGGAATAGGCGATAAAGCCCTCTTCGATGGCGCTGAGCGCCCGCTCGGTGTCGAGGCTCGCGAGGATCTGAGGCTTGGTGATCAGCTTCATTTGACGGCCTCGAGGAAGGTATCCAGGGCGATGTTCCGCCCACACAGCACCACAGCTACGCGTTTGCCTAGGTACCGGTCCGCGCATTTTTTCATGGCGGCCACTGCGACAGCTGCCGCGCCTTCGATGATCCACCGCTCGCTGCTGGCGATGTCGCGCATGGCGGCGCGTATTTGCGCTTCGCTGACCAATACAGTATCGGTGAGCAAGGCCTGGCACAGGGGCAGGGTGATGGCGCCTGGCTCGACGCCGCCTGCCGTGCCGTCGGACAGCGTGGGACTGGCAGGTACGTCGATGATCCTGCCGGCCTTGAGCGACTGCTCAAGGGCCGGGTCGTTCTCGGGCCAGCAGCCGATGATGTCGACACCCGGTGCCAGGGTACGCAGGGCAGCGCCAATGCCGGCGATCATGCCGCCACCACCCACCGCGACGAATACGGCGTCCAGGTCTGGCGCCTGCTCGAACAGTTCCATGCCGATGGTGCCCTGGCCGGCGATCACCTGCAGATCGTTGTAGGGCGATACGAAGGGCACGCCCTTGGCCTGGGCTTGCCTGGCCGCCTCCAGCTCCGCGCTCAAGGGATCGGTCGGCAGGCAGATCACTTCAGCGCCGAGGTTACGCATGGCTTCGACCTTATAGGTTGACGCCGTAGTGGTGGTGTAAAGGGTCACCGGAACCCCGGCGGTTTTGCCGGCCAGGGCCAGTGCCTGGCCATGGTTGCCAGACGAGGCGGCGATGACGCCATGCTCACGTGCACTCACAGGCAAAAGCCTGACTTTATTACTGGCCCCGCGAAACTTGAACGAACCGGTAGGTTGCAGGTGTTCGCACTTGAGCCATACGTCCACGCCGGTGGTTGCTGACAGGAGCTGGCTGCGCGTCAGCGGGGTTGTGCTTACCGCTGGCCGCAAGGCGGCATGAGCGTGCTTGATCGCCTCGAACAGAGCGTCGAGGTCGGGTTGGCAGACGGTTGGCGGTGCAAGGTCGGACATGGCGCTTAAGGCTCCGTATGGAATTAGTGTCTACGGTAGACGTATTGTCCATGCTCGTGCAAACACTTCTTTCAGCCTGGGTCAATCCTGGCGCTCAAAATCGTCATCCCTTGAGCGCCTTGAGGTATTTGTAAACCGTCGCACGCCCCATGTTCAGCACATTGGCCACATAGTCCACGCCGCTTCGGCCTTCGAACGCACCCTCGGCGTGCAACGCCTGCACCAGACTGCGCTTGTCTCCCATCTGCATTGTCTGGAGGGACAAATGGCGCGCCTTGAGCCAAGCATGCATGAAGGTATTGATGCGCTCCTGCCAGTCATCGCGAAACAGCGCCTGAGGCTGCTCGACCAGGCGACCCATTTGAAAGAACGCCTCCAGCGCATGACGGGCGTTTTCGAGCACCGACAGGTCCAGGTTGATGCACATCAGGTGCCGAGCATCACCCTGCTCATCTCGCAAGACCGTACTGATGGAGCGGACCTTCTGACCGTTCCAGTTCAACTTCTCATAAGGGCCCAACTTGGCGCCGCCGAGCAGATCGTCCAGGTCCTCGGCAATGGCCGAGTCATCTCCCAGGCTGCGCTTGGAGATGTTGTTGGCGATATGCACCACCGTCTGGGTGCGCAGGTCATGGATGACGACTTCGGCATGGGGATACAGCAACAGGGCAATGCTTTCGGCGATTGCCTGGTAGTTCTCGAGCGACATGCGGGCCACTGTGCATTTTAAGGAAGCGCTTATGTTGGCTCCGAGTGCCCGCTCGCACAAGGCGCCGTATACCGAGCAAGCACCCTGTACACGCCAAGACCGGCTGGTGGCGACCAGAACCGGCCCAAAATCGGTCTAACATTCGATAAGCCGTGATTATTCCATGTGAGATTGCACTTGTTTTAGCAGTGCCGAACCAGCAGAATTGGTACGTAATTACATAGTACGTACCACATTACGAAATCGTAGGAGCATGCATGGCACGTGGCGGCATCAACAAGGTGGTTGTGCAACAGGCCAGGCAGGCTTTGATTGCAAGAGGGGAGAACCCCAGCATCGATGCCATCCGCATCGAGCTGGGCAATACAGGCTCGAAAACCACGATTCACCGCTACCTCAAGGAGCTCAACGGACAGCAGCCAATGCCCTCCGAAGGCGGCGCGCCGATCAGTGAGGTATTGAGTCGCCTGGTAGGTCAGTTGGCGACGCAACTGCAAGACGAAGCGGATTTGGTGATCGAGCGGGCAGAAAGCGCCTTCACCGAGCAGCGCGAGGCGCTCGAAGCGGCCTTGGCGGGAGCTGAGCAGGCGCTTGCAGCGGCTGACCAACAGCACGAAATCGATGCAGCGGCCTTGCGTGAGGAGTCAGAGAAACTCAACAGCACGCTAAGCACGCTACAGGCTGAGCAGCTGCGCAGCGCCAGCCTCAACCAGTCCCTGGGGGAACTGCAAGTACGCCTGGCGGATAAGGATGAGCAGGTCAAATCCCTGGAAGACAAGCACCGACACGCCCGCGATGCGCTTGAGCACTACCGCACGGCTAGTCGCGAGCAGCGCGAGCACGAGCAGCGTCGTCACGAAGCTCAGTTGCAGCAGATGCAGGTTGAAGTACGGCAGTTACAGCAGGCCATGATCGTCAAGCAAGACGAGCTCACTCGCCTGCATCGAGATAACGAGCGTCTGCTAGGGGAGAATCGCCAGGCGAGCAGCGAACGGCGGGCTCAGGAACAGCTGCTTGAGCAGCGCGACGCCCAGATCCAGGGCTTGCGCACGATGCTGGCACAGGCCCAGGGGAGCAGCGACGAGCTGCGCCGCCAATTGGCTATACAGGCCAAAGCGCTGGAGGACAGCAAGGTCTTGTGCCGGGATCAGGCGCTAAAGCTTGAGACGCTGAAGCGGGAGCTGACAGAGAACCAGGCGTCGTTGCGCCTGTGTCAGGATCAGCTAAGGGATGGAGAAGATAAATAAAACTTTCTGGCGCAACGGCTTTCTTCCCTAGACAGCCATTTGGAGAAGACCGCATGAGCGAACGAGGCACAACCCACGGCACGCAGCACGGCCCTCACTCGACCGACGAAGCCGATAAACCGGATGATCTTGGCTTTGACCCTGATTCTCCCGACCTCGATGATCCTCAGGTAGACCCCCAAGGCCCCGCCAAACCACCAAGGGATGTAGAGAAAAACACCTGAAGGACATGCACCAAGCAAAAGGCCCTGATCGATACGATCAGGGCCTTTTTTTATCAGGCGTCCGCGTCCGGGTAGGTTTTCCCGGTGCTGGCCAGCGGACGTCAGGCTTGTGCCTGTTTTTCCACTTCAGCCTGCTTGGCCGCCTCGACACCCTTGGCAGAGAGCTTGATCGGGTAGTTGAGCGTCATCTCATGTTCAGCATCCACACTTACGCTACCGTCGTGGATCAGGCCATCGTCCTGCAGCGATTTGAGCATGCCGGCCACAGCTTTTTCGCCGCGGTAGTTGTCCAGCAATTCCTTGCCCAGACCATGGGGGTGAGCATGGTTGAGTCGGGTCAGGATTTCGCTTTTCAGTGCGTCGTTACTCATGCGCGCCTCACTTGCCATGCTGGGTTTGCAGTGCCTTGGCTTCTTGCAGGTGTTTCTCAAGAGTTGGCAGGGTCTTGGCAGCGAATGCCTTGAGCTCAGCCTTGTCGGAAGAAGTGGCTTCTTTCTTGAACAGTTCGACGGTCTTCTCGTGAGCATCAACCTGATTGTTCACGTAAGACTTGTCGAAGGACTCGTCACGCCATTCCAGAATCACTTTTTTCACCTTGTCGGTGATGGCCGCATCATCGGGCACCGAGATGTCCAGTTTCTTGGCAATTTCTGCCAGCTCCTGGTTGGCCTTGGTGTGGTCGGTGACCATGTGCTGGGCAAAGGTCTTGATCTCGGCGTTCTGGCTTTTTTCCAGAGCAAGGTTGCCGGTCACGATTTCTGCGATGCCGGCTTCGGTAGCCGCGTCTACGAAGTCGTCCGAGCTGGCAGCAAAGGCGTGAACCGAGGCCATGCCCAGCACCATGGAAAGGCCGACGCGCTTGATGAAGAGATTGCTCATGTTTCACTCCTTAAACGATGGCGCGACATCAGTGTCGCGTACTGTTGAGGGCGCGCGCGGGCCAAAGGTTTCATCTTTTTTGCATCAACAGGGTGTGGCAGTGGTCAACAGCGTTGACCAAGCACGTGCAGGGGATGTGCATGCGAAGCGCCAGGCAGACCGATGAAGAAAGAGCCCTTGCGCTGGCGGGCCAGGGACGAGCGGTGGCCCTGTTTCGCCTGGTGCTGGCGTTCATGCTGGTGGTCATGACCACGTTCGCAGCCGTTGAGGGCTGGCGAATCTGGCGTGATTACCGGGACGCGTTCCACAATGCCGCGAACATGGTGACCAATCTGGCCCAGGCCACCGCCCAGCATGCCGAGGATGCCATTCGCCAGGTCGATTCCATCAGTGCGGCGCTGGTGGAGCGCGTGCAAGGCGATGGGTTCGAGCACTTGGATCGCAAGCGCATGCATGGGTTGCTCAGCCAACAGGTGCGCATCATTCCTCAACTCCACGGCCTGTTCATTTACGACAGCCATGGTCGCTGGCTCGTCACTGACCGCTCGGCAACGCCGCCGGCCGCTAACAATGGCGACCGTGATTACTTCATCTACCACCGCGACCATCCCGATAGCGCCATTCGCATCGGTGCAGTGGTACGCAGCCGCTCGACGGGCGATCTGATCGTACCTATTTCTCGGCGCCTGAATTACCCGGATGGGCGTTTTGCGGGCGTACTGCTTGGGACCATCAAGGTCGACTGGTTCGTGCGTTACTACGGCGAATTCAAGATCGACGAACGTGGTGCGCTGGTGCTGGCCAAGCGCGACGGTACGATCCTGGTGCGGCGCCCATTCGTCGAACCGCTGCTTGAGCGTAATCTGGCCAACAGCGATATTTTCAAGCACCACTTGCCCTATGCAGCCCAAGGGTTGGTCGAAGCGGTGGCCGTCGTCGATGGTACACCGCGCCTGTACGCTTACCGAGCCTTGGCCAGCTATCCGCTGGTGGTCGAAGCGGGCCTGTCACGCGAGTCAATCATCGCCCCCTGGCGCCAGGATGCGATCAAATCGCTGGTGGTGTTACTGGTGCTGGTCATGGTCCTTGCGTTGTTCGGTTGGGTGGTCCTGCGCCAGGTGCGCGAACGCATCGTGATCGAGCGCGCCTTGCACCAGGCCCACCAGACCCTCAAGACCCTTGCCTTGACAGACAGCCTGACCGGGTTGGGTAATCGTCGCAGGCTGGACGCGGTGTTCGAGCCCGAGCTGCGCAGGGCTCGGCGCCAGGCGTATCCGGTGTGCGTGGTGATGCTCGACTTGGATCATTTCAAGGCCTACAACGACCGTTACGGACATGCGGCAGGCGATCAGTGCTTGCAACGCTTCGGCGAACTGCTGCGCCAAGCCGCCCAGCGTCCGGCAGATCTGGCCGTACGCTACGGGGGCGAGGAGTTTACCTTGCTGTTACCCGACACGGATGTACGCGGAGCGAAGGCGTTTGTCGAGACGCTGCAGCAAGCTCTGCGCAAGGAGATGCTGGTGCATGCGGGCAGTCCACTGGGGATCGTCTCTTTCAGTGCGGGTATTGCGGTGGCAGAACCCACGCGCAGTGAACAGAGTCCACAGCAACTGCTCGAAGCCGCAGATGCGGCACTGTATGAAGCCAAGCGCCAGGGACGGGACCGCTACGCGGTCGCTGACCCTTGAGAACCGCATGGGGATGCAGGCAGCCCGGCCAGCCCTGGCGGGCATCGACTTCATGCCTGAAGCTGCCAACGTACCGAACTGACGCCCTTCTCCAGGCTGACCCGGCTGACCAGCCGCTCCAACTGGGCGGGCGCCTGTGAGGTACCCAGCAACTGGGCACGCACTTCCAGGCGGGCCGGGTCTGGCAAGTCCTCGCTGTGCAAGGACTGCAGGCGCAGTTCAGGCTCGCCGAGGCTATGCAGCATCAAGCTGCGTACCTGAATCTCATCCTGGGCTCGACAGACAATACGCACCTCGAACTGCTGTTCTACCTCCGTGGCGGGCACCACCTCCTGGCGGTCCAGGCGTTGGGCGATATCCCGTAGCAAGATGTTGGCGCACAGCACGACCACCGCGCCCAGGGCTGCTTCGAGCAGCAGCCCCAGGCTGCACAGCACGCCGATGGCAGCGGTGCACCACAGCGTTGCCGCGGTGTTCAGCCCCCGCACATTGAAGCCGTCACGCATGATGACGCCGCCGCCCAGGAAACCGATACCCGACACCACATAGGCCGCCACCCGGGAGGCGTCGGTAGGCGCCATGCCTGGAACCGCCTGGGTCATCAGTACGAACAGACAGGCACCCGTGCTGACCAGGCCGTTGGTGCGCAGGCCAGTCAAGCGCTGACGCAATTGGCGTTCGGCGCCGATCAAAGCCCCTAGCAGCAGGGCGGTGCTGACACGCAGCAGAAATACTTTCCAATCCATTACGAACCTCTTCCACGGGCACAGGCCCGCTCTAACGCCATCACTCAAGAAAGCGCGGTGGTAAAAACCAGAGATGCGAAAGGACCACAGGGGGGAAGGAGGGGGCGATGCTGTGCATCGGCTGCCTCGGCAACTCGGCCAGGCAGCGTGGGAGACTGCCGGGCTAGCGCGCCGCGTGGGCCTGTCGCAAGCGACTGGGGCTAGTGTCCAATGCAGGGCTCCTATTGGTGAATGCAAAAGTGCGGCGCGGACGATAAGCCCGACCCTCGATCAGGTCAAGGGTAAAAACATGACAATGGCTTAATCCGGAAATGCCTGACAAGCCTGCCGGTACGATGGAAAAATTCACGGCCAATGGTTAACCTTTTGCCTTTTCTGAACCGTTGCGGGCTGATCCATGCTGTTCAATATCCTCGTCCTGCTTGGCACACTGGTGGCCATGGAGGGTGTCGGCACCTTGGCGCACAAATACATCATGCATGGCTGGGGCTGGTGGCTGCATCGCTCGCACCACGAACCCCACTTGGGCGTGCTCGAAACCAACGACGTGTACCTGCTGGCACTGGCGGTGATTTCGCTGGCACTGGTGGCGGTCGGCAAAGCCGGGCATGCGCCATTGCAGTGGGTCGGAGGCGGGGTGGCGGCTTACGGCGCGCTGTACGTGATTGCGCATGATGGCTTTTTTCACCGTCACTGGCCCTGCACGGTGCGCCCGGTGGGGCGCTACCTGACGCGCCTGCACCGCGCGCATCGGCTGCACCACGCCGTCAAAGGGCGCAAGGGTAGCGTGTCGTTCGGTTTTTTCTACGCGCCACCCTTGAAGCGGCTGGTGCGCGAGCTGCGGCGCAACAGGGGCTCTGCTCTCTGAGGTCTCAAGCGCACAGACGCCTTTGCTGATCGAGTCGCCTCCACCATACTGCCTGCCCGGCATACATTGCACTGTCTGGACCTGCGCAGTAGCATGCGCGCTTTTCAGCCCAGGACTCGCCCTTCATGCCGTATCAGCAAGGTCTGCTTGCCACGCCCGTGCCGGTGCACGCGCGTCACCTGTTCTTCTCCATCGAGTCAACCGAGGCCGTGCCTGCGGCCCTCGATGCCTTGCTGGGCCATGTCGACGGCCTGCGCGTGACACTGGGTGTGGGTGCCCCTTTGGCAAAAGCCCTGAACGCCCAGATCGAAGGCCTGACCCCGTTCCCGCTACTGGACGCCGCGGTCGAGAACCCCAGTACCCAGCACGCGCTGTGGCTGTGGTTGCGGGGTGACGAACGCGGGGACCTGTATCTGCAGGCCCAGGCGCTGGAGCGTCTATTGAGCCCAGCCTTTGCGCTGGTTGATCACGTCGATGGCTTCCTCCACCGAGGCGGCCGGGATCTGACGGGCTACGAAGACGGCACGGAAAACCCCAGCGGCGACGACGCCATCGAAGCCGCCATCCTGGGTGAGGGTGCGCCTGGCTTGCAGGGGTCGAGCTTCGCCGCGTTCCAGCTGTGGAAGCACGACATGCACTACTTCAAATCGCTGCCACAGCAGGTGCAGGACAACATCATCGGCCGGCGCCTGAGCGATAACGAGGAACTGGATGATGCGCCTGAGTCCGCCCATGTGAAGCGTACTGCCCAGGAAAGCTACGCACCCGAGGCTTTCATGGTGCGTCGCTCGGTTTCCTGGGCTGATACCCGCGGTGCAGGGCTGGCGTTCGTGGCGCTGGGTACGTCTTTCACCTCGTTCGAGGTTCAGCTGCGCCGCATGAGCGGGCTGGAGGACGGTGTGATCGATGCTCTGTATCAGTTCACGCGCCCGCTGACCGGGGGCTACTACTGGTGCCCGCCGATGGCGCAGGGTTCGCTGGACTTGCGCCTGTTGTTGCAGCCCGAGGCTTAAACATCCAGATACACAAGATGATCGCAAGACGGCTCCCACGAACTAGCATTGGATATTTCCGCTCTGTTACGGAGATTTCCTATGTATGGACGTCGGGATGTCCTACGTGCGGGCGCTGCGATCGGTCTGCTGGCCACCAGCCCCTGGCTGAGCGCAGCTACAACGGCGAGCCTGCTGTCGCGGCCGATTCCGTCAACGGGTGAGCCACTGCCGGTGATCGGCGCCGGCACGTCAGGCAGCTTCGAAGTCGAGGCCGGCTCAGCGGACTACCGGCAGCTGTATCAGGTGCTTGACGCCTTCTTCAAAGGTGGCGGTCGGGTCATCGACACCTCTCCCAACTATGGCGGCGCCGACAGCATCCTGGGTCAACTGCTCGCCGAAGGCGGGTGGCACCGCCAGTGCTTCATTGCCACCAAGATCGCCGCCAACAGCCGCGCAGATGCCCAGGCCCAATGGGACGGCACGCTGCGCAGCCTGCGCACGGACAAGGTGGACCTGCTACAAGTGCACAATTTGCGCGACTGGCAACAGCAGTTGCCCTATGCACGTGAACTCAAGCAACAGGGCAAGACGCGCTATGTGGGCATCACCCACTATCTGGACTCGGGACACGACGAGGTGGCCGCGATCGTGCGCAGCCAGGCTCTGGACTTCATCCAGATCAATTACGCAGTCAATGCCCCGGGCGCTGCGCGTGAGCTTCTTCCCTTGTGCCGTGACAAGGGCGTGGCGGTGCTGATCAACCGCGCCTTCGATGACGGTCGTCTGTTCGCGGCGGTCAAGGATCGCGCCCTTCCAGAATGGGCGCAGGAACAGGGCATCGGTAGCTGGGCCCAGTTGTTCCTGAAGTTCGCACTCAGCCACCCGGCAGTCACCGCCGTGATACCGGCCACTGGCCGACTGGATCGTCAGTTGGACCAGCTCAAGGCAGGGCAGGGTCCGATGCTTACCCAGGCGCAGCAGCAAGCGCTGATCAAACAGTTCGCCTGACACCATGGTGACGCGGCGACAGCGCCTGCAGCAGATGCTGGACATGCGGCCTGGGGAAGCGCCAGCGGTTCTGGCAGGCAGCCTACTGTTCTTCATGCTGTTCACGGGGTATTTCATGCTCCGGCCCGTGCGAGAAACCATGGGCGTTGCCGGTGGCGTCGAAAACCTGCAATGGCTGTTCACCGGTACCTTCATCGCCACGTTGGTTTGCCTGCCTGTGTTTGGTTGGATGGCCTCCCGTGTACGGCGCCGGCACATATTGCCTTGGACCTATGGCTTCTTCATCTGCAACCTGCTCGCCTTTGCCGCGCTATTGGCACGCCATCCCGACGGGCCTTGGGTGGCGCGGGCGTTCTATATCTGGTTGTCGGTATTCAATCTGCTGAGTATCTCGTTGGCCTGGAGCGTACTTGCCGACCTGTTCAGCACCGAGCAAGGCAAGCGCCTGTTCGGCGTACTGGCAGCAGGGGCGAGTGTGGGCGGGTTGTGCGGGCCGCTGCTCGGCACGCTGCTGGTTGCGCCCCTTGGACACCCCGGTTTGTTGACGCTCGCGGCCGTGTTGCTGCTGGGCAGCGTACTGGCCGCCTGGGTGTTGCAGCGTTGGCGCACGAATAATCCACTCCCGACCCGCGATCCCCCTTGCGATGGCCGCGCACTGGGCGGCAATCCGTTTTCCGGTGCAACGGCGGTAATACGCACGCCGTACCTGCTCGGTATTGCTCTGTTCGTCGTGCTGCTGGCCAGTGTCAGCACATTCCTCTATTTCGAACAGGCTCGCATTGTCAGTGAAACCTTCACCGACCGTACTCGGCAGACGCAGGTGTTCGGCGCAATAGATGCAGTCGTTCAGGCACTGGCCATTCTCACGCAGCTGTTTTTCACCGGTCGGCTCGCTCGACGCCTGGGGGTGCGGGTGTTGCTGGTGGCAGTGCCGCTGGCCATGGCTGCCGGGTTCATGTGCCTGGCCTTGTCGCCTGTCTTCGCCCTGTTCGTCATCGTGATGGTCGTACGGCGGGCCGGCGAGTATGCCCTGGTTCGGCCTGGCCGCGAGATGCTGTTCACCGTGGTCAGCGCCGAAGACAAGTACAAGGCCAAGAACTTCATCGACACCGTGGTCTACCGAGGCGGGGATGCGGTCAGCGGCTGGATAAAGCGGGCCCTGGACCTGATGGGGGATCATCCACAGGTGGCCATGCTAATCGGAGCACTACTTGCCGTCTGCTGGGCCGCAACCGGTCATTGGCTCGGTGGCCAGCAAGGTCGACGCGACGAAAGCCATCGCCGCTGACAGGTACGCCAACTATTGGGCTGACCCTTCTTTAACGCCGTTTGTCAGAAGCCTTCTCGATAATGCGAATCCTCGCGCATGGGTGTACTCCCAAGTCATGTACGGCATTGGCGCCGTGCATTCCGAAGTCATAAGAGGTTTCAGATCATGGCCACTAAAGACAACAGCCGTAGCGGTAACCAGCAGGGCAGCCAGGGCGGTAGCAAAAATTCGGGCAACTTCGCCAATGACCGTGAGAAGGCTTCCGAAGCCGGCAAAAAGGGGGGGCAAGCAAGCCACTCCAGCGAGTCGGGCCGCAAAGGCGGCAAGTCGTAAGTGAAGATTCGCAGTGCCAGGCTAGCCTGGCACTGTGATTCTTCGATTAAGGAGCCAGCCATGCGCACATTCCCACTGATCACTCTCATGGGCGCCTTGACTCTCGTCGGCGGTTGTTTTGACCGCGACAACAATCACCCCGGCAAGGACTCCGATGCCAGCAAGCCGTCCTTGCAGATGCAAAAACCTGACGAACAAACCGCACCCCGTCCTGCGCCAGCCCCGGAGTCGATGCCAGGGCAGAAAGCCAACCAATAATACGCGCACGAGGAATACGCCATGACGGTCATGACCTGCCAGACCGCCGCGATGGTCCAAGCCCCATCTATCGCTCCCAGCCTGAAAGATCGCTATCACGCCCTGCTCGAGGGCCATGACACCAGTAGCCGGGCCTGGCTCGATAGCCAGCTGGCTCAGGCCCGGAGCATGCCTGACGACCTGCCGGATGACCCAGCGCAACTCGACGCCTGGAGCTTGCAGCACGCTGCCGGTGTGGCCGAGGGATACAAGGCGTACCTGGAGCAGCGCAAGCAGGGCGGCCCGCGGCGCTATTTCGCCAACCGCGCCCAGGCGTTGTGGTTCCTGCAGCAAGTCGAACCGACCAAGGTGGTGGACGGCGCCTGGCTGTTCAGTACCCTGCGCCAATGGCGAGATCCACGCTACCACGGCCTGATCCGTACCTACCTCGAGGAGCTGGGCAGCGGTGACCCTCGCTGCAATCACGTGCTGATCTACCAGCGCCTGATGAGCCGGCTCGGCTGCCTGGAGCGTCCGGACCTGGACGATTCCCGCTACCTGCAGGCGTCCTTGCAATTGGCCCTTGGCGAGTATGGCCAGGACTATTTACCTGAAGTGATCGGTTACAACCTTGGCTACGAACAACCGCCTTTGCACCTGTTGATCACAACTTACGAATTGGCTGAGCTGGGCATCGACGGATTTTACTTCCAGCTGCACGTCACCATCGACAATGCAGCCAGCGGTCATGCCCATCTGTCGCTCCAGGCCCTGCGCCAGTTGTGCCCGGCTGATGACGTGGCAGGCTTTTATGAGCGGGTCCGTCGGGGCTACCGTCTCAACGATCTAGGGATCAGCACCCCTGCGCTCATCGCAAGTTTCGACTTGGAAGCTGAGCTGCTCCAGGCCCTGGAGCACAAGCGCAATTTTGGGCAGTTCATGCACTCGGACCACTGCCGCCTGCAAAAACGCACCATCAACCAATGGCTGGCCGAGCCAGGCGCCATGCCGGCCTTTCTTGACGCCATGCAGGCCCAGGGTTGGATTCGCCGCGGCGAAGCCCCTGAGCAAAGCCGCTGGTGGACGCTGATCGAGGGGCCGACCGCGCCCATGTATGGTGTATTTACCGCCTACGAGAAGCAGCTGTGGCACGATTGGATCGCCGCAGGTTCACAATCGCGCATTCGCCGTGTGTTACCCGGCAGCTGGGAGGCCGTCCTGCAGTTGCAGGACCAGGCGCCGGTTACCCAGCGGCAGCGCCCTGCGCACCACGATATTGATACGTTGATCTGTGCCATGTCCGGCAATAAACATGCGACGCCCGAAGGACTGGCCGCGACTCAGGCTTACATACAGGCCACTGGCCTGCTCCAGGAAGGATCTCACTGATGCCCCTCGATTCACCACAGACAGCCGCTGACCAAGCCCTGCTGCAGCTGGGAAAGCGCCTTCGCGCTGATGGTTACCACTTTACCTGCGTGACGCCGGCGACCCATGCATTGGTTAATGCGCGACCAGGCGCAGAGAAGGCTTGCACCGTCCGGGATGTATTCGGTTGGAGCCGGCCATTTGCCGGCTCGATGCTTTCGGCCGATGAGCTGGACTTGATGAAGACCGCTGGCGTGGTGAAGTCTCATCGAGACTTATTGGCCAGTACCATTCGTTGGTCGAGCCTCGACGGGCTGCTACTGGTGCACTCGGCCTACCCTACGCAGGCCAGCGATGCGGTGTTCTTCGGCCCCGACAGTTACCGGTTCGCTCATGTCATCCAGGATCACCTGCAATCGACGCCCAAGCGCATAGAGCGTGCAGTGGACATTGGCTGTGGCACAGGGGTGGGCGCACTGGTGATTGCCCGTGCAGCGCAGCATGCGCAGGTGACCGCCGTGGATATCAACCCCAAGGCACTGCGTTTCACTTCGGTCAATACAGCGCTCGCTGACATCGATAATGTGTCTGTGCAGCAAAGCGATATTCTGCAAGATGTGACAGGTGAGTTCGACCTGATCGTGGCCAATCCGCCCTACATGCTTGACGATGGGGAACGCACGTATCGGCATGGCGGAGGTTCACTTGGGGCGGAGCTTTCGCGACGCATCATCGAACAGAGCCTTGAGCGACTGAGCGTGGGCGGATCACTGTTGCTGTATACCGGCGTTGCTATCGTCGAGGGGCAAGACGCTCTGCTCGAAGGCGTTCGCGAGCAGCTGGCAGGCCCTGAATTTTCCTGGGTCTATCGAGAGATCGACCCTGACGTGTTCGGCGAGCAGTTGTTGGAGCCGGGGTATGAGCGGGTGGAACGTATCGCCGCGGTAGCGCTGACGGTTACGCGCAATCGTTGAGACCGGAGTGTTATCGACACGCCTGGACCATCGTGGCATTAAGCGGCTGCCGTAGCAGACCTGCCTGTGCAGACACATCCTTGACCTAACCACCGGTTCAATGAGAATAGCGGGATCGACAACCGTTTCTCCAAGGACCGTAGCCATGATGCTGGCCCCGCTGTTCCCCCGTGTAGCCCTGGAAGACACGCTGTTCGTCTTTGCCCTGGAGGCAGAGGCGGGCGGTCTGTTCGGGCATCTGAATACGGTCTTCACCGGTATTGGCAAGGTGAACGCGGCCATCGCGCTCACCCGCGCTGTGACTACGCGCAGGCCCAGGCTCATCGTCAATCTCGGCTCGGCAGGCAGCCGGCTGCATGGCAAGGGCAGCCTGGTGTGCTGCACACGGTTCGTCCAGCGCGACATGGACGTCACGCCTCTGGGGTTTGCGCGCTACGAAACGCCGCTTTCCGACATCCCTGTCGTACTTGAACATGGGCTGGCCATTGCGGGGCTGCCTATCGAAACCTGTGGCACAGGCGATAATTTCGAGATCAGCCACGGTGATGCGCCCTATGACGTGGTCGACATGGAGGCCTATGCGCTGGCGCTTGTCGCACGATCCGAGGACATCCCGTTCGTGTGCCTGAAATACATCTCCGACGATGCCGGGAGCGATGCAGCCACCGACTGGTCCGTGCAGGTGCACTTGGCGGCAGAAGCCTTCAAGCGGGTGCTCTTCAACCCTGGTTGAATTTCGCCTGATGGCTGTGTGAGCCACCGGGCGCTGCGGTTAAACCTTTGTCGATATGGCGCAGTCACTTGAGGTATCAGCAGATCACTCAGGGAGCATGTCAATGGCCAGGGCAATCTGGAAAGGCGCCATCAGTTTCGGTTTGGTACACATACCGGTGGCGCTCAATTCTGCCGTCAGCAGTGAACGCGTTGATTTCGACTGGCTGGACAAGCGCAGCATGGACCCAGTGGGCTACAAGCGCATCAACAAAGTCACCGGCAAGGACATCGACAAGGAAAACATCGTCAAGGGCGTAGAGTACGAGAAGGGCCGCTATGTGGTGATCAGTGAACAGGAGATCCGCAAGGCCCGCCCGGAGGCCACTCAGACGATCGACATCTTTTCATTCGTGGACGCAGGGGAAATTCCCCTTCAACACTTCGACACCCCTTATTACCTGAGCCCTGACCGGCGCGGCGGCAAGGTCTATGCGCTGTTGCGCGAAACGCTGGCCACCACCGGGAAAGTGGCTTTGGCGACAGTCGTGCTCCACACACGCCAGCACCTGGCCCTTATCCGACCCCTGGATGAAGCCCTGGTAATGATCACGTTGCGCTGGCCGGATGAGGTGCGTGGGCTCGATACCCTTGAACTGGACACGACTGTGACCAAGGCCAAAGTGGACAAACGGGAACTGGACATGGCCAAGCGTCTGGTTCAAGACATGGCCGGCAGCTGGTCACCGGACGAGTATCACGACGCGTTTCGGGACACGATCATGGAGCTGGTGGCCGAGAAAGCCAGCAAAGGCAAGATCGAGACGGTGGAGAAGGGCGAGGACAGCAGCGGCGAGAAGAGTGCAGATATCATCGACCTCACCGAGCTGCTCAAGCGCAGCCTCGGCGGCAAAAGCACGGCGCCTCCCAAGAAGAAACCGACTACGGCCAAGAAGCCCGCCAAACGTACGCGCAAGGCTTCCTGAGTACACTCACACCTGCTAGGCCTGCAGGTGCTCCTGCAGGCCGGCCAGGTAATCGCCAAACCCTTCGCGTGCTCGACACTCGCGTCGGCTGCTGGTCGCAACACTGTGCCCGGCAGACCAACTGATCTGCACCCCCAGTGCTTCCAGGTCTCGCACCAGGCGAACATCCTCATGGGCCGCCAGAGGCTGGAAGCCGTCGACACGCTGATACGCCTGGGCGCTCACACCGAGATTGGCTCCATGAATATGACGATGACCGTCACGTGCCTCGTAGCGGCTCAGGTAGAGCTTGCGCAACGCAGCGGTCTGCCAGGGCTGCCAGTGGCTCACATGGACCGTACCGCAGACGACTTCAGCGCCGCATTCGAGCTGTGACGTCAGCCAGTGGGCAGGAACCTGGCTGTCGGCGTCTGTGCAGGCGAGCCATGTGGCACCGCGCGCGAGCATCCATTCGGCACCTGCCCGCCGAGCCATACCGACGTTGCCCGACTCGACCTCTAGGGTGTGCACCCCATGACGCCGAGCCACGGCGGCAGTGCCGTCGCTACAGCGATCGAGCACCACCAGAATCTCCACCTGGTGACCGCCCGCAGTAGCGTGTTGTGCGGCAGCCGAGGCCGCCTTCAGGCATCGACCCAGACGCCGGGCTTCGTTGTGGGCCGGAATGACGATGCCGATCATATGCACGTCTCGTCCAGGTCTACCACGCTGGGCTGGTTCGACCAGTAGGCCATGATGAAGTCGGCTTCGTCGTGGCAGAACACCGGGTACAACGGCAGGTGTTTGGACAGCATTCGGTGCACCTCGCGCCCGTCCTGGGGGCACCCGGCAATCGGGTGCTTCCAGTGACACGCCAGCAGGCCGCCGTCGTAGGACAAGCTGGCGACAGCCTGTTCGATTACCTGCAACCAGTCGGTGGGATCAAGGTAGTAGCCCACTTCGCTGAGCACGATCAGATCGAAACGCCCGCCTGGCCAGTCGGCAGGCAGGCGGGCGCGTTCGACCTGTGCGTGGCGGACATCGGCCAGGCGATCGGTGGCCAAGCCCACGGCCTTCGGGTCGAGGTCCTGGCACACCAGCTCGGCACAGCGCTCGGCCAGCAGCACACTGAGTTCGCCATTGGCGCAGGCGGGCTCGAACACCCGTTCGTAACACTGCCGGGGGAGGCTTGCCATGACCAGGTCGCGCTTGCGTTTTTCATACCAGCGGGTACGAAAAGCCCAAGGGTCTTCGTTGGCGGCATACAGGTCGGCAAAATATTGGGCATCGATACTCATGGCGAATCCTTTTACAAGAAGACCAGTTCGAAGGGCTGTAGCACGCAGTCCAGCAGGTTGGGGCGTAGCACCGGCGGTGTACAACCGTCAGGCTCGAACTGGCTGACGTGTGCAGCAATGGCTTTACGCTTGCGTGCCACCTGGCCCTCATTGAGTTGCAAGCGGTGCGCGCGCTCCCAGGGAAGACGTGGATCGTCAGGTTGTCCCCAGTGCCATGCCCATACTGGGACTTCCACCAGCTGGGCTTTACGCGCTAGCGCTGCCTGTGCCCCGGCCCGGCCTACGGCCTCGTGATCGCAGTGGCCGTCACCTCGCCAGGTCGTCATCAGCACATCCTCAGGGCGCAGTAGCTGAGTCAGATGGCTGACCAGAAAGGCTTCCTCCCTGGCCAGTTGACTGTCCTTCAGGTGCAGGCGGCGCCAATCGATACGCTTGGGGTCCAGCCCGAGTTGCTCGATGGCCTTGCGGCTTTCTTGCGGCCGGTCGCGACGCAAACGATGCTCTGTCCAGCGGGTCGAGCCGGGATGGCTGCCTTCGCCGTCGGTCGCCGAGATCAGCACCAGGTCCTCTTCACGCCCGGCAAAATCGGTTAGCAGACCGCCGGCCATGAGAATCTCGTCATCCGGATGGGGTGCGATCAGCACCAGGCGCCGACCAGGCGGGCAGAGCTGGTGTGCATTGAGCCAAGTGGCCCGGGCCAGATGGGCCGAGTGCTGCCACGCTGACCAGGGCGTACCGTCATTGGACTGGATCAGGTCTTCACTCATAGCTGCCATGCTCCGGAAGAAAGCTGTGCGGTCTGTGCACCGAGGGCTGCAAGGTCTCGTTCGGCGTGACTTTGGCGAATGAACACCGGCAGGTCTGCGCTCAAGCGCGCAAAGTGGGCATTACGGCAGAACGGGGTTGCACCCAATGCGCGGCCCACATGACGCATGACGTGTTCCACGGCGTATTCGACCTGGGCGCGCACGCGTTGCACGATCAGGCAGGCATCGGCGCTTGGGTTGCGATCGATCCAGGCAGCACATTCACGCAATGCCGCACCAGCGCCGCACAGGGCGGCATCTACAGCGCCCAGGTGTGCGTCTGCGTGGGGGTCTGGTTTGGGTTTGCGGCAGTGCTCGCGCAGGTATTCGGCCAGCGCCTCGGCCGCCCCATACCAGCAGGCGGCTATGCCTGCGCCGCCGTGCCAGAAGCCCGGCCTGGACAAATATTGGCCCGCCGCGCCGACCTGTACACCAGGTGTGTCGTTGAATTCGACCTCGACACTGGCAGTGCTGGCCATGCCCACAGCCTGCCAGTGCTCGATATTGAGGCCCAAGGTTGGGTCGGCCAAGCGGATGGCAACCAGCTGTGGCTGACCCGACTCGTCCCAGGCGGTGATCAATGCCTGGTCGATTTGCAAGGCGCCCGAACACCACGCTTTCTTTCCGCCCAGGCGGACACGGCCCCCGTCTCGGGAGGTGATGACGGCACGAGCATCCGGGGGCTCTGCGGCCCACACGCCCCAGAGCCCGTCAGACGAAAGATGGCCAGCACCACACTCGGCCAGGATCGCCAAAGCGTCTGTATGCCCTTCATAGAGCTTGGCCAATACCAGGTCACAGCCGGCGACCCGCGACAAGGTCTGCCAACGCTCAAGCGTATTGCCGTGGCCCGGCCTAGGCAGAATATCCAGGCAATGGGCCTGCAAAGCTTTCATCAGTTCAAGTAACTGGGTGTCGACATTGAGCGGCTGCAGCCGCTCGTCATAGGTGCGCAACAAGCGGTCCAACTGGGTGAGGTCATAGTCCTGAGGCATGCTCATGCGCGTAACTCCCTGTCGCGTTGGGCGTCGCCCATCATGTGAGCCCAAGTTGTTTGCGCATCCGCGCCGTGATGGATTGACGGGTCTTGCTCATATCGGCCCAAGGGTCTTGGGTATCGGCCAGTCGCTCACCTATTGTGGCGATGGTCCACTGATTGGCGCCCTTGAGCTGTGCCAGTTCTTCACGCCAGACCGGCACCGACACCGGCAAGCCCTCGCGAGCGCGCAGCGAGTAAGCACACACCGTGGTTGCGCCTTTGCCATTGCGCAGGTAGTCGATGAAGATGCGGCCTACTCGGTTCTTGGGACCAGACACTGCAGTGAGTCGATCAGGGAACAGTTTTGCCAGGTAGCTGACGATGGCGTGGCTGAAGTCCTTAACTTCGTCCCAGCTCGCTTTTCTCGTTAGCGGGACAACCAGGTGGATACCTTTGCCCCCGCTGGTCTTGATGAACACCTTCAGACCCAGTTCGTCCAGCAGGGTCAGGGTCAGCTGTGTGGCCTCCAGCATTGCCTTCCACGGCAGGGCCGGGTCAGGGTCCAGGTCGAGCACGAAACGGTCTGGCCGGTCGAACTGCGTGTCGGTGGCGTTCCAGGTGTGCAGTTCAAGCATGTTCATCTGTACGGCGCCCAGCAAGGTGTCAGGGCGGTTGATGACCATCGCGGCCTGGCCGGCTTCCTCTTTGCCGTACGTACGCACGTTTGGGATGTGCAGCTGGCCCGCGTTTTTCTGGAAAAACAGTTCCCCAGCGAGGCCGTCTGGCGCACGCACGAGCGCAACCGGCCGATTCTTGAGGTGGGGCAAGATCCATTGGCTGACCTGGGCGTAGTATTCGACGACGTCACGCTTGGTCATGCCAGAGGTAGGGTCGATCACGCGATCAGGGTGGGTCAGGCGCAGATCACCCAGCGTCTCGGTGCTCTTGGCCGCCTTGCGTTGATGGACGGTCTTGCTCGGCATGGCACGCTCCAGGTCGATATCGGTCGCCGGTTTGTCGTCGCGCAAACCGTGGAATACCGCGTGGCGTACTACGCCGTCACGGGTCATCTGGGCAAAGGCGATCTCGGCCAGTAACTTGGGCTCTAGCCAATGTATCCCTCGGGCTTCGGCGCCAGTGGGGGGGTTGGCTACGGTAGGCTGGGCGGTTTGTAGGGGTTCGAGTTGTGCGTGCAATGTGTCAAGGGTGGTGGCACTGAACCCGGTGCCCACCTTGCCGGCGTAACGCAGCATGCCTGCGTCGTCGTGCAGGGCCAATAGCAAGGCGCCGAACCCACTGCGGCTGCCCTTGGGGTCGGTGTAGCCCACCACTACAAACTCCTGCCGCCGCTTGCACTTGAGCTTGATCCAGTCGGCACTGCGCGTGCCGGAATAGCTGCTGTCGGCACGCTTGCCGATCAAGCCTTCAAGGCCCAGCTTACAGGCGCTCTCGAGCAACGCTTCAACCGGCTCGTCGAAGTCCGCGGAATACTTGAGGTTGTCAGCAGTGTTGTGCTCAAGCAAGCGCTCCAACGCGTCACGTCGCTGCTGCAAGGGTAGGGCGCGCAGATCTTGACCGCCCAGAAACGGCAGGTCGAAGACGTAATAGGTGATTTGTTCGTCATGCGCGGTATCGAATGCGTTCTGTAAGGCCTGGAAGTCTGCAACCCCCTGGTCGTCATTGACGACCATCTCGCCATCGAGCCACGCAGAGTCCACACCCAGCGCGCGTAGCGCAGCGATTTGACCCGGCATCTTCGCGCTCCAGTCATGGCCATTGCGGGTATAGAGCCGCACATCATCGCCCTCGATGCGCGCGAGGATGCGGTAACCGTCGTACTTCACCTCATACCGCCAGTCCCCCGAAGGGGGTGAGTCGACCAACGTGGCCAACTGCGGCTGCACATGTTCTGGCAACTTAGCGGGCTTGGACTTGGCGGCTTGCTTGGTCGGGGCGGGCTTGCCTTTGCCGGGTTTGGCCGTTTTGGCGGATTGCTTGGCAACCAAAGTGCGGTCGCTGATCACGCTGTCGGGCTGGTCCTCGACAATGCTGTACTGCGCCTCGCTGCGGGCCTGGCTGTCATTCGACTTGACCAGCATCCATTGCTCTTTCTTGCCAGCCAGGCGTGTGCGGAACAGGTTCCACATGCCCGCGAGCTTCTCGCCTTGCAGGCGAAAGCGCAGTTTGCCTTTTTTGTAACCCTCATGGGGGTCACCATCAGGTTCCCAGACTCCACGGTCCCAGACGATGACATCGCCCCCACCGTAGTGACCTTCCGGAATGTGGCCTTCGAAGGTGGCGTAATCGAGCGGATGGTCTTCGACATGCACGGCCAGGCGTTTGACTTTCGGATCCAGGGAAGGCCCCTTTGGAATCGCCCAACTTTTGAGCGTGCCGTCCAGCTCCAGCCGGAAGTCATAGTGCAGATGACTGGCGTCATGTTTCTGGATGCAGAACTGTAACGCATGAGCCGCTTTGCTGCGGCCGGATTTGCCGCTTGGCTCGGGCGTGGCGTTGAAATCGCGCTTGCGCGCGTATTCCTCGAGTGGCTTGGCCATGGGGGGCTCCGGAACCTGCGCTGTGTTGATCTTGGGAGGCGGGGAACGGCGCAGGAGTTCAAAAAACCGCCAATAGCCGCGTAAAACTCTGAATCTTCCTGGGTGCTGAGCAGTCGACTTTGGGTAAGCCAACTGATGGAGAGGCGTAATGTCCAGACCCGATGAACCCAAAGCCTATACCCCGACCGAGATCGATGACATCGAGGATCGTATGGGCAGTGTGCATGAGCTGAACTTCAGTGATCGCCTTGATGACCGTCAGGGGCGGGTAGGTGATGAGCGACCAGAAAGTGAAGTGGAGCAGGAATTCCCAGAAGAGCGCGTGCGCCAGAGCGGCTTGACCGGCGGCGAGGCGCTGACCGACAGCCTGCATGAGGACGGTGTTACCGATGATGATCTGAGCCCTGACACGTTGCTGGACGAGACCGGTGCTCGAGATCCCCATGAGCCTGGATACGGCGGTCCTGCCGATCAGGCGCTGACCGAAGTAGACGCGATCGAGATCGGCGGCGGTCGAGGCCTCGACGAAGCAGAACTGGCCCGCACCAACCCGCTTGACGGGAAACCGTGGACTGACGATGCAATCGAAGAAGACGAAAGGAGCTGATCATGAGCGAATTACGCTGCGCTTGTACCGAGTGTTCCTGCACGGTGAGCACCTTGCCGCAGAACGGCAAGGCCTACTGCTGCGAAGCGTGTGCGACCGGGCACCGTAACGGCGAGCCATGCCGTATGCCTGACTGCACCTGCGGCAAGGTTGAGCAGAAAAAGGAAACCAGTGTGGACAATGCGCTGGATGAGACTTTCCCAGCGAGCGATCCTATTTCGCCATGAGGGGTGTTGAGTCGGGTCTGCCTGGGCAGACCCGGCCTGTTCAACCTCTCTTAAACCGTCTCAGAGAGTGAGTGAATTCCATAGAAGCGGCCTTGACGAGGCGCTCCAGCAAGGGGACTGTGCTGAGCTTGGAGCAGCAGTAGTTTTGTGACTTACTCACCAACCGCCCCCCTTTACGTTGGTGCTGGCGTATCTTGCCGGCGCATGGTCTTAGCGCGCTTTTCCAGCACCAAGTAGGTGATGACCGCCAACACCAGCGGTATCAAGTAGTACAAGGTTCGATAGGCCAGTAAGGCTGCAACCAGGCTGCCTTGTGGAATCTGCCCTTGAAGCAGGCCCAGGAATACGGTCTCCAGCACACCAAGCCCAGCCGGAATGTGAGCCACCACCCCGGCCACGCAACTGATCAGCAGAACCCCCAGGATGGAGGGATAGAACGCCTGCTCAGGCAACAGCCAGAAGATCAGCAGCGCCATCATTGCCCAGTTGCTGGCGCCCAAGGCCACCTGGCACAGTGCAAGCCGCAGCGAAGGCAACGTCAGTTCATGCTCGCGCCAGCGCCAGGTACGTTTTTTGGCAAAAGCGCAGGCCAGCAGGTAGCCGATCGAAATGGCCAACAGCGCGAAGCCAATGAGCTGCAGCCCAGTGGTGCCGACCGCCCAGTTTGCCGGCAACTCGACCAGTCGCATGGCAAACACGCTGCCTGCCAGCAGCATGTAGCCCATCCAATTGGTCAATAGCCCCAAAGTGAGAATGCGTGTGATGGTTGGGATGTCCAACCCAAGCCTGCCGTATAACCGATAGCGCAACGCAACCCCGCCCACCCAGGTGGTGAAGTTGAGGTTGAAGGCGTAGCACACGAAGGCGATCGGCAGTACTTGCCGTACCGGCAATTTGTGACCGGTATAGGCACGGGCCAGAAGGTCGTAGCTGGCAAAGATCAAGAAGCTCATCAGTGCCATGACCAACCCGACGGCCAATGTGCCGGGTTTGTAGGCCAACAGCGATTCACGCACCTCGTTCCAATCCAGGTTGCGCGCCAACGTGAACAGCAACGCCGGGATCAGGATAAGGAACAGGACGGTGAACAGACGCTTGGCCCACACTTGCCAACGCTTTCGTTCCATCAGGTGTTGCCCTCGTGCAGGTTGCCTTGGGTTTCTACCGCTTGCCCAGGCGTTTTCAGGCGCTTGCGATGCGCAGGCAGCCAACCGGCAATGCGTGGGAAGTGGCGTATGACGTGGAAGCTCAAGAAGATCAGTGGCGCCCGCCACCAGTAGCCGCGAATCATTCGCTCCAGGGTGACCGTCTTGCACTGTTCGCTGGCCAGCGACTGCAGGTGGTCATGTAGCTGCTGATTGAAGGCACGGCTGCGGATGAACAGGTTGGCTTCAAGGTTGAACGACAGGCTCAGCGGGTCGAGGTTGCTCGAACCGACCGTGGACCATTCGTCATCCACCAGTGCGACCTTCCCGTGCAGGGGGCGCCGGCAATACTCATGGATCCGCACCCCGTCGCGAAGCAGGTAGTTGTAGAGCAGGCGAGCCAGGGTACGCACCCACCACATGTCCGGCTCACCCTGCATGATGAGGGTCACTTCAACCCCGCGACGCGCGGCGTTACGCAACTCGCGCAACAGGCGATAGCCTGGGAAAAAATAGGCATTGGCTACCACGATGCGCTTGCGCGCGCCACGCAGCGCTTCGAGGTAATAGGCTTCGATAGCTGTGCTGCGCTGGCCGTTGTCTCGCTCTACCATCACAGCGGTGATGTCGCCAGTGGGGTCGGTGACAGGGCGCACCTCGCTTGGGGGCTCGAGCACCGGCGACATCAATCGACGGCTGACGGCATGCACCTGCGCGACCACTGGCCCGGTTACCTCAACGGCGTAGTCCTGCTTGGCCATTGGCCCATAGTCGCCGAGATGATCGGCGCTGTAGTTGATGCCGCCAATGAACGCACGCTCCCCGTCGATCACGACGATCTTGCGATGCAGCCGGCGGAACAGGTTGGTGCGCAGGCCCGCCAGACGAGGCTGGGGGTCGAACAGGTGAAACCTTACTCCCGCCTCGGTCATCGCCGCGATGAACTCGGCTGACAGGTCAGCGGTGCCGTACCCGTCGGCAACCACTTCGACACGGACCCCGCGTTGCGCTGCCTCGATCAGCGCACGCTGCAACTGATGGCCTACCTTGTCCTCGTAGATGATGAATGTCTCGAGCAGGATTTCATTGCGCGCCTGGCCCATGGCCTCGAAGACCCGCGGGTAGAACGCCTCACCATTGATCAACAGCTCGACGCTGTTGCCATCGACCCAAGGTCTTTTCACACGTTGATCTCCGCTGCCAGGGGGGCGTGGTCGGACAGGTGCGACCACGGATAGTTGGATAAAACCTTTGCAGCATGCGGCATGGCATTGCGCACGTAGATCCGGTCAAGCCGAAGCAGCGGCAGGCGTGCCGGAAAACTGCGGGCTGGCGAGCCGAAACGCTCCCCGAATGCCTCTATCAAGCGCTGCGACAGCACGGCATCTGCTTTGAGACGCCAGTCGTTGAAATCCCCGGCGATAATTACCGGCGCCTTGGCGGGCAGGCGGTCGAGCAACTCGAACAGCAGACTCACCTGCTTCTGCCGGTGTGCCTCCCGTAGCCCCAAGTGCACGCAGATCGCATGTACTTCGTCATGGCCGGGTACTTCCAGTTGACAGTGCAGCAGGCCTCGCTGTTCATTTCCCTCCACCGAGACGTCGAGGTTTTCCGAACGCACGATCGGAAATTTGGAGAGCAAGGCGTTGCCGTGATCGCCATGGGGATAAACGGCGTTGCGCCCATAGGCAAATTGCGGCCACATGCTGTCTGCCAGAAATTCGTACTGGGGCGCCTGCGGCCAGGCAGGGTGGCTGATCGCATGCTGTTGGTGGCTGCCATGCACTTCCTGAAGAAACACCAGGTCGGCGCCCGTGGCACGTACCGCATCGCGCAGCTCCGGCAGGATGAAGCGGCGATTGAAGAAGGTGAAGCCTTTGTGCACGTTGAGCGTCAGCACGTTCAGGCGGTGCACGGCGGTGATTTTGTCGATGATGCAGCTTGGCGCGGGGAGTGTAGGGTTCACAGTTCAACCTCCGGCTCGGCGCCCGGCTCTGTCATCAGCTCGTGGTCCAGGTGCATCTTTTCCAGCAATCGGCGCGCGTCGTAAGGGGCGTGGACTTTCTGGTCGTTATCGAAATAGCAGTACACGTCCCGGGTTGAGCGCCGGGGGGGAGGGCCCTGTACGATCAGGTGTGCATCGTCGGCCTGACTCCCCTCACGCCACTGTTCGATCCGTTTCTTCCAGCGGCGCAGTGCGCTGACGGTATAACCGCTGCTGTAGAGTTCGACGTCGCCATGCAGGCGCATGTACATGAAATCTGCGGTGACGTCCTCCACGTAAGGCCACTTGCCCGCACTGTCGGCAACCACCAGAGCGACGTTGTGCTGGCGCAGCAGTTGCACGAAGCGCTCGCACAGGAAACTTTCGTGACGAATTTCTACGGCATGGCGTAGCGGCGCATTGCCGCGTATCTGCGTGCCGCCGTTACCTTGCAGGCGTTGCTCGCAGGCACTGGCGCTGCGTCTGGCAGCGGCGCGGTCACGCGGCAGCGATTGCAGAAATGCACCGAATCGCTCAGCGTCGAAACGCATGTTGGCAGGGAACTGCCATAAGAATGGGCCGAGCTTGTTACCGAGAAGGAGCGGCCCGGAGGCGAAGAAATTGGCCAATGGCGTATCGATGTCCTTGAGTCTGCGGATGTGGGTGATGTATCGCGGTGCCTTGACCGCGAACACGAAGTCATCGGGTGTGGCGTCATGCCAGGCTTGATAGCGTTCGGGCGTTTGCAGGCTGTAAAACGAGCCGTTGATCTCGATGGTATTGACTGCCCTCGACGCGAAGGCCAGTTCGTCGTCCTGGCGCAGCCCCTTGGGGTAGAAGTCCTTGCGCCAGGGACCGTATCGCCATCCTGAAATGCCAATGCGTACCTCGCTCACGCTGCCTCCTATCGCATCTCCATTCCATTCATCATTGCGACCAGTGCAGCGGCAGGAGGGTTCAGGCGCAGTTGATCAGTGGTGGCGAGCAGGGCTGGAATTGAACTTTGCGGGCAGGCTTGATGCCACTTTTAGACAGGCAGGGTGGTGACCAACGCTCTGTATCGACACTTCTTGGAGGTGCACATGGCCCGACACATCATCCATTTCACCGGCCCTATCAACTCGTCTACCTGCGGCAATCTGATCAACACCTGCACCAAGGCCGTGAACCAGGGGGCCGAGGTGGTGCAGTTGAATGTCGCCACGATGGGCGGCGAGTGCAGCTACGGGTTTACCCTGTACAACTACCTGCGGACCTTGCCGGTCAGTGTGCATACCCACAACCTGGGCACGGTCGAGTCAATGGGCAACATCCTGTTCCTGGCCGGCGAGCACCGCACCGCATGCACTCACAGCAAGTTCCTCTTCCACCCCTTTCACTGGACGCTGCACGGCTCCATCGACCACTCACGCATGGCCGAATATGCCATGAGCCTGGATTATGACTTGCGCCTGTACGCGCAGATTGTGGCGCAGCGCACCGAGGGCGCAGCACAGGCACTTGACGTGCCGCGCTACTTGATGGCGGCCCCGCGAATCCTTGGCCCACAAGAAGCCCTGGACAGCGGGATGATTCATGCAATCGACGACTTGCCGATAGAGGCGGGCGACTGCCAATGGAGCGTGCACGCTTAGAGCGGCACGCTCGTTTTTGAATGAGCAGCCAGTAAAAGTGGGCGTTAGCGCACAGACGCTGCGGTAGCTGCGTCGCACTCGAGCAAAGAGCGAATCAATTTCTTGATGTCTTGCTTGAGCGCGCTGACATGCTCGAAATGGGCGAACTGGTAGTCAGCGATCTCATGCAAGGCGCAGGGCTGCGGTGCTTCGTCGAATTCGGCCTCGAAGACATAATGCATGCGTTGTGGCGTTTCGTGGCGCATCAGCAGCGTGAAATTGTGGGCCTGCAGGCCTGTCTCTTCCAGCAGTTCGCGCTGGGCTGCCTCAAGCGGCGTCTCCCCAGGTTCTACCTTGCCTCCTGGCAGCGTCCAAGGGGCATTTGGCTTGCGAACCCACAGCCATTTATGAGCGTGTTTGCCATGCCGACAGATGATGGTTGCGCGGGGCTTGGCGGATTTCATGGGTACTCCGGCGAATCACATTCCTATGAGGAGTTAGTCGCCGAGCACCGTGCAAAAGTCATAAAACTGTAACAATTGACCGACGAACGGTCAGTAGGGTACCGAACCGTGGAGGCTCTCGATGGCCTCTACCAACTCGTCGTAGCCGACAGGCTTGTTCAGATGGCGATCAAAGCCAGACTGCTTCGACCGATGCTGATCAGCGCTCGCCCCATATCCGGTAAGGGCAATGGCCGGGGTATGCTGCAGGTGCTTGATGTCTCGCAAAGCTTTTATCAGGGCATGGCCATCCATGACTGGCATGCCGATGTCAGACAGAATGACGTCATAGTCCGTTTGCCGTGCTGCTTCGAGCGCCTGGCGGGGGTCAGCGAACGCGCTCACCTGCGCGCACTCCATTTCCAGGAGCTGTTGCATGACGTCGAGCACCTCGGGTGAGTCATCCACCAGCAGTACATGCAAGCCATCGAGCCGGCCCATGCGTTCAGTTTGCTGGCAGGCCAGTTGCTCGCCTTTACCGCTTGGAGACAAGGGCAGAGTGACGGTGAACGTACAGCCCTGACCAAGACCGGCAGAGTACGCGCATACGCTTCCGCCGTGGGCCTCCACCAATTGACGGACCAGCGATAGCCCAATGCCCAGGCCCTCTCGCGCCGCATGCCCGAGCGGCGAAGCCGCCTGGCTGAACAGGTCGAAAATGTGTTCCAGGCTATCTGCCGTAAGGCCGATGCCTTGGTCGATCACGCTGAGCGAAACCTGCGTGTCATCATGGCTCAGCGACAACCGGATGGTGCTGCCGGGTGAGCTGAACTTCAGGGCGTTGTTGAGCAGGTTCCAGATCACTTGCTCCAGGCGTGTGCTATCCCCGTCGATGAACAGCGGCAAGCCGTCTGCAGGCAGTTCCAGCACAACCGCCGAGTCAGGCTGCTCGCTGATGACCACCGCGTGGATACCCTCGATGATGGCAACCACGTCTACCGCTTCGGTCTTGAGCTTGAGCTTGCCGGTACGGATACGGGCAACGTCCAGCAGGTCGTCGATGATACGCGCCTGGCTGGCCACGGCCTCGCGAATGGTACCCACCGCCTTGCTCGCAGCGGCGACGTGGGCGATCGAAGGCAGACGACGCAGGATCTCGGCGTTGAGCTGTATCAGGTTAAGGGGGTGTTTGAGTTCGTGGGACATGATGGCGAAGAACTCATCCTTCATGTGGCTGCTGCTTTGCGACTCGGCCAGTTGCTTGCTCTGCTCATCGTGCAGGCGCTTGTGCCCGGTCATGTCCCGAGCAATCTTGACGAAGCCACGCAATGAGTTGCCCTTCAAGCGCGAGATTTCACCACTGGCATAGAAGCGGCTCCCGTCCTTGCGCATGTGCCAGCGCTCATCCTGACTACGGCCGTTGGCGCGCGCCGTCTGCAATTCCTGCTCGGGGATGCCGTTCTGGCGGTCTTCCTCAGTGAAGATGAGCTGGTAATGTTGGCCCTCGACATGGGCCTTTTCATGGCCGAAGATCAATGCAGCACCTGTATTCCAGTCAGTGATCAGGCCCTGCTCATCCAACAGGATGATGGCGAAGTCGTGGGTACTTTCAGCGACCACTCGCATGCGCTCTTCGCCAAGTCGCACACGCTCTTCGGCCGCGCGGCTCTTGCTGATGTCAATGAAGGTGAGCACGGCGCCGTCGATCTTCTGTTCGCTTGAACGGTAGGGCAGCAACCGGGCCAGGTACCAGTGGTAGGCCTGGCCCCCGATTTCCCGCTCGATGATGTGCTCGCCATTGACCACGGCGCGCGCATCATCGGCCAGGGCGGGGTAGTCCAGGCGATGAGTGATGTCCAGCAGGGAGCGCCCTGTATCCACCGGCAGCATGTTGAACAGATCGGTCGCACGTGGGGTGAACCAGCGAATGTGCAGGTTGCGGTCGACGAACACGGCGGCGATGTCGGTGCTGGCGATCAAGTTGCGCAGGTAGTCATTGACCTTGTCGGTCTCCTCGACCTTGCTCTTGAGCTCGTAATTGACGGTCAACAGTTCTTCGTTGATTGACTGCAGCTCTTCCTTGCTGGTTTCCAGTTCTTCGCTGGCCGAGCGAAGCTCTTCGTTGATTGTCTGCATCTCTTCGTTGGAGGCCGTGAGTTCTTCACTGGATAGCTCCGACTGCTCAATGGTCTCCTGCAATTGCACGCGCATGCGCTGCAACTCTCGCTCCAGGTTGTTCAGCACCATGCTGTCGGTCTGGCGAATGGCATCGACTAACGGCAATGACGGATCGGGCGCACGCTCTTCGAACACCACCAGCAGGTATTCGCCGGCCGTTTGCTCATCCTTATGCGGTTGCACGGTAATTTCGACCTGGCAGCGCTGACCATCCTCGCCTAGGTCCACAGGGCGAGAGGTGACCGCATGGGTGCCCTGGCGCGCCTGGAACAAGGTGCTGCGAAGCGCCAGTCGCAAGCTGGGCAGTACCAGGTTGAGCACGTTGCGGCTCAACTCACCGCTGCCCAATTGCATGTAGCGCCCGACACCTTCGCTCAGATGAAGGAGGGTACCCTCACCGTCGATGATCAGACTCGGCGGGGTTCGGCGGGCCAGTGCACGATGGTGCACCTCAGCGTAAGAGGGCTTGCGCTGGGCTCTGCTTTTGGCGGTGGCCGGTTGCTTCAGAGCGCCTAGATCACTCCCGTGCAACTGACGCCCCGGACGCGTGCCGGCATGGGCGACCTCGCGTGCCCGGTAGATGCGATTACGCTTGTCCACCACCGCGAACAGATCGCCAGCCAGTTCAGCCGATTCGGAAGAGCCCAGAAACAGGTAGCCACCCGGGCGCAGGGCGAAATGGAACATGCGCAGGATGTCCCGCTGGATTTCACGGTCCAGGTATATCAGCAGATTGCGACAGACGATCAAGCCCAATTGCGAGAAAGGCGGGTCGGACAGCAGGTTATGCCGTGCGAACAGCACTTTCTCTCGTATTTCCTTACGCACGCGATAGTGCTGGTCTTCTTTGGCGAAAAACTGGCGCAGACGCGAGGGTGGCACATCGGTGATGATGGACTCTGGATAAAGGCCGGTGCGGGCATGGCCAATGGCACGCTCGTCGAGGTCTGTGGCGAACACCTGCACCTTGTTGGCGCGCTGGTCCAAGGCCAACTGCTCGCACGTCAGCATGGCCAGGCTGTAAGACTCCTCTCCCGTCGAACAGCCCGCGGACCAGATGCGAATTTCGGCTGGGTTATCGCCTTGGTCCGGCTCATTTGCCAGCTGGGGCATGACGATACGCTCAAGCGCCTCGAACGCCTCGCGGTCGCGGAAAAAATTAGTAACCCCGATCAGCATGTCCGCCAGCAACGCTGCCGATTCATCCTCATGGGTTTCAAGGTAGTGCAGGTAGGCTCGAAGATCGGCCTGTCCCGTGACATGCAGACGTCGCTCGATACGCCGCAGCACAGTGGCGCGCTTGTAATGCTGGAAATCATGACCAGTGGCGCTGCGCAATTGCAGCAAGATGTCTTCCAGCACAGGTTCGCACGCCTGGGGGTCACCGGCTCGGGTACCCAGCGCCGGCGGTAGGCTATCGTCTTCGATACGTGGCAGATTGACCTGGCGCGCGTTGTGCCACAGCTCCATCAGCTTTTGGGCAAGCTCTGCCGCCGGGAGCACGACGTCGACCAGACCCGTCTCGATGGCCGCCCGGGGCATGCTGTCAAACTGAGCATCGTCCGGGCTCTGTACCAGGGTGAGGCCGCCTTGTTCCTTGACACGTGCCAGGCCTACGGCGCCGTCCGCGCCCGTACCGGAAAGGACCACGCAAAAGGCATGATCCTTATGCACGTCGGCCAGGTCGCGGAAGAACAGGTCGATGGCCACATGGTCACCGCGCCGCCTGTTGGCCGGCGCTACTCGCAGGTAGCCATCATTGGTCGATAGCCGATTGGCAGGAGAGATGACATACACATGGTTGCGTTCAATCGGCACCGGTTCCGTTACCTGGCTCACCGGCATGCTGGTTGTCTCCTGAATGATCCGATCAGCGACACTCTGATGGTCTGGAGACAGGTGCAGCACGATGACGAACGCCATGCCTGAGTCTGCGGGCATCTGCCTGAACAGGGTACAGATGGCTTCGATGCCCCCCGCTGAGGCACCAATACCCACCACAGGGAAATTGAGATGGCTAGGACTGAGGTTCGAGGGATGCGGCGCGGCGGGCTGGTTAACGGTCGACTTCATGGCGGTGCCCTGTACAGACCTGACAGACAGCCCATCGACACGTCGCGGGGCAAGAGGAGCGCCATTATAGGCAACGCGCACGGATATTCGCGAGTGCCTTGATGCGACGCTAATGACTGGTCCACAAGTGTTCGGCCAGATAATCTTTTCGCGCCACCGGTCTGCAACCCATGCCATGGGACTGAGTAGCCTGTTATCGCGCGGGTTCCGATGAAGGGCACGGCTTGATGTCGTGCGCATTTCCAGAACCGCAAGGAGATACGAAATGGCTCGTGATCAGAAATCGACCGGTCAACGTGGCGGCACCAAGGAAACCAATCCAGGCAATTTCGCCAACGACCGCGAAAAGGCCTCCCGCGCTGGGCAGAAAGGGGGCCAAGTTTCAGGTGGGAACTTTGCCAATGACCGTGAGCGCGCCTCGCAGGCTGGACGCAAGGGTGGTCAGAACAGCCACGGCGGCGGGCGCAATGTAACGAGCGAAGCACGCGGCTGACCTTGTCGTGGGTGCCCGCCGAGGCCGTGCTGGGCACCCGTCGGGGGGCAACGACGCATATCCGATTGAATCTTTAGCGCTGCGCTGCACTCCATCGCAGGGTCATCCACGCAAAAGAGGAGGGTGCAGCGATGCCTAGTCCCCAGTTATACATCATCGATTACCGGCTCCATGGCGAGCCACGCACCTTCATCATTCGTCTGGAACGTCTGGATAATGCCGAGGCCTGGCACTGGGCGAGCTGTGATGCCGGCATCGGCATCATCCCCAAATTCGGGCGCGAGAAGATCCGCAAGGTCAGCCGGCCTATGGCTGAGCGCTACGGCGTCACGGATGTGACTTGGCGCCTATCAGGCAGTAAGCCCGGACAGTCTCTAGAAGACCCTGCCACCACCGCCTGATTGCGCAACCTCTTCCATTACCTGATTACACACCCGCCTCAGGGTCGCTGGCAGGTACGCCTGGACGATTTTGATCGTCATCGGTCAGGCCCGGGTCAGTGTCGGGGTCGTCGACTCTATCATTGCGCTGCTCTTGTTCAAGCTCGGGCCAGTCGTCCTGGACATTGCCGCCACCCATCATAAGGTTCTGGATCACTGCATGCGCCTCCGTTGGTTTGGAAAAAAGGCCCGCCCCGAAGGCGGGCCAACACAGGAGTGAGAGGAACAGCCATTGCCAGACCCCTCACTTTTTCAGAGCGCCACTGCAGGGGTAGAAGTCCCTCTGCGCAGGCGCGGGTCTGACCAACGGTGCTATCCGGCCGAGTACTTGACGGCAGCAGCGGTCCGCGAGCTGACGTTGAGTGCCTTGAGCAGTGACGAAACGTGGATGCGCACCGTGAAGGGCGAGATGTCCAGGGCTTTGGCTATCTCCTTGTTGGTCTTGCCTTGTGCGATCAAACGCAACACATCTTGTTGGCGTTGAGTCAGGTGCTCGGTACCCGCGTCAGCATTGGCGACCGGCAGCAAGCCGGAAGGCAGGTAACGCACCATCACTTCCCCTGCTCGAACGGCGAGGATGGCGGCGCCCATTTGCTCGGCGCTCAGGCTTTTGCCGATGAAACCATCCACGCCGCAGGCCATGACCTGGTCGATGATGACCGGATCGTCCACCATCGAGACGACGATCAAGGTCGTGCGCGCCAGTTGGCGTTTCAACTGGGCAAGGCGGTTGACAGAATCCAGGCCCGGAAAACGCAGGTCTAGGATCAGGGTGTCGAGGGCCTCGCCAACGCTGGCAATCTGCAATACCTCATCCAGGCTACCGGCCTCGGCCACGCAGGCGCTTGGCAGCACACGGCAGACGGTACGCACCATGGCTTCCCTGAACAGCGGATGGTCGTCCGCCACGATTATTCGACTGGTCACGCTTGGCAACTCCCTTTGGCCGCAGGTCGATCAGGCCATGTTAACGTAGCAGCCCTGGCACGTGCGTGCTGCCCCGTGATGGGAGCAAAGGCACCTGATGATAAGGATTACGGCCATGGTCATGGATAAAAATAACGAGCTCGACCAAGCGAACTTGCGTCTGATTGTTGGCAGTTGCGCGTTCGCCTATGTGGCGATGCTGGTATTTCTGCTGGACCGCTCTGCCGCGCTCTACGTGCCGGTGGTTGTCTATATCTTCGTCTTTCTCTTGGTATCGGTGCTTTTGCGCCAGGCCGTCGCACGCTGGCCCGGGCATTATCCGTGGCGCCGGGTGCTGGGCATGGTGCACGACTACACAGGCACCTGCTTCGGCTTGGTGGTCGGCGGTGAAGCGGCGCTGCCGCTGTATGCCGTGATGGTGTGGGTCAACCTGGGCAACGGCATGCGTTTCGGCTCTCGGTACCTGGCCATTGCGACCGGGCTGGCGCTGGTCGCGCTGGTAGTGGTGTACCGGCTGACGCCTTACTGGCAGGCCAACCCTTTTCTGGTGCTGATGTTGCTGACCACCAGTACCGTGATACCCGTCTATGCGCACTTGCTGCTCGAACGCACGCGCCGAGCTTCGGAGCAGGCCGCTGCAGCTAATCGCGAGAAGTCCCGCTTTCTGGCCCAGGCGAGCCACGACCTGCGCCAACCCATTCACTCCATCAGTCTGTTCACGGCGTGTTTGCGCGAGGCGCGGCTGGGCGAGGAGGAACGCAGGCTGGTGGACAGCATTGACCGATCGTTGCTGAACGTGTCCCAGCTGTTTCGGTCGATTCTGGACCTGTACACCCTGGATAACGGGCGGGTGCAGCCGCGCTACGAAACCTTTGCTCTGGGCGATTTTCTCGAAGCCCTTGCTCGTGAGCATGCCGAGGCTGCTCGCTGGGCGAGGGTGGAGATACGCGTGCGGCCTTGCCCCTACTGGACGCGTGCGGACCGCGGCATATTGACGACCATGGTCCAGAACGTCCTGTCCAATAGCCTTAAATACGCATCGGGACGGCCACTGTTGATAGGTGTACGGCGCTGCCGGGATGGGCTTGCCATCATGGTCTGTGACCAGGGACGAGGCATCGAACCTGCACACCAGACGCTGGTGTTCGAAGAGTTCTACCGGGTCAGGCAAGTGCGCGACAAGGACGTCGAAGGCGTCGGGTTGGGCCTGTCGATCGTTCGTCGGCTTGCGCGGCTGATGAACGTGCAGGTGCACCTGCGATCTCGACCCGGTCACGGCACCACCGTGAGCCTGAAGGGGTTGCCACAGATAACGCCTCAACCTACACGGGCAGCGCCTGAGCAAGAGCTGGCTGCTGCAGGTTGGCTCAACGGCCTGCGGGTTTGCCTGATTGAGGACGACCAGAACGTGCTCAGGGCAACATCGGCCCTGTTGCAGCGTTGGGGATGCGAGGTAGACGGCCATAGTTCTGCTGCCGCTTCGAATGAGGACTGCGACGTCATCGTTGCCGATTATGACCTTGGCCAGGACGCCACCGGAGTCGATTGCATCGAGCGGCTGCGCAGCGAGCGGGGCTGGGCTGTACCAGCCTTGATCATGACGGGGCATGATCCGGACCGAATACAGGTCGCAGTACAGGGTCGCGGTATCGCAGTGCTGTCCAAGCCCGTGCGCCCTGCCGAATTGCGGGCCATGTTGCGCACGCTCTGTGATAACGCCACCTCGCCCCGTTATTGAAAGCGGCCATAGCGCCGGTCAAAAGCGTCCGGTCTGGCCTTCTTTCACGCAGCTGGGGGTGGGTTGATAGATGCCCATGCCGGCCGCAGCGACCAGCGCACCACTGGGCATCTGGCATTCGAATCGCCCTTTGCCAGTTGTGGCGGTGTAGTACGTGATGGTGCTGTCGCTGCGCACATCTTCCACTTTGGAGACCTTGGTATTGAGTACGAACTCGGTACGCTTCTTCAGCGTGTCATCGGAAGGCTTGACGGTTTGGCAGCCGGCCACGGCGAACAGCGCACCGGCAATGCCGATTAGCTTGAAAGGACTCATGGGAGGTTTCCTTGGCGATGAAAGCCCTGGAATATAGCGTGCGTTGAAGGGAGGAGCGATTAGGACGGATGTGCTAAATGGCACCTGGCTACTAGAGCCTTGATCAATTTATACGAGATATAGAGTCAACCAATATTGATCTTATACTATTTAGTGTTGATTATAGTCGCTTCTATGAGTCTGGTTTCTCATTTTAGAGGCAACCGACGTAAGTCTTAAGCCTCGTAAAATTGACTTTGGTGAGCATTATGCAAGACTTCTTTCCCGTGGCTTGTGCCGACATGCTCGCGCGTGTAGGCATGCTGGTGAAGGCACAGCGTTTGGCGCTAGGTATTCGGCAGGCGGACATCAAGGCCGCTATTGGCATATCGCCGCACCTGTTGCGCAAGGTCGAACAGGGCTCGCCTCACGTAGACCTGCGCTCCTTCATGCTGGTGCTATGGCGGCTTGGCATCAACGATACGGTCTTCCGAACGCTCGAGGACGTTGAGCACAGCGCCCAGATGGCCCGTTTCGTTCAGCTGGAGGATGACCCTGAGCAACTTTCAGCCCGACGCGTGCGCCTTCCCAAACCCAAGCCTGAGGCGTTCTGATGCAACGTGCCTACATCTACATGGAGCATCCCGAGAGCGGCCAAGTAGTCACCCTCGGCCGCCTGAGCCTGAAGGGCAGACTGGGCGAATTCGTCTACGCACCCGAATACGTGGCGCAGGGCGGATGGGTACCAGACCCGATCCACTACCCGCTGCGTGCCGAACCCTACACGGGCATCACACGTAACCGGGGCATACCTGGCTTCATCAACGATGCGATGCCGGACGGTTGGGGGGAGCGCTTGCTGCATCGGGTTTATGGGCAAGCTTTGAGCACGCTGGACTTTCTGCTCAAGTCTCCTAACAACGACCGCGTCGGCAACCTGATGGCGGGGCGAGCCCGCACGCCCGACGAAGGCACTGGCGAGGGTACCATCCCGAGCCTAAACGGCCTGGCCAAGTTCATCGCGGCATGTGAGGCGGTTTATGATGGGCAACTGACTGCCGAGGCGATCACTGCCTTGAGCATGCGTCAGCAGCGCTCGGCACTGGGTGGAGCGCGGCCGAAGCGAACGCTGCAGGACAAGGGCATGCTGATCCTGGCCAAGCCACGCGACCGTTTCGATCACTACGACCTACCAAGCATCGAGCATGCCTGCATGACGTTTGCGGCAATGAAGGGTCTGAGTGTTGCACGCACGGCGCTGCATGCACACAGCCCGTCCACCTTGCTGGTAGAGCGCTTCGACCGGCTCCCCATTAAGGATGGTGCGCGGCGGATTCCAATGCTCAGTGCGCTGACACTGCTTGATTCAGAGTGGAACGCGCCATACCACAGAGACTGGCAATATGCCGCAGTGGCCGACGAGATGCGCCGTCGGGGAGTGCCGGTCGGTGACCTGCAAGCATTGTTCACACGCATGTGCTACAACGCCATGGTTGGCAACTCGGATGACCACCCGCGCAACCATGCGGTGATCTGGCTTGATGGCCAGTGGCGTCTTTCACCGCTCTACGATGTTCTGCCAATGCTCGATGAGGGGCCGGCCAAGGCTTTGGCCATGGCCGTCGGGCGCGAAGGCAGCCAAATCAGCAGGTTAAACCTGCTGAGCCATCATGCCCACTTTGGGCTGGCGCGGGACCAAGCCGAGCATGTGCTCGAAGAGGTCGCCAGCTGGGTACCTGCGCTTCGCGATCACTATGCCACCTTCCTCGCGGGTGCGGACCTGGACAGCGCATGCGCAGCGGCGAGCAGTGATCGGATGCTCAGTTGATTTTGCAGCGGGGTCTTTGCGGCAATCAGACCATAAGGGCCAACAGCGCTGCGGCCAAGGCTGGCGGCATGATCAGCAGACCCAGGCGCAGGAATTGCCAGGCGCTGACAGACTCGCCTTCACGTCGAATCGCCACCAGCCAGAGCAGGGTTGCAAGGGACCCGGTAATGGACAGGTTCGGGCCCAGGTCGACGCCGATCAGCAACGCGGCGGTGGTTTGCCGAGGCAGGTGGGCGATATCAACCATTGAGCCGGCAATCAGCCCAGTCGGTAAGTTGTTCATCAAGTTGCTTGCCACGGCCACACCGAGCCCAGCGGTCCAGCTCGCAGCGGCCTGAGACCGCTGCTCCATGGTCATGAGCATGTGCGCCAAGTGTTCGATCACGCCTGTCTGGGCCACAGCTTCGACCAATACGAACAAGCCCGCAACCAATGGCAGTACACTCCAGGCCACGTGTCGCATAACGGGCATCGGGCTGCGCCGTTGGCGCAAATGAATCAGCGCGGTGGTCGCGACACCAGCGCTGAAGGTAGGCAGGCCCAAGGGTACGTCCAGTGCCGAAGCACCCAATAACACGCAAGCAGTCAGCGCAATACCCCATGCACACAGACGGGCACCGGCTGAAAGAGGCTGTGCTTGCACAGTCAGGGCAAGCGGTTGGCAGATCTGGCGGCGTTGGGTAATGCGCAACATGAGATAGGTCGCCATGATGGCCGCCAACGAAGGCAAAGTGAATTGCCTGAGCCAGTCCCACAAGGGCGGCATCTGGCTGCCGAAAACCACTAGGTTGGCGGGATTGGAAATGGGCAGGACAAAGCTTGCGGCATTGGCGATGAACGCACAGATGAACAGATAGGGCAGGGGCTCAGCCTTGGCGGCCTTGCAGGCTGCATACACTGCCGGGGTAAGAACCACGGCAGTGGCATCGTTCGAGAGAAAGACGGTCACCAGAGTGCCGACCAGGAAAACCAGATTGAACAGGCGCTGGCCAGAGCCCCGGGCATGTCCTACGGCGTACCGGGCTACCCAATCGAAAAGGCCTTCCTGACGGGCCACTTCGGCCAGCACCATCATGCCGATCAGAAACAGGTATACGTCGCCGCCCTTGGCCACGGCGGCCAAAGCGTTCATCGGCGCAATCAGCCCAAATAGCACGAGTGCGATGGCGCCACCCAGCGCCCAGATAAATTCCGGCACCTTGAAGGGTCGGAGTATGACGCCGGCGGTGGCCAGGGCCGAGACGATCCAGATGATCAATGAGGTTTGGCTCAGGTGCATGAAGGGTTCAGTTTCCGGCGGCTGACGGCATTGAGGAGGAGGGCGCATCGCCCTGACGCGGGTGGGTTTCGGGCAGGGCGACCAGCACAAGCACGAAGGCGCAGGCTGCGATCCCGGCCAGCGTCAGGAACGCGGCATTATAGCCCGCCGCTTGGACGACGAACCCAGCCAGACCAGGGCTTAGCGCTGCACCTAGACCGAACACGGCGGTAAGCGCCCCAAGGCTGACGTTGAACCGCCCGGTGCCCTCGGTGAGGTCCTTGACGATGATCGGGAACAACGCCCCGAAAATGCCGGCGCCAATGCCGTCGAGTAACTGCACGCCTACAAGCCAGAAGGGATTGTCCGACAAGGTGTAGAGGGCGCCGCGCAGCGGGAGTATCAGGAACCCCACGAGCATGAACGGCTTGCGCCCCCATTGTTCGGCACGCGCCCCGACCAACAGCGCCATGGGTACCATGACCAGCTGGGCTGCCACGATGCAGGCCGAGGTCAGCGGCGTGGCCAGGCGCAGGTCGACCTGGGAGAGCTTCTGGCTTACCAATGGCAGCATGGCCGCATTGGCCAGGTGGAACAAAGCGCAGCAGATCGCGAAGAGCAGCAAGGTGCGGTTATGCAACAGCAGCGCAAAGCCAGCCGGATTGTCTTGATCGTTCGGGCCATGGGCCAGACCGCGAGCCACGTGGTGGTCGATGGCGGCGCCCGGCACGCATGCTACCGCGATGACGCTGGCCACGGTCAAGGCAGCCATCAAATAGAACACCACTACTGGGCCATAAAGGTAGGCGAGCCCACCGGCCAGTAGTGCAGAGAACGCATTGCCAGCATGGTTGAAGGTTTCGTTGCGCCCTACGCGTCGCGTGAACGCCTTCGGTCCGGTCAGCCCCAGTGAGATGGCAGCGATCGCCGGCGCGAACACGGAGCCGGCCAGTGCGCTTACAGTCTGGGTTATAGCGACCCAGGTAAATGACGTGATAAAAGGCAACAGCACACAGCTCCCGGTTACCAGTACTGCCGCTATGACCACCACGGCACGCTTGGCAGGCGTACGGTCAATCAGGGCGCCGGCGGGCGTCTGAGCGAGCAGGGCAGTAACACCGGCAATCGTCATGACCAGCCCTATGCTTGCGGGCTGCCATTGATGAACGGCAAGTAGGTAGATGGCGAGGTACGGTCCAAGTCCGTCACGTACATCGGCGAGGAAGAAGTTCAACCAGTCAAGCGAGCGATACGGGGCGGATTGCCTAGGGTTTTCCAAGGACGTGCTCTCGAGAGGGCCACGCAGCCATCTCGCTGGCGTGGGCCGGGGGATGGACGGCAGGCGAGTACTGATGCTGGGGTGTCATTGGCAAAGACTGTGCTTTGCGATAATAGGTTCCAGAGGCGGATTTGAGTTGTCTGGGGTGACGGCCAAGAATCAGTGAGGGATGGAATAACAGGCCTGGTCATCAGGGCATCATCAGATGAAAAGCTTGGGAAGGTAGGGCTGGCTACGACGATACGAAGGATCATTTTATAACTAAACTAAATGAATATTTAGTGTAGTTATCACCTGTAGTTATATTAGTTTAGGGCAGGAGGCGCCCTAACCATACGGTTAGTCCTCCAGATTCTGGATCTTCAACAACGTGATCGACTACCTCGAACCCGTTGATGCGCAACTGATCGGCGTATTCCTTGGCATTTAGACTCGCGTGATACAGCGTTTCGCCTTCGAATGTACCCAAGGCCTCACCGTAAGAAGGCCCACTCGTGAACATGAGCAACGCCCCTGGAGCCGCGTGACGACGGAAAACCGGGAACATCCCGCGCTGATCTGAGGGTTTGAGATGGAAGAAGCTGTTCCAAGCAATGATCGCGTCGAATTGGCGTCCCAATGCAAGCGCGCGCATGTCTGCGTGAATCCATTGCTGTTCAGGAAACTGTGCACTGCAAAGGGTCAGCATCTGGTTGGAGGAATCTACACCCACAATGCGAGCGCCGATTCCGACCAGATATCGCGCCACAGGTTGGCCAGAGCCGCAGCCCAGATCTAAAACAGTTGCTGACGGCCTCAACAAGGCCCCGAAACGCTCAATCCATTTGCGATCGGTGAAGTGATTGGCACGTTTTTGGTGCCAGGTGAATGCATGGCGATCGTAGAGGTCGATGATGTGGTCAGCTGATAGATGGTAGGACATGGGAAGAGGGTTTCCGTGAGCGGTCTACAGGAGGACGCTGTATGCGGTTCGTGGGTTCGAATGTACCCCAGGGTCGTATCGAACTGGAAATACCTAGATGCGCATAATGTGTATTATGTTAAATGGTGGATGAGCTTGTTGGGTTGAGTGGCTTTCTTTTCGATGATTCGCCCAGCGTTCATCCGCGACCTACCCGTATATTGAGGCTGTCGCTAAATGAGGCGACTCACCAGTATTAATGGCGAACACCGAGCCGCAGCGGCATGAACGAACTTTGTTTATTGTTGCCACCTTGTTCGCCATGTACCTGCGGGTTTCAGATCTCGCCGGCCGAAAGAATTGGAAACCCACCATGGGTGACTTTCGCTTAGATGATGAAGGCAACTGGTGGTACTTCACGGTGGGTAAAGGCAACAAGGCAGCCAAGATTGCCGTGCGGGATATCTACGTAGAGCGCTATTTAAAACGTTATCGACGATTCCTGGGGCTCTCCGAATTACCTCATCCAGGGGAAAGTACGCCGCTGATCAAAACACTCAAGGGGCGAGCAGGCTTGTCTGACCGACAGATCCGCGCCCTCCTCCAAGCCGTTTTTGATAAAGCCGTGGAGAAGATGCGCAGCGAAGGCCGCGCTCACCATGAGATGGAGAGTCTGCGCAGTGCGTCTGCGCACTGGCTGCGTCACACCTCGGCCACGTTTGACGCTCCACTGCGCAATCCTAAGGACCTGCAAGAAGACCTGCGGCACAGCAACCTCAGTACAACCCAGAACACCTATTACCACGCACATGATCAGGAACGTGCGCATTCGGTGAAGCGCATCGGCATGCGCGACCGCGGTTGAGCCTGGATTGCCCAGTCGTCAACCACCAGCTTGCCGTCCCACATGGCTCGAAGCCATTTATCTAGGAGTTCACAGTGAAAACTACCGGGCTGGTTGAGGTTGAGGCCGTTACTGATGTGACCTGTGACGTCTGCGGCTGTTCTACGCGCAGGGCCGCGGGCGGTTGTCAGTATGGAACCCTACACGCCCACTGGGGTTATGGCAGCGAGCACGACGGGCAGCGATTCGAGGTACACCTCTGTGAGCACTGCTTTTTTCAGACCTTGGCGTACATGAAGCAAGAGCGGCGCGTTCAACAGCTATTCAGTGATGAACCGTCTGCTCTGACTGATGATTTGGGCCTGGTTGCCCAGGACGATTACTTCCACGACACGGGTCGCCGTTGATGGGTTGATCATCGACAACGACCAGCCAGTGGCCTCGCCCTAATGAGCGGGCTTCCGCGAGTGGCGTTTTCCTTGGGCAAACGGTCGACCAGGACCAGCATTGAAAAATCTGAATTAATGTTGATCTATCTCTTGGCGGGCAGCTCGGCACTGGCTTGTTGTGCCCTCTCCCCTTAATGCTTAAGGAGCGTCTTGCAGAATGCGGGAATTCCAAAGGCGAGGAATCTTTCCCGCCGAGAGGCCATTTTTCAGTCCAAGTCACAGGCCAGGGTCATAGCCAGTGGAGATTGGCTCACCTGGTCAGAGCTGAATGCACTGTTGCCGGCGGTGGCTGAGGGACGCAGCGACGGCGCTCCTGGCCGGTACCCAGACGGTGCGATCTTCTCTGTTCACTACGAGGGTGTGGAGTACTTCCCGCGTTACGCCGTCGAATCGCTCAGCCTGGCCATAGGGTCGCCGGGAATGCAGCGCATCATCGCTGTGCTCGCCACCAGGATGAATGGCTGGGGCATGGCTTTGTGGTTCGAATCATCGAATTCGTATTTGGCGGGTAAGCTGCCGAAGGACATCATATCCTCCGACCCCGACGCGGTTGTTCAAGCCGCACAGGAGGAGTTTGGGATATGTACGAGGAAGTGACCTATCGGAAGGGCATCATTTCTACCGGCGTAATGTGGATGGGATTCGCACGCACAAGCTCCACGCTTGTACCCGCGGCCACCTTACGATCCTCCAGATGCTGGGGTTCAGAGATTTGCTTAGGCGAGATGCCACGGTCCGCCAGCAGTATGAAGCGTTGAAGTTCCAATTGGAGTCGAGCAATACAGGTGGGATGGCTGAGTATCTGGAGAAAAAGTCTCCGTTTATTATTGCGGCACTGCTTCATGCCGGTATATCCACTCCAGAATGAGCGATGAGTCGACTGCGGTCAGCCGCGACTGACTCCACTGGGCATTTACTGACAATGCCTACGTGCGGGATGACATCACCTCACTGGCGCGCCACATCTGCTGTTCAATGTGCAGACGATGCCGCAGGACTTTGTAGGAGCGGGCTTGGCCCGCGAATTGGCCGGTCCATCAAAAGGCGTCGTCTGGCACGGGCTACGCCCGTGTTCGCGGGACAAGCCCGTCCCTACAAGGAGGGAGCAGAATTCAATGGCAGCTTTGGGTCGATAGCGGTCACCCATCCGTGGGCCGCTTCAGTACCCCGCGCAACAGCAATTCTAACGCCTGGCTTGCCTGCGCCAGTCGCACATCACCGTCATCGGCCTCTGCAATCCATACTGTCGCTTCCGCCAAGCTACCGTATATCAGTGCGGCCAGTGCTTGAGCCCGCGCCTTGACAAGTACACCCTGCAGCATCAGATTTTCAATCAACTCGCGCAACGACTCTATACAATGCCGCTGGGCCTCTGGCGATCCGCCACCCAACACCGCTCTGGCATCACGCAACACGATTCGCTGAATTTCTGGCTCCAGCGCCATTTCCAGATAGGCACGACAACGCTGGCGAAAACCGTCCCAGGGATTCTCGGCGGTATCGGTGATAGCACGCAGGCGCTCGTCCATTTCCGCATCAAGCTGCTCGACGACCGCAGCAAGCACCCCTTCCTTGTCACCAAAATGGTGGTAAAGCGCACCTCGGGTCAAACCCGCCCGGGCGGTCAGATCGTCCATCGAAGTGTGCGCATACCCCAACTCGCTGAACATCTGGCGGGCGGTGGCCAGCAACAGGGCTCGGGTTTCTTGCATTGCGACGCGGGTGCGACGAACCATCCAGTTATTCCTTGTCTTCAATGGCATGCGGTGGGGGCAACGTATGCATGCCTCTAGCGCGCATTGTCTTGGGCACGAGGCGCACTGACAAGCCTGTTGCCTCGTCGTGCCCGATCGAGCCCAGGCCAAATAGCCAGCCGCCAGCCTTAAAGCGGTCAAACCGAATATGACGCCTGCTGGGCACGGGCGCGCACGCGCTGGTAGCCCCAGAGTGCGACCAGCAACACTGCGGCCCCTGCGGCCAAGGCCACGTTGAATCCGGTCTTGGCGCCCCATGCATCAACCACCTGCCCCGAGGCCGCTGCGCCGCCGGCCACGCCAACGTTGAGGCCGGCGAGCAACCAGGTCATGCCTTCGGTCAGCTTGCTTTCGGGGACGATGCGCTCTACCAACGACATCGCCACGATCATGGTCGGGGCAAAGAACAGGCCCGCGACCAGCACGGCGCCGGCCAATCCGACAATGTTTCCCGCCAGCAGCAGCGGCAAGGTTGTCGCCGCGGTCGCCAGCCCGCCCAGCAGGAGCAGCTTGTGTAGCGGTGTATCGAGTTTCAGCGCACCGAACATCAGCCCGGCAGCGCAAGAACCGATGGCATAGCAGGACAGCACTACGCTAGCCGCCGCCGGCATGCCCATCTGCTCGGCGAATGCCACGCTGACGATGTCGACGGTACCGACTATCACGCCCATGGCGACCATCAGCAAGGTCAGCAGGCGCACGTCGGCCAGCCGGAACACGGAATTGCTGCCTTGACCGGTGACGGCTTCGGCCTCCACCGGCGGCTCGCTGCTGACCTGCACCGACAGGGCGATCACCCCGATGGCCAAGAGCACGGCGGCAGCCAATGGCCCGGCCTGTGGCAGTACCGCCACGCTCAAACCCACCGAAATCGGCGGGCCGGCAATGAAGGTAACTTCGTCGAGAACGGTTTCCAGCGAATAGGCGGTTTGCAGTTGCGCCTTGCCGCGGTAGATCGCGGTCCAGCGCGCGCGGACCATCGCCGACATGCTGGGCATGAAGCCGGCAAGCGCGGCGCCGACGAACAGCGTCCACTGCGCCAGCCGCCAATAGCTGCAAGCCAGCAGCAAGAGGATGCCCAGTACGCTGATTCCGGCGGCGGCTGGCAATACCCGGCGCTGGCCGTGGCGGTCGACCAAGCGCGAGATCTGTGGCGACATCAGCGCATAGGTCAGCACGAAGGTGGCTGCCACAGCACCGGCCAAGCCGTAACTGCCGGAAATCTGCGACAGCATGGTGATAATGCCGATACCGGTCATGGGCAATGGTAGCCGGGCCAACAGGCCAGCCAGGGCAAAGCCCTTGGCCCCTTTGGCCTGAAACAACTCGCGGTAGGTACTGAACATACTCGACTCTCCTTATCGAAAAGGCCCTCGCGCAGTCATGCGCCAGCGCACGTTTACATACACTGCGTATGATTAACACCCTATTATCATACGCACTGAATGTAAAGCATCATGATCCTGCCGGATCTACCTTACGCAGCTCACCCTGCTCGCCTACTCGATGGGTATTACGACCGATGGCCAGCAGGGTCAGCATGGTGTTATCCCGCTCGGTCCAGTAGCCTTCGAAAAGCTGCCCCTGGATGAACTGCGGCGCAATCCGTGCTGAAGTCAAACGCAGTTGGAAACGCCCCTGCAGATCCCAGGCGGTCAGTTCTGCTTCGGAAAATTCCATGTCCGTGTGACAGAGCGGGAAAACCGCCTTGTAGAACGCTTCCTTTGCGCTGAAGCTCAGATAGAAGAAGCGCAACGCCTGCGCCTTGTTCATGTTCTCCAGGCATGCCCGTTCGTGGCTCGTCATCACCTGCGCGACCATCTCCCACAACTCAGGATGCAGGGCTATCGGCTCGGCATCTATGCCAACACCGGCGTAGTAATGGGCATCTGCAGCACAGGCCAGGGCGAGGTTGTGGGTATGAGAAATCGAACCCACCACGCCGAGCGGAAACCGCGCATAGCGATAAGGCTGGGCAGTTGCCAGCCAAGTGGGTTCCATGCCCAGGTCAGCCAAGGCGGCAGCTGCACAGAGGCGTCCAGCCGTGAATTCCCTGCGCCGGGGCGGCAACGCCTGTTCCAGGCACCGCTCATTCGGTACGGATGTTTGCGCCCATGTGGTGCTGCCGTCCAGGCGCAACGAGCGCAGAGCAAGGCCGCTCGGTGGCGGTTGCCGGAATGGCCAGCAGGCTTGTGTCACCGCCATAGCCAGCTCTGCGTGTGCTGCCCCGCTCATAGTACCTTGCGCCGCTCGGTCATGCGCAGACGGGCATGATAGAAGGCCGGACCTCCGTATGTAACGTCTGCCGCCGGGCCGGTGGCTCCGCCATGTATATCCGTGAATACCGAGCATTGGCTGATGAAGAAGTTCTTGCAGAAGTTGACTGACAGCACCGCACCGATCTGCGCCGCAACCTGTGCCAAGGCATTTTCCACTCCGCCATCCTGCGTATACAGGCCCAACCCCAGCATCCCGTAGTGCTTGCCGACATGACGTAACTCGGAAATCAACTCGCGCAGACCCTGCTTCTGAATCATGAACGACACTGGCCCACACACCTGGTCTGCGTAATGCTCGACGGCCGACACGAAGCCCGAGCGCACCTCGATGACCGAGGGCGAGACGATACATGCCTGAGGGAAATCAGCATCATCAAGTGCTTCGGCACGGCGCAGCACGCGAGCGAAATGGGCATTCTCAAGCGCGCGGATCCGCGCCAGGCAGGCCGGGTCGAGCACCGCGCCGAGCAGTTCGCGCGGTGGCGTGAAGCGCTCGAGCAGACGTTCGACGCGTGCAACCAGATCCTTCTGGAACTGCTCGACCGCTACCCTGCCGCCCGGCACCCCGACGCCCTCTGACAGCACGTAGATGTTCTGCGGCGAGGTACACAGCTGTGCCGAGTACGAGCACAAACCGAAGGCAAGGTTCTCGAGCATGCCGTCATAATCTGCGGTTGAATGCACGAACACCGCAGTTTGCGCGCTCTGCTGGGTCATCACCCGGGCGCGCCAGGCATGCTGGCGCAACCAGCCACCGAACTCGTTGCCCCCCATATAGTCGATCAGCCGCACCGAGCCATGCAACGCAGCGTCGCGATAGTGCGCTGGATTGTCGGAATAAAACAGATTGACGATATCGCCCGGTAGGCCGACCTGGGCGCATACCGCTTTGATCGCCCTGACTGTCAGGGCTATGGGCAAGATGGCATTGGCGTGCGGGATGAGGATTACCGGGCAGCCCGCAGCGAGCGACGCGAACAAGCCCGGGTATGCCCCCCAGGTGGGCACCACCTGGCCAGCGTAGACCAGAGAGAGCCCCGCGGGCATGCAACTGAAGTCACGCACGATGCGCTGCACCTCGCCCTGCCCGATCACCATTTGGTTATCCAGGCGACAGCTCAACTCGCGCGACACTTCATACACGTTTGCCACCGATTCAAGCGCGCGCGCCTGCGCATGAATGGCATTGGCATGGAACCCCATGAAGAAGCCGTGGCCGCTTGTGTGCATGCCGACATGGGCGAACAGGAACGTGTCGGCGTGCAGCCGTTTGATTACCTCACACAGCAAAGCGCAGCGCAGCTCTGTTTCCACCTGCTGCCACTTACGCATGGCCGCCTCGGCACGGCCGACCAGATCGGTGAACGCCTCGCACGGGTAAGCGATATCCAGATCGAAACCATAAGGAGAGCGCTCGGCACCCGCGTAGCGGGTGCTCGAAACATCGACCACACCCGGTTCAAGCCTGAATGCGCTACCCAGCAGCGCGTTGAATTTCTTTTCGCCCTTATGAACCAGCGCGGGATCGTAATCGGCCAGCTCGTCGGAGAACGGGTTGTATGGCTGACGCGTGCGCACGGCACACATCGCCGCAGCCAGCAAAGGGCCGTGCTGCTCGCGCCAGGCCTTGAGCTTGCGCCTGTTCATCCGATCGCTCCCGCCACCTCGGCAAACGCCTGGGCGCCAGGCATCTGCGCGGCGAACAGCGCATCCAGTTCGACAGCACTCAGGTTACGCGCCATGGCGACGAACTCCGCGGCATCATTGCCCACACAGTAATGACTGGCCGGTGCTTGTGCAGTCAGGACCTGCACGATCACGTCGGCGAAAGCGTCCACCGTGGTCACCGCACCCTGCGCGGACGCCTCGCTCTGCTCCAGGAATGCGCGGAATGACGGCCCGTACAGCGCCTGGGCTTCCTCACCAGCCTGGGCCAGGATGTGTTGGCCGGTGGCAAGAAACTTGCCCCAGATCGGTGTGTGGATCGCCCCAGGCTGGACCACGCTGACACTCACTCCGGAGTTCAGAAGCTCGCGGCGAAGTGCATCGGTGAACGCCATCTTGGCGAACTGGGCAATAGAATACGCGCCCAGATAGGGTACGGCGATGCTGCCCAAGCCAGAGGTGACGTTGATCACCCGGCCATGGCTGCGACGCAACTGCGGCAAAGCGGCCTGCGTGACCAACAGCTGGCCGATCACATTTGTGTCGAGCTGGCGTCGCAACTCATCGGCATCCAGCAATTCGAGCGGGCTCGGCACGCAGATGCCTGCGTTGTTCACCAATCCCCACAATGGCCTGCCGTCACTGGCGCTGGCGATCTGTTCGAAGGCGGTGGCGACTGACGTTTTGCAGGCCACATCCATGCCGATGGCTTCGATCCCGGAAACGCCGTTGAACACGCCCTGAATGCTGCGCGCGGCGGCGAACACGTGAAATCCGTTGCGCGCCAGCTGCAGCGCCGCCGCCTGGCCAAGCCCCGAAGATGCCCCGGTGACGAGTACGCTTTTCTTGCTCATGATAATCCCTTATCGATAGTGGGTCGTGTGTCAGCGGCTGCGGACCGCCAAGTCGTCGAACAGCAGCGAAGTCTGCAGGCGCTCACGCATGGTTCTGGCCGGTGCCAGCCACATGCCAAGGTCACGCTTGAGCCGTGGCACGAAACGGTCGTACTGCTCCACCTCGCTCAAAGCCCGGGAGGCATCGACGATGGCTCTGGCGCGTGGTTGCCGAAGGGTTTCGTAACGGCGCAAAGCGGCTGCGTAGTCGCCCTGCCCGTCAAGCACATGGCCAAGCACCGCCGCGTCCTCGATGGACAATCCGGCACCCTGGCCAAGACTGGTCAGCATCGGGTGAGCGGCGTCACCAAGCAGCGTCACCCGACCCTTGGACCAGGTCGCGGGGAACGATCGATCCTTGGCATCGACATTGATGATGGCGTCATCCGGCGTAGCGTTGATGATGTCACCCACGATTTCGGGCCAGCCGGCGTATACCTGCGCCACATCGGCTCGCGTGCCACGCCATTGCTGGGCCTGCCGGTTGGGCATGTTGCAGGTGCCCCACCAGTACACCCAGCCGCCGCCGATATCGATGATGCCTACCCGCTTGCCCTTGCCCCAGTAATGCACCACATAGCCGGGAGTGATCTGCGGGTGACTGTACCTGACCAGTGCCAACCAGCAGATGTAGCCCGCCTCTTGAACCACGCTGCTTACACCGATCGCCTCGCGCACGGCAGAGTGATAGCCATCGGCACCGACCAGGATATCGCCCGAGGCCTGGCTGCCATCTTCGAAGCGGACCTGCACGCTATCTGCCAACTGTTCCACGCTGGCGAAGCGTTTGCCGAGCTGAATGTCGGCTTCGCTCAGGTGGTCGAGCAGCGCCCGTTGCAGCTGCTGGCGAGAAATGCACACGCTGGGTGCGCCCTGTTCTTCGGCGATTTCCTGAAAAGGCAGGCGCTTGAGCAGGAGCCCGGACTGGTGGCGGATTTCAAAGTCGCGGATCTGTGCGCCATAACGTTCCAGGCCGAGATCAATGCCGAGCAGGCGCTTCATTGCGGCGCTGGCATTGGACATCACCGACAGCCCCGAGCCAGATACCCGCAGGCTTTCGGCCTTTTCGAAGAGGCGCACCGACCAGCCTACCTTCTTCAAGGCAACCGCGCTGGCAAGGCCGCCGATGCCGGTACCGATAATCAATGCGGTGGGGTTGTTGTTCATTGTTCAGTCCCTTGTTGAATGTCTTCCATGATGGCTGCCACCAACGGCCCGACGAAGGGTTCTTCCATGATGGTCAAGTGGTCGCCGTCGACTTCGACCAGCTTCACACTGCCGGAGGTCTGCGCGGCCCAGCCGTTGAGCGGGTCGTTGTATTCACTGCGAATGGTGTCGTGCATCTCCCGAAGAATCGGCGGCAGTGGCTCGCGGGCGCGCACCAGGGTGATGTCGACTGCCGGGCGCCGAGCCTGATAGTTGTACTCGGTAGCAGCGTCCCAGTTGTTGCGATATACCTCAAACAGGCGTTGCATCACCGCTTTGGTGCTGCCCGCCGGAATCGCGCCAATGGCGATGGCGTGGTCTGTGATGTAGTCGAAGCGTTCCTGCAAGCTTTGGATGTGCGCCGGCACCAGCTGCACCGGCAGCTCCGAACCACGCGAGGTCCACAGCAGTTCCCAGAAGAACCAGCTCAGTAGCCCATCGTCACTGGCCTTGCCTTTGGCCCTTTGGCTCAGCGCCATGGTGTCCAGGATCAGTACCTTGGCTACTTCCTCGCCCGCCTGGATCAGCTGGTTGGCCATTTCGAAGGCGACGAAGCCACCATACGACCAGCCACCAATCAGGTAAGGCCCGGTCGGCTGCACACGGCGCATGGCCTGGATGTAAACGGCAGCCTGAGCTTCGACGCCGGGGATCGGCTGTGATCCGACGTCGACTCCGCAGGCCTGCAAGGCGTAGAACGGCTGATCAGCCGGAAGATGCGGCAGCATACGCAGGTACGAAAGGATGTTGCCGCCCATCGGGTGGACCAAGAACAGCGGCCTGCGGCCCCCCGTCTGACGCAGCGGTACCAGTGGGTCGAAGTGGAACTGACCACCGCCCTGCTCGATCAATCGGGCGAGTTTTTCCATGGTTGGCGCACTGACGAACGCCGACAGGGGCACGTTGATGCCATAGCGCTTTTCCACCAGCACGACAATGCGCATGGCAGTCAGCGACGTAGCGCCGCAGTCGAAAATGCTTTGCTCCGGGTACAGACGCGGGATCTTCAGCAATTCCGCAGCCAATTGACACAAGTGCAGCTCATATTCGCCGACCGGCTCCCGGTAATCACGGCTGCTGCTGGCCTGGCGGATTTCCACCGCCCGCAGCTGGGCGTCGTCGCGTTTTCCGCTAGGTGTTCTGGGCATTTGCTCAATTGCAACGATATGGTTCGGCAACATGTAAGCGGGTAATTGTTCAGCCAGGTACGCGCGCAGCGCCTCGGTCTGTTCCGGTTGGTGCGCGACGGCGCCCACCAGATAAGCCACGAGGTAAGCATCCAGTGCATCCCGCGGCCGCGCGATGACCGCTACCTCGACTCGCTCGCCCTGCGCTTCGAAGAAGTCGAGTATCTTCAACTCAATCTCGGACGGTTCGACCCGATAGCCACGCACCTTCACTTGGGAGTCGTTACGGCCGAGGCTGATCAGCAGGCCTTGTGCAGTGCGAATCCCGATGTCGCCGGTGCGGTAATACACGCCTCCGGGCACACTCGACTGGCGAATGAACTTGTTCGCGGTTTCGCTGGATGCACGGTAATAACCGCTGGCCAGTGCCTCGCCATAGGCACAGATCTCCCCCGGTACGCCGTCTGGCAGCAGATGACCGTCGCTGTCCAGAATCAGCAGGCCCGCACCGTCGATGGAGCGGCCAATCGGCGGCAAGGTAGGGAAGCGCTGCGGATCCCCGCTCATGGCATGGCTGGCGACCACATGGGTTTCGGTCGGCCCGTACTGGTTCTCCAGCACACTGGCCGGCAGATGCCGCATCAATGCACGAATCTCCGCAGTGACCCTCAGTTGCTCGCCTGAAGACGCGACTACGCGCAGACCACGTGGGTAAAGTTCCAGAGCCAGCGCGGTCTCAGCCAGTTGCTGCAGCGCGACGTAGGGCAGGAAGACCCGCTCCACAGCATGGTTGTCGAGGTACCTGAGCAGTGCCGCCGGATCACGCCGCTGGTCCTCGTCGATGACCTGCAACCTGGCGCCCGCACAGAGCGTGCAGAAGATTTCCTGGAACGACACGTCAAAGCTTAGTGGCGCGTACTGCAGAGTCGAAGCCACCGCGCCGCTGGCGATCCCGTTCTGCCACGCCACCAGGTTGGCCAGCCCGCGATGCGGCATGGTCACGCCCTTGGGCGTGCCGGTGGAACCAGAGGTGAACAGCACGTAAGCGGGATCGGCTGCTTCGATCTGTGCACGGGGCTGCCAGGCCAGATGCTCATCTGCCGGCCCTGGTTCCAGCGAGACAGTGGGTACCTGCCAGGACAAGCCAGGAATCTCGCCGGTACGGACCACGAGCTTGGGCACAGCCACTTTCAGTATCAGTTCGATGCGGCTTGCTGGATACGCAACGTCTATAGGCAGGCAGACCGCCCCCACCGCTGCGATTGCAACTACCGTGGCAATCTGTTCGAAGGAGCGCGGCATGGCCACACCGACGATGTCGCGGTGGCCGACACCGTGCGCGTTGAGCTGGCCTGCAATGGCCGCTACAGCGTGCCACAGGCGAGCGTAGTTCCACTCGCCTTGTTTACCGGCCAAAGCAATTGCCTGAGGCGTGTCCCGCACCACTGCGGCAATGCGCTGGGTCACAGGGATGAAAGCCTGCCCGGCATTACCGTCGAGCAACCGACCAACCTGGGCAAGCGGCCGGCAGAGGGTCACCGCCGACTGCGGTTGGTAGGCCATACTGGCAAGCGCCTGGCTGAACAACTGTGCATAGACCTGCGCCTGCTCGCCGGCAAAACGTGTTGCGTCCATGTCGACACGTACGCTGACGCCTTCGCCGGAGTAACCACGCATGACGTTGGCAAGGATAGCGAAGCTGGTTTCTTCCTGCGGCTCGAAAGCTGCAATCTCGATTCCGGCCTTGACTGCGACGTCGTGCAGAACATGGAAATGGATGTAGTTGAACGCGGTCGTGACGGCGATAGCCGGGTTGCTGTGCTGGATTTCGCTCAGCGGGAAGCGGCGGTGCTTGTGACTACGCTTATCGCGCTCGTAAAGCTGCTCGACCAATCCTTGCCAGCTGCCATCCAGGGTGGTGCGCACGGGTAAGGTATTGAGGAACAGCCCGAGCAGATACTCCGAATGCTCTATCTCCGGACGGGCATGGGTGACCACGCCTGTTGTCACCTCATGAGCGCCGGCCATGGCGCCCAGCGCCACGCAGTGCGCCGCCAGGTAATAGAACTTGACGGGCACATGGTTGCCGCGAGCAACGCGGCCCAAGGCCGCATCCAGTTGCGGATCGACCTCGAAGCGGTACGAGAACACGCCGCGACCAGGCGCCTGCAGGTGCCCGGCCAGTCCCACTGGCAAGGTAGGAGTGGCCCCCTCGAGGTATTCGCACCAGTAGCGGCGATGCTCTTCAGCGTCCATCGCTGCCAACTCATCTGCCACGAAAACTGCCGGGTTTGGCAAGTCATGCTGCGCATAGCCCAGCTCGGCGCTTCCATCCCGCGCATAGCTGAGCAGCAGTTCGCGCATCAGATTGGCGACGCTGCCGCCATCGAGGATCGCGTGATGGAAGCTCAGAACCAGGTCGACCGTCGCCGCCGGTTCATCGGGAAATACGCTGATATTGAACAGTGGCCCCTCAGCGAAACGGTAATCGTGCTCTGCCCATTCGCGCATGTGGCGGCTGATAGACTGCTCATGTTCTCCAACCGGCGGGTGAACTATTGCCAGTACGCTTTCGACCGTCAGCGAATGCCTGATCAATTGCAAAGGCCTGCCGTGGTCACTCAGATTGAAACAGGTACGCAACGCCGGATGCCGGGCGATGACGCCTTGCAAGGCACGGGTGAATGCCGCCTCGTTCCAGGCTGTTCTGAGGGTGTAGCGGAACACGTCTTTGTAGGCTCTGGCAGCCTGCGTCTCACGGCTGTGGAACAGCAACCCGAGCTGCAACTGAGACACCGGGTAAGCATCGGCCCAGGTCTGGTCAAGGTGCTTGCGTTCCACCTCGCTGACCAGTGCGAAGGGAGCAAGCGGTTCGCGACTACATGCCTCGGCCAAGGCCTGCTGCTCCAGCAACAGCGACAAAGCGCCGAGTGTGGTGTGCTCACCCAATGCCGAGAGATCGACGGCATAGCCATGGTGCTCAAGTTCCGAACGGACTTTGAGCATGAGGATCGAGTCACCGCCGAGTGAATAGAAATCGTCCTCGCAAGACATGTCCTGCGGCCCGAGCACCTTGCGCCAGATGTCGGCCACCAGAGCCTGGTGCTCGCCCATCAGCTCGGTACGTGATTGGGGAACGCTGCCGTTGATCTGTTCGAGGGCCAGCTTGCGATCGAACTTGCCATTGGGCGTCAGTGGCATGCTATCGAGGGCCGCCCATCGGGAAGGCAGCATGAACGCTGGCAGGCTGGCAGACAGCTGTTGGCGCAAGCTCCGCTCCTCAAGCGGCTGGCGGCTGACGTAGACCGCGATCAGGTACTTGCCGCGCACCTCGTCCTCTTCGACGAGGATCTCGGCGTTAAGGATATGCGGCAAGGCCATCACGGCATTCTTGATCTCTCCAAGCTCAATGCGGTTGCCACGAATCTTGACCTGACCATCCATACGCCCCAGATACACTATCGAGCCGTCCTCTGCCCAGCAGGCAAGGTCGCCGGAGCGATACCAGCGGCGGTTATCGTGCGGGTCCGTGATGAATCGCTCGGCTGTCAGTTCGGGGCGGTTGAGATAACCACGCGCCAGTTGCACACCCCCTATCTGCAGTTCGCCGGGAATGCCGATCGGTTGCCGCACGCCGTGTTGCGAGACGATCCGGATGGACGTGTTGTTGATCGGGAAGCCAATCGGCACCACATCAATGTCCGCATCAGCGAGCAGATCGAGTTCGAAGAACGTGACATCCACCGTTGCTTCGGTAGGGCCATACAAGTTGATAAGGCGGGGGGGCTGCGCTGCGTTGCCGAACAGCTTTCGATACTTGTTGACCACGGCCGGGCTCAAGGCTTCACCGCTGGTGAACAGGCAGCGCAGACTGGCCACGGTAGCAAGAAGCCGACGGTCCTCGGCGAGCGCTTGCACGTAGGGTTCGAACATCGATGGCACAAAGTGGGCGACCGTCACCCCGTGGCGGTGGATTGCTTCCACCAACGCCCGTGGGTCGCGCTGGGCGCCTGGTGCCAACAAGGCTACGCTGGCTCCGCACATGCTCCACCAGAACAACTCCCAGACCGATACGTCGAAGGACACCGGCGTCTTCTGCAGGATCACATCGCGGCTGTCCAGCGGATGAATCTGCTGCATCCACTCCAGACGGTTGATCACGCTGTGATGCTCGATCACCACCCCTTTTGGGCGGCCGGTCGAACCGGAGGTATAGATGACATAGGCCGGGTCACGCGGGCGCGCTTTGCTTGCACTGCGCACGCTGGGCGCTTGCTCACGCGATACGGCAGCCAGGTCGAACCAGCGCGGATCGGTCGGGGCGACGACTTCTGCCAGGTCGGTGATGACCAGCTTGGCCTGACTGTCCTCGAGCATGTAATGAATCCGCTCGCGGGGGTACTCGCTATCGATCGGCAGATAGGCCGCGCCAGCCTTGAGTACGGCGAAAATGGCCGCCAACATGCGTGGCGAGCGCTTCAGCGAGACCGCGACGATGTCACCCCGCGTGACGCCGCGGGCCTCCAGGGCCGTGGCCAGTGCCGAGGCCCAGGCATCGAGCTGCTCGTAGGTCAGGCAGGAACCGTCCGCAGCGCGCACGGCCACCTGCTGCGGCATGCGCCGCGCCGTGGTCTCGAACACTGACATAAGTGTCTCATGCTCGTGGTACGGCTCGTTCGGCCCATCCTCGAAGCGGACAAGCGTCCGAGCCTGCTCTTCGGTCAGCAGGTTCATCGCCGACACTGGCTGATCGAGGTGGGACTGGAAGCACTCAATCAGTTGGACAAAGGTATCCAGGAACTCCTTGGCGCAGTGCTGCGAAGCGAAGGCGGCGCTGTTAAGGCACACCTCGCCCTGAACCTCAGCACAATCTCCATGGCTGTGCAGGTGGATAGCCACGGCATCCTGCACGTGCACGTGGGCCAGGTTGTACACATCGGTCGCGCTCAGTCCATCGAGGTCATGGGCCGGATAGCGAAGGTACGAAACAGTCGCATCGAATAGCTGCCGCGAGCGACCGGTGCGGGCCAGAGCCGCCACCAACCGGCCAAACGGCATCGACTGCTTTGGCTTGAGCGCTGCGGCTTCGTCGCGGATGGCCAAGGCGATTTCACGGAATGTCTGATGCTGGTTGACCTCGATGCCGAGGGCCAGGGTGTTGGCGCGCTGCTCGACGCTGGAGATGCGTGTGTGATCACGATTGAGGAAAGGCACCCCGATGAAGAAGCGCTCGCTGCCGTATTGGCACGACAGCAATACCGCCAACGCCGCTGACACGCTCATGAACGGCGTAATTCCGCCCTCCAGCGCATGCTGCACATCTTCGGCAGCAATTTTGAAAGTACGTCGGTAACCGGCATCGGTGGAGGGTTTGGCACCGGTCTTGGCAAACAGCACCGGCTCGATCTCGCCATGCCGAGCCGCCACGGTCTGAGCTGCCAGGTCGATGTCTGACGACGCCAGGTCGCAAATGTCGCTGGCATAGGGCATGACCTGCTTGAGGCGCTCAGTGCTGCCGGCGCGGACGTCGAGAATCTTGCGCACCAGTACGTCGAGCGCCCAGCTGTCGGCAACGATGTGGTGAGCACGAATCATCAGCATGACGTGGCTGGGCGCCCGGCCCACGACCACGTTGATCAACGGTTCGCCGGAGAGCGCCCAGGACTTTCGCGACCACTCTTCGAAGAACGCCGTCGCTCCCTGCTGATCGGCAAACACAACGTGCTCCACTGCGTCAGGGGCAGCCACATAGCCAACCATCGCGACACCTTGGTGGTCGAGATAGACCCGCCGACAGGCCGGCTCAGCCTGCATCACCTGTTCAGCGGCATGCTGCAGTTCGTCGACCCTGTACGACAGCGGCAGACGGATGCTCAGCGCAACCGTGAACTGGTGACTGGTGGGGTCGCGCTGCGCCTCGACCCAGATGTCCCGCTCATACGGGCTCAGTGATTCAGTTTCGCCTAAGCCCGGTTTACTGGCGTTGATCGCAATAGTCATCGGTGATCTAACTCCCTTTAGATGGATTCCTACGGATCGCGCCGGTGAGCTGTGTTTGCTCAAGGAATTCCGAATAGGCGATCCGTCGCCTACATACTGAGACCGCGCGAATAATGTCTTCGAGTGACATATTATGTCAAGCGTCACTTTTCATTTGGTGAATTTTTATAAAATTGCGCAAATGTCAGGTAAAAACCATAATGCAAGATTGGTCATCATCCGTTGACCTGACAGGAGGAATCGAACGCGTGACAGATAAAGAGGAAGTAGGCCGTCGCGAACGCAAGAAACTCATGCTGCGTGATGCCCTCATTAGCGCGGCATACGAGCTGTTTGCGGTGAAGGGTTTCGACGAGACACGGGTCGAAGACATTACTGAGCAGGTGGATGTGTCCACGCGAACGTTCTTCCGCTACTTCGCCTGCAAGGAAGATGTCGTACTCGACTATCAGGCAGCCGAACACGAGGACTTCATGGCGGCGCTTAGCCGACGCCCCGCCAGCGAGCCGGCCCTTACCGCTTTACACCACGCAGCCGTGGAGGTTGTCAGGTCATGCGAAAGTGGCTCGTACGGATTCGACGCGGACCGCTTCATGACGCTTCAAGAGTTGCTCAGAAGCCACCCGCTGGTACGTGCAAAGAACCTGCAGAACGGCGTGGAGCGGCGGGATTCGATCATCAAGCTGATCGCTCAGCGCATGGGCACCGACCCTACCGAGGATATCCGACCCAACGTACTGGCATGGGTCCTGGACTACGCCCATATCGCCGCACACGACCTTTGGAAGAGGAAAAAAGCTTCATCGGTGCCCTATTCCGATGTGCTGGACGAAATTTTCACCGTGATCGAGCAAGGCTTGAACTTCCCGGCGATCTTGCCTTCATGAACGCATCAGGCAAAAACCGTCCAGGGTAAGCGAACGGCAAACACACCTTGCGAGGCTGTTACCTCTGCGGTTCCGATGGTGGCTTGCTTCGCTTGTGCTTCTCCGTATCAGAGTGATCCGATTTGCTGCAAAGCAGGAAACAGAACAGCATTCTATGTGTCCACCAGCCAGCCTTCAGAAGCTCTGGAACGGCAAGGTGAACTACCCTGCGGAAATTCGGTAAATAGCAGCAAGGCGGCCTTGTAGATTCTGCCGTTAGACGCTATCTAAATCGGCGCGCCCAATGAACTGAACGCTTACCGCTTGTATCTCAGCCCAGGTATTGTGTCTGATAAGCACAGGTTGTCCGCATCTATTGCAGCGTTTAGCGATGAAATTGACAGAACCAGCACCGATGCCCTCGTCCCAGCCGATGCAGCCTTGCGGTGAAGTCAGTTTCAACCAGCCAACCGGCCTGCTGCCTCAAGATCGCGGTCTTTGACCAGTGCATGATCGAGAAAACGGCTGGCTTGTCGGTCCGCTTCGCTGGCGTTGCGCGTGCTTCCGCCCGGAAGCGAGCAGCCATCATTGGCTTTGGCTCGCGTTTAGGTTTTCCATGCGACCTTGCGGATCTGAATGAACAGATGTTATTGCTGTCGAGCCACAGCGAGAAAACTACTTGTCCATACCAGTTGGAAGACGGACCAGCTCTCCCCCCTCCTCCGGCAGGAACCCATATGCGCTGCCAACCCAGGATGAAACGTACTGCAGGAATGCATTTTGCTAGTTTTTTTCGATACGGCGAATGTGAATGACTTGCTGAAGCACCACTTCGATGGCTCAGCTGCTATCTACAACTGACTGTTAGCACGCTTCACCGGACGCGCCATGCTGGCCCTACCCACACCAGGCTGTATGCCGCAGCGACCGCTATCGTCGCCGCGATAAGTGCAATGATAACTCGGAAGAGGCGATGCAGGACTGTGCGCCGCCGATGGAGCTTGAAGTCAGACCACCAACCCACGAATCTGGTGCGGTCCCCGTGTTGAAGCCAGCGATGTTCAGCCCGTTCCCTACACTGCAGGCGTGGCGGGTGCGCTCTCTGAACGCCATTCAGACGGGGCATTCAGGGGCGGGTTTAGCGGCATGACCAACTGGCCTTAGGCGACACTCCCCCGCAACTCGATAAACTCAGGCTATTTTGACATAGCAGTCCGCAGTCGCTGCGCTTGCCTACAAGATCGGTGCCGTGCAACCCCCGCCTGACGTCATAGTGTCATCAGAGTCTCTCGACTTTAGCCTTTGGAACACTTGTCATGAACAGTATCACGATCCACGGAATTAGCGAGGGCCGAGGTGATTTTGCGCAGCGGTATCACGCTGATCGAGGACGACCCTTACCGCCACCTTATCGACAATGCGCCGCCACCGATCGCGACCCTTCTGGGGCGACGCAATGCTTATTACCTCGCCTCTTTGTCCAAGTGCCTGTGGCCGAGCCTGCGTACGTCGTTCGTCTTGCCACCGCACGGCGATGACGGACAGAATCTGCAGCTTAGCCTGCGCGCCACGAGCATGGGCTGTTCAGCTTTGTTGCTGGCGCTGGTGGAGCAATGGCTCAACAGCGGCGTGGCGAAGCATCTGGTGCAGGAAATCAAACGCGAAATGCGAGCGCGGCACGTGCTGGCTGGTAAGATGCTGTCCCACCCGTTTCATGCACACCCGACCGGCCTGCATCTATGGCTGGAACTGCCGGCGTATTGGAATCATGAATTGCTTAGCCACGCCCTGCGCGATCAAGGCGTAATTGTCGCAGGCGGAAACTCTTTCGCAGTGGACTCTCAGGCCCCCAATTGCCTGAGAATTTCATTGGGCGGCGCTGTGAATCAGGCCGAACTGGGCCGCGCGTTGCGCAAAATCGAAACACTTCTGAACCACGACCGACGCCGTGAATCCCGCGCTTTCGTTTCATTCAGCACGCCCGAAACACTCGGAGGTGTGTACCCTGGCAGGTGGGTGAGGAGCTGTTTCCACTTGCTTGACTTGCTATAAGGGTAGGCGCCCGTCCTTGAAGGATGAGAGAGTGGGTCCATTGCCTGTCTATTAGACAAATACATTAAAAATCAATAGACAACCACGGGGAGCCGTAATCCATCAGCGGCTCAAGGCATATTGGAGAGCATTATGGATCCCGGCTAGAACTCCACCTTTCCTCTGCCCGCCTTGATACCACTACGCCTGGCCTTCCCCTCCAGGCGGCGCGTTTTGGAACCGAGTGTCGGCTTGGTAGGCCGACGCTTCTTTTCAACCTTGCCTGCACTCACGATCAATTCGGTCAGACGCGTCAGCGCGTCAGCCCGGTTCTGCTCCTGGGTACGGTATTGCTGAGCCTTGATGATCAATACACCGTCCCCAGTGATGCGGCTGTCTCGCAATGCCAACAGTCGCCCTTTGTAGAACTCAGGCAATGAAGAAGCGGGAATGTCGAATCGCAAGTGCACGGCACTCGACACCTTGTTGACATTCTGCCCGCCTGCGCCCTGGGCGCGCACGTAGGTCAGTTCGACTTCAGCGTCCGGCAGTTGTACGGAATTGGAGATGGTCAGCATGAAGGGACCCTTATGATCGACCGCATTATCACAGCAATGGCCGCGCCTAAATAACGGTACTTGGTTATTCGATGGCTGGCCCTTGTGAAAGGTCAGTCGGGATCAGCCGCCAGGGCTCGTGCGACCTGCCCCTCCAGCGCTCAGTCTGCTTGAGCGCCACGAGAATATCCCTTGCTTGGATCAAGCTGCTCAGGTAGCCGGGCAAGATCGGAAACCAGCGCCAATGCCTCCTTCTGATACTGATCACGCCAGCACTGCGACCAGTCTGCAGGGCGACCTTGATCTTCCCACTGGCCCAGCGCCAGCCCATTACTGATCCCCCGCTCCACCTGCTATCACCCCCGCCCCTGATCCTTCACCCAATCGAGCATCCCACCTGGCACGATCAGCTCGTGTCGAGCCCTGGAACACGCCGTATACAACCCCGCCAGCAGCCGGGCGCGCTCGTTGCGGTTGCCTGTCACCTGTTGCGGCACCATCAGCTCTGGCGACACCATCACCCGCGCGAACTCCATGTTCCTCACATCCCGGACCCGTCCCAGGAACAGCTTGGGCGCCTTGTCCCAGCGGTAGCGGCTCTTGGCCTTGGCAAAATGCTGCGAGGTATACCCCTTGCCCAGCATCGAAGCCACGGCGATGAACGCCTTGTCGTCCCCTTTATGCTCGGCCAACGCCTGCCAGCTGGCGTACCGGAACAGCATCGGGTGCCGCGGCCGGGTGCCGTGGCGGTACAGTTCGATGCAGTCTTCGACGAACAGCTCGAAGTCCTTGCGTGCCCCGTGCAGCATCACGAACGCAACGCCAAGGTGCGTCAGGCGCTGGAACCAACCGAACAGGCCCCACTCATCCTCGACGATCAAGGCCGTGGGCTGCTGGGGCACGGTCACGCTGTCGAAGAAACTGACGCGTGTGTAATGCTCGGCACTGCCGCTGAACGCGGCCTGGATGGCAGCCGGATGCGCTTGAATCAATGGGTTGAGCACATTGTCCATGGCCGGCCCGACCCGCAATGAATGGTCGATGTAGCGTTGACGAATGAACCCACCATGATGGGCGCTAAGGCCATTGAGGTTCTGCAACTCGTCACCCAGCGCAATCACCGATTGTGGGCTACGGTCGAGCACCTCGAGCATGGGCGCTGACAATTCGTGGGCTTCGTCCACGATGACGTGGGTATATCGCGCATCGATCAGGTAGCCGGTCAGGGCAAGCAATTTGACCCGGTGATAATCGCGCAGCGGCAACTGAATATCCCTGGCCGGGGGGCGGATCAGCGCCTGCCAGTAAAGGCGCGCCGTTTCGAGCAGCACGTGCTGGTCCAGCGGCGTGATACCCGGTACGGACGACGGCAAATGGTGCAAGTCAATCTGCGCGTCGCCACTGTGGCAAAAGGCGCGCACCGCGCGTACGCACACGCCCACCACGTCGACGGCGGCCAGCGGCCCGACGTCGGGCAAGCCGAGCCAGCGCACGATCTGCGCCTCCTGCGGTCGCCAGGACTGCCGGGTACGGTACGGGTCACGCAATCGCCAGCCGGTGCGGGTCAGATCGCGGTTCAAGAGCTCATCGGCCAGTTGCCCGAATGTCATGGCCGTGTAGGCCTTGGCATCCTTTACCCGCGCCTGCAGCGCCCGCAATTGCCCCTCGGTCAGGGCCAGCAGCAAGGTGCGCTGCGGATCGAGCAACCTGGCGAACTGATGAATCAGAAAGGTCTTGCCGGTGCCTGCAAAACCCTGCACCGCCACCGATTCGTCCACCCCGCTGAGAAATTCACGCAACAGACGGTTTTGCTGATCACTGAGTCTAAGATCGCTGGCCAGCGACGGCAGGTGTACGGCATGCAGGGGCGTGACGCGCTGACGGTACAGGTCGGCGAACTGGTAGTTCCACTGTCCCTGATCGTCCAGTAACTCGTCCGGCGAATGAGTAACCTCAGGCGACAACAGCGCAACACCATTTTCGCCCAGCATGCCCAGGCCCATGGCGAACACTTCGCGGTCGAATTGCTGCTGCACCTGCCCCTGAAAACGCCCGGGCGCTGCCTGCTCGACCTGCTGGGCAATGCGCAGCACCTCGGCGAAGCGCCGCTCCTGGGCGTCGGCCGTGAGCGGCGCCCGTTGACTGGCCAGACGCTGGACAAACAGCACGGCAGCCGCTTGCAGCACACTGGCAGAGACAAGTGGATCGGCACAGGTGCCGGCGGCGAGGTTGTCGGCCTGGTCACTGGGCAAAGGCAGGTAGAACATCGGCACCTCAGACGTTTATCAGGGCGGCACGATAGCAACTTTATCGCCCTGATGCAGGCACCAAACACCCGAGGACCGTCCTGCCGTAATGCGGGGGCTGCTCAACCCTTGGCGCGCCGCAGCGTGTCGCTGGGAAGTTCCTTGAACAAATGCTTGTAACTGTTTGAAAACCTTCCTAAATGCCAGAATGACCACCGCATCGCTACTTCGGCCACGGTGCCGCTGGCCCCATTGAGCAGATCCCGCCGGGCGCCGTTCAGGCGTCTTAGCCGCAACCAGTGCGCAGGGGTCATCCCTGTGAAGGCCTTGAATGCCTGCTGCAACTGGCGCAGCGAAACGCCTGCAACGCTGGCCAGCTCGACCAGGTTCAGGGTCTGTTCGGGGCAATCGGCGGCCCAGTCACTGACACGGCGCATGATGGCCCTTGCCTCCCCCCGCTGCCCCAGTGCCACGCCCTGCAGGCGCTGGCAGGCGTTGTCCAGAATGAAAAGGCAATCCTGCAGCAGTTGCTCGGCCAGGGCTTGCCCCTGCACACAACCCTGTGATTGCCCCAGGTGGGTGAGCGTGGCGCTGAGCCAACTGCCGAACAGCGCCGTTTGCCCGCTGCCCAGTGGCACCATGAACAGGCCATCAAGGCGTTCGAGGTTAAGCCCATGGCTGAGCAGGAAGGCCTGCTCGAACACCACGGCCACTTCCTGGTAGTGCTCGGGGGTGATCCAGATGTTGCGAGTGTGCTCATTGAGCAGATACAGGTTGTTCTCGCTTCGGTCGAAGCAGAAGGTCAGCGAGCCCGGAGGCGGTCGAAAGAATTGTTCCACCCGGGTGTTGAGCCGCTCTTCGTACACCTGCAGCCCGTCCAGTCCCAGACAGCGAAGCTCGCCGCTGAAATGACCCGGCGACATTTGCCGGTAGTGCTGCTGCCACCCAGGTGTGACGCGGATCTGCTCAGTGACATCGTGAGTGTGGTAAGCCTGGACCTGCAAGGCATCTGCGGTATTCACGCGACATCCTTTGTGCACTCTTATGGTGCATTCGACAGCGTAGAAAGTGGATAGATCGTAGCCGGGACTGCGACCAAGATAGTCGCCAGCGCGTCGACTGGGAAGCCAATGCCTGTTCACCTGTGATGCCGCGCACTCACCGATAACCTCAAGAGGTCCGTATGAACGCCCCCTTCGATCAGCTGTCCGCCTGGCTGAAAGAGCACCGCATCACCGAGGTCGAATGCGTCATCAGCGACTTGACCGGCATCGCCCGCGGCAAGATCGCCCCTACCGCCAAGTTCCTGCACGAACGGGGCATGCGCCTGCCCGAGAGCGTACTGTTGCAGACCGTCACCGGCGACTATGTCGACGATGACATCTATTACAGCCTGCTCGATGCGGCCGACATCGACATGATCTGCCGGCCTGACCCCAGTGCGGTGTACCAAATTCCCTGGGCCATCGAGCCGACCGCCATCGTGATCCATGACACTTTCGACAAACAGGGCAACCCGATCGAGCTGTCACCTAGAAACGTTCTCAAGAAAGTGCTGCAACTGTATGCCGATAAAGGCTGGCAACCCATCGTGGCCCCTGAGATGGAGTTCTACCTCACCCAGCGCTGCGAAGACCCGGACCTGCCATTGCAGGTGCCGCTGGGCCGCTCCGGGCGTGCCGAGAGTGGGCGCCAGTCGTTCTCCATCGACGCGGCCAACGAGTTCGACCCCTTGTTCGAGGACGTCTATGACTGGTGCGAACTGCAGGGGCTGGACCTGGACACCCTGATCCATGAAGACGGCCCGGCGCAGATGGAGATCAATTTCCGCCACGGTGACGCGCTTGACCTGGCCGACCAGATCACAGTGTTCAAGCGCACCATGCGCGAAGCGGCCCTCAAGCACAACGTGGCGGCCACGTTCATGGCCAAGCCCATCACCGATGAACCCGGCAGTGCCATGCACCTGCACCAAAGCGTGCTCGACGTTGCCACGGGCAAGCCGGTGTTCGCCAACGAGGATGGGAGCATGAGCCAGTTGTTCCTGCACCACATCGGCGGTCTGCAACGGTACATACCCAAGTTGTTGCCGATGTTCGCCCCCAACGTCAATTCGTTCCGCCGGTTCCTGCCGGACACCTCCGCCCCGGTCAACGTCGAGTGGGGCGAAGAGAACCGCACCGCGGGCCTGCGCGTTCCCACGTCCACGCCCGAGTCGATGCGCGTGGAAAACCGCTTGCCGGGCGCAGATGCCAACCCTTACCTGGCCATCGCCGCCAGCCTGCTGTGCGGCTATCTGGGCATGGTCGAGCAGATCGACCCCAGCGCGCCGGTCCAGGGCCGGGCTTACGAACGGCGCAACCTGCGCTTGCCGATCACCATCGAGGATGCGCTGCAGCACATGGAAGACTGCCAGACCGTGCAACAGTACCTGGGCAAGTCATTCGTGCAGGGCTACGTGGCGGTCAAGCGCGCCGAGCATGAGAACTACAAGCGCGTCATCAGCTCATGGGAGCGCGAGTTCCTGATGCTGAGCGTCTGATCCTGCAGGGGCCGCAGCGCGGCCCCTTAGCACCGCACACCCACAACAATGCCAACGAGGTGTCGTCATGCATTACCTGAAAGCCCTGATCCCTTCTGCATTCACCCTGTTGTTCGCGGCCACCAGCCAGGCAGCGCCGACGGTCAGCGTGTACAACTGGACCGATTATGTCGGTGACACGACGCTGGCGGACTTTCAGGCCAGCACCGGTATCAAGGTGGTGTACGACGTGTTCGACTCCAATGAGACCCTCGAAGGCAAGCTGCTGGCAGGTCGCACCGGCTATGACGTGGTAGTGCCGTCCAACCATTTCCTGGCACGCCAGGCTCAGGCGGGTGCCTTCCTGCCGCTCGATCGCAGCAAGCTGACCAACTGGCAGCACCTGGACCCCAAGCTGCTCAAACTGCTGGAGCAGAACGATCCCGGTAACCGCTATGCAGTGCCCTACCTATGGGGGACTAACGGCATCGGCTACAACGTGGACAAGGTCAAGGCAGCCTTGGGCATCGATCGGGTGGACTCCTGGGCGGTGCTGTTCGAGCCCGAGAACCTCAAGAAACTCAAGCAGTGCGGCGTGGCCTTCATGGACTCGCCCGATGAGCTGTTCCCGGCCATGCTCAACTACCTGGGCATGGACCCGCGCAGCGAGAACGCAGCGGACTATCCCAAGGCCGAGGCGCGCCTGCTGGCCCTGCGGCCCTATATCACCTACTTCCATTCCTCCAAGTACGTCTCGGACCTGGCCAACGGCAACATCTGCATCGCCTTTGGCTATTCGGGCGATGTGTTCCAGGCTGCCAACCGCGCGGCAGAGGCCAACAATGGTGTGAAGATCGCCTACAGCATCCCCAAGGAGGGCAGCAACCTGTGGTTCGACCTGCTGGCCATCCCCAAGGATGCCAACAACCCCGAGCAGGCCCTGGCCTTCATCAACTACCTGCTCGACCCACAGGTGATCGCCAAGGTCAGCGCGACGGTCGGTTATGCCAATGCCAACCCTGATGCCAAGGCATTCATGGACGCGGCGTTGGTGAACAACCCCGAGGTCTACCCACCCCAGCAGGTGCTGGACAAGTTGTACATCTCTACGACACAAAGCCCGAAGATCATGCGCCTGATGACGCGCGCCTGGACCAAGATCAAGTCCAATCGCTGAGTGAGCCTTACCCATGCCTTTATCTGCCGAACATGCCGCGTCCTACTATGCGGCCACTGCCCGTGACACAACCCGCTATCCGTACCTCGACGGCGAAGTCGATGCCGATGTGTGCGTCGTCGGCGGCGGCCTGACAGGGGTCAACACCGCACTGGAACTCGCCGAGCGCGGCCTGTCGGTGGTGCTGCTCGAAGGCCGGCGCGTAGGTTGGGGTGCCAGCGGGCGCAATGGTGGCCAACTGATCCGTGGCATCGGCCATGACGTCAACGGCTTTGCCCGGTACGTGGGCCAGGATGGCGTGCGGTATCTGAAGCAGGCAGGCATCGACTCGGTGGCCCTGGTGGCGGAGCGCATCGCCCGCCACGGCATAGAATGCGACCTGCGCTGGGGCTTCTGCGAGCTGGCCAATACCCCCGCCCAGTTCGCTGCCTTTGCCGCCGAACAGCAGGAGCTGACGGCCTTGGGCTACCAGCCTCACACCTACCGGGTGCCGGCAGAGCGCCTGCGCGAAGTGGTTGGCAGCGACCGTTATGCAGGCGGCATGGTAGACATGGGCTCAGGGCACCTGCACCCACTGGATCTGGTGCAGGGCGAAGCCCGAGCGGCACAGTCCCTGGGTGTGCAGATATTTGAACAGAGCCCGGTGCTGCGCATTGACCATGGCTCCACCGTGACGGTGCACACCGCGCACGGCAAGGTGCGCGCTGCCAGCCTGGTACTGGGTTGCAATGCCCACCTTGAGGGCCTGGAGCCCAGGCTCAGCGGCAAGGTGCTGCCAGCGGGCAGCTACGTGGTCGTGACCGAGCCACTGGAGGAAACGGTCGCAATGTCGCTCATTCCCCAGGACATGGCCTTGTGTGATCAGAAAGTGGGGCTGGACTACTACCGCCTGACCGCCGACCGGCGCTTGCTGTTCGGCGGTGCCTGCCACTACTCCGGGCGCGATCCCCGCGATATCGCCGCGTACATGCGGCCCAAGATGCTGCGCGTGTTCCCGCAGTTGGGCGAAGTGCGCATCGACTATCAATGGGGCGGCATGATCGGCATCACGGCCAACCGCTTCCCACAGGTCGGGCGACTGCATGATCACCCCAACGTCTACTATGCCCAGGGTTATTCGGGCCATGGGCTGAACGTCACACATTGGACGGCCAGGCTGCTTGCCCAGAGCATCGCGCTGGGGCAAAGCAAGGGGCTGGATGTGTTCAGCGCCGTGCCCCACCTCACGTTCCCCGGCGGAAGAGCGCTGCGCTCGCCCCTGCTGGCCCTTGGCATGTTGTGGTACCGGCTGCGCGAGGCCCTGGGGTGAAGACGTTCAGGTACAGGCCATGGGCCATGTGGTAGTCTGCGCCCCTTGAAATGCGTGGTCGCGCCGACCATGCCAAAAGGAAGCGGGCCACCCGGCCCAGGCCAGATCAGGACCCCTCCCATGCTGTTTCACAAGAACATCAACGCCCTGCGGGCATTGGCCGTCGTATCGGTCGTGCTGTACCACTTCAAGATCCCGGGGTTCTCGGCTGGGTTTCTCGGCGTGGATGTGTTCTTCGTGATTTCGGGCTACCTGATGACCCGGATCATCGTGAGCGGCCTGCACAAGCAGCAGTTCTCGCTGATCGGTTTCTACGCGGCCAGGGCCAGGCGAATCATTCCGGCGCTGCTGGGGTTGTGCATCGCCCTGGCAGTATTCGGGTATTTCTTCCTGGCAACGGAGGACTACCGGGAGTTGCTGCGCACCAGCAAGGAAAGCCTGCTGTTCACGTCCAACCATTATTTCGCCCGTGACGGCAGTTATTTCGATGCACCGCTTCAGGAAAACTGGCTGCTGCACACCTGGTCGCTGTCGGTGGAGTGGCAGTTCTACCTGATCTACCCAGTGATCGTGATGGGCCTGCACAAGGTGTGCGCACCGCCTACGTTCAAGCGGCTTGTGTTAGCGCTGGGTGCCGGTTCGCTGATGTTCTCGGCGCTCTACAGCCCAGGCCATCCGGTCGCATCGTTCTTCCTGCTGCCCACCCGGGCCTGGGAAATGCTCGCCGGTGGGCTGGTGTTCCTGTATCCGCTCGCGCTTTCGCCCAGGGCGGCGGCACTGTGCGAAGGCCTGGGCCTTGCACTGATTGCGGGCGCCCTGGCACTGCTGCCCCACGACGCTACCTGGCCGGGTTACCTGGCCCTGATACCGGTGATCGGCACCCTGCTGGTGATCCACGCCAATGCCAACAGCCTGTTCGCACGCAACCGGGCGCTGGCATTTCTGGGCAAGACGTCTTATTCGATCTACCTCTGGCATTGGCCATTGGTGGTGTTGCTCTATACCTGCGGGCTGCTGCAAGACTGGCGCGCGGTGACCTGTGCGGTGCTGTTGTCGGTTGCGCTGGGCGCGGCGTCCTATGGGTTGATCGAAAGCAGGACACGCGCCCTCAAGCGCCCGGTACTGGGCCTTGCCCGTTACGCAGGCATGGGCCTGGTGTGGGTGGCGGCGGCAGGGGCCGTGGCCTCGGCAATCAAGCACAACCCGCAACTGCGCTGGGCCCACGATGACGGCAAGCCGGAGTACGACAGCAAGCTGTACGCACAGCACTGCGACACCAATCCGTACGGGGCCGCACAGTGCGTGTTGGGCAGCGGCGATATCTCGGCCCTGCTACTGGGCGACAGCCATGCCCAATCCACCGCTGCGGCCTTGATGCTGGAAAACCCCGGCGCGGCGATGGGCTGGGCACGGGCCGGCTGCCCTACCCTGATCGACTTCGAAATGGGCGACAAGGACGTCGAGCAGCACTGCAAAGCCTTCAACGCCGACAAGTTCGCCCAACTGGCCACGGACTACCCTGGCGTACCCTTGTTCCTGTTCAGCCGCGCAGCGCTGTATACCGACCAGCGCCGGCACAGTGGCTATAGCGTCTACTTCAACGGCGACAAGCACCAAAGCGGCCCGGAATTCGAACGGCAGTTCATCCAGACCTACACCCAAACGGTGTGCATGCTGGCACAAAATCGCCCGGTGTACATCGTCAAGCCGGTGCCGGAAATGCCGTTCAGTGTCTATAAGGGCCTGACCCTGCAGCACCGGCTTCTAGGCATGAACAGCGACATCGTCACGCCTGTGAGCGATTACCAGGCCCGCAACCGCCTGGCCCTGGAAGCCATCGAGACGGCGGCCGAACGCTGCCATGCAGGTATCGTTGACCCGGTGCCCTACCTCTGCCCGGACGGCAAGTGCATGGGTTCCAAGGACGGCAGGCCGCTGTATTTCGATGACAACCACTTGATTGACGCTGGCAACGAACAACTCAAGGGCCTGTTCAAACAGGCCATGCACAGCAGCCCGGGTTCGACTGCCCTGCGCTGAAGCGCAGGGTGCTCAACACTCCACGAACGCAACGGCCAGGCCGCCGCGAGAAGTTTCCTTGTAGTTGGCGTGCATGTCCGCACCGGTGTCGCGCATGGTGCGGATGACGCGGTCCAGGGAAATGAAGTGGTCCCCGTCACCGCGCAGCGCCATTTGCACGGCGTTGATCGCCTTGACCGCGGCGATGGCATTGCGCTCGATGCAGGGCACCTGAACGAGGCCGCCGACCGGGTCACAGGTCAGGCCCAGGTTGTGCTCCAGCGCAATTTCAGCGGCATTTTCCAGCTGCGGGGGCGTAGCGCCCAGCAGCTGCGCCAGGCCTGCGGCTGCCATCGAGCACGCTGAGCCCACCTCGCCCTGGCAGCCCACCTCGGCACCGGAAATTGACGCATTCTTCTTGCACAGGATGCCCACGGCCGCAGCCGCCAGGAGGAAATCCACCACGTCGTCATCGCAGGCGCCGGGGTTGAATTTCATGAAGTAGTGCAACACGGCCGGGATGATGCCGGCCGCGCCATTGGTGGGTGCGGTGACCATGCGCCCACCGGCGGCATTCTCTTCATTGACCGCCAAGGCGAACAGGTTGACCCACTCCATGGCGCTCAAGGTAGAGCCGATGACATTGGGCTTGCCCAGCTCCTGCAAGCTGCGATGCAGCTTGGCCGCCCGGCGCTTGACCTGCAAGCCGCCCGGCAATACGCCCTCGTTGCGCAGCCCATTGTCGACGCACTCGCGCATGGCCGCCCAGATGCGCAACAGCCCGTCGCGCACCTGCGCCTGGGGCCGCCACGCGCATTCGTTAGCCATCATCAACTGCGCAACGCTCAGGCCATGCTGGCTACACAGCGCCAGCAGCTCGGCTGCGCTGTCGAACTCGTAAGGCAGCGTGACGGTTGGCGACAGGCCCACCGGCGCGGTCAGCTCGGCCTCCTCGACAATGAACCCGCCGCCTACCGAATAGTAGGTCTGGTGCAGCAGGCTGGCCTGCTGGTCGAACGCCTCCAGGCGCATGGCGTTGGGGTGATAGGGCAGGTTTTCATCGAGCAACAGCAGGTCGCGGGCGTAGTCGAACGCCACAGGATGGCTGCCGTCGAGCATCAGGCAATGCTCCTGCAGCACCTGGCCGATGCGCGCATCGATGCTGGCAGGATCGATGCGGTCTGGCCACTGTCCCATCAGGCCCAGCAGGCAAGCCCGATCGGTGGCATGGCCCACGCCGGTGGCCGACAACGAGCCATACAGGCGTACTTCGACACGCTGGGTGCTGTTGAGCAAGCCTTGCTCGCGCAGCGCTTGGGCAAACGTGGCGGCGGCGCGCATGGGTCCCACCGTATGCGAACTGGAAGGGCCGATGCCGATTTTGAAAAGGTCGAAAACACTGATAGCCATGCTAATACCTGACGGGCGGTTGCTGCTGCCAAAACACCCAACACCTGAAGACCTCGGGCGCACAGGCCCGTTTCGCGAGATACTGCGCGCCTGTGCTACAAATGACCAACGAAACTTCCTAAGCCAGCCTTTAGCAGGACTAAACCATGAGACGCCAACTGACAGGGCAAGCCTTTGTCTGGCTGCACGTGTTCGCCTGTGCCGCCCGCCACCTGTCGTTCACCCGCTGCGCCGAAGAGCTGCATATCACCCCCGGGGCCGTAAGCCAGCAGATGCGCCAACTGGAGGAGCGCCTGGGTTATCGGCTGTTCCTGCGCCGCGCCCGTGGCGTGGAACTGAGCGCCGAAGGCCAGCGCCTGGCTCAGACGGTGGCGGACGCCTATGGCAGCATCGAGGCAGAACTGGTGCGCCTGGATGCAGGTGAAATACGCGGCACCGTACGGGTGCGCTCGATCCCCTCGTTCCTGGCCAAGTGGCTGACCCCGCGGCTGTCACGTTTCCAGCAACGCTACCCAGACATCGAGCTGCGGCTGGTGGCCGAGGACAGCGCACAGGCCCTGACGCCTGGGGATTTTGACCTGGCGATCGACCTCAACGACGGCAGCTACCCCGGCATGCTGTCGACGCCGCTTCTGGCCGAGCAGATCTTCCCGGTCTGCTCCCCGGCCCTGCTGCGTGGGCGTCCCCCGCTGCACGGGCCAGCGGACTTGATGCACTACCCGTTGCTGCACGACATCACGGCCTGGCGAGGCAGCTCGGAATATGCCGAATGGGAGTTCTACCTGGAAGGCATCGGCGCGCCGGCGCAACCCGTACGGCGTGGCCACACCTTCAACCGCAACCACTTGACCATCGAGGCGGCCATTGCGGGCCTTGGCGTGGCCATTGCCCGGCGTACCCTGCTCAACGACGAATTGGAGCGCGGCGCGCTGATCGTGCCATTCGGGGTCGCCATCCCCAACCACAAGCGCTACGTGGTGCACTACCCGCCTGGCGGGTTGAACCAGCCCGGCGCACGTGCGGTACACGACTGGCTGGTGGCAGAGGCGCAGGCGTTTCGAGAATTGCATCCCCTGACTGGCGCACCGCAAGATCTGTAGCGCAAAACACCCAGCCTGTCTGGCTTGGGTCGCTAGTACGCCTGCTTGCCGGTGAAGGCGTTTAGGGTGCGCACCAGGATGACGAAATCCAGCCACAGGGACCAGTTGTTGATGTATTCGATGTCGGAATCCACACGCTGGATCATCTGCTCGATGTCCTTGGTTTCACCCCTGAAACCCCGCACCTGCGCAAGGCCGGTCATGCCAGGCTTGATGTTGTGGCGTGCGAAATAGTCGACGATGTCCTGGGAGTACAAGGTGTCATGCTGTAATGCATGGGGCCTGGGGCCAACCAGTGACATCTCGCCCGTCAACACATTGAACAACTGCGGCAGCTCATCGAGGCTGGTGCGCCGGATGAAGGCGCCGACCCGGGTCAGGCGCGGGTCGTTTTTTTGTGCCTGCTTGATCTGCCCGGCTTCGGGCTGGTGAACATGCATGCTGCGAAATTTCCAGATCCGAAACGATTCCCCGGTCCAGCCCGTGCGTTCCTGGCGGAAGAACACCGGGCCGGGGCTGTCGAGCTTGATCGCCAGGGCCACGGCCAGCAACACCGGCGATGCACACAGCAGAATCAGTGCCGCCAGGACGCGATCCTCGAGGTTCTTCAGGAACAGGCTCATGCCGGTCAACGGGGTTTCAGACAGGGTCAGGACAGGAATACCGGCGATTTCGCGCACGCTGTGGTTGATCAGGCGCAGGGAGAAAATGTCGGGCACCCAGTTCACTGCGATGCACTTGTCGAGCAGTTTGAAATAGACGTCGCTGATGACTTGCGAGCCTCCCAGTGGCGTCACCAGGTAGACCGTGCGGATGCCATGCTGGGCGACGATGCCGTCCAAATCGCTGATATGCCCCAGCACTGGCAGGCGCTGCTTGCCGTGCTCGACGTCGTCGCCGTGCGGCGCGGCTTCTGCGGTCAACACGCAGCCTACCACCCGTTCTCCGAACCAGGGGTTGCTGCTGATTTTCTGATAGAGAAAATTGGCCAGGTCACCGTCGCCGATGATCAGGGCGTTCTCCAGGCGGGCGTGGGCGGTAAAGCGTTTTTGCAGTTCACGCACGGCAAAATGCAGGAACAGCTGGGCGATGTAGCCGATGACGAACAATTCCACCACCAACAGCCGTGAATAGGTTTCGCTCTGCTTGGTCAGAAAGGCCATGACCACTAGAAAGCAGAACGTTGCCGACCATGCCTTGAACAGCCGGAACGCCTTGATCGACAGCCCGACGTTTGTGCGATAGATGGCGTAGTGATCGTAGATGACCGCCAGCGCCCCGATCAGCAACAGCAACATGATGACGTAGTCGGACGTGATGTAGCCGAACTGGTCGTAGATCAGGTACCAGGCGATACCGGTCACCGCCACGCCATCCAGACCGGCTTGCACGGCGTTGCTGACGCTGCTTCTGCGCTGAAGCAAAGACCGGCTGCTTCGGGGTTCGAACACCATTTCAGACCTCATCGATGGGTGCATGGCCAGGGCCTGTAATCGCCCCTTGATACTGAAGGACAGCGTTGGCGAAGCCGGTACAGCAGCAGGCGCGCGCAGGTGTCTGTAGCGGTGATATCACTGTAGCAGCCCGTCCTTGGCTGCGCGGTGCCTTCGGGCGACCGCGCCATGTCGTCAGCCGCCAGGATGCAGCGCTCGCCCTGCCCGGGCAAACCGCCGGGCGCGTAACAGGAACAGCGGATTGCCCACCACGTAGCGAATGAACAGCCGCCGGGGCTCGCACAGCAAGCGGTACAACCACTCTGCACCCAGGCGCCTGACCCAGGCCGGTGCGCGATGGACCTTGCCGCCCATGAAGTCCAGCACGGCGCCGCCGCAAACGATCGTGCACACAAGGCCCGTGCCTTTGAGCGCAGCCGCCACGGCCTCCTGCTTGGGCATGCCCATGCCTAGCAGGATCAGATCCGGCCGATGCTCGGTCGCCAGGTGCAGGTACGTCGATACGTCGGCGAAGCCGTCATGCACCGAAACCGGCGTGACGCCATAGGTGGCAGCGCAGCACTGAACAGCCTGCCCCAGATAAGGCTGGCGGGTGCCCCAGAAGGCCACGCGGCGCCCTGCGTAGGCGTGCACCAGCCGAGGAATGAAATCCGTCCCGTTCATGTTCAACCCTGGCGCCAACCCGAGCTGACGGTACAGCATCGCCATGCCCGAGCCATCGCGCAGCAGCACATCGGCGCCCAGCAGCGCCTCCCCATAGGCGTCATCGCGAACGATCAGGTTCATGGCATGGGCATTGACGAAGCCCAGCACGGTCGGGGCTACAGGGGCAGCCAAGGCGTGCAGCAGACGCTCAGCAGCCTCGCTATCCTCGACCACCTGCAGCTGGTCGACCACCGCGTGCCACCGTGCTGGCCCTTGCTTTTCGGCCATCAATCGTCCTCCCGGCGGGAGCGCACCCACTCCACCTGGCGCTTGATCAGGAAGCCCAGGTACACAGGCACCTTGCGCAAGGCGTAGAACGGCGCATACAGCAGCACCGAGAACGGGATCACGTCGCGGCAGAATCGGGCCCAGGCCAGCAGCACGGCAAGCGCCAGTAGCAGCAACGCACTCAGGGCCATCCAGGCAGGTGTCGCCACGCCTGTCACGGCGTAGGCCACCCAGGTAAGGGCGTTGAGCCCCAGCAACATCAGGACCAGCAGGGCCAGCGGAGGCACCAGCACGTCCAGCGTCAAACCGGCCAAGGCCACGTTGCGCTGGCTGAAGGCAGCCCAGGCGCGACGGGGCGCATCGGCCAGCATCAGCCCCAGGTGCCCGTGCTCCCAACGCGTGCGCTGGCTGTTAAGGCCTTGCTCACTGGTCGGAAACTGACTGGTGACCAGCGCCTGCGGGCAGAACAACGGCGGCGTGCCCCGCTGGCAGAGGTCAAGGCCCAATTTCACGTCTTCGACCAGATGCCCGTTGGCCAGGTCCACGGCGGCCAAGTCCTGCCACGGGAACGCCATGCCCGAGCCCATGAGCTGGCAGGGCAAGCCCAACCGTGCCCAGCCACGGGGCCGGACCAGGTTCTTGACCCGCCAGGCGAACTCGGCCACCTGCACCTTGAGACCGGCACCTGCCGGCGCCTTCATCAGGTACAGCGCCTGCACCGGCCGGCCGCTCTGCGCGCAGCGAAGGGCCAATTGTTCGAGCGCCCCTTGCTCAGCACGGCAATCGGCATCGACGATGATCACCACCTGGGGCGGGTCGGCGGCCAGGTGACGCATACCGAAGTCCAGCGCATAGCCTTTACCCCGGCGCAAGGCATCCTGACGCACAACCACTTCAGCACCGCCCTCCTCGGCCCGTCGCGCTGTGTCGTCGCTGCAGTTGTCGGCCACGACCAGCAGGCGGTCACCGGCTTGCAGTTGCGGCACCAGGCTCGCGAGCGTGGCGGCGATGATGCTGGCCTCGTCATGGGCCGGGACCAGCACGGCAACCTGCGGGCGCGCCCGGGCAGCGACGGGTTGCGCACGAGCGGGAAGGTAGGCCAGCAACACCTGCCCCAGCAGCACCAGCACCGGAACCGAGACTAGGAGCGCCAGCCCCCCCAGTAAGAACGTCAATACAGTGATCATGCCGTTGCCTTGAAATACTCGGCCAGCCGGGCCGCCTCAGTGTCCACATCATGTCGCTCCAACACCCGCGCATGGCCGGCTTCGCCCATCCGCTGCAGCGCCTCGACCGGCTGCTGGAGGCAGTCAGCCATGGCTTCGGTCAATTGTTCGACGTCCCCCGCTGGCACCAGCCAGCCGTTCTCACCAGGGCGCACCAGTTCGGGGATACCTGCCACATAGGTACTCAGCACAGGACGACGCAGCGCCATGGCCTCCATCAAGACCACGGGCAACCCTTCGGCAAAGCTGGGCAGCACCAGGGCACGCGCCGCAAGCATGTGCTCGCGCACCTGCTCACTGCCGATCCAGCCGGTGATGCACACCTGTTGCTGCAAGCCATGATGGGCGATCAACCGCTCTATCTCGCCACGCATCTCGCCATCACCGGCCAGCACCAGCTCGAAGGCTATGGAACGCGCCGCCAGCCGGGACGCGGCCTCCAGCAGCAGTAACTGGCCTTTCTGCTCGCACAGGCGGCCCACGCAAACCAATCTCGGGGCCTGGGGTATCGCCACGCTGGGCACCTCATGAAACGCGCGTTCCAGACCGCAATGCACCACCTTGACCTTCGGCCAGTTGGCGTGGGCCACCCATCGATATAGCTGGCTGCGTCCGTAGGCACTGACAGCCGCTACGAACGCTGCACGGTCGACCTTCTCGCCCAGGTGCAGGAACTGCGGCTTGTCGAACTCCTCCGGTCCGTGGACGGTGAAACTGAACGGCGGCCCACCCAGTGCGTGGACGAGCATGACGACTTCAGCGGAGTTGGTGCCAAAGTGGGCATGAACGTGGGAAGCCTCGCTTTGCTGCAGCCACAGCAGTACCTGGCAGGCTTCGGCCAGGTATACCAGGTGAAACGGCCAGGCGCGGTCCGCCCTGTATCCCATGCGCAAGGCCAGGCTCAGGGTTTGGCAGAAACGCCGTGGTTGTGCCCGCAGCACGCGCCAGAGCGGTTTGAGCAAACCCGACAGCCCATGCTTTAGCACATACACCGTTTTGGCTTTCTCGCAGACATCCTCAGGGTCCTGCAACTGGGCGTCCCATCCGCGCAGGGCAATGCGCTGAACCGTAATGCCCAGGCGTTCAATCGCCAGGATTTCGCGCCGTATGAAACTGTGACTCACCTTCGGGTACTGATTGACGAAGTAAGCAATACGCATACGAATCCAGATCCAAACCCGCTTGATGACACACCACGCCCGACAAGCCTTATGTACGGCCTTCTGTCAGGGGCGGAGCGTCCACTGCCGATGCATGCCCAGCGCATGCATCCCCTTGTAGTTCTTGTAGTTCATGGTTGCCGGCAGCGCCTGCCAAAGCCTTGTGCATGCGCGTGAAAACACCGTCGAGCAAAGCCTGCCGGCGGCGGTACATGGCCCGTTTCTTGGCGGGAATGTCCGATTCGGCGCGCTGTGCAGCCACCAGGGGTAGCTCGAAAAAACCGTTGCAGGGCGTCGGCTGGCCGCCGTGCTCCTGCCAGATAGCATCGTAGTCGGCCGCCAGTTCACGGGCGGTGTCGGCGCCAAAATAGGGATGACGGTGGTGCCTGCAGCCGTCGCTGACGGCCAGTATGCGATCGACCGAGAGCGAGCGCGCCAGGCACTTGAGCGCTTCGAGCACCAGGCTGCGCGGGCGCAGTCCTTCGAAATGCTTGGTCAGATCGCGGTAGATGGCCAGGGACGTTTCACTGTCGATGCCTTTGTGGATGCCTTGCACCGCGCCGATGAAAAGCGTCAACCTGTTCCCGTCATTACACAGGGTGAAGGCCAGTGACGCGACCCGCAGGTCGCCCTGAAACAGGTTCAGGACCAACTCGCCTTCGCGCTTGAACCAGATCGGCCGGTCCAGCACTAGGCTGCAGGCCGGTGAATGGTCCCCCAAATCGCACAACACGCGGCGCTCATCGCGGCCTGTGACCAGCAGCACCGGCGCTTTAGCAGTCAACACTTCGAAATGCGAGGCCACGGCATCGAGCCGTTGGGCCACGTTCCAGCCGCTGCTGATGTAGGGCCATTGCACCATGCCCAGCGCGTCGTCCCCTACGCGCTGCCGCCATTGGGGGCCCAGTGCAGTCCTCATGCGCCCCATGAAGCGCTCGAGCGCGTGGCGATGGCTGACCATGAGCACGGCCAGCGCGCACTTGCTCTTCACGGCCCGCGGGGTGAAACCGGGTTGCAACGTCGATAGGCTGCTCACGAGGCGGACAAGCATCATGGGGTCATCTCACTTGTACTCGATCAGCGCTGATTTGCCGGGCAACAGCCGCTGGCGCCAGAATTTCAGTTGCCCCACTGCCTCTGGGAACTTGCCCATTACCAGAAACAAGGCCTGCAACCTGCGTTGCCGGGGCGCCAGGCCGCCGCGCCTGGCCAACCGCAGGACTTGCAGTGGGTACAGCAGCAAGAGCGCCAGCCCCCCTACCCCGAACACCAGGCATGCCGCCAGTGTCAGCAGCGGGATCCCCAGCCCCCAGACCCAGGCACGGCGGGACTCACGCACCCAGTGCCGCTCGGGTGCAGCACCATGCAACCAGGCGCCTTCGGCATAGGCGTAGCCGGCGCGCATGCTGCGTCGCCACCATTGGCCGAAGCGCGTCATGGCTGCATCGTGCAGGGTCATTTCGGCGTCCAGGCGCCATATTTTCCAGCCCGCGGCTCGCAAACGTACACACAGCTCCGGCTCCTCGCCGGCAATCAGCCCCGCCCGGAAGCCGCCTACGCTGGCGAATGCCCGGGCTCGCATCAATGCGTCACCGCCACAGGCCTCGGCTTGGCCAACCGGGGTGTCCCACTCCAGGTCGCACAACTGGTTGTAGACGCTGTGCTGGGCAAAGCGCTCACGCCGCCGCCCGCAAACCACCGCAACCTCGGCGTGCTGTTGCAAGAAGGCGTGGGCAGTGGGCAGCCACTGGGCGTCGATCTCGCAGTCGCCATCAACGAACTGCACCATGTCCAGACCGGGCTGCAACTGGTGCAGCCTGGCGAAGCCTTCGTTGCGCGCGCGGGCGGCAGTGAATGGGATACTCAAGTCCAGGGCCAGGACGTGTACACCCAGCTGATGCGCGAGCTGAACCGAGCCATCGGTGGAGCCGGAATCCACATACACCACCGTATCGACACGGGTCACCAGCGCGCGCAGGCACCGCGCCAGGCGCTGGCCTTCGTTGCGGCCAATCACCACGACGCCAATGCTCTCCAGGTGTGCGCTCACGGCGTCACCTGCGTCGCAGGGCTGCGCCTGGGCTTGACCACCGCCGGCACGCCCACGGCAATGCTGTTGTCCGGCACATCGACCAGCACGACGGCATTGGCGCCGATCACCACATTGTTGCCAATGCGTATATCGCCCAGAATCTTGGCGCCGGTACCAATGTCCACATTGTTACCGAACACGGGCGCCACAGGCCGATCGACCTGCTTGAGCCCCACCACCACGCCGTTGCGAATGCGACAATCGTCACCGAACCGAGCGTAGCCGCTGACGATGATGCCGCCGAAGTGATCGATGACGAAATTGCGGCCCACCAACGCCTCGCAAGGCAGTTCCACCCCGGTCAGGATCTGCACCAGTTTGAACAACACCTTGTAGACCAGCGAACAGAGCTTGCGCAGTGGCGCGGGCCTAACGCCATAGCGCCAGCGGCCGAACCGGTAGACCAGCATCACCCAGAACCCCTGGGCGCCCCAGTCGCCACCGTGGGCCCGCAGATCGGCACGAATATTCTCGAACATGGCGCGCTACCTTGTCGGCTGGGTGGCGTAGCGGGTTTTGAACAGCAATGCCCACGTGGTGCGGCTGTGCAGCCAGCAGGCCTTCAAGGCCTCCCGCCCGCGCCGCTTGATCATCGCCTTGAGCGCCAGTATCACGTCACCCAGGCTCACCAGCCCCATATGCAGAGCAAGGCCCGCGCGGCCGTGGTGCTTTCGAAAGTACAGCAGCTCGCTTTCGATCTGATACGTGGAGATCTGTCGGCTCGCGGCTTCGAGCTGGGCCACCGACTTGGAGCTCTCGCCGCCGATATGCACCACCGTGGTGTGCGGGTAGAACACCACCTTCCAGCCCGCGGCCTTGACGCGCTTGCAGTGGTCGACCTCTTCGTAATACAGAAAGAAACGGGGGTCGAACAGCCCCACCTGGTCAAGGACTTCGCGGCGCACCAGGTAGAAACATCCAGGCAGCCAATCGCATTCGCGCACCGAGCCATGGTCCCAGCTCATGTCGTCGACGCGCTGTACGCCGGGGACGAAGCGTTCGAGCCCGGTGCGGGCGAGAAACACGTTGAGCGGCGTCGGAAAATACCGGCAGCTCGGTTGCAGGCTGCCATCGCGACCTTCGAGCCGAACACCGAGCACGCCACATTCCGGATGCGCCTGCATGTAGTCCAGCGTTTTGTGCAGCGCGTCCTGGGCCATGAAAGCGTCAGTATTGAGCAGCAGGGCGTACTGGCCTTGCAGGTGCGCCAGCAACTGGTTGTTGGCACGACCAAACCCTACGTTCTTCGGGTTGCTCAGCACCACTGCCTGAGGGCAGACCTGGGTCAGGCGTGCAAGTGAGTCGTCGGCCGAGGCGTTGTCCACCACCAGGTAGCGCACCAGATGCTCGCTGTCGGCGCTGCGCAGGGCGTCGAACATGGGCTGCAGCAAACCGGCCGTGTTGAAATTGACCACCATCACATCCACCGGCTTAGCCATTGTCGCTGTCCCCGAAGAAGTACTGGCGCCGCTGGGCCATCAGCATGGGCTCCACCTGTGGGTCGAAGGCGCCCTTGCGCTGCTTGACGATGTCGATCCAGGGATAGGCTTCGCAGCGGGCTTCCACCCGTTTGATCAGCGCATCGGTGGTGCAGATGAAGGCCGCGGGGTTACCCCCGTAGACGGTGCCAGGCGGCACATCCTTGGTCACCACGGCCCCGGCGGCCACGACGGAGTCCGGGCCGATGGTCACGCGCGGCATGACGATTGCGCCGTGACCGATGAAACAGTTGTCCTTGATGTCGATGAAGCCGACCGAGTCCAGGTGCTTGCCGAAGCGGTGCTCGATCAGCAGCACGACGCCGTCATGGCCGATGAGGGTGCAATCGGACAGGCCCACGCTGTTGCCGATGCGCACCAGCGATGGATCGGTGACGTTGCAACCCTGGTTGATGTAGACGTTGGTGCCCACCGAGTGAAAACCGCCCCAGCGGGCCAGGTAGGTGCCCCATTCCAGCCCCGCAGGGTTGCACATCTTCTTGTACAAACCGCGTGCCCGCCCCGTGCGGTGGGCATACTGCATTACGGCTCTGCGTATCCATCCCATCATGCTGCCTGGCCTCGCAATCGATGCAACCTGAGTTATCCCTGGGCGCCGCCGGTCTCATTCTTGTGTGTGCTGACCGCCGCACCCCTTTTCCTAAAGCCGGTGGATCACGCCGCGGCGCTCCTCTGGGCGCTCATGCGGGCATCGAGGTGTTCGGCCAGGCGCACGGTGAATTGCAACAGTGGCATGGTCGGGTTGGAGGCACCGCCGGTGGCGAAGATGCTGCTGCCGGCTGCATACAGGTTGTCGGTGCCGAACACCTTGCAGTCGCGGTCCACCACGCCATGACGGGCGTCAGCGGCCATGCGCGTGGTGCCCATGTGGTGGGCGTGCGGCGACAGCCTGAGCGGTACCGAGGTGTCGTAAACGAAGTCGTTGAGTTTGACGAACCCCAGGTTCTGGTTGGCCCACTGGGTTGCAAGCTCGGTGCCGATGCACTTGATCGTGTGCCGGTCCTGCTCGTCGAGTACCCAGTTGACGTTGACCTTGGCCACGCCCAGCGCATCCTTCTCGTCGAGCAAGGAGATCCGGCTGTGCAGGCTTGGGAACTGTTCGATCATGGTGCTGATGATGCCATCGCCTGGGCAGCTGAAGCTGGCGACGAAGGCCACCTTGCTGGCCACGCCCATGTCACAGGCCAAGGTTTCCAAAAAGTACTTGACCTCGGCGGTACGGCCGTAGGTTTGCACATCGGCCAGCAGGGCCGCGCGCACATTGCCCTTGCCGATCTTGAAATGCTCGATGAAGGCGTCGGTGGTGTAGTACTCGCGCGGATCGGGATCAAGCCCCGACTTGAGGATGAACGTGCCCATGTCGATGTTCAGGTGCTCCATGAAACACCGGCCCACCAAGCCGTCCTTGCTGATCACCCCGGCCGCTGCCAGGGAGGTGCTGTTGAGCAGTTGCCGCGCGTTCTCGATGGCGCCTGCGGCGAGGATGAAATGCCGCGCGACCTGACGCTGGCGGTTGCCGGCGTAGTCTGACAGCAGCACCGCTGCCAGCCGACCAGAGGCGGGGTCGAATTCCAGGTCTACGCAGTTGCAATTGATGAATACGTCCAGCCCTGGGGTTTGTTCCAGGGCGGTGGCGTACTTTTGGGCAAATCGGGTTGGGGTACTGAGCAGGAAGCGGTCCGGTTCGAACTCGTCGCCGTCCAGGCCCGTGTTGATGGCATGAAAGTCCGCACCGGCGGGCAGATCGACGATGTCCATGGCGGCCGGCAGGTAGCGCGCGATTTCGGCGTACGCAATGGGCCAGCCTGGCAGGTCGCCTGGCGGTGCGATGGAAAAATCGGACGGGGTAAAGGGTCGGCAGCGGCCTGCCCAATGGTTTGAAGTACCGCCCAGGTAACGCAGCCGGGTCTGCTCGGCATACAGTTGCAGCCCACTGGAGGTGCAGGCGTACAGCTCCTGAGAGCGAGGTGCATAGTCATGGCCACCCCCCTCTGCCAGCAACACGCTCCAGCCAGCCGCCGCCAGGCGCAACCCAAGCGTGATGCCGGCCGGGCCAGCGCCGATGATGCACACGTCGTAGCTGTCGCGCAGCGTCTTGTGTTCCTGAAAATCGGTGATCATGCCGACGGGCTCTTGAAATACTGGGACGGCAATACCCAGCCATTGATGACCACGAACGCCTCGCTGGTGTCAGCGGTGTGCCGTGGCAGCGTTTGGCCGGCGACCGCCGTCATCGGACCCAGCACGGCGCCTGTCGCCCCTACCACCGCGCACCCCTTGAGAAACCCCCTGCGACCTACCTGTGACGCACACACGCTCTGCTTGCCCATGATCACCTGGCCATCCTCACAAAATTCCGACAGGTAGCGCTCAGATCCACTCGAACAAAGCGGTCAACCCAGCCCCGCACAGCGCCCCGGCCACAAGGGCCGGCAGCACTGCAAGCTCGCGCTTGAGGCTGAACATACCCAGTTTGCTGTTCACGTAAACGATTAACACCAAGGTCGGCAGCGTGTGCAGGGCAACGCCCCAGATCGCCCAGTCCACCCCACCGAAATACAGCAGTACCGGCAGCAACCCCCACAACGACACCAGGCGGATGATGTTGTCCATGGCCTGGTACTTGGTCAGCCCCAAGGCGATCCAGACCTGATGGGCCAATGTATAGCGCAATGTGAGGAAGGACAGCGAGAGAATTGCGAGCATCGGCCCTGCTTCACGGTACCGCTCGTCGTACATCCAGCCAATCAGCAGCGGGCTGGCGGTCAGAAACCCCCCGCAGATGAACAGCACCAGCAGGTCCACCAACAGCCGGAAACGGTGATAAAGGGCCACCAGACGTTCGCGATCATCAGCACGCGCTGCCTCGCTGAACGCTGGCAGCGCCACGGCGCCGACCACCTTCATGATGGCCATCTGTACCGCACCGAGGATCAACACGGCGATGGAGTACACCCCCAGCTGCGCTGCCGTCATGCTGGCACCGAACCAGATACGGTCACCATACATGGCCAGCACCCCGACCATCGAAGACAGCAGGATCCAGCGCCCGAACACGATCAGCTCGTTCAGGGCGGCGCGGTCCCAGTGCAGGCGGTTGCCAGGGCCCTCCAGCGCAGTGTGGCCCAGTACCGTCCAGACCAGGGCAGACACCAGGCCAGCGCTGACCAGCGCCCAGATGGAATGGGTCAGGTAGCCCACCACAAGCATTACCAGCAGGCCCGCGACTTGGGACGCCAGGTCGACCAGCACCACGCGCTTTTGTTGGAAGGTTCGCACTGCCACGTCTATCTTGGTCGACTGAAAACCCCAGATCACAGCAGACAGGCCGGTGATGGCCAGTACCGCCGGCAACACGGGTGCCGCATACGTCGCGTCCGCAGGCCACAACTCAGCCACCTGCGCCAGCCACGCGCCCAGGGCCAGCAGCAAGGTCAAGGCGAACAGGATGAAGCCGCGAATGATCTGCACGGTCCAGGCCGTGTTGAGGAAAACGGGGTCGTCACCCCGGTGACTCTGGATGATGTTCTGGCGCAGGCCCACATCGGAGAGCAAGTGAAGCAGTACCGAAACCGTGGTGGCGATGACCATGACCCCGAACATCTCCGGGACCAGGATACGCGCCATGATCAGGTTGCCGCCCAGGCGCATCAGTTGGGAAGCCACTTGCGAGACTAGGTTCCATGAACCCGCCCGCAAGGCCCGCGAGCGCAGGCTCGTGGTGGCTGACACCTCAATCGACGGCATGGGTTCAATCTCTGACTGAATGGCTAAAAGTCACTATAGTTTCAATTAGCCATGATGCTAGCCGTGGCCCACCGAAAGGAAGGTGTAAATAGCTGATGCCTGAACATTTTCGCGCGTTGATCGTCATCCTGTTCCTGGCCAGCGTGGTATTCGTGCTGGCTCGGCGTCCTGCCACCGACCTGATCCCGCTGCGCGATTTCAAGCGCCGGCGCAACCTGTGGTTTTTGCTGACGGTACTGGCATTCGTCTCTCACAGTTTCTGGCTATACCTGGCGGCAGGCGGGCTTATCCTGTACCTGGCCGGGCGCCGTGAGCATAACCCCATGGCGCTGTTCTACCTGCTGCTGTTCCTGATCCCACCGGCGGCGGCGCAGGTACCGGGGTTCGGCGTGGTCAACTACCTGGTCGACCTCAATCACATCCGCTTGTTGACGCTGTGCGTGCTGCTACCAGCCGCACTGAAACTGCGTCGGCAGTCGGACACGCTGCGCTTCGGCCGCACCTGGCCAGATCGCCTGCTGGCAGCGAGCCTGGTGTTGATGAGTGTGCTCTACTTGCGCGAAACCACGCCCACCGACACCCTGCGCCAGACGCTGTACCTGTATGTCGATGTGTTCCTGCCCTACTACGTGGCCAGCCGTGGGTTGCGCCAGGTCAGCGACTTCAAGGACGCCATGCTGGCCTTCGTGCTGGTCGGTTTCCTGCTGGCGTTGATCGGGGTCGCCGAGTACGTACGCCACTGGTTGCTGTACAGCGCCCTGATCGACGCCATGGGTGTACCCTGGAGCCTGTCAGGCTACCTGAGCCGCGGCGGTGCACTGCGGGCCAGCGTTACCACGGGCCAGGCCATCGTGCTGGGTTATGTGATGAGCGTGGCCATTGGCCTGTTCCTGTTCGTGCAAGGTTATCTGCGCCGTCCGTTGCACCGCTGGATGGGCGCGTTGTTGCTGGCTGCCGGTCTGTTCGCGCCGCTCTCACGCGGGCCCTGGATCGGCGCTGCGGTGATCGTGGTGGTGTTCGTGGCACTGGGCAGGGGTGCCGTGCGGCGCCTGGTCTTGCTGGCTACGGCGGGGGTGCTCGCACTGCCGCTGCTCGGGGTGATACCGGGTGGCGATAAAGTGCTGGACCTGCTGCCGTTCATTGGCAACCTTGAAAAAGAGAACATCACCTACCGCGAGCGGCTCATGGACAATGCCTGGATCGTCATTCAGCGCAATCCGTTGTTCGGCTCGTTCGATTTTCGCAACACGCCCGAAATGCAGTCGATGATCCAGGGAGAAGGCATCATCGATATCGTCAATTCCTACATCAATTTGGCCCTGCACGTCGGCTTGGTCGGGCTTGGATTGTTCGTGGCCTTTTTTGCCGTGGTGCTGCGCGGCCTCTACAAGGCTATGCGCAGCTTCGACGACAAGGATGACGAACGTCGCCAGCTTGGCCGGGTGTTGCTGGCGACATTGATCGGCATCCTGGTGATCATCTTCACCGTCAGCAGCATCACGTTCATCCCGGTGGTGTACTGGTCCATCGCCGGGTTGGCCGTGGCCTACACCAACATGGTCCGCCGGCAGCACGCGCTCGCTACGCCCGCTTACGACATCCCCTCTGCGCAACCCAGGAGCCTTTCATGACCCTGCCTGCCATGCGTGCCCTACTGTGCCTGACCGCCCTGTGCGCCCTGACCTTGCCCGCAAGCGTTCAGGCCGAGGCGTGGCAGGTCAGCATCGATGAGCAGAACGGCCTGCCGGTGGTGACACAAGGCGGCGGGCCGGTGATGAGCGCCAAGTTCGACTTCTGGGCGCAGGACTGGAGCTGGACGGGTTTCCAGACGGCCCTGAGCGTCGATGCCCCGGCACGCTATACCTTGCAAGGGCAGAACAAGGCCCTGGATTTCGAGCTCAAGGCGGCAATCACCCAGGTGCAACCGCAAACCCTGGCGTGGGACTTCGACCTTGATGCCCATAGCCGCCAGCGCGATGTGATAGGCGGCGGCATGGTGTTCCAGTTCGACCCGGCGCAGATCGCGGGGGCCATGGGTGCCCCGCAACTGCTGGCCGGTAACCGCGGGTGGTCCTGGGGCGGTGCCGAGCAGGGCCGGCGTGTAGAGATGCGTTTCGACCCACCCTTGGCCAAGGTCTACTTCGAGCGCGGCAACCCCTCGGAGCTGCGCGCCTTCTTCTACAAAGACGACATCGCCCCCGGCAAGCAACAGGTCAAGGCCGCGCTGAACGTGACCGGTGACATAGCGCTGGCGCCCACGCCAACCGAGCGATTTGGCCTGGTGGACCCAACGGCCTGGCCACTGGACCAGTTGGACTGGCGCACATCACCGGTGGACTTGTCGTTTCTCAATGCGCAGCAAAAACCTGCCGGCAAACACGGCTTCGTCAAGGCGTCCGGTGAACAGCTGGTGTTCGAGGACAACACGCCCGCGCGGTTCTGGGGCACCAACCTGTCGGCCTACGCCCTGTTCAAGAGCCCTGACGAGGAGATTGTCCAGCAGGCCAAACGCCTGTCGGCGCTGGGCTTCAACCTTGTACGGCTGCACCATCACGACTCGCCTTGGGTGAGCCCCAATGTGTTTGGTGACGGTACGCTGGTACGCAACACCCAACAGGTGGACGCCGAGTCCATGCGCAAGCTTGACCTCTGGATCAAGGCGCTGAAGGACGAGGGCATCTACATCTGGCTGGACCTGCACGTGCAACGCGCCCTGACCACCCAGGACGGTATCGATGACTTTGGCGAACTGGCCAAGGGCGAAGCGCGGGTCGACCTGAAGGGCTACGCCTACGTCAACGCCAGCATCCAGCAGGCGATGAAACGCTTTGCCACTCAGTACCTGGGCCATGTAAATCCCCTGACAGGGCTGGCTTACAAAGATGACCCCGCCATCGCGGCTATCCTGCTCACCAACGAGAACGACATCACCCAGCACTACGGCAACGCCCTGCTCCCGGACAAGGATGTGCCCCGCCACAGTCAGCGTTACATGGCCGCTGCCAAGGCGTTCGCCAGCCAGCACGACCTGCCCGCAGACCTGACCTGGCGGGCTTGGCAGCCTGGCCCCTCCAAGCTGTTTCTCAACGACCTCGAGCAGCGCTTCAATGCCGACATGATCGCGCACCTGCGCGCCTTGGGGGTAAGAGTGCCGATCGCCACCACCAGCACCTGGGGAGGCAATGGGCTCAGTGCCCTGCCCGCCCTCACGGTGGGTGATGTCATCGATGCCCACAGCTACGGTGCCAGCGGCCAGCTGGAGAAGAACCCGCTGACCAGTGATGGTTTGATCGACTGGCTGGCCGCCGCCCAGCTCGTGGGCAAGCCGTTGACGGTCAGCGAATGGAACGCCGAGCCATTCCCGTTGCCTGACCGGCACTCCCTGCCGCTGTATATCGCCGGCACCGCCAGCCACCAGGGTTGGGACGCCATGCTGCAGTACGCCTACAGTCAACAGGCGTTCAACCCCGGCTGGCGCACGGCAGACAACTGGCATGCCTACAATGATCCGGCATTGCTTGCCACCCTGCCGGCTGCGGCGCTGATGTATCGGCGCGGGGACGTTCAACCCGCCAGTACCCACTACGTATTCGCGCCCAGCACCGATACCTTGTTCAATCAGGAGATCACCCCGCGTACTTCGGCGCTGCTGCGCACGGCGGTAGGTCTGGGCCAGCTGCAGATCGCCTTGCCTGCCACGCCCGAGTTGCCCTGGCTCAAAGCTGCTGCCATCGCTGACGGAGCTACCGTGCTGCGCGATCCTGCCCAGGCGTTGCTGCCGGCAGACGCGACTGAGTCGGTGAGCGATACCGGCGAGCTCAAGCGCAACTGGCAGTCGGGCCTCTACACCATCGACACGCCGCTCACCCAAGCGGTGACGGGCTGGCTGGGCGGGCGCACGATCACGTTGGGTGATGTCCAGGTGCAGGCGAGCACGCCCTACGCCAGTGTCGCCGTGCAAAGCCTCGACGGGGTCGTGCTAGGCCAGTCGCGCAGCGTGCTGGTGTCCCTGGGCACGCGAGCGGTGCCCCAGCCTGAGCAAAACACGCGCTTTCATGTCGAGCCGCTCAAGGCCGAGCTGAGCATCAAGGCGCCTGCTGGGTTGAAACTGTTCGCCCGCGATGCCCAGGCGCAGCTCAAACCCCTGCCCGCCAGCTACCGAGATGGGCGTTATCACATCATCCTGGACGGCACCTACATGTCCAATTGGCTGTTCTTGAAATAGGGCAGATGGCCATCTACGCTCAGGGCACCTGTTAGCCGAGCATCCCGCCTGCATGTTCCAGGGACGGTTCACGGTGTCTGTCGACAGCGGCTTCGTGGAGGTGTGGATGAGGTACCTGGTGGTGGGGGGCTCGGGCTACATTGGCTCGCACATGGTCGGCTATCTGTTGGCTGCCGGGCATTCAGTGGTTGTAGCGGACCTGGTATCGCCAGGGCCGGGCATTCAGTGGGCCCGATTGGATATCGCCGATGAAGCTGCGCTCAACGTGTTGTTCGGCGTGTGCACGTTCGACGCGGTTTTTCATTTTGCCTCGTTCATCCAGGTGGGCGAATCGGTCAGCGCACCGGGCAAGTATTACCAGAACAACGTCGCCGCTACCCTGTCGCTGCTGCAGGCGATGGTCAACGCAGGTATCAAGTGCCTGATTTTCTCCTCCACGGCGGCTGTGTATGGGGATCCGCAGTACGTGCCCATCGACGAGGCCCATCCCAAGTCGCCGATCAACCCGTATGGGCTGAGCAAGTGGATGGTGGAACAGATTCTTGAGGACTTCGATCGGGCCTATGGGCTCAAGTCGGTGTGCCTGCGCTATTTCAATGCCGCAGGCGCCGACCCGGCCGGATTGCTCGGCGAGCGCCATGAGCCGGAGACACACCTGATCCCGCTCATTCTCCAGGCCGCCTCGGGCCGGCGCGAGGCAGTCACGGTGTTCGGCCGGGACTACCCCACCCCCGACGGCACGTGCATCCGCGATTACGTCCATGTGACTGATCTGGCCTGCGCCCATGCACTGGCCGTGGACTACTTGCTCGAAGGCGGTGAGCGTGCAGTGTTCAACCTGGGCAATGGCCAAGGGTTCTCGGTGCAGGAGGTCATTGATGCGGCCAGGACCGTGACGGGCCGCCCCATCACCGCGCTGGATGCACCGCGCCGCGCAGGCGACCCGCCTCGACTGGTGGCCGATGCCAGCAAGGCCATGCAGGTGCTGGGTTGGCGGCCTGTGCACGCGGAGCTGGAAGTGATCGTGGCCCACGCCTGGCAATGGGAGCGACAGTACCCGTGGCCTGCGATGTCGTGGCGTTGAGCGTCTGACAGGGGCTGCGTGGTGACGCCCCTGAACGCGCTCAGTAGTAGGGCTGCGGTTTTTCGTCGGCCTTGTTCAGGACGGTGCCAATCAGGTTCGCCGTGCCCAGATGGTGCAGGCAGTCCTCGATCTCTTTTTTGGTGTTCATGCCGTTGGCCACCACCAACAGCACGCAGTCGAACGTGGGCAGCACGGTGATCGCATCGTCGGAGCTCAGCAGCGGTGGCAAGTCGAAGATGCAGATACGCGAGGCATAGCGATTGCGCAGGTCGCTGACCAAATGGGTGACCTTGGGTGAGCACAATACTTCGGTCGACATGGGGACCGGCACCCGCGTCGGCAGTACGACGAAGCGAGGCAATGTCGGGTTCACCAGGCAATCCTGCAATGGCGCCTGGTCATCGAGAAACTCGTTCAACGAGCAGTCCATGGGTAGCCCCAGGCTTCTGCCGACGCGGGGGCGCCGCAGGTCGAAATCCACCAGCAAGGCCGTGCGGGTGGTGTAGTGGGCAATGCTCATGGCCAGGTTGATAGCCAGTACCGTCTTGCCCGCTTCGGGGGTGGGGGACGTAATGGCCAGGGTGCGCCAGCCATTTTCCTCCATGGTCCGGAGCACCTGGGTGCGCAGCAGGTCAATGGGCCCGTTCATGCTGGAGTTCTTGTTGTAGGCAACGATGCGATGACGTTCCAAGTGGTCGGCCTTGAGCGCCACCACCTTGGTATTGACGTAGTCGAACTGCCCCGGGACTTCGGCAAGCGCGGTGCCCGGTGCCGGGGTCACGGCCTGGGGCGTACCGGGAGTGACCGTGTGAAGGGTATTGCCATAAGCCGGTGTATTCCTGTCCATCACTGCTTTCCTATGCAAACCTGGAGGTGAGCTTGAGCAACAGCACATCCAGCGGCATGTAAAAGAGGTGTACCAGCCCTACCAGGATAGCCACCAGACACAACGCTGCCAGAATCAGGCCGTTGCGCCAGCGCTTGCGCCTGGCCACGTCGGCGCGGGTGTCGATGTAAGGCAGCGCCACCAGCACGCGCCTGCCCAGCAGGTTCTCAAGGGCGCCCACGCCCCGCACCCGTTGGTTGAGCATCTCCAGCAACATGACCAGCGCTCCACCACCTGCCGGCGCCAGCACCAGCCCCAGTGCCGCGATTTTCTTGCGGTTGGGCTTGACAGGCTTCTCGGGCATCAAGGGCGGTTCGAGCAGTACGAAACGCTCGGCCTTGTTTTCCTGCTCAAGGCTCTCGGTGATTTTGGCGCCCATTTCCTTGGCCCGGATCTCCTCGTATTTCTTGCGCGCGTTGTCATGGTCGCGCATCAGCGTCACCAGGCCGCGCTCAACCTGCGGCGCTTCGAGAATCTCGGCTTCGTACCCTTCCATCTTGCGGGTCAACTCGCGCTTCTGCTCGGCCAACGAGGCAATACGCACCTGTGCGGCGCTCATCTTGGCCCGTACGCGTGCCGCATCCAGGCTCACCGTCGAGGCCACGCTACCGGTCTGGCCACTGGCCTCCAGCGCCTGAATCTTGCGTTTGATCGCTGCCACGTCGGGGTGCGCTTCCTTGTAGCGGGTCAACAAGCGGGCGTATTCGGCCTTCAGGCTGGCCAGGTCCTGAGGCTGATCCGCGCCCGCTGGACGCGCGCCCTCCCCGGTCTTGGTACCAAGGCCGGCATTGGCGGCGGACAGCTCGAGCTCCAGGTAGCGCAGTTCCTCCTGGGCCGCCTTGTAGTCACGGTCTACCTCGCGGAACTCGAGCTCTGCCCGCGAAAGCATGTTCATGCGCAGCGTCTGATGCTCAGGCAACGCGTTGGCATGGGCCTGCTTGAAGTCGGCCAACTGGTTCTCCAGGCTGGCCAGCTCTGCCCCCAGCTTGTTCGCCTCCTGGGTCAGAAACTCGGTGGTCTCGTTGGCCCGCTCCGTGCGCTGCTTGAGGTTCTCATTGAGAAACAGTGTCACCAGTTCATCGGCGACTTCTTTGGCCAGCTCTGGTTGACGATGTTCGAAGGAGACGTTGAAGGCCACCGTCGCCTCGCCGCGTCCACGCACGAAAGTGGTCAACGTCTGGACCGCGATGGCGTTGCGCATCTGGTCGATCTTGTCGCTTTCGCTCAAGCGCTTGTCAGCAAACAGACCGTACTTGTCGATGATGCGCAGTAGGTTTTCCCGCGTCATCACCCGCTGGCGAATAACCTCGATGCGCTCGTCGGCAAAGCTGGTGGTGTTGGTCGACACCAGTTCGGGTGAGATCTGCTGGGACTCCACCAGGATCGTGCCGGTGGACTGGTAGATCGGTGGCACCATCAACGCCACGGCGACGGTGGCGGCCAGGATGACGGCTGCGCTGACCCCCAACACCACGGCCCGGTCCTTGATAATGGCGATGTAATCTCTGAGGGAGAGCTCGTAATCGGACTTCATGGGGCCACCTGCAAGCGGTTCAGATGTCGGGATAGCGGTATGTCAGGGTCAAGCCAACGATCGTGGCGGTCGCATGGCCGTCAAGGTCCTGCTTGCGCTCCTTGTAGGTCAGCGCCAGGCGCACGTCCCAATAGGGAGACAATTGGCGGCTGGCCCAGAGGCTGTAGATTTGCAAGGTATTGGGTATCTGGCCCTTACTGTCCTGCCAGGCGGCGTCGGCGCCTACCCGGGTCAACGGGTCGAGGGCATAGCTCCAGACCCCACGCACCTGATCGAGCTGGGCGAAGCCGCCTTGGGCACTGGCCACGGTGCTGCGCTCGACCGTCAGGCTGGCATCGCTGCGTGCCCCGGTGTACAGCAGCGCCACGCCGCCCTCACCGCGCCGGCCCCCTTGGCTGCCCGACACGTTGTTGACGCCCAGGTGCGCATCGGCGCTCAGTGACTCGGAGAACTGGTACTTGATGCCCACCGCCGGGCTGTAGCTGTTGGAGGCCGTGGCGGTCAGGTCGTCATCGGGTTCATAACGCCGAGCACCGAAGCGGGTATAAACGTCGGCGCGCTCGCTCCAGGCATAGGTCCAGGTCAGGGTATTGGCCAGCTCGTCGTAGCCGGTGAGGCTGTTGATATCGTAACGGGCGCGGTTATAGGTCGTTTCGTTGCTCAGGGTACTGCGTTCGGTGATCGCCTGGCGCCAGTTACCCGTCAAGGTGTACAGCTTCTGCGTGCCATCGGTGGTGACTACGCCCGTATCGAGTACGGTCCCCGACAGCGTCGAGGTTTCGTTGTAGCGTGCCAGGAGCCCGAACTGCCCTCGTTCGGTGGTGCGTTGCCAGCCCAGGCTGATGTCCGGGTCTTCGCGGTCGTCGACGACGTTGGTGTCGGAGGAGCGCAGAATGTCCAGGCCCAGACCCAACCGGAGTTCATCGCGGCCGAAACTGCCGATCAGGGTGTAGTCGGGTGCGATCAGGGTGCGTGTCACCCCTTTCTCGCCCGACGACAGCAACAGCGGGTTGCTGTCGTGTTCAACCGAAGTCGGTACCACCACCGTCGACTGCCAGGTAGCGGCCTGGGTTGAGTGCGCAAGTGGCAAGACCACAATTGCCGCGGCAATGCGTGTTGTTCTTGGAAGAGGCATCAAGTCTACTTATTAAAAGGCATGATCAAGGAACGACCAGCGTGTCACCGGCCTGAAGTTGGAAATTTGTAGACATGTCGCGGCCCGTCACCAGGTCCTTGTATCGCACGGGCAAGATTCGTTGGGACGTGCCAGTGCCACGCACGACCATTATTTCGCTTTCATCGGCAAACTTGTCCAGCCCACCCGACATGCTCAACGCCTGCAGCACGGCCGTGGGGCCTGACATTTGCACAGGGCCGGGCTTTATGACCTTGCCTTGGACATACACCAAGTTGCCCGCGTTACTCTTGACCACCACGCTGACGTTCGGGTCGGGCAAGAACTTTTCAAGTTTGCTGGCCACTTGTTTTTCAACCGAGGCCACATCCAGCCCTGCAACATCTATGCGGCCCGCCAGTGGGAACGTGATGCTGCCATCGGGGAGCACGGTTGCCTCCTGCTTGAGGCTGTCCTCCTGCCAGACCGAGACCATCACCACATCGCCGGGATTAAGGCGATAGGCCGATTCCGAGGGCGCGGCAGCGCACTGACCCGACCACATTGCAACCAGGCCAACGACGGCGAACAATGAACGCACCATGAGGGTCCCTCCGGCCAAATGGCCCGACTAGAGCATTGAAGAGAACAACACACCAACTCTCGCTCCACTTCGCAGTCACCACCGCAAGCGCCACGCTCTGCCGGCCGCTAGGCGGCACGTCGAACCCTGTTGACCAGACTTCGAGAGGGTAATGGCAATATAGCAACGCTTGACGAATTCACAAGCCAACTCAAGCGGTCTTACCTGAGTGACTGTAACAGCGGTCTTTCAAATCTTTCTTCGATTGGCCACGGCGACAAAACCCACGACTGCAAATGCGAAGAACCAACCCGCGGTTGCAACAGGAATGATACTGCTCTGGTTGATATACGAATCAGCCGCGCGGGCGGCACCGCTTAGCAGCACCAACAAAAAGATCGATTTCACAATCAGAGTCGTGCGCATACGCCGTCCTTTCAACCAGGATAATCAATGAGTAAGTGGCGCGATGATGCGGGGTGTGTTGCGGTATTGACTTGAGCTTATGGGCACTCTGACATTACGTCAATGAACCGACACCATAATAAATCTCAATGGGCTTAGTCCAAATAAGTCAAAAAAACGTCGCTTGAGTTGTGCAGGTGGTGGGAATGTGGCCTGGTGAATTCAAGGGGTTGGAGCCTGTTGCTATTCGCGGGCCAAGGGTCGGCTGAGAGAAAGCACCTTGACCACAGCCTTGCACCTCACCCTAAAGCGAGACGCAGTGCTGTGGTCATCAGCAGCCGCTACGGCATGACCGGGGGCGTGTATTGCAGCGTGGTGCCCAAGGCCCACAGCAGGAGCAGCACCAGGGGGACGTGCACGAGCAGCTGCACGAAGGAAAACCCGATCAGATCGCGCGCCTTCAGGCCAAGCACACCCAGCAACGGCAACATGTAGAACGGGTTGATCAGGTTGGGCAACGCTTCGGCTGCGTTGTAGATCTGCACGGCCCAGCCGAGGTGATACTGCAGGTCGTTGGCCACCAGCATCACGTAGGGCGCCTCGATGATCCACTTGCCGCCGCCTGACGGGATGAAGAAGCCCAGTACTGCCGAATAAACACCCATCAACAGGGCATAGGTATCGTGGGTGGCAATTTGGGTGAAGAACAGCGAGATGTGATGGGCAAGCGTCTGTTCGTCGACCCCTTTGACCTGGGTGAGGATCGCGGCAATGGAGCCGTACAACGGGAACTGGATTAGCACGCCGGTGGTGGTGGGCACGGCACGGGCCACCGCGTCGAGGAAGCTGCGCGGCCGCCAGTGCAGCAGTGCGCCGAGCATGATGAACAGCAGGTTGTAAGTGTTCAGGCCGGAGATGGCCGTAATGGCGGGTTTACTCGCGAACTCCTGATACAGCCAGCCTGCGGCGAGTGCAACGAGCAACAAAATCAGCACTGGGCTGTGCTCCAGCCACTCGCCGGGGCGTGTACGCGCCGGTGCCGGCGGGGCGCTGAAGCTTGGGTCCACGCCACAGGCCTCGGCGCTGCGCGCGCTGTTGGGACCCGGCGCCGTGGCATAGGCGATGACCAGCGATACCACGACCAATGCCGCCAACATCACGCCTGACTGCCACAGGAAGATGGTTTCGGTAAATGGAATGACGCCGGTGATCGACAGGATCGAGGGCGGAAGGCTGGCCGGATTGGCCTGCAACTGAGCCGCCGAAGAGGACAGCCCCAGCGCCCAAACGGCACCCAATCCCAGGTAGGCCGCCGCACCGGCAGCCCTGTAGTCCATATTGAGGTCGGTACGACGCGCCAGCGCGCGCACCAGCAGACCACCGAAGACCAGGGACAAGCCCCAGTTGAGCAGTGACGCCAGCATCGAGATCAGGGCTACCCACGCAACGGCCGAGCGACCGTTGCGCGGAATGCGGGCCAAACGATCGATCAGCCGCGCGGCAGGCGGCGAACTGGCGACCACATAGCCGCCGATGACCACGAATGCCATTTGCATGGTGAACGGAATCAGGCTCCAGAATCCATCCCCGAAGGCCTTGGCGGTGTCCAGGGGCTTGGCGCCCATGGCCAACGCGCCCAGGCACACCAGCAGCACTGCCAAGGCGGCGAATACCCAGGAGTCAGGGAACCAGCGCTCGGCCCAGTTGGAACAGCGCAGGGCAAAGCGTGCAGAGCGGCTGTCTTGTAGTTCAGCGGCCACGGAAGCGTCCTTTTATTGATTTTATAGGGAGATGAAAGGCCGCGCATAAACGCGCGAACCCTGCGCCAACCAACCCGCCCGCCAGGTACCGTGGTGAAGGCGGCAACCTGGACGAGCGGGTTCGTCGCAGCAGGGCGACATTGCATGTGGGGTTAGAAGGTCATTTCCTTCACATCATCGGCCACGATGAGCTTGCCGGCCGTCTTGGCGACGATTTCTTCGATGCTCACACCGGGCGCGGTTTCGCGCAGGATGAATGCACCGTCCTCAATCTCAAGATAAGCCAGGTCGGTGAGCACCTTGCGGATGCAGCCCGCGCCGGTCAACGGCAGGCTGCACTGGGGCAGCAGCTTGGACTCTCCGTCCTTGGAGGCGTGGGTCATGGTGACGATGATGTTTTCCGCACCGGCCACAAGGTCCATGGCGCCCCCCATGCCCTTGACCAGCTTGCCCGGGATCATCCAGGAAGCGATGTTGCCCTGCACGTCTACTTCGAAGGCACCGAGCACGGTCAGGTCGACGTGACCGCCGCGGATCATGGCGAACGACTGCGCCGAGTCGAAGATCGATGCGCCAATGCGGGCGGTGACAGTCTGTTTGCCCGCGTTGATCATGTCAGCATCAAGGGTCGCTTCGGTGGGGAATTCCCCCATGCCCAACAGGCCGTTTTCCGACTGGAGCATCACGTCCATGTCGGCCGGCACATAATTGGCGACCAAGGTGGGAATACCGATACCCAAGTTGACGTAGTAGCCGTCCTTGAGTTCACGTGCAACGCGTTGGGCCATCTGTTCGCGGGTCAGTGCCATGGTCAGGATCTCTTTGTTGTTCTGTAGGGGCGCTCAGGCCTTGACGGTGCGTTTTTCGATGCGCTTCTCGAAGGTGCCGACGATGACGCGGTCCACGAAGATGCCTGGGGTATGGATTTCACTGGGCAGCAGCACGCCAGGCTCGACGATTTCCTCGACTTCGACCACGGTGATCTTGCCGGCTGTGGCGGCCAGAGGGTTGAAATTCTGGGCAGTGTTGCGATAGATCACGTTGCCGTAATGGTCAGCCTTCCAGCCTTTGACGATGGCAAAGTCCCCGGTGATGGCTTCTTCGAGGATGTACTTGCGACCATTGAATTCCCGCACTTCCTTACCCTCGGCGACCGGGGTGCCATAACCGGTGGCAGTGAAGAATGCAGGAATGCCCGCTCCGCCAGCGCGCATTTTTTCGGCCAGGGTGCCCTGGGGCGTGAGCTCGACCTCAAGCTCCCCGCTAAGCAGCTGGCGCTCGAATTCGGCGTTTTCCCCCACGTAGGAAGCGACCATCTTGCGAATCTGGTGGTCTTCGAGCAGCACGCCAAGACCGAAGCCATCGACGCCGCAGTTGTTGGAGACCACGGTCAGGCCCTTGACGCCGCGACGCTTGATCTCGGCGATCAGGTTTTCAGGTATGCCGCACAGGCCGAACCCCCCGGCCAATACCGTCATGCCGTCGGTCAGCCCTTCCAGGGCTTGTTCGTACGTAGCTACGCGTTTGTCCAATCCGGCCATGCTGGTTCGCCTTTTGTAGTTGTTGAGCCGACGGGGCGTCGGTAAGCGTGTGGGGGTATATTCTCCCCTGTTCACTGATTTGTTAATTTTGTTTTTATGATCGATTGATAAGCACTTCAAATCAAAGCATAGGCGATTCCCATGAATGTGAAGCAACTGCGCGCGTTCGTCGCCGTGGCCAAGTTCCAGAGTTTTGCCCAGGCCGGCGAGCACCTGCACATCTCACAGCCCGCACTGAGTCTGACCATCAAGGCGCTGGAGGAGAACCTGGGCGGTGCCCTGCTCAGCCGCACCACACGTAGCGTCAGCCTGACGGCAGAAGGCGAGGTACTGCTGCCGCTGGCCCGTCGCCTGCTGGCTGACTGGGACGACACCGAGGAAATGCTGCGCCAGCGCTTCACCCTGCAACTGGGCCGGGTGGCCATCGCGGCAATGCCCTCCTTTGCCGGCAACCTGTTACCAGGGGCCCTCAAGCTTTTCCGTCAGTGCTACCCCAAGGTCAACGTGACCGTGCACGACGTGATCAACGAACAGGTGCAGGAACTGGTCAGGCATCGGCGCGTCGAACTGGGCATCGGCTTTGAGCCAGACAATGTCGAGGGCTTGCACTTTCACCCGCTGTACCTCGACCGGTTCGTTGCAGTCGTGCCGGCTGACTCGCCCTTGGCCCGGCTTGCGCAAATCAGTTGGGCGCAGCTTCTTGCCGAGGATTTCGTGGCGCTGCAGCGTCCTTCTGCCGTGCGCCTGTTGCTTGAGCAGAACGTGGCGGTGCAGCACGGCAAACTGGCTGTGGCTTTCGAAAGCCATCAGCTTGCAACCGTTGGCCGCATGGTCGCGAGCGGTCTAGGCGTCAGCGCGGTACCGGCGCTGTGCATTACCCAGATGCAGGAGCTGGGGGCCCGCTGTATCCCCCTGGTCGAGCCTGCCGTCGAACGGCGCATTGGCGTGATAGCCCTGCGCGAGCACACATTGTCCACGGCAGCCCAGGCGCTGCTGGATGTTCTACTGAACAATACCCACCCACCGGAGGTAACATGCGTGACGTGAAATTGGCAGGCGCCAACGTGCCGAGCATCGGCCAGGGTACGTGGTACATGGGCGAAGACCCGAGCCGTCGGGCGGCCGAAGTCGCCGCCTTGCAACAAGGCATCGACCTGGGCATGCGCCTGATCGACACCGCCGAGATGTATGCCGAAGGTGGCGCGGAACAAGTGGTGGGCCAGGCCATCGCCGGGCGTCGGGACGAGGTATTTCTGGTGAGCAAGGTGTACCCGCACAACGCTAGCCAGCACGGCACGCAGGCCGCCTGCGAGCGCAGCCTCAAGCGCCTGGGTACCGACTGCATCGATCTGTACCTGCTGCACTGGCGCGGCCAGTACCCGTTGCACGAAACCGTGGACGCTTTCGAGCGGCTGCGCGAGGCTGGCAAGATCAAGCACTGGGGCGTGTCCAACTTCGACGTGGATGACCTTCGCGAATTGGACAACGCCGATTGTGCCACCAACCAGGTGCTCTACAACCCTGCGCAACGAGGGATCGAATTCGACCTGCTGCCCTGGTCGGTGCAGCATGGATTGCCCATCATGGCCTATTGCCCCCTGGCCCAGGCAGGGCGTTTGCTGCAACACCCCGTGCTCAAGCAAATCGCCAACGACCATGGTGCTACCCCGGCCCAGGTCAGCCTGGCCTGGGTCACGCGCCACAACGGCGTCATCGCCATTCCCAAAGCCGTAACGCCCGAGCATGTCAGGCTCAATGCCGAGGCAACGCGTTTGAACTTGACCGCCGATGACCTGAACGCCATCGACCAGGCATTCGAGGCCCCTACCCGCAAGCTGCGCCTGGCGATGGTGTAAGCGAGGCTGTGCTGCAGGGGGTCAGTGGAAATCCCGGCTGCGTACGTCCAGCCCCTGCAGCAGCACGCTGACATCCTCCAGGCGTCGGGCCACCAGGTGGCGCACGCCATTTTCCTGTTCCAGGCGGCCACTGACCTTCATCAGCCGGGCGCCGACCAGCGCACGCCGCTGCCGTTCGGCCAGGTCCCGCCACACCACCACGTTGACCATGCCGAACTCATCCTCGAGCGTGACGAAGGTCACACCACTGGCGGTCTGTGGCCGCTGCCTGCCTACCACCAGCCCGGCCATGGCGATGGCGTCGCCGTGTTCGACACCTTGCAGCTCGCCGGAACTGCGACACCCCAGTGCCCGCAGACGGGATCGCAGCAAGGCCAATGGATGCGGCCCCAAGGTCGTGCCCATGGCGTGATAGTCGGCTACCAAATCCTCGCCGACGGTAGGCGCCGGCAGCTCGACCGGCTGCTCGGGGGCCGCCTGCACGTCGGCGAACAAAGGCAGCTGCGCCTGTACCGCCGCCACTTCCCAGCGTGCCTGGTGCCGGTGCCTTGCCAGCGCGACCAGGGCGCCTGCATCCGCCAGACGAGCCCGGGCGCGCTCATCCAGGGCCGAGCGCAGGCACAGGTCCTCGACGTCTCGCCAAGGCTGCATGGCCCTTGCCTGTTCGAGCCGGCGCACATCGGCTTCGGCCAGGCCGCGGACCAAGCGCAAGCCCATGCGGATTGCCAGTTCACCCGCAGGCCCTGGCTCGAGCGTGCAGTCCCACTGGCTGTGACACACGTCCACCGGCCTCACCTCAATGCCCTGGCGGCGAGCCTCCTGGAGCAGTTGGTCGGGGCTGTAGAACCCCATCGGCCAGCTGTTGACCAGCGCGCAGGTGAAGATGGCCGGCTCGTGGCACTTCAACCAACTGCTGGCATAACACAGCAGTGCAAAACTGGCGGCGTGGGATTCGGGGAATCCGTAGCTGCCAAAGCCTTTGATCTGTTCGAAGATGCGTTCGGCGAACGCCAGTTCGTAGCCATTGCGCTGCATGCCGTCGAGCAATCGCTCGCGGTGCGGCTCCAGCCCGCCGTGGCGTTTCCACGCGGCCATGCTGCGGCGCAGTTGGTCGGCCTCACCGGGGCTGTAGTCCGCCGCGACCATGGCCAACTCCATCACCTGCTCCTGGAACAGCGGCACGCCAAGGGTGCGCTCGAACACCGCCTTGAGCTTGGGCGATGGGTACGTCACCGGTTCCTGCTTCAGGCGCCTGCGCAAGTAGGGATGGACCATGTCGCCCTGGATGGGACCGGGACGCACGATGGCGACCTCGATGACCAGGTCGTAGAAGGTTCTGGGCTGCAGGCGCGGCAACATGGCCATTTGCGCCCTGGATTCGATCTGGAACACGCCCATGGTCTCGGCGCGGCTGATCATGGCGTACGTGGCCGGGTCTTCGGCAGGGACGGTGGCCAGGGTCAAGTGTCGCCCACGGTGCTGCTGTACCAGCGCAAAGCAGCGACGCAGTGCACTGAGCATGCCCAGTGCCAGCACATCGACCTTGAGCAGGCCGACCATGTCCAGGTCATCCTTGTCCCACTGGATCACGGTACGCTCGGCCATGGCCGCGTTTTCCACGGGCACCAGCTGATCGAGGGGTTGTTGCGAAATAACGAAGCCACCTGGGTGTTGCGACAAGTGCCGGGGAAAACCGATCAGCTCACCGGCCAGCACCAGGATGCGCCGCAGCACCGGGCTGCCTGCATCGAACCCCGCCTCGTTCAGACGCTGCTCATCGGGGATGCGGTCGCTCCAGCGGCCGCAGCACTTGGCCAGGGCGTCCACCTGGTCGGCTGGCAGCCCCAATGCGCGAGCCACATCGCGTACCGCCCCACTGGCGTGGTAGGTGTTGACCACCGCTGTCAACGCCGCGCGGTGTCGACCATAGCGCCTGAATACATACTGGATGACTTCCTCGCGCCGATCGTGCTCGAAGTCCACATCGATATCCGGCGGCTCGTTGCGCTCGCGTGACAAAAAGCGCTCGAACAGCAAGCGATGCTTCATGGGGTCCAGCTCGGTGATCCCCAGCACGAAGCACACCACCGAGTTGGCTGCAGAGCCGCGCCCCTGGCACAGGATGTGCTGCTCACGGGCAAAGGCCACGATGTCGTGGACGGTGAGGAAATAACTCTCGTAGCCCAGCTCGCTGATCAAGGCCAGCTCTCGATCGAGGGCTTGGCGGACTTGGGTGCTCGGGCCCTGGGGCCAGCGCAGCGGCAACCCTTGTTCGCACAGCTGACGCAACCAACTGGCAGGGGTATGCCCGGCGGGCACCAGTTCTTCGGGATAGCGGTAGCGCAGCTCGGCGAGGTCGAAACGGCAATGCTCGGCTATCACCAAGGTCTGGGCCAGCAAGTCGACAGGATACAACTCGGCCAATTGGGCAGGGGTACGCAAATGACGTTCGCCGTTGGCGTACAGAAAGCGCCCTGCCTCAGCCACTTGACACCGTCGGCCAATGGCCGTCATGCAGTCTTGCAGGGCGCGCCGACCGCGCACATGCATGTGAACGTCCCCGCACGCCACCGCCTGCACACCCAAGGCCGTCGCCAATGCGCGCAGACGCGCCAGGCGCTGGTCGTCATCGACACCGCGGTGAAGATGCACGGCCAGCCATAGGCGGTGCTCGAAGACTTCCCTCAACCACTCGCCCACCGCCTGATCGGCAATATCGTCAGGCACCCATAATGCCAACAGGCCCGAGCTGTGCGCAGGCAGGTCCTCGCGAAATAGCTGGTAGTTCCCCTTGGGTGCCCGACGCCGCGCACGGGTGATCAAGGCGCAAAGGTTCTGGTAGCCCTGCAGGTCTTGCACCAGCAGCACCAGCTTAGGCCCGTCCTGCAGTTGCACTTCGCTGCCGACGATCAGCCGTACACCCTGCTCTTTCGCCGCTTGCCATGCGCGCACGATGCCAGCCAACGTGCATTCGTCGGTAATGGCCAGGGCTTGGTAGCCTTGCTCGCGAGCCCGGCGGAACAACTCATCGGCGCTTGAAGCCCCGCGCTGGAAACTGAAGTTGCTCAGGCAATGCAACTCGGCGTAGCCAACGCCGCTCATCAGAACCAGCCCTGCAGCCACAGCGGGCCGCCTTGGCCGAGGTCGCGGTAGGCCCACCCACGCAGGCCCTCACGGGTTTCGATGCGATAGTAATCACGGCGCACGTCCCCGCCGTCCCACCAACCGGACTCGATGCGCTCGGCCTGCCCCTGAACCTGGTACGCCTGCTCTTCGAGCACCGTGGGGGTTGCCAGCAGCCAGCCAGGTCGGCTTCCGGGCGCAACGCACAGGCTGGACCACTGGCCGATTTCATTGGCCTGCCATGCTTGTTCAGGACGATGGTCCGCCAAGGCACTGAGCCCCGTCACGGCCTGGTCACCCAGGCGTGCACGCAAGCGTTCGCGCAGTTGTTCCCACGGTTGGGCCTGCTGGGCACGCGGGTCGAACAACGCCTTGTGTTGAGGTACGAACGGTGGCAAATCCTCGGCCACCAGGCGCAGGTTACGCACCGGCGCCTTCAGGCGCACCGATTCCAGCCTGCCACGGGCCAGTTCCAGCAACATGGCCGGGTCGCGTTCTGCAGCCAACAATCCAACGTCGAGCTGGGTGTCAGAGCCCTGCGCGTGCTCCATGTACACCTTGAAACGCTGGACACCACAGTCGCGCCCCGCCAGGAACGCGGCCAGGTCGGTCAGCAGGCGACGTAATGGGAACAACAGCGCCTGATGCGACTCCACATCGAAGTTCAGCTCCAACCGCGCGTCGAAACGATCGGGCGGTTCGAAGAACGCAAGCCCCAGGTTGCGCATGCCCAGCAACTGATCCAGGTGCAACTGCACCTGGGGAGCAAAGCGCCTGGCCAGTGCGTCACGCGGCAGCGCCAGCACATGATTGAGCTGGCGCAATCCCATGCGGCTGAAGGCCTGGGCATCCTCCGGTCGCAGGCCGATCCGGTCGATGGGCATTTCGGCCAACGCCGCACGGGTCGAAGCGGCATCCTCCAACGCCAACCCGTCGTGAGCATTGGCCAGCATGCGCGCAGCCACCGGGTTGCTGGCCAGGACGATGCGCTGACGCAGGCCCAGCGCAGACAGTTCCTGGCGCAGGCGCGCCTGCAATACTGGCCACGGCCCGAACAACTGCAGGCTGGACCCTACCTCCAGCAACAAGGTTCGCGGGTAGTGCAAGCTGACCTGGGCACTGAAACGGTAGGCCCAGGCGGCCAGCAACTGCTGCAAAGCATCGATGCGCCTGGGGTCGACTTCAAGGCAGGTGAAGCCGTCAGCCAGGGCACGGGCTGCCGTCAGGGTTTGACCGGCGCGAAGCCCCAGGGCGGCGGCCGCTGGGTTGACCGATTGCAGGACCCGGCGCTGACTGGGACCACCCAGCAGCACCAGGGGTGCGTCACGGTCGTCGCGCTCGCGCAGCAGGCTGTCCAGCGCCAGCTGCGGAAATAGAATGCAGGCCCACAACATGATCCATCATCCCTGCCTTGAACACGCGATCGGTTGGGCCGGCGGCATGCCGCCACGGCATTTGAGCACCCGCCACTGGGGTGGGCGTACGTCGATGGCCAGGCGTAATGCCGCAGGCGACGGATTGTGCAGGGCCGCTTGCCCGCGGCAGGCGAACGCCAGGGCCTGCCCGGTTTCCGCCGCGACCTGCAAGCGGCGCAAGGCGCGGTCGTCGGCGCGTTCTGGCCAGCACACCACAGCGGCACAACTGCCCGAACGCAGGCATTGCTCGGCGGCCCACAGGGTGTCGATGGTGCCCGCGTCGACCTGGAACAGCCAGCGCAAGTCGATGCCCGCCGCCTGCCAGGCTGGGGCAAAAGGGATGAAGGGAGGTGATACCAACACCACGCGTCCGCCCTCGCCGCTCAGGCGCGCCAGCGTGGGCCAGAGCAGTTGCAGTTCGCCGCTGCCAGGGCGGGCGAGCAACAATTCGCTGAGGGCCGCTGCCGGCCAGCCGCCTTCGGGCAGGCGTTCGTCCAGGCTGGCATGCCCGGTCGGTTGCAGGCCCAGTGGACGGGCCTGGGCTTGACGGCCGCGCCACACCCGACGCTGGTCGAGCAGCCTGTCCAGATCGACGACCGCGCCCATCAGTCGCGCCGCACCAGGCCACAGAAGATGCCTTCGATGAACAGTTCCTGGCCCGGCCCTACGTCAATCGGCGCGTAAGCCGGGTTGCGCGGCAGCAGCCGATAGCCCTCGCCCAGGCGCTGGAGGCGCTTGATGGTCACCTCGCCGTCCAGCCGAGCGACCACGATCTGCCCGTCCCGCGCATCGCCCTGCTGGCGGATACCGACCAGGTCGCCGTCGAGGATGCCGTCACCTATCATCGAGTCCCCACGCACCTTGAGCAGGTAATCGGGGGTGCGGCGAAACAGGCTGGGGTCGAGCAGCAATTGCTCGTGAATGTCCAGGTCCGGCCCGATCGGCGCACCGGCCGCGACCTGCCCCAGGACCGGCAGTTCCAGCATTTCAGGCCGGCGTAACGGCCTTGCCAGGCGAATACTGCGGGCCTGATTGGGGGTGACGTCGATGTAGCCTGCCTGGCACAGCGCGGTGATGTGCTTGCGGGCCACGCTGCGTGAGGCAAAACCAAAGCGCGTGGCGATATCGGCCAGGCTAGGCGGTTGGCCTTGTTCGGTGATGCGCTCGCGAATGAAATCGAAAATGGCGCGGCGCTTAGGGGTTAGAGTGTCCATGGAGCACATTTGTACTCTTTCCGGAGCACGCTGACCAGCCCCCTTCGTCGTCGTCATTGGTTATCATCGTCTGGCCACCCCGTACCTGACTGGGAAATCCTGATGTTCAATGCTTTGCTGTTCGACCTCGATGGCACCCTCACAGACACCGATACCCTCCATTTACAGGCTTTTCGTCAGCTACTGCATGATTACGATGGCCGCGAATTGAGCCAGGACCAGTTCGATGCCCAAATCAGTGGCCGGGCCAATGGCGAACTGTTCGCCGAGTTGTTCGAAGGCGCCAGTGCCTCGCAGTGCCAGGCACTGGCCGAGCGCAAGGAAGCGCTTTTCCGTGAAATGTCGCCAAAGCTCGAGCCGCTGCCTGGGCTGATTCGTCTGCTCGATCACGCCAGTACCCACGGCGTAGGCATGTGCGTGGTAACCAACGCCCCACGGCTCAATGCCGAACACATGCTCGCAGGCCTGAAGTTGAGCGACAGGTTCGACCACGTGGTGATTGCCGATGAACTGGCCAAGCCCAAACCCGACCCGCTTCCCTACCTGACCGGCCTGCAGCGGCTGCAGGCCCATGCCGACCACGCGTTGGCGTTCGAAGACTCGCTGCCGGGCGTTCGGGCAGCCAGCGCTGCCGGGATCTTCACAGTCGGCCTTGCCACCACCCAGACGCCACAACGTTTGATCGAGGCAGGTGCGCGCCTGGTCATCGATAACTTCGAAGATGCGCGCCTATGGGCGTTATTGGGCACGGACAGGGCGCCGGCGGGAAGCGATGAAACAGCAGGCTGAACTTCACCTGCGCAGCCCGCTTCTGTTTCGCTGCGTAGCGCTGGGGCTGGGACTGGGCATGGTCGCAGTGTGCAGCCTGGCGATGTATGCCATCTGGGTGGATGTGCTGCCGGTCTTTGGCCGCCTGTACCGCAACGCCCCGGTAGTCGAGACTTCGTTCAAGGCGTTCTTCATGATCGGTGTGATTCCGTTGACGCCCATCGTGGTCCTCGCCGCCATGATCGGCGTATGTACCGGCCGTAAGTTCGACCCGCCGCGGGGGTCCAGGCTTGACCGTTTCCAGCTCCGCTCCTTCCAGGTCACGCTCATGGCGATATGCATCGCGGCCCCGGTGATGATTGCAGCGAGCACGGCAACGCTCATGATCAAGGACTATCGGCCGTGCGCCCAATTGCGTCTATCCGGATCGAGCGGCCACATGTTCTGGGTCAACGATGACCGGGTGTGTTTCACCCCGGATGCTTACATCAATGATCATTGGCCCTGCAAAACGGTGGGCGACCGACAGGTGTGCGTCCAGGTCGATGGCCACGCTCCGCTCAGCTCGCAGGCTGCCCGGTAGAACCTCCTGGCCGCTTGAAGCGTCCTACAGCGTGCGATCCCCATTCGACCGCAGGCCACACACGTGATCGATTGCCTGCTATGTCTTCCCGACCCAACTGCCAAGCAAGGACAGCCACATGCCAAGCGACACACCCGCCTTCAGCGGTTTCATTCGTGTACGGGGTGCGCGCGAGCACAACCTGAAGAATGTCGATGTCGATGTACCCCGCGACGCATTGGTTGTGTTTACCGGCGTGTCGGGTTCCGGCAAGTCGTCCTTGGCTTTCTCAACACTGTATGCCGAGGCCCAGCGCCGCTATTTCGAATCGGTGGCGCCTTACGCTCGGCGCCTGATCGATCAAGTGGGTGTGCCCGACGTGGACGCCATCGAAGGCTTGCCGCCAGCGGTGGCACTGCAGCAACAGCGTGGCAGCCCGAGTGCGCGGTCTTCGGTGGGCAGTGTCACCACGCTATCGAGCTCCATCCGCATGCTGTACTCGCGCGCAGGCCAGTACCCTGCCAACCAGCCGATGCTGTATGCCGAGGATTTCTCGGCCAACACGCCTCAAGGCGCCTGCCCCGCGTGCCATGGGCTCGGCCGGGTCTACGAGGTCACCGAGGCGACCATGGTCCCCGACCCCTCGCTGAGCATCCGGGAACGGGCAGTGGCTGCCTGGCCCATGGCCTGGCAAGGGCAGAACCTGCGGGACATTCTGGTCACCCTGGGCTATGACGTGGATGTACCCTGGCGCGATCTGCCCCAGAAGCAGCGTGACTGGATTCTCTACACCGAAGAAACACCCACCGTGCCGGTCTACGCGGGCCTTACGCCTGCCCAGGCACGCGCTGCCCTCAAGCGCAAGGCAGAGCCCAGCTACCAAGGCACGTTCACCGGCGCCCGGCGCTATGTGCTGCATACCTTCATGCACTCGCAAAGCGCGCAGATGCGCAAGCGCGTGTCCCGCTACATGCGCCCAAGTCCTTGCCCCACGTGTCAGGGCAAACGGCTCAAGCCCGAGGCATTGAGTGTCACCTTTGCAGGGTTGGACATCGCAGCGCTGTCGCAACTGCCCCTGCAGGCCCTGGCCGAGGTACTGCGCAAGGTGGCGGCAGCCGAGTACCTGACCCAGGACGATGACCTGACCGTTGAAAAACGCCTGGCCGCGCAACGCATCGCCAGTGAGCTGCTGGTGCGCATCGACACGCTGCTCGAGCTCGGCCTGGGTTACCTGGCGCTCGAGCGCAGTACTCCTACCCTGTCCTCGGGCGAGCTGCAACGCCTGCGCCTGGCCACGCAGCTCAATTCGCAGCTCTTTGGCGTGGTCTATGTGGTTGACGAGCCTTCCGCCGGCCTGCACCCCGCTGACAGTGAAGCCTTGTTCGAAGCCCTGCAGCGCCTCAAGCAGGCAGGCAATTCGGTGTACGTGGTCGAACACGACCTGGACACCATGCGCCGTGCGGACTGGCTGGTGGACGTGGGGCCGGCCGCCGGGGAGCACGGGGGTAAGGTTCTCTACAGCGGCCCGCCGGCTGGCCTGGCCCAGGTCGAGCAATCGTGTACGGCCCGCTATCTGTTCCAGGTACTGGACAAGACACCGCGCCCATTACGCGAGCCCCAGGCCTGGCTACACCTGGAAGGCATAACCCGTAACAACCTCGACAACCTCAGCGCAGCGTTCCCGCTGGGCTGCTTCACGGCGGTGACCGGCATCTCGGGCTCCGGCAAATCGAGCCTAGTCAGCCTGGCCCTGCTGGAATTGGTGGGCGCACATTTGGGCCACGTCGAGGCTTCACAGGATGCCCAGGAGCCTGACCTGGAAGACGCGCCAGAGCAGGTGAGCACGGGCCGCGTCAGCGCAGGCCTTGAGCACATCAAGCGGCTGGTGCAGGTAGACCAGAAACCAATCGGCCGCACGCCTCGCTCCAACTTGGCCACCTACACCGGTCTGTTCGATCATGTGCGCAAATTGTTCGCCAGTACCGAACAGGCCAAGGCCCAGGGTTTCGATGCCGGGCGTTTCTCCTTCAACGTTGCCAAGGGCCGATGCCCTACGTGCGAAGGCGAAGGGTTTGTCAGTGTCGAGTTGCTGTTCATGCCAAGCGTGTTCGCGCCTTGCCCGACCTGCCACGGGGCCCGCTACAATCCAGAGACCCTCGCGGTTGTCTGGCGTGGCATGAATATCGCCGAGGTGCTGCACCTGACCGTGGAACAGGCGCTGGGCGTGTTTGAGGATCAGCCACCGGCGCGGCGTGCGCTTCAGGTGCTGCAAGACATAGGCTTGGGCTATCTGCGCCTGGGCCAGCCGGCAACGGAGTTGTCAGGGGGCGAAGCGCAACGGATCAAGCTGGCCACCGAGCTGCAACGCCAGGCGCGCGGCGCCACCTTGTATGTGCTCGATGAGCCCACCAACGGCCTGCATCCACAAGATGTCGACCGCTTGCTGGTGCAGCTCAACCGCCTGGTGGACAACGGCCATAGCGTGGTGGTGGTCGAACACGACATGCGCGTGGTCGCCCAGTGCGATTGGGTGATCGACATCGGCCCTGGTGCGGGCGATGCCGGCGGCAAGGTGGTCGCCAGCGGCACGCCCGAACAGGTAGCCACGACTGAGCACGGCCGTACAGCACCCTTCCTGGCACGGGCCTTGTAGCGGCGCTGGATGACATCGACGCGAGCGCATGCGGCCAAGCAACGGCCGCTTTCAACACCTTAGATAGGCTGGTTCATGGACAAGTACGCACCCCGCCAGTGGTTACCCCACGAGAAACCGACCCTGCCAGGTTCGCCGTCCACGCCCCTGCACAGCCCAGCCAAGCGCCTGGCCTATGGCCTGGTCGGTTTGCTGGTCGCCATCACCGGCGGGCTGGGCAACGCGCTGGTGACCGCAAACCTTGTGTTTCTGCAAGGTGCACTGGGCGCGACCACGGCGGAAATGGCCTGGCTGCCAGCGGCCTATGTGATGACCAACGTGTCCATGAACCTGTTGCTGGTCAAGTTTCGCCAGCAATTTGGCTTGCGTGCCTTCACCGAAGTGTTCCTGGTGCTCTATGCCCTGGTGACCTTCGCCCACCTGCTGGTCAACGACCTCAACTCGGCCATTGCCGTGCGGGCCGCCCACGGCATGGTGGGCGCCGCGCTGACCTCGCTCGGCCTGTACTACATGATCCAGGCCTTTCCTGCGCAGTGGCGGCTCAAGGCCATGGTCCTGGGCCTTGGTGCTTCCCAGCTGGCCTTGCCGCTGGCACGGATATTTTCAGAAGACCTGCTACTGATCGCCGAATGGCGGGGGCTTTACTTGTTCGAACTCGGGCTGGCGCTGACAGCCCTGGGCTGCGTACTTCTGCTCAAACTGCCACCTGGTGACCGCTTCAAGACCTTCGAGCCCTTGGATTTTCTTACCTTCGCCCTGATGGCCAGCGGCACGGCGCTGCTTTGCGCTGCCTTGTCGCTTGGTCGCATCGACTGGTGGCTGGATGCGCCATGGATCGGCATGGCGCTGGCAGGCTCGATCGTCCTGATCCTCAGTGGACTGGCGATCGAGCACAACCGCGAGAACCCCTTGCTGATGACGCGGTGGCTGGGCAGCGGCGCAATCATCCGCCTGGGGCTGTGCGTGATCCTCATCCGTATGGTCACCTCCGAGCAATCCACCGGCGCAGTCGGCTTTCTGCAGATGCTCAACATGTCCAGCGAACAGATGCGTTCGCTGTACTGGATCATGCTGCTCGGCGCGGTCGCCGGGCTGGCGACCAGCGCCCTGACCATCAACCCCAACCACCTGATCCTACCGTTGCTGATCTCCCTGCTGGCCATGGCGATAGGGGCCTTCATGGACAGCAGGTCGAGCAACCTGACCCGCCCTGCGCAGATGTACTTGAGCCAGTTTCTATTGGCGTTCGGCAGTACGTTCTTCCTGGGCCCCTCCATGGCCCTGGGCATCGGCCATGTGCGGGCCAATCCGCAGAACCTGGTGAGCTTCTCGGTGCTGTTCGGCATCTGCAACAACCTCGGTGGCCTGATCGGCGCAGCGCTGCTGGGCACGTTCCAGATCTGGCGGGAAAAATTTCACTCAAGTCACCTCATGGACCACTTGGGCAGCGTGGAACCGCTGGTCACCGCCCGGGTTCAAAGTGGTGGTGCAAGCGTCGGGCGCCTGATCGCCGACCCTGCCCTGCGTACTGAAGTGGGCATGCGCCAACTGGCCAGCGCGGCCACCCGAGAAGCCAATGTGCTGGCCTACAACGATGTCTTCATGCTCATTGGCGCTATCGCTATTCTCACCATGATCTGGATCTGCATACGCGGCACCTGGCTCTGGTACAGCAAACGTCAGGCCCGCCTGACCGACCCATCCCTTGGCGCACCGACACGATGACCGAAGAATCCCGCACCACCACCACGACCGCCATCGCCGAAGCGCCGGAAGGCACCCCGCCACCCAGCGAGCCGACCTCACCTGGACGCACCCGCAAGGTGCGCATACTGTCTGCCATTACATTCGGTTGTGTCGCTCTGGTCGGCGTGCTGGTGGTGCTTTATGCGTGGCGGCTGCCACCTTTCAGCAGCGCCATCGAAAGTACCGAAAACGCCATGGTGCGCGGGCAGGTCACGATCATCGGTCCGCAATTGAGTGGTTATATCGTCGAGGTGCCCGTGCAGGACTTCCAGCACGTCAAGGCAGGCCAGTTGCTGGTCAAGCTCGATGACCGCATCTACACCCAGCGCCTGGCCCAGGCCATCGCCCAGCAGCAGCAACAAGAGGCGGCACTGGCCAACAATGCCCAGCAGCGCAAGAGCGCCGAAGCGACCATCGCCCAGCGCCAGGCTGCCATCAATGACGCCGCCGCGCAGTTGACCAAAGCCAAGGCCGATCTGTCGCGTAACCAGGCGCTGGTGAGCGATGGGTCAGTATCACGACGCGAACTGGATGTTACCCGCGCCAGCGAAGCGGCAGCGGCGGCGAGCCTTGCGCAGGCCAAGGCCGCGCTTGAGATCGCTCGGCAGGATCGTGAGTCGGTGATCGTCAACCGCGCGGCGCTGCTGGCTGCGGTCGAGAACGCCAAGGCAGCCGTGGCCCTGGCCCGTATCGACTTGGACAACACCCGCGTCACTGCGCCCAGGGACGGGCAGCTGGGGCAGATCGGCACGCGCCTGGGCGCCTATGTCAACTCAGGTGCCCAGCTGATGGCGCTGGTGCCCGATACCTTATGGATCATCGCCAATATGAAAGAAACGCAGATGGCCGACGTGCGCATCGGTCAGCCGGCCAGTTTCACGGTGGATGCCTTGAACCATTTGAAGCTGTACGGGCACATCGAACAGATCTCCCCTGCTACGGGTTCGGAGTTTGCGTTGCTTCAGGCGGACAACGCGACCGGCAACTTCGTCAAGATCGCCCAGCGGATACCGGTGCGCATCACGGTGGATGCGGGGCAGCCAGAAGCTGCGCGGCTGCGGCCGGGTATGTCGGTGGTGGTCAGCATCGATACGGGGGAGCAGCGGTCCTGTGTTGGATCTGGGTGCTAGCGGATTGATCAGTGGTGTGCCCTTTGGGCGGGTCACGTTTTAGCGAGAATGGACTTTGGGTATTACCCTACACTCTATAGATCAGTCTCGTTCATCAGGGTGTGACTGCGTTCTAATACTGAAGCGACCCACTACTTCGTGTAGGAGCGGCCTTGTGCCGCGATGGCCGCGCAGCGGCCCCAGTATTTGAATTGCAAGATATGAACTCGGGCCGCTGCGCGGCCATCGCGGCACAAGGCCGCTCCTACAAGGTATACATATAGCGGCAAGTTTAGACGTTATCATTCCCGCTACAGACGTTGTTGATCTTGATCTTGATCTTGATCTTGATCTTCGCGACTTCAGAAGGCCGAACGCAGGTCTTGCGGAGGGAGGTGACAGGCATGGATGCCTGTCAAGCGCTGGGCCCCAGGATGGGGCCTGCAGCGCGGTCCTCCCGGGAGCAAGCCCGGAGCGAGGGAACCCCGGAGCGTAGCGTAGGGGCCGGATGATAGGAGCAGGCGGTTTTTGCTCACTTTTTGACAAGACAAAAAGTGAGCCGCCGTAAGGGCGGAAAGGTGACTGTGCGCCACCCGCGCCAATGAATACCAACTTGCTGTGCGCGCCCACGCTTTCAAGTTTCAAGTTTCAAGTTTCAAGTTTCAAGTTTGATTGCGTTGGCGTGGGTATTGAAAAAGAGCACATTCCATTTGCGATGGCGACGCTTAGTCACCTTTTCGCCATTACGGCGAGTCACTTTTTGTCAAACGCGACAAAAAGTAACCAAAAAACGCTGCGCTCCATTCATACGGCCCCTACGCTGCGCTTCGGGGTTCCCTCACTCCGGTCTTGCTCCCGGGAGGACCGCGCTGTAGGCCCCATCCTGGGGCCCAGCGCTTGACAGGCATCCATGCCTGTCACCTCCCTCCGCAAGCCCTGCGCTCGGCCTCCTGAAGTCGCGATCTGCGGCGCCTGGACTACCGCGCGCTTAGAAGCAAAAGCCAAAGCAACAGCAAGAGCAAGAGCGGGAGCGGGAGCGGGAGCGGGAGGTTTGCCTGGGAAAGACATTGGCATGTCTTTCCGAGACTGCGGCATCGCGCCGCAGGCAGTCAACCCTTGGCAAAACCCTGCAAGCCCGTAGAATCGCGCTTCCTTTTCGCCCGTCGCCTTGAACGGTGGCAACCGGCAACCAAGACCGAGTCCGCGCCTGACCCCATGAACGCTCATGTGAAATAGGCTCAACCCTCCCCGCCCGGCCGTCTTCTCGCATGGCCAAGCGGTTGAGTCTTGCCCAGGTCGCATCCGTGCAGCCTCTACCCTATCCGGGTCGATCGGCGTGCGCGCTCGAAAAGGCCAACCTTCGCATATCCAACTTGAGGTACCTATGTCTGCGCGTTTGCTGGCCATGGCGCTGGCGCCGCTGCTCGGGCTGTTCATCATTGCCCTGGGCAACGGCTTCATGTCTTCTCTGACCACCCTGCGACTCGGCGAGGCTGGCGAGTCTGCCACCACCATCGGCATCGTCTCGTCCACCTACTTCATCGGCCTGACCCTGGGCGCCATCTTCAATGATCGGCTCATCCTGCGCATCGGCCATATTCGCGCCTACACCAGCTTTGCATCGCTGATCGGCGTCACCATCCTGCTGCAAGGCCTGTTCTATGACGTGACCTGGTGGTCGGTGCTGCGCCTGATCAATGGCTGGGCGGCCGTGGGTGTGTTTCTGGTGATCGAAAGCTGGTTGCTGCTGGCCGGGGACGCCAAGATCCGCGGTCGCCTGCTGGCCTTGTACATGATCGCTTTCTATGGCGCCGGGGTGCTGGCCCAGGCAGGGCTTGGCGAGATTACCCGCCTGGGCGAGACCGCGCCCTTCATGCTGGCGGGTGTGCTCACCGCGCTGTCGGTGTTGCCGATCGTGATCCTGCCACGGGTCTCGCCACTGCTGGACCAGGTCGAGCCGCTCAAGCCGCGGCAGCTGCTGGGCGTGGCACCCTCGGGGCTGGTGGGATGTTTTGGTTCCGGCGTGGCCATAGCCGGGATCTACACGTTGCTGCCGCTGTACCTCCAACGTATCGGGCTGGACGTCGGCGAAGTGGGCAATATGATGGCCTGGGTTATCCTCGGGGCCATGCTGCTGCAATACCCCGTGGGGCGTTGGTCGGACCGCAAGGACCGTCAGGACGTGCTGATTGCCCTGGCTGCGGTGTGCGCTGCGCTGGCGCTGGTCACCGTATTCCTGCCCTCGGATGCGTTCCTGCTACCGGCGATGCTGTTTCTGCTAGGCGGCGGGGTGTTCACCCTGTACCCGGTGGCGGTCAGCCATGCGGCCGACCGTGCCCCATCCGATGCCCTGGTGCCCATGATCCAAGGGCTGCTGCTGATCAACTCGCTGGGCTCGGCGATGGCGCCGATGGCGATTTCGCCCGTCATGACCGAGTTTGGCGAAGCCGGGCTTTTCTGGGCCTTTGCGGTGGTCAACCTGTTGATGGTGGGCTTTTTCCTGTGGCGGCGCGGCAAGCGTCCGGCCGCGGAACACCCTGCCCCGTTCACCGCCTCCACCACCTTCTCGCCTACCGGCGCTGAACTGCGGGTTACCGAGGACCTGATGCATGCTGCGCAGGAGCATCCTCCGATGGAAACGGCCGAACCCAAGCCATCGCATCATGGCGAGGCCTGTTGAGGTAAGCGTACCGTTAACGACCATCCGTCGCCCTCAGGGCACCTCCTGTGCAGGTCTTTGCCAAAGCAATGACAGATTCCATGCACAGGAGCTTCGCCATGATTCGCATCCGTAGCCTTTCGCTGTCCGTTGCTTTCGCCTTGGCCACCCTGGCCGGTACCAGTCAGGCCGCTACTGACACTACCAACACCGATATGCACCCGAAAACCGACCAGATGGGCGGCAAGACTGCAGGTGAAGGCAGCAGCGTGAATACCCCAGGCAGCAGCCGTGACAATGACAGCAGCAACGCCGGCGCAGCAGGTGCCCATGACGGTGCGGCAGGCGGCTCCAACAGCACCGGCGAAGCCACAGGCTCCGGCGCAGGTGCCACCGGTGGACAAGCTGAAGATCAAGACAGTCACTAAGATCACGGTCTCGTGACCCTCTAACGTAATCATCCCATCGATTACGTTCATAGCATTTTTCCATTGAATGGCCCGCGCAATGTGAAGTAAGCTCGGGCTCATTCACTGGAGAGCAACATGCAAGCAACCATCCACACACTCGTCCCTGCCACTGGTCGCGCTTCGCGCCCAGTATCGGCCGTGACCGTGTGCGTAAATGCACCTGCCTCCTATTACTTCGGGTATTGGTTTAGCCACTAGGCGCCGATACCCACACGGCGTCCACCTTCGAGGGGCCGCCGAACATGAGAATACTCAAACCCCCGGTCGGCCTCCCGACCGGGGGTTTTGTTTTTTCAGGCCTACACCCAAACGATTCAGAGGACAAATTCATGAAATACGACACCTATTACGTAGCTGGCACCTTCACCTGGCGATTTAGCCACGTCCGCTCGGGCCAGCCTGCCGCCTCCGATCGGTTCTGCACAGGTGGCACTGCTTCAGCCAATAGCCAATCACCGATCTGTCGAACACCTCGATAGGGCCGACCGCGCAGGCTATAGCGCCTGCCGTCCGCCCAAGGAAAACCCTCATGCAAGCATCCAGCCTCGCCCTGCCTCTAGCCCAACCTCAAGCTGCCAATACCGCTGTCAGCCGCCGTCTTCCCAGTCCGCACCTGCTCAAACAGCAGATGCCGCTCTCTGTCTCGCTCGCTCATCAAGTCCAGGCGCACCGCCAAGCCATTTGCGACATTCTCGAAGGACGCGACCACCGCCTGCTGGTGATCGTAGGGCCGTGCTCGCTGCATGATCCGCGCTCGGCGCTGGAATACGCCGATCGCCTGGCCGCGTTGAGCCGCCAGGTCGATGATCGCCTGCTGCTGGTGATGCGTGCCTACGTGGAAAAGCCGCGCACGACAGTGGGCTGGAAGGGCCTGGCCTACGATCCTCACCTCGATGGCAGCGACGACATGCACGCAGGCCTGGCCCTGTCGCGGGGGCTGATGCTGGGCATGATCGAACGGGGCCTGCCGGTCGCGACTGAATTGCTGCAACCCATGGCTGCTGGCTACTTCGACGATGTGCTGGCCTGGGCTGCCATCGGCGCCCGTACTACCGAATCACAGATTCATCGGGAAATGGTCAGCGGGCTGGCGCTGCCGGTGGGCTTCAAGAACGGCACCGATGGCGGCGTGGCCATCGCGACAGACGCCATGCGCAGCGCTGCCCATGCCCATCGGCATTTCGGCATGGATGCCCAGGGCTACCCTGCGATCGTCGAAACCCTGGGCAATGCGCACACTCACCTGGTGCTGCGCGGTGGCCATCAGGGCCCGAACTACGACGCCCACAGCGTCGCCTTGGCCCGCCAGGGGCTAGCCAAAGCGGGCCTGCCTGCGCGCATCATGGTCGATTGCAGCCATGCCAACAGTGGCAAGGACCCGGCCCGGCAACCGGCTGTGTTCAACGAGGTGTTGCAACAGCGGTTGAATGGCGACGCCTCGATCGTGGGCATGATGATCGAAGGGCACCTGTTCGAGGGTTGTCAGGCGCTCGGCAAAGGGGCGCTGAAATACGGCGTGTCCATCACCGATGGCTGCCTTGGCTGGAGCACCACCGAAACGCTGTTGCACAACGCGGCACGACGTCTGGGTGAGCGGCAGGCCGAACCCTGCGAGACACAACCGGTTGAAGTGCGTTAGGCTTTGCCTCTTTACCCTCCCAAGGAGCAGTACCCCATGGCACGTGCAACCGCCCGTCACATCCTGGTCAACAGCGAAGATAAGTGCAACGAACTCAAGGCCCAGATCGAAGCGGGTGCTGACTTCGGTGAAATCGCCAAGGCCAATTCCACCTGCCCGTCCAGCCGCCAGGGTGGTGACCTGGGCTCGTTCGGTCCAGGCCAGATGGTCAAGGAATTCGATACTGTCGTCTTCAGCGCCCCGGTCAACACCGTACAGGGTCCGGTCAAGACCCAGTTCGGCTACCACCTGCTGGAAGTGACCAGCCGCCAGGACTAAGTCCTGCGAAGCAAGCCCGGTAGGAGGGAGTGGCTCGAAGCCGCTGCATTGGCGCCATGCGAAGGTCCCCACGGAACCTTTGATCAGCCGCTCCGCTCCTACGCTCAGCCCATCCCGGGCGATGCCCATTGGCTTTCTTCGTTCCAGTCAGCGCCGGTGCGCTGCTAGGGAGCTTTGCATGACCCTCAAAGGCAAGACAGCAGTGATCACAGGTTCCACCAGCGGCATTGGCCTGGGCATTGCCCATGTGCTGGCGCGAGCGGGGGCCAGCATCGTGCTCAACGGCTTTGGTGATCCTTCACCGGCCATCGCCAGCCTTGAGCAGTTAGGGGTGCAGGTGCGGCATCACCCCGCTGACCTTGCCGATGCTGCTCAAATCGAGGCCCTGCTGGCCTTTGCCGAACAGGCATTCGGTGCCGTGGACATCCTGGTCAACAATGCGGGAATCCAGCATGTGGCACCCGTCGAGCACTTCCCGGTGGATAGCTGGGACAAGATCATTGCCTTGAACCTGTCTGCGGTCTTCCACGGCACTCGCCTGGTGTTGCCAGGCATGCGCGCCCGCAACTGGGGGCGCATCATCAACATCGCCTCGGTTCATGGGCTAGTCGGCTCCACAGGCAAAGCCGCGTACGTCGCCGCCAAGCATGGGGTGATTGGCCTGACGAAGGTCGTAGGGCTGGAAACGGCCATGAGCGGCGTGACCTGCAATGCCCTGTGCCCAGGCTGGGTATTGACGCCGCTGGTGCAGCAGCAGATCGACGCACGTGCAGCAACCGGCATCGATCCCCAACAGGCACAGCGGGACTTGCTCGCGGAAAAACAGCCTTCGCAGGCGTTCGTAACCCCTGAGCACCTCGGCGAACTCGTGCTGTTTCTGTGCAGCGAGGCTGGCAGCCAGGTACGCGGTGCAGCCTGGAACATGGACGGTGGATGGCTGGCGCAATAAGCCCTGCCGATTCGCGCGGCTAGCGGTGCGTCGGGCATAATGCCTGCTTTCTCTCGCTGCATGCACAGGTAGATCATGAAAGCCCAAGCCCGCCACATCCTGGTCAAGACTGCTGACGAAGCCGAAAAGCTCAAGCAGCGCATCGTCAAGGGTGAGGCGTTCGATGTGCTCGCCAGGAAGTTCTCCCTCTGCCCCTCGGGCAAACGTGGCGGTGACCTCGGGGAGATTCGACCTGGGCAACTGGTCGGTGCGATCGACCAGGTCATCTTCAAGAAGCCCCTGCGCGTGGTGCATGGGCCCGTGAAGAGCAAGTTCGGGTATCACCTGGTGCAGACGTTCTACCGCGACTGAGTCTCTACACAGCCGATTCATGCTCATCACCTAGCAGTTCTGCCAGTTGTCTCCCGCAAGCCTGCCTCTGTAAAAAGTGCCTGAACCCGCGCAATCGACGATGCGCGCTGGCTTCGAATGGAGGCTTTGCTATGCGTGTACGACTGATTGTGGGCTCACTGAGTCTGCTGGGCGCAGCCCTGCCACCGGCTCAGGCAGCTTGCACATTTTCCCCGGGCGCCGGTAACGACACGTATGTCTGCGACAGCGGGTCATCGCCTTCGCTCGTCGATGCCGAGGGCGACAACCGCCTGGTGTTTCCGGCGAATGGCACCGGCGCCATCGAAGGCGATGTCACCTTCGGTCCAGGCCGGGACAGTATCGACATGGCCTCCGGCACGATCGCCGGCAACGTCAATCAGGGCGGCGGCATCGATGACTTCGTCATGAGCGGCGGCGTGATCGAGGGCAACGTCAACCAAGGTGACGGACTGGACACCTTCTACATGTCCGGCGGCTGGATCAAGGGCACCTTCGACAGCGGCGACTACGCCGAAATGGATGGCGGGCGGATCGGAAACGTCAACCTGCGCCTGGACAAGAATACCTTCATCATGCGCGGTGGCAGCGTTGACAGGAACGTCATCGCCGCGTTCGACACCGATTACATCGAAGTCTTCGACGGCACTATTGGCGGCAATATCAGTGTCAGCGGTGGCGACGACAGCGTTTTGATTCATGGCGGCAGTGTCGGGGGGGATGTGTTGCTCAGCACGGGTAACGATCGCTTCGTATGGGATGGCGGGACGATCGGCGGAAAAGTCGATGCCGGGCCGGGCGATGACACTGCGCTGCTATCCGGTCTCAACCCGGAAACGCTGATCATCACGATCGATGGCGGCGAAGGCAACGATGCGCTCACGTTCGATAATAGCCGCGCAGTGGGCGGTGCTAGCTACCTCAATTGGGAGACGGTGGCGTTGACCAATCTCAGCCAGCTGGCGCTCAACGACACCCTGGTGCTTGGAGACGCCGGCACCGGAACCGGCAGGCTCACGCTAGACAACAACAGCGTGCTTGCCTCCAGCGAGGGCGTGATCAGAGCGTTTGGTCCAGGGCAACGGGCATCGGTGAGCAACGCCGGAACGCTCAACCTCACCGAGGGTGGCGATGCCCTGGGCCGTCTTACTCTCCAGGGCGACTATGTCGGCGAAAACGGTCTCATGCGCGTGAACAGCGTACTGGCCGGCGACAATGCGCCCTCCGATCGCCTGGAGGTCAGCGCCGGGTCCATAACGGGGACGACCGGCCTGATCGTCAACAACCTGGGGGGAGCCGGCGCACCGACACTCCAGAACGGTATTCAGGTGGTGGAGGCACGCGACGGTGCCACCAGTACGGCCACCGCCTTCGTGCAAACGCAAACCCTTTCAGCGGGCGCTTACGACTATCGATTGTTCAAAGGCGGCGTCACCGCCGGCAGCGAGAACAACTGGTACCTGCGCTCGACGCTGGTAGCGCCACCGGTGGTAGCCACGCCGGTTGAGCCCGAGGCGCCTGCCGAGCCGGATCCCGAGCAACCGGCTGCTCCGCAGCCAGCGATCACCCCGCCGGTTGCCGCTCCGGCCCCAGGGCAACTGGACTTGCCCGCCCCGATCGTAGGCCACCCGAGCCTGCCGCTGTATCGTCCCGAGGTCGCGGTCTACGCCGCCGCCCCCAGGGGGGCTGCTGTCGTGGTGCGCCAGGCACTGGGCACTTTCCATCAGCGTCAGGGTGATCAGCAGCTGCTGGAGGGTCAGGGCGCATTGCCTGCTGCTTGGGGTCAAGCGTACGGCGGCGCGCTCCGTCAACAGTGGAGCGGTACTGTCAGCCCCAGCCTCGATGGCGACCTGTATGGCTTCAAGGTTGGTCAGGACGTGTACGCTCATGTGAGTGATACCGGCGCCCGTCAACACGCAGGGGTGTACGTGAGCCAGTCTCGCTTGACGGCCGGCGTCAAGGGCTTTGCATTGGCACAGGAGGACCGCCGCGTCGGTGAGCTGCGCCTGGATGGCAAGAGTGCAGGTGCGTACTGGAGCTGGGTAGGTGCAGACGGTGGCTATGTGGATGGCGTTTTGCAATACACCCGTCTGGATGGGCGGGCGCGCTCGGACCGCGGCGACAAGCTGGACCTAGACGGGGACGCCTGGGCCGCTTCGCTGGAAGCCGGCGTGCCCATAGCCTTGTCATCGCACTGGGCAGTCGAGCCCCAGGCCCAGGTCATCGCCCAGAAAACCAGGTTCGATACCGCCAGCGATCGTGTTTCGCGCATCGATCATGACGCGCAGGTCGAGCTCACTGGCCGCGTTGGACTACGCCTCGAGGGGCCATTCAAGCCCAACGGCACCCGGCTGCTGCAGCCCTACGCGCAAGTGAACCTGTGGCATGGAGACGGCGGGCGGGACACGCTGGTGTTCGACAACACGGACAAGGTAAAGACCGATTACCGCTATACCGCCCTGCAAGCCGAGGCAGGTGTTGCAGCGCAACTCAACACATCATTGAGCGTGCACGGCGGGGTTCAGTACACGACGCACCTGGACAGCCGTGAACAGGAGGCTAGCGGCGTCAACCTGGGTGTGCGCTGGCAGTTCTGACACGCAAGAGGGGCGCGCGGATAATACGCGCCCTGGCCTTCTTTAACGCCGGACGACCAACAGCCCTGCTCCAGCGCTTGCCAGCAACGCGGCACTGGTGCGATTGAACAACTTACGCGGCCGCGGCCTTGAGAACCATCGCGACAAATAAGCGCCGACTGCGGCGTAGAGCGCGATAGCTGCCCATTCCAGCAGCAGAAACAGAGCACCCAGTAGCAGGAACTGTTGACCTACAGACACGGGGCTGGCGACCGATACGAACTGAGGCAGAAAAGCCGTGAATATCAAGATGGCTTTCGGATTGCCTGCTGCAACCATGAACTCCTGACGCGCCAGACGCCAACTACTGCATGGCGGGTACCCAGCCTCGACAGCCGCCGCCACTGGCGCACGCCACAGTTGCCACGCCAGGTAGAACAAATACACCGCCCCAACCACCTTTATCGTCAGGAACAGGGTTTCGCTGGTATGCAGGACCACGGCCAGGCCCATGGCCGCAAGGCCTATCATGCCGCTGAAGGCCAGCAGGCGCCCTACCCCTGCAAGGCACGCGGTACGCAAGCCATAGCAACTGGCGTTATGCAGCGACAACAGGTTGTTGGGGCCTGGTGCCATGTTCAGGGCAAAGCAGGCCGGTATGAAAAGCATCAGGCTGGCAATGTCCATCTCTCTCTCCTCTGAATTCACGGGCTGTATCGCAGGTACCGGGCCGCAGCGTCAAGGTACAGCCACGTGCCACAACTGTACGGGCGAGCAGCGTCTGTTTAAGCTGTCGGTCATCACAAGGACCCTTCAATGCCCCATTCCACTACCACCCTGTGGCGAGACCCGCGCTTGCCGCAGGTCGAGAGCCGCCGCGCCTGTAACAGCCGAGCCTGCTACAAGCCCCATAGCCATCCGACATTCTCCATCGGTGCCGTGGACGCAGGTTCCAGCCTGTTCACGGGTGCAGGCTGCAGTACCGAGCGGCTCACCCCCGGTACGCTGGTGGCGGTCCCCGCGCACCGGGTCCATGCCTGCAACCCCGAGGCAGATCAGCCCTGGAGCTACCAGATGGTGCATGTGGATGCGAGCTGGCTGGCCGAGTTGCGCACTGAGTCCGGCCTGCCCTGCGGCGCCCCTGAGCAACCGGCGCGTGTCAGCCGGGATGCCGAGGCGTACCGCCGGTTCTGCCAACTGAATGCCGTGCTGTTTTCCGAGGCGACCCCGGTGCACAAGGAGGCCGAGTTGATCGCTTTTCTGTGCGACATGGATTTCGACACCTTCTCGCCCTTGGCCGCAGCACCCGCCCTTCAAGCCCCGGCGCTGCAGGGCTTGCTGACGGGCCTGCGCGACCAGGACCCGGCTCGCCTGACCGTGGAGTCACTTGCCCGTGAGGCCGGCCTTGGCCGTTATCAACTGATTCGCGCGTTCCGCGCTGCCACAGGTCTGACTCCGCACGCCTACGTGCTCAACGCCAGGATCAACCAGAGTCGTCGACTGCTCCGGCAGGGTCACCGATTGGTGCAAGTCGCCCACGACCTGGGATTCGCTGATCAAAGTCATTTCCAGCGGGTATTCAAGGCGCATGTCGGGATCACACCCGGGCTATACCTCAAGGGCCAGACCACGAAGTGAGGCTGCGCGGTCATCACCTGCAATATTGTTCAATACGCGGGGTGCATGCACCCGCACACTCGGGCAACTGACCTCAAGCGCCGAGTAACCTGCGACCATGCAAGCGTTTATCCTGATTGCCCTCGCCCACTTCCTGGCGCTGTTGTCGCCAGGGCCGGATTTCTTCCTGATTGCCCGAACTGCCATTGCCAGCGGCTGGCGCGTGGCCAGCGGTGCATGCCTGGGCATTGCCCTGGGCAACGGGGCGTTCATCGTGCTGGCCTTCACCGGTGTGTCCATACTGCAAGAAGGAAGCGCGCTGTTCGACCTGTTGCAACTAGGCGGTGCGGTTTACCTGATCTATCTGGGTATTGCCTTTGTGCGTCATGCCGGCAGTTCCAGCATCTCCCCGACTTCGGGCAGCAGCGCACCCACGTGGCGGCGCAACCTGCAGATGGGCCTGCTGTCAGGCCTGCTCAATCCCAAAAATGCCTTGTTTTATGCAAGCCTGGCCAGCCTGGTAGCGGGCAGTTCCACGGTGTGGAAGGTGTCGTACGGAATCTGGATGTTCTGCGCGGTGCTTGCCTGGGACTTGCTGGTCGCCGTCGGCATAGGCCACCCATGGGTGCTGCGGCGATTCAGCAGTGCCCTGCCCTTGCTCGAACGGCTATCGGGCCTCGTGTTGCTGCTGCTCGGCGTGGGTTTGCTGATCACGCTGGCGTGGCGTTGACCAGCGTCAGCGTACGCAGGTCCATCAGACTGAAATGCCCACTGGTCCATCCCCCGGTATCCAGATGCCACACATTGCCCAGCTGCCTGACAGACTGGACGGTGGTATGACCGACCAGCAGGGCACGCAGCCCATTTACGGGCGTGATATCGCCCTGCTTCAAACGCCGCCTAGACCACAGGCAGGTTTCAAGCACGTCTGGGTCATCGTCCAGTTCGAGCCAGGTACGCAGGGTCGACCAGTCATCGAACGGGCAATCGGCATGCAACAGGCCCACCGGGCCGCTTGCCGACTCGACCTGTAAAGCGATCGGCATCTGTTCAAAACGTTCGACAATGCGCAGTTGCTCAGCGGCCGTTGAATCGATGAACCACCCACCCCCAGCCGCACGGTACATGGCCAGGTCCAGCCGGCCGCCCCGTACCAGGTTGATCGCCAGCGACTCGTGGTTGCCCTGGACCGCGTAAAACCATGGCTGCTCCAGCCAGCGCAGGGCCGCCCGGCTCGAGGGGCCGCGATCAACCAGGTCGCCGACGCTGAACAGCCGATCCTTGTCCGTGTTGAAACCCACGGCGTCCAGGCTTTGCTGCAACCGGTCGAAATGGCCATGTATATCTCCCACAGCCAGGTCTCGACCCAGAACATTGGCGCCAACCACCCGGAAACGCTGCATGATCTGATTCCTTTGCAAGTAGGCAAAGACGCTAGGCCCTTGCCTGGACAGCATGGCACAAGCGTCGGGTCGGGAGTATGCTCGGCGATCACGTACCAGGGAAGGAAGTGTCATGAAGCTGTGCGCTGCGCAACTGGGTCCACTCAAGGGCGATGTGGCTGCTAACGTCAGGCGTCATCTGGCCTGCATCGAACAGGCCGCGAACGTGGGCGCTGCCGTGATCGTCTTTCCCGAATTGTCGTTGACCGGTTACGAACCCAGCATTGCCCGTCAGGCTGCGCTGCCCTTGGACTCCCCACATCTGGACCCGCTGCAAGCGGCAAGTGACCGCCTGGGCATCATCGTTGCGGCGGGATTACCATTGCCAACCCCGAACGGCATCCAGATCGGCATGCCGATCTTTACCCCAAGCGCCCCGCGCCAAGCCTATGCGAAACAGCGCCTGCACGAAGATGAGCTGCCCTACTTCAACGCTGGGGCGAGCACTTCGCTGATCCAGGCGGCGCAGCACCGAATCGCGCCGGCCATCTGCTATGAATCCATGTTCATGGCCCACGCTGCATCGGCCAAAGAACGAGGGGCAGACATCTATCTGGTCAGTGTGGCCAAGACGGCAAAAGGCGTAGGGCAAGGACACGCGCATTATCCGCAGGTGGCGCGAGAACTGGGCTTGATCGTGCTGATGGCCAACTGCGTTGGACCTGCTGACCATTTTGTGGCGGCCGGTGGTTCTGCGGCATGGGACAGTGAGGGCCGCCTGCTGGGTTGCCTGGACCCTCACAGCGAAGGCATGCTGCTACTGGACACCGAGGCTGACACTGCCAGCATCATGCCGCTGGTCGCGCCAGCGTGATCTATCTGGTAATGGCCCTGGCGAGCTACGGGCTAAGCTACTACGTGGTCGGATTGCTACTCCATGGCCAGGTGGCTGACATCGCCGAGGGCATGCGCCATCGCACCAATGCCCCGACCCCAGGTCAATACCTGCGCGCCGTTGAGCAACGGTTGCGCCGGGTGCGCTGGGAGTACTCGCTCATGGTAGGTACGGTCCTGACGGCGACGTCGTGCGCTGGCGTCTACTGGCTAGGCTGAAGCTGCAAATCCAATGGCAACGTTTGCCGGCCTTCGAGGGCCAGTAGCAACTGCTTGGCTGCCAGCCCACCGGCAAAGCCGGTAAGCCCGCCGCTAGCCCCTATCACGCGATGACAGGGTGCGATGATCGAAATCGGATTGCGCCCATTGGCAGCCCCCACCGCCCGCACGGCACTGGGGTTGCCGATTTGCTGGGCGATCTGACCGTACGTGCGGGTTTCACCGAAGGGGATGCTCAGCAGCGCGTCCCACACCTGACGCTGGAACGCCGTTCCAGTGAATGCCAAGGCCAGATCGAAACGTTGACGTTTACCGGCAAAGTATTCGCTCAGTTGATGTGCGGTTTCGATCAGAACAGGGCAGCGGTCGTCACGCTGCAGCGGGCCAAGGCGTACCCGGTTCTCTCGTTCCTGCTCCCACAGCACGGCGATCAGCCTTTGATCCTGAGATACGAGGGTCAGCGTGCCCACTGGCGATGGCATGAGGGTGTACAAGCTGGGCATATCGCGACTCGGGATTAAAAGGGCAGCTTGCGACGGGGTGCTTATGACAAAGCGACTAACCGTAATGGAACTGAATTACTGCGAATTAGCACCGGTCAACACTTGTGAACGCTGCAAGAAACTGACGAGGTGAATCATGACTATCGAAGCTGAGACGCTCGCACAACTCGCACAAGCCCTGAAAGCACAAGGGGCCAGGTTGATCGCTGACCTGACGTTCATCCGCGCGCCTTACCGGTGCGGCAAGCGCTGGGTATGCAATGTAGTACGCCGCAAAACCGCACGCAAGCCTGCACTGCTCCAATGAACGGCGAGCGAAACCACCACACTGTTCGATAGGCGAAGGACCGCCCTTTTTCCTGCAATCACCTACATAGGCAAACCCGCCCACCGCAGGTGTCAATCAAGGCATTCGCGTGCCGCCACCCTCAGCTTGTCGCCTGACAGAAAGCTGCCTTTGTAGAACGTTGCACGGCTACCCTCGCCCGATTCGATCACCTCCAACACATCATCGGTAGTCACCGCACTTGGCGCTGTCATGCGTACGCCATGGGGTATGGATTTCTGCGTTGAATTGGGTGCCAGTGCCTGCCACTGCGGCATGACACACGCTGCATATTGCTGGGGCGTTTTGGATGTGAGTTTGCTGGCGGTGGGCTTGCCAGGTGAGGCGCAGCCCACAAGTGCTATGCACAACGCCGCCACGACATAAAGGTAGTTAGGCATTTCTTTGGCCTCGATCAGTCGCGGGCATTTTAGCAAGTGATAGCAGGAACGAGGAATGGACCATCGTCGAATGTTGGAAACATCGCAGTTGCCCGTTTTGAACTACCTGCGGAACGAATGCGGCCTGGGTTGTTTCTGATGATCAATCCTGCACAGCCACGATGATGTGGGCACTGCTTGACTGATCTAATTTGGCTATTCGTTGGAGTCCTACATGGTGTGGTGGCTTGAAGTACTTGCACAGTTTGCAACATCGACTGGTCTGGCCATGGTGTGCATGCTGGTGTTCTGGACCTATGGGCTGGCGTTCGGCAGGCTGTACATGAAGCTGCTCGCTTGTCTGCTGGCCAGCGTGCTACTGATGGTCGCTGCGTTCCCACACGGGGTGAATTTTGCTACAGGGCTAGGCGCAACAGTGGGCAACAGTCACTCATTATCGTTGTTCCTGGCTGATGCCAGCGGGGTTATCGCTGCGGTTCTGATCGCGTCTTTCTTCTTCAATCCGGAACGCCTGATAGAGTAGCCGGCGCCGCACACGCTGTCGCCTGACAGTTCTGCCAGTAGCATGGGCAGGCAGTGGCTGGCAATGTTATCAGGCCAATCCCGGCACATGAACGCCTAACCCAAGGATGCCGCCCCTATGAATGAGCCGTCTAAACAAACGCGGTTGTTTTACCAGAACGATAAGCCGGTGACCCTCGTGAGCCCCGAGCAGCGTCACCAAATCTTTCGCACCCCAGATACAGCGCTTGCAGAAGCCCGTGCTGATGGCAGCCCTGCCTTACTGGGCACGGACGTTCAAGGGTCGGTGCTGATGGTCCAATCCGGAGAACAGGCACCGTCCTGATGGGGGGCTTGGCCAGGTGGAGAAAGAGTGGTTCTAGGCGCTTTATCGTCATGCGCCGTTGCCGCAAGCGTCGCCAGGCGCAGCGGACGCGAACATGCTAACGTTGACGCATCTCTCAGCGAGTCAACGTGTTCATGGAATCACTCGATTGCATCAAATCGGACTTGGTCAAAACCGCAGATCATCTAGAAGCGCTTGGCAAAGCCTTAAATGGCCATGCGCGCTTCATACAGGCGCGGGGTGCCCATCCTGATCAGATCGACGTGGACGCACACATTGAAGCCCTTGCACAGGTAACCGAAGCCCTGCGCGAGGTAGCAACCAAGATGCAGAGCTCGCTTTGCCCTACGGTGCCTAACAAGTAACGCATTGTGTTCGATCTCCACGTACTGAAGATCGCTTCAACGAAACCTGAGCTTGACCACCTTGCTCAAAGCCCACCCGCTGAACACGTAGAACAGGTCCAAGTACAAGCGGCCGGCATAATTGGGCATTGGGTGGTTATCGATGAGCTGCTCAGGGCCGGGGGTGGGCGGCATGAGCGCATAGAATGCATTCGGGATCAGGGCCAAGGCGATCAGCAGCAAGTAGGTTGCCCCTCTGATCCATTGCGCGCGTGGTGAAGGCTTGGCTGACCATTTGACGCCGTAGTACGCGATCAGCCCTGCTACAGGCAATATCCAGAAATGTGTTGGGATACCAATGAACATTTCAGCTACAGCACTTCTTGTTTCCACACACTTTCCTCCGATTGAATAAGCGAAGTATTGCGGTTGGGTTCGTCAAAAGCAAAGCACCCATGACGCCTCTACCCGCCTGGCTGCTATTCGAGCGTTCAGTTGACCTCTTGAGTAAAGGCATCTGTCACTTTCAGAGCGCAGTCACTGCTGCTGGGTTTGCATCCAGCGTGGATGCAAACCCAGTACACGTTCCGTACCGCGCGTAGTAGCGTTCGGCTTTCGACGAACTGCCAGGGTCCGTTGCTATTGCCCACGGACCGGGCCACTCACGAACTGGGAAGTCAAATGGAACACGTTCATTCCGTCAGCCAAGACGTCATCGATTCAGCACTCATCGCGTTTTCACGTTTCAAAATTGGTGAAATCAAGGTATTCGATCTTGAAAGCGCAATGAGTTATGAAGCCGGGCAAGCGCTTGCCCGCAGCGGACTGGTGCGATTCTCGATTCACAAGATGCCTTCGGGGCGGTACCGCATCAGTGACGAAGGCGAAAACGCGATTACCGAAGCAGGCCGAGCACGGCTGGAGGTGATCAGGGGCTGAGTCGGTGATTGGCTGCGAGCAATCACCAAAGATGCAGCGGCACGCGGCACGGGGTGACCCGTGCCGCCTCGCACATCAGGTACCCTGACTCCAATGAGCGGCGATCGCCAATACAACGAAAGCCACCACCGCTTCCACAACAAGGTAGATACCGTAGAAATCCTCTGAAAACATACGCAACTATCCGCTTGAAAGACGCCTGTCCACGGCCGGGCGACCCGGCGCGTAAGTCAGATAAGCGATGGCATTCAGAAGTTCACGCCCAGTGAGCACTATCAGGCAACGCCGGGCGGTATCCCATCTTTGTTCTTGTCCTTGAGGCGCGCTTTTTCCTCCTCGGTGGCGTGAGCCGGTACCTCATCTTTCTTGGGTTCATGCTGCTGATCAGTCATGCTCAAGCTCCTCAACGTGTGATGCGTTAGGCATTGGTCGCGCCCAGCAGTTCAGACGTATCGGCAGCCATCAGGTTCCATGATCACGCTTGGGGACACCCAGGGAATTGCACGAAGCCACTTCACGGGCCTTCATGACGCCCCAGGCCAATGCCCGGGACATGGACTCCTTTGGGCGGTCATCGAACGCCTCCTCATAGACAGGCATGCCGCCTGGGGCATAGACACCGATGAACAATTGAACCCGGCCGTTTCGCGACAAGCGAACCTGAACGTTTATCGACGTTCTGTCGATCAACGTCTCTTCGTGCGCGCGGTGGTGCAACGTAGGGTCAGCCCAGGACCAGAACACACTGCCGCGCATCCGCATCGCGCCTCCTAATACTTTAGTCTAATGGCCACTACGAGGGACATTAGCTGCCCGCCGCTTGGGCTACTAGCAAAATATGGCATCGAGCCTTATCGATCAGACGAGCGGAAAACGTCAGTGCCATAATGCTGGACTTTGCCGACCGGGAGCTATTAGCGATGCCTGGACACACTGCACATCTGCCGCGAGCATAAATCATGAACACGTTAGTTACCTTCTTCGCGGCCGCGGTGATGCCACTGTTGGCGATAAGCCTGACGGTCATGGCGCACCGGCATGTCATGAAGAAATGGCGAGCGAAGATCGATACCGAACTTGCAGATGCCTTGAGCACCTTGGGGGTCACTAGGTACACATTGCTGGTCGACAAATTGACCTCGCCCAGTACGGACAGAACCGCCCAGGTCTATCGCATCCTCCGTGGCGAGCGTGAAGACCATTATCTGTTCATGAAAATTGGAGACCAGCCAGGCCTGCTCAAGCCGCTGAGCAAGGAACGGGCTTTGTTGGCTGTGCGGGTCAATGGTTAATATGCCTTAAAGGACGCATCAGCCTGACTTTGATAAGCACAGAGCGTCAGACTCAGGCCGATAGCCTTACTCGTTAAAGGACCAAAAGGTATCAACTCCATGGATGTTCACCCCACGCTTTTTACTGATCGGCTGGTGCTCACGCGTCTGTGCTTGGAGGACGTTGCCTTCATCCAAGAGCAATTCCCCCAATGGGAGGTAGTGCGCTATCTGGATAGTCGGGTTCCATGGCCTTACCCAGCCGACGGCGCCCTGGCCTATGTTCGCGACATTGCGCTGCCGGGAATGGCGGCAGGTTGTGAATGGCATTGGATGATTCGCATGCGTGATGACCCTGGCTGCAGGCTGGGCAGCATTAGCCTGTTCGAACAGCCCGGAAACAACAGGGGTTTCTGGCTGGCACCGCAGTGGTGGGGTCGCGGTTACATGCGTGAGGCGTGCGCAGTCGTCACCGCCTACTGGTTCGAAACACTGGCGCGGCCGATCATGCAGGTGCCCAAGGCGGTGGCCAATCACGCATCTCGTCGAGTATCAGAATTCGAGGGCATGCGCTTGGTGGGCTTGCAGAAAGGATGGTTTGTAAGCGGCTTGATGGACGTTGAACTCTGGCAGATGACGCGGGTTGACTGGTTGGCAAATACCGCAGCTTACAGGGCTGATGGTCGCGGTATTGGTTGAACTGGAAAGGAGCCATTTGATTCGACTCACCTGAGCCCTGCTTATTGCTAACGCCGTCCTGACCGGGACACTTGGTGGATGAGGTTGCAATGAATAAAGGTCTACTAATCGCCCTGATGGCGACCCTGCTTACAGGATGCAATCACTACTTCAACAGCCCCTATGGAAGTCGCTGGGATCAACGAAACATCCCCTGCGACGCTACACCACCGAATCAACCTGGGTGCTACGACAATGTGCACCAAGAGGGACTTCTCAACAGGCTTTTTGAAAAGGACTAGTCATGGCTACTGTCTTCACCCGCTTGTTCAAGCGCAAAGATAAGTCAGGGCAGGCTGGGCTCAACCGTTCAACCGATTCCAGCCAGATCAGCCATGCCTGCTCCGTTGCGTTCACGAACAACGACGAGCCAGCGCCCATTACCTGTTCGGGACGACACCATGACGGCCATCACGTCAGCAACAGCGACCTATCGAGTGACAGCCATTCTGGCGACAGCGCATCGAGTTCCAGCAGTTGTGACTGACGACCCGTCATCGTCTGGGTAACCAGGTCGCGATCAGCCATATCACACCTGTCGCCAGCACCCAAGGCCACCTGCTTGCGGGGCTCATTGCCATTGCGACCAACGCGATAACGATCAATGCTGCCCCAGCCCATCGCTTGCGTGCTGGTGTAAACCATCTCTGAAAACGCTTCTGCATGCGTGTCCCGTTTATAGGCAGGTCAGGGAACAGCACCGCCCGCCTGCTTCATTTCCTGCAAGGCCATACGCCTGTGCTGCAGCGCTGACTGATCTTCGATCCTACGCACCGCCAGTGTTCTCAATACCTCATAAGCAAGCGCGTTACAGGCAGGCTTCGATACGCCATCCCCATGCTTGATGTCGATAGCCGCTTGCCGGCGCTCAATCTCCATCCTTGCGGGGTCATACTGAAATGCTGCCGCATGCTCTTCAAGCATCACACTATTGGCAGCAGCCAGGTCGACATCCAGCAGTCCGGTGATCGCGCACTGCTCCCCGGTAATGGATGACAGCGCAAAGCCCTTGTACTGAGCCTCCCCCATCACCGGCCTTACAGGTGGCGCAGTACAGCTCGACAGCATGACAGTTGCCATAAGCAGCCATTGTGGGTTTTTCATCAGGTCACGCCAGGTCTAATAAAGTTGATGAGCCATGCATTACAATCGGCCGCGTCAAATCCGCGCTCAAGGCACTGCACGCTCGGCCACGATACTGATGGCGCGTAGGCTTCCTATCACTCCTACCGCGCCCCTTTTACAACCATTACCCGTTAAGGATGATGCCATGATCATTCGCCAGGCTACCAATGCCGATCATCCGCTACTGTTGGACATTTGGCTGCGCGCTGTGCGCGCTACCCACCATTTCCTGCAGGAAACCGATATTGAGGCATTGCTTGTTCAAGTGCGCGATGTCTACCTGCCCGCTGTCGAATTATGGATCGCGGAAGAGCCCAAGGACGGTCCGCTTGGGTTCATCGGGCTTAATGAAAGCCACGTAGAAATGCTGTTTATCGAACCCGATCGGCGAGGTGAAGGCATCGGCCGCGCGCTATTGGATCATGCCCGCAGTTCGCGCGGTCAAATGAGTGTTGATGTGAATGAGCAAAATCCGGAAGCGGTTGGGTTCTATCTGCATTATGGTTTTATCCAAACAGGCCGCTCCCCTCTGGATGGCGAGGGTCGCCCCTTCCCCTTGCTGCACTTGAGCTTGCCTGGCTAGCACTGCTGTCAGGGAGCGCTCTGTTTCGCTCGGTGGTCAGGACGAAAAGCTCATCGGACCCCAACTGCTCACCTAGAGAGGCAGAGAAATGATCGACCATCTTGATCACCTCGTTTTGACAACCATCGATGTCGAGGCATGCAAGGATTTCTACACCCGCATCATGGGCATGAAGCTGGAAAACTTCGGTGCTGGGCGCTTGGCTATGCGCTTCGGTGAGCAAAAGATCAACGTGCACGTGCGCGGCCACGAATTCGAACCCAAAGCTCACTTGCCGGTACCGGGCGCACTGGACCTCTGCTTCATCGCCTCGATCAGCCTTGAGGAAGTCGTGGCCCATTTGAAAGCACAACAGTGGCCAATCATTGAAGGCCCCGTTCAACGTACCGGCGCCACAGGACCTATCCGATCCATTTATGTGCGCGACCCGGACCTCAACTTGATAGAGATATCGGAGCGGCTCTAGTCGGTTTCGCAAAGCAGAACGTGGAAATCCAGGCAGGCCTGGATTGGTCTCAAGAAATTGAGCAGGCTATCGGGGGCTGCCGGTGGCGGCCCCAAATGATCAGGAAAAGAGCTTGAACGCTACCCAGCTCGTCGCCAGGGCAAACACTGCGCCCGCAGCAGCCGACAGAAAGATGCTGCGCGCCTGGTGCTGCGTGCCCTCGCGGACCTCGCTGCCCAGCTGTGCCAGGTTCTCTTTCATCTGCTTGATAACTTGATCATGGCTCATGGTCGTCCTCGCTTGGGATGCCAGGTCACGCCTGTCGCAAGACCCTATGGCGCTAGTGTCGACCGAATCGGCGTAAAGCTCAAGACCGCTCGGCGCAAGCCTGTTTTCTCAGTGGGCAGGCTAGAGCTTTTGAATGAAGGCAGCAGCGGTAACGATGACGGTGACTAGCCCTCCCACCGCGACAAATGGGTAAAACAGCGTCTCGCGCTTCATTTTGTTGGCCTCGGCGATCAATTCTCGCGCCTCGGCAGTGAGCTTGTGAATCTCAGCCTGAAGCTTCTCAAGCTCCAGCTCCTCCTTCTCGGTCATTGGTCGTCCTTCCGTACCTCGAGCCGCACCCCGTCGTGCGTCTTGTGTGCTGCATTATGTGCGCTTAAGTTAGGTGATGCAGCATGCCGCTGTTTTGCAGCTCGGCAGCTTTTCCGATTTCATGAGATTCCACACGGTGCCTGGGGCGGCCGCCGTCAGCGGCGGCACTTCGCTGCATGACATCCAGATTGACGCACCAGCAAGACCCTTTCGTATTCCAGCCGAACAAAGGTGGGCTGTGGATCGACGAGGCAAGTGTTACAATCCGCCACTTCAAATCAGCGCTCAAGGCGCTGAACATCCGTGACCGCCGGCAGTACGACACCCGCCACACCTACGCAACCATGTGCTTGATGCCTGGGATGAACCCTACGTTCATTGCAAACCAGCTCGGCCATAGCGTTGAGATGTTGCTCTCGACCTACGCGAAATGGATCAGCTCCTCCTCGGACTGGAGGGAGCTGGAGAAGCTGCCGCCCCGCGTCAGATTGGCCCATGCGTGGTCCAACCGTGACGCAAGGGGCTAAATACACCTCTGGAACCCCCGCAGGACAAGCACTTGATCTCCACAGCAAACATCACCATGCAATTCGGCTCCAAGCCGCTGTTCGAAAACGTTTCGGTCAAATTCAACAACGGCAACCGCTATGGCCTGATCGGCGCCAATGGCTGCGGCAAGTCGACCTTCATGAAGATCCTGGGCGGCGACCTGGAGCCTTCTGGCGGTCAGGTGATGCTCGAGCCGAACACGCGCCTGGGCAAGCTGCGCCAGGACCAGTTCGCCTACGAAGAATTCACCGTGATCGATACCGTGATCATGGGCCACGGGCATCTCTGGAAGGTCAAGGCCGAGCGTGACCGTATCTATTCGCTGCCTGAAATGTCCGAAGAAGACGGCATGGCTGTCGCCGAGCTGGAAACCGAGTTCGCCGAAATGGATGGCTATACCGCCGAGTCGCGCGCAGGCGAATTGCTGCTGGGCCTGGGTATTCCCCTGGAGCAGCATTTCGGCCCCATGAGCGAAGTGGCGCCAGGCTGGAAACTGCGCGTGCTGCTGGCCCAGGCGTTGTTCTCCGACCCGGACGTACTGCTGCTCGACGAGCCGACCAACCACCTGGACATCAACACCATTCGCTGGCTGGAAACGGTGCTCACCGCGCGTAACAGCACCATGGTGATCATTTCCCACGACCGCCACTTCCTCAACAGCGTGTGCACCCACATGGCTGACCTGGACTACGGTGAGCTGCGCCTGTTCCCCGGCAACTACGACGAGTACATGACCGCCGCCACCCAGGCCCGCGAGCAGTTGCTGTCAGACAACGCCAAGAAGAAAGCCCAGATCGCCGAACTGCAAACCTTCGTCAGCCGCTTCTCGGCCAACGCCTCCAAGGCCAAGCAAGCCACCTCGCGGGCCAAGCAGATCGACAAGATCCAGCTGGCCGAGGTCAAGCCGTCGAGCCGGGTCAGCCCGTTCATCCGCTTCGAGCAGACCAAGAAACTGCACCGCCAGGCTGTGACGGTCGAAAAAATGGCCAAGGCCTTCGACGACAAGGTGCTGTTCAAGGACCTCGGCTTCACCGTCGAAGCCGGAGAGCGCGTCGCGATCATCGGGCCCAACGGCATCGGCAAGACCACCTTGCTGCGTACGCTCGTGGGCGAGATGACCCCGGACAAGGGCGAAGTCAAATGGACCGACAGCGCGGAAGTGGGCTACTACGCCCAGGACCACGCCCATGATTTCGAAGACGACATGACCCTGTTCGACTGGATGGGCCAGTGGACATCGGGTGAGCAGGTGATCCGCGGCACGCTGGGGCGCATGCTGTTCTCCAACGATGAAATCCTCAAGTCGGTCAAGGTCATCTCCGGTGGTGAACAGGGCCGCATGCTGTTCGGCAAGCTGATTCTGCAAAAGCCCAACGTGTTGGTCATGGACGAACCGACCAACCATCTGGACATGGAATCGATCGAAGCGTTGAACCTGGCACTGGAAAACTATCCAGGCACCCTGCTCTTCGTCAGCCACGACCGTGAATTCGTCTCCTCGCTTGCGACCCGCATCATCGAGCTGTCAGCCGATGGCGTGGTGGACTTCAGCGGCACCTACGACGAATACCTGCGCAGTCAGGGCGTGGTGGCTTGATTCAGCGTAATCGCTGAACGCCTCTGAGGCTGCGGGGCATCGAGCGTCTGCTCGAAGAACGCAGCCGTCTCGCGTTGCAGCGAACGATGGATGTGCCGGCGGTCCACACCCTCGGCATCCTTGCACAGCGCCGGCATGCGCAGGGCCTGCTCGGCGTCGCAATGCGCCATGAACACGAAATGACCGGCGCCTGCCAGCAGGCGGTAGTCAGGTGTGAGGGGTAACTTGCGAGCCAGGGCCTGGGCGTTGCGATCCACCGCCACGAGCTGGTCCTTGTCGCCGCTGTAGATGAGCGCCGGCAGGTGCACATCGACCAGGGCGTGGCGTCCGAACAGCAGGCTCAGTGGCGCCATCAGCATCACTGCGCCGACGCGTGAGTCTGCCTGTGGCGACAGTTCGCTGCGGTCGGCAATCAATACACCGTGGGTTTTGCAGGCATCGTGATCATCCGGTCGCTCGAGACAATACGCACGCAGGCGATCAAGGTCGGGGCGCGCGCCGGCCAGGATCAAGGCAGTTTCGCCGCCAGCCGAATAGCCAATCAATCCGACTTTCCCGCCATTGAGCCGAGGCCCAAGCAGTGCATCGCTGCGCGCTGCGGTGATAGCGGCGCTGACTTGCAGCGGCCGACCGTACAGATTGCTCAGGGTGCCCAGCCGGCTGGGGTCGCGGGCATTGTCGCCTGGGTGGACCACGGCCACCACTACATACCCTTGCTTGGCCAGTGAGGTTGCCAAATAGTGCAAGGCCAGTGGGCTACCGGTGTTGCCATGCGAGAGCACGAGCAACGGAAAACGCCCTTGGGCCACAGGCGCCTCTTCAGCCACCTCCAGCGCGTAACCGTCGATGTGGCTGGCGCGGGCATGCCCCTTGGCGGGATAGAACGCCAAGGCTTGCATCGGGCGGTTGTCTACCGGGTCGGTCAGGGTCATGTGATGCAGCCCTGCCACCCAGGGCGCAGCATCAGCGGCGCCCATCGGGCCAACGACCATGGCCAGTGCCAGCAAGCAACGAGAAAGGATCATGGGGGCTCTGCGCATCTGCCACTGGATAGCTTGAGCTTAATCGCTGCCCTCCCGTCAAAAATGAAAAACCGATGAAACATCGGCTGCGCCATGGCAGATCCGTTTTGTGTTTGTGCGCGTCATCGAACCCGTGGCATATAGGCAGGTCAATCAGACGTCGTCGATCATTCGCAATCGTGGAGAGCCGAGCATGAGCACACCCGCTTACCAACCCCCGAAGGTATGGCGCAACGAAGCGGCCTCGGGGGGCCACTTCGCCAGTATCAACCGGCCGGTCGCCGGGCCTACCCATGACAAGGATCTGCCAGTGGGCGAGCAACCGCTGCAGCTTTATTCGCTGGCGACACCCAATGGCGTCAAGGTCACCATCGCCCTGGAAGAGCTGCTGGAACTTGGCCATGCCGGCGCTGAATACGATGCCTGGCTGATCAGGATTGGCGAGGGTGACCAGTTCTCCAGCGGATTCGTACAGGTCAACCCCAACTCGAAGATCCCCGCATTGCTTGACCGCAGCGTCGAGCCGCCGGTGCGGGTATTCGAATCAGGCTCCATCCTGCTGTACCTGGCCGAGAAGTTCGATGCCCTGCTCCCGCAAACGGCCGCCGAGCGCACCGAAGCCCTGAACTGGCTGTTCTGGCAAATGGGCGCGGCGCCGTACTTGGGTGGTGGGTTCGGGCACTTCTACGTCTATGCGCCTGAAAAGATCGAGTACGCGATCAATCGCTTCACCATGGAAGCCAAGCGCCAGCTGGACGTGCTCGACCGCCGTTTGAGCGAGACCACCTACCTTGCCGGCGGCCATTACAGCATCGCCGACATAGCCGTGTGGTCATGGTACGGCCAGCTGGTGCTGGGCAACCTCTACAACGCTGCTGAGTTTCTCGCGGTTCACGAATACCCCAACGTTCAGCGCTGGGCCCAGGCGATCGCTGCACGGCCCGCCGTGCAGCGGGGCACGCGGGTCAACCGGACCTGGGGAGATGAATCCAGCCAGGTACCGGAGCGGCATTCGGCAGCGGACCTGGACTGAATGGCCCGTTGATGTCGGGCGGCCCTGATTGCAGGGCCGCCCAGGCGTCAACGAAGCGTCCTCGCTCAATGCCCCCATGCATGCACCCATTTGCCCGTGCGCACACCTGCGCACGCTTTAACCTTCTTGTACACTCCCCGCATTAGCCTAATGCCGTTCACCTCTAGGGCCGCTGCGCGGCCCATCGCCGCACAAGGCCGCTCCTACAATGCTCTGTGAGCCTATGAACTCAGGTGTCACGCGGTCAGTGTAGGAGCGGCCTTGTGCCGCGATGGGCCGCGCAGCGGCCCCAACGATCCTGGATGAACAGCATTACCGCATTACCCCAACCTGCATTTTCTGGTGAACGCATGATCGAGGTAACCGAGGTTTCCATCGCCGAGCTGCGCAGCGCGCTCGAGTCGGGCCGCACGACGGCGGTCGAACTGGTCAAGGCCTACCTGGCCCGCATAGACGCCTATGATGGCGCCGACACCGACACCGCCCTCAATGCCGTGGTAGTCCGCAATCCTGATGCACTGGCCGAGGCCGAGGCCTCCGACGCCCGCCGGGCCCGTGGAGAGGTGCTCGGGCCATTGGACGGCATACCCTACACCGCCAAGGACAGCTACCTGGTAAAAGGCCTGACCGCAGCGTCCGGCAGCCCGGCCTTTAAGCATCTGGTAGCCCAACGCGACGCCTTCACCATCGAACGGCTGCGCGGGGCCGGCGCCATCTGCCTGGGCAAGACCAACATGCCGCCCATGGCCAACGGTGGCATGCAGCGCGGCGTCTATGGCCGCGCCGAGAGCCCCTACAATGCGGCATACCTGACCGCGCCCTTCGCTTCAGGCTCTTCCAACGGTGCCGGTACCGCGACAGCTGCGAGCTTCAGCGCTTTTGGTCTGGCCGAGGAAACCTGGTCCAGCGGCCGCGGCCCTGCGTCGAACAATGGCCTGTGCGCCTACACACCCTCACGCGGGGTCATTTCGGTAAGGGGTAACTGGCCCCTCACGCCGACGATGGATGTGGTCGTGCCATTCGCCCGCACCATGCATGACCTGCTGGAAATTCTCGACGTGGTCGTGGCCGATGACCCTGATACCCGGGGTGACCTGTGGCGGCTGCAGCCTTGGTTGTCGATCCCGAAGCCCTCGCAGGTACGCCCAGCCAGCTACCTCGACCTGGCAGCGGGCACCGCCGCCTTGCAAGGCAAAAAGTTTGGCGTACCGCGCATGTACATCAACGCCGATGAGCACGCGGGCACGTCGGAAAAGCCGGGTATCGGCGGCCCCACTGGCCAGCGTATCCATACGCGGGCAAGTGTCATGACGCTCTGGCAGCACGCTCGCCAAGCCCTGGAAAACGCCGGTGCGCAGGTTGTGGAAGTCGACTTCCCGCTGGTCACCAACTGCGAAGGCGACCGGCCGGGCGCCCCCACCGTCTACAACCGTGGCATCGTCAGCAAGGCTTTCCTGCACGATGAGCTGTGGGAACTCTCCGGCTGGGCGTTCGACGATTTCCTGCGTGCCAACGACGATCCGAATCTCAATCGGCTGGCGGATGTGGACGGCCCGCAAATCTTCCCACACGACCCCGGCACTTTGCCCAACCGTGAGGATGATCTGGCCGCTGGCATGGACGAGTACGTCACCATGGCCAAGCGCGGCCTGAAGACGTGGGATCAGATCGAGACCCTGCCTGACGGCCTGCGTGGCCTTGAACAGACTCGCAAGATCGACCTGGAAGACTGGATGCAAACCCTTGGGCTGGATGCCGTGCTGTTCCCTACCGTGGCCGATGTAGGGCCTGCCGATGCTGATGTGAACCCGGTGTCGGCCGACATCGCCTGGAGCAATGGCGTGTGGGTGGCCAACGGCAACCTGGCCATACGCCACCTGGGCGTGCCCACAGTCACCGTACCCATGGGCGTGATGAGCGACATTGGTATGCCGGTAGGCCTGACCTTCGCGGGGCGGGCCTACAGTGACAATGCGCTGTTGAGCTATGCCGCAGCGTTCGAAGCCACGGGTTCACGACGGATCATTCCGCCACGCACCCCAGCCTTGGGCTGAAAGCACAGGTGAGCGCCAGGCAACTCGCATAAATCAACATTATGTGTAAATATGCACAAAATGTTGATTTGAAGAGTTCGTATGGCCCTGTTGCCCGAAGATGAACGCCGCTTGACCTTGAGCGTGCTCAAAGCCTCTATCGAGGCCTTGGGCAGTGTCGTCACCCACAACACCGAAATTCTGCTTCACGACCTGGACCAGCCCGAGCGGTCCGTCGTGGCCATCGTCAATGGGCACCTTTCTGGCCGGCAGGTGGGCAGTCCTATCCTGGCTGTGCCGGAGCAGGATCAGGGCCTGCAAGCCTTGATGAAGGCCGCGGCCGATCAGCAAGGCTGTGGGCCCGTTGTGCTGCCCGACTATCCGACCGCCATCAAGGGCCGCACGCTGCGCAGCGCTACCGCGATATTTCGCGACAGCGCTGGCCACCCCTTCGCCAGCCTTTGCGTCAACACCGATGTCACTGGCCTGGACGCTGCCATGGGCTTTCTACAAAGCTTCGCGCCCATGGGCAGCTCGCCCGCAGCGGCAGAGCCCGCCGACATGGAAGCGCTAATGAGCGAGATCATCCAGGCGGCGCTGCATGACACCGGCCAAGGCCGCATGACCCGGCAAGCCAAGATCGAAGCGGTCCGCGTGATGCAGGAACGCGGGCTGTTCATCGTCAAGGGCGGCGTCGAGAAAGCGGCCAACGCCCTCGGCGTGACCCGCTATACCGTCTACAACTACCTCGAACATTTGCGCGGAGCCTCCCAGTGACCTTGCACATCCGTACCCCCCTTATCGAATCGCGCCCACTGTCGCTGGCTGCCGATTGCACTGTCTGGCTCAAGCTCGAGGCATTGCAGCCCTGCGGCTCCTTCAAGCTGCGCGGCGTCGCCCACGCCTGTGAGTTCCACCATGCCCGCGGCGCGAAACGGTTCGTGTCTTCGTCAGGCGGCAATGCCGGGCTTGCCGTCGCCTATGTCGGGCGCAAGCTCGGCGTTCCCGTGACCGTGGTCGTGCCCGAGACCACCACCGTGCGTGCCCAGGAATTGCTGCGTCTTGAGCACGCTGAGGTCATCGTCCACGGGCAGTCCTGGCAGGAGGCCAATGCGTTGGCGCTGAGCCTGATGGGTGACGATGCCGCGTTCATTCACCCGTTCGACGACCCTTTGCTGTGGGAAGGCCATGCCAGCCTGGTCGATGAGGTGGCCGAAGCCGGCATCAAGCCCGATGCGGTTGTGCTTTCGGTGGGCGGCGGGGGTTTGCTGAGCGGCGTCGTGCAGGGGCTACAACGTAATGGCTGGGCCGATGTGCCGATCCTGGCCGTGGAAACCCATGGCGCAGCCTCCCTGCATGCCGCCATCGAAGCCGGCGAATTGGTGACCTTGGAGCGGTTGGATACGATTGCCACCACCCTGGGCGCGAAACAGGTAGCCGAGCACGCGTTTCGCTGTACCCAGCAACACCCCGTGCAAAGCCTGCTGGTCAGTGACCGACAGGCCCTGGAGGCGTGCGAGCGCTTTTTGCTGGATCACCGCCTGCTGGTCGAGCCCGCCTGCGGCGCCGCCTTGGCGGTAGGGTATGAGGCCAGCGCGCAGGCAAGCTACCGCAATGTACTGGTGGTCGTGTGCGGGGGCGCCACGGCTACCTTGGCGCAGATCCAGGCATGGCGTGCAGCGCTCGAGGCATGAACCAGCCTGCCGGGAGCGGTCATGAACCGCTCCTTGCATAACCCCGCTGCACTCTGCACGTATAGACACGGCTCATAAAAAAGCCCGTGATACACACGGGCAACTGAGCACCAACGCAATAACCTGTGTTCTCAGCCCTTCTTCAATGCCTGCTCCTTGTGCATGGCCATGTGCCCGGTCTTGTCGCTCTTGACCTCGTACTGTGGCTCCTCTTTTGAGCAATGGCGCTGACGCCCCATGAACTCGACGTCCTGGGTATGCACTTTTTCTACGGTGCCGTGTATGACCCCGGCCTCGGAATTCCAGTGCACCTTGTCACCTTTCTTGAATGTATTGCTCATCGATTTCTCCTTGAACCTGCGCGGGAGGATTGAGAGTGTCATCTGTCGTTGTTCTACTGAGCACGCCGAACACAAAAAGATTCAGTCACGGCAACGATGCCCGGACGAAATGCAATTGCACCCTTTCGATCTGCGGCGAGTGAAGGCACAATGCGTGTCCTTTTTTTGGCCGGCCTTGCCGAGGGCCTCTAAATGATCAATACGCCGTACTACCTCATCGACAAGACCAAGCTGCTGAGCAACATGCAGAAGATCGCCTATGTGCGCGAACACTCGAGTGCCAAAGCGCTGCTGGCGCTCAAGTGCTTCGCCACCTGGTCGGTATTCGACCTGATGCAGCAGTACATGGACGGCACCACGTCGTCTTCGCTGTACGAGCTCAAGCTCGGCCGCCAGAAGTTCGCCGGTGAAACCCACGCCTACAGCGTGGCGTGGGCCGACGACGAGGTCCAGGAGATGCTCGAGAACTGCGACAAGATCATCTTCAACTCCATCGGCCAGCTGCAACGTTTCGCCGAGCAGTCCGAAGGCAAGGTCCGGGGTCTGCGCGTCAACCCCCAAGTCAGCAGCTCGGACTATCAGCTGGCCGACCCGGCACGCCCGTTCAGCCGCCTAGGGGAATGGGACCCTACCAAGATCGAAACCGTGATCGACCAGGTATCGGGGTTCATGTTCCACAACAACTGCGAGAACGGCGACTTCGCCTTGTTCGACCAGATGCTGACCCGCATCGAGGAACGTTTCGGCCACCTGCTGCACAAAGTGAAATGGGTAAGCCTGGGCGGCGGCATCCATTTCACCGGCGAAGGCTATGCGCTGGACGATTTCTGCGCGCGTCTGAAGGCCTTCTCGCAAACCTATGGCGTACAGGTTTACCTGGAGCCAGGTGAAGCCGCGATCACCCAGAGCGCTTCGCTGGAAGTGACTGTGCTGGACACGCTGTACAACGGTAAGCACCTGGCCGTGGTCGACAGCTCGATCGAAGCGCACATGCTCGACCTGCTGATCTACCGCCTCAATGCCAAGATGGCGCCCAACGACGGTGAGCACACCTACATGGTATGCGGCAAATCGTGCCTGGCTGGCGATATTTTCGGTGAATACCAGTTCGAACGCCCACTGGCGATCGGCGACCGCCTGTCCTTCGTGGATGCTGCGGGTTACACCATGGTCAAGAAAAACTGGTTCAACGGTTTGAAGATGCCATCCATCGTGGTCAAGCAACTCGACGGCAGCGTCGAGGTGGTGCGCGAGTTCGGTTTCGAAGACTACGTTTCCAGCCTGTCGTAAGACAGGCCTCGTCTGTAAGGAGCAACAGGTAAATTGAAGAAGAACGTTCTTATCATTGGTGCAGGAGGTGTCGCCAAGGTGGTGGCCCACAAGTGCGCGCAGCATAACGACGAACTGGGTCGTATTGCCATCGCGTCACGGAACATCTCCAAATGCCAGGCCATCATCGACAGCGTCAAGGCCAAGGGTAGCCTCAAGGTACCCGCCGACATCCAGGCCTTTTCGCTCAATGCCCTCGACGTCGAGGCGACCAAGGCATTGATCCGCGAAACCGAATCGCAAATCGTGATCAATGTCGGCTCTGCATTCCTGAACATGTCCGTGCTGCGTGCATGCATCGATACCGGCGCTGCCTACCTGGATACTGCCATCCACGAAGAGCCGGGCAAGATCTGTGAAACCCCGCCATGGTACGGAAACTACGAGTGGAAACACCTCGAAGAGTGCCAGGCCAAGAACATCACGGCCATTCTCGGTGTCGGTTTCGACCCGGGTGTGGTCAACAGCTACGCAAAGCTTGCGCAGCAGCAGTATTTCGACCGCATTGATTCGATCGACATCCTCGACGTCAATGCGGGCTCGCATGGCAAGTACTTTGCCACCAACTTCGACCCGGAAATCAATTTCCGCGAGTTCACCGGGCAGGTGTGGAGCTGGCAGAACAGCCAGTGGACCAGCAACACCATGTTCGAAGTCAAGCGTACCGATGACCTGCCCGTGGTGGGTTCGCAAAACCTGTACCTCACCGGGCACGATGAAGTGCACTCCATCTCCAAGAACCTGGACGTACCCAACGTCCGGTTCTGGATGAGTTTCGGCGAGCACTACATCAATGTGTTCACGGTCCTGAAAAACCTGGGCCTGCTCAGCGAGCAGCCGGTCAAGACCGCAGAAGGCCTGGAAGTGGTACCGCTGAAAGTGGTCAAGGCCGTGCTGCCTGATCCAGCGTCCCTGGCGCCTGGCTACACCGGCAAGACCTGCATCGGTGACCTGGTCAAGGGCACCAAGGACGGGCAACCGCGTGAAGTGTTCATCTACAACGTGGCCGATCACGAAGAGGCGTACGCCGAAACGGACAGCCAGGGCATTTCCTACACCGCTGGCGTACCACCGGTAGCCGCTGCCTTACTGGTGGCTCGCGGCGAGTGGGATGCCAAGCGCATGGTCAACGTCGAGGAACTGCCTGCCGAGCCGTTCCTCAAGGCGCTGGACGTGATGGGCCTGCCAACCCGTGTGAAGGACGAAAAAGGCGACCGTCCGTGGGACGCTGAAGCCTGATTCACCCAAGAGGGCGCCTTCGAGGCGCCCTCTTCTTTTATCGACCAACCCCACCATGTCTTTCACAATCGCTGAAACCCAGTAGTTGCCCGCGCCATCAACCACTCATCGGATAACCTAGGAATCTGCTCGGATATCTCGCCAGGCGGCGTTCAGCACTTGCAATTGACCTTAGCCCTCAATACTGTATGAATATTCAGTACGACAGGTAAGAGTCATGCAACTGATCGCCAAACTGGGCATTCTTGCCGATGCCGCCAAGTACGATGCATCTTGCGCCAGCAGTGGTGCGCCAAAGCGCAGCTCGCGTGGCGGCAACGGTTTGGGCGCTACCAACGGCATGGGCATTTGCCACAGCTACACCCCAGATGGTCGCTGCGTGTCTCTGCTGAAGATTCTGCTTACCAACTTTTGCCTGTACGACTGCCAGTACTGCGTCAACCGACGCTCGAGCAATGTGCCCCGCGCACGGTTCAGCCCTGAAGAAGTGGTGCGTCTGACGCTGGACTTCTACCGGCGCAACTGCATCAGTGGCCTGTTTTTGAGCTCGGGCATCATCCGCTCGGCTGACTACACCATGGAGCAGCTGATCAGGGTCGCGCGGTTGCTGCGCGAAGAACATAACTTCCGTGGCTATATCCATCTCAAGACCATTCCGGACGCCGATCCGCTGTTGATCGAAGAAGCAGGCCGTCTGGCCGATCGCTTGAGCGTCAACATCGAACTGCCTACCGACGACAGCCTCAAGCGCCTGGCACCGGAAAAGCAAGCATCGACCATCCGTCAAGCCATGGGCGTGATTCATCAAGGGCAGCAAGCGGTAGCCAACGAGCCTCGCGCCCCGCGCTTCACCCCTGCCGGTCAAAGTACCCAGGTCATCGTCGGGGCTGACAGTACTGACGACAGCACACTGCTGCGCAATGCCGAATCGCTGTACCAAGGGTTCGGCCTCAAACGTGTCTACTACTCAGCCTTCAGCCCCATCCCCGACAGCCCTGGCAGCGTGCCACTGGCTGCCCCGCCTCTGCTGCGTGAACACCGCCTGTACCAAGCCGATTTTCTCTTGCGCGGGTACGGATACAAGGCCGGCGAGCTTCTGGGACAAACCGGCAACCTGGCGCTGGATATCGACCCTAAGCTGGCATGGGCGCTGGCCAATCGCGAAGTGTTCCCGCTGGATGTGAACCGCGCAGAGCCCGCGCTGCTCGCTCGTATTCCAGGCATAGGCCTGCGCAGCGTGCAGCGCCTGGTCGCCTTGCGCCGTGAGCGGCGTATCCGCTATGACGACCTGATCCAGCTGCGTTGCGTGCTCGACAAGGCCCGGCCCTTTATCGTCACCAGTGATTATCGCCCTGCCCAGGCCGACCTTCGCAGCAGCCTGCTGCGTGCCCGCCTGCGTGAACCACAGGCACCGGTCCAAATGGGGCTTTGGGGGTGATAGCGCTCGATTGCGACGACCTGTTCGGCGTCTGGCGGGATCAGGCCAGAGCCTTGCTGAGCCATGGCGTCGATCCGTCACAAGTCACCTGGTCCCAAGGGCCCATGACCGACATGCTGGCCGACACCACCACGCTGCCGGCCGGTACGGGCCCGTTTCGGGCGAAGGTGCCGGCGGCCTTGCTCGGTCAACTGGAGGAAGCGGCACGCTATCACGGCGAGCAGCGGTGGAATCTGTTGTACGAAGTGCTGTGGCGGGTTGCTCACGGCGACCGCACGGCGATGCTGGCCGGTGATCGGCTGGGCAGCGAGCTGCATCGACGCATCAAGCAAGTCAGCCGCGAAGCCCATCACCTGCATGCGTTTTTGCGGTTCGTGCCGCTGCCTGAAGCGTTGGTCGAGCACTTGCAATTGGACCTGGTCGCTTTTCACGAGCCTGCTCATGACATTCTGCAAAGCGCCAGCCCGCATTTTGCCGACAGGCTGGGGCGGCTGCGGTGGCTGATCGCAACGCCACGCGATGGCATCCGCTATGACGGCCGCCGCTTCAACTATCAACGGCAATGCCCGGAGCTCTGGCGGCAATGGGCGCAGCACGCAGAAGACCCTGGCGCCGAATTGTGGCGAACCTACTACCGCCACACCTTCAACCCCGCCCGCCTGAACCCCAATGCCCTGCGCCTGCACATGCCTGGCCGCTTCTGGCGCCACTTGCCAGAAGGGATGCTTATCCCTCAACTCGAGGGCCTGGCACGCCAAGGCAAGCAGCGGGACGGCCAGGCCGTGGAAGTAGCAGCCCAGGCTGGCAAGCAGATCAACAAGGCCTCGCGGAACAGTTGACTGCCGGAGCCTGAAAAGCGCGCCTGCCACAAACCCCGTGTTGAGCCCTAATGCTGTTCACTTAGGGCCGCTGCGCGGCCCATCGCGGCACAAGGCCGCTCCCACACTGTCCTGTGAGCCCTCTAACTCAAGCGTCACGCAGTCAGGGTGGGAGCGGCCTTGTGCCGCGATGGGCCGTGAAACGGCCCCAACGATCTTAAGTGAACAGCACTACGTGTTGAGCCGAACGTTCAGCGTGCCCTGCCGTCATAACCTGAGCCGGTGCCGACACGCAAAGAGGACGCGAGATGACCCAACCCGACCCGTCATACGTCAAGTGGCTTGAAGAACGCTCCATGCTAAAGGCATCCCAGGAGCGGGCCAGCCTGTACTCCGGGCAAGCGCGACTGTGGCAACAGCCCTACGCCCTGGCCCAGCCGCGCCGTGCTACAGAAATCGCTTCGGTCTGGCTGACGGTCTACCCCGATGCGATCATCGCGCCCGACGGTTGCTCGGTGCTGGGCGCTTTGGCCCATGAAGCGCTATGGAAGCGCCTGTCAGAAATTGGTATTCAAGGTGTCCACACCGGGCCAATCAAGCGTTCCGGCGGTATCAGCGGGCGCGAGCTTACGCCGAGCGTGGACGGCAACTTCGACCGGATCAGCTTCGACATCGACCCGCTCTACGGTACCGAGCAGGAATTGGTGCAGATGAGCCGCATGGCCGCCGCCCATAATGCCGTCACCATCGATGACCTGATCCCGTCGCACACCGGCAAAGGCGCCGATTTCCGCCTGGCCGAGCTGGGGCTGGCGCCCTACCCAGGCCTCTACCACATGGTCGAGATCCGTGAAGAGGATTGGGGGCTGCTTCCTGACGTGCCCGAGGGCCGCGATTCGGTCAACCTGCTCCCCGCTCAGTGCGACGAGCTCAAGGCACGCCACTACATCGTCGGTCAGTTGCAACGGGTGATCTTCTTCGAGCCGGGCGTCAAGGAGACCGACTGGAGTGCCACGGCGCCAATCACGGGCGTGGATGGCAAGACCCGCCGGTGGGTTTACTTGCATTATTTCAAGGACGGCCAACCCTCCCTGAACTGGCTCGACCCGACCTTCACGGCGCAGCAGATGATCATAGGCGATGCCCTGCATGCCCTGGACTGCCTGGGCGCACGTGGTTTGCGCCTGGATGCCAATGGTTTCCTGGGTGTCGAAACCCGCGCCAGCGGCACCGCCTGGTCGGAAAGCCACCCCTTGTCGCTGGTCGGTAACCAGTTGATCGGTGGCATGATCCGCAAGGCAGGAGGGTTCAGCTTCCAGGAGCTGAACCTCACCCTCGATGACATCGCCCAGATGTCCAGCGGCGGGGCCGACCTGTCCTACGACTTCATTACCCGACCGGCCTATCAGCACGCGCTGCTGACCGGCGATACCGAATTCCTGCGCTTGATGTTCAAGGAAATGCACGCCTTCGGCATCGACCCAGCCTCGCTGATTCATGCGTTGCAAAACCATGATGAGTTGACGGTCGAGCTGGTGCATTTCTGGACACTGCATGCGCATGACATGTACCTGTACAAGGGCCAGACCTTGCCAGGCAGCATTTTGCGCGAGCATATCCGGGAGGAGATCTACGAGCGCCTGTCCGGTGAGCATGCACCTTACAACCTGCGGTTCGTCACCAATGGCATCTCTTGCACCACGGCCAGCTTGATCACCGCTGCCTTGGGAATCCGGGAGCTTGATGACATCACCCCCGAGCAAGTCGAATCGATTCAGAAGCTGCATCTGCTGCTGGTGATGTACAACGCCATGCAGCCTGGTGTGGTGGCCATCTCCGGTTGGGACCTGGTGGGTGCCCTGCCCTTGCCTGCCGAAGCGGTGGCGGAGCGGATGACCGACGGCGACACACGTTGGATCCACCGCGGCGGTTATGATCTGGCAGGTCTGGACCCAGAGGCCCAGGCCTCAGTGCGCGGTATGCCGCGTGCCCGTGCCTTGTACGGCAGCCTTGATCAACAACTCGAGCGCAGTGACTCGTTCGCCAGCAAGGTCAAAAAGCTGCTCGCGGTTCGCCAGGCATATGGCATCGCCACTAGCCGACAACTGCTGGTGCCCGACGTGACCTCGCCTGGCCTGCTGGTGATGGTGCATGAACTGCCTGCAGGGCGCGGTATCCAGATAACCGCCCTGAACTTCAGCCAGGACGAAATCAGTGAGGAGCTGCAACTGACCGGTTTCACGCCAGGCCCTGTGGTGGACATGATCAACGAAACGGTCGAGGGCGATTTGACCGAGGACGGACGCTTGATGGTTAATCTGGACCCCTATGAGGCGTTGTGCCTGCGCATCGTCAACAGCAGTGGTCACGTCTGAGGTGCGGTGACTTGCATTTGCGGGCGCCTGGGCATAGTTTGCGCAAGTCAACTTACCCGTGCCCAGGAGCAACGCAATGTACACCGGCATCGTCCAGGCCGTCCGCCCTCTGCTTGATGTAGCCCGTCACCCTGGCCACAACCAGTTCACCATCGACCTCACCCCGGCACTGCTCGACGATCTGAAGATCGGTGCCAGTGTCAGCGTTGAAGGGACCTGCCTGTCGGTCACCGATATCGAAGGCACACGCGTTCGCTTCGACGCCATGACGGCAACGCTGGAGCGCACTAACCTGCGTTGCTTGCAGGCCGGCCAAGGAGTGAACATCGAGCGTTCGGCGAAAATGAACGCAGAGGTGGGCGGCCACCTCATGGCTGGCCACATCGCCACCACTGCAGACATCGTAGACATCTCCATCGCTGCCACCGGTGCATACATCAAGTTCCGCATGCCGCCTGAATGGGCCAAGTACGTCTTTGCCCGCGGCTTCATTGGCGTCAATGGCTGCAGCCTCACCGTCGCCGACATCGAGGACAACGTGGTCACTGTCAACCTCATTCCAGAAACCCTGCGCCAGACCACGTTTACCCGTTATCAGGAAGGCGACTTGCTCAATATCGAAGTCGACCACCACACCATGGTGCTGGTCGATGTCGTGGAGCGCACCATTCGCAATACCCTGGCCCGCGAGCAACGGTAGACCCGAGGACTGCACATGCTACCTGCCGCCGCAGCCACACCTACTTCCAGGCGCCATCGTGTGCACCGGTTACGAGGCCGCGTAGGGCTGGGTCTGGTGGCCGGCCTGTCGGTACTGGCAGGGATGACCGATGCCATCGGTTTGTTGGCCTTGGGCGATTTCGTCTCGTTCATGAGCGGCAACACCACGCGCCTTGCCGTCGCCATCAACGAAGTCGATGGCCCGATGATCCTGCGCCTGGCAGGCGCGCTGCTGGGCTTCGTGGCTGGCAATACCTTGGGTGTGGTGCTGGCGCACAAGTGCCGGCGCCGTGCCTGGCCCGTACTGCTGGTGGTAGCGGTGCTGCTTGGGTTTGCGGGGATGGTGCCAGCGCCGGACACCTCAATACCCTTGTTGGCCGCCACACTGGCGATGGGGATGATCAATGCCGTGGTTGAGCAGGTCAACGGTCTGCCGATTGGCCTGACCTATGTTACCGGTGCCCTTTCGCGATTTGGCCGTGGCCTGGGCCACTGGATGCTGGGCGCTCGCCGCCCTGGCTGGCGGGTGCAACTGGTGCCTTGGCTGGGCATGCTGCTGGGAGCAGCATGTGGCGCTTGGTTGCAGAAACACCTAGGGCTGCAGGCTATGGTCGGCAGTTGCGTGCTGACCTGCCTGCTGACCCTGGTGTCGCTGTTCATCCCTCGTGCCTGGCAGCGAGGCTACATGCCCCGCTGATCAATCGATACGTGGATGCTGCTGTACCAGCAGCTTGCGCTTGGCTTCCAGTTCAGCGATCTGGGTATCGATGTCTTCGATCTTCTGCTCGATATTGTCGTGGTGCTCCTGAAGCAGCTCGCGAGCCTCGTCGATGTCAGACGCTGCTGGCGCCGCGCCACGCAACGGCTTGTTGGCCGTTTCTTTCATGGTCACCCCAGTGATGAAACCAATCACGGCAATCACCATCAGGTAGTAGGCGGGCATGTACAGGTTGCCGGAGCTTTCCACCAGCCAGGCGGCCAGAGTCGGGGTAAGGCCTGCAATCAGCACCGAAATGTTGAAGGCACTGGCCAAGGCGCTGTAGCGGATATGCGTTGGGAACATCGCTGGCAGGGTCGATGCCATCACGCCAATGAAGAAGTTCAGCAGCACGGCCATCAGCAGCAAGCCGGCGAAGATGAAGCCCAGCACACCGCTGTTGATCAGCATGAAGGCAGGAATTGCCGCCGCAAAAAGGCCGACGCTGCCCAGGATGATGAAGGGTCGACGGCCGAACTTGTCGCTCAGAAGACCGATTATCGGCTGCACGAACAGCATGCCCACCATGATCGCGATGATGATCAGTACACCATGATCTTCGCTGTAATGCAGGTTGTGGGACAGGTAGCTGGGCATGTAGGTGAGCAGCATGTAGTACGTGACGTTGGTCGCGATCACCACGCCGATGCAGGTGATCAGGCTACGCCAGTGCTTGGTCGCCACTTCCTTGAACGACACCTTCGGCCCGGAAGCCAGGCCTTCACGGTCGCCTTGCTCCAGTTTGTCGACATGCTGCTGGAAGGCTGGGGTCTCCTCCAGCGCGTGACGCAAGTACAGGCCAATCATACCCAGCGGCAAAGCCAGGAAGAACGGCAGGCGCCAGCCCCATTCAAGGAATTTCTCTTCACCCATCACGGTGGAGATCATCACCACCACGCCGGCGCCCAGGACGAAGCCGGCGATCGAGCCAAAGTCCAACCAGCTGCCCAGGAAACCACGCTTGCGATCAGGTGCATACTCGGCCACGAAGATCGACGCGCCGGTGTACTCACCGCCTACCGAGAAGCCCTGGGCCATCTTGGCCAGCAACAGCAGGATCGGTGCCCATATGCCGATACTGTCATAGGACGGTATCAGGCCAATGGCGAATGTGCTCAAGGACATGATGACGATGGTGGCGGCGAGAATCTTCTGTCGCCCGAAGCGGTCGCCGAGCGCGCCGAAGAACAACCCACCCAGTGGTCGGATCAGGAACGGCACGGAGAAGGTGGCCAGCGCGGCAATCATTTGAACGCTGGGGTCGGCATTGGGGAAGAACACTTTGCCCAGGGCATAGGCGACGAAGCCATAGACGCCGAAGTCGAACCACTCCATCGCGTTGCCCAGCGCAGCGGCGGTAATGGCCTTGCGCATCTTGGCGTCGTCGACGATGGTGATGTCCTTCAGGCCAATCGGCTGAACCCTTTTCTTGCGAGATTTCATTTATTTATCCCTGACGGTGACTGCTCTAAGGGATCAGATACAAAGGGACACTAAATAATTCAGCGCTTAGCGTTTTTTTGTGAAAGCAGGCACAAGGTGGGATGCGAGCCTTGAGGCGCTGGGTTGCTGGGGCGGCTGCGCAGCCCCAGCGACCGCGTTTTCAAATACCTTCCAGCGCCAGGTCCATGGCGAAGTAGGTCAGGATCAAGTCGGCGCCCGCACGCTTGATCGCCCCGATGCTCTCGCGCATGACGCGGCCCTCATCGATGGCGCCAGCCAGTCCACCGAACTTGATCATGGCGTACTCGCCGCTGACCTGGTAGGCCGCCAATGGCAGGCGAGAGGCGTTACGAATGTCGGCAATCACGTCCAGATAGGCACCGGCCGGCTTGACCATGAGCACGTCGGCGCCTTCCTGCTCATCGAGCAGTGATTCGCGCACCGCCTCGCGGCGGTTCATGGGGTTCATCTGGTAGCTCTTGCGGTCGCCCTTGAGCGCCGTACCGCCCGCTTCGCGGAAAGGCCCATACAACGAAGAGGCGAACTTGGTGGAATAGGCCATGATCGCCGTGTCATGGAAGCCCGCGCCGTCCAACGCGCTGCGTATCGCCTGAACCTGCCCGTCCATGGCCGCCGAAGGCGCGATGAAATCCGCACCTGCCGCTGCGGCGATCACGGCCTGCTTGCCGAGGTTGGCCAAGGTGGCGTCGTTGTCCACGCCGTGGTCATGCAGCACGCCGCAGTGGCCGTGGCTGGTGTATTCGCAGAAGCAGGTGTCGGACATCACGACCATTTCCGGCACTGCATCCTTGCAGATCCGCGACATGCGCGCGACCAGGCCGTTTTCATTCCAGGTGTCGCTGCCCACGGCGTCCAGGTGGTGGGAGACCCCAAAAGTCATCACCGAACGGATGCCGGCACGGGCGTACCGCTCGATTTCCTGCGCCAACAGCTTCTCGGGAATGCGATTGACGCCAGGCATGCTCTTGATCGGCACGAAGTCATCGATACCCTCCTCCACGAAGATCGGCAGGATCAGATCATCGAGGCGGAACTCGGTCTCCTGAAAGACGCTGCGCAGCGCTTGGCTCTTGCGCAGACGGCGGGGACGGACGGACGGAAAAAGAGTGGACATGACAGCTCCAGAAAGATGAACGGCGTATACCTTAAGCCCGAGCCGCGACACTGGAAAGGCCAAATGACGAGATATTGTCTTGCGTCAAAGGCAATGACCGTCGCGCAGGCCGAAACCTGGCCGGCGCGGCCTGATGTATGGGGTGGGCGCACCGGTAGGTTGGCTGTGTCAGCGCAGCCAGGGCGGGGTCGGCTCTTCAGCCTGCGGTTGCCCTTGCTCGGCCTCGGCTCGCGCTTCGCGGCGGCGGGCATCGTCCAGCCGGGCGGCGTCGATCTCGCGCATGACGCCGGCCACGTCCGCTGCCTGCTCATCTTCAGCGAACAACCCTGTGAGTGGGCTGTCGGGGCGCAATTCGCCGGCTTCGTAGAGGGCCCACATTTCCTGCGCGTAACGGGTGGCTTTCAGCTCAGGGGCAAAGCGTCCAAAATAATGCGCCATGTTCGACACATCGCGCTGCAGCATGCTGAACGCATGGTTGTTGGCCGCAGCGTCCACTGCCTGGGGCAAGTCGATGATCACCGGCCCGTCCGGACCCAGGAGTACGTTGAACTCCGAGAGGTCGCCATGGACGAGCCCTGAGCAGAGCATCAGTACGATCTGGCTGATCACGAACCCGTGATAATCCCGCGCCTGGTCCGCCTCGAGGTGAACATCGTTCAGCCGGGGCGCAGCATTGCCATCGGCATCGGTTACCAGCTCCATGAGCAGCACGCCATCCTGGAAGTCGTAGGGCTTGGGTACCCTGACGCCTGCCCCAGCCAGCCGGAACAACGCGGCCACCTCGGCGTTCTGCCAGGCATCCTCGGCTTCCTTGCGCCCGTACTTGCTGCCCTTGGCCATGGCCCGGGCCTGACGGCTGTTACGCACCTTGCGCCCTTCCTGATACTCGGCCGCCTGACGGAAACTGCGCTTGTTGGCTTCCTTGTACACTTTGGCGCAGCGCACCTGGTTGCCACAGCGCACCACGTACACGGCGGCCTCCTTGCCACTCATCAACGGCCTCAGTACCTCGTCGACCAGGCCATCTTCGATCAGGGGTTCGATTCTCTTGGGTGTCTTCATCAGGCTGTGTTCGGGTCCTGGCTGTGATGCGGCCTATCCTCTCACAGCCGAGTCGCACTTGCTTGCCCATGTGCTGCGCAAGCCGATAAACAAGCAAGGCCATGCAACAGGCGCCAGATGAATTATTCTTAAATCGCTTGCTGGTCGTTCTTTGGCACAATCAGGCTTTCATCTGGATGTTCGGGATCCCGCATGCCTCGCGTACTCACCATCGAAGACGACGCCGTCACCGGTCAGGAAATCGTCGCTGAACTCAACAGCCATGGCTTGGACGTTGACTGGGCCGACAATGGTCGCGAGGGCCTGGCCAAGGCTATCGCCGGCGGCTATGACCTGATTACCCTTGATCGCATGCTGCCGGAGGTGGACGGGCTGACCATTGTTACTACTTTACGCAATCTCAAGATCGCCACGCCGATCCTGATGATCAGTGCGCTGTCAGACGTGGATGAACGGGTCCGAGGCCTGCGTGCAGGCGGCGACGACTACCTGACCAAACCCTTCGCCTCGGACGAGATGGCAGCGCGCGTCGAAGTCTTGCTACGCCGTAACAGTGTGCCCATGACGCAGACTCGCCTGCAGGTGGCCGACCTGGAGCTGGACCTCATCACCCATGAAGCCCGACGCGGCGAGCACACGCTCAATTTGCTCCCCACCGAGTACAAACTGCTGGAATACCTGATGCGGCACAGCGGTCAAGTGATTACCCGGATGATGATCTTCGAGGAGGTCTGGGGGTATCACTTCGATCCAGGCACCAACCTCATTGACGTGCACATCGGCCGCCTGCGCAAGAAGATCGACCTGCCTGGCCAGTCGCCGCTGATCCGTACCGTACGGGGCTCCGGTTATGCCATTGCTGAACCCGTCTAAGGGCTGGAGTTCTTCCACGAGCCGGCTGCTGGCGCTCTACAGCTTCCTGTTCGTGGCCTGGAGCAGCATCCTCATGGGGGTGCTGTACTTCGAGGTTTCCAGCTACCTGAACAAACTCACCCGTCATTCGATGCTGCAGCGCCAACACCTGTTCGCGCACATGAGCGGCAAGCAACTGGACGACGCCCTGATCGCGAGCCAAGCCTTCGAAGAACGCAGCTTCGATGCCTATGGCCTGTTCGACGCGCAACTCAACCCGCTGGGCGGCAGCGTACGTGCCCTTCCCCCTGGGCTGGCGCTGGACGGCAAGATCCACGAGCTCAAGCGCTGCCTGAATGCAGACGACCCGAACATGCCGCGCCATAGCTGCGATGCGGTGGCGATCAAGGTGCAGGATGGCCGTTGGTTGGTGTTGTTCCGGGACAACGGCTCGTTGTTCGTTGTCACGCGTATCATCCTCGACGCCTTGCTATGGGGCATTTCGTTGACGCTGATCCCGGGGTTTGCAGGTTGGTACCTGCTCAGGCGCCGGCCACTCAAGCGCATCCGCGCGGTACAGGCTCAGGCCGAGCTGATCGTGGCGGGCGACCTTACCCATCGCTTGCCGCTGTCGGCACGGCGCGATGAGTTGGACATGCTGGCAGACATCGTAAACGCCATGCTCGACCGCATCGAGCGCCTGATGCATGAGGTAAAAGGTGTGTGCGACAACATCGCCCACGACCTGCGCACGCCGCTCACGCGGCTGCGCGCGCAGCTGTACCGCATACGCCAGCAAAGTAATGCCGATACCGCCCAGGCCGAGGCGCTGGATCAAGCCATTGGTGAAACCGATACGCTGATGGCACGCTTTCGCGGGCTGTTGCGGATCAGCGAGCTGGAAGATCGCCAGCGCCGCGCAGGGTTCACGCAGCTGGACCCACATGACCTGTTGGTGGAACTGCACGATTTCTACCTGCCACTGGCGGAGGATGGTGGCATCCAGTTGACCTTGCACCAACCAGGGCAACTGGCGCCGCTGCATGGCGACCGCGAATTGTTGTTCGAGGCACTGGCCAACCTGGTGGGCAACGCCATCAAGTTTACGCCCGAAGGTGGGCAGGTGCAGATCACAGCTTCCCAAGATGACACTGGCGTGCACCTGGCTGTGGAGGACACAGGACCTGGCATTGCGGAACAGGAGCGTACGGCGGTGCTCAAGCGGTTCTATCGCAGTGACGAGGGGCATCGGCATGCGGGTTTCGGCCTGGGTTTGTCCATCGTGGCGGCGATCGTGGACTTGCATGGGTTTGGGTTGGAGATTGGTGAAAGTCGGTTAGGCGGGGCGAAGTTGGTGTTGCATTGTCCTCTTGCGGGTTTGGTCAAGTAAGCCCATGCAAGGCTGGCAACCTCTGCGGTGGCGCCAGGCTGCTCCTTATATCGACCATGACCGCTTTCACCCTGGGAGTTCGCTAACTACCAAGGGCGGAGCGAGGCAATTGACTCCGCCACTCGCTAGAGGCACCCCGCCGTCGTCAACTAGCGGTCAGGTATCCGCCGCTGAGCCTCCAACCCATTCAACAAAGCCTCTACCACCGCGGTGGCCGACTCCAGCCCATGGTCATTACCCAGCAACAGGTCGAAGCAGGTCCCCCTGGCCAACTCCATGGCCTTCAGATTGGCGGCATAGGCGCCACGCAACAGCGTGGACAGGTGCACGAGCGCATCTTCAAGATCGACGCCCGGACGTACCGAAAACAAAGGCGGATGGCTACTTTCACAGGTAGAGAATGAGGTGGGCGCGGTTGTGAGACTGGCAGGAGGATCAGGTAACCCTTTTGTCATTGTGTTCTCCTTGATTCATCAGGAGCCGCCACGCAACGTGACCAAACGAATGGGTGGCGACTGTACGCGGGTTGGTCAACCGGGAATCAAGGAAACCGGCGCGCACGGAGGCGCCCCACGCACAGCCGCCATGACACGAGACAGCCGGGCACAAAAAAACGCCGACTGAATCGCTGAGCGGCGCTGATGCGCCTTGATGATTGCGGGTGACCAAACCCGGCTGCTGGATTGACAGCAGCCCGCGAAGACTAACCCTCTCCCACGGTGCTTTCAAGCCAAAAGCCCCGCTTGTAACACTTGTAATAGCCATAGCGTGGCGCCGATAACTCACCCTTGGCGCCTGATTCGCAGCTACAGTGAACGGCTATGAACCCTCAAGGCTGGTTCCAACCGACGCTGACTCACAGCACTACGGGCACCGGCGCAAAAATGCACGATGCCCCTGCACAATTGTCGATTGTACGAGGCAAATTCGCATGCCAGGATCCAGCGATCCTCCAGCGAACTCCAGATTTCACATGGAAAATCAATAACAAGCAGGGAGACCGCAATGACAGCGCTTATTCAGACGCCGGTTACCGAACACATCCTGAGCGAGGTTCGCAACCAGATTGGCCACCTGCGCCTCAACCGCCCCGCCGGGTTGAACGCCCTGACCCTGAACATGGTGCGCAGCTTGCGCAAGCACCTGGACGCCTGGGCCAACGATCCGAACGTACGCGCCATCGTGCTGCGCGGCGAAGGCCCGAAGGGCTTCTGCGCCGGTGGCGACATCCGCTCGCTGCATGACAGCTACAAGGCCGGCGACAACCTGCACGAGGCTTTCTTCGCCGAAGAATATGCCCTGGACTTGCTGATACACCGCTACCGCAAGCCTATTCTGGTGCTCATGGACGGCTTCACCCTCGGCGGTGGCATGGGCCTGGCCCAGGGCTGTGACCTGCGCGTGGTCACCGAGCGCAGCCGCCTGGGCATGCCAGAGGTAGGCATCGGCTATTTCCCCGATGTAGGGGGCAGCTACTTCCTGTCACGCCTGCCGGGCGAGCTGGGGACCTACCTCGGCGTAACCGGTACACAAGTCCAGGCGGCCGATGCCCTGTATTGCGGCCTGGCCAACTGGTATGTGACGAGCGACAAGATCGAGGCCCTTGATCGGGAGCTGGACCAGTTATCCCGGAGTGACAATCCGCTCAAGGACTTGCAGAACCTGTTGGCGCGCCTGGGCACCCAGGCGCTGGAAGGCCCGCCACTGGCCACGCTCCGTCCAGCGATCGATCATTTCTTCGCCTTGCCCGATATCTCAGCCATTGTCGAGCAGTTGCGCGCCGTCAGCATCGGCGATAGCCATGCCTGGGCCGTGGCCACTGCTGATCTGTTGGAAACCCGATCCCCCCTGGCCATGGCCGTGACCTTACAGATGTTGCGCCGCGGTCGACAGTTAAGCCTGGAAGACTGCTTCGCGATGGAGTTGCACCTGGATCGCCAGTGGTTCCAGCACGGCGACATCATCGAGGGCGTACGCGCCTTGATCATCGACAAGGACAAGCAACCGCGGTGGAATCCCCCTACCTTGCAGGGCCTGGAGCGCCAGCGGATCGACCAATTCTTCGAAGGCCTTTGAGCCTGGGAGCAGCAGATGCAAGACGTGGAACTGAGCGAAGAGCAGATCATGATCCGCGACATGGCCCGCGACTTCGCCCGCGGCGAGATCGCGCCCCACGCCCAGGCGTGGGAAAAGGCTGGCTGGATCGATGACGCCGTCGTGCGCAGCATGGGTGAACTTGGCTTGCTGGGCATGGTAGTCCCCGAGGACTTCGGCGGCAGCTATACCGACTACGTGACCTATGCGCTGGCGGTCGAAGAGATTTCAGTCGGGTGTGGCTCCACCGGGGCCTTGATGAGCATCCACAACTCGGTAGGGTGCGGCCCGTTGCTGGCCTACGGTACCCCTGAACAGCAGCAGCACTGGTTGCCGCGGCTGGCCAGTGGCGAGGTGATTGGCTGCTTCTGCCTGACCGAGCCCCAGGCGGGATCCGAAGCCCATAACCTGCGCACGCGCGCCGAACTGGTCGACGGGCAATGGGTGATCAACGGCAGCAAGCAGTTCGTCAGCAATGCCCGTCGCGCCGGGCTGGCCGTCGTGTTCGCCGTGACCGATCCGGAGCTTGGCAAGAAAGGGCTGTCGGCGTTTCTCGTACCTACCGACAACCCCGGCTTCAAGGTCGATCGCACCGAACACAAAATGGGTATTCGCGCCTCCGATACCTGCGCGGTGACGCTCGAGCAATGCCGCATTCCGGCTGCCAACCTGCTGGGCGAGCGCGGCAAAGGCCTGGCGATCGCCTTGTCCAATCTCGAAGGCGGGCGAATCGGCATTGCGGCCCAGGCACTGGGCATCGCCAGGGCTGCCTTCGAAGCAGCGCTGGGCTACGCCCGGGAACGTATTCAGTTCGGCAAGCCAATCCACGAACATCAAAGCATCGCCAACCTGCTGGCCGACATGCAGGTGCAGATCAATGCGGCGCGCTTGCTCATCCTGCACGCCGCGCGCCTGCGCAGCGCCGGCAGGCCTTGCCTGTCCGAAGCGTCACAGGCCAAGCTGTTTGCCTCGGAAATGGCCGAGCGGGTGTGCTCGATGGCCATACAGGTCCATGGGGGCTACGGCTACCTTGAGGATTATCCGGTCGAGCGGCATTACCGCGATGCGCGCATCACCCAGATCTATGAAGGGTCGAGCGAAATCCAGCGGATGTTGATCGCACGTGAGCTTAAACACTACGCGCTGTAAGGCCCGGCCTTCCTGGCCAGGCTTGGACGGGCGGCGGGGCTTGTGCCCCGCTGCCGTCAGCGGCAATAACGGGGGTCTTCGACCACCCTGGCGTGGGCGGCGAAAATCGGCGGCAGCCGCTCCTTGAGGTAGTCGATCCAGGTTCGGACCTTGGCGTCCAGGTAATGCCGTGAGGGGTAAATCGCATACAAGGCATTTTCCCGCAGCCGGTAGTCCGCCAGCACCCGGCACAGGCGCCCTTGCTCCATGGCCAGGCTGGCGGTGTAGAACGGCAACAGGCCGATACCCATGCCCAACTCGCTGGCGACCAGCATGGCGTCCGCCACGTTGGTCATGAAGCTGTCCTGGGGTGCGATGACGCAATCGCCACCTGCCTGCGGGAACACCCAGTCACCCTCGTACAGCGGGTAGGCCATGCGCAGGCAGCGATGCTGGTGCAGGTCGTCGGGCCGTGCAGGTACGCCTTTTTCATGCAGATAACCGGGCGCGGCACAGGCAATGCTGAAAATCGCGCCCAAGGGGACGGCAATCAGCTGTGAGTCCGGCAATGCCTGGTCGACGGTGATGACCACATCATGCCCTTCAGCAAGCGGGTCGGGGTTGCGCTGGGAAAGCGTGAGCTCGATGACCACTTCGGGACAAAGCGCGTTGTAGCCTGCCACCAATGGCATCAACAACAACCCAAGCCCATGGGGACAATGCACACGCAGCCGGCCACGGGGCGTGAGGTGAGCACCACGTGCCTCCCCCACTGCCTCGTCGGTCAATAGCAGTATCTGCCGTGCGCGCTCGAGAAAACGCTCCCCCGCCTCGCTCATGCGCAAGCGTCGGGTGGTGCGGTGCAGCAATCGGGTTTGCAGCTGATTCTCCAGCTCCGCCACGATGCGCGAGACCTGCGCGGCGGAGATGTCCAGCGCGTTGGCCGCCGCGGCGAAGCTGCCGCACTCCACCACCCGGACGAAGGTACGCATGGCCTGCAACATGTCCATGAAAGCTAGTCCTCGAGGTGGGGGCGTTCGGCCAGCAGGCGGGTGATCCAGTCCACCTGTTGTTCGAAGTCGGCGACCTTGGCAGGTGGCACTGCGACGCGGGCCTGGGCGAAATTGGCAAGGGTCTGCTTTTTTTGCCCGAGCATGCGCTGCCACTTCACGTGAAATGCCTGGCCATGGTCCCGCATCAACAAGGGGCCGAAATACAACTGCTGAGGACTGTAGGCCGCATGACCGGGTTCTGCCACGATGATTTCGTAGTCGAAGCGGTGCTCGCGCAGCACCTCTTCAGCGACGATACGGTAGCCGTTGCTCATCAGCCACTGTCGCACCTGCGGTTCGGCGCCATTGGGTTGCAGTACCAGGCGCTCGACACCCGCCAAACGAGCTCTGCCCGCTTCGAGAATCTCGCACAGGGTCTCGCCGCCCATGCCGCACAGGCTCACGGCCGTGATGCGGTCCTCAGGGACGATGGCCGCCAAACCATCGGCCAGGCGCACGGCAATGCGCGACTCGAGCCCCTGCTTGCGCACGTTACGCTGAGCGGCCGCATAAGGGGGGCTGGCCACCTCCCCGGCCACTGCGTACTCGATGCGCTCGCGAAGCATCAACGCTACGGGCAAGTAGCCATGATCAGAACCGATATCAGCCAGACGCGCGCCCTGGGGCACATGGGTGGCCACACGCTCCAGGCGCATGGACAAGGTGTGTTCGTTCACGGTAAGCCTCTCTGCAATGGCGGCGATTCTGACCGTGAATGCCGCGCTTTGCAAAAAACCGGCCTCTCGACCGGCGCAGGCCGCTCGCGTAGGCTTGGGGCTTTTCTAACGCGCAAGGCAGACCTCATGGCACATGCTGATATCGTCTACACCCCAGACAGCGACCCAGAATCCATTTCCTCCGATGTCGCCGAATACAACGGGATGCTGGTAACCACTCAGGTCCCGGTGCACCCTGACGGTAGCCTGGCGTTGGGCGATATCGTCGAGCAAAGCGAATGCACGCTGCAGGCCTTGAAGGATGCTCTGGAGAAAGCCGGCAGCGGTATGGACCGGGTGCTGCACCTGACCATCTACCTGACCGACATGGCCGACCGCGCCGCCTTCAACCAGGTGTACCAGCGTTTCTTCGCCAAACCCTGGCCAGTGCGCGCCGCCGTAGGCGTGGCGGCGCTCGCGTTCGAGGGCATGCGCGTGGAAGTGACGGCAATGGCGGCCAAAGGCTGACTGAACAGGACCGCAGGCCGTTGTGGGCCCTGACTGGCATGATCCAGACCTGCGCCCGCTGTTTTCAAGGCCAGAACCTTGGGCGTGCGGCCTGGGCGTGGGACCGGCTGCGATAGGCTGCGCAGCCACCCCGGCCATCCGGCCAGCGCAGCCTGAGGGTGTCGCCCAGCACAATCGTCGGTACAATGCCCGGCTATACCGTGACAGCCGAAACCATAACGACATGTCCCTTCCCAAGCATCACCTGGAACTGCTCAGCCCTGCCCGCGACGTGGCCATTGCCCGCGAGGCTATCCTGCATGGCGCCGATGCCATCTATATCGGCGGCCCTAGCTTTGGCGCACGCCACAATGCCTGCAACGAGGTGGGCGATATCGCCGCGCTGGTCGAGTTCGCCCATCGCTACCATGCGCGCGTATTCACCACCATCAATACCATCTTGCACGACAACGAGCTGGAGCCGGCGCGCGCGCTGATTCACCAGCTGTACGACGCTGGCGTCGATGCGCTGATCGTGCAGGACCTGGGGGTCATGGAGCTCGACATTCCGCCCATCGAGCTGCATGCCAGTACCCAGACCGACATTCGTACCCTGGAGCGGGCCAAGTTTCTCGACCAGGCTGGCTTTTCTCAGCTGGTACTTGCACGCGAGCTGAACCTGCAGCAAATCCGGGCCATCGCAGCCGAAACCGACGCCGCCATCGAGTTCTTCATCCATGGCGCGTTGTGCGTGGCGTTCTCCGGGCAATGCAACATCTCCCACGCCCAGACCGGTCGCAGCGCCAACCGGGGCGACTGCTCCCAGGCGTGTCGTCTGCCCTACACGCTCAAGGACGACCAAGGCCGGGTGGTGGCGTTCGAAAAGCACCTGCTGTCGATGAAGGACAACAACCAGACCGCCAATCTGCGCGACCTGGTCGATGCCGGTGTGCGCTCGTTCAAGATCGAGGGGCGCTACAAGGACATGGGCTACGTGAAGAACATCACGGCCCATTACCGCAAGGAGCTCGACGCCATCCTGGAAGACCGTCCTGCCTTGGCCCGCGCCTCCAGCGGTCGTACCGCACACTTCTTCGTACCGGACCCGGACAAGACGTTCCACCGCGGCAGCACCGATTACTTCGTGACTGACCGCAAGGTCGATATCGGTGCTTTCGACTCCCCTACCTTCACCGGCCTGCCAGTGGGTGTGGTGGAGAAAGTGGGCAAGCGCGACCTGCATGTCGTCACCGACGTGCCGTTGACCAACGGGGATGGCCTCAATGTGCTGGTCAAGCGCGAAGTGGTGGGTTTCAGGGCCAACATTGCCGAGGCACGCGGCGAATTCGAAGAAGACGGCCAAAAGCGCTTCCGCTACCGGGTGGAACCGAACGAGATGCCTGCCGGGCTGCACAAGCTAAGGCCAAACCATCCGCTTTCGCGCAACCTGGACCACAATTGGCAGCAGGCCCTGCAGCGTACGTCGGCCGAACGCCGCATCGGTGTACGCTGGCAGGCGGTGCTGCGCCAGGAGCGCTTGACCCTGAACGTGACCAGCGAGGAAGGCGTGCAGGTGCAGGTCGCCCTGGATGGCCCATTCGGCCCGGCGAACAAGCCCGAGCAGGCGCTGGACCAACTGCACGACCTGCTTGGCCAGCTCGGCACCACGCTCTACCACGCCGACAGCATCGAACTGGATGCCCCGCAGGCGTTCTTCATTCCCAATTCGCAGCTCAAGGCCCTGCGCCGGCAGGCCATCGAGACGCTGACCGAGCAACGCATACAGGCGCACCCCCATGGCCGGCGCAAGCCGGAAACCTCGCCACCGCCGGTGTATCCCGAGTCGCACCTGTCGTTCCTGGCCAACGTCTACAATCAGAAAGCCCGGGATTTCTACCACCGTCATGGTGTGCAGTTGATCGACGCGGCCTATGAAGCCCACGAGGAACACGGTGAAGTGCCGGTGATGATCACCAAGCACTGCCTGCGCTTCTCCTTCAACCTGTGCCCCAAGCAGGCCAAAGGGGTGACCGGGGTGCGTACCAAGGTGGCGCCGATGCAGCTGGTCCAAGGGGATGAAGTACTGACCCTGAAGTTCGACTGCAAACCCTGCGAGATGCACGTGATCGGCAAGATGAAGAACCACATCATCGACCTGCCCACCCCTGGCAGCGCCGTGGCCCAGGTCGTAGGCCACATCAGCCCGGAAGACCTGCTCAAGACCATCGTCCGCGCGCCTCACTGAGGCGCGTCGCGCGACACCTGCGGTTTCAGCGTATCTGGTGCTTGTGCAACAAACGGTAGAAAGTCGGCCGCGAGATGCCCAGCACCTTGGCTGCAACGCTGAGGTTGTCGCTGTGACGGTCCAGCACATCGCACAGCGCCTGGCGCTCGGCCTTGTGCTTGTACTCTTCCAGTGTGCCCAGCGGCGGCTGTTGCGCAAACGGCTGCAAACCCAGGTCCTTGGCCTCGATCTGGCGCCCTTCGGCAAGCACCAGCCCACGCCGCACCCGGTTGGCCAGTTCACGCACGTTACCTGGCCAATCGTGCTGGCCCATGGCCGTCAGCGCATGCTCACTGAAAGAACGTGGCCGCCTGCCGGTTTCCAGGCTGTAGAAATGGGCAAAGTGATTGGCCAGCATCGACAGATCGCCATGGCGGTCGCGTAACGGGGCGGTTACCACCTGCAGGACGTTCAGGCGGTAGTATAAGTCTTCCCGGAAGCGGCCCTGCTCAATGGCCTTTTCCAAATCGACGTGGGTGGCGGCCAACACCCGTACATCCACCGGTACTGGCTGGCTGCCTCCCACTCGCTCGATATGCTTTTCCTGAAGAAAGCGCAGCAGATTGGCCTGCAGTTCCAGTGGCAGGTCGCCGATTTCATCGAGAAACAGCGTGCCGCCGTTAGCGGCTTCGATCCGACCGATCTTGCGTTGGTGGGCGCCTGTGAACGCGCCCTTTTCGTGCCCGAACAGTTCGGACTGAATCAGGTGCTCGGGAATGGCCCCGCAGTTGATCGCCACGAAAGGCTGCCCGCTGCGCTGGGACTGACGGTGCAGCGTACGCGCCACCAGTTCCTTCCCCGTGCCGCTTTCACCGCGTATCAGCACAGGCGACTCGGTCGGTGCCAGCTTACCCAGTAACTTGCGTAATTCTCGAATGGGCCGGCTCTCACCCAGCAGTTCGTCCTGGGTGTCGAATGCCTTGACCGTGCCCTTGCCACGCAGCCGCGCCATGCCAAAGGCCCGGCCCAGTGTGACCTGCACCCGCGATTCGTCGAAGGGTAACGTATGGAAATCAAAGAACCATTCACAGACGAAATCGCCGAAGGCCGGGGAGCGCAGTTGCTCAGCACTCAGCACCGCGATCCACTCGGTGTTGCTGCGCTTGATCATGTCCTTGACCACGTCCGGGTGCTTGAGGTGCGCTTCATCCAGGCGCAGTACCCCTACATCGCAACGATGCTCAAGCGCCTGCGCCAAGGCGCAGCTGTCGACATCCCACCCGGCCTGAACCAAGCCTGGCGTCAGGCGGTGGCAATCGTCACAAGGATCGACGATGAGCAGGCGGCGTTGCACTGCGGTTTGTTGCATGACCGATCCTTGGCGCCAGGTATTGGTTTCTTGAGATAAAACAGTAAGTTGTGGCGCCCGAATAACAGTAGCAATTAAGTTGACGGTGCCTATGACCGTCTGTCTGCCAAAACTGCTTTTCCTAATTTCGCCGGGGAATTTTCGATGATTAACGTCCTCACATGGGGCGCGTTGAAACAAAAATGAATAATCGTTGATTATTTTGCTGCCCCCATGTGACTCAATGCCGACTGTCGAGCATCAGTACACATAACCCCGCGCTGCATTTCGCGATACATGAGGCGACCTTGAAGCAACGCGGACATCACTTGAATGTTTGGGACCACAGAGAGACCGAACCATGAATGCCCCGCTCCGTGTCAACGAAGCACTGCTGATCGCCGACCACGCCTTCGAACCCTTCCACTGCGTGGCCTGGGACGCCCCTAATGGCACTGGCGACCTGAGCCTGGCGGTCATCGACCGTACCAGCGCCCGCATCGGCAGCAAACAGGTAAACTCGCAAACTTATTCCGACAAAGCTCAGTGGCTTAACCTGATCGAGGAAGTACGCGCAGAACTTTGTGAAAAAGGCTACCACCTTCAGCCTTGGTCGATGCCCAAGTAAATGAACAGCGTTGACATGTGCGTGCTCTGCCACGCACATGTACTTGCGGCCCTGCGTATTTCATTCTGCTAACGTGCGACTTGTTGCCGCACCCCGCCGTTATTACTTCATCGCTTCGAAACTAAGCAGGTGTTGATAGTCTGCTGCCAGTTGCTGCGCCAGCCGGCGAGCACGGCCCAGCCGGACGGGGGCCAGCTCCATGTCCACCAGCAAGGTGGGGCACGGCAAGGGCTCGACAGGGTCCCATTGCTGCAGACGACCGTCAGTGAACACCAGGCAGCGTACTTCCTCGTTCGGATAGGCCTTGCGCCGATTGCCCAGCCACTGCCTGGCTTGCTCCAGCGCCGGCAGCAACGGCGTGCCCCCTCCCGCCCCCAGCGCCTGCAACCAAGGTTGCAGCGCGGCCGAAGCCTTGAGCCCATGGCGCTGCCATTGCGGTGCACTGCCACTTGCCGTCAACAAAGCCAGCCGTGCGCGCTGGCGGTAGGCATGGTCGAATAATGTCGCCAACAGCCCTTTGGTGTGCGCGAGCGCCTGATGGCGACGCGTCGAAGCGGAGGCGTCGACGATGATTAGCCATAACTGAGCCGGTGCACCTCTGCGGGTGTGCCAGCACAAGTCGTCGCGGTGCCGGGGCCGGCCCTTCAACAGGCTCGGCAGCCAGGCGACCTGGCCAGCACTGGCAGCCTGGGCCCGACCGCGGCTTGCACCTGCGCGCGCACCCTTGCCTGCTTGCGCACCCGTCGTCTTGGCCGGCTGACGGATGCTCAGGGCTTTTTTGCCCAGCTTGGCACCTCACGCCTTGGCCCGCTTGCCACAGGCTGTGGGGCCAAAGCCCCCCAGTCCCCCTGCCCGCCTTTCTCGGCCGAGCTGCTGCCGGTCTGTGCCTGGGGCTGTTCGGGGGCTGCGGGCGGTGTAGCCTGGGCAGGCGACTGCCTGCGATGGCGCAAGGCGAAATCTTCCACCGCGTCGATGTCAGACGCCTCGATGGCCGCCGCCCCGCGCCATGCGCAGTGAGCGCGGGCGGCGCGCAACCACACCAGGTCTGCCCGCAGCCCATCCACTCCGGCGGCGTAACAGCGCTCGGTGATACTGGCCAAGGCCCGGTCATCCAGCGCGATGTCGTCCAGCGCCTGGCGCGCTGCATGACAGCGCTTGCGCAAGCCCTCCTGGGCCGATGCCCACTCGGCGCGGAACGCCAGGGGGTCATGGTCGAAGGCCAGCCGACGCCGGATGATCTGTTGCCGTGCATCAGGCGCGGGTAGACCGTCGAGCGCCACATTCAGACCGAAGCGGTCGAGCAGTTGGGGACGCAACTCGCCCTCTTCGGGGTTCATGGTGCCGATCAAGACGAAGCGGGCATCGTGACGATGGGAGATGCCGTCGCGTTCGATACGGTTGGTGCCACTGGCGGCGACATCGAGCAGCAAGTCAACCAAGGTGTCCGGCAGCAGGTTGACTTCATCCACATAAAGCACGCCACCATCGGCCTGGGCCAGCACACCGGGGGAGAACTGCGCCTTGCCTTGCCCGAGCGCCGCATCCAGGTCGAGTGTGCCCACCAGGCGCTCTTCACTGGCGCCCAGCGGCAAGGTCACGAAAGGCCCATCGCCCAGCAGGTCAGCCAAGCCGCGGGCCAGGGTGCTCTTGGCCATGCCACGCGGGCCTTCGATGAGCACCCCGCCGATCCTGGGGTCGATGGCCGTCAGGCACAGCGCTAACTTCAAGTCGTCGGCCCCCACCACGGCTGCCAGGGGAAATTGTGCAGCGTCGTTCATTTCAAGCCTGTTCCTCGCCATCGAGCAGCTGTTCCTCCAGGGCATCGCGGTACTCGCCGGGGGACTGCCAGAGGCCGCGTTGCTGCGCCTCGATCAGCCGTTCGGTGAGGTCGCGCAGCGCCTGCGGGTTGTGCTCGCGCATGAAGTCTCGAGTCGCCGGGTCCAGCACATAGGCATCGGCCAGCGACTGGTAATGATGATCGTCGATCAGGTGCGTCGTGGCGTCGAAGGCGAACAGGTTGTCGACCGTCGCCGCCATCTCGAACGCCCCTTTGTAGCCGTGGCGTTTGACGCCGTCGATCCACTTGGGGTTCAGCGCACGCGCGCGGATCACGCGGTTGAGTTCTTCCTTTAACGTGCGGATGCGCGGTCGGTCCACCTGGCTGTGGTCGCCGTGGTAACTGGCCACGGACGACCCGGCCAGCGTTTCGGTGGCTGCCAGCATGCCGCCCTGGAACTGGTAGTAGTCGTTGGAGTCGAGCACGTCATGTTCGTGATTGTCCTGATTTTGCAGCACCGCCTGCACCTTGCTCAGGCGCTCGACGAATTGTGCCCTGGCCGGCGTGCCCTCGTCCTGCCCGCCATAGGCATAGCTGCCATGGTTCAGGTAGACCTCGGCCAGGTCTTCACGGGTTTGCCACAGGCGCCCATCGATCGCATTCTGAACGCCAGCCCCGTAGGCACCTGGCTTGGCGCCAAAGACACGCCAACCGGCCTGGCGAGCCGCCTGCTCAGCGTCCACACCCTGCTGCTGCAAGGTCGTACGCTCGCTGCGCACGCGCGCAGCCAACGGGTTCAGATCATCGGGTTCATCAAGACCGGCCACGGCCTGAACGGCAGCATCGAACAGGCGGATAAGGCTGCCAAAGGCGTCCCGGAAGAAACCCGACACCCGCAGCGTGACGTCCACCCGCGGGCGGTCCAGCAGGCTCAAGGGCAGTATCTCGAAATCGTCGACCCGCTGACTGCCGGTGGCCCACACCGGGCGCACGCCCATCAGCGCCATGGCCTGGGCAATGTCGTCACCACCGGTGCGCATGGTCGCGGTCCCCCACACCGACAGCCCGAGCTGGCGCAAGTGGTCGCCATGGTCTTGCAAATGACGCTCGAGTATCAGGTTGGCCGACGCGAAGCCTAGCCGCCACGCTGTGGTGGTCGGCAAGTTGCGCACGTCGACGGTGTAGAAATTGCGGCCTGTGGGCAGTACGTCAAGCCGACCACGGCTGGGCGCACCACTAGGCCCGGCAGGCACGAAGCGCCCAGCGAGCGCTGCAAGCAGCCCGTTCATCTCGGCGGCGCCACAGGCGTCCAGGCTCGGCGCCACGGTATCACGCAGGTGATCGGCAACGGCCTGGACGGGTTGACCAAGTTCCGCCTCCAGCGCTGGCAGCGTGCCGTCGAGCGCACCCTCGATAACCTGCAACGCCAGCAGTTCGAGGCGCTCGCGGGTATCGCCAGCCGTACGCCAGGCCTGTTCGCTGATGTTCAGCAGTAGCGTGGGCCGTGGGCCTTGCCAGGGTTGCCCCAGGTCACAGTCCAGCGGATCGAAGCCAGGGACCAGTGCCTTGGCCAGCGCTCGCAACACACTTGCATTGCCGCCACGCCCATCGCCACGCTCCACCCGCAGCAGTGCCAGCAGCGTGTCCAGGCGCAACCGACCCTCGGGCGACTGGCCGAATACATGCAGGCCATCGCGGATCTGCGATTCCTTGAGGTCGCACAGGTAGGTGTCAAGGCGTGGCAACCAGACGGTTGCATCGTCAAGCTGCCCTTCGAGTTGCAATTCCCGGTCGATGTGGTGGGTCCTGACCAGTTCGAGGATGTCGCGTTGCAACTCACGGGCGCGGCGCGGGTCGAGCAGTTGTGCTTCGTAGAATTCGTCGGCCAATTGCTCCAGGTGGCGCAGCGGGCCATAGGTCTCGGCGCGGGTCAGCGGCGGCATCAGGTGATCGATGATCACGGCTTGCGTGCGTCGCTTGGCCTGCGCGCCCTCACCTGGGTCGTTGACGATGAACGGATAGATGTTGGGCAGCGGCCCGAGCAGCGCATCCGGCCAGCACGTATCGGACAGCCCTACACCCTTGCCTGGCAGCCATTCCAGGTTGCCGTGCTTGCCGACATGAATGACAGCGTCGGCCGCATACACATGCCTTAGCCAGAAATAGAACGCCAGGTAGCCGTGAGGTGGCACCAGGTCCGGATCGTGATAAACGGCGCTGGGGTCTACCTGATAGCCGCGAGCAGGCTGGATGCCGACGAAGGTCATCCCCATGCGCACCCCTGCCACCATCAAACGGCCCTGGCGGAACATCGGGTCCTGCTCCGGTGGCCCCCAGCGCTCCAGTACCGCCTGGCGGTTGGCGTCCGGCAGGCGGTCGAATGCCGCCTGGTACTCGACCAGGCTCATGCTCTGGGCACAGGGCCGCTGGTCGATCTGGTCGAGGTCGTTGGTCACACCGCCCAGCAATTGATGGATCAGCTGGGTACCGCTTTCGGGCAGCTCGCTGACCGGGTAGCCTTCAGTGCGCAGCGCACGCAAGATATTGAGCGCCGCAGCCGGCGTGTCCAGGCCCACGCCATTGCCGATGCGCCCATCGCGCGTGGGGTAGTTGGCCAGGATCAACGCCACGCGCTTGTGCGCATTGGGCTGGCGCGCCAGGGTCACCCAGCGCCGTGCCAGCTCGGCCACAAAATCCATGCGCTCGGGGTGGGCGCGGTAGCACACCACATCCGATTGGCTGCGTTCGCTGTGCCAGGCCATGTCCTTGAAGCTGACCGGCCGGGTGATGATGCGGCCGTCCAGTTCGGGTAGCACGATGTGCATGGCCAGGTCACGTGCGTCGAGGCCCTGCTCGCTGGCCTCCCAACCCGGTTGGTTGTCCTGCGCGCAAATGGCCTGCAACACGGGTATGTCTCGTCTTAGCGGGCGCAGGTTAGGACGCTCCGGGCTGGACAGGGCGAAACCCGTGGTGTTGAGCACAACCTCGGCGCCGACCATGTCGAGCCATGCTTCGACCTGTTCCAGGCAGGCGCTTTCCTTCAGGCTGGCCACCGCAATCGGCAACGGGTTCAAACCTGCTGCCTGCAGGCGCTGGCAGAACACATCGATGAAAGCCGTGTTCGCTGCTTGCAGGTGCGAGCGATAGAACAGTATCGGCGCCACCGGATGATCGGCATGCCAGTGCGGGTACCAGCCCTCCAGCGTCCCACTGCCCACCTGAGGGTGGTAAACCGTCGTGCGAGGCAACGCCCGCGGCTCGGCCCAGGGATAGTCACGGTCCAGCCACTGACTGGCAAGGTAGTAGAACAGGTTGAGTGCGTTGGCCTTGCCACCCTGGCGCAGGTAGCGCCACAACTGCTCGGCTTGCGCGCCCTGCACGGACCCAAGCCCGGTCAGTTCCGGGTCGGGACGGTCGTCGCCGGGCACCAGGATCACGTGCACGCCGCGCTCGGCGAGCGTAACCAACTGTTCCACACCGTAGCGCCAGTACCCCACGCCGCCGTGCAGCGACACCAGGATGACCTTGGCGTGCTGCAAGACCTGATCGACATAAAGGTCGACCGAAGCGTGGTTCTGCACCTGCATGGGGTTGGCCAGGCGCAGGCTGGGATAGTCGCCGGGCAACTGCTCGACGCTGTCGGCGAGCAAGGCCAGGTGCGAATCCCCGCTGCAGAGGATGACCAGTTCGGCAGGCGTCTGACCGAGGTCGGCAATGCTGTCGTCCGGCACGAAGCCGCCGGGCTGGGTCCGCAGCAGGTGCATGGGTCAGGCGCCCAGAGCGTGGCGCAGACGCGCTTCGAGGTGGGCGGGGTCAAGGTCCTGACCGATCAGCACCAGGCGCGTGACGCGCGGCTCTTCGGCGCGCCAGGCGCGGTCGAAGTGCTTGTCAAAGCGCGTACCTACCCCCTGGATGAGCAAGCGCATCGGCTTGCCGGCGATGGCGGCGAAGCCTTTGACGCGCAGGATGCCGTACTCGACCACCAGTTGGTTGAGCGCCTCGATCAGCACCCGCTCATCGGATTCGGGGAGGTCGATGGAGATGGAATCGAAGGCATCATGGTCATGGTCGTCATGGTCATCGCCGTCGTGATGGGCATCGTGGTGGGTCGGGCGGGCGTCGATGTGCTGCTCGGACTCGGCGCCCAGGCCCAGCAACACCTCCAGCGGCAACTTGCCACTGCTGGCTTCGATGACTTTGACAGCCGCTGGCAGCTCTTCGGCGACCTCGGCACGCACCTTGGCCAGGCCATCGGCATCAATCAGGTCGGCTTTGTTCAACACGACCAGGTCGGCGCTGGCCAGTTGGTCAGCGAACAGCTCGTGCAGGGGGGACTCGTGGTCCAGGTTCGGGTCCAGCTTGCGCTGGGCGTCGACCTGGTCCGGATAGGCGGCGAAAGTGCCTGCGGCAACGGCGGGGCTGTCGACCACGGTGATCACCGCATCGACCGTGCAGGCGGTACGGATCTCAGGCCATTGGAAGGCTTGTACCAGCGGCTTGGGCAACGCCAGGCCGCTGGTTTCGATCAGGATATGGTCCAGGTCGCCGCGGCGCGCCACCAGTTCGCGCATCACCGGGAAGAACTCTTCCTGGACGGTGCAGCACAGGCAACCGTTGGCCAGTTCGTACACACGGCCATTGGCCTCTTCCTCGGTGCAGCCGATGCTGCACTGCTTGAGGATGTCGCCATCAATGCCCAGCTCGCCGAATTCGTTGACGATCACGGCGATGCGCCGACCCTGTGCGTTGTCGAGCATGTGGCGCAACAGGGTAGTCTTGCCCGAGCCCAGGAAGCCGGTGACGATGGTAACGGGGAGCTTGGCCAGTGTTTTCATGTTGCAGTGCCCTTGGCAGAATGGCGCGGGCATGCAGGACGAGCGCCGCCGACCAGACAGGCCAGGCATGTTCGCCACCGGATCACCCCGCCCGGTTTAAAGTCGAAAACGTTGCGAGGCAGGTCTCCTGGCTTGCACCTGCGCCAGGCACGGTCATCAGGACCGGGCTTGGAGGAAGACGCCTTCCCGCGCTTGGCGCAGTGGCAGTGTCGACCCATCGATGGTGCCTACAGTTGCGGGGGCAGCCGCGGCTTGAACCGCGTTCCCGTCTTAGCTCCGGCCTGGCCGGAGAACCTCGAACGACCAAGGCTACGCAGTGGCTGTCGGGTGGTCAACCGTTGTCGAGGCTGTGGGGAGCCGCACTGCTGCCAGACGGCGACCTTCGTCCCGCCCTCGCCCTCGCCACCCACGAATAAGGTGCAAGGCAGTTACCCTTTCTCTTCATCGCCTGCCCGCTTTACGCGCTGACCATCCTCCTCTACCCTTCCCACTTCCCCTTCATGAGGTATTCGTCCAATGCGCCATTGATGCCGCCGTCTGCTAGACGGCCAGTCTTCACTTTCCGGTCGCCACCGGGAATGTCGCGGCATTTGTGGAGTTGCACATGACGACTACGTCTATCCTGACGCTGGACAGCGTCACCCTGGTCTTGCCAGATGGCAGGCCACTGTTCACTGATCTCACCCAGACCTTCGACACTACCCGGACCGGCCTGGTAGGTCGCAACGGCGTGGGCAAGAGCTTGCTTGGCCAACTGCTTGCTGGCCGGCGTTCACCCAGCAGCGGCACGTGCCAGCGCTTGGGCCGTGTCCATCTTGTCGATCAACAGGTGATCGACACCAGCAAGACCGTGGCCGATCTGGCCCAGATGGGGCCCTTGATCGCAGCGCTCGAACGGATCGCACTCGGCAGCGTGGAGGCGGCTGACTTCGACACCGTCGGCGAGCGCTGGGATGCGCCCGAGCGCCTGCGCGCCCACCTGCATCGCCATGGCCTGGGCCACCTGGACCTGCAACGCCCTGTCCATACCCTGAGCGGCGGGCAGGCCATGGGCGTGGCGCTGATTGGCGCCTGGTTGAGCGAGGCCGACTTTCTCATACTCGATGAACCTACCAACCATCTGGACGACCACGGCCGCACGCAGTGGCTGGCGATGATGCAAACCTGGAACCGCGGCTTGCTCGTGATAAGCCATGACCGTTCTCTACTCGAGCACATGGACTGTATCCTCGAACTGTCAAGCCTGGGCCTGAAAGCCTATGGCGGCAACTTCAGCCACTATCAGGCACGAAAGCGCTGCGAGACCACGCAAGCTGTGCAGCAGTTGGCGCACCTCAAGCGCTCCCAGCGGCAGCAAGCCAGAGCCCAGCTACAGCAACGCCAGGCACTGGACAAAGCCCAGGCCCGGGCGGGGCGCAAGGCCAAGGGCGTGAACCAAGCCAAGATCCTGGTCGATCACCAGCAGCAAGGCGGCCAGGCGACGCTTGGCAAGCAGCGCCGACGGCATCGGGCGGCCGGGCAACAGCTGATCGACAGGGTGCGGGACGCTGCGCAAGCGGTCGAAAGAGCCTGCGAAATTACCGTGCACACGCCAACGCTTGAGCCCAATGTCCAGCGGCAGGTGGTACTGCTGCAAGCCTTGCGCCTGGCGCATGGCACACAAGTACCCATCGACCTCAGCCTGCGCCAGGGCCAACGTTGTGCCCTGACGGGCGTCAATGGCAGCGGCAAGAGCACACTGCTGAAAATGATCGCCGGCCAGTTGCCAGCGCCTGCAGGCCACCTCAAGGTCACAGACGAAACGGCGTTGCTCGACCAGCACTGCAGCGTGTTGTCGCCCGACATGAGCGCGCTGGAACACGTACAACAGGCCAACCTGGCACTGGATCAGAGTCATGTACGCATGCTGCTGGCTCAGCTGGGGCTGGACGCTGCACGTGTCGCGCTGCCCAGCAGCCTACTCAGTGGAGGCGAGCGCATGAAGGCGGCCCTGGCGGCGATCCTGTACCGCAGGCGCCCGGTGGAGCTGCTGCTACTGGACGAACCTGGCAACCACCTCGACCTGCCATCGCTCAAGGCCCTGCAAAAGATGCTGGAGCAGTTCACCGGTGCGCTGATGATTGCTTCCCATGACCAGATGCTGCTCGATGCGCTGAGGCTCGACTGCGCCTTACGCCTTGAAGGGCCGAGCATCAAGTGGTGATAGGACATTTCCGATCCGGCGAAGATGTATTAAGGTGGCGTGTGCGCATATAACAGCAGCCCGAACGTGGGCACTTGCAAGACAACGAGGGTGTCATGAGCAACGAAAGCATTAACTGGGACAAGCTCGGCTTCGACTACATCAAGACCGATAAACGCTATCTGTCTGTCTGGCGCGATGGCGCGTGGGATGAAGGCACCCTGACCGAAGACAACGTGCTGCATATCAGCGAAGGCTCCACGGCCCTGCATTACGGCCAGCAGTGCTTCGAAGGCCTGAAGGCCTACCGTTGCAAGGATGGCTCGATCAACCTGTTCCGCCCTGACCAGAATGCCGCCCGCATGCAACGCAGCTGTGCGCGCCTGCTCATGCCCCACGTGCCCACCGACGTGTTCATCGAAGCCTGCAAGCAGGTCGTCAAGGCCAACGAGCGCTTCGTGCCGCCACACGGCAAAGGCGCCCTGTACCTGCGCCCATTCGTCATCGGCACGGGTGACAACATTGGCGTTCGCACCGCGCCGGAGTTCATCTTTTCCGTCTTCGCCATCCCGGTAGGCTCGTACTTCAAAGGCGGCATGAAGCCTCACAACTTCCAGATCTCCAGCTTCGACCGCGCGGCTCCGCAAGGTACCGGCGCTGCCAAGGTGGGTGGTAACTATGCCGCCAGCCTGCAACCAGGCTATGAGGCGAAAAAGGCCAACTTCGCCGATGCCATCTATCTGGACCCGTTGACCCATTCCAAGATCGAGGAAGTAGGTTCGGCCAACTTCTTCGGCATCACGGCCAATAACGAGTTCGTAACGCCCAAGTCGGCTTCGGTGCTGCCGGGTATTACCCGCCTGTCCCTGATGGAGCTGGCGCAGTCTCGCCTGGGCCTGACCGTTATCGAAGGGGATGTGGAAATCAGCCAGCTGGATCGCTTCGTCGAGGCAGGTGCCTGCGGCACTGCGGCGGTGATCACTCCCATCGGCGGCATCGAGTACAACGGCAAGCTGCATGTTTTCCATGACCTGGAGAAGGTCGGCCCCGTTACCCAGAAGCTCTACAACGAATTGACCGGCATTCAGAGCGGCGACATCGAGGCTCCGGCAGGCTGGATCGTCAAAGTGGCCTGATCACTGAAACTGCATGATCTCGAAGGCGCGCTCCTCAGGGGGCGCGCCTTTTTTTTGCACGTCGAAACAAGCCATTGCGTGCCCGAGCAGGCAACAAGGTTTCCTCCGCGCGCCAGGCCCGGTATCCTTCAAAGCTCTACTGCAAGCCCTTCAGGAAGCCGACCATGACCAGGCCCCTTCTAGTGCTGAGCGCGGCCCTGCTGTTGAGCCCCACACTCCTGGCCCAGCAGATCAAACGTGAAGTGGGCGACTTTGACTTCACCCTCAGTACGACGCCTACTCGCAGCATGGCCCAGGGGCTTATTTCCCCAGCCGCTACCGGCGCCTTTCACGGCGGCCTGGATTTCAGTCACACCAGTGGTTGGTACGTGGGGCAATACACGCCCAGCATGGGCGTAGCGCCAGGGTCCACCCTGCGGGTCGACAACTACGTCGGCTACAAGCATCACTTCGACAGTACTTTGGGTTACGAGATCGGCGTGATCCACTACAGCCAACCCAACATCGCAGGTGCAGAGAGCCATGCGCTGTATGGGGGTATTTCCATAATGGGCAGCCGATTCGGCGGGGCCTTGCGAGACAACCCAAGCAACCGGATCGGCACCCTGTATGCCGATTTCGGGCAGGTCCCCCTGCTCAACGCCGACCTGACGGTCAAGCTGGCCCATCATCGGCTCGGCACCCCATTCACGATCGGCGACGGTAGCCAGGTCAACGGTTTCTCCGACTGGTCCATGCAGCTGTCGCGCCCCTGGTTGGGCCTGGACCTGAACCTGATCTACAGCGACTCGAACCTGACCGGTGGCGGCTGCGATGCTTATTCGGGGATCAACACCTATTGCGAGAGCGTGGTGACCCTCAAGGCCCAGCGCAGTTTCTTCTAGGCAAGCCTGCTCACGCTCAGGCTTTGCCGGCCACTGCTACCTCAAGCCTGTGTCGGCGCCTGTGGACGGGGGGCAGTGACAGCGATGGCCACCCCGCCCAGGACAATCGCGCAGGCAGCCATGGCACGTAGCGACAGTGTTTCACCGATCACGAGCATTCCACCCAACGCGGCGATCACCGGCACGCTCAGTTGCAACGTGGCGGCTTGTTGCGCGCTGATGCGCCGCACCACGCTGTACCAGACGGCGTAACCTGCCGCCGATGCCAAAATCCCAGAGCACACTGCAAAGAACACGCCGGCCATCGAGAACCGCAGCTCGGCACCGAGAACGATCAGCGGCGCACACACTGCGAGCAAGGGCACGCTGCGAATGAAGTTGCCCGCCGTGTCGGCCAGCGGCCGAGGTGATCCCTGCCCCAGCAAGGTGTAGATCCCCCACGCTATACCCGCGACCACCATCAGCAAGGCGCTCGTCAGTGTGGGTGCGTGGCTGCCAGGCAGCAGCAACACGATCAGACCTGAGAAAGCCATCAGCATGCCTGACAACGTGCGCAGGCTGATCCGTTCCCCACGCAGCAACGCCATGCCGAAGATGGTCAGCTGCACAGCGCCAAACAAGAGCAATGCCCCTACCCCTGCATTCAAATCAAGGTAGGCGACGGAGAACAGAAAGGCGTAGCAAAATAACGCCAAGCCACCTCGCCAACTGCCGGCAGCGCCTGAGCAGGGACTGCGCAGCCGTACCAGCCACCACAGGAACAAGGCGCCGCTGCCCAGGCGCAGCGCGGTGAAGCTGATAGCGTCGACGGCGCCATCCTTGAGTGCCAGCCGGCAAAAAACCGAGTTGGCAGCGAAGGCCATCAAGCTGAACATGGCCGGCCAGAACCAGGCGCTCAGCAACGGCCGTTCGATCGGGGATGAGGTCGTGCTCATGGTGTGGTCACCTCTGAGAACCGCTGTGCTTATCGCGCAGGAAGGCGCAAACCTGAGCAGAGATTTACTACACAGCCAGTCGATGGCGCTACCTACCTTGGGAGGAGACAGGCAGCGCCGCCACGGCATCCACCTCGATCAGCATTCCGTCCAGGGCCAGGCGTGGAACCGGTATGAGCGTACAGGTAGGCTTGAGGGCCTGGCCCCACGCGTGGTCCAGGGCTTCCACCCATTGCTGGAGCCGCGCCTGGCTATGGTCGACGATCAGTAGGGTGAGCTTGCAGACATGCTCAAGGCCCGCCCCTTTGCTGGACAAGGCCAGCTCCAGGTTGGCAAGGGCCTGGCGCGCCTGATCGGCGAAAACAGGGGATAGAGCCCCACTGGCCTGCTCCCCACCCTGACCCGCGATGAAAAGCAGCCTGCTCCCTGAGAGCACGTCGGCCACATGGGAGTATCCGTTGCCACTGGGGTCATACAGAGATTGAGGGTTGCTCAGTTCAAAAGCGGTGGTGTGCATGGTTTGGGCGCTCGGTTCAGGGAATGAGCGCCGAGTATCCAACCTCAAGCAAACCTGAGGTCAAGGGCCGGAAGCGGCCCTTGGACATGATTTATGCGGCTACACCCGCGAGACTGCCAGACGCCCCCGCGCCTGGCGCGCAATCACTTCTCTTCCAGTACTGCCTTGCCCTTGACTGCGCGGGGCCCGCGCCAGGCCCAGATCGGCAGGCCAGGGAACGGTGCCCACACGACGAACACAATCCACAGCATCTTGCGCTCGGCGCGCCGATCGCTGCCCATGATGTGCCAGATCGCCCAGATCTCCAGCAAAATCAAGATGATTGCCACCACGAACCAAATCGTTCCGATTTCCATGAGCTTCCTCCCATTGGCACTTACCCTATTGATTCACCGAAGACGCCCCGGGTTCCGTTCGATTTGAACGGCGCCAGCGTGTATCCAACCCGCCTGCCCCAGGCCGACGCCCAGCGCATGCCTGAACACGACCTGCACGTTGGCGCCAGCCACCCTGCCGATTGTCTTTCGTAGGGGCACCGGCCACACTTTGGTGCGAAGCCAGGAAGCGGAGTCCAGCGTGTCCACACCCCGTCAGTTCAGCAAAAAGAGCAGCACCAGCAACATGCTGCGGTTAAAGACCAGCAGTGCCAGCGTTGAGGCGCCCTATCGGGTCGACTTCGTTTTGCTCGAACACTTCTCCATGGCCAGCTTCACCGTGGCCATGGACGTGCTGGTCACGGCTAACCTTTTGCGCGCGGACAGCTTCCAATTCACGCCCTTGTCGCTTGCCGGTGACCGTGTGCTCAGTGACCTGGGGCTAGAGTTGATCACGACCGAGCTTTCGGCAACCGCCCTCAAGCACTTGGACTTGCTCGTGGTCTGCGGCGGTTTACGTACGCCGCTCAAATACCCTGAGCTCGACCGTTTGCTCCAGGACTGCGCATCTCACGGCATGGCCTTGGGCGGCCTATGGAATGGCGCATGGTTTCTTGGCCGCGCCGGAGCGCTGGATGACTACGGCTGCAGCGTTCACCCCGAACAACGTGCCAGCCTCGCCGAACGCAGCCCGCAGACGCGTATCACGCCCGCAAGCTTCACCCTCGACCGGGACCGACTGAGCGCCGCCAGCCCGAACGGGGCGATGGAATTGATGCTGGGGCTGGTACGACGGCTGTACGGTGACGGTCTGGCAGAGGGTGTCGAGGAGATACTGTCCTTCTCGGGCGCCCGCTATCGCCAAGTGGGCCCCGGTGCCAAGAAGTCGATGAGTCTGCACCTGCGCACCATCGTCGAGCTGATGGAAAACAACCTTGAGGAAACCCTCAGCCTGGACCAGTTGGCGGCTTACAGCGGCCGCTCTCGCCGCCAGATAGACCGCCTGTTCCAGGCGCAGCTCGGCACCTCTCCACGGCGCTACTACATGGAACTTCGCATCACCAAAAGTCGCCGCCTGCTGCAGTACTCCGATCTCTCGGTGATGGAGGTGGCGGTGGCGTGCGGCTTCGTCTCGGTGTCGCACTTCAGCAAATGCTACGCCGCCTATTTCGGTTATCCCCCATCGCGCGAGCAGCGCCTGGGGGACTGAACCTGCTCGCGCTTTTGTGGCGTCAGTCTGACGCAGCAGCGGGCTGCTTCGGTGGAGGGGTCAGGTGCAGCACGCGATCCCGCCCGCCTTCTGCAAGCCAGTAACCGCCGCTGCCATCGGCCACGATGGACTGCGGTGCCTTGAGAAACGACAGCACGGTCTGGCGAGTCCCATCGGGCTTTATGCGCAGCAGCCGTGCCCGGTGAGTGTTGTCTTCACTGATCCAAAGACCACGCTGGTCGCAGAACAGGAATGTGGGGTTCTTGAGGCCATCGAACACCACAGGGTCCTTGCCATCCTTGGACAACGCCCGTATCTGCCCGTCGGCTTTCTCGGTGTACAGCAGCCGGCCATCCCCGCATCGTGTCAAACCTTCCGCTTCGGTCAGGCCCGAACGCAGCACGTCCACCTGGCCGCTGCGCCAGTCATAGCGCAGCAAGCGGCCATCACCCTTGCGGTCTTCGATGGCATAAAGGTGGTTGCCCTCGTTCCAAAGGCCCTGCACCGCAATACCGTCGAAAAGCGGTGTGACGTGGCCATCGACAGCCAGACTTACAGGCGCCAGGCCACCTTCCTGGCTGAAGACCCAGCCACCTCTGGCCGCCACCATGCCGTCGGGCTTGGACAGCTGGTCCACGAGCACTTCGCGCTCACCGTCGGGCGCAATCTTGAGAATACTGCCCCGACCATCGTCCAGCTCCTGGCTTACCAGCAGACTGCCGTCGGCCTGGGGAAGCAGCGACGCAGCCTTGTCCACGTTGCGGTGCGCGACCTCCACCTGCCAACCCGAAGCGGCCTGCACGGGGTAGAAGCTTTGCCAGGCGAAAAATCCGAGCGTTGCCACTACAAGGCCGGTGGTAGCGGTGAGCACGATGCGGGTGAGGGGTTTGCGCAGAAAGGTGGGCATGGAGAACTCCTTGATTCTGCAAGGAATGCTAGCAAGGGGATGTGAAAAAAATGTCGGAAGCAGACACCTGATTACAAAACAAAAGGATATAAAAATAACTAAAAAGTCTAATAATTAGTAATAAAGAAATTGAAGCAGCGCGGTCAGGTGCTTATGTTCTGGTGCTCCCACTTATCGCACATCAAGGATCGCGCCATGCCCCACCCTCTCTTTTCATCACTACGCCGGCGAGCACTGGGAGCACTACTGGCCTCGCTTGCCGGCGCCCTGCTGATAGCCGCACCGGCCCAGGCGCAAGAAAACAGCACCCTGCGCATCGGATACCAGAAATTCAACAGCCTCAACATCCTCAAAGGCAGCGGCGCACTGGAAAAAGCCCTTGCCCCGCAAGGGGTGAGCGTCAGCTGGCATGAGTTTGCCGCCGGTCCACAGTTGCTCGAGGCGCTGAGTACCGGTGCCATCGACGTGGGACACGCGGCCGATGCGCCTTCGGTGTTCGCCCAGGCGGCCGGCAAACCCGTGGTCTACCTGGCCGCTGAACAGCCTTATCCGCGTGGGATCGGCCTGGTGGTGCGCCAGCAGGACCCTCTGAACGATGTGCACGATCTGAAGGGCAAGCGCGTGGCCACTGGCCGGGGATGGAATGCCCAGTACTTGCTGGCCGTCGCCTTGCAACAGGCAGGCCTGAGTTACCAGGACATCACCCCGGCCTACGTCAATAACGCAGCCGACGCGATAGCCGCGCTGCAGTCAGGCAGCGTTCAGGCCGCCACACTGTGGGACCCATTCCTGGCTGCAGCCGAGCGGCAGCCAGGGCTGAAAAACCTGCGTGACGGGACCGGCTTGACCAACAACCGCACCTTCTACCTGTCCACCGCCCGCTTCGCGGACAGCCACAAGGCGTTGCTCAGAATATTCTTCAGCGAACTGGCCAAAGCCAGCCAGTGGGCCAATGACAAACCCGGCGACGTCGCCGCCTTGCTGGCGCCGCAGCTTGGCATCAACGCCGATGTTCTGGAAGTAGCAAGTCAACGACGCAACTACAACGCTGTGCCAGTGACCCCAGAGATCGTTGCCGAACAACAGAAGCTGGCCGACACCTTCCAAGGGCTTGGCCTGATCCCCCGCAAACTGAACGTAGCCGAAGCGGTTTACCCTGCTTCCGTGCTGCCTTGAGGCCAGCTCAACATGCCCCGCCCTATACGCTTCAACGCCTTCAGCATGAACGCTGCCAGCCACCAATCGCCTGGCTTGTGGCGCCACCCGCGCAACACCAGCACCGATTTCAACCGCCTGGCTTACTGGACCGAGCTGGCCAGGCTACTCGAACGCGGTCTGTTCGACGCACTGTTCATTGCCGATGTCATGGGCATCTATGACGTCTATCAAGGCAGCCCGCACCCGGCCTTGCGCGGCGGCGTCCAGGTGCCGGTGAACGATCCGATGCTGTTGATCCCGGCCATGGCCGCTGTGACCGAGCACCTGGGCTTCGGGGTCACCTTCTCGCTGACCTACGAGCACCCCTATCCCTTTGCACGGCGCATGTCCACACTCGACCACCTCAGTGACGGGCGCGTGGGCTGGAATATCGTCACCGGCTACCTGGACAGTGCCGCGCGTAACCTTGGGCTCGACCGACAACTGGGGCATGACCTGCGCTATGACTTGGCCGAGGAGTATCTGCAGGTGCTCTACAAGCTCTGGGAAAAGAGCTGGGACGACGATGCCCTGGTGCTGGACCGTGAAACGGGCCGCTACGTCGAGCCAACCCGTGTGCACCCCATCGGCCACGCCGGCGCGCATTTCCAGGTACCCGGCATGCACCTCTGCCAGCCATCGCCGCAACGCACCCCCGTGCTGTTTCAGGCAGGCGCGTCGGCGCGCGGTCAGCAGTTTGCCGCCAAGCATGCCGAATGCGTGTTCATCAGCGGGCCGACACCCACCGTTCTGCGGCGCTACGCCGATGGCGTGCGTCAGGCCAGCGAAGCGGCGGGACGTGCCCGTGATGAGGTGCTGATCTATGCCCAGGCGTTGCTGATCGTCGCGCCCACTCACGAGCAGGCTCAGGCACGCTTTGACCAATACCGCAGTTACGTCGACATCGAAGCAGCCCTGACACTGCTGTCAGGTTGGACCGGAATCGACCTGGATGGCCTGGACCCTGACGCGCCAATCCAGTACGTGGAAAACGATGCGGGCCGTGCGGCCTTGGCAGCCTTCACGGCGGCGGATCCTAGCCGCCAATGGACCGTGCGCGAGGCGGCGCAATTCATCGGGCTAGGAGGACGCGGCCCCGTCCTGATCGGTACGCCAAGTGAAGTCGCCGACCAGTTGGAGGCGTGGGTCGATCAAACCGGTATCGATGGGTTCAACCTCACGTATGCCGTCCAACCTGACGACCTGACCCATGTCGTGGAGTTGCTGGTTCCTGAACTGCAGCGCCGTGGCCGCTATCCCCACAGGTACGTCGATGGCACCTTGCGCCACAAGTTGTTCGGCAAAGGAAACCGGCTGACGGCGCACCATGTCGGCAGCCGCGTGAGCATTCAGCAACCAAATACCGGGTATTCCAACATTTAATTTGTAGATGCTCGGCGCACCACCCTATCCTGTGCCCACGTCCCCTGCACCGCACCGGCCGGTGCGGTCCACGGCATGGGGATAGAACAACAAGTCGAGAGCATTCATGTCGAACCACGCCTATTTCGCGCCCCACGGCGGCCACCCGGCTCAAACCGAGCTGCTGACCGACCGTGCCATGTTCACCGAAGCCTACGCGGTCATTCCCAAGGGCGTGATGCGTGACATCGTCACCAGTCACTTGCCCTTCTGGGACAAGATGCGCATGTGGGTCATTGCCCGGCCGCTGACAGGGTTCGCCGAAACGTTCTCCCAGTACATCGTCGAGGTGGCGCCCGAAGGCGGGAGCGAACGGCCTGAACTGGACCCCAACGCCGAAGCCGTGCTGTTTATCGTCGAAGGCGAGCTGGACATTACCGTCGAGGGCCAGCACCACACACTGGTGCCAGGGGGTTATGCGTTTCTGGCGCCTGGCGCCGAATGGAGCCTGCGCAACAACAGCCAGGCCAATGTCACCTTCCACTGGCTGCGCAAGCACTACCAGAAGGTCGAAGGGCTGGACGTACCGTCTTCGTTCGTGACCCACCGCGACAACGCCACCGTGATCGAAATGCCAGGCACCGAAGGCCGCTGGAAAACCACCCGCTTCGTCGACATGGCTGACATGCGCCATGACATGCACGTCAATATCGTCACGTTCCAGCCAGGTGGGGTCATACCGTTTGCTGAAACCCATGTCATGGAGCACGGGCTCTACGTGCTGGAAGGCAAGGCGGTCTACCGCCTGAATCAGGACTGGGTCGAGGTCGAGGCCGGTGATTTCATGTGGCTGCGGGCCTTCTGCCCACAAGCCTGCTATGCCGGCGGCCCTGGCAACTTCAGCTACCTGCTGTACAAGGACGTGAACCGTCACGTGCACTTGACGCTCAACCCCAAGCGCTGAGCACAGAAGACTGCTCGTCGGTCTCCAAGGCGCACCCGCCAGGGTGCGCCAAATCGCTGTTACTCAACCACCCCACACGCCATGCGCGCGCCACCGCCACCCAACTTCTCGGGGTGATCGCTGTGGTTATCGCCGCCTGCGTGCACCATCAATGCGTGGCCTTTGAAGTCCTCAGCCTTCAGGCGCGGTGCCAGTACCGGATACGTCGCCTTGCCATCGGCACCTACATACAGCGCCGGCAAGTCGCCGCGGTGGCCGCTGTCATCGTAAGGGCCTTTATGCGCGTTGGTCGATTGCGGGTCCCAGTGCCCCCCCGCCCCGCCTGCTGGCACGGTTTTACCCGCATCCTGCGCAGGAGCGCAGGACGGGTTCTGGTGCAGGTGGAAGCCGTGCACACCGGGCGGCAGGTCCTTGAGGTCCGGGGTAAGCAGCGTTCCGTACTTGTTCTGCTCGATGCTGATGGTGCCGATCGACTTGCCTGGGCCATCGGGGCCTGCCAGCTTGAGCTCGAGGGTCTGGGCGGCCTGGGCCAGGCCGGTGGTGGCCAGCAGGGCAGCGATTACAACTGCTTTCATAGTGTTCTCCATGGCGTGGTGAAGGCGGACGTCATACCCGCATTGTGTATGGGACTGCATCATCGCGCAGTCATTCCCTTGTGCCACAGCCTGAAACACTTAAAGACTGCCACCGGCCAACAGCTGCTTGAGCACTTCAGCCAGGGCCTTGACCGTCGGATCGGCGGTTGGACGGTGCACGATGACGATCTCATAACTGTCGACTTCGCCAAGCCCCTGTTCGACGCCCAGCACGCGATGCTCCGCGGTGGCCGCGCGCGGCGGTAGCAGGCTGATGCCCATGCCATCGGCGACCGCGGCCTGGATGCCGCTCAAGCTCGAACTGGTGAAACTGATGCGCCAGCGCCTGCCACTGCGCTCGATGGCGGTGATCATGTCCTCGCGATACAAGCCCCGTGGTGGAAATGTCACCAACGGCACCGGGTCCAGTTCAAAGGCAGGCAGGCGCGCGCTGTCGATCCATTGCAGACGCTCGGGCCAACAGGCGACCCCTTCGCGACTGTTTCGCCGTTGTTTGAGCAACACCAGATCCAGCTCGCCATTGTCGTAGGCCTGGCTCAGGTCCCGGCACAGCCCGCTGGTGACCTCCAGCTTTACCTGCGGATTGAGCCGACTGAAGGCCGACAGGGCATGGGTGGTCGATCCACCCACAAAGTCCTCGGGTACACCCAGACGCACCGTGAAGCCGACCATGGCACCGGCCAAGGCTTCGAGCATCTGGTCATTCAGGGCCAGCATATGCCGGGCGTACCCGAGCAGCGTCTGCCCGGCGTCGGTCGGGAGCACGTCGCGGTTGCCACGTACCAGTAGACGGTGCCCTACCATGTCTTCCAGGCGCCGGACTTTCTGGCTGATGGTGGACTGGGTCGAATGCAAGCGCGCGGCAGCCGTGGTGAAACTGCCGCAGTCGGCCACCACGACGATCGCACGCAGAAGGTCCAGGTCGAACAAGGCCCTATTCGATTTCACGTTATGAGACATGCAAGTATTCGACAAATGAATGGGAGGACCGTTTTCTAGCACGCACCTGGGCAGCTCGCAACGCTGGCTTCAATCTCCCAGTGCTACACCTTCACGGCGTGGGTCCGCCCCGCCCAACCAGCCTGTCCCGTCCCGCTGAATGACTTGCAGGCCGCTGGTCATATCCATCGGCGTCACGGTGTGGCCCCACGCCTGGAGCTTGCGAATCAGTGCAGCGCTGGTCAGCCCTGATTCCACCTCGGTTGCACCGTTGCGGCTGCCAAAATTGGGCAGCCCGGCGGCTTGCTGGGGGTCCAGCCGCCAGTCCAGCAATGCGATGAGCGCCTTGTTGACGTAACCGATGATCTGCGAACCGCCGGGTGAGCCAAGGCTGGCTACCAATTCCCCATCGTCCCGGGAGAACACCAGCGTAGGCGCCATGGCTGACAGGGGCCGCTTGCCCGGTTGAACGCGATTGGCCACTGGCCTGCCCTGCTCCTGGGGCACGAACGAAAAATCGGTCAGCTGGTTATTGAGCAAGAAGCCCTTGACCATCAGGTGCGAGCCGAATGCGCCCTCCACCGAGGTGGTCATGGCCACGGCATTGCCGCGACCATCAATGGCGCTTAGGTGGGAGGTGGCTATCCGCGGTGGCGATCGGTCAGGCGCAAGGGTCAACAGCGCACCGTTCGGATGGCCAGGGCTGGCCTTGTTCATGCTGCGCTCACCCACCTGACTGGCACGCTGTGCCAGGTAGCCCGGGTCGAGCAGGCCCTTGAGCGGAACGGGTACATAGTCACTGTCGGCCAGGTACTGGGCGCGATCGGCATAAGCCAGTCGCTCGGCCTCGGCGACCAGGTGCACGGCGCGTGCTGGCGCCTCCAGGGTGGCAGCAGTGGCCGAAGGGACGGGTGCCAGGTGCGCCAGATCGTCCCTGGCCGACCTGCGTTGCAATGCCTCCAGTATTCCCAAGGTCTGCAGTACCGCCACGCCCCCGGATGAAGGGGGCGGCATGCCACAAACCTGCCAAGCTTTGTAGGGTCCGCAGACAGGTTCACGCTCGCTGGCCCGGTACTGCTTCAGGTCATCGGCGGACAGATAACCTGGGTTGGTGTGGTTTTGGACGGCTGCCACCATGGCCTGCGCAACCTCGCCGTTGTAAAACGCCTGCGCGCCGTGTTGCGCGATCTGCTCAAGCGTGTCGGCAAGTTCGGGATTACGCAGCCGTGTGCCTACTGCAAGCGGGCGCCCCGTCGTGTCCAGGAAATAGCCAGCCATACTGGGCGAGCGAGCCACGAAGGGGTCGGCTTCCAGCAACGCATGCAGCCTTGCAGAGACTGGGAACCCGGTGCGGGCCAGTTCGATGGCGGGTTGAAACAACGTTTGCCAGGGCAGCACGCCGTGCTGCTTGTGCGCCAATTCCAGGGCCCGCAATACACCCGGCACCCCCACGGCCCGTCCGCCAATCTGGGCTGACCTGAATGGCATGGGTGCCCCCTTGTCGTCGAGGAACAGGCGTTCGGTCACCTGCGACGGCGCCGTTTCCCGGCCATCAAATGCCTGGGTCCTTTTCCCGTCCCAGTGGAGGATGAATGCGCCGCCGCCGATTCCACTCGACTGAGGCTCGACGAGTGTCAGCACCAGTTGCATCGCAATTGCCGCATCCAGCGCACTGCCCCCGGCGCGCAGGATGCGTTGTCCAGCCTGACTGGCCAGCGGATTGGCGGCAGCGGCCATGTGATGCTTGGCTGCCACCGGCTGCAAGCCTGCGCGATAACCGGAGCCAAGTTCGGGTGCTATGGGCAGTGCTTGCCTGGCCTGGGCCAGGTTACAGGACAGGCTCAGGCACAGCGCGCTGACGGATAGAAAGAGAGGGTTCATGCAGCCGCTTCCTGCGTTGGGCCTGGCACAGATGCGAGGCTGTCGAATCGAAAAGTGCACTGACGCTTTTGTTGAGCGTCCAGGCTGGGCGAGGATAACGCGACTGCGACGCACGGGACCACCAACGGTCACGCGGTTGTGGCGCGGTTCGATTCCAGTCGCCCACCTTGACGTATACGTAAAGCACGCTTCAGGATGGTGGCATATCCTGCCCAGAGCCCTGGTATGAGTACCCAGACCTACAGTATTTCCGACCTGTCCCGTGAACTGGACATCACCACGCGCGCCATTCGTTTTTACGAAGAGCAAGGGCTGCTGCGCCCCGAGCGACGCGGCCTTGAGCGCATCTATTCGGCGCGGGACAAGGTCAGCCTCAAACTTATCCTGCGTGGCAAGCGCATCGGCTTCTCGCTGGCAGAGTGCCGTGAGTTGATCGAGCTGTACGACCCTTCGGGCGGCAACCTCAAGCAGCTGAACAGCATGCTGGCCAAGATCGCCGAGCGGCGCGCCCAACTGGAACAGCAAATGCTCGACATCCACCAGATGCAGCTTGAGCTGGACACTGCCCAGGAGCGCTGTGAACAGGCCCTGGCGTGCACGCTTGCCAATAAAGACCACGGTTGACCGTTACAGGAACCTCATCATGTCCTTGCCTGAAAAAGTTCGTCTGGTAGAAGTTGGCCCTCGCGACGGGCTGCAGAACGAAGCCCAGCCCATCAGTGTCGCCGACAAGGTGCGGCTGGTGGACGACCTCACAGCGGCTGGCCTCGCCTACATCGAAGTGGGCAGTTTCGTTTCACCCAAGTGGGTGCCGCAAATGGCCGGCTCGGCCGAGGTGTTCGCCAGTATCGACCAGCGCCCAGGCGTCACCTACGCAGCGCTGGCGCCCAATCTGCGCGGCTTCGAAGATGCCGCGGCGGCGGGCGTCAAGGAGGTGGCGGTATTCGCCGCCGCGTCCGAGGCATTCTCGCAGCGCAATATCAACTGTTCCATCTCGCAAAGCCTGGAACGGTTCGAACCCATCATCGAGGCCGCGCGAGCCCAGGATGTGCGGGTGCGTGGATACGTATCCTGCGTGCTCGGCTGCCCGTACGAGGGCCCGATCCGTGCAGAGCAGGTGCTGCCGGTGGCGCGTGCCCTGCACCAGATGGGCTGCTACGAAGTGTCGCTGGGCGATACCATCGGCACCGGTACTGCTGGTGACGTCCGACGCTTGTTCGAGGTGATAGCAGCCGATGTTCCGCGCGCGCAATTGGCGGGGCATTTTCACGATACTTATGGCCAAGCCCTGGCCAACGTATATGCGAGCCTTCTTGAAGGCATCACCACCTTCGACAGCTCGGTAGCGGGTTTGGGTGGCTGCCCCTATGCCAAGGGCGCGACCGGTAACGTCGCGACCGAAGATGTCGTCTACCTGCTTGATGGGTTGGGCATCGAGACCGGTATCGACCTGGAGCGCTTGATCGAGGCTGGGCAGCGCATCAGCACGGTGCTGGGAAGGGCCAATGGATCGCGCGTTGCACGTGCGCGACAGGCGCGCTAGGTCATCAAGGTGTCACAACAATGTGGGTGAAGTGTTACCGCTCGCCTGGCGACGAAGCCAGATACGGGTATCCCGGAAACATCCAGTGAGGTTTTCCCGACGTCCTGCTTTCATGAATTTCTTCATGCCATTGATTTACAAGGGTTTTTCAAAACTGGCACGGGACCTGCTATATCTCTTGCATAACAAGAACAACAAAGCATCACTCAATAAAAATAATAGAGAACGGCTCTGACAGAACAAGAACAACACGGCAGAGGCGTAGCAAGCAGATTTTTTTGGAGTCGACCCGCATTCCTGGGGCAAGCCCCGCGAATTGGCACAGAACAATAAAACTACCTCAAGGTAGCAGCAGCCAACTCGGATCATGCGTGATGAAGGTCGGTCAGCGCTCAAAAAAATACGTTTGCTCTTGGCCCCGCATGGGGGCCTTGCACCACCAGGGCAGGCTGACAAAAACAACAACAGGCCAGCCCCAATAATAAAAAGAGCAAGCAGCAACGCTTTGGGGGGAGCTTCGGCTCCCCTTAGTGCTTACCCCTCCTCCTTCTGTTTTTCCTCGTGCTTGCCCTCGGCCTTCTCGACCAGCAGCGGCATCGTGCCCAATACCAGCAGCGCGAGTACCGTACTTATCAATGCAGTGGCTTCCCGGCCCATCCCAGCGGCAGTGCCTATGGCAGCGGTCATCCAAAGGCCAGCGGCGGTGGTCAACCCTTTCACGTGGCTGGTGTCCCGTCCGTTGCCTTTCAAGATGGTGCCTGCTCCGAGAAAACCGATGCCGGCGACGATGCCCTGGATCACGCGGCTAAGGGCCTGTTCGTCGGCGCCTGCCATGCTGGGCGCCAGCACGAACAGGGCAGCACCGAGCGACACCAGCATGTGCGTGCGCACCCCGGCGGATTTGCCCCGGTGTTCGCGTTCGAACCCCAAAACCGCGCCGAGCAGCGCTGCCATCAACAAGCGAATTAGAATGCGTGTGACCTCGTGCGCATCGGTCACATCTGCGAATTCGATCTGGATGGCGTGCCAGATAGTTTCCATCCTGTACGTTCTCTCCAAAGGCTGAGTGCTTTGCAAACGTCAGGTGCCTAGGTCGTGGGGCCATGCTTGCCCCAAATGCCAGCACAGCAACCACGGCCCTTGTGCGATCCTGGTTGCCGGCGATGGGCTGCACAGCTGCCCACACCACCGGGCCCTGCATTCCCTGTTCACCTTCATGGACCCCAAGAGCCTCTGCAAAGTGCCGTTGAGCCAAGGGGGTGCAACGATGCTCAATACCCTGCGGTCAACCGTTCGAACTCACATCAGGAGACGTGTCATGCCAGTCGAAATCGATGCTCAAACCCAACGCTGCACGCTCATCAACGATCAGCAGCGTCTCGAAGGCGCCGCTTGTGACGTCGAAATCGTCACCGACGAGCGACTGCGCATGTCAGTGGCGGTACTGGGTGCAATGCACACGCCGATCACCGAAATCGAGGCCGATGCGCTCACGGTGGCCGGTGCGGTCGATAGCCGCAGGCATCTGAAGAACACCGCGCCAGGCTCGATCATATAAGGGGCTGCACGGCCTGCACCTCAACTGATATGGTTTTTATCGCCAAGGCTGAGCCTGTGCTGATAGCAGACTGACGGCCATAGTGCACATGCCTGATCCAGGCTAGATGAGCACGGAGCCATGACCGATAGAACGCCTTATTCAGTGATCGCCGCTGTCCCTGCCAACCCTTCCCGCCGTGTCGGCGACGCCGCCATCCACACGCGCAGTTTCAGCGGGGTGTACCGCACGCTGCGCATCGGTTTCGCCGGGGCCCTGTTTGCCCTGTTCTTCGGCACTGCCTGGCTGAACTGGAACGGTCGTCAGGCGGTACTGTGGGACCTGGGCAACAGCAAGTTCCACATCTTTGGCGCGACCTTCTGGCCACAGGACTTCATTCTGCTCTCGGCGCTGCTGATCATCTGTGCGTTCGGCTTGTTCGCCATCACTGTCTACGCCGGGCGGGTCTGGTGCGGTTACAGCTGCCCGCAAAGCACCTGGACCTGGTTGTTCATGTGGTGCGAAAAAATCACCGAAGGCGACCGCAACCAACGCATCAAGCTGGCCGCAGCGCCCTGGAGCCTCGACAAGGCCGCCCGACGCCTCACCAAGCATTCGCTGTGGCTGGCCATAGGCCTGGTCACCGGCGTGACCTTCGTTGGTTACTTCACACCCATTCGTCCGCTGGCAGCCGAACTGCTCACACTTCAACTAGGCGGCGTTGCGCTGTTCTGGGTGTTGTTCTTCACAGCCGCCACCTACTTCAATGCCGGCTTGCTGCGCGAAGCGGTCTGCCTGCACATGTGCCCCTATGCCCGGTTCCAGAGCGTGATGTTCGACAAGGACACCCTGGCCGTGGCTTACGATCCGCGCCGTGGCGAGGCACGTGGCGCGCGCAAGAAAGGCAGCGACGCCCGCGCCCAGGGCCTGGGTGACTGTATCGACTGCACTTTGTGCGTTCAGGTATGCCCTACCGGCATCGACATTCGCGACGGTTTGCAAATGGCCTGCATCGGCTGCGCCGCCTGTATCGATGCCTGCGACGGTGTGATGGACAAGATGGGCTACAGACGTGGGCTGATCGGGTACAAGTCAGAACACAGCCTGCAAGGGGGTACTACGCATTGGCTACGACCACGCCTGCTCGGTTACGCCGCAGCACTGCTGGTGATGATCGGTGCATTGTGCGTGGCGTTGTACCTGCGGCCGATGGTATCGCTGGATGTGATCAAGGACCGTGGTCTGTTCCGCGAAAATGCGCTGGGTCAGATCGAGAACATCTACCTGCTCAAGGTGATCAACAAGACCGAGCACACTCAACACTACGCGCTGCGGTTGCTCGATGCCGAGGGCTTTACCCTTCAGGGGCAGACGGCGCTTACCGTATCGGCCGGCGAAATGAGCGAAATTCCGGTGTCGGTGGCGATGCTGGCCGACCGACCCGAAAGCAGCTCGGTGCCGCTTGCATTCGAAATCAGCGAACGCGACGACGCGTCGGTGCGCAGCGTGGCGCACAGCCGCTTCGTGGCACCCATGAACCGATGACGCCTACACTCCTCTTCCCTTGCCTGCCAGGCTTCGACAGAAGGCCACAATGAAACGTTACGAACGCTTCGCCGACGACATCGCCGAACTCATCCGCTCCGGCGTACTGGGCCCTGGTGAACGCGTGCCCTCCGTGCGGTACGCCAGCCAGACCCATGGGGTCAGCCCCTCCACGGTTTTCCAGGCGTATTACCTGCTGGAGCGACGTGGCCTGATTCGCGCCCGGCCGCGCTCGGGCTACTTCGTCAATGCCCACGCCACTCGCCAATTCAGCGAGCCCCAAGCGCTGCACCCGATCAGCGAGTCCACTGATGTGGACGTCAGTGCCCTGGTTTTTTCCATCCTTGATTCGATCAAGGACCCCAACACGGTACCCTTCGGTTCGGCCTTCCCCAGTCCCTCGCTATTCCCTCTGCAGCGCCTGTCCCGGTCACTGGCCAGCGCCAGCCGTGCCATGGACCCTCGTGTGGCGGTCACCGACCTGTCGCCCGGCAACCCGCAACTGCGTCGGCAGATTGCCCTGCGCTACATGGTCGGCGGGCTGATGCTGCCGATGGAAGAGCTGCTGATCACCAACGGTGCACTTGAGGCCCTGAACCTTTGTCTTCAGGCTGTCACCCAGCCAGGTGACCTGGTCGCAATCGAAGCGCCCGCGTTCTATGCCTGCCTGCAGATACTGGAGCGGCTCAAACTCAAAGCCGTGGAAATTCCCGTGCATCCCCGCGAGGGCATGGACCTGGAAGTACTGGCCCAAACGCTGCAAAAGCACCCGGTCAAGGCGGTGTGGTGCATGACCACGTTCCAGAACCCGGTCGGCGCCAGCATGCCGGAGGCCAAGAAGCAGGCGTTGGTCGAGCTGGTGACACGCCACCAAGTGCCTCTTATTGAAGACGATGTCTACGCCGAGCTCTACTACGCCCAGCAGGCCCCCAAGCCTGCGAAAGCATTCGATACCCAGGGCCTGGTCATGCATTGCGGCTCCTTCGCCAAGAGCCTCGCCCCGGGCTACCGCATCGGCTGGGTCGCCGCTGGGCGGTTTGCGCAGAGGGTCGAGCGGTTGAAGCTCATGACCTCGCTCTGCGCCTCGATGCCCGCCCAGGCCGCTATCGCCGACTACCTCCAGCACGGTGGCTACGATCGGCACCTGCGCAAGTTGCGTTATGCACTCGAAGGCCAGCAAGCCAATATGCTGGCGGCGATCGGGCGTCACTTCCCGGCACAGACACGGGTCAGTCAACCGTCAGGAGGGTATTTCCTCTGGCTGGAGCTACCGCAACAGATGGATGCGCTGAAGCTGTTCCACATGGCCCTGGCGCAAGGCATCAGCATTGCCCCGGGGCCGATCTTCTCGCCCACCCGGCGCTTCGGCAACTGCATCCGGCTCAACTATGGCAGCCCTTGGAACGAAGCTGCCGAGCAGGCAATGGCCACCCTGGGGCGGATAATTCGTTCTTTCTGAGGTCTGCGTTCAACCCTTCATGCACACACGGCTATAGTTGTCGAAATTTCCAAGCCGAATCGCCCGCATGACATCACCAACGCCCCTGGATGACCGCGCAGCGCTGCAGGCCAGGCTGCTTGAGCTCGAGGCCGAGCACGAGCAGCTGCGCCTGAAAGCTGCTGCCTATGACGCCGTCGTCGAGCAAATCGATGAAGGCCTGTGCATCCTGCAAGTGCTCGAGGATGAGCACGGCCAACTCAATGACTATCGCTACCTGATGTACAACGAGGCCTGCGCCCGCCACACCCTCCATGTCAAAGAGGTAGGTTTGACCGCAAGGCAGACCATCCCCGACGAAGTGGACCAATGGCTCCCACATTTCGCCGAGGTGGCGCGTACGGGTGTGCCCCTGCACTTCGAGCAGCGGCTGGCAGTCTCGAACCGGTGGCTGACCTTGAAAGTCAGCCGCCTCGAGCCCGCCTGCGAGCGGATATTGCTGGTTCTGTTCACCGGCAGGCCCGACGAAAACGCTGACATCCATCAGTTGCAGGCGCTCAACCAGGAACTGGCGCAGCAAGTGGACAGGGAGCTTGCCAGTCGAAAGCTGCTGGGCAAGCTGGTCGATCACAGCGTTGCCAACGTATTCGCGGCCGATTGCAACTTCAGGCTGCTGGCGATCAACCGCACCGCGCAGGAAACCTTCAAGCGCTGGCGCGGCCTGGTGCCCATGGTCGGTGAGTACATCCCCGACTTCATCGCCGACCAGCCGGATATCGTCAAGCAACTGAGCGGGCTGTGGCCAAGAATCATGACGGGTGAGTCTTTCGTGGACACCGTTGCCGTTGGCCTGGAAGGGAATGTCCGTCACTACGAGGTACGCTATAACCCGCTGCTCGATGCCGACCAGGTCGTGCAGGGTGGTTTCATGTTCGCCTACGACATCACTGAGCGCGTCGCTGAACAGCAGCGCCTTGAGCAAGTGGAAGAAACCCTACGCCAGTCCCAGAAAATGGAGGCTATCGGACAGCTGACCGGCGGTATCTCCCATGACTTCAACAATTTGCTCGGCAGCATAATGGGGGCGCTGGAGGTTGCCGCTCAGCGACAAACCGAAGGTCGCTATCCGGATGCTGCCAGGCTCATGGGGTTGGCCAGACAGGATACGAAGCGAGCGGCCACGCTGGTGCAACGACTGCTGACGTTCGCTCGGCAACAGAAACTGAGCCCGCAGACCGTCGACGTCCATGAGTTGGTGACCAGCATGCACGATCTCATCAAGAGCTCGTTGCACGCTAGCATCGAGTTCCAGGACCTCACCAAGCCTGGACAGTGGCTTGTCCAGATTGACCCTTCCCAGCTGGAAAACGCATTGCTCAACCTGTGCATCAATGCACGCGACGCCATGCCGTTGGGCGGCGCGCTAGTCATTCGCAACAGTGACGTGCGGGTATCCCCTTCACTGGCCGAACGACTTCAGTTGCCTGTCGGCGATTACGTCAGGATTTCTGTCAGTGACAACGGCGTGGGAATGAGCAGCAATGTGGCAGAACGTGCGATGGAACCGTTTTTCACCACCAAGCCACTTGGCCAGGGATCGGGACTAGGGCTCCCCATGGTCTATGGCTTCATTCGTCAATCCGAGGGGCAGGTGAAGATCACCAGTACGCCGGGGCAAGGAACCTGCGTAGACCTCTATCTACCCAAGGACACAGGCCAGGTCGCTGCGAGCATTGACAAGGTATCAACGCCCTTCTGCCCTCCCCAGCAGGACAAGCATCTGGTCATGCTGGTGGAGGACGAAGACACATTGCGGCTGGTGATAGAGGAACTGCTCATTGATCAGGGGATGGAGGTGCGCGCCTTCACCGAGGGGTCGCAGGCCTTGGAAGCGTTAAGGGCAGGCCTGCAGCCATCGCTGTTGATCACCGACATCGGCTTGCCTGGGAGAGTCAGTGGCAAGCAGCTGGAAACCGCCCTGCCCGACTCGGCAGCCCTGCTCTACATCACTGGCTACGCTGATCAAGAGGGCATCGCCATGTCGCACAGGGGTGCGGTGATGTGCAAGCCCTTCGCATTGGCCGCACTGGTCGAACAGGTGGGCCTGCTGCTGGCGAGCGCCGCCGCCGACTCGAACAGGCGCAGTTGACGATGCGGACAGCCGGTCATCTTCCGCCACTCAGGTCGATGAATGTACCTGTCGAATAGGAAGCTTTGTCAGACAGCAGCCAGAGGATCGCCTCGGCCACCTCTTCAGGCCGCCCGCCCCGGCCCATGGGCAACCCAGGCTCAAGCTTGCTGACGCGATCCGGGTCTCCCGACAGGGCATGCGCGGTCGGTCCGGCGCCCCGGCAAGACCGCTACACAAGCCCCAGTACTTAGCAAAGGCACCGGTCGCGTACCCCAAATCAAACTCAATGCCCGCCCCCTGGCCCCGCCTTGGCCGTAAACGGCGGCTTCGCGAACCAGACCAACAAAATCAACCCTGCGAACACCCACGTCATCAACATGAAGTAGTCCACTGTCGACATCATGTAAGCCTGCCCGTTGAGCACCTGCTCCAACTGCGCATAGTTGTGCAGGTTCGCCCCCCCCATCTGCTCAAGCGTATGCCGCGTTGCCGGCTCGTACTGACTGATGTGCTCACTCAAGTAGGCATGGTGCTGGTCAGCCCGTCGAATCCAGATCCACGTCGTCAGCGAAGCCGCAAAGCTACCACCCAATGTGCGCAGAAACGTTGCCAAGCCCGATCCGTCGGCTATCTGCTGGGGCGGCAGGTCCGACAACAGGATGCTCAGTGTGGGCATGAAGAACAGCGCAACCCCAATCCCCATGAACAACTGCACCAATGCCACATGCTGGAAATCCACCTGGCTGGTGAACCCCGCCCGCATGTAGCAGCTGCTGCCGATGGCCAGGAACGCAAGCCCTGCCAGAATCCGCAAATCGAAGCGATGCGCGTACTTGCCCACGAATGGCGACATGATTACCGGCAATATCCCGATAGGCGCCACCGCCAGGCCCGCCCAGGTGGCGGTGTAGCCCATCTGTGTCTGCAGCCACTGCGGCAGGATCAGGTTGATGCCGAAGAACCCTGCATAGCCACCCACCAGGACGATGGTCCCCACGCGGAAATTGCGGTGGGCGAACAACCGCAGGTTTACCACCGGGTGCCGGTCGGTGAGTTCCCAGATGACGAACACGGCCAAAAACACGACGGAGATCAGCGTGCCGATGATGATGAACGAGGACTCGAACCAGTCAAGGTCATTGCCTTTGTCCAGCACCACCTGCAGCGCCCCTACCCCAACGATCAAGGTCAGCAGCCCTATGTAGTCCATCGGCTGCCGGCTGGTGACCACCGGACGATCGCGCATCTGCTGGCGCACCACCGCAGCGGCGAACAGGCCGATAGGCACGTTGATGAAGAAGATCCATGGCCAGCTGTAACTGTCCGTGATCCACCCCCCAAGGATGGGCCCGGCAATAGGCGCCACAACCGTCACCATGGCCAGTAGCGCGAGCGCCATACCCCGCTTGGCAGGGGGGTAGACCGCAATCAGCAAGGTCTGGGTCATGGGATACAAGGGACCGGCTACCACCCCTTGCAACACCCGAAAGCCTACAAGCTCCGGCATCGACTGGGCGATCCCACACAAGAACGATGCCAGCACGAACAACAAGGTCGCCCACAGGAACAACTTCACTTCGCCAAAGCGCCGGCTCAACCAGCCCGTCAGCGGCAAGGCGATGGCATTGCTCACGGCGAACGAGGTGATGACCCATGTCCCTTGCTCGTAACTGACCCCCAGGTTGCCCGAGATGGTCGGCAAGGCCACGTTGGCAATGGTGGTGTCCAGCACCTGCATGAACGTGGCAAGCGACAAGCCGATGGTGGTCAGCAGCAGGCTTGGCGGGGTGAACTGGGCAGTGGCGTTATTGCTCATCGCTGAGCCGTCTTGCCAGACGCGCTGTTGTCACGGATCAGTTGCTCGATCAGCTTGTCCGCCTCGACCAACTGGCGATCGTAGACATCGGTGGTGTAGCTCGCCTGTTGCGGCGGTTGCTGGGCCAGGGCCGGGCCACTCTGGTCGTGCAGGTCCACATCCACAACCGTGGACAGGCCGATTCGCAAAGGATGGTCCTTCAACTGGTCGGGGTTCAGGTGAATCCGCACCGGCACCCGCTGCACGATCTTGATCCAGTTGCCGGTCGCGTTCTGCGCAGGCAGCAAGGCGAAGGCGCTACCGGTGCCGGCACCCAGGCTGTCCACCGTGCCGCTGTAGGTGACGTCGCTGCCATACAGGTCGGCAGTGATCTCCACCGGTTGGCCGATGCGCATCTGGCGCAACTGCGTTTCCTTGAAGTTGGCGTCGATCCATACCTGGTCGAGCGGGATCACTGCCATGGTGGCAGTACCGGGTTGCAGGCGCTGCCCGAGCTGCACGCTGCGCTTGGCAACGTAGCCGGTCACCGGCGCGACCAGCGTGGTGCGCGCATGGGCCAGGTAGGCCTGCCGCAGGTCGGCCGCCGCGGCCATGACTTCCGGGTGTGAAGCCACCACGGTATCGTCGACCAAAGCAGCACTGGTACTCAGTTGCTGGCGGGCACTGTTGACAGCCGCCTGGGCAACACTCAGGTCATCGCGCGCATGGGAAAGCTCTTCGCCGGCAATGGCGCCGCTTTCGGCCAGCACCTTGCGCCGGTTGAAGTCCTGCTGAGCCTTGCGCAGTTCGGCCTGGCGCGTCTGCAACTGTGCTTTGAGCGAATCGACGTTGCTGTACAGACCACGCACCTGCCTTACGGTACGCGCAAGGTTGGCTTGAGCCGATTGCAGGGCCACCTGGCTATCGGCTGGGTCGAACTGCAGCAAGACCTGGCCGGCATGTACCAGGTCGCCATCGTCGGCGCCAATGCTGGTGACCGTCCCGGTCACCAATGGCGTGATTTCGACCACGTTGCCGTTGACGTAGGCGTCATCGGTGCTCTCGTACCAACGCCCAACCAGGCTGTACCAGGCCCAGGTGCCCAACCCGCCGAGGATCAGCAGCACCAGCAGGCCAATCAGCCAGAGCTTGCGCTTGCGCGAGGAGGTAGGTGCCTCGGTAGGTGCAGGGGTGTCTGAGGAAGTGTCCATGACAATACCTTGGAATAAAGGAAACGGGGTTCAACGATCACCGAAACGACGGATCGTCAGCGGATCGCCAGCGCCAAGCAGTACTTTGGCCAGCAGACGCTCCAGGTCTTTGAGCTCATCGGCTGCCAGTGCGCCACACAGCTCGTTCATGGCGGCAGCGCCGATCTCGGGCAAACGGTCGGCCAGCCGCTGGCCATCGGCGGTCAACGCCAGGCGCACCACACGGCGGTCCGTGGGGCATCGGGTGCGTACAAGTAGATCCTTGTGCTCCAGGCGATCGAGCATGCGCGTCATAGATCCGCTGTCCAGACCCAGGTAGCGGCAGACCTCAGCAGGTGTATCGACCTGGTACTGCGTCACGATGATCAACACCTTGAACTGCGCAGCCGTGACGCCCTCCGACTCCAGGTGCCAGTCGAGGATCCGATCCTTCAGAAGCGCCGCACGGCCCAGCAACATGCCGATGGCGCACGTCTCGAAATTGTCAGGCGAGAAATGGGGCATGAATGATTGCTCGAACAAGTGTGTGCAAATATTACTGCCTAGGCAGTGAATGTCAAAGACTTAATTAGCTTGCTATGTACGCGTCACGAGGGCCTTTAGTCATGGCGCGAAGCGTTCTCAAAAGCGAAAAATCTGAAGGTTTTCGCTGGAAAAGACCGGGAAATGAAAGGGATTAGCGGCTTGGCGTGTTCCTCGACGCATCGGTGGAACGTTAGAATGCGCAAAACCCGGAGCCGCGATGAATCAAGACCGCCCTACTACCCACATCGATGACAGCATGGCCGATGCCGCTGCGCACTGGTGCATGCGCCTGCATGAAGGCGATTGCACGACTGCAGAGCGTGAGGCGTTTGGCCGGTGGCTGGCAGCCGATCCGCGTCATGCCGAGGAATACCAGGCCATGCTGGCTATCTGGCACACGGCTGACCTGCTGCCGCGGCCCGCTCAAGCGATCGGGCACGCTGGCCCGGTCAGGCGCAGCGGTCGCAGATGGCGCGCCCAGGCTTTCGCTGCCGTCATCGCATTGGCGGCACTGCCGTTGGTGGGGTGGATTGGCTGGGAGCAAGGCTGGGTTCCCAACCGCTACCAGCACTTCGAGACCACGGACCACATGCAGACCGTGCAGTTGAGCGACGGCAGCACGGTGCAGCTCAACCTGAACACCGACCTGACCTACCTCAACTTCAAACACCAGCGCCGTGTCACGCTAAAGCATGGCGAGGCATTCTTCACGGTGCACCACGACAGCACCCACCCCTTCGTGGTCCGTGCCGGCAATGGCCAGACCCGCGTGACAGGTACCCGCTTCAATGTCTGGAAATACCAGGACACGGTTAAAGTGACCCTGGTCGAGGGATCGGTGCTGGTCTCCAGCGAGGGCAAGACGGGCTATCGGCTTGGCCCTGGCATGCAGGCCATCTACCGCAAGGGCGATTTCGAGCCTCAACTGCTGGAAAACAGCAACTTTGCCGACGCGCTGGCCTGGCGCAGCGGCAAACTGGTGCTCGACAACTTGACCCTTGAACAAGCACTGCCGGCCATCAACCGCTACCTCGACAAGCCGCTCAGGCTTGCCGATTCTGGTACCGGTCAGATTCGTATCAGCGGCATCTACAACACCCGGGAGGTAGGCCAGCTGGTCAACAACCTGCCCAAGGTGCTGCCGATCTACCTGACCCGCAGCAACGACGGCAGCACGGTGCTCAACCGTATCTCGCCGCCGCCCGCCAAGCGCTGAGCGCCTGCTGCTAGAGCGTCATCGCGGCCAGCCACCCGAAGGCCAGCAGCGGCAGGTTGTAGTGAATGAATGTCGGCACCACCGTGTCCCAAATGTGATGGTGCTGCCCGTCCACATTGAGCCCGGAAGTTGGGCCCAGGGTGGAATCCGAGGCTGGCGAGCCTGCGTCACCCAACGCGCCTGCCGTACCCACGATACACACGGTCGCCAAAGGGTCGAAGCCGAGCTGGACGCACAGCGGTACGAAAATCGCAGCCAGAATCGGTACGGTGGAAAACGACGAGCCGATACCCATGGTGACCAGCAGGCCCACCAACAGCATCAGCAAAGCCCCTACCCCTTTGCTGTGGTTGATCCAATGCGCCGACGTTTCGACCAGGCTTTGCACATCACCAGTGGCTTTCATGACGTCTGCAAAGCCAGAGGCGGTGATCATGATGAAACCAATCATGGCCATCATCTTCATGCCTTCGGTGAACAGATCATCGGTGTCGCGCCACTTAACGATGCCCGACAGCGAGAAGATCAGAAAGCCGACCATTGCGCCGATGATCATCGAGTCCACCAGCAGCTGGACGACGAACGCGGCAACGATCGCAATGCCGGCCACCAACAGTGTCATCGGGTTGTAGCGCACGCTCACCTGTTCGACCTGCTCGATGCGCGCTAGATCGTAGTCGCGTTTTTTCCGGTAGCTGACAAACACGGCCAACAGCAGGCCTACCAACATGCCAGCGGCGGGAATGGCCATGGCGTGGGTGACGTTGACCCCAGTGATATCGACCCCTGCACGCGCTACGTTGGCCAGCAGAATCTGATTGAGGAAGATATTGCCGAAACCCACTGGTAGGAAAATGTAGGGCGTGATCAAGCCGAATGTAATGACGCAAGCGATCAGGCGCCGGTCGATGCGCAGGCGGGTCAGCACATAGAGCAGCGGCGGCACCAACAATGGAATGAAGGCGATGTGAATGGGCAGAATATTCTGAGACGAGACGGCCACCACCAGCATCAAGCCGATCATCAACCATTTCACCCTGCCACCTTGGTCGTGGCCTTGCCGGTCGATCATGGCCAAAGCCCGGTCCGCCAAGGCATGCGCCAGGCCGGATTTGGCGATGGCCACGGCAAAGGCACCTAGCAGCGCGTAGGACAGCGCCACGGTAGCCCCCCCGCCGAGCCCGCCATTGAAGGCCTCAAGCGTGCCTTGCACGCCCAGACCACCTACCAGCCCACCTGCCAGGGCACCGACGATCAGGGCGATGACCACATGTACGCGGGACAGGCTCAGTATCAGCATGATGCCAACCGCGGCAATCACTGCATTCATGGGGGGCTTACCTCACTGGGAACAAAAAAGCGCGCACTCTGACGCAGTGCACGGCAGATGTCAAAACTGCCACGCAGCGGCGGTTTGCCCGCAACCGGGCGGATTAAATTGAATGTTTGAATAAAGAAAAGTCTGTAGGCGCCGATACCCACCTGGGGCTGGAAATCGCCTCGCCTGTGCCCTAACCCTTACTTGTCAAAAAAAGGGATCTGCCCCATGCCTCTGCGACAACTTTCCATCCAATGGAAAATCACATTGCTGGCCGGCCTGTGCCTGGCCGGCATCGTCACCCTGCTCATCGGGTTGTCCCTGTACCGGATGGACCACAGCTCGGACCTGGTCAAGGCCAGCAGCATGCAGATGCTGACCGAATCGGCCCAGTCGCGCATCGAATCCCAGGGCGAGGTGCAGGCCCTGAACATCCGCCGCCAGTTCATGGATGCCTACCAGTACGGCGCGGGCTTTGCCAGGCAGGTACTGTTCCTGCGCGAACAGGCCGAAAAGCGCTTTCTCGATGCGTTCGACCTGCGCGAGGACATGACCCGGCAGGTGCGTGCCGCGCTTCAGGCCAACCCCGATCTGCTGGGCCTGTCCCTGGTGTTCGAGCCCAATGCGCTGGACAGCAAGGACAGCCTGTTCGCCGGCCAGGCACAGCTTGGCAGCAACGAAACCGGCCGCTTCGCCCTGTACTGGTCGCAACCGCACGTGGGCCAGCTGACCTCGATGGCTCTGCCCGAGCGCGACATGGCCGACACTTCCATCGGGCCTAGCGGCCAACCTGCCAATACCTGGTGGGTATGCCCGCGCACGTCGGGCAAGGTCTGCGTGGTCGAACCCTACTTCTATGCCATTGATGGCCAGCAGGTGCTGATGACCAGCATCGTCTTCCCGCTGGTGGTGGACGGCAAGGCGATCGCCACGCTGTCGGTGGACATCAACCTCAACAGCTTGCAGGCACTGAGCGAACAGGCCAGCCGCAGCCTCTATGAAGGCCGCACCACCGTGGGCATTCTGAGCCCAGTGGGCTTGCTGGCAGGTTACAGTGCCGATGCCAGCAAGCTCTCCCAGCGCTTCGACCAGATCGACACGACCAAGGGCGCAGAGCTGGTGGCCAAGATGGCCGACGGCAAAATGACCATCATCAATGATCGCCAGCGCCTGAAAGTGCTCGCGGCCTTCCGTCCGATTCCGGACGCCAAGCCATGGGGCGTGTTGCTGGACGTCCCTGAAAACGCCCTGACCGGGCCTGCCGAGGCACTGAAGCAGGAACTGGACGCCCTCAACACCAGCGGTACCCTCCTCGAACTGGGCCTTGGCCTGGCAGCAGCCATCTTCGGCCTGCTGATGGTGTGGCTGATGGCCCGTGGCGTTACCCGCCCGATCCTGGGCGTGGCGGCCATGCTCAAGGACATCGCCAGTGGCGAAGGTGACCTGACCCGCCGTTTGACCTACGACAAGCAGGATGAACTGGGCGAACTGGCGGGCTGGTTCAACCGTTTCCTGGACAAACTGCAGCCCACCATCGCCGAGGTAAAACAGTCGGTACAGGCCGCCCGCTCAACGGCCGATCAGTCATCGGCCATCGCTACCCAGACCAGCGCCGGCATGGAACAGCAATACCGCCAGGTGGACCAGGTAGCCACCGCCTCCCATGAGATGAGCGCGACCGCCCAGGACGTCGCCCGAAGCGCTGCGCAAGCCGCGCAGGCGGCCCGCGACGCCGACCAGGCCACCCGCGAAGGGTTGGCGGTGATCGATCGCACCACCCACAGCATCGACTCACTGGCCGCTGACATGAGCACGGCCATGGCCGAGGTCCAGGGCCTCTCGCAGAACAGCGAGAAAATTGGCTCCGTACTGGAAGTCATCCGCTCGATTGCCGAGCAGACCAACTTGCTGGCGCTCAACGCCGCCATCGAAGCAGCCCGAGCCGGTGAGGCCGGGCGCGGCTTTGCGGTGGTTGCCGACGAAGTCCGCAACCTGGCCCAGCGCACCCAGGAGTCGGTCGAAGAAACCCGCCAGGTCATCGAAGCCTTGCAGGACGGTACCCGCGAAGTGGTGGGCGCAATGGACAACAGCCATCGTCAGGCCCAAAGCGGCGTGCAGCAGGTGGGCCAGGCCGTGACCGCCTTGCAGCGCATTGGCCAGGCGGTGACGGTCATCACCGACATGAACCTGCAGATCGCCTCGGCAGCCGAGGAACAAAGCGCGGTGGCCGAGGAAATCAACAGCAACGTGGCGACCATTCGCGATGTCACCGAGTCGCTGTCCGGCCAGGCCAACGAATCGGCGAGGGTCAGTCAGTCGCTCAATGCCTTGGCCAACCAGCAGCAGGCATTGATGGACCAGTTCCGCGTCTGAGTCTGCCGCCTGCGCCGCGTCGTCTACACTTGCCCCATCCCCGAAGGGCTGTAGACGACGAGGTTAGACATGAAACGAGGTTCATCGCTGCTGTTCGGGGTGCTGTTCGCCCTGGGTATGGCCACTGCCGACAGCGCTGGCGCTGCCGATCAGAAATCGCCCATTCGCTTTGGCGCCCTTACCTGGGAAAGCGGTGCCTTCACCACCGAACTCCTGCGCGTGATCGTCGAGCGTGGCTACGGCTACGCCACCGAAACATTGCCTGGGAGCACGGTCAGCCTGGAAGTCGCCCTGGCCCGTAACGACCTGCAGGTAATCGCCGAAGAGTGGGCGGGCCGCAGCCCTGCCTGGGTCAAGGCCGAGCAGGCAGGCCAGGTGTTTGCACTGGGCGACACGGTCAAGCATGCCGAAGAAGGCTGGTGGGTACCGGCGTATGTCATCGAAGGCGACGCGTCGCGTAACCTCAAGCCCTTGGCACCTGAGTTGCGCAGCGTCGAGGACCTAAAGCGCTACGCCCCGGTGTTCCGCGACCCCGAATCACCCGACAAAGGCCGTTTCCTGAACAGCCCCAGTGGCTGGACGTCCGAAACAGTGAACAGCCAGAAGCTCAGGGCCTATGGCCTCGACGAACTGTACACGAACTTCCGCACAGGGTCGGGGGCCGCGATGGATGCCGAGATCGGGTCGTCCATTCGCCGGGGCCAACCCGTGCTTTTCTACTACTGGAACCCTACGCCGCTCATGGGCCGCTACAAGCTCGTGCGGCTACAGGAACCTGCATTCGATGCCCAGGCCTGGGCGACGTTGACCGACCCTCCAACCCAGCTCCAACAGGCAGCAGTTCGCTGCCAGCCAAACTTTCGGTTGGCGTGTCCAAAGCCTTTCGTGAGCAATACCCGGACTTGGTCCAGGTGTTCGAGCGGGTGGACCTGCCTATCGACCCGCTCAACCAGGCACTGGCGCAAATGAGCGAAAAACGGACCCCTCCCCGTGACGCCGCCTTGGCGTTCATGCGCCAGCACCCGCAAGTGTGGAAGGCTTGGCTTCCCGAGCACGTGGCCACCAAGGTCGAGGGCGGTCTGTGAGCAATGGTTTTCCCCAGGCTTTGCAGTTTTCCTTCGCCGACCAGGTCAACCGCATGGTCGACTGGTTGGTACTCCACTACGGGGATCACTTGCGCAGCGTCTCCGACCAGTTGCTGCACGTGCTCGTTGGCCTGGAAAACCTATTGAGGCTTATGCCCTGGTGGCTACTGCTGGCGGTGGTCGGTGCGCTGGCCTGGCATGCTTGCCGAAGCCTGCTGCGAAGTTGTGTTCTGGTAGGGCTGCTGGCACTCATCGGCATGCTGGGGTTGTGGGACAAACTGCTGCAAACCCTGGCGCTGGTGCTGGTCAGTACCGGGCTGTGCGTGCTGGTGGGCATACCGTTGGGCGTCGTGCTGGCAGCTCGCCCGTTGGCAAGACACCTGATAATGCCGGTGCTCGACGTGATGCAGACCCTACCCGCCTTCGTCTACCTGATCCCCGTGTTGATGCTCTTTGGCCTGGGCAAGGTGCCTGCGGTTTTCGCCACCTTGATCTATGCCCTGCCACCTTTGGTGCGGCTCACTGAGCTTGGGTTAAGCCAGATAGACCCATCGTTGCTCAAGGCAGCCCAAGGCCTTGGCGCGACCCGGGCTCAGCGACTCAGGCGCATCGCTCTGCCCCTGGCGCTGCCCAGTATCATGGCCGGGCTCAACCAGTCGGTGATGATGGCCCTGTCGATGGTCGTGGTCGCGTCGATGATTGGGGCGCGAGGGCTGGGTGAAGATGTACTGGCAGGCATCCAGACGCTGAACGTCGGCCAGGGCGTCGAGGCAGGGCTGGCCATCGTGGCACTGGCCATGGTCATCGACCGGATCAGCCAGGCATATGGGCGTGGACGGCGTGAGAGGCCTTAGCCAAGGCGGTGGGACGGGCGTGGCAAAGCGAGTGTCCGGCCGGTAGTCTGTGCAACGTACCCGGCCACGGATCTGCCTCCATGCTGCATGTGCTGTTGACCACCCTGCTTCCGATCATCCTGTTGATCGCCCTGGGCACGCTGCTGCGGGTGCGTGGCTTCGTGGCGCAGAGCTTCTGGCCAGGTGCCGAGCGCCTGAGCTACTACGTGCTGCTGCCCTCGTTGTTCCTCCACGGCCTGGCCACTGCCAACCTGGACGGGGTGCCGGTGCTGGGCATGGTCGCGGTGCTGATGCTCTCGACCCTGTCCGGGGCATTGCTGCTGGTGCTGTATCAAGGCGTTCGCCAGCACGACGGCGCCGACTTCACCTCGCTGTTTCAGGGTGGCATCCGGTTCAACAACTACATCGGCGCGACCCTGGCCGCGGGCATCTATGGCAGTGCGGGTATCGCCTTGGCAGCAGTGGCCAACGCAGCCATCGTGCCACTGGTCAATCTGCTCTGCGTGCTGGTCTTCGCGCGCTTCAGCGCCCGGCACAGCTCGCCGCTGACGGTACTGCGGGCAATCCTGGCCAACCCGCTGATTCTAGGGTGTGCGGGGGGCATGCTGTTGCGGGTGACGGGGCTTGGGTTGCCAGCTGGTATCGAACCTACCCTCGGCGCGCTGGGCCATGCCGCGTTGCCGCTGGGGTTGCTGTGCGTTGGTGCGGCACTGGGTGGTGCACGTATCGGTGATCAGGCCCAGCCATTGATAGCGGCTTCTGTGTTCAAGTTTCTGGTAATGCCAGCGACGACATGGGGCTTGTGCCGCCTGCTCGGTCTCAATGGCCAGGCCGCTGCAGTGGCGGTGATTTTCCAGGCGCTGCCAACGGCATCGTCTTCCTACGTCATGGCCAGGCAAATGGGCGGCAACGCGCCCCTCATGGCAACCATCATCGCGGTACAGACGGTGGTGGCGGCGGCCACGCTTCCTTTGGTCCTTTCATTGTTACTGGGCTAACCCCCGCGCAACCCCAGCATGGCCCACGTCATGCTGGGTGCAAGTCGGGCCCAGGCCCACCACGCGCTTACGACCAACGTTTGGCCTGGACATTACCGCACTTTTTGCCCGGGCTGCGGTCTACTCTCCCTTACGACCGACAATGATTGCAGGCGTTTTCAATGCGTTGCACAGCTCGGGTCAAAACCATCGGGCTTGTGTAGGATAGGCAGCGCCTACTCGCCGCTGCCAGCCTCAGGGAGAACCATATGCGCGTCCTGTCATCTGTCGCTGCCTTCACGCTTGGGCTGATCGTTTCGTCCCAGGCGCTGGCTGTCACGGGCGAAGAAGCACAGCTGATCGCGTCGATCAACGCATACCGCAGCCAGGCGCAGCCTTGTGGCGAGCAAGCTTCGCTGGAACTACCGCCGCTTAACAGCGACACTCGCCTGGCGCTGTCTCCCGAAGGCACCCGTGACCTTCAGCAGGCCATGACCCGCGCCGGTTACCCGATGGTCAACGTGCAGGCGATCAGCCTCTCTGGTCCCCGTGATGCACGCGCAGCCATGCACGCCATCGAAGAAAGCTTCTGCCAAGTGGTGCTCGACCCTCAGTTCGTCGACATCGGCGTCAGCCAGGAAGGGCGGGACTGGCGCATTGTGCTGGCTCGCCCCCTGCTCTCTGGCCGCTTGGGCGACTGGCAAGCGGAAGGGCAAAAGATGCTCCAGGAAATCAACGCCGCGCGTCAGCAGCCCCGCCAGTGCGGCGGCCAGCCCTACGCCGCCGCCCCTGCGCTTGGCTGGAACACGGTGCTGGCCGGAGTGGCGGCCAGCCACACACGGGCCATGGCCAACCAGAATTTCTTCGATCACATCGACAAAGAGGGCCGCACCCCAGGCGACCGAGCCGAGCTTGCCGGTTATCTGTACCAGCAGATTGGCGAGAACATCGCCGCCGGGCGCGACACGCCGCACAAGGTGGTTCAAGGCTGGCTGGACAGCCCAGGCCACTGCGCAATCCTGATGAGCGCCGACTTCCGGGAGCTCGGCGCAGCCTATGCCGTAGACCCGAAGAGCGATGCCGGCATCTACTGGACGGCCCTGTTCGGCTCGCCGCAGTAGCGCCAGCTTTCACCAGCAACAGCCAACACCCGCAGTGTTGGCCCCGGGCTTCTTGCAGGCCGGATCAGAAACCCAGCGTGGCGGACAGCAGGTAGGTGCGTGGCGTCGACAAGGTCAGCCCCGGCTCGGCGTCATCCGGCGCGCCTGCTGAGCTCCAGTAACGATCATCGAGTACGTTTTCGACGCTGGCGCGCAGGGTCACCTGCGTGTCGTCCAGCTTGAACGCATACCGTGCCCCCACGTCATAGCGCTCCCAGCCGTCGATTTTCTTGCTGTTGTTCTGGTCCAGGTACTGGGAGCTCGAGTGCGTGCCACGTGCCGTCAGGGTCAGCCCCTGCACCCCCGGCACATCCCATTCGGCACCCAGGTTGACGTTATACGCGGGCGTTGCAGGCGCACGGTTGCCATCGTAAGCACCTCCCACGGTATCGGTCAGCTCGCTGTCGATATACATCACCCCGCCCAGCACACGCACCCCTGTGGCGGGTTCACCGAACACGTTCAGCTCCACACCGCGGTTGTTGCGCTTGCCATTGGGGCCGAAGACCCGGGAGCCGGGGTTGGTTTCATAGGCAGGCTGACGGATTCTGAAGGCGCTGGCCGTAAACGCCACTTTGCCCAGGTCATACTTGGCACCCACTTCCACCTGGCGGCTGGTGAAAGGTGGGAATATCTGGTCCTCGTTGATCGACGTGGACGGTGCGATCTTGCCTTGGCTCAAGCCCTCCATGTAGTTGGCATACACCGACAGCTCGTCCGTGACCTTGTACAGCACGCCACCGGAGGGCGAGACCTTCTTCTCGTCATACGCCGTATCGCCTTTGACCCCATCACTCCAATCGTCCACCTGCACCCGCTGCCAGCGCAGCCCTAGGGTCAACAGCAATCGGTCATCGAAAAAGCCGAGGGTGTCGGACAACGCCAACCCGGAGAACCGGTTCTCGGTGTAATCCTTCGAATCGAGCCGCGTTGGGGTACCTGGCGTCGGCGTAGCCGTAGGATGGTAGAGGTTGCCGGGTGAGGAAGCGTAACGAGCCCCCCCATTGGTGAAGTCCATGTAGTAATACGTTGCAGCCAGGTTGACCTCGTGGCTGACCGGCCCAGTGTGTAACCAGGTTCTCAAGCCCGCCAAGGCGGTGCGCACCGATTCATCCCTGCTGAAATCGCGGGGCTGGATGGTGAAGTCGCCAGCATTGTTGATCACAGAAACGTTATGGCGCAGGAAATCGTGCCGGCTCTCCCTGGCACCCACTGCGCCATAGGCCAGCACAGAATCGCTGAGATCATATTCGGCGTGCACTGCCCCGAAGGTATCGTTGGTGCGCGCCTTGCTCCACGCCTGGGCGTAGTTGCGGTGCACACCGCCAGCACGCGGTACCTGGGCGCGAGGCCCAACCAGCACACGTTCCTGGGGGGCATCTGTATCACGCTCGGTATGCCCGAGGTCGGCCGAAAGCCGCAGGCGTTCGCCGCGAAAATCCAGCCCCAGCACGGCCATTTCGCGGTCCACTTGCTGGTGGTCCCACTCGGTATCGCCGGACTGTTTCACCGCATTCAGACGCATGCCGAACTGCTGCTGGTCGCCGAACCTTCGCCCTACGTCAACGGCCCCGCCTACCTGGCCCGCCGAGGCGTAGCTGCCGGTGAACTCGGTGATCGGCGTGTCACCGGCGCGTTTGGGTTGGATGTTGATGCCGCCGCCGACGCTGCCCCGTGGTGCGATGCCGTTGATCAGTTGGCTAGGGCCCTTGATGATGTCGACCCGTTCGGCCATCTCCATATCGATCGAGTAGGTAGGCAGCAAGCCGTAGAGGCCGTTGTAGGACACATCACTGTTATACAAGCTGAAACCGCGAATGGTGAACTGCTCGAAACGCCCACCGGCCGGGTTGGTGGCACGAACCGAAGGGTCACTGGCGACCAGTTCGCTCAGGGTGCGCGCCTGTTGGTTCTTCACCAGATCGCTGGTGTAGCTGGTGATGCTGAACGGCGTTTCCATGAAATCGCGCGCACCCAGCAAGCCTTGTGCGCCCTGGCGAGCGACCTGCCCGCCTGCATAAGGGAGCGCCTCGTCGGTGGTCGGTGGGCCGCCGACGATGCTGGTAGGGGCTATTTCCAGCGCGCCGCCTTGCTGCGGCGACGGCACGAGCGTGAAGGCATCGTGGCCCACAGGTACCCATTGCAGGCCGCTGCCGCGTAGTAATTGCCTGAAGCCTTCATCGACGCTGTACTGGCCGGCCAGCCCTTCACTACGCAGGCCCTTGACCAGCGCCGGGTCCAGCGACAAGCTGACCCCTGCTTGATCGGCGAATCGGGTCAAGGCCGCCCCCAGGCTCGCCGCTGGCACTTGGTACGTGCGCCGGACTGGCTCGTCGGCCCAGGCGGGAATGCCCAGTAGCAGGCTCATGGCGAACAATGGGCGAGCTGCGCGCACCCATGGGCGCAGGTGAATGGACTTTGCTGCAGGCATCGATGAGGCTCCCCTTTATGGTGTTCTATGGGTAATGACAGGCGAGCACGAAAAAGGGGACAGCATCGCGTTGATACCACGTGCAATGCGTCGCAACGCAGCGCTCGGGTTCGAGCCTCAGGCAGTCATTGCCCGCGGCACCAGCGTGATCCAATAGCGGGTACGGGCCACCACCTGCACCGGCAGGCTCGCGGCGAGCAGCGCCAATACCCGGTCGGTGTCATCCAGGCGGAAGGTGCCGGTCACCCTGAGCCTGTCCAGCACCGGATCCCATTGCAGCACGCCTGGGCGATAGCGGCTCAACTCCACCAGCAGGTCGCCTAGACGTTGATCGTCCAGGCGCAACACGCCCTCTCGCCACCCCAGTCGCCAAGCTTGAAGAGGACCGACATTTCGCGGACCTGACGCCAGAACGGCAGCTTGCTGGCCGGCGTTGAGGCGCAGGCGATCTCCCTTGAGCGGCTGAACGTCTGCCCGGCCCTGGACAACTGCAACCTGACACCCTGGTTCGACCAGGCGGATGCACACCTGCCCCGGGCCAAGGGTTGCACCACCCACTGTCACCTGACCTGAAGGCACCTGGATGGTCAGGGGTTGAAGGCCAGGCGTGTCGACTGAAACTTCGCCGCGTCGCAACCACAGCCTGTGATTGGCGGCGTCCATGTCGACAGCGCTGTCGGTGTTCAACTGCACCTTAGTGCCATCCCCCAGCGTCATGAGCCGCCGTTCACCCACACCCGTACGCAGATCAGCAGCCCAGGCCTCAAGGGGCAATTCGCGGCTCAACCACCAAGCCGTAGGCACCAGCGCTGCCAAACCGAGCATTTGAACAAGCGCGGCACGTCGGCCGTGATCGGGACGGTCAAGCGTGGCCATGGCCAAACTGGCAGGCAACCCGGTAAAGCGCTCACGCAAGCGCAGCGCCTGCTGCCAGGCAGCCTCATGCACAGCGCTTTGCCCCCGCCACTGCTCAAGCCCGGTCAGGTCCGCCTCGCGGGTATCGCCTGAATCGATGAGCGCCAGCCACTGGGCGGCCTCGCGCAACGCCTCCCGTTGGTGCACAGGTGGGCTCACTGAAGTTCGGCCAACAGGCAGTGCTCGTAGGCCTGCGCCATGTAGCGCTTGACCGAACGCTCACAAACACCAAGCCGGCTGGCGATTTCGGCGTAGCTCAGCCCTTCGAGCTGGCTTAGCAGAAAAGCCTTGCGCACGACCGGCTTCAAACCGTCCAGCAATTGATCGAGCGCTTGCAGCGTTTCGAGCAACAACCAGCGCTGTTCGGGCGAAGGCGCGTGCTGTTCGGGCAGGTGCACCAGGGCCTCAAGGTAGGCTTTCTCGAGGCTGCGGCGTTGGTGAAGGTTGCTTAGAAGTCGCTTGCCGACCGTCAGCAGGTAGGCGCGTGGCTCGCGGATGTCGGTCAACGGCTGGGCGCTGGCCATCACGCGAAGGAAGGTATCCTGACTCAGGTCGGCCGCATCCCAGGCATTGCCCATGCGCCGTCGTAGCCAGCCTTCGAGCCAGCCACGGTGCTCCCGATAAAGGTCAGGGAAGCTTTGCGTGGGCGGCGGCGCGGCTTCGAACATGGACAAGTCCCTGCGATGATGTAAATAGGATTAATTCTAATTTACATCCCATCGCAGGGCCAAGCCCTTTATCACGGCTTACGCAATGGCCGCATCCACCAGCACCTGGGCTTCCTGAACCAATCGTTGTAAGTGGGCTTCGTCGACAAAACTTTCCGCGTAGATCTTGTAGATGTCCTCGGTGCCAGACGGGCGGGCCGCGAACCAGCCATTGGCGGTGATGACCTTAAGACCACCGATCGCCTGCCCATTACCCGGCGCGTGGCTCAGGATCTGCAGGATCGGCTCTCCAGCAAGCTCGGTAGAGGTCACCTGCTCAGGCGCAAGCTTGCTCAACAACCCTTTCTGGCGGGCATCGGCCTTGGCCTCGACACGGGTGGCGAACGGCTTGCCCAGCGCCTGGGTCAGCTCGGCGTACGCCTGGCTCGGGTTACGTCCCGTCCGGGCGGTCATCTCCGCAGCCAGCAAGGCCGGGATGAGGCCATCCTTGTCGGTTGCCCATACCGAGCCGTCGCGGCGCAGGAACGAGGCACCCGCACTTTCTTCGCCACCAAAGCCCAGCGAGCCCTCGAATAGACCCTGGGCGAAGAACTTGAAGCCCACGGGTACTTCGTACAGCTCGCGGCCCAACCGCTCGGTCACGCGATCGATCAGGCCGCTGGACACGACCGTTTTGCCGACGGCCGCGTCGGTGCGCCACTGTGGACGGTTGCGGTACAGGTAGTCGATGGCCACGGCCAAGTAGTTGTTAGGTTGCAGCAAGCCGTCGGGCGTGACGATGCCATGGCGATCGTGGTCCGGGTCGCAGGCAAAGGCCACGTCGAAGCGCTCGCGCAGGCCGATCAAGCCCTGCATGGCGTAGGGTGACGAAGGGTCCATGCGAATCTGGCCATCCCAGTCGACGCTCATGAAACGGAACGTCGGGTCGACCTCGGTGTTCACCACTTCCAGGTCCAGTTGATAGTGCTGGGCAATGGCCGACCAGTAGCGCACCCCTGCCCCACCCAGCGGGTCCACGCCCAAGCGCAGCTTGGCTGCACGGATGACCTCGAAGTCGATGACGTTTTCCAGGTCTGCCACATAGTGGCTGATGTAATCGTGACGATGGGTGGTAGGAGCCTGCAGGGCCTGGACGTGGTCGATGCGCTTGACCCCCGCCAGCCCGGCTGCCAGCAATTCGTTGGCCTTGGCTTCGATCCACTTGGTGACGTCGCTGTCGGCCGGGCCGCCGTTGGGCGGGTTGTACTTGAAGCCACCACTTTGCGGCGGGTTGTGCGAGGGTGTGATCACCACGCCGTCGGCCAGGCCGTCCTGGCGCCCACGGTTGTAGCAAAGGATGGCGTGGGACACCGCCGGTGTCGGGGTGTATTCGTCGTCCTTGGACAACATCACCTGTACACCGTTGGCAGCCAGCACTTCCAATGCACTCGCCGCGGCAGGCGCCGACAGCGCATGGGTATCAGCACCGACGAACAGCGGGCCATCGATGCCCTTTTCCTGGCGGTACAGGCAGATGGCCTGGGTGATGGCCAGTACATGGTGTTCGTTGAAGCTCAACTCAAGCGAAGTACCCCGGTGCCCCGATGTGCCGAAAGCGACACGCTGGCTCGCCACGCCAGCATCCGGCCGGCCGGTGTAGTAGGCCGTGAGCAGGCGGGGAATATCGACCAGCACGCTGGCTGGAGCCGGCTTGCCTGCCAAAGGACTGAGCGTCATGCATTAACCTCGAGTTCAGCGAAATGTGGGGGTTAGAGCGTGCAGTGTACTGAGAGTTGCAAGTGCGCGCGATGCAGTGCACGAAAGAAACCGTGGGTATCGCTCAAGGGCAATTCGACGCCTACCGCCAGCGCTGCCCAGGGAGCGTATCGAGGCCCTGTCCATGCGGATCTTGGCACACGCCAAGCGGTCAGAAACCTTGTCGAGCACACCCCCTGCTGTGAGGCACCATGGCTTTCTATCGTCTAACGCGCACCCATCCTAGATTGAGCTTGGCCACAGGCGTAGGGTTGCTGGGCGCCTGGCTGGTCCCTGTCACTGACCCTGTGCAACGCCTGTTGGCGGGTTGGAACATTGGCGTTTGGCTGTACCTGATGCTGGTACTCTGCCTCAGCTGCACCGCAAGCCCTGCAAAGGTTCGCAGGGTGGCCCACAGCGAAGACGAAAACGCAGGCCTGGTGCTGCTTACCGTCTGCATCGCGGCAATCGCCAGCCTGGTCGCCGTGACGCTGCAACTGGTATCCAGCCGCGGGCTGCATGGCAGCGCATTGACGGCTCACTACTTGTACACCGGGTTCACCGTCGCAGGTTCCTGGCTGCTGATCGGCTGCATCTTCAGCCTGCACTATGCGCGGCTGTTCTATGCAGAGACCGCCACGGCGCCGCCTTTACGCTTCGCCGATGGAGAAACCCAGCCGGACTACTGGGACTTTCACTACGTGTCGTTCACCATCAGCGTGGCCGTCCAGACATCCGACGTAGGCGTAGCCGGTAGAGCGATGCGGCGGGTGGTACTGGCCCACTCGCTCGTGGGGTTCGTGTTCAACACCGCCATCCTCGGTTTCACCATCAATATCGCGGCTGGATTGCTTGGGTGACCATCCGCCGGTCGGATTTCACGAATTCAAGCCGTACTCGGACCTAGAGGTTCCAAGAGCCCGTCGCGCGCACCCACGCCGGGCCTGGATCAGGGCGCTCGGTGCGCTCGCCAGAGGGGCAAAAATGAGAAGATGCGCCTTGACCTGCTTCTGAAAATCCTCTGCGCTGTGATGCAGATCATGCCCTGCAACATTTGTCACATTTGCGAGAGAGAGTAACGTCAACCAGGTGCTATGGTTACTTTCCCGGCAGCCACAGTACGCGGCCGCCTTTCACCAGCTTTCAGTCACGTACAAGGAGGCTCGGATGAACAAGATGACCTTCCCCAACGCCTGCCAGGTCATGCGCTGGCACTTCCATCCGCTGGGCTTCGAAGCCAACATGGATGCGCCGCGCAGCATGGTGGCGCGGCTGTTCGACAGAAGCACGGGCGAAACCTTGCTGGCCATAGCAGGCATCCCCTGCACGGCCATCATGGCTGCCAGCGATGTCGAGCGCATCATCGAAGCGGTCGAAGCCGAACTCGAAGCCTTCCAGCCCCCGCCCCTGCTGCGCAACGCCAGTTAACCCATGGCCGGGCCAGGGCTCGACCCCAGCAACTGCTCGGCCGGCACGGGTCGGCCGAGCAGGTAGCCCTGAAGCGCATCGCAGCCCAGCCGCGTCAGGAAGGCTTGCTGACTTGAAGTCTCGACCCCTTCTGCAACGATTCGCAATCCCAGTGCGCGGCCCAACGCTACGATGGCCGACACGATGGCCGCATCCTCGCCCTCATCCTCCAGCTCGCGTACAAAGCCTCGATCGATTTTCAGCTCGTTGGCCGGCAAGCGCTTGAGGTACATCAGGCTGGAATAGCCTGTACCAAAGTCGTCAATCGACAGATCCACGCCCATGTCCGAGAGCTGCTGGAGTACGGTCAGGCTCACCTCCACGTCCGACATCGCCGTGGTTTCGGTGATCTCCAATGTCAGGCAGTTGGCGGGCAGTGCATGGCGTTCCAGAGCGCGCGCCACGCTATCAAGCAACCCCGCGTGGCAAAACTGGATGGCCGACAGGTTGACCGCGATCCGCCAACCCTCGATACCTTCATCCAGCCACAGGCGCATCTGGCGACATGCCTCGTCCAGTACCCAGTCACCGATGGAAATGATCAGGCCGGTCTTTTCCGCAAGGCTGATGAAACGGTCAGGGGCCAAGAGCCCGTGCTGCGGATGCTCCCAACGCAGCAGCGCCTCGGCGCCGATCGGTTGACCCTGTTTGGCGTCGAACTTGGGTTGGTAATGCAGACGAAATTGACCCGCCGCTACTGCCAGGCGCAAGTCCTGCACCAACTGCAGTTGCTGCCGGGCATTGCTGTTCATCGAGGCGTCGAAAAAGCTGTAGCCATTCTTGCCTATTCGCTTGGCGTGATACATGGCGGCGTCGGCGTTGCGCAGCAGCTCGTGCTGATCCTGACCGTTGCCGGGGTACAGGACGATACCCAGGCTGGCCGAAAGCTGCAGGTCATGCTCAGCCACCTTGAAAGGCCGTGAGACCAGGTTCACCTGCTTGATGGCAACGTTCATGGCATCGCTCGGGTCCTGCAACTCGACCAGCAGCACAAACTCATCCCCGCCGATGCGCGCCAGTGTGTCCTGGCTGTGCAGGTGCCCGCGCAATCGCGTCGCCACAGCTTTGAGCAGCAGGTCTCCGGCATGATGGCCAAAGGCATCGTTGACCGGCTTGAACCCGTCCAGATCAATGAACATCAGCGCAAAGCAACCGCCCTGCTCTGCTACCTTGGCGATGGCCAGTTCGATGCGGTCAGCCAGCAGGCTGCGATTGGGCAGGCCTGTAAGCGTGTCGTGCAATGCCAGCTGAGTCAGCTCCTGGTTGGCCAGGGTCAGCGACCTGGCCAGCGCCGCCGTGCGGGCCTCGAGGCGCGCGTCCAGCACGGAGGTCAGCAAAGCCACCAGCAGCACCGCAAAGGTCGTGATCAGGACAAGCGATACCAGGCCATCCCCCTCAAGGCCATCGGGCAGCGCACCGCAGAAACTGCCCTTGGGAAACCCAGCGGCCGCCATACCGGTGTAGTGCATGCCGACGATGGCGATCCCCATGAGCACCGCTGCCAGCCCACGGATTTGACGCACGTAGGGGGTCTGTCTGCGCAGCCGGAACGCGATCCACAACGCCGCCGCCGAAGCGCCCACCGCGATCAGCAGCGAAGCCAGAAACAGGCTCGGGTCGTAGTCGATGCCGGGTGTCATGCGCAGCGCTGCCATGCCGGTGTAATGCATGCTGGCGATACCGGCTCCCATGATGAGCGCGCCGAGGGCAAGCTGCAGGGCGGGCAAGCTGGGCTGGCTGACCAGCCAGAGGGCGAAGCCCGAGGACAGCACCGCAATCAGCAGCGAGCATGCGGTCAACGTCAGGTCATAGCCCAGCTCGATTGGCAGCTGCAAGGCGAGCATGCCGACAAAATGCATCGACCAGATGCCGGTTCCCATGGCCAGCGCCCCGCCGATCATCCACAGCGAGGCGGCATACCCCCTGGCGGTGGCAATGCGTCCGGCAAGGTCCAGGGCCGTGTAGGACGCCAGGATGGCCACGCACAGGGAAATCAACACCAGCGAAGAGGAGTAGCTAGCGGTCAGCATTTTGCGGAGTACCAGGAGCCGGCAGAGGTAGGCACGAAAGGCCGACCATTGTACTCAAGCTTGGGTAAAACGCACGGTGTTTCGGCATATCAAATGGCCATGTCGACAGCAGGTTTGTGCGTCGACATGGGCCAAGGTTACGCATCAATCCTGATCGGCGAATGCCCCTCGTGCATCCCAGCCACCGCCCAGCGCTGCTACCAATTGGACACTGGCGACCAAGCGTCCCTGCAACAGGTTGAGCACACTGCGCTCGTTGCTCAGCGCGGTGGCCTGAACATTGACCACATCCAGATAGCCGATCAAGCCGGCCTTGTATTGATTTTCCGTAAGCCGCAGCGACTCGCGGGCGGCCTCCAGGGCCTCCTGCCGCACCACGGCTTCGTCCCCGTACACCTTCAGTTGCACCAGCAGGTTCTCCACCTCCTTGAAACCATCCAGCACGGTCTGGCGGTACTGGGCGACCGTCTGATCGTATACGGCTACGGTACGATCTACCTCAGCGCTGCGCCTGCCTGCATCGAACAGGGTGAGCGCAAGCTGTGGTCCGACCGACCAGTAACGGTTGGGCAACTCGATCCAGTTGTTGAAGCTGCTGCTTGAGTAACCGCCGTTCAGGCTCAGGCTGAAATCCGGAAAATAGGCCGCGCGCGATACGCCGATATTGGCGTTGGCAGCCATCACATTGCGCTCGGCAGCGGCGATGTCGGGTCGCCGCTCGAGCAGTTGCGATGGCAGCGCCACCGGAATTTGCGGCAATGCAGGAATCGCCTGGCTGTCGGCCAGGGCAAATTGCGCAGGCGTCTTGCCCAACAGCACGGCAATGGCGTTCTCGAACTGGGCGCGCTGCCAGATCAGGTCGATCAGGTCAGCCTCGGTGCTCTTGAGCTGGGTGCGCGCCTGGGCCACCGCGTCGGGGCCGGCGATGCCTGCGCGGTATTGGTTCTGATTCATCCGCAGCGAGCGCTCGTATGCGGCCACCGTGGCTTGCAGCAGGCGCTTCTGCTCATCGATGACGCGCAGTTGCAGGTAGTTCTGCACCAGCTCCGACTGCTGGCTCAAGCGCATGGCGGCAAGGTCGGCCAGGCTGGCCTGGGCACTGGCTTGGTTGGCATTGAGCGTCTCGCGCAACTTACCCCACAAGTCGATTTCCCAGCTCACCCCCAACTGGGCGTTGTAAGTGTCCCGAATGCCGCTGCTGTTATTCGACAGGCTTGAGCTGGAACTGCCAGTGCCCTGGGCCGATCTGTTCTTGGCCACGCTCAGGTCAAGGCTTGGAAACAGTCCGGCGCGGCTGCTGCGCACCAGCGCCTGGGCCTGGCGATACTGCGCCTCGGCTTGCGCCACACTCTGGTTGTTGCGATTGAGGTCATCGACCAGTGCGTTGAGTTGCGCGTCGTCATAGATCTCCCACCAGGCACCACGGGCGATGGCGTCAGAAGGCGTTGCCTGCGTCCAGCCTTCGGCATGCTTGAATTGCGCCGTGCCGGTCATCTCCGGGCGGTGGTAGTCCGGGGCCAATGTACAGGCGCTGAGCAAGGCGGCCCCCAAGGCTGCCCCCAGCAAACGCGAGCCGCGAACACGGCTGAGCACTTGCAGGGCACGATGAAGCGGAGTCTGGGCAAAAGTCATAGCGGGTTTTCCAAGGCCGCGTCGGTGCGCACACCGCGCCAACGGTTGTAGCGGTGACGCAAGCGGTCCAGATACAGATAGACCACAGGCGTCGTGTAGAGGGTCAGAACCTGGCTGAAGACCAGGCCGCCGATGATGGTCAGCCCCAGCGGCTGACGCATCTCCGCCCCTTCTGCCTGGCTCAGCAGCAGAGGCAAGGCGCCGAGAATGGCCGCCAGCGTCGTCATCAGGATTGGGCGCAGGCGCAGCAGGCATGCGCGGCGAATGGATTCCTCAGGTGACAGCCCCTGGTCACGTTCAAGTTGCAGGGCCAGGTCGATCATCAAGATGGCATTTTTCTTTACCACCCCGATCAACAGGAACAGCCCCAGCAGTGAGATCAGGCTGAATTCGCCACCGGTCACATACAGCGCCAACAAGGCACCGACGCCGGCCGAGGGCAGCGTGGACAAGATGGTCAGGGGGTGGATGTAGCTCTCGTACAGAATCCCGAGCACCAGGTACACAAGCACCAGTGCGCCCAGAATCATGAAGGGCTGCCCCTGTGCGGTCTTGGTGAAGGCATCGGCGGTGCCGCCAAGCTTGGCGATCACCCCTTCCGGAAGGCCGAGCTTGGCCACGGCACGCTCGACTGCCGCCAACGCCTGGTCGGTGCTGTAGCCTTCGGCGACGTCGAAGGCGATGTCCTCGGAGGCGAACTGGTCTTCGTGGCTGACCCGGTCGTTGGCCAGGCTGTTCTCATAGTGCGCGATGGTCGACAGCGGCACCCGTGCGCCCTCGGCGGTAATCACCTGCACCTGCTCCAGGGTACTGGGATCCCAGGCGTACTTCGGGTTGATCTCCAGCACTACCTGATATTGGTTGAGGCTGTCATAGATGGTGGAGATCTGCCGCTGGCTGTAGGCATTGTTCAGCACGGTGGTGACCATCTGCATGTCGATGCCCAGGCGCTTGGCCTGGTCGCGGTCCACCACCAGCGTCACCTGCTGGGTGCCCGCGCCGTCGCGTGCGTCGATGGCGGTCAGCTCGGGCAAGGCGCGCATGGCCGCGACGACCTTGGGGAACCACTGGCGCAAGGCTGCCAGGTCGCCGCTCTGCAAGGTATACAGGTACTGCGAGGACGATTGATCGCGCCCGCCCCCGCCCAGTTGCAAGTCCTGATCGGCCATCAGGAACAGCCGCCCGCCAGGCACCTTGGGCATTTCCTTGCGCAGGCGTTCGATCACCTTCTGGGCATCGAGCTTGCGTTCGCTGATGGGCTTGAGCCTGACCAGCACCATGGCGTTGTTGGTACCGCTGTTGCCGCCGATGAAGCCTGCAACACTCTGTACGGCAGGGTCTGCCAGCAAGGCGCGCCGGTAGGTTTCCATCTTGGGCTGCATGACGCTGAACGACAGGCCGTCATCACCGCGGATGAAACCCATGAGCTGGCCGGTATCCTGCTGGGGCATCAGTGTCTTGGGCACCACGACATACAGCGCCACGTTGACCGCAATGGTCACCAGCAGGCTGATCAGGGTCAGGCGCCGATGCCGCAGCGCCCAGCCCAGGCTGCGGTCATAGCCGGCAACCATGCGCCGGTGCACGGCATCGCTCCACCGTTGCAGGCGAGTCTGCTCGGCCTGGTGCGCAGTCAGCCAACGTGCACACAGCATGGGGGTAAGGGTTAGCGACACCAGCAGCGACACCATGATGGCGGCCGCCAGGGTGATGGAAAATTCCTGGAACAAGCTGCGCACGATGCCGCCCATGAACAGGATCGACACGAACACGGCCACCAGTGACACGTTCATCGACAGGAGGGTGAAGCCGACCTCCTTGGCGCCCAGGAAGGCCGCCTTCATCGGTGGCTGCCCGTCCTCGATATGCCGGGAGATGTTCTCCAGCACGACAATGGCATCGTCCACCACAAGGCCGGTCGCCAGGATCAGCGCCATCAGCGACAAGTTGTTGAGCGAGAAGCCGCACAGGTACATGACCGCGAAGGTGCCAACCAGCGACACCGGCACCGCCAGGCTGGGAATCAGTGAAGCACGCAGGCTGCCGAGGAACAGGTAGACCACCAGGATTACCAGCACTACGGCGATCAGCAAGGTATGCTCCGCCTCCTTGAGTGTGGCCTTGATCACCGGCGAACGGTCCATGGCCACGTTCAGCTCGACGCTCGCCGGAAGTAGCGATTGCAGGGCAGGCAACTGCGACTTGATCTGCTCCACAGTGGCAATGATGTTGGCACCTGCCTGCCGGTTCACGACCAGCAATACCGCGCTCTGGTCATTGAAAAAGCCACTGTTGTAGCGGTTTTCGACCCCATCGGTGATGGTTGCCACATCCGATAGCCGAAGAACCGTGCCGTTCTCCTGGCGAATCACGAGCGGCCCGTAATCCTTGGCGCTCTCCAACTGGTCGTTGGCCCGCACCTGCCAATTGCGCTCGGCATCCTCGACAAAACCCATGGGCCGGCGCTGGTTGGCATTGGCCACCGCGGTACGCACCTCGTCCAGCGCCAGGCCGTACTGGTTCAGCAACTGTGGCTCGACCGAAATGCGCACGGCCGGCAGCGAACTGCCACCGATCTGCACCTCGCCCACGCCCGGCACCTGGGCCAGGCTTTGGGACAGGATGGTATCGGCCAAATCGTACAGCTGCCCTTTCTGCAGCACACTGGAGGTCAGCGACAGGACCATGACCGGCGCCTGGGACGGATTGATTTTCTTGTAGGTCGGCATGCTGCGCATGCCGCTGGGCAGCAGGTTGCGGGTGGCATTGATTGCAGCCTGCACCTCGCGCGCAGCGCCGTCGATGTCGCGGCCAAGTTCAAAGCCAATGATGACCCGCGTTGAGCCCTGGTTGGAACTGCTGGTCAATGTGGTAACCCCGGCAATGCTGCCCAGCTTGCGCTCAAGCGGCGTTGCCACGGTCGAGGCCATGACTTCGGGGCTTGCACCCGGCAGGTTGGCCGACACCACGATCACCGGGAAATCCATCTGCGGCAGCGGCGAGACCGGCAGCAGACCAAAGCTGACCGCGCCCAGCAGCATGATCGCCAGGCTCAACAGCATGGTTGCCACGGGCCTGCGGATGAATGGCGCAGACAGGTTCATCGGGCCGCCCCTACTGAAGCGCTGCGCGTATTCATACCGGTTCCTGCGCCAGGTCGCGCTTGCCAAAACGACGCCCCAGCCGGTCGAAGTACAGGTAAATGACCGGCGTGGTGAATAGCGTCAGCACCTGGCTCACGAGCAGCCCACCCACCATCACCAGGCCCAGGGGTTGGCGCAGTTCGGCGCCGGACCCGGTGGCCAACATCAACGGCACGGCTCCGAACAGGGCCGCCAGCGTGGTCATGAGGATTGGCCGGAACCGCAGCAGCGCGGCCTGGTAGATGGCATCGCGCGGGCTCATGCCCTGGTGACGTTCGGCTTCGAGCGCGAAGTCGATCATCATGATGGCGTTTTTCTTGACGATACCGATCAGCAGGATGATGCCGATGATGGCGATCATGCCCAGGTCGTTGCCACTGATCAGCAGCGCCAGCAAGGCGCCCACGGCAGCCGAAGGCAGCGTCGAGAGGATGGTCACCGGGTGGATGTAGCTCTCATAGAGCACACCCAGCACGATGTACATGGTCACCACCGCCGCGAGAATCAGCAGCAAGGTGCTCGACAGAGATGCCTGGAACGCCTGCGCCGCGCCCTGGAACCGGGTCTGGATGCCCAACGGCATGCCGATGTCCTGCTGAACCTGCTCGATCACCTGCACGGCTTTGCCCAGCGAGGCGCCCTGCCCCAGGTTGAATGACAAGGTGACCGCCGGGAACTGACCGATGTGAGAAATGGCCAGCTGCGCCTGGCGCTGCTCGATGCGCGCCAGCGCCGACAGACGCACCTGCCCGCCATCACTGGCCTTGACGTGGATCGACTCCAGTGCCTGGGGACCGATCACGGCCGCGTCTCGCGACTGCAGCACCACCCGGTATTGGCTGGCCTGGGTGTAGATAGTCGAAATCTGCCTCTGGCCGAAGGCATCGTAGAGCGCGTTGGTGATCTGCGACACGCTGATGCCCAGCCGGCTGGCCATGTCCCGGTCGATCACCAGGTACACCTGCAAGCCATTCTCCTGCAGGTCACTGGCCACATCGGCAAGCTCGGGGCGCAGGTTCAGGGCCTGGACCAGTTTGCCACTCCACTGCCCCAGCAGTTCGGCATCGGGCGATGACAATGTGAACTGGTACTGCGTGCGGCTGACCCGGTCCTCAATACTCAAATCCTGCACCGGCTGCATGAACAGGCGGATGCCCACCAGCTTGTCGAGCTGGGGTTGCAAGCGCTTGATGACATCGCTTGCAGTGACATCGCGCTCCCCATGAGGCTTGAGGTTGATGAGCATACGGCCGCTGTTGAGGGTGGCGTTGTCGCCGTCCACGCCAATGTAGGACGAGAGGCTCTGCACGGCAGGGTCCTGCAGGATGACGCGGCTCAGGGCCTGCTGCCGGTCGCTCATGGCCGCGAACGAGGTGGACTGGGGTGCTTCGGAGATGCCCTGAATGACGCCCGTGTCCTGGACCGGGAAGAACCCCTTGGGCACCACCATGTACAGCAGCACCGTCAACGCCAGGCTTGCCACCGCCACCAGCAGGGTCAGGGGCTGGCGCTTGAGTACCCATTGCAGGGCACTGGCGTAGTGCTTGATCAACCAGTCGATCCAGGCACCGCTGGCCCGGTAGAAACGGCCTTGCTCATCTGGGGTGGGTTCGCGCTTGAGCAGGCGGGCACACATCATCGGCGTCAGGGTCAGCGAGACCACCAGGGAAATCAGGATGGCCACCGCCAGGGTGATGGCGAACTCCCGGAACAGGCGCCCTACCACATCGGCCATGAACAACAGCGGGATCAGCACGGCGATCAGCGAGAAGGTCAGCGAGATCAAGGTAAAGCCAATCTGCCTGGCGCCTTTGAGCGCCGCCTGCAGCGGCGTTTCGCCTTCCTCGATGTGCCGTGAAATGTTCTCCAGCATCACGATCGCATCGTCCACCACAAAACCGGTGGCGATGGTCAGCGCCATCAGGGTGAGGTTGTTGATGGAAAACCCTGCCAGGTACATGACGGCGAAGGTGCCGACCAATGACAACGGCACGGCGATCGAAGGAATGATCGTAGCGCTGACCCGCCGCAGGAACAGGAAGGTGACCATTACCACCAGGGCGATGGCGATCAGCAGTTCATGCTGAACGTCGCGCACGGCGGCGCGGATGGTCTGGGTACGGTCGGTGAGCACGGACACGTCCAGGCCGGCGGGCAGGTTGTCGGTGATCGAGGGCAGCATGTCCTTGATGCGGTCCACCACCTCGATGACGTTGGCACCTGGCTGACGCTGAATGTTCAGAAGCACGGCGTGATTCTGGTTGGCCCAGGCCGCCAGCCGTTCGTTTTCCGCGCCGTCGACGATCTGCGCCACATCCTTCAAACGCAGCGGGGCGCCGTTGTTGTAGGCCAGGATGAGGTTGGCGTATTCCTCGGGCGAGCGCAGTTGGTCATTGGCGTCGAGCATCGAGACGCGTGTAGGGCCATCGAAATTGCCCTTGGGCTGGTTGACGTTGGAGGCCCCGATCAGTGTGCGGACATCCTCCAGGTTGAGCCCGTTGGCCGCCAGTGCATCCACGTTGACCTTGATGCGCACAGCCTGGCGCTGGCCCCCTGCGATGCTGACCATGCCCACCCCGCTGGTCTGGGCCAGCTTCTGGGCCACGCGGGTGTCGACCAGGTCGTTGAGCTTGGGCAGCGGCATGGTCTTGCTGGAGATGGCCAGCGTCAGCACTGGCGTATCGGCCGGGTTGACCTTGTTATAGACCGGGGGGGCCGGAAGGTCGCTGGGCAGCAGGTTGCTGGCGGCGTTGATCGCGGCCTGCACTTGCTGCTCGGCCACGTCCATGTTCATGTCCAGGTTGAAGCGCAGGGTCAGGACCGACGCGCCCCCTGAACTGGTCGAGGCCATCTGTTCAAGGCCGGGCATCTGGCCGAACTGACGTTCAAGTGGCGCGGTGACGGCGCTGGTCATCACCTGGGGGCTTGCCCCGGGGTACAGGGTCATGACGCGAATCGTGGGGTAATCGACCTGCGGCAGCGCGGCGACAGGCAGCATGCGGTAGGCGATCAAACCGGCCAGCACCAAGGCCAGCATGGTCAAGGTCGTTGCGACTGGCCGCAGGATGAACAGGCGCGAGAGGTTCATGCGCCCGCCTTGCCTGCGGTGCTATCGGCCTGGCCCGGCGCATTGCTTTCCTGGCCCTGCAAATGCTGGCCTGGCGTGGTCGGCACCTGGGCGCTGTCATCGACCACTTCCACCTTGGTGCCTTCACGCAGGCGGTCGGTGCCTTCGAGCACCAGGCGATCACCGGCCGCCAGGCCGTCGAGGATCACGCTGTTTTCACCGTCGCTGGGGCCGACCTTCAGCTTGCGCACGTTGACGGTATTTTCGCCGTTGATCACATAGGCGAACGTTCCGTCGGTACCGAACTGAATGGCGGCGGCTGGCGCCAGCACCACCTGCTTGAGCGTATCGGCAAGCAGGCGCACGTTGACGAACTGGTTGGGGAACAGGGCCAGGTCCTTGTTCTCGAAACGGCCCTTGAACTTGAGGGTGCCGGTGGCAGTGTCGATCTGGTTGTCGATGCTGCCCAGCACGCCGGTGGCCTGCAGCTTGCTGTCGCCCCGATCCCACGCCTCCACAGGCAGGCTGGCGCCGGTGCGATAGCGTTCAAGAACGGTACCCAACTCGGTTTCCGGCAGCGTGAACGCCACGTTGATCGGCTCGGTCTGGGTGATCACCACCAGCGCTGTGGTGTCGTTGGCGGCCACCAGGTTGCCCAGGTCGAGCTGGCGCAGGCCGACGCGGCCGCTGATCGGCGCGCGAATCTGGGTGAATTCAAGGTTCAGGCGCGCATCGTTGACCTGTGCCTGGTTGGTCTTGACCAGCCCCTGAAACTGCGCGACCTGCGCCTGTGCGGTGTCCAGGGTTTGCTTGGCGATACTGTCCTCGGCATACAGCCCTTTGTAGCGAGCGACATCGACCTGGGCATTCTTCAGTTGCGCCTGGTTCTGGGCCAGGGTGCCCTCGGCCTGTTGCAGGGCGATGCGGTAGGCACGCGGGTCGATTTCGGCAAGCAAGTCACCGGCCTTTACCTGCTGCCCTTCCTTGAAGTGAATCTTGACCAGCTCACCGCCTACACGGCTACGCACATTCACGGTATTGGTCGCGGTCACCGTGCCAAGCGCCTTGTAGTAAAGCGGGAAATCGCCCACCCGTGCAGGTTCCACCCTCACCGGGACCGGGTCAGTAGACCCGCCGAAACCGGGCCGCCCGCTTTTGCCGCCCGGCCCTCCAGCAGCCTGGTCGGTGGCTGGCGTGGCAGGCCATAGCCACCAGGCCAGCACTGCGACCAGCAACACGATCAGCAGCGTGACGAGCCAGCGACGGGGAGAACGGGATTTTGGCGCTTGCATGGGTTGAACGAACCTTGTTCGGATTGACGATTCAGGAGGGTGAACGATAAGCACTGTCGACGGCCAAGCAAAGCGCCTTTACCAGAGGTTTACCTTTGCCTGACGTTGCCAAGACCCTGAACTTTAAACGAAAACGGCCCGGAAAAGCGTTCCGGGCCGTTACAGGGTATAGCTTGGAGCGATGGGCAGGCGGAAGGTTCGATCCCTGCCCGGCGCCGTCACTTCAATGCGGCAAGGGCTGCCTCGTAGTCGGGCTCGTCGCCGATTTCAGCTACCAGCTCGCTGTGCAGCACCTTGTCGTGCTCGTCCAGTACCACGACGGCGCGGGCAGCCAGTCCAGCCAATGGGCCGTCGGCGATGGCCACACCATACTGCTCAAGGAATTCACGGCCACGCAAGGTGGACAGGTTCTTGACGTTTTCCAGGCCTTCGGCACCGCAGAAGCGAGCCTGGGCAAATGGCAGGTCGGCGGAAACGCACAGTACGACAGTGTTGGCCAGGTCATTGGCCTGGGCATTGAACTTGCGCACGGACGTGGCGCAGGTAGGCGTATCGACACTTGGGAAGATGTTCAGCACCTTGCGCTTGCCGGCGAAGTCCTTGAGCGACTTGTCGGCCAGCCCCTCGCCTACCAGGGAAAACGCCGGCGCCTGAGCGCCAACCTGTGGCAGCGAGCCATTGACCTGGACGGGGTTGCCTTTGAGAGTCACTTGAGCCATGACGAAATCCTCGATCTTGGGTTGGGAAAAGGATCAAGAGTTAACCATGACGGCCAGCATGTGCCTATGGGGCAAGGTAAATTTGTTGCCGGTGAGGCAATGGCCCGCCCTGGCGCACTTGCCGGGCACCGGGGCGGGCCTGCTGCTGCGGGCTTAGGCCAGCAGGCCGTAGACGACCGAAGTCAGGGCGACCAGGCCGATCACGGTGACGAACACGTTCGACAGCGCCCCGCTGTACTTGCGCATGGCAGGCACGCGGCGAATGGCATACATGGGCATCAGGAACAGCAACACTGCGATGATCGGGCCGCCGAGGGACTCGATCATGCCCAGGATGCTGGGGTTGAGCGTGGCAACGATCCAGCACACCACCAGCATCAGCGCCGCCACCACGCGGTCCAGGGCCTTGGCACCCGGGCGCGCGCCAGTCTTGCCGATGATGCCCTTGAGGCCTTCGCTGGCGCCGATGTAATGGCCCAGGAATGACTTGGCGATAGCGACGAAGGCGATCAAGGGCGCGGCAAAGGCGATGGTCGGGTTGCTGAAATGGTTGGCAAGGTATGACAGGATCGACAGGTTCTGCGCCTTGGCTTCGGCCAGTTGCGCGCTATCGAGGGTCAGCACGCAGCTGAAGACGAAAAACAGCACCATGGCCACCATCAGCAGGTGCGCACGTGCCAGGATCTGGCCGCTGCGAGCGTCGGCATGATCGCCATAGCGGCGTTTCTGGTCGACCGCGAAGGCCGAAATGATGGGGGAATGGTTGAACGAGAACACCATGACCGGGATGGCCAGCCATACCGTGTGCAGGAAGGCCGAACCGCTGGGCACCGTGTGGGCGCTGTCGAGAATACCACCGGTCCAGTGCGGGATCAGGTACAGGCCCAGCAGCGCCAGGGCCACGATGAATGGATAGACCAACAGGCTCATGACCTTGACGGTGGCCTGTTCACCGCAGCGTACGATCGCGAGCAGGCCCAGGATCAGCACGAATGACAGCAGCGCACGGGGTGGAGGCGCGATGTGCAACTGGTGCTCCATGAAGCTGCTGACGGTATTGGTCAGGGCCACACTGTAAATGAGCAGGATGGGGAAGATGGCAAAGAAGTACAGGACTGTGATCAAGGCGCCAGCCTTGATGCCGAAGTGTTGCTCGACCACGTCGGTGATGTCTGCCCCTTCGCGCCCCGAAAGCACGAACCGGGTCAGCCCGCGGTGGGCGTAGTACGTCATCGGGAAGGCCAGCACCGCCAGCACCAGCAACGGCCAGAACCCGCCAAGGCCGGCATTGATCGGCAGGAAAAGCGTACCTGCGCCAATGGCGGTGCCAAATAGGCCGAGCATCCAGGTAGTGTCCTGCCGGGACCATTTGCCTAGGCTGGCGGCGGTCGTTTGTTCGTAACGCTGTTCTACGCTTGAGGCCTGCTCATTCATCCGGGTGACGCTCCACTCGCAAGACTGCAACAGGCTGAGAATGACGAAGCGTTGGCTGCGCCCTACTCAACCGGAAAAAGAGGGGCGCGATTGTGCACGGAAAGGTTGCACTTGCGAAGCCTTTTTCGGAGGGGCGGTTGCACTTGTCTGTACAAGCGGTAGGCGCAGCCGGGCGGCCCAGCACGCTCCGCGTGGAGAAGGCCCTGGCTGGCACAGGCGTCCGTGGGGACGGCATGGGACATGGAAAGGCAATCGCCGAAGCCACAGGGCGGCCTCGGCGAGGGTTGCTGCAAAACGTCAAGCCTGGGGTGCTTACTGATGTACAGCCGCGAAGGCCTCGGCAACCCGCTGCAGGTTCGCCGGCCGCAGGCCTGACATGCACACGCGGCCACTGTCGATCAGGTAAACGCCAAACTCATCGCGCAAACGGCGCACCTGCTCGACACTAAAGCCGGTGTAACTGAACATGCCCCGCTGACGCAGCAGGAACTGGAAATCACGCCCCGGCAGCAGCACACCCAGCGCATCGACCAGCGCCTGGCGCATGTCCAGGATGCGCGTGCGCATCACCTCTACTTCCGCAGCCCACTGGGCATTGAGGGCGGGATCGTTGAGCACGCCTGCGACCAGTTGGGCGCCGAAGTTGGGCGGGCTGGAATAATTGCGGCGCACGGTGGCCTTCAGCTGGCCGAGCACGCTCTGCGCCGTGGCTGCATCGTCGCAAACCACCGACAGGCCGCCCACACGCTCCCCATACAGGGAGAAGATCTTGGAGAACGAGTTGCTGACCAGGCATGGCACGCCTGCGCTGGCCATCTCGCGGATGGCGAACACGTCTTCGACCAGCCCCTGGGCAAACCCTTGGTAGGCGATGTCCAGGAAGGCGATCAACTGGCGGCTCTTGACCACCTCCACCACTTGCTGCCATTGGGCCTGATCCAGGTCGGCACCCGTCGGGTTGTGGCAGCAGGGGTGCAGCAGCACCACACTGTTGGCAGGCAAAGTGTGCAACGTGGCAAGCATGCCCTCGAAGTCCACGCCACGGGTGGCCTGGTCGAAGTACGGGTAGGTGTTAACCGTGAAGCCCGCACCCTCGAAGATGGCGCGATGGTTGTCCCAGGTAGGGTTACTGACCCAGACTTGCGCCTGCGGGAAATAACGCTTGAGGAAGTCGGCACCGACCTTCAGGGCGCCGGAACCACCGACGGTCTGTACCGTGGCCACGCGACCGCCGGCAACCGCCGGATGGTCAGCACCGAACAGCAGGGCCTGGATGGCCTGGCGGTAGCTGGCAAGGCCTTCCATCGGCAGGTACAGCGAAGCATCGTGATCCTGACCTGCGATGCGCTTTTCCACTGCATCCACTGCAGCGAGCTGCGGCACTACTCCGGCTTCGTCGTAGTACAGGCCGATGCTCAGGTTGACTTTGTCGGCGCGCGGATCGGCCTTGAAGGTTTCCATCAACGAGAGGATCGGGTCGCCGGCATAGGCTTCGACATGTTTGAACACAGCGTGCAGCTCCTTGGGATCAGGACGAGTCAAAAAGGCAGCCAAGAGCATACCCGTACTGGCTGGGAATGGGCACCAACTATCGTGCAAGGGGGATATGCAACACTGCATGATCGGGCGCGGCTCTGCCTACCCTGCCCGGCCGCGATCAGGTGAGCAGATCGCGCAGCGCCTGCAGGGCACTGGCGGTGATCGCCACCCCTTCGCGCTGCGCCCGTTCACGCTCCAAGTGCCGCCGCGCACCTGGCATGCGGCTGACACCGGCCGCCTCCATTTGCTCCAGCAGCAGGCGACTGCGCTGGGCGAACCGTTGACCTTGTGCAACCTGCGGGTCGATGACGATCAGCAACTGCCCCGTCCACGGCGTCCTGGCCCCGGGATGGCCGGACCAGTCGAACTCCCACGAAAAATGCCCGCCGGTGAGTGCAGCTGCCAGCAGCTCTACCATCATCGACAGGGCTGAGCCCTTGTGCCCGCCGAACGGAAGCAGGGCACCGCCGTCCAGGATCTTGGCCGGGTCCTGAGTCACCTGGCCCTGCCCGTCCACGCCTACCCCCAGGGCCACTGCCTCCCCGGCGCGGGCTGCCAGCTGCACATCGCCATGGGCCATCGCGCTGGTCGCCATGTCGAATACGATGGGCGGATGCCCTTCGCAGGGCGCAGCGAAGGCGATCGGGTTGGTCCCGAATACCGGCTTGCGTGCACCGTGCGGTACGACGCAGGTCATGCTGTTGACCACGCTCAGGGCAACCAGGCCCTGTTCGGCGAACGGCTCCACGTCCGGCCACAATGCGGCGAAATGGTGGGAATTGTGGATGGCCAGCGCTGCGATCCCAGCAGCGCGCACCTTGGCTACCAACAAGTCCCGGGCAGCCGCCAGTGCAGGCTGCGCAAAACCACCCCGCGCGTCGACACTGATATAGCCGCTCGCCAGATCACTGACCTCAGGGGTAGCGTTGCCGTCCACCCAACCGCTGGCCAAGGTCGAGACGTAGCCGGGCATGCGGAACACGCCATGGCTATGGGCGCCATCACGCTCGGCGCTGGCACAGTTGGCGGCCAGTACCCGAGCCACTGCCGGCGTGCAGCCATGACGTTCGAAGATCGACTCAAGCAAGGCGTTGAGCTCAGCAAAGGGAACATGCACGACGGGTTCGCGGGTGGGAATGGCCATCAAAATATCCTTCTTCTGATCATGGAGGGTTGAGCTGCACCGCAACAGCTCAGCAGACTAACCCACGCATGCGGGCAGGGCCACGCGATCCGGTCAGATCAACCTTACAACCTCAACGGCTAGCACATGAAACCCGTGGATCATTGCGCCGCTGCAATGAGTCGACTGCGTCGTTAAGTATTATTGACCCTCGCCCCAGCCAAACCCGCGCCGGCGCTGACTTATAGCCCGGTCGACCCCGCAACCCCGGCTTAGAGACCGGCTGCGGTCGTTTGACATATTGAACGGCTCTGGCAATCTAACACCAAGTCCCGACCGACATCGTCGACGCCGACGAGTCGGCAGTGCTCGGGGCCCCAGGTTGCACCAGCGCAGCGCGCCGTGCACCTGCACAACAACGACAGGTTCAACCTGTCCCAAGGTGACATATGTCCAACAGCAACATTGGCAACAAGCAACCTTCCCTGCGCAAACCCATCGTTCTGATGACCATGGGTACCCAAGAGCGCAAAGGCCATGACTACCAAGTCATGACCCACAAATACATCACCCCGCTGGTCGACTTCGCCGATTGCGTCCCGGTCCTGGTGCCCACCTGCTGTGGCACCGAGGCACTGGAGACCTACCTGGACATGGCCGACGGCGTGTACTTGACGGGTGCGGGCAGCAACATCGATCCGGCGCTGTATGGCCAGGAGAACGAGACCCCGGGCAAGGGCCAGGACAAGAACCGCGACCTGTTCGACATTCCGCTGGTCAAGGCCGCAATCAAGCGCGGCCTGCCCATCTTCGGCGTGTGCCGGGGCATGCAGGAAATCAACGTGGCGCTGGGCGGGGACATCTATCAGAAGGTCTACGCCGAGCCTGGCTTCAATGATCACCGCGAAAACCCCGAAGACCCTGTCGAGGTGCAGTACGCGCAGGCCCACAGCGTGAAGATCAAGCCCGGTAGCTGGCTGCGCGACACCCTTGGCACGGATGAGATTCGCGTCAACTCCCTGCACGGCCAAGGGCTGCGCAACCTGGGCAAGGGCATCGAAGCTATTGCCCACGCCGAAGACGGGCTCGTCGAGGCCATTCATGCCCCGAGCCTTTCGCCCTTCCTCTTTGCCGTGCAATGGCACCCAGAGTGGCAAGCTGCCAAGAATCCTGATTCGATCAAGATCTTCCAGGCGTTTGGCGATGCGTGTAGAGCGCACGTTCGCAAGGTACAGGGCAAGCCTCAACAGGCTGCCTGATCACTCGCACGCATGCGAGCAGTAAAGCATGGGGCGGCGCAAGGCCGCCCCAGTCGTTTGTCGATGCAACTGCCCGACCCTAGAGATACGATGACCTGACAGCAGACGCCGCTGTCCACGGCCCCTTGCCGCACGCTATCACCCCGCGATGGCGAGTCATCAACGCCAACTTTAAATCACCCCGACCAAAAAAACCTTCCGAAGGGACTGGTCTTGCGTGAGGTTGTACGATAACTTACCTCGAACGCACCGCATCACTCCTACCCAAGCGTCTGGATGCTTATAACAATGAACCCACAAGAACTGAAATCCATCCTGTCCCACGGCTTGCTGTCGTTTCCTGTCACCGACTTCGATGCGCAAGGCGATTTCAATCAGGCCGGCTACATCAAACGCCTGGAATGGTTGGCCCCATACGGCGCGAGTGCGCTGTTCGCCGCCGGGGGTACGGGCGAATTCTTCTCCCTGGCTGCCAGCGAATACAGTCAGGTCATCAAGACAGCGGTGGACACCTGCGCCACGTCGGTACCTATCCTGGCGGGCGTTGGTGGTGCAACCCGCCAGGCCATCGAGTATGCGCAGCAAGCCGAGCGTCTGGGTGCCAAGGGGTTGCTGTTGCTGCCGCACTACCTCACTGAAGCCAGCCAGGATGGCGTCGCCGCCCATGTAGAGGCCGTGTGCCAGTCGGTCAACATCGGGGTGGTGGTCTATAACCGCAACGTCTGTCGCCTCAACGCCACCTTGCTCGAACAATTGGCCGAGCGGTGCCCGAACCTGATCGGCTACAAGGACGGCCTGGGTGACATTGAACTGATGGTGTCGATCCGCCGCCGGCTGGGTGAGCGTTTCAGTTACCTGGGCGGGCTACCGACTGCCGAGGTTTACGCTGCAGCGTACAAAGCGCTGGGCGTGCCGGTGTATTCATCGGCGGTATTCAACTTCATCCCCAAGACCGCCATGGACTTCTACCACGCCATTGCCCGGGACGATCATGCCACCGTGGCCAAGCTGATCGACGACTTCTTCCTGCCCTACCTGGACATTCGTAACCGCAAGGCCGGTTACGCCGTCAGCATCGTCAAGGCGGGTGCCCGCATTGCCGGCCATGATGCAGGCCCGGTTCGTGCGCCACTGACCGACCTGAGCCCCGATGAGTACGAAATGCTTGCCGCCCTGATGGACAAGATGGGGCCGCAGTAAACCCTCGCGGCGCCTGCCAGCGCCGCGCCCGGAGTGGGCTCGTCTTACTCCGGCATAAATCGAAGACCCCGCACAACAATAACTAGTGGGAGTACTACCAGCATGCAAGCGACGAAGAAAACGCATGTGCGCTACCTGATCCTGTTCATGCTGTTCGTGGTGACCACGATCAACTACGCCGACCGCGCAACCATCGCCATCGCAGGGTCGAGCCTGCAAAAGGACCTGGGCATCGACGCCGTCACCCTGGGCTACATATTCTCGGCCTTCGGCTGGGCCTATGTGGCCGGACAGATTCCCGGCGGATGGTTGCTCGATCGCTTCGGCTCAAAAAACGTCTATGCATTCAGCATCTTCACCTGGTCACTGTTCACCTTGCTGCAAGGCTTCGTCGGCGGCCTGCCGGTGGCCTGGGCAGTGGTCACTCTGTTTACCCTGCGTTTTCTGGTCGGTTTTGCCGAAGCGCCGTCGTTCCCGGGCAACGCCCGCATCGTCGCCGCCTGGTTTCCGACCCAGGAGCGCGGTACTGCCTCGGCGATCTTCAACTCGGCGCAGTATTTCGCCACTGCCCTGTTCGCACCGCTGATGGGCTGGATCGTGTTCAGCTTCGGCTGGGAGCACGTGTTCGTGGTCATGGGCGTGCTGGGCATCCTCTTCTCGATCATATGGCTCAAGACCATCTACAACCCCCGCCAGCACCCGCGTATCAGCCCCGCCGAGCTTGAACACATCGAGCAGAACGGCGGCTTGGTGGACATGGACCACAAGCGCGGCAACGACGGGCCCAAGTGGGGCTACATCAAGCAATTGCTGACCAGCCGCATGCTCCTGGGTGTGTACCTTGGCCAGTACTGCATCAACGCCATCACCTACTTCTTCCTGACCTGGTTCCCGGTGTACCTGGTCCAGGAACGGGGCATGACCATCCTCAAGGCAGGGTTCATCGCTTCGCTGCCAGCCATCTGTGGCTTCATCGGTGGGGTACTGGGCGGCGTGATCTCGGACTGGCTGCTGCGCCGCGGCCATTCGCTGACCTTCTCGCGCAAACTGCCAATCGTGTGCGGCCTGATGTTGTCCACCACCATGGTGTTCTGCAACTACGTCGATGCCGAATGGATGGTGGTGGGCTTCATGACCCTCGCTTTCTTCGGCAAAGGCATTGGTGCGTTGGGCTGGGCAGTGGTGGCCGACACCTCGCCCAAGCAGATCGCCGGCCTGTCCGGCGGGCTGTTCAATACCTTCGGCAACATCGCCTCGATCACAACGCCGATCGTGATTGGCTACATCATCAGCGCCACCGGCTCGTTCAAGTGGGCGCTGGTCTATGTGGGTGCCAACGCGCTGGTGGCAGTACTGAGCTACCTGGTGATCGTCGGCCCCATCAAGCGAATCGAGCTGCGCGAAGAGTCGCCTGAGTCCAAGCCGGCGTCAGTGCCGGATGCCCAGCTTGCCAGCCCGCGTCACTGATTGAGCACGTGCGCACTGACTAGCCCGTGCGCACGCACGTACAAAAGCCTGAGAACCTGAACAATAGGGCCCGAACATGCAGCTGATCGAACATTCCGAATCGCCGCGCTACATCCGCCTGCACGAGGACGACAATGTCGTGGTAGTGGTCAACGACGGCGGCCTGGGCGAAGGGGCCCGGTTCGTCGACGGGCTGACCCTGGTAGAAGACGTGCCGCAGAGCCACAAGGTGGCCACCGTGCCTATCCCCAAGGGCCAAGCGGTTCGACGCTATGGCCAGGTGATCGGTTATGCCCTTGAGGACCTGCGCCAGGGCAGTTGGGTGCAGGAGGGGCAGCTGGCCATGCCCGCCCCGCCTGAGCTGGACAATCTGCCATGCTGCGATGCAGTTCCCCAGCCACAACCGCCGCTGCAGGGCCATACCTTCGAAGGCTATCGCAATGCCGACGGCACGGTTGGCACTCGCAATATCCTGGGTATCACCACCACCGTGCAATGCGTCACTGGGGTGCTGGAGCATGCCGTCAAGCGCATCCGCCACGAGCTGCTGCCGCGCTATCGGAATGTGGACGATGTGGTCGCCCTCACCCACAGCTACGGCTGCGGCGTGGCCATCAATGCCCGCGATGCCTATATCCCCATCCGCACCGTGCGCAACCTGGCGCGCAACCCCAACCTGGGTGGCGAAGCGCTGGTCATCAGCCTGGGTTGTGAAAAGCTGCAGGCCAGCCAGGTGATGCACGACGACGACCCCTCGGTCGACCTCAGCGAGCCCTGGCTGTACCGCCTGCAGGACGCAAGCCTGGGCTTCACTGAGATGATCGAGCAGATCATGGCCCTGGCCGAAACCCGCCTGAAGAAACTCGACAAGCGCAGGCGCGAGACCGTGCCGGCCAGTGAGTTGATCCTGGGCATGCAGTGCGGCGGCAGCGATGCCTTCTCGGGCATCACCGCCAACCCGGCACTTGGCTACGCGGCAGACCTTCTCGTACGTGCCGGTGCAACGGTGCTGTTCTCGGAAGTGACCGAGGTGCGCGACGCCATCTACATGCTTACCTCCCGCGCCCAGGACCGGCAGGTGGCCGATGCGCTGGTACGCGAAATGGACTGGTACGACCGCTACCTGCACCAGGGCGCTGCCGATCGCAGCGCCAATACCACGCCAGGCAACAAGAAAGGCGGCTTGTCGAACATTGTCGAGAAAGCACTGGGCTCGATCGTCAAGTCAGGCAGCGGCGCCATTCACGGTGTGCTCGGGCCAGGGGAACGGGTGAGCGGCAAGGGGCTTATCTTCTGTGCCACCCCTGCCAGCGACTTCGTCTGCGGCACCCTGCAGCTGGCCGCCGGGATGAACCTGCATGTGTTCACTACCGGCCGCGGTACGCCCTATGGCCTGGCGATGGCGCCGGTAGTGAAGGTGTGCACCCGCACCGAGCTGGCGCAGCGCTGGCCGGACCTCATCGACATTGACGCCGGGCGCATCGCCACGGGCCGCAGCACCATCGAAGAGCTGGGCTGGGAGCTATTCCACTTCTACCTGGACGTGGCCAGTGGGCGCAAACACACCTGGGCTGAGCAACACCGCCTGCATAACGACATCACCCTGTTCAATCCCGCACCCATTACCTGATCCCTTGTCCTTGAGGAGTTCCAGATGCCAGAGATTCTTGGCCACAACTTCATCGCCAGCCAGCGCAGCGCAGCCGGCACGCAGCGCCTGCAAAGCCTGGATGCCACCACTGGCGAGCCCCTGCCCTATAGCTTCGCACAAGCCACCGAGCGCGAGGTGGCCGAGGCGGCCGAGGCCGCACAGGCCGCCTTCGCAGGGTTTCGCCAATTGCCACCGGCACGCCGCGCCGAGTTTCTGGACGCCATTGCCGCGGAGCTCGATGCGCTCGACGATGCCTTCGTGGCGATCGTGTGCCGTGAAACCGCCTTACCGACAGCTCGGATCCAGGGTGAGCGCGGCAGGACCAGTGGTCAGATGCGCCTGTTTGCTCAGGTGCTGCGCCGAGGCGACTATCTGGGTGCGCGCATCGACCTGGCCCAACCAGACCGTCAGCCGCTACCGCGGGTGGACCTGCGACAGATGCGCATCGGCGTTGGTCCTGTAGCGGTGTTCGGCGCGAGCAACTTCCCCCTGGCCTTCTCTACCGCCGGTGGTGACACCGCTGCTGCACTGGCTGCCGGTTGCCCGGTGGTATTCAAGGCGCACAGCGGCCATATGGCCACCGCCGACCTGGTCGGTTGTGCCATCGAACGCGCGGCCGCCCGTACCGGCATGCCCAAAGGTGTGTTCAACATGGTGTTCGGGGCAGGCGTGGGTGAGCCATTGGTCAAGCATCCGGCCATCCAGGCAGTGGGCTTCACCGGCTCGCTCAAAGGTGGCGATGCCCTGTGCCGCATGGCCGCCGAGCGCCCCCAGCCGATCCCGGTGTTTGCCGAAATGTCGAGCATCAACCCGGTGATTGTCCTGCCCGGGGCGCTGGCCAAGCGCGGCGAAGCCATTGCGCGTGAACTGGCAGGCTCCGTTTGCATGGGGGCTGGGCAGTTCTGCACCAACCCGGGGTTGGTGATAGGCCTGCAATCCCCCGCTTTCAGCCAACTCCTCGAAGACTTGGGCACCCATCTGGACCAACAGGCCGGCCAGACCATGCTCAATGCAGGTGGCCTGCGAAGCTATGTCAGTGGGCTGGATCACCTTCACGCCCATGACGGCATCGTGCACCTGGCCGGCCAGCCGCAGACAGGCCCCCAGGCACGTGCACAACTGTTCAAGGCCGAGGCCCGCCTGCTGGTGGCGTCTGACCCGCTTTTGCAGGAAGAAGTCTTCGGTCCGACGACAGTAGCGGTGCAAGCGCGCGACGAGGAACAACTGCGCAGCGCCCTGCAGGGCCTGAGAGGCCAACTGACCGCGACGCTGATCGGCGAGCCGGAAGACTTTGCTGCGTTCGCCTGGTTGGTACCGCTGCTGGAGGAAAAGGTCGGCCGCATCCTGGTCAACGGCTATCCAACAGGTGTGGAGGTATGCGATGCCATGGTCCACGGCGGCCCGTACCCTGCCACCTCGGACGCTCGGGGCACGTCTGTCGGCACGTTGGCCATCGACCGATTCCTGCGGCCGGTGTGCTACCAGAACTACCCCCAGGCGCTGCTGCCTGAGCCGCTGCGCGACAGCAATCCGCTGGGGTTGCGCCGGTTGGTCAATGGCCAGTGGAGTGAAGAAGCGCTCCAAGGTAGATCTTGAGTCGTTAGCCGGGATGAGAGTCATCCGGAGGCTGGGGCGGTTAGGTCACGCCCCGCTCACCTGCGCCCGCTCATGGGCTTGGCGCAGCCGCTCCCGGCTGTTGCTCAGGTGCATGCGCATGGCCATCTTCGCCCCTTCACAGTCCTGGCGAGCAATCGCCTCATAGATCGCTTCGTGCTCATGCATCAACCGGCTCATATAGTGGGGCTGGTCGTCGTGGGCCAGGCGAGCAGAGTTGAGGCGGGTTCGAGGGATGATGCTGGTGCCCAGGTGGTTGATGATGTCGGCGAAATAGTGATTACCGCTGGCCTGGGCGATGCGCAGGTGGAATTGAAAGTCCGCGGACACTGCGTCGGTAGCATGGGCTGCTTGTTCATTTAGCTCATCGAGGGCTGCACGCATCCCGGCCAGCTCTTCATCGCTGCGTCGCTGAGCCGCCAGGCTGGCCGATTCGATTTCAAGGGCGATGCGCAGCTCCAGTACCGCAAGTACTTCGCGCAGCGTCACCACCGTGGCCGGGTCGATGCGCAGCCCCCCGACCGGCGGAGCGTCCAGCACGAAGGTACCGATACCGTGACGGGTCTCCACCTGCCCGGCGGCTTGCAAGCGCGAGATCGCCTCACGCACGACCGTGCGGCTGACCCCTTCCTCAGCCATGATCTGCGATTCGGTCGGCAGCTTGTCACCGCGCTTGAGTTGACCACTGCGGATGCGTTCGGTCAGCACTGTGACCAGTTCCTGGGCCAGGCTGCGCGGCTTGCGCCTGGCCCGTGGCGGTGGTTGTAGATCTGACATGCCCTGTGCTTCACCTTGAAAGACAGCCGCCATGATAGCGCAGGCAGTTGTACGATCACATACGGCTGCAACGCTATCGGTGCTGGCGCTATCACCACACCGTTTGTTAAGGTCCGGGCTTTCCACGGAAGGATGCCTGCATGAAATTGCTCGACCGATCACTGCTCAGCTGTGGCTTGCTCATTCCATTGTGGCTAGCGCTGGGCGTTACGCTGACCGCCATGGCCTACCCCGGCTACGATCATCTGCAATTGGCCATGAGCCAGCTTGGCGCCGTCGGTGCCCCAACCCATCATCTTTCCCCGCTGGTGAACAATTTCCCATTAGCGTTATTGTTCGCCTTGTTCGCCTGGGGCATTGCCCGGCGCTGGCGCGGCTCCCGGCTGGCCATGGTCAGTGCAGCGCTGTTGTTGCTGCACGCCGTTGGCAGCTTGGGCACGGGATGGTTCGCCTGCGACCAAGGCTGCGCGCCTGAACAGCCTTCCACGTCGCAGCAGTTGCACAACCTCTCCGGGCTGTTGATGTTCTTGTCCTTGACCCTCGCCAGTGCCCTGTGGATCTGGCTTGGCGCCCGCATCGCGCACTCGCGCGCCCTGGCGGTCTTCTCGCTGGCCTGTACCCTCGGGGCAATTGTCACAGTCGGGTTCATGGGCCAGGCCATGCAGAGCGGCGAATTGTTCGGGCTTTACCAGCGCCTCAATTATGGGGTGGGCGTGCTGTGGGTAGCGGCTATTGCCTGGTACAGCCTGCGCGAACATGCCAGCACAGACGCCAAAGCTGCGCTGGCCTGAAGGCAAACTGCTGGCCCCCGGCTTTGGAAGGAGGAGGCAAACTTCCTTCTCCTTCAAAAGCTTAGGACAGGAACATGCGAGTAATTCTAGCAATCACGACGGGCTGCCTGCTGGCTACGGCAGGTATCAGCGCCAGCGCCCGACCTTTGACTCAGAACGATCGCCAAGCCTGCAAGTGGGGCGCGCAGATTGCAGCCCAGGCCCAGCAGGCCAAGCTGTCTGGGGTCACGCTGTATACCGCACGCAAGAAGCTGCAGGCACGCAAGTTTGCCAAGCCGTGGATGCGCATGACCGCCTTCGGCATTACCGAGCAGACCTATAACAGTCGCTCGAGGCTCTCACCTGCTGCCATCAGCAAAACCTATCGGGAGCAATGTGTGCAACATGCGCTGGCACGCAGATAGTTATTAACATCAAGTAGTTACTGAACATACTTGATAATAACTGTTACCAAACCACCTTCCCCGCCGTGCCTTGGTTCAGCTGTATCAACCCTAGCGTTGAATGGCCCAGTCGGGAATCAACGGGCCAGCCCTTCGCGTTAACAGCCAGTCAAGGTCGTCGCGCGACGCTCCCCTGCAAAGAACGCAGGGCGCAGCCGCACCCCGATCACGTTGCCCAGGTAGGCGGCGATCAGCCATAGCCAGCCGTGCACGCTCCCTGAAGCGATGCCGCTGAAATAAGCGCCGATATTGCAGCCGTAGGCCAGGCGCGAACCGTAGCCCAGCAACAGGCCGCCGATGACGGCGGCGATCAATGACGGCAGCGGGATCTTCAGGCTTGGCGCAAAACGCCCGGCAAGGCCTGCTGCAAGCAATGCCCCCAGCACGATGCCCAGGTCCATGACGGTGGTCACATCCTGCCAGACCGGCGAAGCCAAGGCTTTGGCATTTGCCGGTGCCTGCCAGAACACCCAGCTGCTCACCTGAACACCCAGGCTGTCCAGCACCTTGGCGCCCCATAAGGCGAAGGCCGAGGTAATGCCCCAGGGCCGTCCAGCCAAGGCCAGGGTGGCATAGTTGAGCACGGCCAACGCGACGGCGCCCCAGAGCAACGGCCAGGGGCCTCGCACAAAGCGTCGCAGACCTGCCCGGTCATGCTGCTCGGGCTGTTCAAGCCTGCCGTGGCGGCGCTTTTCCAGGTGCACAGTGACCCAGGCGATCAGGCCGAACACGCCCAGGCTCACCAGCAAGGCAGGTACCAGGCCCCATGCCTGCACGATTGAGGTCGCAGGCAAGGATGGCAAGGCAAACCACCAGTCGGCGTGGTGCGTGGCGGTCACGGAACCGATGATGAAGAACAGCAGGGTTACCAGCATGCGGGCATTGCCGCCGCCAACGGTGAACAAGGTGCCCGACGCGCAGCCGCCTCCTAGTTGCATGCCGATGCCGAAGATGAAAGCCCCGAACACGACGGACACCCCGGCCGGTGCCACAAGGCCCGTCACGGGGGTGCCGAACAGGTTACCGGCCGCAAGCGCCGGGAAGAACAGCAGTACAGCCAGCGCCAGCATGACCATCTGCGCGCGCAAGCCGGCGCCGCGCCGCTCATTGATGAACACGCGCCAAGCAGAGGTGAAGCCAAAGGCGGCGTGATACAACGTCAGGCCCAGCGCAGCCCCAAGCAGCAGAAGCAGGACCTGCCTGAAGCCTGCATTGACATCCAGGAACCAGGCGCCAGCTATCAGTAGACCCAACGCGACAAGGGGTGCGCCCAGACGGCGCGGTTCAGGTGAAACGGTAGCGGAAAGACCCATCGAAATACTCGGAAAAAAATCGAACAGGTGCGCAGTATAACGGCAACCACCGGTGAGGTCGTGTAGTGCCGCCAACGGTGCAGGCGCGCATTTGTTAGGCTTGGCCCCTGCCCCCTTACGGATCAGACGCCCGAACATGGATCAATTGCGCCGAATCGACCTGAACCTGCTGCTGGCCCTGCACGCCCTGCTTACCGAGCGGCATGTAACACGCGCTGCCATTCGCCTGCACCGCAGTCAGCCGGCCGTCAGCCATGCGCTGGCGCAGTTGCGCGAGCATTTCGATGATCCTCTGCTGGTACGTCAGGGTGGCACAATGACGCTCACCGCGCGGGCTCAGGCGTTGGCTCAACCGCTGGAGGACGCATTGGCCAATCTGGAGGGGCTGCTGAGCACGCCGCAATTCGATGCTACGCAGGCCCGGCGACGCTTCCGTCTCTCGCTGTCGGACTATGCAGCACGGATCATCCTGCCACCTCTCCTGCGCCATGTGCGGCGCGTTGCCCCGGGCATCGACCTGGCGGTCAGCCAGGCCAGTCGCGAGGCAATGGTGGCTCAGTTGCTCGATGGAGAACTGGACCTGGCGCTGGGGGTCTTTCCGGAATTACCTCAAGGCATCACCGCCCAGTCACTGTTTGCCGATCGCTTCGTAAGCGTGGCTGACCATCAGACGCTGCCGGCCACGGGCGAATTGAGCTTGAGCCAGTGGTTGGCGCGCCCCCATGTGCTGGTGGCTACGCGCCCCGACGCCTTCGATGAGATTGACCGTGCACTGGCCGCCCAAGGTCAGCGCCGGCACATTGCCTTGGCGCTGCCGCACTGGAGCGCAGCCGTAGAAGTAGTGAAAGATACCGACCTGATTCTGACCGTAGCGCGACGGTCCCTCGCCCCGCTGCCTGCCCATGGGGGGCTGTGCGAGTTCGTCCCCCCGCTGCCTTTGGACAGCATCGATTACCGGCAAGCCTGGCACAGCCGCAAGCAGGGTGATGCAGGGCATCGCTGGCTGCGCGAAACGGTGCTGACATGCTGTCAGCCAGAGGTATGATCGTGGCTTGAGCGCTCCACCGCGGGCTCGCTTTTGCTGGGGGTACTGGTGGCCCACTGACCCTGCACCAACCACACGCCGGCCAGGATCATCACAAGCCCGAAAATTCGCGCCAGCCCCAGGGGCCTGCCAGGCAGGTTCATGATGGCAAAATGATCAGCAACCACCGCCGTAACGATCTGCCCTGCCACCACCAGCACCAGAAAGCCTGCCGCGCCAAGCTTGGGCGTCAGCGCCGCCGCCCCTGCCACATACAGGGCGCCCAGCACACCGCCGATCCAGAGCCACCATGGGCCTTGCAAGGCCTTGCCGATGTCAGGCGCAGGTACCCGCAACACCAGCAGCGCTGCAATGACAACCACGGCGCTGACGGCAAGCGACGCAAATGCGCCCCACAGCCAGTGACCGAGCGCCCTGCCTGCAGCGGCATTGCCTGCCGCTTGAAACGGCAGAACCGCGCCAGCAATCAACGCCAAAACAATGGGTAACAGCACTATCATCATGGATTTACTGAACATGACCGTTCTCGCTAGACAGGACGGGGTTCAGCATGAGGCTATTGACGCCTCGCATGGAAATCGAAAGCTGAGATGGAAACTATTCGTGTGGCGAATAGCGAATCTGCGTGGCTACGCCAAGGCGTAATCGCCGTGATCCTAGAGAGTAAGCCATAGGGGCGGACAGTCCCGCCCCTGCAGCCGATTGCATCAGTTGCGTGTCACCCGCCAGACGGTGTTGGCCAGATCGTCCGCAATGATCAATGCCCCACGCGGATCGACTGTCACACCCACTGGACGCCCACGCGTCTTGCCATCTTCACCTCGAAAGCCGGTGGCGAAATCGATGGGCTCGCCTGCCGGCTTGCCGTTGCTGAACGGCACGAAGATGACCTTGTAGCCAACCGGGTTCGGCCTGTTCCAGCTGCCGTGCTCGCCCACGAACACCCCCTCAGCAAAGCCTTGGCCCATGGCGGCCGTTGAGAAGTCGACACCCAGCGCCGCGACATGCGACCCCAGGCTGTAGTCGGGCTTGATCGCCGCAGCTACTTTGTCAGGATTCTGCGGCCGCACTCGGTCGTCGACGTTCTGCCCCCAGTAGCTGTAGGGCCAGCCGTAAAAGCCGCCCTCACGCACGGACGTCAGGTAGTCGGGGACCAGGTCTGGGCCCAGTTCGTCGCGCTCGTTGACCACTGTCCAGAGCTGCCCGGTACCCGGCTGGATAGCCAGTGCAGTGGGGTTGCGCAGCCCGGTGGCGTAGGGCCGATGTGCGCCCGTCTGGGCATCGACTTCCCACACCATCGCACGGTCGATCTCGACCTCAAGGCCGCGCTCGGTAATGTTGCTGTTCGAACCGATGCCGACATAGAGGAAGCGGCCGTCCGGGCTGATGGTCAGCGCTTTGGTTCAGTGGTGGTTGATCTCGGCCGGCAGGTCGGTGAGCTTGACCGGCGGGCCGTCGGCCTTTGTCTGGCCGTCGCGGTAGTCGAAGCGCACCAGTGCGTCCTGGTTGGCCACGTACAACTTGCCATCGGCAAATGCCAGGCCATAGGGCGCATTCAGGTTCTCGGCAAAGACGGTCTTAAGCTCATACTTGCCGTCACCATCGGCATCGCGCAACAGGGTCAGGCGGTTGCCGCCCTTGACCTGGGTATTGCCCTTGGCCTTGATCTGGCTGGCGATCACATCCTTGGGCTTGAGTTTGGCAGCGCTGCCGCCACGCCCTTCGGCCACCAGGATGTCGCCATTGGGCAGCACCAGGCTCTGACGCGGGATCTTCAAGTCGGTCGCGATGGCCGTGACGCTGAAACCGTCGGGCACGGTCGGCTTTTGCTGCCCCCAGGCCACCGGCTCGGCGATCTTCATGCTGGGCAGCAGACCGCGCTGGGGCTCGGGCAGCTTCGGGTCAGGCCCACGGGCCTGGGTGGGGTCACCCTCACCGCCGCAAGCCGCCAGCAACAGCGAAAGGGACAACAAGCTCACAACGTGCAGCGCTCTCATGCTTCACCTCCCGAACGCAGGTTGCTCAAGCCAAGCCACGCCGTCACTACAGCGAGCACGGTCACGATCACCGACAGCACCAGCCCGGACGGCATCACAGCCCAGGCGTCCTTGGCATGCTCGAAGGCGTTGACCAACCCCAGCACCCACGTCACCAGCAAGAGCAAGAAGTAAAGGGTTGGCCGCCCGGCCTTGTGTCGAGCGCTGATCAGGTTGGCCAGGGCGAACAGCAGGGCCAGCCCGCAGAACACCAACCCGCCTGCGATCAGCCAGGCGGCAAAGTTGCTCCACTGGATCTGGTAGCTGTTGTAGTAGGCAATGTCACTGATCATTGCCCCCAGGAACAGCGGCACGGTGCCCGCCAACAACAACGCATGCAGTGGGCCAGGTCTGCAGCGGTACAGGGTAGGGTCGGATACGGTCACGGTGCCTCCTTTTCGTTCAGTGACCAGGGCCGACGAGAGACGGCCCACGGGGATACGCAGGGTGCGCCTAGCAAATGAGCACCCTGGCGAGCCGATAGTTCAGCCATACACGGCTGAAATATCCTGCAAAAAATCCCGAACCGCTGCCCTTCGTGGCATACGCGGCCTATCCAGGCCCGCATGCCTGCCAGACGTCAGGCCAGTCGCGCCCGAGCGGCGTGCAGCTTCTTGTAGCTGTCGATCAGACGCAGATGGCGATCCAGCCCTTCGAGCTTCATGCTGGTCGGGGTCAGGCCGTGGAAGCGCACGCTTCCCTCGATCGAGCCCAGTACCGCATCCATGCGCGGGTTGCCGAACATGCGGCGGAAATTGACTTCGTAGTCGGCCATGTCCAGTTCATCGTCCAATTGCACTTCCAATGCCACGTTAAGCGCCTGGTAGAACAGCCCCCGCTCCACGGTGTTGTCATTGAACTGGAGAAACGCCTCGACCAGCTCTTTGGCCTCCTCGAAGCGCTGCACGGCCAGGCAGATGAGCAGCTTGAGCTCAAGGATGGTCAGTTGCCCCCATACCGTGTTGTCGTCGAATTCAACGCCAATCAGCGTGGTGATGGTGGTGTAGTCATCGACATCGCAATTGTCCAGGCGTTTGAGCAGCAGCTTGAGCGAGCGGTTGTCCAGGCGGTGCAGGTTGAGGATGTCGGCGCGGAAGGAAAGCGCCCGGTTGGTGTTGTCCCAGATCAGGTCCTCGACCGGGTAGATTTCCGAATAGCCTGGTACCAGGATTCGGCAGGCGATTGCACCGAGGTTGTCGTACACGGCCATGTAGACCTCTTTGCCAAGGTCTTCGAGGATGCCGAACAAGGTGGCTGCCTCCTGCGCATTGGCACCTTCGCCCTGGGCAGTGAAATCCCAATCGACGAACTCGAAGTCAGCCTTGGCGCTGAAGAAGCGCCACGACACAACGCCGCTGGAGTCGATGAAATGCTCGACGAAATTGTTCGGCTCGGTCAGGGCGTGGCTTTCGAAGGTGGGCTGTGGCAGGTCGTTCAAACCTTCGAAGCTGCGGCCCTGCAGCAGTTCGGTCAAGCTGCGCTCCAAGGCCACCTCAAGGCTTGGGTGCGCACCGAACGAAGCGAACACACCACCGGTGCGCGGGTTCATCAGGGTGACGCACATCACCGGGAATTCGCCACCCAGCGAGGCGTCCTTGACCAGTACTGGGAAGCCCTGCTCCTCCAGCCCCTGGATACCCGCGACGATGGACGGATAGCGGGCCAGCACCTCAGCGGGAACGTCCGGCAGGCACAGCTCGCCCTCGAGGATTTCACGCTTGACCGCACGCTCGAAGATTTCGGACAAGCACTGCACCTGCGCTTCGGCCAGCGTGTTGCCCGCGCTCATGCCGTTGCTCAGGAACAGGTTCTCGATCAGGTTCGACGGGAAGTACACCACCTGCTGGTCTGATTGGCGCACGAACGGCAGCGAACAGATGCCCCGGGCGGTGTTGCCCGAGTTGGTGTCGTACAGGTGCGAGCCGCGCAGTTCGCCATCGGGGTTATAGATGGCCAGGCAATGCGCGTCGAGGATTTCGTCAGGCAGGGCATCCCGAGGGCCGGGCTTGAACCACTGTTCGTCCGGGTAGTGCACGAACGCCGCATTGGCCAGCTCCTCTCCCCAGAACTGGTCGTTGTAGAAGAAATTGCAGTTCAGCCGCTCAATGAATTCGCCCAGGGCAGACGCCAGCGCCGCTTCTTTGGTAGCGCCCTTGCCATTGGTGAAGCACATGGGCGACTGCGCATCGCGCACATGCAACGACCAGACGTTGGGCACGATGTTGCGCCACGAAGCAATTTCGATCTTCATGCCAAGGTCGGCCAGAATGCCGGACATGTTGGCAATCGTCTGTTCCAGTGGCAGGTCCTTGCCAGGGATGCGGGTGCTGGTTTCGGCCACCGGCATGAGCAAACCCTGGGCATCGGCATCGAGGTTGTCGACCACCTCGATCACGAATTGCGGACCGGTCTGCACCACCTTCTTGACCGTGCAGCGCTCGATCGAACGCAAGATGCCCTGGCGGTCCTTGTCGGTGATGTCTTCAGGCAGCTCCACCTGGATCTTGAACACCTGGTTGTAGCGGTTCTCGGGGTCAACGATGTTGTTCTGCGACAGGCGGATGTTTTCGGTGGGAATGCCGCGTGTCTGGCAGTAGAGCTTGACGAAGTAAGCCGCGCACAGCGCCGAGGACGCCAGGAAATAGTCGAATGGCCCAGGGGCCGAGCCATCGCCCTTGTAGCGAATCGGTTGATCGGCGATCACCGTGAAGTCATCGAACTTGGCTTCGAGACGGAGATTGTCGAGAAAATTGACCTTGATTTCCATGCGGGTTTACCGTGATTTTAAGCGTGCAAAACACAATGGTCGGCATTATCCGGTTTTTCACAGCGGAAATCCTCCCCGACCGGCATGCGCGTCAATGGCGGCCTCGCGCTTGCGCATTCCGGGGAAATCCTTGCCTGATCCTCTGTATCTGCACAGCCTGGCGCAGGCACCGGTTCAGCGCTGTGCTAGCGTTTCTGCACGGGGCGACGCATCCCACGATCATGACAAGAACAGCGCTAACCGATGACTGGCAGGTGAACCATGGAACTACTCATCAACGGCACGACCCACCAGGTCGATGCAGACGCCGACACGCCCCTTTTGTGGGTGATCCGCGACGATCTGGGCATGACCGGTACCAAGTATGGCTGCGGCCTGGCCCAGTGCGGGGCTTGCTCGGTGCTGGTGGACGGCGTTGTGGTGCGCGCCTGCGTGACCCCGGTGTCCGGCGTGGTTGGCCGACACGTGTCGACCATTGAGGCGATCGAGGCGGACCCTGTGGGCAAGCGGGTGGTAGCGGCTTGGGTGGAACACCAGGTCGCGCAATGCGGGTACTGCCAATCCGGTCAGGTTATGGCAGCGACCGCGCTGCTCAAGCATACCCCGACACCCAGCGCCGAACAGATCGATGCAGCCATGATCAACCTGTGCCGCTGCGGCACCTACAACGCTATTCATGCAGCCATGCATGACCTGGCGCAGGGAGCCAAAGCCTGATGAGCACGCCTGATCCCGCTGCTGAACTGCATAGATTGCAAGTTGGCGAAACCGTCAATCTCTCGCGTCGCCGCTTCCTCGTCGGCACGGCTGCAGGCGCATTGGTCCTGGGCTTCGGCCTGCCGACGGGCGTTGCGCGTGTGCAAGCTGCTGCCGATGCGCAGCGAGGCACCCAGGTACCGGCGTTCCTGGAAATCCGACCGGATGGCACGGTCCGTCTGCTCAGTCCGTTCATGGAAGGCGGCCAAGGACCGTTCACCGCCATGGCGCAGATTGTTGGCGAGGAGCTGGATGTGGATCCTGCTCACTTCATCGTGGACAGCGCCCCACCTGGCCAAGCCTATGTGGTGATGGAAAACGGCATGCGCATCACCGGCGGCAGCATGTCCGTACGCATGAGCTACCCCACCATGCGCCGCCTGGGCGCACTGGCGCGGGCGATGTTGCTGCAGGCCGCTGCGCAGCAACTGGGTGTCGCGGTGGGCGAGCTGACCACGACGCCGGGTACCGTAGTACATACCACGTCAGGGCGCACGCTTGGGTACGGCGAACTGGCCGAGCGGGCCATGGACCTGCCGGTCCCCGACCCTGCCACCGTCAAGCTTCGTGATCCTGCCCACTTTCGCTGGATTGGCAAGCCAGTTCGGCGCCTGGATGCATACGACAAGTCCACCGGCAAGGCCATGTACTGCATCGACCTCAGCGTGCCGAATATGCTTCATGCCGCCGTGCAGCATGCCCCTCGCCTGGGCATGACGGTGGGCCAGGTGCGCAATGAGGCACAGGTGGCTGCCATGACGGGTGTGCATTCAGTGCATCGCCTGCCCGGTGCTGTAGCGGTGGTTGCACCGCGCTGGTGGCACGCCAAGCGTGCGGTCGAGGCACTGCAAGTGCAGTGGCTGGAGCCAGCCGGAGATTCCACCGTGCGGGCCATGCCGGCGGATTTTTCCAGCGACGGCTGGCTCCAGCACCTGGCCAGTGCCACGGGTCCAACCCGTGATGAAGAAACGGCCGGAGACGTGGCGAGCGCGCTGGACAACGCCGTGACCACCGTCGAGGCCAGCTACCACAACCAGTACCTGAACCATGCCCAGCTCGAGCCCCCTTCTGCCCTGGCCCGCTTCAATCCCGACGGCACACTGGAGGTCTGGCTGCCCAACCAGGCGCCCGACATGTTCCGCGATGACATCGCCAAGCGTACCGGGCTGTCACCCGACCAGATTACGCTGCATTCGCCGCTGCTTGGCGGCTTCTTCGGTCGGCACTTCCTGTATGAGTCCGCCAACCCTTACCCGCAGGCCATCGCCCTGGCCAAGGCGGTAGGCCAGCCCGTCAAGCTGATCTGGAGCCGCGAGGAAGAGTTCCTTCGCGATGTGCTACGCCCTGTCGCCGCGGTCAAGTTCCGCGCCGGGCTCGATGCCGAAGGCTTGCCGGTAGTCCTGGAGGCGGTCAGCGCCACGGAAGGCCCCACCGAAGCCCTGGCCGGCAAGCAAGGTGACAAGGTCGACCCCACGGCACTGGAAGGGCTATCGGGCAAGGCCTATGCCATCGCCAACAAGCGCATCGCACAGGTGTACGTCAAAGGCCCGGCCATGCTCGGTTATTGGCGGTCGGTGGGCAACTCGCTCAATGACTTCTTCTATGAGTCTTTCCTGGACGAGCTGGCGGACAAAGGAGGCCAAGACCCTCTGGCCCTGCGTCGGCACCTGCTGCGAGACAACCCGCGCCTGACGCAGTTGTTGCAAGCGGTGGTCGAGCTTTCAGGGGGCTGGAAACGAGGGCCTTTCACTGCCGAGGATGGCACGCGGCGGGCCCGAGGCTTAGCGATGGCGTCCCCTTTCGGGTCCGAAGCGGCCGTGATCGCCGAGGTCTCCATCGAAGACGGCCAAGTGAAGGTCCACGACATCTGGCAGGCGATCGATCCGGGCAGCATCGTCAACCCGGCCATCATCGAGCACCAGGTCAATGGCGCGGTGGCCTTGGGGTTGTCGCAGACGCTGGTCGAGGAAGCGGTGTACGTCGATGGCATGCCGCGTGCGCGCAACTATGACCTGTACCCGATCCTGCCGCCTGCGCGCATGGCTCGGGTACATGTACGCATCGTTGAGAGTGGCGCGAAGATGGGCGGTATCGGCGAGCCACCGTTGCCCGCGGTAGCACCGGCGGTGGCCAACGCCGTGGCCCAACTGACCGGACAACGGGTTCGCAGCCTGCCCATGAGCCGTCATACCTTCAGCTGACCGACAAGGACGCCGCCATGCACCCTCGTACTGCTAGAACCCTTGGCTGGCTGTTGCTGCCCTGCGCGGTCGCCGCCGGCCTGGCCGGTTGGTACGTCACCCGTGAACCTGCCTCGCCGTTCTCTGATGAGCAGGCACGCGCCACCGACGACCCGGCATTGATCAGTCGCGGGGAATACGTCGCACGGCTGGGCGATTGCGTCGCCTGCCACAGCCTGCCTGGCGAACCGCCGATGGCCGGGGGGCTCGAGATGGCTACCCCGCTTGGCACGATCCACGCCACCAACATCACACCCGACCGGGAGACAGGCATCGGCGCCTACTCGCTGGCCGACTTCGACCGGGCCGTGCGCCACGGTGTGGCGCCTGGCGGGCGCCGCCTTTACCCCGCCATGCCGTACCCCTCCTACGCCAAGCTCAGCGACGACGACATACGTGCGCTTTACGCCTTCTTCATGCGCAGTGTTCAGCCTGCACGACAGCCGAACACGCCTGGCGACATACCTTGGCCATTGAACCTACGCTGGCCCATCGCCCTGTGGAACGGCGCGTTCGCACCCGCGAGCCCTTACGTGGCGAAGGACGACCAGAATGCACTGTGGAATCGCGGCGCCTACATCGTGCAGGGGCCTGGGCACTGCGGCAGCTGCCATACCCCCCGAGGCCTGGCTTTCAATGAAAAAGCCTTCGACGAATCAGGCGCCCCGTATCTCGCAGGCGCCTTGCTCGACGGCTGGTACGCGCCCAGTTTGCGCAATGACCCTAACACCGGCCTTGGCCGCTGGAACGAAGCTGAGGTGGTGCAGTTTCTCAAGACCGGTCGCAATCGACATGCCGTGGTCTTCGGCTCGATGACCGAGGCATTCAACAACTCCACGCAGTTCATGACCGATGGCGATCTACAGGCCATCGCCCACTACCTCAAGGCACTGCCCGGCGATCCATCCCGAGATGGCAAACCCTGGCAGTATCAGCCTGAGCCGACGCTCGCCCAGCTGGAGCGCCCAGGCGTACGCACGTACATGGCGCGCTGTGCCACCTGCCACGGCATGGACGGCAAAGGCCAGGGTGAGTGGATGCCGCCCCTGGCCGGCGCCACTTCTTTACTCGCCAACGAGGCTGCATCGGCCATCAACATCACCCTGAACGGGTCGCAGCGGGCCGTGGCCGATGGCAGGCCCGATGCCTACCGCATGCCCGCCATGCGTGCACAACTGAGCGATCAGGAAACAGCAGAGGTGCTCAGCTATATCCGAAGTGCCTGGGGTAACCACGGCAATGCCGTCGAAGCTGCGGCAGTGGCCAAGCTGCGCAAAGATACGGACCCTGCCAGCCCCAGTCCGATCATCCTGCAGATGCGCTGACCCATGCCGCGCATTCGAGCACCGGAAGGCCTTAGCGGCTGCGCTCCAGGTTGAGTTTGAGCAGCTGCTGCGGTACCTCCTGCGCGTTGAGCTGCTGCATCGCCCGGCTCAGGGCTTCGCGCAGCGCCGGCTGATTGCACGGCGAAGCCTTGGACAGGGCCAGGTACAGGCCTTCGCTGGAGACAGGAGGCTGCAGCACCAGCACCTGCTGGTCGATGCCCAAGGTGCGCGCCAGGGCTAGGCCTGGGTACTGCTCATAGATCACATAGTCACTGCGCCCGTGCATCAGCTTTTCGAAAGCCTGCCTGGCGCTGGGCACCGCCTCGAGCGTCAGGTGCTGCTTGGCGTAAGCATCGAACGGCTGGCCGTGACTGTTATTGACCAGCGTTCCACCCTTGAGCCCCTGCAGGTCCGACCATTGCCCATAGACGAAGCCATGCCCCTGACGGGCCCAGATCACGCTCGGTGTGTAGAGGAATGCCGGCAGGATGAAGTCCATCTGCTGCTGGCGGGCGTCGGTGATGAAGTAGCCGGCCATCAGGTCGACCCTGCCGGTACGAACCTCTTCCTGGGCCCTGGACCAAGGGCCTACATAGAGGACGTCGATTTCCAGGCCAAGGCTGTTGGCCAGGCGCGTGACCAGATCCGCATTGGCCCCAATCAGATGGTGCGGGTCCAGGGGGTCACGCCAAAGGTAGGGGGGATATTCCGGGTTTCCAGTGGCAGTCAGCCGTTTACACGGCTCGGCAGCCATTGCCAGCAGTGGCAATAGCCCAAGGCACAACAGGCCAACCCAACCCTTGATCATGCGAGACCTCCGGCAGACGACGCTGTGATACCTCTATCCCTGCGCTGGGCCCTAGACAACAAGCTGCTTCAGGCGGTCAGTTCCAGCCGCGCGCGCGCCCCTGCCCGCTGGAACACCTCGCGCACCTCGTCGGCCTTGGCCTTGGTGACCGACTTGCCGCTCAGCAGCTCGTCGACCACGCGCAGGCCTTGCTCGACGGCAGTGGCCAATTGTTCAGCATCGGAGGCGTCGGCGATATCACCCAGATAAGGCGCGATGAGGTAGACATAACGATCCTGCAGTTTCAGCGTTTCCAGGGCGTCGAGGGCCTGCTGGAAGCGATCGGCGGCGGCGGGGCTCATGCTCAATTTATCGAAATGAATCAGGCTCACACGATCAGTGGCCATGTTGACGAATCTCCGTTTCCTGATGCGGCCCAGGCCACGAGCAGCAGCGTGTCCACGCTACTCGGACAAGCAGGCCCGGGTGATGTCGATCAGGTTAACAGAACACGGCACAGAAAGGGTCATCCGCCCAGGAACTAAAAGTGACCAGCAGGTCGCGCAATGGAAGCCCCACGGCGCAACCGGGACAGGCAGCGGGATTTGACGCGCAGGATAATCGCCCGGCAAACCACCCTGCCGAGAACGCCACCACGCGCTCGCCTCTACAACAACAAGCCTGTTTCAGCAGGCACGCCACACAGGGCTCCAACTTCATGGCAAAGGAACACTCCGCAGAGACACCCGATCTTGGCGTTACCGACCCCTCCAAAACCGACGAAGCCCGACAGGACCGGCGCCTGGAGGGCAAGCTCGACTGGGTCGTATTCGGCTTGACCAGCCTGTTGGCCATCGCGTTCGTGCTGTGGGGTTTCCTCAACCAGGTCAATTTGGCCAGTAGCGCGTCCAGTGCGCAGTCGTGGGTCATTCTCAACTTCGGCTGGTTCTTCGTACTGACCTCTACTGTGTTCGTCGTGTTCGTGCTGTGGCTGGCTGCCAGTCGATATGGTCGCGTACCGCTGGGCCGGGATGGAGAACTACCTGAGTTTCGAACGGTGTCGTGGGTGGCGATGATGTTCAGTGCCGGCATGGGCATCGGCCTGATGTTCTTCGGCGTGGCCGAGCCGTTGTCGCACTACGTTTCCCCGCCGCCGGGCTCGACCACTGGCCAGTCGAGCGAAGCGATGCAGGTGGCCATGGCCACCACCCTGTTTCACTGGACGCTGCACCCTTGGGCGATGTATGCCATCGTCGGGCTCGCCATCGCTTACGGCACCTTCAGGCGCGGCCGCTCCCAACTGATATCCGCAGCCTTCAGGCCCTTGATCGGCAAGCATGCCAATGGCCCGCTCGGCCGTCTGATCGACATGATGGCAATCTTTGCCACGCTGTTCGGCTCGGCCGCATCGCTGGGGCTTGGTGCGCTGCAAATTGCAGGCGGCCTCGAATACAACGGCTGGATCGAGCACCCCGGCAAGCTGTTCTACATCGCACTGATCACCGTGCTGACCATTGCCTTCGTCACCTCGGCCGTGTCGGGCATCGGCAAGGGTATCCAGTGGCTGTCCAATACCAACATGGTGCTCGCACTGGTGCTCGCCGTGTTCGTGTTCCTGGTCGGGCCTACCTTGCTGATGCTGAACCTGCTGCCGACATCGATCGGCATCTACATCAAGATGCTGCCGGAAATGATGGCGCGTACCAATGCAAGCGGCGGCGAACCCATGAACGCCTGGCTGGCTGGCTGGACGGTGTTCTATTGGGCGTGGTGGATTTCCTGGACGCCTTTCGTTGGCATGTTCATCGCCCGCATCAGCCGGGGGCGTACCATTCGCCAGTTCGTCACCGGGGTGTTGCTGGTGCCGAGCCTGGTCAGCCTGGTGTGGTTCACCATCTTCGGCGGGGCGGCCATCGATGCCTTGCGCGAAGGCGCCTTCGTACTGGCGGATGGTGCGGTCAACAGCAACCATGCGCTGTACCAATTGCTCGCCAGTTACCCGTTGGCCTCTGCCACGTCGGTCCTGGTGATGATCCTGGTCGGTATCTTCTTCGTCTCCGGTGCCGACGCGGCGTCACTGGTCATGGGGACGCTGTCCGAACATGGCACCACTTCCCCTTCGCGGCGCACGGTGATTTTCTGGGGAGCGCTCACCGGCACGGTCGCAGCCATCATGCTGGCCATCGGTGACCCCAGCGCGCCAGACAAAGCCCTGACCGGGCTGCAGAACCTGACCATCGTAGTGGCCCTGCCCTTCGTACTGGTCATGGTGCTGCTATGCCTGGCGCTTTATCGCGACCTGCGCAAGGACCCCATGATGCTGCGCCATCTTCGCGGTACCGAGCTGATCGAAAAGGCCGTGTTGTATGGCGCCGTCAAGCATGGCGAAGAGTTCTACATCGTCGTTCAGGAGAAGAAAGCCTCGGTGAAAGCGGTTGCAACCAAGGAGCTGACCGAATCATGAGGTCAGCAGATCGGTCGCTCTGATACCTACCCGCGAAACTGGTAAAAGTGCCAGTTTCGTATTGCCAGCGACCGACGCAATATCGTCAGCGCCTCCCAGCCGAATGAGCGCAGCGCCCATGAATGACCTCCTGCAAGGTAGAGTCGCCTGGTTCGATACCGACCAGGCGTTTGGCTGCATTCTGGGAGCCAACGGCGTCAGCTTTCTTCTTCAGGGGCGACACCTGCTCGACCCAGGTACGCCGCCCTGCCGCGGGCAGGTTTACCAATTCAAACCGGTCTACAGAAAAAATGCCTGGTGGGCCCTGCAGGCCTCGCCCTTACTGCCCCTGCCTGACGAATTGACGGTCGGAGTGCCTGACGATCATCCAAATTGATCTGGTGCTCACTGCTGCGCAGCTCATCCATTTGCGCAACATGTTGAAGACTTTTCGCGATGCTAGCGGTGAACCAGCTTACAAAAAAACGGTCTTTCGCTGACGGTTCACTACCCGACCGGTTCGCGGCCCATCCACCGGCCTACATTTGTCCAGTTTCAGCGAAGACCCCAAAATGCCCGACTCCCGCCCAACTGCCTTTGCCCTCACTGCCCTGCGCGGCGGTCTGCTTGCCAGCGCGCTGGCGCTTGTCACGCCCGCGCACGCCGAGGCGCCAGCCAGCGATGCACGCTGGGTCAGCGACAGCCTCAGCACCTACGTACGCAGTGGCCCGACCGACGGCCACCGTATCGTCGGTACGCTAAAGTCCGGGCAGCCACTGACGCTGATCGGTACTCAGGGCAACTACAGTCAGGTTCGTGGACAAAACGGTGATGTGGTGTGGATCCTCTCCAGTGACTTGCAGTCAGTGCCCGGTCAGAACGAGCGCCTGCCTCAGCTCGATGCTCAGGTGGCCGAGCTGACAGGGCAATTGAAGACCATCGATGACAGCTGGAAAAACCGGGTGCAGGGTATGCAGGAAACCCTGGATTCGCGCAAGCAACTGGTCGATGAACTCCAGGCGCGCAACAAGGACTTGAACGAGCAGCTGGACCAGAGCCAATCGAACCTTCGCGACGCTCAGGCGCGCCTGGGTGACGAGAACAAGCAGGTGATGATGCGCTACATGGTGTATGGCGGCAGCATCGCAGGGGCCGGTTTGTTGGTCGGGCTCATCCTGCCGGCCTTGACCCGTGGGCGGAAAAAGAACGATCGCTGGTTCTAGGACTGTATTGAGGATTGTCGTCTTGCACAGACCGGCAGATCTGCAAGTTCAAAACGGACTTGCCGGCTCGTCAGACTGGCCGGGACGAGCCTAGAGCTGTCGCGACCATCTCTAACCCGAGCTGAAGACCTGGGGCTCAGACTCTCGCAAAAGCAACTGCCTAGCACTACCCCCAAAGGCTAGCCGATTTCCGTGTAGGAGCGGTCTTGCGCCGCGATGGGCCGCGCAGCGGCCCCAGCAATTTGTGATGCGAAGCTGAAGGCATGGGGCCGCTATGCGGCCCATCGCGGCACGAAGCCGCTCCTACACGGGGCGGCATCAGCCTGGCACAGTGCCGTTCACCGGGCACGGTCGGCGAACCCGCTCAACACACATACTTTTACATGGGGCTTGCGGGCTTTCACATGGAGTGCAAGGCAGTTTCCTACTTAGTCTGATGAACACGTAAACTCCGACGGCAAGCGATCAGTGTAGGAGCAACTGTCTTTCACCGCATCTAACGGACAGCTCACCCCCGTGTGGGAGCGGCCTCGCGCCGCGATGGGCTGCGAAGCGGCCCCGGCAATATGCGCTGCGAAGCTGAAATCCTGGGGCTGCTGCGCAGCCCTGTTCCCATAAGTGCTCAACCCGTCATCCCCAGCATTCACCGCTACTGCGCCTTCCCATACTACTGACCCAGCCGCTTCAGTGCCTGGAGCACAAAGGTAGTAGCCGTCTCCTGCCTGGCGTCCCTCCAGGCGATCCCCAACTGCCGCCACAACCCAGGCCGCAAAGGTCGACAGACCAGACGCGGGTCTGCCTCCGCCACTTCACCTTCTTGCGGCAGCAATGTTGCACCGTAGCCGGCGCCTACCAGGCGCTTGACCGCGTCGTTGTAGTTCAACTCGATGCGCGGCTGTGGGTGCAGCCCGGCCGCTGCGAACCATTCGGTGCAGACCCGCGACAACTGCGTACTGCTGTCATTGAGAATCAAAGGCCGCTCGGCCAGCCACTGGGGGGTGACAGCTGCCGGCGGCTGCCAGTCAGCCGGCATGTAGGCCAGGATGGGGTCTCGGCGCCAAGCGGTGACCGCCAGGCCCTTGCCCGCCACTTGTGGTAACGCTACCAGGCCAATGTCCAGCAGCCCTTCACGCAGTTGCACCAGGGAGGCCTGTGAAGTGAGCACTTGCACCTGCACGTCGATGCCAGGGTGTTCACTGCGCAGGTGCTCAAGCGCCTCGGGCAGCAGGTGCGCGATGGCCCCGGTCGATGCGCCAAGCCGCACGCGGCCTGTCAGGCCTTGCACTTGATTGCGCACCTCATCCAGAGCCATTTCGGCATCGGCAAGCAGGCGTCTGGCGCGCACCAGCAGAGTTTCGCCGATGGCTGTCGGCCGAACCTGGCCGCGTGTGCGGGTCAGCAGCGTGGCGCCCACCCGCGACTCCAGCTCGGCCACGTGCAGGCTAATGGTGGGGGGTGCCAGATTGAGCTGACGGGCTGCCGCCGCAAAAGACCCAAGCTGGCTGATCACCACCAGCGTACGCAGGCGGTCAAGGCTGATTTCACGCACAGGGCTACGGCTTCCCTGAAGTAAACGTCGGAAGATTCAGAATAACTGAACGTGCCAGTCATGAAATGTAAATTTTCTTTATGCCCAGCTTGAGCGACTCTGGTGTCCGACCTACCCGCCTGGACACGTGAACATGCATCTACCTCTTGTTTTCATCGATGGCGATCAAGGCACCACCGGGCTGCAAATCCATGCCCGCCTGCACGCTCGCACGGACCTGCGCCTGCTGACACTTGCCGACGCGCAGCGCAAGGACCTCAGGTACCGCAGCGAGGCCATCAACCGTGCCGACATCGCCATACTTTGCCTGCCCGATGACGCTGCACGCGAAGCGGTGAGCGCGATCCACAACCCCGGTGTGCGGGTGATCGATGCCAGCTCCGCCCACCGCACCGCGCCAGGTTGGACCTACGGTTTCGCCGAATTGAATCGGGACCAGGCTGCGCATATCGGCCAAAGTACCCGGGTCAGTAACCCTGGCTGCTACCCGACGGGCGCGATCGCATTGCTCGGCCCCCTGATCGCGGCAGGCTTGGTACCTGCCGACTACCCGCTGGCCATCCATGCCATCTCGGGCTATTCCGGCGGCGGGCGCGCAGCGGTGCAGCGGCACGAGCAGCAGGACGGTAGCGCCGCCTCGGCCTTGCTCATGTACGGGCTGGACCTGGCGCACAAGCACGTGCCCGAGATCCAGGCCCACGCCGCTCTATCGGCCCGCCCCATGTTCATGCCCGCCTACGGCGCCTATCGCCAGGGCATCGTCCTCAGCATCGCCCTGCACCTGCGCTTGCTGCCCGGCCAGGTCAGCGCGCAGCAGTTGCAGGGGTGTCTGGAGCAGCGCTACCAAGGCGCCCGCCATGTGAAGGTGATGCCGCTGCAAACCCAGGGCACAGCCGAGCGCCTCGACCCGCAGGCGCTCAACGGGACCGATGATCTGCGCCTGGCCCTGTACGCCAACCCCTCGCAAGGCCAAGTGCTGTTGACCGCCGTCTTCGATAACCTGGGCAAAGGGGCTGCCGGGGCTGCCGTGCAGAACCTGGACTTGATGATCGACGCCACGCGCGCCCACGGCGATAACGGCAAAAACGGGTAGACTGTACAGCCCGCGCACTCATGTTGCGGGCTGTATCCCATTCGCCGGAGCCTGTTTGCCGATGTACATCCTGAGCCGCCTGTCCAGCGTGCCACCCGAGTCGCTCCAGAACCAGATCCGTGAACTGGTCATCCACGAAGTGGGTGAGCTGAGCAGTGTCGCCATTACGCCTGATAACCCGTTGTACCCCTTGTACCAGTACGGTGTAGGCATGGAGGTGCACCAGTATCTGCAAGCACTCGATGGTACCCGCGGGCTGCGCGTTGCCCTGACCCTGGCACTCGATGCCGATGCCCCGGACCAGTTACTGGGCTTTGCTCTGGCATTGCCAGCCGACAACGACGACCAGGCCTGCGCCCTGGCATTTCTCGCTGTAGCGCCCACGCACCGCCGCCATGGGATCGCACGCGCCTTGCTGGCCGACCTGCAGGCTCAGTACCGCTACACTGAACTGAATGCCTTTGCCCACCAGGTGCCGTGGTTCGAAGCCATGGGTATGCAAGCGGTCTCGGCCAACGGCCCACAGGTACTGATGAGCAGTACCGGGCAAGGCGGTGATGCCCTGATCGGGCGCTTGGACATCGCGCCTATCTACCAGACGACCGAAGTCATGCAAATCCACACCTATCTGCTGAACCAGCACGGCGAAGACGCCATGATCGAGGCCGAACAGCGTCGGGACGAGCATCTGGATGAGCTAGCCCTTCAGGCCCAGGCCTGCGTGCAGCAACGCCTGACGGTACACTGATTCCCCTGCTCCTGCGCCGGTGACAAGGCGCAGGTCGTCCGCACTCAGGCATGCACCCAACGGCGATGCAGACCGCGGGCCAGCGCATCCAGGGCAAAGCCCAGCACCCCGATCAGCAGCACCATGGCCATCAGCTCGGAATAGGCCAGGCGGTCGCGTGTATCGAGAATGAAGTATCCCAAGCCTGCGCTTACCCCGAGCATCTCGCAGGGCACCAGCACGATCCACAAAATGCCGATGGCCAGCCTTACCCCTGTGAGCACGTGCCCGATCACGCCGGGGACAACCACCTTGCACAGGGTTTCCCAACGGGTGGCGCTCAGGCTTCGGCTGAGCTGCAGCCAGCGCGGGTCCAGTTGCCGCACCCCGGCAGCGGTATTGAGCAGGATCGGCCACAGCGCAGCGAACGCCAGCAGGAAGTAGATGGGCTGATCGCCCACCCCCATCAGCATCACCACCACCGGCATCCACGACAGCGGCGAGATCATGCGCAGGAACTGGAACGCAGGGGTAGTCGCCGCCTCCAGGTGCCGGTAGCTGCCCACCAGCAGCCCAAGGGGCACACCGATCAGCAGCGCCAGCAGCAAACCGATCAGGATGCGTTTGAGGCTCACCCAGATATGTCCGTACACCTCGCCTTGCCCAAGCAACTCGATCAGGCTGGTAAAGGTGGCCGAGGGCGAGAAGCGTGCCGACAGCCCATCGGGCTGGCCGAAGGCTGCCACCCCTGCCCACCAGACCAGCAGCAACCCCAGCAATCCGGCCAGCCCCAGGCTGGCATGCACCACATGCTTGCGCATCAGACCGCGAACTCCTCGCTGCGCTCGAAGGTGTCGGCAATACCGAAGACCGAAGGCCCCCCAACGCTGGCGATGGCATTGCGCACAAAACGATCGTCTACCAAGTCACCGGCCACGTATGCCGGGTCCAGGTCGGCGAGAAACGCGTTATTGCCTTCGATCAAGGTGCGCTTGAGCCGCGTGACGAGCTCCTGGGTGTAGCTGGGGTATGGATAAGGCTGGAAGTCGATGCGTTTCTCATCCCACTGCTGGTGCTGTATGGCACCGGTGGCGATGTAGTCGGCACGGTCGCTGGCAGCAGGTGCCAGCACCTTGGTCAACACCGCGGGGTCGTGTGGGGTGTACTTGTTAGGGCCTGCCTTGGACAGCAAAGCAGCCGCCTCCGCCCGGTGCTCGCGGGTCCATTGCTGGGCCTTGACGATGGCGTTGACCACCTTCTGCGACCAGTCCGGGCGGTTGTTCAGGTCGTGTTCATGCATGAACACCACGCAGCAGGCGTGGTTGCGCCAGACGTCCCCGGTGAAGCGCTGCACGCGCCCGACCTTGAGGTTTTCGGCCAAGGCGTTGAACGGCTCGGCGACGATGTAGCCGGCGATGCGCTTGCTGGCCAGGGCCGGGGGCATGTCCGAGGGAGGCAGCACCAGCAGGTTCACTTCGTTGGCGGCAAGCGCTGCTGTGGCGGGTTTGGACACGGCGGTCAGGCCACTGTCCGCGAGCATCTGTTGCAGCACAACGTTATGAATCGAATACCAGAACGGAATGGCCACGGTCTTGCCACCGAGCTGTTTCATGTCGGTAATATCTGGCGCCACCGTCAGCCCCGAGCCGCCCACGTGGTTCCAGGCCACCACTTTGGCCGGCACCTTGCTTGCGTAACGCGCCCATACCGTCATCGGTGACAGCAGGTGAATGACGTTGACCTGCCCGGAAATGAACGCTTCGATCACCTGTGCCCAACTGCGCAGCAAGACCGGCCGTTCGGCCTTGATGCCTTCGGCCTCGAACAGGCCATTGTTGTGCGCCACCAGCAACGGGGTGGCATCGGTGATGGGGAGATAACCGATGCGCACAGGCGCATCGGGTTCGGCGGCGGCGCGTGCCTGCAAGCTGGACAGCAGCGGCAATGCGCCCGCTGCGGTCAGCAGCGCGCTCATCTTGAGAAAATCGCGACGCGAAGAAGCGGCGCAGCAGTCATCCATGCACATGGACAGCCTCCGAGGGCAAGGGGGTGGGTTGGGGTTCGACTGTGCGGCTTGCCCGCCGAAGGGTTTTGAGAATCTCGATGCGCAAGGCGCCCAATGCCTCGACCTGCTGCGTCCGGGGTTGCGGCAGGTCGACGAGCCATTGGCCGAGCGTGTGCGCTGGGTGGTCGCCCAGTAGCAATACGCGGTCGGACAACAGCAGGGCTTCGTCGATGTCATGTGTAATCAGGACCGCCGCGGTGTTGTGCGTGGCGATCAATTGCAGCAGCAGTTGCTGCATGTCGGCGCGGGTCACCTCGTCCAGCGCGCCGAACGGCTCGTCGAGCAGCAGCACTTCTGGCTGGCGCGCCAGGCAACGGGCCAATGCCGTGCGCTGGGCCATGCCGCCGGAGAGCTGGGCCGGGTACTGGTTGCGCGCATGGTCCAGGCCTACCGCAGCAATGGCATGGTCGACGCGTGCCCGGCGCTCGTCTGCGGCAAGCGTTGGCTGGCGGGCGAAGTCCAGGCCGAAGGCGACGTTCTTCTCCAGGCTCAGCCAAGGCAGCAGGCTTGGGTCCTGAAAGGCCACCGCCAGGCGCGGATGCGGGCCCTGCAGCGGCTGGCCGTGCAACATCACGTGCCCGCCCTGGGGTTGCTGAAGGCCCGCCAGCACGCGCAGCAGGCTGGACTTGCCGACACCGCTGGGGCCCAGGATGCTCACCACCTCGCCTGGGGCCAGTTGCAGGTCGAACCGGGCCAGTACCTGCTGCCAGCCCTCGGCACGGGGGTAGCCCAGGCTGATGTCCTTGGCTTGTAGCACAACGTGAGTCATGCCGATGCTGCCTGGCGATGAAGTTCAGCGCGCAGTTGCACCAGGCTGGGCGTGACGATGGGCACGAAGGCTGACTCACGCCAGCGCCGCGCGAAGCCTTCGCCATATTCGCACAGGTAAGCTTTGCCGCCGCTGGCCTGAAGCTCAAGCTGCACGGCATCGGCGGCGCACTCGGCCAGGGTGATGCGCAATTTGAACAGCGCTGCCGGCTGCTCCCTGAAGCGCTCATCGAGCAGCCCTTGCTTGAGCTCACTCACGGTGTTCTCCAGGCGGGCACTGAGTACCTGCCTGGCTTCATCCAGGAACGAAGCGCGCCCGTGCAGGTGACCCTGGACTTCTTCCAGCGCCCTACGCGCCAGGCCGATGGCCATGCCGCACTGCAGCCCCAGGAAAGCCGGCCGCACACGGGGCAGGAACTGGCGGGCGTTGTCGTGCAGCAACCAGTCACGCGACAATTGCACCTGGTGGAAGGCCAGCGCAGCGGTGTTACTCGACTGCAAGCCCATCAGTTGCAGGTCGTCAGAGCGCTCAAGACCTTGTGCATCGGACGGAATGGCCAGCACGAAGGGGGCGCCACCGGCGTCATCCTCGATCGCAGCGGCTACAACGAAGCCGCTCTTGCGCAGGTTGGTCACCCAGTGCAACCGCCCTTCCAAATCCCAGCCATCCTCCTGGGGCCGGCCGCGCACCTGTAGCGTCTCGATACCCGAAAGAAACTTCATGGCGTTGGACAAGCCCGTGGCGCCGGCCAGCTCACCGCTCAACAGCGCAGGCAGCAGCCGTTCGCGCAGCCCGGCATTGGGGCTCTGCAGCAGGTATTCGATGAAGGCCCGCTGCCCCCAGCACACGAAGGCCGTGGCCAGTGAACGGCTGGCAATGGCTGCGATCGCCTCCACCGCGTCGGTGATCTGGCCACCTGAACCGCCCAGGGCAGGGTCGATGCCAACGCGCAGCAATTGCGACTGCGCTATCTGGGACAGCACCTGTTGCGGCTCGCACTGGCCACGGTCGATGGCTTCGGCATTGGCATCCAGCCACTGTCGAAATGCGCACTCTTGCATGTTTTCTTGCTCCTTTTGAAACGCCGCGGCCGCCTGGCGACCCGTTCACGGCCACTGGCCGTTCCTGCACCGACCGCCAAAGCGGCGGGTTGCCTGCGTCTTACGCAGACGGCTGTTGCCAGCGATACTTACCCAGCTCGTCGTTGAGCGGCGTCTGGGCGAACACATTAGCAAAGTTGCACAGGGTTGCGAGGCTGACACCCAGAATCACTTCCAGCGCATTGCCCTCGGTGAAGCCCGCGTCGCGAAAAGCCTGATAAGTGGCCGGGCTCACATCGCCGCGGGTGGCGATCACTTCGCGGGCAAACGCCGCCAGGGTTTCGTATCGCGCGTCGGGAAGCTCGCCGCGCGCGCGCAGGGCGTCGACCACTTCGTGGGGCAGCTTGGCTTTGTTCAGGGCCACTGCCGTATGGCCCGCCACGCAGAAGTCGCAACCGTGCTGGGTGGCGGCGATCAACTGCACCACTTCGCGCTCGGCCAAGGTCAGCTCCGACTTGCCGTTCAACGCCGAAACGGTGACATAGGTTTCCAGCGCGGCTGGGGCGTTGGCCAGGACACGCAGCAGGTTGGGGATGAAGCCCGAGTTCTTCTGGGCGTTTTCGAGGAACGGCTTGGCCGCCTCTGGTGCGGTCTGCAGGTCGTGTAGGGTAATGCGCGAGGACATGGGGTACTCTCCTTTGCCGTGTATCAGTACAGTCTGTTGGTTATAAGAAGTACGCTCCATATTCATCAGTCGTTTTTACTTGCTCCTGAGTGTTTGCCTTAGATGATTTCGTCCAGCCATCTCGTCGAGCGGTTATTAGAAAGCCTCGAGCTAGACGCCAGCCTGTTTCATGTCGGCCGTTACTGTGGAGGCTGGCACGCCAGCACCCACGGCATGGGCCACGCCAGTTTTCACCTGGTCGTGCAAGGCGGCTGTTGGCTGCACGCAGAGACCCTCGAGCAGCCGGTGCGCCTGGAGCGCGGCGATGCCGTGTTCCTGCTGCGTGACGTGAGTTATCGGCTTGCCAGCGAAGCCGATGCCGCGCAGGCCTGCGCCCAACCGCGCCAGCCCATGCAGCCCCTTGATGCCGAGGCGAGCGATGGGGTGGGCCTGGTCTGTGGGTTCTTCCATTTCAACAGCGGCCTCTCGGCGCTGATCATCGACGCAATGTCCGATCTGATCATCCTGCGCGCCGAGGATCCCGCAGGTAGCGCTGCACGTGCCTTGTTCGATCTGATTCTGGAAGAATGCCGGCGCGCCAACGGGCCCTCTCAAGTCTTGCTGGAGCGACTGACGCACCTGTTGTTCCTGTATGCCCTACGCCAACAGGTGCATGGCGCTCAGCCGCTGGGTGGGCTGATCGCCCTTGCCCGCCAGCCGGTGTTTGCGGACTTGCTCGAACAGTTGATCAAGGCGCCTGGGGCCATCTGGACGCTGGAACGCATGGCGGCGTCCACGGGTTTGTCGCGGTCGGCGTTCTTCAAGCGTTTCAGCGAGCTGGCCGGGCAGTCACCCGGCCAAGTGCTGTTGGCATTGCGCATGCGCCATGCCAGCCAGTTGCTGCGCGCCGGCCATACGGTCGAGCAGGTAGGTGCTCAGGCGGGGTATCAATCGGTAGCGGCGTTCACGCGTGCCTTCGCCAAGGCCGTGGGCGTACAACCGGGGGCGTATCGGCGTCAGCAAAGTGGACGGTGAGAGGCCGCTTCAAGAACTCAGTGTAGGGGCACCGGCACTCTCATCTCGTTACATTGCATGACTGTCCTACAATAATGGCTTTATGTCATCATCCGCGCGTTCAAGTCCACCGCTCTCCCTCTCCTGCCCCATAGCATCCCCAGAGCTTGTCGCCGTTTCGAACGGCTTGCGTCAACGCGCCTCGCCCCTGCACGCCTTCCCTAGGAGCCTTCAATGCATTTCAGGAACATGAAGATCGGCATTCGCGCAGCCTGCGTGTTTGCCTTGTTAGGCATGCTGATCCTGACCATGGGGCTGGTCGCCCTGTATGAAACACAGCAGATGGATGAGTCCACGGATGAAATCCGCCTGACCTGGATGCCCACCGTCATGTCGCTCAGTGCAATCAACAGCAACCTGGGCCGTACTCGCGCCCTCACCCTGCGCGGTGCATTGGAAGAGAATGCCAGCGAGCGCACCCGCTACCTGAGTACGATCCAGAGTATCGAACGCGAATTGGATGAAGGCTTCGAGGCCTATGTGGCCACCATCGTGTCCAACGAAGACCGCGCGCTGTTCGAAACCGCTCGCAGCGCCTACCAGCATTACCACGAGCTCCAGGAAACGGTCCTGGCCGAGCTTTCGGCCGGGCGCATGGACAGGGCTCGCCAGCTGATCAACGGCCCGCTGACGGCACGTGCCGAAACGATGATGCAAGCCATGTCCACGCTCATCGCCTTCAACGCCAAAGGCGCAGAAGCTGCCTCCCAACTGAGCAGCGACGTGGCCGATGAGGCACTGGTGGCCGTTATCACGGCACTGGTTGTGATCCTGCTGGCACTGGTGATGATCGCCTACCTGCTCACACGCAGCATCATCGTGCCGCTAGCCCAAGCCGTTACCGCCGCAGAGCGCGTGGCGGCCGGTGACCTGACCCAGCCCATCAAGGCCGAGGGCCGCGACGAGCCCGCCTTGCTGCTGCAGGCCTTGGCCCGCATGCAAGCCAACCTGCGCCAGACCATTGCCCGCATTGCGACCTCGTCGGACCAACTGGCGTCGGCGTCCGAAGAGCTGCACACCGTGACCGAAGACACCAGCCGTGGTCTGCACCAGCAAAGCGCCGAAATCGACCAGGCTGCCACGGCCGTCAACCAGATGACCGTCGCCGTGGAAGAAGTTGCCAGCAATGCCGTGAGCACGGCCGATGCTTCCAAAGACGCAGACCGCACGACCCGCGACGGCCGCGACCAGGTCAACCAGGCATTGCAATCCATCGAGCAGTTGGTAGCCGAAGTTACCGGCACTTCGGCGCAGGTGCAGCAGCTGGCCAGCAGCGCCGATGCCATTACCCGGGTGCTGGACGTGATCGGCGCTATCGCAGGGCAGACCAATCTCCTGGCACTTAACGCCGCCATTGAAGCGGCGCGGGCAGGTGAAGCGGGCCGAGGGTTCGCGGTGGTGGCCGACGAAGTGCGCGCCCTCGCCCACCGCACTCAACAATCGACTGCGGAAATCGAACAGATGATCGCGGGCATCCAGAACGGCACCGAACGCGCCGTGACGGCGATGTCCAGCAGTCAGGGTCGGGCGGCCGGTACGTTGGAGGTGGCCCAGGGTGCAGGGCGCGCGCTTGAGGTCATCGCCGAAGCCATCGCCTCGATCAACCAGCGTAACCTGGTGATCGCAAGCGCCTCGGAGGAGCAGGCTCAGGTGGCCCGAGAAGTGGATCGCAACCTGGTCAACATCCGTGATCTGTCAATGCAGACCTAGGCCGGGGCCAACCAGACCAGCGCAGCAGCGCAGGATCTGTCACGCCTGGCGGTAGACCTCAATGCCATGGTTGCGCAATTCAAGGTGTAATCCTGAGAGAGGGGCCGACCAGCGGCCCCCCAACGTGAGGCCACTGGCTCACTTGCTGACGCTGACCACCCGCCCCACGTTTTGCGCTGCCTTACCACGGGTTGCCAGGCAGTAGTACAGCGGCACCGTTACCAACAAACCGAACAGCCACGACAGATCGGCCCCTTCGACGATGTTCGAGTACGGGCCGACATACAGCGCCGTGTTGGCGAATGGCAATTGCACCAGGATGCCGCAGGCATAGGCAATGATCGCGTGGTGGTTGAAGCGGCCATAGATGCCGCCGTCGGCGCTGAAGATCGAGGCGATGTCGTACTGGCCTTTCTTGATCAAGTAGAAGTCGACCAGGTTGATCGATGCCCAGGGTACCAGCACCAGCAGAAGCGCCAGGATCAGACCGATGAACTGGCTGATGAAGTCGGCCGATGCATTGAGCGCCACCAGTGCGCAGGCCACGAGGATGACGCTGGCCAGCACCACACGCACCTTGATGCTCGGCGTCCACTGGGCGAAGAACGTCTGGATTGCCGTCACGATCGAAAGCACGGCGCCGTACAGGTTCAGGGCGTTATGGCTGATGATGTTGAGCAGGAACAGCACCATCAGGATCGGCCCGAGCCAGCCGGTGGCCTGTTTGACGGCATCCATGGCATCGGTGCCTTCGGGCACGCACAGCACGGCCACTGCCCCGAAGCTGAAGCACAGGATAGTGCCCAGGGTGGCGCCAAAGTAGGTCGCCCAGAATGGACGCGCGATCCCTACCTCACGCGGCAAGTAGCGCGAATAGTCGGAGGTGTACGGCGAGAAGCTGATCTGCCAGATCGTGCCCAGCGACACGGTGGCGATGAACCCGGACAGGTTGAAGGCACCACGGCTGAAGAAGTCGCCCGGCAGTACCTGGGTGAACATCATGATGAACCCAGCCAGCAACGCCGAGCCCATGACCCAAGTGCCGATGCGGTTCAGAATATGGATGAAGCGATAGCCCACGATGCCAATGGCAGTGGCGCTCAAGGCGCCGATCACGATCGCGCCGGGCATGGGGACCGTGGGTGCGATGCCGTGGATGGTCTTGCCTGCCAGCACGATGTTGGAAATGAAGAAGCCCACGTAGATCAGCGCGGTGAAGAAAACGATCAGCAGCGCGCCGTAGCGTCCGAACTGGCCCCGGCTCTGCACCATCTGCGGGATGCCCAGCTGCGGCCCCTGTGCAGAGGCCAGGGCAATCACCACGCCTCCCAGCAAGTGCCCCATGACGATAGCGATCAACCCCCACAACAGGTTCAGGTGGAACACCTGGATCACCATGGCGCCGGTGACGATGGGCAGTGGCGCAATGTTGGTGCTGAACCAGAGGGTAAACAGGTCGCGCGCCTTCCCATGGCGCTCGGCAGGTGGAACGTAATCGACCGTGTGATTCTCGACAAACTGATGTTGCGACGACGGTTGGGACATGGTTTTTAGCTCGAAAGGTCGTTTTTATCGTTGTAAGGAAACCGCATCTAGGCGGCCTCTCAGCTGAAGACCATATTATGGTATTCCAGGTTTTTGACAATACTGATCCGCATTTCTAAATGCCAGCTGATCCGATTCAGCCATTAACGAAAAGTGATCATGAGCGCTTGTAACCCTTTAAACACGCGGGTTTGGACCACTCATCGCGGTTTTAGCCAAGTCTAAAAATGTGCTTGCAAAAAAGGTATTACGGTATACCATCAGACACATCAACGATAAAAACCGCGGCCCACCGCAGCTTTAAAGAGGTACATCAGATGATCGACGCAACCGTCTACAAGAACGTCCTGGGTTCCTTCCCCTCCGGCGTTACCGTCATCACCACCCTGGACGACGACGGCTCGGTCGTTGGCTTGACCGCCAGCGCCTTCTCATCCCTGTCGATGGACCCTCCCCTGGTGCTGTTCTGCCCCAACTACACCTCCGACTCCTACCCGGTGCTGATCAAGCACAAACGCTTCGCCATTCATCTGCTGTCCGGCAATCAGCAGGCCGAGGCCTACGCCTTCGCCAAGAAGGGCAAGGACAAGGCCGCCGGCATCGAGTGGTCGTTGAGCGCGCTGGGCAATCCCATTCTCGCCGGTGCTACCGCCGTGATCGAATGCGAGCTGTGGCGCGAATACGAAGGGGGCGATCACGCAATCATGGTGGGCAAGGTGCACAACCTGATCGTGCCGGAGCAAGCGCCGCTGCCGATGGTTTACTGCCGCGGGAAGATGGCCAGCCTGCCTGCACTCGCCTGACCTCTGCCCCCCCTGAACGCACTTGGCGCAAAGCATTGCGCTGTCCGCTGCGATACCCGGCGGTACGCCGGGTGACACTACCCAGTCCGAGGAATTGCCCATGAAATTTTCGTTGTTCGTGCACATGGAACGTTGGGATGAACAGGTCAGCCACCGCCAGTTGTTCGAAGACCTCACCGAACTGACCTTGATGGCCGAAGACGGCGGTTTCAGCACCGTGTGGATCGGCGAACATCACGCCATGGAATACACCATTTCGCCAAGCCCCATGCCATTGCTGGCTTATCTGGCGGCGCGCACCGAGAAGATCCGCCTGGGTGCCGGCACCATCATCGCCCCGTTCTGGAACCCGATCCGCGTCGCCGGCGAATGCGCTTTGCTCGATGTGATCAGCAACGGGCGCATGGAAGTGGGCCTGGCCCGTGGCGCCTATCAATTCGAATTCGATCGCATGGCCAATGGCATGCCAGCCACCGATGGCGGCAAGGCACTGCGCGAGATGGTGCCTGTGGTACGCAAGCTGTGGGAGGGTGACTACGCCCATGAAGGCGAGGTGTACAAGTTCCCGACCTCCACCAGTGTTCCCAAGCCGTTCAATGCCACTCCACCCATGTGGATCGCGGCCCGTGACCCTGACTCGCATAACTTCGCCGTGGCCAATGGCTGCAACGTGATGGTGACGCCGCTGATGAAGGGCGACGAGGAAGTGCTGGACCTTCGCAACAAGTTCCAGGCCGCCTTGGACAACAACCCCGACGTGCCGCGCCCACAATTGATGGTATTGCGCCACACCCACGTACACAGCCCGCAAGAGCCGGACGGCTGGAAGGTGGGCGCCAGCGCCATCTCGCGTTTCTACCGCACGTTCGACGCCTGGTTCGGCAACAAGACCACGCCGGTCAATGGTTTCCTGGAGCCCAGCCCTGAAGCGAAGTTCGCCGAAGTGCCTGCATTCGAGCTGGAGAACATCCGCAAGAACACCATGATTGGCACTGCGGAAGAAATCATCGCGCGCATCAAGTACTACCAGGAACTGGGCGTCGATGAATTCAGCTTCTGGTGTGACAACAGTTTGCCCCACGCCGAGAAGAAAAAATCGCTGGAGCTGTTCATCAAGGAAGTGATCCCGGCATTCACCTGAATTCCCTTTACCTGATTCTTTGCGGGGCATGCCCGCTCGCGCGGGTCGTCTGGCCATGCGCGAGCGGGTTTTTTTCAGCCCAAATACAGGTACCGCCCCAGCGCGCTCAATACAGATGCGATGCGGACCTGCACATCAGCTCACCTTTCGTCTCGGTGGGATGAGAAAACGCCACGCAGTGCTTGCAGAACAAATATTATGGTATACCATCAGACAACAAGATCTGATCACACCGTACAGGAGCCCCCCATGAGTTTTGAAATTCGCAAGATCGTCACCTACTCCGAAGAGACCCGTATCGAAGGTGGCAAAGCCACTGACACGCCGGTCACCATGGTGGGCCTGGCGGTGGTCATCAAGAACCCTTGGGCTGGCCGTGGCTTCGTCGACGACCTCAAGCCCGAAATCCGCGCGCATTGCTCGGAACTCGGCGCGCTGATGGTCGAGCGACTGACCGCCGCCATCGGTGGTGCCGACAAGATCGAGGCCTACGGCAAGGCGGCAGTGGTGGGCGCCGACGGTGAAATCGAACACGCATCGGCCGTCATCCATACCCTGCGCTTCGGCAACCACTACCGCGAAGCCGTGCAGGCCAAAAGCTACCTGAGCTTTACCAACAAGCGCGGTGGCCCTGGCACGTCCATCCAGATTCCGATGATGCAAAAAGACGACGAAGGCCTGCGTTCGCACTACATCACTCTGGAAATGCAGATCGAGGACGCACCGCGCGCCGATGAAATCGTGGTGGTTCTTGGCGCTGCCGATGGCGGCCGCCTGCACCCGCGCATTGGTAACCGCTACATCGACCTGGAAGAACTGGCGGCCGAGAAGGCCAACGCTCAATAACAACAATCAAGCCGGGCCTGGGTGTGGCGATCCTTTCGCCACCCCCGACCTCAAAGGAGCGCCCTCCATGATTCAGCCCGTCGCTGAACGCACCCCCGCCGGCACCAGTTACCTGTCCGTCGGTCAGGGTCAACCCGTGGTACTCATTCACGGAGTGGGCCTGAACAAGGAAATGTGGGGCGGTCAGATCGTTGGCCTGGCCAACGACTACCGCGTCATCGCCTATGACATGCTCGGCCACGGCCAGAGTGCCTTGCCCCCGGCCGACGTCGGCCTCGAAGGCTATGCCGCCCAGTTGGCCGAGGTACTCGATCACCTGCAACTGAGCCAAGCCATCGTCGTCGGTTTCTCCATGGGCGGCCTGGTCGCACGTGCCTTCGCCCTGCACTACCCCCAGCGCATCGCTGCCCTGGTGGTGCTCAACAGCGTCTTCAACCGCAGCCCCGAACAGAGCGCCGGGGTTATTGCCCGTGCCGCTCAGGCAGCAGAGCTGGGCCCGGACGCCAATGTCGAGGCGGCACTGGACCGCTGGTTCAGCCGCGAGTACAAGGCGGCGAACCCCGCCCAGGTGGCTGCCATCCGTCAAGTGCTGGCCAGCAACGACCCACAGGGTTATCACACCACCTATTCGTTGTTTGCCACCCAGGACATGTACCGCGCAGGTGATCTGGGCAGCATCCAGGTGCCGACGCTGATCGCCACGGGTGAGCTCGATACCGGCTCTACTCCGGCCATGGCCCGCCAGCTCGCCGCCCGTATCCCGGGTGCGCACAGTGTGGTGCTGGCCGAGCAGCGGCATATGATGCCGGTGGAGGCACCGCGCGAAGTGAACAAGATGCTGCTGGATTTTCTCGCCAAAGCCCGCAGCCTGACCGAATCAGCCAAGGGGATTGTGGCATGAGCCTCGTTCGTTTTCAGATGTGCATCGACGGCCAATGGTGCGATGCGCAAAGCGCCAAGACCTTCGACAGCCTGAACCCGGCCACCGCACAGCCCTGGGCGCAGCTGCCGGACGCAGGCGAAGCCGATGTGGAGCTGGCGGTTCAAGCCGCGCAGCGGGCATTCGAAAGCCAGGCTTGGCGGGGTATAACCGCCACAGCCCGTGGCAAGCTGTTGCGCCGTCTCGGGGACCTGATCGCCGAGAACAAGGAACACCTGGCCCAATTGGAAAGCCGTGACAACGGCAAGCTGATCCGCGAAACCCGCGGTCAGGTGGGTTACCTGCCAGAGTTCTTCCATTACACCGCAGGCCTGGCCGATAAGCTCGAAGGCGGCACGCTGCCCTTGGACAAGCCGGATCTGTTCGCCTACACCGTGCACGAGCCTATCGGTGTGGTCGCCGGGATCATCCCGTGGAACAGCCCGCTGTACCTGACGGCGATCAAACTGGCGCCGGCCCTGGCTGCAGGCAATACCATCGTGCTCAAGCCCTCAGAGCATGCCTCGGCGACGATTCTGGAACTGGCGCGCCTGGCGTTGGAAGCAGGGTTTCCGGCTGGCGTTGTCAACGTGGTCACAGGCTACGGCCCGAGCACCGGCGCGGCGCTGACCCGTCACCCGCTGGTGCGCAAGATCGCCTTCACAGGCGGTGCGGCCACCGCTCGCCACGTGGTGCGCAGCAGCGCCGAGAACTTCGCCAAGCTGTCGCTGGAGCTCGGCGGCAAGTCGCCGAACATCATTTTTGCAGACGCCGACCTCGACAGCGCCATCAACGGTGCCGTGGCGGGGATCTATGCAGCGTCCGGACAAAGCTGCGTGGCCGGGTCGCGCCTGCTGGTGCAGGATGAAATCTTCGACGAGTTCGTCAAGCGCCTGATCGAGCGTGCCCAGCGCATTCGCATTGGCAACCCCCAGGACGATGCCAGCGAGATGGGCCCGATGGCCACTGCACAGCAGTTGGCCGTGGTCGAACAACTGGTCGCCGCGGCCAAGGCCGAAGGCGCCAAGCTGCACCTGGGCGGTAAACGGGCCCAGGTCGACGGCGAGGGCTGGTTCTACGAGCCAACGCTGTTCGAATGCGACAGCAACTCGATGAGCATCATGCAGGAAGAGGTGTTTGGACCGGTGGCGGCCGTCATTCGCTTCAAGACCGAGCAAGAGGCGCTGGCCATTGCCAACGATTCACAGTTCGGCCTGGCCGCCGGTATCTGGACCCGCGATTTGGGTCGTGCCCACCGCCTGGCGCGCGACGTGCGTTCGGGGATCATCTGGGTCAACACCTACCGCGCCGTATCTGCCATGGCGCCCATCGGCGGCTTCAAGAACAGCGGCTACGGACGCGAAAGCGGCATCGACTCCGTGCTGGCCTACACCGAGCTGAAAACCGTGTGGATCAACCTGTCCACCGCCCCCATGCCCGACCCCTTCGTGATGCGCTAAGAGGTAACACCGATGATCGAACCTGGCATCTACAAAGACGTGATGGGCTCCTTCCCGTCCGGGGTGACGGTCGTCACCACCCTGGACGCCGAGGGTGGCATCGTCGGCATCACTGCCAGTGCCTTCAGCGCGCTGTCGATCGACCCGGCGCTGGTGCTGTTCTGCCCCAACTACGCCTCCGACACCTACCCGATCCTGCGCGACAGCAAGCAGTTCGCCATTCACCTGCTGTCGGCAGGCCAGACGGCCGAAGCCTACGCCTTCGCGGGCAAAGGCAAGGACAAGGCCAAAGGCGTACAGTGGCACTTGAGCGCCTTGGGCAACCCACTGCTCGACAACGCCACGGCGATCATCGAATGCGAGCTGTGGCGAGAGTACGACGGCGGCGACCATGCAATCATTGTGGGCGCCGTTAAAAACCTGGTGTTGCCCGCCGACCCGATGACGCCCATGGTGTACCACAAGGGTAAGCTGGGCGCCCTGCCCCCACTGGGCTGAGGCGCGACTTTTTCAGGGGCGCGCTGGCCTCTAACTCTCCTTAGCGCCCCTGTTTTATTCCGGAGTAGCGTACATGAGCAATGAAAAGTACGAAAAAGGTCTGCAGATTCGCACACAGGTCCTGGGCGAAGACTATGTTAACCGGTCGATCCAGAATGCCGACGCATTCACCCAGCCTCTGCAGGAGCTGGTGACCGAGTACTGCTGGGGCCATGTCTGGGGCCGCGAAGGCTTGTCGCTCAAGGAGCGCAGCATGATAAACTTGGCCATGATTTCGGCACTCAACCGGCCACATGAGCTCAAGCTGCACATCCGCGGCGCCTTGCGCAACGGCCTGAGCCGCGAGCAAATACGCGAGATTCTGCTCCAGGTCGGCATTTATTGCGGCGTCCCGGCGGCGGTGGACAGTTTCCGCCTGGCCCGGGAAGCGTTCGCCGAGGCCGACGCGGAGTCCACCCGTTAACACCGGGCTGTTCGTACCCACGCAAGGAGCACCCAGGGTCGTGGTGCCCCGTTACGGTCGTGGCCGGGCAGCCTCATTCAGAGCGCACTCGATGAAACGCCAGCCACTGGACGACAGCTTCAAGGTCAATCGCAACCCCGTCACCCTGCGCGAAATCGTGCTCGACAAACTGCGCGGCGCGATCATGAACTTCCACCTGCTCCCAGGCGACCGCCTGGTGGAGCGCGATCTGTGCGACCGCCTTGGCGTCAGCCGCACGTCCGTGCGTGAAGCCCTGCGCCACCTGGAGTCCGAAGGCCTGGTGGAGTTCGCCGACGCCAAGGGCCCCCGTGTTGCGATCATCACCCTTGAAGATGCACGCGACATCTATGAGTTGCGCTGCGTACTCGAAGGCCTGATCGTGCAGCTGTTCACGCTCAATGCCAAGGCCAAGGACATCCGCGCGCTCGAACGAGCCCTGGACGTCAACCGTGAGGCGTTGGAAGAAGGTGAGCTGCAGCAGGTGCTCGAGTCGGTGCAAGGGTTCTATGACGTGCTGCTCGAAGGTTCGGGCAACCAGGTCGCGGCGCAGCAGCTTCGTCAGTTGCAGGCGCGCATCAGCTACCTGCGTGCCACATCGGTATCCCAGGCCAACCGCCGTGGTGCCAGCAACCTGGAAATGGAAAAAATGGTCGAGGCCATCAAAAGCGGCGACCCCCTGGTAGCTCACCAGGCCTCGGTCGATCACGTGCGTGCAGCCGCCAAGGTTGCACTGGACTATCTGCGCCAGAAACAAGACGACAACGCCAAGGTTCGCGAGATCGTCGCTCCCCTGGCCCTCAAGGAACCTCGCATAGGTCGCTGATCATGCCCAGTGCTCCCCGCTACTGCCCTCATTGCACCACGACGCTGGCCCAGGGCACACCTGCGGGGGACACCCATGAACGGCTGCACTGCGCCAGCTGCGGCTACATTCATTACATCAATCCGAAGATCATTGCCGGTTGCATCATTGAGCGCGACGGCAAATACCTGCTGTGCCAACGCGCCATCCCCCCTCGCCCCGGCACCTGGACACTTCCGGCAGGCTTCATGGAAGCCGGCGAGACCACCGAACAGGCGGCGCTGCGCGAAGTGTGGGAGGAAAGCGGCGTACGGGCGGAGATCGTCTGCCCCTACTCCATTTTCAGCGTGCCGAAGATCAGCGAGGTCTACATCATCTTCCGCGCCTTCGTCACCGAGGAAACGGGCCAGTATGGACCGGAAACCCTGGCCTATCGGTTTTTCGAACCAGAGCAGATCCCGTGGGACGACATCTATTACCCCGCCATCCGGCAGATTCTCGAGCGTTACATTCTCGAGCGTCAGGCCGGTGTCTACGGGATTTATACCGGCAACGATGACGTGGGCAAGGTGCACTTCATTCGCTGACTGGCCAAGCGCCATAAAACGCTCGCCAATCGTGCCTTCAGGGTGCACCCTAGAGCACCCTGTTTCAATGACCGGCAGAGCAGATGGCGAAGTGGCTAGCAGGCGGCGGCGTGATGGCCGACCGCATTCTTGGGCATGACTGGACGTGCACCTCGTTGGGTCCGCTGGAAAACTGGCCCGATACCCTCAAGACCACCTTGGCGCTGTGCCTGGGCTCGCATTTTCCACAGGCTGTGCTGTGGGGGCCGGATCTGCTGACCTTCCACAACGATGCCTTTCTCCCGATTCTAGGGCGCAAGCCGGTGGCGCTGGGGGTACCGTTTGCAGAGGTCTGGCAGGAAGCATGGGACGATATCCGCTGCATGGCCGACAGGGCACTCCAGGGCGAAGCGGTCTACATCCAGGACTTCCCCTTGGTCATCGACCGTAACAACGGGCCGGAGCGTGCCTATTTCACGTTCTGCTACAGCCCAATTCGTGACTTGCATGGCAATGTGCTTGGAATGCTCGATACCGTCACCGAAACCACGGCCACCGTGCTGGGGAACCAACGCCTGGCGTTTCTGGACACCCTCGGCCGGGCAGTGGCACAAGCGGTAGACCCTGAGGAGATTCTGGCAACGACCACGCGCCTGCTCGCTGAGCACCTTGGGCTATCAAGCTGTATCTATGCGGTCATGCAAGCAGACGATGACACCTTCACGGTCTGTGGTGAAGCGGTGACCGACGCGAGCCCCTCGTTGATCGGAGAGCATCGCCTGGGAGCTTTCGGCAAGCAGGTGAACGACCGACTGCGCAGCGGTCTGACATTGGCGCTCGATGATTGCAGGCAGGCACTTCCCGAGTCCGAGGCGGCTGTATTTGCAGCCCTTGGGATCAATGCCACGTGCTGCGTGCCGCTGATAAAAGGCGCAAGGCTCACCGCCTTGATGGCGGTCAACAGCGCGTCAGCGCACGCGTGGACCGAATACGAGCGGGTCTTGCTCGGTGACGTGACCGAACGCAGTTGGGCGCATATCCAGCATGCCCAATCCACGGGCGAAACGCAGGCCGCCTTGCTTGCGCTCGAGGCGCTCAACTCCAGCCTGGAGCAACGTGTGCAGACCCGCACCACGCAACTGCTGCACACCGAAGCGGAACTGCGTCAGGCCCAGAAGCTTGAGGCCATCGGCCAGCTTACAGGGGGTGTGGCGCACGATTTCAACAACATATTGACCATCATCCATGCCTCGCTGCATTTCTTGCAGCGTCCGGGCCTGGACGACGATCGGCGCATGCGCTATCTACGCACCATGGTCGAGACGGTCGAGCGCGGCTCCAAGTTGACCGGCCAACTGTTGGCCTTCGCACGGCGCCAGGCCTTGAATCCGCAGGTGTTCGACGCAGCGGCACGGCTGGCAGCCATGGCCGACCTGTTCGATACCGCAGCAGGCGCGAGCATTGATGTCGAGCTGGACTTGCCTGCTTCGCCGTGTCATGTGCGCGCCGACATCAGCCAACTGGAAACGGCGGTTATCAACCTGATGCTCAATGCCCGCGATGCCATGGCCGGTGTGGGCACCGTGCGCGTGCGCCTGCAAGCCCACCAGCACCTGCCGGTCAGCCGCGATGAGGTTCCCGATCCGTGCGCGTATGCCGCGATTTCCGTAACCGACACGGGAGTTGGCATCAGCACGGAGCTGTTCGAGCGGATATTCGACCCTTTTTTCACCACCAAACCCGCCGGGCAAGGCACTGGGCTGGGGTTGTCCCAGGTATTCGGTTTCGCCAAGCAGTCCGGGGGGGATATCAAGGTCAGCAGTGTCGAGGGCAAGGGCACGACCTTCACCCTGTACCTGCCGCAACAGGCACCGACGGCCTTGTCCGGAACGGATAGGACATGCAGCGTGCAAGCGGGCTAAAGCTTGCGTTTCAGCCTCGGTTAAGGGTAGTCCCGGCCAGCAGGCGCGCCACGCTCTGGGCGAGTTCGGCGCGTCGATAAGGCTTGCGCAGCACTTCGAAACCGCTTAGCTGGCGCGGCGTCAAATTGGCATAGCCCGTGATGATCAGCACCGGCAGCTCGCTGTGATGCTGGCGCATTTGCTGGGCAAAGCGTACACCGGTCATCTCCGGCATGACGTGGTCGGTCACCAACACATCAGGCAGCCACCCCTTTTCCACCAAGCGCAAAGCGGCCACGGCACTTGGCGCTTCGGTCACCTCATAGCCCAGGTCGCGCAATTGCAAAGCCGTTGCGTGACGCACAATCTCTTCGTCGTCCACCAACAACACCCGGCTTGGACGCTCGGCCACAGGTCCGTCGCAAGCCTCGGCATCGCGATGGGTGGGCAACGCATCGCTGGCCGGCAGCCACAATGTCGCCTGGGTGCCTTTCCCTGGCGTGGACTGGATCTCGAACCCTCCGCCGGATTGAACCGCCAAGCCCTGGACCATGGGCAAGCCCAGGCCAGTCCCCTTGCCCACCTCCTTGGTAGAAAAGAAGGGTTCGATGCACCGCCTGAGCTGTTCATCGTCCATACCGCAGCCATTGTCCCTGACCTGAATCCATACCAGACGTTTGCCCGCAAGGTCCTCGGGGGGTGTCAGGCAGTAGGTGTCATCACCGGCAATGATTTGCAGCTGACCGGCGCCGCCGATAGCATCCCGGGCATTGACCGCCAGATTCAGCAGGGCCAGCTCCAGTTGGTGAGGATCCACCACGACGCAGGGCAACGACGGGTCGATATTCACATGCACGGCAATGGTGGGTCCGAGCGAACGCGCCATCAACTCGTGCATGTCCTCGACCAGGGCTGCCAAGGATACCGGTTGCGGTTTGAGTGTCTGACGGCGTGCAAAGCTGAGCAGGCGAGCGACCAGATTGCGCGCCCGTTCTGCTGCCTGCAGGCCCCCGTCGATCAGCCGGGGCGCGCGCTCGGCATGTGGATGCCGGCGCAGCAGCTCGAACGACCCAATGATCGGCGTGAGCATGTTGTTGAGGTCGTGGGCGATACCGCCGGTCAATTGCCCGATCATCTCCATCTTGTGGGCTTCGTGCAGTTGCATCATGACTGATTCGCGCTGGGCCAGCGCCGTGGCAACCCGCTCCTCAAGGCTCTGGTTTAGCAAGTGCAACGCCTGCTCGGCACGGGCATGGAGGATTGCAGCCCACACTTGCTTGGCGGTTTCCTCCACAAGCTGACAGTCCTCCTCGAAGCACCCTCGCGCATCGCTGAAATGAACGCCTAACACTGCTTCGAGTCGCCCACCCCGTAGCACAGGGGCATGCAAGGCGGTGCTTATGCCCGCCAGACAAGGCTCAGGCTGTTCGTACCTGTGCTGAACGGTCCTGCCATCGCTCAATTGCTCATACAAGTCGGCGCCGAACGTCATGTACGAATGGGTGCCCACCAAGGACGCCACGCCATCGGACCAATCATGGCTGACTTTGAAACCAACACCGTCGCCTTTGTCTTCACCGAAGCAGACCCTGGCTGCGCCCAACTCCTGGGCCAGACGCTGAACGGCATACGACTCGATACGTGCGGCATCACCCAGCCCAGGCAATGTACGGCTCAATTCCAGGAGAAAAGCCTGGCGCTGGTGGAAACGCACGCGGTCCGTGGTCTCGGTGACCAGGCACAAGACCCCGCCGACGCTTGCATCAGCCTCGCGCACGGCGGAATACGACACGTCGAAATACACTGTCTCACCGTGCCCTCGGCGCTCGATGTAGAAGGGACGGTCCTTGGCCGAAAACGTCTGTCCTGTTTCACGCACACCGCGCAGCAACGGTTCGAGGTCGTCCCACAGTTCGGCCCAGTGCTCGCGCGCCGGGCGCCCGAGGGCTTGCGGGTGCTTATGACCAATAGTGGGCGCATAGGCATCGTTGTACAGCGCGACATAATCCGGGCCCCAGAACAATACGACCTGGGTCTGCGCGGGCAGCAATGTGGCCATGGCGGCCTGAAGGTGCGGGGACCAGCCATGCGGCGTCCCAAGTGGCGAATTCTCCCAGTTCATCGTTTGGAGCAGACGGCCAATCTCACCGCCATTGAGCAGGAAGCTCAGCGGTGTGGAGGCGTCGTCGATTAGAGGGGTTTGAAGCGATCTCATGTCAGGGGAATCCGCGGCACAGGCCAGCCATCTCTGGATAAGAGGCATTGATTCGCGGTTCGTTCCACTGAGATTGATCAGTCGTTCAATGTCAGTGTTGACCGCCCCGCGCACTCAATCTGCCAGAAGGGACGCTTAACTGCCCTCCGGCAGCAGGCTACGGTCGAACATGAATGGCCCCTGCCCTTGCGCCATGTATTGGTACAGTTGCTGCGGACGCCCCATGGGTGGCTGATTCTTTTCGCCTGTGTCCCTGACCCAGCCGAGCACGCGCAAACGCTCCAGGCGCTTGCGCAGCGACGTTGCATTTACAGGCTGGCCCAGACAGGCCTGCATGGCCCCCAGCGCGTCGAGCACGGTGAACCGGGTGTCGAGCAGGTACAACGGCAAACTGCTGTAGACGGACTTGGCCGCGAGCCGCTCACAGGCTCGGCGCGCCAACAAGTTGTGATCGAATGGCAGCAGCACCCTGCTATCTACCACGTCGGCGAGGTCGAAAAAGGCTAGTTGCTCATCCTCGACTTCCTGGCGGGCGGGCAACAGCGCCAAATAGCAGGTGCTCAATGACCAACCCCGCGGATCCCGAAAGGCATTGCCTTCAGTGCCGACTTGCTCCAGATAGTGTGGCTGTACGCGCGCTTTTTCGCTCAAGGCGCGATGGGCAGCGCTCTGGAGGCTGGTATCAGGCGTGCGCCCATTGATGATCACCCCAGGCAGTGCCCATTGGCCCTGATGCGGTTCTCGCTCACGGCGATGCAAAAGCACCTGCAGGTGCTCGCTGCCGGGCGGCAGGCGCAGCGCGACGATGTCGACGCTTGCCAGGACTTCAGCTGTACTCACTCGTAACTCCTTGACCGAAGTCTTTTATAGTTCACCAGAGCGAATAAGTAAATCGGCCGTAACGTCCAGATAATGGATGCTTGACACATATACAACACCAGGTGGATTATGTAGCCATTCCAGCGAGGAGAACCTCCATGAAAATCGCCAGCTTCGATGTCGACGCACAAATAGGCTTCACGTGCCATGCGCCCGAGGAACTCCCAGTCCCCGAGGGTCATGAAATCGCACCAGACCTCAACGTCATGGCACAACGGGCCGACCTGCGACTGGGCAGCAAGGATGCACATCCCGCCAATGCCGCGTGGGTAGTGGCCCAAGCCACGCAGATGCTGCAGCCGCTGACCCTGGCCAACGCGGACCTCACCTGGGTCAGTCATTGCGTCCCTGGCACTCCCGGTTTCGAGCTGCTGCCAGGCCTGCCTGCCCCCATCGAGTACGACTATTTCGTGTGGAAAGGCGTGGAGCCCGACCTGCATCCCTATGGTGCCTGCTACCACGACTTGGCCGAACGCCGCTCCACCGGCGTCATCGAATACCTCAAGGTGCATCAGGTGGGTGCTGTCATCGTTGGCGGGCTCGCACTGGACTACTGCGTGCGCACCACGGCCCGACAATTGCGCCAGGCCGGGTTCGAGGTGCTGCTGTACCTACCGGCCTGCCGCGCCCTGAGCCAGGCCGGTGCGATAGAGGCCTGCGGCGCCCTGGCTGCCGACGGTGTGAAGCTGTGCGGCGACGAGTCGGCCCTCGACCATCAACTGGCCCTGATCAAGGAGCAAGCAGCATGAGTGACAGCGTATTTGGCCCCCGTATCGTTCAGAACCTGCTGGACACCGATTTCTACAAGATCACCATGATGCAGGCGGTGCTGCACAACTACCCCAATGCCGAGGTGGAGTGGGAATTTCGCTGCCGCAACGGTGAAAACCTGGCCCCGTATCTCGCAGAAATCCGCTACCAGGTCGAGCAACTCGCCGAAGTCACCGTCACCCAGGATCAGCTTGCTTACCTTGAGAAGATTCCCTTCATCAAGCCTGACTTCATTCGCTTTCTTAGCCTGTTCCGCTTCAACTTGCGCTACGTGCATGTTGGCCTGGACGACGCCGGCCAGCTTGCGATACGCGTACGCGGCCCCTGGTTGCACGTCATCCTGTACGAAATCCCGTTGCTGGCGATCATCAGCGAAGTCCGCAACCGTTACCGCTACCGGGAGGTGGTGATCGAGCAGGTACGCGAACAGTTGTACCGCAACCTCGACTGGCTCAAGGCCCAGGCCAGCAGTGACGAATTGGCAGGCTTTCAGCTGGCGGATTTCGGCACTCGTCGACGCTTCTCATATCGGGTGCAGGAAGAGGTGGTGCACATCCTCAAGCGCGATTTCCCAGGCCGCTTCGTCGGCACCAGCAACGTGCACCTGGCCCGGGAATACGAGCTACGGCCAATTGGTACCATGGCCCACGAATGGTTCATGGCCCACCAGCAGTTGGGTCCTCGCCTGGTGGACAGCCAGGCTGCAGCCTTGGAGTGCTGGGTGCGCGAGTATCGCGGCCTGCTCGGTATCGCGCTGACCGACTGCATCACCATGGATGCCTTCCTTGGGGTCTTCGACCTCTATTTCGCCAAGCTCTTCGACGGCCTGCGTCACGACTCGGGCGACCCGCTGGCGTGGGCGGAGAAAGCCATCGCGCACTACCACCGGCTGGGTATCGACCCGAAGACCAAGACCCTGATCTTCTCGGACGGCCTGGACATGCCGAAGGCGCTTGGGCTTTACCGCGCGCTGCACGAGCGCATCAACGTGAGTTTTGGCATCGGGACGCGCCTGACCTGCGACATCCCGGGGGTCGAGCCGATGAACATGGTGATCAAGATGACGGCCTGCAACGGTGCGCCGGTGGCCAAGATTTCCGACAGCCCAGGCAAGACGCAGTGCCGCGATGAAAATTTCGTGGCCTATTTGAAGCACGTATTCAACGTAGGCGCGTGACTTTCTGCAGGTGGCATCGCAAGGACAGTGTCCGTATCATGCTGCCCGGTTCAACAATCACCTCCCCTTTCAGCGCACCAGGAGAAAGATCGCGATATGGACATCAAATTGGCAAAGCTGGTCACGGCAATGGGCTTGGCAGCCTTGCTCGCAGGCTGCAGTGAAGAAACGGTGCCCGAGCCGACCGCTGAGAACTGCACCCCGCAGATGCAGGAGAAAATTCTGGCGGATTTGTCCAAAGAGGCCAATCGCAATACCTTTACCGCCAACTGCAACAGCTTCCTCCAAGCCCGCAAGCATACCGACTGGACCTTCAAGAAGAGCCCGAAAGACGACTTCTGATGAGGTAGCGGCGGCCCTGACAGCACACGTGCCGCGTGGCAGTCGGGCTGCCTTGCGGCGATGTCTGCAGGGACGGGCGCATGTTTCATGAATTGCCGGTGGTGCGTGAAACGTGGGTCGAAGCCCCGGAGAAGGCCACACAAAGATCGTGAAAGCGGGCAGCCGCTCGAGAGGGTGAGCCTGCGTGGGGCAGGACTATCGAAAACCGGCGAACCAGTGAACGCGGCCCCACCTGGACCTTGCGTAAAACCATCCCTTCGTGACGAATCGACATGGCAGACACGAAACCTACGCCCATACCGGCGCGTACTGCTTCCTTCACCCCCTCCACGCCGGCGATCTCCAGGCCAATCCTCATCTGTAGTTGACTGTTGGCAAACGCTTGCTCGACGACCTGACGCACGCCCGAGCCCTGCTCACGCAGCACTATTGGGAAGTCGGCCACCTCCTTCAAGGCGCGAGGTCCGGCGCAAGCCAAGGGGTGTGCAACCGGGACGATGGCGACGATTTCGTCCTCCAGCCACTCGGTCACGCCAGTGCCCACGGGCAGGTCTCGCCCCGGCGGCCCTTCGATCAACGCCAAGTCCACGTCACCCAAGGCGGCGACGATTTCGGCGGTGTTGCCCTGGATGGTGGTGATCACCACCTCAGGGTAGCGTGCCTTGAATTGGGCGATCAGGTACGGCAGCGCGTAGCTTGCAGGCGTAGTGCTGGCACCGATCCGCAATGTGCCGCGCTGAAGGCCGCGCATCGCTTCGCGAAGTGACCGCGCCTGATCGAACGTATCGCGCAGGCGAGTCGCATACGCCAGTAGCTGTTCACCTGCTGCTGTCAGGCGCACCCCGCGCCCTGCCCGGTGATAAAGAGGCTCGCCAAACGCCTCCTGCATAAGTTTGAGTTGGCCAGACACCGCTGGCTGAGACAGATGCAGGGCCAATGCGGCATGGCTGATGTTGCCGTGCTCGGCGACGACGGCGAAAGTTATAAGCTGCTCTGGAGTCATCCCGAAAAACTATCAGCTAAATGGATATTTTTCATCCCTAATTACGATTTTTCATAAGCTTATAACCAACATACCGTGGTGTTCATTGATTCCAGTTGCTGGAGAATTCCATGACACCTGCCCCTTCTACGCCATCTGACGCACCTGCCGCGCACCGCTGCGCAACGCTCAAGGGTGTGCTTTTCGTTACCGTTCTCGCGCTTGGCATCAGCCAGGCGGCTGCCCTGCCCCTCTTCGTCCAGCTTGGCCTCAGCCCGTTGATCCTCGGCATCGTGGCCGGCGCGTTCGTTGGCAATGTGCTGAAAGATCGCTTGCCGGCCTGCTATGCACAGGGCATACACTTCTGCGCCCGGGCCCTGCTCCGGGTTGCCGTCGCCTTGTTCGGCCTGCGGATCAGCTTGCAGGAAATTGCACACGTTGGCTGGCCTGGCCTGGTGATCTCGCTGCTGGTGATCAGCAGCACATTGGCGATAGGCCTGTGGTGTGGCATGAAACTGCTCGGGCTTGACCGCGAGACTGCTCTGCTTACAGCTGCGGGCAGCGCCATCTGCGGGGCTGCGGCCGTTTTGGCCTTTGAATCGGCACTGCGCAGCGCGCCGCATAAAAGTGCAGTGGCCGTAGGCAGCGTGGTGCTGTTCGGCACGGCGTCGATGTTTTTCTATCCCTTTCTGATTCAGGCTGGCTGGCTGCACCTGGATGCCCAGACCGCTGGGCTTTGGCTGGGCGGCACCCTCCATGAAGTGGCTCAAGTAGTCGGCGCCGCCAGTACCCTCGGCCCTGATGCCAGCCATGTGGCAACCATCGTGAAAATGACGCGTGTGATGCTGCTGGTGCCTGTCTTGTTACTGGTTGGCTTGTGGATCAGCCGTACCCCAAAATCCGGCTTGGCGTCAGGCAAGGGTCGGCTCACGGTGCCGTGGTTTGCGTTCGGGTTTCTGGCACTGGTAGCGGTCAATTCGCTAGAGGTTCTACCTTTGAGCCTGCGCGAAGCCGTCAACGGCTTGGACACCTTTGCGTTGACCATGGCCATGACGGCATTGGGCATGGAAACCCGCTTCGAACAGATACGCCACGCCGGGCCTCGCGTGCTGGCAACGGGGGCAATCCTCAACGTGTGGCTGTTTGGGGGCGGCTTGGCCATTACCCTGGCCGTGCAGCGGCTGCTGGGGTGATTGTTTCGCAATGCGCGCCGCTGGGGCCGCCATGAAGTGCCGGGCTTTTTTTGCATGCCTCTCGTTGCCGCTTCCATTTCTCGGTATGGTGTGGTCAAAGAAGGATGTTTTACCCGCACAGGAAAGACTTAGATGCCCCAACGCCATGTCATCAATGCATCCGTCAGCCCCAAAGGCAGCCTAGAAACGCTGTCCCAACGTGAAGTACAGCAACTGAGCGAAGCCGGCTCCGGCACTCTTTACACCCTGTTCCGCCAGTGCGCCCTGGCCATCCTCAACACCGGCGCCCATGTCGACAATGCCAAGACCATCCTCGAGGCCTACCAGGATTTCGAAGTGCGCATCCATCAGCAGGACCGAGGCGTTCGCCTGGAGCTGCTGAACGCCCCGGCAGATGCCTTCGTCGATGGTGAAATGATCGCCAGTACCCGGGAGATGCTCTTCAGCGCCTTGCGCGATATCGTGTATACCGAAAGCGAGCTGGCCAGCCAGCGCATCGATCTGGAAAGCTCCCAGGGCATCACCGATTACGTGTTCCACTTGCTGCGCAACGCCCGCACCCTGCGTCCTGGCGTCGAGCCGAAGATGGTGGTGTGCTGGGGCGGTCACTCGATCAGCACCGAGGAATACCAGTACACCAAGAAGGTGGGCCATGAGCTGGGCCTGCGTAAGCTGGACGTGTGCACCGGTTGCGGCCCTGGCGTCATGAAAGGCCCGATGAAAGGTGCCACCATTGCCCATGCCAAACAGCGCATGCAGGGCAGTCGCTACCTGGGCCTGACGGAACCGGGCATCATTGCCGCCGAGGCGCCCAACCCGATCGTCAACGAACTGGTGATCCTGCCAGATATCGAGAAGCGCCTGGAGGCGTTCGTGCGGGTCGGTCACGGCATCATTATCTTCCCGGGCGGTGCAGGCACGGCAGAAGAATTCCTGTACCTGCTGGGTATCCTGATGCATCCGGATAACCAGGATGTACCCTTCCCGGTCGTGCTGACGGGCCCACGCAGTGCAGAGCCCTACCTGCAGCAATTGCATGCCTTCGTCGGCGCAACGCTCGGCGAGGCAGCGCATCGGTTGTACGAGATCATCATTGACGACCCGGCTGAAGTGGCGCGCCACATGGTCGAAGGGCTCAAGCAGGTCAAGCAGTTCCGTCGCGAACGCAACGATGCGTTCCATTTCAACTGGTTGCTCAGGATCGAAGAGAGCTTCCAGCGACCCTTCGACCCCACTCACCAGGCCATGGCTGACCTGGATCTGCGTCGCGAATTGCCACCTCACGAACTGGCGGCCAATTTGCGCCGAGCGTTTTCCGGGATTGTGGCGGGTAACGTTAAGGACAAGGGCATTCGCCTGATTGAAGAGCACGGGCCCTACCAGATTCGCGGTGACAGCGCTGTGTTGGATCCGCTGGGGCGTTTGCTGCAGGCATTCGTTGACCAGCATCGGATGAAGTTGCCGGGTGGGGCGGCTTATGTGCCTTGCTATCAGGTTGTGACTTGATTCACGCTTGACGGATAAAAGGGTCGCTGCAATGGATGGCGCAGCGGCCCCAGCCTACAAACTTCCCAGCCGCTTTTGCCCGAACACTGCGGCCCACTCCGGCCGGTGAGGCCTACAGGGCTGCACACGTAGATCAATGACGAGGCAGGATTAGCCGAACAACCGCACCCCTACCTCGCTCAAGAAAACTCGCCACCTGTCACCTGTCGCTCCACAAATCGAATGCTGTTGCGCCCTGCGCGCTTGGACTCGTACAACGCCACATCCCCCTGCTCGATCAGCGCCGCCAGACTCGCTGGCGCCTGGTCAAACACATTCACCCCAATGCTCAACGTCACCGCTGCAGGTGTCGGGACTGCCCCGCCGGCATAGGCCTGAAATTGCTCGCGCAATCCCTTGGCCAACCCCAGGACCCCTTCACGGCTTGCCCCACTGAGCAAAATCACGAACTCATCCCCGCCCAACCGTGCCGCCAGGGAGCGCTCGGGCAACACCGCACGAATCATTTCACTCAAGGCCACCAGCAACCGGTCCCCCGCTGCATGCCCATGCAGGTCGTTCACCAGCTTGAAATTGTCGATATCGATCAACAACAACGCTGCAGGCCGGACATTGCTGACCTCCTTGAAGAAAGGCCCCGCACGCACTTCCAGGGCACGCCGGTTGTACAGCGCAGTCAGCGGATCCCGTGCGGCCAGGCGAGCGATGCGTTCTTCGCGGCGGTAGCGAACCGTGCCTGTCATCGACAACGCGATTAGCATGATCGCCATGGCACCCTCCACCAGGGAGACCTGGATGATCAACCCCCCGAAACTGGCCAGGTCAATCAACGTGCCCGGCGCAATCGCAATGATCGCCTTGATCACGTAGAACAACCCATGGACCAGAAGCACGTACCGCAACTGGACTGCACCTACGCTCAGCGACTGCCCATGCGGCTGCAGCAGGCTACTGGCCTTCAAGGTCAGGGCGGCAACCAGCAGCGAGTTGGCCATCAGCATGACTTTCGACCACTCTGGGCCTGCAGGCAGCAGTAACAGGGCAAACCAGATCAGCACGATCACCAGCCAGGCCCGCGAAATCCGGTCCTGGGTGAAGCGCAGCACGCCTAGCAGGAACAAGCCATGGGCCACGACCAGCAGGCCGTTCGCGAACCAGATGCCGATGAACAAAAGGCCAACGCCTCGCAGCAGCGCCAAGGTGCAACCGACGGTAATGGTCGCGAACCCGGCGCTCCAGTACAGCAACGATGACTCGCGGACACTGCGCCACTCTATTGCCAGGTACAACGCCGCCGCTGCCGCCAAGGCGATGGAAATGGTGAGCATGGTAGGTGGGTCTAGCGCCATGGCGGGTGTAGCCTATCGAAGTGGTTCGTAAAGACGGCGATTGTATGCGCTCACGCTGGATTTTCAGAGCAGCAGACGACCGCGTGCGCCAGACTTTTCTGCTGCCGTGACTTGCAGCTTCATAGCAGCCCTCTGGTAGGCGCGGCCCTTGTGCCGCGATGGGCCGCGCAGCGGCCCCGGCGATCCGTGGTACAGCGTTCAAATCCCAGGGCCGCTGCGCGGCCCATCGCGGCACAAGGCCCGCTCCTACACGTGCTGCGTTAATCAGGGGTATGTGTGGCGGCCGACGCCATCAATGAGATCAACGCCTGGTTGTCCACCGGACGACTCAACCAGTAACCCTGCACCTCATGGCACTGGTCATCACTGAGCAAAGCGAGCTGCTCCGCAGTTTCCACCCCCTCGGCCGTGACCGTCATGCCCATGGCGTTCCCCAGGCTGATGATCGCCTGCACCACACTGCGGTCACTGCTGCTCTTGCCCAGCGACTGGACGAACCGACGATCGATCTTGATGCTGTCGAACGGATAAGTACGCAGGTAGCCCAGTGACGAATAGCCTGTGCCGAAGTCGTCCATGTTCAAGCGCACACCAAGTTCCTTCAATGCGTTCATCGTCTGCAACGCGCCTTCAACGTCGTTGAGCATCACGTTCTCGGTGATTTCCAACTCCAGCCGGTGCGCAGGCAGCCCGGTGGTGCGCAAGGCCTCGGCCACATCGCGTACCACGTCGCTGCGGCTGAACTGGGCAGGCGACATGTTCACGGACACCAGCACATCGAGCGGCCAGGCTCCTGCCTCCTTGCAAGCCTCCTGCAGCACCCAGTTGCCCAGCAACACGATCACATCGCTTTCCTCGGCAAAGCCGACAAATTCGTCCGGCATCAGCAACCCAAGGCGGGGGTGCTGCCAGCGCACCAGCGCTTCGGCGGAGGCGATCGTTACCCCGTCCACCTTGAACCGTGGCTGGAAATGCAAACGCAGTTCGCCACGGGGGATGCCTTCGCGCAGCTCCTGTTCGAGTACGCGCTTTTCAAGCAATGCAGCGCTCATCTGCGTGGAGAAATACCGCCATGTGTTCTTGCCCGATTGCTTGGCCCCGTACAGCGCGACGTCGGCATAACGGATCAGGTCGCTAGGGCCACCTGGGTAATCGTCGGAGATGACCACACCCAGGCTGGCGCCTATCTGTACCTTGTGGTGCTCCACCGCCATCGGCTGCTTGAGGGTGTCGATGAGCCGGGCACAGAACCGGTCGAGTTCATCACGCGTGCCCGGTGCGATCAGGACGATGACGAACTCGTCCCCGCCCAGGCGCGCTACCAGGTCGCTGGAACGGGTCATTTGACCAAGCCGCGTCGCCACCTCCATCAACACTGCATCACCGGCCGGGTGGCCGAGGCTGTCATTGATTGGCTTGAAGTTGTCCAGGTCGAGCATCAGCACGGCCCGCGACACCTTGGCGCTGTCCTCGAGGAAGCGGAACAGCTTGTTACGGTTGGGCAGCCCGGTCAGGGCGTCATGTTGTGACAGGTGCTGAATTCGGGCATGGGCTGCCACCTCATCGGTGATGTCGGTACAGGTGCCGCGGAATCCCTTGCAGATTTTGTGCTCGATGATGGCCCTGGCCGCGATTCGGCACTCGCGTCGCTGCCCGGCCTTGTCCAGGTAATGGCAGCGCAGCGTGCCGGTAGACTCGCTGGCGCCCAGGCTGTGCAGCCAGGTTTCGACATGACCGGTTTCACAATCGAACAACGTGCAGATCGGCTGATTGAGCCAGAGCTCGGCGTCGTGCCCGGTCAGTTCGGCAAAGCGTGGTGAAAGATAGATCAGGTGCTGCTGCGCATCGGTCTCCCAGATCCAGTCGGAAGCCGCCTCGGCCACGGCCTTGAAGCGCGCTTCGCTGGCCTCCAGCGCCCGCTTGGAAATAGCCAGCTGATGGTAGCTGCGGTCAATGTCGGCGCTGGTGCGCATGGCATAGCGTGCAAGCAATACCATCAGCGCCAGGATGATCAGCAGCGCCACCGCCAGCGGTGTGAATACCGTTTGCAACAGATCGCTGCCGGGCTGGTCCATGCGCCAGGTCAAACGATAGGGAACCCCCTGAAGTCGCAAATGCCCCATATCGTCCGCAGCATTGTCGCTTGCAGCGATAGCCAAGTCCGTGAGGCCGGCCGTCTTACCCATCTGACTCAACAAGTCGGCCTCGATCAATCGAATGAAGACCATCACCGAGTGATGCTTAGCCAGGCTGTCGGCGAGGCCAGGAGGACGTATCACGGCAGAGGTGAAGACCGCAGGCTGGCCTGCAAACATGACGTAGCCCGACGCCGGTTGCTTCTGCGCCATGGCCTGGCGGGCTTGTTGCAGGATGCGATGACCCTCGGGGCTGAAGTGATCGAAACCCAAGTCTGTCAGACGCCCTTGCACTATTGCATAAAGCGTACCTTGATCGTCCAGGACGAACACGCCCGCATAGCCATCATCGCTATAGAGCGTGGCACCAACGTTGCCCTCATCGAACGCCCATTGCCGGTCCGCTGGACGCGCCAGATGGTCGTAAGCTGCCTGCCAGGAAGCATGGGTCCACAGATAGGCGCGCTCGGCCTTGTGCAACTGTGCCAAGGCCGCATTCGCATGGAATCGGCTTTGTTCCAGTTCCCGCTGATCGAGCGAAACGGCGATGCGATAAAGCGACACCAGCCCCAGGATCATCGCCAACAAAAGCAGGCCCGAAAAAGCCAGCACAAGGCGGCGAACCATACGGCTGCGCGGCGAATCATTGCCAAAAGCTGCTTCCATTCCTTGAGCGCCTATTGTCGGGGATGCACAGGGTGGACCTACAGCGTGCCCGGCCGATCAACGCTATCGACCATCGGGCAGGCCGCACTACAGCCCCTGCCCTACAGCACCCGCTTGATCAACGGTTCCAACCGACTATAGCGTAGCCTGCGCAGCAGCTTGCGCACGGGTTTGGGGTGTTCGGCCTTGACGCCTAGAGCGTGCGCCGAACCGATAGCCGGGGCATGTTCACGCAATGCGCTCAGCTCCTGCTCGCACGGCCCCCGCCATTGCCCAAGGGGGTCATCGATAAGCAGGCCGTTCTCCAGGTCCAGGTTGAAGCCGCGCGGGTTCAGGTTGTTGCCGGTCAGCAAGCAATAACGCTCATCGACCCACACGCCCTTGGCATGAAAGGTGTGCCCGGGATCGTTCCACAATCGGACCTGCAGCTGACCACTGGCCAGCAGGTGCTCGCGACGGCGCGCAAAGGCCCTGAGGTTGTCCTCATACAGATAAGGCAATGCCCCGCTGGCATGGAACGGCTCCCCCGGAGGGACGTAGAAGTCATTGGCCGTACGATGGCCGACGATGAACTCTACCCGCACGCCGCGTGCCAACGCGTCGTCAATTTCGCGCATCACGACCCGCGGCGGATTGAAGTACGGGGTGCTGATGACGATACGTTCGCGGGCCACGGCCAACAGCGCGCACACCGTCTTGTTCAATGCATTGCGCCTGCCGACGCCGATCAGCGGAATCACTCGCAGGTGCCCCGGCTCGGTTGCAGGGCCTGGTGCATATGTCAGCCGGCGCATCCGTGCCCGCAGACGGCGAATGTCACTGCGCAAATCGGCGGTCGAAGGCGGCGCAGGAAGGTCCAGGCGCGGCGTGGCCTGCGGGTGAAGCAGCCGATGCACCAGGTCGGCCATGCAGTCGGCCAGGGCCTTGCTGTGGAACAGGTGGTAGCGATCGAGCCGGTAACGGTCGAACCGATGCAGGTAGACGTTGTTGAGGCTGGCACCGGTGTAGATGACGCAGTCATCGATGATGCTGCCCTTGAGGTGCAGCACCCCGAAGAGTTCGCGGGTCTGCACAGGCACGCCGTAGATCGCGATGTCCAACTGGCGGCTCTGGCGCTCGGCCTGGTACCAGGCTGCATTGCCAGGCTGCCTGCCCGCCCCCAGCAGGCCACGCCGGGCCCGGAACCAGTCCACCACGACGGTTATTTCAAGCCCTGGCCGAGCCGCCTTGGCCTGATAGAGTGCGTCCAGCACCTCCTGGCCCGCCTCGTCATGTTGCAAGTAGAGCGCCACGATGACGATCCGCCGGGTCGCTGCGCCGATACGCTCGAGCAGGCAGGCCCGGTAGGCCTGGGCATCGGGGAGCACTTCGATCGCATCGGCGGCCAACGGGTAGCCTGGCAACTGGGCCAACAGGTTTTCTGGGTTCACTTGCAGCCACCTTCTGGGCAAACTATGCCCCAGCTTGCACAGGAATCGCCCAATGGTCCACCCCGCTTCGGTAAATCCACACTCCGGCACGGTCAAGACATTCGGTTTTCTGATCATGCCCAATTTCACCACCATCGGCCTGGCATCGGCGGTGGAAACACTGCGCATGGCCAACCTGGCCGCATGTAGGCCCGTGTTTCGCAGCGTACTGATCGCGGCGCAGGAGGGGCCGGTCACCGCCAGCAACGGCATGCGCGTGCTGCCCGATTGCACGCTCGGTGACGCGCCAGCGCTGGACGTACTGTTGGTAGTGGGCCCCAACCCCATCGAGCGCGGCCCTGCCACCGGGGCGCACATCCGCTGGCTGCGCGAACGGGCCAGGCAACGCCTGCCGATCGGCGGCATTTGTACCGGCAGTTACCTGCTCGCCAAGGCAGGGTTGCTCGACGGCTACCGCTGTACCATTCATTGGGAGGACCTGCCAACGCTGCGCGCCCGCTTCCCTAACATCATTTGCTCGCAGCAGTTGTTCGAGCTGGACCGCGACCGCTACACCTGCTCAGGCGGTGTGGCGGCCATCGACATGATGCTGCAACTGGTGGCTCGCGAGCCGGACGGCCAAGCCATTGCCGCCAAGGCCGCCGAACTGCTGCTGTGCGACCGGGTGCGTAGCGAGCGCGAACGCCAGCGCGTTTCGCTGAGGACCTTGCTGGGTACTGCGCAACCGCGGCTCAGCCAGGTCGTTGCGATCATGGAAGCCAACCTCGAGGAGCCGTTGGCACCCAGCGAGCTGGCCAACCTGACCGGCATCACCGTGCGTCAGCTCGAGCGCCTGTTCAAGCATCAGCTGCAACGTACCCCCACACGCTATTACCAGGAACTACGGCTAACCCATGCCAGGCAGTTGCTGCTGCAAGGCGACGCGCCGGTTGGCGACGTCGCACTGGCCTGCGGCTTCGGCTCGGCGGCGCACTTTTCCAAGGCGTACAGCCGACTGTTCGGTGTTTCGCCTTCCGCGCAGCGCCGCCTGGCAGCCTTGCGCTGACAGAGCACTCGCTGCTCATTTGCAGATGACGTTGTGCTGCGGCCCATAGGGGAACTGGGTAATGTTATCGGCCCCCTGCTCGGTCACGACCAGAATGTCATGCTCGCGATAGCCGCCTGCCCCTGGCAGGCCCTGTGGCAGCATGATCATGGGCTCGATCGACACCACCATGCCCGGCTCCAGTACGGTGTCGATGTCCTCGCGCAACTCCAGGCCGGCCTCGCGCCCGTAGTAGTGGCACAACACGCCGAAGGAATGGCCGTAGCCGAAGGTACGGTATTGCAGCAGGTCGTGCTGGCGGTAGATTTCATTGAGCTCAGCAGCAATGTCGCAACACCGTACGCCTGGACGGACGAGGCGTTGACCTGCCTCGTGCACCTGAACGTTCACCTGCCACAGGCGCAGGTACTCGTCCGGGCAGTGATCGAGAAAGAGTGTGCGCTCCAACGCCGTGTAGTAGCCGCTGATCATTGGGAAGCAGTTGAGGCTTAAGATTTCACCCCTGCCCACGCGACGGCTGGTTACCGGATTGTGGGCGCCATCGGTGTTGGGCCCGGATTGAAACAGCGTCCAGGTGTCCATCAACTGGCTGTCGGGATAGCGCCTGGCAATGTCCCGGACCATGGCCTGGGTGGCATGCAGTGCCACCTCGAACTCCGGCGCCTGGTCAGCCAGCGCGTCGATCACCGCCGCGCCGCCAACATTGGCGACCTGTGCCCCCTGGCGGATCAGGGCCTGCTCTTCAGCCGACTTGATCAGCCGCAGGCGCATGCAGGCGGTGCTGATATCGACCAGCTCGGCATGCGGGTAGCATGCCGCGAGCGCGGCATGGGTGTGGAGCGTCAGGTGATCACCCTCCACGCCAATGCGCCCCGCCTGCGGCAGCGCCTGGCGCAGGGCGGTGAAAAAACTGCCCTGCCGCCAGTCGGTGTAGACGATGTTGTCGGTGCCGACCGACCGACGCCACGGCTGACCGCCATCGATGTTGGCACTGATCAGGACGACCTGATCAGGGGTGATCACCACCGCGTAGGCGCGCCCAAACGCGCAATAGAGGTAGTCACTGTAGTAGTTGACGTTGTGATAGGAAGTAAAGACGAGTGCCTCGAGCTGCTGAGCGCTCATCAGGGCGCGCACCTGGGCATGCCGGCGGGCATATTCTTGAGCCGAGAACGTCGCTTCGACCTTCTGGCCATTGCGAATCCTGAGGGTATCGGGCATGTGCATGATCGTGATTCCTTGGGGTTGTGAGCACGCAAGTCAGGCCGGCCGCCTGAAAGCATTGCAGCACGCATCCCACATGCACGTTTGTACCCAAGCGACTTCGAATTGGCAGCAGTACTGCCTTTCACATCTGCAGTGGCACTGGCCAGTGCGCTAACGCCGCCGTTGCATCCAGGCTGCCCCCAGCCCACTGAGGCAGATCACGCAAATCCCGACCAGGCTGAGCGTATCGGGGGTCTGGCCATAGAACACCAGGCCCAGCAGGCCAGCGAAGACGATCTGGCAGTAGCTGAACGGCGCCAACAGCGCAGGCGCTGCGAAACGGAAGGCCTGGGTCAGCAGCAGGTGAGCGGTCATACCGAAACCACCCAGCGCCAGCATCAGCAAGGCATGGTCCCAGCGCGGCGTTTCCCAGAAAAACGGCACCAGCGCACTCATGGCCAGGGTGTTGCACAACCCTGCATAGAAGTTGCTGGTGGTCGGGCTGTCGTGCGCCGCCAGGATGCGGGTCAACAGTTGGTAGAAAGAGAAGCCCAGCGCCGAGCCGAACGGGTACAGGATGGCGGGCGTGAACAGCGCCCCGCCTGGATGCACGACAATCAGCACCCCCAGAAAGCCCAATACCACTGCCACCCATTGCGCTACCGTGACCCGTTCCTTGAGCAGTGGTACAGACAGGGCAGTGACCAGTACCGGTGCAAGGAAGTTGACCGCAGTCGCTTCGGCCAATGGCAGGTACTGCAACCCAGAGGTGAACAGCAGGCTGGTGCTGAGCAGGCTCAAGGCGCGCAAGGTTTGCAGCAGCGGCCGTCGGGTGCGCAACACGTTGAGGCCCGAGCGCGGCAGGAAAATGCCAGCCATCAACAGTGTGTGCACCACGTACCGTGCCCACACCACCATCACGATCGGGTACAGCCCTCCCAGGAACTTGGACAAGGCGTCGTGGCTGGCGAACATGAACGTGGCGCACACCACCAACACGATGCCGCGAAGCGGTTGGTTGACGCCGGACAGCGGGGTACTGGAACTCATGGCTCTCTCGAAGTGGACGCAAAACCGCGCTGCGCCATTATGAAGCCGCGCGCACGCCCCGATTGGGCGTGGCAGCAGGATTCTAGAAGAGATACCGGGAACGCGGAAGTTCAATCATCACCACAGCGTGTTTTTCCTTGGGGCAACGGGCATGGGCGCCACGGTTGTCAGCCCTGCACCACATGCTGCAGCCTGGCCCAGAGACGTTGCACATCCTCCCTCTCAGTGCCCAGGGCGCCAATCGACACACGCACCATCCAGCGTCCATCAAGCACCGCGGGAGTCACATAGGCGTCGCCTGATGCATTCAGGCGCTCGGCCCAGGCTCGGGTATGGGCGTCCAGCGCCTGGCCGGCCATCCCTTCAGGGCAATGCCGAAGACACAGCGTCTGCAACGGCACAGGGGCGAGCAACTGCCAGTCGCTTGCCGCGCGCACTTGTTCGGCCAGCCACCTGGCATTGTCCAGGTCCCTGCGCAGCCGTGCTTGCAAGGCCTCGACACCTTCTGCGCGCAACATGAACCACAGTTTCAAGGCGCGGAACCTGCGCCCCAAGGGAATGCCCCAGTCGCGCAGGTTCTTGACCTGCCCATCGACCGAGGACTGCAAGTAGCTGGGGTTGGTGCTCATCACGCGCACGAGGTGCTGGGGGTCGCGCACATAATAGACCGAGCAATCGAACGCTACCCCCAGCCATTTGTGCGCATTGACCACCACCGAATCGGCAAGCTCTATCCCATCCCACATCCAGCGGCACTCGGGCAGTATCATCGCCGAGCCGGCCATGGCTGAGTCCACATGCAGCCACAGGCCATGTTGCTGGGCCAGCGCGCCGATGGCGCGCAGCGGATCGAGGGCCGTAGTGGCGGTAGTGCCGCAGGTGGCAACGATCGCACACGGGCGATTGCCAGCCGCCAGGTCCTGTTCGATGGCCTGCTCGAGCGCAGTCGGGCACAGCCCATAGGCTTCATCGGTCGCGATCAGGCGGATATTGTCGCGGCCAAAGCCTGCCAGCAACGCCGCCTTGTCCACCGAACTGTGGGCATGGGCGCTGACATACACGATCAGGGGCTTATCCTGGCCTTGAAGCCCGTGACGGACCAGGGCGTAATCACTTGAGCGCTCACGGGCGCAGATGAGCGCGACCAGGGTGCTGGTCGAGGCGGTGTCCTGAATCACCCCGCTCCACTGCTGCGACAAACCCAGCATCTGGCGCAACCAGTCCAAGGTCGTTTCTTCCAGTTCGCTCAACGCTGGGCTCGATTGCCACGACAAGCCCAGTACGCCAAGCCCGGTACTCAGGAAGTCCCCCAGCACGGAGGACAGCGCCCCATTGGAGGGAAAATAACCGTAGAAATCCGGGTGCTGCCAATGGGACAGGCCGGGCATGATCAACCCGTCCACGTCCTTGAGAATCGCGTCGAACGGCTCGCCCTGTTGCGGCGCGGCCGGCGGCAGCGCCGCCTTCAGGTAACCGGGCTCGACCTGGGCCATGACCGGGCGCTGCTGCACGGTCTGGCGGTAATCGGCGATCAGGTCGATCAGTTGATGGCCATACTGGCGAAACGCTTCGGGGGTCATGCACGTGCTCCTGTGGTGGGCGCCTCACGCGCTGATGGCGGTCAGTGCGGGTCGGCGGCTGGCTGGGAGCAGTGTAGAGTGCGCCGCCTGCGCGAAGAACCGCGCCCTGCGCATAGCTGCTATGGCAAATACGCAACGCCGCCCTGGACACCGAATTGAGATTGGCGCCACAGGTCGAACACCCGGTTTCGAAACCAGCGATGCTCGGCCGACCCATGCAAACGTTCGTGCCACACCACCCAATACCGCTGACTGTGCTCGACGAACCCCAACGGGCGCCACGCCAGCGGATACAGGCGGCACAATTGGCGGGCGATGTGTTCGGGCACGGTAGCCACTGCCTGGCTGCTGGCGACCACCTTTACCGTTGCGCAAAAAAACGGCACTTGCAGGCTGATGTGCCGTTGCAGGCCCTGCGCACGCAGATGCTGGTCAATGAAGCTGTCCTTGTCCCCGCCACCGGAGATTCGTACATGCCTGCACGCCAGGTAGTCGCTTTGCGAAACCCGCCCATGGGCGGTCAAGGGATGATCCGGTGCCATCAGGCACACCGCCCGATCCTCGCCAAGCAGACGCCCGTGCACATTGGGCGGCGACTCGTCGAACAAGGTGGTGGCAAGGTCGATCTCGCCACTGGCGAGCAGGTCATATTGCCCGGCTTGCCAGGTGCGGTATTCCAGGCTGATGCCTGGCGCTTCCTGCTCCAGCGCCGTCACCAGCAAAGGGAGCATATGCTCGGCGACATAATCGGAAGCAGCAAGGCAAAAGCGGCGTTGGCAGCGGCCAGGCTCGAATACCGCAGGCTGACGAAGCGCCTGCAGCTCGTCCAGCACCTGGCGCAAGGGCTCGCGTAGCGTCTGGGCATGCTCGCTCAGCACATAGCCTCGGCCTTGACGCACCAGCAGCGGGTCGTCGAAGGCCTCGCGAAGTTGAGCCAACTGACGGCTCAAGGCCGACTGGCTCACGCCCAGGCGCTCAGCCGTCCGGCTGAGGTTCTGCACCTGCAGCAGGTGATCGAGCACCCGCAGGTGCCCAAGGCTGAGCGTGGCAAAGGCTGGATTCACGGCAGCTCCCGCTCGGGGCACACCCCGGTGCGGTGCTGCCCAGCCATCGCCTGTGCGAGACGCCTGGCAATGGGCAGCATCGGCAGATGGGGCTCGCGCTTACTGCGTCAAGCCAACGTAGACGTTCTGGACGTCGTCGTTCTCGTCGATGGCTTCGAGAAACGCCTCGACTTCGGCCAGGGCTTCGGCACTCAGGCTCGAAGCACTCACCGGGTTTTTCGGGGTGTAGCCGATCTTGGCCGACGTGACGGTGAAACCGTGCCCCGGCAGGGCCTTCTGCACAGCGTCCAGGTCGGTGGTATCGGTGATGAACAGGGTTGACCCCTCCTCTTCGCCTTCTTCGAAGTCCTGGGCCCCGGCTTCGATGGCAGCCATCTCAGGATCAGCGTCACCGTTGGGGGTGGCCTCGATCAGCCCGACATGGTTGAAGTCCCAGGAGACCGAGCCGCTGGCACCGAGCTGACCCTTGCGGAACAGCACACGAATTTGCGCGACCGTGCGGTTGACGTTGTCAGTCAGGCACTCGACGATCAGCGGGACCTGGTGCGGGGCGAAGCCTTCGTAGCTGACAGCCGCATACTGCACGGCATCGCCATCCAGGCCAGCACCCTTGCGAATGGCCCGCTCCAGGGTTTCGCGGGTCATCGAAGCCTTCTTGGCCTGTTCGATGGCCAGGCGCAGACGCGGGTTCATGTCCGGGTCGGCGCCGGATTTGGCGGCGATCTGGATTTCCTTGGACAGCTTGCCCATGACCTTGCCCTTGGCATTGGCCGCGGCTTCTTTATGTTTGGCTTTCCACTGTGCGCCCATGTCGACTCTCTTGTTTCAGCGGCCGGTTCAGGAAGCGACCGGCACAAAAAGTGGGAGCAGTTTATACGCCTATGGGCAAGGATCGACAACCGTCTGCGCTGCGCCGACCCCTCACCAGAAGATTCAGCGGGTGGCGATCACGAACAAGCGCGGAAACGGCAGCAGTACCTTGCCGTCGGAGGCTGGCGGGTAGGCGCCTTGCATCGCCTGCAGGTACATCTGCAGGAAGGCCTCCTGCTCGTGCGGTTGCAGCCGCGACAGATAAGGCCGCAAGGCCGAACCCTTGAACCACTGCACCACGCCCTCAGCGCCGTCGGCCAAGGGATGGTGGTAGGTGGTGCGCCACACTTCGACCCGGGCACAGAGCGGGCTCAACAGGTCGTAATAGAACGCCGCGCCATGGCGCGGCGGCAACTGGAAGTCCTCGAACGTGGCCGCCCACGGGCCACGGCAGGCGATCTCGCGCAACGCGGTGTGTGCGGGCTCCTCCAGGTTGTCGGGCGTCTGCACTGCAAGGCTCGCCCCTTCGCTGAGCTGACGCACCAGGTGCGGGTACAGCCGCCCGTGGTCGGGCACCCATTGCAGCGAGGCGTTGGCCAGGATCAGGTCCTGGGGCTCAGGAGCGGCCCAGCCTGCGATGTCCGCCGTGACCATGTGCACGCGGGGGATGCACAGCCGCTTGCGCTCTCGGGCCTTCTCGATCATGTCCGGGTCGCTGTCCAGCGCGGTCACCTGCGCGTCGGGGCAGCGCTGCAGCAGCACCTCGGTGGAATTGCCGGGCCCGCAGCCCAGGTCGGTGGCATGCCGCACCGGGCGCGGCGGCACCGCCCCCAGCAGGTCGCGCACCGGCCGGGTGCGTTCGTCTTCGAACAAGGAATACTGGGTGGCAGACCAGGACATGGCGACGTTCTCCGATGAGCGATGCCCTCCAGCATATGCCATCTGTCGCCCAAAACGCGAAGCGGCCGGCCCCTTGGAGGGAACCGGCCGCTTCGCAGAGCCAATGAGGCTTAGTGTCGAGGCGCGCTGCGCATCTGGTGCACAACCCCCATCGCTACCACCAGCGCCGCCGCGATGCCGGTGGAGATCACCAGGATCTGGTAGTCAGGCATGAACGCCATGGTTACCAGGGCCGCTACGATGAAGGCGATCACCAGGTAGGTGAGCCACGGGAACAGCCACATCTTCAGGCGCACTTCCTTGCCTTCGGCAATCAGCTTGCGGCGCATGCGCAGCTGGGAGAACGCGATCACCAGGTACACCAGCAGGGCAATCATGCCCGTGGTGTTCATCAGGGTATCGAGTACGTCCTTGGGGCGCAGGGTCTCGCTGAAATTGATCAGCGCACACACCACTGCCACCGCGCACGAGCCCATGATCGCGTACACGGGCACGCCAGTGCCGGCACGAGTGATCTTGAAGAACGACGGTGCGTCGCCACGCTGGGCCAGGGAGAACAGCATGCGCGAGGCGGTGTAGTGGCCAGAGATCAGGCAGCTGCTCACCGAGGTCAGCACCACGAAGTTCATCAGCAACTCGGCGTAAGGCACGCCCAGCAGCTCAAGGGTACGGCGATAGGCGCCGTAGCCGGAGACGCCCAGGTGCGGGTCGTTCCACGGTACCAGGCAGACGATCAGGAAGATCGAGCCTACGTAGAACAGGCACACGCGCCATACCACCGAGTTGGTGGCCTTGACGATCTGCGCTGCCGGGTCTTTGGCCTCGGAGGCTGCGATGGTCACGATCTCGGCGCCCAGGAATGCAAACATCACCCCCAGCAACGCCCCGATGACGGTGGTGATGCCATTGGGCATGAACCCTTCGGCGGTCAGGTGGGTAATGCCCCGCACCTCGCCGAATTGCCAGATGTTGAGCACCGCTGCGGTACAGACGATCAGGAAGCAGACGATCGCGATGACCTTGATCAGGGCGAACCAGAACTCGAACTCACCGTAGTGCTTGACGTTGAAGAAGTTGACCGTGATCAGCAGCAACGTCGTGGCCAGCACGAACACGTTGACACTCACATCTGGGAAGAACCCGTGCAGGATCTTGCCGGCTACGTAGGCTTCCCAGGCCATGAGAATGACCCAGTACCACCAGTACAGCCAGCCGATGGTGAAGCCGGCCCAGCGCCCGATGGCACGGTCGGCGTAGGTGGAAAACGAGCCCGTGTCGGGTGAAGACGTTGCCATTTCGCCAAGCATGCGCATGATCAGCACCACGAGGATGCCGCCTGCCAGGTAGGCCAGCACCGCGGCCGGCCCGGCGCTGTGGATCACGCTGCCGGATCCTACGAACAAGGCGCCGCCGATGACCCCGGCGATGGACATCATCGTCAGGTGGCGCGACTTCAGCGAGGCACTGAGCTTGCTCTCATGCCCGCCGTTCGCGGTGGTGGTTGTGGATGTTGCGTCCATCAGTTGTGTACCCCGTGCTTCTTTTTATCCAAGGAAAACCGTGAAACCCCGATGGCTGGCGGTTTCACCTGTACATCAGTGCTAATGCGCGCAGGAGGTGTGAACGAACACACGCAGGCCATCCATGGCGGCCTGCTGACGCGCCCCAGGGCTGAGGCCTGGAGCGAACTGAACATGCTTTGTGTGGCGATATCCGACACCTAATGTAAAAATGTCCATCGCAGAGAGCCATGCACAGTGGCATGAAACTCGCACTGCACTGTACAGGTCGCCAACCCTATACACCGGGCCAGCACCTGGCGTTACACACCTGAAGGTCCCCCATGCTGCAATTGAACCCAGACGCTTCCACACCGTTGGTCAACCAGATCATCGACGGTCTGCGCACCCTGATCGACACACAGACGCTCAAGCCTGGCGCCAAGGTGCCGTCGATCCGCGCCTTCGCCGCCACCTACTCGGTCAGCACCTTCACCGTGGTGGAAGCCTACGATCGCCTGGTCGCCCAAGGGCTGCTGGTAAGCCGTGGCAACGCTGGCTTTTTCGTCAATCGCGCCGCCGCTGAACTGCTGGACACGCACACGGCTGACCCTGATGCAAGCCGACCAACGTTCAACACCGAGTGGTACCTGCAGCAGATCTTCGAAACCCGGCAGTTGCCGTTCAAGCCAGGCTGCGGCTGGCTGCCCAATGACTGGATGTACGAAGATGGCCTGCGCCGAGGGCTGCGGCAGGTGGCTGGCAGCCCACTGGAACTGTCCGGTTACGGTGACCCCATGGGGTTGCCCGAACTACGCGCGTTGACGGCGCAGAACCTGCAGCAGGATTTGTCGATCGTCGCCAACCCCGCTCAGCTGATGTTGACCCACGGTGCCAGCCAGGCCCTGGACCTGGCCGTGCGTACGCTGGTCCGGCCAGGTGACGTGGTACTGGTGGACGACCCTGGCTATCCCAACCTGATGAGCATTCTGCGCACCCAAGGCGCAACGCTACTGGGGGTGGCGCGCACGCCCAATGGCTACGACCTCAATCAGCTTGAGCGGTTGCTGGCGCAACATAGGCCCACGGCTTTCTTCACCCAGCCTCACTTGCACAGCCCGACGTGCTCGCGCACGCCGTTGCCCCAGCTGCACCGCCTGCTGCAACTGGCCAACCAGCATGGTTTCCGGCTGGTCGAAAACAACCTGTACGCCGACATGATCGCCGATCCGCAACCCTGCCTCGCCAGCCTGGACCACCTGCAGCAGGTGGTCTACGTGGGCAGTTACTCGAAAAGCATCTCGCCCAATGTGCGGGTGGGCTACCTGCTGGCCAATCCTGAACTGGCGCAACAGCTGGTACACCTGAAAATGCGCTCGGGCCTGACCACTTCGCAGGTCATGGAGCGGGTCGTCTATGCCGCCATCATCGACGGTCGCTGGCGCAAGCACCTCAAGCGTCTGCGCCAACGCCTGGCCGAGGCGCATCAACGGGTGGGTGAGCATCTGCACCGGCTAGGCTTCGAACTGTTCACCGAATCGGACGAGGGGATGTACATCTGGACCCGGCATCCCTCGATTCCCGACAGCGCGCTGTTGCTCGATGACGCGCTCGAAAAAGGCATCATGCTCGGCCCCGGACAGTTGTTCATGGTCGATGCCAGGGCAACGGGCTGGATGCGTTTCAACGTGGCGTTCAGCCTGGACCCAGTCATGTGGGAACTGCTGGAAAAGGTTTTTGCCCGGCATGCGAGGCAATTGGATCAGTGAGCCCGCTATTGCGCAGGCGCTTTGACTCCAGCTTCACAGGTTACGCGGCCCCCCGTAGGAGCGGCCCTTGTGCCGCGATGGGTCGCGCAGCGGCCCTAGGATTTAAGCTTCGCAGCTCATCTCGCCGGGGCCGCTCTGCGGCCCATCGCGGCACAAGGGCCGCTCCTACAGGGACTTGAGCTGCGCCCCAAATGTTGGACAGTTGGTTAGCCTATCTCAGCCTGAGTCCTGTAAGCCACAGGGCTCAGGCCGTTGAGCTTCATTTTGATTCGATCATGGTTGTAATAATGGATGTATTCATCCAACCCCGCCTTAAGCTCAGCCACGCTTGCGAAGCGCTCACGGTGGAAGTACTCCGATTTGAGCGTCCCAAAAAAGCTTTCCATCGCCGCGTTGTCCAGGCAGTTGCCCTTGCGTGACATGCTCTGTTCAAGCCCTGCTTCTTTCAACCGCTTGCAGTAGTCAGGGTATCGATAATGCCAGCCTTGATCTGAGTGCAAGAGTGGCCGGCTGTTAGCTGGTAGCCTATTGATTGCTGTCTCCAACATTTCGCCTACCAAGGTAAATCGGGGTCGGGAGTCGGTACGATAAGCAACGATCTCGCCGTTATAAAGATCCATGATCGGAGAAAGGTATAGCTTCTCACCTGCCACTTTGAACTCGGTAACATCCGTTACCCACTTTTGATTTGGCTGGTCTGCGCGGAAGTCGCGCTTAAGGATGTTGGGGGCGGCTTCGCCCATTAGCCCCCGATAAGATTTGTACTTCTTGGGGCGCACTGTACATTTCAGGTCCAGTTCGGCCATCAGACGGCGTACCTTCTTACTGTTAACCGATTGCCCTTCGCTACGCAGCGTAGAGGTGACTCGCCGATACCCGTAGCGGCCGCGGTGCCGGTGGCTGATGTCTTGTATCAACGTTTTGAGCGAGGCACACCGATCCCCAGCCTCGAGCACGCCGAGCTGGTAATAATAAGTGCTGCGCGACAAATGAGCTGCTTTGAGCAGCCAGGCAAGCGGGTAAAGCTTACGTAGCGCCGCGACTAGCCGGGTTTTTTTCTGGCTATCTTCTTCCTCGCCTTCTCCTCGTCTAGCTCCTCGAGCTTTTTTAGATAGGCGTTCTCCGCTTCGAGCTGGGCTAGCCTTGTCAGCAACTGCTCACGAGTGAGTTGCTCAGTAGGCGTGGATGAAACGTCTTCAGACTTGCGGGGTGCTTTAGGCATCGCGGTAATCACTGGCTTCTTACGGGGCGGTCGGGGTTGATGTCCGCCACTGTAATACTGTTCCTCCCAACTGCGAACCAGTGTGGAATTGCCAAGGTTGTAAAGCGCTGACGTGGCACGCAACGAAAGGTCTTCGCGCCATTTATGATGAAGAACGGCGAGCTTGAACTCGGCGCTGTAATGGCGGCCTGTTTTCTCCAGACTGGCCTGACCGTGCGTACGGTAGGCCACGACCCAGCGACGAAGGAGCGTCGGATCCATTTGGAACTGTGCGGCAACATGGCGAAAGCCATACCCGCGATCAAGAAAGGCCTGAATGGCTGACAGCTTGAACTGCTTCGAATACCTGCGCATAAAAACCCCAAAAGTGGACGGATGTCCAACATTTGGGGCGCAGCTCAACTTGCGTAGACCTTTGGATTGGCGCAACGCCCTGCGCCTTAGACGTGATGCACGACCGCTCCACCTACCGCAAGACCACCCACGCCCTGACGCCATACGGTGCTGCCGGCAGCCTGCACACCCTTCGATGCGAACACCTTGCGCAATACCCCACCGATCGGCGAGGTCCCAAGGCCCAGGCTGTTCAGGCACTGTTCGACGCTCTGCAAATGGGCTTCCAACCGCTGGCGCACCTGCATCTCGCCACACATCGCCAGCAGGGTCGACTTGCCCTGATCCAACCCCATGCTCTTGCCACTTTCCGGGTCACGGTCGTGCAAGTCGTCGTGCAACTGAAACGCCTGCCCCAACTCCCCCGCCAATTGCAGCAGGGTGCCCTGCTGGCTGGCGCCAGCCCCCGCCAGCCGGCCGGCCATGCCTAGCAGGGCCGAGAACAAGGCTCCGGTCTTGAGTTGATTGGTCTCGGCAATTTCAGCCGCCGTCCGCGGCCGTGCACCGTCACGCAGATCCTGCAACTGCCCCTTGACCAGCCCATCGGCACCGATGGCCGAGGTGAGGGTCACCACTAGGTCGCTGCGCACATCCGGCCCGACCGTCTGCAACCCCGCCACAACCCCGAACGCACGGGAGAGCAAGGCAATGGCCGTCAACACAGCCACGTCTTCGCCAAAAGCCAGGTGCAAGGTAGGGCGGCCGCGGCGCAAGGCGGCGTTGTCCATACACGGCAAGTCGTCCAGCACAAGGGAGGCTGCATGTACCATCTCGACCGCACAACCGAGGTCGAGCGCTGCGTGTGGGCATGCGCCCAGACCCTGCGCCGTAAAAAGTAACAACAGGGGCCGCAAGCGCTTGCCTGGCGCCAGGGTACAGTCGCGCATGGCCGCAACCACGAGGTCGCGCTCGTGACCTGCCGATGGCAGCAAGGCTGCCAGCCGGGCTTCTACGGCCGCATGTGCGACGGCCAGTGGCTGATCGTGATCAGCGCCAGCGCTGTGCGGGGGGGCGATGGTCGTCATCCTTGCCTCTCGATGTGGGCGGCCCATTGACCGTAGATGAAAAGGAACGACTGATGGGCGCCGTTGCCTGATGCTTTGCTTTTTATGAGCTTAGCTATACAAAACGGGTAGTGTTGTACAACTTGTCTGTCCTAAGCACACAGACCGCACGTACCTCAGGATGATTCCCTGGCAGTGGAGCCGGCATGAACAAAAGCCCGTTGAGTCAACGCAAGGATGATCACCTGGATATCGTCCTGGCCGCCGGCAGCACCTCGCATGGGGTCGATGCCGGCTGGTCGGCGCTGCGTTTCGAACATTGTGCACTGCCCGAGATGGCCCTGGAAGACGTCAACCTGGGTACCGAGCTGTTCGGCATGGCACTGCGCGCACCGCTGTTGATCAGTTCGATGACTGGCGGGGCTGATCGCGCACGGTTCATCAACCAGCACCTGGCCGAAGCTGCGCAGGCTTTGGGCCTGGCCATGGGTGTGGGTTCGCAGCGAGTGAGCTTGCGCAGCGGCCAGGACCAAGGATTGACCACAGAGCTGAGAAGGCTTGCACCCGATGTCCCGCTTTTGGCAAACCTGGGCGCGGCCCAGTTACGCGAGGCCGATGGCCTGGACCTTGCCCGTCGCGCGGTCGATACACTCGATGCCAGCGCCCTGATCATTCACCTCAACCCCCTGCAGGAAGCCGTTCAGCCCGAGGGCGACCGCAACTGGAACGGGGTGCTCGCCTGCATCGAGCACGTTGCCGGGCAGCTTCACGCGCCCATCATCGTCAAGGAGGTAGGCGCTGGTATTTCGCCAGGCGTTGCGCGGCAATTGTACGACGCTGGCGTGTCCATGATCGATGTGGCCGGTGCCGGCGGCACAAGCTGGGCCGCGGTGGAGGCCGAGCGTGCCAATGACCCTGCCGAGCGTGCGGTGGCAATGGCCTTCAGCGGCTGGGGCATCCCGACCGCCCATAGCCTGCTTGCCGTGCGCCGCGCCGTGCCAACGGTTGGCCTGATCGCCTCAGGCGGGGTCCGCGATGGCGTGGACGCGGCCAAGGCCATCCGCCTGGGGGCGGACCTGGTGGGCCAGGCTGCCGGGGTGCTGACCTCTGCAATGGCATCCACCGAAGCGGTGGTCTCGCACTTCGACGTGATCATCCGGCAACTGCGTATCGCCTGCTTCTGCACAGGCTCGGCCACGCTGGCGCAGTTGCGCCGGGCCCGACTGGTCAATGCCCAGCTAGACATCAAATGAGCCACTTCGCCCTGATTGCTCCGCCCTACCCCAGCCATTTTGCAGCGATGCAAGCCTTGGGCGGCGAATTGGTCGAACGCGGCCATCGGGTCAGTTTCTTTCACCAGCCTGAAGCCGAACGCTGGCTGAGCGACAGGCGAATGGGCTTCGTCGCCATCGGCCATGCCGAGTGCCCGCCGGGCAGCCTTGACCTTGCCATGCGTCGCGTGGCTGACCCCGCCGGGCCGCTGCGCCTGCGTCGCTTGATCAAACAGCTGGCGCACACCACGGCCATGCTGATCAGCAACCTGCCGCAGGCGCTCAGGGAACATCGGGTCGATGCCATGATTTGCGACCAGATGGAGCCCGCAGGCGGCTTGGTGGCCGAGGCTTGCAAACTGCCGTTCTTTTCAGTGGCCTGTGCATTGCCAATCAATCGCGAGCCAGGCTTGCCATTGCCCGTGATGCCGTTCGGGCTGGGCTTGGATGCGCGCCTCTACGAAGGCAGTGTTCAGGTCCATGACTGGCTCATGCGCCCGTTGCACGACACCTTGCTGCAGGCCTGTCATCGCCACGGGCTGCAACCGCGCAGCGGTGCCCATGAATTTCTCTCGCCACTGGCCCAGTTGAGCCAGACACCCCTGCACCTGGATTTCCCCAGAGTGGGTCTGCCCAAGCACTTTCACGCCGTCGGCCCGTTACGCAGCACGCCCTCTCAGGGGAGCCCCAACTGGTCTTTCGAACCCGGCAAGCCCTTGGTATTCGCAAGCCTGGGGACGCTCCAGGGCCACCGGTTCGATCTGTTCGCACGTATTGCCAAGGCTTGCCGACGCCTGGATGCCCAGTTGCTGGTGGCGCACTGCGGTGGGTTGGATGGCCATCAGCAGGCCAGGCTGCGCCAGATTGGCGCCACCGTCGTGACCGACTTCGCCCCTCAGCACTGGGCGGTGCGGCGAGCCAATGTGGTGATCAGCCATGGCGGCTTGAACACGGTGCTCGATACCGTGTGCGCCGGCACACCGTTGCTGGTCATGCCGATTGCATTCGATCAGCCTGGCGTGGCTGCGCGGGTGCGCCATCACCGTTTGGGGCGGGTACTCTCCAAACGAGCCAGCGTAGCTGCCATTGGCCAGACGTTGGGTCAGCTGCTTGATGAAGCTGCACCACGTGATGCCGCGCTGGAAGCCGAGCTTGCCGCCTGCGGTGGCGTACAGCGCGCTGCCAGCCTCATCGAAGCCGCGCTGCACAGTGGCCAACCCAGCATTTCGGAGAACACACCGTGCCCTATGACCTGATCCTGGTAGGTGGTGGGTTGGCCAACGGCCTGATCGCCTGGCGACTCCAGCAATTGCGCCCGCAATTGCGCGTGCTGTGCCTGGAACAAGGGCTGGCCCTGGGCGGGAACCACACCTGGTCCTTTCATGACGCCGACCTCACTCCCGAGCAACAACGCTGGCTGGCCCCGCTGGTCGAGCAGCGCTGGCCTGCGTACCACGTGCACTTCCCGGCTTTTTCCAGGCGTATGGAAGGCGGTTATGCGAGCATCACCAGCGAGCGTTTCGCCCAGGTGATCACCCCTGCCCTCGGCCCGAGCTTGCGCACGGGCTGCGCTGTCGCTGAAGTGGGTGCCAGCCACGTCACACTCGCCAGCGGCGAAACCTTGCACGCCGCGGTAGTGATCGATGGCCGGGGCATGCAGCACAGCCCTCACCGGGTGCTCGGCCAGCAAGCATTCCTTGGGCAGATCGTGCGCCTGACGGCCCCCCATGGCTTGGAGGCACCGATCCTGATGGATGCGCGGGTACCTCAGGGCGAAGGCTATCGCTTCGTCTATGTACTGCCCTTCACGGCCGACACCCTGCTGGTGGAGGACACCCATTACGTCGACAGCCAGGCGCCCGCCGCAGAGCAGCTGCGCCAGCACATCGAACGCTACCTGCAGCAGCGCGGCTGGCACGTCGCCGAGTGCCTGCGTGAAGAACAGGGCGTATTGCCGATCACCCTGGCCGACGACTTTCCTGGCTGGTGGAACGAGCAGCAAGGGCCGCTCGCCGTTGGCCTACGAGCCGGATTGTTCCACTGCACCACGGGCTATTCACTGCCCGATGCCGTGCGCCTAGCCGACTGGTTGGCGACGCAAGCGCTGGATGATACGGCGTCACTCAAGCCCGCGTTGGGCGCCTACCTTCGCCGACGCTGGCGTGAACAAGGGTTCTACCGCCTGCTCAACCGAATGCTGTTTCTAGCCGGCCGGCCGAACCGTCGCTGGCAGGTGATGCAGCGCTTTTATCGATTGCCTGATGGGCTGATCGCCCGTTTCTACGCAGGCCAGAGTACGCTGCGTGATCGTCTGCGGATCCTGTGCGGCAAGCCGCCTGTGCCCGTAGGCGAGGCCATGAAGGCTGCCTTGCGACACTCTCCTGCCCATTTCAAGGACTATCCATGAGCAACGAACGATCCGCCCTGGTCATTGGGGCAGGCCTTGGCGGCCTGGCCCTGGCCATTCGCCTGCAGGCCTCGGGTATCCCCACGACCTTGCTCGAGGCACGCGACAAACCCGGTGGCCGCGCCTACGTCTACAACGACCAAGGCTTTACCTTCGACGCAGGCCCCACGGTGATCACCGACCCAAGCGCCATCGAAGCCCTGTTCACCCTCGCCGGCCGGCCTATGCAGGATTACGTGGAGTTGCTGCCGGTAACGCCGTTCTACCGCCTGTGCTGGGAGGATGGCCGGGCCTTCGACTATGGCAATGACCAGGCCGACCTGGAACGCCAGATCGAGGCCTTCGAGCCCAAGGACGTGGAAGGTTATCGACAGTTCCTGGCCTATTCCAAAGCCGTGCTGCAAGAAGGCTACATCAAGCTCGGCGCGGTGCCGTTCCTGTCTTTTCGCGACATGCTGCATGCCGGCCCGCAGTTGGCTCGCCTGCAGGCGTGGCGCAGCGTCTATAGCATGGTGGCGCGGTTCATCCAGGATGACCAACTGCGCCAGGCGTTTTCGTTCCACGCCTTGCTGGTCGGGGGCAACCCGTTCGCCACCTCCTCGATCTACACCTTGATCCATGCGCTGGAGCGCACCTGGGGTGTGTGGTTCCCTAAAGGCGGCACCGGTGCCCTGGTGCAGGGCATGGCCAAGTTGTTCACCGACCTGGGCGGCACCCTGGAGCTCAATGCCAAGGTGGCCGCGTTCGAAACCCAAGGCAGCCGCGTGACCGGCGTGCGCACCCAGGACGGTCGGCGCTGGCTGGCAGACGCAGTCGCTTCCAATGCCGATGTAGTGCACACCTACTCCGACCTGCTGGGCGAGCATCCACGGGGTGAACAGGAAGGCAAGCGGCTCAAGGGCAAGCGCTTTAGCAACTCGCTGTTCGTGGTGCACTTCGGCCTCAAGCGCACCCAACCGCAACTGCGCCATCACACGGTCTGCTTTGGCCCGCGCTACCGGGAGCTGATCGACGAAATCTTCAACGGTCATGAGCTTGCCGAAGACTTTTCACTCTACCTGCACACCCCTTGCGCCACCGACCCGAGCCTCGCTCCGGAAGGATGCTCGAGCCACTACGTGCTGGCGCCCGTACCGCACATGGGCAACGCGGCCATCGACTGGGAGGTGGAGGGGCCACGGTTCCGGGACAAGATTCTCGACTACCTGGAACGTCACTACATTCCTGGCCTGCGCGAGGACCTGGTCACCTGCCGCACCTTCACGCCGCTGGACTTCCGTGAGGAACTCAATGCGCACCTGGGTTCGGCGTTTTCCCTGGAACCGATCCTGACCCAGAGCGCCTGGTTCCGCCCGCACAACCGTGACAGCCAAGTGAGCAACCTGTACCTGGTGGGCGCAGGCACGCACCCGGGGGCCGGTGTACCTGGCGTGATCGCCTCGGCCAAGGCCACGGCAGGGCTGATGCTCGAGGACCTGGGCGCATGACCGCACCGTCCCACGACCAGTTGCTTGCCCATGCCGAACACAGCATTGCCGTGGGTTCGAAGAGCTTTGCCGCAGCAGCCCGGCTCTTCGATGCGCACACCCGGCGCAGCGCCGTACTGTTGTATGCCTGGTGCCGCCATTGCGATGACGTGATCGATGGGCAGCAAGCCGGGCATGATGCGGTGGTCATCAGCCAGGAAGAAGCGCAAGTGCGCCTGTTGGATCTGCAGCGCCAGACCGAAGCCGCCTGCGCGGACTTGCCCGTGGATCAACCGGCCTTCGCCGCACTGCGCGAAGTGGCCAGGCGCCACGACATCCCCCGCGCCGAAGCCTTCGACCTGCTCGAAGGCTTCGCCCAGGACGTGTCCGCCTGCCGCTACCAGACCCTGGATGAGGTCATGGTCTACTGCTATCACGTGGCAGGTGTGGTGGGCCTGATGATGGCCAGGGTCATGGGCGTTCAGGAGGCGCGCGTGCTGGACCGGGCCTGCGACCTGGGCCTGGCCATGCAGCTGACCAACATCGCCCGAGACATCGTCGATGATGCCAAGGTGGGGCGCTGTTACTTGCCCCAGGCTTGGCTGTCGGAATTCGACCTTAGTGCAGACGACCTGGCCGATGTGCGTCACCGCGCAGCCGTCGCCACCCTGGCCAGGCGCCTGGTCGCCCAGGCCGAGCCCTACTACGCCAGCGCCCAGGCGGGGCTGCCGGCCTTGCCGCTGCGCTCGGCGTGGGCAGTGGCCACGGCTGGTCAGGTATACCGGCGCATCGGCCTGAAGGTCGACAGCGCCGGGATCGACGCCTGGGACGGTCGGCTGTCTACGTCAAAACGCGAAAAGGTCGGTGCCTTGGTCACGGGGTTTTGGCAGGCGCTGAGCTGTCGGCTGCGTCGCTACCCCCAACGCCCGGCTCGCCTGTGGCAGCGCCCTTCGCCCGCAGCGGCCCGCCATGCAGTGCCCGAAGTTGCTGGCGCAGCCGCTCGATAGTGGGGACATACAGAAAACCGAACGACACACAGCCTTCGCGTTCCTGTACGGCATGATGAAGCCGATGTGCCTGGTACAGGCGCTTGAAGTAACCCTTGCGCGGCACCACTTTGAAAGGCCAGCGCCGGTGCACCAGGCCGTCGTGGGCGACGAAATACAGAACCCCATAGGCCGTCATGCCTGCGCCTACCCATTGCAACGGGTACCAACCGGCATTGCCCAGGGCGATGAGCATGATCGCCAGCACGGCGAACACCGCAGCGTACAGGTCGTTCTTCTCGAAGATCCCGGTACGCGGCTCATGGTGCGAGCGGTGCCAGCCCCAGCCGAAGCCATGCATGATGTACTTGTGAGCAAACCAGGCCACGCCTTCCATGGCGGCCAGGGTGCCGAAAAAGGTGAGCAACGTCAGGGTCATGCGCAGGCTATCCAGGCAAAAGGGAACATGGGGGCAGTCCTTTGGTGCATCAGGGCCGGGTCGGTACAGCATGATCTACCCAAGGCGCTGGCGCAAAGCCTATGAGTGTGCAAGATGGGCTGGTGTTCCATTGCCGACGCGCTACCCAGGCCTGTCTCCCGACGCTATTACCCTAAAACGCCATCACAGGATCCCTTATGCTGCCGGGGTCTGCCCCACGAACCCATGTAAAGGCCGGTCATGCACTCCTCAGAACGACTCAAAGGGATCGACGTCTTCGTCGCGGTCGCCGACCTCGGCAGCTTCACGGCAGCGGCCGGGCGACTGAGCCTTACCAGCTCGGCGGTCAGCAAGAGTATCGCGCGCCTCGAGGCGCGCATGGGCGTTCGCCTGTTCGAGCGCACCACCCGCCGGTTGTCGCTGAGCGAGGCAGGCGTGGTTTTCTACCGCACCTGCACCTCGGTGCTGGCCGATCTGGAAGAAGTCGAACACACCCTCGCCACTACGGGTAATGAACCTCACGGACGGGTACGCATCGACTTGCCCGCCTCTTATGGGCGCTTGCATGTGCTGCCGCTGATCCTGGCGTTTACCCGGCAGCATCCGCTGCTGCAGCCGCACGTCTCGTTTTCCGACCGTTTCGTCGACCCGGTGCAGGAAGGCATCGACATCGTGGTGCGCATCGGCGGCCCCGATACCTGGCCCGCTGCCCTGGGCCATCAGTACTTTGGCGCCCAGCGCCTGATGTTCTGCGCAGCCCCCGACTACCTCGACATTTACGGTACTCCGCAAAGCGAGGAGGACCTGGAGCATCATCACTGCGTGGGCTATGGGCACACCGACGGCCTGGTCAGCCCGTGGTTCTTCAAGGGGCGCCAGCCTGGGGAGATGGAGCGTCGCACGGTACAGCCGCGCATCGCCGTGGGCGATGGCGAAGGCGAGGTCGCGGCGGTGCTGGCCGGCCATGGCATAGGTCAGCTACCCACCTGGTTGACCCAGCAGCACCTCGATCATGGACGGATGGTCGAGGTGCTGCCGGAGCTGGCAACCGACGGGTTGCCAATGAACCTGGTCTGGCTCAAGCGTCGCGAGCACCTACCCAAAGTGCGTGCACTGCTCGATTACCTGTTGCCCAGGCTCGCCCCTCACGGCACACGTACCGCCGAACCCGTCTGAGGCGCCAGCCTGCCCACTACGGGCACTGCCAGCAGCGCCAGCACAGCGACTGCGGCGGCCACATAGCCCAGATACGCAACCCCCAGCCCGTCGATGGTCATGCCACCGAGCACCGCACCCAGGCCGATGCCGGCGTTGGCAGCCGAAACGTTGGCGGTACCGGCCAGCGCCTTGGCGTGGGTCACCGACGCCATTACGCGCACTTGGCAGACCGGGTAAAGCGCGGTGTTGGCGATACCCCACAAGGCCAGCGCCAGGCAGAAAATCAGGCCTGCATGGGTCAAGGGCACCAGCGCTGCCATGCCGATCGCCAGCAGCACCAGAAAGCCCGCAGTGGCCTTGAGAACGGAGTGGTCGACGGCGCGCCCCCCGATCCAGTTGCCCAGCAGGCCAACGGCGCCGAAGCCCATCAGCCACCAACCGGTGTGAGCCGGGGCCACACCCGCCACACGCTCGAGCAGGTCGGCCAGGTAGGTTTAGCCGGTGAACATGGCAGTGAACACCAGAATCGACAGCAGCACGTTCGCTACGAAGAAACGTTCGGTGAAAATCCGCGCCTGACGGGCGAAATCCACCTTGGCGGTGCGGGCTACGTGGGGCATCCAGACGCCCATCGCCACGGCCATCACCAGGGAAAGCAACGCCAGCGCCCCGAAGGCGCCACGCCAGCCCAACGCGTCAGCGGCCAACGTGCCCAGCGGGATGCCCAGCAGCATGGCGGCAGAGATGCCCAGGTAAACCTTCGATACCGCACGCCCTGCATGCTCGGGCCCCGCGAGGTGCCCGGCCGTCTCGCTGGCAGTACCCCAGAACACCGGCAACGCCAATGCCGGTATGACACGTGCAATGGCCAGTACCCAGAAGTTATCGGCCACGGCCGCCAGGGCATTGGCCGCGGCAAAAACCAGCAAGATGGTGATGAACAGCCGTTTACGGTCCAGATGCGCCAGCATGGCCGTGAGGAACGGCCCTGCCAGCATGACTGTGAATGCGAACAGCGTGACCAGTTGTCCAGCCATGGAGATGGACACCCCCAGGTCGCGGCTCAGGGCAGGCAACAGGCCCACAATGAGAAACTCGGTGGTGACAATCAGGAAAGCGGAGAACGCGAGGATGGCAATGCTGATGGCTGCCCGTGGAGCTTCGTCAACGGGTGAAGCGGTGGTGAATGCGGCAGACATGGAAGAACTCTCAAGACGTTGGCTGCCAGTTTATTCGATCGCAGAGGTCTTATTTCTGGCCGATTTTCACATATGAGGTGACGCACATTCACAAATACGGTCAATGTATACAACTTGATCGTTTCCTGATTACATAGCCGCGTCGCCTACGACGCTGGCCATCGCCGGCGCGTATTGCAACAGGCATCGACCATGTCATCTGCACACGCACCAAGAACGCTCCTGATCAAGCATGCCCAACTGCTCGTCACCATGGATGGCGAGCGCCGCGAAATCCGCGGCGGTGGCCTGTACATCGAAGACAACCTGATCAAGCAAGTCGGCCCCAGCGATACCCTGCCCCAACAGGCGGACGAGGTGCTGGACATGTCCGGCAAGGTTGTCATCCCCGGGCTGGTCAACACCCACCATCACATGTACCAGAGCCTGACGCGGGTGGTGCCAGCCGCCCAGGACGGCGAGCTGTTCAACTGGCTCACCCAGCTGTACCCGATCTGGGCACGGCTCACCCCCGAGATGATTGCGGTCTCGACCCAGACGGCCATGGCCGAGCTGATCCTTTCCGGTTGCACCACCTCGAGCGACCATCTGTACATCTACCCCAACGGATGCAAGCTCGATGACAGCATCCATGCGGCTGCCGAAATCGGCATGCGTTTTCACGCCGCCCGCGGCAGCATGAGCGTGGGCCAGAGCCAGGGCGGGCTGCCGCCGGACTCGGTAGTGGAAAAGGAAGCGGATATCCTCAAGGAGTCCCAGCGCCTGATCGAGGACTACCATGATGCCAGCCATGGCTCGATGCGCCGGATCGTGGTGGCGCCCTGCTCGCCCTTTTCGGTCAGCCGCGACCTGATGCGCGAAGCGGCTGTTCTGGCTCGCCAGCATGGCGTATCGCTGCACACGCACCTGGCCGAAAACGTCAACGACATTGCCTACAGCCGGGAAAAATTCGGCATGACCCCTGCCGAGTACGCCGAGGATTTGGGGTGGGTCGGGCCCGACGTGTGGCACGCGCACTGCGTGCAACTGGACCAGCATGGCATCGAACTGTTCGCCCGCACCGGCACCGGGGTCGCCCATTGCCCATGCTCGAACATGCGCCTGGCTTCAGGTATCGCCCCGGTGCGCGCCATGCGCGATCATGGCGTACCGGTGGGGCTCGGGGTGGACGGTTCGGCGTCCAACGACGGTGCCAGCATGATCGGCGAGGTCCGCCAGGCCCTGCTGCTGCAACGCGTGGGGTTTGGCCCGGATGCGATGACGGCCCGCGAAGCGCTGGAAATCGCGACCCTGGGCGGCGCCAAGGTGCTCAACCGCAATGACATCGGCGCACTGGCACCGGGCATGGTCGCTGATTTCGTCGCCTTCGACCTGGGCCATGTCGCCTACGCCGGCGGGCATCATGACCCGCTTGCAGCGCTGGTGTTCTGCACCCCGACCCAGGTGCATACCAGCGTCATCAACGGCAAGGTGGTGGTCAGGGATGGTCAGTTGGTCACTGTCGACCTGCCACGGGTACTCGAAAGTCACAACCGCCTGGCCCATCAGTTGGTCGCAGGCTGATAGAGGCGCCGCCTCGTGATGCTGGCTGTCTTGTGCCTCTGGGGCTGCATGACAGCCCATCACCAGCAAGCCAGCCCCAGCTCACCGGCAGGTTCAACCTGTAGCGTCGCGCTTGCCGCCGGTGGGCCGCAGTGCGGCCCTACCTGACGCCGCCCGGCAATGGCTCACAGCACCATTACCATCTCATGCCACGCCATACCGCCGTGCTCGGAAGGTGAAGGCTGGACGTACTGATAACCCAGCTTGCGGTACAGCGGCACGTGCTGTTCTTTGCACATCAGGTGGATGGTCTGCTTCGCGCAGGCTTTCATTCGCAGGATGAACGCTTCCATCAATCGCTTGGCATGACCTTGGCCCTGATACGCCGGGTCGACCACCACCGACATGATCACTACGTTGGGGGCATCGGGGTCATGCCCCACCAGTTCCTTGAACGCTTCGTCCGACATCACAACCTGGTGGGCGCAGCCGCTGTTGATGAAGCCAACGATCTCTCCATCACTTTCAAGCAACAGAAACCCCTGTGGGTACTGACTGATGCGCGTCTGGATCTTTTCCAGCGTGGCAGCTTCGTCTCCCTCGTAGGCACCGATCTCGATGGCGTGGCAGCGGCTGGCGTCCTCAAGGGACGGCGTACGGAACTGAAGCGGAGACATGACCGGCTTTTCCTTGGGTCTGAACGATACGGCGGCCATGATAACCGTGCCTGATGCTTGCTGCGATGCTCACCGCCACGCATCATGGATGCCTTTCTGCCCGCGACGGACTCACCGAATGATCGCAGTACCCGTGTCACCCCTGGAGACAAGCCGTTGCAAACGCCTCAAAGCGGCCACCCACCGCGAACATGACAGTGTCGATCAGTTGGTCATGGCCGCACACCCCTTTCAGGACAGAGCGCGGTATGCGCGCTTCCTGCTGGTACAGCATCACTTTCACGGCAGCCTCCATGGACTTTACGAGGACCCCCACCTCAATGCGTGGCTGCCGGGCCTCTCGTCGCTGTCGCGGCTCGCTGCGGTCGAGCAGGACATTCGCGACCTGGGCCAACTGCCACCTGCCTTGCCGGCGAGGGTGAAGGTAGACCCGGCCCAGGCACTGGGCTGGCTGTATTGCAGCGAGGGTTCGAACCTGGGCGCCGCCTTCTTGTTCAAGCACACCCAGCGCCTTGGCCTGGACGAAGGCCTGGGTGCGCGGCACCTGGCAGCCCACCCGCAAGGACGCGCCCAGCACTGGAAGTCTTTCGTGAGCGCAATCGACGGCCTGGCCCTCGATGAACCACAAGAAGCTGACGTGATCGCCGGTGCCATTGCAGCCTTCGAAGCCTATCGGACGAAGGTCACCGAGGTATTCGCCGCTGACCTGCACACCACTACGGACACTTCCAAAGGCTGAACGCTTGTGCTGCGCCGGCCATTGACCAGTTTGCGGCCCTGATGCACCGATGACGCGACCAAAGAAGCGATTTGATACTGGGCTGCATTGCCAAACGTCAAGGGCCGTCTTTACTGGTAAGTAACGACCCCAGCATAGGTGTGCGCCCATGAAGATCATGCTCACCCGTATTCTTGTCGACGACCAAGCCAAAGCGCTTGCCTTCTATCACTACGTACTGGGCTTCGAACCTAAACAAGACCTCGCCATGGGCCAGCACCGCTGGCTGACCCTGACCTCACCCAACGACCCCAACGGCGTGCAACTGCAACTGGAGCCAGAGGTGCACCCTGCGTCGAAAGCGTACAAGGCCGCGCTCAAAGAAGACGGCATACCCACCGCAATCTTTGCCGTGCGAGACATACAAGGCGAATACATCCGGCTATCCGCTGCCGGTGTCCAGTTCCATCAGACCCCCGCCGAGGTCGATAACGTCATGACTGCAATCTTCGACGACACCTGCGGCAACCTCATCCAGATTACGCAGTTACACTGATTGGCGCCTGCACACCGCCTGCGCCCGTCCAACATCCCGACTGGCGCAGCCCTTCCGATCGTTGCCCAAGGACACACGATGCGTCATGAGTTCGACGAAGTGCTCAACGACCTGGTCGACTACTTCCTGCTAGGTGACATCCAACTGCTCGAGCGCTTCAAGCAGGAGCATGGCCTGCCTGACGACCTGGCCTACGAATTCACCCACCATGACAGCGGCGACAAGGCCGTCCGCGACGGCGTCGTGCTGCCTGTGGCCGGCGTCGACAACCTTCCCTACCACGTGGTGTTCACGCTCGATGGGCAAACGCCCAAATTGCGCGAGGCGAGCAGCCGTCTCAAGCACCAGCGCGGTGGCTATTCGCTGAAGATCGAGCATGGCGCTGTGATGCTGTATACCTGGCGTATCCTCCAGTACTTCACCCCCAAGACCCTGGGCGACTTGCTGGCGCGCTACCGTGAGCCGGGCCGCCCTGTGATCGAACTGGACAACGGCTGGTATGACGTCGAAGTCCTGGCCGGCGCCTGCCTGTGTGATGGCCTGTACGAACCGACCTTCGAGTTCGTCTTGAACAAGCGTGCTGGGCGTGTGGCGAACACCACCGTGGACACTGGGTATAATTTCAGCCTGCGAGGCTACTTTGACTGATACGCCTTCACTGTGGCCATGAACGGTGCAGCGCAGCCAAGTTGGCAGGGCGAGATCTGGCTGGCCGAGGACCACTGCCTGGTGACGGGACGACTGGGGCGCACCGACAGCCACCAGCACTATGCCCACCAGCAAGGGCAGCAACCAAAACAGATAGGTGTTCATCGCCGCTGCCAGGGCAGCGCCTATGAACCCAAAGAAAAACACAGGGGCGTAGAGGTAGCGCATGGGCAACTCCAGAATGACAGGAGCCCCCAGTGTCCCCGTACCGGCCGACACCGCGCTTGAACGAACGGCGCAACCGTGTGTAGGCGCTACTCGTTGACCAAGCGCTGCAACACACCGCCTTCATGGCGCGCGAGGATACGCAGCAGTTGATCAACCAAGGCACGGTCCGGCGCATCGAGGTGGAAATGGTGGCCGCCAGGATGCCAGGACACTTTCGCCTGTGGCGGCAATGCCGCTTCACGGCGGCCGAAGGCCTCGCCCGTGAAAGCGCCCTGCCGGCCAAACATCAGGTACAGCGGGCAGCGAATCTGGCTCAGCAGATCGCATGCCTCCGGCTCGGTGAGCGGCATGGGCTCAGGCAGCACCAACCGCGGATCGTGGCGCCAGCAATAACCGTCGTTGAGCTGGAGCAGGTCGCGCAGCGCCAGTAACCTCGCAGCCTCTTGAGACAAGTCGGTGTCGAGCCGTTCACGACGCTGAGCCAGCGCGCTGTCCAAATCGTCGAAGCGTTGCACATCCGGCTCGTTGAAGCCCTGCATCTGCGTACGCTGGACCATGCGCTTGAGGCGATAGGCCCGTGCCAGGTGCTGCACGCGGTCATGCTCGGCCACGGTGAACGGTGCCCCCATGCCGTCGAGGAAGGTCATGCTCGCAATCGCGCTGGTCATGGCCGCCAGCAGCGAAGCCACACCGCTGCCCATGCCGTGGGCCAGTACATGGAATTGCCGCAACCCAAGGCTTTCGGTGACCGACAGCATGTCCTCGGCGTGTTCCCATAGGTAGTAGCCGCTGTCATGGCGCCGATGGTCGGAACGCCCATGGCCGACCAGGTCGGGGGCTACCACGAAACAGCCATCGAGCAGGGGTGCCAGGCGCTCGAACGAGGCGGCGTTGTCCAACCAGCCATGCAAGGCCAGTACGGGAATGCCATCCTCCGGTCCCCAGCAGCGCACAGCCACTTCGATGCCATTGATGTCCAGCGGGTGATCCTTGGGTGTGGTGGTTGATCGCATGGGTATGCTTCCTGATCGGCAGCCTGATGCAGCTACACCAGACCGAACACGCCACCGCGTTCCACGACGCCTGTCGTCTGCGGCAACCCTTGCGCCGGAGCGCGCAGGGCGCCGACAGGTCACCTTGGCGCAAGCCAGTGGCCACCACTGGCCCCTTACCGACGGTGACTTAACCGTCACCGACCCCGACAGTCTTCGAAACAGTCCTGACGGCCATCCACACGGCTGGAAGCGCGAGCGGCCACGGCGGCATCGCCATTGGCCGGCTCCACGTGCCAGTAGCAATGCTGCACCGCTCGGGTCACGGCCACATAGGCCAAGCGCTGCACCTCCTCCTTCTGGGCGGTATCGAACGGCTGTGGGTCGCCCGCCTTGCCCAGGCCCGCCTGGCGATAGACCTGGTTCTTGTAGGGCGAGCTGGTCAGGTACTGGCAGTCGCCCAGCATGAACACCGCATCGGCCTGCAAGCCCTTGGCGCTGTGATAGGTGAGTTGCCGAAGACGCCGCTGCTCGGGGAGCACCGCTGCCTCGGCTTGAAGCACAGGTTCCAGGTGTTCGCTCATCGCCGCCCGGTCATTGCCCTTGCGGTAGAGCATCAGCACCGACTCGCCGCGCTGGTAATGCTCGATGAGGGTCTGGCCCAAGGCGGCCTCGTCACGCTCGAAGACCTTGACCGGTGAGCCTGCAAGTTCAGCGGCAGGGCCAGCGGCCCGGGCCTTCTTGCCGGCGATGGTGGACGTGCCCTTGACCAGGTGCTCGGCGGCATCGATCACCTGCTGCTGGCAGCGATAATTCTCCACCATCATTACCCGTGTGCTGGCGGGCGTTGGGAATGCCTTGGTGAATTCGGTGAAGTACTTGGGCGAGCTGCCTCGCCAGCCATAGATCGACTGCCAGTCATCGCCCACGCACAACAGCGATGAGTGCTGAGCATTGCGACCGACATTCAAGCCGGGGCCGCGCCTGCGGATTTCACGCAAGGACGCCCGCAGCCAGCTGACGATTTGCGGCGAGACGTCCTGGAATTCATCGATCATCAGGTGGGCCAGCGGCCGCAACAGCGGGTCGGGCAACAGTTGCAGGTTTTCCGGGTTGTTTTCCCCGAACAGCGCGAACATGCGGTTGTAGCTCATGACCGGAGGTAATTGGTCAAGCAAATGCGCTTCGAACGCTTTCCAGTAAAGGGCCAACGCTTCGAAGAACAGCGCGTCGCTGTCGCCTGGCACAAAGCGCATGTCGGCAATAGCCGTGTTCACATCCAGGCCGAGGTTTTCGATAAAGCTCGCGGCGCTGACGAATGCGTCGAGCAGCGGCGCGGCCGACAGCTCGCCCTTGACCTTGTATTCGAACCCAGGCCCGGCCACGGCGTCACCTGCCAGCGAAGCGGCCAGGCGCCGGGCCATGGCGTAGTTGTCCAGCCAGATCAACGGCTGATCGCAGAATGCCTGCAACAGGGTTCGTTTGACTGCCCACTCCGCGCGGACGGCGAGCTTGGCACCGGGTCGTTGGTACTGGGCGCTCTCGGAAGGGTCGAAGCCCAACACCACCCATGGCCCGGTGGCACCCAAGCGGCCGTGGACATGAAAACGGCACCCACGGATCTCAACGGTGTCACGCATCGGCTCAATGCCCTGGATTGGCCAGGCCCCCGCTGCGAACCAAAGGTCCTCGATCACATCGCACAGCTCTTCATCGCGTTGCGCGGCCAGTTGCGTCACCTGGGCGCGTTTCTGCACCTCGGGGTTGTCCGGGTCCAGTGGCTTGAGTTGCAAGGCTTCGTTGCGCAAGTGGCCGATCAGCTCGGCAAAGCGGGGGCTGTCCGCCAGCAGGGCGCTGTAGCAATGATTGAGCTGTTGGCGCTGGGCATCGTTCAGGCGCAGGTCGAACGGGTTGCTGTCCGCCTCGGCCTCACGCCCGGCGGGCATCTCGTTGCCCAGGGTCTCGAACGCGCGCACCTGCTCGAACCCAGGCAAGCTGCGCACCAGCGGCAGGATGCGGGAGTGGAAGGTGCGGACCAGTTCGCGCGCCTGTGCCGGTTGCAGGTGAACGTCCCACAGCGCGAACACCTGCACCAAGCGCTTGATGAAGTCCTTGCGCGACTCACGGGTGAAGGTGACGACCGTCATCGCATCGAGTTCGTAGCCCAGGTAGTGACGCAGCAGCACGATTCGCAGCACCAGGGAGGTCGACTTGCCCGCCCCTGCCCCGGCCACCACGCAGGTGGACGGTGTATCGCTGAAGATCAGTTTCCATTGCGCGGCGCTGGGTTGCGCGTGGCTGGGCAGGCGCTGGGCAACGTCGGCCTTGAAGCGTTTCTTCAGCTCGGCGGTCAGGGCCAGGCGCCAGTCTTCGAACAGGTGATCGTCCTGGCCGGGAATGGCTGGGGTGTCGGGGCGGTGGTCACGGATGACCAGCACTTGCTGGCCTGCCTCGTACCCCTGCGCATGGCCACGTTCGAACCCGGCGCGTTCGCCTTCGCCCCGGCCTTGGTGCTGGCCATCGGCATGGCCTAGCCACCAGGAGTGAGGGTGTTGCGCCTGAATGCGGGTCAGACCACGCCCGAGGCACTGGGCGATGAGCCGTTTGAGCCAGGGTAGGCGTGTGGGTGGGGTCAGTTCGGCGAGGGCCTTGGGTTGCTCGTTGGCCACAGTCACTCCGTTGGCAGCAAAATCAGCCGGCAATGTTCGCCGCAATGGCGCAAAAGCGCCAGCGAATGCGTGGGAAAACGTCTGGGGCGGTGGTTGGCGGGGGTGGGGGGTGCAGGGTAGGTGACCATGGGGCCGCTACGCGGCCCATCGCGGCACGAGGCCGCTCCCACACGGGTGTAATTGTAGCCTGGAGCAGTGCGCAAGCTTCGATCCATTCATTGAAGTCATTTAATACCTTCAAAGTTGCAACTTTTAACTCCCGGTAGCTGCCATTATTCTTGCTCTTGCTCTTGCTCTTGCTCTTGCTCTTGCTCTTGCTCTTGCTCTTGCTCTTGATCTTGATCTTGATCTTGATCTTGATCTTGATCTTGATCTTGATCTTGATCTTGATCTTGATCTTGATCTTGATCTTGATCTTGATCTTGATCTTGATCTTGATCTTGCTTTGGCTTTTGATCTTGCTTTTGATCTTCGCGACTTCAGAAGGCCGAACGTAGGTCTTGCGGAGGGAGGTGACAGGCATGGATGCCTGTCAAGCGCTGGGCCCCAGGATGGGGCCTGCAGCGCGGTCCTCCCGGGAGCAAGGCCGGAGTGAGGGAACCCCGAAGCGTAGCGTAGGGGCCGTATGAATGGAGCACAGCGTTTTTTGGTTACTTTTTGTCGCGTTTGACAAAAAGTGACTCGCCGTTGAACTGACCCCCAAAAGTTGGACAGTGAGCGCTATGGGGCCAGCGCGTGGGTCCGAAATTGTATCGGACTCAGGCCATTAAGTCTGAGGCTGATGCGTTTTTGGTTGTAGTAAGCGATGTAATCATCAAGTCCTGAAGCCAACTGCTCGACATTTTCAAACGACTCCAGGTAAAAATATTCGCTCTTGAGTGTGCCGAAAAAACTTTCCATTGCGGCGTTGTCTAGGCAGTTGCCCTTACGCGACATACTCTGCTCAATGTTCTTCTCGGCCAGCATATGCCGGTAAGTGGGCTGCCTGTACTGCCATCCTTGATCGGAGTGCAATATCGGTTTATCACCTGGATTCAGCCGCTCAAAGGCTTGCTCAAGCATTGCCGAGACCATCTTGAACTCCGGGCGCCGGTTAATCTGATAAGCGAGGATTTCGCCGTTATACAGGTCCATCAACGGCGAAAGAAACAGCTTCTGCCCCTTCACTTTGAACTCTGTCACGTCGGTTGCCCATTTCTGATTAGGGGCTCCTGCCTTGAATTCTCGCCTGAGCAGATCAGGCGCAACCAGTCCCTCTGAGCCTCGGTACGAGCGATATTTCTTCGCCCTGACCAGCGACTGGAGACCCATCAGCTGCATCAGTCGCTGCACCTTCTTGTGATTAATCATCCGACCGTTGTGCTTGAGGGTCTCAGTGATCCGGCGATAGCCATACCGTCCCTTATGCTCGTGATAGACGTTGTTGATACTCTCTTTCAAAGCCGCATGCTTGTCAGTCAACAACACCTTGCTTTGGTAATAAAAGGTACTACGTGCAAGCCCGGCAGCACGTAACAGCAGAGCGAGTCGATGCCCGTGCCTCAATCCCTGGACAGCCTTCGTTTTCTCGCCTGCGCAGTGCGAGGGTCCGCTTGGATCAAGGCATCGAGCTTTTTTAGATAAGCATTCTCCGCACGCAGATATTCCAGCTCTTCGAGCATTTGCTCGGGTGTCAGGTCGCTATCCGAAGCGGTAGGAGGACTTGCGCTGGTTTTTTTCGATGGCTTACGGGGCATGCTCAACTCTCGGGTATGATGCGGATGAAGTGCTTCAACTCCGCCTTGATCATACAACCTTTTCCACTGCCTGATGCTACTTGGACCACGGATATCAAACTGGATGCAGGCTTGCTGGGCAGACAATCCTTCTTGCTCAATGCACTGCAAAACCTTCAATTTGAACTGGGCATCGTAGCGGCTGTACTTGGCACTTAAACCGGCTGCGCCGTGTTTTTCATAGCCCTTTACCCACCGACGTAGCATCGATGGACTGAGGTCATGCTTTAGCGCCACTTCATGAATGCTAGGAGCAGAAAGGCACTCTTCGATGAGTGCCTGTTTGAGCGCCAGGTTGTATTTCGTCATGGAACACCCTCCGGTGAGATAGGTGTCCAACATTCGGGGGTCAGTTCACGTAATGGCGAAAAGGTGACTAAGCGTCGCCATCGCAAATGGAATATGCTCTCTTTCAATACCCACGCCAACGCAATCAAACTTGAAACTTGAAACTTGAAACTTGAAACCTGAAACCTGAAACCTGAAACCTGAAACTTGAAAGCGTGGGCGCGCACAGCAAGTTGGTATTCATTGGCGCGGGTGGCGCACAGTCACCTTTCCGCCCTTACGGCGGCTCACTTTTTGTCTTGTCAAAAAGTAAGCAAAAACCGCCTGCTCCTATCATCCGGCCCCTACGCTACGCTCCGGGGTTCCCTCGCTCCGGGCTTGCTCCCGGGAGGACCGCGCTGCAGGCCCCATCCTGGGGCCCAGCGCTTGACGGGCATCCATGCCCGTCACCTCCCTCCGCAAGCCCTGCGCTCGGCCTCCTGAAGTCGCGATCTGCGGCGCCTGAACTACCGCGCGTTTAGAAGCAAAAGCCAAAAAACCAACGGCAACGGCAACGGCAACGGCAACGGCAACGGCAACGGCAACGGCAACGGCAACGGCATTTTGGACGATAGCTCAGAGATATATCGATTAAAGCGATAAAATAGAGCCGATATTTACGCTTATTTTAGATGTTTCGTAAGCGCATGATGGCCCTATTCCACCTTTTGAAGGAGTCCAATCATGCTTCAACTACGACCATTCAACACCCTGGGCGCCGCCAACCACGGCTGGCTCGATGCGCACCATCACTTCTCGTTCGCCGAGTACTACGACCCAGCCCGCATGCACTGGGGCAACCTGCGAGTCTGGAACGACGACATCATCGCCGCTGGCAGCGGGTTCCCACCCCACCCTCACCGGGACATGGAAATCATCACCTACGTGCGCGAAGGGGCCATTACCCATGAAGACAACCTGGGCAACAAGGGTCGGACCGAGGCTGGCGACGTGCAGGTGATGAGCGCCGGCACAGGCATCGCGCACAGTGAGTACAACCAAGAGGACAGCGAGGCGCGCATTTTCCAGATCTGGATCGTGCCCGAGCGCACTGGTGATGCACCGTCCTGGGGTACACGCCCGTTTCCCAAGGGTGAACGCGGCGAAGGCTTCGTGACCCTGGCCAGTGGCAGAGATGGCGATGAAGGCAGCCTGCCGATTCGTACCGATGCCCGCCTGGTCGCCGCAACGCTGCGCGCCGGAGAAACCGCCGAGTACCGGTTCGACCCCAAGCGTCGCGGTTACCTCGTCCCGGCCAAGGGCCGCATCGAGGTCAATGGGCTGCAGGCCAATGCCCGGGACGGCGTGGCCATCGCCGAAGAAACGCTGCTGCAGGTCACCGCCCTGGAAGACAGCGAGATCGTGCTGGTGGACGTCGCCTGAAACGCTGGCACTCAGTCGGGCCGGTCCCTCAAGGATTGCCCGGCTGGGCCAGCTCAGCCAGCACTTCGGCGGACGTGGTGACCTGGCGGAAATGATGCTCCCACAAGGCGATGCCCATCTTCGCCGAACGATCCAGCGAGGAGCCGACGGTCATGTCGGTCACCAGAGTCGGCATCAACCCAGCGTCGAACAGCGCGAAACCGGCTGCCAGCACACAGGTGTCGGTCTGCAAGCCGCTCACCAGCACACGCTCCACCCCGAGACCGCGCAGGTACTCGATCATCTCTTTACCCGGTCCGTAACCATGCTTGATGAACACTCGATCGGCTTCGATCAGGCTTTCATCCTGGGCAGCCGGGTGCCAGCCCAATTGCCGCTCGAAAGGTGTCACTCGCTCATCGTGCAACTCGACCGAGGCGATGGTAGGTATGTTGGCCGAAAGCAGTCGCAGGCCGTCGACCAACCATTCCGGCGGGCTGAATGTGGACTGGACGTCCACGATGAGCAGGACCTGACGCATGAGCACCTTCCGTCATGAAAAAGCCATGGAGTATACCCGCCTGGGCCTGACAAGCGCGTTGAAGCCCAACCCGCTCATGCACGACGGTGCTCAACCAGGCTGATGAACAAATCTTCATGCAGGCTTGAGCCCCGCAGGCTCGGGCGGCCTGGGCGCGGCCCACCTCACCGCGCTGCGCGGCGCCTTGAGGCGGGCATGCAGCTTGCGTAGCATCACTGCCCCACCCGGCACCAGCCCGTTACCAACGCCTGCCCGCCCAGCCTTCTACAGACAGAGCCCATGCCCCAACCGATCCCACTCAAGGACCATGAAAAGGAAAAGCACCTGGTCAACCGCCGGCTCCTGGCCTGCGCTGCGCTGGTCTTCAGCCTGGTCGCCATCCTGATTGGTCGGTTGTATGTGCTGCAAGTCATCCAGCATGACCAGCAAAGCGCCGTGTCGGAAAACAATCGCGTCCATGTGCTGCCGATCGCACCCGAGCGAGGCTTGATCTACGACCGCAATGGCACTGTGCTGGCCGACAACAAGCCCAGCTTCGACTTGACCATGACCCGTGAACGGACCGGCGGCGACAGCGCCAAGGTGCTCGACACCCTGACCCAGGTGCTGGGGCTCGATGACGAGGACCGCAAGCAGTTCGACAAGGACCTGCGACGCGGGCGCAAACCCTTCGAGCCGGTCACCTTGATGGTGGGCTTGAACGAACAGCAGATTGCCTTGATTGCCGTCAACCAGTTCCGGCTGCCGGGCCTTGAGGTGGAGCCGCAATTCATTCGCGAGTACCCGCTGGGCGAGCACTTCGCCCATTCAGTGGGGTACGTAGGCCGCATCAACGAAAAAGAGGCCAAGACCCTGGACAGCACCGAGTACCGGGGGACTCAGTCGATCGGCAAGACGGGCATCGAACGTTTCTATGAAAGTCAGTTGCACGGCCACGTAGGCTACGAGGAAGTCGAGACCAACGCCCAGGGCCGGGTGATGCGTGTGCTCAATCACAAGGCCCCCACGCCAGGCCAGGACATCGTGCTGACCCTCGACGCCCACCTGCAACTGGCGGCGGAAAAGGCCCTGGGCGAGCGCCGAGGCTCGGTGGTGGTGCTGGACCCGGCCAACGGCGATGTGCTGGCGATGGTCAGCAACCCGGGGTTCGATCCCAACCTGTTCGTCAAGGGCATCAGCTTCAAGCAGTACGCACAACTGCGCGACTCCATCGACCGCCCCCTGTTCAACCGCGTGCTGCGCGGGCTGTATGCCCCAGGTTCGACGGTCAAACCCGAAGTGGCCATTGCCGGGCTGGACAGCGGCGTGATCACGCCGGGCAACCGCGTGTTCGACCCGGGTTACTACGAGTTGCCCAACTACGACCACAAATACCGTAACTGGAACCGCAGCGGTGATGGCTGGGTGGACATGTACACCGCGATCATGCGTTCCAACGACACCTACTTCTACGACCTGGCGCACAAACTGGGTATCGAGCGCCTGCACGACTACATGGCCGAATTCGGCCTTGGCCAGAAGGTGTCGCTGGACATGTTCGAAGAAGCGGCCGGGCTGATGCCTTCGGCCGAATGGAAGCGCGCGACCCGCCGACAGCCCTGGTTCCCCGGTGAAACGTTGATTCTGGGTATTGGTCAGGGCTACATGCAGGTCACGCCATTGCAACTGGCGCAAGCCACCAGCCTGCTGGCCAGCAAAGGCGTATGGCATCGCCCGCACCTGGCGATGACCGTCGGTGGCGATGCGCCCATCGACCCTAACCCCATGCCCGATATCGTGCTGCACGACAAACGCGCCTGGGATCAGGTGAGCCAGGGTATGCAAATGGTCATGCACGACCCGCGCGGCATCGCGCGCGCTGCCGCCGCCGGCGCGCAATACCGCATTGCCGGCAAGAGCGGCACGGCCCAGGTGGTGGCCATCAAGCAAGGGGAACGCTACAACCGCAACAAGACCCTGGAACGACACCGTGACAACGCCTTGTTCGTCGGGTTCGCCCCGGCCGAGCACCCCAGCGTGGTCGTGGCGGTGATGATCGAAAACGGCGAAGCCGGTGGGCGGGTGGCAGGCCCGGTAGTGCGCGAGGTCATGGATGCCTACCTGCTGGACGAACAAGGTCATCTAAAGCCCGAATACGCCGGCAGCTCGGCGGGCAAGTCACCTGCCCACGGCTGAAAGCAAAGCCCGCAGGCGGTCAGGCCTTGCGTTCAGGGCGCAACGCGGGGCATCAGATCGTAGGGGTGCTGCCACCCCGGTAACGCCTGCAGTCGCGCTTTCCAGGCTTCGATGTGCGTGTACTGCTGCACGTTCATGCCGGTATCCTCGGGCATGAACACATAACCGGCCAGCGACAAGTCGGCGATGGTCACCCGCGCGCCGACCATGAACGGTGTGCCGGCCAGGTGCGCATCGACGATGCGGTAGGCCGCGGCGGCCCGCTCGCGCAAGAACGTCGTCACCTCGGTTTCGCCCGTCTGCTTCAGGCACAACAAAAAGCGCAGCGCCGCGTAGTAGCTGGTGAACTTGTGGTTGTCGAACAGCATCCAGCGCCAGATCTCACGCCGCTCTTCTTCACTCTGGGGGCCGAACTGGCCTGTTTGTGCGCTCAAGTAGTCGAGGATCAACGCCGACTGGGTCAAACAGGTGCCCCCATGCATCAGCACCGGCACCTCACCCTGCTCGTTCACCTCGTCGCGCCACATCGGGTCGCGGGTCTGGCCATTGAAGAAGTCCACGAACACCGGCTGCCAGTCCTGGCCGGTCAGTTCGAGCATCAGCGCAGCCTTGTAGGCATTGCCGGATTCGGCGAAACAATGCAGCGTGTACTCGGACATGGTGCAGCCCTCGATGGCTGTCGGGGTAGGCCGCTGAGCAGAGCACGCGGATGGCGATGCGGTCAATCCAGGCCTGACGTCGATGCTGGCCAGGCCCGTTGACCCGCCCAACCCTGCCCCGCCTGAGCAGACCATCGGCTAACGCTTCGGTGAGGGAACTCCACCTGCATGCGTAGCCTCTCACCAATAGTGGTAATCCCCTGGGCTTCACCTATTGGAGAACACGACATGCGCCAACTTGCCCTCGTACCCGCACTGCTGCTTCTATTGCCTGCCGGCGCTGCCATGGCCCGCGTCGACGGCCGCGACATTGCCACTTCGGCCGGTGTCTCAGCTTCGCTGTACTCAACGTTCAAGGATGACAAACGCATCATTCCTGCCCGTGACGAGCTGTCTGCGTTCGTCGCCAGCGGTGGTGCCATTCGTGGTGCCTACGTGGAAGCTGCCTTGCAGCAAGCACGCAAGGACCACCCCGGCCTGCAAGTCAACGATGAAGAACTCGCTCGCGCCATCCTCTCCCAGGACGACCCTCTGGTCGCCCAGCAATGACTGCCGCCGGCGTTGGCCCTCGTTGTGGCCAGCGCCGGTCGTAGCCCGCCCCGCAAGCCCTAAGTCCAGACTGGGGCTACACTCGTCATGACCCTATAAGAACAACGCATCCAAGTGAGATGACGATGCTGTATGACGAACACGTCGACGGCGCGCTGCCGACGGTTGATCGCGAGCTTTTGATTCAGTGCCTGCGCGATGCACTGCCTGACCTTCAGGTGCTGCACCGCGAAGAAGACCTCAAGCCGTATGAATGCGACGGTCTGGCGGCGTACCGTACGGTGCCGCTGCTGGTGGTGTTACCCGAGCGCGTAGACCAGGTGCAGAGTGTGCTGCAGGTTTGCCACCGGCTCACCGTACCGGTCGTGGCGCGCGGCGCCGGGACCGGGCTGTCTGGCGGTGCCATGCCCTTGGCCAAAGGCGTGTTGCTGGTGATGGCGCGGCTCAATCGTATTCTTGAAGTCAGCCCCCAAGGCCGCTTCGCCCGGGTCCAGCCGGGCGTTCGCAACTTGGCCATTTCCCAGGCCGCCGCCCCTTACGGGTTGTACTACGCCCCCGACCCTTCATCGCAGATCGCCTGCACCATCGGCGGCAATGTCGCTGAAAACGCAGGCGGCGTGCATTGCCTGAAGTACGGTCTGACCGTTCACAACATCCTCAAACTGGAGGTGTTTACCGTGAAAGGTGAACGGCTGACCCTGGGTAGCGATGCGCTCGACAGCCCTGGGTTCGACCTTCTAGCACTGTTCACCGGCTCCGAAGGCATGCTGGGGATCGTCACCGAGGTGACCGTGCGGCTGCTACCCAAGCCACCCGTGGCACGGGTCCTGCTGGCCAGCTTCGACCGGGTCGAGGACGCCGCGCGGTCCGTTGCCCACATCATTGCCGCCGGCATCATTCCCGGGGGGCTGGAAATGATGGATAACCTGGCCATTCGGGCGGCCGAGGGCTTCATCCATGCCGGGTACCCAGTGGAGGCAGCCGCCATCCTCTTGTGTGAACTCGACGGGGTCGAGGCCGATGTGCACGAAGACTGCGAACGGGTGGCCACACTGTTCACCCAGGCCGGTGCCAGCGAGGTGCGGCTGGCGTGTGACGAGGCGCAGCGTGCACGGTTCTGGGCAGGACGCAAGAACGCCTTCCCTGCCGTCGGCCGCTTGTCCCCGGACTACTACTGCATGGACGGTACGATTCCGCGGCGTGAGCTGCCCCGCGTGCTGGTGCGGATTAGTGAAATGGCGCGCGAACATGGGCTGCGGGTGGCCAATGTGTTCCATGCAGGTGACGGCAATATGCACCCGCTGATCTTGTTCGACGCCAACCGGCCTGGCGAGTTGGAGCGGGCCGAGTCCCTGGGTGGAAAAATCCTGGAGCTGTGCGTGGCCGTTGGTGGGAGCATCACCGGGGAGCATGGGGTCGGCCGGGAGAAGATCAACCAGATGTGCGCCCAGTTCACCCATGACGAGCTGCGGGTGTTTCACGCCGTCAAGGCTGCATTCGACCCGCAGGGCTCGCTCAACCCTGGCAAGAACATTCCCACGCTGCACCGCTGCGCCGAATTCGGTGCGCTGCACGTGCACCACGGGCAGTTGCCCTTCCCTGCGCTGGAGCGGTTTTGATGGGCACGGACCAGGATGCAAGCCAGGCGTTGCTCGAGCAGGTTCGCCAGGCGCTGGATGCCGGTACGCCCTTGCGCATCCAGGGCAGTGGCAGCAAGGCCATGATCGGCCATGCCGTCAACGGGCAAGTGCTCGATACACGCGGCCATCGCGGCATCGTCAGTTACGACCCCACGGAGCTGGTGCTGACAGCTCGCGCCGGTACGCCGTTGCGCGACATCGAGGCGGCGTTGCAGGAAAAGGGGCAGATGCTGGCTTGCGAGCCACCGCACCTGGGCCCGGGTGCCACCTTGGGCGGCATGGTGGCGGCTGGCTTGTCCGGGCCCAGGCGGCCCTGGTCAGGATCGGTCCGTGACTTCGTGCTGGGCACACAGGTCATCACAGGCCAGGGCAGCGTGCTGCGCTTCGGCGGCCAAGTGATGAAAAACGTGGCCGGGTATGACCTTTCACGGTTGCTGGCAGGCAGTTTCGGCTGCCTGGGTGTGCTGACCGAGGTGTCGCTTAAAGTCCTGCCCGTGCCGCGGCACTGCGTAAGCCTGCGCCTTGGAATGGATCGGAGCCAGGCCTTGGCCACGCTCACGCGCTGGGGCTCGGAACCACTGCCGCTCAGTGGTGCCTGCCACGATGGACAAGCAGTGTTCGTGCGCCTGGAAGGTGGCGAGGGTTCGGTAGCGTCGGCCCGCCGGCGCCTGGGGGGCGAGTACGTGGACGGCGAGTTCTGGACGCAACTGCGTGAGCAGCGCCTGGCATTCTTCACCCAGGGCAGCGAGCCCTTGTGGCGTGTGTCGCTGCCCCTCGCAACAGGGGAACTGCAGCTGCCGGGACCCCAATGGCTGGACTGGGCAGGCGCCCAGCGCTGGCTGCGGACAGACGCCCCAGCCCATGTCATTCACCGCATCGCCGAACAGGCGGGTGGCCACGCGCTGTGCCTCACCCCAGGCCAGGCCCCCTACCCGCCCTTGTCGGAGCCGCTGATGCGCTACCACCGGAGCCTCAAGGCCCAACTGGACCCCAAGCGCATCTTCAATCCTGGCCGTCTGTACCCGGACCTCTGAGGGCAGCCCATGCAGACCAACTTGAGTGACAGCGCACGCACACTCGAGCGCGCCGAGGAGGCAGAACGCATCCTGCGCGCGTGCGTACATTGCGGCTTCTGCACAGCGACCTGCCCCACCTACCAGCTGCTTGGCGATGAGCTCGATGGCCCGCGCGGGCGCATCTACCTGATCAAGCAGGTGCTCGAAGGCCAGCCCGCCACTACCAGTACTCAATCTCATCTGGACCGATGCCTGTCGTGCCGCAGCTGCGAAACCACTTGCCCGTCGGGTGTGCGTTACCACGACCTGCTGGACATTGGCCGGGCCGTCGTGGAGCAGCAGGTGCCACGACCACTGGGCCAGCGCCTGTTACGTCACGGCCTGCGCTTTGCGATGGTGCGCCCCGCCGTTTTCAAGGCCCTGCTGCGAACTGGCCAAGCCCTGCGCCCCTGGCTACCGGCGCAGGTCCAGCAAAAGGTGCCTTTGCAAAAGGCGGCTGGCCTGATGCGCCCGGCGCTGCGCCATCCGCGCCGTGTCCTGATGCTCGAGGGGTGTGTGCAACCGGCATTGTCACCGGCGACCAACGCTGCGGCGGCGCGCCTGCTCGATCGCCTCGGTATCAGCGTGACCCCTGCACCGGCCGAGGGTTGCTGTGGAGCAGTGGACTACCACCTCAACGCCCAGGCGCAAGGTTTGCAGCGCGCACGGCGGCGCATCGATGCCTGGTGGCCAGCCATTGAGGCGGGCGTCGAGGCTATCGTGATCCCAGCAAGCGGCTGCGCCGCGTTCGTGCGCGAGTATGCTCACCTGTTGGCTGCTGACCCGGCCTATGCAGCCAAGGCGGCGCGGGTCAGCAGCCTGTGCCGTGACTTGGTGGAAGTCCTGGGGGATGCGCCCATCGAGCAGCTGGCGGTGCCCGCCGGACGGCGCCTGGCGTTTCACTGTCCGTGCACTCTGCAACATGCCTTGAAACTGGGTGGCGCTGTGGAAGCGCTATTGATCCGGCTGGGGTTTACCCTGACTCCGGTCACCGATGCCCACCTGTGCTGTGGCTCGGCAGGCACCTATTCGCTGACCCAGCCAGGGTTGTCCAGGCAGCTGCGCGACAGCCGCCTGGACGCTCTGGAACGCGGGCAACCGGACGAGATAGCCACCGCCAACATCGGCTGCCAGGTGCATTTGAATGGCGCAGGGCGCACCGCGGCTCGGCACTGGGTGGAGATCGTCGAAGAGGCGCTCAGGCACGCAGAAGAGCGCGCCGGGGCGAACGAGGGATAGGCACCCCCTGCCGCCTTGTGCATCTCGTCCTGGGTAAGCTTCATCTTCGCCCATTTACTTGATTGGGATTTTTCACCGGCCAACCTAGGAACCGTCCTACTTGTCGCTTGGCAGAGCAAAAAACATGATCGACGCAGTCGCCCCCACACAGGACGGTGCGCATGCTCGCCAACCCGCACCTTCTTGCCGAACTGCGCAGCCACCTGCGCGAACTGCTCACCCATGACCTGGCCAACCCAGACCAGGACCCTCATCTCTCTGGCGTCATGTTCTTCTGCGTCACCGACGAGCCATCCAGGCAACTGATCGAGCGAATCGAACTGCTCGCCAGCGAAGCGTTTTTCGATGCTCGGGGCCGGGCCATCACCCATCACATGAAGGCCGCCGTCGTGGAAGGGGTTCAGATCAAGCGCTGCCGTAGCGCCCCTGCCGACGAAACCCGCATCCGCATCATTCTCTCGGGCAAAGGCTACATCACGGTGAGCATGGCCAGGGCGTAAGCAGTCTTGCTGCGGCGTGAGCAGGCACCTCGCCGTACGCAATCCGCTATCCTGAGCGCTCTCTTGCTTTGGAATGCTCCATGGAACTGCATATTCGCCTGGAGGGCCGCAAAGGCTTGGCTGCCCAGCTCTACGCGCAGTTGCGCGCAGGTATCGAATGCGGTCACCTGGCGGCTGGCAGCCAGTTGCCGCCCAGCCGCTTGCTGGCCGAGCAATTGGGAGTGTCGCGCAAGACCGTCGCGGACGCCTATGCACGCCTTACCCAGGACAACCTGCTGAGCGCGGTAGTCGGCCGGGGTACGTTCATCAATGCGCTTGCACCCAAGCGCAGCGCGCCGCCAAGCGCCTTGACCCTTGCCGGCGATGCGTCGCTCAGGCGCTGGCAATCCCGCGCCACCGTACTGGGCCAACGTCACGCGCAATCGGGGGTGCGTTATGACTTCATCGGCGGTGTGGCGAGCAAGGCGCTATTCCCGTTCGACCTGTGGCGCAGCTGCCTGAACTACGCCGTGCGGCGAAGCCAGCATCATCTACAGCGGCATTTCCCAGCCCAGGGCCTTGCGGAACTGCGCGAGGTCATCGCCCACCACATCGCCTACGCCCGGGGCGTGCACTGCACGGCTGACGATATCCTGGTGTGCAACGGCGCCCAGCAGGCCCTGGACCTGATCGCCAGGGTGCTGGTGGAGCCTGGCTGCAAGGTCGCCATGGAGGACCCGGGGTATCCGCCGGCACGGCAGTTGTTCCTGGCCTTGGGCGCCCAGCTGCAGGGGGTGCCGGTGGATGAAGAAGGTTTGTGCGTTGACCAGATTGCCGAGGGCACGCGGCTGATCTATGTCACGCCTTCGCACCAGTTCCCATTGGGCATGCCGATGGGCGAGACACGCCGGCGAGCGCTGTTGGCCCGGGCAGCCGCGTTGGGTGCGCTGATCATCGAGGACGACTACGACTGCGAATTCCGCTATCTGGGGCCTAGGGCCGATGCGCTGCAACGCCTGGACACCCAGGGCCTTGTGGCTTACGTCGGCACGTTCTCCAAGACCCTGCTCCCGGAGTTGCGCCTGGGTTATGCCGTTTTGCCAGAAGCCGTGCTCAAGGCCAGTTGCGTAGCCAAGCAATTGAGCGACTGGCACAGCCCGACCCTGCTGCAGTGGGCCCTGGCCCGCTTCGTGGAACAGGGGCATCTGAACCGGCACATCCGCCGTTGCCATGAGATATACACCGCGCGTCGCGATCGCGTGTTGCAGCGTCTGGACGACGACCTTGCCCCTTGGCTCAGGGCCATTCCCGCCGAGGCGGGGTTTCATCTAAGTGCCTTGGCGCAAACGGGGTTCGACGTGGAGCACCTGGTCGAACAGGCACGCAAGGTCGACCTGGGCATTTACTCACTCGCCCCGTTCTTCAATGAAACGCCAGTGCGGCCGGGGCTGTTGATGGGCTTTGGTGCCATTGAAATGCTCGACATCGACCCAGCACTCGACCGACTGCGCGATACGCTGCGGCGAATCAGCTGAGGGCATCGACGTTATCGACCGGGACGGGTCGAGCTAAGGCCTTCGCGTAGCTCTGTGGGCTGAAGGCTATCGTCACCAGCAGCATCGTCAACACGCTGGCCGTGAGCACGGTCCACGCGCTTTGAAAATCACCGTCGAGCGCACGCAGCCACCCGACGATGTACGGCACACAGCCGGTGATGATGAAGCCGATACCCTGGACGAAACCCGCCAGGCGGCCGGCTTCGGCTGGCGTAGGAAGATGTTCGAGGGTCAGGGTCAGGCTTTGGCTGAAACAGGCGCCCAGCCCGAACCCGATCAACGCTACCCAAAGCCCTGGTGCGGCGGTGGGTGCCATCAGTAACCCCATGAACCCCACCAGCTGAATCGACAGCGCCAGCGCAAGGCCTGGGCGCCGATCCACCCAGCGCCTGAGCAGCAGCGGCAGGCCCAATGCGCCCAGTACCTGGAATATGGTCATCAGCCCCACCAGGTCGGCGCCTCCCTGTGCGCTGCCACCCTGCTCCAGATAAAACGCTGGCAGCCAGGCGACCATGCTGGTGTAGCCGCCATTGATCAAACCGAAGTACACGGCCAGCAACCAGGCCCGTCGGTGGCCAAACCAGTGCCCGCCGTTTCCTTTGAACACTGGGGACTGTATGTTGCGTGGCCGCAGGATGAGCCATGCCAGCATGGCAAGCATCGCCGGTGCGGCCCAGGCCTCTAGGCCCATTTGCCATTGCCCGGAATACTCGGCCAGGTGCGGGCCCAGCACAGCAGCCAGCCCGCCGCCGCTCATCAAGGCAGCCGAGTACAGGCCCATTGCGCCAGCAAGGCGCCCTGGAAACCAGCGATTGACCAGCCCTGGCATCATGCCTTGCACCACCGCCACGCCCAAGCCTGCGAGCACGGCGCTGGCAACCAGTGCCCAGGCACTTTGAAGTTGCAACCGCCAGAGGCACGCCAGCGCGATGGCCGCCAAACCACCGAGCATGCCGGCATGTTCGCTCAGCCATCGGCGTGACCAAGGGTGCAGTAACGGAACCGCCCCCATGCACAACACCGGCAGCGCCGTCAGCAATGCCGCTTGCTGATAACCCAGGCCGGTACTGATGCGCATTGGCTCGAGCAAAGGGCCGATGCTGGTCAGGATGGGGCGCAGGTTCAAGGCCAGCAGCACGACCAGCATCGCTCTCCAGACTACTGTCATTGATCGTTGGCCTGTTGCCACTGAGCGTACAGCCCGCTTTCGTCGTCGGGCTTGAAGGCGCGCAGCGGCAATGACTGCTGCTGGGGCGCACGCGTCATCTGCGCGTAAAGGTCAGCGGTCGACAGCCCGTAAGGCTGGCCTTCGTCGTTGTCATAGGCAAACCAGGCCTGGCTGATACCGCACAGGTGCATGGCCGCCAGGCACATGGGGCATGGGTGGCCGCTGGCATACACCTGGGCGCCGTCAAGACGGGCGCGCCCCAGCGCCTGGCTGGCCTGGCGGATGACTTGCATCTCGGCATGGGTGGTCGGGTCTTGTGAGCGGTGTATCTCATTGATACCGCGCGCCACAACCTGGCCTTGGTACACCAGGACGGCACCGAACGGCCGGCCTCCGGCTGCGATGTTGGCGCGTGCCAGTTCGAGGGCCTCGCGCATGAAACGGACTTCTGGCATGGCTCGATCTCCTTGGATGGGACGGGTCATTATCCTGAGTCGGTGGCAGTGGCAGAAATGAAGAGATTGGATGCCTGTCAGTGGGGATGCGAATGGCAGGATTGGCCTCCCCGAAGATGAGCGGATTGGCTATCGGACGTATCGGTGCTCGAGGGTATTGTGACGCCACCCTAAAGCGTTTCTGGAGAGCGCCATGCAACACCGCATCGACTGGTCGAAACAAGCCCCTGACGCCTACAAGGCCATGGCAGCCCTGGAGCAGGCGTTGACCCGCACGGGCCTTGAGCACGATCTGCTTGAACTGGTGCGCTTACGCGCGTCGCAGATCAATGGCTGCGCATACTGCGTCAATCTGCATGCCAACGACGCGCGCAAGGCCGGCGAGCGCGAGGCGCGCCTGCAGACGTTGTGTGTGTGGCGGGAGACGACCTACTTCACGGGGCGTGAGCGAGCGGCGCTGGCCTGGGTTGAGAGCCTGACCCGGCTGGCCGATTGTGGCGCCCCGCAGGGGGAGTATGAGGCATTGCTGGAGCACTTCGAGCCAGCCGAGGTGGTGAATCTGACGCTGGCTATCGCGACGATCAATGCGTGGAATCGGTTTGGTGTGGGGTTTGCCATGGTGGCGGGTTGAGGGAGCCTGGGAGGCTATTGTTCAATTCAGCCTTTCTCTAATTGGAAGCATCAATATCTAGCTATGCCCCGTGATGAATCGTGGCACATCCCTCGAAGGCTACTCTTTACCGGTGTAGATACCGTCTTGATCCTCACCTCGCAAGTGCGATTTGAGGGTCAAGATGGTATCTACCTTGGTCCGGTATTGGCTGAGATAGCGCAGGCCTAGACCATGCAGAGGTAAACGGCCTAGCGCCGTTTATGGAGGCTAGCCGATTTCCGGGTAGGAGCGGCCTTGTGCCGCGATGGGCCGCGCAGCGGCCCCAGCATTTCAGCTCCGCAGCTCATATCGCCGGGGCGCCGGACCGGCCGCGATAGGCTGCGCAGCAATCCCAGAATTTCAGCTCCGCAGCTCATATCGCCGGGGCCGCTGCGCGGCCCATCGCGGCACAAGGCCGCTCCTACAATGGCCGTGCGAGGTCTGGGTGAGCGGTGTCACACACTTGAGCTGGGAAGCCTGAATGCTGGATTGCTTCGCGGTCCGTTGCAACATATCGCTGAGCTCTCAGCGTGATGCGGTAATACCCTTGTGCGGTAAGAAAGGTGCCCTCGCTCCCAATCCAGACGCTTGTACGTCGTGCATCAACCCTCATGCCCGTGTATCACCCTCCCGCCACCCGCCCAGCCATCTTCACCAACGCCTGCCTCAAACTGGGCAAATCACTGTACCGCTGCTCGGCCATCACTTTGCCGTCTTGAACCTCCAGCCATTGCACCGATTCGCGGTCCCCGCCGTAGCCCTTGGCCACCTCCCCGTCCCGATCCAGCAAGATCCGATAATTGGCCGAGCGCATGGCAGGTACCATCACCGCTGCCACCATGCTGGGCATCTTCTCGATGTCCGCGACAAAGACTACGCCCCGCGCTTCAAGATAGCCCTCTGGCGTGTGCTCGACCGCATTGTTGACCAACCGTGCAGTGGCCATACTGCGCGCAACCATGACCACGCGGGTCTTGTCGTCCAACGTGAACGCCTGGTCGAACTGGTCATTCAAGGTCCAGTGCTCGGCGGCTTGCACCAGGGGTGCACAGAGCATCGCCAGGAACAGAAAAGGAGTGCGCATCTTGCTATCTCGCAGTCAAAGGTTCGCCCACACTAGCCGTCTTGTGCTCAGGCGCCAAGCACTGCGCTTGAAGCCGCCTGCGGATGCTGCAAAATGACGCCCTGCGATGACCGGTTCATCAAGGAAACCTCATGCTTTATATCGTCATGCTGGGGGGACGCCACGCAGGGGCCAAGATCGAGGTCCACGACATGGTGTTCGCCCAGGCACCCAACTTGCAACAGGCCTATCCGCAACTGCGCGACGCATGGTTCGGCAGCCAGCAGGGGCTGCACATCGATGCCTGGCTGGAAGTCGACGGCGTGGATGGCATGCGGGTGGAGTTGCACCCCCACCCGGCAAAACGTGGTGCGCTGCGCCTGTACTTCATCAACCTGGGCGGCTACGAACGCGGCGTGTTCGGCGAAGCGCACCGCTACGTGCTGGTCAGCGCCCGCAACAAGTCCGATGCCAAGGCATTGGGCAAGCAACACATGCAAACCGGCTGGCTCAAGCCGCATACCGATGCCGTGCTGAGCGTGGACGACTGCCTGGCGATCGACTGCGTAGACGGGTTGTACGTGCACCTGGTCGAAGGGCCGCACAAACCTGTCGTTTCGCGTAACGATTATATTCCCCTCTGACTTTTCGCCTCTGCCGGGGCCCTAGGGAGTCTCCCATGCCTTACTCCATCGAACAGAAACTGGTGATTGGCGTTGCCTCCAGTGCGCTGTTCGACCTGACCGTCTCGGACGACATCTACACCCAGGACGGCGTCGAAGCGTACCGGCGGCACCAGGAACAGAACCTGGATGAGCCTTTCCCCAAAGGCGTGGCGTTTCCGTTTATCCGTCGTTTTTTGCGTATCAACCAGGCATTCCCCGAGCAGCTGCCCGTCGAGGTGGTGTTGCTATCGCGTAATTCGCCAGAAACAGGCCTGCGGGTATTTCGCTCGATCAACCACTACGGCCTGGACATCACCCGCGCCGCGTTCATGTCGGGTCGATCACCGTACGAGTACATACCAGCGTTCAACGCATCGCTGTTTCTAAGCGCTAACGAAGAGGACGTACAGAAAGCCATCGACGCCAATTACCCCGCAGGCCGTGTTCTGCCGACACGCATCTACGATGACGAAATCGATACCGAGCTGCGCGTGGCGTTCGACTTCGATGGCGTGATCGCCGACGACGAAGCCGAAAGCGTCTACAAGCGTGGCAACAGCCTGGATGAGTTCCAGGCCCACGAGCAGGCACACCAGCGCGTTCCCCATACACCTGGTCCCCTGGCCGACCTGTACCGCAAACTGTCGCTGATTCGCACTCTCGAAGATCGCAAGCTCGAAGATGACCCCCACTACAAGCGCATCCTGCGTATCGCCATCGTGACGGCGCGCAATGCACCTTCCCATGAGCGAGTGGTGACAACTCTAAAAGATTGGGGCGTATCGCCCGACGAGTGTTTCTTTCTCGGTGGCATGGAGAAACCGCGCGTCTTGTCGATTCTCAAGCCCCACGTCTTCTTTGATGACCAGCGCAGCCACCTGCACTCGCCTGCGGGCGATTTGCCGATGGTGCACGTGCCGTTTGGGGTGGCGAACCGGATACCGACGGCTGAACCTCATATCGATGGAAATTCGGATGACTAAGGCGGTCTACCCATGACCGAAACGATGGCCAGAGTGTGCTTGTCATGAGTCTCATACCAGGGTTGGACGATAAAGCCTGCGTACTGATCTGCGGGGCCAGCCGTGGAATCGGGCTCGCGCTGTGCAACGCGCTGGCGAGGCGCGAAGACGTCGATCAGCTGATCGCTGTATCGCGCCATGCCACGCAGAATCCGGCATTGAGGGCGCTGGCCGACGCTCATCCGAATCGTATATTGCTAGTGGACTGCGACGCGCGCGAGGAGGCCAGCCTGGCCGCCATGGCCGCGCAAGCCGGCGAGCGATGTGCGCACTTGCACGTTGTCATCAGTACCTTGGGGATCCTGCACCAGGAAAACGCCAAGGCCGAAAAGTCTCTGGCGCAGTTGGACCTTGCCAGTTTGCACGCCAGCTTCACCACCAACGCCTTCGCCCCGATTCTGCTGCTCAAGCACCTGCTGCCTCTGCTGCGCAAGCAACCTGCAACCTTCGCGGCACTGTCCGCGCGTGTGGGTTCGATCAGCGACAACCGTCTGGGGGGTTGGTACAGCTACCGGGCCAGCAAGTCGGCGCTCAATCAGTTGCTGCACACAGCCAGTATCGAACTCAAGCGCCTGAACCCGAATGCGACTGTTCTGGCCCTGCACCCGGGCACCACGGACACAGAACTATCAAGGCCGTTCCAGGGCAATGTGCCTGAGGGAAAACTGTTCGAGACGACGTTTGCCGCGCAGTGCATCGTGGAACTGATCGGGCGTCTCGGACCGAACGTTACGGGTAGCTTCTGGGGCTGGGACGGTCGAAACATCCCTTGGTAGGCATCAGTGGCGGGCACCCGGGCATTCAACAGGGTAAAGTCGGCACTGTCTTGAGAGCCGGAACGCGCCGCGATGACCTTGTTCTACCTGAAACTTGCCATTACCCCTTTGCTGATGTGGGCCATTTCTCTCGCGTCCAGGCGCTGGGGCGGGCTGCTAGGGGGACTGCTGGCGGGCATGCCCATTACCTCGGGGCTGGTGATGACCTTCCTGAGCCTGGAGCAAGGGACGGACTTTGCCCTGAACGCCGTGCCTGGTGCACTCGGGGGGCTGGCAGCCGTGCTCGCTACCTACGCGTTCTATCTATATGCCACACGCAGGCTCGCCATCGGGGCTGCTGCGGGCCTGGCGATCGTCTTCTACGGCTTGGTCGCCTATGTGCTTACGCACTGGGGCCATTTGTACGTGTCGATAGGGGTGGCGCTGGGGCTGATCGTACTGCTGATTATCGCCAGCGGGCGCGAGCCCAAGCCTGAAACCCTGGCACGTGTACGGCATCGTTACTGGGAAATTCCCTTGCGCATGGTCTCGGCAACGGCGTTGCTGATGATCACCACGCACCTAGCCGCCTGGCTTGGACCCCAGACGAGCGGCATGCTCGCGCCGATCCCCGTCATCGCCTGGCCGTTGATGGTGTTTGCCCATGTGCAGAATGGGCGCGCGGGCATGGCGGCCATGGTGCGCGGCAATGCCATTGGCGCAGTGGGTGTATTGGCGTTCTACCTGATGTTGTCGGGGCTGATGAAAGCGCTGGGGGTCATGCCGACCATCGTGCTGGCCATGGGGACGGCGGTTGCGTTGACGGTAGTGCTGGCAGGCTTGCTGCGCGGCCGCTAGCGTTGCCCAAAGGCGCTGTGGACAGCCCCAGCGCCTCGGGTTCAAGCCAGTATCACGGATGTTCTTGCGAAACAGAGTTGTTGGCTTGCACGTCCTTCATGTCTTCCTCGAGCGCTGCATCGCCAGCGCCAGGGTCTTCATGGGTGCGTGCGGTACCGTTGTCGCGTGGCACCTGGCTGTCCTGGTCGGAGCCGGGGTTTCCGGGGGGTGGGTTCCAGTCCTCGGGGCGCTCGCCGCCTGCCTGGGCGGCGCCTTGCTTGGGTTCCGAAGGGGCCTGTTCAAGGCCTGAACCATGACCCTCACCGGTGTCCGGGGTGTTCTGAGCCGGGCCTGGGTAGGGTGCTGCAGGACCATTGTTATCGATTGGCATACGCATTCTCCTGATTGAGGCGCTGAAATAGCATGAGTCTGGTCAGAGCTGTCGCCGCCGGCACCTTAGCCAAGGCGGCGAGGAATGGCTGAAAACTGAACAACGCCTGTTATTCTCGGGGCGTATTCACATCCATGGGCGGCTGCTCGGTATCCTCCCAGTCACCACCCTCCTCTTCGTTCATAAGCGGATCATCGTCCGGATCGGGTATGGTCGGGTTGTCGGGGTTTACCGACGGGTCCGGTGAGACGGGCATATCCTCGTCAGCGTCGTCCTGTGCCATGGGGTCTCTGTTCATTGCCGCGTACCTCGAAAGAATGGATGAGGCTTACATGCTTTCGAGAACAGGGTCGGCGCAGGCGTTCGATCGGGTTGAAGCCCGTCCGTCGCAATCGAGGGAGACAAGGATGATGGCAAGTGTGATCAGAGCGGCGACCGTCCTGGACGCAGAAGGCATCAGCCGGGTGATCCTGGCTGCCCTGCGCCACAGCAACGCAGCTGACTATGACGCCGCCACACTGGCGCGCGTGGCGCGTTCCTTCACACCCCAAGCGGTGGCTGCATTGCTGGGCAGGCGGGTTGTATGGGTGGCTGTAGAAGACGGCCTCGTCGTCGCAACGGCAAGCCTTGAGAAGGATGTGGTGAGGAGTGTAAGCGGCTGCCTGGTGCCGCTTCTGAAGGCTAGCCGATTTCCGGTAGGAGCGGTCTTGTACCGCGATGGGCCGCGCAGCGGCCCCGGCAATCTAAGTTGCGGCGCCGAAATCCTGGGGCTGCTGCGCAGCCCATCGCGGTACAAGACCGCTCCTACGCGAGACTCGCTAGCCTGCGAAGGCGGCGCAAGACAGTGCCACCTAGCGTCCGCCAGCGAGCAACCTAGACCACCACGATATCCGTCAACCCCAGCACCTGGGCTTGCGCCAGGATTTCATCGGGCGTGGCATCGGCTGCGGGCATCACCAGGCTGTTCTCGCCGTCGCCGAAATGCAGCACGATCAGGTGCAACGCCGCTTCGTGCAGGGCCAGGCCACGCTGGTCTAACTCGAAGGTATGTTCTGTCGAATTGCCATTGAGCGAGTAGCGAACAGTGAAGGCGTGCATGAGCACCTCGGTCTAGGTTGGGAACTCATTACCTGACCGGCTAGACAGGAAATAATTCACACCACCACCAAGATCGTCTCGCCAGGCGGGCAAGACGACCTGGTATCAGGCGGCGCAGGTGTTACTTCATGGTCTCTCGGTACAGCTCGATGAACGGCGCTTCAGCCGGATCGATGCGGTCCATGCCGGCGGCAATGCGGTGCCAGTAGGGATACTGCGGCGCGATGCGGGTGGCCTGTTCGATCTGCTTCAGGTCCTCTTGCGTCAACAACAGGTCTGCCGCCTGCAAATTGTCCTGCAGCTGATCGAGGGTGCGGCCAGCGGTAATCACGCTGGTAATGCCCGGGCGATCCTTGAGCCAGGCCAGGCAGACGCGTGAAGGCGAGCAACCGTGGCGTTCGCCAACCGCGATCAAGGTCTCGATGATGTCGTAGGCGCGCTCACGATCATGCACATAGGGTTCCGGCCAGTCGTTGCCCTGACGAGTGCCCTTGGGCGTCTGCTGGCCACGACGGACCTTGCCAGTCAACAGCCCTTCACCCAACGGCCCCCAGACCAGCGTGGCAAAGCCCTGGTCAATCGCCATCGGCAGCAACTCGTACTCGGCCTCGCGCGATTCGGGCGTGTAGTAGATCTGCTGGGAAACGGGCTGTTGCCAGCCGTTCAATTGCGCGCTGCCCAGGGTCTTCATCATTTGCCAGGCGGTGTAGTTGGACGTACCGAAGTAGCGAATCTTGCCGCTTTGCACCAGGTGATCCAGTGCTGCCAGGGTCTCCTCCACTGGCGTGACGCCGTCCCAGTTGTGGATTTGGTACAGGTCGATATGGTCGGTACCCAGGCGCTTCAAGCTGGCCTCGCACGCGCGAATCAGATGGTAGCGCGAAGCGCCGCTGTCATTGGGGTTGTCGCTCATCGGGCTGCGCGCCTTGCTGGCCAGGATGATCGAGTGGCGACGCTCGCCCAGGGCCTTGCCGACAATTTCCTCAGCCAACCCATGTGAATACAGGTCGGCGGTATCGACCAGGTTGACCCCGGCGTCGAACGCCGCCGCGAACATGCGCTTGGCCAGGTCCACATCGACGCTGCCGGTCTTCTCGAACGAGCCTCGCCCGCCAAAAGGTACGGTGCCAATGACCAGCTCCGAAACCAGCAGGCCGGTGTTGCCGAGTGCGCGATATTTCATGGAAACCTCCGTAGCAAAAGACTAGAAATACCGACGTACCTGCGCGCTGAAACGTTCAATCGGAAGCTTTCGGCGGCGTTCCCTATCAAACCAGCGGTTGCGCCAACGACAGTCAAAGGCTTACCAACGCACCATGCCCGTCGTGACCCTATGCGTAGGTGGCAAAGGCGTTACGCCACAGGCATGCTGGCAAGCTGTTCAACGGACGACGCGAGATGACGATGCAATCCCCCTGCACCACGTACTACCTAGAAATGACCTCGCCAGAGCAACTGGTGGAAAAACCCCAGCGCCCGGATTTGCACATCGTCGAATGCGAGGTGCCACAACCGGCCTTCAACCGCTTTCTCTACGCGTTGGTCGGCACGCCCTGGTCCTGGGGTGACCTGGACGCGTGGAGCGAGGCGCAGTGGCAGGCGCAGGTCGAGCAGGAAGCTCACCGCACCTGGGTGGCTTACCACCGGGGCGCCATCGCCGGGTATTACGAACTGTATCGCCCTGACGGGCATAACGCCGAAATCCGTTACTTCGGCTTGGCCCCGCAGTTTCTGGGCGCAGGCTTTGGCGGCCCGCTGTTGAGCCAGGCGGTGCGTTGCGCCTGGGCGTGGCCCGGTACGCAGCGTGTATGGGTGCATACCTGCACCCTGGATCACCCTGCCGCGCTGGGCAATTACCAAGCGCGCGGCTTCAAGATCTACAAGCAGGAACAAACCCCGTCAGAAGCCTGAGGCTCAGGCCTGAGGTTCGGGTTGCACTGCGCCGTCTGCGGCCGTTTGCAGCGCCAGCTTCTCGCGATCGGCCTTGCTGATGTACTTGGGTTTGGTGCTGCGCGGCGCCAGCTTGGCGCTGGCCTTCTTGGCGTGCGCCTTGAGCAGTTGCTTGATTTTCTTCTGACGGTTCATGGTGGGTTCTGGTGAGGAGGAATGGGGCCTATGATAGCGCGTTGTCTTTCCTTTCCGTGAACCGCCGGGGCCAGTGCCATGAAACGTTCGCCCAGCATGCCCCCGGTTTCCGACTGGGTCATCCGCAGCACGCAGCCTGGCGCCATCGAGCGGATCGAGGCGTGGTTCGGTAGCCATGGCTATGATCCCCATCGGCACGACACCTACTCCATCGGCCGTACCTTGGCCGGGGTTCAGAGTTTTCATTACAAAGGCGCGTTGCGCCACGGCACGCCGGGCAACACGCTGGTGCTGCACCCCGATGAGTTGCACGACGGCATGGCCGGCACCGAGACGGGTTTCCGTTACCGCATGGCCTACATCGACCCTGCGCTGATTCAGGCCGCATTGGGCGGCCAGCCGTTACCGTTCGTGCCCGGTGGGCTCTCCAGTGACCCGCGCCTTTTCCACGCCAGCGAAACGTTCGTTCAGGCCGTGGACCACCCTCTGGAAAGGCTGGAGGAGCAAGACGCTGTCTACGACCTGGCCATGGCGTTGCGCGCTGTCGCGGGCAAACCACGCGGGCGCAAGCGCCTGGACTACCGGTCCGCCGAGCGCGCCAAGGCGTTCATTCTGGAGCACCTCCATCTGGACATTACCCTGGAGATGCTCGAACGCGCCAGCGGCCGTGAGCAATGGAGCCTGTCCAGGGACTTCCGGGCTTTGTACGGCACCAGCCCCTATCGCTTCGTCACCCTCCGGCGACTGGACAATGTGCGACGGCTGTTGCTCGATGGCTTCACCCTGGTCGACGCAGCCCTGGCGGCAGGCTTTCATGATCAGAGCCACATGACCCGACACTTCACCCGCAGTTATGGGGTGCCGCCGCTACGCTGGCTCGAACGCCTGCAGCCAGGCCAGCAACGTGCAGGATCGTACAAGCCTGCAGACACCGAGCTGCAATAGGCTGCGTGCTCCAATCAGGAGTAACCACCATGTTCGAATCCAATCAGCACATCCAGCCGCACCCTGTGAACCTGAACCAGAAGGCGTCGATGATCGACAGTCAGTGGAGCCCCAGGGTTGTTGCACAGATGAACGACTACCAGTTCAAGGTCGTGCGTATCGAGGGGGAATTCATCTGGCATGCGCACCCGGAAACCGATGAAGCCTTTCTGGTGCTCGAAGGCACGCTGCGCATCGATCTGCCGCAACGCAGCGTCCATGTAGCGCCTGGCGAGTTGTTCGTGGTACCCCGGGGTGTACAGCATCGCACGGCAGCCGAGGGCGAGGCCAAACTGCTGATGATCGAGCCATGTGGGGTCCTGAACACTGGCCATGAGGGTGGTGAGCGAACGGCGCCCAATGATCTGTGGATCTAGCCATCCAGGTACTGCGCTTTGTCAAAGCCTCTAGGCAGGCCTGGACGCTCGATAGCTCCCAAATCGGTCAAGAGCCTCATTCACTGCCTGACACTCAGCAGTCTTCAGTGATCACTTGGGACTTCCACCGCTGACAGCCGCCTGACCCTCACCAGGCGGCACGTGCTCCGGTGCCAGAACCGTCAAGCCGTCATACAAGCGCCTCGCGGCTATGCTGGCCGTCGATCAGGCGCAGCAGGCCCAGCGGGTTGGCGTCTTTGAGGGCGTCGGGCAGCAGCGCGTCGGGATAGTCCTGGAAGCAGACCGGCCGCAAAAAGCGATCGATAGCCAGGGTGCCTACGGACGTACCGCGCGCATCGGATGTGGCGGGATAAGGCCCGCCGTGCACCATTGCCTCGCAGACCTCGACACCCGTCGGGTAGCCGTTGACCAGCAGGCGCCCGGCCTTGCGTTGCAACACCGGTACCAGCGCGGCGAAGCGCTGGAAGTCTTCAGGCTCAGCAATCAGCGTGGCCGTCAGTTGCCCCTGCAACGCCTCGAGAGCCCGACGCAGTTCGGCTTCGTCAGCCACTTCGATGGCGACCGTGGTAGGCCCGAAGACTTCTTCCTGAAGGACTTCATCGCCCTGCAACAACAGGCTCGCCTGCGCCATGAACAGCTGGGGCTGGGCTTGGTTACCTCCCTGTTCGGACCCGGCCAGGTGGCGTATCTCTGGGTGCTGGTGCAGGCGCTGCACGCCGGCACAATAGCTGCGCAGGGTTCCGGCATTGAGCATGGTCTGGCCAGGCTGGTCAGCCAGGTGCGCGCCTAACTGCGCCAGGAAGTCGCTGAAGGCTTGGCCAGCGATACCGATGACCAGCCCCGGGTTGGTGCAAAACTGACCACACCCCATCACCACCGAATTGGCCAGATCCCGGGCAATCTGCGGGCCTCGCGCTTGCAGCGCACCTGGCAGCACCAGCACCGGGTTGATGCTGCTCATTTCGGCAAACACCGGAATCGGCTGCGCGCGAGCGGCCGCCATGTCGCCCAGGGCCCGTCCACCTTTGAGCGAGCCCGTAAAGCCCACGGCTTGAATCATCGGATGACGCACCAAGGCTTCACCTACCCCCGCGCCGTAGATCATGTTGAACACGCCAGCGGGCATGCCGGTCGCTACAGCGGCCCGTTCGATGGCTTCACCCACCCACTCGGCCGTAGCCATGTGCCCGCTGTGCGCCTTGATCACCACCGGGCACCCTGCCGCCAGCGCAGCGGCGGTGTCGCCACCGGCCGTGGAGAAGGCCAAGGGGAAATTGCTGGCGCCGAACACCGCCACCGGGCCCAGGCCGGTGCGGTATTGACGCAGGTCAGGCCGTGGCAGCGGCTGGCGCTGGGGTTGCGCGCGATCGATGCGGGCGCCCATAAAGTCGCCGCGCCGCAGCACCTTGGCGAATTGGCGCATCTGGTTGCTGGTGCGGGCACGCTCGCCCTGGATACGCCCCGCTGGCAGGGCAGTTTCTCGGCAGACGGTGGCGATGAAGGTATCGTCCAATGCATCGAGCTGATCGGCGATAGCGTCTAGAAACTGCGCGCGGCGCTCAGGTGCCAAGGCACTGTATGCGGGGAAGGCGGCTTCGGCGGCCTGGGCTGCGGCGTCCACTTCTTCGGGGGTTGCCTGGCTGAAGGTGACCGGCAGGGCCTCCCCCGTGCAGGCATCGAAGCTTTGCAGATGCACGCTGCCAGCGGCGCTGCGTTGGCCGCCAATGAAATTGCTTCCAGTCATGATGGACTCCTGAATTAAGAGATTGAAGTTGCCGCACCTGACCGCTGCCCAGGGCACGGGGCACGTGCCCTGACGGCCAGAGGTGGGCTTACAGGCTTTTCACGCTCCCTGGCTGCACCTGCTTCGCTGCTGGCGCAATGCCGTTGCGCAGCGGCTCGCCGAAGGCTGGCAGGCTGATTTCGAAGGTATCGCCAGGCTGCGCCTGGATGCCGTCGGCGAACGACAGCGTCGCAGTGCCGAAGTAGTGCACATGAATATCGCCAGGTCGCAGGAACTGGTCGTATTTGAAGTGATGGAACTCCAGGTTCTCGAAGCTATGGCACATGTTCTGCTCACCCGACAGGAAGGGTTGGCTCCATACCGGTTGGCCATCACGCAGGATGCGGCTGGTGCCCTCGAGGTGCGCCGGCAGTGCACCGAGCCGCAGCTCCGGTCCGAAACTGCAGGCGCGCAGCTTCGAGTGGGCCAGATAAAGGTAGTTACGCCGCTCCATCACATGGTCGGAGAACTCGTTGCCCAGCGCGTAGCCCAGGCGGTACGGCGTGCCATCAGGGCCGATCAGGTACAGGCCGACCAACTCCGGCTCCTCGCCTGCATCCTCGGCAAACGCCGGCAGCGGCAGGTCTGCCCCAGGGCGCACGACGATGGCGCCATCGCCCTTGTAGAACCATTCCGGTTGTGCACCCACCTGCCCTGCTGGTGGCCGGCCGCCTTCCATGCCCCACTGGAACATGCGCATGCTGTCGGTCACGGCGTCCTGGGCCTGTTGCTGATGCATCTTGTCGCGCGTGGCGGCGCTACCCAGATGGGTCAGGCCAGTGCCGGTCACCAGGCAATGGGCCGGATCGGGGTGATCCAGCGGCGGTAGCACCCGGCCCTCGGCCAACAGCGTTTGGTAATCGTGACGCTCGCCCAGGCCCACTACCTGCACGTGATCGGCCAGGGTCAGGCCAGCGGCGATGGCCTGCAGGGCCAGCTCGCGGGTGGTGTCGATGCCACACACGCGCAAGACATAGTCACCTTCCACCACGCCGACATGGCGCTCGCCGGTGGCGGTTTCAAATTGGATCAGTCGCATGGTCGTACTCGCTTGTCGGTTGCGAAAAATTATCGGGAGGCGCCAGCCACCTGGGTGGATGCATCACGCTGTCGACGCTCCAGGCGGGCGTAGACAACTCCGGTAAGCAGCACCCCGAACATGGTGACCAGGGCCAGGAAATACAGCCCGGACGACAGGTGCCCCGTGTGTTCTTTCAGGGCGCCGATGCCAAATGGGCCCAGGTAGCCGCCCAGGTTGCCGATCGAGTTGATCAGGGCGATGCCGGCCGCGGCGCTGGCCCCGGAGAAAAACCGCCCTGGCAGGGTCCAGAAGATCGCCGTGCACGAGAACAAGGCGAACGCCACCAGGCACAACGCCGCCAGTTGCAAGGCCGGCACGCTCAACCAGGCACTGAGGAACAGCCCGACTGCGGCCAGGGCGTACAGCAGACCCAGATGACCGTAACGGTCATTGAGGCGGTCCGAGCTGCGTGGCACGACCAGCAAACCAATGATGCCGAACAGGTAGGGCACCGCCGACACGAAACCGGTGACTAGGTCGCTGCCGCCGAACTGGTGGATCAAGGTGGGCAGCCACAACCCAAGCCCGTAGATGCTCAGGGTCATGGGCAGGTAGAACAGCGCCAACAGCAGCACGCGGCTGTCTTTGAGTGCATGCAGCGGGTTGCCGTGGCGGGTCTGGCCGTATTCACGCAGGTCATTGGCCAGCTGCTCCTGCAACCAGGTGCGTTGCGCGTCGCTGAGCCAGCGCACCTTGGCCGGGCCATCTGGCAACAGGCGTAGGGTGGGCCAGGCCAACAGCACCGCAGGGGTCCCGATGCAGATGAACAGCCATTGCCAGCCGTGCAGGCCATAGGTGCCGTCCAGGCCCAGCAATGCACCGGAAAGCGGCCCTGTAACCAGCATCGCCAACGGCTGGGAAAGGATGAACAAGCCCAGGATTTTGCCGCGATGCCGCACCGGGTACCACTGGGTGATGTAGTACAGCACCCCCGGGAAGAAACCGGCCTCGGCTGCCCCTAGCAGAAAGCGCATCACATAGAAGCCGTTCGGCCCGGTCACGAATGCCATGCCAACGGTGATGGCGCCCCATGTGAGCAAGATGCGAGCGAACCAGCGGCGTGCGCCAAAGCGGTCCAGCAGCAGGTTGCTCGGCACTTCGAACAGAAAATAGCCGATGAAGAACAACCCGGCGCCCAGGCCATAGGCCGCGTCGCCCAGGCCAATGTCGGCGCCCATGTGCAGCTTGGCAAAGCCGACCGCCGAGCGATCGACATAAGCCACCAGGTACAACAGAACCAGAAAAGGGATGAGCTTGAGTGTGATCAGGCGGACGAGCCGCTGCTCCTGAATCATGGCGATGTCTCCAATTGTTCTTGTAATGGGTACAACACCAGGCCGAGGTTTTTTGGCAGACCGCTGACCTAGGAAATCGATCATATAGTATTACTATTTAAAACAACAACCCTTCACATGTTGGTTTTTTGGCGATACATTGAGCGCCATAACGATAAATAGTAATACTAATAAGGTGTCCATCATGTCCGATAGCAAGCCGTCGCTGCGCTCCGCCCAATGGTTCGGTACCGCCGACAAGAACGGGTTCATGTACCGCAGCTGGATGAAGAACCAAGGCATTCCGGACCACGAGTTCCAGGGCAAACCGATTATCGGCATCTGCAACACCTGGTCGGAGCTGACCCCGTGCAACGCGCATTTCCGCAAGATCGCCGAGCACGTCAAGAAAGGCGTGCTGGAAGCAGGCGGCTTCCCGGTGGAATTCCCGGTGTTCTCCAGCGGCGAATCCAACCTGCGCCCCACGGCCATGCTCACGCGCAATCTGGCGAGCATGGATGTGGAAGAAGCCATTCGCGGGAACCCGGTCGATGCCGTGGTACTGCTGACCGGTTGCGACAAGACCACGCCTGCGTTGCTGATGGGCGCTGCCAGTTGCGACGTTCCGGCCATCGTGGTGACCGGCGGGCCAATGCTCAACGGCAAGCACAAAGGCAAGGATATTGGCGCCGGCACTATCGTGTGGCAGATGCATGAGGCCTATAAGGCCGGCCACATCGACCTGAACGAATTCCTCTCCGCCGAGGCGGGCATGTCGCGCTCAGCCGGCACCTGCAACACCATGGGTACGGCTTCGACCATGGCCTGCATGGCTGAGGCGCTGGGCACCTCGCTGCCGCACAATGCCGCCATCCCTGCCGTGGACGCACGCCGTTACGTGTTGGCGCACTTGTCGGGTATGCGCATCGTCGACATGGTGCGCGAAGACTTGCGACTGTCGAAAATCCTCACCCGCGAAGCCTTCGAAAATGCCATCCGGGTGAACGCCGCCATTGGCGGTTCGACCAACGCGGTGATTCACCTCAAGGCCATCGCCGGGCGCATTGGCGTCGACCTGCAACTGGAGGACTGGACGCGGGTGGGACGTGGTACGCCGACGCTGGTCGACCTGCAACCTTCGGGGCGTTTCCTGATGGAGGAGTTCTATTACGCGGGCGGTCTGCCGGCCGTGATCCGGCGCCTGGGTGAGCATGGTTTGTTGCCCAACCCGACTGCGCTGACCGCAAACGGCAAGAGCCTGTGGGACAACTGCCACACCGCACCACTTTACGATGAGGAAGTCATCCGCCCGCTGGACAAACCGCTGGTGGCCGACGGCGGTATCTGTATCCTGCGGGGCAACCTGGCGCCCAAGGGCGCAGTGCTCAAGCCATCGGCGGCCACCCCCGCGCTGATGCAGCATCGGGGGCGCGCCGTGGTCTTCGAGCACTTCGAAGACTACAAGGCCCGCATCAACGACCCGGACCTGGATGTGGACGCCAACTCGATCCTGGTGATGAAGTATTGCGGGCCCAAGGGTTATCCCGGCATGGCCGAGGTGGGCAACATGGGGCTGCCGGCCAAGTTGCTTGCCCAGGGTGTAACCGACATGGTGCGCATCTCCGACGCGCGCATGAGTGGCACGGCCTATGGGACCGTGGTGCTGCACGTTGCGCCGGAAGCAGCCGCAGGTGGCCCTTTGGCCGTGGTACGCGAGGGGGACTGGATCGAACTGGACTGCCAGCAAGGCCGCTTGCACCTGGACATCGACGAGCAGGAACTGGCCGGTCGCCTGGCGGATCTGCAGCCACCGCCACAGCTGATCACCGGGGGGTATGCCAAGCTCTACCTGGACCATGTGATGCAGGCTGATGAGGGCTGCGACTTCGACTTTCTCGTCGGCTGCCGCGGGGCGGCGGTGCCCAAGCACTCTCACTAGCCCAGGGGACATCACCCTAAGCGGGACCGTGACTGGCTGAACGGCACGAGGGCGCTTGATGCCGCTTGCCGCTTGAACGCCGTGGAGCTGTCTATGCACCGACAGCTCCGCGCCCGCTAGAGTGCCGAGGCCCGCCAGCCCCCCTCTGTCCGCCATCAAGGCGCTGCAAAACAGCCCTGCATCCATCAGTGCTATGATGCGAGCCCCCGCCAGAAGGACCTCGCACACCCCTCATGAATTACCGCCAGCCCTCAACGCGCAAGAGCATGCACGCGACCTTAGTCCAGGACCTGGGCCTGCAGATCGTGTCCGGTCAACTCGCCCCTGGGCAGAAGCTGCCGTCCGAGGCAAGCCTGTGCGAAAGCTACGCGATCAGTCGGCCGGTGTTTCGTGAGGCCATGCGTGCCCTGACGGCCAAGGGTCTGGTCGAAGCGCGCCCCCGGGTCGGCACCCTGGTCAGGCCGCGCCATGCCTGGCACATGCTCGACCCCGATGTGCTGCACTGGCTGATGCAGGCAACGCCGCAACAGGAGTTCTTCAATACCCTGTCCAGCGTACGCTGGGTCATAGAGCCTGCTGCTGCTGCCCTGGCCGCCACCAGTGCCACGCCAGAGGACGTGGCGTCGATCGGCGAGGCCTACCAGCGAATGGAAGCGGCGCGCACGCCAGATGAGCGGCTGCAGCCAGACCTGGACTTTCACGCCCGTATCGCCGATGCCACCCACAATGACCTGCTCGCCTACCTGTGCAACATGCTGTCGATGGCGTTGCGCGAATCGGTGCGCTTTTCCAACCAGCGTCCGAATTTCGATGAGCTCGCCCTCCCCCGGCACAAAGCCATTTTGACGGCTATCCAGAACGGCGACGCCCTCGGCGCCCGGCATGCCTCCCTGGTGCAGCTCGAAGATGCCCGCCTGGCGCTGAGCAAGGTGCTAGGGCAAGACCCGGCCAGCTGAGCGCCAAAAAGCATAATCATAAGGCCATCATTGGCGTAACAGCCTTTGGACGTGGCGAATCGGCCATCCGTTACCGCGGAGTGTGGCGTGCGTCACATTGGGCGCCTAACTAGCACATCCGTACTATTTCACCGTCTTGGGTCGCTCCCGATACTCCCCCTGTTTACCGCCGTACACAGGAACGCCAAGCCCTTGGGGCGCGGTGGCCACGCTGGTGGCATCTCATGGAGTCTCCGGAGCCGTTATGAACCCCTTATTCAAGTTATCCCCTCTCACCTTCGCGATTACGCTCGCCATGGCCCCCGGCGCGTACGCAGCCGACTACGTGCTCGACAGCGGTCAGGACACGTTCAGCAGCGACCGAGGCATCGATGGCGCTGTGGTGCTGCGCCCCAGCAACGGCACGCCGTCCACCCTTACCCTCAACAATGGCGCCCAGGTCACCAGCTTCGGCGGCCGGATCGGTGGATCGTCCACCAACGACGCTGCCAGTACGGCCATGGCCACGGTCGTCGTACAGGGCCCTGGTACACGTTGGAACGTGCCACGCACCGGCGCGGTGCTGGGCAACACCATCGTGATCGGTGGCGCCGGGCAAGGCACTCTCAACGTGCTTGGCGGCGGGCAGGTGTCGGTCCGGGACCTGCAGTTGAGCGACAATGGCAATGCCGGCAACGCACTGTCCCGGGCCAACCTGCTGGTCAGCGGCCAGGGCTCGAAAGTGGACACGGTCAACGTCACCTCCGGTGGCGTGTTCCTGTACGACTCGCGCATCAACCTCAAGGATGGCGGGCAACTGGTCAGTGAGCGTGTGGCCATCAACTCGATCAGCGAACTGTCGGGCGCTGGCACGCGCTGGGACAACACCGGCACCTTCAGAAACCGCAACGACCTGAGCCTGAGCGACGGCGCCGTGTTGACCAGCGACTCCATGGCGCTGGGGTCGGCCAACGTCAGCCGCAACACCCAGGTCAATGTCTCTGGTGAAGGCACCCGCCTGGCCACGCGTGCCATGACACTGGGCACCACGACTTCCAGCACCATCCTGACCCTGTCCAACGGCGCCGAGCTGAGCAGCACCGACGGGATCGATATCAGCGAGCTGACCAGCATCAACTCCGCCGCCCGTGGCACGCTCAGCATCGGTGGCGCCGTCGTGCGGGACGATGCGCGTACCGACATCGATGCCATCAGCGCCGGTACCGCCCAGGCGGCGGGCCGCCTCGACCCGCAAACCGCCATTCGCTTTGGCGCTGGCAGCGGTGCACTGGCGTTCAACCATACCGACAGCAACCTGCAAGTGAACAACCGCATCAGTGGCGCTGGCCGTGTGTACGCGTTCAGCGGCGACACCACCTTGGGCGGCGACCTGACCGGCCTTTCGGGGAGCACGGTGGTACGTGGTGGGCGGCTGGTACTGGGCGGCGACGTGGACCAGACCAACCCACGAGGCACATCATTGCTGAGCGTGGGCAACGGCACCTTGGTGGTCAACGGCACCGTTGGGCATACCGACGCTTCAGGCAACTACAGCAACCGTGCCCAAGTATTGGCCGGTGGCGTGCTGGCGGGCAACGGACAGGTCGGGAGCACGCAAGTGGCCTCGGGCGGTACGCTGTCGCCAGGTGAATCGGCACTGGGCACCTTGAACATCAAGGGCGACCTGGACATGGCAGAAGGCTCCAGGTACGCCGCCGATATTGCTGGCAATGGCGGCTCCGACCGCGTCAACGTGAGCGGCAGCGCCACCTTGCGCGGTACGCGTGTGGACGTGACCACCCTCAACAACGCTCAAAGCTACCAGACTGGGCAAACCTACACCCTGCTGGCTGCACAGGGCGGCGTGGTTGAGGGCGCAGCGGCAGGTACCGCGTATGCGCAAGCGTTTACCAACTCGGCATTTCTCAATGTCAGCCTGCAGCGCACCGCCAATGAACTGAACCTGACCATTGCGCAGAAAGGTACTACACCGCCTGTTGAACCACCCGTGGAGCCGCCTGTAGAGCCTCCCGTGGAGCCGCCGGTACAGCCGCCTGTAGAGCCCCCGGTCGAACCGCCCGTACAGCCGCCGGTCGAGCCGCCTGTTGAACCGCCGGTGCAGCCGCCTGTTGAACCGCCTGTCGAGCCCCCGGTACAGCCGCCGGTCGAGCCCCCAGTAGAACCACCGGTACAGCCCCCCGTTCAGCCGCCGGTGCAACCGCCAACCACAGGCACCCCGGGCATCTTCCAGACTGTGGCGCTCACACAGAACCAGTGGAATACGGCGGGCGCCCTGAGTGCATTGCAACAGAGCGGCGATCCGCTGCGCCTGTACAACAACTTGCTGGTACTGGATGCAGCCAATGCCCGCAACGCCATCGACCAACTGTCCGGTGACTACCACAGCAGCACGGGCACCGCGCTGATTGCCAACAGTCAAGTCGTGTCGGGCGTGCTCGGCACCCGCGTACGCGGCCTGCTGGACACTAACACCGTGCGCATGCCGCCAGGGGCATCGAACCTGATGCCGGCCACCCCCGAGGCGCAAGGCGGCGCGTGGGCGCAAGTGTTCGGCAACTGGTCGAAGCTCGATGGCAACAGCGGCGCCAGCGGCCTGCACCAACGCACCGGCGGTGTACTGATCGGCGCGGACGGCAGCATTACCCAGGACTGGCGTGCCGGCGTGTACGGCGGTTACAGCCGCTCCAAGTTCGATGCCGATGACCGCGATGCCAAGGGCCACAGCGACAACTATCACCTGGGCCTGTACACCGGCGCCCAGATCGACGCGCTGCGCCTGAGTGCAGATGTGGGCTACACCTGGCACAAGCTCGACAGCAGCCGCAACGTGGCGTTTGCCGGTTACAGCGACCACCTCAAGGGCAAGCGCGACGCCAATACGCTGCAAGCCAGTGGCGAGGCGGCCTACCGCATCGGCCTGGGCGCGGTGGCGTTGGAGCCGTTCGTAGGGGTGTCCTACGTGAACTACGACGCCGACCGTTTCCGCGAAAAGGGCGGCGCAGCGGCGCTGAACGTATCGAGCGAGAAACAGGACACCTGGTTCTCCACGGTCGGCATGCGGGCTTCGACCCACACACGTGTGGCCAATCACGATACGCAGCTGTTCGGCTCGCTGGGCTGGCGCCGGGCCTACGGCGACCTGGACCCACGCAATGAGCAGGCGTTTGCCGGTGGACCTAACTTTGAGGTGCAAGGGATTGCGCAGACGCGAAACGTGGCACTCACCGAAGTGGGGGCTAAGGTACAGCTGAACCGTCAGACTGATGTAGGGCTGTCGTATCAAGGGCAGTTTGGCTCTGATACACGGTTCCATTCGGTCAATGCGGGCATCACGGTTCGCTTCTGAGGGGTGGCGGGGGCACAGCCCCCGTCGGACATAGTGACTGCGACATCCAGGGCTTCCAGGCAGCCCTGGATGAGCCACCGGCACCTCCTGCCTGGGGACCCACCGGCTTTGAGATGCGCTGCTCGACGGTCACCGTCGTGGAGAACGCCTCACTCTCAGATGGACTGAGCAGTCGACTTCAAATCCCTGTTATCCAATGGCTACGTATCGATACTGTGCACACAGGTGTACCTGCCAGACAGGTGCGCATTCAATCGTCGAAGGCACCGCGGCGGTGACGGGTGCAGCGAGCGCATTGCGAAAAAATCAGATTTAAGCCCTTCCCTGTAGGTCATTTCCCAAAGATACTCTCAGCCCCCATTTTTCGTTGCACATGAGCGACGCGGATTCTAGTCTCGCCAGGTCGCTGCCAATTCAGCGACCGGTTTTGACAGATCGCTGACGTTGCCTTCAGGTGCACACTTTCTATGGTGGCTGTACGTGTGGGCACCCCTGTGGTGCGCCGAGTGCCAACGTCTCGGTCTGTCAACCCGCGTACAGCTGCCACCCTATTGTTTGACAGCAACAGTGAGGCGGCTCCACTTCCTACGTTGGAGTTGAACCATGCTCAAGATCGTCCCCGATCCCCCTCTCCAAAATGCCTGCCTCGAAGACATTCTGATCCAAGCCTCCGAGTACGCCACATGCGCAGCCGCAGTGGTGCAACAGGCCTTGTCATTGGGTTTCAGGTCGCCCTCTTCGGTCCTGATGCTGACGTCTCTGCATGAGCTCGAAACGCTGAAAGCTCTGCTCGAGTCTGCGGTAGCGCATGTCCAAGTGCGTCCGAAGCATCCGATCTGCCATTGACCCGTAGCTGTTGAAAAACCCGCTCGTATGGCGAACCGTCTGCTCCCCCCCACTGGGTGCTGGTTCGCCGGCGATGTGGCTCGCCCAAGCACCGCACCCTCGTGGGGAAAACGAAGATGTCTGGAGAAGAAACCAAGTTCACCGTTGGCCAAACCACCTTCTATCAGGGCACCGACCAAACAAGCCCTCTCTTTCGTATCGAGCCCGGTATACCCTGTGAGATGGCCCGCGAGCAGGCTTCGGAGCTGATGGGTTACGCTCGGGACATGACCCTTGACGGCCTGATGGAAAACAAACAGCACTTGATCTGGGCTTCGCACTACCTCTGCGCGATGGCCAAGGCTTTGCTGGACGACGCGCAATTGGGCGAAGCGCTGGGCCAGCATTAAGCGTGCAGGCCCGCCCGAGCGCTACCCTGGCTGCGCCGGTTGCTTGGGATAGAGCGACGGCATGCAAGCAAACAATGCCAAACAGCTCAACACCGTCACCGCCCCAGCGAGCACACCGAAACCTGTGCCTAATACCGCGCTCACACCCATCGCCACAACGGCTGCGCTGCCAATCTGGCAAAACCCCACCAACCCCGAAGCGGTGGCTGCATGCCCATGTTCACTGGCGATAGCACCTGAGATCGCCAGTGAAAGCGATGACCCATTGGCCAGGCTGACCAGGCACATAGGCAGCACCACGGCCGTAACGCTGCGCCACCCCATGGCGTAGGCCAGGAGAAACGCCATGGCGCCTAGTACGAAGCAGGTGATGCCGATCGCGACGATCCGGTCGTAAGGTAAGCGGTCAAGCAGCCGCCGGGCCAACAGGTTAGCCCCGATGATGCCCAAGGTAAGCGGCATATACAGCCAACCGCTTTGCGCCTCGCTCAAGCCTGCCTGTACGAAAAGGAATGGCGACTGCGTCAGATAAACGAACCAGGCACAGTAGATAGAACACACCACTAACGTGTAGCGGCAAAAGCTGCGGTCACCCAGCACACGGCTAAAACCCGCAAAGGGGGCGTTCCTGGCCCGCGCCGCGACCGGTAGCGTTTCAGGTATTACAAACAGCGCCAAAAGCAGCGCTACCGCCCCGAATGCGGCGACGAACAGAAAGTCGGCTCGCCAGCCGAATGCGACGGCCAAGTGCCCACCGATTGCCGGGGCCAAAGCCGGCGAGAGTGATACGAGGGGGTAAATCACGGCATAGACTTTCGCCGAGGTTCGCTTGTCGCAGGTGTCGGCGATCAACGCACGACCAATCACCAGCCCCGCCGCCGCGCCCACCGCTTCCACCATGCGCCACGCGATGAAGCCCATGTAGCTGCTGGACAGCGCGCAGCCCACGGAGCCCAGCAGATAGAGAACGCCACCGGCAAGCAGCACCGGCTTGCGTCCTCGTCGGTCTGACATTGGGCCATAAGCCAACTGCGCAATGGCCAGTGCCAGTAGATAGAACGAAACGGTTTGCGGCATTTGCCAACTGGCAATGCCAAATTCAGTGGCCATGCCGGGCATCGCGGGTAGATAGATATCCGAGGCGACGAGGCCGAAGGCGCTCAGCATGGCGACTGTCAGGATGAAGGATAAGCGAGGCATTGTGCTCCCTGGCATCCGGCTTGGCCCGGCTGCATGATCAGTGGGTGAAGGAAGCCGGCTATGTTATGCAGCTTGTATCCATGCGAAAATGCACGTAATTGCAGCCCATGGCTGCATATTTGCATCTTCAGGAGGCATGCAACGATGAATTGGGATGACGTCCGCATTTTTCTCGCCGTGCACCGTGCCGGCACCCTGCGGGCCGCAGCCACGGCGTTGGGCATTGACCAGACCACGGTCGGTCGGCGTCTGGCGGGGCTTGAGCAAACGCTGGGCAGCAGACTGTTTTTTCGCAGCACTGGGGGGCTGACGTTGACGACCAACGGACAACAGCTCGTCCAGAAGGCCGAAGCGATGGAGCGGATGGCCGTCTCCTTCGAGCGCCAGGGTGAAGGTTCCGACCGTCATCCGTCGGGTGAAGTGCGCGTCACCACCACCGATGCGCTGGCCGTTGATTTCGTCATACCCGCGATCGAGCAACTGCGGGCCACGCATCCTGAGGTGCGGGTCATTCTGACCACGACTACTCGCCTACTGGACCTGGGACGCAGGGAGGCCGACGTGGCCGTGCGCACCGTGCGCCCGGAACAACCCGACCTGATCGCACGGCGGCTGGCCCACTGGACCGTGGGGCTGTATGCGACACAGCGCTACCTCGACCTGCACGGGGAGCCAGAACCTGGCAGCGCCCTGGTGGGCCATGACATCGCCCTCTACCAGGAAGGTGTAACCAAGCGCCAGGATGACAGGCTGGCGGGGGAACCCAGATCTGCAGGCCGTGTTGTCGCCGAGCTGGACTCGAGCCTGATGCTGGCAACCTTCGTACGCGCCGGCCTGGCGCTGGGTGAGCTGCCGGAATACATGGCCCAGCGAGATGCCAGTTTGGTGCGGGTCTGGCCTGATCGAGAGCGAGCCACACCCTATGAAGCCTGGCTCGTGCTGCATCGGGACCTGGCGCACACGGTAAGGGTGAGGGTTGTGGTGGAGGCGATCGTTGCGGCTTTTGCCGAATGAGGGTCCCATGAGCGCTGCTTGGCTCGACCGCGCATCGCGAATGAGACTGAAGCTAGCTGGAGCCGGACACCGTGGGTGTGGAGTTTGGCTTGGTGAGTGATGGCATTGCGTTTCTCAGATGCGCTGTGTGTAACTGCTGTCGACCAACAGATCTTCTGGAGTGTTTATGTTCAGCCACATTCAGCTAGGTGCTCGCGACCTGCCGGCCATGATCAGGTTCTACGATGCCGTACTTGCCACCTTAGGGCTTGTCCGCATGCCCGATGACCACGATGGCGGCCCTGGCGGCGCTGGGTGGCAACGGCCGGACAGGGAGTGGCCGCAGTTCTATGTGCAACTGCCCTTCAACGGACTGCCTGCGACATGGGGAAACGGCGTGCAGATAAGCTTTGCCGCCGCCTCGAAAGATCAGGTACAGGCGGCATGGCGTACAGCTTTGGTAATGGGTGGTCAAGATGAGGGCGCACCTGGGTTGAGGCCGCAGTATGCGCAGGATTACTACGGTGCTTATTGCAGGGATATTGAGGGCAACAAACTGTGTTTCGTACACGCCTCGGGGCTTACCTCGTCTGATGTTCTATGACGTAGACGTTTCAGCCTGGGCCTGCCCTATACAGCAACGTCGCTCGGCAGGCTCTGCGTGATAGCATATTGTTATTCATAAACGATATTTAAAAAATTCCTGTTATTCCATTATTTTCTGACAGGCGACTTGATTCATTAAGTCACTCTATTCATTGGCTGACCCTGCGCACTGCTAAGGCAGCGGTCTATGACCTGATTCACTCCCTGTCGGTTTCCAGTAATGAATTTCGATGTTGCTTTCGCCCTGTCCACGTTACCCACGTTCATTTCGGCAGTTGGCGTCACATTGCAAGTAGGACTGATTGCTATCGTCACGTCACTAAGCGTGGCACTGCTAAACACCGCAATCGTGATGTTCCGAGTACCCGCGCTTCAACCGATGGTGCGGGTGTACGTGGAACTTGCACGGAACACACCGCTGCTGATCCAACTGTTTTTTATCTACTTCGCCTTACCCAGCATCGGTATTGGGGTCTCTGGGTTCGCTTCGGCGATCATCGCCATGACCTTTCTCGGTGGCGCGTACCTCACAGAAATTCTACGCGCGGGCATCGACGCCGTGCCTGCCGCACAGATTGAGGCAGGCCTGGCCATTGGTCTGTCGCGCTGGCAGCTGCTTCGTCACGTCATCCTGCCGCAGGCCGGCATCCTCAGTACACCGGCGCTGTTCGCCAACTTCGTGTTTCTGCTCAAGGAAACCACGGTAGTGTCTGCTGTAGCGGTGCCGGAAATCCTCTACACCACCTAGAACTACATCGCCCTTTACTACAAGACTTACGAGATGCTTGCGGTCATGACGCTGCTCTGCGTGCTGCTGTTCGTACCGCTGTCGCTACTGCTGCGTACGTTGGAAAGGAGGTTGCAACATGGCCAGTTCGGGCATTGAGCTGTTGTGGGTGTCTGCGCCACAACTGGCGATCGGCATTGGCCGCACACTAGGAATCTCATTGCTGGCGATACTGTTCAGCAGCTTGGGCGGGACGCTCTATGGCGTAATGCGCAACTTGGGTGTGCGTCGGATCGACGCTGTGCTGATCGTATACCTGGAGCTGTTCAGGGCTATACCTGTGCTGGTCTGGCTTTACCTGTTTTTCTTCGGTCTCCCGATCTTCTTGGGTTGGAGTATTTCGGGATTTTGGTGCGCTGTGCTGGTGCTGTCGCTATGGGGCGCTTGCGAAGTGGGTGAGGTGGTTCGTGGCGCGCTACGTTCCCTACCCCGTGGCCAGCGGGAGGCGGGCCTGGCAATCGGCCTGAACCTGCCGCAGTTGTACGTCAAAGTGCTGCTGCCCCAAGCCTTGCGCCGAATGACCCCCCCGCTGATCAACGTGTTCACACGGCTGATCAAGACGAGTTCACTAGCAGTGCTGATTGGCGTGGTGGACGTGATCAAGATCGGACAGCAGATCATCGAGCGCACCTATGAATCGGTGCTGATATACGGCTTCCTCTTCTTATTCTTCTTTCTGGCCTGTTATCCGCTGTCAGCCGCGTCGCGTGTGCTCGAACGGCGATGGAATTACTCATGACTGCTTTGATTGAACTGGCGGGGTTCTCCAAGAGCTTTGGTAGTAATCCGGTTTTAAAAGATATCGACCTGTCCGTTCGTGAGGGTGAGGTAGTGGTGATTCTCGGCCCCAGCGGCTGCGGCAAAAGTACCTTGCTGCGCTGCTTGAATGGCCTCGAACTGGGCCACGCGGGAACATACCGCTTTGCTGGACGCCAATTGCCCGGCAATGGCGGTTGGCGTGCGGTGCGCCAAGAGATAGGCATGGTATTTCAAAGCTATCACCTGTTCCCTCACATGACCGTGCTTGACAATATTTTGCTGGGCCCTGTCAACGTGCAAAAACGCCCCGTTCACCAAGTGCGCGCCCAGGCCGAAACGCTGCTTGCGCGGGTTGGACTGCTGGACAAGCGCGATGCCTGGCCGCGCGAATTGTCTGGCGGTCAGCAACAACGAATCGCGATTGTTCGTGCACTGTGCATGCACCCGAAGGTCATGCTGTTCGATGAGGTCACTGCCGCCCTCGACCCGGAAATGGTCAAGGAGGTGCTGGAGGTGATTCTGGACCTGGCCGACAGTGGCATGACGCTTTTGATCGTCACGCATGAAATGGCCTTTGCCCGCGCAGTGGCTGACCGGATCCTCTTCATGGACGGCGGTCGTATCACTGAACAGAGTAACCCTGAAACATTCTTCAGCTCCCCGCAGACCGCACGTGCGCAGCAGTTTCTGGAGAAGTTTTCCTACGTAGAAAATCTGCCCAAGAGGAACGCATCGTGAAACTAAAATCTGCCCTCGTTTTCCCACTGCTGGCTGTCGGTCTGCTAATCGGCAGCGCCGCTGCTAACGCTGAAGGGTATCTGGACAAGATAAAAGCTCGGGACAAATTAATTGTAGGCGTATTTGGCGACAAGCCACCCTTCGGTTTTGTCAACGAACAAGGTGATTACGTCGGCTTCGACACGGAGCTTGGCCGCCGCTTTGCGAAGGATCTGCTGGGCGATGAGAAAAAGATCGAATTCGTCGTGGTAGAGCCAGCTAGTCGCATTCCATTTCTGCAAAGCGATAAGGTGGACTTGATCCTGGCCAACATGACCGTGACGCCCGAGCGCGCTCAGGTAGTGGATTTCACCAACCCTAACCTGCGTGTGGCGGTGCAGGCATTGGTTCCGGAGAAAAGCACGGTCCAGCGCCTGGATGATCTGGCAAGCAAAACCGTCATTGTCACTGCTGGAACAACTGCTGACGTGTGGCTGACGAAAAATCATCCGGACTGGAAGTTGCTCAAGTTCGAGAAAAACTCTGAGTCCTTGCAAGCGCTGGCAAATGGTCGCGGTGACGCCTATGCGCAAGACAACCTGGTGCTGTTCGGATGGGCCAAGCAGAATCCGGGCTATCGCCTGTTGCCCCAGAAACTAGGCGACGAAGCGCCGATCGCGCCAGCGGTGAAAAAGGGCAATGCCGAGCTGCAACAGTGGGTCAATACCGAACTGGCGAGCCTGGGCAAGGAGAAGTACCTGCTCAAGTTGTATGATCAGTACGTACGTGCACAGCTGGCGGCTGATACCGATCCTGCTGCGGTGATTGTTGAAGGCGGTGACTGGAAGTAAGTCGTTCGAAGGTGGCAGGCTTGCCTGCCGCCTTGGACACCACTGAGCACTCGGCACCACAGCCGACCTTACTTGCAGACTGATTGATTTGGTGGCAACTGAAGCGCCGGCGGTGAAGCCTGCACGTGGACCTACCTGGTCTGCAATAAGCCAGTGTTCACCCGCTTACAGGCCTTCATTAACGCCGACGATACCCGGCGATCAATAATGCCATCCCAGGCACCAGCATCCCCACTGCTGTGTAGCCAAAAGCGGCCTGGCCCGATGCGCCCACGGCGGCAAACGCCGCACCTACGGCGAGCAGCGGCATTGCTGCGAAGTAAAAAGGTTTGGCTGCCTTGCTCATATTGAACCTTCTGTTTGCACTCATGTGTGTGAGGCATCCAAGCTTACATGCATGCGTGTTCGGAAGGGTAGCCATGCTTGCGCACCTCCTTCAAGCCAATGTGCAGCTAACTGACTGTCTGACTTGGTAAATCGCGTCGCCAAGGTGCCGCCCAATGGCCATCACCTAGCGTGCCTCGGGGGAATAGTTTCTGGTGATCTGCCCGTTAACCAATACACGTGATGCCGCAGCGCTGGCAGGGCACATCTGGCAAGCATACCGTGGTAAGCCATTGATCTATGAGCGCGCGCGGATCGACGTCGTTTAGTATTGGCTGCGCCTGTTTTGCGAGAGATGAACCTTTCGGGCAATCGCTCAAAAGAGCTGATGCTGCGATGTACCTGGCAAAACGCTCAGGCCGGGACGTGGCTGTGACGGACTGAACAAATGGGGGTTAAGCTCAAGTTCATTGATTAATCAAAAGACAACCCGTCCAATTCGCGCTGCGCTTGATTCTAAGGCTAGGATCGCAGTCGATTGGTCAGATAACCTTTACGCAGAGCCTAGCTGATCAAATCCGCCATTCTGATCGATGGCTATGCTGCGTGCCCTACCTGCTCCCCAAGGCAAGGCTCTAGTCATGGATTCTCCGGGTCGAGCATCGAATGCCTCTTCCAGGATCGGTAAGCCTCCTGAGGCGTAACTGCCTATGAACAATTGAGTGCTGCCTGTGCGCGAGAAACGTACCTGCACATCAATGTAAGTACCATCGTCCAACACTTCTTCGTGTATTCGGTGATGGAGATTCACATCACCCTATCCCCAATAAACACTGCCGCGGCGCCGCATACCAGCCTCCTCCGACTTAAGTCGTACTCGAATGGTGAACCTACCAGGTAGCTCTCTGTCCGGATGGCGCAACTTCAAAGCGGTATTACAGGAAAAACACCTGACGACCGGCTCATTTACCTGTACGCGCCCGACACCCTGTACAGCTATACGCACGGTACTCGCCCGCCCGCTGGTCAAAGGTGACCGCAATTCACACCTGGAGTATCCAGGTATTCTCAAATTGCCACTGCCCAAGGCTTAGAGGCAGCAAATGAACTGGTTCGTGCGTGCCTGTGCTAACTATTTTGAAGAGGAGGCAGGCGTAACAACCTGAGAAGTCGCGCAAAAGTCACGCACATGAAAAAGGCCACTCCTTTCGGAAATGGCCTAAGTCATTGAATATAATGGTCGGGACGGAGTGATTCGAACACTCGACCCCTTGCACCCCATGCGCTTATTTAGCGCATTTTCACGGACTACCCTGGACTGCCACGGATCTCCTATAAGCTAGTAAATACGCAGTATACAGGCTATATTATGTTCTATCACTGTCCATCAGCATCCACCTTTAGCCGGTCGATCCGGTGGGGCAAAAGTGGGGCAAAATTCCAAGGCAATCGATCTTGGCTAGGGGTAGACATTGGCAAAGATCACAGTGAAGCAACTCGAAGCACTCACTCCCGCCGATCATGGTAAAACACTCCGTGAAGAGGGTGGCCTGACCGCTAAAGTTCGTGCAGGTGTGCGCGGCGTTACAGCGCTGTTCCGCTACGAGTTCAAAATGGGCGGAGCCAAACGCGATCAGCGCCTGGGCAGTTGGCCCAAAAAATCGCTCGCGCAGATTCGTGCTGAGCGAGACGAAGTTAGAGCGAGTGTTACAAAAGGTATAGAACCTGCCATTGCCCGAAAGGCAGCTAAGATCGAGGCTCAAGCTGCGGTCGCCGCAACCATTGCTGAAGCAGAACGTCAGGCCGCAGAAAACAAGACGGTCACCGACCTTTTTGAAGAGTGGATGCGCGACGGGGTATCTCGCCAGGACGGCAACGCAGAACTCCGCCGCAGCTTTTCCAAAGACGTGCTACCAGCTATTGGCGATAAGCCACTCCGAACCATAACTGAAAAAGACCTGCTCACCCTCCTGCGCTCGGTCAAAGCCCGCGGTCTAAACCGTACCGTCGTTATCCGCAGCAAGGACATAGGTCAGATGCTGAGATGGGCTGAAAAACGCAAGCCATGGCGGTCTTTAATGGTCGACGGCAACCCCGCAGACCTGATAGATGTGAAGCAACTGCTTGATCACGATTACCAGGAAGAGCGTAACCGCCTGCTCTCTCCGGACGAAATTCGCGAGTTGCGTGATACTTTCGCCCGCTTGGAGCTCGACTATGAAGCTCTGGATGCAGGCCAGAAATACTCAGGCGTCCGCCCGGCCAACCAACGGGTGCAATGTGCAGTCTGGATTTGCCTAGGTACGCTCTGCCGCATCGGCGAACTGCTGAAAGCCCAATGGAAGCACCTGGATCTCGAAAAGGGCAGCTGGTTCATCCCGGCCGAGGCCACCAAAGGACACAAGGGGAAACGCCAAGATCATCACGTTTTCCTATCCGCTTTCGCCTTAAAGCAATTCAAGGTGTTGAAAGCACACACCGGACATACGCGGTTCTGCTTCCCCAGCAGAGACGAAAATAGCCACGTCGATACCAAGACCATCAGCAAACTGATAGGCGACCGGCAGTGCAGCCTCAAAAATCGCAGCAAACCGCTGCCGGGCCGGCATCACGATGATTCGTTGGTGCTAAGTCAAGGAACAAACGGCGAATGGACACCGCACGACTTACGTCGCACTGGAGCGACTCTGATGCAGGAGCTGGGTGTGACTTTGGACATCATCGATCGCTGCCAAAACCACCAACTCGGTGGTTCAAAAGTCCGCCGGCATTATCTACATTATGATTATGCGAAAGAAAAGAGTGAAGCATGGCGCATCCTTGGGGAGCACCTTGTCGATATTCTTTCTAGCTCAAACGACTGATCAGTGGAGGGTAACAATTGATTCGCATCGGGCCTGTGAACCATGGAAAACTAATGGTCTTCGGCTACCCCCAAACAGGGATAGCCTTAACCATGGACTCACTTTCCTACCATCGATAGCCCGTGGCGACAGGCAACGACAACAGACCACAGCGCGTCCAAATCACCACCCGTTCTTCGCCACAGATTCTTTATGAATTTGCCTGTGACGGTGGAGAAGCGGCTCCGTGTATCCGTTAGGTTGCTCCTGCCCTTCAAACACCAAGGCACACGCCGTTGCGAAGGCCAACGACGTCTCATAATCAGGCGCCATTGGTCGATAGTGGGGATCAGCTGAATTCTGGATATCCACGATCGCTGCCATGCGCTTGAGGGCAGACATCGCTTGTTCATTGGAGATCACGCCATGCTTAAGCCAGTTAGCCATGTGTTGACTGGATATCCTCAAGGTCGCGCGATCTTCCATCAGCCCAACGTTATGGATGTCAGGCACTTTGGAGCAGCCGATCCCTTGATCGACCCAACGAACCACATAACCCAGCAATCCTTGAGCATTGTTTTCCAGTTCCTCGATAACGGCTTGTGGTTCCCAGTCAGTGGCATGGCCCACGGGGATTTCCAGCAGCTCATCTTGCAAACGGGACAATTCGCCGGAATCGAAATCCTCCAAGAGGCGGCTCTGTACTTGCGCCACATCGACCTGATGGTAATGCATCGCGTGCAAGGTAGCCGCCGTGGGCGATGGCACCCAGGCTGTACTTGCACCTGATGAAGGGTGCGCGATCTTCTGTTCGAGCATGGCTCGCATCAAGTCCGGCATTGCCCACATGCCCTTGCCAATCTGCGCGCGACCGTGCAGCCCGCATTCAAGCCCGGTGAGCACATTGTTGCGCTCGTAGGCTTGCAACCAGCGGCTCGACTTCATGTCGCCCTTGCGTAACATGGGGCCTGCTTCCATCAGGCTGTGCATCTCGTCACCGGTGCGATCCAGAAAGCCGGTGTTGATGAACACCAGGCGGTCGGTGGCCTCGCCTATGCAGGCTTTCAGGTTGAGCGTGGTGCGGCGTTCCTCATCCATGATGCCCATTTTCAGCGTGTAGGCGGCGAGCCCCAACATCTGCTCGACACGAAGGAACAACTGCGCCGTGAAGGCGACCTCTTCCGGGCCATGCATCTTCGGTTTGACGATGTAAATGCTGCCGTTACGAGAGTTTCGGCGATGTTTCAGATCATGCATGGCCGCGAGACTGGTGACCACGGCATCGAGTATGCCTTCGGGGACTTCCTTGCCGTCCTTATCGAGAAGCGCCGGCGTCGTCATTAAATGGCCGACATTGCGCACCAGCATCAGCGCGGTGCCGGGCAGGTTCAAACAGCGGCCGTCGGGCGTTGTCCAGGTACGATCAGGGTTGAGCTTGCGGGTCTGGCTACGGCCGTTTTTTTCCAGCGTTTCGCTAAGATTGCCTTTCATCAGGCCGAGCCAGTTGCGATACACCACGACTTTGTCTGCGGCATCGACGGCGGCGACCGAGTCCTCACAATCCATGATGGTGGTCAACGCGGCCTCCAGCACCACGTCCTTGATCTGCGCCGGATCATCGCTGCCGATCGGCGTGTCGCCATCGATCTGAATCTCGATATGCAATCCGTTATTCACGAACAGCAAAGCGATGGGGGCATCGACTGCGCCCTGATAGCCCAGCCATTGCCGGGGATCTTTCAGCGTGGTGACAGCGCCATCGGCCAGGCCGATCTGCATTTGACCCTCCACCAGCCGATACCCAGTCGAACCCACATGGCTGCCCGCCGCCAAGGGCAGTGTGCGGTCGAGAAATTCTCGGGTGAATGCCACGACCTGCCTGGCGTGAACCCTGTTGAACCCGCCTGTGCTGCCAGAGCTGGCTGCCTGGGAAATCACATCCGTGCCGTACAAGGCATCGTACAGCGAGCCCCAACGAGCGTTGGCAGCATTGAGCGCGTAGCGCGCGTTCATGACCGGCACGACCAATTGCGGACCTGCCTGTACAGCGATCTCATCATCAACATTGGCGGTGCTGACCGCGACCTCGGCCGGAGCCGGCTGCAAATAGCCAATACGTTGTAGAAAAGTGCGGTAAGCCGTTTTGTCCTGCACAGGGCCTGGGTGTTCACGGTGCCAGGCGTCCAGTTGCGCCTGTAACGAATCCCGCTTGCGCAGAAGCGCTGCGTTCAAGGGCGCAAGTTCGTGCACCAAGCGATCGAAAGCTTGCCAGAAACGCTCACCGTCGATGCCGGTACCCGGGATGACCTCGTCTTCGATGAAATGCAAAAGCTGCGGTGCGACAGCCAACCCACCTCGGTGCAGATAATCGGTCATGTAGCTCCTCGCTGCGCCTTCGAACGGCGCTGTTTTTGTTGTATCGGAGCCCACAGTGTCAACTATTTTGTATTTTGAATTCAATATTCATTTTGCAACTGCATGGTCAAATGGGTTTGTCGCATCAACACCTCAACCCGCTTGCGAATCACAGTACTACTCGCAGCAGGGTCAACGCACAAGCGGCCACAAGGAGCACGGCGCAGAACCTGGGCCAGCAGCTGGGCCACCGCCTGCATGCTCCGAGTGCCCATACCCTGTCGGGTAATGAACTGTGTGCCCAGGCGCAAGGCGCTGTGGCCCAGGCGCGAGGGGTCGACGCAGGTGCCGATGAGAATCCCGTGGGTTTGCAGCGCCAGCATCGTGTCGCGCGGGTCGATATCGGCAGCCAACGGCAACAGCAGTTGGTGGGTATGGGTTTCGCCCGCTCCGGCCCCTGACACTGGCAAGCCTGCGGCCTCTAGCGCCGCATGCAACGCCGCGCTATTGCTGACGATAGCGCTGGCATACGCAGCACCATCGGCCAACGCTTCTTCAAGTGTGAGCAGCAGCGAAGGCAAGCGACCGGCGTCGTAGTTGGCAAGCATCTGGGCATCAAGCAGGTCGCGCAAGGTTTGCCCATCCTGCGCGGAGCGCCCCAGCACGAGACCTTGAGGACGCCCGGGCAACGTCTTGTAGGTGGAACTGCTGATCAGGTCGACCCCGGCATCGAAGGGATTGGGATAGACGCCCCCTGCGATCAGGCCGAGTACGTGAGAGGCGTCGAACAGGGTCTTGGCACCCGCCGCCTTCGCCGCGCGCACCACAGGTGCAATGTCGTCTGCCTTGAGCATCACACTGCGCCCTAGTACCACCAGCCTGGGTTGCGTGCTTTCAATCAGTTCGACGGTGCGGATCGTATCGAGTTGGCAAGCTGTAGTGTCGAACGGCAAATCCTCGACCAGCAAACCAGCCAACTGTGGCGTTCCTGCGCGGCGTTGGCTCAAATGCCCGCCGTGCTCAGCAGCTGGCGCCAGTATGCGATCCCCCGGCTTACAGAAAGCGTGATAGATCGCCAGGTTGGCCAACGTGCAGCTGGGCAGCCGCACTTCCGCCCACGCGGCGTTGAACAGACGCATTGCCGCATGACTCGCGCGCGTCTCCAGTTCACTGACCAGGTCGGCTTCCGGCTGCTCCTTGAAAAAGGACGGACCCATCGCCGGGTACGCACTCAGGGCGGGGTTGTATGCATCCATCGCCGCGGGGCTGGGCAGGTTCGCCCCGGCATAGAGCATCAAGCGCCGAAACTGTAATTCAGGCAAGCGACCGGCACAGGCGCTCAACAGATCATGAGAGTCAGAGGTCATGGTTCATTCAAGCTCCCTGCTGATGAATCGACTCAGGTTGTTCAGCTTCCGCACGCACCATCAGCAAGATCGCATCGCGCTTTTCCAGCAGGTGGTGATGCAGAATATGGCTCAGGCGCTTGCCATCACGCGCCTCCAGGGCAACGATCATTTCTTCGTGATCGTGCAACGCCCGTTCCCACTTGGGTGCTTGATGGTTGGAGCGAAAGCGCAAGGCATGGATACGTCGGTTCAACGACAGGTACACCTGACGCAAAGCCGAGTTGCGCGCAGCCAGATTGATCATGTCGTGAATACTGCGGTTTCGGTGGTAGTACCCTGGCAGGTCGTTCTGATTCTTGCTGACCACCATGGCGTAATGCAGGGCCTTGATCTCCTCCACCTCCTGGTCGGTGATGCGTTCGCATGCCAACTCGCCGGCAAACGCTTCGATCCCGCTCATCAATTCGAACGTCTCTCGAATCTCCTCCTCAGACATGCGCGAAACGCTTGCGCCACGGTTCGGGCTGATCTCGATGAGACCTTCCATTGCCAGCACCTTCAGCGCCTCTCGCAGGGGTGTCCGGGAGATACCCAGTGTGTCGCACAACTCGCGTTCGTTCAGTTTTTTGCCAGGGGCGAGAACACCTTCGGTAATAAACCCCCGCAGATGCTCTACGACCGTGTCGTGCAGGCGTTGGCGTTCGACCTTGGGCATGAGCCTGGGCAGATTGGATGTAATGGGTTCGCTGCTATTTTGCATTCAATTTCCTCACGGCAAGCGGTTGAATTCAGGGCTGTTATTCTAAATTGACCCGTATTTACAGGGATTCTAGTCCAAATTTCTGCGTTGACAGGGGCAACGGCCGTGCTAACGTATTTTGCATTCAAAATACAAAAACAAAAGGAGTCACCGATGTTGAAGCTCGATTTCCATCCCGCCGGTCGTCATTTCCTGCAGATCCCTGGTCCTAGCCCGGTGCCGGATCGCATCCTGCGCGCTATGAGCTACCCAACCATCGACCACCGCGGGCCTGAGTTCGGCGAACTTGGACTCAAGGTGCTCGATGGCATCAAGAAAATTTTCAAGACCGTGCATCCCGTGGTCATCTACCCCGCATCGGGTACAGGCGCCTGGGAGGCAGCACTGTGCAACACCCTGAGTGCCGGGGACGAAGTGCTGATGTTCGAAACCGGCCATTTCGCCACCTTGTGGCAGAAGATGGCTACCAGCCTGGGTCTGAAGCCCCAGTTCATCGGCCGTCCGGGTATCGAAGGCTGGCGCGGCGGCGTCGATGCCTCGATGATCGAAAGCCACCTTCGCGCCGATGCTGGTCACCGCATCAAGGCCGTCTGCGTGGTGCACAACGAAACCAGCACCGGCGTCACCTCCGACATTGCCGCCGTGCGCAAGGCGATCGATGCCGCTGGCCACCCTGCCCTGTTGCTGGTGGACACCATTTCCGGGCTCGCCTCGGCGGACTACCGCCATGACGAGTGGGGCGTGGATGTCACGGTATCCGGTTCGCAGAAAGGCTTGATGCTGCCACCGGGCATCAGCTTCAACGCGTTGTCCCCGAAAGCCATCGAAGCGAGCAAGCAGGCGAAGCTGCCACGCAGTTTCTGGGGCTGGGACGAGATCGTCGAGATGAACAAGACCGGCTACTGGCCCTACACGCCTAACACCAACCTGCTGTATGGGCTGGCGGAAGCCCTGGACATGATTCTCGGCGAGGGGCTGGACAACGTGTTCAGCCGTCATCAACGCCTGGCTCAGGCCTGCCGTACAGCTGTGAGTGCGTGGGGCCTGGAGATCCAGTGCGCTGATCCGAGCGTATACAGCCCCGTGCTGACGGGTGTGATGACCCCAGAAGGCATCGATGCCGACAGCGTGCGCAAGGTGATCTACGAGCGCTTTGACATGTCGCTGGGAACGGGCCTGGGCAAGATGAAAGGCCGCATGTTCCGCATCGGTCACCTGGGTGACTGCAATGACTTGACGCTGATGGCAACGCTGACGGGCTGCGAGATGGGCCTGCAACTGGCAGGCGTCAAGCTGCAATCCAGCGGTGTACTGGCAGCCATGGATTACCTGGGAGGGCAATCAGTGCCGCTGCGCCGCGAGTGATGTGATAAGCGCTGCGGCCCCGCCGCAGCGCGTTGAATCGACTGACTATCCCGAAACCTCGCGTTGTCGGCGAGAACAATAAGAAAGTGGAGATAGAACATGAAGTTTTTACGTCTGCGCCCCACCACGGTGGTGCTGTTCATGCTATGCGCCATGTACTTCATCACCTACCTGGACCGCGTCAATGTCAGCACCGCCGCTGTCGGTTTGGGCCCCGAGTTCAATCTGAGCAAAACCGAAATCGGCATCGTCTTTTCTGCTTTCGCCTATCCCTACCTGGTCTTTCAAATCATCGGCGGTTGGGTCAGCGACCGCTTCGGTGCCAAACGCACGCTGGTGTTCTGCGGACTGGTCTGGGCTGCCGCCACGGTCATGACCGGCCTCGCCGGGGGTTTCGTTTCCCTCATCATCGCCCGGGTATTGCTCGGGCTGGGTGAAGGGGCCACCTTCCCGGCCGCGACCGCGGCCATGTCGCGCTGGGTTCCCAAGGAAAAACGCGGATTCGCCCAAGGCATCACCCATGCATTCGCCCGGTTGGGTAACGCCCTGGCACCAGCCGCCATGATCGCGATCATGGCGGCGTACGGCTGGCGCGAGTCGTTTTACGTGTGTGCAGTCATCAGCTTCGTCTGGGTCGGCCTTTGGGCGCTGGTGTTTACCGATCTGCCAAAGAACCATCCACGCATTTCGCAACAGGAGCTGGACTCGCTGCCGGCGCCCAAGGCCAAGAACAAGCATCCACTGCCTTGGGGGCGCCTGTTCAAACGCATGGCGCCGGTGACCATTGTCTACTTCTGTTACGGCTGGACGTTATGGTTGCTGCTTAGCTGGGTGCCCATGTACTTCATGAACCTGGGGCTGGACCTCAAAGGCACCGCAATCTTCGCTTCTGCGGTATTTTTTGGTGGTGTGGTCGGCGATACGCTGGGTGGCATTGTCAGTGACCGGATCTACGCAAGAACCAAGAACCTTAACAAGGCCCGCAGCCGCATGGTCGCCATCTGCCTGAGCCTCACACTGCTCTCGCTGCTGCCGTTGATGTTCACCACCAACCTGCATGTTTCCCTGGCGTGCCTGGCCATCGGTTTCTTCTTCTCGGAAATGACCATTGGCCCGATGTGGGCCATCCCCATGGACATTGCACCAGACCACTCCGGGACGGCCAGCGGCATGATGAACACTGGCTCGGCCATGGCTGCGATCATAAGCCCGGTGGCGGCAGGCATGCTGATTGATGAGTTCAACAACTGGCAGCTGCCATTCCTCGTCAGCATCATCCTGCTGGCAATCGGTGTGCTGCTTTCCTTCCGCATGAAACCGCAGAACAAATTCGAATACGCAACGCCACCCGCGGAGCCGGCTAACGATCCTCAACCCTCTGCAGCCATCAGCAAGTAAACACATGGGCTCGCGCGTAAGTGCGCGGGCTTCTGACCAAGGAGCCTATCTTGAATACAGCAGTCAATTCTTCGCGCCTGGCGCAACTCATCGTCGAGGCTCAGCGCGAAGGCAATGCGCTGGGCGATCTCGAAGAAAATCTCTACCCAAAGGACTTCACCAGTGCATATCTGACGCAACAAGCTATCTTCAACCTGCGGGGGGTACAACCCGGCGGCTGGAAGGTGGGGTCGAAGTCTGCAACTGGCCCGATCCAGGGTTCACCCCTGCCGCTCGAGTGCATCCATACCCAAGCCCGGTCATTTGATCGTAACGCATACGCTCCGGCAGGCCTCGAACTGGAGATCGCCTTTCGCTTCAACCGAGCATTCGAGCCTCGCGACCATGACTACAGTGACGAGGAAGTGCTGGCGGGTATCGGAGAAATGGCCGCAGCGATCGAGATTGTCTCCAGCCGCTTCGCTGCCTGGCCAAAGGTCGAGCCACTGACTCAGTTGGCCGACCTGCTCAACCATGGCGCCCTGGTAGTGGGCGCATTCGTGCCATACCAGGAAGGGTTCCCGTTTGCACAGCCTGCTTTGGCATTCTCGTTCAATGGCGAGAGCATCGTACCTGGCGCCGTCGCCAACCCGGCCGGCGATCCACGCAGGTTGCTGCCGTGGCTCGTTAACCACCACACACGCCAGGGGCATGCACTGCCTAAAGACTTCGTGATCACGACAGGCTCGTTTACCGGCATGCACTTCGCTGATGGGCCAGGTGAACTGCGAGGCGAAATCGAAGGGCTACCGCCGGTGACGCTGTCGTTGACTTAACCACCCCGAGAGGCAGCTGTGACGACGAAAAAGCCAGGAAAATCTGGTTTTTTCGTATTCCAGGACTGACAAAAAACCCCGCATCAGCGGGGTTCCTGTGAACGCATCGAACATGCATCAGGCAGGTTCATAGCACCGATACTGAGGGTGCCAGAACATCGCCTCGATCGATTCACGAATCGTTTGCTCGTCCGTCTCCCCCGCTACACCGTCTTCGCACGCGGCTAGCGCTACGGCCAACGCGATCGCCTTGCTGACCGCCTGCACGTCGCTCATCGCAGGCAGCATCTCGCCAGCCATGGCCGAGGCAGCCAATGCTCTGGCCGAACTCATCAGCATCCCCTCGGTGACTCGCGTTGCGCGGCTGACGATCGTGCCCAGGCCAATACCCGGGAAAATGTAGGAGTTGTTGCATTGGGCGATCTTGAACGACCGGCCGGCCCACTCGACAGGCTGGATTGGGCTACCTGTGGCGATCAGTGCATTGCCCTCTGTCCATTCGAGAATGTCTGCAGGGTGGGCCTCGATTTGCGAGGTGGGGTTGGACAACGGCATCACGATGGGTTGCTTGCAGGCTCGATACAGGGTTTGGATGATTGGCTGTGTGAAGAGCCCTGCCTTGCCTGATACACCAATCAACACCGTGGGCCGTGCATTGGCCACGACTGCGTGGAGGTCCGGCCAGGCGCCTTGGTAGGTCCAGCCCGTCAATGTATCGGTCGCGTGGGCCAAGCGTGCCTGAAACGGATACAGACCTTCCTGCCGATCGGTGAGCAGCCCTTTACTGTTGAGCAGATAGACCTGGCGGCGAGCTTGGGCGTCGGTAATCCCCTCCTCGACCATCGCCTGGATGATCTGCTCGGCAATGCCACACCCGGCAGAGCCCGCACCCACGAATGCGATGGTTTGCTCGGACAGCTTTTCACCTTTGATTCGGCACGCTGCCAGCAAGGTTCCCACGGTAACAGCGGCGGTGCCTTGGATGTCATCGTTGAAGCAACACAGCCTGTCGCGGTACCGCTCCAGCAGCGGCATGGCATTGGCCAACGCGAAGTCTTCGAACTGTAGCAGCACGCCAGGCCAACGCTTTTGCACAGCAGTGACAAAAGCTTCAAGAAAATCGTCGTAAGCCGGGCCTCGGACCCTCGGTTGCTTGAGCCCAAGGTACTCGGGATCGTCGATCAAGGCTGGATTCTGTGTACCCACATCCAGCACAACAGGCAGTGTGTAGGCAGGGCTGATACCGCCGCATGCCGTGTAAAGCGAGAGCTTTCCGATCGGGATACCCATACCACCTATGCCTTGATCGCCCAGGCCCAAAATGCGCTCGCAATCGCTCACCACGATGACCTTGACGTTGTCCTTGGTCACATTCGCGAGGATCTGATCGATACGGTCCTGGTGCTCCAGCGAGATGAAGACACCGCGATGGCTGCGGTAGATTCTGGAAAAGTCCTGGCAAGCCTTGCCGACTGTCGGGGTGTAGATGATCGGCAACATCTCCTCGAGATGCGTCTCCACCAGCTGGTAGAAAAGCGTTTCGTTGCGGTCCTGTACGGAACGCAGGTAGACGTGCTTGTCCAAGGCCGTGGGCGCCTCGCTGAACTGGCGATAAGCCCTGGCTGCCTTTTCCTCGAGGGTTTCCACCCGAGCTGGGAGCAAGCCTTGCAATTCAAACAGCTCGCGCTCCCGCTCGGTAAAGGCCGTGCCCTTGTTCAGGAGCGGTGTTTCGAGCAGTGCAGGGCCACGAAATTTCACTGACAGCGGACGACGATTTACCGACATGGATAGCCTCTCTTGCTTTTTGTATTTTGAATTCAATATACCCGGCAATTGAGGAAAAGCAATTCACCCCGCCTGGGCACCGGTGTGATTCCAGTATCCAGGCGCGCTGTACACCTCCTTGAGGAAGTCGATGAAGCAGCGGGTTTTGGCCGGTAGCTGACGTTGCCGCGGCCACACCGCCTGAATGTCATAATCCGGCAACGCGTACTCATCCAGCACTGTCACCAATGCCCCCGCATCTAGCTCCGCCTGGATTTCCCAAGTGGAGCGCCAGCCTATGCCGACGCCCTGCTGCATCCAGGACGCCAACAACTCGCCATCGTTGCAGGCGAGATTGCCACTGACCTTCATGGCCACCAATCGCCCCTCTTTCATGAACGTCCAACCTCGCTGCTGGCCACCCTGCAGGGTGAACGCGAGGCAGTTATGGTTGGCCAGATCTTCAAGCGTCTGAGGCCTGCCGTGCCTGGCGAAATACGCTGGCGTGCCGCAAACGACTCGCCGGTTGGGGGACAGTTTGACTGCGACGTAGTTGGGGTCGCGTACTTCGCCAATCCGGATGCTGAGGTCGTAACCTTCGCTGACCAGGTCTACAACGCTGTCGGTAAGGTTGAAAGCCAGGCTGACGTTAGGAAAACGGCGCTGGAATTCCAATGCATGAGGCGCGACATGCGCGCGCCCAAAGGCTGCGGGTGCCGAGATCTGCAGGCTGCCCTTCACCAGGGAGGCACTGTTGCAGATCGCCGCCTCAAGGTCATCGAACTCCAGTAGTAACTGCTTGGCCCTCTCCAGCAGCTGCTCGCCAGTCGCGGTCAATGTCAACCCACGGGTGGAGCGGTGCATCAGCTTTACGCCAAGCCTTTTCTCCAGGCTGTCGAGCCTGCGGCCGAGAATGGCCGGTGTCACCCCTTCACTTAATGAAGCAGCGGCGAAGCTGCCTTTCTGTGCCACTTGAACAAAGCTCTGCAACTCAACATATCGCCCCATTGCATACCTCAGGTATCGACAGAAAGTAAATTTGTGGCCTTCAACAAGCCCTGCTTTTGAACCACCCTGCCACTCAATATCAAAAATATCGACCAGGGGACAGGAGATCATCATGGCGAGAATGAGAGCGATTGAGGCAGCTGTGCACGTACTGCGCCGCGAAGGTGTGGACGTTGCCTTCGGTATACCGGGGGCTGCGATCAACCCCTTCTATGCTGCAATGAAGTCAGTCGGTGGCATCGATCACGTCCTCGCTCGTCACGTCGAAGGCGCCTCGCACATGGCCGAGGGCTACACCCGTGCCAACCAAGGCAACATCGGCGTGTGCATCGGCACCTCCGGCCCAGCCGGCACCGACATGGTCACCGGCCTGTACAGCGCCTCGGCCGACTCCATCCCGATCCTCTGCATCACCGGCCAGGCGCCGCGTGCCCGCCTGCACAAGGAAGACTTCCAGGCTGTCGACATCACCAGCATCGTCAAGCCGGTGACCAAGTGGGCCACCACCGTTCTGGAGCCAGGCCAGGTGCCTTACGCCTTCCAGAAGGCCTTCCATGAAATGCGCACCGGCCGCCCAGGCCCTGTGCTGATCGACCTGCCGTTCGACGTGCAGATGGCCGAAATCGAATTCGACATCGACGCCTACGAACCGCTGGCCGTCAACAAGCCTTCCGCCACCCGCGCACAGGCCGAGAAAGCACTGGCCCTGCTCAATGACGCCGAGCGCCCACTGCTAGTAGCCGGTGGCGGCATCATCAATGCCGACGCCAGCGACAAGCTGGTCGAGTTCGCCGAACTGACCGGCGTGCCAGTGATCCCGACCCTGATGGGCTGGGGCACCATCCCCGACGACCACGCACAGATGGTCGGCATGGTCGGCCTGCAGACTTCGCACCGCTACGGCAACGCCACCCTGCTCAAATCCGACCTGGTGTTCGGTATCGGCAACCGCTGGGCCAACCGCCACACCGGTTCGGTCGATGTCTACACCGAAGGCCGCAAGTTCGTACACGTGGACATCGAGCCGACCCAGATCGGCCGAGTGTTCACCCCGGACCTGGGTATCGTTTCCGACGCCGGCAAGGCGCTGGACGTGTTCCTGGAAGTGGCCCGCGAGTGGAAAGCCGCTGGCAAGCTGAAGTGCCGCAAGGCCTGGCTGGAAGACTGCCAGCAGCGCAAAGCCAGCCAGCAGCGCAAGACCCACTTCGACAACGTGCCGGTCAAACCGCAGCGCGTGTACGAAGAGATGAACAAGGTGTTCGGCAAGGACACCACCTACGTCAGCACCATCGGCCTATCGCAGATTGCTGGCGCGCAGTTCCTGCACGTGTACAAGCCACGCCACTGGATCAACTGCGGTCAGGCTGGTCCGCTGGGTTGGACCATCCCTGCCGCACTCGGCGTGGTCAAGGCCGATCCAAAGCGCAAGGTCGTGGCGTTGTCGGGTGACTACGACTTCCAGTTCATGATCGAAGAACTGGCAGTCGGCGCGCAGTTCAACCTGCCGTACGTTCACGTGCTGGTGAACAACGCCTACCTGGGCCTGATCCGTCAGGCACAGCGTGGCTTCGACATGGATTACTGCGTGCAACTGGCATTTGAAAACATCAACGCCGAGGACGATGCATCCACTTATGGCGTCGACCATGTCGCCGTGGTCGAAGGCCTGGGCTGCAAGGCCATCCGCGTATTCGAACCGCATGCCATAGGCCCTGCCCTGCGCGAAGCTCAACGCATGACCGAACAGTATCGGGTTCCGGTAGTTGTCGAGGTCATCCTCGAGCGGGTCACCAATATCGCTATGGGCACCGAAATCAATGCCATAAACGAATTCGAGGAACTGGCTACCTCACATGCGGATGCACCCACGGCCGTAATCGGCTTGAAATAAAAATTCCAGGAGAGACCACATGCCACGATTTGCAGCCAACCTGTCGATGCTTTTTACCGAGCATGAGTTTATTTCACGTTTTCAGGCCGCAGCGAAGGCCGGTTTCAGTGGGGTCGAGTATCTGTTCCCCTATGATTACGACCCAGCCTCGATCAAACAACAGCTCGACGCCAACGGCCTGACACAGGTGCTGTTCAACCTGCCTGCGGGCGATTGGGCCAAGGGTGAGCGCGGTATCACCTGCCACCCCGACCGCGTGGAAGAGTTCCGCGCCGGTGTCGACAAGGCCATCGAATACGCCAAGGTGCTGGGCAACACCCAGGTCAACGCCCTGGCCGGCATTCGCCCACAGGGCCTGCAATGCGCCGATGTGCGCAAGACCTTCGTGGAAAACCTGCGCTACGCCGCCGACAAGCTGAAGGCCGCCGGGATCCGCCTGGTCATGGAAATGATCAACACCCGCGACATTCCGGGCTTCTACCTGAACACCACGAAACAGGCGCTGGAAATCCAGGCCGAAGTCGGCAGCGACAACCTGTTCCTGCAGTACGACATCTACCACATGCAGATCATGGAAGGTGACCTGGCGCGCACCATGGAAGCCAACCTGAAACTGATCAACCACATCCAGCTAGCCGACAACCCCGGCCGCAACGAACCCGGCACTGGCGAGATCAACTACCGCTTCCTGTTCGAGCACCTGGACCGCATCGGCTACCAGGGCTGGGTGGGCGCGGAATACAAGCCGCTGACCACCACCGAAGCGGGCCTGGGCTGGCTGAAGACGCACAACGCAATCTAAGGGCTGAACACAGGCCTCAGGGAAACACCAGACACTGTGGGAGCGGGTTCACCCGCGAATGCGATGTTGGCTTCACTGCCGATTTCGCGGGTAAACCCGCTCCCACAGGGTTCAGTGTTCCATAGGAGTGCTTGTGCGGCCTGCTCCATCGAGACTCGACAAATATAAAGAGGTAATTTCTCATGGCTAAAATCGGTTTCCTCGGCACCGGCATCATGGGCAAGCCCATGGCGCAGAACCTGCAGAAAGCAGGCCACAGCATCTTCGTTTCCACCCACCACGACGCGGCCCCAGCCGACCTGATCGCCGCTGGCGCAATTGCCCTGGCCAACCCAAAAGAAGTGGCTCAGGAAGCCGAGTTCATCATCGTCATGGTGCCGGACACCCCACAGGTCGAAAGCGTCCTGTTCGGTGAAAACGGCGTCGCCGAAGGTGTGGGCCCGAACAAGGTGGTGATCGACATGAGCTCGATCTCCCCTACCGCCACCAAAGCCTTCGCCGAGAAGATCAAGGCCACCGGCGCCGCCTACCTGGACGCCCCGGTGTCCGGCGGTGAAGTCGGTGCCAAGGCCGCGACCCTGAGCATCATGGTCGGTGGCTGCCCGAAAGCCTTCGAGCGCGCTCAGCCGCTGTTCGAAGCCATGGGCAAGAACATCACCCGCGTCGGTGGCAACGGCGACGGCCAGACCGCCAAGGTCGCCAACCAGATCATCGTCGCCCTGAACATTCAGGCGGTGGCCGAAGCCCTGCTGTTCGCTGCCAAGAACGGCGCCGACCCAGCCAAGGTGCGTGAAGCCCTGATGGGTGGCTTCGCTTCGTCGAAGATCCTCGAAGTGCACGCCGAACGCATGATCAAAGGCACCTTCGACCCAGGTTTCCGCATCAACCTGCACCAGAAGGACCTCAACCTGGCCCTGCAAGGCGCCAAGGAACTGGGCATCAACCTGCCCAACACCTCCAATGCCCAACAAGTGTTCAACACCTGCCAGGCCCTGGGCGGCGGCAACTGGGACCACTCGGCACTGATCAAAGGCCTGGAGCACATGGCCAACTTCTCGATCCGCGACGAAAAGTAACGCTACGCCTAGTCCCATAGGCCTGTTCGCACTCGCACGCGAACAGGCCCATTCCAGCGGTTCAATGAAGGATATGTAACTTGCGACCCATAGCCTGACTCCTGCTAAAATTACTGCCCGCCTGCCCAGACGTCCGATGGTGCGCTGGCTTGCATTAATTTTGGCTGAGGTAGGTTATGTCTTCTGGTGTTTCACCCCTGGGTGAATTGGCAAGAATCGAGCGCATGCACCTGCATGACACCGTACTCGATCACTTGCGCCGGTTCGTCATCGAAGGGACGTTGAAACCAGGCATAAAAATCAATGAGCGCGAACTCTGCGAGGTGCTTGGTATTTCCCGTACGCCGCTACGAGAGGCGCTCAAAGTACTCGCCATGGAAGGCCTCATTGAACTCAGGCCTAACCGCGGTGCCCGCGTCGCACAGATGAGCGATGTCGAAATACGCGAAACGTTCGAACTCATGAGTGGCATCGAGGCCTTCAACGGTCAGCTCGCCTGTGAGCGCATCACCGACAGTGAAGTTCAGACCATACGCTCACTGCACTTCCAGATGCTTCAAGCCAAAGCCAGTGATGACCTGTCACTGTATTTCGAAAAGAATGCAGCCATTCATGATGCCATCAGCCTCGCCGCTCGCAATGAAACGCTGAGGAAGACCTACCTCACGCTCAATCGCAAAATCCAGGCCGTGCGCTATCTCTCCAACCGCACAGAGGAGAAGTGGGAACGCGCTATTCACGATCATGAAGCAATGATCGACGCACTTGAAAAACGCGATGGGGAGCGCCTGCAGGCCATCCTGCGCAATCACGTTCTTGACGCGGGCGGCCTGCCACGCATCTGAGGCAACGCCCTCCGGCAGCTACGGCTGCCCCTGCACTCCCCTCCACGCAGCATCCCCAATCTCGCGCTCATTCCACCTGAATCTCCTGGCCCCGTGCCGGGTGCGCTCATGCGCCCGAAATAAGGCCGATCGAAGCGCGGCACCACTCCAGGCCTAGACGCATTTTATATTTTGAATGCAGAATACCAAGATGATGAGCAAATTGCCCATCATTTGCTCTACCCATTCATGCCTGAGAGGTCACCCTCGTGAGCCAACAAGACCAAGAAAAACCCTATGAATCGAGGCGAGCGTTCTTCAAGAAAACGTTGACGCTGATACCGCTGACGGTCATCGCCAGCCAAGTACCTGGCCTGGCCGATGCCACGCCGGCTGCAGACAACCCCGTAAAGGCAACTGAGCGCGACTCGGCCAAAGCCTACTCGCCACTCTTTTTCAATGAGATCGAATGGGCATTCATCAATGCGGCGTGCGCCCGGCTGATCCCACAGGATGAACTGGGGGCAGGCGCGATCGAAGCGGGTGTTCCCGAGTTTATCGATCGACATATGCAAAGCAGCTATGCGGCAGGTGATATCTGGTATCTGCAAGGCCCTTACTACGACGCAGGTCCGGAATTTGGTTATCAAGGCAAACTGCCGCCGCGCGACATCCTGCGTGTCGGCATTTCTGCCCTAAACGCCTGGTGCCAGAAAGAACACGCTGGCAAGCGCTTCAGTGAACTGTCCGCCCCTGAACAGGACGGCATTCTCAAACGCGTCGAAGCCGGTGAGATCAAGACCGAGGGCGTACCTGCCAAGGTGTTCTTCACGCACCTGCTGAACGAAACCCTGTTCGGCTTCTTCTCCGACCCGCAGTACGGCGGGAATAAAGACATGGTGGGTTGGAAGCTGGTGGGTTACCCAGGCGTTCGCGCCGATTTCATGGACTGGGTCGAGCAAACGTCGAAGCCCTACCCGTTGCCGCCTGTAAGCATGTCTGGTCGTAGAGGTTGATATGGCAATACAAGAAAAAGTCGATGCCGTGATCGTAGGCATGGGTTGGACCGGTGCGATCCTCGCCAAAGAGCTGACCGATGCTGGCCTTAAAGTCGTCGCCCTAGAGCGGGGTGCCGACCGGGATACCTATCCTGATTTCGTCTACCCGAAGGTCAATGACGAGCTGGCAGGGTCAGTACATCGCAAATACCTGCAAAGCCTGAGCAAGGAAAGCCTGACGATCCGCCACAACATGTCCCAGCGCGCCGTCCCCTATCGCCAGATGGGCTCCTTCAAACCCGGTGATGGGGTGGGAGGGGCCGGCACGCACTGGTCTGGCTGCCATTTTCGGGCGCTACCCGAAGACTTCAACCTGCGGTCCAACTACGAAAGCCGCTATGGCAAAGCCTTCATTCCCAAAGAAATGACCATTCAGGACTTCCCCGTGACCTATGCGGAACTGGAGCCGCATTTCGATCATTTCGAACAAGTCTGTGGTACCGCCGGCCAGGCAGGCATCATCAACGGGCTGCCCATCACCGGCGGCAACCCGTTCGAGGGCTCTCGCAGCAGGCACTTCCCTTTAGCGGCCAACCCTGATTACCTGGGCGGAAAAGCCTTCGCGAAAGCCGCCAAGGATTTCGGCTACCACCCCTACCCCATCCCAGCATCGAACGCGTCTGGCCCCTACAAGAACCCATACGGGTGTCAACTCGGCCCGTGCAACTTCTGCGGTTTCTGCAGCGACTACGGATGCTTGAACTACTCCAAGGCCAGCCCAAACGCCTGCATCTTGCCGGTATTGCGCCAGCGCAGAAATTTCGAGCTCAGGCCCAACTCGCAAGTACTCCAGGTCGAACTGGATAGCGACAAGAAGAAAGCAACGGGTGTTACCTACCTGGACGCCTCAGGACATGAGCAGACGCAGCCAGCGGACCTTGTGATCCTCGCAGCGTTCTCTTACCTCAACGTCCACCTCATGCTGCTCTCGGGTATTGGCAAACCTTACGACCCGCAAACTGGCAAAGGCGTGGTAGGCAAGAATTACACCTATCAGAACCTGACGCGCATGACGTTGTTCTTCGACAAAAGCGTGCAAGGAAACCCATTCATCGGCATCGGGGGTGCGGGACAAGTCATCGACGATTTCAACGGCAACCAGATCGACAATGCCAAGTTAGGGTATCTGGGCGGTAGTGTGTTGTGGGCACGCCAACCAGGCGGCGGTCCGGTGCGCGGCATCAGCTTGCCACCTGGTAGCCCAAAATGGGGCAGTGGCTGGAAGAAAGCGGCACAGGACAATTTCCGTCACCAGTTCTATTGGGAAGTCCAAGGGGCCAACATGGCTTATCAGGACTGCTACCTCGACCTCGACCCCACCTACAAGGATGCCTTCGGCCGCCCAATGCTGAGGATGACATTCGACTGGAAGGAAAACGAAATCAGAGCCAACCAGTACATGGTCGGCAAGCTTGAGGAAATGGCCCGTAGTCTCAACCCACTGGCAATCTCGGCGGACGCAAAGAAACCAGGCGAGCACTACAACACCACACGCTATCAAAGCACCCATACCTGCGGTGGCGCCATCATGGGCGACAACCCGATGACCAGCGCAGTCAATCGCTACCTTCAGTCGTGGGACGTGCCCAATGTCTTTGTCATGGGGGCATGCGTCTTCCCACAGAACAACGGATACAACCCGACCGGCATGGTAGGCGCCCTGGCCTACTGGTCGGCCAAGGCGATCCGGGAACAATACTTGAAGGCTCCAGGCCCTCTGGTGCAAGCATGAGGAGCCTTGCCGAGATGAACATTCGACTCTCATTGTCGGTCGCTCTACTTGCGGCGGCTCCGGCACTCTGGGCTGAAGACTACAAAAGCCCGGAGCTGATCAAACAGGGCGAATACCTGGCACGCGCCGGGGACTGTGTGGCTTGCCATACTGCAAAAGGCGGTAAGCCTTATGCAGGAGGCCTGTCAATGGCCACCCCGATCGGCACGATCTTCGCCACCAACATCACGCCCGACCCAGAGACCGGCATCGGGCGATACTCCCTCGAAGACTTCGATAAAGCGGTGCGTCACGGCATCGCGAAAGACGGGTATACGCTCTACCCGGCGATGCCCTACCCCTCCTACGCCAAGGTCACGGATGACGACCTGAAAGCGCTCTATGCATTCTTCATGAATGGCGTTGAGCCTGTCGTTCAAGCGAACCGGGAGAGCGAAATCCCTTGGCCGTTGTCCATGCGATGGCCGCTGAGTATCTGGCGTACGTTGTTTGCGCCAGAGGTTCAGGCAAGCGCTGCGGCTGGGCCGTTGAACTATGAGAATGCGCAAATCGCCCGTGGTGCGTATCTGGTTCAGGGGCTTGGTCACTGTGGCAGCTGTCATACACCACGCGCCCTGACGCTTCAGGAAAAATCGTTGGATGAACGAGATCCGACCTATCTTGCAGGAGGCCAGGTCATCGATGGCTGGGTTGCCATCAGCCTGCGCGGCAATGCCCCGGACGGCTTGGGAGGGTGGAGCGAAGAAGACATCGTGCAAACACTGCGCAACGGTCGCAATGCGCATTTCTCGTCCATAGGCGCCATGAACGATGTCATTCAGCACAGCGGGCAATACTTGACCGATCAAGACCTGGCCGCCATCGCCTTGTACTTGAAGTCGCTTCCACCCACCGCAGGATCCAGCCAGGTAGCATTCGAGCCGAACGACACGACAGCTAAGGCGCTCTGGTCTGGCGAATCGCCAAACCGTGGCGCCGAGATCTACGTGGACAACTGCGCGGCGTGCCACCGTACCGATGGCCAAGGCTACAAGGAGGTGTTCCCACGGCTGGCAGGCAATCCATCGGTGCTTTCCGAGGATCCAAGCTCAATGATCCGGGTCATATTGAGTGGAAGCAGATTGCCTTCCACGCAACAAGCGCCCTCCGACCTTGCCATGCCTGATTTTGCTTGGCGATTGGACGATCATGAAGCAGCAGAACTTGTTTCGTTCATCCGCAACAGCTGGGGCAACAAAGCACCAGCAGTGACGACGGATGCGGTCAGCAAGGTGCGGGAAACGATCGCTGAAGAGCACCGTGTGCTGGTCAGCGACGCTCAAAAGAATGTGAAACATTGAGTGCAAGGTAGGAGCTATTTCGGTGGCTCCTACCTGACGCTACGTATACCCGACAAAAGCAGCGGCCCGATAATTAACTGATGGTGAGCGTTCGCCCTCAGTGAAAAGCCTTATACCGAATCGCGCTTCGGTACATTCGTATCAGCGACCGATTCGGGGGGCTGGTCATAATCGCTGGTGACTTCCGCCGCCCCATCACAGCAGGACGCTGTCCAATCGTGGCGCCTCCGTGGGCCAAACCTGACCCCATCAACTCACAGCTGCAGGCCTCGATTGATACCGTGTAGCAGTGCCTAGAAGCCTCGTGCTCCGCCAAGATCCATTAACCAGCCATCTCGCCAGGCTAAGCGACGCCAGTCTATCTTGGAGCGCTTGCATTGCGCCCAAGGTTATCCACTACTCTCAAAAAGCCGTTCGCCAGGTGACCATACCCCAGGCAAGACAGAGAACTGGACAAACCAAGAAATGAGAGTCATTATCTCAATTGTTACTTTATATCATATCACAGGAATTCGTCATGAAAGCCGGCATCCACCCAACCTACAGACCCGTTCTTTTTCACGATGTATCCGCTAACGCCTTCTGGCTCATCGGCTCGACAATCGACACGGATAAGACCTTCGAACACAGCGACGGCATCACCTATCCGTACGTAACCCTGGACGTCTCCAGCGCCTCACACCCTGTCTACACCGGCCAAGAGCGCAAGGCAAAATCCGAAGGTCGCGTCGCAGGCTTCAACAAGCGCTTCGCAGCTTTTACCAGTAAGTAAGTCGCCTTACTCAGCAGCGATGCGACTCTGGAACCTCACGAGCAAGCTGCCATGCCCTGCCTGCTCAGTGTCGCTTTGACGTGAAATCCGTCTGACCGCACGACGAGCAATTTGTAGCAGACATGAATCGGGGCTGCTTTTAGCGATCGCGATCCCTTGGGCACTCGAAAGCACATATCCTGCCCCTGCTTGATATTTCAATGCCGACGACGCAATCAGGGGCCGCCCTACAATCACTAGGCTTTGAGTGGCCCCTGATCTCGCGCATTTACGTAGTGATGTCAGTATCGGCAGAGAAACTTCTGGATCCGCTCATTAGGACTGTTAAAGAAGCTCTCCGGTGGCTCATCTGCCACCACAACACCATGCTCCATGAACACGATCCTATCAGCAGCCTCACGAGCAAAACGAAGCTCGTGAGTTACCACCAGCATGGTCATCCCTGAACTAGCCAATGACCTCATGACCGATAGGACTTCATCTCGGAGTTCTGGATCCAGCGCAGATGTGGGCTCATCGAAGAAGATTACCTCCGGTTCCATTGCCAGGCCGCGCGCTATTGCCACCCGCTGCTTCTGTCCTCCAGACAGCTTTGCCGGATAGCTCTGTTCTTTGTTTTCTAGACCTACCTTTGCGAGCAATGTCCGCGCACGCTCATAAGCCTCAGCTTTTGCGATTTTCTTGATACTGATGAGACCCTCGGCCACATTTTGCAGAGCCGTCATGTGCGGAAAGAGGTTGAAGGATTGAAAGACCATCGCGGTTTTGCGTCTGAGCAACTTGACCTGGCGCTTGGACTCGCTATCGAGCTTACCGTCAACTCCAACTTCAACGCGATGACCACAGACTTCGAGGCGCCCTCCGTCCGGCCTCTCCAACAAGTTGAGCGAACGCAGCAATGTGGTTTTACCCGAACCGGATGGGCCCAGAATTATCACAACCTCGCCGCTGTTCACCTCGAGGTCAATCTGCTGAAGAACATTCAGCGTGCCAAACGACTTACGCAGGCCACTTACACGTATTTTTGGATTGTTCATCGCATGTGCCTCGTCCAGCGACCTTCCAGCCAAGTTTGTAGAATTGTCAGTAGCTGATTGACTACCCAGTACATGGCGCCAACCATCACGAACATCTCCATGTACTTGAACGTAGCAGCACCTACTTGCTCCGCCACGCGAGTAAGTTCCATAACAGTGATCGTGGAAGCCAGTGACGTGTCTTTAATGAGCGCAATCAGCCGGCTACCCATAGGCGGCAGCGCAATCCGGAATGCCTGTGGAAGAATGATTCTACGTAAACAAACCCAGTAACTCATGCTCATGGAGTCCGCAGCCTCCCACTGGCCAGAATCGACAGAGTTGATACCTGAGCGAAAGATTTCGCTCAGGTAGGCGGCTGCGAACAAACTTAGTGCAATCAAGGCGGAGGGTATCGGGCTTACGACAACTCCGTAATGGGGTAGACCAAAGTAGATCAGCAGCATCTGTACTAGCAGCGGAGTGCCGCGAAAGATAGAAACATAAGCGAATGCAATGGTTCGTAGCATCCGAATTTGGGAGTTTCTTAGCAGCGCGATAGCGAGACCCAGCACACAGCCAAGCACGAACGAGACAAAGCCTAAACCCAGCGTCATTACAAATGCCGTCTGCAGTAGAGGCAGTGAACGAAGGAACAGATCCCACATTTCAATTTTCCTCGGCAAGCTCAGCCAGTGCAGCATCGATGCCTTTGGTCATGTGGTAATCCGTTCCGATCCATTTGGCAGAATATGCGTCAATCGTGCCGTCGTTCACCATGCTGACGATCGCGCTGCTGATGGCATCTCGTAGAGAATCCTTACCTTTCGCGACGACGGGTGCAGATAACTGATAAGTCAGCGGCTCGCCGACCGCCTTGATCGGTAGATTGTTTGTTTTTTTGAATTTTTCGCCTCCGAACAGAGAAGAGAGCACCCCGTCAACTCGGCCAATGGCTAAATCGTTGAACAGTAGACCGCCATTCTCATAGGCCCGAATATCGGACGACATCATGTGCTTGCGGGCCCACGTTTCATTGCTACTGCCTGAAGTCACGCCTACAGAATTTCCAGGCATGTCTCTTATGCTTTTAATGGAGTCGTTGTTCTCTTTGACAAAGATGTAAAACTGCTCGACTCCATACGGGCTTGCAAAATCGACTTGCTTGCGACGCTCTTCGGTGGGTGTCACATCGTTCATGACCACATCGTATTTATCTGTTTTCAACCCTTCGACAAAATTTTTAAAACTGTCCGCCACGAACTCGACTTTCGACACCCCTATACGCCTTGCCACTTCTTTTGCAATGGCAACATCATAGCCAGCAGCATTATTGTCCTCCCCCAAGTAACTCCAAGGCGGACTGGACTGGGTATTAGCGATTCGAATGACACCACGCTCTTTAATGACCTTCAACGAGTCTTCAGCATAAGCACTCATAGATGTGCCGAACAACATCGCAACACACAAAACCACACACGTAGTGAACTGCTTCATTAATGTTCATCCTATATTATAGTGCAGAAACTCTTCTGCTTATGGCAGGATTAAATTTCATCGCAATCTAAACCCTTGCGAGATTTGCATCAATACAGTATGCGGGAATACGCAGCAAGCGCCTGCTGAAGGTCTTCCCTTAGGAGCTCTTCGTCTTCAAGCCCGATGGATACGCGGATAATGGATTGCGCGGTAGGCGAGAAGCGCCTCGCGGCCTGTTGGCTTGCTGGGTAATACGCAATCAGACTGTGGGTGCCCCCCCAACTTGCACCAATTGGAAACTTTTTCAATGCGTTGAAGAACACGCCAAATTGTTCCTCACTAGCAGGGGCTTGCAGTACAAGCGAAAACAAACAACCGGGGCCTTTGAAATGCTTCTTCCAGATCTCATGCCCAGAATGGCTTTCTAGCGGGGGATACAATACCTCCTTGACTACGGGCACCGTCTCCAACCATCTCGCAATGCGCAGCGCTTTTTGCCCCTGCTCCTTCAAGCGCAATGCGTAGGTCTGCAACCCTCGTTCGACCAAGAAGCAATCATCAGGGCTTACAGCTTGACCGAAAATGCTTTGCGCCTCCCGAAGCATACCGTAGAGCTCGAAGTTATCGAGGCTGACGCTTCCCATCAGGACATCAGAGTGGCCGCTGAAATACTTAGTAGCTGCTTGAACAACAAAATCTACACCGTGCTCAATGGCCCGGAAGAACAAAGGGCTGGCCCAGGTGTTGTCCAGCATGGTCAGCACCCCATGACGCTTGGCGATTTCGGTGATCGCAGGAATGTCCTGCATCTCCATCGTGACAGTGCCTGGCGCTTCCATGCAGATCATCTTGGTATTGGGGCGTATCAGGGCTTCGATTTCAGCATCAATCGTGGGCGGATAAAACTCTACGTCCACACCCATGTAAGCAAGCCACTGCCGACAGAAGGTTTTGAGCGAGCCATAGCATGACTCCGAGACTAAAAGATGATCCCCTGCCCTGACACAGGCCATGACCGTCGTGATCAGGGCCGATGCCCCAGAAGGCATGAGCACGCAGTGCTTTGCGCCTTCAAGATCTGCGATTCGACGCTCAAGGCCGCGAGCAGTTGGGGTGCCGGTTATACCGTAACTGTAGCCGTCGGGTTGACGTTCTTTACGAGAGACGAAGTCTTCAAAGGTGTCGAAGACGACTGTGGACCCTCGCCAGACTGTGGGTGATAGGCTAGCGAATGGGTTTCCAGCGTGATCCATGTACTTCATTGAACGCGCCCTGCGATATCAATTTGGGTGGATCATCTTGCGATAGGGGAAACGGTGTGGCTATATTTAGAATTATTAAAACAATAAGCAAAGGTTATAGCTTCCGATGAATCTCCGCGAAATCGAGGCCTTCAGGGTTGTCATGAATGCTGGCAGCACTAGCAAAGCAGCCAGCATGCTGGGCGTTTCCCAACCGGCAGTCAGCCAGGCCATTCGAAAGCTGGAAAGCAATGCAGGATTCGCGCTATTTCATCGCATCCGTGGGCGCCTGGTACCCACCCAGGAAGCCCAAGCCTTGATGGTCGATGTCGACAGAGTTTTCGTGGGCATGGAAGCCATCGAGCATCGTATGAAAAGCTTGCGAAACTACGGCACAGATCGTCTAACGATTGCTGCGCACCCCGCACTAGGAAACGCCTTCATACCTCGTGCACTGGCCAGCTTCGATCTACCGGCTCGAAACCTGCGCGTATCCATGAAGGTTCTGAGCAGCCGGGAGGTTCATCAGGAGGTATCGTCCGGGCAATGCGATTTTGGGCTGATGGCTGATGAGATGCCGGTGATGGGACTGGAGCACTCAGCGTTTCTCGACGTGCCTGGGGTGATTGTGATGGCGAAGGGGCATCCCTTGGCGCGTAAAACCGTGATCAACCCGACAGACTTGGCAGACCATGATTTTCTCGCCCTGAATCCGGAGGATAGCAGCCGGCAGCGACTGGAAGAAACATTGCAAGCCGCTGGCATCGCGCTTAACGTCCGGATCGAAACGCCCTATGGACACGCCATTTGTGAGTTGGCGCTTCGGGGAGTGGGAATCGGATTTGTAAGTCCCATTTCCGTGGTCGATTATCTGGATCGAGGGCTGGAGGTAAGGCGATTCGGGATCGACGTTAAATTCAGTAGCTTGCTGTTGTTCCGCCCCGGCATGCCGCTGGCAGAAAACTCGAAGAAACTCATTTCCAACCTAAGAATCCAGCTGAAGAAGGACTTAAACACGGTACAAAGCCGTTTACGAACGTAACCCTTCTCCACCCTAGAAGCTTTCATCGCCGCTGGTAAGTCTATCGGTCGCGGTAGAAACGACAGTCACCTGTCTGCGGCAGGTTCTTATAAGAAATCACGGCCTAAGAAGCCAAAACAGATAGTAAATCGTTCGTTTGCTCCGCCTGCTCATGGCAAAATGAAATGAACGCCTCGACCACTTGATCCGACGCCCTGTCCGGGCGCTGTCGAATAACATAGTGCCATGCACTCTTCTGCACCAGCTCGGGTTTCAATACGACGAGCCGGCCACTCGAAATCTCATCCAGAATCAATGGCGTCCTGCCTAAGGCGATACCCGCGCCAGATACGGCAGCGGCGACAATAGCACTCATGCCGTTCAGGATGAGCGGTTCTCTCCAAGGCGCATCAGCCATCCCGAGCCTTGAGCGCCAATGAGTCCAAGAGGTTTCAGGACTTGAAACATGTTTTTCAACGATCAGACGATGATCGTTGAAAAAGTTGATACTCGCGCTCTTGGGCTTCTTGATCAACGCGGGACTGCAGATTGGCATAATGTACTCATCCATCCATTGGATATCACCTTGCGCCCGATGATAGGGACCACCATCTTTGAGATGAAGCACAGCCAAATCAATATCCTTGGCTTTCCAAGCAGGATTCTGATTCGTGTGCAAATTGACTTCCACATCGACGTATGGATGCAGATCCATGAACGCCCCCAGCCGAGAAGACAGCCACAATGCTGAGAAAGATGCGCTCACGGATAATCTCAGCACTCTGCGCGCCCCTGAAACCGCCTGGACACGTGTCGCACGGCAAGCTGCCTCCAACGAACGCAGAGACTTTTTGACCTCCAATAGCAGGGACAACCCAATCTCCGTTGGCTCTGCACGGGCAAATGCACCTCCGCGCTTGAGCAAAGTCGCGCCCAAATCTGCCTCCAAGGCTTTGATCTGATGGCTGATCGCACTCTTTGTGACATGCAGCTCTTCAGCAGCAAGGGCCATGCTCCCCAGCCGTGCTACAGCTTCAAAGGCACGCAGTGCGGATAAAGCTGGCATGTGAGTTGAAATTTTTTTCATCGTATAGATTCCTTCAACCCCCGGTTAAATATAAATCGCTTTTCCGTCAGAAAAATCAAATATAGCGTAGGAAGTGAGCCGATGACAAAGCTTACAACAAGACGCCCTACCAAAACAAAATATTCCGACCTAGGACCAGGCAGACTATTCGCCAGATCGCTGCACATCTAACAGTTACTCGTGGTCAATTTTGGAAGACGGCACTCCCGTCACCCACCTGAAACTCAACGCGACAATTAACCCCCTACAACAACAAGAGACTTCAATGCCTTTAGCAAACAGATCAATCATTGCCATTTCGCTTCTTTTGGCCGTCGGGAGCACGTACGCCGATATGAAACAGGATGCAAGCCGCATTGGAAGAACTTCCGTTCCGAAAGCTCCTGGGTTTCAGAAGCTCTACGAATTTGACGCTGCGGCAAAAACGCTGCCTGAAGCCACGTTCCCCTTCGAAGTGACCGTTCACCGTGCGCACGTACTGATGCTTGCGGAACAAGGCATTGTGACAAAGCCGGATGCGGCTAAGATTCTTGCGGGCCTAACAAAGGTCGACGCAATGGCTGAGAAGAATCCTGAACTAAAAAACTATCTCTCCTATGAAGCAGCGCTCATACAGGAAATAGGTCCAGTCGCTGGCCGAATGCACACAGGCCGTAGCCGCAACGACCTTGCCAACACGGTAAACAGAATGTTCTATCGTGACCAACTTAATCAAATTATCGAAGCCCTTATTCACTTCCGCATTGTTCTTATCAAAAAAGCGGAGGAAAACAAGAATACCGTAATGGTGGTATATACCCACCGCAAAGAGGCACAGCCCATTACGCTGGGTCATTACCTCATGGCCGTATCCGAAAACCTTGGTAAAGCGATCACTCGATACGAAGAGCTTTATGCGCGCATGAATCAATCGCCCTTAGGTGCTGCCGCATCGGCAGGGACTGGATGGCCATTGAATCGCGAAAGAACTGCTGACTTACTAGGCTTTCAAGGCTTGATTATCAATACTATCGAAGGTACAGCAGGCTGGGATCACATCACTGAATTTGCAGCTGACAATGCTATGTACCTGAGCACTCTGAGTCGCCTGGGTTCCGAAATTCAGCTCTGGACTACGGACGAATATCGGTCGGCCGAACTGGACTCGGCTTACGCCGGCATCAGCAGCATCATGCCGCAGAAGAAAAACCCTGACTCCATCGAGCGCACACGAGCAATCGCAAGTAACAGCGTAGGTGCCCTGACCTCGATCCTCACATCTTTGAACTCCATTGAGTATCAGCACAGCGTCGCCCGGGTGCCGCTGGAGCCCCGCTCCCTGGACGCCCTGCTGGCCGCAACGGCAGCGATGACGGGAGTGGTAGAAACCCTCCACCCCAACAAGAGTCAAATGCTCAAATATGCTGCACAAAACTACTCCACCATGACGGACGTGGCTGATGTGATTGTTCGCGAAAGTGGGATTGATTTCCGCGAAGCGCATGAAGTGATGGCAGGCGTCGTCAACACCGCGCTGGACAAGGGACTGACAGCTGATCAAATAGACTTGTCCATCATCCAGGAAGTCGCCAAGTCAAGGCTTGGGCATACGCTTAAGCTCTCTCAGGCCGCATTGCTCGAAGCCCTGGATCCAATTAAAAACGTTGCACGCCGGAATGGCATAGGGGGGCCTGCTCCGGAAGCGGTTCAGAAGATGATTGATCAGCAGCGCATGGAGATCAGTGAACAAGTAATACGGGAGCGGGCACGTATCGATAAGCTGGAGACCGCTCGTAAAAAACTGGATACCGCTGTTAGTCAAGTTTCCAGTTAAACGAACCTTAGGATTACACGTGGCTTTGGAGCTCTCCTGAGGAGGTGCTCCAAAGAGGCCGCACATTTGATGCACAGTGGTTGTGAGCCGATTGAGGCCTGACAAACGAGGCTGACGGCCTCAGAACGCTATTCATGGCGCACTCAAGCTAACGGGGTCAGCGCATCCCTTATCTGTAAGCGATCACTCTGCTTAGAAACTCCACGTCCGAGGAAAAGTTATGAAACCGAAGATTGGTGTCATGGGGGCCGGAGTGATCGGCCTATCAGTTGCTCGTGAGCTTGCACTCAAAGGTGCGCAGGTGACGCTCTTTGAATCTGAATTTGTAGGAGGTGGAACCAGTTCGACCACTTACGCGTGGATCAACTCGAATGGAAAGTCCCCTTTGGGCTACCACCATTTGAACGTGGAAGGCATGAGGGAGCACCGACGCCTTCAAGAGCAGAACTCTGGTCGCGCAACCTGGCTTCACGAATGCGGGACGCTAGAGTGGGCAACGGATAGCGAGGCAATCAAGCGGTTGACTGCCCGAGCACTTTCGCTGCAGAGCAAGGAATACCCTGCTCATCTACTCAGCATCAATGAGATGAAGCGCCTCATTCCAGAGCTTATACCACCTGCAAGCGATATCCCGGTATGGAGCTTCCCTACGGAAGCAGTGCTTTTTCCAACTATTTTTCTCGCATTCTTGCGTAGCGAGCTTGAGCGCCTCGGCGTGACGATTTACGAGCGTCATCAGATCACAGACATCACAGAGTATAGAGAAGGTGTATCGCTGAAGATCAATCAAAGCGGTAGTTGGGAGGGTGACTTCATGGTCAGTGCCGTCGGACGGTGGACTGCATCAGTGCTAGGCAAGGCCAACATCCAAATTGCAATGATCGATGCCGACCAGGCCGGGAAGATCGGATGTAGCTTCCTGGGATACACCACCCCGGCTCAAATCCAATTGCGCTCAAACCTTATAACTTCCGAACTCAACATACGCCCGGATGGAGGTGGAAGATTGCTTCTGCAGGCTCCGGATCTTGACCACGCTGCCGACCCGAAAATGATTAACAACCTCGACGGCGATGTGGGACGGGAGCTGCTAGCGCGACTTGGCCGTGTCTTCCATAACACTCGAGAGGTGCGCCTTGAACGTCTGCTTGTGGGGCAACGCTGCCGTCCAGCTGATGGGTTGCCTGCCATAGGTTATGTCTCAGGTCACAAGCGACTGTATGTGATAGCAACGCATAGCGGTATGACCTTGGCACCCGTGCTGGGAAAACTCGCTGCACAAGAGCTGATTGAGGGTGAGCGCTCGCCCTTACTGAAAGGCTTCACACCGAATCGACTGATGGGCAAGACGAGTAGCGATTTCAAGCCTATCGAGACGATCCATTTCCCTGCCGCCCAATAGGTAGTACGAGCGACAGGTTTCTGAATGCAGCATGCCAGCTTCCAGTGACGCAACTGGCGGCTGGCACCTGGATTCCGGTCATGCGCTGCACTGCCCAAAACCGCTTGCCAGCGCTATATAGCCAAAAGTAACCAAACCGTCCGTTGAATTCAGCATTGCACACAGTATAGCATGCCACGTCTTGAGTACAGTAAGCGTGCGATTGAAGGTGAACAGCGAGCCTGGCGGTAATACAGTAATTCTGGCTATAAATTCGAATTGTGGCCAAGTAATGTCGTTAAATGTGCCTGAACATGAAATTGCATGCGACGGAGTCAGGTGTGCCCTAAAAGCCACCCCCTGTCGATTACTTCAGCTACTACTGGAAAATGCAGAACAGATTGTCAGCCGTAGAACAATCTACAAAACCATCTGGGGTTATGATTTCGATCCAGGAACGAAGATTATTGAAGTTCAGGTTCATTACCTGCGAGGCGTTCTGGCGGGATTGAAATCTGCTTTCGAAATCAGGACCCACCGCGGCAAGGGAATCAGCCTGCAGAGCAGCGTACGCTGAACCACTCTGCAAGCATGCTACGCGCCAGCATCCAGATGATCTGGCTGCCGGCCGCTTCGCCGGCCCCGTTATAGATCAGCGGATATAGCTGCCACCATTGACGTCCAGGGTGGCGCCATTGAGGGATGCCTGCGAGGGGCGCAGGGTGAAAGCCACCAGCTCGGCGATTTCCGCCGGGCTGGCCATGCGGCCAACGGGAATATCGGAAACCGCGGCAGCCTCACCATGCTGGGCGACAAATTGCTCTGCCATGTCGGTGCGCACCCAGCCAGGTGCGATCGCCACCGCCACCACGCCATCGCTTGCCACGCTGCGGGCCAGCGATTTGGTCAGGTTGACAAGGGCTGCTTTGCTCGAGCCATAAGGCAGCGCATCGGCTGCGTAACCGCGTTGCGCCGCGCGGCTTGCCATGTTGATGATGCGCCCGCCACCGTGGGTGCGGTAGTGCGCAACGGCCTCACGGCACAAGTCGGCAGCCGCGAAGAAATTGACCTGGAATTCCCGGCGCCACGCTTCGCGCCATTGAGCAGACGGCGCATCTAGCGCAATCTCGGTACGAATTCCGGCGTTGTTGACCAACCCGTGAATTCTGCCGCCACACAGCTCCAATGCTGCACGCCACAATTGCTCAGGGCCTGCCTCTTGGCTCAGGTCACCCTGCACGATCCAGCCTTGGCCATCGATCCGCTCCAGTATCTGCTGCGCACCTTGTGCATCGCGGCTGTAGTGGATAACCGGGCGGGCGCCTTCAGCGGCCAGCTGCTCGACAATCGCGGCGCCAATGCCACCTGAGGCCCCGGTTACCAGAACAGTTTGCCCTGCCAGGGGACGTGTTGGGTCACTCATCTGTACTCACCTTCCATTGTTGAAAACATCGGATGGCCGCCCACGCTTGATGGGCGGCCAAATCATCGTGTCAATTCGCCGTGTTGGCCTGGACGGACGCCTTGTCCACCAGTTGCTGGATTTCACCCGTGTCGCGGCGTTGCCGCAAATAGATGTTCAGTACTTCAAGGTCCGCTGCGCCGATATCGCGACGCACCCCGAACGACACACCCTGCTTGGCCAGCGCCGGCTTAGGTAGGATTTCCCGGGTCCAGTCGGGGTTCGCCAGGGCAAAGAGGTGGTTGGTATCGCTTGCGTCGACCAGAACATCGGCACGCTTGGACATCACGGCGAGGCGCGCCTCATCCATGCCGGGCAGACGCATGATCTTGCCGTTGTGCACCACCGAAGAAATTGCCTTGTCCTGCGCAGTACCTGACATCACGGCGAAGGTAACCTCTGGTTTGTCCAGGCTTGCGATGTCGTCTCTCACCTCGGCGACCTTGGGGTTGTTCTTGTTTACCAACAGCGACACCTGGTAGTCGGTTGCCGGCACGCTGAATGCCACCGCCAGTGCCCGCTCGGGCGTTTGGTTCAGTGCCATGGCCAGGTCCCACTTGCTGCTTTGCAGGCCGGCCACGAGGTTGTCCCAGTTGGTGTCGACGAAGGCAACCTTGACCTTCAGTACCTTCTCCCCAAAGTCCCTGCAGAGGTCGACGAAGTACCCGCTGTAGTCACCCGTCTTGGCATCGCGCATCACATAAGGTGCCGCGACTGCGGCACCGCAACGCAGCACACCCGCCTTCTGTATATCCTGCCACATCGACGTTTCGGCGGCCTGAGCCGCAGGCTGAGACAGCAAGGCACTGCACAAAGCAGTGCCGATCAGAAGCGATTTAAGCTTGGACGGGATAGGGAGATCCATTTTTCAACCTCACTGAATAGTCATTGTTGTTGGCAGGAAGGCAACGGCACCACATGCATGCTATTTTGTGTGCAGGCATGCACTCACATTAAAAATACTGCCCAATGGTGTCAACACCCACACGCTAAAAATCGCTTTCCGAAATTACCTGGGCCGACAAGATGATATTTACGACAGTAATCCGAAAAGAATACGTAAGAAAAAATAGATTTAACTCACCTTTCAAGCGGGCGATGCTGTTGCAGATTTTTGAAGCCGAGCTAGCCTGCGCGCTGCTAGAAGGAGAACGCCGATGAACCTTACAGACGAGTTGGCGGTACTGATTCGCCAAGAAGAAACACTGCAGTACTCGCGTTTCGATGAAGCGTCTGCCTGGCAACTGGGCAGCTATCTGTACGATCAGGCGGTGACCGAATCGTGGCCACTAGTGATCGCTATCAACCGGTTCGACCGACCCCTGTTCTTTGCAGCACGACCTGGCATCACCTCCGACAACCATGAATGGGTCAGGCGCAAGCAACGCACCGTGCAGCGTTTTTTGCGCAGCTCTTACCGGATTCGCTACCAACTGGCACTGGACGAACAGGACATCACCCAGCGCTACCACCTGGCTGAGGCCGAGTACGCCAGCGTCGGCGGCGGCTTTCCGATCATCGTCAAGGGCGCCGGGGTGATTGGCAGCGTGACGGTATCGGGGCTTCCTGACCGGCAGGACCACCAGATCATCGTCGACGCACTTTGCGAGTTGCTCGGCCATGAGCGCAGCGCCCTTTCGCTCGCTGCGGATTGCCCTTTCAAGCGCTAGAACGACTTAAACGCTGCCCTTGGATGCCGATGTCTGGCATCTGGCGGTAGCGTGCCCTACGGATTTAGAACGTTCCAAAAACAATTATCGAGTTCTTCCATGTCCAATACCTCACTTGCACCTGGCCTGAAACAGCGCCATGTCACCATGCTGTCGATCGCCGGGGTGATCGGCGCGGGGCTGTTCGTCTTTTCCGGCCACGCAATCGCCAAGGCAGGGCCCGCCGCCCTGCTCGCCTACCTCTGCACAGGCGCCCTGGTGGTGCTGGTGATGCGCATGCTGGGGGAAATGGCAGTGGCCTCGCCGGACACCGGTTCGTTTTCCACCTATGCCGACCGGGCCATCGGACGCTGGGCAGGCTTCAGCATCGGTTGGCTCTACTGGTGGTTCTGGGTGCTGGCCATCCCACTCGAAGCGATCGCCGCCGCCAACATCCTCAATGCCTGGATGCCGTCGGTGGACACCTGGGTGTTCGCTTCGGCGGTGATCGTACTGGTGACCGCGTCGAACTTCTTCAGCGTCGCCCGCTATGGCGAGTTCGAGTTCTGGTTTGGCTTGCTGAAGATTCTGGCAATCATTGGTTTCATCACATTGTGCAGCGCCGCATTGCTAGGTTTGCTGCCTGATCGCCCGGTCAGTGGCCTGCAGCGGTTGATGGCCGAGCATGGCGGCTTCGCGCCGAATGGCCTGCAGGCCATCGTCGGCGCGATGCTCACCACCATGTTCAGCTTTATCGGCGCCGAGGTAGTGACCATCGCGGCAGCTGAGTCGAAAAACCCTGCCCGGCAGATCACTCGCGCTACCAACTCGGTGGTATGGCGGATCTGCATTTTCTATCTGTTGTCCATCGCGCTGATCCTGTCGATCGTGCCGTGGAATGATCCACGCCTGCCCGAGGTCGGTTCGTTCCAGCGTGTTCTGGAAATACTGCAGATCCCCAACGCCAAGCTGCTGATGGATATCGTCGTGCTGGTGGCAGTGGCCAGTTGCATGAACTCGCAGGTGTATACAGGCTCGCGCATGCTCTTTTCGCTGGCCAAGCGTGGCGATGCACCGGCCTTCCTCGGCCGCACTACCCTGGCGAAGGTGCCGCGTGCCGCCGTGGCCTCGACCACGGTACTGGGCGTCGTGGCGACATTCATCAATTACTTCGCGCCGCAAAGCGTGTTCGCGTTCCTGCTGGCAACCTCCGGGGCCGTGGCTTTGCTGGTCTACCTGGTAATCGCCGTTTCCCAGCTGTGCCTGAGGAAAAAGCTGCTGACCAGCGGGCAACCGCTGGAGTTTCGCATGTGGCTGTTCCCGTGGCTGACCTGGGTGGTGATCGCCTTCATCAGTGGCGCGCTGATCAGTATGTTCTTCATCCCGGCCTACCGCACCGAGATCACGGCCACCGGCTTGCTGACCATTGTCATCGTTTGCCTGGGCTTGCTGACTGCAAGAAAGACCCGCCACCCGGCCACCGCACCGCTCAAGAAACGTGCAACGGCCTGATACACCCTTGCGCACCGGCCTCGGCCGGTGCGCTTCATTCTGGAGAGCTTCAACGTGGTTGATTACGTAGTCCCCCTGGACGCACTGGGCGTCCATGATGTGGAACAGGTGGGGGGCAAGAACGCATCCCTGGGCGAGATGATCAGTAACCTCGCTGGTGCCGGCGTGTCGGTGCCGGGCGGCTTTGCCACTACGGCTCAGGCGTACCGTGACTTTCTCGAACAGAGTGGCCTGAACGACCAGATCCATGCGGCCCTCGACGCGCTCGACGTGGATGACGTCAACGCACTGGCCAAGACCGGCGCGCAGATCCGTCAGTGGGTGATGGAGGCTGAATTCCCGGCTCGCCTGGATGCCGAAATCCGCACTGCCTTCGCCGAAATGTCCAAGGGCAACGACAACATGGCCGTGGCCGTGCGTTCCTCGGCCACCGCCGAAGACCTGCCGGACGCCTCGTTCGCCGGTCAGCAGGAAACCTTCCTCAACATCCGTGGCGTCGACAACGTGATCCGCGCGGCCAAGGAAGTGTTCGCCTCGCTGTTCAACGACCGCGCCATTGCCTACCGCGTGCACCAGGGCTTCGACCACAAGCTGGTGGCCCTGTCTGCCGGCGTGCAGCGCATGGTCCGTTCGGAAACCGGCACCGCTGGCGTGATGTTCACCCTCGACACCGAGTCGGGCTTCCGTGACGTGGTGTTCATCACCGGCGCCTACGGCCTGGGTGAAACCGTGGTGCAGGGTGCGGTCAACCCTGACGAATTCTACGTACACAAGCAAACCCTGGAGGCTGGCCGCCCGGCCATCCTGCGCCGCAACCTGGGGAGCAAGGCGATCAAGATGGTCTATGGCGACGAAGCCAAGGCCGGTCGCTCGGTCAAGACCGTCGAGGTCGACCGCGCCGAACGTGCGCGCTTCTGCCTGAGCGACGACGAAGTCAACGAGCTGGCCAAGCAGGCGATGATCATCGAGCAGCACTACCAGCGCCCGATGGACATCGAATGGGCCAAGGACGGTGACGACGGCAAGTTGTACATCGTCCAGGCCCGCCCTGAGACCGTGAAGAGCCGCGCCAGCGCCAACGTCATGGAACGTTACCTGCTCAAAGAGAAGGGCACCGTTCTGGTCGAAGGCCGCGCCATCGGCCAGCGCATCGGCGCCGGCAAGGTCCGCGTAATCAACGACGTGTCCGAAATGGACAAGGTACAGCCGGGCGACGTGCTGGTTTCCGACATGACCGACCCGGACTGGGAACCGGTGATGAAGCGCGCCAGCGCCATCGTCACCAACCGTGGCGGGCGTACCTGTCACGCGGCGATCATCGCCCGTGAGCTGGGTATCCCGGCCGTGGTCGGTTGCGGTAACGCCACCCAGGTGCTCAAAGACGGCCAGGGCGTGACCGTCTCCTGCGCCGAAGGCGATACCGGCTTCATCTTCGAAGGCCAGCTGGGCTTCGACATCAAGCAGAACTCGGTGGACGCCATGCCCGAGCTGCCGTTCAAGATCATGATGAACGTCGGCAACCCGGACCGCGCCTTCGACTTCGCCCAGCTGCCCAACGCCGGTGTGGGCCTGGCGCGTCTGGAATTCATCATCAACCGCATGATCGGCGTGCACCCCAAGGCGCTGCTGAATTACGCCGGCCTGCCAGCCGACCTGAAGGAAAGCGTCGACAAGCGCATCGCCGGCTACAACGACCCGGTCGGCTTCTATGTCGAGAAGCTGGTCGAGGGCATCAGCACCCTGGCGGCGGCCTTCTACCCGAAAAAGGTCATCGTGCGCCTGTCGGACTTCAAGTCCAACGAGTACGCCAACCTGATCGGCGGCAAACTGTACGAGCCGGAAGAAGAAAACCCGATGCTGGGCTTCCGCGGTGCTTCGCGCTACATCAGCGAGTCGTTCCGTGACTGCTTCGAGCTCGAATGCCGTGCCCTAAAACGCGTGCGCAACGAAATGGGCCTGACCAACGTCGAGATCATGGTGCCGTTCGTGCGCACCCTGGGCGAAGCCAGCCAGGTTGTCGACCTGCTCGCCGAAAACGGCCTGGCCCGTGGCGACAATGGCCTGCGCGTGATCATGATGTGCGAGCTGCCGTCCAACGCGATCCTTGCCGAAGAGTTCCTCGAATACTTCGACGGCTTCTCGATCGGCTCCAACGACCTGACCCAGCTGACCCTGGGCCTGGACCGCGACTCGGGCATCATCGCCCACCTGTTCGACGAGCGTAACCCGGCCGTGAAGAAGCTGCTGGCCAACGCCATCGCCGCGTGCAACAAGGCCGGCAAGTACATCGGCATTTGCGGTCAGGGCCCATCGGACCACCCGGACCTGGCCAAGTGGCTGATGGAGCAAGGCATAAACAGTGTGTCGCTGAACCCGGACTCAGTAATCGAGACCTGGCTGTTCCTGGCAATTGATAAGAATGATGACCGTCATCCCCTGACTATCCAATCCGATATCCCTCTGACAGCCTAACCTCACCAATCCCGCCCCTACCGAGATTTCGGTCAGGTAGGAGCGGGGTGATTTACTGCTTGTTCAATTCTTCTGGAGTGACCGTTGGTTCCGCTGGGACCAGCGGTGGATTCTGAGGGGGCGGCCCACCAGCCTCCTTCACTCTGGTACGATCAGCAGCCGCCTGATCTTTGGTAGCTTTAGCATTTTCTTTGGCAGCCTCATTCATCTTCTCCCTCGCTTCGACCATCTTCTCCTTAGCCTGCTCGCGATGCTCCTGAGCCTGCTGGGCCTTGTCACATCCGGCTATTCCCAACACAGTGAACAGTGCTAAGACACATGCATGCCGTTTAGACATATCCTTTCTCCAAGTGTGACTTCAATAATTCAGTGACCGCCACTACGACCCATGGGTTCATGCTGGTACCGATGCCGGCCAGTTCGACGCCCACAAAAAAGCCGCCAGCTAAGGCGGCTTGAGCGTGATCACTGACCACGCCCCTTCAGTTTACAACCTCAGCCCAGGATCGAACCAAGCACCTCATCGAGGATGGCAACACCGGCCTCAATCTCCTCCGGGCTGACAATGCATGGCGGCACCACGTGAATGCGGTTCTCGACCACGAACGGCAGCAGACCCAGCTCCAACAATTTGGCCTTGATTGCCTGCATCTTGTCGGCGGCCAGTGGGGCACGGCTTTGTTGGTCGCTGACAAGTTCAAGTGCCCAGAATACGCCGGCACCGCGGACTTCGCCGATCAAGGGGTGACGCTGCTGCAACTCGCGCAAGCGCGGGCCCAATACGTTGGTGCCGATGTCCAAGGCGTTCTCGACCACCTGTTCCTCGCGCATGGCGTCAATGGATGCAACGATCGAGGCCATGGCCAGAGGGTGGCCGGAGTACGTCAGGCCGCCTGGGAAGAAGTGGGTATCGAAGTAGCTGGAGATCTGCTCCGAGATGACAACACCACCCACAGGGACGTAGCCCGAGTTGACGCCCTTGGCGAAGGTGATCAGATCAGGCACTACACCATAGTGCTCCAGGGCGAACCACTTGCCGGTCCGGCCGAAGCCCGACATTACCTCGTCAAGGATCAGCATGATGCCGAACTCGGTTGCCAGCGCTCGAACACCCTGCATGTATTCGGCAGACGGCATCAAGATACCGGCAGTGCCAGGCAGGCTTTCCAGCAGAATCGCTGCAATCGAATTCGCACCTTCCGCCTCGATCACCCGACGCAAGTGACGCAGCGCACGCGCGGTCTCTTCGGCCTCGGTCTGCGCGCTGAACTCGCTGCGATACAGATAAGGGGTGAAGAAGTGGACATGGCCACGGGCATATTCATTCGGCACCCGGCGAGGGTCACCCGTAGCGACGATCGCCGAGCCGGTATTGCCATGATACGAACGGTAGGCGGACAGCACTTTGTCACGCCCAGTGAACAGCCGCGCCATGCGCATGGCATTTTCATTGGCATCGGCGCCGCCGTTGGTGAAAAACACCTTTTTGAAGCCCTGCGGCGCTTGCTCAATGATGCGCTTGGCCGCTTCGCCACGGGCCAGATTGGCGGTCGCCGGTGCCACGGTCATCAACGTAGAGGCCTGTTCTTGGACCGCTTTGATGACTGCGGGGTGCTGATGACCCAGGTTGGTGTTTACCAGCTGGCTGGAGAAGTCCAGATAGCGCTTGCCGTCGTGGTCCCATACCGTGCATCCCACCCCGCCTGCGATCACCAGGGGGTTGAGTAAACCTTGCGTCGACCACGAGTGGAACACATATTCGCGGTCCAGACCTTTTACGTATTCATTGGTGATTGCCATGATGCACAGCGACCTCTAGTTGATCAGCCTGACAAAGAAAAGCCGCCAGCGTGGTGGCGGCGAGGTCTCCAGCCAAGGCTTTTGACAAAGGGTGAGAAGGTTGGCCCGACAGGTCATCAGGCCCCTCTCTGGTGATTGCTACAGGTTGAGCGACAGCGCCATCGGCGTGTCTCCGTCAGAACGGCCGACAGCGCCGCCACCCGAACTCATGCGTCCTCAGCTGTTGCTGGGGAACGCGAATTGCGCAGCTTCGTGGCTGGTGCGTTTGGGCCAGCGCTGGGTGATGGCCTTCTTGCGAGTGTAGAAACGCACTCCGTCCGGGCCGTAGGCGTGCAGGTCGCCGAACAGCGAGCGCTTCCAGCCACCGAAGCTGTGGTAGCTCACCGGCACCGGCAGCGGTACGTTGACGCCCACCATGCCGACTTCGATCTCGTCGCAGAACAGGCGCGCCGACTCACCGTCACGGGTGAAGATGCAGGTGCCGTTGCCGTACTCGTGGTCGTTGATCAGCTTGATCGCCTCTTCCAGGCTGCCCACGCGGACCACGCACAGCACCGGGCCGAAGATCTCTTCCTTATAGATGCGCATTTCCGGGGTGACGCGGTCGAACAAGGTGCCGCCCACGAAGTAGCCGTCTTCGTTGCCTGCCACTTTGAATCCACGGCCGTCCACAACGACCTTGGCACCGGCGGCAACGCCGTCATCGATGTAACCCAGCACCTTGTCACGCGCAGCAGCGGTGACCAGCGGGCCCATGTCCAGGCCGCAGGTGGTGCCTGCACCAATTTTCAATGCCTTGATCTGAGGCTCCAGCTTGGAGATCAGCGCGTCGGCTACCTGGTCGCCCACGCACACCGCCACGGAGATAGCCATGCAGCGTTCGCCGCACGAACCGTATGCAGCACCCATCAGCGCGCTGACCGCGTTGTCCAGTTCAGCGTCCGGCATCAGCACCGCGTGGTTCTTGGCACCACCCAGGGCCTGAATACGCTTGCCGCGCTTGGTACCTTCGGCATAGATGTACTCGGCAATCGGAGTGGAGCCGACGAAGCTCAGGGCTTTGACTTCCGGTGCTTCGATGAGTGCGTCGACCGCTTCTTTGTCACCGTGCACAACATTCAGCACGCCATTTGGCAGGCCGGCTTCGTGCAGCAGTTCAGCGATCAGCAGAGTCGAGCTTGGGTCACGCTCGGACGGTTTGAGGATGAAGCAGTTACCGCAGGCAATAGCCAGTGGGTACATCCACAGTGGCACCATGGCTGGGAAGTTGAACGGAGTGATGCCGGCTACAACGCCGATTGGCTGCAAGTCGCTCCAGGCGTCGATGTTTGGGCCGACGTTGCGGCTGTACTCGCCCTTGAGGATCTCGGGAGCAGCACTGGCGAATTCGACGTTCTCGATACCACGCTTGAGTTCACCAATGGCATCTTCAATGGTCTTGCCGTGCTCTTCGCTGATCAGTTGGGCAATACGCTGCTCGTTCGCCTCCAGCAGCTGCTTGAAGCGGAACATCACCTGGGCGCGCTTGGCCGGCGGAGTGTTGCGCCAGGCCGGGAAGGCGGCTTGGGCCGAGTCGATGGCCTTTTGCACGGTGGCGCGGCTCGCCAGGCCCAACTTGTGGATAGCCTGGCCAGTGGCCGGGTTGAAAACGTCAGTGGTGCGAGCATCGTCAGCGACGTGTTCACCGTGAATCAGGTGCTTGATAGTAGCCATCTTCTTTCCTCAAGCTTGGTGCCAAGCTGTTTGTTTGTTGTATGGGTGTAAGCGCGGGTGCGCAGACTGATCAGTTGATGCCTTGGAGGGCTTCCCCCACAGCATCGAACAGACGATCCAGTTCCTGGGGTTTGGTATTGAAAGTTGGTCCGAACTGAAGGGTGTCGCCGCCAAAGCGGACATAGAACCCAGCTCGCCAGAGCGCCATGCCTGCTTCGAATGGGCGGATAGCGGCATCGCCATCGCGAGGGGCGATCTGAAGCGCACCAGCCAATCCGCAATTTCGGATATCGATGATGTGCTTTGCCCCACGCAGACCATGAATGGCCTTCTCGAAATACGGTGCCAACTCCGCGGACTGTTGAATCAGGTGCTCTTTCTCAAGCAGCTCCAGGGTCGCTAGGCCGGCAGCGCAGGCCACAGGATGGGCCGAATAGGTGTATCCGTGAGTGAACTCAACTGCGTACTCCGGAGACGCTTGGTACATGAAGGTGTTATAGATTTCGCCCGAGGCGATCACCGCGCCCATAGGAATGGCGCCATTGGTGATCTGCTTTGCCACATTCATGAGGTCCGGGGTGACACCGAAGTACTCTGCGCCGGTCATGGTGCCCATGCGACCGAAAGCGGTAATGACCTCATCAAAAATCAGCAAGATATTGTGCTGATCACAAATTTGCCGCAGGCGCTGCAAGTAACCTTGCGGAGGGACGATCACCCCTGCCGATCCCGACATCGGCTCGACGATAACCGCGGCAATGTTCGAGGCGTCATGCAGCTCGATCAGCTTCAACAGCTCATCGGCGAGCGCGACTCCACCGGTCTCAGCAGCGCCTTTGGTAAACGCAAGATCCGGTTGCAAGGTGTGCGGCAGATGGTCGACATCCATCAACTGACCAAACATCTTACGGTTGCCACCGATACCACCCAGGGAGGTGCCAGCCACGTTGACGCCGTGGTAGCCACGAGCGCGACCGATCAGCTTGGTTTTCTGCGGCTGACCTTTCAGGCGCCAGTAAGCTCGGGCCATCTTGACGGAAGTGTCGGCACTCTCCGACCCCGATCCTGTGAAAAAGACATGATTGAGGTTGCCCGGCGCAAGGCTGGCGATTTTCTCGGAGAGCTGGAACGAGAGGGGATGCCCGTACTGAAATGCCGGTGAGTAGTCCAAGGTCACCAACTGTTTCGCGACAGCGTCGGCGATCTCCTGCCTGGAGTGCCCAGCGCCGCAGGTCCAAAGCCCTGAGAGGCTATCGAACACCTCACGGCCATGCTCATCGATCAGCCAGTTTCCTTTCGCGCCAACGATGAAACGCGGGTCTTTTTTGAAGTTCCGGTTCGACGAAAAAGGCATCCAGTGCGATTCGAGCTGGAGACCACTGGCCAGAGATAACGGTGCTTGCAAGGCCTGATTCATGACAGTGGTCCTGAACGTGGATGATGGGCGTAGCTTGTGCCGGAACCTCACATACGTTAAATCTATATTTTCTTGCGCTCAGTTATCGGATTGCTCACGCATGACAAAAAAAATACCGTTACAGCAGATCAGTGATTTTGATTTAAGGCTCTTGCGAGTCTTCAAGACCGTCGCCGAGTGCGGCAGTTTCTCCGGTGCTGAGAGCGCCCTGGGCATTACTCGCTCGGCTATCAGCCTGCACATGGGAGACCTTGAAAAACGGCTGGGAATGCGGCTCTGTCAGCGCGGCCGAGCCGGCTTCGCACTGACGGATCAAGGGCGCGAGGTGTTGCGCGCGAGTGAAACGGTCCTGGTTGCCATCGAAGGCTTCCGCAGCGAAGTCAACCAGATGCACCAGCATCTGCGGGGCGACCTCAATCTGGGGATCGTGAATAACTTGGTGACTCAGCCCAAGATGCGCATCACCCACGCGCTCAAGGCGGTTCGCGCTGAAGGCAGCGGGGTCCGGATCAATCTAAGCATGAGCCCCCCTGGAGAAATCGAGCGTGGCCTGCTGGATGGGCACCTTCACGCGGGTGCCGTGCCGCTGATCTCTCCTCTGTCAGGACTGGACTACAGCCTCCTCTACGAAGAACGATCCAACTTGTATTGCAGTCATGAGCATCCATTGTTCAGCAAGGCCTCCAGCGCTAGCGACGAGGACCTGATGTTGGCCGATGCAGTCGTTCCAACCTACCGAATGACGGCCGAGGCAATCGGTCTGCACCAGTTGCTGAACTTTGCCGCTTCAGCGACTGACCGCGAAGGCATAGCGTTTCTGATCCTGACGGGTAGCTATATCGGATTTCTCCCTGACCATTACGCCGCAGCGTGGGTTGAAAAAGGGCTGATGGCGCCCCTGGACCCCGGTAGGCTGTATTTCGACTCCAAGATCGCCATTGCTACCCGAAAGGGACGCAGACAGAACCTCATCCTTGAGCGTTTCCTAGACACACTGCACCTCAGCAATATCCCCGCCTAACATCCCGATCATCCCCTCGCTTCCTACACCCCCACTCACAAAAACATCGTGAGCGGGGGCGCTTTGCTCCAAAAAATTATTTCAAGCGTGTTGACACACTCCGCATAACCGCAATAGCCTGAATGCACTGCTGCACACAATGTGGCACTCAAAACAAACAACGATTCGCCCGCTACCTCTTCTGCCTACAAAAACAAATCACCGGAGAGATTCAACATGGCACGGTCCTTTTCCAGCAAAGTCGGAGGCAGCCTCGCCTGCGTCACTACAGCGCTGACACTCCTTATGCAGCCCATCGCGCACGCGGATACTCAGACATGGCAGAGCGTGCAAAAGGCCGGGGTACTTCGCTGCGGTGCAGCGGTCGCTGCTCCCTATGTGATGCGCGACCCTGCATCAGGTCAGTACAGCGGCTACTTCGTTGACCTTTGCCGTGACTTCGCCGAGAACGTTCTGAAGGTGAAGGCTCAATTCGTTGACACCAGCTGGGATAACCAGGTGGCCGGTTTGCAGAGTGGTAAATGGGACATGGCGATGGCGCTCAATAAAACGCCAGAGCGTGCCAAAGCGGTGGCCTTCTCTGTGCCCGCTACGGACTACCAGATCTCGCTGCTGGTCAACAAAAAGAACCCCAAGTTCGCAGGCCTCGGTAACAATCTGGCCGACTACGACAAGCCCGGCGTGACGATTGCCGTGATCTCCGGCACCGCCGCGGACAAGGCCGTGTCGGCGGCGATCAAGAGCGCGACACTGATGCGCCTGCCGGGGTCCGATGAAACCCGTATGGCACTGATGTCCAAGCGCGCCGACATCCTTGCCGACGCCAACGACACCAACCATCTGTTCGCCATGGCCAACGACTGGACCCATGAAGTGCTGCCTGAACCGGCACTGGCCAAGCAGGGGGTGTCCTTCGCCCTCGCCCTGCAGACGCCCCCCGAGGACATGGCTCAACTCGATGCTTACCTGACCCAGCGCCGCGAGGCGGGTGAGATCGACAAGCTGGTAGACAAAGCTTCTGCCGAAATCCTTGCGGGCAAAAAAGCCCAGTAACTCCTGCCGATATGCCGAGGGGCCTGGCCAAAGGCACCCTCACGGAGACGACACTGATGACCAGTCCTCACTTGGTGGCCTCGCAGCCGCAGGCTTCGCTCAACTCGAATTTCGCCCAAGGCGGCTCATTCATCCAGCTTCAAGGCGTACGCAAAGCCTATTCCGAACAGCTTGTGGTCATGGACGGCATGAACCTGGACATGCGTGCCGATGACCGTCTGGTGATCATCGGGCCGTCCGGCAGCGGCAAAAGCTCACTGCTGCGGGTGCTGATGGGCCTGGAGGGCATCCAGGGGGGCAGCATTCAGTTCCAGGGCAAGCCGTACATCGACGGCAGCCGCAAACACGGCAAGCCACTCGACGAAACCCTGCACAAGCAGATCGGCATGGTGTTTCAGCACTACACCCTGTTCCCGCACCTGTCGGTGCTCGGCAATCTGATCCTGGCCCCCGTGAAGGTGCACGGCCTGAGCAAGGCCGAGGCCACCGAAAAAGCCCGCGCCTACCTCGCCCGCCTGGGCCTGGAAAACAAGCTGCACGCCTACCCCAGCCAGCTGTCCGGCGGCCAGAAGCAGCGCGTGGCTATCGCCCGGGCATTGATGCTCGAACCGCGCCTGATGCTGTTCGATGAGGTCACTTCGGCGCTGGACCCGGAGATGGTCATCGAAGTGCAGAACGTGATGATGCAGCTGGCCGAGCAGAAAATGGCGATGATCATTGTTACCCACGACATGCACTTCGCCCGTCACATCGCCACGCGCGTGGTGTTCTGCGCCAATGGGAAAGTTGTCGAGCAGGGCCATCCCGAACAGATCTTCACCCAGCCCAAGGAAGCTCGCACCCGCGAGTTCCTGGAAAAGGTCGTGCATTTCGAGTGAGGGCACTGCCATGAACTATCAATTCGACTTCCATTTCTTGAACGGCAGCCTGCCGGCGCTGCTGGACGGGCTCAAGGTGACACTGGAACTGGCCCTGGTCTCGAACCTCATCGGTCTGACCTGCGGCTTCCTGCTGTGCCTGATGACACTGAGCCGCTGGTTCTTCGTACGCTGGCCAGCTCAGCTGTTCATCGAGTTCTTCCGCTGCACACCGGCGCTGCTGCAGATCGTCTGGTTCTTCTACTGCGTGCCGATGCTGTTCGACGTGTTCATCGACCCAATCGCCATGGGTTTCCTGGCGCTGGGCCTGAACCTCACTGCCTTCAACGCCGAAGCCTATCGGGCCGGTGTGCAAGCGGTACCGCGTGAACACCTGGATGCATCGATCGCACTCGGCCTCAAAAGCTGGCAACGCACGCTCTACGTGATCCTGCCGCAGTCCCTGCGCAGTGCATTGCCCGTGCTGATCACCAATGGCATCGGCACCCTGCAACAGAGCGCGCTGGTCGCCATCGTTGCCGTCGCCGACCTGATGTATGTGGGCAAAAGCCTGGCCACCGAGGCCTATCGCCCACTGGAAACCTACACCCTGATCGCCTTGATTTACTTCGCCCTGTCGCTGCCAATCGCGCAACTGGTGCAGTGGTTCGAGCGGCGTCAGGAACTGGCCGGCCAGCGCTGAGGAGATAGCCATGCCACTCGATTTCTCGGTTGTTCTGGCGTACTGGCCAGTGCTGCTCAAAGGCCTGCTGCTGACCTTGGCGTTCACCGGCGCCTGTGCCCTGCTCGGCAGCTTGCTCGGCTTCGTCGTCAGCATGCTGCGCCAGGTGAAGACGCCGCTGCTGCGCCTGCCGCTGACCCTGTACGTGGAGTTTTTCCGCGGCACGCCGCTGCTGATCCAGCTGTTCTGGGTGTTCTTCTGCTTCCCGGTGGTGTTCGGGCTGGACATCCCACCGTATGTGTCGGTGCTGATCGCGCTGACGCTGTTCATGGGCGCCATCACCAGCGAAACCTTCCGCGGCGCGCTGAAATCGATCGCCAGCGAGCAGCATGATGCCTGTACCGCGCTGGGCCTGACCTCGAAGGTCAAGGTGCTCTACGTGATCTTCCCGCAGGCCCTTCTGCGCGCAGTACCGCCACTGCTGTCGAACGTGGTCAGCTTGTTCAAGGAGAGCGCGCTGATCTCCTCGGTGGGTGTCGCTGACCTGATGTTCGTTGGCCAGAACATTTCCAACAGCACTGCCCGACCGGTCGAGTTCCTCTCGGCGGTGGCGGTCATTTACTTCCTCGTAGCCTTCCCACTGACCCGACTGGTCGGCGTGGTTGAAGGGCGCCTGCTTCGCCGCTACGCCTACTGACCCGACCTGACCGGTCTTTACCCACTACAAAAACCACCCGGAGACTCATCATGAAACTGAACGGTATCCTCCCAGCCCTGGTCACCCCTTTCGACGCCGCCGGCAAAGTCGACCACGACACCCTGGCATCGATTCTTGAGCACCAGCTCAAGGCCGGCGTCAGCGGCTTCGTACCGCTGGGTTCCACTGGCGAATACTACGCTCTGGCCAACGACGAGCGCCGTCAGGTGCTGGCCACCGTCAAGGAGGTGGTCGGTGATCGCGGCACCCTGATTGCCGGTGCCAATGGATCGTGCACGCGTGAAGTGCTGGAGCAGATCAAGCAGACCGTCGATGCCGGCTACACCAACCTGCTGATCGCCCCGCCCTACTACGCACTGCCTTCCCAGGAAGAGCTGCTGGCCCACTACAACACCATCCTTGAGACCTTCCCTGAAATCAACGTGGTGCTCTACAACTACCCAGTACGCACCAACGTCGAAGTCGGCCTGGATGTGATCGCCGCGCTGCACGAGCACCCGCGCGTGATCGGCATCAAGGAAAGTAGCGGCAACCTGTTGCGTGCTATCGAAATCGGTGAAAAATACAAAGGCATTCAACTGTCTTGCGGCTCCGACGACCAGGCTTTGGACTTCTACCTGTGGGGCGCCGACAGCTGGATCTGCGGCCCGGCCAACATCTTCCCGGAGAAGGTCGTGGCCTTCCACAAAGCGTTTACCAGCGGTGACATCCGTGGCGCCCAGCAAGTCATGCGCAGCCTGTTCCCGGCCATGGCCAACCTGGAAAGCGGCAAGTTCGTGCAGAAGGTCAAGTACGGCGCCGAGCTCGCAGGCTTTAAGGTGGGCCCAGCCCGTGCCCCGCTGCTGCCGTTGACCGACGACGAAAAAGCCGAATTCCGCAAGGTGTTCGAAGCTTCTCAGCAGTAATGCTCCACGGGGCCGCCACGCGGCCCCCTCGCACCCTCTCTTGATACGAGATAGACCCATGAACACCCCACAATCGTCATCGCAGACCGCCGTAGTCATCGGCGGCGGTATCGTCGGTGTCTGCTGCGCGCTGTACTTGCAGCGCGAAGGCCACAAGGTCACGCTCATCGACCCCGCCGCACCGGGCGACAGCACCGCCAAGTGGAGTTGCGGTCAGATGGCGGTCAGTGAAGTCATTCCCTTGTCCAAGCCGGGCATTCTGATGAAGATCCCGGGTTGGCTACTGGACCAGAAAGGCCCACTGGCACTGCGCCCCAGCGCCCTGCCGGGCATTCTGCCCTGGTTCCTGCGTTTTCTGGCCTGCGCACGTTCGTCGAAGATCCATGAGATCGCCGAGGACATGGCACGCCTGACCCAACACGTCTACACCGACTACGCCCCGCTGCTGGATGCCTGCCCGGACAAAACCTTGTTGGGCGACCGCCCTATCCTTGAAGTGTTCGACTCGCCAGCCGGCCTGGCCCACGAGCGCCCGCACCTGGAGCTGCGCAAGCAGTTGGGCTTCAAGTCCGAAGAACTCGACGGCGCCGCCATCGGCGACCTGGAGCCGGCCCTGGCGGGCAAGTTCCAGCATGGCCTGATGTTCCCTGACTGGCGCGCCGTCAGCGATACCGAAGGCTTCATTGCCGCACTGACAGAAAGCTTCATCGCCCAAGGTGGCGTGCGCCTGCGTCAGAAAGCCGTGAAGATCGAAGAAAACCACGACCGCGCCAGCGGCGTGACCCTGGCCGACGGCACCCGCCTGCCAGCCGACCACGTGGTCGTGGCGGCCGGTACGGGGGCTCGCCCGTTCTTCGACAGCCTTGGAGTGAACATCCCGCTGGCCGGCATTGCGGGCTATCAGGCCGTGTTGCCCACGCCTGATGTCGAAATTCGCCATTCGGTGATCTACGCCGATGGCGGCTTCTGCTTCGCCCCGATGACCCGCGGCCTGCAAATCGGCGGCACCATCGAATTCGCCGCACCTGGCGCCGAACCGAACTTCAAGCGTGCCGAAATCATCATGGAAAAGGCCCGCCGTGTGCTGCCACAACTGAATACTCAGGGGATGGAGTTCGGCGTCGGCTACCGGCCGTTCCTGCCTGATACCAAACCGGTCATCGACCGCTCCCCCCGCCTGAAAAACGTGATCATGGCCTTCGGCCACGGCCAACTCGGCCTGACTCTGGGCGCCACGACCGGCCGCCTGGTGGCCGACCTGGCTGCAAACCGTACACCGGCACAAAACCTGTCCGCATTCAGCGCTCGTCGCTTCGCCCTTATTGGAGGTACTGCATGAACCGCTACGACCAGTTCTACATCAATGGCCAATGGGTCAGCCCTGTCCTGGGCGGCAGCTTCGATTCGTATGACCCAAGCGACGAGAGCCTGATCACTCGTGTGGCCTCGGGTAGCGAAGAAGACATCGATATCGCGGTAAAGGCTGCCCGCGCCGCCTTCGACGAGGGCCCGTGGCCGCGCCTGAGCGGTGCCGAGCGTGGCGAGTACCTGCGCAAGATTGCCGACGGCATCCGTGCCCGCCAGGAGGAATTGGCCGAACTGGAAGTGCGCGACAACGGCAAGCCGTTCCCGGAAGCCATGTGGGATATCGGCGACACGGCCGGCTGCTTCGACTTCTACGCCAACCTGGCCGAAGAGCTGGACCGCAACCGCGAAAAGCCTGTGGCCCTGTCCGACGACCGTTTCAGCTCGCTCGCCCGTAAAGAGCCCATCGGCGTCGCCGGCGCCATCGTGCCGTGGAACTTCCCGATGCTGATGGCTTCGTGGAAGATCGCCCCGGCCCTGGCCGCAGGTTGCAGCATCATCCTCAAGCCCGCCGAGCAGACCTCGCTGACCGCCCTGGAGCTGGCCCGCATCGCCGATGAAGCCGGTCTGCCTGCTGGCGTGCTGAACATCGTCACCGGCCCAGGCTCCAAGGTGGGTGCCGCCCTCACCGCGCACCCTGGCGTGGACAAGCTGGCCTTCACCGGCAGCGTGCCGGTCGGCAGCCGCATCATGCAAGCCGCGGCCCAGGACATCAAGAATGTCACCCTGGAGCTGGGTGGCAAGTCGCCGTTCGTGATCTTCGCCGACAGCGACATTGAAAAAGCCGTCGAGTGGATCATGTTCGGCATCTTCTGGAACAAAGGTGAAGTCTGCTCGGCCACCTCTCGCGTGCTGGTCGAGCGTTCGGCCTATGAGCCGCTGCTCAAGCGCCTGGCGGAGGAAACCCGTAAGATCAAGATCGGCAACGGCATGGAAGAAGGTGTGCTGCTCGGCCCGCTGGTCAACCGCAGCCAATACGAAGGCACTCTCAAAGCCATCTCCCGGGGCCTGGAAGCCGGCGCACGTCTGGTCTGCGGTGGCGAACGTCCGGCGCACCTGGACAAGGGCTTCTATCTGCAACCAACCGTGTTCGCGGACGTGCCAGAAGACAGCTGGATCTGGAACGAAGAGATTTTCGCCCCAGTGGTGTGCATCCGTCCGTTCGACACCGAAGAAGAAGCGATCAAGTCGGCCAACAACTCGCGCTTCGGCCTTGGCGCGGCGGTCATGTCCAAAGACCTGGAGCGCTGCGAGCGCGTCGCTCGCAAGTTCCGCGCCGGCATCGTCTGGATCAACTGCTCGCAACCGACCTTCACCGAAGCGCCATGGGGCGGCTACAAGACCAGTGGCATCGGCCGCGAACTGGGCGAATGGGGCCTGAACAACTACCTGGAAACCAAGCAGATCACCCGCTACGACAGCGAACAGCCCTGGGGCTGGTACATCAAGTGAGGTAACACCCATGCGTTGGAAACAGACGCTTCAGCTGGCTGAGGTGCACTGCGAAGGCGAGATCGGCAAGGTCATCACCGGGGGCGTCATCGGCGTCCCGGGTGCCACCATGCTCGACAAGATGAACTACATCAACGAAGTCGACGACAGCCTGCGCCGCTTGGTGACGCTGGAGCCGCGCGGCTGTCTGCAGATGTCGGTCAACCTGTTGCTGCCGCCGACCCGGCCCGAGGCTCAAGCCGGCTTCATCGTGCTGCAGGCCGACAAGGCCCACCCGATGTCAGGCAGCAACTGCATTTGCGTGGTCACCGCCCTGCTTGAACTGGGCATGGTGCCCATGCAGGAGCCGGAAACCACGGTGGTGCTCGACACGCCAGCAGGCCTGGTCACCGCTCGCGCCCAGTGCGCAGAAGGCCGCTGCCTGAACGTGTCACTGGACATGGTGCCGGCCTTTGTCGAGCACCTGGACCTCGCGATCGAGACCGAACAGTTCGGGACGATCAAGGTTGATGTCGCCTTTGGCGGGGTCTACTACGCCTTGATCGACGTCGAACAGACCGGGCTATCGATCGCCCCGGAAAATGCCCGCGCCTTGGCCGATGCCGGCGTTGCATTGAAGGATGTAATCAACCGCCAGCTGAACATCCAGCATCCGCTGCTGCCATCTGTTAACGAAGTGGCATATGTGATGTTCCGCAATCGCCTGGATGATCGCACTTACCAGACCTGCACCACCCTGCCTCCGGGCCGCGTCGATCGCTCGCCCTGCGGTACTGGCAGCTCGGCCAACTTGGCCACACTGGCCGCACGTGGATTGGTACAACCGGGGGATCATCTGGTTTCCCAATCGACCATTGGCGGCCAGTTCCAGGTCGCCCTGCTGGGCCATGCCGATGTAGCTGGCAAGCCTGCGGTTTTACCGCGGGTGACCGGTCGGGCGTGGATCTACGGCCTGCAACAGCTGGGAGTCGATCCAGACGATCCACTCGCGGGCGGCTTCATGCTGAGTGACACGTGGGGAGTCGGCTTGAGTCGGTGACCCATTATTTACCTGTGCTCGGGTTGAACCGAGCACAGGTGCTTAGTTTGAAATTGGAAGGCCAATGACCTGCATCAGACAGGTGTTGATCGGGGCGCTCACTCCCCAATGGATTTACTCTTCAGCTACATGGATGGCCACTGTTTGACGCTTAATACTCCCTCCCCCATGCTAGGGGGACGCAAAGTCAGCAGAGACTGAAAATTATCATGGCCTGACCTGTATGATACGGGCAGACCAACCGAGACCTGATGATGGCAAAAGATAACGACACCGAAAGCGGCCCTCGTCGGCACAGCGGACGGTACATTTATGAAGAGCTTCGTAAGCAGATTCTGACCCTCAAGCTCAAGCCTGGTGTTCAGCTAGATGAAGTATCCCTAGCCGCCCAATTTGGGCTCTCCCGCTCCCCGGTGCGTGATGCGTTGGCGCGGCTGATCACTGAAGGCTTGGTTGTCATTCTGCCCAACCGCACGACGCTGGTTACACCGTTCGAGATCGAGGAGTTCCCGAACTATGTTTCAGCCCTCGACCTGATCCAGCGAGCTGTCACTCGCCTCGCGGCGACCCAGCACCGGCCGGAAGATCTACAAGCGATCCGAGATGCGGATGCGGCCTACTTGAAGGCAGTGACCACAGGCGATTTCCAAGCCATGTCGGAACTGAACAAAGCCTTCCATATGGCGATCGCTCATGCAGGTCGTAACCCCTATTTCATCACTTACTACGAGCGCCTTCTCGGTGAAGGGCAACGACTCCTGCATCTGCACTTTGATCACGTCGTCAGCTCTGCAAGCGCTCACCGCCTGGGGCGCGACCATGACGAGATGATCGAGGCAATCGCAGCCCGGGATGCGGACGCCGCCGAGGCCGCAGCTCATGAACATACCATGTTGTTCCAACGTCGCTTCCTGGACTACATGCAACAGAACCTCACTGCGCGCATGTCGGTCGGTTAACGATCTATAAAATGCACTGCTGATGCGGCTCTTCCTGGCAAGCAGATAGAGCCGCAGCACTGCATTGCCCTTCTGCTCGCCTTTCCCAATCTATCACCCTGTATTCACGTCACACTGCGCATCACATAACCGGGATGCTGATTAGTTTCGGCCGCTCGACATATTGCATACATACTTGCACACATGATATCAATTTCTGAGTTCCACCCCTCTTTACAACAACAATCGGTGAGGTCTGGCATTCAATGAACAGGTTCGAAAACAAGGTTGTCATCGTCACCGGAGCTGCTGGCGGTATCGGCTCCTCCATTGCCAAGCGATTCGCAAGTGAAGGTGCCTCAGTGGTCGTCAGCGATGTCAATTTCGAAGCCGCAGAAGTGGTGGCGCAGGCTCTTCGCTCTGATGGATCCAAGGCCGTCGCCATTGGGGCCGATATCGCTCAAGGTGAAGCCTGCCGCCAACTGGTCAGGGAAGTGGTCGAGCAACTAGGTCGGATAGACGTGCTCGTCAATAACGCAGGTATCAATCGTCGCGGCAACTTACTCGCACTGAGTGAGGACGACTGGCACGCCAGCTTCGCGGTCAACGTCGATTCGATGTTCCATCTGTGTCGTGCAGTTTTGCCTGTGATGATGGGAGCGGGCTCTGGCGCGATCGTTAACACAGCCTCTCAATGGGGCCTTCACCCTGCCCCTGGGCATATCGCCTACAACGTCACCAAAGCCGCTGTTGCTTCATTTACTCAAAATCTTGCCCGCGATTACGCGCCACACAACATTCGAGTCAATGCGGTATGTCCGGGTGAAATTCACACGCCTATGCTCGAAGCGGGCGTGCTTCGTTCGGGGCGTACCATCGCCGATCTCGACCGGATGGTTCCGCTGGGCAGGATAGGCAAACCCGAGGAAGTCGCAGCGCTAGTGGCTTTCCTGGCATCTGAAGAAGCGGCCTTCATGTGCGGCTCGCTGGTAGAGATAACCGGCGCTCAAGCAGTGGCGTGAATCAACGAGGGAGGCACTCAGGAGGCTGGGTGCCATATACCTGCCAATTCAGCTACGGCTGAAAGCCAACTTGGCAGCGAATGCCATGAAGATGATTCCGGTTGTGCGATCCATCCAGCTGATCACAGCATCACGGCGTAGCACCTTGCCAAACGACTGTGTCGCTATGATCAACACCAGAGACCACGCAAGGCCAAGCAGGACGTGAATCCCTACCAACCCGAAGGTCCACTCAACCAGACGCTCTCCGTGAGGAATGAACTGCGGAAGAAACGATACGTAAAAGATGCCTACCTTCGGATTGAGTGCATTGCCCAATAGCCCCTTCACGAACCAATTGGACGCCGACTCGTTCTGTAGTGCGTCACCCGCCAAGGAACGGCGCGGGCGCAACAGCATGCCCAACCCCAGATACAGGAGATAGGCTGCACCGCCAAATTTCAGCACGCTGTAGGCAAACTCCGAAACTGCCAGCAGCGCCCCCAGTCCGAAGGCCACTGCCGCCCCCCACAGCATGCAACCGGCATTGATCCCCACCGCGGCGCGCATGGCCTGCGCCCGCCCCTCAACCGTTGCGGTTCTGAGTACCAGCGCCGTATCCAGGCCCGGCGTTAGCGTCAGCACCGTCGCAGCTAAAGTGAAGGCAATCACGTTATCCATGTAAGGCATGTACATCCACTCTATGTTGTGACAGAAAAACGGCCCAGGTCATAGTTTATGAGCTGGGCCGTATACAGCTTGTAGAGTCAGCTTATGGCAGCGTATACGCAATCACACTGTCACTGCGCGTATCGGAGTGCGGCGAACCGCCTGCGAAAATCACCACGTACTGTTTACCGGTCTTCTCAGAACGGTAAGTGATTGGGCCACTCTGGCTACCCGCTGGTAGACGAGATTTCCACACCTCTTCACCTGTACGGCTGTCGAAGGCTCGCAGGTAAAAGTCCTGGGTACCGGCGAAGAACAGCAAGCCGGACTTGGTTGCCAACGACGGGCCTAGAGTTGGCATGCCCAGAGGCAGTTTCAAACCGGTAGCGATGTTGAGCGGGCCGGTATCCTGAACCGTGCCGACCGGCACTTGCCAGACCAGCTTCTTGGTCTTCAGGTTGATCGCCGACAGCGTACCGAAAGGCGGTGCCTGGCACGGCACACCCAGCGGCGACATGAAGCGCTCGCGCCAGGTCCCGAACGGCGTGCCCTTCTGCACGATGATGCCCATACCTTCACTGCTGCCAGTGCCCGGCGGGATGTCCTTGGCCGGTACCATGTTGTAGTGCAGGCCCAAACGCAGGTCGTTGACGAACATCAGGTGAGTGGTCGGGTCGACCGAGGCACCGCCCCAGTTCATGCCACCCAGGGATCCTGGGTACTGGATCGCCCAGTCCTCACCCGGTGGGGTGAACACGCCATCGTAGCGGCTGGACTTGAAGATGATCCGGCACATCAGTTGGTCGAACGGCGTGGCACCCCACATGTCCGACTCTTTGAGCACTTCGTTGCCGATGTTCGGCATGCCTACGGAGTACGGCTGGGTTGGCGAATAACGCTCGCCTGGCAGATTGCCCTGAGGTACCGGACGCTCTTCGATATCAGCCAGCGGTTTGCCGTTGGTGCGATCCAGCAGGTAGATCATGCCGGTTTTCGAAGTAACCGATACCGCCTTGGAAACCGAGCCGTCATCGTTGGGGATGTCGTAGATCAGCGGCTGGCCGGTGACGTCGAAGTCCCAGATATCGTGGTGCACGGTCTGGAACGACCACACAGGGCGGCCGGTGGCGACGTTGACGGCAACAATGGAAGATCCGTACTTGTCGTCAGCTTCGGTGCGGAAGCCCGCCCAGAAGTCAGGGGTGGCGTTACCGGTCGGCAGATATACCATGCCCAACTCAGCGTCATAAGACGCGGCCACCCACACGTTAGGGGTACCGCGGGTGTAGCCTTCTGGCGACAACGGCTCGCGTGTCACCTCAGGGTTGCCCGGATCCCAAGCCCACACCAGCGTACCGGTAACGGCGTCGAAGGCGCGAACCACCCCTGGCGGCTCACCGGTTTCGAAGTTGTCGATCACTCGACCGCCGACGATAACCAGGTTACCCGCCAATAGCGGAGTCGAGGATTGCTGGTAGTAGCCTGGCTTGACTTCTCCCATGCCGGCCTTGAGATCAACGGCGCCATTGTCGCCAAAGTTGGCCACCGGCTTGCCGGTGTGCGCATCGATGGCCATCAGGCGACCGTCACCGGTCGGGAAGATCAGGCGTTGCGGGCTCACCGAGGCGTCCAGCGTTGCATCAGCGGCCACGCCTGGCACGTCAGCCACTTTCTTGGCCGTAGTGGCATCGAAATAGGCCATGCCGCGGCAGCGCTGATAGGTGGAGTTACCTTTGCCCGCCGCGAATCGCCAGTTTTCCTTACCGGTGTCGATGTCGTAGGAAATCACCGTGCTGTAGGTGGTGCAGACATACAGGCTGTCACCGATTTGCAGCGGTGTGTTCTGGTCCTCAGCATCGCCCAGACCAGGTACGACAGCCTCACCTGTGTGAGCTGTCCAGGCAACCTTCAGGTCCTTGACGTTTGCCGGAGTGATATCGGCTACACGCGAGAAGCGGGAACCATGGGTATCACCGGCCCATGCTTTCCAATCACCTGGTTCTTTGTTGCCTTTCTCGACAGGCACATCATTCGCGGCGGCAACCGACTCAGCGTCACGGATGACATTCTTGGGCTCAAATGCGCTGACGGCAGTGATTACCACCCCTACCGACGCCGCAGCGCCCAGGGCCACGCCTGTAATACGCGCTTTGCGCGACCGAGTGAACAGCGGTACGGAGAATGCTACCGCGGCACCAATCATTGCGAATGCCAGCACGCGAGAGAGCAGCGGCCAGAACTGCAAGCCAACGTCCCACAGCGCCCAGACGACGGTATAGAGCACCGCAACCGCGATGAGCAGCACACCCAGCGAGCGGCGACGGACGATGAGCCCACCGGCTGCAACCAGCATCAGGCCAGTGATCAGGAAGTACCAACTTCCTCCCAACCAGGCCAACCACCCGCCGCCACCGATGAAATAGAGGCCCGCCAACAAAATTATCGTGCCGAGAGTCGCGAGCCATACGCGCCCCAAGCGACCCGGAGTTACATCATTTACCACTTTTACATCCTTCCTAGACTGCTAAAGGTCAAATTGTCGCATGCGTACAGCTCAGCACACAAATTGGAAGACTGGATTGCGCACACATATTTCGATTTATTTCGTTTACGTCAGCCCCGGAGAGCGGGCTACGGGGATGCGCATCACGACTAGAGTCGTGATGTGCGCGCAATTCACCATTTAATTGGACTAAGAAGCAGTCAGGCTCGTGGGCCCAGATCGCAGAGATAGCTCATAATCACATCCGACGTATGCTTCAAGCGAGATGCCTTGCGCTCGGGCGAATCCAGATCGACGCCCAGGACATAGGACAGCGTGTAGCGATTGGTGATGAAATATGCACCAAGACCCGAGATTGAAACGTATAGATCAACCCATTCCGCATCTTGGCGAAAGACACCTTGCTCCTTGCCCTGCTCCAAGATTTCCGAGAGCGCCGCCCGCAGGGGGTTGAACATCTGAGAAATCACCGTCGATTTTCGGATGTGAGCGGCCTTGTGCAGATTCTCCGTCGACAGCAGCAGGTGAAAATCAGGCTGATCAATGAAGTGCTGTACCGTTTTCTGCACCAATTCACGCATGTCGCGTACCGGGTCGCCTGACAACGACAGCTCATTTTGCCTACCCCGCATGGCACCGTAGGCCCGCTCCATCACCTCGATGAACAAGCCCTCCTTGCTGTCGAAGTAGTGATAAATCAGATTTTTGCTGATTTTGCAGGTCAGCACGATTGCCTCGATGCTCGCCCCGTCGTACCCCCGCTCCGCAAACTCCCGGGTAGCCACCTTCAAGATATTTTCTTTCGTTAGAGCGGCATTGCGAGTTCGCGGCTTAGCAACCGTCTGAGCGTCATCTTTCATGCTGCGGCAATCCTCTGTGTAGCCATTCCTGGCGAGTGTATCAGCGGCTCCGCCGCGAAACATTCTTCCTTGCACACCCATTTGACACGGGCCCGATTTGATTCTAGCTTACCACTTACTAACTGAACGTCCAGTTAGTTAGCATCGATGATCAACAAGCCAGTGGAGCGATCATGAGCACTGCATCAACAACAAAAATCAGCAGGGGCGTACGGGTAGGATGCGACATCGGAGGCACGTTCACAGACGTCGTGCTTGCGATGCCAGATGGCCGCCTGTTCGTCAACAAAACCTCGACAACTCCCGAAAACCTCGGCGAAGCCATCGTGCAAGGTTTGAGCACCCTGCTACAGCAAGCAGGTGTCGAGCCAGGCGATATCACCGAAATCGTGCACGGCACGACCACTGCCTCCAACACCATCCTGCAAAAAGTCGGTGCGAAGACTGGCGTCCTGACCACCGCAGGCTTCCGAGATGTGCTCGAAATTGGTCGCATCCGCACTCCCACCATGTTTGACCTTTCCTGGAGCAAACCTGAACCCCTGGCTACTCGCCGCTGGAGGCGGGGTATCCAGGAGCGCATGAGCGCGACTGGCGACGTCGTAACTCCCCTGGATGAAGACCAGCTGCTTCGTGAAGCAAAGTCGTTGATCGACGAAGGCGTGACCGCGATTGCGATCGCGTTCATCAATAGCTACATCAACCCAGCCCACGAACGCCGTGCCAAGCAGCTTCTCCAGCATCATTTCCCGCAGGTACTGGTCAGCGCGTCGTTCGAGGTACTGCCGGAAATCAAGGAGTACGAGCGCACCAGTACGACGGTGGTGAACGCTTACATCCTTCCGGCAATGCGCACCTACCTGGCTCGCCTGCGGCAGGACCTCGAAGCGATGGGTGTTCGCGCCTCGTTGCAGGTAATGGCCTCCAACGGCGGCATGATGGGCATTGCATCCGCAAGTGAAAAACCGGTATTTGCCGTAGCCTCCGGCCCTGCGGGTGGCGTAACTGGCGCAGCGCGAATCGGTGCGCTGGCAGGCGACAGCAACCAGATCATCTTCGACATGGGCGGTACTACCGCAAAGGCGGCCCTCGTTGTCGATGGTCAGCCTTCGCTGACCAACGAGTATGAATTCCGCGACGGTATCAGTGCTCCCAGCCGCTTCGTTAAAGGTGGCGGTTATGTGCTCAAGGTCCCTGCGATCGACATCGCCGAGGTCGGCGCGGGTGGCGGTTCGATCGCCTGGATTGATGACGGCGGGTTGCTCTGCGTTGGTCCTGAATCCGCGGGCGCCTATCCAGGTCCGGCCTGCTATAACAAGGGCAACGATCAGCCGACGGTCACCGACGCAAACATGGTGCTGGGCTATCTCAACCCAACCGCTCTGGCGGGCGGTAGCCTGCCGGTGTTCCCAGAACGCTCGGCCAAAGCCATCGAACAATACATCGGCCAACCACTGCAACTCGACCTGCTCAAGGCTGCCCATGGCATCCGCCATCTGGCAAACGTGAACATGGCCCGCGCGATCCGTGCCGTGACTGTCGAGCGAGGCCTGGATCCCCGTGAAATGTCGATGATGGCATTCGGCGGCGGCGGCCCTCTTCACGCAGTTGCCGTGGCTCGCTTGCTGGGTATCCGCCGCGTCGTAGCGCCAATCATGGCAGGAGTGTTCTGCTCTGCCGGCATGCTCACAGCTGACGCTGAGCACAACTTCGTGAAAGCCATCCTCCGTCCGTTCGCACAATGCGACTTGAGTACGTTGTCGACTGAGGCGATTGCCCTCGGCGACCAAGGCTTCACCGTACTCGCGAGTGAAGGCTACGCAGCTGACGCCGCTCAAGTTGTCTACTCGGCAGACGTCCGTTACCTGGGACAAAGCTCTGAACTGACAGTCCCGCTGAGCAGTGCCCAGATCGATCAGCAAACACTCGACCAGCTGGGCAAAGATTTCAACGCCCAGTATCTGCAAACGTTCGGATATGCGAGCGACGAACCGCTGGAGCTGGTGAACCTGCGCGTCAGCGCACGGGGCCGCAGTGCTCACCGACTGGAGTTTGCAGATTGCAAAGTCGACTCAACTGCGTTGCAAGGGTCCAAAGGTGAGCGCCTGGTCAGCTTCGATCCTGACGCTCCGCTGCAATCCACCCCAGTGGTGCCGAGAGCGAGCATCGGTTTGGAGCCGGTACAGGGTCCTCTGATCATCGAGTCTTACGACACTACCATCGTTGTGCCGCCAGGCTGTAGCGCCCATGCAGACAGCATCGGGAATATCACCATCAACATCCAGGAGATCCGCGCATGAGCCAGGCCATCGATCCAATCACCTTTGCTGTTGTAAAGAACGCCATGGACTCGATCGTCGATGAAGTGGCCTACACCGTGCTGCGCACAGCTCGCTCGGAAATCGTCAAGGACGTCATGGATTACTCGGCGGCCATCTGTGACCGCCATGGGCAGATGATCGCTCAGGCCAAAACCATCGCACTCCACCTGGGTGCCATTCCCGAGGCAATGGCGCAGGTTAAACTTCGCTATGGCGATAGCCTGCAACCTGGGGATGCAGTGATCGTCAACGACCCGTACCAGGGCGGCATGCACCTGCCAGATATCTTCATGTTTGCGCCTTTCTTCTATAAAGGCGAGATCGAAGGCTACAGCGTGGTTATCTGTCACCACACCGACGTCGGCGGACGCGTTCCGGGGTCCAACGCCAGCGACTCTACCGAGATCTACCAGGAAGGTCTGCGCATTCCGGTGGTGAAGCTGTACGAAGCCGGAAAGATCAACGACATCATGGAGCGCATCATCGCGCAAAACGTCCGCGTGCCTGACCGAGTGCTGGGCGACCTCCGTGCTCAATACGCCGCTTGCCAAGTAGGCAGTCGCGAACTGACGCGCCTGCTCGATCGCTACGGCCGTGACGACAGTCGCCGCTACTTCGCTGAACTGCTCGACTACGCCGAGCGCCTGACGCGAGAAGAAATCCGTAATTGGCCAAAAGGCACCTTCGTCTTCGAGGACTTCATCGATGACGATGGTCTGTCGGAAGATCCGATTCCCGTGCGTGTGGCAGTCACCGTCCATGAGGACCGGGTCAGCGTGGATTACACCGGCAGTTCTGCGCAGGTGCGCGCCGCGATCAACTCGACGCTGTCCTACACCAAATCCTGTACTTACCTGAGTGTACGCTGCGCGCTCAAAGGTGACGTACCGAACAACGAAGGACTGTTCCGCTGCGTCGATGTGCATGTGCCGGAAGGAACCGTTCTGAATCCACTGGAACCTGCCGCGGTGGCTGCTCGCGCACTCACTGGCTATCGGGTGTTCGACGCCATGCTGGGCGCGTTGGCGCAAGTTGTCCCCGATCGCATTCCCGCAGCTGGTGAAGGCGGCAATACCGTCGTGTGCCTGTCCGGCAAGAAAGACAATGGCGAAGGCTACATCATCGTCGACATGGTCTGCGGTGCCTGGGGCGCGCGACCACATGCCGATGGTGTGGAAGCAATCACCAACGCTTCGCAAAACCTCTCGAACACCCCGGTCGAAACTCTGGAAGCACAGCATCCAGTGCGCGTTGAAGCCTATGAGCTGGTGGCCGACAGTTTTGGCGCCGGTCGTTACCGCGGCGGCCTGGGTGTGTTACGAAGCTACCGCGTGCTGGCTGACGACGTCCTGCTGCAACTGCGCGCCGACCGTATGAAATTCCGACCATACGGCCTGCAAGGTGGCCTACCTGCAAGCCCGGCGATCAATGCATTGCAACACGGCAGCGAGACTCGGTTCCTGCCGAGCAAGGTGGGTATCACCATTGCCCGGAACGACGTGGTCTCACACACCCAACCTGGTGGCGGCGGTTTCGGTAACCCTCTCGATCGACCGCTGGAGGACATCGAGCAGGATGTCTGGAACCACAAGATGACCGCGGCCTTTGCGCGGGAAAACTATCGGGCAGTCGTGGACCCCGATTCAGGCCGAGCCGATAAGATCGCCACCGCCGAGTTACGTGCCATGGCCAAATAGCAGTGGGGCGAAAGCCCCACTTCCCGTTTACAAGCCGTACGAGTACAACAAGATGAATAATAACGTGCTAGACGTGCATACCTTCCTGGACAACCGTCCAATTGGAAGGCAACAGAAAACCGTGATCATTCTCGGCCTTCTGATTCTGATGCTGGATGGTTTCGACACCATGATGATGGGCTTCATCGCCCCTGCTCTGCTTCAAGACTGGGGCATAAGCCGGGGTGACCTGGGGCCCTTGATGATGAGTGGTATTGTTGGCCTATCTATAGGTTCACTCCTCGCCGGCCCCTTGGCTGATCGATTCGGCCGGCGCTGGGTCATCATCGCAGCTGTATGTGCGGTGGGCGTATTTTGCCTTACCTGTGCGTTCATGAACGGCCTCCACACCCTCACCGCGGCACGCTTCCTCACCGGTGTTGGGCTAGGCGCGACAATGCCAAACATCACCACGCTGCTGGCTGAGTGCGCTCCACTGCGCCGGCGCTCACTCCTGGTGACATCCGCGTGGTGCGGATTCGGTATGGGTGGGGCTCTGTGTGGCCTGGTCAGCGAACATCTGATACAGCTGTACAGCTGGCGTGCCGTGTTCGTAACTGGAGGCGTACTGCCCCTACTGCTCGTTTTGGCACTCATCATCTGGCTTCCAGAGTCACTTCGATTCCGTCTACAACGCCAACAATCTCATGAGCGCTTAGTAGCGGCAGCCAACGAACTGATGCCAGGTAGCGCCAGTAGTTCGACAAAGTTCTTAAACAGTGAACAGGTAGTCACCGAGGAAACGATCCGTGGTCCGGTAGCTTTGTTGAACCGGGACTATCGACTTGGTACTTTGACTATCTGGCTCGCGATGTTCATGGGTTTCTTCCATCTCTACTTCCTCAGCAATTGGCTTCCGCTCACGGCGAGCGCTGCGGGCATGTCTTACTCGCAGGCAGTGACACTGGGAATTATTCTGCAAGTCGGCGGTGCTATCGGCAACTTCACGGTTGGCCTGAAAATGGATCGGTTTCAGCCAGACCGAATCGTCAGCATCATGTTTGCTGGCTGCGCAGCGTTTACCTTGCTGATCGCTCTCTTCAGTAGCTCTTTTGCGTTGGTAGGCACACTGGTTTTCTGCTTGGGCTACGTTCTAATGTCCGCAAACGCAGGCTGCTTTGCGCTGGGCGCGGCTCACTACCCAACACCTATACGGGCGACAGGTGTCAGCTGGGTCTTTGGCATTGGTCGGGTGGGGGCGATTTTAGGGGCGGGCTCCGGGGCGATTATCACGACCTGGGGCTTGACCATCAGCGACATCTTTATACTCCTGGCGATCCCTGTAATGATTGCGGCAACGGCTATCTACTTTAAAATGCGTGTTTTTACTAAAACACTATCGCCAGCAGCAGACCAGTGACACAGACCGGGTCGCTCGGTCCTGTCACCAGTCAAAGGAAGCCGGTTGTTTCAACCGGCTTCCTCTTTCTTGTTAGCAACTCTAGAAGAAATACCTGACCGAAGCGCCCAGTGTGGTGGATGGCTGGGGCACGATAACCAATCCACTGTTAGTACCGTAGGCGACCTCCGAGCCATACCGGTGTGGCTGGAAGGTGCCATAAACGCTGAACTGATAATCGCTGTAGTCGTAGCTTGCTCGCAGGTCATACCGCGTGTACGGAGGCATCTCATGCTTTTCGGATCCGGTGTAATAGGGGATTCCGTCAAGGTGATACACGTCAGCATTCAGCGTGAGCTGGCCGCCCATGAAGCCGTCGCGATATTGAATGCCGGCTTTATAGGTGTGCTCTGGAACCACCAGCGAAGCACCGGTACCTGCAGGTGGGTTGTTGATGACAGCGTCGATGATGCGACCATAGCTCAGGTAAGTACTGATGGTGGATGACGCTTGGAAATTGAAGCTAGTTTCTGCCCCTCTCCGCGTCGTGTCGCCTACCTGCTCATATATTCCAGGAGAGGTCTGCACCGTCTCGCTGTCGTTTTCGATGTAGTAGAACTCAGTGGTGTTGGAGAGCCGATCCGTTGGGCGGAAAGTGAAACCGACATCATAAGATTTGACCTTGCTTGGTCGCACATTGCTGTTGATCTGGCCACCCGTATCGCCGAGCGGCAGAGCACTGCCGCTGCCGGAACTGATGTATTCGGCAGCCGGGGATCGGAATCCTTCGGCGAAATTGGTGAACAGCTCGAGCTGCTCAACGGGCGTCCAAACCAGGCCCAATTTTGGAGTGGTCACCGAGCTGTGATACCCAGTGTCGGCATCTCGGAACTTCAAATTATCGATGTCGTAATCGAACCGATCGTAGCGGATACCGGCCAACAGCTTCAGCGACTCGAACGGTTTGTACTGACCCTGGGCGAAAGCGCCATAGGTGATCAGATCCATATCGAAGTCGTAGTAGAAATTCGAAGTGGGTTCGAAATTGCGATATTGCTGACGGTAGGCATCCCCCACGTCGCGCCGGATATCAGCGCCTACCATCAAGGAGGCCGTGTCACCGTGGACGAAGTTATAGGCAAGACGCCCACCGTAGATGTCTCGATCATCCTTGCCATAGTTGTGGGTATTCGTACCGTTGGAGATGGCTCTCACCCGCTTGAAGTTTTCATAATAGGCAGTGTAGTAAAGTCCAGCCTCATCATAGGCAGGGGCACGGTTGATGACGTAGGTGTTGCGATTGGCATCACCGAAGCCATAAAGATTATCGGTGTCACGCCTACTGATAGTTCCAGCCCTGAGCGCAGGAAGGCTCAGGTATCCATCGTTCTTGAAATCGGATTCATAGTGGCTGAAACGAGCCGAATACTTGGCATCGTCGAAGACCTTGGAAACCTTCCAAAAATAGTTATCACGGTTGGTTTCGGCAGCCTTGCGATAGCCATTCGTTTTGTACACATCGGCTACAAAAAGCGACTCAAAACCCTCATGCTCGCCACCTAGCACCAAGTTGGCGCGACGACCGTCGTAGCTTGCGATATCAAGGCCGACGCTGGAAGCTACATCGCCTCCATCCAGGGTCTCAATGTTCACGGATCCCGCGCGGTTCTGATCACCATAAAGGGCTGAGACAGGGCCCTTAATGACGTCGACCCGCTTAATCATTTGCGGGGTAAGCCACTCTAGAAAGACTGGCCCATGTCCAGCACCACCCTGGCTAGAAGGCACGTTCTGTGGTACGCCATCGACGTATACAGCTACGTCGGCGCCATGAGTACCGTTGGTGGCGAATCCACGCATACGAAAACCGTTGCCAGTATCTCCCTGATCGATATTGTTCGCGACTACGCCCGGTACCCGACGATAGATGTTGGAGATGTCGCGGTCTACGTTCAGAGTACGAAGCTCTTCATCAGTGATCGTGGTGACCGAGGCAGGAAGACTTTCCGGATCGTTGCTGACCTTGGCCCGAGACAGGGGTTGAATTCGGCTATCCGACGTTCCATTTCCTACCACCTCGATTGCTTTCAACTCGGTGACTCCCCCCTCTACTTCTGCAGCCGAAGCCCAATCGGAACCGCACCCAAGCGTTAATGCTGCACCTGTGAACACCCAAATCCTGCCGCCAATCAATGAACAACGCATCAATGCTCCTTAAGTGTTATGTTATATCGTTCGACAGCTAACCATACAGGAGACCGCGCGTATCGTCATTCAAGACCTGCAGCTCAGACAGAGGAAGCCCGTCGCTGACGGCAGAGAGGCCATCCGCGCTTGTCGCTGGGACGCAACAGAAATGTTTTCACATCGAGCTCGGTGCAAGGTTTCTTCACGAACCAGTTCCGCCTAAAAAGGCGGAACGTAGGTCGATCCGTGGTTTGTCCTGAGATTAATTAGAGTTCATCCTGTAGTACTCCCATTCATCCATGATCTTTCCGTTTTGCAGAGTACAGATCCCGATTTCGTTACCATCTGCATCCTTCTCGGTGGAGGGCTGTCCACCCTGCTTGGCGCAGAACACACTGGCAGGGTTCGCCATTCCGATATTTTCCTCATCGTTTACGCCGCCAGGGTGAGTGGTCGAGCAACCCGCCAGCACAGTCCCAATTAACGCCGAGCTAGCCAACACCGTTTTCATTTTCATGCGTTCACTCCATTAGGATTGGACATCAACTTTCAATTCCGAACTGATCAACACTTGCGCTCTGCTGCCGTAGCGCGCTCCTCCGTTGAGTAGGACGGCCCACAAAATTTTTCGCAGGCCGTGAGAGACGTCAGAGCTATTAGCTGTGTGCAATCGCACTGACATCTCTGGAAGCTCTAGTCTTGTATCGAACTTTCGATAGCACCCACACGAAGCACACAGGAACGAAGATCACGCCGAGCAATGTCGCGGAGAGCATTCCTCCGAGCACGCCTGTGCCGATCGCCCTCTGGCTTGCCGCCCCTGCGCCACTGGCAATTACCAGAGGAATGATGCCCAGAATGAAAGCCATGGAGGTCATCACGATGGGGCGAAGTCGCAAGCGCGCTGCTTCCAAAGCTGCGGTCTTAAGATCGCGCCCTTCCTCCAATAGCTCTTTAGCGAACTCCACAATCAGGATGGCGTTCTTGGCGGTGAGACCGATGATGGTGATAAGGCCTACCTTGAAGTAAACGTCATTCGGCATCTGGGCGACGATCAGCGATAAGACAGCACCGAGCACGCCGATAGGTACGATGAGCATCACAGAGAACGGGATCGACCAACTCTCATAAAGCGCAACCAGCAGCAGGAACACCACCACCAGTGACATTCCGAACAGTCCCGCCGCTTGACCACCGGCGAGCTTTTCTTGATAGGACAAACCCGTCCACTCGTACCCGATACCCGCTGGTAGCTGGCTGGCCAGTTGCTCCATGGTGGCCATCGCCTCTCCCGAACTCACACCGGGAGCTGCGTCTCCCGAGATCCGAATGGACGGGTAGCCGTTGTAGCGGGCGATTTGAACCGCGCCCATCTCCCACCGCGTGGTCACCAGAGAGCTCAGCGGAACGAGCTCGGCTTTGTCATTGAAGACGAAGAGTTTCATCAAGCCTTCAGGCGTTGCCCGAGCACTCTTAGAAGCCTGGATGATCACACGCTGTTGGCGACCGTCGTTTGAAAAGTCGTTGACCTCAGAAGAGCCGAACGCGACAGATAGTGATTGAGCAATCGTGTCAAAGGACACGCCCATTGCCTGAGCTTTCTCGCGATCAATCATGACTCTAAGCTGCGGAGCCTCGGCCAGGCCCTCCATTACGGCATAGGCGACCTTTCCGCTCTCGCCTGCCTTCTGAATCAATTCATCTCTAGCATCCAGAAGCGCTTTTCGCCCGAGGCCAGCTCTATCCTCCAATCGCAGAGAGAATCCACCGGACGTACCCAGGCCATCAATTGCCGGCGGCGGTACTGCCAAGACAGTCCCATCACTGACCCCGGAGAAATACTCATTCACAGCATCGCTGACGGCATCGGATGATTGCTGCTCATTTCGCTCCGACCAGTCGGTAAGCAATGGAAACGCAACTGCCGCGTTCTCACCCATACCTGAGAAGCTAAACCCTGTGATGAAGAAGGTGGAGGCGACTTCCGGGCGAGCTTTGAGGAAGTGCTCCAGGCGTTGGCCAGTTAAATCCGTGCGGCTTTGTGTTGCACCAGGTGGCAGCTGGACATCGACAATGATGTAGCCCTGGTCTTCATCTGGCACAAAGGCCTCAGGCAGTTGCATGTACAAATAGCCAAGCAAGCCAAACAGCCCGAGGTAAATCAGCATGAATCGCCCGGTGCGGAGCAGCACTGCATTGTTGAGCACATCGTATCGCTCCGTGAGCCTCCCAACAGCTCGGTTGAACGCGCCAAAGAACCCTTTCTTCTGATGGTGTCCTACTGGAATCGGCTTGAGGATGGTCGCGCACAGAGCTGGTGTGAAGGTGAGCGCGAGCACACCAGAGAACAAGATCGAGACGGCAAGCGAGAGTGAAAACTGCTGGTAAATCACCCCCACCGACCCCGACATGAACGCCAAGGGAAGGAACACGGCAGCCAATACCAGCGTGATGCCGACAATCGCGCCGCTGACCTGCTTCATGGCTTTGCTCGTAGCTTCACCAGGGGATAGTCCCTCGGTAGCCATAATGCGCTCAACGTTCTCCACCACTACGATCGCATCGTCAACCAAGATTCCGATCGCCAGAACGAGGCCGAACATGGTCATCATATTGACCGAGAAGCCAAGTAGGTACATCACCGCCAGCGTACCAAGTAGGCACACTGGAACCACGATCGCAGGGATCAGCGTGTAACGAATGTTCTGCAGGAACAGGAACATCACCAGGAACACCAGCACCATCGCTTCGAACAAAGTGTGGATCACCTTATCGATAGCGACGTCGACAAACCGCGAGGTGTCGTAAGGCACCGCATAAGTGACATCTGCCGGGAAATCAGCTGACAGTTCAGCCAGTCGCTGTTTTATCGCGGAAGCTGTTTGGAGAGCGTTAGCGCCAGGCGCTAGCTGAATAGCTGCCGCGACAGAAGGCTTGCCATTGAGACGGGAAGCGAAGGTGTAGCTCTCACTCCCGATTTCAAGGCGCGCTACATCCGCTAACCTCACGGTGGAACCGTCAGCTTTGGCTTTCAGGATGATCCGACCGAATTCCTCAGGTGACTCCAGCATGCCTTTGACAGCCAACGTCGCAGTGAGCTCTTGAGAGGACTCACCTAGCGAGCTGCCGAAGCTGCCGGCAGGTACCTGAATGTTTTGAGAACGGATAGCGTTGCTAACGGTATCCACAGAGAGCCCATAACCAACGAGTTTTTGCGGATCAACCCACACTCGCATGGCTGCTTCAGATGCGAAGAACTGAAGCTTACCGACCCCTGGAACACGCTGGATTTCGTTATTGATGTGCCGCGCTGCATAATCACCCAATGCCGCAGTATCGCCATTGTGGCTATCGTCTTTGTAGCTCAAGGCATACATCAGCAAGTAACCGGCGCTTGCTTGTTCGACCTGAAGCCCTTGTGAAAGGACGGCCTGCGGTAGACGAGCTTCCGCCTTTTTCAGCCGATTCTGGACATCCATCTGGGCCAAGGCAGGGTCAGTACCTGGTTCGAAGGTAACAACGATTTCCGCGCTGCCAGTAGAGTTACTGGTTGAGTCAAAATAGAGCACACCCTTGGCGCCATTGAGCTCCTGCTCGATCACGCTGGTCACCGAATCAACCATCACCTTTGCAGATGCACCTGGGTACGTCGCGTTGATGGAGATCTGTGGAGGCGCAACATTCGGATACTGCGCAATGGGCAGCTTGTGCATGACAAGCAGCCCCGCCAGAGAGATGAAGAGCGCCACGACCCAAGCAAAATTGGGGCGTCGAATAAAAAACTCAGACATGAAAAACCCTCACGCTGCTGACGCTAACGTCGGCAACGCTTGCTGTAACAACGATTAGCGACGCTTAACAAGAGTCCCTGGTGAGAGATCGGCGGGGCCGCCAACTACTATGAGGTCACCCGAAGAAAGGCCGCTGAGGATTTGCCAGCGCCCGTCCTGCATCACCCCTGTTTTGACGGCGCGATTTTCAATCTTGTCTTCGGCATTGATCAGCGAAAGCGTGGCATCTCCGCCATCCGAGAACTTGATAGCTCTCTGTGGGACGAAGATTGCATTCTTGTCTACGCCTTGCTGGACAGTGACTCTGACGTACATCCCGGGGAGCAGTAACGCATCAGCATTCGCAAACTCACCTCTCATGCTCACCTGCCCCGTCCCCGGATCGACTGCGATATCCCGGAACTGCAGCGTGCCTTTGCGCACGAGATCAGTGTTTTCGAATTGGATTGAGAGATCTGCTCCAGCCTGTTCAGTGAATTCGCCTTTGCTCGCGGCGATACGGAATGCCATCGCATCGCTGACCGACTGAGTGAAATCGACATACACAGGATCAAGCTGCTGGATCCGTGCCATCAACGTTGCCTCCCCTTGGCCAACCAGAGCGCCTTCAGTCACTAGGCCGCGACCAATTCGTCCAGAAATCGGCGCTCTGACAGAGGCGTATTCCAGATTGAGTTTCGCTGTTTCCACATCGGCTTGAGCCGTAGCCACCCCGGCTCGAGCACTGCCCAGCGCAGCTTTAGCGCTGTCAAATTCTTGGGGGCTGATAGCCGCGAAAGAGACCAGTTGCTCGTATCTTTTAGCCTTTCCACTAGCCTCGGTCAGCATGGCCTGAGCCTTGATCAGATCGCCCTTAGCTCGGGAAAGGGACGCCTTGAGGGGAGCCGGATCGATTTGGAAGAGCAGATCTCCTGCTTTGACATCGGCACCTTCACGGAAGAGCTGAGACACCACGATACCGGAAACCCGGGCACGCACTTCAGCAACACGAACGGGCTCGATACGCCCAGGCAGTTCGGACGTTACCTCAAATGGTTCGCTGACAACTCGTACTGCGTCTACCTCTGGGGTGGAGGTTACTTCAGGCGATTCAACGGCATCATTGCAGCCGCTGATCAACGTAATAGCGAATAGCAGAGAAACCATCTTAAATGACCGGGACATCTGATCTGTTCCTGTTGCAAATGGGTATGCTGTGACATTTTAGGTCGCGCCATCAGCTAACAAAGCCGAAACGGAGAGTGAGTCGATATCAATCAATTGATCACCCTAATATACAGCGACCTTATCGCAGGCCACCGCGGCAAGAAAGGAATAAAATATTTTTCTATTACTTAACAGTTTCTCAACAATTGCTTAACGAAGGCCCAACAATCCTAGTGGACAATGCCAGATCAAAATGAAAACAACCGAGACAACAGCGAAGAGCGCCCGTGGATAACGGAGCCATCTAACGTTGCATTGCCATTATCGGAGCCTGGGTTCAAAGACCGAGCAAAAAACATGACCATCACGCGAACGAAAGCCCTAACAATAGCGGTGATAATGATTGCCTTGGCTTCTATTGTGGTCGTATTACCCGCTAGCCAGCAGTGGCTATTTGTCAGCCGCCCCTTGATGAAAGTGACTGCACAGACGGCGATACTCCTGACATCCTATACCGCATTAATCGCAACCATAGTTTACGTCGCTTGCGATATCAGAAATGACAGAATAAATTCCAAAGCGCCTGAACCGGACAGACTTTTCAACCCTAAAAACATGAGATCGGATCTGCAAATCGATTACATGGAAGTAAAACTAAAAATACTGCAAGAGCAATATTACGAACTGGTTGATATACTGAAGCGACAAATAGCAACTTCCAAATCCGCCTCTCTCCAGCATCCGAAAATCAACGACTCGAGCGCTGCACTCAATCATCAATTGAGTGCTGAACTAGACCTCCAGCTGAACGCAGTTCAGCATTCCCTGGAGGATGTTAATTTCTATTTTGGGATGATCGCTTACTCAAGGCTGAGCCCTCCCAAGCGTGCACACGTGCTAAAAGAGCAGTACAAGAGTAAAAGCACCCAGCCGCTGGATTAAGCAGCGACACCGAATATTTGGTAGACTGGCATTCCAGCCGAGAGAGACTCTCAATGCCAGTTCTATATAGGTGATAGACAATCGTTAACGCCAGTGCTGGGCAGCAAGGTCAAGTCAGCGATTTCTAGTGACGATTACGGAACTGCTTAAGAAGCTTGAGGTTGAGTTTTTTGTGATCAGCAAGCGGCGGGTCACACAAGATCACTGTATCTCTACTGCTGAAGCCCGCCGGATTTATCCCTAGAGGATATTCGGAGCTATCTTCATCCGCCTGGTTTGATCGAGCAATCACCTCATAGTTTTTTGTACCACAGATTTGCTCTGCTCGATCATAACAATGGGCCCATGAAGATGTTAAACCTGAGCAGCTGATATATATGAAGTGCTTACCATGCCAGGTTTTATCCGCCATAACTGTTGAGCAGCCGGACAAGATGATTACAAATGCTGATAAGCACGCGAGCTGTCTTGTAGGGCCCATTATTCAACACTCTCCGCTACAGATCAAAAGTCGTGGCTATAAAACAAAGAGTAAGACTCGATACCATTATTTGGCTCTTTGATACCAGCATTCGAATAGTGGATAGCTCGAATCCCGACCTTATCATTGTTGGCAAACTTCACACCCGCGCCGATTCGATCTTCAAAATGGAAAGCAGATCCCATTTTTTGATCACCGACTTTCGTACCCGAAAATAGGGAAACGCCGATACCAGCCTCAATAAAAGGTGTGATGCTCGATTGGGTTTTGAATTCGTATACAAAAACGGGAGCGAAAGACAATGTGGTGCGCGCACCAGCACGTTTACCTGCTTCCCATTGCGTTACACCTGCGTCCCAGTAGCCGGTTAACCGCCCGGTGTCGCTCTCCCACCAGCTTTTGTCCCAATCAAACCCGAGGGCGATACGGCCGGTCATGCCACCTTGCTTCGTTGCGCCAATGGCACCGCTGATGTTCTGTGCGTTTGCACAAGCAGCCGCAGTTGCAAGTAAGACAGCTGCCGCTAGCTGGAATTTGACTTTGTTCATGCGATTCTCAGAATAATAATACAGGAAAAACAACTGCGAATGTGATGGAAAATTGTCAAGATTCCGTTAATGTCTTGACAAGATTCGATCAAGTTTCGCTCTTAAGCTGCAAAAAATGGATAGCACGCCTGAAGCCCTGCATCACCGACTTTCTAATCAGATGATGCAGTCACTTATATCTTCATGTGCGAAAATTTCGCCCCGAGCACCTTTTAGAACCACACTCGGCACACCGTCCCAGTAGCTTTCCACCACCGCATATACTTGCTCACTTTGGAAGCGATGATGCTTCAACGTTCTGCTGCAGCCACGCCCTTTGGGAAGTTCTTTCGCACCGCTAATGTTGACCTTAATTTCGTGAGCGCCTGGCTGTATATCGTACACTCCAGACGCCCCCACATATGTATCATCGATAGCCTCTACGACAAGAACACGCTTAGTTAATGAATCATAAACCTTTAAGTGCGCGGGCTTGATTTCAGGCTCACTAAACGGACTGGCGCACGCACTTACCAATGCGGCAAGCGTCACGACTGAATAGGCTTTGAAATTGAAGAAACTACGCATTGCTACCTCTTTATTGACATCGCGCACGGCCACCCGCACGCGTCACATACCGAAGCAGCTTAAAATTTTCAGGCCAAGGTAGCGTTAATGAAGTGTCAAGATTTGATTAACATCACTACAAGTTATGCGAGTTTCCTTGCGCAGGGAGGGCAATGTGATCGTGAATTTCATTCCACCACCCTCATGATGACGCGCCTCTATGCGTCCTTCGTGGGCATGACAGATCGCTTGGGCAATGGAAAGGCCTAAGCCACTCCCACCAGAGCGCCGGGTGCGAGAGCTTTCTTGCCTCCAAAACCGCTGGAACACCCTGTCGATTTCCTCGCTTGTGAGGCCTGGACCCTGATCCTGAAACGTTACAAACACATCTGAAGCTGTGTAACCGCTGATGATCTCTAAATCCCCGCCGGCTGTAGCATACCTAAGGTAATTATCCATGAGGATATTTATTACCTGCCCCAACCGGTTACGATCCCCCTCTACAGGCAAATCAGTAGCCGGTGAAAAATGAACGTTCCGGCCAACATCATCAAGGTGAGGCTTGAACCACTTAATCCGCTCCCACACCAAGGATGGCAAATCAAAACTTTCTTTACTTAGATGAAGCTGACCTGCTTGTGCGAGGGAGAGTAAATGCAAATCATTGACCAGCAGGTTAATATTCTCCAACTGATGCAGCACCAGCCCCAGCTGCTCCTGATTGGTAGGAAACACTTCGTCAAGCATCCCTCTAACTCTCCCCATTGCTGCGTTCAACGGGGTTCTAAGCTCATGCGCAACAACAGCGCTGGACTCTCTCACTTCTTGTTCGTACTGCCGAAGTCGATGCGTCATGCTATTAAAGTCTTTACATAATCTATTTAGTTCTAGAGGAATATTTTCAACAGTTTCGAGCTCAACATCCAAGTTGCCTTGCGCCACCTTCCTAGCCGCTTTCGCGACTTCGACAAATTTTCTGGACATTGGTCTCAACAACAAAAATCCTGCCGTAAATATAACGGGCATTGAAATTATCAAGAGGATGCATATCGTCCACCAATCGGATCCTGTTATACCAGGCAGCACATCATCCACTGAGTAATACTTGGACAGGTAGTACCAAAGCTCTTTCTGATGATTTAGCGGATCCTCCAAAAGCAATTCAATTTTTGATTTAGCAGGCTCGGGAATGCGGGACAGTGTTTCCATATCCCACCAAAGGAACCTTACCCACATAAAAAACGAGATAAGAGTCACTGCGCACGCGGCAATGAGCCCCATACGCCAACCTACCCACTGCCACAAACGAATACTCTTTCTCATGTCGACCTCTAGTGAAACCGATATCCGATCGAGCGGACGGTTACAAGAACCTCATTGATCCCGTGCGCCTCCAGCTTCCGGCGCACGTTGTGAATATGGGTGTCCACGACACGAGCGAGCGCTTCACTGTCCGGCAGGCAGCGTGCTAGCAGTTCCTCTCGTGTAAACGCCTTCTGCGGGGCGCTCAAGAGCACCGAGAGCAGATTAAATTCAGTCGGGGTTAGGTCAACCATCGCATCTTCATGAGCATCTCGAGAGACACCAACCGTACGACTATCCAGATCCAACCACAGCGCGTCGTGGCGCAGTCGGTTGTCCGGAGTAGTGTTTTTTTGTGCCCTCCGAAGGACAGCCTGCACCCTGGCAACAACCTCCTTAGGGTTGTAGGGCTTGACCACATAGTCATCAGCGCCATAGCGCAAGGCTCCAAGCTTCTCAGGCTCATCTCCGATCGCTGTGACCATGATCACGGGGGTGTCGCCTCGACGGCGAATGGTATTGAGCACGTCCGAACCGCTCATCATAGGGAGCATCATGTCCAGAAGGACGAGATCCGGCTTGAGTCGTTGATGAAGATCCACCCCCTTCAACCCGTCCTCTGCGATCACCACATCAAAGAAGTCGCGTTTGAGATAAGCCTCAAGAATGCTTGCACCGTCGGCGTCGTCCTCGACGATTAAAATCAGTTTGTTCGTCATAGAGGTCTCTCAATGGGAATGACGGAAGTATGTCCTGCAGACAAGCCACTAGCATATGACAGCACCCCGCAGAGACGAAAACGTATGAACCTCATCGCTGCTTTTTGACCCGATCCGCTGGGCGTATCAGCCCCTTTGATGATTTCGGAATACCTCTACCGATGACTTCGCGCCATTCATTGCATCGTAGATCGATAGGAGATTGAGCTTGATCAGGAGCCGGGTATTGACCATTGCTCTTTCCGTCTGCAAAGCGAGACTCTGTGCCTTAAGCACATCTAGCTGATTGCCCTCCCCCTTCAGCAAAAGCTCCCTGCGAGTAGCCAACTGCTCCCGCGCCAAATCGTCAATGGGAGACTGACTGTGCAAGCGCGCGATCAGCTCATTACGCTGTCTGAACCCGCCCGCAACCTCCTGATAGGCGATACTTTCAAAGCGTTTGAATTCGGAGGCGAAAGGACGCTCTACGGGTAGCGGCATCGTTGCCGTCTGCCCAAGTCGAGAAACGAAAGGAGAGATATCTGCCGACAGGTATTCGAAGGGTGAGGTATTTTCGGCCACTTCAACTTGGGTTGGCACATCCTGCGCGCTCGCTGCTCCGCTACCAGAGCCCAGGAGCTGGAGGTCGAATCGAGCATAGATGCGAGAGACTGGCACATTGCCCGGCCAGTCGGCAGTCGTCGGCGCAACAACAACGCTGCGTCGAGAGTCTTTAAGTACCGGGGCATGCCTGCAACCCGTTTCTAGCTGTAATGCCTGGCTCGACGACCGCAAATTTGCCACCGACTCACGTAGCAGTCGAGCCGCGGTCGACGTAGCTTCGACTACACGTTTGAGCTCGGCATCGTGCTTGCGCTCTCCAGACATCAAAGCGGCAATGAGTTTTCGCTGGTTGAACTGAAGCGAGATTGAGTCAGTGTCGATGGAGAGGAGCTCGCGTGCGGCTTCGGCCTTCACAAATCGGCGCGCCACCGCGCTGATCACAGCACTCCGGTAAGCCCGGGTTCCGATCTCACTCTCCAGGTATGCCTCACGTGCCGCTGGAGACAAAGACTCCAGGAGCGCGACAAATCCTCCAGCCGCAGATTCTTCTGAATGACTGACAGGCGCCGGCCCCTCTGGTAGGCGCCCAGTCAAATACATTTGTCTGACGTGTTTGAGCGTGTTTTCACTGAAACTAGGGTGGGCGGAGAGCGGCGCGGAGTCGTCTCCTGGAGCAGCGCTGATGTGGTGCGACAGAGAGCTAGGAGATAGGCGGCTCCCCAGGGCATGCACGACGAGCCCACGTAACTGTTCGGAGGTATCCAGCCCGGTAATCAGCATTTTCTCCTCATCGGAAAGCCGGATGCTCAACAGACGCTCGAACCGGCCCTTATCGTCAGAAAGGGCATGTGTCTCCTGATAACCTGACGATAATGCTGAACACCCGGAGAGGATCATGGCGATGCTGAGTAGCGCTAGAGGAGCTTGAAAGGCACTGCGAAGTCGAGGAAAAGTGCACCGCATTGTAGAACCGGCCATGGAAGTGATCCGGGGACCGTACAGCAGCTACGTTGAGATCCACTCAAGAGTTTATCAAGGTTGCGTCAAGCTCATTGAGGGGCCTCACTCGCTGATGCTGAATGCAAGAGGGTTGTGCTGGGATGTTCGCCAAACAGGGAGTAGTAGGATTGAGCGAATCGTCCCAAATGCCAGAATGACCAACGCATCGCTACTTCAGCGACGGTCGTCTCTGCCGCAGTCGAACGCATGAGATCACGCCGGACAGCATTCAACCGGCGTAATCGCAGCCATTGGGTAGGTGACATCCCTGCATACGCTCTAAAGAGCTGTTGGAGGCGGCGCAAACTTACTCCCGCAGCCGAGGCAAGCTCAGGGGCGGAAAAGCTTTCGCAAGGTGAATCCTCCACCAGTTCGATGACACGGCGGATGGCTTTTCTTGACTGCTCTGAGCGTACGACCTCAGATGAGACCCCGTCCATTTCCTGCTCCAGAATAAAAAAGCAGTCCTCGAGGAGCTGTTTTTTGATGCCTAGAGGGAGCCCCGCAGCAGGATTGCGCGCCGCAGAGTGGAGTGTCGTACTCAACCAATGACTGAACAAGCGGCAGTACTTTGATTGCAAAGGTGTCAGGATCAAATCGCCCAGATCAGCTGCAAGTCCATCAAGTATGGAAGCACTGCGCTTGAAAACTACGGCTAGCTCACAGTAATCAGCTGGCGTAACCCAAGTATTGGACGCTTGATCGGTTAAAATATGGAGCGTGCTATCTTTCATATCAAAGCTAAAAACCAATGCATCAACAGGGGTACGGAAGGTCTGCTCAACACGCAGATTCATCTGCTCCTCAAATATCTCAACGTCTTCTAAGGCAACGTGTACCGTACGGCCAGCGAAGCTGCCCGGAGACATCTGGTAATACTCGCCCTGCCAGCCAGGGATTGCCCTAAGCTGCTGATCTAACTCATGATAATTTCTGATATCAATTGAGGCTGCTGTCGAACACATAACGGCACCTAAGGGATTGCTCGCCCCATCGAGCGAGCACGGTAAACCTCCCCACACGCTTTCTGCAGGTCGGGGACTCAGAAGGTTTTGCTTACACCAAAAACTACAGTCGCAGAGCAGATATCGTCGAACCCGGAAGCCGAATAGCATTCGGACTTCGAAAGATTAGTGTCGATGTAGCTCGCAAACAAATTAACACCTAACACTTCCTTGGATAGCTTCACTTCCCAGTCATTGAATGTGCGGCTCGTGTCCCCGCTGCCGGACTCAAAAGCATCAATTTTTAGGTCAGTGTAGCCGTACCGTACTAGAACATTCGTTTCGTAGGGTAAAACGAAGTTGTAGCCAAGCGACCAGTTGACATTGTTTGGCACATGGCCACGCATATCGAAGTCATAGGTAAAGCCAAACTGGAATCCGTACGCACCTATCTCAGCAAAGTACTCATTGAGGTCGCCATACGCATCCTTCTGATATTCGTACCTACCAATATAGGTATCAAAATAAACATCCTCGGAAAACGGGATGGTTATACCGGCGTAGTACAGGTCTTCCCGGCGGGCATTAGTACCGGCATCAAAGCTGCTTGAAAAAATGCCAACATAGGCACCTGATTCGTGTTGGAAAATAGACTCGGCTTGTATAGCCGGATCACCCTTTGTTTGCGAAATGCCAGTGTCGCGGTAATCACTGAGAGCCGTGAGCGTGAGCTCCAGATCAAAACCCTTGCCCAGCTCAATTGCTTGCACACCGGTGGCGACTCCGAGCCCGCAGACGATTGCGAGCGATGTTTGTCCCCAGCCTTTTGTCGACTTTACCAAACCACGTTTCATGCTGTGCTTCCTCTTTTTGTTTTTACACGGCAGTTCTGAAAGGTGCTCAAAGCCCTCGATAGGGACTATTGCCATATCGAAGGCGGTACTCGTCACGCAAGTTTAATTAAAACGCCGGCCGATCCCTGACCGGACAGAACTTCAGAAAGCCAGCATCCTTGCCGGAGTTTGCACGAGGATCTGATCAATTTCCCTCTGATTAAGGCCGTTCTCAGTAAGCAACGGTACGACATAGTTCAGAAGCTTTGAAATTCCGCCACCACCGTACTTTCTAGTTGAATTGCGCATCCACAGGTCGGTACCCAAGACAATTCGATCACCGTAACCCTTCTTGACGTACTGATAGATTGCGGCCAAGGAAATTGGGTCATATGCGGGTACCAATCCTTCATGGGTATCAACCCACGACGAACCAGCCCCGAAAAGGTCGAATGAAAGAATGAAGCCTTGATCCATCGCCCAATATCCAATGTCTAGATCAGGCATAAAAGCCTTCGGATCCTGCAAGAGCGTCTTGTAATCCATAGGCATCAATGCCGTGGAAAAGTGCGCCAGGATCATCCGGCCTTTGGGCATGCCAAAACTATTGGCCATATTGAGGAAGCTTTTCAATACCTCGGTGCCCAGCAAGTAAGCATGCACGGTCACCGGTACTCCACTGTTCCGCGAAATACCAGCGGCTGCTTCAAGACCATGCAAAAGCGGCATGTCTTCTGTCGCCTTGACACCGAACTGCTCGCTCTCTGCCAACAATTTTATGTTGCCGCAACAAATGCCAGTGTCATCGATACCAACATGAATTTCCTTTTCGAAAAACTCTGCAAGCTGGGACACACTCATGTGTTTGTACTTATTAGGCAACAACACATGGGAGTTAATCCCGGTGCTCATGATCACGTTCACGCCAGTTTCTTCAGACATCTGTCGGATGACCTTAGGACTTCCGCGCTCATAGGTGGGGCTACAATCCAGGATGGACTGCCCCCCTAGTGCTGCGAAGTCTCGAAGTTCCCCCATCATCAAATCTTTATCCAGCAGGAACTGGTCTTTGCCGTTGGAATAGAAATGTGTCAGGTAATGACGGTTCTGAAGGGTGATCGGATTGCCCTTTTCCGGAAAGTAGCTTTTCGGTACCTCTTCCGGATCCGAGAACATCGCCATTTCTTTGAGCGTCTCGGCGTCGAACATTTTATGGGCTTCCGCCTCTGACACCACATGATCACGCAGGACGTGTTCATGCATGTCAGTGATGCCGAGGAACTCCGGCGCCATCAACCCCCTAACGGTGCGAACGTTCTTCCCGCCTGCCTTAGCAGCGATAGGCAAAGGGGTGGTCTTTTTCGCAGCGAACGCGCTACCTGCCTGCCCCAGCAGCAAGCTTCCAGCAGCACCAGCCAGCGCGACGGTTCCGGACAAACTTAGGAATTCTCGACGACTTTTCATATTTTTGTTCATCGTCATCGCCCTATTACTGTCCGAGATTGTCGCGTCCGAGCTTCTCAGCCGGAATGGTATCCAGGGCATCCAACAAATCAGCCACAAGGATTGCTGTCGGCTGGAGTTCCTCAACCGCGACCTTGTCGAGGGTGTCACCGATGTCGTAGAGATAGACTGGCGCGGAGATTAGGCTGATGACAGGCATACCTGTAATGAGCTGGATTGGGCCTACATCCGTGGGCAACCCCTCATCGTCAGCGAACAGCTTGGTCGATGCCACCATGGCGCGTTGGTAATCATGTTTTTTCACAACCTGGGTGGTGAGGTCAATCAAGCTTGGCGATGTGATGAAGACGCGAGGGTCAACTTGCCCTGTCATGACTGGTTCGCCGTCCTTGATCACCATTTCTCGTGCAATATGCTCAACCGTCACGTTTGCTACGACGTTCAAGCCACCACCCTTGATGGTGTTATGGGCTAAATCTTCATGCGCCTTGTAGTCGGTGAAATGGGTGTCCATGACAACAAACATCATGCTGCGCTCACGACTTTTAGCTGGTTGCTGGCCATAGTACTTAGCCAAAGCCAACACCTCGGAGACACCGCTAGCGTCCTCTACAGCTCCCAAGAATCCGGAGTCATGGTGTGACTGAACCATGAGCGTTTCGGCATTCTTGCCTGGCAGGTAGCCGACCACTGTCCGGTACTGCACCTTCTTGACGTCGCCTTCCAAGACCACATGGCCTTTGGCGCTAGGCTTGTCCTTCATCAGTTTCTTCAGGATTTCGCCGTCCTTTTTGGTCACCCACATTCCAGGGATGTTCAGGAACAGGTCGTCATCCACGAAGTAGGCCATGTCCTCGTTATAGAAACGATTGCTGTCGAAGTAATTGGACAGGATGCCGATGAAGCCTGCCGCACCACCCTCAATGGCGGACGCCATGTTGAATGGGTAGTTGTTCGGATTGAACGGATTGAGGCGATCATGCTTGTTGAGCGAGTTCTGCTTGTCGTTTACAAAATCTGCCGCCTCGAGCATGCCATTCATGTCGATGTCTTTGAGCTCAATATCGGCGACGACGATTTTGCCTTTGATATCCAGTCCCTTGAGATCTTTGCGATTGCCGACGTAAACGAGCTCTGCCTTCAACCCGTCCGGGCCCGTGCTGAAATGCCCTTCTTTGCCTGGATGAAAGCTGTGCCGCATGTAGAAGGCCGGCACCTCCGTTCCATCTACGTCAAAGCCCCACTTGGTAGCATCCCACTGGAAGGTATCCCCTTTCTCAATGGAGACCTTCTCGAGGCCAAAATCCTTGAATTTCCCGGCGATGTAGTCGGCAGTTTTGACGTTCGCTTCGCTACCGGTTCGCCGCGGCCCGAAATCGGTGATGTCCTGGATGAAGCCGAAGATATCCCGATTGGTGGGCATTGCGGGATGAGTGACTTGAGCATCCACTTGGGCAGTCGCCTGAAAGCTAGCCGAGGAAAGAATGAGGGTCGCGGCCGCCAGGAATGAGGCGTAGGTACGTCGCAACGTCTTGCCATTTTTCTGAAGTGTCATGATGGTTCCGTCGATTCTATTTGTTGTTCGCGGGACTACCGAAGGGGCCTTCCGCAGCGCGCGTCCCCAATCCGTGGCGGCGTACGAGCAGATTCACCCGACCTGGCCGCCAACGAGATATGGCTCACTATTACCTAGATCGACAAGAAAAGAAAGTGAGTACTCACTTTCATTTTTGTAACAGACAAGCCGAATGCTAAGCGGGATGGCTAGCCCGCTGCTGACGAAGCTTGGGGTGAGATGAAGCTAGCGGGGTGTAGCTGACTCACGCAGGGAATCGATCTCTCGGCAGACCATACCTACCAATAGATCCATTTTTGGCAATGCTTGGTCATCAGCCCCGACGCCATGGTTGAAGGACAGATACTCCAAGCTGGAATAGACCATCTGACTGATGAACTGGATGGCCATGCCGTTTTCCAGCTCAGGGAAATAGAAGGCCAAATCGCCGGCAATCACATCCGATTTGATGATTGGCCGCAGAGCATCAAGGAGTTGCTCATCGGTGCGGGATTCATCCCACACCTCGTCAATGGCTTTGAATTGGGGCGTCTGGACGAAGCGCCAGTAGGATTCGATGAAAAAGCGTACCCGGTCCTGGGTCGACGAATTGTGCAGGTGAGACGGTATCCGAATGGCTGCTTCCCTGCGTGCCTGTGCCTCAAGGTAACCCACCATGCAAGCCATAAGACTGACCTTCGTAGGGAAACGCTTGAACAGCCCACCGTGAGATATTTCAGCTCGTCGAGCGACCTCCTGGGTACTGGTCTTGCTATAACCCATCTCGGCAACGCATTCCTGAGCTGAACGCAGGATACGGTGGTAGGTATCGAAACTGCGCTGCTGCTTAGGCAACGGTATGCCGCACAGGTTGAGGACGCTGATCATCGCGTTATCGTCGGTCATCATTAGTAAGCAGTTCCAACCTTTTCGGTTTGGCGCAATGCGCCTAGACAGTGAATCATACTTCACGCGTGACGCTCTTGAACCTCAGTGGCTATTTTTGATCATGTTCCAGGCCCGAGTGACATAGCGCACGTAGCCTGCTGCCGGCTGCGTTGATACGTACAACCTCTGGATCATCGTCGCATCAGGGTAGACACCTGTATTGCGGACAATGCTATCCGGCAAGTAAGCCTTCGATGCAGGCGTTGGGTTGGTATAACCCGTGTAGGTCGTCACCTTTGCCATGTTTCTTGGGTCGAGGAGGAAGTTGATGAAGGCGTGGGCTTCCTTCACGTGTCGTGAGCCGGCTGGGATTGCCAAGACATCGAACCATAGGTTGCCGCCTTCCTTTGGAACCACATAGGCCAAGCGGATACCGCCGTGAGCCTCGTTTGCCGAATTGATGGCCTGGACTCCATCCCCTGAGTTAGCGATCGCAAAGCAGATCTCTCCATTGGCAAGGTCGCTTACAAACTTGGACGAATGGAAGTAGGTGATGAAGGGGCGGATTTTCTCGATGAGCGCGGTTGCTGAACGATAGTCTGCCAGGGTGGCATGCCGGACATCCTTGCCGAGGTAATGCAGCGCGGCTCCATAGAGCTCATCTGGAGAATCCATGACAGCGACTCCGCACCGGTGGAGCTTACTGACGATCGCCGGATCGAAGAGCGCAGCCCAGGAGTCGATCGCTTCAACTCCGAGTACCTGTTTGACCTTATCGACGTTGTAAGCCACGCCGCTCGTTCCCCACAAATAAGGTACCGCGTAGAGGTTGCCAGGGTCATTTTGCTCAAGCTGGTTGAGAATCGCAGGATCCAGGTTGGCGTAATTGGGCAGCAGGGACTTGTCGAGTTTGGCAAACACCCCTGCTTGCCTGAGCCGCTCTAGAAAATGGCTGCTGGGCACTACCACGTCGTATCCCGAGTGACCCGTGAGTAGTTTGGCTTCGAGCGTTTCGTTGGAATCGAAGATGTCGTAGTTGACGGCAATCGCCTTGCTTCTCTGGAAATCGATTAAGACAGAAGGATTGATGTAGTCCGCCCAGTTGTAGATATTCACGACCGAGTTGGGAGCACAGGTCGCTGCCGTTGAGGTAAGGATTGCTAGCGTCGCCAGAAAGCTCCGCAGATGGCCTTTGCTCGACGACATTGAACTGCTCTCCTAAGCGATCTGATTGCCCTAAGCCCAGCACCATGCCCCAGCATCTGAGCTACCGCAAGCCAGCTCATTCGGTGAGCCGTTCCTTGAGCCGGTGCCAAAGCATACCCACAGCCAGCAGAGGCGAACGGAAGTATTTAACGACCGGGAAGCTCATGTGAGGCACAGCAGCGAACAAATCGAAGCCACGACCATCGTCTTGCTGTGTGATCGCTTCCGCAATTAGCCTTCCAGCCATGTGGCTCATATTCAAGCCATGCCCTGAATACGCTTGGGCGTAGTAGACGTTTCGGTGACCTCTCAACCTGCCAATTTGAGGGAGTCTGTTAGCGCCGACACCAATCATGCCACCCCACTTGTAATCGATTCGCTTAGCTGCCAAATCAGGAAATACTCTCAGCATTTTCGGGCGCATAAATCCTTCGATATCTTTCGGGTCGGTACCGGTAAAAGGCCCTGAGCCGCCGAATAGAAGACGCCTATCGGCTGATAAACGGAAGTAGTTCAGAGCGACACCTTGATCGCATAGCGCCCTGTTGAAAGGGACAATGGAGTTAGCTTCTGATTGGGACAGACGTTCGGTAGCTATGATGAAGCTACCTGCGGGGAGCACCTTCGCGCTGATCCTTGGTTCCAGGGATCCCAGGTGTGCGTTACCAGCCAGCACGAGCGTATGGGCTGTTACTGATCCATCTGCAGTTTTAACGGTGACAGTACTGCCATAGGTTATGTCTAGCGCAGCAGTGTGCTCGAAAATCCGAACGCCCAATCTCTTCGCGGCTGCTGCCTCGCCTTTCGCGAGATTCAAAGGATGCAGATGACCTGAGCCTGGATCAATCAGTCCCCCTACATAGCACTGCGACGACGTCACCTTAGCCATTTCAGAAGGGGGGACAAGCTCGAGATGTTCTTGGTACCCGGCACGCTCCAACGCGGCTTTCTCCTCCGCTAGCCCCCGAAACTGAGCATGTGTCTTGGCCAGCTCGCAGAAACCCCACGTCAGATCGCAATCGATTTGATACTTGAGGATTCGGTTTTGGACAATTTCCACCGTCTCAAGACCGAGTTTGTAAAGAGCCGCAACGCCCTCTACGCCAAGGATGCGCTCGAACCGAGACAGGTCGGCTCCGAACCCTCGGATCAGTTGACCGCCATTTCGACCGCTAGCTGCCCACCCTACTGTCTTAGCCTCGACTATGACAACGGTCAGCCCACGCTCAGCTAGCTCAATCGCGGTATTCAGTCCCGAGAATCCGGCACCGACGACACACACGTCGACGTCAACATGACCATTCAACGATGGGTAGCGTTCCCCGTTAACGGCGGTGTCAGCGTAATAGCTATCGACCTCCCCGAAGAGATAGGACATGTCGACTCCCAGGCAAAGTAGAGTTTTGCAGATGCTGGCTCCAAGCATGGGCGTCCATCAATCCATAAAACGAAATGCTGGAGTTAGCTTCAGGAGGGAGGACTCAGGGTCAACAAAAGCTTACAGAGTCGCTACTGGCAGAGGCAGTGATGATTTTGATAGGTTCGGACTGATGAGCAGAGATCAACGTATGACACCTAATGCCGAATACCTCGAGTCGTTCCGTGAAGCCCTAGCCACAAGCGGCATCCTGGACGGCTGTCTGACGGATCGAATCCTGCAGATGAGTAAGGTCACCCGGGCGTCCAAACATACGAAAATCATCCACGCTGGTCATGTTCCTCACCATTGCTACTTCATCGTCCGAGGACTTGCCAGGTACTTCTACCAGGCCTCAAATGGAAAGGAGTGGAACAAGGCATTCTTCAGGGAAAATGAGTGGGCCGGCTCGCTTAACTCATACCTCACCGGTGAGGCGTGCGCCTTCAGCATCGACGTGTTGGAGAACTCGATACTGATCTCCATTCCCCTCGCCCTGTTCAAGCCTTTAGACGATGTACACCCAGAACTCAGGACGCTGGTTCAACACAAAATCCAAGAAATCATGCTTCGAAATGAGCAGCGCGAAGGCATGCTCCTAACGCTGAACAGCGAAAGTCGATACGCATGGATATGTCATCACCAGCGGTGGTTGTTGGAGAGGGTGGCCCAGTACCATCTGGCGAGTTACCTTGGTATCGAGCCACAATCTCTATCACGCTTGAAACGCTCGGTCAGTCTGTAGATCCATTAAAACGGACATCCACATTCAGCTTGGCCATGAGTTCGGAACACCAGCGCATTGCTTCGTCAGAGACGTGGGCAAGATCCACGTACAAGCGCCCCTGGTCTGTGTGCGCTGCAGTGACCGCCACCCCCTCATACTTCTCGCCGATTTTTTCTCTCACCACATCTACAGTAATGGCTTCGCGAAGCTCGGGCTTGTAGATTTTTCCCACAGCCGTAAGAGGTAGGCTCGGAAGGATGACAATTCGCTTTGGACATGCAGGACGCTCATCAATACGTTCTGCGGCAAATGCAATGAGCTCATCTGCGGTTACCGCAGAACCTTTCCGTAGCTGTACAAACGCTACAGGCAATTCTCCTGCATAGGTGTCTGGCATACCCACCGCCGCCGCCAGCGCAACCTCAGGATGTTTCTCAAGACAGCTTTCGATCAGTGCGGGATCGATATTATGGCCGCTGCGAATGATGAGATCTTTCACTCGACCGGTAACGTACAAATACCCAGCCTCGTCAACGTGGCCAAGGTCACCCGTTCTCAACCAACCGTCGTCCGAGACAGGCGAAGGTAAACCCAGGTAACCAGCAAATACAGTGTCGCCTTTGAGGCAGATTTCACCATCGATAATCGTGACTTTCACTGGCGCGGCGACATGACCCACAGCCCCAGGCACAGGATCGGCGTGTAGGTTGGGTAGTGCTGCTACGCCGGCGCTTTCGGTCATGCCATACCCTTGATAGAGAGGGCGACCGACACGGGCTTGAGCGAGTTCATGGAGCCGAAATGGCACAGGTGCACCACCCGAAATCAGGAATCGCAGGGTACTGATATCGCAGTCCCCTACAGGCACATCAATCAGGGCGGCCATCGACGTGGGGATAGCGGCGCTGACTGTGATTCCAAAGCGTTCGACCATCTGCCAGTGGCGGTGTACAGCCTCAGGATTGCGGAAACCCAGGGCTGTTGGAAGCACCATCTGAGATGCAGCCGCGAAAGCGCCCAAGCTGTTAACTATCGCACCCGCCACATGAAAAATCGGAAGCCCGTTGACTGTGACGTCGGTCGGGCCGAGTCGAATGCGTTGCGCAACAGCAAGCGCGGCAGAGGCCTGATTCGCATGGGTGTGACAGGCCAGCTTTGGATAACCTGTCGTGCCCCCGGTATGGAAATACGCGCAGATATCCGACGACGCCGGACACTCGGATTCCGACAGAGGCTCGTCACTGAACTCACTCAGAATCGACTCGAAGCAGGGAATTTCCCCGGAGCTCCCAACGGGCAAACATCTCGGTTGATTTGGCAGCCTCTGTGCAGCTTTGCTCGCCTTGTCCCACGTACCGCACCCGGCAGCTGGGCCAATCGCGAGGACGAGGTCAGTTTTAGCTTTCGACATGAGTTCAAAAAGCGCTTCATCGCTCAGTAACGGGTTTAAAGGATTCGCGATCCCGGCGACCTCTGCCCCCCACAGAATCACATGCGCTTGAGGAATATTAGGTATGAGAATCGAAACGACGGGGCGCTCCTTCCCAGTCAAGCCCCTCATCATACGCACAGCTCGATGGAGACACTTCAGTAAGCTCGAGTAGGATATCGCTTGGGTGTCATCCAAAGACTTCATGTCCTGGACGAAACGAATTGCAGTCGAGCCTGGATGGCTCAGCGCTGAATCGCTCAGCAGGCTGTAAACGGTACGGGGGTGATCAGCTGTCATTTTTTAGCTTCCTTATGAGACAATGCTCTATTGTTTCGACCCGCGAAAGAAATTTCCTTATCATTTGTTAACCATCATCAAGCCGAAGATAAAAAGAGATGCAAACAGCACCATTAACCCCCTTGCCCTGAAGTCGAAAGCTACTTCCCGACACCGAACTTATACACACGCACCCTACCCTGCACTCTTGATTCAAAAACGATAACTAGAGACCTAAAGGAAATCGTCCAAGTGAAAATCACCCCCCTCCAAGTCGATCCGGTTTAATCAAAAGTCATTCGAAACAGCTAGGCTAGACAGTAAAAACCTTATAGAATCCCAAGCTCTATATTTTCCTTCACGCACCAGGTTTTAGCCTATGTCTATGACTGAAAATCTTCTAGCTTTCACGCTGGCAGCCACGTTGCTGACTCTTACGCCAGGATTAGACACTGCTTTGGTACTTAGAACCGCAACCGTCGAGGGCAAACGCCAGGCTGTTCGCGCAGCGCTAGGCATACATGCGGGATGCTTACTTTGGGGTGCAGCAATTGCGTTTGGCCTAGGTGCAATCTTAGCGGTATCTGAGGTAGCGTACACGGCTTTGAAATATTGCGGCGCTGCCTACCTCAGCTGGTTGGGCATCAACATGCTATTGAAGCCACGGCTTGCGATCGCGGACGCCAACGTCCCGACCTCCCGGGAGCAGAACTGGTTCATCAAGGGTATGCTGGGCAATGCCTTGAACCCTAAGGTAGGCATTTTTTACGTATCCTTTCTGCCCCAATTCATTCCACACGGGCAGCCTCTTATTGTCTGGACATTTGGTCTGGTTGGGATACACATCATACTTGGCCTCATCTGGTGCATGACCTTGATCGCAGCCACCACACCTTTCGCCAAAGTACTAAAGCGAGAGTGCTTCATCAAATGGATGGATCGAACTACAGGCGTGATCTTCCTAGCCTTCGCTGCAAAACTAATATTTAGCAAGCGATAATCCTGCGATCCGTGCCGCTCGACGCGAGCGCCACACTCAATTGTTCTCCAACCCAGTTCGTGCTAGCGTAAGGGCACGCAGAAAGGAAGGACAAAAAATGCAGCTTGACTCCTACGACAGAAAACTTCTAAACATACTCCAAGAAAATAATAAGTTATCCCAACGGGAGCTTGCTGAAAAAGTTAATCTATCGCCTTCAGCAGTCAATCGCCGCATTGCTGCTCTGGAAGCCGCTGGCATCATAAAACTCAATGTCAGCATTGTAGATCCAGTTGCTGTAGGTCGTCCAATCACAGTCATAGTCGAAGTCAAACTCGAGAACGAGCGCCTTGATCTGCTTGACGAAATCAAGAAAAGATTCACCAGTCACCCAGAGGTTCAACAGGTCTACTACGTTACTGGGGACTTTGACTTTTTGCTGGTTATTAATGTTGCCGACATGGCCGACTATGAACAGATCACAAGAGATTTGTTTTTCTTCGGAAATATCAAACAGTTCAAGACCTTTGTCGCCATGCAGATCAACAAAAGGACACTCAAAGTCAACGTTGACGAGGAATAAAAATTCGTGCCCTGCGCAGGGCACGAACTACCGACCTCAGAAGCCCAACGCCACGCCATCTCTTCGCGGATCTGCCCCGCCTCGACGAACTCCATTGCCTTCCACCCATATGGCTTGAGCTGTCCCCAAAGGGGCGGCAGCACGCCGGGCGTCATGCCCAAGCATTCGCAGCTTCTGCAAAGTCTGCTCGGGGTAACGCCCTTCTAGCTCGAAGGTGTTCTCACGAGCGAACATTCGTGGGTGGTCTATGGCCTCTTGTACTCCCATTCCGTAATCGATCAGATTCGTGAGTACCTGGACTTGACCAATAGGCTGAAAATGAGCCCCTGTCACGCCAAAGCTGAGCACCATCTCACCCTCTCGCGTCACCATTGCCGGGATGATTGTATGCATAGGGCGCTTGCGCCCCTCGATACGGTTGGGATGCGACTCATCTATGACGAAACTGGAACCTCTGTTGTGCAACAGGACACCAGATTGAGAAGTCAGAACACCGCTTCCGAAGTCATCGAAGATGGAGTTGATAAGTGAGACAGCGAAGCCTTCCTCGTCCACAACCGAGATATACACGGTGTCGTTGTGAGCCGCATGGGGTAGTGGCGTGATATCCGTCATGCGACGATCAAGCTTGATACGTGAGGCCAGCGCTTGAGCGCGCTCATTCGACAGCAAATGCTCAACGGGACAGCTAGCGAATTGGGGATCACAGAGGAACAGATCCCTTTCGGCGTACGCCATGCGTGATGCTTCAGCCTGAAGGTGCAGACGCTCAGCTCCTAATGGAGCCAGATCCCCTAGGTTGAACTGCTCAAGGATTTTGAGCATTGCGAGAGCGATGATGCCCTGCCCACTAGGTGGGCACTCCCAGATATCATAATCCCTGTAGGACGCCGAAATCGGATCAACGTACTCTGGCTGATACTCGGAAAAGTCCTCGGCGCTATGTAACCCGCCACGTGATTGGAGGCTGCTCAGCAAGTCTTCCGCAACCCAGCCTTTGTAGAACACCGCCGCACCATCTTGAGCAATGGACTTCAGGGTCTTGGCCAATAAAGGCTGGCGGTGGATAGCTCCACAAGCGGGAGCGACTCCGTTAGGGAAGAAAACCTCGGCAAAGTTGGCGCAGCGATTCCGCTTCCAAGCGTTTCGGTGCCAGTCATAAGCCAGTCGCTCAGTCACTGGATAGCCGAACTCAGCGGCCTGAATGGCAGGCTCCAGAAGCTTAGAGAAAGGCAAGCGACCGTGGTCTCGAGAAAGCCGCTCCCAAGCAGCTACAGCGCCCGGGACAGTAACCGCATCCGCCGAATATGGGTCGATTTCCGTGATTTTTTTACCGCGATAATGCGCCACAGTGGCGGCTTTCGGCGCCCAGCCAGAGCCGTTAAGAGCCTTGACGGGCTCGCCGTTTTTTTTAAGTAGCGCAAAACAGTCTCCGCCGATCCCGGTTTGCGTTGGCTCAACCACTGCTAGCATCGCAGCAGCAGTGATAGCTGCATCGACCGCGTTACCTCCCTGCCTCAAAATTTCCAATGCAGCTGACGTCGCTAGACCGTGCGAGGTGGCGACCATTGTTCTTGTACTCATCGCTTCAGAGCGACCAGGTTGCTCGAAATTTCGCATGCTGACTCCTAATGCAAAGGGCTCACTAGCTGGAATGACCTTCCTGCGCATGAGCGTTGCCTGGCTAGGGGATGCCCATCAGCATATGCGTGACTGAACGCAACATCAGTGCGTTCTGCAGGGCCAATTAGCAACGATCGCTCGCAACTCCATGGTTAGCATGGCTCCGAGGTCGAACAGAACACCTGGCCATCGCCAGATAACAAGATGAACGACCCCCTCATGAATGCACGCCTTTCTCTGATAGCGGAAGGCTTTGATCTCTGCCCATTCCAGACCATAGGCCCAGCCATGGTTTGACCGTACTCATACAAAAACAACGGAGAGAGATGATGGATGCGGCGATAGCGTATGACCGTCCAGTGGTTGCGAGTAAATGGAATAAACAAGACACGCTGTGGGTGCTCGGCATCTACGGATGTGCCGTGAGCAGCGGTAGTCTTTTCTGGCCAGTCAGCCTTGGGCTTTCTGGCTTCTGGGCGATGTTGATTCTGACCGCCCTCGCCTTTCCAGTAACGTATTTCACATACCGGGCATTTGCCAGGTTCATTCAATCTGCCAGCGCTACGAACGGTCGCGAGGGGAACATTGTCGATGCAGTTGAGGAACATCTGGGTCTCGGTTGGGCCAAGTGGCTGACCCTGCTGTACTTTATCACCGTCTTTCCCACCATGATGGTTTACACGATCACGGTGACCAACACGATTATCGACTTCGTCGCGTCGCAGCTCCATATGGGTGTGCTGCCTCGCTATGTTGTCGCTCCCCTGGCAACGATCGCACTGGTGCTGCTAGTGCAGGGCAACACCACATTCATCGTGAAGGTGATGGGCGCCATCGTCTTCCCCTTCATCATCTCACTCGTGTTTTTTGGCTTCATGGCTATCCCAAGCTGGAACCTGTCCTACATGGAAACGGCTAAGGACTTCGGCGGCGCAACCGGGATCGCCACGTCCGTATGGTCATCACTTCCAATGGTGATCTACGCCTTCAGCTTTACATCGGTGGTGTCGAGCTTCGTGGTAGCTCAGAAGCGAGCCTACGGTGAGAAGGCCAACTTCAAGGTCAGACAGATCATGCTGGTGGCCGTCGTCCTCATTATCATGACCGTGGTCTTCTTCTCCTGGAGCTGCATCTTTGCCCTTTCGCCTGCCGAGCTGGCTGATGCTAAAGCAAACAACCTGACAGCTCTCTCCTACCTTGCTCGTAAGTTCGACAACCCATGGCTGGCCAGCGCCTCACAGCTGATCGTGTTCTCGGCGACCATCAAATCGTTCCTAGCCCACTTCCTCGCCACAAAGGAAAGTGCCAAAGGTTTCGCCACTACCTGTTTGGGCTGTCGCCCTGAGGTTGTGCACGGCAAGAGCCTGCAACGAGTACTCACTGTCCTCATTTTCGTAGTCACCTGTGTACCAGCAATCCTGAACTGGAACGTGCTCAACCTCATCAAGGTTGTGATGGTTCCGATCAGCGTGTTCATCGTGTATTTCCTGCCGCAATACGCCTTCGCCAAGGTTCCTTGCTTGCAGAAATATCGTGGCGGTTTCGCCAACTGGTTCTCGATTGCAGTAGGAATGGTGTGCCTGATCAACGGCTTCATGATCGCCTTTGGATAAACCTTTGAGAGACCTCCGGACGCTCCGCTGGCGTCTGGAACCTGGAGTAAAAAGCATGAGCACTAACGAACGCCAAGCAGTTGTAGACAGAGCCATTGAGATCGCCGACTCGGGCGCTTTACTGAGAACCATGGCTCGCCTGGTGGCTTACAAAACGGAAAGCCAGGAGCCGCATCAAGTGCAAGCTCAGATCGATTACCTCATCAAGGAGATCGCTCCAGCTTTGCATGAGATGGGCTTCACCACGCGTATGGTGAATAACCCCGTCAGCGCGACTGCCCCTTTGTTGATTGGCGAGCGCATCGAAGACCCTTCCCTGCCCACCATCCTCACATATGGCCACGCTGATGTGGTCAGGGGTTACGACGATCAGTGGGATGAAGGCCTTAGCCCATGGAAAGTCACTGTGATCGGTGACCGCTGGTACGGTCGCGGCATTGCCGACAACAAAGGTCAGCACGCTATCAACCTTGCTGCTCTGCAAACCGTTCTTGAGGCTCGTAACGGCAAGCTGGGCTACAACGTGAAGGTGCTGTTTGAGTCAGGCGAGGAAATCGATTCGCCCGGTCTGAACGCCGTGTGCGAGATTGAAAAAGAGGCACTGGCAGCAGACGTCTTCATTGCTTCTGACGGCCCGCGAGTATCAGCAGAGCGTCCTACCCTCTTCCTGGGTTCGCGTGGCGGTATCCTTTTTGACCTTGAAGTGACCCTGCGTGACTCTGCACACCATTCCGGTAACTGGGGTGGCGTGTTATCGAATCCTGCCACGATCCTGGCTCACGCAATGGCCAGCCTGGTCGACCAGAAAGGTCGTATTCAAGTCGATGCCCTCCTGCCGCCACCAATCCCAGAAAACGTATCTGCTGCGCTGGCTGATGTCGTGCTGGGCCAGGATGACGATGCTCCCGAGATTGACCACAGCTGGGGCCAACCTGGTCTTACAGCTGCCGAGCGCGTTCTGGCCTGGAACACCATCGAAGTGCTCGCGTTCAAGTGCGCCAACGCTGACTCTCCCGTAAACGCGATCCCAGCCACTGCCAAAGCCGTTTGCGATTACCGCTTCGTCGTTGGATCGGATTGGCGGAACTTAGAAAAACACCTGCGCAACCACCTCAACTCCCACGGGCTGCACTGTGTGAAGGTAAAGGTAACTGAGGGTCTGCCCGCAACTCGCCTTGATCCAGACGACGCCTGGGCGCAGTGGGCGGTCAAATCGGTTGGACTTACCTCGGGTAAGAAGCCCGCTCTATTGCCGAACTTTGGTGGCACCACCCCTAACTACATTTTTGCCGAAACACTCGGCCTTCCGACCATTTGGATTCCTCACTCCTATCCAGCTTGCTCCCAGCATGCACCGAACGAGCACTTCTTGGGCTCGGTAGCACGTGAGTCCATGGCGATCATGGCTGGTGTTTGGTGGGACTTGGGCGAGGACGCTCAGAAGGTCGTCAGCCAACGCACCAAGTAACGTGGTGAGCCCCGCAGGGTACGGCTCGGCGGGGTTGTTTTAACGAATGATGAGAGGCATTTATGGCTAGGCCAAAATGGTTGCCAGACAATTTCACAATCTCCCTTTTGGTCACAGTAGCGGTTGCATCCCTACTTCCTTGCTCTGGAGAGGTTGCGGTCGCCTTCGCCTGGTTGACCAACATTTCGATCGCGCTACTGTTTTTCATGCACGGTGCGAAGCTGTCGCAACAGGCGGTACTCGCCGGGGCCGGTCACTGGAAACTGCACCTCACAGTTTTCAGCGCTACCTTCATCCTTTTCCCTTTGATCGGCTTAGCGCTTCGCCCAGTCCTCGCACCTGTTATTGGCGAAGAGCTGTACATGGGCATCTTGTACCTCTGCGCTTTGCCCTCCACAGTTCAGTCCTCGATCGCGTTCGTGTCCCTCGCCCGGGGTAACGTTCCAGCAGCGATCTGCAGCGCTGCCGCCTCGAGCCTTTTCGGCATCTTCCTGACACCCATCATCGTTGCCCTGATCATGAATTCAGGCAGCTCTGATGGTGGTAGTTCCACACTCGACGCCATTGAAAAGATCACTGTCCAGTTACTGCTTCCATTTGTCGCTGGGCAAATCGCCAGACGCTGGATCGGCAAATGGGTAGACAAGCATAAGGGCACCCTCAAGTACCTTGATCAGAGCTCCATCCTCTTGGTGGTCTACACCGCGTTTAGCAGTGCAGTGATCGGCGGCATCTGGCACCAGGTACCAGCCGCATCGCTCGGAACCTTGATTGTGGTTTGCATTGTGATTCTGGCCGTTGCCTTGACCCTCACAGCAATAATTGGGAAGCGCCTCGGATTCAACCAAGAGGATCGCATCACCATCCTGTTCTGTGGCTCGAAGAAGAGCTTGGCTACTGGCGTGCCGATGGCCCAGGTGCTGTTCTCCGCAAGCACCATCGGGATGATCATTTTGCCGGTGATGCTCTTCCACCAAATCCAACTCATGGTGTGCGCGGTGTTGGCTCAGCGCTACTCGACTCGAGCGATCGAGGCGGAGTCGAAGCTGGCTGCCAAAGGGGGCGCCTAGCTGCACGATTCAAGCGATAGCTATCGGTGAAATGCACTTTTGTACCGATGCTGACGGGATAAACGCGCCGTTATTGATCACGGCGAGATCTACCATCTCTTCACTGTTTATTCGAAGCGATACAGCTAGACAGCTTCCACCTAAGTCGTGATGCACAGGTCACCAAGGAGACCCAATGTTTACTGCCAACAAAAACGCGATCCGCCAGGCTTACCCTCAAGAACTGCGTGCGATCATGAGCATTCACAAAGCTGCAGAGAGCCGCGCTTGGCTGTCCTCGTGGAACAAGATCAACAGCGACGGTACGCCTCTGTACAGCCTCCCAGGTCTTGCCCATGAGCTGGGCGTTAAAGAGCTGAAGGTCAAAGACGAATCTGTTCGCTCGGAGCTGGGTAGCTTCAAGGCTCTCGGTGCACCGATCGCCTTGGTACGCCTGATCCTGCGCACCTTCCCTGAATCGAACCTCGATCCGCGCCGCCTGCTGGCCGGTGACTACAAGAAAGAGCTCGCTAACTTTGTTGTAATCAGTGCCACTGACGGCAACCACGGTAAAGGTCTCGCAGCTGCTGCGAAAGATATCGGCTGCCGTTGCGTCATCGTTCTGCACGCGAATGTGAGCGTCGAGCGCGAAGAGGCCATCGCCGCCTACGACGCAGAAATCGTTCGCATCACCGGCAACTACGATGAGTCCGTTGAGCATGCAGCCTTCCTCGCTGACAAGAACGACTGGATCGTTGTATCCGACACCTCCTACGATGGCTACGAAGTGATCCCACGTGACGTAATGCAGGGTTACGGCACCATCGCCTCGGAAATCATCGAGTCGCTCGATGCCGGCGAAGAGTTTACTCATGTGCTGTTGCAGGGCGGCGTGGGCGGATTGGCCGCAGGCATCGTGAGCTACTTCTGGGAGTTCTACGGCACCAAGCGCCCAACCTTCGTCGTAGTGGAGCCAGAGCAAGCTGACTGCCTCTATCAGAGCGCCCTGGAAGGTAAAGCGGCAAAAGCGACCGGTTCCGTTGACTCCGTCATGGCCGGCTTGGCCTGCGGCGAAACCTCGCCTCTGGCGTGGAAATTCCTGCAGCCAAGCGTCGACTTCTTCATGACCATCAGCGACGATGAAGCAGTCGCTTCGATGCGTCGCTTGGCTGTAGAAAACGGCTCTGACATCCCAGTTGTCGCCGGCGAATCTGCCGTAGCAGGTCTGTCCGCTCTCAAGCGCATTTCGCAGTCCAGCAGCCTGGCCGCAGACTTGGGGATCGATGCAAACTCGCGTGTTCTTTTGATCAGCACTGAAGGTGCTACTGCTCCGAAGGTGTACGAGGAGCTGGTAGGGCAAACTGCCGAAGCAGTTGTAGCTCGTCAAAAAGACTGGTCAGCAGTCGCTGCCTGATCGTCGTCATTAACAGCGAAGCCGGACGACGTCATCCACGAGACTTAGTCCGGCTTGGTTGTTTCTTACCGCTGCGTAGAAGATCTCTAAACCTCGCAAAATCGCCCTGCTCCCTGTCCTCCGAATCCAGTCGACGCCGCGACGGTCTCAAGTCCAGGCGTACTGACCGGATAATGCTGAAGCATCAAGCGAATAAACAGCCTTGTGGAGCCGACGCACTATAAACGCGTGCGCCAGTTCCGCTTGCCTTTGAATAAAAGGCCTCAACGTGATATGGATGTATTAACTCCATAGTATCCGTCCGGCCAACACACCTTCCTGGCGCATCCGCCAAAGGCCATGGTGTCCACCTAATTTAAGTGGACACCATTTCTGGCCTATCAAGCGGATTTTCCATGCCCCCTCAGCGCCGTACCTACAGCAAATCCTTCAAAGCTCAAGTCATCCAGGAGTGTTCCGAGCCCGGTGCCTCCATCGCCAACATCGCCTTGGGTTACAGCCTCAATGCCAACCTCGTCCACAAATGGATTCGGCTGCACAATCAGAAAACCACGGCTATTCAACCGGCCTTCATCCCGCTTCATACTCATGTATTCGGCGCGGGGTCGCACGGCCAGCCTTCCAGCATTTGCCTTGAAATCCAACACTCACGCACGCCCGTCAAAATGACTTGGCCAGTGGACAGCGCAGCCGACTGCGCCAGTTTTCTTCGAGAGTTGCTGCGGTGATTCGCGTCGACACCATCTGGCTCGCTACCGAGCCGATGGACATGCGCGCGGGAACCGACACCGCCATGGCCCGCGTGATTTCGGTGTTCGGTGCGGCGCAGCCGCATTGCGCTTACCTGTTTGCCAACCGCCGCGCCACACGCATGAAAGTCCTGGTGCATGACGGTCTTGGTATTTGGCTGGCAGCACGTCGGCTCCATCAAGATAAGTTCGTCTGGCCAGGTATCCTCCACGGTTCGCAGATGGAACTGAGCGCCGAACAACTCTATGCCTTGATACTGGGCCTGCCTTGGCAAAGAGTTGGCCCCAGCAACGCCATTTCCATCCTCTGAAGCGAGCCATGCCGCATCCGGCAGTGCAATTGTCCGATCAGCCTATCGTCCTGTTTACGCTGATCTATCAAGATCGGCGGCATGACTTCGATCCCCGACCTAGACCAACTGAACCCCGAACAACTGCGCGCGCTGGTGGCGCAGTTGCTGCAACGCGTCTCGGCACTCGACGAACAAGTCGAGACGATGGGCAAAACCGTCCAGGTCATGGACAAAAAGATTCATCACGACAAAACGTTGATCGAAAAACTCAGCCACGAGATTGCCCAGCTCAAGCGCTTCAAGTTCGCCAAGCGAAGCGAGCAAATGAGCCCGGAACAGGCCAGCTTGCTCGATGACCTGATCGATACCGATATCGCCGCCATCGAAGCAGAACTGGAGTCGCTGCAAGTCACGCCGGCTCTCGTCCAGGAAAAGCAGAAGCCTAAACGTCGTGCCTTTCCGCCTGAGTTTCCTCGCACGCTGATCCATCACGAACTGGATAACACCGACTGCACGTGCGGCTGTGCGCTCAAGCGCATTGGTGAAGATGTCAGCGAGAAGCTCGATTACACACCGGGCGTATTCACCGTCGAGCGCCATATCCGTGGCAAGTGGGTCTGCGACAATTGCGAAACGCTGACCCAGGCTCCGGTGCCGGCGCAGGTGATCGACAAGGGCATCCCGACCGCAGGTTTGTTGGCTCACGTCATGATCGCGAAATTCGCCGATCATCTGCCGTTGTATCGCCAAGAAGCTATGTTTGGCCGCGCCGGCCTAGCTATTCCGCGCTCAACGCTCGCCCAATGGGTAGGCGCCTGCGGTGTGCAGTTGCAGCCACTGGTCGATGCGCTGCGCGAGGTGGTGCTTGAGCAGCCGGTCGTTCATGTGGATGAAACGCCGGTGCAGATGCTCATGCCGGGTACCAAGAAAACCCATCGTTCTTACGTTTGGGCTTACGCCACCAGCCCTTTTTGCGAAACCTCTGCGGTGGTTTACGACTTCAGCCAAAGCCGCGCTGGCGAGCATGCGCGTAACTTCCTGCAAGCCTGGAAGGGCAAACTGGTCTGCGATGATTTCGGCGGTTACAAGGCCAGCTTTGAACTGGGCGTGACTGAAATCGGCTGCATGGCCCATGCCCGGCGCAAATTCTTCGAGCTGCATACGACCCACAAGAGCACGCTGGCTGAGCAAGCCTTGCGTTACATGCAGGTGTTGTACGAGATCGAGGGTGAAATCAAGGATCTGGAGCCGGACTCACGCCGCCGAATACGGCAAGAAAAGGCGGTACCGGTGATGGATGCACTGCATGCCTGGATGATCGCCCAGCGCGATATCGTGCATAACGGTTCAGCCATCGGCAGGGCCCTGGATTACAGCCTGAAACGCTGGGCAGCGCTGTCGCGCTACCTCGATGACGGGGCTGTACCCATTGATAATAATTGGTGCGAGAACCAGATACGGCCTTGGGCGCTGGGGCGCAAGAACTGGCTCTTTGCAGGCTCACTGCGCAGCGGCAAACGCGCCGCCGCGATCATGAGTTTGATCCAGTCGGCTCGCAACAACGGGCACGATCCGTATGCCTACCTAAGAGACGTGCTGGCACGCCTACCGACGCAGCGGGCCAGTGAGATTACCGAGTTGCTGCCTCATCGTTGGGCTCCGGCGTAGCTACACGAGGTGTGCTTTGGGTCGCTCATCTTGCGACTTAGTCCACTTGCGCCTTTTTCGCCACCAAGGCGAAGCACATTGGTACCTGGACACCATTGTTCTCATAAACATCGTAGGTGTCTTCACGATTTGAATGAGGGTATTCAGCAAGATTACAAAGCTTTAAGTCAGCCCTTGCTATGCCTGTAAGTACATCACCCAGGCTATGAACATGCCAAAAAGATGGATGCCCGTTTTCCTCACCTTTACCTTCGTAGACGAGTTCGGTTGTTTCTATCACAGGGTCTGTTTGGAAATATGAGTTCTCGATTCGCCACGGATCATCCGATTCTGGGTCTAGCATTTCCAAGAACGGGTGGGTTTCGTAGACTACAAGGACACCACCCGGTTTGAGCACCCTCGCAACGTGGCTAAAAAATAAAGTCATATCCGGCATCCAGTTAAGAACACCGATAGTAATCAGAGCAACATCGAATCGACCGTAGAGACCTTTCGGAAGCTTGTGGATGTCAGCCTCAACGAACTCAGGTGTGTAGGGTGAACGGGTTGCTAGCTCCATAGCCTGCTCTAGGAATTCATTGGACTGATCCACTCCAACTACATGAGCCGCTCCAAGGGCAAACATTGAAAGCACTTCTCGCCCATTGTTACACCCGAGCTGTACAACTTCTTTCTGGGATAGGCCGACCTGCTCCAGAGTCACCGTCAGAGTCGAGTCCAAGCAAGAAAAATCATGCCGCTTTACCTCCTCAATGAGGTGGTTCCAGGCAGCACTTCTTCGATGGCGATCTGCGGATGCATTCCAAGCCTCGCGATTTCTAGCTATTACGTCCTTGAAATGAACCATATTTGCATCTCATCCTGAGTTAACTGTCGTCGGAGCCACAGCGTAGCATGGCTTAGGAGACTTCACCGGACGGTTACACTCCATATCCAAAAAGCTAAAGTCAATCAGGCAGACACACGCGTAGTCGATGACTATCAGGGTCGAGCGCCACGAATGTCAGTCCAAATACGGCGTGATGAAGCGGCTGTTCTATGTAGATCCCCGAAGTTGACCATTGTTGATGAAGGATTTTGACCTGCGCCTCCGTCTCAACCAGGAAAGCAATCTCGCTACGATGACCCGTATCTCCACTTCTGTAATCCTTGGCCTTGGTCGACCAAAGGCCCAAGGCTGACCCATTATCAAGCAGAAACGATACATAACTAGGGAATTCTGACTGCGCCTTCTGACCGAGCAACCTTTCATAAAACACGCAGCTCTTTGAGCGTCTTCTACGTACAACAGGAACAGATTTGGGCTTTTCATGAGATGTCCTCGATTGGCGAGGCTCAGATCCTACTCGACGATGCTGACAGAAAATGTCAGCATTAAATCATGACCCGTACTGAACGCCTTCTTGCTTTCCTACAAATCTTGCGCACATGCCGCCATCCTATGACCGGTCAGAGGCTTGCGCTGGAGCTCTCTGTAAGTCTGCGCACTGTGTATCGTGATATTGCCACGTTGCAAGCCCAAGGCGCCGACATTCGGGGTGAAGCAGGAATCGGATACATCCTACGGCCAGGGTTCTTGCTCCCGCCTCTCATGTTCAATGAACAAGAGATTGATGCACTGATGCTTGGCATGCGCTGGGTAGCACAGCAAGCCGATAAATCGTTGGTTCAAGCAGCCCTCGGCGTTTTGTCAAAGGCAGAAGCGGTAATGCTCTCAGCTATTGCTGGTAAATTTATCAAGACGGCATTATTCGCCGCACCTTCTCAATATCGCCCTGCATATTAATTTGATGCAAAACACTTACGCGATGCCATACGACACGAGAAGAAAATTCGTTTAGTTTATATTAGTAAAAAATGCCTTGAGACGGAGCGCATCGCTGGCCGCTGGGCATTGGTTATTTTGAAAGTGTCGAAATACTACCTGCCTGGTGTGAATCTCGAAGAGACTTCAGGCATTTCTTATTAGACCGAATTAAATCCCTGACACTCCTTAATGACAGCTTCGAAAACCAAGGAGGGTGGCTGCTGGCCATGTGGCGAGAGTCACGTTTGGATATAGTTCCGTGACCTTCATGTCTAAATAAAGCCAGCATCCCTCTGATGCTGTAGCAGTTGCCAAAATCTCACTGGCCGCTTCGCTTACAGTCGCTTCGGCACAACTTGAGACAGCCATCTGGATCACGCCAACTCTCACGCGCCGACTGTAAAATTCTCATGACAGCTGCCAACCACTTGCCGACGCTCAGGGCTCTCGATGGGCACAGACCATTCATCCAGGTAGCGAGTTAACGCTACCCAGATCTCCAGCCTTGCCCATGACCGCTCAATTGGGCTTGCGGTGGGACTACCTTGTCTTCAGCTACGCGCTGATCAACCTCGATCGATGCCTAGGGCGGATTTAGTGTCGGATCGTTCCTGAAAGGCGTCTGCGGGCCGGTGATCGTGGCTAATTAAGAATTGCGTAATCCATTGGGCAATCACAACTCCGTGATCCTGTTCATCCAGACTGGTCAGCGCCTTGTCAAACACATCAGGATCGAGGATGCCTTTACGCAAGGACAGGAGCTCACGAGTGTAGTTTTCCGTGAATTCCGGATGTCCCTGGAAGCAGAGGATTTGATCATCAACCACATATGCCGCTACAGGGCAGAACTCACTGCTAGCGATGAGCTCGGCCTCAGCAGGCAATGCCAGTACCTGATCCTGATGACTCACCTGTAGTTTGAAGCTGGTCTGCGGCGGGATCATCCAATCCTTGTGCGCACTCACCTCATAGCGGTGCACACCCATTCCCCATCCGCGTGGCGCGCGCCAGACCTCACCACCAAGAACGAGCGACAGCAGCTGGTGACCAAAGCACACACCGATGATTTTGTGTCCGTCATGGTAGAGGTTGGAGACAAATTCCTTGAGGACGAGAACCCAATTCTCGGTGGAGAACGAGTCGTACTTGCTCCCGGTGATGAGGTAACCATCGTACCTCTTCCGTGGATCCGGATACGCGCCATTGATGACGTTGAACACATCAAGACTTATCGGGAGTGGCTGTTTATCAAACAGCTGCTTGAACATCACTCCATAGCCAGAGTACTTCGGCGCCAATTCTTCACGAAGGATATCTGCCTCAAGCACACAAAGTTGCAGCACGGTCAAACCTCACATTCTATTGGACATTTTTTCTCGTAGGAGGGAGCGCGAACTGAGGCATCAAGGGGCACAAGATCTTAGCGTCTGCCTTCGAAATTGTGCCCCTCGTGGCTAATTCATCGCCATCAACGGAGAAGGCCGCTTCACCACTCTCGGCTGCTTTGGCAGCTCTTGAGCAGCCTCTTCGATAGCTTGCTGGATAGCCTTTCGACGATTCTCTTCGGCTCTGCGACTGAAGAACCAGACCAGGAATGTCACCAGCGAAACCGACAGCAGAATCAAGCTGGTCACAGCGTTGATCTCAGGTTTCACCCCCAATCTCACCGCCGAGAACACCTCCATCGGCAAGGTCGTGGAGCCTGGCCCGGAGACGAAGCTCGCCAAGACAAGGTCATCCAGCGACAGCGCGAAGGACATCATCCCGCCCGATGCGAGTGATGGGACAATCATCGGGATGGTGATCAGGAAGAACACCTTCCACGGCTTGGCACCCAAGTCCATTGCTGCTTCTTCGATCGACAGGTCCAGCTCACGCAGGCGAGCCGACACCACCACCGCCACGTACGCCGCGCAGAAGGTCGTGTGTGCGATCCAGATGGTGGCGATGCCACGCTCTTGCGGCCAGCCAACCATCTGCGCCATGGCCACGAACAGCAGCAGCAGCGACAGGCCGGTAATCACCTCGGGCATTACCAGCGGTGCGGTGACCAGACCACCAAACAGCGTGCGGCCTTTGAAGCGGGTGACTCGGGTCAGCACAAATGCAGCCAGTGTACCCAGCGCTACTGCAGCCACCGCCGTATAGCAGGCGATTTCCAGAGAGCGCATGACAGAGCCCATCAGTTGCTTGTTATCGAGCAGGCCGGCGTACCACTTCAACGACCAGCCGCCCCATACCGTCACCAGCTTCGAGGCGTTGAACGAGTAGACCACCAGGATCAGCATCGGCAAGTAGATGAAAACCAAGCCGAGCACGAGCATCAGCTTGGAGAAACCGAAGCGCTTCATGCCCTGCCCTCCATCTCTTTAGCCTGACTGCGATTGAACAGCAGGATCGGTACGATCAGGATTGCCAGCATCACCACTGCCAGAGCCGATGCCACCGGCCAATCGCGGTTGTTGAAGAACTCCTGCCACAGCACCTTGCCGATCATCAAGGTTTCCGGCCCACCGAGCAGTTCAGGGATCACGAACTCGCCCACCACCGGGATGAACACCAGCATGCAGCCGGCGATGATGCCGTTCTTCGACAGCGGTACAGTGATCTTCCAGAAGCTGTTGAAGGTGCTCGACCCCAGATCGGAAGCCGCCTCCAGCAACGAAGGGTCATGCTTCACCAGGTTGGCGAACAACGGCAGGATCATAAATGGCAGGTACGAATAGACCACGCCGATGTACACAGCCAGGTTGGTGTTCAGGATCTGCAGCGGCTGGTCAATCAGGCCAGTCCAGAGCAGAAAGCCGTTGAGCAAACCGTTATTGCTGAGGATGCCCATCCAGGCATAGACGCGGATCAGGATCGCCGTCCAGGTCGGCATCATGATCAGCAACAACAGGACGGTTTGAGTCTCTTTCCTGGCATTGGCGATGGCGTAAGCCATTGGATAGCCGATCAGCAGGCACAACAAAGTGCTGATCAAGGCCATCTTCAGGGATCCAAGGTACGCCGAGAGGTACAGCTCGTCCTCGGTCAACAGGCCGTAGTTGGCCAGGTTGAGTACCAGCTGGAGCTTGTCTTCGACGTAGCTGTAGATCTCGGTGTACGGCGGGATCGCCACATCGGCTTCGGCGAAGCTGATCTTCAGCACGATGAAGAACGGCAGCATGAAGAAGGTAAACAGCCAAATGAAAGGAAGCCCGATCACAAGGTGCCGCCCTTCCGGCTTGATTCGCAGGAAGGCTCTTCTGAGCTCGTAACCCGTCATGAGCGCAGTACCACGCCGCTGTCATCTTCCCACCAAACGTACACTTCGTCGCCCCAAGACGGTCGCGCGCCTTGTCGTACCGTGTTGGCCATCATCGACTGAACGATCATGCCACTAGGCAGCTCGACGTAGAACACCGAGTGGCCACCCAGGTAGGCAACGTCGTGGACTTTCCCCTTCGACCAGTTGAACTCGAAGCGCGGCTGCTGGTAGGTGATCTGAAGCTTTTCCGGGCGAAGAGCATAGGAGATCTGCTTGTCCTGCACCGCCGTGCTCACACCGTGACCGACGTAAATCTTCCGATCCAAATCGTCGGACTCGATGAGCGCGTAGCCCTCTGAGTCATCGATGACTAGGCCATCAAACACGTTCACATTGCCAATGAATTCACAGACCAACCTGTTGTTAGGCGTTTCGTAGATATCCACAGGAGTACCCACTTGGGCAATCCAACCCTGATGCATGATCGCGATGCGCTGGGCCATCGTCATGGCTTCTTCCTGGTCGTGGGTCACCATCACGCAAGTCACGCCCACGCGCTCGATGATTTCTACCAATTCCAGCTGCATCTGCGAGCGTAGCTTCTTGTCCAAAGCGCCCATAGGCTCATCAAGTAGCAATAGCTTCGGACGCTTAGCCAGCGACCGGGCAAGAGCAACGCGCTGACGTTGGCCACCAGAAAGCTGATGAGGCTTGCGCTCTGCGTACTGGACCATGTGGACTAGCTTTAGCATCTCCTCAACGCGCTCGGTAATCTCGCGCTTAGGCATTCTGTCCTGCTGAAGGCCAAAGGCGATGTTCTGCGCCACGGTCATGTGCGGGAACAGCGCGTAGGACTGGAACATCATGTTGATAGGCCGCTCATAGGCCGGCATCTCGGTGATGTCCACGCCATCAAGCAGGATGCGGCCTTCGGTAGGCTGGTCGAACCCTGCCAGCATACGTAGTAGGGTCGACTTACCAGATCCCGATCCACCGAGCAGTGCGAAGATCTCTCCTTTCTTGATCTTGAGAGATACGTCATCAACGGCCACGAACTCATTATATTTTTTCGTAAGCCTTTCGATTTGCAACAAATACTGCTCTGTCTTTTCAACTGAGCTATATTTCAGAGGTAGCAGCTGTTCTACTTCGGCCATTGCGCGCATCCTAAAACCTTAACTAACAACTGTTCCAGCCCCGAGAGCTTCTGCGTTTCAACCTAGCGTCTCTTTGAGCCTGTACCACATCATGCCGAGAGCAAGTAAAGGCGACCTGAATGCCTTACCTCCTGGGAATGTCATATGCGGGATCTTCTTGAATATATCGAAACCTTCAGTAGTGTCCCTGGCAATTACCTCTGCCAGCAATTTAGCGGCCCAATGGGTGACGTTTAGGCCGTGACCGGAGTAACCCTGAGCGTAGTACACATTCGGATGAGCTTTGAGCCGTCCCACTTGGGGAAAACGGTTCGAAGTGATGCCAATCATCCCACCCCAAGCGTAATCAACACGGACATGCTCTAGCTGCGGAAACACCTTGAGCATTTTCGGACGCATGTATTTACCAATATCTTTGGGATCTCGCCCCGTATAATTGCACGCGCCGCCGAAGAGCAATCGCTTATCAGCAGAAAGGCGATAATAATCAAGCCCAACCTTTTGATCGCACAATGCCATATTCTGTGGAATTAACTCCGCAGAGAGTGTTTCACCCAGTGGTTCGGTTGCAATAACATAGCTACCCGCAGGCAAGACCTTACCAGTTAGACGCGGCTCAAGATCGTCCAAGTGGGCATTACAGCCGAGAACGATAGTGTTTGCCCTAACCTGACCTCTGGCCGTTCTGACTGTCACGACATTACCGTGCTCAATGCTCAGGACTGGACTATCCTCGAATATGGCGACTCCCAGCTTCGAAGCGGCATGAGCCTCGGCCTGTACAAGGTCGAGAGGATGGAGATGCCCCGACCCCATATCAACCATGCCGCCCGCGTAGATGTCGCTACCCACGATCTCATGAAGCTTTTCAGAGGATATGACACGGGTTTCGTGCAGATACCCTAGAGTATCGAGTTCGTCCTGTTCTTCCTTGAACGCTCTGTACTGAGCTTGGGTGTTGGCCAATTCGCAGAATCCCATCTGCAGATCGCACTCGATCCCATATCGCTCAATCCGCTTTTTGACAAGACTCACCGACTCAATGCCAGCACGCTTTAGGTACCCAACGCCGGAATCACCAACGTAATTTGTGAACCCCGAGACGTCGTGGCCAATTCCTCGAATCAACTGACCGCCATTTCGCCCACTCGCACCCCAGCCAATTCGACGGGCTTCGATCAGTACGACAGAGATACCCCGCTCAGCAAGCTCCAAGGCGGTGTTGACTCCCGTAAGACCACCACCGATTACGCATACGTTGACTGAGCGGTTACCTTCAAGAATGGGATACCGGGTCTTCAGACGGCTTGACGCAGTATAATAGGATGCGGCGTGTGAATTGCTGCTAGACATATTGCACCTTGGCTCAACGGCTGGACTTGATCTTCGTCCACGAACGGGTCATGAGCCTCATGATCTTTGGACTTGGTGTAGTTGAAACGTATAGCTTGTCGATGACATCTGCCGAGGGGTAAACCTCAGGATTCTCTACCACTTCTTTATCCATGTATTCCTTCGCATCTTTGTTGCCATTGGCAAAGCCGACGTGATCACTGATTTGCGCAATTACTTTTGGCTCGAGCAAATAATTGATAAACGCATAAGCTTGATCGGGATTACTGGAGTCCTTGGGAATCGCCAGCAAATCGAACCAAAGATTCGCACCCTCTTTAGGAATGCTGTACGCAATCTTTACACCATTGTTCGCTTCTTCAGCACGGGCTGCCGCTTGGAAAACATCTCCGGAATAGCCGAATGCCACACAGATATTTCCATTCGCAAGGTCGGAAATGTACTTGGACGAATGGAAGTACGTTACGCTCGGGCGCAGGTCGACCAATCTTGCTTCAGCCTTTGCATAATCGGCAGCGTTTTCGCTGCTCGGGTTCAGCCCCATATAGTGAAGCATCGCGGGAAACAGCTCATCGGGTGAGTCCATGAAGGCCACACCGCACTGCTTGAGCTTCTCGAGATTCTCCGGCTCGAATAAGACGGCCCAGGAGTCCACTTTGTCAGTTCCTAAGACTGCCTTAACCTTCTCGACGTTGTACCCAATCCCGGTCGTTCCCCATAGGTAGGGAACCGCATGTTTGTTTCCAGGATCGTTTTCCTGCAAGCGCTCAAGAAGCTTGGGGTCTGCGTGTTTCCAGTTCGGAAGTTTGCTACGATCCAGCTCTAAAAACGCTCCTGCCTGAGTTTGGCGAGCAAGGAAGTGGTTGGACGGCACAACCACGTCGTAGCCTGTCCGCCCAGCCAACAGCTTGCCTTCTAAGGTTTCATTGGAGTCGAAGACGTCGTAGATTGGGGTAATACCCGTCTTGGCCTGGAAGTCCGCCAGCGTTGTCGTACCAATATAGTCAGTCCAGTTATAAATGCTCACAGACGGATTGGCTTGGACGCCGCAGCTGATTACCAAAGCGGCTGCAGAAGAAAGTAAAGCCCCTAAACTACGCATATCGATCCCCTATTAGATTTGTACCGTTCGACTGCTGAAAAACTTAGACACTGAACAGAAGAAATTCACGCTCCCAGGAGCTAATGATTCTTTTATAATTTTCGTGCTCGGCACGCTTGACCGCGACGTAACCGATGACGAAGTTGTCGCCTAGAACTTGCTTGACCGCTTGGCACTCTTCCATGTTCTGAAGAGCGTCCTCGATCGTAATTGGGAGCCTCAGATTCCGCCGCTCATACGCTCGCCCTTCCACCGGAGCGCTCGGGCTGCATTTCTCTGTCATGCCCAAGTAACCGCACAGCAGGCTTGCCGCGATGGCCAAGTAGGGGTTGGCATCAGCGCCAGGCAGTCGGTTTTCAACCCTCATGGCCTCAGGAGTCGAGACAGGAACACGGAGCCCGACTGTACGGTTTTCCTCACCCCACTCCACGTTCACGGGAGCTGACGTATCAGGAAGGAACCGTCGGAACGAGTTCACGTTGGGGGCAAACATCGGAAGCACTTTCGGGATGTACTTCTGCAAGCCGCCAATGTGGTTGAGGAAAAGCTCGCTCATCGAGCCATCTTCGTTCGCGAACACGGATTTCCCGGTTTCGATGTCGACGACACTCTGGTGCAAGTGCATGGCGCTGCCGGGCTCATCAGTGATGGGCTTCGCCATGAACGTTGCTGCAACGTTGTGCTTGAGCGCGGCTTCCCTCATCGTGCGTTTGAACACAGTGATCTGATCAGCCAGACTCAAAGCATCGCCGTGACGGAAGTTGATCTCCATCTGCGCTGGGCCGTCTTCATGGATCAAAGTGTCCAGGTCGAGCCTCTGGATTTCGCACCAGTCATAGACATCCTCGAACAGCGGATCAAACTCGTTGGCCGCGTCGATAGAGAAGGACTGACGCCCGCTCTCAGCGCGACCCGATCGTCCAACCGGTACCTGCAACGGCAAGTCCGGGTCTTCGCAGCGCTGGGTGAGATAGAACTCCATCTCAGGTGCTACGACTGGTTTCCACCCCTTAGCGGCATAGAGCTCAAGCACCTTCTTGAGGACGTTACGAGGAGACAGGGCAACGGGATTGCCCTGCTTATCGAATGTGTCATGGATGACAATGGCGGTTGGTTCGAGCGCCCAGGGAACCTGGTACACAGCAGACGGATCAGGTCGGCACACCATGTCGATATCAGCCGTATCTAGCAGGCTGTAATAGATATCGTCGTCAACATAGTCCCCGGTAACCGTCTGCAGCAACACACTTTCCGGGAGACGCATGCCTCGTTCATGGAGGAATTTAGCTGTGGGAGCGATTTTACCGCGGGCGATGCCGGTCAGGTCGCTGACCACGCATTCCACTTCGGTAATCTGATGTTCTTTCAGCCAGGTTGAAAGCTGATCGAAGGGGGCGTTCATACAAACCTCATTGTCGGTTTTTAGTAACGCGCCGGCGGTGAGTTGCCGAAGTGCGCGCTCCGGGCCATCTTGAGGCGAGGCCCTCTCAGTGATCTATCCGCTTTCCGAACGGAAAGACGCACCACATTGGTGCATGAGTGCCGGATGAATTCTAGAAGTCGAAGCTGCAGCGATCATGTCTGTTGACCCGCCCTGATATTGCCTCGGTTCGCCGCTCGGGATCACGAGGTGCTTCAGGTTTGAGTTCCCAATCACCGCACACTCAGAATCGTTAAAATCGTGTGAATTACGCATTTCGGATAGGCGCGCACGCGCGTCCTAGCGTAGGTTGAAAATTTAATAGCCGATAGACGGTTATAAACTGCAGCCAACATCTACTTCCAGGATCGCATTCCCGGAGCAAGACTCCAATTTGAAGGACTGAGGAAAAACATGAAGAATAAGCATAAAATTATAACCTCATGCACACTGTTAGGATTAACGGCACTTTCCATCGCTGGCTACAACACATATGTCGCTAAAGACGAGTCCTACAATAAGACCTCCCAATATGTTTCAATGCCCGACGGCACTCAGCTCGCTGTAGATATTTATACATCTAAAGACACACCAAAAAACAAGGCACTTCCGGTTATTTTTCAGTATACGCCTTACGGCAGAGCCTACGTCATACCCAACATGAAATGGTACGAAAAGCTCTATTATAAGTACGCAACTGGCCTCGGCGGGAGCGTCGCGGATCGCGCAAACAGCAATGGCATACTGTATGGATCAACTCGCGAGCAAATAAAAAACTTCCTATCTAACGGCTACGCTTATGTCATCGCAGATATGCGAGGCACGGGAGCAAGTTTCGGCCACAAAACAGACTTCACTCCGCAGTTAGGAAAAGACGGCGCAGAAATCATAAACTGGATTGCCAGGCAAGATTGGAGCAATGGCAATGTTGGCATGTTCGGAGGCTCCTATCTGGGATACTCCCAGCTAGTTACGGCAGGTCATAAGCCTAAGGCTTTGAAAGCGATATCTCCTGAAGTAGTACCTCTCGATGGGTTTAGCGGTGAAATCAGGCCAGGTGGTGTTGCACTTTGGGCGTACTCAACGAACGACGTGCAGTTCAACATGGAAACGAATAGCTATTCACCCGACGACGGCGTTTTCCCAACAGCACCGGTAGTGGACGAGGACGGCGACGGTGATATCTACGATGAGATACCTCTAGACTTGAATCAAAACGGATCCTTCCTAGACGATTATGACTATCCAAACAATCCGGCTGACGAGCCTCGATACGCCGATGGGCAACCTCGTAAGCACATCTATTACCTAGCGTCAAAGGAACACAGCAAAAATGTTCCTTATAACGAAATTGGCCCCAATACGCCCTTCATCGACACCAATTGGGTTTATCTTGTAGACGGTGAGAGTAAAAGCCTAAATACCTATTCGACAAGCCCATCAGGCTCAATCAAGGCTTTGATGGAAAGCGGGATTCCGATTTTCAATCGTGGCGGGTGGATGGATATCTTTGTGCGCGGCACATTTGAACTGTACTCGACCATGAAACTCACCAACCCGTCAAAAATCATGATTGACGCTGGATATCACGAAGAAAGATCGCCGTTCTGGTCATACTTCGGCGAAGACGAAGACAAAATGCTTCAAGTCTACAAAACCGAACTCGTGCGATTCTTCGACCACTACCTCAAAGGCGTAGATAATGGGGTGAACACAGATGCCCCGATACTAATCTACAACATGAATGGTGATGGGTGGCGCAAGGAGCATGAGTGGCCTCTTGCCAGACAAACCACGACGGCTCTTGCATTCGCTGGTGGCGGCAAACTCCAGAGCAATAGGAGTACCGATGGTACTGACAAGTACGTGGTGGATTACACGCACGACGCGCGCTGGGGAACAGATTACCCCACAAGCCGCTGGCAGATGTACCAGCCTGATGAAATGCCGATGAGAACCGAGCTCGATAAAAAGAGCCTGACTTACACCACGGATGCACTGACTAAGGATACCGAGGTTACTGGTCACCCTATCGTGGACATCTGGGTGTCATCCACTGCGGACAACGGGGACTTCTTTGTTTACCTTGAAGATGTAGACGCCGATGGCAAGGCAGTATTGGTCACTGAAAATGCTCTGCGAGCGGGCTTCAGCGGGCAGTATGACAGCGACCTGAAGATCAACCGAGGCCGAGATGGGATTCAGGTTTTGCCGAAGCTTCCTTGGAGCGGTTTCGAGAAAGCCCAGTACGATGAAAAAGTCTTTGCTGATGGTAAAGTTGTTCACCTAAAACTGGACTTACTCCCTACCTCGTGGGTCTTCAAAAAAGGTCACCGCATCCGGGTCTCTGTCGCAGGGTCTGACTATCCTAATTTTGAAGTACTGAAACAGCTGAGCCCCTCTCAAAACCCTAGTGATCCTAATAACATTGTTCCTACTATAACCATGTACCGTGACAGTCAGCGACCTTCGGGAATCACGCTACCCATCATTCCGAGGAATTGATCGTGCTTGCAGCATGGATCCCATGCTGCATCTTCAGCATATGGCTCAGAGGCCCTGCGGCGCAGGGCCTTGTCAGAAGAGATGCCCCTCGTGCCCTCACCCATGCCCCACCAGGCAGCTACCGACTGCACCTTCCTGGCTGTTCCGGCTTGCACAATCGTTCTCCGCCTCCCCGCGCGGGATAGTTCAGTGCGGACATTGCTCACTTATTCTTCACACCGCCCTGTCTGGCTTTGAACCGAGGGTTCGATTTGCAGATCACGTACAGCCTGCCGCGGCGCTTAACGACTTGGCAGTCCCGATGACGATTTTTAGCGTGCTTGAGCGAAGAAAGAACCTGCATGATAAATCTCCTGTTATGTGATAACATCACATTAACGAATCTCATTCTCAATCACAAGCAGTAATGAGGTTGCCAGCCAGGTTTCTCCATGCTCAAAATCATGCTGCACGGGGTGGTGTATAAATCAGCTTTCACGCATATGCCGCTCTTGGCGTTCCTGTCGCTCCTTTGCCTCGATGGTCAACGTCGCTGTGGGCCGCAGGAGCAAGCGCCTCAAGCCAATGGGCTCGCCGGTCTCCTTGCACCATCCATATTCCCCGCGTGAGATTCGCTCCAACGCCTCATCGATCTTGTCCAGAAGCTTTTTCTCACGCTCCAAAAGGCGGAGTTGCCACTGCCTCTGCTCTTCAACAGTACCCAGATCGGAAGGATCGCTGCTGGGCTCATACTCACGCATCACTTGGAATTCTCCGGAGATGCGATCCTGGAGCTCCGCCCGCTGGGACAGCAAGAGCTTCCGAAAAAACTCCTGCTGTGTAGCATCCATATATGCCTCATCGGGCAGAGAAAGCAGTTCTTGTTCAGTCATGGCGGTTATCCATATTGATTATTAAGTTGGTCAGGATCGCTGCGCACTGAAGGCAAGAGGCAACCCTTGGCACTCCTCGTTCAACCGGCCTTCGTGCCAAGCGACTTGTCCGGACACGATCGTGGTGCTCACACGATGACGAAACCGGTGATTTTGGAAAGGTGTCCATTGGCAGTGAGCAAGGATGGGATCAAGGCTGACGGGGCGCGGACTTTCGAGCCGCTCAATTAATGCCAGATCCGCCCAGTAGCCTTCGCGCAGGTATCCACGCTCATGAATTGCGAACAAATCGGCGACTGCATGGCTGGTTTTGCGCACCAGCTGAGTAATCGACAGAACGCCCTCCTCGACCAGTTCGAAAAGAGCCGGAAAAGCATGCTGCACCAGCGGTAGGCCTGAAGGCGCCGATGCATATGGCCGCTGCTTCTCCGTCAGGGTGTGAGGCGCGTGATCAGTGCCAATCACATCGATACGGTCACAGAGCAATCCTTGCCGCAGAGCATCTCGATCCTCACGAGTTTTGATGGAGGGATTGCACTTGATGAGATTTCCGAGGCTTGCATAGTCACGGTCATCGAACAGCAGATGGTGCGCGCAAACCTCAGCGGTGATCCGCTTGGTTGCCAGCGGCCCAGACTCGAACAATCCCAGCTCTTTGGCTGTAGTCAGATGCAGCACATGCAGCCTTGTACCGAACTTGTTAGCCAGCTCCACCGCCAAACGGGAGGAACGGAAGCACGCCTCCACATCACGAATTTTTGGATGCATCTGCGGCGGAATGAAATCACCGAATTGCTCCCGGTAACGCGCCTCATTAGCCAGGATTGAAGGCGTGTGTTCGCAGTGCGCCAGTAGGATCGTGGGCACGCAGTCAAAGAGGCGCTCAAGCACCTTAGGATCATCAACGAGCATGTCGCCCGTAGATGCCCCCATGAACACCTTTACCCCCGCTACATGGCGAGGATCGAGCCCGGCAACGATATCCAGGTTGTCTCTGCTCACGCCAAAATGAAAGCCATAGTTGGCTACCGAGGACGCCGCAGCCCGTGCCTTTTTGTCGTCAAGGGCGTCGACAGAAAGTGTCGCAGGATTGGTGTTCGGCATGTCCATGAAACTGGTGATGCCTCCTGCGACGGCGGCTCGAGACTCACTTGCCATGGTCGCTTTATGCGAGGCGCCTGGCTCTCGAAAATGCACTTGATCGTCGATCATCCCGGGCACAAGCCAACAACCTTGCGCATCGATTTCAACGGGTACGTTCTGGCCATCGATGCTTCCGGCGATCTTCTCAATCCGACCGTAGGAAATAAGAACGTCGGCATCGAAGACGTCCCCCTCGTTCACTAGCCGAGCATTTCTGATAAGAATGCGGCTCATGCGTGAGCCTCCTCTGGATTGCCAGTCACCACCACCTCATCACCGTCGATTACGTTATAGAAACAGCTGCGACGACCCGTGTGACATGCGGCCCCGACCTGATCTACGAGTAGCAGCAAGGCGTCTCCATCACAGTCCAAGCGAACCTCCTTAACGTGCTGAACATGCCCAGATGTCTCACCCTTACGCCAGAGACCCTGCCGAGAACGCGACCAGTAACAGGCCCGACGGGTTTCCAAGGTTTCTCTAAGCGCATCTTCATTCATCCAAGCAAGCATCAGCACCTCACCGCTGTCATGCTGCAGCGCAATTGCAGCGACGAGACCTTGGGAGCTCCAGGGCACCTGGCTGAGCACATCACTTAAAGCGAAGCGGCTTCCCGCCCCCGCCTGTTCGAGCTTGAGGAACATGATCCGAGATCCAAATCGAAAGAGTTATGTTATAACGTACCATATATTTTCTCTAGCATGAGCTTTTCACTTCCCAATTCAGACCCATTAGGTAAAGCATTTATGAGCGAAGCCCCTACCCTCTCCGTCTGCTTTGAAACGTACGCTGACACCGAGCTGGCCTGCCTCGCGGGGGCTAAAGCTGCCCTCTACCGGTGGGCGGCAACCGTCGCTACTCGTGATGTCGACAAGATTCTTGAGCTCTACGCCGCAGATGCCATTCTGGTTCCTACCCTGTCCAACCAGGTGCGTGATTGCGATGACAGTCGCCGGAACTATTTCGAGAATTTCCTAGCCAATGATGGCCTTGTCTGTGACATCCAGGTCTTCAAAAAACGGGTAAGCCGAAAGCTGGGTACAGTCGTTGTCGGAGGGCTCTATACCTTCGTCTACCTTGATGGCGGCGAGCAGCGCGTGGTACCAGCGCGATTCCTTTTCACTTTTGAGCTCATCAACGACGAGTGGTTGATCACTGGCCATCACTCTTCGATCGAGGCTTGATCCAATCTGGGCTTATCCCTATACGGGCGAGCCTGCTCTTCTGATTGCTCGCTAATACAGACTGACTCATGAATCACTTTCCAGCCCTAGGAAGCTATCCTGCCGTACGTCCTCGTCGTAACCGTGCTGACGACTGGACACGTCGGCTGGTAGCTGAAAACACGCTGTCCTTAAACGATCTGATATGGCCCATTTTCCTGAAAGGGGGTGCGGGTCTAAATGAACCCGTCAGCTCAATGCCAGGCCAGCTAAGGGTGGGCCTCAACGCGCTCGTTGACCATGTTGGGCGAGCCGTGGAGCTCGGAATTCCCGCTATCGCGCTGTTTCCAGCGACGTCACCAGAGCGAAAAGATAGCGAAGGCAGCGAAGCGCTTAATCCGGACAACCTGGTCTGCAAGGCAGCCAGATTACTGAAGTCGACCTTCCCTACCCTCGGGCTCATTGGCGACGTAGCCCTGGATCCCTACACCGACCATGGTCACGATGGCGTGCTGCGCAAGGGTTTGGTAGCTAATGATGAAAGCCTTGAGCTTCTGGCGCGACAGGCAATTGTCCAGGCACAGGCTGGCATCGACACGCTCGCGCCTTCAGACATGATGGACGGACGCATCGGCGTATTGAGATCAGCCCTCGACGCAGCAAATCTCAAAGACGTACGACTCATGTCCTATGCGGCCAAGTATGCCTCTGGCTTTTACGGGCCATTCAGGGATGCCCTCGGCTCCTCTGGAGCATTGAAAGGCGATAAGCGCACCTACCAGATGGATCCCGCAAACAGCGACGAGGCCCTGCGAGAGGTTGCTTTGGATCTTCAAGAAGGTGCGGACATGGTCATGGTCAAACCAGGCATGCCTTATCTAGATATCATTCAGCGCGTCAAGGCCACATTCGCCGTTCCGACTTTTGCGTATCAGGTCAGCGGTGAGTATTCGATGATCAAGGGCGCCATTGATCATGGATGGCTGGATCCGGACAAGGTCATCATGGAGTCCTTAATGGCGTTCAAGCGAGCCGGCTGCAGTGGCGTACTCACCTACTTTGCCATCGAGGCCGCTCAGCGATTGACCCGCGGCTGACATCAGGATCTCGCGACGTTGAGCAGGCTGCAGCGTCGCGAGAGTGCGCTATCCCTCAGGCTGTTTCGGCCCTGGCCTGAGAGGCGATCAGACTGCCTGGTGGTGGCTGCTGCCGGAAGTAGCTATCCACCCCCGCGAAAATCGCATCGGCAATTTTGCGCTGGTGACGTGTATCGTGCAGCCGTCGACAATCCCCGACATTGGAGATGAAACCTGTTTCGACCAGAATTGATGGTATGGCCGCAGACTTGAGTACCGCGAACCCAGCCTGCTCAACCTTCGACTGATGCAGCCCCGAAACCTGTCCCAACTGCGAAAGCACCTGATGGCCAAGATCCAAACTGGTTGAAATGGTGGCATTCATCGACATGTCGAGCAGCACACCAGCAACCATCGGATCGTCTTTCCTTAGCTTCACGGCCAAGCCGCCACCAACAGAATCAGCCCCATTTTCTCGCTGAGCCATCCAACGCGCCATGGAAGAACTGGCGCCATTCTGCGACAGCGCAAAGACTGATGCCCCTGAAGTGGTAAGTCTTGGGGCTGCATCAGCATGAACAGAGACGAATAGATCAGCGTTCAGACGCTGCGCCACCTCGGCTCGCTTGCGTAGCGGAAAGAAGATATCGCCGGAGCGCACGAGCCGGGCCTTGTAACCCTTTTGGGCATCAATTCGTTTAGCCAGCAGCGTCGCGATCTGGAGCGCAACAATCTTTTCTTTTTCCCCTTTTGCACCAACCGCACCCGGGTCTTTGCCGCCATGTCCCGCATCAATGACTACCAGCAGGTCTCGGTTGGCCTTCTCCTTTGCCTGTGCCGGTGATTGCTGAGTAGCAGCGGCGGCGACGCTCCCTCTGACAGGTAGATCAGGAAGAAGCAGCTCCAACTTACGCCCATTGCCAGAGATAGGCCGAAGCTCCCCTTGGATACCTGATTTGGCCAGATCCAGGACAATTCTCAGATCCCCCGTGGGTGTTTTCCCGCTACGTACAGCGCGGATCGGTGTACCGTCGAGCAAGAGACCGTCCAACGTCGTATCGAGTGCAGCTTGCTGAAGATCAAGTACCAGACGCGGCGGAGATTCCAAGCTGAAGCTGGTCGCCAGCACCGGGCCGCTCAGGTCGAGGAGAAGCTTGGTAGATCTCCCCGAACGAACGACGCTCACCCGCCGAACTGCCTGGGACGCCTGCGCAGCAAACGAGGCCGGCAGCGCTAGTCCAGCCAAGATAAATTTCAACAAGCTACGTCTGTTCATACACCTTCCGCACATTCAAAAATTTCCGCCCGCCAGACAGAATCTCGGCACCTCATACGCCTTCAACCGCCCGTAACCCTTCCACGCCCTCGCGACTTTTTTGTGGCGCACTTGATAATGTTACGTTATAACATGACATATATGGATGTTCAGACTCAAGGTTCACGTTCAACAGGGGGGCGCATGCAATTGACCACTAATCAGCAACGGGTGCTGGCAACCCTTCAGCAGTCGAGCAGGCCGCTGAGCGCATACAAAATCCTTGAGCGTCTGAAGGGCGAGGGTTTCAAGGCCCCCATACAGATTTACCGAGCACTTGGCTGTCTCGCCGAACGTGGTTTGGTGCATCGCCTGGAATCTCTGAATGCCTATGTGAGATGTGCTCCTCCTCCCACCGAGCAAGGTGTAAGGGCGTTTGCAATCTGCGACTCATGCGGCCACGTCGATGAGTTCATCGTCCCATCGCTCACCCAGTACCTCGGCACCTGGATGAAGCAAAACGTGTTTTCCCTGGGCAGCTCAACCATCGAGCTCCATGGGAAATGCGCGACTTGTAGCAAGCTCGATCGCACCTCCGACAGTTAGCACCGACGAGTCCGCTACTCCCGTCAACCTTCCGTGAGGCCTCCTGATGACAACCCAACATTTAAGTGAAGCGACAAAGCTTCCTGTGACAGTCCTTTCTGGCTTTCTGGGAGCCGGTAAAACCACGCTGCTCAACCACATTCTAAATAACCGAGAAGGTCGACGGGTCGCGGTCATTGTCAATGACATGAGTGACGTCAACATCGATGCTGCCTTGGTTCGTGAGGGAGGCGCAGAGCTCTCCCGTACCGATGAGAAGCTGGTTGAAATGAGCAACGGCTGTATCTGCTGCACCCTGCGTGAAGACCTGCTGCTTGAGGTAGATCGCCTCGCCAAAGAAGGTCGATTCGATCAGCTAGTCATCGAGTCCACTGGCATTTCTGAACCCCTGCCCGTGGCGGAGACCTTCACCTTTGAAGGTGAAGATGGTCGCAGCCTCGGTGAAGTCGCTCGGCTCGACACCATGGTCACGGTGGTGGATTCGTTCAACTTCCTCCGCGACTATAGCTCGCGCGACAGCTTGCAGGCGCGAGGTGAATCGCTAGGAGAAGAGGATGCTCGCACCGTAGTAGATCTGCTGATCGAGCAGATTGAATTCTGTGATGTGATCGTTCTCAACAAGATTGATCTGGTCAGTGAGGATGAACAGCAACAACTCATCGCGATCCTCAACAGCTTGAATCCTCGAGCAAAGGTCGAGATTTCAGAATTTGGCAAAGTCCCTCTGGATCGTGTGCTCAACACTGGCTTGTTCGATTTCGACGAGGCCTCGCGAGCCCCGGGCTGGCTGCAGGAAATGCGCGGCACCCACACACCTGAAACGGAAGAGTATGGGATCCGCAGCTTCGTATACCGCGCCCGTCGACCATTCCATCCCGAGCGATTCCATGAGCTGGTGGAGCGTGAATGGCCAGGCGTTGTGCGTTCAAAAGGCTACTTTTGGCTCGCCAGCGAGCCGGCAATGGCGGGAAACTGGTCGCAAGCAGGCGCTGTGGCCCGCCATGGCCCAGCGGGCTACTGGTGGGCAGCCATCCCACAAGACCGCTGGCCGACGGATACCGAGTCCGTCGAAAACATTCGCGCCAAGTGGGACAAGGACGTGGGCGATGCACGACAGGAGCTCGTACTCATCGGCATGGACATGGATGAGCCCACACTGCGCGCAAGCTTCGATGCCTGCTTGCTCACCGATGATGAAATGGCGTTAGGCCCGAAGGGCTGGATGAAATTGGCCAACCCACTTCCAGGCTGGAACTGAATTGAAAGAGCTCTCCTGTCATGGGAGGGCCGGACACCTGCGGACATACCAAATGAGTGCACAACTACCCGACGTTTCCGTCACCGATCTTGCCCCGACCCTTGGCCCCCTGGAATGGGTTGGCATGCAAGGCATCGACATACCGGTGACGATTGACGAAGCGGGCTATCACCGCGAGCTTCATGCCAGAGCGGATGTACAAGTCGATCTCCCTGCCCCCCAAGTCAAGGGCATCCACATGTCCCGGCTCTATCGCCTGCTGGACAGCTGGGGAGAGGATCGTCACATCTCACCAATGCATGTTCGTGAGTTGCTCAGCAGCATGATCGAAAGCCATCACGATTGTGACAGCCGAAGCGCTCGCCTTGAGCTGGACTTTGATCTCCTCGTGCGCCGACCGGCACTCGTCACCGAGGGTTTGTCTGGCTGGAAATCGTACCCAGTGAACGTAAAGGCATCCTTGGTAGAGGGCGCTTTTTCCTTGAGCGTTGAAGCCACGATTGGCTACTCATCAACGTGCCCCTGTTCAGCCGCATTGTCGCGTCAACTAGTCGAAGAAAGCTTCCTGAAAGCGTTCACAAGTCAGTCCGCAGTTGAACCCGCGATCGTGGCGCAATGGCTGCGTGCAAACGCATCCACTGCAACTCCACATAGCCAGCGGAGCGAGGCGCGTGTCTCTGTCTCGATTGATCAAGACGCTACCAATCTGGGCCTCCTCTCGTTGATCGACTCGGTAGAAAATGCGCTGGGTACGCCGGTGCAGACTGCGGTGAAACGAGCCGACGAACAAGCCTTCGCAGCATTGAATGGACAGAATCTCATGTTCGTAGAAGATGCCGCACGGCGGATTCGTGCAGCCCTTTCGAACTACCGAGCCCCAAGAATCCACGTCAGACACTTGGAAAGCCTGCATCCTCATGACGCTGCTGCGTGGTCTGCTCCTCACCGACATGGGGCTGATCATGGGAAGTGAATCGCTGCGCTCGTTGATCCCAGTCACGCTGCTGACTGGATTCCTGGGAAGCGGCAAAACGACATTGCTAAACCAGTTGGTGAGGCAGCCAGCGTTTGCCAACACACTGATCATCATCAATGAATTTGGTGAAATGGCTCTCGACCATCTTCTGGTTACCCACAGTAACGAGAACATCGTCATGGAGATGGGCAGCGGCTGTATCTGCTGCACGATTCGCGGTGACCTTGTCCAGACGTTGCAAGACATCACATGGCGTTTCTCGCGGGAAGGGAACCGCCAGTTTGACCGTGTACTGATCGAAACAACCGGTTTGGCCGATCCTGCACCGATCATCCACACGCTCATGACGCATGCTCAAATTGCGCCAAAGTATCGACTTGATGGTGTAGTCGCGACAGTAGACCTGGCCACCGGAATGGGAACGCTTGATGGTCATCAGGAAGCGGTCAAGCAAGCAGCCATGGCTGACGTACTGCTGCTCACCAAAGGTGACCTCGTGAGCCCAGAACACAGGGCCGATCTACTTGAGCGGCTCGCCGACATCAATCCGGCAGCACCTCGGTGGGAAATTCAGAACGGCAAGCTGCAGGCTGAGAAGATTCTTGGTTTGGGCCTGTTCACCCACGAGGGTAAGTCCCCCAATGTTGAAGGCTGGTTAAAGGAGCACGCGTACAAGGCCAGCGCTGCACCTAAATTCCAAGCCGCACCTCGGCCTGAGAACAGTATGAATCGAGGGCTGTTCTCTGCGGGCTTGCGAGCACCTCAACAGGACGTAAACCGCCACGGCGACCGAATTCGTGCGTTCTGCTTCACCATCGACAACCCCATCAGTGAGCTTGCTTTGGAATGCTGGCTCGAGGTGTTAATGACCTTGCTGGGGAGCAACATCCTCCGGGTTAAAGGGATCCTTAACATCGAGGGACGAAACACGCCGATCGCCCTGCATGGCGTGCAGCACATCTTCCATCCGTCTGCGCCGCTACCCGCCTGGCCGACTGACGACCGACGCTCCCGCCTGGTCTTCATCACTCAAGACGTGACAAGAGAGATGATCGAGGCGACGTTCAGGGCTTTTAAAGACAAGGCAGGCCATATCGAAGGCATCAGCGTATGAGGTCGAGCATTCTCCTTCACAACACCCTCACCCGGCAGAAAGAAGCGTTGAACACAGAGCAGCCTGATCGGGTGACCATGTATGTATGCGGCCCTACCGTCTACAACTACGCGCACATCGGCAATGCCAGACCTGCAGTAGTTTTCGACATCCTTGCCAGAGTCCTGCGCCACGAATTTAACGAGGTCGTTTACGCGCGAAATTTCACGGACGTGGACGACAAGATCAATGCGGCAGCAATCGCGTCAGGCTCTCCCATAGCGGACATCACTAGCCGCTTCATTGATGCCTACCATGAGGACATGGCAGCCCTTGGAGTCGCCTCCCCCGACCTGGAACCACGTGTTACCGACCATATTCCAGAGATCATCGCGCTGATCAAACGACTCATTGATCGCGGCCATGCCTACGTCGAGCAAGAGCATGTGCTCTTCCATGTCCCCTCGTACCCCGCATATGGCCACCTATCAGGACGCTCACCTAAAGACATGTTAGCGGGGGCAAGGGTCGAGGTCGCACCCTATAAGCGCAGCCCTTTGGACTTCGTTCTCTGGAAACCTTCGACCCCTGAAATGCCCGGCTGGAGCAGCCCTTGGGGACGAGGTAGGCCAGGATGGCATGTAGAGTGCTCTGCCATGATTGGTCGACACCTGGGCCATACCATCGACATTCATGGTGGAGGCCAAGACCTTATTTTCCCTCACCACGAGAATGAGATTGCTCAGGGCGCTTGTGCGAACGGCACACTCTACTGCCGCACGTGGGTGCACAACAGCTTCGTTACCGTTGATGGGCAGAAGATGTCCAAGTCATTGGGCAACGTATTGCTAGTCCGAGACCTGCTTGCTCAGGCACCGGGTGAAGCGATTCGATTCGCGCTGCTGTCTACCCACTACCGCCGTCCGATGGACTGGAATACGCAGCGCCTGCAGTCGGCTGTCCAAACCCTGACTCGGTTCTATACCTCACTGTCGAAGGTCAGTTCGCTGGCCGTCCCTGCTGATGTGGCGCCGGACGACCAAGTGCTGAATTCGCTGAAGAATGACTTGGGCGTGACCGAGGCACTGGCCCGGCTGCATGTAATCCGGTCGGAGCTTGATCGGGCGGGCACAGATGAAATGCGGTCGCTCAGTAAAGCACGGTTGCTCAAATCTGCTGGACTGCTCGGCCTACTGCAGCAAGAGCCTCACGCCGCCCTCGCTGCCTTGAGCCCGCCAGTAGAGCCTTTGGAACAACCGCTGAGTCATCGACAGCATCTTGAGTCATTGCTGGAAGCAAGAAACAAAGCACGTAGTGCGCGCGACTTCGCGAGAGCCGACGCCCTGCGTGACGAGTTGCTAGAAGCTGGCTTCAGCATCGAAGACAGCCCAGAAGGCTCCAAGCTGCGCCCGGCAGCAAGGAGCGTGATATGAAGCGATGGCCGAACGCGATCTTGATTGCATTGGTGCGCGGCTACCAACTGTTCATCAGCCCAGCCTTAGGCAATCGATGCAGATTTCACCCTTCATGCTCCCAGTACTCGATAGAAGCACTGCGAACTCATGGCGCGCTGATGGGCAGCTGGTTGACGCTACGCCGGCTCTTGCGTTGCCACCCACTGCATCCCGGTGGATTTGACCCAGTACCGTCGAAAGGCAGCAAAGAAAAAGGTGGTTCATGCTGATCCGTAAGCTATTCAAATTCGAAAACGCGCACATCGTGCGAGGCTGCAGCACCCGCCGCTGCTCTCACTCGATTCATGGGCACTCCTACAAAGTGGAGCTGCTCTTGCACGCTGACGCCCTGGATCACGGGCAGATGGTGTACGACTTTGGGCTGCTTAAAGGGGACGTTCGTGAATTGATCGATGCCTTCGATCACGCTGTCGCGATCTGGTCACAGGATGATCCTGATTACATTGCGTCCATTCGCAGGCATTCAGAGCGCTGGGTGCTCATCCCCGTGTCACCGAGTGCTGAACAGTTCTCCAGATTGATCTTCCGCCTGGTGGAAGCCGCCTTGGAGAACACCGAAATGAAGAACGGTGAATGCGGCGTTCAGCTCCACTCCGTAATCGTGCACGAAACCGAAACGGGGTATGCGCAGTGCTTCTACGAGGATGTTGTGAATCCCCGTATGGGTCTGATTGATCTCGATCTCATTGAGTTCTCTCCCGCGATTAGTGCCCATTGGACTGACCCCAAGCTGTTCGAGCGGCTGAAGTCGAAGCCCACCATGATCCAGACCGAGCTGGAAGGATTGAGCAACTGATGCCTTGTGCGAGTAGCCGTGCTCGCAGCAAGATCTATCAGCCAACCCAATTTGCGGCTACCGATCTGAATGGCAAGGTGGCGTAGAGGTCTGCGCCACATTTGGATCGGCGGACTTGGTAGATCGATTTCAAATGGTCGGGATAAATCGGATACCCCAGTCCTTCACCCCCCCCTATGCAGTGAAAGGGTGTGAGCCACCTTGTCTTTCTAGGTTTGCAAGTGACCGCCAGCCAAGACAAAGAGCTTCCCTGGCTGCGTCGTTGCCGCTAGAAGGAGAATAGCTGGCAGCGTCCATGAATCTTTCTCAGCAACCCCTCATCGGCCAACCGTTATTGATAATGTGCGTCGAGTGCCGGCTTTTCACCGTTTCAAATACTGGCTCCATGACCATCGCTTGCTTTCCGATGATGGGCTAAAATTCATCCCAACCGTTTGAGAATTGAAGGAGTAGATAAAAGATCTTGCTTATGCGTAAAGTCGATGAAAATTCCCTCTCTCAGGTATTGAAGCGTTCCTCCCCATTGCGCCCCCATTCTTCGCATTTTGTTCTATGGAAATTATCGTTCGACATAACACATTGATCCGCGTCGAAACCTGTCGCGGCTGCGCTGCCCCCACAGAACATTAGACGCAAGCAACTGTCCTCATTATTGGATCCATTAACGATCTTCTCAAAATGGCGCGCTTGTCGGGCCACTCCGGCCAGCGATTCTAGGACGAATGCAGCAGGAGGCTGTGTGCCATGATTTCCATAAGAAGCTCATACCACCCTATCGAGGCCGCGATTCTCTGGTGTGACCTCGTCGACCACGAAGCCGAGATCTTGCGAGTCGATCTCTCTCATCCCGGTAGCCTACTCAAGTGTTTTCCCCAATGGCCGCTGCTGGACAAATCAACCGAATGCATTTATGACGCAATCGCCTGCGGGGACCTGCCTGCTACTTATCTCGGATGCCCTATCTCGCTATCCAACCAAGTCCATTGTGAATACTGCTGTATTCGACGCGCCGATTTATTGGTTTGGTTCATACGCAACTTTCCAGATCAGAAGCCCAAATTCCTGTTTCCCCCAAACTTGAATCATGCGGAATGCATCAGCTTGAATGCGCATCTGGTTCAGCAAGCAGATCTCCAAGCGTCAGCGCGTATTATTGAAAAGCTTCAGGAGGAGCTGAAAACCTCTACTGCAGAAATGACAGCGCTTGCCAAGCTCAACAATGAGCTTTCAGCGCGGCTCGAGGCCTGCGGGATTCCGTCCGAGCTGTCCGAAGGTACGCACAACCTACTTGTCGGCGCCTTACTGGATGTCACACTGGGTAAATCGAAAAACGGCCAGCTGCAGTCGATATACCCAAGCCAGGCAGCATTGGTTGAGGCCATTACTATCCGATTCCCCGGGATGGGCGGTTTGAGCAAACACACCATTGATCGGAGATTTGCCGACGCTCGCCGTCATTTGGCCCAAGTCCTGCGGGGTTGATCTCGTGTAGCCAGGCAATGCCGAGCATTGCCTGGCAATGATTTTCGCGCTCTACCGGCCTTCACTGATTGTCACATCCCACCACGCGCCACCCGGTGCTAAGGAGTGACATCATGCAACCGACTACCCCTGCCCCGTTGACTGCCGACCGCCACATCATGCGTCGCGATGAAGTGGAACAGAAAACCGGCTTCAAACGTTCGCACATCTACAACCTGATGAAGGCCGGTCAGTTTCCGCAATGCCGGCGCATCGGCACGCGCGCTGTCGGTTGGGACTCAATGGAAATTGAACAGTGGGTCCAGGACCGACTCTCCACCGGGGACTGAACCATGGACGTCCTCTCGCTAATCTCGACCAAGGGCGGTGCAGGCAAGACCACCGTCGCAGCGAATCTCGGCGGAGTGCTCGCCGATGCCGGTCTGCGTGTCCTGTTGCTGGACCTCGACAGTCAGCCCACGCTGTCCAGCTACTACGCCTTGCGCGAAGCTCGTGAGGCCGGCAGCTACGAGCTCATAGCGCAGCGGCTCACGCCACCCGAGCAGGTGATTTCCGCCACCGTGATCCAACACCTAGATCTGATCGTGTCCAACGACCGCGCCGGGCATATCAGCACCCTGCTGCTACACGCGGCCGATGGCCGCCTGCGCCTTCGCAACCTGCTGCCAGCATTCGAAGATCTCTACGATGTTCTGCTCATCGATACCCAGGGCGCGCGAAGCGTGGTCGTGGAGATGGTTGTCCTCGCCTCGGATTGCGCCCTGTGCCCAGTGCCACCAGAAATGCTCGCCGCGCGCGAGCTGCGCCGCGGTACGCTTGGGCTGTTTGACGAGTTGGAGCCCTACCGTTATCTGGGCGTCGCCTTGCCGTCGGTGAAGCTGCTGCTCAACCAGGTCAATGCCAACCGCCGTGACACGCGCTTGATCATGCAGAGCCTGCAGACCTCCTTCAAGGACTATCCCCATGTCAGCATCTGCACCACGGTGATTCCTGACCGTGTGGCCTACACCAATGCCGCCTCGCTGGGGCTGCCTGCGCACCGTGTCGAACCCACTCCGCCGCCTGGCAGTCGCAGTCCTTGCGCCGCGGAAGTCATGCGCGCCCTCGCAGTCGAGTTGTTCCCGCAGTGGGCTGAAAGACTGGCCGCCTCAAGCACGCATGCTACTGGCCAATCAGCTGTTTCCGGCCGCCAACTGCTCCATCGCGACTGATTGGAGGGGGAGTGATGAAGCCGCCGACGTCCGAAGACATCACCCGTCAGTTGCAGCAGGCCCATTTTCCGCAGAAGCCTGGCCGCGACATCTCGCCGGTACCAATTGGCGACACACCAATGATTGTCAACCTGGAACAGCTGCGCCCTTACGAGCTCAACCCGCGGGTCGTCCGCAATCCGCTATATGACGAGATCAAGGCATCAATCCGCGAACGTGGCCTGGATCAGCCACCTGCGATTACCCGTCGTCCGGATGAACCGCACTTCATCATTCGCAACGGCGGGAACACACGCTTGAGCATCCTCGGCGAGCTCTGGCAGGAAACCCGTGATGAGCGCTTCTTTCGCATCCACTGTCTGTTTCGTCCTTGGCAATCCGAGTCGCATGCCTTGCTCGGGCACCTGGCCGAGAGTGATCTGCATGGCCAACTCACGTTCATCGAGCGGGCCCTCGCGGTGGCGAAGCTCCAGGACATGTTCCAGCAGTCGGGTGACACCCTCAGCCAACGTGAACTCTCCATGCGTTTGAGCAAGGGCGGCTACCCAATCTCGCAATCACATATCAGCCGCATGTTCGACACCCTTGAACACCTGCTGCCGGTCATCCCGCAAGTGTTGTATGCAGGCCTGGGCAAACCCGCCATCGGACGCCTCATCAACCTTCGACGCCGGGCGGAGTCGATCTGGAACCAATATCTAGGAGACCCTCAACACTTCGCACTGCTGTGGTTTGAAGTGCTATCAGCATTTGATGGTGAAAAGCCCGAGCTAGATTTGAGTGAGCTGCAGGACGAGCTGATTGCCAGGATGGCAGTACACCTGGAGCAGACACCGCGCTTGCTCGCCCTCGAGATGCATCAGGAACCGTGCCGTTCGCCTCTTCCTTTGGACACTCACCAGCCTCTTCCGCAGGAGGCACACGACGACTCTTCTTCGCCATCATCTGCCATCAAGGCCGCGGCAGTAACTGCCCATGAACTGCCTGTATTGGACAAGGAGAGTAGCGCGGGCGATAGTTCGACGATTCTTGAGCCCCGCCTACCGCACATCCGCGAGGCACTAAGTGATGAGGAGCCGCCGTCTGCGGGACCGCCAATTACCATCGAGATCGGCGAGTCGGCTGGAAACTCGCCCTCCCCCTATGCCCCGGCACAAGATGACATCGTTACCTTGCGTGAGCGCTGCGCCGCGCTAGCGACTGCACTGGCAACATATGCCGATATCGGTGCCATGGTTTGCCCGCACGCAGAGGGTCTGGGTTTCACCCTGGCACTGGACCACGGCGAGCACCTTAACTCACGACACATTGGCGTTCAGCTGTTGCTCTCGGCTCTGTTGCGCTTGCAGGACGACGTGACCTGGCAGCAACGCCAGCAGCTGCCGGCCGCGCTGTTCGGCCAGTTGCTGATTGGCGCCTATGACCTGCCCTTCGCCGAACGCCCCGCACTGACGGTGGGCCTTGAGCGACTCCCCGATGCCCAGTTGGAGCAGCTGTACTCTCTGATTCGCCACGCCCGACAGTTGATCGAGCTGACACTATCGTCCACTCGTTAACGTGAGGAGTTACCTCATGAGCACGACCTTCAATCTATTGAACCATGCGATGTTGAATCAGGTGCTTCATGAGCTGCGCCATGGCCGCCTGCAGCGCTGCAAAGCCTTGGGCCTGGCCGACGAAGACATCGAGGTCCTGCAGTCGTTGCCGCCGACCACCCTGTCCCACTTGGCGCATTCCTCGATCGCCTGGGTCGAGGTCAAGGTCGATATCACCGTGTTGCGCCGGCTGATCGTCCAGGCGGAGCGCGACGAGCAAAACGAACGCTTGATCAACCGCGCCCTCAAGCTCGGCGCCAGCTCCAAGATCATGTACCGCTGCTTCGGTCTGGACCATTCGGAAACGGCGCTGCGCCGTCGCGTGCTGAAAATCGAGACTCACCGCGGACGGCCCGTTCAGCTCAGCGAAGCGCAGGAACACGCGGTGTGGAATCGCTGGAGCCAGTTGCGCACCGAAGATCCAGACAACGACCCACTAGACACCATGATGATGCTGGCCGAGGAACAACACATCAGCCTGACCCTGGTCTGGCAACAGGTTGAACTGTACGGAGGCACGCCATGCTGAGCTTCTACGAGGTCGACTGGCAGGATGTGGTGCGCCAGTGCTACGACGCCCTTCGCCGCCGCAATGAGTGGCAAGCGGCACAGGCCCGACAATCAGCCGCTGCTGCGGAGCCAGCACTTCGCACGATCTATTACGGCGACAACAATCCTTTGCCGCAGGCATTACTCCTCGATCGTCGACTGACGCCGCTGGAGCGCAACACGTGGCAGGTGCTGCGTTGGCTGATTACCGAGCGCCAAGTCAAAGCGCCACGGTATGAGGACCTGCAACCGTATCTGGCGACCAGTCCATGCGGCAACCAGGCATCGCGTGAGACCATCGCCCGCGCCCTCAACGTCCTGCGAACCACCCGCTGGCTGAGCCTGGTCAACCGCTCGCGTGATGCCAAGGGCTGTCTAAGGGGATGCGTGTATGTCCTGCACGGCGATCCGTTGACCGCAGCCGAGCAGCTGGAACTGGATAGCGGTTATGCCACCCTCCTGCAGCAGAACCTCAGCCACGCCACCAAGGGCGTACGTGACGTAGCACTGCATGTGATCGAAGACATCCAGTCCGACCCGCAGGTCGCTCAGGTCGACAAAGACAGACTCGGCTCACTGCCACCAGCACAGCAGGGTGCACTGGCGTTGACGAACCAAGGGGCGGATGCGGAAAATTCCGAACCAGGCCAGCGCCACCCCGTTCGGAATTCTCACGCCTCGGCCACCGATTCCGAACCCTGCCGCAATGACCCGATTTCGGCTGTGGTTCGGGATGCCGACGCCGGCCGTACAGTACAGAAAGACCAAAGCAAAAAAAGTACGGTACTGGCGCAGGTGGAGTTTGGCCGGGCACGCTGGCCGGAGGATTTACCGCTAAACGCGAACGAGCGGCGCATGGCCACCCAGGCAATGCGTCAGCTCGAACCCGAACAGCAACAAGCGGTGATCAATGAAGCCGCGGTGCGTTGCGCCCGCGGCGAGATCCGAAGACCAGTTGCCTACCTGATGGGTTTGATCAAGCGTGCCTGCCAAGGCGAATTCACCCTGTGGGCGGCTCGTGCCGAGACCTCTGATCCCAAGAACCCGCCTTCGCGCATAGCGAGCCCCACACCCACAGAGCCACCCGCCGAGCGAAGCAAGCGCAGTGGTCAGCGCACGGCCTCGCCCCTCGCACTTTCCTGCCTGGAGGAACTCAAACAACGCTGCCGCGGCATCGGCACAGCGACCTAGGGAGTGGACCTCAGTGGAGTTGATGCCAATGCCATCAAATCCAGGGACGTCCACCGACTGGAAATGCGAGCGAACCACCTTCGCGTTGATTCGCGTCGGGCGCCACGGATCAGGCCATCGTCGGCGTCATTCCGACGGCGAGGTACTGGCGATGGCCGATCACTACCAGCTCAACTTGGGCTCCCTGCGCAGCAGCATCACCCTCACCCTGCACACCCATCATGCGGCGCGGCTGTGGCAAGGCCGCATGGGCCGCGAAGGCGTGCATCCGATCATGGGCATGGCCGGCTACATCGGCGTCACTAACCTGCTCAAGCATGCCAGCAGCCAGGATGATCCGTTTGCCGACTGGTTCATGCTGCAACTGGAGGACAAGCTGCTGCAGGCCAAGGCCGAAATGCGCGCGCTGACCAAACAGGTCAGTCGAGTGGAGCGCGCCCTGCCCACCCAGATCGATATCGGCGAAAACCTCAACATCCATCCCGTCACCCTGCCGCTGTTCATCGGCAGTCAGCTCGGGTTTCTCGCGGTCTACCTGTTGACCGACTACGACACCCTAGTGCGCCGCGTATTGCTCGCCCACCACACCGCATTGATCGGTCGTCCTGACATGGAAACCTGGATCGATCGCGGCGCCCACGAGCTGCGCAGCCTGTTCGGTCTGGCCCAGCGCTATCGCCTGGCGGGCGTGAGCCGGGATGACATGGCCGCCAACAATGCTCGCGCCCGTGAAGCGATCGACAAGTTCGGCACGCCCCCGCGCAAAGTGCTCGAGGGCAGCCACCGCTCGCAATTCGCCCCACCGATCACGCGGGGCGCCAGCGCCTCGACTCCCGATGAGCTGGGTCAAGCAGATCAATCGATTCAACCAGAGGCCCAGCCCCTTCCGGCACCGGATGAACTCTCAGAAGGAGGTGAGCCATGACCCTGGCGGATGCGATTGCCCGACGCTTGTCAGCAGATGCCTATCGCGAGCTCGCACAAGGTGCCTCCCTAAAAGGCCTTTTAAAGCCTTTTAAGGGTAAGGGGGAGCTGCAGCAGTTCGCCGAGACGATCCTGCGCCTGCGCACACAGGTCGCCGAGTTGATGGCGGTGATGCTGGCAATCATGGCGCAGCCACCCTTCTCGTTGCTGGACCTGCGCTTGGTGGTGCAGCACAGCGCGACGGGCACCGATTTTCTGCGTTGGCGCAGTCCGGACTTTCAACGCATGGGCGTGCAGGTGTGGCAAGAGACCGTGGTTCAGCCGCACCTGCACCCTGAGCTGCGGCAGGCGCTGTACCAGTTGGAGACCAACCGCGTGGTGCTGAACCTGCAGATGAGCAGCCTGCAGTCGCTATATCGCCAGGCCATTAGCGGTGCCAGCAAGCTCCAGGCCGCAGAGCTCACCCTTTCCCGTTCCCCCATCGAGGAGTCATCCGCATGAGTACTTTGTTTGTTGGTGAAGGCAACATCGGCAGCGTTCCGGAATACCAGGAGTTCAATACAAACCCGGATGAACCGCGGCGCCTGCTGCGGCTCAACGTCTACTTCGACAACCCGGTACCGCGCGAGAGCGGCTACGAGGACCGCGGGGGGTATTGGGCGCCCGTCGAGCTCTGGCACCGCGACGCCGAACACTGGAGCACGCTGTTCCAGAAAGGCATGCGCGTCCTGGTCGAGGGCCGCACGGTCAAGGAGGAATGGGAGGATAGCGAAGACAACGCTCGCGTAACGTTCAAAGTCGAGGCGCGGCGCATTGGTATCCTGCCACACCGCCTGGCATCGGTAACCATGCGTGAGAAAGCCCAGGAAAAACCCAGCGCCAATGGTAAAGGCGGCGGCAAGAAGGCCCCGCGCAAGACCGGGTAACCCGTGGAACTCAGTGGAACAACCGGGCGCTGCGCGATTTCGCAGGGACTGCGCAGCTCACCCGGCGGGCAGCACTGAGCCTTGCAGCACGTTCAACTTCGCCGGACTTTCCCACGCCGCTCACTCTTCAGCAACTGCTTCACTTCCGCCAGGCACTGGTCCAGGGCAAGGAATGCCCGCCAGTGCGCCGGGTTCTCCTGCACCCAGGCGATCAACTCGGCTCGCACTTGCGGATTGTCGGGTTCCAGATGGGTGGCCATGAACAGCTCGTAGGCCTTGATCGCTAACTTGTCTGCCTCACTCTGGTGTGATCCGTGCAAGTTGATGCCTCCATGTGGACGGGTCGGTCATACACATATTTTTTGTGATACGCCTCATAGGGTTGTCAGTCAACCTTTTGAGTCGTTCATATCTGTGGGTGGGTAGTCAACCATATGGGTCGAATTGGAGAGCGCCCCGTTGCCCGTCAAAGAGCCTAGCCCACATCACATTGGCCGCCAGTTGCAGAAGTACCGTCGCGACCGGGGTCTGACCCAGGAACAGGTCGGCGAGCACCTGCGCATTACCGGGGAGGCCGTGTCGCGGCTTGAGCGTGGCCTGGTTGAGCTCTCCGTGACGAAGCTGCTGCAGTTGGCCGACTTGTACGGCTGCCCGGCCGACGAACTGCTGCTGGCCATCAGCCCTCGCCCACAGGACCAGGGTCAACAAATCACCTCGATCCTCAAGGAGCTGGGAGACGCCGACAAGCAGTTCGCCTTGGAGTTTCTGCAGAAACTGGCAAGCCACCTCGCGCAACGCAAGTAACGCTTGCCCCAGCCGCTGAGCTGGCGAACCGATCTCGCCCGTTTCGACTTTACCCTGGCCTTACCCTCCTATCCCTCCACCCTGTCGGTAGCCACCGAGAGGGTCCGCGTATGCGCCTGTTCATTTGCGAGAAACCATCCCAAGCCCGCGACATTGCCCGGGTGCTGCAAGCCAGCCAGCGGGGTGATGGCTGCCTGCAGGGCCAACATGTCACCGTCACCTGGTGTGTTGGCCACCTGCTGGAAACCGCGCCGCCTGAAGCCTACGGCGACTACAAGCGCTGGTCGCTGGACGATCTGCCGATCATTCCCGCCTGCTGGCAGCTGGTGCCCAAGCCAAAGGTCGCCAGCCAGTTGAAGGTGATCAACCAACTGCTGCGCACCTGCGCCGAGGTGGTCATCGCCACCGATGCGGATCGCGAGGGTGAGATGATCGCCCGGGAGATTCTCGAGCGCTGTCAGTACCAGGGGCCGATCCTGCGCCTGTGGCTGTCCGCCCTGGATGAGGCTTCGATTCGCCGAGCGCTGGCCAGCTTGCGTCCAGGTGAACAGACCTTGCCGCTGTATCACTGTGCGCTGGCCCGCTCCCGCGCCGACTGGTTGGTGGGCATCAACCTGAGCCGACTGTTCACCCTGCTCGGCCGCCGCGCCGGCTTTGATGGGTTACTGCCGGTGGGCCGCGTACAGACCCCCACCTTGCGCCTGGTCGTCGAGCGCGACCGGACAATCGCGAGCTTTGTGCCGCAACCCTTCTGGAGAGTTGACGCTCAGCTGGAGGCTGACGGCATCAGCTTCAAAGCTCAGTGGCAATCGCCGGCAGCGGCCTGCGATGACGCTGGCCGCTGCCTCGATGAAGCGGCCGCGAAGCAAGCCGCGCTGCGCTTAAGCCAACAGAAGACGGCGCGCGTTCAGACCATCGAGGTCGAGCAGGTGCGTGAGGGCCCGCCGCTGCCGTTTGATCTGGGTACGCTGCAGGAGGTCTGCTCGGCCAAACTCGGGCTCGGTGCCCAGGAAACGCTGGGGATCGCCCAGGCCCTGTACGAAACCCACAAAGCCACGACTTACCCACGAACCGATTGCGGCTACCTCCCCGAGACCATGCTCGACGACGTGCCGCGCATCCTCCATGCCCTGGTCGCCGCCAGCCCTTCGCTGGGGCAGGCGATTAAAGAGATCGACCCTTGCCGGCGCTCTCGTGCTTGGAACAACGGCAAGATCACCGCGCACCACGGCATCATTCCTACCGCGATCACGCTCGACCTGACGCAGCTTTCCGAATCTGAACGGTCGGTCTATGCACTGATACGCGCCCGTTACCTCGCGCAGTTTCTCCCTGAGCATGAGTACCTGAAGACCCAGGTGCTGCTGCAGTGCCAAGCCGACCCACTGCTTGCGCGCGGCAAGCAGATCTTGGCCCGCGGCTGGAAAGCGGTGATCAACGAAACCCACGGCAATGAGCCCGGCGAACAGACGCAGCGCTTGCCCACACTCCGCGAATCCGTTTCGGTGGCGCTGACCGACGCCGCTGCCATTGCCCAGCGCACGCAGCCACCGAAAGCCTACACCGAAGGTACGCTGGTCAAGGCGATGAAGACTATCGCCAACCAGGTGAACGACCCACGGCTCAAGCAGAAGCTCAAGGACAGCTGCGGTCTCGGCACCGAAGCCACCCGCGCGGCGATCATCCAAGGCCTGATCGACCATGGCTACCTGACCAAGAAGAAACGCAGCCTGGCCGCCTCAGCCGCGGCCCACACCCTGATCGAAGCGGTGCCGCCGGAAGTGGCCGACCCGGTGCTGACGGCGCTGTGGGAACAGGCACTGGACCGCATCGAGTCGGGACATTTGAGCGTCGAGAGCTTTCTGGCCAAGCAGGCCGAGTGGCTCACCCGATTGGTGCGCAGTAACGCCTCGCTCACCCTGCGCACACCGCCCAGCAAGGGGCCTTTCTGTCCGGTGTGCCGCAGCACCATGCGCCAGCGCAAAGGCCGTAGCGGCAGCTTCTGGTCCTGCATCCGCTACCCGGATTGCAAAGGCACCAAACCGGTGGCGAAATCGAAACGGGCGAAGAACGCATGACTTGACGGCACCCCGCGGCGCTGGTGTAGTGATCAGGCCCCTCGCCGCTTGGCGACCCTAGACCGATAAGCTCCGGGCAGTTCGGTCAGACTCGTTGAGTTCGGAGCCACCCTCACCGCTCCTTAGGATGCCTTCTCAGCGTTCCAAGTCCTCTCGGCGGATGACCCGTGCAGCTTGCACCAGGCTGTACGGGTCATCCGCTTCGGCGACGATGCTCAGCCCCGGTGCCCGCCGGCGAAATACTGGGCACCTTTTGTGCGCGGATGCGTGCCAGTTGATTCCGACCCAGGCCACGACAAGGGTCGGTTGATCCAGGTGGATCGGCAGCGGAGATTTAGCGACGAACTCCGGTGCCACATCGCCGGGTCAAAGGTGGTCCAACTGCTCCTAGCCTGATGACCGTCGGGCTATTTTTTCGCCGCTGAGAATCCACTAAGGACCACCCGCTTCCGCTTCACCAGACCACCTACATTCCTCAGTTGACGCGCCTTTGGCAGCGTTTTATAGAAGAGTTGCACTCCGCTGTCGTTGACAGCACCCAGGCAGCCAGGACCTTCAAGGCTGCGCCCGCTTCGGGTGGTTCTTCCCAAGTGCGACTCGCGCTCGGCAGCTCGCACGGTCACCGACCCGTCGGTGATGAGCGCCCTCTACACCGATCACGTTTTTGCACCTCCCTTGCGGAACTCACCAGCCGCCAGGGCCGGTGGATGTCCGCGTTTCTGCTGAACAGGAGCTCCACCATGACTACTGCAAGCAATAACGCCCCCACCACCTACTTCAACCTGCATACCCAAGGCATCGGTTACCTGAACCGTGTTCGCGAAGTCCCGGTCCGCCGTGGACAAGCGTTCATGGCCTGTGACATCGCGGCCTTGCACGGTGCCTCGGACGACGTCGAGTACACCCGCTTCGATTGCAAGGTCGCCAGCGGTGAAGCCGAGCGGCTGATCCGTGAGCACCTGGAAGACGTCCGCGCGGAACGCAAGGTACTCATCGCGTTTCGCATCGGCGATCTTTGGGTCGATCCGTTCCTGTACGAGAAAGGCGAACGCAAGGGGCAACCCGGCGCCAGCCTCAAAGGTCGTCTGATCTTCATCGAGTGGATCAAGGTCGATGGCCAGTTCAGCTACCGTGCGCCCGCCCGCACCGAAGCTGCCGCCGCTGCTGAGGGATCTGAGCACGCGGAGGCGGAGGGAGTTAAGGCAGACACTGACGGTGACTCCGATCAAGGTCAGCCAACTCCGACCGCCGCGCGCAAAACCACCGCAGCTCGGCAGTCTGCCTGAGGCAGTTTGACCATCAGCAACAGGCGCTCCCAAGAGCGCCTGTTGCTCACTCACGTCGGAGGTCGCCATGGAAAGCTTCTGGCTCTGTGAGGACTGCCTGCAGGCGGTTGCTTACGACGACTTCAGCGCGCTGTCGCTCTACTACGCCGAGGCTGAAGTTGAACAACGCATCACCCAAATGCGCATCGAACTGCAGGCCTTGCTGCCCCTGAGCGCCGATTTCGATCCGCACACCGGCGTAGGCATTCAGGCCTTTTCCACCCACCCGTGCGAGGGCTGCCACAGCCAGCTGCACGGTGCGCGTCATCGTTTTACACGTCTGTGACTCACCTCTCCCATCTGCCTGGGGCACTCCCCTAGGGAGCGCTCCGTCTCCCACGAGGAATTGCCCATGAACACTGCATCCAATCGGGTCGAACGTCTCGACCCTGCACTGACCCAGCGTGCCCGCGAAAATGCGCTGGTCACCAAAGCATTGGAGTTGCTGGATCAACGCTACTTTGAGCGCGGCGAGCAACTGATCACGCCATGCGATGCCGCGTCCTACCTGAAATTGCAGCTCGCGCCCTATCTCCATGAGGTCTTTGCCCTGCTCTGCCTGGACTCGCGCCATCGCGTGCTGAGCTTCGACATCCTCTTCACTGGCAGCATCGACGGCGCCTCCGTGTACCCGCGCCAGGTCGTCGTCAAGGCTCTTGAGCACAACGCCGCCGCGGTGATCTTGTGCCACAACCACCCCTCCGGCTGCTCGGAACCGAGCGGCGCCGATCGGGTGCTCACCAATCGCCTGATCGAGGCGTTGGCCTTGGTTGAGGTACGTGTGCTGGACCACATCATCGTGGGTGAAGGCACGCCGCTATCACTGGCCGATTACGGCTGGATCTGACCATCCCCACCACTTGGAGGGTCACTGCCTGCACGGGGTGACCTTCGCATTTTGGAGCACCATCATGTCCACACCTCTTCGCAATCCCTTCCTCCGCGGCTTCCAGGACCTGAGCTATGAACGCGTGGTGCAGATCAGCTACGCCGACGATTGCCCGCCCTGCTACCGATCCCTTCACCCTGCGCTACATGACCTGCCGGATGACGGCATCAATTTCCAGCCGTGCTTATTCGATGATGACTTCGCGGTGATTACTCACGGCGAAAGCGTGCCCGAGTTTGTCCGCATGCGGTGCCCTGCCGACGGCACCGTCAGCCAGGTGCTGTACCAGGTCACAGGGCTGCACCATGGCCGCCGGCGGCACGTCAGCGATCTCCCCAGCGAGGAAGCTGCACAGCACTTGATCGAGCAGCTGTCCTTTGCAACCGGGCATTACAGTCGCAGTTGGGAGATCAACAGCGCACACCTGCCTGCAGAAGAGCTCGAGTTTCTGCAGGTGTGCGCCTGGTGTCGTTCACCGTCCGGCTTCTTCGAGTGTTTCGTGCTGAGTAGCAACAACGCGGTGGGCTGCAAGCTGTACTCGACGCCCTGGCTCAAAAACATTGCCTCGGGCGGCACCTACTGCAGCACCGAGGAAGTGACTGCACGTCTGCGTGCAGATCACGTGCCATCGGTGCTGCTGCGCCTGCTGTTGCTGGCCGGTGAGGCCGATACCCGCCTTCTTATCTTCGACCCCGATGCGACACCGTTTTCCGAGTTACCCATGTTCACCGACGACTGACCTCAAGGCGCCTCCGGGCGCCTTTTTCATGGTTGCGCCAGCATAATCCGGTCGGCGAACTTCGATTTTTCAGTGGGGCGAGTGCTGACTGTTCGCCAAGGTGACGGCATCTTTTGTCGAGACCTGGCCATGCATACCCCCACGTTATTATCGCTCGGATTGATGCTCACGTTGCTGGGCTGCAGCACGCCGCCAGCGGCGCCAGCCCCTGCACCCGCCGCACCCGCCCCGGCCTCAGTGGCCAAGCCAAAGTCTCCGGTACCCGCCTGGGTCCGACAGGACCGCTACACCCTGGCCAGCACCCGGCCAACGCTGGAGCAGCGCCAACCGCTGTATCAGCTGATCAACGTCCAGATCGCCCCCGCGTTGCACGCGACGGTCGGAGAAGCGCTGCGCCACGTGCTGCAGCACTCGGGCTACTCACTCTGCCCCGAAAGTCCTGCCGTGGCGCGGTTGCTTCACCGCCCCTTGCCTGCCGTGCATCACGACCTCGGGCCGATCTCGCTGCTGGATGCCTTGACCATCATCGGCGGCCCCGCCTGGCGACTCGCTATTGATCCGGTCGAGCGGAGCGTGTGCTACGCCCTGCGCCTGCCCGCACCCGAGCCACCCTTCTCGACACTGGAGACCGCACCATGAAGGTTCACCATTTTCAGGCCTTGGTGATCGGCGCCCTGTGCCTGGGTGCTGCCGTCCTCGCGGCTGCAAGCTACAACCAGCATCAGCAACTGGCTGACCTGCAGACCGCTGCACGCAATGCGCCGGCGGACCCTGGCCCGTCACTACGCCGCGATATGGGGGAATTGCGCACCAAACTCGCCACGCTGGCACCACAAGTCGCGACCTTGGAAGACTCCCAGCACCAGCACGCTACTGCGCAGGCAACGCTTGGCCAGCAACTCGACGAGTTGACGGCTTCCGTCAGGGTCCTGCAAGCGCTACCGCCAGGACCGAGCAGCGCCGATCTGACCACCCTGGCGCAACGCATGGGCGCGGCAGAAGCGGCACTCGAAAAACTGTCGACCGCCCCGAAGGTGCCGATCGCCGCTTCGCCCCCAACGTCCCCCCTCAGCGATCAATCAAAAGCCAAGGCGCCGCAGCCGCCCTTCACTCTGCAGGGTATCGAGACCCGCGGCAGCGTCATGTTCGTTGCCGCTCTGCCTGCCGGCGCCCACGCACTGTCCACCGTGCACCTGCTCCAGCCCGGTGACAGCTTGAACGGCTGGCAACTGCTGGCGATTCGCGAGGGCCAGGCCGTGTTCCATGTCCCGGGCCATGGCGATCGCATCCTGCCCATCCCGTGAGGAGGTGAGCGTGTATAGGTTCTCCGCGGTTGCGCTCATCCTATTGCCGGCTTACGTGTTCGCCGACCAGGGCTCGAGTGTCGCCAAGCATGTCGACGCTCAGGTGCAGTTTAGCGAGCAGTCGCCGCTGGCACGGCAGGCGTCTGCCGCAGACCAGGCCAAGGCCTGGGGTCTGACAGATGACGAATGGGCCACCTTTGAGCGCCTGCAGACCGGCCCCCGCCATTACTGGTCGCCGCAACTTGACCCGCTCACCACCCTGGGTGTGGAGGCCAACTCGGATCAGGACCGGCAGCGTTATGCCGAGCTGCAGGTTCGCCTGGAAGCCAGGCGTGCCGAGCGCGAACTGGCCTACCAGAAAGCCTACACCGCGGCCTGGGCGCGGCTGTTTCCGGGTCTGCAGCCGGTGCAGGGGATGAACGACGAGGCCGGCCCTTCGAGCAGCAGCCGCACAGCGCTTTTCGTGGAAGAGCACTGCGCCGCCTGTGTGACCAGCCTCCAGCAATGGCTACAGGCCGGTGCGCGGCTGGATGTGTACCTGGTCGGCAGCCAAAGCAACGACGCGCGACTGCGCCAATGGGCGCAGAGCGCAGGCGTCACTGCCGCCCAGGTCAGCGGCGGCCAGGTCACCTTGAACCATGACCGTGGCCGCTGGTTTGCATTGGGTGCCAGCCGGCCCCTGCCAGCCCGCTATCAGCAGGTGGACGGAAAATGGCAGCGCATCGACTGATTCTCGCCCTGGCGATGGTCGGCGCCACCGCCGCTCACGCAGGTGCTTTGCCGCCGCCGGCGTATCAATTGGCTGCCGCGCGCGCCGGTATTCCCGCCTCGGTGCTGTTCGCCATCGCCCTGCAGGAAAGTGGTACGCCGCTGCGCGGGCAGCTCATGCCCTGGCCCTGGACCTTGAATGTCGCGGGATCACCGCTGCGGTTTGCCCGGCGCGACGAAGCGTGTGTTGCGCTGAGGGAAGCGCTCAGCCATCACGATCCCAAGCGCATTGATGTCGGGCTGGGACAAACCAACCTGGGTTATCACCCTGACCGCTACTCCAGCGCCTGCGATGCCCTCGATCCCCGCACCAACCTCGCCGTCACTGCCGAGCTGTTGCGCGCACACTATGCCGACACCGGTGACTGGGTTGTCGCCGCCGGCCGCTATCACCGGCCTGCCGGTGGTCCTCCTGCAGCGCGCTATCGCCGTCAGTTCAACCGTCACTGGCAGCGCGTCCAGCCCGTCGCGACGGCACCCGGACGGACACAGCCATGAGCAGTTTGCGCTTAGTGGCCCTGGCCCTCTGCACCTGGATGGTGCTGACCGCGAGCGCTGAGTCCGGCAGTCTACCCGCTCCCACCACGCTGAATTGGGTGCTGCCAGTGCGCAGCGCTCGACTCTCTCCTGGCGCCGTGCAGCCCAGGACGTTGAGCCTGCCCAGTATGACGCCGTTGTTCCTGGTTGGGCAGGACACCACTTCCCTGGCGTGGCTGTCGCGGCACGCTCAGGCGCTGCAAGACATAGGTGCCAACGGATTAGCGGTCGAGGTAGACGATGTGCAGGCGCTGCGTCGCATCCAGACGGCAGCGCCTGGGCTGAATATCTGGCCAGTCAGTGGTGACGACATCGCCGAGCGGTTGGAGCTGGAGCACTACCCGGTGCTGATCACGCCCACCGGCCTGGAACAGTGAGGGCACTTCATGGGCGAGCACGCGATGGAATCCCTGCTGCGCCCAGCGGTGGAACTGTACACCGTGGGCATCTGCGCCGGCGCCGGTGCGCTGTGCCTGCACTCGCCCTGGGCCGTGGCTCTGTCGCCCGAGGTGGGGACAGGCATGGCCCTGGCGTACACCGCGTTTGGCCTGAAGCGACTCAATGAGGCGCGGATCGTTCTGCGCTACCGGCGCAACATCCGCCGCCTGCCGCGCTATTCGCTGACCAGCCGGCAGATTCCAGTGAGCAGCAAGCGCCTGTTCATGGGCCGCGGCTTCCGCTGGACTCGCCTGCACACGCAGCGCCTGCTCGAAGCTCAGGATCCGGCGCTGGCCCACTATGTCAACCAGTCCGCTGCCCACCAGTGGGCTCGACGGATGGAACAGCTGCTTGAGAAGGCTCCGCAGGTGCTGTCTCTGCTGCCTCGCCTGACCTCCTGGGACAGCCCGTTCAATCCGGTGCGTCCTTTACCGCCGGTGGGTGGCTCGCCATTGCTGCACGGCGTCGAGCCGAAGGAACAGGAAGCCAGCCTGCCGCTCGGCGAACGGGTCGGCCATACCCTGGTGCTGGGAACCACACGGGTCGGCAAGACGCGCCTGGCCGAGGTGTATATCACTCAGGACATCCACCGCCCAAGCCGGGAAGTGGTCATCGTTTTCGACCCCAAGGGCGATGCCGACCTGCTCAAGCGCATGTACGTCGAGGCGCGCCGCGCCGGGCGTGAGCACGAGTTCTATGTGTTCCATCTGGGCTGGCCGGAGATCTCCGCACGCTACAACGCCATCGGCCGCTTCGGGCGCATTTCGGAAGTCGCCACGCGGATCGCCGGCCAGTTGAGCGGTGAAGGTAACTCGGCGGCGTTTCGCGAGTTCGCCTGGCGCTTTGTCAACATCATCGCTCGGGCGCTGATCGAGCTCGGCCGGCGCCCAGACTACCTGCAGATCCAGCGCCATGTGGTAAACATCGACGCGCTGTTCATTGAGTATGCCCAGCACTTCTTCGCCAGGCATGATCCACAGGCCTGGGAAGCGATCGTGCAGATCGAAGGCCGCTTGAACGAGAAGAACATTCCGCGGCATATGGTTGGCCGGGAAAAGCGCGTCGTTGCCATCGAGCAGTACCTGACCGCCAAGCGCATCGTCGACCCCGTCATGGACGGCCTGCGCTCAGCCGTGCGCTACGACCGCACCTACTTCGACAAGATCGTGGCCTCGCTGCTGCCACTGCTGGAAAAGCTCACCAGCGGTAAGACCGCGCAACTGCTGGCCCCGAACTATTCCGACCTGGACGACCCGCGGCCGATCTTCGACTGGCTGCAGGTCATCCGCAAACGCGGCATCGTCTACGTCGGCCTGGACGCGTTGTCGGATGCAGAAGTGGCCGCCGCCGTCGGTAATTCGATGTTCGCCGACCTGGTCTCCGTCGCCGGCCACATCTACAAGCATGGCATCGACCACGGCCTGCCAGGCTCCTCCAGCGCAGCGGACAAGGTACCGATCAACCTGCACGCCGACGAGTTCAACGAGTTGATGGGCGACGAGTTCATCCCACTAATCAACAAGGGCGGCGGTGCCGGTATCCAGGTCACCGCCTACACCCAGACCTTGAGCGATATCGAGGCGCGCATCGGCAGCCGGGCCAAGGCCGGCCAGGTCATCGGCAACTTCAACACTCTGCAGATGCTGCGCGTGCGGGAAAGCGCGACGGCTGAACTGCTGACCAACCAGTTGCCCAAGGTCAACGTGCAGACGCGCACCTTGGTCTCCGGGGCGACGGATACCGCCGATCCTGATGCCCGTACTGACTTCACCTCGTCCTCGCAGGATCGGGTCACGACCACTGCCGTACCGCTGATCGAACCTGCGCACATTATCGCCTTGCCCAAGGGGCAGATGTTCTCGTTTCAGGAAGGGGGGCAACTGTGGAAGGTGCGCATGCCACTACCGAAGCCAGCCAGCGACGATGCGATGCCTGCGGATCTGCAGACCCTGGCTGCGCGCATGCGCGAATCGTACAACGCCAATGCGGGAAGTTGGTGGAGTAGCGCGGGAGGTGCACCCACGGCCGACTTCGATCCCGAGATGCCTCCTCCAGGGCGCAGGCACGCGCTGTAAGCGACGTACTACGGAGACCTCATGCCGAACACTCCCGCCAGCCAGCCTCCTGCGCAACGACGTCCGGGGCTGATTCTCGGCACGCTTGAGCTTTGTCTGAGGCTGCTCGGATTGCTGTTCGCTTCGCTGATCTTCTCCATCGTCCTGGAGTTCGCGGGCATGTTGTGGTTCTGGCCCGAGCAGGGCTGGCATCACAGCCATGCCATGTGGCTCAGTGAGTTGGGATGGCTCAGCGATCACTTCAAAAACTCGCTGTTCGTGGATGAACCCGCGCAAGCCACTGATAAAGTCCTTCAGCACCTGAACGAATGGATCGTGGTTCGCTCTGGCTGGGCGCTCTCAGATACTCAGCTGAAGCTCTTAAGTCACGAAATGTCGGTGCAGGGCCAGTTTGCTCAAGCGTACGTTGTGGTGCAGGACTACCTATTGGCTGCCCTGTTCACCGTTTTCACCTTCGTCGTGCGCCTGGCCGTCCTCACCCTGGCCATGCCCCTATTCCTGGTGGCCGTTATCACCGGCGCGGTCGATGGGTTGATGCGTCGCGACCTTCGCAAGTTCAGCGCAGACCGCGAAAGCAGCTTTGTCTATCACCGAGCGCGGCGGACTTTGCTACCGCTGATGATCAGCCCTTGGGTGATCTACCTCTCACTGCCGTGGTCCATCAATCCCATCTGGGTGCTGCTGCCGTGCGCCACGCTGCTCGGTTGCATGGTCGGCATTACTGCTACCACGTTCAAAAAATACCTTTGACAGTTGATTGTGCGAGCTCGACTCACTACGACCGTACCGGTCGCCTGGTCCTGCAGCGTTGCTCTCTGCCTACACGCACCGCATAGTAGCCAATTGCTAGCGCAAGCTTGGGCTTATGAGTATCCTGCCATTACCACATCGTCCCAGAAACTTACTGGGCCAGGAAGCGCAAAGGAATGGAGTCAAAACCAGATGTTCCAATCTAGGTTCGGCCTATTTGACGGGAAGTCTTGGGAGTCGCTTTTACAGCGAATTTTCAAGGATCGGCATGGAGGAGAAGGCTACTTCGAGATGCCTACGTCTCCAGGTGATTTTGGTATTGAAGGCTATGTAGCAAGCGGCATAGCATTTCAATGCTACTGCCCAGACAAACACTACAACCCCGATAGGCTATATATCAAGCAGCGTAACAAAATCACCAAAGATATAAGCAAGTTAAAATTAAACGAAGCAGAATTAGCTTCACGCCTTGGTGGCACCCTGATTAAAAACTGGTGTTTTGTAACCCCAGAAATCTCAGACAACAAGTTATTAAAACACGCAAAGAGTAAAGAAATAGAAGCCAGAAGCTGGAATCTATCGATCTTAAGCCCTGATTTCAGAATCGACCTACACACTGCTGAGCACTATGAAAAAGACATTCATAGTTTCCAAGCAATGCAGGGTAAGGCACTCCACATCCCAGGAATAACTCTCGACCTGCCGTTCCCAGACACTGAGAGCATTGATTACGAAGAAAACATCTTGCGAAAGACGATTGCCAGGGTCGCAGCAGGCTTTCGCAAGGTCGAGTTTGACATGGAGAACTCTGCTCACAAGTCTAAAGTCGAGCGTTTGTATTCATCCACCCTGGACGGCTTCCTTAGATATAACAAATTTCATGACGAACTGAACAAGGCATCCCCGCTAATATATCAAAAAGTAAAAAGATTACTTTCTGCCTTTCATCAACATGTAGCAGAATGGTCAGACACCCTTAACGCCACACCGGACGTATTGACTGAAAAAATTCGCAGTGAGCTTACAGAGCTCCTAATACGAGAAACAAGTCCATCCGTAGATTACGCACTAGCATCAAAGATTGTAGCCAATGAAATATCATACTGGCTGGGCGCTTGTCAGCTTGACTATAGCGAGTAACTAAAATGGCCACACTAAAATTTACGTCGCGCCCCGCCCCGGTTCTAGCAGAACATAGGCCACTGTACAAAATTGCCCAGTGCTTACTTATCATCGACACTTGCGGCCGCGCACAAAAATGCAGCCTATTAAAGCTACATCTAATCAACTGGGCCTTAAAAAAAGACTCTCGAATTGAGGACCTGAAGGCTGCAACGCAAAACAAGCAACTTTCGATACCGGTCTGGGGATTTGACCCAGCACTGGCTGTAGCCCTTCAAATAGCCTCAGAAGAAGACATTCTCAAATCAGATGAAACTGGGATTGTAATCCTACCAGCAGGGCAAGAATTTTTATCAGAAATTGCTAGCGACCCAAAATTTCTATCAACTGAAAAGGCTCAACTAGACAAAATCGGTAAAAAACTTACAGAGAAAATGGTCGCAAAAACAGCCAGGGATTGGGAATAAAGCATGTACATCAAGTCTTTCTGCATAAACATCATCTGCTCAGGCGGGCATTTTGGTTTTTCTACAGACTTCCAAAAGGGACTGAATATCATTCGGGGCTCAAACTCCTCTGGGAAGAGCACGATTGTAAATTGCCTACTATACTCACTCGGAATGGAGGAGCTTGTAGGCGGCAAAGGGGAAGCCGCACTTTCCTATGCTGTCCGAGACTATGTAATTCATGACGAAAAGAAGCATGCAATATCAGAGTCTTATGTCACCATTGAGATTGAAAATCGCCAAGGAAGAGTTAGCACTATCAGACGATGGATCAAAAGCGCAAATCATAATACAAAATTGGCCGAGGTGTCAGAGGTAGCCTCCCCTGAGAGCTATACGAAGCAAGTAAGCTATAAATTCATCCACGACAACTACAGCGCCGTTTATAAAGAAGGATTTTTTACTTATCTTGAGAGCTTCCTTGGTCTTCAGCTGCCCAAAGTTCATGACTCTAACGGAAAGCAAGTAAAGCTATACCTCCAGGCGATCTTCGCGGCATTAGCTATAGAGCAAAAGCGCGGCTGGACAGACTACATCGCCAACATCCCCTATTACAGCGTGAGTAATGCTCGCGTACGAGTTGTAGAGTTTCTGCTCGGCCTAGGGGTGTTTGAGCAAGAATCGAAGCGTATGGAGCTTGATCTGGAATCAGTCAAGCTTCATAACGACTGGACCTCAAAGCAGAAAGAGATCTCATCGCAAGCCTCTCTTCTTAGATTAAGCCTAACTGGACTATCAACACGCATAACATCTGACTTCGATCAGAACAAGGTTGAAGCATTACGAATAGCGGACGGAGAGCAATCTAACCTGTACACAACTATCGCCTCACTGAAGAAAAAATATAAGGACCTAGATCTAGCAATAAATCCAGAGAACGGCTCAACTGGATCTCTAATTTCCGAAGAACTACAAAAGCAAACATCCACAGTAACCAAACTAGCAGCCGACTACGAAACGTCTCTCAGCAACCTAACAATCTACAATTCAACTCTTAGCGCTCACATCCAAATCAAGCAACAAACCCAAGAAGAACTAACTCGAAACAAAACCACGAAAAAGCTACGAGAATATGGCGCAAGTAAACACATACATACTGCAGAAGACTCTTGCCCAACATGCCATCAGCACATCGAAGACTCATTGGTGAGCATAAACCTCACCGGAACGGCGATGGATATTGATACTAATATCTACTACCTAGAAAGCCAAGCAAAGATGCTTGCCAAACAAGAAGCAGGCATTGAGTTAAAAATTCGCGACGCAGAAATAATATGCCAAAACCTTGCGGCACAGTTAGAAAAAGAGCGATCCATACTTAACTCCTTGCGAAGAGATGCAACCAGAGGAAGCGCCGTCTCCCAAGCCGCCGTTAAAAAGCAAGTCTTGGTCGAGTGGGAGATCGAAAAACTAGAAGAATTCTCCGACCAACTCGAAGATGCCATTACAGTACTACATAAGCTCTCACTCGAGTTCAAGACCAACCAAAACAACAGAAAAAATCTGCCCAAAGACCGGTATACGGATGAAGATAAGAAACGCATCCGACGATTTTCGCAGCACTTTCGCGGCAATGCCGGTGAATTCGATTATCTTAGCGCGGAAATTGAGGACATCGTATTCAACGAAGACACCCTTCTACCTCAGCTATCTCGGTTAGAACTTCGAGAAATTGTGGACTCTCCCAGCGATGCAAAAACCAAAGCACAGGCAGCGCGCAATGGAAACATGGCTCAAAACTCCAGCGCAAGTGATTTCGTGAGACTTATATGGAGCTACATCATGGCTCTCTATCAGACGGCTTCAAGTAGGGACATCCCGGGAAATCATCCCGGCTTTATCATGATGGATGAACCCGGACAACACTCGATGGCTACTAAAAGCCAGCAAGCGCTTTTTCGGATGCTAGCAAATCAGACAAATTTCCAAGCCATCGTTGCAGCATCCTTCGATGACCTAGATGCGGTTTTTAAAGAATCTACCGAGGGTGTCAAGTTCAAATACATCCATCTCGAAGGCAAGTGCATCGTACCGCTATCAACAATTTAAAAAACAATAGAACTGCTGCAGTCCTTCACAACACTTTTCGGGCCGCAGCGGTTACCCATCAACTTAGTTCGCAACTAACCCTGTACAATTCAACGACCGGTAATTACAACCACGACGGTGCTGTCTTCGCATAACCCTACGCCTTCTAACATAGCCAAATCAAAGCCTCCCCGCCGAACCTCAAAATCCTTTAAATTGATGGTCCGCCAATCCTTTTGACTCATGCCAAATGCTGGCCAACTTATTACAGTGAGCCCCAGATAGCCTTCTGGATCTTGCCATGAACCTCACTCCCTACTCACTGCTCATCTCTTTTTTTGTGTCATTAGGTGTCGCGGCCCAAGATGTTCGCGAGCGATCGGATTTGGGCCTTGTACAGCGGCAGATTACTGCTATGGGGCAATTGGCCAATCGCGCAAGCAACGGCTCAGTCGATACAGCTGGATCCCGTTATAGCTTTGATTACACAAGGTTTGCTGCGGACCTTGAGCTTGTTAGTCAAGGCATCCACCGATACCTGTCACCCTCCCGCGCGCAACCGGCCGATCTGGTCGAGCTAGCCGGTGATTATAGTGCTGCCACGCCCCGCTTGAGCCCGTCCAATGAGCATGACTGACGCCCAACTCAGCGCATTCTCCGCCGTTGCCGGGTTCACCCCGCAGCTCAGTTCGGTGCTGTGGCGCTCCTCGGTGTTGGTGCTCGCGTTGCTCTGGTGCAGTTGGGCCCTGTGGACCGGCTACCGCGGCTGGGCGGCCGGCAACCTCAATTTTGGCGCGCTCGGCGGAAGCACGCTGCGCCTAGCCCTCGCCCTGATCGTGCTGATGTTTTTCATGCTGTCGTAACCCGGAGACCTTGCCATGAAACTCTCCCACCATTGCCACCGCACGCTCATCCTGCTGAGGGATTCCTGTTCAAAAGCCCTGTTCGGCGGTCTGGTTTTGCTGAGCTCGACATCTGCCTGGGCTGACCTGCCCACTATGGAGGCACCCTCTCGCGGCGAGGGCTCGGGCTTGATCGACACCATCAAGAACTACGCCTACGACGGCGGCATCCTGCTCGGCCTGTTGATCGCCACCCTCGCCTTTCTCGGCGTGGCCTGGCATTCGCTCACGGTCTACGCCGACGTGCAGAACCAGCGCAAGACCTGGAAGGACCTCGGCGCCGTAGTCGGCGTCGGCGCGCTGCTGGTGGTGGTGATCCTGTGGTTCCTCACCAAAGCCGCGACGATTCTGTGAGGCCATCATGTCCGACATCCCTGCCATGCTGCCTGACGGCACACTGGCCTTCCTGCCGGAACGCCTCAACCGCGACCCGGCCGTACTGCGCGGCCTCACCAATGATGAGATGTGGGTCGCATTGATCGTCGGTGCCGCGCTGGGCGTGATTCTCGGTGCGCCGCTGGCGGTGGCCACCGCCTCCATCGCGACTCTACCCACCTGCATGTTCTTGTGCATGACGTTGGTGTTGCTTGGTGGCGGCAAGCTGCTGCGCCGGGCCAAGCGCGCCCGCCCGGAAACTTGGTTGTACCGGCGCCTGCAGTGGCACTTGGCGGTGCACTGGGGCATCGGTTCGCACCAACTGATCCTGCATTCGGGGCCGTGGACCGTGCGCCGGACTCGCCGGCATAGGAGGGCCAACCCATGAGCCGCTTCCGCAACAAGGTGGATGCGCAGCAGGCGCATATTTTCAGCCTGCGCCTCGCCGTGGCAATCCTAGCACTGCTGTGCTGCGGGCTCTGGTACGGCTGGCAGGCCACGCCCTCCGAGCTCACCATTCATGTACCGCCTGATCTGCGCTCCGGCAGCACGCGCAAGTGGTGGGATGTGCCGCCCGAGAACATCTACGCCTTCGCCCTGTACATCTTCGGCCAACTCAACCGCTGGCCCACCGACGGTGAGGTCGACTACCACCGCGCCATCTTTGCTCTGCAGCCCTACCTGACGCCAGCGTGCAAGACCTTCTTCGACGGCGACTTCGAATTTCGCAAGGCCGCCGGCGAACTGCGGGGCCGGGTGCGTGGAGTGTATGAGGTGCTGGGCCGCGGCTACAGCGACGACCCCGATCTTCGTGTGAAGCAGCTGGATAAGCACAGCTGGCTGGTCAAGCTCGACCTCAACGCCGACGAGTACTACGCCGCCGAGCCGGTAAAACGCGTGGTCGTGCGCTATCCGCTGCGGGTGGTGCGCTTCGACGTCGACCCAGAACGTAATAAGTGGGGCCTGGCGCTGGACTGCTACGAAGGCACACCGCAGAAGCTGACGCTGCCGGGAGGTGCGTGATGATGCGTGTCTTGATCCCGATTCTAGTGATGGCCAGCGGCTGGTGTTCAGCGGTCGGCGCCGTCGAGGTCAAATACTGGGACCGCCTACCCTTGGCCGTTCCGCTCACAGTGGGCCAAGAGCGGGTCTTGATGCTGGACGAAGACGTTCGCGTTGGACTGCCCAGTGCGATCGCCAGCAAGCTGCGCGTGCAATCCGTCTCTGGTACGGTGTATCTGCGCGCCGCCGAAGCGCTTCCCCCTACCCGGCTGCAGCTGCAGTCGGTAAAGACGGGCGACATCATCCTGATCGATATCGAGGCGCTTGAGGGCAGCGAGGCGCTGGAACCGGTCAAGATCGTGGCCCAGACCCAAGCTCCGGACACGAAGACCGAGAAGGATGCAGCACCCGTGGCGACGCCGGTACCGGTGGTGCTTACCCGGTATGCCGCGCAGAACCTCTATGCGCCTCTGCGTACCGTGGCGCCATTGCCTGGCGTAAGGCGTGTGCCGCTGACCGACTCCATCGCATTCAGCACCTTGCTGCCCACCGAGCGGGTTTCGATCAAGGCGCTTGCTGCGTGGCGGTTGGGTGATTACTGGGTAACGGCGGTAAAGATTGTGAACCGCGGCCCCGGCAAGGTCGCGCTGGACCCGCGTCACCTGCAGGCGACGCTGTACGCTGCGACATTCCAGCACGCAGATCTTGGCCTCGCTGGCACACCTGAAGACACCACCGTGGCCTACCTCGTCACCCGCGGAAGCGACCTGAAGCACGCGCTGCTGTTGCCCCCGCCCACACAGGAGGCTGCCGATCATGAAAGCTAACAGCCTGCTGAAGTGGTTGGTACCCGGGGTCCTGCTGGGCGTCGTGCTGATCATCGGCAGATCCTGGATGGCCTCGCCGGAAAGCCAGACCGCGCACGATCCGGACAAGACCACACTCAGTGCGGAACAAGCCAAGGCCCTGGGCATCGCGGGCGATACCCCGCGCGACACCGTGGCCACGCTGATCGGCCAGGTCAAAGCGATGCGCAGCGAGATGCAGACGCTGAAGAAAGGCAATGATGCGCTACAAACCGAGAACAACCGGTTGCGCTCTCGCGAAGGCAATATCGACACGCGCATTCAGAGCACCTTGAGCAGCGTCACCCAGCAAGTCACCGAACAGCGCCAGCAGGCCAACGATGCACGGCAGAAGGCCGAACAGCAGCACCGCGAAACACAGGGCCTGCTGTCCAGGCTCAAGGACCAGCTCACCAGCAAGCCGGCCGCGAAGTCGGATGTGCCCGCAGGCTTTGGTCTTGAGCCAGGCGACGAGCAACAGTTTTCTGGTGCGCATTCAGCGCCTGACGCAGTACAGTGGATTGAACCGTCGACTGCGCGCGCCGGCCAGGACGACGCCGGCAAAGCAGACGGTCCGCTGTCATCGCTGACGTCGACGTTCAAGGACCTGCACGGCCTGGACAACAACGCCATCGACCGTGGCCAGGACCGTTTGCGTGCCGTCGCCAAAGGCGAGCGTGATTTGGAGAACACTCAGGACCGCGCCGAGGGCGCCAAGCCTGTTTACACCCTCCCTGAAAACTCGACACTAATGGGCTCGATCGCCATGACCGCTCTGATTGGCCGGGTGCCGGTGGACGGCACCGTGAACGACCCTTATCCGTTCAAGGTGCTGGTGGGCCCGGACAACCTCACCGCCAACGGCATCGACCTGCCGGATGTGGTCGGCGCGGTCATGAGCGGCACCGCTGCCGGCGACTGGACGTTGTCCTGCGTGCGCGGCCAGGTCGAGTCGATCACCTTTGTCTTCAGCGACGGGACCGTCCGCACGGTGCCACAGCCGCAGAAGGTCGTCAGCCGCAATCGCAGCAGCGCCCAGACCTCGGACACCGAGAAGACCCGCGGCGGGTTGGGCTACATCTCCGATCCCTACGGCATTCCCTGCATCTCCGGGGAGCGCCGCTCCAACGCCCAGCAATACCTGGGCAGCCAGAGCCTGATCACCGCGGCCGGTGCCGGCTTCGCTGCGGCCCTGGGCAGCGAGCAGACCAACACCTCGTTCATCAACTCGGCCGGCGGCAGCTTGGGCTTGACCCAGAACAGCGGCAACAGTGCGCTGAACTCAGTCATCAGCGGTGGCATTGGCGATATCCGTGAGTGGATCAACAAGCTCTATGGCGAAGCTTTTGCCGCCATCTACGTGCCGCCCGGGGCCAAGGTAGCGCTGCACCTGGATCACGAGATCAGCATCGACTACGAGCCGAAAGGCCGGAGAGTGAACCATGAAAGCCCATCCGTTTCGGTACTGGATCTGGATTAGTCTGCTGCTCGCCCTGCACCTGAGCGGCTGCTCCACCAGCAAGGAGGAAATGCTGCCCCACGGCGATCAAACCATGCTGGACATCTGGAACGGCGGTGGCTCCGTCGGTTCCCAGCAGCAATTGCAGGAAGCGCGTGGCGAATTGCGCCGTCCGGTGCTCGACCCTGAACGCCTGATAGGCAACCAAAGCGCTTACACGCGAACGGTTGCCAACGAAATCCGCGCCCAGTTCCCGCGCCTGCCCAACCCGGACCTGATCATGTACGTGTACCCGCACCTGGCCGGTACCCAGCAGACCCCGGTACCAGGCTACTCGACGGTGTTCCCGCTGTACGAGAAGGTCCAGTACGCACTGCCCGGCGAACGCCTGGACGATCTGTGATGGCCGATGACGCAAGTCGCGACCCGCCACGCTGGAAGCCCTGGCGCGGTGCACAGCGCCGGCGCGCGACGCGTGCCGACGAGGCCGCCCAGTATGCCCACAATCCCAGCTTTGCTGATCACCTACCCTGGGTCGAATACCTCGAGGACGAGCAGTGCTTTCTGCTCGACGACAACCGCTCGGTGGGCGCGGTGTTCGAGCTGCAGCCGATCGGTACCGAGGGCCGTGAGCCCGAGTGGTTGATGGCGGCCCGCGACGCCCTGGAAGATGCGCTGCAGGACAGCTTCGACGAACTGGACCAGGCGCCCTGGGTGGTGCAGTTCTTCTGCCAGGACGACAGTGACTTTGCCCCGTACCTCGAACGCCTGGAGCGCTATATCGCGCCGAGAGCTCGCGGCACACCGTTTACCCAAGCCTTCCTCGCTTCGATGCAGCGTCACCTCGACGTCATCGCTAAACCAGGCGGGCTGTTCGACGACCATGTCGTGTCCCACCTGCCCTGGCGCGGCAGCAACCGGCGGATTCGCCTGGTAGTCTACCGCTGGCTCGGGGACCAGGGTGACGAAGACGGGCAGAGCCCGACTCAGCTGCTGACCCGCAGCTGCGACCGCCTGGTGGCCTCACTGCAGGCCTGCGGGGTCAACCCTCGCCGGTTGACCGGCCGCGACTTCTACACCTGGTTACTGCCCTGGTTCAACCCGTCTCCAACCCTCACCGACGAGTCCCCCTCGGCGTTCTATCGACGCGTGCCCTATCCGGAGACGGACGACGACGAGGAGCTGCCGCTGCCATTCGACCACGATTTTGCCGAACGGCTGTTCTTCCAGGAGCCGCGCTCCGATAGCGAACAGGGCCTCTGGTACTTCGATCAACAGCCCCATGCGGTGATGGTGGTCGACAAGCTGCGCAGGCCGCCGCATATCGGCCAGCTGACCGGCGAAACGCGCAAGGGCGAGGCGTTGAACGCCTTGTTCGATCAATTACCTGAGCAGGCGGTGATGAGTCTGACCCTGGTGATCACGCCCCAGGATGTGCTCGAAGAGCAGCTCAACCGCCTGGCACGTAAAGCCATCGGCGAGAATCTCGCCTCCACCCAGACCCGCCAAGACGTGGAAGAAGCGCGCGCGTTGATCGGGCGCCAGCACAAGCTGTACCGCGGCACATTGGCAGTGTACTTGCGCGGTGCGGATGAACAACAGCTGCGCCAGCGCTCGGTTCAGGCCGCCAACGTCCTGCTCGGTGCCGGCCTGCAGCCGGTGCGCGAGGGCGATGAAGTGGCGGCGTGCAACAGCTACCTGCGCTGGCTGCCGATGGTCTACAACCCGGCCCGCGACACGCGCAACTGGTACACCCGGCTGTTGTTTGCCCAGCATGTCGCCAACCTGCTGCCGCTTTGGGGCCGCAGCATCGGTACCGGCAACCCGGGCATCACGTTCTTCAACCGTGGGGGTGCACCGCTGTCGTTTGACCCATTGTCACGTTTCGACCGCTCGATGAATGGCCACCTGCTGCTTTTCGGACCGACCGGCGCTGGCAAGTCGGCCACCCTGGTCTCAATCCTGATGCAGGTCATGGCCGTGTACCGGCCGCGGCTGTTCATCGTTGAAGCAGGCAACTCCTTTGGCCTCCAGGGCGACTATTTCGCCACGCTCGGATTATCCGTCAACAAGCTCCAGCTCAAACCTGGCAGTGGCCTGAGTCTGGCGCCGTTCGCCGATGCTCGTCGGCTGATCGAGCACCCGGACCAGGTGGCCAGCTTGTCGACCGAAGACCTGGATGAACCCGCACCGGACAGTGATGAGCAGCGCGATGTGCTGGGCGAATTGGAGATCACCGCACGACTGATGATCACCGGTGGTGAAGCCAAGGAAGAGGCACGCCTGAGCCGCGCGGATCGCAGCCTGATCCGCGAGTGCATCCTCGATGCCGCCCAGCACCGCGCAGCCGCCGAACAACAGGTGCTGACGCGGCATGTCCGCGATGCCCTGCGCCAGGTCGCCAGTGACGCCCATTTGCCTGACAAACGCCGCGAACGCGCCCAGGAGATGGCCGAGTCCATCGACCTATTCTGCCAGGGATTTGAGGGCGCGCTGTTTGACCGGCCCGGCACGCCCTGGCCAGAGAGCGATGTGACAATCGTCGACCTCGCCACCTACGCCCGTGAGGGTTACGAGGCGCAGATGTCGATCAGCTATATCAGCCTGATGAACACGGTAAACAACATCGCCGAGCGCGATCAGTATCTGGGGCGACCGATCATCATGGTCACCGACGAAGGCCACATCATCACCAAGAATCCGCTACTCGCCCCCTTTGTGGTCAAGGGCACGAAGATGTGGCGCAAGCTGGGCGCCTGGTTCTGGCTGGCCACGCAGAACCTGGCCGACTTCCCCGACGCGGCGCAGACCATGCTCAACATGATCGAGTGGTGGATCTGCCTGAACATGCCGCCGGCGGAAATCGAGGAAATCGCCCGCTTCAAAAAACTCACGCCGGCGCAAAAAGCGCTGCTGCTCTCCGCGAGCAAGGCCTCGGGCAAGTACACCGAGGGGGTAGTCCTGTCGAAGAACCTGGAAACGCTGTTCCGCGCGGTGCCGCCGAGCCTGTACCTCGCACTGGCCATGACCGAGCCCGAGGAAAAAGCCCAACGCTGGCGATTGATGGAGGAGCACCAGCAGTCCGAGCTGGAGGCCGCCCTGCAGATCGCGGCGGAGATCGATCGCCTGCGCGGCATGTTGTGAGCGATACCGGCAGGACTGTTCGCAATCCCTTAGTTCAGCAAAAAATTGACAAGAGCACATTTGTACTCTTTCGGTATTTTGCCTGACTAGCTCTGCCAGATCAGCCGCCAGACGAAATCGATAAACCCGGGCTCAGTTTGTCTCCCCTCCTCCAGTGCCGGATCCGGGATGCTGAAACTTGGCGCATGGATGCACACCGCTGCCACCTGCTGAGCGTTGCCCATGAACGTGACCGCCTCCACCCACTGCAGATCACCGATGCCCAGGAAGGTTGGCCGAAGTTGTGCCTTCACTGCGGCGGTTCTGCTCCTCGCCACCGAGCAGTGCCTGGCACTGACCACCCCGACCATCATCGCCTCCGTCACTTCGCTGCAGTGCCTAGAGTACCGGGTCGTCGGGATCTGCTACTGGCTGCTGTGCACGCCGTTCGGCTGCACGGTGCGCACCTCGCCGAAGATCCGGCATTTCATTCCCGAGCTGGTGGTGTCGAGTTACGCCGACACCGGCGCCAACCCCTGGAGCGAGATGTCGGCACTGTCGATGCCGACGTCAGCATCCCAAGGCGGTGGCAACCTCATCACGCCTTCGCTGCAGCGCGATAACCTGCCTCGGTTCAAGAATGTCGACGGCATCGGGCACCCCGGGGGGCTGCCCTGACAGCCTTGGCACACACGTTCGGCTATGCCTGCCCAAGCGGTGCCGTGCCGTTTGCGCCCTACTACCTCAGCACGCTCGACCCGCTGGCGTGGCGCCAGGCCATTCCCGAGTCTGTCTACCCGCAAGCGCTGGTGCCGGGAATGCGCGAGATCGGCAACCAGGCACTCGGCGACATGTGGGGTAGCGTCTACCCACGCCACGGTTTTCTGGTGCAGCCCGACGATTTCAAAGCGGCTGCCGTGATGACTCAACGCGCCAGTGACTTCATCACCCGCGCAGGCCAGCCGCATGTCTACCTGCCGCTGCAGCCGATGCCCGCGCCCGGCTACTGGCCGCCGCAGCCGGTGATTGAGAACAACGTCAACAACCACCGCTGGCAATTGCTCACGCCGGTGATCCAAAGCACCTGCGCCATCTTCCCCAGCCCAACGATCCAGAGCGCCGACGGCGCCTATGCCTGGTCGCTGTGGCGTCCGTACCGCTGCTGCCAGCGCATGGGCCAGACCTTCCTATTCAGCATCGATTTTGACGGAGGCCAATGATGAAGACCCTCTCGCTCGGTTTGCTGTGCTTCCTCGTCTATGCCGTGGGCCACGCCGCCGAGAACGGCTACCACCTTGGTGACCAGGCTCCGGTGCTGGACGACCGGGTGATGTACACCATCGGCGGCGGTTCGGCGGCAGGAGCACCCTCCTCGCTCTACCGACCCAATGGCCTTGGCGTGGGCATGTCTTGGCGCGCCAACATGATGTGCGGAAACATGAACCTCTCGAACACTCTGCAAAACCAGCTCAATGGCGCCACCCAGGGTTTCCAGCAGATCATGGGCAACGTTATCCAGAACGCCACGCAGGCGGTGATGTCGCTGCCGGCGATGATCATCCAGCGGGCCAATCCCGGGCTGTATGAGCTGCTCAGCAATGGTGTTCTGCAGGGACGGATCGACTTCGACCGCTCCAAGCTCACCTGCCAGGCCATGGCGGCGAAGATGGCCGACAAGGTCGACCAGGCCGGCTGGGGCGCGCTGGCGCAGAACCAGGAGATGCAGCACAACCTCGAGCAGTCCGGCGGTGACGCCGTGACGGCAGTGAAAGACACCGAATCCAATAACGGCAACAACGGCGTCAGTTGGGTCGGTGGGCAAAAAGCCGGTGGCAACGGCCAGCAACCCATCCGGGTGACGTCGGACGTCGTCAAAGCCGGCTACAACCTGCTGCACAACCGGGCGGTCGAGGATCCCTCAGCGCTTGGTTCGGGTTGCCAGAATGGCGCCATCTGCCAAGCCTGGTCGAGTCCCGAGGAGGCCTCCGAGTGGGCGACGCGTGTGCTCGGGGAAACCGAGGTGCAGACCTGCGACGACTGCGAGACGCTGCGCGTGACTGCCGGTACCGGCCTGTCACCGCTGATCCAGGAAGCCTACACGGAAAACCTGGAAGGTTTGCAACGCATGGTCTCAGGCGCCGAGCAACCCACCCCGGATAATCTCGGCAAAGTCTCCAGCCCGTTGCTGCAGGTCTCTCGCGGTGTCATTGAGGGGCTACGCGACGACCCCGACCAAAACTTGCTCGCCCGGCGCCTGGCCAGCGAAACCGCGCTGTCGAGCGTGATCTACAAGGCGATGCTGCTGCAGCGCACGCTGTTCGCCGGACGTCACGAGCCTAACGTGGCCTCGACCCAGCCCGCCACCACTGCCCTCAACGGCAACGTAGAAACCCTCGAGCGCGAGATCCGCTTGCTGCAAACCGAGCTGCAGGTGCGCCAGTCGCTGGCCACGAATACCGCCAGCCTGGTCCTCGACCGCCACGCCGGCGGTGCCGACGCCTCGCGTAGCATCGATCAGCGTGATCCGGAGCCGGACCGTTTGCGCCGAGCCGAACAGGAGAGGAGCACGCCATGATCTTGTTTTCGGTGAGGTCCACGCTCGCGCGTGTGCTGATGATCCTCGGCGTCATGTTGGCCATGTTTCTGATTGCTTGGATGGCGCTGCACCTGTCCGCCACCCAGCTTGACTGGGTCCAAACAGCACGCTCAAGCACGCCTCATTTCGCGTGCTGGCGCGTGCTCTTGTACACCCTGATGTTCGCCGGGTGGGCCGCAGCGTCGCGCAGGCGGCCCAAGCCTGAAGATCAGCAACGGCTGAAGCGTCTGGGCTTGATCGGCTTGAGCTCGATCATCCTGGTCGAACTGTCTCGCGTGTGAGGTGCACCCATGAACATGAGCACCAACAGCTACCTCGAGTATTACCTCTCGCTGCTGGCCTGGATCATCAATAACGGCATCTGGAACACCTTGGCGGACACCGGGCTGTTCGCCGCTCCGTTCGGCGCGATCATCCTGCAGGAATGGCTGTCGGCCCGCCAACAGGGTACCGACGAGGGCAACAAGGGGCTGTTGTCGATCCCCCGCGTCGAGAACCGGCTGTGGATGAGCTACGTGGTCATTCTGTTTGGCTGCATGCCGTTCTTTCCGCTCAACCTGTCCTCCGTGAGCTTTGACGATGCGGCGAGCCAGCGCTGCGGGATTTCCATGGCCAAACCTGCGGATACGGCTTGGGGCGCAACCTTCAACACCATCGGCGAAAAATCCGCGAACGTGCCCGTGTGGTGGTTCCTGGTGCATGCCATGAGCAAAGGCATCACCGCCGCGGCGACGGCGTCGATCCCGTGTGCACCCGACATCCGTGCAATGCGCATGGAGATCGACAGCTCGCGGATCAACGACCAGGTGTTGCTGCAGGAAGTTGCCGATTTCACCCGAGACTGCTACGGATTTTCGCGCTCGCGGCTGTTTACCAATCGGCCCGATTTGGACGAATCCCAGAGCTACGACGCGTCCTGGATAGGCTCGACCTACCTACTCAACACACCCGGCTACTACGATACCGATCGCTCACGAATGCCCAGGCTCGATTGGCCATACGACGAGACGAGAGACACCTCACTGCCCCAGCTCGACAACGGCGCTGGTTATCCCACCTGCAAGCAGTGGTGGAGCGATGGCACCATCGGATTACGTGATCGCTTGGTGGCCGAGGTCGATCCGTCACTGATGGCGCAGCTGCGAGGCTGGCTGACCGGGCGCACCACGACCGAGATCGAAGACGCTACCTTGCGCGAGCTGGTGAGCCCGCGGCAACAGTCATTGAGCATGGCACCCGGGCAAGTGTTCCAGGACTACGGCAGCAGTGCCAGGGGGGCTCACTAACGCAAGGGCTCAACAACCTGGCCACCAACACCGGCCTGGCCCTGGGTTCTTTCAGCAACTTCCCGGCGATGAATGCCTTGCGTGCAGCCCTACCTATGGTTCAAGCCTTCCTGATCATGGGCACGATCATCAGTTTGCCGCTGGTGCTGCTGATCAGCACTTACCAGCTCAAGGCGCTCATGACGATTACGTTCGCGCTGTTCACCTTGCACATGCTGACGTTCTGGTGGGAGCTTGCGCGCTGGATCGATTCGAGCATGCTGGAAACGCTGTACAACCAAGTATCCGCCACCGACCAGCTGCTTTTGTCATTACCGACGGCAGGATTCATGGACGGGACGGTTACCGCGCAGGTGATCGAGTACGTTATGGGCGCAATGTTCGTGGTGCTGCCGATGTTTTTCCTCGGCACGATGAGCTGGGCTGGTTACAACGTTGGCAGCAACGTTCAAAGCTTGCTTACTCAGGGCGCGGAAAGCGCCAAACTTCAAGCTGGGAAAGGATCATCTCAAGTTGTCGGGGGTATTCAAAAGCTCAAATAAAAATCAGCGTAGTGATCCGTGGTCGTCATACATTTCAGGATACTTGAAACGATGGCGAGGGTGACTCACTTCGAAAATATCAGGCTCATTATCAGGTGCAGTTATTGGCAATGCTGCGATTGTCCAAAGCGCAATCATCCCAAGCGCTAAGAAAAGCGCAACTGACGCAACCGCAAGCAAAATGAGCAACTTGAAAATCTGCAAGCCAAATTGCCGATACTTGCAGGGCACTGAAGCTAATGCACTGGAGTGCAGCACCGTCGTTTCGAGTCGCTTGACCATCCGGCCAGCACTAACCGCAGCGTGTATGCAATGCTTGCCGATGCTGGTCCGACTGGAGGTTGAAGAAGCTGTAGTCGACATTTGATTGGCTCCTTTCCCGTCATCTCGCTAGCGGCCATTTGGTGACAGCCAACTTGGATCCAAGCTTTAGCTTACTCTTCTGCCGCTGATTTCCATGACCGTTTATCACCTGAGGGTAGCGAATTATCACCGGTGGCGCTCAGTGGACTGGTTCGCTCGACCCGTGCGAAAAACACCATTGACGCCATGTCGGTTCGCTTGTTAAACCAATTGTGCAATCGCTGGTTTTCCAGCATCCCAGGTAGCCGTAACCTTTGAGGCTACGTCACGTTTGTGATGGTTATCCCCAAATGCGATTCGCGTTCGGCAGCTCGCATGGTCACCGTTCCCCGGTGATGAACGCCTTCCTATCCCCATAGCTCATTGAGCCCGCGTCTTCGACGCCCCCAAACCCAATCCATTCCAGTGCTGGGAATTCTCCCGCATGGGTGGCATTCCTCCGCACCTTCTGGAGGATCTCATCATGCTGCGTTTCACAGGCACTGAACTTCACGCCGTGTTAGCAGAGGCCGGTATCAACGGTTGCAGAGTGATATTGGTCAAAGACCACGGCGTCTACCTCATGTCAGAGGTTGGCGAAAGCAAACCAGATGGCGGTGGGCGCAAACGCGTGGCCTACGCCACCGGTTGCAACCCTGGCGTCGACGACTTCGACACCTGGTGGAATCGCGCCCGCGATGAATTTGGCGGCGATGATTTTGCCGAGTACTTTGACATCAATGATCCCGTTCTCGCCAGCCTTCGCGGCACTGCAGGATCGCTGGTGGTCGAGGCCACCTCCACCCACCTGTACCTGGCCGCCGAGGTTGATCCAGCGGAAAAAGCTTGAACGTAAAAGCTAGCACTTCGCGCTTCCCGAGAGGCACCTAGCGGACCTTTCGGGAGGCATTACACAATACGTTCAGACTGAGTGGAGATCGCCACTGGTCAGGAATTCAAGGCCGATAGTCTTCCTTGGAACGCCCTGGATAGAGCCGTTCAAAAGAGGTCAGGATGGGAGATTGACCTCACGCTCAGGCGCGTTTTAATGGACGGACGCCCCCTGCTCGGCGGGTTGATCGGATCGGGCAAATCCACATCAAACCTCAGAAAGGTGGCGCGGAATCTGCTAACCGGAGGCCACCATGTCCAGGATGAACCACCTCTCCACTGCCATTGTGCTGAGCCCAGGTGTCTGGCGGCAGTTCATTGAACCTGCCACAGGCGAGGAGCCGGTTGGACAGTCCGCTCTGCGCTTGGCAGAACTACTCAATAGCGCGCTGACCTCTGCACCGCTTGCCCTGCACCGTCCCATAGCACTGCAACTCGACCTGCTGAGCAACGGCACTTCAGAAATTGCCCATCTGCCGCAGCTTCAGCTGGCTCGTGTCACACCACGCAGCGGCCCGGCTTTTTTGCCCGTCCGACTGCCTGATGAGCGCGCGGTAGACATCGCCGCCCTCTGACCCACTCAGCACCGTCGCAGTCTCCTCTACCCCCACCGGGAACCCTTCCCGGCCGGGCAGCGTTCCCCCTTCACGACCGGAGAACGCCATGTCCGATATCTACTTGGACGTCACCAACAAGATCCTCAGTGCCCTCAGCCAGGGCGTGATCCCTTGGATCAAACCTTGGACCACCGCAGGTTCGAGCGCTGACTCCCCATTCCCCATCAACGCCATTACCCGGCGGCCTTACGCCGGCATCAACGTTCCACTCTTGTGGGCCGAGGCCCGCCTGCGAGGGTTCACCCAGGATCGCTGGCTGACCTTCAATCAGGCACGCAAGGCTGGCGGCCATGTGCGCAAGGGCGAGCAATCCACCCTCGCGGTACTGTACAAACCGATGAGCAAGGAGGCGCATGACGAGGACGGCCAAGTCGTTCGCGATGAGCAGGGCAACATCAAATTGGTGCAGTTCGCGATCCTGCGCACACACTGCCTGTTCAACATCGAGCAGACCGAAGGCTTGCCTGACGAGGAGCCAGTCTCCACCGAGCACACTGACCCCGCGACCTTCATCGAGCATGAACCGGCCGAGCAACTGCTGGTCGCCAGCGGTGCGCGCATCGAGCATCGCTACAGCGATGATGCGTTCTATCAGCCGATTCGTGATCTGATCCAACTACCTACGAAGGCGCAGTTCGAAGACGTTGGCAGCTACTATGCAACGGCTCTGCATGAGCTGACGCACTGGTCGGGCCACCGTACTCGTCTGAACCGTGAAGGTATCACCGGCGGGCATGCATTCGGCTCTACAGCATATGCCTTCGAGGAGCTGGTCGCAGAAATGGGCGCCGCGTTTCTCTGCGCACTCACCGGTACCACAGGTGAGTTGCGTCACGAGGAATACCTAGCGTCCTGGCTGAAGATACTCAAGGAAGACAAACGAGCCATTTTCCGCGCCAGTGGTCAGGCCCGGGAAGCCTCTGAGTACCTGTTGGCCTTGCAGTCTGGTCAAGCCACGGATACGCCAGCTCGTCTCACCGCGTGATTTCACTCACCCAGCAAAAAGGCCCCTATCCGGGGCCTTTATTTTGTCAGCAGCGCGACTTATACCGCTGTCAGTAAGTCAGTGATTACTGCACCCAGCTCTCAACGGTGTCCGAGCCGTGCTCCTGCTTCCACTGTTTGAGGATCTTGTGGTTGCCGCCCTTGGTTTCCACAACCTCACCGCTCTGTGGATGCTTGTAGCGTTTCACCTCGCGAGGCTTGCGCTGGCTGCTGCTGGACGCACTCGCGGTCGGTACGCTCAAGCCCTTGGCCGGGTCCAGAATGCTGATCACCTGGCGCAGGCCCATGCCGTACTCTTCCAGCAACGCTTTGAGTTTCTGTTCAAACTCGATTTCCTGCTTCAAACCGGAGTCGTTTTTCATGGCATCCAGCTGTTGCAGCTGTGCGGCCAGTTGCGCTTCCAGTGCTTTGAACTCGGCAAGTTTGGACATGAATGGTGTTCCTAGTTGTGGGACAAGTGCTGGGATAATAACTGAGACTGCGGATTTAGCCGAGGGTTTACTTAAAGCGCACGCGCTCTTACGAGACGCCGGTTAAAACGACCTCGCCTGGTTACTCAATCAGACAAGTGCTGACACAGGTGCGCCACAAGTTGCCGCGGGTTTGCGCTGTTCCCAATCTTGAACACGATATCACGCTGGCTGCGGGGCAGCTTTTTCGCACAACGTTTGGCCGCTGACCGGATGGCCGCATCAGTACCATGAATCCGATCGGCCAGTAACACGACCAATACCGCATCACTCAACTTCATCCGCGCCCCTGCTCTAGCAATCATGCCGGGCAGTCTACCCCCTGAACAAAGGGTCCGCTATTCCGATAGGCTGCCGATCCCGATGTGCCTGGCTTCGGATTATCACACGTGCAAAAAAGGCCAAGGCGGTAAAGGGTAACGGCGGTCAATGGAAAGGGGCGCAAGGGTAAGAGCTCTATCCGAAAAGGCAAAAGGACCTCCCGAACGAACAGCAGGTCATGCGATGAAACGCTGGTGGCTAACATTTCAAAAAGGTAAGGTGGCAGAGCCCGCCCCCACGCCCATCGCCGAGGGCTTCATGCTCCCCCAGTCGGCCGAATCTCTACTCGCCGCTCATCATCGGAGAAAGCTGCTCGAACGCATCTGGCAGTACACGGCCCTCTCCGAAGCGCAGTTTGATCGGCTCTACCTGGAGCCCATCTGCCGCTACGCCAGCTACGTACAGCAACTCCCGGCGAGCGAAAGCCATCATCACGCCTATCCCGGGGGCATGCTCGATCACGGATTGGAGCTCGTGGCCTGCAGCCTGAAGCTACGCCAATCCTATCTGCTTCCCAGCGGTGCTGCGCCGGAAGATCAGGCTGCACAAGCGGATGCCTGGAGCGCCGCGATTGCCTATGGTGCCCTGCTCCATGACATCGGCAAAATCGCCGTCGACCTGCAGGTGGAGTACCAGAACGGTGAGTGCTGGCATCCCTGGTACGGCCCGCTGAACCAGCCCTACCGTTTCCGCTACCACCCAGGCCGCGATTACAAGCTGCACGGCGCCGCGGCGGGGTTGCTCTATGCGCAGATCCTGTCGCCCACCCTGCTCGACTGGCTCAGCGATTACCCCGAATTGTGGAGCCAATTGCTGTTTCTGCTCGCCGACCACTACGAGCACGCTGGGACCCTCGGGGAATTGGTGCTGCAAGCTGACCGGGTCTCCACTGCGCAAAACATCGGTGCTAATCCCGCGAAGGCCTTGCAGGCGCCCAAGCACTCCCTGCAGCACCACTTGCTCACGGGACTGCGCCATCTGATCAAGAACGAGTTCAAGCTCAACCAGCCCGGCGCAGCCGGCTGGCTAACTGAAGACCACCTATGGCTGGTCAGCAAAACCACGACCGACAAACTGCGCGCACATCTACTGGCCCAGGCTGTGGACGGTATCCCCACCTCCAACATCGCTTTGTTCGATGAGCTGCAGTCACATGGATTGGTGGAAGCGACACCGGAAGGTAAAGCAGTGTGGAACGCTACTGTCACGGACGGTGATTGGCAGCATCGCCTCACCTTCCTCTGCCTGCAGCCGAGCCTGGTCTGGGCCGATGAACTCCGACCCGAAGTTTTCAGTGGCACTATTGAGTTTACCGTGGCACCGCCCCTGCCGACCGATGAAACGAGGGAGTCAGCCATAGCTCGGCCAAAGATCGCAGCGGCAGAACAACAGCACACCGTTGTGCCGCTAACTGAGGACTTCGACTATCTCGACGATCTGATGGAGATGCTGCAGGAGCCGGCCGAGCTCCAAGCTCGACCAACTGCGGAAAGCCTGCGGTCTTCCACTTCGCCGGGGCAAGACGACGCGGGATTAGCCTTTATCGAGTGGCTGCGCGAAGGAGTTCATAGTCATCGCTTAGTGGTCAACGACAGCAAGGCCAAAGTCCATACCGTGGACGGCACATTTTTCCTGGTCACGCCGGGCATTTTCCAACGCTACGTAGCTGAGCATCCAGACTCGGCCGAAGCGCCCCCTAAGAGCGATTCCTGGCGTCTTCTACAACATCAATTTGAGAAACTGGATGTCCATCTGAAAAAGCCTAATGGCCAGAACATTTGGACCTGCAAAGTTAAAGGTCCTCGCAAAACGAGCTCACTCAATGGCTACCTTCTGCGCGGTAAGGCAGCGATATCCCAAGAGCCACCGGCGGACAATCCATTTCTTACATTAGTCAGGTAAATCTCCAACGCAATTCCCTTAAGTAGCCCAGGGCTTGAACAATCAAACCATGGGCGCCTTAATCTAATCATTCCTGTGATGACGAATGGCCTTCTCGATTCGCGAGCGGCCAGCATGTGCGAGCTTCATAACACCCGCCTCCTTGGCGACGGCGTGGATCAAGGCCTCAGCCGCATGCCCCTTTGCTTCCATCTCACCCACAAGCGCAGACAACTCCTGCAGGCAGATTTCCGCCAGGCTGCGCACGGAGTCATCGTCACCAGGACGGCGGAATGTAGCTTCAGCAGCTGAATCGAGGTTGGTTGGCCAGAAGAAGGTTCCCAGTTGCTCTTCCTCATGAGACCTGAAGTGAGCACGCGCGACCTGATCAACCCGATCACGAATACGCGCTCCCGTACGGACCCATCCGTGCGCCCGGGCAATACGTCGGGACAGTACGCTGTCGAGTACTGGGCCTTCTTCGTTTACCACATGAGCGATCATACTCTGCAGAATCGGCGTGTAGGCCGCGTCGAAGAACTGATCAGGGCTCACGCCATCCACGGCCTGAGTAGGATCTGTCTCACGATAGACTGGGTAGTCTGCCGATACGTAGGCTACATATTCAGCAGCGGCCTCAACGGTGGCCACCTTCGCGTACTTGAGCTCCTGGAAGGCGCCAGCCGGGTCATTGGCCACAGGGATCCCCTCCTCGCCCGTGATCACTTGGCTCACTTGCTCCACCACCTCAATCACCTCGGCAACGGCAGCGTCGGTTTTGAGTCGCTCTGCTTCCTCGGCAGCATCGATTGCAGCTTGCTTGGCACGCGATGACTCGAGCAAAGCCATGAGTTTCTGATGAACCTTCTGTGCAGTGCCCGCGGCGTCAATCCACCAGTCCGTCGACCAAATTCTCACGATCTCCCAACCTAGCCCACGCAGAACGAATTCTCGGAGCTTATCTCGATCACGAGCGGTCGCGCTGCGATGGTAGGTGGCACCGTCGCACTCAACGCCGGCAAGGAATCGACCTGACGAATCAGGGTGCACGATGCCGAGGTCAATGCGGAATGACGACACGCCGATCTGGGTAACGACCTGCCAGCCTTTCTTGGAAAGCTCAGCCGCAACTGCTTTCTCAAATGGGCTATCGAATCCACCAACGCTTCCTCGATCAGCTTCAACCAGGGCCTGCGGCCCTCGCTCAGCAAACTCCAGGAAGTGCTTCAGATCGCGTACACCTTCATTCTTGGTACGAGAGAGATCCATGTGTTCGGGACGAGTAGTCGAGAACACGACAAGCTCCTGCCGTGCTCGAGTGATAGCTACGTTGAGTCGACGCTCTCCACCCTTCTCGTTCATTGGGCCAAAGCTCATCGAGGTGTGCCCCGCTGCGTCCTTACCGAAGGTGATCGAGAAGTAAATGATGTCTCGCTCATCGCCTTGTACGCTCTCGAGGTTCTTCACGAACACAGGCTCAAGCAGCGACTCAGAGAAGTAGCTATCCAGCGACGGATCCTTACGGCAGGCTTCGTCGAGCAGATCCTCAATTAACTTTTGCTGCTCGCCGTTGAAGGTCACAACACCTACGGTGTGGCCAGACTCGCGGAAGGCTGGAGATTTCAACCGCGCGACAAGGTGGGCTACCAGCGCCTGTGCCTCGATGCGGTTTGTGCGCGAACCGCCTCGGTCATAGATACCGGCAACGGGATGCAGCTTGACTGCTTTGTCGGTTGTAAATGGCGACGGGAATGTAACCAACTCCGACTTGTAGTAGCGCTGGTTCGAGAATGCGATGAGGCTCTCGTGACGGCTACGGTAGTGCCAGTTAAGGTTGCGAGTCGGGAGGTTTGCACTGATGCATTCGTCCAGAATGCTTTCCAGATCTGCCTCAGTGTCTTCGTCTTCCGATGAAGACTCAGCACGCCCGAAGAACGATGTCGGCGGCAGCTGTTTCGGGTCACCCACCATCACGACTTGGCGACCGCGAGCCATCGCCCCAATCGCATCCCACACAGGAATCTGGGATGCCTCATCGAAGATGACCAGGTCGAACGGTGTTGTATCAGATGGCAGATACTGGGCGATCGACAGCGGGCTCATAAGCAGACACGGTGTGAGCTTGGTTAGTGCACCTGGCGCTTGGCTCATCAACTCGCGCAGTGGCATGTGCCTAGTCTTCTTATTCATCTCATGGCGCAACAACCCCCACTCCGATGAACGCGTTACGCTCTCCTGGCTAGGAAGCTCAGAACACAGACGCGCGCGCAGCCAGTCACGAGTTAAGGCGATGAACTTATCATCCAACGCTCGGAAATCGCGAATGCGTTGTTCGTGCTCAGCGCTGACAAAGGTGCGGATAACGGCCTCGTTGTCGACGGTCGCGTTAAGCCACCAGCGAGCGTAGTTCACTTCAAGCACACGACGCACCTTGCCCGCGGTGATGGCGCCGCTCTCCATAGCTTCCACGATCGGAGCTAAGCCAACTGCATATGCCTCATCGCGGACTTTGCGCCAAGCGCACCAGGCTCTCAGGCGAGGCTCAGAAGCCACCATCAGCTCACAGTTCTGTTTGAGCTCTTCGAGCGAAAGCTCTGAGTTCACCGCTACGGTTTTCTCGGTGAATTGGCCCACGGCCGTCAAGTGAGCCGCCCGCGCCTCCACATTCTTCAGCTTGTCACGAAGGGAAATCCCCGCCTGAGTGATGGAGCCTTCAGGCTCGAGCAAAGCATTCCCGTCACCAAGCAACGCATTGAGTGGTCCTTTGAACCCTGCAATTTGCTCCGGGCTCTCGGCTAGCTTGGCCAAAGCTACCGCAATCTGGCCCTGGAACAACACAGCCTGACGTGCGTCGTCCACCTTTGTCTTCAAATCATTCCAAAGTGGAACAACCTCTCGCAGGTCAGAAAGGTCTGCCAAATTTCGCTCCAGGATGCCGCGCTTCTTGAGCAGAGCAAAGTCATTCTTCAAGACGTTCCCGCAACGTCCCTCCTCCACAAGAGGATGATCATCGGTTAGACGCCCACGCTCTTCAATCTCGCGTCGCTCAGACTGAAACTGCAACCCTGCCGTGAGTATTTCGGTCTCAGTAGCGAGGCCCTTCCAAAGCTCCGCAGTCTGACTGGCAAGCTCTGTGAACTCCGCCAACTCACAGTCGAGGCGAACAATAGCGCGCATGCGGGATAGTTGAGCCTTCAGCGCTTCGCCAAGCTGCCCTTGCTCGATGGCATCGAACCCCTCGTCGTGCCACTCGGAATTGCTCAACTGATTAGACAAAGCGATCTGGAAGGCAATGGCACGCGATAGGTGGCCAGGGTTGGTCTTTGCACCACTCCAAACATCGGCGCACTGGGCTCCCGGTTGGAGTTCGTCAATCGACATTCTGACGGTACGGATTTCGATCCAAGTCGAAAGATCCTTCGCCACGTCCGCTTCTCCAGGAGCGGCCTGCACAGCAGCAAGTGAGGCCCTAACACGTCGTTTGCCTAACCAGGATTTAGGCCAGATGGCATCGTCAGCTTTTAGCCAGTCTTGGTGCAGGGTTTCGACATCGAGCCCTTCTACCGACTCGCTGTAGCTTACGGAGAGCTGATCAGAGAGCTCTTTGATTGTTGAGAATTTTGAAAGCGCCTCTTGAAGCGTTTCCACTACGGCAGGAGCCCAAGCAGCACCCAGGGAGTCCATAGTCGACCTGCGCTGACTCAGCAAATCCATCGCACGCCTGGCATCACCCGCGACTCTGGCAGGCCAGATAGCAGACAGCTTGGAAGTAAGATCCCGGTGTTCCTCAATCCAGTTACAACCATCCGTTAAACGCTGTGCAATTGATCGTGCGTTCGGCAACAAAGCGAAGCGCCAGTCATGGCCAGCTGCGGCGGGCAGCACCGAAGAAAGAGTCGACAGACCTTCAAGAGGCGAAGGTGTGTGGGGGACTGTCGGCAGCCCTGCCAATTCGATGAAGCGATCAAGCGCTTTTTGTGCCTCCAGAACCGAAGGCAGCACATCACGAGCTGCTTGAACAAACTCTTGCCTCCAATGCGGAGACCACTCTGTTTGACCGATCCCGGAAAGAGCGTGGCCGCCGAGATTTTCGTAACCCACCTCTTGAGCGTTAACCTCAAGACGGTCGCCGAGCTCACGAATGTCCAGCATTGCTTTCTGGTCATGAGTTTCAGGCGACAGCCAATTCAAGTTTGCTATTGGCTCGTCAGTACCGGAGGTAACGGTACCGATCGCATCGTATACGGTATAACCGTTCCGGTATCGGTTATGGAGACGCTCTACATAGATGTTCAAACTGTCACGGATAGAGGCCAGCCGCTGAGCCTCGACCTCCCACGCATCCGCATCCACCTCCCCTTTAGCTTCCCAGGCTGACTGCAGCTGAGCCAATACATCAGCCTTGCGGGCTTTACTGGAATGCAGCTCGAGGCAGAACTCTCCGAGGCCGATTTCACGAAGACGCCTATAGACGACGTCCAAAGCGGCAATCTTCTCGGAGACAAACAGCACACGCCGACCCTGAGCGATCGACTGAGCAATCATGTTTGAAATCGTCTGGCTTTTACCGGTACCAGGTGGCCCGATCAGCACAAAGTCCTTCCCTTTGGATGCAGCCATGACCGCGGCAAGCTGGGACGAATCAGAGGGCAGTGGGCAGAACACATCTGCAGGGCCGTAATCACGATCCAGGAATTTTGCATCCGGGAATGGTGTACCCGATGCAAACGAGTCCCGAGGTGTATCAAGAAGGTGCTGAACGACAGAATTCTGCCGTAGGTGATGGGCGTTCTCTGACAAGTCCTTCCACATAAGGTACTTGGCAAAAGAGAACATGGCCAAGGTCACATCTTCGGACAGCTCCCATCCAGGAATGTCCTTGATAGCGTGACCTACTCGCCTCCAGATGCCGACGATGTCCAACCCCGAGTCATCACGAGGTAGCTCTGTCTCGAGCGACCCCAGGCCCAGTTCGAAGTCCTGTCGAAGCATCTCGATCAGCGTAGGGTTGAAGCAAGGCTCATCGTCATGGAGCATGATCGAAAAACCAGAACGCGCACTCTTACGCTCAAGGCTGACTGGTATCAGCACCAGGGGCGCAGTGTACTTTTGACCGGCCTTATCTTCTCGCGTCCACTTCAGGAAACCGACAGCCAAGAACAGCGTGTTGGCCCCACCCTCTTGCAGTGCTGTACGAGCGCCGCGATAGAGCTCGGTCAAGCGCACGTCCATCTCACGGCTGGTGAGAGCTACAAACACCTCTCGACGCTTCAGGGCGTCCTCTGCATGACGCCGGCGAACATCCTCACGCTCACGCTGTTCATACAGCTCTTTCTCACGTGGATCAGCTCCATCCATGAGGTCAGGCCGCGTCAGAAGCTTCAGCGACTGTCCGCTGGCAAGAATGTCTTCGAGAGCGCCAGGATCCGGGGCCTCAAGCTTGAGCGCCTTCTTCCCGTACTTGAAGTTGAGCAAATTGTTACGCAACGAGAGATCAAGCAGTTTTCGCTGCCAACGTTCTAGCCTGTCTTTGGGGCTGAGCTTGGCAATGTCTTCGACTTCAACGTTGACGATCTCATCGGGGATATCATCGCCATCTTCAATGAGAAGGCCTGGCCCATCGTCCAAATCAGTCGTAACGACTCGGGCAATCTGCGCTTCGGAGCTGGCCAACGGTTTGATGCGCTGCAGGCGGGCACGCCGTACATCAAGCAGCATTTCAAATTCGGACTCAGCCTCCTCATCGATCTGCTTGGCTCCACGTTCAACTGCATAGGCGAAGGGAGGGATCGATGGTTGAGTGAGCAACGTAGTCTCAAACAGAGCAAGCTCTTTGAGCTTCACCCTCTTCCTCACAGTCGAAACGTCGTCGATTAAAGTGGTGGTGAACTCTTCTGGTTTCAGCCAAACCCCCGCAAAAGCATGACCGCGAGTAAAAACGATCACCGGGTTAAGGCCGATCTGCTCCAATACTGCACATAGGAAGAGGGTCAGATCCATGCAAGTGGCCAGGCCAGAATCTGCGATCTGGCTCGGGCTACGCACTTTCTGACCGGATTGCTCAAAACTGGCCGGCGGCAAGGAGTAATCCAGTTTCATGCGTGCAACTGCGCCCCATGCGGCTGACGCCAGTTGCCAAGCCCGCTTGGGCCCACCGCTGTAACCATCCAAAGCGGGCGACTTTTCACTCAAGCGCATCAATTCAGCGGCTTGCTTAAGCAGCCGCTCCACAGCCGGATCGTTCGGTTGAACAAACGCAGCTGTCATATCTGGGATATGCCTTAACCCACCCCACTGATTGCGGGGCAGTAGCTCAACGACCTGCTCGAGCTGAGCAATCACTTTGCGACCGTTTTCCGCCTCGTTGCAATCCGCCTCCAATGTGAAGGAGAACGTAGACATTTCGGCTTCTGTGAGCCTACTCAGCAGAGGCCCATCCAGAATGAGGTCTAGGCCAGGAATGGATCGAAACGACTCGGGCGCTACCTCTTCGATACGCCAGGTTTTCGGTTTGAACACTTCCGGTGAAGAGGTCAGCGTCAGCGTAGCGTTGAGGTAACGCTCACTCGTTTCGTTCGAGAGGCGTAGCTCATGGATAACCGGAATCGCATTCTGGAAGTCTGCAAGGTTGAGCTTTGATACCAAGGTAGCGAGGATCTTGAGCTCTTTCGGCTTTGGTTCTTCTTGTGGGGTGACGTGTTGAACGAGCTCGTCCATGCGCAACCTTCCTTGTCTCAGATGCTCAGGGGGTGCAGGCGAATGCCCGATCAAGAGGGCCCCCACTTGAGCTGGTGGCGGGATGATAGCGCTTCTAGCAGGAGTAGTAATGAGCCTTTGGTCTCCCGTGCATTTTACGAGATGCCGATCCAGGCAATGGGTGAACGAGGTAAGACCTCCTGAGGGTACCGACGCAGCTAGCTGTGACATTAGCTGCACCGGGCTTGCATTCAAGCGCGTTGCAGATTGAAACTCCTGGCATCCAGTGCAACGACGGCTGAGAAACCCTGGGTCTTCTTGAAGGCCATGTTGTGAACAAAGTTCTTCATTGCTTCAGACGGATCAATGGCATCAAGGTTGAGCGAATCCAGCGTGTTTCGGGAGAAAGCTACGCTCAAGATCGGTAGCTCTTCCAAATGGCCTGTGGAGCTGTTGAGCACGTTATCGAGTGCCGTCACCATCACCAAATCATCAGGCAGGATCGCCAGCAGCTCTCGACCTACACGCACCGCGCAGCTACATACGTAGTCTTGATGCAGCTCATTGAAACGGCTGATCGGCATGGCCTTAGTGGACAGCTTTCCGCTTTTCAGGAGTGACTTAATCTCGCTCGGGATAACGTGCGTGCCATGAATAGCCAGCCGGGCCTCCACTAAGCCGGACTCATGGACAATCAACTCAATACCCGAGCCCAGATGAGCGATTTCGGTGAATGGCTCGAACGCTTCGATTGCATCCAGTTTGGCTTGTTTGTCACCGTTAATAATGCGGTGCGCCAGCTCCCGTTCATCAGCCCAGTTGGCATGAGCCTGGAGCCAATCGGAATGTGCCGTTTGAAAACGCCGCAGATCTTCAGCTTTCCCCTCTTCCACTTTGCGGCTCAGGGCTCTGCGCTGTCGGGCTTCGAGTCTGAATAGGCGGGCCAAAAAATTAGGCGCATAGGTTGCTAGTGCATCAGTTGCTGCTTCAGCGGTAACGTCCAGAGATGGCTCCCTAGGCTCAACACTGTTCAGCAGGGACTTCCAGTTAATGACATCACCGCAATCTTTGTGCACCGAAAGCAAGACCTCGACGTGGTTCTCGTAAACCTCCACCTCATAGGCTGCCTGCTCAAGGGCCTCCATGCGCGCGTACTCTTTGTGTTGGCGCTCCAATTCGCGCTGCCGGCGATGTGAATTGCGCTCCGCACGACGTGCTGAAGCCTGCATTGACCTGAGCGTGCCTTTCCATCCCATAAGATCTTTCCTTGAAATAGCCTGATGATGGCACATTAACATATGGCGGGTGCAAAACGGCGAAAGCGTCCCTAGGAAGCTATTTCTGAACGCGAGTCTTTCCAAGTTACATTTTAGTCGCCAAACCAGCAGCCAAATACTGGCCAAAAGCCACCTTACGCCTAAGCTCACAGATTTAGCCGTGGGATAGGAAGCATGTCGACGCTTGAGCAAGAACCGGTAGTGATGGACGATTTTGAGTCTTGGCTAAATGGTCGTCCGAAGTGGCTGCAGACTGCTGCGCGTATGATGATCGACACGAAGCGCCAGCTGAATGAAGGGGAAATTAAGGAGCTGTCAAGACTCTGCCAGCTGGAAGCTAAGGGCCAGCCTGACCCAGGTTTTCTAAGCGTAGTGCCTGGCACACTTTCCCAGGCCGCAACCCGACCGCCAGTGAGGATTGATGAAATCCTGGAGGTGCATGGTCTCAACGCCATCAAAGCCGGGGCCAATCTCCCGTTTGGTAGCTCGAACCTGACTGTCATCTACGGCCAGAATGGCACTGGTAAAAGCGGCTTTGCCCGGCTGCTAAAGCAGATTTGCGGCTCACGATCCAAGGATGAAATACGGGGCAACGTTTTCGATCCTAACCCTACGGATTGCCGTGCTCAATTCAAGGTATCAATTGACGGGAAATCCGTTGACGTCCATTGGGACATTCCAAGCGGCCCCCACAAAGCGTTGCGTCAAGCGCAGGTGTTCGACAGCAAGGCCGCACAACAATACATGGGGCGAACTGAAGCTTGCTATGAACCGAGTCGCATGAAATTTGTGTCGGCGCTCATCGCCACTGCCGATGCAGTCAACGCAGAGCTGACCAGAGAAAGAGAAAAACTCAAAGGGGCCCTCCCAACCCTGCCAAGTGCCCTTTCGGTCACGACCGAAGCGAAATGGTTGCAGGCCCTCAAAAGCACGACCACGTCGTCAAGCATTGATAAAGAATGCTCATATACCGAGGAGCTTGACCGTGAAAGGATCGAGAAGGAAGTACTCCTTGCCGAGAAAGATATTTCTGGTCGAATCCAGGCGATTGGCAAAGAGAAAACAGCCCTGAAGAGCATCGAAACATCGATGTCGACGCTGCAATTAGGTTCAAATGATGCTGCCGCGCTTGAGCTAGTCGGCCTGAATGAAAAAGCCGTGAAGACACGTAAAGCAAGTGAAGAGGCTGCGGCCGCTATATTCGGGAAAGCAGAGCTGGAGGGTGTCGGCTCGGCAACGTGGCAGCAGATGTGGGAGCACGCTCGCGCTTATTCCGCTGCCGCGGCGTATCCTGAGTCCGCATTCCCGAACGTGTCAGATGACTCACGATGCGTTCTTTGCCATCAAACTCTAGACGATGCAGCGAAGGCACGACTGGCCGGATTTGAAAAGTTTGTCACCGACGGCCTAGAGACTGCGGCAAAGACAGCCGAAACAGCTTTAAACGAACGCAGGCGTCGTGTCCCCGCCCTTCCCTCCCAGGCTGATTGGCTCGTGCAAATATCCACCTTGGGCTTCGAAAAGGCGGAAGCTGAATCTTGGTTCAGCTTACTGAGGGCGCGGATCGAGCAAATTGCCAAGGGTGTACCCCTCGATGGTCAGCACCTTTTTGACTGGTCGAAGATCAACGATGCTGTGAAAACGAAGTCCGCGACCCTGGCTACGGAAGAGGCAAGCCTCGCTACACTTCAGAAAGATGAGCACCGCCAGGCCATGCATCAGCGCGTCCTCATGCTTCGGGCGAAGCAATGGCTTCATCAGAACAAATCCTCGATTGCCGCCGAGAAAACCCGCCTCACAGCAGTTGCCTCTCTAGACAAAGCATCACGCTCGGCTGCGACCAACTCGCTCACGACGAAGAAAAATGAGCTTGCCAAAACCGAACTGGATGCTGGCTATCAGGCTCGTTTTGTTGAAGAACTTAAGCTTTTGGGCGGCCATCGCATCCCCGTTTCACCGCAAAGCAAATCCGGGGGCAAGGGAAAAATCACCTTCGGTTTGAATCTGGTGGGAGCTCACGGTGCGCATGGTCCAGAGTACATTCTAAGTGAGGGCGAGACTCGAATAGCTGCACTCGCAGCGTTCTTGCCGGATACCACAGGTTCTAATCAGCTGGCCCCCTTTATCTTTGACGATCCGATCTCATCACTAGACCAGGATTTCGAAGAGAAAGTCGTGGAGCGTCTCGTGCAGTTGTCGCATACGAGGCAGGTCATCATTTTCATCCATAGACTTTCGCTGGTATCGCTAGTGGATTCTGTCACTGACAAATTGTCAAAAATCCCCGACATTCCTACTATCAAGCCAACACTGATCTCGCTTCGCAGGATGGAAAAAACCGCCGGTATCGTAGCGACCCAAAGTGCCCGCGACGCCAAACCAGCTAATGCTGTGAAATACCTGATCGACCACACGGTTAAGCACCTGACGAAGCATCAAGAAAACGCCGAAGTCGATAGCTACGAAATTCTAGCGAAAAGCGCTTGCAGTGACTTCAGGATTATTGTGGAGAAAACCGTCGAGTTCATTTTGCTTGCGGATGTGGTAGGCCGCTTCCGTCGTGCAATCAATACTCAGGGGAAGCTACATAAAATCGCCAAAGTAAGCATTGAGGACTGCGTATTCATCGATGATTTGATGACACGTTATTCAGTCTTCGAGCATGCCCAGTCGGACGAACTGCCTAGCAGCGCCGTTGACCTCAAAATTTTTGAGGCTGACCTCACAGCGCTTCAAGCTTGGATTGCGGAATTTTCCAAGCGCTCCTAACAGACAGTAAGGTAATTACCAGTGCTAGGTGATCTAGCGTAGCACTGGTCGACCCATAACCTTCGCCCAGTGAAGCGCTACAGCCTTGATGCTTGCGGGTACACATTTGCTTTAAAAAACGCGCCCGCACGCCCAGAGGTTCGAGACCGTTGGGCAGAAAATTCCAGTGACGCTCACTGAAAGCCAGCGCCCAAAGTATGGGCTACGGTATAGGCTGAAAACGATCAGATACAAAAAAGCCCTGAAAATCAGGGCTTTAATGAGAATTAGTGGCGGAAGCGTAGGGATTCGAACCCTCCAGCCGCCCCTACCGCTCAACTAATAGCCATTTCACATGAGCGGATGCAAATGCCCAAGACCCTGCCGTTTCTGAATTCTGGACTAACGGCAGTTGAAATTCGGTGGGGCAAAAAGTGGGGCAAAATTGTTAATCAGAGAAAAACGGACGGGCATAAAAAAATCCAGTCACCGCTAAGTGACTGGATTCTTTGGAGTTATTTGGTCGGGACGGAGTGATTCGAACACTCGACCCCTTGCACCCCATGCAAGTGCGCTACCGGGCTGCGCTACGCCCCGACTGGGCTTTGAAGCATGTTCTCGTTACCGCTGAGAACGATGAAGAAGATACCCTAACCTTTTGATTAATGGAAGCTTTTTTTCAAAAATTTCCACTCATCCTAAACAACGGTCACTTCTTCAGCACCACCAACACATCTTCCAACTCGACAATCATCTGACGAATCAGCTGTTTGTACTGGCTCGACTCATCCTTGGCCTCATCACTGGAAAGCCGCAACCGCGCCCCGCCAATTGTGAAGCCCTGGTCGTAAAGCAGGGCGCGAATCTGGCGGATCATCAGCACGTCTTGGCGCTGGTAATACCGCCGGTTGCCCCGCCGCTTCACGGGATTGAGCTGATCGAACTCCTGCTCCCAATACCGCAACACGTGCGGTTTTACAGCGCAAAGTTCGCTGACCTCACCAATGGTGAAGTACCGTTTGCCCGGTATGGGGGGCAGTTCGTCGTTATGGCTTGGTTCCAGCATAGGCCTCAACCCGGGCCTTCAACTTCTGCCCTGGACGAAAGGTGACGACGCGCCGTGCGGTGATCGGGATTTCTTCCCCAGTCTTGGGGTTGCGGCCCGGCCGCTGGCGTTTATCGCGAAGGTCGAAATTGCCGAAACCGGACAACTTGACCTGCTCGTTCTCTTCAAGTGCGTGCCGAATTTCTTCGAAAAACAGCTCGACCAGCTCCTTGGCCTCACGCTTGTTAAGCCCCAGCTCCTCGTACAGCCTCTCGGCCATCTCAGCTTTCGTCAGAGCACCCATGCCGTTATTTCCTTAACGTGGTGTTCAACCTTTGTTCGAGCGAGGTGAGGATAGTGTGCAAGGTAGTGTTCACCTCATCGTCGTTAAGAGTGCGCGATGGATGCTGCCAGGTCAAGCCGACTGCCAGGCTTTTTCTATCAGGATCAATGCCTTTACCCTGGTAGACATCAAACAGCCTGAGGTCTGTGAGCCATTCGCCTGCATTGTCACGAATTACGTCAAGCACGTCTTGAGACGCTACATCACGACCTGCGATCAACGCCAGGTCACGACGGGTTTCCGGGAACTTGGACAACTCGCTGAATTTCGGCAACCGGCCTTCGACCACATCGGCCAGCACCAGCTCGAAAACGAAAACCGGGCGGTCCAGGTCCAAGGCTTTTGCAAGCTCCGGATGAAGCGCGCCCAGATAGCCAACGGTCTTACCTTCACGCTGAATCTCAGCGGTCTGACCAGGGTGCAAGGCTGGATGCTTGCCAGCGACGAAGGTGAAGTCGCCCAGCGCACCGGAATAACCCAACAGGGCTTCCACATCGGCCTTCACGTCGAAGAAGTCGATGGTGTCGCGGCCGTTGGCCCAGCCTTCAGGCAAGCGGCTGCCTGTAACGACGCCGGCAATCATCGGTTCCTGTGCCAAGTCGCCCAGTTGGCCGACGAAACGTAGGCCACTTTCGAACAAGCGCACGCGGTCCTGCTGGCGATTGAGGTTGTGCTGCAATGCCTTGACCAGGCCCGGCCACAGGGACGCACGCATGGCCGCCATGTCGCTGGAGATGGGGTTGGCCAGCAACAGTGGCTCTACGCCTGGGCTGAACAGCTCGAACAGCTTCGGATCGATGAAGCTATAGGTAATGGCTTCCTGGTAACCACGAGCAACCAGCAGGCGACGCAGGTTTGGCAGCTCGCCACGGGTTTCCGGGCGTGCTTGCGGCGCCAGGCGCGCTTGCGGGTAGCGCACGGGCAGGTTGTTGTAACCGTACAGACGCGCGAGCTCTTCGATCAGGTCGACTTCGAGGCTGATATCGAAGCGGTGGCTCGGAACGTTGACCGTCCACTGCCCTGCTCCATCTGCCTGGGTAGCCAGACCAAGGTTGTTGAGCAACTGCTCGACCTGGGACGGGTCCATTTCCATGCCAAGCATCTGGGCGATGCGATCGGCACGCAGGGTAACCGGGGCAATGCGGGGCAAGTGTTGCTCGCTGACGGCCTCAACGATGGGGCCGGCTTCACCGCCTACCACTTCCAGCAGCAATGCGGTCGCGCGCTCCATGGCCTCGCGGGCCAACTGGGAATCGACGCCGCGCTCATAACGGTGCGAGGCGTCGGTGTGCAGGCCGTAGGAGCGGGCCTTGCCGGCAACGGAAATCGGCTCGAAGAAAGCGCTTTCCAGGAACAGATCACGGGTTTTAGCGGTGTCGACGCCGCTGTGCTCGCCGCCCATGACGCCGGCGATGGCCAGGGCGCGGGTGTGGTCGGCAATGACCAGAGTGTCGGCACGCAGTGCAACTTCCTGACCGTCGAGCAGCACCAGCTTTTCGCCCTCTTCGGCCATGCGTACGCGAATGCCGCCGTTGATCTCTGCCAAGTCAAAGGCATGCATGGGCTGGCCGAGTTCGAGCATCACGTAGTTAGTGATGTCAACGGCAGCGTCGATGCTGCGCACGTCGCTGCGGCGCAGACGCTCGACCATCCATAGCGGCGTCGGCTTGCTCAGGTCGACATTGCGGATGACCCGCCCCAGGTAGCGTGGGCAAGCTGCCGGCGCATGGACCTCGACTGGGCGCACTTCGTCGTGCGCGGCAGCCACGGCTGGCACCAGCGGGCGGGTGACCGGCACGTCGTACAGCGCACTGACGTCGCGGGCCAGGCCGGCGATCGACAGGCAATCACCCCGGTTGGGCGTAAGCCCGATTTCGATGCTGGCATCATCCAGGCTCAGGTACTGGCGAATGTCTTCGCCTACCGGTGCATCGCTGGCCAGTTCGAGCAGGCCATCGTTTTCTTCACTGATCTGCAGTTCGGCCGCCGAGCAGAGCATGCCGAATGACTCCACACCGCGCAGCTTGGCCTTCTTGATCTTGAAGTCACCAGGCAGTTCGGCGCCGATCATGGCGAAGGGGATCTTGATCCCTGGCCGGGCGTTAGGCGCGCCGCAAACGACCTGGAACGTTTCCTGACCATTGCTGACCTGGCACACACGCAGCTTGTCGGCGTCTGGGTGTTGTTCAGTGGCAAGAATTTCACCCACCACAATACCGCTGAACTGGCCGGCAGCGGGGGTCACGCTGTCGACTTCCAGGCCGGCCATGGACAGGCGGGCCACCAGTTCGTCACGGGAGACTTGCGGGTTTACCCAACCGCGCAGCCACTGTTCACTGAATTTCATGCTGTTCTTCTCCTGAAGGTTGCGTCGATTGGCTTAGCGGAATTGGGCTAAGAACCGCAGGTCGTTGTCGAAGAACAAACGCAGATCGTTGACGCCATAGCGCAGCATGGCCAGGCGCTCGGCACCCATGCCGAAGGCAAAGCCCTGGAACTGCTCGGGATCGATGCCCGACATGCGCAACACATTCGGGTGCACCATGCCGCAGCCCATTACTTCCAGCCAGCCGGTCTGTTTGCACACGCGGCAGCCATTGCCCGAGCACATGACGCACTGGATATCCACTTCGGCGGACGGCTCGGTGAAGGGGAAGAACGATGGACGGAAACGCACCGCCAGTTCTTTTTCGAAGAACACCCGCAGGAATTCTTCGATGGTGCCCTTGAGGTCGGCGAAATTGATGCCACGGTCGATCAGCAGGCCTTCGACCTGGTGGAACATCGGCGAGTGGGTGATATCCGAATCGCAGCGGTAGACGCGGCCAGGGCAAACAATGCGAATAGGCGGCTGGGTGGACTCCATGGTCCGCACCTGCACCGGCGAGGTGTGGGTACGCAGCAACATGTTGGCATTGAAGTAGAAGGTATCGTGCATCGCCCGGGCCGGATGGTGGCCGGGGATGTTGAGCGCTTCGAAGTTGTGATAGTCGTCTTCGACTTCAGGGCCTTCGGCAATGCCGTAGCCAATGTGCGTGAAGAACTGTTCGATGCGTTCGAGTGTACGGGTGATGGGGTGCAGGCCACCGGTGGCCTGGCCACGGCCTGGCAGGGTCACATCAATGCATTCGGCAGCCAGACGAGCGCTGAGCTCGGCTTCTTCGAAAGCCGCCTTGCGTGCGTTCAGCACAACGGTGACGCGCTCTTTGGCGTCATTGATCAGCGCGCCCACTTTGGGCCGCTCCTCGGCTGGCAGGTTGCCCAGGGTCTTCATCACCTGGGTCAGCTCGCCCTTCTTGCCGAGATAGTTGACCCGGATCTGTTCCAGGGCATTGATGTCTTCAGCGCGCTCCACGGCCTCCAGGGCTTGAGAGACCAGCGCATCCAGGTTTTCCATGTACAGACTCCAGATACGAAAATAGGGGAAGAGCTTTGAAGGCTCTTCCCCTATCGATGACGTTCAATGCCCGGCGACGCAGGCGCCGCCGGGTGATTGTCGCGGGTACTTAAGCCAGAACGGCTTTAGCTTTCTCGACAATCGCAGCAAACGCCGCTTTTTCGTTCACTGCCAGATCGGCCAGAACCTTACGGTCGATTTCGATCGAAGCCTTTTTCAGGCCAGCAATCAGACGGCTGTAGGACAGACCGTTGGTGCGGGCACCGGCGTTGATACGAGCGATCCACAGTGCGCGGAACTGACGCTTCTTCTGGCGACGGTCGCGGTAGGCGTATTGGCCTGCCTTGATAACCGCTTGCTTGGCAACACGGAATACGCGCGAGCGTGCACCGTAGTAACCTTTAGCCAGTTTCAGAATTTTCTTGTGACGCTTACGAGCGATGACGCCACGCTTAACACGAGCCATGAGTAACTTCCTCTATCTTAACCAGAATTAACGTACGCGCAGCATGCGCTCGACTTTTGCCACGTCGGACGGGTGCAGCAAGCTGGCACCGCGCAGTTGACGCTTACGCTTGGTCGACATTTTGGTCAGGATGTGGCTCTTGAAAGCGTGCTTGTGCTTGAAGCCCGAAGCGGTCTTCAGGAAGCGCTTCGCAGCACCGCTCTTGGTTTTCATTTTTGGCATGTTGGAACTCCGCATTCGATAAAAATTACACAATAATCATCAGGCCTGCCGTGCCCGGGAGATTACTTCTTCTTTTTGGGGGCGATGACCATCATAAGCTGGCGTCCTTCCATCTTAGGATGCTGCTCGACGGAACCGTATTCGATCAGGTCAGCTTCAACCCGCTTCAACAGCTCCATGCCCAGCTCCTGGTGGGCCATCTCACGACCACGGAATCTCAGAGAGATCTTGGCCTTGTCCCCTTCGGTAAGGAAACGTACCAGGTTGCGTAGTTTTACCTGGTAATCCCCTTCTTCCGTCCCTGGACGAAACTTGATTTCTTTAATCTGGATCTGTTTCTGGTTTTTCTTGGCTTCGTTGGCCTGCTTCTTCTTCTCGAAGAGGTGCTTGCCGTAGTCCATCACCTTGCAGACGGGCGGAACCGCGTCTGCAGAGATTTCCACCAGATCCAGCTTCGCTTCTTCAGCGATACGAAGCGCTTCATCAATCGAGACGATGCCAACCTGCTCGCCGTCTGCGCCAATTAACCGAACCTCGCGGGCCGAGATATTCTCGTTGATCGGGGCCTTCGGTACAGCACGTTTATCATTTCTCATTTCACGCTTAATAGTCATTACTCCGTTGTTTGGCGACCACGCCGGGAAACCGCTTGCGTCAAGAGCTCAGCGAACTGGGCGACGGGCATGGAGCCCAGGTCAGCGCCTTCGCGAGTACGCACTGCTACGGTCTGCGTTTCGACTTCGCGGTCCCCTATAACCAAAAGGTACGGGACCTTGAGCAAAGTATGCTCACGGATTTTAAAGCCGATCTTCTCATTTCTCAAGTCCGACTTGGCACGGAAACCGCTACCGTTCAGAGTTTTCTCAACCTCAAGGGCGAAATCGGCCTGTTTGTCGGTGATATTCATGATCACCGCCTGCGTCGGCGCCAGCCAGGCAGGGAATACGCCGGCGTAGTGCTCGATCAGCATACCGATGAAGCGCTCGAACGAACCCAAGATGGCGCGGTGCAGCATGACCGGGCGCACGCGGCTGTTGTCTTCGGCGATGTAGCTGGCGTCCAGGCGCTCCGGCAGGTTCGGGTCGTACTGCAGGGTGCCGCACTGCCAATTACGGCCAAGGCAGTCACGCAGGGTGAACTCGATCTTCGGCCCGTAGAAAGCGCCCTCCCCCGGCTGGTATTCCCACTCCAGGCCGGACTCGTTCAGGGCATCGGCCAACGCTCCCTCGGCACGGTCCCACAGCTCTTCGGAGCCAACGCGTTTGGCCGGGCGAGTAGACAGCTTCATGGCGATGTCGCTGAAGCCAAAGTCCTTGTAGACGTCCAGGGTCAGCTTGATGAAGTCGGCGGCTTCTTTCTTCACCTGTTCTTCGGTACAGAAGATGTGGGCATCGTCCTGTACGAAGCCACGCACACGCATGATGCCGTGCAAGGCGCCAGACGGCTCGTTGCGATGGCACGCGCCAAACTCGGCCAGACGCAGCGGCAGGTCGCGGTAGCTCTTGAGCCCCTGGTTGAAGACCTGCACGTGGCACGGGCAGTTCATCGGCTTGACCGCGTAGTCACGGCTCTCGGACGAGGTGGTGAACATGTTCTCGGCGTAGTTGGACCAGTGGCCGGAACGCTCCCACAGAATACGGTCGACCACTTGCGGGGTCTTGATTTCCTGATAACCGTTCTCGCGCTGAACATTACGCATGTACTGCTCAAGCACTTGGTAAACAGTCCAGCCATTGGCATGCCAGAACACCATGCCCGGTGCTTCTTCCTGCAGATGGAACAGGTCGAGCTGCTTGCCGATCTTGCGATGGTCGCGCTTCTCGGCTTCTTCGATGCGCTGGATGTAGGCCGCCAGCTGCTTCTTGTCGGCCCAGGCGGTGCCGTATACCCGCTGCAACTGTTCGTTCTTGGCATCGCCGCGCCAGTAGGCGCCGGACAGCTTGGTCAGCTTGAATGCCTTGAGGAAGCGGGTGTTGGGCACGTGCGGGCCGCGGCACATGTCCACGTATTCTTCGTGGTAGTACAGGCCCATGGCCTGTTCGTTTGGCATGTCCTCGACCAGGCGCAGCTTGTAGTCTTCGCCACGGGCAGTAAACACGTCGATGACTTCGGCGCGCGGGGTCATTTTCTTGATGACATCGTAGTCAGTATCGATCAGCTGCTGCATGCGCTTCTCGATGGCCGCCAGGTCATCCGGCGTGAAAGGACGCTCGTAAGCGATGTCGTAGTAGAAGCCTTCGTCGATCACCGGGCCGATCACCATCTTGGCGGTCGGATACAGCTGCTTCACCGCATGGCCAACCAGGTGGGCGCACGAGTGACGAATGATCTCCAGTCCCTCTTCATCTTTGGGGGTGATGATCTGCAGGGTAGCGTCGTTCTGGATCAGGTCGCAGGCGTCGACCAGCTTGCCGTCTACCTTGCCGGCAACGGTGGCCTTGGCCAGACCGGCGCCGATGGATGCGGCGACCTCGGCAACAGACACGGGGTGATCGAACGAACGTTGGCTGCCATCGGGAAGAGTAATGGTGGGCATTGGCGCCTCCTCTCCTAGTGGTGACCCCTACCAAAGGTCACGTGGGTTGGGATGAGCCAGTACAAGATCCGAACCTGCCTTCCGTTGACGGGAAGCCTGCCTCACAGTGGCAGAAGCCTTTGGGCTTGCGGGGACGAACCAGAGTGACTGGAAAGAAAATAGAACTGCAGCGGGGACGTTCTCAGCTGCAAGCCGGGCATGCTAGCACGCAGTCAGAGCCGCGCGCAGGAATATTTGGAAATTGCCGCTGGTGGTGAACTTCCGCGACAGCTTCCCTATCAGACTTGTGGAAACAACTACTCTTGATGAGAACTGACCCAAGGAGTAATCGGTTATGCGAGTTCCGTCTCTTCTGGCCCTGGCGGCCGCTGGCGCCCTGCTGATGCCAATGGCCGCGAACGCCGGCAACTTCCCTGCCGGCAAGGAAGGTGCCTATATGGCCCAATGCACGCAAGTTGCCGCTGGCCAGGGCGTTGATGCCGCCGCAGCGAAAAAGCACTGCGAATGTGGCGCACAAGCGATCAAGAAGAATTTCTCCGACGCTGAAATTGCTGACCTCGACAGCAAGGATGGTGTGGACGCCAAACTCATGCAAAAGGCGCAAAACGTCGTTAAACAGGCCTGCGCACCTAAAAGCTGATGTTATGTAGCTGCGCGTGTCCGGCGATAAATTGCGCTGGATCAACCTGCCACGAAGGTAAAAAGACGCGACAGCCGCAGAATTAGACTATGATGTACCGGTGCTCCGTAGCTTTGGCCGCATTGCACCACCGAAAATACTAAATGTTCTGGAGATTCACCCATGTCCAATCGCCAAACCGGCACCGTCAAATGGTTCAATGATGAAAAAGGCTTCGGCTTCATCACCCCACAAGGCGGCGGCGACGACCTGTTCGTTCACTTCAAAGCCATCGAATCTGACGGCTTCAAGAGCCTGAAAGAAGGCCAAACTGTTTCCTTCGTCGCCGAGCGCGGCCAGAAGGGCATGCAGGCTGCGCAGGTTCGTCCGGAGTAATTCGGACAGCCGTAAAAAAACCCGCCCCCGTGGCGGGTTTTTTTTGACTTGGCTTTGACGGCTCAACGCGCACAGGGCACCGATGCCCTGCATACGCGAGACAAATCTTTAGCCGCAGTTAACGCGTGTCACACGCCCTTGCTCATCGACATTCAAGTTCAGCCGCTCCGAGCGATATTCCAGGGTGACCACATCGTGGGGCTTGAGTATGCGCGCCATTTGCGAGCCGCTCGCCTTGCGGGCCTGCTCCAGCAGCTCTGCACTACCCATCTTGCCCACTGCAAAATCAGCGCCGCTGGCCTGGCAGCGACCATCATTGCCCGCAGGTGCCTCAGGCACTTGGCCGCTACTGGAGTCTCCACCAGTGCTGCAGCCCGCCAGGACAGCAGCCACCGCCAGGGTCGCCAGATAAGCACGGGTACGTAACATGAAGCCTCCTAGATCATTTGGGAACTGCCTGATCCGACAGCCTCACCCTAAATTCGTTGCAAAACTGGCCAAGTCTGCACCATCCCGGCGGCTAATGGGGGAAGACAATCATGACCGAATTTTACCACTCGGCCCACACGCCGCTTGGTTTGGCCTGCAAAGTCATGATTTACTTTAAGAAGTGAAGGCATAGTGCCTGCTACGAATACCCGGTTTGGTCATTCGTTCTTTCATCCCGCGCCGCAAGCGAGAGCTTTTCATGAGCACCCACAGCATCGATGCCGATATCAAGGTCAAATGGGCCGAGGGCCAGAGCGCCTATAGCCCCAGCACCCCGGAGGAGCTGCTGCTGATCGCCATCGACCTCCTGGTACGTGACCGCGGCGCAGAAGCAGCGCGCGGCTTCATCGACCAGGTGGTCGAACGGTATGCACCACGCCCTGCTACTTCAAACGCGCCAACCGCTCGCTGAGCAGGTCGAACAGCCCCTGGGCATCCCCCTCCTCCACCCACATGACATTGGCCGGTTGCTTGAGCACCCCGTACCAATCAGCCACGGTCTGGCCGAAGGTAGGGCCCTCGCGGGTATCGATTGACATGTGAATGCGCCGGCCGCTGAACTGCAGGGGTTTGAGCAGATAGGCAATGACGCTGGCGTCATGCACCGGGCCGCCGGGCATCCCGTACAACGTCATATCATGGGTGATGTAGGCATTGAGGATATCCACCACACGCTTGCTGGCCTGCGTATTAACGCCAGCCAGTTGCTTGAGCCGTGCTTCGCTGGTCAACAGCTTATGGGTCACATCCAGGGGCAGGTAGGTCAACGGCACGCCACTTGCCAGCACCACAGCGGCCGCGTGCGGGTCGGCATACAGGTTGAACTCGGCCACAGGCGTGATGTTGCCACCGTTAAAGTGAGCCCCGCCCATCACCACCACTTCCTTGATGCCCTGAGCGATCTCCGGGCGCTGTATCAAGGCCAGGGCGAGGTTGGTCTGCGGACCGAGCATGGCCAGGGTCACGCTGTGTGGCGGCGCCGCACCTAGGGTGTCGACCAGGTACTGAACAGCGTTGCCGCTCGCCAGAGGCTGCTTGGGTTCATGCACTTCAACCCCGGTGACGCCTTCTTCGCCGTGCACTTCAGCCGCGTAGATCGGGGCGCGCACCAATGGGCGACCCGCACCGGCGTATACCGGAACATCCTCGCGGCCTGCCCATTCGCGGGCAAGACGGGCGTTACGTGCGGTCTTCTCCAGGTGCACATTGCCGGCGACTGTCGTGATGGCACGAATTTTCAGCTCATCAGGCGAGGCCATGGCCAGGAACAGTGCCACCAGATCGTCAGCCCCCGGATCGGTGTCGATGATCAAGTCGATAGGTGCCGCTTGTACGGCAGACGCTGCAGCCATGAGGGCGAGTCCTTGAAGCAGGGGTTTTAGCATGACGAGGGCACTCCTGTTGCCGGTGGATATCGAGTAAGGACCGTCGGTGTCAGAAGGTTACACCGGACACCAGGGCGATGTTGCTGTAAGGCTGGCACTCGCCCGTGCGCACCATGGCCCGGGCCTTGCGCGACAGCATCTTGAACGCTTCGTGGGGCATGTATTCACGCTCGCCCAGCGTGTCGCTCAGGCGCTCGATTTCTGCAAACGCCGGCGGCTCCACGGTTTGTATTTCTTCGGCCAGCACGTGCCGCTCGACCTGCAGCTCGCTCAGGACACACCGCAGCACACTGGCAAAATCAGGCAGCCCTGGGGTGACAGCCAAGTCGATCAGCTCCACGCCGTGCGGCACGGGCAACCCGGCATCGCCGATGACCAGGATGTCGCCATGGCCCATGCTGGCAATGGCCCGGGACAGTGCAATGTTCAGCAGCGGCGTCTTCTTCATGGCAGCAGCTCCGCGAGGCTGGGGATGGAAGGTTGCGCGCCGGCCCGGGTCACCGACAGGGCAGCAGCCCGTTGCCCGAAGCGGATTGCATCGCCCTCCTCCAGGCCCTGCACCAACCCCGCCGCAAAGCCTCCGATGAAGGTGTCCCCTGCGGCGGTGGTGTCCAGGGCTTTTACCACGGGTGCCGGATAATGCTGGTGGCCATCGGGCGTGATCAGCAAGGCACCTTGTGCGCCGAGAGTAATGATCACTTTGCCAGCTCCCAGCGCGAGCAGGCGCGTGCCTGCCAGTAAAGCGCTGGCCTGATCATGCACGGCAACACCGGTCAACGCCTCGGCCTCGCTTTCGTTGGGCGTGAGGTAGTCGACATGGTTGAACCATTCGGCGGGCAGCGGCCCTGTTGCCGGCGCCGGGTTGAGTATCACCCGTTTGCCGAGCTGACGGCCTCTGGCCAAGGTCCAGGCCACGGTAGGCAATGGCACTTCAAGTTGGCAGATGATCACCTGCGCCGCCTGCAGCAAGCCGTCGAAGCGCGCTACGGCGTCGGGTACCAGCAACCCATTGCCCCCAGGCACAATGACGATGCAGTTCTGGCTGGCCGCGTCGACGGTGATCATCGCCACCCCCGTGGACACGCCGGCGCAGGTGACCACGCCCTGGCAGTCAATGCCTTCCACTTCCAGGGCATTGCGCAATTGCAAGCCGTAGGCGTCATCGCCGACGCAGCCGATCATTGCCGCGCTGGCGCCCAGCCGCGCGACCGCCACGGCCTGGTTGGCACCTTTGCCTCCGGCAGCGGTGAAGAAGGTATCGCCGGCCAATGTCTCGCCAGGCCGTGGCAGGCGCTGAGCGCGCGCCACAAGGTCCATGTTGAGGCTGCCGACTACCACGACCTTGGCACTCATGCGGTTTCCTTAGCGGTAATCGTTGAACAGGTCCGGGCGCGGCCCGGTGGACTCGCGCAACACGATGCGCGGGGTGACGATGCGCTGCTGCGCTGGGCTATTGCAAGGCTGAGCGATACGCGCCAGCAGCAGCGCCGCAGCGCTCTCGCCAAGCTCGCGGATGGACTGCCCCACAGTGGTCAAGGGTGGGTAGACGTAGCGGCTCAGTTCGATGTCGTCGAAGCCGATGACCGACAGCGCACCCGGCACGCCGATGTGGCGCTCGGCCGCTGCGCGCAATACGCCGAACCCGATCATGTCGTTGCCCGCGAAGATGGCCGTCGGCCGCGTCCCTGCCAGCAGCTCGGCAGCTGCAGCGTGGCCGCCGGGGCTGGTGAAGTCACAATGGCGCACACGCTCAGGGGCCACTGTGACGCCCGCCTCGGCCATGGCCCGACGAAAACCACCCAGGCGCATCTGCGTCACCCCGGTTTCTGCTGGCCCACCGATGTAGGCGATATCCCGATGGCCAAGCTCCAACAGATGGCGCGTAGCCAGGTAGGCGCCCAGCTCATGATCGATCCGCACCAGATCGGCATCGACGCCTTCGAGCTCTCGGTCCACGATGACCATGGGTGTGCGCACCTCTGCCAGGCTTTGCAACAAGTCGTCATCCTGCCCTACCGACCCGACCACCAGCCCATCGATGCGCTTTTCCAACAGCACCCGCAGGTAATTACGCTGCTTTTGAGGGTCGTCGTCGGAATTGCACAGGATCACGCAATAGCCATTGCGCTCGCACGCGTCTTCAATGCCGCGGGCCAGCTCGGCGAAATAGGGGTTGACGCTATTGGGCACGAGCAAGCCGATGGTTGCCGTGCTGCGCGCCTTGAGCGACCGCGCGACGGCGCTGGGCACGTAGGCAAGCTCCCGTATGGCGGCCTCGACTTTGAGCCGAACAGGCTCGCTCACCGGACGCGTTTTGTTCAACACGTGGGACACCGTGGTGTAAGAAATCCCCGCCAGGGCCGCGACGTCTTTGATGGTTGCCATGGTTCAGTTCCGCCGGGCTGCGCGCCGGCTGCGATAAGTGTCGAGCACCACGGCAATGACGATCACAGCGCCGGTAATGATGCGTTTGGTTGGCTCGCTGGCACCGATCTGCGCAAGGCCCGCTGCCAGCACGGAAATGATGAGCACGCCAAAAAAGGTGCTGATGACCGAGCCACGCCCACCCATCAGGCTGGTACCGCCGATCACGACGGCGGCAATCACCTGCAACTCCAGGCCGGAGCCCGCATTGGGGTCGGCCGCCTCCAGGCGCGACACCTGAAACAACGCTGCCAGGCCAGCCAGCAGCCCCATCAGGGCGAAGACCAGTACCTTGTAGGGGCGCGGGTCGATACCGGCCAGGCGCACGGCTTCTTCATTGGTGCCGATCCCGATCAGGTAGCGTCCGAATACGGTACGGGTGAGCACCAGGTGAGCGATTACGATCACCAGCAAGGCGATGATGAACGCGGGTGATATCCCGAAGGCTATCGGGTTGGAGAACCAGGCATAAGCATCGCCGATGTAGGCCGTGCGCGAGTCGGTGAACTGGTAGGCCAGGCCGCGGGCCATTTCCAGCACGCCCAACGAGACGATGAACGAAGGGATGCGCCAGGCCACGGTGACGACGCCGGTAACGCTGCCAGCCAATGCGGCCACCGCCATGCCCAGCAGTGCAGCCGGTACGATGCTCCAGCCCCAGCCAAGAATCGCCACGCTGACTGTCGATGCGGCCAGGGCCAGCACCGAACCGACCGACAGGTCGATGCCGCCGATGATCAGCACGAACGTCATGCCCACGGCCAATACCATCAAGTCAGGTATCTGGTTGGCCAGGGTACTGAACGTACCGTATGACCAGAAATGGCTGCTCAGCATCGAGAACAGCACGATCATCGCCAGCAAGGCGCCGGCCAGCCCAAGGTAAGTACCAAGGCCCAAGTAGGTGCCGCTGCGGCGTGCCGGGGCAGCACTTTGGTTTTCGAGCGGTGTGGTTTTCATGCGTCCATCCTGGGGGCTGCAGGGTGCAGCAGTGCGTCACGTTTCTGATAGCCGGCGAAGGCTGCCGCCAGCAACTGGTCCTGGGTCCAGTGGTCACGTTCGAAGGTGTCGATCAAACGACCGGCAGACAGGACCGCGATGCGGTCGCAGATCAGCATCAATTCGCGAAGATCGCTGGAGACCACGACCAGGGCCTTGCCCTGCCGAGCGAGTTCGGCGAGCAAACCGTAGATGTCGAACTTGGCACCGACATCGATGCCGCGCGTAGGCTCGTCGAACAGCAAGACCTGGCAATCACGCTCGAGCCAGCGGCCGATCACCACCTTTTGCTGGTTGCCACCAGACAGCTCGCCGACCACTTGGTCAGCACCGGCACTGCGAATGCGCATGGCCTGTATTTGCCGCTCGGCCAAGTCGTGTTCGGCTTGGCGGTCCAGGACGCCAGCCCGCGACACCGCACGCAGGTTGCCCAAGGCGATGTTGGCGCTGATCGACTGGCTCAACAGCAGGCCTTCACCCTTGCGATCTTCGGTGATCAGGGCAATGCCCGCGCTGACGGCGGACTTTGGCGAATCGATGGTGACCGGCAGCGGCGGCTGACCCAGGGCAATGCTACCGCTGTCGGCGCGGTCGGCGCCGTAGATCAACCGCAGAAGCTCGGTACGGCCCGCGCCGATCAGCCCGGAGATACCGAAGATCTCCCCAGCACGGACTTCAAAGGACACCTCCCGCACCTTCTCGCCCCGGCTGAGCTTGTCCACCCTGAGCAGTGGACCACCTAACGAGCGGCGGCCCAGATCGATGTGTTCGCCCAGTTCACGCCCAACCATCAGGTTGACCAACTCGGCGCTGCTGTAGCGCTGGATCGGTTCGTCGCATACCAGCCTGCCATCGCGCAGCACGACGATACGCTGAGCGACGCGCTGCAGTTCTTCGAGCCGATGGGAGATATAGACGATAGCCACCCCCGGGCGCGCAAGCGCTCGATCTGGGTGAACAGCAATTCCACCTCGCGCGCGGTCAGCATGGCGGTGGGCTCATCGAAGATCAGCACGTGGCAATCTCCGATCAGGTTGCGGGCAATCTCGACCATTTGCTGGTGACCGATGCCCAACTCTCCGACCGGGGTATCGGGGTCAATGGCCTCCAGCCCCACCTGGGCCATGGCATCGACAGCCATCTGGCGCAGGCGCTTCTGGCTGATCCAGCCGAAGCGGCTGGGCAGGTTGTCCAGGAACAGATTCTCTGCGACGGTCAGGGTGGGTAGGAGGTTCAATTCCTGCATCACCATGCGCACGCCGAGGCGCTCGGCCTCACGGCGACTGACCGGCGCATAGGCCTGCCCGCGGTAGAGCATGTGCCCGGCAGTGGGGGTTTCCAGGCCGCTGATCAACTTGGACAAGGTGCTCTTGCCAGCGCCGTTTTCGCCGGTCAAGGCCAGCACCTCGCCGGCACGCAGCTCCAGGCTCACCTCGCCCAGCACCGGCTGGGCGTACGTCTTGCCGAGGCCGCTGGCAGCCAGGACCACGTCATGGGCCGATGCGGACATCGCCGTGTCTCCTGGCAGCATCAAGGTTGCTTCGTGATCAGTTCGACCGGGGTCTGGATGACGTTATCGGCATCCACATCGGGCTTCTCGCCCTTGACCATTTTCAGCGCGGCCTGGATGCCGAAAACGGCTTGCTGACTGGCTGCCTGATCAAGCGTGGCCAGTACGCGGCCATCGGCAATCATGGGCTTGATGGCATTGATGTTATCGTAACCGACCACCTGCACCTGGCCAGCCTTGCCCGCCGCGCGCACGGCCGAGACCGCACCCAGGGCCATGCTGTCGTTGCCTGCCAGCAATGCCTTGAGATCAGGGTATTCGTTAAGCATGGACGCGGCGACGGCATTGCCTTTGTCGATTTCCCAATTGCCGCTCTGCGTGGAGACGATCTTGATCTGTGCAGCGTCCATCGCCTCCTTGAAGCCTGCGGTACGCTGCTGGGCATTGGTCGTGGTCGGCACGCCTTCGATGATGCCCACCTGATCACCCGCCTTGAGTTTTTCCGTGGCCAAGTATTCGCCCACCAGGCGCGCGCCCTTGCGGTTGTCAGGGCCTACGAAGGGTACGCTGATGCCTTTGCTCTTGAGCAGCTCGGGGTCAAGTCGGTTGTCGATGTTGATCACCACCACACCCTGGTCCATTGCTTTTTTCACCGCTGAGACCAGTGCTTTGGAGTCTGCCGGCGCGATCACCAGCGCCTTGGCACCGGCGTTGACCATCTGCTCGACGATGCGGATCTGCTCGCCTGTGTCGGTCTCGTTCTTGATGCCGTTGGCCACCAGGTCGAATTCGCCTGCGTGGGTTTGCTGGTAGGCCTTGGCACCGTCTTCCATGGTGCGGAAAAACTCATTGGCCAATGATTTCATGACCAACGCCACCTTGGGCTTGTCTTCGGCATGAGCCGCCGAAAATGGCATGGCGATGGACAAGGACGAAAGAACAGCGACGGCCAGCAAGCGGCCTGGGAACGGCAGTTTCATGGGCGATGACTCCGAATCTTGTTTTTTTGTCGGAAAGCAAACGTTTGCGCTGAGTAACTATGCGAACGCGCCAAGCGTTTGTCAAATACGCTCAGCTGACTCCCGGGCAAGATTATCCGTAAATTTCCGGATAACCGAACACGTTTTCCTACAAATATTCGGGTTTTCGAATGAAATACTTCCGACCCTGATTGCGCACGTCATTCGACCGCCTAACAAGACGTCACCCTCATCACGCACGAGGTAGGGTTGAGCCTGCCCAAACGCTATGTCACGAGTTGTTACAGAGGCTATTGGCGATCTGGTACGGAACATGCCTTAGCGACTGCGCGACGCACTAAAAATCATCTCATTAGGAAGAGAGCACAAAAACGATGAATGCCGCACTGAAATCCTTTGCCCCCAGCGCACTCGCCCTGCTGCTGATCCTGCCCGCTACGGTTTCGGCCGATCAAGCCAAGACCCAGCAAAAGCTCGCCAACGTGGTCATCCTGGCAACCGGCGGCACGATTGCCGGTGCTGGTGCAAGCGCCGCCAATAGCGCTACTTACCAAGCCGCCAAGTTGGGCGTCGACAAACTGATCGCCGGCGTGCCTGAACTGGCAGACCTGGCCAACGTGCGTGGCGAGCAGGTCATGCAAATCGCCTCCGAGAGCATCTCCAATGATGATCTGCTCAAGCTGGGCAAGCGGGTGGCTGAGCTGGCCGACAGCAAGGACGTGGATGGCATCGTCATCACCCACGGTACCGATACCCTGGAAGAAACCGCCTACTTCCTGAACCTTGTCGAGAAAACCGACAAGCCCATCGTGGTGGTCGGCTCCATGCGCCCCGGCACCGCCATGTCGGCAGACGGCATGCTCAACCTGTACAACGCCGTTGCCGTCGCCAGCGACAAGCAGTCGCGTGGCAAGGGCGTGCTGGTGACGCTCAATGATGAAATCCAGTCGGGCCGTGACGTCAGCAAGTCCGTGAACATCAAGACCGAGGCCTTCAAAAGCGCCTGGGGCCCGATGGGCATGGTTGTGGAAGGCAAGTCCTACTGGTTCCGCCTGCCAGCCAAGCGCCACACCCTGGATTCGGAATTCGACATCAAGCAGATCAGCAGCCTGCCTCAGGTGGACATTGCCTATGGCTACGGGAACGTGACCGATACCGCCTACAAGGCGTTGGCACAGAACGGCGCCAAGGCGCTGATCCACGCAGGCACCGGCAATGGTTCGGTATCCTCGCGCGTGGTGCCTGCACTGCAGGAGCTGCGCAAGAACGGCGTGCAGATCATTCGCTCGTCTCACGTCAACCAGGGTGGTTTCGTACTGCGCAACGCCGAGCAGCCTGACGACAAGAACGATTGGGTAGTGGCCCATGACCTGAACCCGCAGAAAGCGCGCATCCTGGCCATGGTCGCCATGACCAAGACCCAGGACAGCAAGGAGCTGCAGCGGATTTTCTGGGAATACTGATCCCATCAACGCTGAAGCCGATCATCGGCTTCAGCGTTACCAGGCACCCTATCTGAACTGATATTCCAAGCCAGCACCGGCGTACCACGAACGCCCCGGGGCTGCCTCGTAATAGCGTTTGTTGCTGTCACCGACAATCACCGAACCCACGTATTGACGGTCGAACAGGTTGTCCAGGCGCACCAGCTGATGGAACGTCCAAGGGCCGACCTGTTGCTCGAAGCGCGTGCGCCAGTTGAACACAGCATAGGCAGGCGCAGCTTTCTGCTGGTTGCTGTCCTCAACGAACACCTTGCTGCGGTACTGCCCCTCGAACCCCATGCTGACCGACGTGGTGGGTTTCCACACCACTTCTGCATACAGATTGTCTCGCGGCACACCCGGCAAGCGGTTGCCACTGTCGATGACTTGTCCGCCTTGCTTGAAGTCGTCGGCATAGCGAGCGTCGGTATGGGTGTACACCCAAGTGGTCTGCCAGCGCTCGGCAAGGTCGCTCTGCAAGCTGGCTTCGAAACCACGGCGCACGGTCTGCCCGGCATTGTGGTAACTGGTGCGACCGTTGGTGGCATTATCGACCACGATTTCGTTATCCGTACGGATCTCGAACAGGGCTGCGTTCAGCCGCGTGGCGGCGCCCAGGCGATATTTCACCCCTAGCTCATATTGCTTGCTGGTGGCAGGTTCCAGCCCGAAGTTGAAGCTTTCCTGCAAGCCTGGCGCATAGGCCATTTCGGCCTGTGTAGGCGTTTCGAAGCCCTTTCCTAGGCTGGCGTAGCCACGCAGATCAGGCGTGAAGGTATACATCACAGACAGCGTCGGGTTGGCCTGCTGGTAGCGCTTGGCACCGCTGGCGTCACCGTTTTCCAGGTAGTGGTCATCGACCTTCATCTTCATGGTGCTGTAGCGCACGCCCAGCTCGCTGGTCCAGTTGCCAATTTCCCAGTGCGCCTGCACATACGGGTCCAGGCTGGTAGCGATGTCTTTCTCGTCGCGCTTGAGCTCGCCCTTGACCCCCAGTTGGTCGCCACGGAAGTTCTGGTAGCCCCTGCGGTCATCCGTACTCTGGTCGTAGTCGGCACCCACGGTGACCGTGAAATGCCCAGGCACGGCCAGTACCGGCTGAATCCAGCGCAGCGTACCGCCGTGAAACTCGCGGTCAAAATCGACCACACCGCCACCGCGCTGACTATTGGAAGCGACCTGCCGAGGAATCGACAGGTACTGCACCACGCTCCGGCGCCCTGCGTAGAGATTGAACTGAAGGGTAGCGTCGCCAACGTAGCGTTCGTAGTTCATGCCCACCTGTTGGTGGTCGATACTCTTGCGCGTGTTGTAGGCCCTTGCGCCATCAGTGACCGAACGTGGGTCGTGCTTGTAGCTGGACCAAAGCTGACCCAGCGGGTCTTGCGTGTTGTTCTGTTCCAGGCTGCTATAAATCAGCGCCAGGCGTGAATCGGCGTCCGGCTTGATGTGCACCTTGGCGAACGTCTGGTCGCGCTTGGCCGCGCTATGGTCACGGTAACCATCGGTGTCCATACGCGAAGCATCCAGCACGAAACCACCGATCTCGTTGCCCCCTTGCGCCGACAGGTGATGCTTGCTGAAGCCATCGCTGCCAAATGTTGTTTCGGCACCAAGGCGAGCCGGCCCTTCCCCATCACGGCTGAACATCTGGATGACACCGCCAGCGTTGCTGCCATACAGCGTAGCGGCCGGGCCACGCAGTACCTCGATGCGGTCGGCCACATCCAGGTTCAGCGTGGCTGCCTGACCCTGTCCGTCTGGGGTGCTGGCGGGGATACCATCGCTGAGCAGCTTGATGCCGCGTACGCCGAACGCAGAGCGAGCACCAAAGCCGCGTGATGATATCTGCAGGTCCTGGGCATAGTTCTGGCGATTCTGTACCACCAGGCCAGGGACCTTGGTCAGGACCTCTGACAAGTTGACGCCAAGTTGGCCATCCGTGCCATTGGACAGGTCGACCGTGTCCACCGAAAACGGCAGGTCGAAGCTGCTGGTAGGGGCGTAGGCGCCGGTGACGACCATCGGATCGATAACGATCGCGGTCGACGGGTCGGCCCAGGCCTCGGTGTGAGCAGTAACACCACCGACAAACAGCAAAGCGAGGTGTGTGGAAGAGGTAACGCGTAAGACCAATCGATACATGAGCAATTTCCGGAAAGTGCCGCTATTACAGCAGACCTTGGCCTGGATCGCGAACATGACGAGGACGAGCCGCAGAACTTTCCCTTCAAGCTGTTGCGAAATCCCTTACAGTGAAATACTGTACGTGCATACAGCAAAACAAGGAAATGCCTGTGTCTACCTCATCGCCCTCACCTGCCAGCTACCAACAATTGGGCATGCGCATCCAGAAAATCATCAACAACCCCATTGCCCAGCGCAGCCGGGCGGCTTTGATCTTTCGCCTGGAACAGGAAACACCGGAGGACTGGGACACGTTGCTGGCCGAGATTGCCGAAAATGACAATGTCACCCTCGCCCACCGTGACGATGGCGGCGTACAGATTTTCTGGACTGTGCCCAAGGAAGACTGACCGCGCATGAGAGTTTCGCTTATTGCAGCTGCCTGCCTGCTGATGGCTCCGCTTGCCCATGCCGATGCGCCCCGCACGTTCCAGGAGGCCAAGAAGGTCGCCAGGCAACTCTACGCACCACAATCCACCGAGTTCTATTGCGGTTGCAAATACAACGGCAACAAAGTCGATATGGCTTCATGTGGGTATACACCACGCAAGAATGCCCAACGCGCTTCACGCATCGAGTGGGAACACATCGTGCCGGCCTGGCAAATCGGCCATCTGCGCCAATGTTGGCAAAGCGGCGGTCGCAAGGCCTGCTCGCAGCACGACGAGGTATACAAACGCGCCGAAGCCGATCTGCACAACCTGGTGCCAAGCGTGGGAGAGGTCAACGGCGACCGCAGCAACTACAGCTTCGGCTGGCTGCCAGAGCAACGCGGGCAATACGGCAAGTGCCTTACCCAAGTGGACTTCAAGGCCAGAAAGGTCATGCCGCGGCCTTCGATCCGCGGCATGATTGCACGCACCTACTTCTATATGAGCAAGCAATACAACTTGCGCCTCTCCAGGCAGGACCGTCAGCTATTCGAGGCGTGGAACAAGACGTATCCGCCGCAGCCTTGGGAATATCAACGCAACCAGCGGGTTGGGTGCCTGATGGGGCGCGGCAATGAGTTCGTGGGACCGGTCGACCTCAAGGCGTGTAGCTGATCGACCGGCTACGAGCGCTTAGCGGGCTGCGCCGTGCTGGATGACCACTGAATCGGTGCCAAGCTTGGCCATGACTTCATCGCGACGGGCCTGCGCCTGCTCCCGGGTCGGAAATGGCCCCAGCAGGACCACAGGCTTGCCGTCCCGGTACTCCACCGAAGACGGTATGCCCTTCTCGATCAGACGCGCGGTCATGTCGCTGAGTGCCCCCATGTTGGCGCCCTGGATGACTTCGACGTCCCATCCCTCTGGCGCGGGCTCACCTTCGAGCGCCTGCGCACGGCGCTGCAATTCGGCACCCCCGCACAGCTCTCGGATACGCAGGTTATTGCCATTGTCGTCGACAATGATTTCGTACTGACCGTCGCGTTTGATGGCCACATAACTGCGGTAGGCCTGGTATTGGCCGGCATCGTCCTTACCACGCACCTGACCGCAGATCGTACCCTGGGTATCAATGCGCACGTTACCGAACTTGGCGGTCTTGGGATTTTGCAGGTGTTCGGCCACACGCTTGTGCACGCCCTCCACCTCGTTGTCACACCCCGCCAGGGCCAGTACTGCCATTACCACCGCCAGTTTGCGCACGCGTCTACCTCCAGGTTGGAAGAGGCGGATTCTACCACGCGAGGCCGTGAACCGGACTGCGGCCAAAGGTTACACGGTGAATCAAGCAGACATGCAAAAAGGGCGACCATTTCTGATCGCCCTTTTTGGGATTTGGTAGGCACAATTGGACTCGAACCAACGACCCCCACCATGTCAAGGTGGTGCTCTAACCAACTGAGCTATGTGCCTGTCGTGTGGTGCGCATATTAGAGATCTGCTGAGCACCTGTAAAGCTTTTTTTCGATATAAATCAGAAACTTTCGAACACGGCTCGGCCGGGAGCCATGCCAAACTTTCCCGCGCCAAACGCAAGAAGGGTGACCCTTTCGGATCACCCTTCTTTGATTTGGTAGGCACAATTGGACTCGAACCAACGACCCCCACCATGTCAAGGTGGTGCTCTAACCAACTGAGCTATGTGCCTGTCGTGGTGCGCATTCTACGTAATTACAAAAACGTGTCAACAGTTTTTTTTGCGCTAACTCACTGAATTGCAAACTTTTTATAAAGAAGCGTCTGGCGCAGGCGGTGTCCATGATTTTCAGCGGATGACTAGCGGGTGTTTATTATTATTGATAGCATCGCTACATTCGTTAAAAATATAAAACACGAGGTTCTGCAGCATGGCTAACACCCCCTACCCCCAGTCCTACTACGCCGCCTCGGCCAACCCGGTGCCGCCACGTCCGGCGCTGCAGGGTGAGGTGCAAACCGATGTCTGCATCATCGGCGCAGGCTACACCGGCTTGTCCAGCGCCCTGTTCCTTCTAGAAAACGGCTTTAAGGTCAGCGTCGTCGAAGCGGCCAAGGTTGGTTTCGGCGCCTCGGGCCGCAACGGTGGCCAGATCGTCAACAGCTACAGCCGCGACATCGATGTCATCGAGCGCACCGTGGGCGCCCACCAGGCGCAGCTGCTGGGCGAAATGGCCTTCGAGGGCGGGCGCATCATCCGCGAGCGGGTGGCCAAGTACAACATCCAGTGCGACCTCAAGGATGGTGGCGTTTTTGCTGCACTGACCAGCAAACAGATGGGTCACCTGGAATCGCAAAAGCGCCTATGGGAACGTTTCGGCCACAACCAGCTGGAGCTCATGGATCGACAGCGCATCCGCGAAGTGGTGGCCTGCGACAACTATATCGGCGGCATGCTCGACATGAGCGGCGGTCATATCCATCCGCTCAACCTGGCCCTCGGCGAAGCTGCTGCCGTCGAATCGCTGGGTGGCACCATCTATGAGCAAACCCCGGCCGTGCGCATCGAGCGTGGCGCCAACCCGGTCGTGCATACCCCACAGGGCAAAGTGCGCGCCAAGTTCATCATCGTGGCGGGCAACGCCTACCTAGGCAACCTGGTCCCAGAGCTTGCCGCCAAGTCCATGCCCTGCGGTACGCAGGTCATCACGACCGAACCCTTGGGCGATGAACTGGCGCGTACCTTGCTGCCGCAGGACTACTGCGTCGAAGACTGCAACTACCTGCTCGACTACTATCGCCTGACCAGTGACAAGCGCCTGATCTTTGGTGGCGGCGTAGTATATGGGGCACGGGACCCGGCCAACATCGAGGCGATCATCCGTCCGAAGATGCTCAAGGCCTTCCCGCAGCTGAAGAACGTCAAGATCGATTACGCCTGGACCGGCAACTTCCTGCTGACGTTGTCGCGCCTGCCACAAGTAGGCCGGATCGGTGACAACATCTATTACTCCCAGGGGTGTTCGGGCCACGGGGTCACCTATACCCACCTGGCAGGCAAAGTCCTGGCCGAGGCGATGCGTGGCCAGGCGGAGCGGTTCGATGCCTTTGCCGGGCTGCCGCACTACCCGTTCCCGGGCGGTCAGATGCTGCGCGTGCCTTTCAGTGCCTTGGGCGCTTGGTACTACAGCCTGCGTGACCGCCTGGGCTTCTGAGCTAAGGCATGGCAGCCCGTAAAGGGCTGCCACTTGGCGTGATGCTGTTCATTCGATATCGCTGGGCCGTAGCCGCTCCGGCGCCCCGTCAAGGCCGCTCTTACAGTGACCGTGTGACGCTTGATGCGAGCGGTCTCACTTGATGCTGTCCACGGCCTGCCTGGCCGCTAATTCCTGACCCGCACGCGCCAGTTCGTCAGCGGCCTGCAGCCAGCGCTGACGATCGACGTTCGCCGGCAACTGGCCCGGCGGCTGCACCAGGATTGCCCAGCGCCCCTCCTTCGCCCAGGCAGAGGCGAAATCGTCGAATGCCATCACCAGGCGGCGTTGCATGCCTGCCCGCATCAGCACGCGCTGTTTGTATCGGTCATACCCTATCAAGACCGCATACCTGGGTTCGCTCCACCATGCCGAACCGTCCTGATAGCGAACCAGCACCGGGTTTCCAGCGGCAACCTGCGTCAACAAGGCATCGAGCCCCTTATCCAAGGGGTACACCACCCTCCCGTAGTCCCGCGCAACGCGCGCAATGCTGGTATCGAGATTGTCGAGGCCCATGGGCAGGTTCAGCGGCTGATCGAGCAACCCTGGCGTAATGGGCGCACCTTGCTGCGACAGGACCGCGGCCAATGCCATGGCTGCGCTGTGGTTGGCGTTACCGCGGTAGAACGGAACACTGCTGAGCTCCACCCGCTGGGGCAGGCCCTGGAGTGCGGTAGAGGGTGTCCCGGCACAACCTGCCAAGGTGACACCCAACCAACATGCCAGGATGAGCTGACGAACGACCTTGGTCGGCGACGACGAGGTGAAAGTGGGCATGGGTACTCGCTTGCTCAAACGCAGGGCAGGCAGCGCCCTGCTGTGTTCGCGATGATATGTCCCACAACGGCGGCGGTACAGTCCGACAGGGCATGTTGGCGAATCACCTCGGCGCCGCAGGCGTTATTCGATGGAACGTACCCACGCAGGGGCTACACTAATCAAGTGTCTGGAAGGCAATCGCTGGCGTATCAAGCGCTCGCCGTAGAGATGGAGGCACAAATGAATATGACCTTGGCAATTATCATGTTGGTGTGCATGTGGCTCAGCGTTGCGGCGGCCATGCTCTGGGGCGTACTGCGCATCGCACGGCGGCACGCTCAACCCGTTGCGCAACCACAGCCACGCCCTCAACCCGCCCCTGCACGGCGTGCTCCACGCGCAGCAGCGGCGCACTGAACCCACCTCAAACATGCAGCGAATGGGGCGCCATGCGCCCCGCCTGCTGTCATCCTTGCTTGGCCTCACGCTTGAGGCGTGCCCGACGCGCCAGAATATTCAGAATCTCGATAGCGGTCGAGAACGCCATGGCCGCATACACATAGCCTTTGGGCACGTGGGCGCCGAAGCCCTCGGCGATCAATGTCATGCCGATCATGATCAGGAAGCCTAGTGCCAGCATGACAACGGTAGGGTTGTCGTTGATGAAGTTGGCCAACGGATCGGCCGCCACCATCATCACGATCACGGCAGTAATCACGGCGATGATCATGATCGGCAAATGTTCGGTCATGCCTACGGCAGTGATAATGCTGTCTACCGAGAACACGATATCGAGCAACAGAATCTGGAAAATCGCTGCGGCAAAGCCCAAGGTGACGGTAGAAGAAGCCTTGGACTCTTCCTTGGCACCGTGTGGGTCGACATTCTCGTGAATTTCCTTGGTGGCCTTCCACAGCAGGAACAGGCCGCCGGCAATCAGGATCACATCCTTCCAGGAGAAGGCGTTGCCAAACACCTCGAACACAGGGTCGGTCAGTTGCACGATCCAGGCAACGGTGCTCAGCAGTGCCAGACGCATCACCAGTGCCATGCTGATACCGATGCGACGTGCCTTGGAGCGATATGCAACGGGCAGCTTGTTGGTCAGGATGGAGATGAAGATCAGGTTGTCGATACCCAGTACTACTTCCATGGCCACCAGCGTGGCAAGCGCCACCCAGGCTGTGGGGCTAGCGGCAAGTTCCAGCAAATATTCCATTGTTCACATCCTGTCACGCGGGTTGGGGATCAAATGTCCTGGGTTTTGGAGGCAGTGTCATCTTGCTCAGGCTCCTGCTTCTCGGTCCCCAGCGCGTCGCTCAAGGCCTGCTGGGCCGCCTGGTTGGTTTGCTCGATAACCTGTTGGGCCGACTTCGCTGCCTGGTCAAGCACCTGCTGCGCAGACTTCTCAGCCTGATCACAGCCGGCCAGTACTATCAGCGTCATGCCCATGACCAGCGCAGTACCCATTGATTTAAAATACAGCATAGGTGCCTCCGGAATGATGTGCGCAGGCTCGTATCAACCTGAATGAAGTGGATTCTAGTCGGCGCAATACTTCTGTAAAATTCGTATTTTCAAGCGATATACTTCGGTTTTTTCGAATTGGCCGTTGCGCTCATGCTTAACTATCGCCAGCTTCACTACTTCTGGGTGGTAGCCCGAACCGGCAGCATCGTTCGCGCCAGCGAGCAATTGAACCTGACGCCACAGACCATCAGCGGGCAGATCACTCTGTTGGAACAGGCTTATGGCGTCGAGTTGTTCCAGCGGGTGGGTCGGCAATTGGAATTGACTGAAACCGGACGCCAGGCGCTCACGTACGCCGAGCAGATGTTCCAGCTAGGGGGAGAGCTTGAAGCCATGCTGCGTGCCGGCCCCCAGGAGCAGATTCTGTTCCGGGTCGGGGTGGCTGACGTGGTGCCCAAATCCATTGTCTATCGATTATTGGCACCGACCATGGAGCTTGAGAATGTGCTGCGCATCAACTGCCGTGAAGACAAGCTGGAGCGCCTCCTGGCCGACCTTGCCATTCAGCGACTGGACCTGGTCATTTCAGACAGCCCGATGCCGCCGCACCTGGACATCAAAGGCTATAGCCAGAAACTGGGAGAATGTGGCCTGAGCTTTTTCGCAACCCCAACATTGGCCCACCGGCATGACGGCCTGTTCCCGGAGTGCTTGCACGATGCGCCGCTGCTCATACCCGGGCAGGAAACGGTGCTGCGCAGCCGCCTGCTGCGCTGGCTCGGTGAGCAACACATCCAACCGCGTATCGTCGGCGAGTTCGACGACAGTGCCCTGATGCAGGCGTTCGGGCAGTCTGGCAGTGGCATCTTCGTAGCGCCCAGCGTGATTGCCGACGAAGTGTGTCGCCAATATGGCGTACAGCTGATCGGGCAAACCGAGGCCGTGACCGAGTCCTTCTACGCCATTTCGGTCGAGCGCAAGGTCAAGCATCCTGGCATAGTGGCCATCACCGAAGGGGCACGACGCGAACTGTTCAACTGGTAGCGTTTCCTGGCAACGGGCCGCAAGTGCCTGATCAAGGTCTATGGTAAAGTCCAGCCCTTTTCAGATTTCGGGACCTCGCTGCGCATGACACCGCTCCTTCGCCTTCTCAACCGCACCGGCCTGGTGACGCAAATCGTCATAGGTCTGGTGGCAGGTATCGCCCTTGCCCTGATCGCGCCAGCCGTCGCCCGCGACCTGGGCTTTTTCGGTACGGTGTTCGTCAGTGCCTTGAAGGCGGTGGCACCCGTGCTGGTCTTCATTCTGGTCATGGCCTCGATTGCCAATCATCGTCACGGACAGGAAACCCACATCCGCCCCATCTTGTGGTTGTACTTGCTCGGCACGTTTGCCTCGGCTGTCGTGGCGGTGGTTGCCAGTATGGTGTTTCCTTCGCATTTGGTACTGAACACAGCCGATGCCACTTTGAGTGCACCGGGCGGCATCAGCGAGGTGTTGAAGAACTTGCTGCTCAGTGCGGTCGACAACCCGATCAACGCGTTGCTCAACGCCAACTTCATCGGCGTGCTGACCTGGGCGATCGGCTTGGGCATCGCGTTGCGCCGCGCCGGTGACACCACCCGCAAGGTGGTCGACGACCTGTCCAACGGCGTTACGCTGATCGTGCGCATCGTCATTCGCTTTGCGCCACTGGGCATCTTCGGCCTGGTGACGTCCACCTTGGCTCAGTCCGGGCTGAAAGCGATGCTGGGGTACCTGCACCTGCTGGCGGTACTGATCGGGTGCATGCTGTTCGTCGCCCTGGTCATGAACCCGCTGATCGTGTTCTGGAAAACCCGTCGCAATCCCTACCCGCTCACCCTGCTGTGTCTACGCGAAAGCGGCATCACTGCATTTTTCACCCGCAGTTCGGCAGCCAACATCCCGGTGAACATGGCGTTGTCCGAACGGCTTGGGCTGCACGAGGATACCTATTCGGTATCCATTCCGCTGGGGGCCACGATCAACATGGCCGGCGCTGCAATCACCATTACCGTATTGACGCTGGCGGCGGTACACACCTTGGGCATTCCCTTGGATCTCCCCACGGCCGTGTTGCTCAGTGTGGTAGCGGCGGTCTGTGCTTGCGGTGCGTCAGGCGTGGCCGGCGGTTCCTTGCTGCTCATCCCGCTGGCCTGCAGCCTGTTCGGTATTCCCAGTGAAATCGCCATGCAGGTCGTGGCGGTGGGGTTCATCATCGGCGTGCTGCAGGATTCCGCCGAAACCGCACTCAACTCCTCCACCGACGTGCTGTTCACTGCAGCCGCTTGCCAGGCCGAGGAGCGCCGCAGCGCCTGATTCAGCCGGGCCGTCTTGCGGCCCTCCCCTCATTTCCCTACGCTAATGGCCTTTTCCCAGCAATGAGACAGGGCCATGTCCGAGCAAGACACCACCACTGAAGGTCGCTTGAGCAGCGTCGAGATTCGCGTGCTCGGCTCGCTGATCGAAAAACAGGCCACCAGCCCGGAAAGCTACCCACTCACCCTCAACGCCCTGCTCCTGGCCTGTAACCAAAAGACCAGCCGCGAACCGGTGATGAACCTTACCCAGGGCCAAGTAGGCCAGGCGCTGCGCAGCCTCGAAGCACAACAGATGGCACGCCTGCAGATGGGCAGCCGCGCCGATCGCTGGGAACACCGGGTGGACAAGGCGCTGGAATTGGTGCCTGCACAGCTGGTGCTGATGGGGCTGATGTTCCTGCGTGGCCCGCAGACCCTCAGCGAGTTGCTAGCCCGCAGCAACCGCCTGCACGACTTCGACGACACTGACCAGGTCCGCCACCAGCTCGAGCGCCTGGTATCACGTAACTTGGCCGTGCACCTGCCGCGTCAGGCCGGTCAGCGGGAAGACCGTTATACGCATGGGTTGGGTGACCCGGCGGAAATCGAAACCATTCTGGCCGCAAGGCAGCAGGAAGGTCCAACACGCAGCGGTACCGGCGCGGCCGCGCAGGATCGAATCGAAGCACTGGAAGCGCGTATCGCTGCATTGGAAGCTCGCCTGGACGCACTTGGCGGCTAGCCTTCAACGGTCTGATTTGGGGAAGTTGCGGCAGCTCTTGCGCTCGGCCATTTCACGATCGCTTGGGCGCTGATCGACGAATACGGTATGGCCGTTACTGTAGATCTCAAGGTAGCCCCAGTGCAGGTCTTGTTCAGTCTGCCCAGGCTTTGGCGGCACTAGCCACCAGGGTTCGCGGCTGATCAGGGTCATGGCGTGGCTCCTGAAGGGTCTGCATGTAAGCATAGACACCCTCATGCCACGGGGGTTTAGCCAGGCCCATGACAAAACCCCCGCATGCGCTGCGCCGTAGAGCACGGCCAGTGCATGCGAGGGTTGCGGCTCTGCCGAAATGTCGCTTATGCAGGGGCCGAGGTGCGGATCAGGTGGTCGAAGGCGGCCAGAGACGCCTTCGCCCCTTCGCCAACGGCGATCACGATCTGTTTGTAGGGCACCGTCGTCACGTCACCTGCAGCGAACACACTCGCAATACTGGTCTGCCCCTTGGCATCGACGATAATTTCGCCGCGTGCCGACAGTTCAACGGTGCCTTTGAGCCAATCGGTGTTCGGCAACAGACCGATCTGAACGAAAATTCCCTCCAACGCCAGCTCATGTTCGATGTCGCTGGCGCGGTCCTTGTAGCGCAGGCCAGTCACTTTCTCGCCATTGCCGATCACTTCGGTGGTCAGGGCCTGGGTGATGACCGTCACGTTAGGCAAGCTGTGCAACTTGCGTTGCAGCACCGCATCGGCACGCAGCTGGCTATCGAATTCAATCAGCGTCACCTGCGCCACGATACCTGCCAAATCGATCGCCGCTTCCACGCCGGAGTTACCGCCACCAATCACCGCCACGCGCTTGCCCTTGAACAATGGGCCATCGCAGTGCGGGCAGTAGGCCACGCCGCGGCCACGGTATTGCTGTTCACCCGGTACATTCATCTCGCGCCAGCGAGCGCCGGTGGCCAGGATGACGGTCTTGGCCTTGAGCGAAGCCCCGCTCGCCATGCGCACTTCATGCAGGCCGCCGTCGGTAGCCGGAATCAGTGCTTCACCGCGCTGCAGGTTCATGATGTCCACCTCGTACTGCTTGACGTGTTCTTCAAGCGCGGTGGCCAGTTTCGGGCCTTCGGTTTCATGCACGGACACAAAGTTCTCGATGGCCATGGTGTCGAGCACCTGCCCACCGAACCGTTCGGCGGCCACGCCGGTGCGGATACCCTTGCGCGCTGCATAGATGGCGGCAGAGGCACCTGCCGGGCCACCGCCCACGACCAGTACATCGAACGCCTGCTTGGCATTGAGTTTCTCGGCCTGACGCGCGCCGGCGTTGGTGTCGATCTTGCCAAGAATTTCCTCAAGGCCCATGCGCCCCTGGCCGAACACCTCACCGTTAAGGTACACGCTGGGCACGGCCATGATCTGGCGGGCATCGACTTCAGCCTGGAACAGTGCACCGTCGATGGCCACGTGGCGTACGTTGGGGTTGAGCACCGCCATCAGGTTCAATGCCTGGACCACATCCGGGCAGTTCTGGCAGGACAGCGAGAAGTAGGTCTCGAAGCTGAACTCCCCTTCCAGCGCCTGGATCTGCTCGATCACTTCCAGGCTGGCCTTGGAGGGGTGGCCGCCCACTTGCAGCAGCGCCAGCACCAAGGACGTGAACTCGTGGCCCATGGGAATGCCGGCGAAACGCAGGCTGATGTCGCCGTTGGGGCGATTGAGCGAGAACGAAGGACGGCGGGCGTCGTCGCCATCGGCTCGCAGGGTAATGAGGCTGGACAAGCCGGCGATTTCCACCAGCAGGTCGTGTAATTCGCGGGACTTCGCACCGTCGTCGAGGGAAGCAACGATCTCGATCGGCTGGGTGACCCGCTCCAGGTAGGTTTTCAGTTGCGATTTAAGCGTGGCGTCCAACATACGGGCGATTTCCTTTTTTCAAAACTCGGATACAAAAACGCCCAGGCGAAGTCGCCCGGGCGTTTGACGGGGCGGTAAGTGGTTCAGCTGTGGCGGCTGCTTACCGCCCGCGTATGGCACATGACTGGCTGCTCATCCCGCAAGGCCTGCGCGGCGCTGCCGCTGCACAGGCGCTTATCGGGCGAGAATCAGATCTTGCCGACCAGATCCAGCGACGGCGCCAGAGTAGCCTCGCCTTCTTTCCACTTGGCTGGGCAGACTTCGCCTGGGTGCGCGGCGACGTATTGGGCAGCCTTGACCTTGCGCAGCAACTCGGTAGCGTCACGACCTACACCACCATCGTTCAGCTCGACGATCTTGATCTGGCCTTCGGGGTTGATCACGAAGGTACCGCGGTCAGCCAGGCCGGCTTCTTCGATCAGTACGTCGAAGTTGCGGGCGATCACATGGGTCGGGTCGCCGATCAATGGGTACTGGATCTTGCCGATGGTGTCCGAGGTGTCGTGCCACGCTTTGTGGGTGAAGTGGGTGTCGGTGGAAACACCGTAGATCTCAACGCCCAGTTTCTGGAACTCGGCGTAGTTGTCAGCAAGGTCGCCCAGCTCGGTCGGGCACACGAAAGTGAAGTCGGCTGGATAGAAGAACACGACAGACCATTTGCCTTTCAGGTCGGCTTCGCTGACCGGGACGAACTCGCCCTTGTGGTAGGCAGTGGCGTTGAACGGTTTGACCTGGCTGTTGATGATAGGCATGAGAGACGCTCCTTCATGGGTTGAAATCAGTTGACGGAGAGAATCCTAACCGCATGGACCGATAAAGGCTCATTGGCAAACCTGATGCTTATGATTGGTTTTGGCTATGAGCCATACCGGTCAAGGGCTGCCTAACCCAGTGTTGCCCAAGCGCGCGGCAACCCATGGATGCGGCGCGCTTGGGCTGCGGCTACTTAACCGCCACCCCGCAACCAGGCCGCACGTTGCGTGCGGCCTGGGTTGAGTCAGCGAGTCACCGTGCGCATGGTCACGAATTCTTCCGCTGCCGTGGGGTGCACGCCGATGGTTTCATCGAACTGTTGCTTGGTCGCGCCCGCTTTGAGCGCGATGCCCAGGCCCTGGATGATCTCGCCTGCATCCGGCCCGACCATGTGGCAACCGAGCACCTTGTCGGTCTTGGCATCCACCACCAGCTTCATCAGGGTCTTTTCCTGGATGTCGGTGAGGGTCAGCTTCATGGCGCGGAAGCGGCTTTCGAAGACCTTGACCTCATAGCCCTGCTCGACGGCCTGTTCTTCGGTGAGCCCCACCGTGCCGATAGGCGGCTGGCTGAACACTGCCGTGGGGATGTTCTGGTAGTCCACGGGGCGGTACTGCTCCGGCTTGAACAAACGCCTGGCCACGGCCATACCTTCAGCCAGTGCCACCGGCGTCAGTTGCACGCGGCCGATCACATCACCAATGGCCAGGATCGAGGGCGCCGTGGTCTGGTATTGATCGTCTACTCGCACATAGCCCTTGTCATCCAGTTCGACGCCAGTGTTTTCCAGGCCAAGGTTGTCCAGCATCGGACGCCGGCCGGTGGCGTAGAAGATGCAGTCGGCAACCAGCTCCCGCCCGTCCTTGAGCGTCGCCTTGAGACTGCCATCCTCCAGTTTGTCGATGCGCTGGATGTCAGCATTGAACTGCAAGTCGAGCCCGCGTTTTTCGAGCTCTTCCTTGAGGTGGGTACGCACCGAACCATCGAAGCCGCGCAGGAACAGATCGCCGCGATACAGCAACGTGGTCGCGGCGCCCAGCCCCTGGAAGATCCCGGCGAATTCCACCGCGATGTAGCCGCCGCCCACCACCAGCACCCGCCGCGGCAGGTCCTTGAGGTAGAACGCTTCGTTGGAGGTGATCGCCAAGTCCTTGCCAGGGATGTCGGGTACCTGGGGCCAGCCGCCGGTGGCGATCAGGATGTGCTCGGCGCTGTAGCGCTGGCCTTCGACCTCGACCTCGTTGGGACCGGTCATGCGCGCATGGCCTTGAACCAAGGTCACGCCGCTGTTGATCAGCAGGTTGCGGTAGATACCGTTGAGCCGTTCGATTTCACGGTTCTTGTTGGCAATCAGCGTACCCCAGTCGAAGTGCCCTTCTTCCAGGGTCCAGCCGTATCCTGCAGCCTGCTCCAGCTCGTCAGCCACATGGGCGCCATACACCAGCAGCTTTTTGGGCACACATCCCACGTTGACACAGGTGCCGCCCAGGTAGCGGCTCTCGGCAACCGCTACCTTTGCGCCAAAACCGGCAGCGAACCGTGCGGCGCGCACGCCACCGGAGCCGGCGCCAATCACGAACAGATCAAAATCGTAGGCCACTTTTCGTTCTCCAAAAAAAAGCTGCAAGCTTCAAGCGGCAGACTGCACAACGGGCAGCGTGGCTTGTCACTTGCAGCTTGGTACCGGCAGTTTCAAGCTTCAAGCATCAGGCGGCAAGAAAAAACGCGCCTGGCTTGCAGCAGGGGCTCAGTAGGCCTTGCCGGTCTTGTAGTAGTTCTCGAAGCAGAAGTTGGTCGCGTCGATGTAGCCTTCGGCGCCACCGCAGTCGAAACGCTGGCCTTTGAACTTGTACGCGATTACGCAGCCATTCTGGGCCTGTTGCAGCAAGGCGTCGGTGATCTGGATTTCGCCGCCCTTGCCGGGTTCGGTATTGGCGATGATGTCGAAGATATCCGGGGTCAGGATGTAACGGCCGATGATCGCCAGGTTGGACGGGGCATCTTCAGGTTTTGGTTTCTCTACCATGTTGGTCACACGGAAGATGTCGTCACGGATCATGTCGCCGGCAATGACACCGTACTTGTTGGTTTCCTGCGGATCGACTTCCTGAATGGCGACGATCGAGCAACGGAACTGGTTGTACAGCTTCACCATCTGGGTCAGCACGCCGTCGCCTTCAGGGTTGACGCACAGGTCGTCCGCCAGCACTACGGCGAAGGGCTCGTCGCCGATCAGCGGACGGCCGGTGAGGATGGCGTGGCCCAGGCCTTTCATCTCGGTCTGACGGGTGTAGGAGAACGAGCACTCGTCCAGGAGGCGACGAATGCCTACCAGGTATTTCTCCTTGTCGGTGCCCTTGATCTGGTTTTCCAGCTCGTAACTGATGTCGAAGTGATCTTCCAGCGCGCGCTTACCGCGACCGGTAACGATGGAGATCTCACTCAACCCTGCATCCAATGCTTCCTCAACGCCGTACTGGATCAACGGCTTGTTGACCACTGGCAGCATTTCCTTCGGCATGGCTTTGGTGGCTGGCAGGAAGCGAGTGCCATAGCCGGCTGCCGGGAACAAGCATTTCTTGATCATAAACGTCCTTAACAAAGGCTAGGCCTGGGGGTTACGGCGCAGTCTAATCAGGCGGCGGTCACCTTACAATGCCCCGCCTGTGGCCGATCGTTGGGAACATAGAGGCAACCGCTCCCGGATAGTTCAAAAGGTCGCCCACTATTCCTGACCGGTACGTCACCCCTCCAGGCCCTTGCCCGGTCATCAGTGACCGGTGCCCTGCCCGATCAACACCCCCTCGACCTTCTGGCCATAGAGGTTGACCCCGTCATTGGCATGGAACTTCAGGCGCGTTTTCTCGATGGAGCCCTCTACCAACCGTGGGTCCTGGGGCCGCTCGTGCCGGTTTATCCAGGCCGCCACATCCCAGGCCTGCTGGTCGCTGAGCGAGCCCGGTCGACCCAGTGGCATGTTGTACTTGATGAATGACGCCGCCGTATTGATCCGGTGCATGCCCGCCCCCCAGTTGTAGGCGTCCCTGCCCCAGAGCGGCGGCATCACGTACTCGCCCGCCACCTTCTGCCCTTCGCCCTGCTTGCCGTGGCAGATCGCACATTGTTCGAGATACACCTTCTGCCCACGCGTGAAGTCATAGCCACCCACTGGCGGCGCCACTTGCGGATAACCTCGCCCGGCCAACTCCACCCCGGTCGGCGCCTTGGTAGAGAGCCAGTAGGAATAAACCGACAGCGCAGTCATCTGCGGACTATCAGCCGCCGGCGGCTTGCCGTTCATGCTGAACTGAAAACAGCCTTGGATTCGCTCGGCATAGGTGTTGACCTTGTCATTTTTCTTGCGGTAGGCCGGGTACATCGGATAGGCGCCCCACAGGGGGGCCGAGTGCGCCATGCGCCCTTGATCAAGGTGGCAGTTACTGCAGTTCATGCCGTTGCCAACCGCTTCAGGCATCAGTCGCCGGGTATCGACGAACAGGGCGTGCCCCTCGCGCACCATCTTGCCAAACGCATTGTCCGGCAACTCGCCCTCGGCCGGCGGCACGAAGCGCGGCTGCGCCTGTGCATCCGGCACCTTGAGCTGGGACTGGTCCTCCATGGTCACGGGGCTGGCGTGCGCGCTGCCTGCGGCCAGCAGCAGGGCTGTAAGCAAAGGCCTCATGGCTTGACCTCCAGGTTGGCGGGACGGGCGAAAAACTCGGCAACGGCCGTGATCTCGTCGGGCGTCATGGCCTTGGCCACGCCGATCATCAGCTGGTTGGGATCGTTACTGCGCGTTCCATCCCGCCAGGCGTTGAGTTGTGCCGCCAGGTAAGCTGCAGGCTGGCCAGACAACGGGGGGAAGTGCTCGCCCACCCCGCCACCGCCAGGGCCGTGGCACTGGATACATCCGGGGATGTGCCGATCCCAGTCGCCATAAAGCGCAAGCCGCAGCGTTGGATCATCGGCAATTTGCTGACGGCGCAGGTCACCGGTTGCCGGTGCCGGCAAGCTGGCCAGGTAGGCGCTCACTGCCGTGATCTCGTCCTCGGACAACGCCTTTGCCAAGGGCGCCATTACTGCCTGCTGTCGAGTACCCCTGCGCCAGTCATGCAATTGCTTGCTCAAGTAGCGGGCCGGCAGGCCGGCGAGCCTGGGGAAGCCTGCTGCGCCGATGCCGTTGCCATCGGCACCGTGGCACCCGATGCAGGCCAGGGCAGCGGGGTCGGCGCCCCCTTGGGTAAAGACTTTCTGGCCATCTGCAGCGTGGGCCGATGCCCAGGCCAGGGACATCAGGCCACCGATCACCATGACGCTGAACGGTCTCATCACGAACCTCCTTTTCTATTGTTATATGCTTAGGCCCAAAACATATAAGCAAAAGGAGGATGGTCACTTGCGCTGGGTCAATCCCCGGAAATACAAGCCGTCGCGGCTTTGCGCACATCACCCGGGCGCAATGGGAAGTTGCTCAGACGCTCATGCAACTTGATGCTGCTGCCATTGTTGCCACGCTGGCTGATATCCAGGAGCGCGCCTGGGCCCTCGCCTGGCGAGAACTTCTGCGGCACGATCAGACGCAATCCATCGCCGCGTTTCTCTTCCGTCAACGGGCCACGCGAGTCGGCCAGGCGGGCCTTCACGCAGTCGGCATATTCACGTGGCGTCTTGCCTGACATCACATCCATCGTCTCATGGGACTGTTCAAGGTCAGACACACTGGCGCACCCGGCCAGGGTCAACATCCACGCCGCCAACATCCACTTCATCTGCTGCACCTCTGTCATCACGAACCCCGTTCGACCGTGATCTGGCTCTTTTGCTCCCCGGACTGGCAGATTTATCTGCGCCCGATCAGCCGCCCGGCGCGCTCACCGCGCATCGTGGTATCGTGGGCGTTTGCAAAACCAGACTTTGCGGAGCCACACATGAAATTCGTACACCAGCGCGAGCACCTCAACGAGGACGACATCGTCGTCATCGAGTGTTCCCAGCGCTGCAACATCCGTCTGATGAACGACGCCAACTTTCGCAGCTTCAAGAATGGCGGTCGTCACACCTATCACGGCGGCCACTTCGACAAGTTCCCCGCCAAGATCACCGTGCCCAGCACCGGTTTCTGGAACATCACCATCGATACCGTGACGACCCGTCCGATCTCGGTCACGCGCAAGCCCAGCCTCACGCACAAGATCAAGATCATCCGCCGTTCCTCGTCGCAACTCAGGTAAGGCCAGCCATGACCCAGACCATCAAGTACGTCATCAAATACAAGCTCGAAGGCCAGCGCCGCTGGGATTTCGCCCTCATGTCAGACGACTCTCCGGAACAGGCCCTGCAAGCCCTGCGCAAGATCCATGGTGAAGATGTCGACAAGGTCAGCGACATCCAGGTCAGCAAGGCACTCTAATCGCCCAGTCCCCATTCACTGCGCTGAAGGAGCGTTGCATGAGTCAGTGGCCCGATCGCCGTATTCTCGATTTGCTGGGTATCGAAAGGCCCATCCTTCAAGCGCCGATGGCTGGGGCATCGGGCACGGCGATGGCCATTGCGGTAAGCCAGGCCGGTGGTCTTGGCGCCCTGCCTTGCGCCATGCTCACCCACCATCAGGTACGCGAGCACATCGCAGCCTTTCGAGCCGCCAGCCCTGGCCGCGCCCTGAACCTGAACTTCTTCTGCCACCAGGTACCGGCTTGCGATGCCGACGCCCTGACCGCTTGGAAGCAGACGCTTGAACCCTACTATCGAGCATTGGGGGCTGATTTCGAAGCTCCTGCACCGGTGTCCAACCGCGCCCCTTTCGACGAACAGAGCTGTCAGCTGGTTGAGGAACTGCGCCCTGAAGTGGTGAGTTTCCACTTCGGCCTGCCCCAGGCTGACCTGCTGCGCAGGGTCAAAGCCAGTGGGGCGCGAGTACTGTCCAGTGCCACCACCGTTGAAGAGGCACGCTGGCTGCAGGACCGTGGCTGCGATGCGATCATCGCCATGGGTTATGAGGCTGGCGGGCATCGCGGCATGTTCCTCAGTGAAGACATCACCACTCAAATCGGTACGCTTGCGCTGGTGCCACAGGTGGCCGATGCCGTCGATGTGCCGGTGATCGCGGCCGGTGGTATTGGCGATCACCGTGGTCTGCTGGCCGCCTTGGCACTGGGCGCGTCTGCAGTGCAGATCGGCACGGCGTACCTGTTCTGTCCCGAGGCCAACGTGTCGTCATTTCACCGACAGGCGCTGGACAGTGCGTCGGCCAGCGACACAGCCCTGACCAACCTGTTCACTGGCCGCCCGGCCCGCGGCATCAATAATCGCCTGATGCGCGATCTGGGCCCCATGAGCGCGCAGGCACCGCGGTTTCCACTGGCAGGTGGCGCGTTGATGCCGTTGCGGGCAATCACTGAGGCTCAAGGCGACAGTGACTTCAGCAACCTTTGGGCAGGCCAGGCACTGCGCCTTGGCCGGCACATGTCCGCTGCAGACCTGACCCGTGACATTGCAGACAAAGCACTGGTTCGACTAAGCCGCTAGCTGGACCGCTCGAAACTTGCTCCAACCTCTATTCAACAAAAACAGCTGCAGGCAACCGGCGAAGCGCTATATAGTCAGGCATATAACGAAAACCAGGAGCTGTCCCAATGCGTTCTCGCCTGCCCTATCTAGCCGCCCTCGCCAGCCTGATCATGCTGAACACCGCCTGGGCCGACGAGGTCCAGGTGGCTGTCGCCGCCAACTTCACCGCGCCAATCCAGGCCATCGCCAAGGATTTCGAGAAGGACACCGGCCATACGTTGATCGCAGCCTACGGCGCTACCGGGCAGTTCTATGCCCAGATCAAGAACGGTGCCCCCTTCGAAGTGTTCCTGGCAGCAGACGACAGCACCCCGGCCAAGCTCGAGCAAGAGAACGCCATCGTGCCGGGCTCACGCTTTACCTACGCCGTCGGGACACTGGCCCTGTGGTCGGCCCAGCCTGGGTATGTGGATGACAAGGGCGCGGTCTTGCGTGGCAATGCCTACAAGCACCTCTCACTCGCCAATCCAAAGACCGCGCCCTATGGCCTGGCGGCCACCCAAGTGCTGGAAAAGCTCAAGTTGACCGAGGCGACGCGCGCCAAATGGGTCGAGGGTCAAAATATCACCCAAGCCTTCCAGTTCGTATCTACCGGTAATGCAGAGCTGGGCTTCGTGGCGCTGTCGCAGATCTTCAAGGATGGCAAGGTACAGAGTGGTTCGGCCTGGATCGTCCCGGCTTCCTTGCACGACCCCATCCGCCAGGACGCAGTGATCCTGGAAAAAGGCAAGGACAACCCGGCTGCCAAGGCCCTGGTGGACTACCTCAAGGGCCCCAAGGCAGCTGCGGTGATCAAAGCCTACGGCTATGAAATCTGATGCCGCTCGATGCCAGTGACCTTGGCGCCATCTGGCTTACCCTGAAGCTGGCCAGCCTGACCACACTGATCCTGTTGATCGTGGGCACACCCATCGCCTGGTGGCTGGCACGCACTCGGTCATGGCTTCGCGGCCCGATAGGTGCCATCGTTGCCCTGCCTCTGGTGCTGCCGCCTACGGTGATCGGGTTCTACCTGCTGATTGCACTAGGCCCGCATGGCTGGCTTGGCCAAGGGATTGCGGCACTGGGCCTGGGCAGCGTGGTGTTCAGTTTCTCGGGGCTTGTAATCGGCTCGGTGATCTACTCGATGCCCTTTGTGGTCCAGCCGTTGCAAAACGCTTTCTCCGCCATTGGCAAACGCCCCATGGAAGTGGCAGCCACGCTGCGCGCCGGGCCCTGGGACAGTTTCGTGCATGTGGCGCTACCACTGGCCCGTCCTGGCTTCATTACTGCCAGCATCCTGGGTTTTGCCCACACCGTAGGCGAGTTTGGTGTCGTGCTGATGATCGGTGGCAACATTCCCGACAAGACCCGCGTGGTGTCCGTGCAGATTTTCGACCACGTCGAGGCGATGGCCTACACCCAGGCTCACTGGCTCGCAGGCGCCATGCTGGTGTTCTCTTTCCTGGTGCTGCTGTTGCTGTACGCAGGCAAACGCGGTAATACGGGCTGGAACTGACATGACGCACTCGATCGTGGCACGCCTGAAACTGGCACGCGACGCTTTCACGCTGGACGTCGACCTGCAACTGCCAGGTCGCGGTATCAGCGCCTTGTTCGGGCACTCCGGGTCGGGCAAAACCAGTTGCCTGCGCTGCCTGGCCGGTTTGGAGCGCCCTGGTCAGGCGTATGTGCAAGTCAATGGCGAGGTCTGGGAGGACACCGCTCGCGGCGTCTTTCTACCGCCCCACCGGCGCCCGGTGGGCTACGTCTTCCAGGAACCCAGCCTGTTTGCACACCTGAGCGTACGTGGCAACCTGGAGTTCGGCTGGCGCCGTGTCCCGTCGAGCCAGCGCAAGGTAAGCCTGGAACATGCCAGCGAGCTGCTGGGCATCAGTCACCTGCTGGCGCGCCGACCTTCGACGTTATCGGGGGCGAGGCGCAACGCGTCGGGATTGCCCGTGCGCTGCTCAGCAGCCCCAGGCTGCTGCTGATGGATGAGCCCCTGGCCGCTCTTGACGAGCCCCGCAAGCGCGAAATCCTGCCTTACCTCGAGCGCCTGCACGAGGAGTTGGACGTGCCCGTGGTCTATGTCAGCCATGCCCAAGACGAAGTGGCACGCCTGGCGGACCATGTGGTGCTGCTGGAGCACGGACGTGTGGTGGCAAGCGGTCCGGTTGCGCCTATCTTGGCCCGTCTGGACTTGTCGCTGGCCCAGGGCGAAGACGCCGGTGTGGTGCTCGAAGGCCAGGTGACAGGGCACGACCCGCACTACGATCTGCTTGAGCTGCGCCTGCCTGGTAACAAAGGGCTCGTATTACGTTTCGCACACCCCATGCGCGCCCTGGGCAGCGCCTTGCGGGTCAAGGTCCATGCGCGCGACGTGAGCTTGGCGCTCACCGCTGACGGCACCTCAAGTATCCTCAACCGAGTGCACGTTCAGGTACGCGACACCCACGCTGCCGACAACCCAGCCCATCTGTTGGTCAGCCTGGATGCCGACGGTAGCATCCTGCTCGCGCGTATTACCCGTTTCTCGGCGGACCAGCTTGGGGTGCACCCCGGCCAGCGCCTGTATGCACAGATCAAATCGGTAGCATTGTTGAGCTAACGCGCAGAAATGGAGCAACGGCCAAGCGGCTGTTGTCCATTGATCAGTGACTTGATCGAGGCCTGCCGCCCATGCTCGACTGCCCGCTTCCCGAAACGCTGCATTACGTCGACGACAGCCAGCCCGGCTTGACTCGCCGCCGCTGGCGCGACCGCTTCATCTACCAGGACGCCAACGGTGAACGGGTACGCGACCCTGAAACACTGGCACGTATCGCTGCACTGGTAATCCCACCGGCCTATACCGATGTCTGGATATGCGCCGACCCGCAAGGGCACCTGCAGGCCACTGGCCGCGATGCCCGTGGCCGCAAACAGTACCGCTATCATGCCCAGTGGCGTGAAACCCGTGACCAGCACAAGTACGGCCGCATGCTCGCCTTCGCCCAGGCGTTGCCAAAGCTGCGCTCACAACTGGAAGCCCACTTGTCTCGACCGGGCCTTGACCGTGAAAAGGTCATGGCCCTGGTGGTCAGCCTGCTGGACCATACCCTCATCCGCATTGGCAACCAGCGCTATATGCGCGACAACAAGTCCTACGGGCTGACAACCCTGCGTAATCGACATGTAGAGGTCAAGGGCAGTACCATCCGCTTTCAGTTCCGCGGCAAGCGTGGTGTCGAACACGATGTAACGCTGCGCGACCGACGCCTGGCGGCCTTGCTCAAGCGTTGCATGGAACTGCCCGGCCAGGCACTGTTCCAGTATCTGGATGCCGATGGCCAGCGTCACAGCATTGGTTCGAGCGACATCAATCAGTTTCTGCAACAGCTGACTGGCGCCGACTTCACGGCCAAGGACTACCGTACCTGGGCCGGCAGCAGCCTTGCGCTGGACCTGCTCAGGCCCTTGGCCTGGGAGCCGGAAACCGAGGCCAAACGCCAGGTCGCTGCCATCGTCAAGCAAGTCGCCTCGCGCCTTGGCAACACCCCTGCGGTATGCCGACGCTGCTATATCCACCCAGCGGTACTGGAGCACTACACGCTCGGGCGCCTGGCTGCCTTGCCCAAGAGCCGAGTACGCAAGGGGCTGGACCCTGAAGAGGTCGCTTTATTGGTCTTTCTCAAGGCATTGGAACAGCAGGCCGCACATTGAGCGCGTCTATCCAACCGATGATGCAAAGGTATTTCCCATTGAACGACGCCATCACTATCCTTCAACACAGAGCACCTTGTCCTACAAAGCCTTCATGGAACGCCTGCTTGTCCGCTTCCCCTTTGCTTGCCATAGATTTTGACATTCTGGGAATTACTAGGCCTGCGAAGCGTCTTTAATGAGAAGGAAAAGGGATAGGCTCCCACCGCCAGGGCACATGGCCTGCGGACTTTTTTATCACCAAGGAGAAGTACATGCTGATACTCACCCGTAAGGTTGGCGAGAGCATCGTCATCAACGACGACATCAAAGTCACCATTCTGGGCGTCAAAGGGATGCAGGTGAGGATAGGCATCGACGCACCCAAGGATGTTCAAGTGCACCGCGAGGAGATTTTCAAACGCATCCAGGCCGGCAGCCCGGCCCCTGAAAAGTAAGACGACTGACACTGGTCATTCAAGCGGGCAGCAGGGATGCGCCCAAAGCCTCAGCCACTCAGTAGGCCACGCACCTTCGCAATCATCTCGCCCATGTCGAATGGCTTGTCGAACACTGCTGCGAATAATGTCGGGCATCCCTCACTGGCCTGGGCGCCGCTCATGAGAATAACTGGCAGCGTTCGCAGTGCAGGGTCTGCTCGCATGGCACGGACCAATTCCTGGCCGTTGAGCACGGGCATCATGTAGTCGGTGATAACCAACTGCACCTGCACGCGGCTGAGTATTTCTAGCGCCTTCTGGCCGTTACTCGCCTTTTCGATCGCATACCCTTCATCCTCCAGGGCAAACCCCAGGATGTCGGCTATCAGGTATTCGTCGTCGACGATCAGCACAGTCTTCATATAACAGAAACCTAACGGCTCCCTTGCGGCACGGCTGTGCCAGAAAGAGCCCCACTGGTGCCTTCAAACGCTTTGCGCAGCGTGATCCCAGACGATGCGATCACAAGCTCATGCAAAGACGCGTCGTGAGCACTGTCGCGCGCTTTGAGGATTGAAAGCATCCGGCGCAAGGTGCCGTCATGCTCCACGAATCGCATCAGCACCAGATTGTCGACGATGCTGGACAAGTCGGGCGCCGGTGCGCTGATTTCCGCACCGAAGATGTCACGCATTTCCCAAGTCAGCATCACACTCACCTGGCGAGCGCGCAGCTCCCCGGTCAGTGCGCGAAAGAAGGCGTTCAGACGCCCGGGTTCCGTGGCCAAGCGGCTCAACGCGCCCAGGCTGTCGATCAGTACTCGCTTGGCGCCGGTTGCCTGTACCTGTTCGATCAAGCGCGCACCCAACTGGTCCAGCAGCACCTGCGTACTAGGCTCCCAGCACAGTGTCAGGCTCTGGGCCTGCTCCATGGCCGCAAAGTCGTACCCCAGTAAAGCTGCCTTGCTATGCAGGCGATCGGGTGACTCGTAGAAGCCGAAGTGAAGGCCGGGGGCCTGGGGTGTGCTGGCCGCCAGAAACGCCATGCCCAGCGAAGTCTTGCCAATGCCCGAGGGACCCATCAGCAGCGTGACCGATGCGGCGGATAGACCGCCATCGAGCATGTCGTCGAGTGTCGATACACCGCTGCTGACCCGTGAAGCAGCTACATTCCCAGGCGCAATGGGCTTGGCTAACAACGATTCCAGACGTGGAAACACTGTCACACCGGTATCGTCGATCAGGCACTCGTGGCGCCCGGACAAGGCGCCACTGCCACGGGTCTTGCGCAATTGAATCGTGCGAACGGCGCGGCTACCTATCATCTGCTCGCCCAGTTCGATGACGCCGTCGACCATCGTGTGCTCAGGGCTGCCTTCCTCGAGCCGCGCGCTGGTCAACAACAGTGCGGTGCAGCCGGCAAAGGCCGCATGACCTTGCAATGCCGACACGAATTTTTTGGTATCGATCGATGTTTCGGCGTGCACGCGAGCATTGAGTACGCCATCGACGATCAGCAAGCTGGCCTTGTGTCGACTGATCTCCTGCCTGAGCAGCCGGACAACGGCATCAAGGCCGTCCTGTTCCAGGGTGTCGAAGGCGCTGATGACTTGAATCTGGTCGCCGACCATTGACGGGTCGAAGAAGTCCAGCGTGCCCAAGTACTGAAACAACCGCTCATGGGTTTCACTGAGCAAGGTTGCCACCAGCGCCCGCCCCCCCTTGCGCACATGCTCGCACGCCAGTTGGTTGGCCAGGATAGTCTTGCCTGCGCCAGGTGGGCCCTGCACGATGTACGACGCCCCCGCCACCAATCCGCCCTTGAGCAGGGCATCGAGCCCATCGATACCAGTCAGCAATCGCTTGAGTGTCTGAGTCATGCTGCGCCCCTTACGGCTCGATACCTGGCTGGCTTGAATGGACGGGCAAATAAAGCCGCATGCGGGTGCCGCCCCCCAACTCGCTGTGCACGCTCACGGCACCGCCACTTTGCCTGGCAAATCCGTGCACCTGGCTCAGGCCCAGGCCGGTACCCTTGCCGAAGGGCTTGGTGGTGAAGAAGGGTTCGAAAATACGTGGCAGCACATCCGCCGCGATGCCCTCGCCGCTGTCTTGCACGTCGAAGCAGACGAAGCGGCCATGTAGGCCGTCAACCTCACCTGTGAGTAACACTGCTTCGACGGTCAGGGCAATGTGGCCTTCCTCGGCAATGGCATCCCGAGCATTGAACAGCAAGTTGAGCAGCACCATTTGCAACTGACCAGCATCCACTTCGATGTTGGGTAGATCGGGTTGCACTCGCGTATCCAATGTGATCGAACTGGGCAGTGCATGAACAAGCAAGCCATGGGTTGCGTCGATCAATTTGGCCGGCTCGATACAGGTCACCTCAAGCTTGCGATGACGGGCAAAGCTGAGCAGTTGACGGGTCAGGTCAGTGCCGCGTTGGCCAGCTTCCAGAATATTGTGCAGCATGCGCTGAGCGCGTTCTGGGTCGGGAGCGGCAAGGGCCAAGCGCGCAGAACTAAGAATGATGGTCAGCAGGTTGTTGAAATCATGTGCCAGGCCCCCGGCCAGCTGACCCAGCGCTTCGAGCTTCTGGGCTTCGAATAATTGCGCTCTGACAGCGTCCAGCTGCATCGCCGACTCGCGCCGATCGGTAATGTCCCGCGTCACCTTGGCAAGCCCGACGATCTGGCCTTGATCATCGCGCACCACATCGAGGGCCACCAGTGCCCAGAAGCGCGTGCCGTCTTTGCGCTGGCGCCACCCTTCATGCCGCGACACGCCGTGTTCAAGCGCTTGACGCAGCAATTGCTCCGGTTTGCCTTCGGCGCAGTCTTCAGGCGTGAAGAACAGAGAAAAATGACGCCCCACCACTTCATCGGCGCTATAGCCCTTGATTCTCTGTGCGCCAGCATTCCACGAGGCGATATGACCGGTGGTGTCCAGCATGTAGATGGCATAGTCCACCACGGACTGGACCAATTGCTCGTAACGATGAGCAGGCATTTCTGAATTGACCTGGCAATCAGTTGAAACCATGCGAGCTCCACCGGCACGGCAGGTAAACATAATCCAAACGACTAGATCTCAGACCTTGACACACGCTGTTCACCGTCGTTGCGCAGTCGTCAGCCCGACCATCACATCCAGTGACTTGGCTAACATTGGGCCAAGCTCATGACACTGTCAATCGGCTACTCGTGATGGGATCTGATGTGCGGAATACGGCAGCCAAGGTTGACTCTGCTATAACGGTGGGTTATAAAGCCGCCTTGATTGCACAGCCCTTCTGTCTGAAGCGAGCCGGCCACCCGTGGCCCTTTCAAGCGTGCGAGTGTGGTGGAATTGGTATACACAGCAGACTTAAAATCTGCTGACTGTCAACACCTTTTCTGTCATTCCATCACACCTTCATAAGCAGCTGTAGGCCACGTCCCACGAAGCTTCTAGCGTTTGCCCTTATTCCCTAAATCCTTCAGTATCTTTGGTCTTTTTGAGAGCTTGGTAGCGATTTGGTAGCCGGTACTCAAAATTAAGCTCAGCTCTCGTAAGCTTTCCTCAGCTCTCGTAAGCCCAAAGCGCCTCCTCTTTGAAAAACATCATATTTTTTTAAAATATTTTGCATCATCCTATCGGCTACCAAACCCGCTTTGCAGGCACAAAAAAACCCAGATCGATCTGGGCTTCTTGCTAGCCAGGGCATCGTGCCAAGGCCTTTATGAGCATCATGCTCGCAGCTCGGCAGCGGTCAGCAACTGGAAGGACAATACATAGTTTTGGAAAATGCCACGACATCTTGGGTACGATAATAAATACGACGAGACACATGCTTTAATGCAGGAATTTCTGTCGCGTGCTTATTAGTATATCGCCAGAACCTCAAGGTTTCCTTTGACACACCAAGGGCGTCCGCAGTCTCGTGCACGTCGAGAAACTCTTTAGCCAACTTATCAGCCGCAATCATAAAAACCTCTCAAAATATTCGCTTCCATTGGAGCACCCCTCCCTAGGTGTCAATTAAAGCTAAATGTTTGAGCATCTAAACGTCAAGGCACGAGAGACACATTTTCAAAGGGTGTCTCAGCAGCATACTCACTTATAGGCCTGAAACCCCAGCAAACACAGATGGGTATGCCAGACGCATACCTTAATGCAGCTAATAGACAACCTGCCGAAAGGTGGAAGAGACCGGCGCGAGCTGGGTGCTCAAGGATTGATCATCATCGCAATGGAACACCCCGCACCAACTCTACGACTACAAAATTGCAACCGCACACCATCCGCTTCAAGTAAATACAGCGACGCCGCCTTTACCAGCATTAGCTACCACTCGGTTGTTAGCGACCTGTACGGGCATGCGCCAAGCACTGGAAACTCAACAATTTAACGGTATATCTTCCGCGTACTTTTTTTTAAAAAATGAGTACCTTTTTTTGAGGTCAAAATCAAGCCAGCGCCTACGGCGCTGAAAAAAGCGATGCGCCTACGGCGCTCAAAAGCAAGCCACGCTCACGCGCATGCGCGTGAGGTGAAGTAGCGAGCAAAGGGGCGAGGCAAGGGAGGCATTCAGATCTGAGCTATCAGCATCTATCTCAAACAGCAGAATTCACGATCTCAAAATGGCATCAAAAAATTTGCAAAATAAGAGATCCCTGCTTTTTTTTGCTAACAAAATAATAGAGCTCCGTTTTTGAAAAATGATTTCAAGGGGGGGATGAAAAAAAATTTCATGAGGGCTTCAGAACGAGCGGATCAAAGCAAATCCATTCACCGTCCAAAAATATACTAACGGTTGATGCCAAACTATACTGATGGTTTATTTACGACGCGAAATCCGGCTCATTTGCCAAAAAACCAATATCGACGCGCGTTTTTCCTGATTTACTGTGCTAAAGTCACACCATCGTGAAACCATATCAACGTATCGTTAACTCAACGACAAAGTGACTTCCGTGCAATCTAAAAATTCTTCTCAGCCTCGAGACCCAGAAATCAGATCAGCCTTTCAAATTGGTATGCCGATCAATGTGCTCGCTGTGCACCTGCAACCGCTTCGATACTACCCGGTTCCCTGACTCAAACTGGCTTTAGCCACCCTAGGTCTTATGCCATAAGCCCTCTTCTGGTAAGTGATTGGTATGAGTATGCTGAAAATTCTTGATCGAATCTGGAACTGGGCTTTCCCGGACAACAGATCTGAAACTGAGAAAGCCAAGGAGCGGGAGTTCATTCAAGCTGTCAATCAGCTCAAGACGCTCCGCACTACGGCCCGAGGTGGGATGGCTATCGATCCGGAGGAAATTCGCGATCAGGTACTGCAGAGTCGCGAAGCCTATCAAGATTTCGTCTCACCGCTGCATCGCAAAAAATTGCTAAAATCCGACGCCTAGACCAGCCTAATCTGACCTGTCCCCGTAAGGGTATACGGATAATATGGGCCGCCTCCCCTTATTGAATCGGGGTAAGGCGCCCTATCGATCACAGGCTGCTCTGTGGCGTTCAAGGTGAGTCATTTCCTGGTGCCATTCTGAAAGAAATTTCAACCAATCACTCAGATAAGCGCCTTCAGCTACTCGGGTCGAACCTCGGCTCGCGCACTCGAATCGCTCCCGCCACGGCTGGGGGATGTTTTCATCTCGGACTATGGCTATGCCAATAGGATGCGGCTCCGAGGGTACAAGATTTAAAACCTCATCAGCGTCCAGGGCCTGCCGGTAGATGGGCGAGGATTGCTCTTGGTGCTCAATGTCGTCCAGGACTTGGATTACAGCCTCAGCCCGTGGATCGCCAGGTATCAAGTGAGCGAGTGCCCAGAGTGCCTTCCGCCTTGCAACCTCAAGAAGATGGAGGTCGCCATCAGCAGCACTGCTGTGAAGCGTTTCTTGGACATCTCGGCTCATAAATCCTCGGACTCGTTTCCACTCTGCACTCTGAGCGCGCCCCTCTCGGGTACAGCTGTCGTGAACCAAGCCGCTCACCTACGGTGGCGTCATGGCCCGCTGGGCTTCCATCTTCGCGCCTGCGCGCTCCGCTTGCCGAAGGTGTGCAGTTCGAACTGCTGAAGCCTACCTTTACACCTCACAATAGCTCGGTGGCCAGAACATCCGGGCGAGGTACTCGTGGTTGTATGCTCCCACATGCGCCAGATTGCCTAGAAATGGTCGTTGTAACGTACTTTTGGGAATGTAACAGCGACGACGTTACATTCCAAAAAACGCGTTACATACGCTAGGTTCACGAGAGGGATGATCATGACCTTACGTTGTTTCCGGAGGCTCACCTACCAAGCTGTGAGCTGATGCTTTCTCAAAGAACCGGCAGATCATCGCTATTCATAATGATCCCATTTGGGGACATTAACCCATCAAACCGCCATTAATGCTCCATTTTGGGAACATTACGCGAGACGTTGCGTCTTTGCTCAAACGCGGCAGAGCTTTGCAGAAAGCTTGCCGGCAAGCAGACTAGAAATTTGATAGTCGACTGTTCTTTGGGGGATTGAATGGAGCTGGTCATGAGCAAGAGCCAAGCTCGGCGCCGCTGGCGTAGGATCATGAAGCTCGTCCAGCAAGGCGAGTCGTTCGTGATCACCAGACTCGGCAAGCCAGTATGTAAGGTTTGTCCACCTGATTAAGCATTGGAGCACATTTGTACTCCTTCGGAGAACGGGCCGCCCAGGCCTTTCGGTAGCTACGACCTAGCCGAGGTTGATACGAAGTCGTTTTACCGATAGGGTTGCTGCGTATGTGTCTGGCACCAACGCCTACACCCTGAGGAAAAGAACTCTTCACTGGCACGCCGAAAGCCCGCCAGGAAGAGTCAGAGACCCCGAGCGACACCCCTGAACCGCCGTTTGGCGGTTTTTTTCTGCCTCACGCTACGTTCCCGGAGGGATGTCATGACAATGGACGCTGCTGCACTCCACCTTCGAGGCGCGCAAAGCGTAGTAGTGTTTACCGGGGCGGGCGCATCAGCTGAGAGCGGGATCCCGACCTTCAGGGATGCTTTGACTGGACTTTGGGAACGATTCGATCCCGCTCAGTTAGCGACCCCTGGAGCTTATCGTGCAGACCCTTCCCTCTGTTGGGGCTGGTACGAGTGGCGACGTCGAAAAGTAGCTCTAGCGCAGCCAAATGGTGCTCACTATGCGATAGCTGAGCTCGCCAGGCGTGTGCCTAAGCTGACAGTCGTCACGCAAAACGTCGATGATTTACATGAGCGTGGTGGAAGTCATGAGGTGATCCATTTGCACGGCAGCCTAAACTCCCCCAGGTGTATCGACTGCGGGCTAACCCATACGCTTGCCCTCCCCTTGGATACCCTTCCCGAAGGTGGGGTTCGGCTGGAGCCGCCGCGATGCAGCAGGTGCAATGGGTTTATTCGTCCGGGGATAGTCTGGTTTGGAGAGATGTTGCCTGAGCAAGCTTGGAGCGAAGCCCTGGAGGCAGTAGAGGATTGCGATTTCTTACTATCGGTGGGGACTTCAGGGATAGTCTACCCAGCAGCCGAGCTTCCGCTTCGCGCCTTGGGGAATGGCGCAACAGTCGTCCACGTCAATCCGGTGCTGTTCGATGTCTGCAGCCAGGAGCACTTCTTGGAAGGGCCGGCATCACAATTGGTGCCAGCTCTGCTCCGCTGCGCGTTCCCTGGCGTGGGGCACTAGCTCCAGTCTTCTTCACGCATGATGGTCATCAGAAGCTCCCAGGCTGTTCGATATGTCCCCAGACGGTAGCTCAGCTTCGCGCCCCTTTAATACGACGCGGCTCGCTAAGCCTTGCTCTACCCAGAGGTGGTCAGCAAGGCGAACCATTCAGCGTAGGGAGTGTTGGTAACCTTGCGGCGGTTGTAGTCCGGGCTGCCATCAGTCCACCAAACCGCTCCGCGCTCCCCGAGCGCTACCTTGGCGGCATGGACACTTGCCCTGGCCCGTTGCAGTGCTGACGCGTCGTCTTCTGCTTTGGCTTGCTTAACGGCGCGACGAGCTCGCATGAGGTCGCTGATCAGTGCTTGTCTGGTGGCCTCAGAGAGACTTGGGTTAGCGCAGCGCCACAGCGTCTCTTTGACGACGAAATATCGACCGTCGGGGGTCTGGGGATGCTTCGGCATGGTGGCCTCGTCGGGTACTCCCATGCGGGTACGACCGTGGCTTTCCCTGGCCGGTTCGATATGCTGCCACCTACAGGTCAAACCTGCCCGATGCTTCGTTTGAAAGCGGGTGGGATTCTTGCGTCTGCTCGACCAGAATGAGGAGCTCCTCCCTTCGGGCTTCATCTATAACTCCAGCATGGAGGATGGCGGCGATGTATCCGGTCGCGAGTCCAAAACGATACGTCACTTCATCCGCGCTTCTCGAGGAGCTGATGTCCTGGATGCGTGTGAGTGCCTTTTCTATCAGGCGAGTCTCATTCAATCGTTCGTCAACTGATGCCATGGTGTCTTCCCTGTGCATGGAGGGTAGTATCCTCGGGTGAACGACCGAGGGAGTTGGATCCTCATATGACACTAGACGATATCGGTAACGAGGCCCTTGGGAAGCTTACGGCACGCGAGGTTTGCCAGGTGCTACGTGAAGTCGTCCTTGGGCGTCGACGTATGACAAAGCCGGGCGCACAGACTTGGGACGAGGTCTACGCCTGCCTCTTTGATGTGGATGTGGAGGGATGGCGCATCTCGATTTACAACGACTGCGATGAGCTGGATTACTGCGAGCAAGCGGTGAGCCCCGATGGGCAGCAATGGGATTTCGACCCTGGTGCTCGTACAGATCCGATTGCGCTGCTATCGACCTGGGAGCATCAGAGCTTGGAGCGAATGTTAAAAGCGCTCTAGAAGCTCTCAGGCGCGCCCCGTTGGGAACGGCTGTCGTAAACCAAGCCACTGTGTGGCTCGGCCCTTCGGGCTTCCATCCTCGCGTCTCCGACCCTCCTGGTCTGCGCGCTCCGCTTGCCGCTCGCGGGTCATGAGCATCACCTCGTTTGAGGTCGTTTCCTCACCATCGGCGTCTAGTCAACAGCCCATATGCGTATCACCATCAGGTAGAATATTGCGGTCTTCCAGCCCGATTTCTGGAGCGTTCGTAGCTCATGCCCCATCTGCTTAAACTCCCGCAGAATCACGCTGGCCGCGACTTTGTCGTGGGTGACATCCACTTTAAAACCAGAGAGCTTCATAAGGGGCTGCAGGCTCTCAGCTTTGATAAGTCTGTCGACCGGCTGATAGCTGTGGGAGATCTCATAGACCGAGGTTCAGGCATGCTCGATGGACTGAAGCTATTGGGCGAACCGTGGTTCTTCACCGTGAAGGGTAACCACGAGCAGATGCTCATCGACGCCTATCGAGCTAACCCACATCTCCCCTACTCCGCTCATGGCGCCCGGTGGTGGCTCACGATTGATGACGAGTCCAAGCCCATGATCATCGACAAGCTGGATAGCCTGCCCATGGCTATCGAGGTAGAGACATCTAGGGGCGTGGTCGGAGTGGTTCACGCTGATGTGCCCGTGGGGCTGGCCTGGAATGACTTCACCCAGAGCCTCGATAACCCACAGATTCAGGATGTCGCGTTGTGGGGGCGCGAGAGGATCAAGAAGCATCATCGCGGCGGTGTTCCAGGTGCCTGGCGTGTCTGTGTCGGGCACACCTGGATTCCGCATTCTCTGCGCCTCGGGAATGTCCTTGCCCTAGATATCACTGGCGGAGGGGATGGCCCCCTGGCTATCTATTCGCTGCGGGAAGACGTCGTTTACGTCGATGGTAAAGCCTCGGGGCTCGACCAGGCAGAGCGCCTCGGTGAGCAACTGGAAGAGCTTGAGCAGTCGTTCATCTCACTGAAAACCCTGGCGCACGCCAACAAGCTCATTGAGACCCAGATCGCGAGCCGTGAGGCTCAGGCCCGTGCCCAGCAGATCACTTCGACCTACCTTATTCTGGCTGAGGATATCGCCGGTATGCAGCAGTTGCTTAATGCCCTTCACGGGTTGAGCCTGCTGTCTGGGGAGCGGCGCTCTGCCAAGCTTGAAGAGCTGCAGGGACGGTTCGCAGGTACGCCTATGGGCGAGTTGCTCATTCGGCTCTTCGACTCTGCTTCGTAATGAACGAAGGCCCTCCGAGAAGGAAGAAACATGCAGATCAGAAAAACACAGCACCTCCAGGCGCTCCGCGAGCTGCTGGCAGGCACCCGATATCTCCTTTGCGTAGATCTCGAAGCCACGTGCGATGAGTATCCTGCAGGTCTGACAGATGAGCAAAAGCAGGAACACAAACTGGCTGTGCATCGTGACGACATGGAAACTATTGAAGTCGGAGCAGTGGTTCTAGATCTGCATCGGGATTGCAAAATCGTCAGCGATTTCATGAGCTTCGTGCGCCCGGTGCTTAATCCGGTTCTCACCGATTTCTGTAAGAGACTGACCACGATTGAACAGGTGGACGTCGACGGCGCCAGTACATACGCCGAGGTACGTCACCAGCTGGATGATTACCTGGCGTCGTTCAAGGCCGAAGGAATCATGTGGTGCTCATGGGGTGATTACGATGCCAAGCAGTTGGCAGTGGATGCAGTGCGGAATAGCTGCGAACCCATGCTGGCCGACCTCAGACACACCAATGCTAAGAAATGGCACTGGAAAATCCTGAACTGCCCTGCAATGGCTCTCCGGCCCGCCGTTGAGGACTGGGGCCTCGAGTGGTCTGGTCGGTACCACAGAGGGATCGACGACGCTCGCAACCTAGGCGCGCTGATGGGTGAGATTCTGCGTGCGGGCTGATCAGGCTGGCCGCTGACGCTAGTGCCTACTAGGTGTGAAGCCGCCGAGGGCGCGGAGCTGATAGTCCGTAACCGCTTGGAACTGGTGCTCGGCAATCATCCGTAAGCGATCCAACTCCACACCTGTGATCCCAGCTGCTTCAGCTTCGTGATACCGCCTCAAGGCATTCACGGCCTCGACGTACATCGGGTCATCCGGCATTAAGACATTGCTGAGATTCTTACGCTTCATAGTCATTTCGCTGCCAACGGGAATTGCTGGCTGAAGTCGATGACAACGACTTGAAGCTTTTCGCTGGCAGTGTCATCGGGCTCCCAAGGGAACCAACTGAGCGACTCGTAGCCCATGATCTGGCCTTCCCGCACGACGTCTGGGTAGCACGCTACAGCGTCCTCTAATGCTGAGCAATCAGACCTGGGAATCAGAACTGGGAGGTCAGGATCGTACTGGCGCAGCTGCTCAATCAACTCACCAACGTTCAAATTGATGCCCTCTAATTAATGGCCTGTCGGAGGCCGATGACAACGTCATCCAAGGTATACGCCCATTTGTGAGCGTCAAGGTCTCTACCCCCTTCTACTGGACAGCTCAGAGATCGAAGTGATAGCTTTGGCGACCGATGTTTCTGGATCGGGCGGTCGGCTCGCGAAGGCCTCAGTGCCACAGGTTTAATACACCCTTCTTCACGCACGCATTTCGACAATAGTCAGCGGGCAGCCGACGCCTCGACGTTATTGGAGAACTGCCAATGCGCGTACCAGTACATCCGAACGACCTCCTCCGTAACACTGGCTTGAAAAAGATCGCCAAAGATTTGCAAAAGCAGTGGTGCGGCTCAAGCCCCCTCGCCTACACATCAGCCCTGGAGCTTCTTGCCAAAGGACTTGGTTACAAGGACTACCAGGATCTCGCAGCTTCCGCGACTGAGCAGATGCCAGCAGATACCTTCCCAAGTCAGTCTGCAGTGCAGCAGGCACTGATGCTCGCCATTAAAACAGCTATGACACCCAGCGACTGGTTTGCCTCAGACCAGGCTGCAATGACGCAGATAGTAGAGTCGCTACGCTTTCGCGCCCTCTCAGCCTTCAAGGTACCGCTTAGCGTTTTCCAGCCGCCACGTCATGGTGAACCGTCCATTGGGTCGGATATGCCGGTCTTGAGGGATCGAATGGCGAAGTCAGCACAACAGCTCTCCTCTCAGTTGCTAACTGATGAAGAACTCGAAGCTCTCAGTAGGGTCATCACGGCCACGGAGAGCCTGCGTGACCAGGCACTGATGAGCTGCATAATGGCCGGCCTTCGAATGGCGGAGTATCGAAGTGCGAGGCCCTGCGACTTTTCGGAGGATGATGAGCGAGCTCTGTATGTTTCGCGGGGTGTCAAAAAGGCCCGAGCCATTTTCCCCGAACAATACTGGGCACCGGTGCGCCAGTACATCATCAGCGCGAATCTGGCAGAGAACGCCCTTCTGTTCCAATCCAAAAGAATCCCAGACATTTCTATGTCGCCTCTGACACTTAAACAACTGTGCGAAGCTTGGGCGCACGAAGCTGGCATTGATCCTGCGAGAGTCAGTCCACTCACGATTCGTATGTCCGTAAGGTGGAGCGCGACTATGGAGATGGCCAGCGTGGGTAATCCGCTTCCAATCGTGGCAAAACGAATGGCCATCTGTCTGTATCGATGACAACGCGTTACGTGGCCGGTACCTTGGAGACCAAGCGAAGCGAGTAAGGTGTGACGATCAGGGTGCGAGCGACGGTGACTAAGACAGCAATTTTTGATGCGTTCGCAACGGTTGTGCGGATAGGCCGAAGAACGAACCCATACCGCCAATTGCTGCGGGAATGCATCAAGCAAGGCCGGCGCCCTCACTCTGGTCATGCACACGTCATCATGACGCTGAACCTGGAGCTGCATGAGCTCGCCGAGCACCTCGGCTTCCGGTTTTCAGAACCTCGGCGGGTCGAAATCGAGTCCGCTCTGCAGGCCGAGCTCAACTCCATCGAGGCATATCCCAATGTAATTGAGGCGGTCGCCATGCTCCGGGAGCGTGGCGTTGCTCTCGGGATCTGCAGCAGTCTCGCCAAGCCCTATGGCGCGGCGCTGAAGCGGCTTTTCCCAAGCATGGACGCTTATGCATTGCTATCCATTCTCCAATAAGCCAGACGCTATCTGCCAAACTACCGGAGCATCCGGTCAGGGACACCCCACCAGCAGCCAGCTGGACGGGTAATTTTCAGTTTAAGGACAACACATGTTTCCACCCATGGCGAACGGTAACCTTGAGGTCACTCCGACCGAATTTGAACACTTGGTCAAACGCTGGCTTCTCAACCAGGGCGGTGAGCTAAGCTCCCTCGAAGTGACTCATAATGCCAAAGTCGAGACTTACGACTCGACATATCAAATTGACGTCTTGGCAAAATTTAGAGCATTCGCCGGCGCAGAATTCACAGTGCTTATTGAATGCAAAAAGTACCGGGGAGCCATCGAACGCGAGCTAGTTCAGGTACTGCACGACAAGGTTAGATCTATTGGTGCTCAGAAAGGGATGCTTTTCGCGACATCGGGTTTTCAATCCGGAGCGATCAAGTACGCCAAAGCACACGGCATTGCGTTGGTTTCGATTATCGACGGCGAAGCCATGTACCAAACTCGCTCTGCTTTCCCTGTACCGAAATCGGCAGGGCGGCCAAATCTTCCGCAATTCGCGCTCTACCACGTCTGCGAAAATGACGCAGGGAACATTTCGATGAGCTCGCTTGGAAGGGGAAACAACGAGCTGGCTGAAGTGCTGGGAAATTCGGCTTAACCGCTAATTGGCGAGCCGTTGCCCCGATAAACTCAGGGCACGGCCTCCATATGGGAGGTGGAGGCTCTCCTACTGCGGATGGCAGACTTGGGCCATCCGCCGCCATCAGCCAGAGCTTACTTGTAGGACTGCTACTGGAACGATTTGAATTAGCTTGTTAAAGGGCACGGGCCTACAACCCGACCTGGTTCTCCAAGCGAGCTATGCGCATGAGCCGCGTTAGCTGGTCGGCGGGCATTCTCTCAAGCAATCCAGCCACAAGGTGTTGAGCGTGCCGGCTGTAGAGAGTCACCCGCTTCGGAAAGTCCTCTCGAAACGGCACGACTGCGCCTACTTCGACCTGGGCAATTTTCAATAAATTAATTAGCACAGGGCCTGCCTCGTCTTCGTCGATGTACTCGACTGTAGGCCTGGCAGGAGGCCCTGCTTTTTGCCACAGTTCGACGATGAGCCGATGGAGATCGGCTTGCCCAAAATGATCCAGGGCGGCCTTCCAGAGCATGGCCTCTTCGGAAATATCGATACGGTTACCACTCATGAGACAGGAATCACCAACATGAAGCTCTACCTAGATTGTGAGTTCTCTCAGCTATCGCCGACAGCAAAGCTGATCTCGCTTGCCCTTGTTGCTGAGGATGGGCGCGAAGTCTACGTGGAATTGCTGGACAGTTGGAGCATTGAAGACTGCAGCGACTTCGTAATTGAGATTGTGCTTCCGCAGCTCTGGGGCGGGGCCTACGCCATGCCGGTGCTGGCCGCACGGGACGCACTCCTTGCATTCCTTGGAGGGTTCACGGAAATGGTGGAGATTGTCACCGACGCTCCAGAATACGATTGGGAGCTCTTCTGTGAGCTGGTCTATTCAGACGGGCACTGGCCTGGCAATGTGCGGAATTGGCCTACGGATGCGACCAAGCTGGACGCGATCAACGATGGTGCTCCCCTCCCCCATCATGCGCTGCTGGATGCGCGGATCATCGCTAGCATGTTCTGAGAGTTGGGCCTCGATTTCGCATCTGGCCATCACCTCACACGAGCATAGGTCTTACCGGATATGACGCTGACGATCTGCTGATGACTCGCCCCTGTCCGCTCAGCAATTTCACCTGGTTGGTAGTGACCTGCCAGTTCGCGAATCGCAGCAATCTGAGCCACGGACAGTCGATCTGAGCGACTGCATATCTGAGCGGCAGCCCATGCCTCGTCCTGCCACCTTTCACCCAAGCTCATCGGAGGGAGCCTCTTACCCTGGTGGTTGCTCAACCATTCGCCCAGGGCTCCTTCTCGCTCATCGGGAGAAACGATTTCTCCTTTTCGGACTATCGAGTGCTCCCGCAGATACCTCAGGCCTGCCTTTCCACCTGGGATCATGTTGAGCCGGCGCAGGTCGTCCCAATGCCCATCAATCAAATCCTTTTCGGAGTCGTAGAGCGCCTCAAGGTCGTCGGTGATCCCCATCAGTTTATGGTGGACGTAAGTGATCTGGCTCGCAGCCCTCTCCTCCCGAAATTTTCGGTGAAACGCCAGCTTGCTCCCGTTTTCAACGGCGCGCATGTGCTCGGCCCATCGGGTCTGCCAGCGTCGTTTGGTGATACCAACGTAGAAGTAGCCGTCATCAGGATAGGAGTTTCCCATCCCAAAAATATGCTGGTATAGCGCGTAGGCCTTATCCGGCCATTGCTTGGGCGCAAGCAGGTAATGAGCTGGAATGGAGAACAAGGTACTCGGGGATTTGACACCATGAACATGCCCTGTCAGCTGCATCTTCAATGCGCCCATGATCAACGCCTCATCGGTGACAACATCCAGCCGTATCCAGGGAATAACTGGAATTTCGTTCTCTACGAGGGGCCGCCCCGACTCAAACTGATCAGGCCCGACGAACCTGTGGCCGACTTTTAGAGAGCTCTGTGGAGCGATGAAAATCGGACGGTTTCCAAGAGCAACAAGGTGCACAACTGGGAGGGCGTCTCCTGGTAGAAGTCTAAGCATATGTCCCGGTTGACGAGCGCTCTTCAACCAGTGCTGGCCGTAGGCCGTGGTGCACCAGTTCGATATGAGCTTTTCCACCTCGCCTAACCGGCGATGCATCGATTTAGGTGCCAGGTGTTGCCACCACACGCGGTTCAGCTTAACCATCGATGACACCTTCTACGATGCCTGTGGAAACGATGGAAGATGCAGCGGGACTGATTTCCCGCTGTCACCTCTTCAGGTTAACGAGCCAGCCAGCTCTCGACAGTGTCGTTACCGTACTCGGCTTTCCACTCCTTCAGCAGCTTGTGGTTGCCGCCTTTGGTTTCGATGATTTCGCCGTTATGCGGGTTCTTGTACTGCTTGACCTGACGGGCGCGGCGCGGCGACTTTTCAGCCACTACAGGAGCAGTTGCACGACGGTTCGCCTGCGGATCCAGAATGTTCACAATGTCGCGAAGGCTATAACCGTACTCGGCCAGCAAGCCACGCAGTTTGGTCTCAAACTGAATTTCGGCTTGCAACTCAGAGCTGCCTTTCAAGGCTTCAAGTTCTGCGAGTTGAGCCGCGAGCTGCTGCTCTAATTGACGAAATTCTGCAAGACGTGACATAGACGGTTCCTCACTACTCAATAAAATAGATGGTCTCACTTTAAAGCATTTTGGTGATGCAGATTTAAAATTTTGGATGCTGCACTGAGCTGCATACCTCACCGACGGCAAACGGCTATGCGTAATCGTGACCACACCGTACCGCGCTTAGTACATACCGCGCCTCGCCCTGGGCACATTCGATTTCTTGGAGCACCTGAGGATCGAAGTGGTGCCGTCGATCCGCTCCATGCCGGCCAAGTTCCATGCAGATGACAGACACATTCACGTGGCCATCTCCCGACCCAGAAACCGTTTGTAGATGGCGGGAAGCATCCGCTACATCCGCAGCAAAAGACCGCCGGCTCTGACAGCGCTCGGAGGTAGGCCAGTGATTTCCTAAGTCGGATGCATACTCTCGCGAAAGACGGGCTCTTAGCGGAGACCGGGTTGATACTCCATACCCATGGTTCGATGGGTGCTTGGAGCTAGGCGGTTGGCTCTGTAGTCAAGCTCTCCAATCCCTGAATTGCTGATATCCCGGCTTTTGAGAGCTCTAGGTTATGCAGGGCCTGTCGAGTAGCTCTATTTGCCACAGCAGCTGTGCCTCCAAATTCCTTCTCACGAAGCATGGCATTGTGCCACACGAGTGTCCTAGTATTGGGCTTCGCGTAGGGAGGCGCTAAAGCACATGGATTCGTAGCTCCGCCCGCGCCCCGTTCTGACATTGGTGCCGGAGAATTTATTAATGGCTTTCGATGCCTCACCCTCCTGGAGTGGTTTCAATTACCAGGGGAAAATAGCCCTATACTATGCTTTAGCTCTGATTAACAAAGAAGCTGCCGACGCAGATCTCTCAGCATTTAGCCTTATGCTTGAGTCAACAGAAGATTTTGAAATCAGGAAAAATGATAAGTCTATTTCCATTCATCAAGTGAAGGCTTACAACAAGAGCACATTTGAGAAATACTCAAACGCACTAATCGAAATCACTCTTGAACTTTACAAACAGCCAGCCGTTTCGGGCTTCGTCCACACTTGGAAGCCCATCAACAACAGACCTCACTTTACTTCTTTGATCGACTCTCTAAAAAATGACATAACCCTAATTTGTAATGAGTATAAAGCTAGCGCTGATAAAAAAACCACGATCATAGGGAAAGCGGCTTCAGACTCGAAAAAAATCTCAAAAACATCGGCAATTTTACGCTATGCATTTCCCACGAAAACAGCAGATCAACTGCACACCCTTCTGGAGGAAATTCTAATCGGGAAAAATGATGCCCTTAACAGAGTTGCGAGCTACGAGTACGAAGATAATAAAAAATACTGCGACCTCGACGAAATCAACAAGAAAATAAAACATCAAATCAGCCTTGCCTTTCAGACTCGCAAAAAAATCATTACCGACGATCATCTTGACAAGGCCTTTCACCATTACCTTGGCATAATTGACAGGCACATCATCGAGCGCCACAAGAACAAAGCCAACACAAACAAACTTTCGATAAGCATCAATTCGCTCAATCTGGTATTGGAGAGCGACCTCGAAGATATTAGCAAGGACTATCTAGCCTTCAGGTTCAAGGAAAGGTTTTCATATCAAATCGATCAGTATATGAGCGACGAGGTAGATTACCCTGACACGGACAATGATCAACCTTGCAATCTGCAGGCTGCATGCTCGATTTTATTAGCACTACACCCTCGTGAACTCTGGGAGCATTATCGTAGTTTTTCGCCCCATTTGATTCTCGATGATTCTAGCAACACAAATAATGCTTTCGCGTATAACGATGAAGGTATACGCCTGTACCTCCTCAAGATTCTACACAGCGTGAACATTTCCAGCTCTGCACCAAACGCGGCCCGCTATCAATTCACATACCGCTCTAGCACACCGCCATTCCAGAACTTCCTCCCAACCACCTTTACCAATAATGGACGGTTTGATTTAACTTCAAAACAGATGCACTCAAACCCCTGCTTGCCCGAGCTCTTATACGAAATTGAAAATTTGATTCATTGCGGAGAAACAGATCATGTTTTCTACCCAGATTCTGAAAAAAACACTGAAGCACCACCGGACATCGATGCTGATCAACGCTTAAAAAGAATCGAGAATCTTAAAAGCATCAGCATTGTCCCACTTAGCAAAGCCAAGATTGAGCTAGCCAAATGATAAACCTCATAAACAACATCATCTCTAATAATGGCTATCAAAGTATTGACTTCGACTTCGATGAGCCGCGCTTCATGATTACACTTTTCAAAGCCCGCGATGAAAATAAGCAAGAGTATTTTCTCTCCCTCCAAGCCGAGGAGCAAGATAACGAAGTTGCGATCCAGCTTTTGGAGGAGGAAGCTCAATCTATTTTTGATAAGGTTCGAAACTCAGGAAAGGCCGAGCGCTTCTTTGAAAAGAACTGCACAATGATTGTGTGCCATGAATCACTAAAAATAAAAAAAGAGACGATATTTTCTTTAGAGGAAGACCCCTACAATTTCAAGAAAAACGTCCTAACGTATTCTACCGGTGAATTGCTAGCCTTGCAGACCTATCTTTCATCCAACGGAATTGAAAAGATAGATAATGCCATCATCAATAATATCTTAAACGCCAATGGGGGGAAAAGTTTTCTCGAATTTAAAGAAAGCTCCACCAGAGGCCTTTATTCGATAGTTCTTAAGACCATCCTCAAGCTACCCTTCCTCATCTACACTCCTCAAGAGCAAAAGCTTAGCAATCTTGCATTAGACATTGAAAACAACCTTTCATTTGGCCTCAATGCAATTTACAAAGAAATAATTTCATTGGAAACCGAATGGAATGATGAAAACATCTTAGATGAGGTCAAGAAAATTTGGAGTCTTGAGCTATGATATTTTTGACCAAAATTATACTAATAAACTTTAAGATTTTTGGCGGAGAACCCTACTCCATTAGCTTCGAAGGCAACAAGCTAGTTCTTTTGGATGGGCCAAATGGATATGGCAAAACTTCAGTATTCGATGCCGTCGAGTTAGCGTTAACAGGAAATATCAGCAGACTAATCACCCTTGAAAACCGCCAGAATCCTGCAGACATTGTTGTAGCCCATAAAAATGCTTCTTCAGTAGAAATTTTACTGGAGTTCAAAGATGAAAACGCCAATACGAGGCTTTTTCAACGCAAGCTCAAAAGCAATGTCAGCGGTGCCGCGAAGCGAATAGCTAGATTCGCAGAGCTCTGGGAACTCAATGAAATCATCGACGGCAATGCCGAGCCAGTGAAAGCAGATGTTCTTGAGCATTTTTTTGACAGCAAAAACTTCGCCAGGGACTTTTTGCTATTCCACTATGTCCAGCAAGAAGAAACTTCACGATTCTTAAAAACAAATAATGAAACTCAGCGCGCCACTGAACTTGCGCAGCTTTTCGGGGACACCCGGGAGGCTGACGATAACCTAGAGAAACTGACCAGCGCGCATAAGAAAATCAACGCCGCCAAAAAATTAACAACTAATCGAATTTCAGAACTTCAGCGCCTCTACCATCTCAACCCCGAGGTGGAGATTACGGCTGAGCCTACGGAAGCACATCAGTATGCGTTCCCGTGGCTGTCCGATAGCAACATTTCTCCTTATTGGGATTTAGAAACAATACCTGAATTAACCGAACAAAGATTTAGTGCTTCTCTTGCTGAAATTGAAGCCATAAAATGGCTGGTAAGACACAGTGATTTCTATTTAAGGAACCGTCATTACCAATCAGCATTACACCAACGCAACCTTCTTGAGCTCTACGTAGGCTATGCTAACACACATCTAAACTATCAAAACCACCAAGAATTCAGCAAGACCTATCAAGAGGTTAAGAGTTCATACAACATCCTTCAGCAAGAAGACATTAGTGACATACTAAAAAATTCTCGATTAGAGAATCTCTATGCTGCGCTCAAGCTGCCTGGCAGAGACGAATTTCGTGATGCCCTGACATCGCTCAACACAACAGTCTCAACAAACAAAGGAATTAGCTCAGTTTATGCAGAAATCCTGAGCCTCCACTCCAAGCTTTCTCCATCCCTAGATGCCACTCCCAACGAAACCTCATGTTACTTCTGTGGCCATGATCATGACACGCACCTTGCACTGAAAGCGGCTGTCACCAATCATGGTGACTTGCTCCGCAGTGAGCTTTCAGATAAAGATAGAATCACCGTAACTGCTCGTGAAAGCTTCTCTAAGCACTACTTGGCAAACTTACTCAATGCCTGTAAAGTCTATTTAGAAGCCAACGCAGAAGCAGGGCATACCGACCTGAACAAACTTGCAGAAGCGTTCGCATCCAAAGATCGTTTAGACAATATACGACAATGGCTGACCACAGAGAACATTGAGTATGAAGACCTACTCGCTAAGGAGTTTCCAGTCACAGCTCGCGACAGATATATCGCCGAAGCGACAGATGTACTGTGCGAAAGAATTAGAGCGCTTATCGGGCCCGCACCAGACAACTTCTACGAAAGCCACAACCCAACAACTCTAGACCGAATCTTCAAAGATTACTTCAACAAGACCTCCGAAAGCTTAAGTAGCTACCCATTAGAGCTACTCACTCAGAAAGAAACCTACATAAAAGAGCAATATGGCAACGACATGAGAGCGTATGCCGTCGAATTGCAAAAGTTGCAGAAGAATGACGCGCTCTATGAGCGAGCACTCTCCGACATTGGAGACCTGATAACAACTGTCAGATCTCAAATCAGAAAATACAGAAAAGATCTCATAACAGATATTGAAATTCCTTTTTACATTTATTCGGGAAAAATACTTCAAAGCCACCAAGCCGGTATAGGTCACGGGATATTCATTAAAGACCCAACTGGTGAGGACGAGTTAAAAAATGTGCGCTTGGTATCGGACTGGAAGAGCGATCACGACATTCTAAACACCATGAGCTCTGGACAAATTTCTGCAGTTGTGATTGCCTTGACGCTAGCGTTGCACCGCGTCTACTCTAAAAAATTCGGAACAATATTAATTGATGACCCTGTCCAGACGATGGACGACATCAACATGTCCTCATTGGTCGAGCTATTACGAAATGACTTCCAGGACAAGCAAATTGTCCTTTCCACCCACGAAGACAAAGTAGCAAGGTACTTTACGTACAAATATATTAAGCATAGCGAAAGTGTCAAGATTGTAAACTTGATGCAGCGCAGAGAATATGTGCCGAGCAATAGATTTAAGTACAGTACGGATTCATAGGGGTAATCAAACCATCACTATGTGATAGATTTTGCCCGCTTAGCAGCGGGCTTTCTTTTGGTCGCGACGCCCGTCGCATACAACCAGCAAGCAGCACTCCTGATGAATCTACTTGCAGTAAACCGTCCAGAGCTCATCAACCCTCGTCGTGAAACTCTGACTCATCATCTCCCGACGCATACCCCAACTCGGATCCACAGGCACGCTCGCCAGGCGCATTGTTCCCCTGCCCCATCTACCATTCACGGCATCGAGCACTCCCATCAGCTTTTCACTCGCCACTGGCTGAGCCGCCGCGAACAGATCACCCGTGATTTCGTTCGGCTGGCTGAGATCGAGCAGCAGCACCTCTGCCTTGCTGGAGCGGAAGCCCTCTCGGTACACACGCTCCACTCCCTCCTGCGCTGCCTTTGTCAGCAAACGCGTGTCATCCGTGGGGTATGGCAACTCAACTAGAATGCCGTTGGCATACTTGGCCTCATCCGGATTGAACATACCCGTCCGGATGCTCACCCGTAGGCGCTTGCAAAGCGACTGCTGAGCGCGGAGCTTTTCAGCGGCTCGCGAGGTGTAAGTGGCTACGGCCTCTTTGATCGGAGCCAGCTCGGTCAGCCGGGTACCGAACATGCGGCTGCAGCAGATCTCCTTTTTGGGTGGGTCGGGCTCGTCGAGTTCGAGGCAGGTGGTACCACCAAGCTCGCGGACTGTCTTTTCCAGCACCACGCTGAACTGCTTTCTGAGCGACCAGGCGTCGGCATGGGCCAGCTCCCAGGCGGTGCGAATATCCATAGCCGCCAGATGGGCGGAAAGGCGACGGCCAATACCCCAGACATCTCCAGCGTCGCATTTCTTGAGCACCCAGTTACGCTTCACTTCATCGCGCAGGTCGACGACCCCGCCAGTGTGCGACTGCCATTTTTTTGCCGAATGGTTGGCAAGCTTTGCCAACGTTTTTGTCGAAGCGATGCCGACTCCCACCGGAATACCTGTACGTCGGTAAACCTCCGCTCGTATCTGTCGGCCCAGGCGCTCAAGGTCACCAGACATACCCGTGAGCTCAGCGAAGGCTTCGTCGATGCTGTAGACCTCAGAGGCAGGCACCATCGACTCGATCACAGTCATGACGCGTTCGGACATGTCCCCGTACAACTCATAGTTGGACGAGCAGGCTACGATGCCATGCTTACGGAGCTGATCTTTGATCTGGAAGTACGGCTCGCCCATTTTCACGAACGGCTTGGCATCCGCCGAGCGTGCGATCACGCAGCCGTCGTTGTTACTGAGGACGACCACAGGCTTGGTGCGAAGGTCGAGGCGGAACACCCGCTCACAGCTCGCATAGAAGCTGTTGCAGTCGATGAGAGCGAAGACTCGCTCAGACTTTGTCATGGCTTCGCACGCTGAAGGTCACGACACCCCATACCTGGAGCTCTTCGCCTTCGAGAAGGTATCGAGACGGGTAGCGAGGGTTTTCCGATTTAAGCACCACTTGACTGCCGTCCCGGGCAAGTCGTTTGCACAGCGGCTCGCAGTTCACAGCCGCGATCACAATATGCCCGGGCTCAGCCTCGATGGAGCGGTCGACAATCACCAGATCGCCAGGGTAGATGCCGGCGCCGATCATGCTGTCCCCTTCTACACGCACCAGGTAGATGTGCGGAGCCCGGACGTCGAGCAGCTCATCAAGCGAGATACGCTTCTCAAGGTGATCGGCTGCCGGCGAGGGAAAGCCTGCAGGGACATGAAAGGAAAAGAGTGGGAGCTTTGCTCCGCTGGGTTCGAGCGGGCCTAGGATGGTGACCATGACGAAAACGCCTATACTGTATATGCGTACAGTTAAGCGTTTTGGCATCACTTGGCCAATCCACCACAGGGCAGATTAGATGGCCGGCACCCCGAGCGTGGCCCCTGCGGGGCACGGCTGTCGTGTACCGCATCCTGGCGTAGCCAGGTTACGGCCCTCCGGGCTTCCATCCTCACGCCTATGGCCCTCTGGGGCCGGCGCGCTCCGCTTGCTTAGTTGCACACAAAGCTCAAGGAGTTGCTTATCGCAATATTTACGCTAGACCTGTCGCATATCCACGCCGGGCCATGAGGCAACGGAAATCTCCGTGATGACACCATCGAGACTTTTCTTTCACCCAATTTTCACAGCTTCTACACGACAATCTTTCTATCCCTACGTGTGATAGAAGCTCCCATTTGCCCGCCTAGCAGCGGGTTTTCTTTTGCTTTTTTGAGCCGGCCATCCGTCTCCAGGGCTGCTTGTAGATCACAACCTGACTTCGCTGGCTCGCGGCGTTACAGGCGTCTTGTGCATTCCTTGTGAGTCTCTACTGCCCAAGTTCAACGTGCGAACTTACCCACATCACCAGCGCGTCCTCTCCTGAACTGGATGTGCAAGCATGACCCACTCGACTATCGAAGTAGCAGGAGTCGCCAGGGCCAAGGACGAGCGGAGAATATCCGTCTGTGTGCAATGTCACTTGGCCTGACAACACGTAAATGAGCTCTTCCCCAGCGTGACTGAGCAGCGATGGGAACTCCTTTCGTTCGTGAGCACGGATCGTGGTCACAAGCGGGGTGAAGCGTTTGTCCGCAAGGTCGGTGTGAAGCATTTCATATCGATACTGATCAGTGATGTGAGCTACCCCCTGACCATGTCGCGTCACGCTACGCCGTCCGATTGGTGAAGCCTTCGTCACAGGGCTGAATAGCTCGCCCACATCGACCCTCAAGCCGTCTGCGAGGCCTGCGATTTTTTCATAGGTGGGGGACAGGAGCCCATTCTCAATCTTCGACAGCGTCGAAAGCGATATCCCGCTCCGCTGGCTGAGCTGTTGCAGCGTAAAACCCGCCTGCCGGCGAAGCAGGCGCAGCTTTATCGACAGCGTATTGCTCGAAGCCTCAACGCCGCTCTGACCTGAATCTGTGTCGTTCTTTCCCGAAGCCATTGAGGTACTCGTGTTCATCAGGCACGCCGAGCCTATAGACGGCAGCCACGTTGTAGGTTATAAAACTTTCGCATACGAAAATAACCATCCATATAAGAAAGAACCCGTAGAAGAGAGTTGAGCATACCATGCATGTCTTGTCGCAAGCTCAGACCGCCCAATACCTGCCTTTCAACCTGCTCATTGACGCACTGGATGTGGCGTTCAAGGACGGCTGCGAGGTGCCTCTGCGGCATAATCATCCCATCCAGAACAAGCCAGAGTATGAAGACGGTATTCTGCTGTTGATGCCGGCGTGGCAGGTTGGCAAGCGGATGGGAGTCAAAACCGTCTCCATCTTCCCTGGCAACCAGAAGCAGGGCCTTCCTGGCCTGCACTCGGTTTTCATCCTCTACGATTCAAGCACGGGCGTCCCGCTCGCCATCCTTGATGGCGACACCATCACGTCCCGACGCACTGCTGCAGCATCAGCACTTGCGGCTAGATATCTGAGCCGCCCTGACGCAAGCAGACTGCTGGTAGTTGGAGCTGGTCGAGTTGGTAGCTTGTTGCCGGAGGCCTATCGTGCTGTGCGGCCAATCGAGCAGATCAAAGTCTGGGATCGCAACTCTGGTGCAAGCGAGCAAATGGCGACAAGGCTGCGCGATCAGGGCTTGAACGCTGAAGCTGTCGACGATCTTGAGCAGGCTGCGAGGTCAGCTGAGATCATCACCTGCGCCACCCTTTCGAATTCACCCTTGATCCACGGCGACTGGCTGGCAACTGGTGCTCACTTGGATCTGATCGGCAGCTTCACGCCCCAGATGCGCGAGAGCGATGAAGAGTGTCTGCGGCGCAGCACCGTCTTCATCGACACCGAAGAAGCGCTGATGAAGTCAGGTGATCTGCTCGCCCCCATGCAGTCAGGCTCGTTCAAGGACACTGAGGTGGCAGCCACATTGGAGCGGCTCTGCCGTTCACAGCACGCAGGCAGATCAAGAGCAGAGGAAATCACTCTCTTTAAGGCTGTAGGCACGGCACTGGAAGACCTCGCAGCCGCATCCATGGCCTATGACTCATTTTTGGCTGAACAAGCCTAGGCCTCCAATTCGCACCAATGACCGGCGCGCTACTAGGCGCGCCCACGCGTTAAACCGATTGGATTCTGACCATGGCTGAGAACAATGCATTTGTAGTAATCGGGGCGGGTTTGATCGGTATTTGTACCGCACTTGAGTTGACGCACCGAGGGTGCAAGGTCACGTTGATTGATAGCGGAAAGCCAGGCAGAGGCGCTTCCTTCGGCAATGCAGGCTTTATCGCCAGCGAGCTGGTCGATCCGCTGTCTACGCCTGATACCATCCGAAAGGCCATGCCCATGTTGGTGAATCCGCATGGCGCTTTGTCGATTCCCCTGAGGAATCTGCATCGAAGCCTTCCCTGGATGGTTCGATTCGCGTTTTCAGCCCGGTCGCAGGCGGTTGCGAGAGGCAGAGATGCCCTCGCTCAGCTTCTAACAACGGCAGTACCAGCCTGGCAGGCATTGTTGGATCGAGAGAGGCTGAGCAATCACTTGCATCGCTCACACTACATGCGCGTTTGGGAACGCGCTCAAGGCAAGGCCGCTGCTCTTGCTGAACGAAATTTCTACAACGATTGGGGAATTGAGGCTCAGTTCGCCGAGCGAGAACAGGTGAGTGCGTTAGAGCCTGCACTGGACGGTCAGATAAGCCATGCCGTGCTGCTTCCGAATGCCCACCGCTTGAGCGACCCCTATCAAGTCAGCCAACTTCTGTTCAAGCGCTTCCAGGAGCGTGGGGGGCAGTTCCTGCAAGGTCACGTTGAGTCGCTTCGACCAAATGAGCATGGCGTTCAGCTAGCCGTTTCCGGGTCGAAGCAGCTGTTTGACAAGGCGATCATCTGCACTGGAGCGCATAGTTCAGAACTTCTTCGCTCGCTCAATGTGACCGTTCCTCTGATGGCTGAGCGTGGCTATCACCTGAATTTGCCCTCGGTCAAGAACCTGATTACAGGCCCCATTTGCTCAGCAGAGCGCAATGTCTTCATCTCGCCTCTGCAGGACGGGCTTCGTATTGTGGGCTTCAGTGAGCTGGGTGGTGTGACGCTTCCAGAAAACCCGGCGCGTTATGAAACCCTAAAGCATCACCTTGGTGCGCTTCTTCCACAAACCAAGCCGCATCTTGAGCAAGCAAGCAGGTGGATGGGCATGCGGCCAACACTTCCAGACTCACTTCCCGTCATCGACTCACTTCCACATGCACCCTGCATCGGCTTCGCGTTTGGCCACCAACATGCAGGTATCACGCTAGCGGCCACCACCAGTCAGCTGATCGCAGACCGAATGACAAAGGGGTTCGACGCGATGAACATGACCCCGTTTAGGATCAATCGCTTTTGATCTTTTGCTGCCCCCCTGCCGCACGTCCAATAATAACGAGGCAATATTCATGAAAAGCAACGTCAGCTTCAAAACCTACCTCTCATTATCCTTCTTTCTGTTCTCCATGTTCCTAGGCGCGGGCAACATCATCTTTGCCCCCCCGCTGGGTCAGGCTGCCGGCGCCAACACCTGGGTCGCAATGTCCGGCTTTCTAGTTACAGGTGTTGGGCTTGTGCTATTGGCTATCGTCGCCCTTTCACTATCTGGTGGAACTGTTGAGTCATTGGCGGGGAGAGTTGGGGGCAGATTCGCGACTGTCTTCTCGATCTTGTTGTTCCTGACGCTTGGGCCGATCTACGTGGTGCCACGCACCGCTGCTGTGGTGTTCGAAATATCCGTGTCTCCGTTCACCGGAGCGGACTCTTGGATGTTAATGCTATTCTCGCTCGCCTTCATTGGACTCTCGGTCTACCTTGCTTTGAATCCGAAGAAAATGGCTTCACGCATTGGAAACGTTCTGACGCCCTTGTTCTTGCTGCTCCTGCTGAGCATCGTGGCCAAGTCGATCATCACGCCGATAGCCCCCTTTAGCGAGCCGCTGGGCAAGTACATCGATAACGCGTTCAGCACCGGGTTCACCCAAGGCTATTACACAATGGATGTCCTGGCCGCGTTTGTTTTCGGCAAGATATTCATCGATGCAGCCAAGAACAACGGCGTTCAAGGACGTGACCTGTCAGGCTTGTTTGTACGGGCGGGAATTTTCGCGGTCGTAGGGCTCGGGGCCGTTCAGTTATCTCTGGCCGGGATGGGCGCAAGCAGCTTCGCTGTCCTGGGACAGTCTGCTAACGGCGGTCAGGCACTCACTCAAATTGCACAGCTTCTTCTCGGCAACGTAGGTGTAGTCATGCTAGCCACCGTCGTATTTCTCACCGGTCTCACAACTGCGGTTGCATGCCTTGCTGCCGTAGCCGAATATTTCAGCCGTTTGTTTCCCATGCTGTCCTATCGCGCATGGATTGGCATGCTCGCATTTATAAGCCTTGTGATCACGAACTTTGGGCTCAGCTCAATCCTCGCTCTAGCCTCTCCAGTGCTTCTGGTTCTGTACCCCATCGCAATCACGCTGATCGCCCTGGTGTTCTTGAACCGTTTCTTCGGAGGGCACCAGACGGTCTATATCGGCGCAGCTACCGGAGCTCTGGTTATGGGGGTTTTCGACGCAGCCAGCTCAGTGAATGCCGTCCCGGCTGCGCTGAACGACTTCCTGGCAACTGCTGTTCCCGGCTACTCAATCGGCTTGGGGTGGATTACCGCAGCTCTCGCTTGTGGCTTGCTGAGCCTAGCGCTTGTGCCCATGTCCAAAGGGCAGATTCACGCCAACAGTACAGTCGCCTGAACGGGAGTGCTAGCCTGGTCAGGTTGCTTTTGACAGCGAGCGGTAGCTGAAATCGCATACCGGTTTGGCCGCCCCTTCGCGAGGGTCGGGCGAGCAATGGAGCCCGGCCCGGCCACCAAAAGTTTCTGCTGACGGCACAATTACAAGTGATCGGCGAGCCAGGCGACCATCAGGAGAGCCTGCAAGCCTGCGGTCGGGATACCAATCATTGCCAAACTACTGCCGCTCAAGTTGCAAAAAAATATGTAGCGTGTGGCGGCGGGGTGGAGAAGGTTAAATACTGGCCACCGATATCCAATTGTCGAGAAGATCGATCCTGTGGACGATGTCCTCCCAAATCTTTTTGGGCCCTATGCAGTCAGTGCTGGCAATTGGCTAGATAGCAGCCCAGCGGCTGTAGTGTTCAGCATCGCCGGAGAGAGCTTGCCTCTGAGCACCCATTTGCAGGCCACGATTTCATTGCGAGCAACAGGCCTTTCTTCATCATCGAAATGCGTGGTGAACACGTGGTGAACAGTCATACCCACCTGAACGGTGCACAGGGGAAATAAACCGTGGCCTTCGATGGACGTCTCCTCTTGAAGCTCCCGCGCAGCCGCTGCGGCAGGTGACTCACCTGGCTCGATAGCACCGCCAGGAAAATTCCACTTGCCGCATTTTTTCCGTACTAGCAGAATCCTGCCGCTTCGAAGACAGATGATCGTGGCCCTGGCCTTGATCTTGGCTTTTCGCTCTTTTTTGTCCCGCATGCACACACTCAGCTCGTCAATAGGTTCATATCCGTCTCGTTGTAGCGAGTAGAGACTTATTCCCTGAAGACTCACCTTTATGACGACTCGTTCAACCCTCATGGGCACAGTTGTCTTTCAAAAGTCCTTTTGATCCGACTGGAGAAGGTGGTAGGTGCAGGTTGCTATACAGCACGGGCTAGGCGTAGGGCGTGTCTACCCCCTTCGGTAGTGAGATCACATTGTGAGGACAAATCGTCCACACAATTTTCACGAAGAGCTTGGCACTTTCAAGCTATCCCTACGTGATAGACCTTGCCCGCCTAGCAGCGGGCTTTCTTTTTTCCCTTGAAGAATGCGAAAGCACGGGCCCTCACCCGTGTCCCGCTAGGCAACTCCCGACTCCACGCTCCTGGCTGTTCCGGCTCGCACAGTCATGCTCCGCTTCCGCCCGGGTGGGATAGTTCAAAGCTAGCCGTGTTTTGCCATGGGTATCATAGAGATCGTACCCAGCACCTAAGGCAGACGGGACGCCAATACGCCGAGGAAATTGCTCTTTCTCTTGGGGCATGGCGGGGATTACAACAAAGCGCGTATGCATGACCATCCCTCTTCGTAGCAGTCCTTTGGTATTAGTCCCACTATGTGAAAGCATCAAGGCAACTGGTAGCTACTACGACCTTGAAATGCCCCGAGATGATTGAAAGCTCTGATACAGACGAAACGGGCTAGGCTGTCCTGATGGAGATGTAATTAGGAGGCAAGGATGCGACATCGTGGAGCAGTATTTTGGGCTTGGGCCGATCCAAGCCTGCAGCACCATTCCCATGAAGAAATGCTCGTGGACGGAGCACGACTGGATGTCCAAGTGAGGCTTTCCCGCACCGGCGACACTCAGTTATTCATTGGGATCTATGAGCGCTCTGGCTTGGCCCGAATTGAAGAAGCTTACGCCAAGCGGCCTGGCGAGACGGTTACGCGGGCGATGGTATGGGGCGCTGGCAGAGGACGAGCCTTGGCTGAGATTGGGGTGGAGCGCAGTGGAGCAAGCTCCCGCCAGAACGTGAAAGAGGTGGATGTCCATGGCAAATCAGATTGCAGAGCTTGAAGCGCACTTAGAGCTTCTTGCCCAGGTAGCCGACGAGCTTGAACAGCAAGTAGCGCCCTGCCCCACAACTCGACCGGTGCTGATCGCGTGGTTGACGGAGTGGATTCGAAGCCCTGAAGCGTTGAGCGAAATCAGGCGTGAGCTTCCTCGCCTTCCCCAAGTTTTAAAGTCGGCGTACAGCGAGTGGAATCACCTGGGTGACGGTGATTAGTTCGCCGCCACCACATCTTGAATCTGAGATTTATGCTACCTGACGTTCAACAGGCAACTGATTGGTTGCAAGGCATCGGGCGCGTCCCACGCCCCACGCCAGAGCCCGAGTCATTGATTCGCCAGGGCGCGAGAGGAAAGCCTCTTCATGGAGTGCCATACCCGTTCCGGCATATACACCGATGAACAATTGAGTGGCACCTGTACGCGACAGTCGCACCTGGACATCCATGCTGGTGCCATCGTCAAGTGTCTCGTTGTGAGCCCTATGATGCAGCGTTGGGTCTGCCCAGTTCCAGAAAACGTCACCGCGAATCCGCATGCCGACCTCCTACGACTTTAGTCTTATTTGTGGGGTGCTCTCACCATAGCGCAGCGAAGCGGCAACGCAATCACCGGCGGGCGGATTATGACGTGCGTATATGACGGGATGTGACGAGGAGCAAGGTACAAGCCGTGGCTTGATTCAAGCTCGGCTGGCCAAAGATTTTGAGGATCTTAAGGACTCTCAGCCTGGTGCCTGATTGCACCGGTGATCGCTCCATTCGGGCGGAGAAAAACCATGTCAAACATCCGCTGCCGTCCGCGATTTCTATTTACTACGCTTTGAGCCTCAACAGTGCGTCAGGTCGGCTCCGTCGCACTGGACAACTGATGCTTCTATCGCACCAATAGTTGCTTGGCTGTACTCATCGCGAGACCGCCATCCAACCAGCGCAGGCGGTCATTATCCCTGCTGAGGTTCGGTTGAGCCGCTTCATGGCCTTTGTCGAGCGAATCGCCCGCGTGATATTCGATGCGGCAAGCAGGTAAGCCAGCTGAATGGTCAGATCAATACCGATGCCGAGTAGCGTAATGAACACCACCTCAGAGGTAGTCAGAGAGGTAAGGTCAAACGCATGAGGCAAAACAGCGCCGAAGAACACCACGGCCTTAGGGTTGCTCAAGGTCAATGCAGCGCCGGCAAGAAGCCCACGACCTGCAGATCGGTTGTCCGGCTGCTGCGGTTTTTCGACATTCTTTGTCCAAAGGCTCCAGGCGATGAATAGGATGAATGCAACACCCAACCACTTCACTGCCACGAACACGTGCTCAAACTGCAGAGCCAATGCAGCGAGCCCTAGCGTTGCCACGAGCAGCCACACTGCATTACCCAATACCATGCCAGCAATGTAAGGCACCGACGAACGAGCCCCACGGGCAACCACCTGACCGAGCAGGCCAGCTTGGGCCGGGCCGGGAATGGCCGCTGCGATAGCGAACGGCACAGCGAAAAACCAAATAGAGGACGTTGCACTCACGAAACCATCCTTATCTCTGTTCTACTTTCGCGATGATGGCCCAGACAGCGTGCGCCCTCAACCCACCCGCAGCAACATAGAGGCCTACTTCATTCCAATCCGCGTTTTCATTTCCAGGGTGATCAATTGCCTGGTGCTTGGCATACCCTCCCACGGGTCATCGCCACCCAGTTCATCCAGCCGCTCCTGAACATTCTTGATGTTCCACTTGGCCGCCGACTGCAGCTCGACGATCTCCTCCCTGAAGATTGGCACCGATACCGGCAGCCCCTCCCTGGCCCGCGCCGAAAAGACGTTGGCGGTGGTGGCCCCTTTGCCGTTGCGCAGGTAGTCGATGAAAATCTTGCCGATACGATTCTTCGGGCCTAACACGGCTGAAAACCGATCCGGGATCAGCTTGGCGATGTACATCACGATGGCCTGGCTGAAGTCCTTCACCTCTTCCCATGAAGCTTTAGGCGCGAGCGGCACCATGATGTGGATGCCCTTGCCGCCACTGGTTTTGAGAAACGACTGCAGGCCCAATTCATCGAGCACCACCAAGGTCAGCTGAGTGGCTTCGACCATGACCTTCCAAGGCAGCGCCGGATCAGGATCGAGATCCAGCACGAAGCGGTCTGGCTGTTCGATGTGGTCAGTTGTGCCGTTCCAGGAATGCAGCTCGATGGTGCTCATCTGCACGGCACCGACCAGGGCTTCGACACTGTTGATGACCATACCCGCTTTACCCGCTTCTGCTTTCGGCACCGTCGTGATGTTCGGGATGGCGAGACGGTCAGCATTTTTCTGGAAAAACAACTCGCCGGTGATCCCCTCGGGTGCCCTGACCAATGCAATGGGCCGGTCTTTCAGGTGAGGCAGGAGCCAGGGTGAGACCTGCGCGTAGTATTCGGCCAGGTCTCGTTTGGTGAGGCCGCTGCTGGGATCAATCACACGCTCCGGGTGGGTGATCCGCACCTTGGTAGCGGAGCCCTTATCGTCCGATTTCGCCTTGACTGACCTTCGCGCCTTCGGCGCAGGCGCCGGCTTCTCCTCCGTGATGTCCTGGGCAGGCTTGTCCGTCCGGATACCATGGAACACCGCGTGCCTGACCACGCCGTCCGAGGTGATCTCAGCGAAGGTGACCTCGGCCAGCAGCGTCGGCTGCAGCCAGTGAATGCCTTTGCCGTCGACACCTTTCGGCGGGTTCGTCACCGGCACCTGTTTCTGCTCCAGCGGAAGTAGAGTTTCCAGGATGGTGGCGAGAGTCGACTCGGTGAAACCAGTACCGACCTTGCCGGCGTATCGCAGCTTTCCGCTGTCTTCGTCAGTGAGGGCTAGGACTAGAGCCCCAAAGCCGCTTCTCGCGCCTTTCGGGTCGGTGTAGCCGACAATGACGAACTCCTGGCGATGCTTGCATTTGAGCTTGATCCACGTGTCACTGCGCCGGGATACGTAGGGACTGCCCAAGCGTTTGCCGATGAGCCCCTCCATACGCATCTGACAGGCACTGTTCATCAATGCGTCGACGTCTTCGGTGAAGTCTTCGGAGAACCTCAGCAGCGGGTCGGTCGAGTCAGCGAGAAGCTGCTTTAGCAGTCCACGACGGCTCTCAACCGGCACCTGCCGAAGATCGGTGCCATTGAGGTAAGGCAGGTCGAACAGGTAGTAGACGATGCCTTGGCTCTTGCCGGCGTCGAAAGCGTTTTGTAGCAACTGGAAATTCGGCACGCCGTTTTCATCCGGGATGACGATCTCGCCATCCAGCCAGGCCGTTTCTAGCCCGAGCGAGGCGATTGCAGCCGCCTGCTTGGGCAGCTTTGCAGTCCAATCGTGACCATTGCGGGTGAACAGCCGGACGTCATCTCCATCGACGCGGCACAGCATGCGATAGCCATCGAACTTGATTTCGTAGCGCCACTCTTCAGAACGAGGGCTGGAGTCGACCAGGGTCGCTAGCTGCGGAGAAAGCTTCTCTGGCAGTGCTGCAGCCACAGCGCCTTCAGTGCTCGGCCCGGTGACGGTTGTGGGAGGGTTCGGCTTGGGTGACGTGGCCTTCGCCCGACCGCGATTCTTGGGGATGATGGTACGGTCGCTGAGGACACTATTGGGCAGCTCGACTACCACGTCGAAATCAGCAAGCGGCTTGGCGACCTCATCCTGATGCTTGATCAAAAACCATTGTTCCTGCTTACCCTCGATGTTCGTCCGGACAAGGTTCCATAGGCCCGAGAGCTTTTCATGAAAAAGGCGGTGATGTACTGGTTGGAGAAAGTCGAGGCAGGTGCCGGCGTTGCTGAGATGCTGTGCGAGAGCAAACTAGATGATGATGATCGACTCAACAGCGTCTTGGGCCGGCAGCGACTGCTGAATGCCGAGTAGCGAAACAGAGCGACCGCAGCCAATCACTGCGGTCGTTTCGGGTAAACAGCCTCAACACACCCGCACCCCGCTCAAATGAGCGATGCCTGAGCGAGACAGTGCCGGAAACTCTCCAGGAACACCGTCTCCGCCATGGTCATCCTCTGCTCTCTGTTCCAGAGCAAGTGCAAGTCCGCGTTGACGATGCCTTCAGTTGGCGGCAAACGCCATAGCAGCCCCTTCTCTAGATCCTCATGAAACAGGTGCTCAGGCATGCAACCTACTCCGAAACCGGCGCAGACGAGCCGTTGAACTTCTTCAACACTTGGGGAGGAAGCAACGATGCGCCCGGTGAACCCATTCTGGTCGCGGAACATCGCAAGCGGCGACAAGTTGCCTCCCAACTGATCGCTGACAAAGCTCACAAAGTTTTCTCCCCGCGCTGAGCGTCAGACGAGCAAACTGGCGCATCGAAGTAATCTCGTACAGCGCCTCCTCCATGACTGGATCACTCAACGAGAACCAGTTCTGCAACAGGTGAATGCGCAGCATGGTTTCCAGTGGATACGGCCTGCGGCCACCGCCAGCCTTTGGGTAATGCGGCTCGATCAACGCCACCAACCCGCTCCACGGCACCACCTGTTCCATCTCGCCCAGGAAACGCTCGCGGCGGGTTTGCTTGCGCTTAGCGGCGTACTCGAAATCGGAAAAGCTCATCTGGCTCATGGGGTGGCGGGATTGTAGAGGGCAATTGGACGGAGGGATATTTCAGCACAGGTCAGATGGCCTGCGCTGACTTGATCGGAGAATCCCTAGCGCTTCAAAAGGCTTTCTCATGCGAAAACGGACGCGAGGGGGCGTCTGCTGTCCCATAGAGGGATAGAAAAAATCCGCTGTAAAGCCTTTTGGCCCAATGCCTACGCTTTGAACCGACCTACCAGGTGATGCAACTCTGAGGAAAGGGCAGACAGATGCTTCGACCCTTCATGTGCACTATCTGAAAGCTGCTCGACCAGCAACGCATCCTGATGGACTTGGCATATGTGCTGATTGATGTCTTCAGCGACCTGGTGCTGCTCCTCAGCTGCCGTGGCGATCTGGTTGTTTTGGTCGCGGATGTGATCTACCGCATCGCGAATCCCATCGAAGCTCTTGCTGGTACGGTTGATTCCATCAACGCTAGCGGTCGATCTCTCGAGACTGCTTTGCATCTGCTGGGTAACTTCCTGAATCCGACGCGACAGGCCTCCTAGAAGGCCGTCAATTTCACCAGTGGAGTCGGATGTTCGCCTGGCCAAAGCACGCACCTCATCAGCGACAACTGCAAACCCCCTACCCTGTTCACCTGCACGAGCGGCTTCGATAGCGGCGTTAAGGGCTAGCAGATTGGTTTGATCTGCGATTGAACGGATGGTGTCGACGATGGCATTGATGTTATGGCTGTCATGCTCCAACGCGTACATAGACTGGGTGGTCTTAGTCAAGGTTTCACCAAGGTAAGCTATACAGCCCTCTACTTCTCTGATCTGACGCTGCCCGTCATGAACCTGCTTCTGGCCATCCTCCGCTGCAGTAGCTGCTGCGATGCAGGAACGTGCGACTTCATTCGAAGTAGCCACCATCTCGTTGAATGCGGTAGACACCAATTCCATCGAGGCACGCTGCCGAGAAGCCACCTCGTTCATTTCGGTGGCAACCGCTATGGAATCGTCTGATCGAGCCTGTAGAGAGGATGAAGCGCCACCAATGCGCTGCACCAACTCCCTGATAGTTACTAGGAAGGTGTTGAACCACTTGGCAAGCAGAGCTGTTTCATCCCGGCCGGTCACTTCCAGCGAAGCCGTCAAGTCGGCTTCACCACTGGCGATGGTCTCGAGCCCACTAGAAACGCCTTGAATCGGCTTCACGATCATGTTCGCAAATAGCCTACCGATAAACGCGAATAGCAAGGACAGAACGACAGCAATACTGCTGATGAGCGTAATCAGTTGATTGGTGGAGGCCATAACCTCCTCATACTTGATCAGCCCAATAAATTGCCAACCGAGCTTTTCCGACGTCTATGCGTTAGCAAGGTAGCGCACCCCGTTGATCGTGACTTCGGACAAGCCGCGTGCCTGCGCAAGCATGCGGTAGCCTTGCCCGAGATCCGCGAGCTTTTTGAAATTGTGCGTTGGGTCGCTTGGGTCGACCAAAACCGTGCCGTCCCTCTCTACCAACATCAGATAGCCACTCTCCCCCATTTTTATTTGCCGAACGATGTTGGTTAAACGCTTGATCGAAACATCAAGAGCTACCACACCAGCTGGGTGCCCTGGCGATCTCGCTACCGTCATCGCATTACTGATCAATAACTCTCCTGTATCTTCCCAATAATAGGCAGGTGTGCGCGCCACCTTGCCAGGCGTGGCCATTGCAGCCTTGTACCAAGGGCGAACTTGCGGATCATAACTGGCCAGCGCCGCAGGGTTGGGCCAGTTTACGAATGTGCGGTCTTCGAAGCCCACCGCAACGGTCGCAGCAGAGAAGGCGGACGCATATTGCTCGAAATACTGTAGGAGCACCTTGCTTTCTTCAGGCAAAGGCACAAGCGCTGCGTCAGCGCTCGAGTAGTCCTTTAGATCGCGAGCCTGAGCAACTTGAGGGCGCTTAGCTAGGTATTCGACACTCTGTCCGATTCCTTCGAAGAACAGGTTCATGCCGTTTTCGATCTGCCGAATTTCCCGGCTACTGCTGTCGAAGAATGTCGCTCGAACCTGGGTACGCAAATTGATGATGACAATGGTTGCTACGATGATGACCGGCAAACACGCGATGGCTACAAAGGCCCACGTCAGTTTCTGTTTTATGCTCACTTAGCGATCCTGCTGAATTTAAGCAAGGCGCCATTCATGCTCGGCTCCCTGTTGATGCAACCTCTAACGATTGCTCGCCTCTTCGCTTTGTCCAATACCTAGACGCTGAGGCACAGGTACTTGATTTCGAGATAGTCCTCGATACCGTACTTGGAACCTTCACGGCCCAGGCCCGAGGCCTTGATGCCACCGAATGGCGCGACTTCGTTGGAGATCAGGCCGGTGTTGATACCCACCATGCCGTATTCCAGGGCCTCGGCAACACGGAATACACGGCTCATGTCGCGGGCGTAGAAGTACGAGGCCAGGCCGAATTCGGTGTCGTTGGACATGGCGATGACCTCAGCCTCGTCCTTGAAGCGGAACAGCGGCGCCAGTGGGCCGAAGGTTTCTTCCTTGGCAACGGCAGCGGTTTTCGGCACGTCGACCAGGATGGTCGGCTCGAAGAAGTTGCCTTCGATCAGCTTGCCACCGGACAGCACCTTGGCGCCTTTGCCCACGGCGTCTTCGATGTGTTCCTGAACCTTGGCAACGGCCTTGCCGTCGATCAGCGGGCCAGTGGTGGTGCCTTCTTCCAGGCCATTACCGATCTTCAGCTTGGCAACAGCGGCGGCCAGCTTCTGGGCGAACGCGTCGTACACGCCGTCCTGCACGTAGATACGGTTGGCGCAGACGCAGGTCTGGCCGTTGTTGCGGTACTTGGAGATGATCGCGCCCTCGACGGCCTTGTCCAGGTCGGCGTCGTCGAACACGATGAACGGGGCGTTGCCACCCAGCTCCAGGGAAACTTTCTTGATGTCCTTGGCGCATTCTTCCATCAGCTGACGACCGATTTCAGTCGAGCCAGTGAAGGACAGCTTGCGTACCAGGGAGTTGCCCGTCAGCTCGCCGCCAACTTCGCCAGCGCTGCCGGTAACGACGCTCAGCACGCCAGCCGGGATGCCGGCACGGGTGGCCAGCTCGACCAGGGCCAGGGCGGAGTACGGGGTTTGCGAGGCAGGCTTGAGCACCATGGTGCAGCCAGCGGCCAGGGCCGGGCCGGCTTTACGGGTGATCATGGCGGCCGGGAAGTTCCACGGGGTGATGGCCGCGGTAACGCCGATTGGCTGCTTGATGACGATCAGGCGCTTGTCTGGCTGGTGGCCCGGGATGGTGTCGCCGTAGACGCGCTTGGCTTCTTCGGCGAACCACTCGATGAACGAGGCGGCGTAGGCGATTTCGCCCTTGGCTTCGGCCAGTGGCTTGCCTTGTTCGGTGGTCATCAGGCGAGCCAGGTCGTCCTGGTTCTCGATCATCAGTTCGAACCAGCGACGCAGTTTGTTCGAGCGCTCTTTGGCGGTCAGTGCGCGCCAGGCCGGCAGGGCCTTATCGGCAGCTTCGATGGCGCGGCGGGTTTCAGCAGTGCCCATCTTCGGCACGGTACCGATGACTTCACCGGAGGCCGGGTTGGTCACCTTGATGGTCTGGCCATTGTCCGCATCCAGCCAAACGCCGTTGATGAATGCTTGCTGGCGGAGAAGTTGTGGATCTCTCAATTGCATAGTCTTTGTCCTCAAATGGCGGCGCTGCGCTCGCGAAGATCCATGTTCAGGATCCGGTCGTTCTCGCTGTAGTCGACTGGACAGTCGATCACATGCACGCCTGGAGTCTGGATACAGTGCTCGAGCAGCGGCAGGAAGGCTTCGGCGCTTTCCACGCGGTGACCGTTAGCGCCGTAGGATTCGGCGTACTTGACGAAGTCCGGGTTGCCGTAGTCCAGGCCGAAATCGGTGAAGCCCATGTTGGCCTGCTTCCAGCGGATCATGCCGTAGCCGTCGTCACGCAGGATTACCACGGTGATGTGCATGCCCAGACGGACTGCGCTTTCCAGCTCCTGGCTGTTCATCATGAAACCGCCGTCGCCACACACCGAAATCACCGGACGATCCGGGTACACCAGGTGCGAAGCCATTGCCGATGGCAGGCCGGCACCCATGGTCGCCAGGGCGTTGTCGAGCAGAACGGTGTTTGGCTTGTGCGCCTTGTAGTTACGAGCGAACCAGATCTTGTAGATACCGTTGTCCAGGGCGACGATGCCTTCGGACGGCAGTGCGCGACGGATGTCGGCGACCAAGCGCTGTGGGTAGACCGGGAAGCGGTTGTCGTCGGCGCCTTCGGCGATCTGTGCTTCGTTCGCTTCACGGATCGCCATCAGGCGGGTGAAGTCCCAGTGCGCAGTGTCGTTCAGCGCTTCGCTGATTTGCCATACGGCGTTGGCGATGTCGCCGATCACTTCCACCTGCGGGAAGTACACGGCATCGACTTCGGCGGAGCGGAAGCTGATATGGATGACTTCGGTACCACCGCGAACCATAAAGAACGGTGGCTTCTCGATCACATCATGGCCGATGTTTATGATCAGGTCGGCGGCTTCGATGGCGCGGTGAACGAAGTCACCAGAAGATAGCGCGGCGTTGCCGAGGAAGCGCGGGTGGCGCTCGTCGACCACACCTTTACCCATCTGGGTGGTGATGAACGGGATGCCGGTTTTGTCGATCAACTGCTGCAGCACCTTGGCAGTCATCTTGCGGTTGGCGCCGGCACCAATCACCAGGATCGGGCTGCGGGCCTTCTGCAGTTTCTCGACGGCAGCTTCGATGGCCACGTGCTCGGCCAGCGGGCGACGGTGCAGGCTCCGTGGGATCGGCAGGGCGTCGGTCTGCTCGGCGGCGATGTCTTCCGGCAATTCTAGGTGCACGGCACCCGGCTTCTCCTCTTCCGCCAGGCGGAAGGCTTCACGCATGCGCGCCGGGATGTTGTCGGCCGAGGCGAACTGGTGGGTGTACTTGGTGATGGGGGCCATCATGCCGCACACGTCGATGATCTGGAAGCGGCCCTGCTTGGACTTCTTGATCGGCTTCTGACCCGTGATCATCAGCATCGGCATACCACCGAGATACGCATAAGCACTGGCGGTTACCAGATTGGTGGCGCCAGGGCCCAAGGTCGACAGGCTGACGCCGGTCTTGCCGGTCAGGCGGCCATAGGTGGCGGCCATGAAACCTGCAGATTGTTCGTGGCGGGTCAGTACCAGCTTAATCTTCGACTTGCGCAGGGATTCCAGCAGGTCGAGGTTTTCCTCACCAGGAATGCCGAACACATACTCGACACCTTCGTTTTCCAGGCATTGCACAACGACATCGGCGGCCTTGGCCATCTTGCTTGTAACCTCAAAATTCAAAAATTGGGCGCAGCAGAACCCACAGGGCCGCTAGCAGCCCTGTGAGGTAGTTTTCAAGCAGTAGGTACGCGGTCAGGCCAACTGGTACGTGGTCTTGACGCGGGTAAAGAACTGACGAGCGTGAGTACCTTGCTCACGCGCCCCCAAGCTCGAAGCGCCGTTACCACCAAATGGCACGTGGTAGTCGACACCAGCGGTTGGCAAGTTGACCATCACCATGCCCGCCGAGCTATTGCGCTTGAAGTGCTCGGCATGACGCAGACAGGTGGTAACAATGCCCGCCGACAGGCCGAAGGCCGTATCCTCGGCAGCAGCAAATGCCTCGTCGTAGTCACGCACCTTCAGCACGCTGAGCACCGGCCCGAAGATCTCTTCGCGGTAAATGCGCATTTCCGGAGTGACTTCTGTGAACAGCGCCGGCTTGAAGAAGTAGGCACCCGCTTCGTTTTCAATTCGCTCACCACCGCACACCAACTTGGCGCCCTGCTCGCGACCGCTGGCCACATAGGACAGATTCTGCTCCAACTGGCGCCCGTCTACGACCGGCCCGATATCGGTGGTGTCCTGCAATGCATCGCCCACTTTCAGAGCTCGGGTACGTTCTGCAAGACGAGTTACGAATGCGTCATGGATACCCTCGGTGACAATCACTCGCGAGCTTGCCGTGCAGCGCTGCCCAGTGCTGAAGAACGAACCGTTGAGCGCCACGTCAACTGCCTGCTCCAAGTCGGCGTCGTCGAGCACAATCAGTGGATTCTTACCACCCATTTCCAACTGAACTTTCTTCATGCCATCAGCTGCGAGCTTAGCGATCTGGCGCCCGGTATTTTCTGAACCGGTGAAGCTGATGCCATCGATTTCCGGGGAACGGATAATAGTATCGCCCACGCTGCGACCAGGCCCGATCAGCATGTTGAAAACACCACCAGGCAGTCCAGAACGGCTGATGATTTCAGCCAGGGCCCAGGCCGAAGATGGCACGAGCTCAGCGGGCTTGAACACTACGCAGTTGCCATAGCACAACGCCGGAGCGATCTTCCACGCTGGAATGGCAATCGGGAAGTTCCACGGTGCAATGATGCCGATCACACCGAGTGGCTGAGTAAAGACATCGATGCCAACGTCCTGGCGCACCGACTGGTACTTCTCGCCTTCAGCACGAAGCGCTTCCTGGGCGTAAAACTTGAACGAGCGACCCGCACGATCAACTTCGCCCAAGGCTTCGCGAACGATTTTGCCTTCTTCACGGGCCAGCAACGCCGCCAGCTCTTCACGACGGGAAAGAATTTCAGTGCCGATGAAGTCCAGTGCGTCGGCGCGATGCTGAGGGTTGCTGCGTGCCCAGGCAGGCTGAGCACGACGCGCTGCGGAAATAGCTTGCTCGGTGAGATGCTGGTCTGCTCGCACGAAACACTCGACAACTTCACCAGGATTGGACGGATTGCGGTTTTCCAGGATGTCAGCACCGCTGTCCAGGTCAACGAAAGCGCCGTCGACGAAGCTGCTCTTGATAGCGATTGTCATGCGGTACGGATCCCTTTCACGTGGGTTTGTCGAGCGACGAAATCAGTGATGTTATCGACGGCGCGATCCATCAACTGCTGCATGGCATCCTCACTGCTCCAAGCAATGTGCGGGTTGAGGATGAAATCGTCACGGTCAATCAGCTGGAACAATGGATTGCTGGGGTGCAGGGGCTCGACTTCAACCACGTCCAGCGCCACTCCACCCAGGCGGCCGTTTTGTAACGCATTGATCAAGGCTGCTTCGTTGACAATGCCACCACGACCAGTGTTGATGACAAGCGCATCCGCCTTCATCAACGCGAGCTTCTCAGCATCAATCATGTTGTGGGTTTCAGGCGTCAACGGCGCATTGATCGAGAGGACATCGCAGCTCTTGAGCAAGCTTTCCAGTGAGCGACAATCTGGCCCAGGGCGTTTGCCACCGCGATCCTCGAACAAGACTTCCATACCGAAGGTGCGCGCAAGTTCGGCGAGACGCAAAGCAATCGGCCCGCTGCCAATAATCGCCATTTGCTTGCCACGTACATCACGGATGCGGTGGTCGAAGTAAATGTTTTTGTATTCGGCCTGCCCGGCATGCACTTTGCGCATCAGTCGGCTGAACGCTGCTGGGCGGCGGAACAGTTCGAGCATCATGGCCATGCTGTGCTCGGCCACCGTGTTGGCGGCGTAGCCAGGGACACTGGACACCTCGATGCCATGAGCATCGCAGTAACCGACGTCAACGATGTCGCGGCCAGTGAGCGCCAACGAGATCATTTTCAGCTTCGGCAATTCACGCAGATGCTCTTCGCGCAGCGGCACGCTGCAAGTGAGCGCGACCGTGGCATCCTTCAGGTGCTCCAGCACTTGGTCAGGATGGGTGTAGGCGAACTGCGACCAGGTATGTTCGCAGTCAGGGCTTTTCAGACGTGTCGAGGCCGCAAGCCCCTCGTCATCCAGGAAAACAATGTGTTCGCTCATGATCCTAATACTTATTTTTTCTGGGCGGGGACATAGCCGGCAGGCGCCATGGAAACCAGCTGGCGGGTTATGAAACCAGCGTCCTGGTCGTGGTCTTCGAGGGACTCTTTACGCACCAGCGCATCACGCACCATGTGCGCCCCGAAGAAACGGAATGGCTCTGGTGGTAGTAGCTTCATTTTCTGGTTGACCAAGCCACAGGTGGCCCACTCGTCATTGGCATGGGTGGCCAGTGACTTGATGATACGGCTAGCGAACACAGTAGTCGCCACACCATTGCCCGAGAAGCCGATGCCGTAGCTGACTGTCTGGTGATGATCGAGGTAGCCGAAATTGGGCAGGCCCTTCATTGCCCGGTCTATAGGGCCAGTCCAGCTACTTACCACCGGCACATCTTTCAACTGTGGATAAAGACGACGCAACTCGGCAGCAACCTTGTCAGCAGCTGGCGATGGTTTCTCATAGAGATTGCCGATGCGCCCGGCATAAGCGAACTGGCCCAGCGGCTTGCCGAACACTACGCGGCCTTCTGGCGTATTGCGCCAGTAGTTTAGGACGGTACGAGAGTCCGTCATACATTCGCCACGGCTGAAGCCGATGGCATCGAGCTTGGCCTTCACAGGCGCAGTAGCAACCATATCGCTGGACATGATTGCGATCATGCGACGCAGCTCCGGGAACTGCGCGCCCCATGCATTGAGTGCAAGTACCACGTGACTCGCATTCACATGGCCCTTGGCCGTATGCACAACAGGGTTCTTACCACGCACAAGATGAGTGAATGGCGATTTCTCGTAGATCTTCACCCCCAGCTTCAATGCCACACGGCGGAGACCACGAGCGAGCATGGCGGGCTGAACGGTGGCTGCGTTCGGATCGTAGATACCACCCAGTACCAACGGCGAGCCAACTCGACCGCGAATAGTCTCGCGATCCAGTTCCTGGAACGGGTTCACGTCAAGCTTCTGCAAGCCATCCGTCAGAACCCGCCAGGAGTTCATCTGCCGCTGGTTAGTCGCAGTCCAGAGCCAGCCATCCTTGCGGTACTGAGCATCAATACCGTGTTCAGCGCAGAAGCTACCGATTTCATCAATCGCAGATTCCGCTGCCTCACAGATACGCCGCGCCTCAACGTCACCGCAGATGGTGCGAACCGACAGGTACTTGCCCCACCAGTTCGTAGCAACACCACCGTTACGACCACTTGCACCAGAACCACAACGGTCACGCTCGACGATGACAACGCTTTTTCCAGGATGGGCCTGCTTAAGACGAATGGCCGACCACAAGCCGAGGAAACCACCACCTACGATACAAACGTCCGCCTGAACAGGCTCTTCCAGCTCAGGAGCCAGATCGCTATCCAGATCGAGGGCTTGGGCATACCAAAATCCACGATACATAAAGTCTTGCCTTCGAATGAGTGATACTTGACAAAATGTTGCAGCAAACGCGCACTAACAACTATTACAGGTGAGACAATTGGCATTATGCAAATGCCATCACACCTAAATTCAGAAAGCAGCTCTGCTGCGCGCACATAAGAGATGCAAAAAATAGTCTGCCAACGGGGTTTAATCACTGCCTATTCAAGTGAGCAGAGACAAGCACCCTGTGACAGGCCAAACAAGACGCTAGATTTAGAGATAACCTGAAGCCTGGATTTCGATGCGGTAGTCGCCGCTCGCCAATTGAGAGCCTACACAGGCCCTCACTGGAGGGTTCAAGCCCACCCAATTATCATAGACACTATTCATCTCTTCGAAGTCTGCCATATCCGCGAGCCAGATCTGAATTCGGGCCAGATTGATTTTGTTTGCACCAATTTTAGCTAACAAAGACTCAAGCTGATTGAGCACGCAACGAGTTTGCTCAACAATATTGGAGCCTTCTGGAACCAGCGCGACCAGGCCAGCAGTATCAAACCTGTCACCAGCAACAACAAGCTGCGATGCTCGCTTGCCGACACCAAATCTCTGAATAGAAGTCACATCGAATCCTTAGAAGAGCACGTAGGTCTTACGGAAAGTCTCGTGAATGTGCCACACACCTTCGCAATTCTCAGGAAACAGCACTGCATCACCTGCACGGAGCTCTACGGGCTCACCATTATCTGGAGTGAACGTACAGTAGCCGCTGATCACATGGCTGAATTCCCGATTCTTGAGGTGGCGACGGAAGACACCTGGAGAACTTTCCCAGATACCAATACTAGCCCCTACAGCCTCCGAGGCCTGATCCTGACCGGTGCATGCATAAGCAATGAGATCACCGATAGGTAGGCGCGCCGGACTTGGCTCGCCCAGAATCGCGTTTTCAGAATTACGTACAACGGTCAGAACTTCGCTCACTTATTTTTCTCCAAAACTTACCGGGCTGCCGATTGACGACGCGAAGAGCGCTGAGGCTCAGAAAGATTATCAATAGAGGCCGCTTGGTGAAGATCCTGGGTTCCAGTCTCAGGAGCCATCAGGATCGCTACCAGAGCGCCAATCAAGCAAATAACTGCTGCGAAAATCATCGTCCCACCCACGCCAAAATTCTCTAGTGAAACAGGCACGAGATAGATGCCCAGCGCGGTACCGATACGAGATAGCGAGGTAGCCAAGCCATTCGCCGTTGCGCGAATTTCGGTAGGGAACAACTCGTTCGGGTAAACGTACTCCAGAACCTGAGCTCCGCCAGTAGTGATTGCGTAGCCAACAAAGAGGGCGAGGACTAGCGTCGGTGAGCTGTCGGGGAAAATACCCAGCAGAAGCAGGCACAACCCTGACCACAGGAAGCTGTGGATTAGCATATTGCGACGGCCCATCACGTTTATCAGCTTCACGGCCAGCAAGCAGCCAAGCGCCATGAACGCGGTGATGGCAACCGATCCCCAACTGGCCAAGTCACCCTCAAGCTTCAACGCCTGGAGCACCTTAGGAGCAAAGGTGTAAACAGCAAACAGTGGGATAATTGCACAAGTCCAGAACAGCGTCACAAACACCATTCGCTTGCCATAGCCAGAATGGAAAAGCGAGCTAACAGTCAGTTTTTTGCTGCTTTCTGGCTCTGGCAGATCCGCGACAGAATACTCAGGGCCGTAAACCTTTTTGATTACTGCATCTGCTTCCGCCTTACGGCCTTTGCTCAGCAGCCAACGTGGAGACTCTGGGGTACCCGCACGAGCCATGAGGAAGAGCACACCTGGAACAATGGCACTTGCAAGAACCCAACGCCATGCTTCGGGGCCACCATAACGCAGCATCAGCTCTCCAACAGCGTATGCTACTGCGGCGCCAAGCAACCACATGAAAATCAGACTGGACAGCAGCGGCCCACGACTTTTGCGCGGCAAGAACTCGGCCAACAGCGAGGTAGCAATAGGGTAATCCGCTCCAACCGCTACGCCGATGAGCAATCGCCAAACAAACAAGGCCATTGCAGATTCGACCCAGAATTGAGCGACTGAAAAACCGATGATAGCAACGAGATCTACAAGATAGAGAACTTTTCGGCCAAATTTATCGGTAAACCAACCGCCGACGAAGCCACCAAAAAACACGCCAATAAGTGCAGACGCAGCAATCAGGCCCTCCCAGAACGCATTGATGTTCAATGCAGCTCCGATCTGGATCATGACTACGCCAATGATACTGAGCACGTACCCATCAAGGAACGGGCCACCTGCGGAGTAAATAGCAAGCTTTTTATGAAAACTGTTGAGTGGAACATCTTCGATAGACGTTTTCACATTGGACATGACGCTCTCCTATTATTGTTATTTCATGCTGCACGAACAGCCCATCCGAAAACGAATGAACAAGGCATCAACCTGTAGTTCAGGAGTGAACTACATGCGATTCAACAAAGCATCAAGCACTACCTCGCAAGCTGCCCCCCAAGGGGCGCTAACCTGCTGGTGCCTTAGCACATTAAGTCCTTTGGCAGAAAATGTGCCTGGGGTAGAAGCCTGCTCTCCCAAGGCTCTCAAGTTTGAGGACGGGATGCTGGCAGCCATCGATATGCTGTCCTGAAAATTGCTCACGACCAGCTGATGCGCTTGAGAGGGGCATAATCCGTTATCAACCAACCACTCATGTAGATCATGCATAAGGAAAAGAAACCAGCCACTCATACAAGCTGCCACTGTCGCAAGCTCAAACTCCCGCTCGCCGCTGACAGCCAGCACTCGACCAAGCATCGACAGTAAATGAGTGCAGCCTTCATCCTCAGGCCAAAGCACGCTGATAGCACGACTGTGCTGATCTGAGAATGAGAGCAAGACCCTTACGCAGGTCGCACCGGGAAACAGGCGCTCAAGCCTATCGTGACCAACCCCCGCGACTGCTGAGATTACAATCTGCCCCTGACGCACAGTGATTTCTTTCGCAAGCTGATCAATTGCACGCGCAGGCACACAGAGCAATATCACATCTGAGCTTTCAACCACCGCCTGGTTGCTACCCATTATTACGCATGCTTCCTGCTTCGAAAGGCTCGAGCTTCGCTCATAACCTCGGGGCGAGAGATGTACTGGAAGAGAAAACCCTTGGCGACGCAAGCCGACAACTAGCTTTTCCGCCAAACCACCCACGCCGATAATTCCAATATTCTTCATGCATGCATTCCGCTTATAACGCAACGTCATTACCACGAAACCCTAGTAGCGCAAGGTAGCCAAGGCCGCGCAAGAAGCGCTCAGCTCAAAGCCAATCACCTGACAGCATCCATAAGCACGGCGATGACGGCAGGCACTATCGCACCGGCTCAACAGGAAATATATAACGCAAGAGACGACTTTTATGATGCCGGCGCGGGTGATATTCCACAGCCGACAAAGCATCGCAGCGGCTACCGACAGGATGGCATAGCCTCCCTCTAGAACCGCCCAAACCCGGGTCTCCGCCGCTACCTTATATTTATTGTCATTAGCGTTATGGAGGGGTTCACGCCATCGTTTATGATGCACTCCAAGAGCGGCTGGCCGATTATCCGAGCGCGCGGAATCGATCCATGTGCACGTCGGGCTGCTATGTGCACGCTCACAGATACCCACCAGTCTGGACGTCCTTCCGTTATCACTGGCTGCAGTCGCATTTGCGGTGCAACGCTCGTCCCGGTTGGACAGTCTCCAATAATATAAAAACCGGAGTACCGTAATGAAAAGCGACGAAGTGTTGGTTGGGCTGCCATGTGTAGGGAGTCTGCAATGAGCAGGGGCCCTCTTAACCAGTTGAACGATCAGTCCTACGACGTGATTGTCATCGGCGCCGGCGCTGTGGGCTGCGCGGCGGCACGCCAGCTCGCGGGCCGTGGGTTCAGAACCCTGATTGTTGATCGTGGCGATATAGGCGCTGGCACTTCATCGCGGTCAAGCCGCATGCTCTACTCCGGTCTGGGCTACCTGGCTGCACGCTACCCACTGTGGCAGATGGTTTTTCGTCCCTTTGACATGCTCCAACGTTTGAAATACACACGCGACGTCATGCAGTGCCGGGCAGAGCTTGTTCGCGAAATGCCCAACCACCTCACCAAGCACAAATTTCATTATCCTTTCCGTGCTGGCGACCAATATCCGGCTTGGTTGGTAGATATCGGCTTCAGGGTCGTCGAAGCCCTGGGAGGCTGGAAGGTACCTCTCTCCTACCGCCGTACAACTCGCGCCAAAGCAGGCCAGGAAAGCGCGCTCGCCTCAGGTCTCAGTGACAACGTCAAGAGCGTTGGATTCTTTGAAGAGTACATGTATGCGTGGGCTGAGCGCATCTGTGTAGATACTGTGCTAGACGCTGAGCGCCGTGGTGCCACTGTGCGCACCTATTCCGAAGTCGCAGGACTGACCGAAAGCACTGACGGCTGGTACGTACAGCTTGCTGATAGAGCACCAGGAAGCAATGGAAAGGCAACCGTCAAGGCAAAGTTGGTGATCAACGCGACAGGCCCTTGGGTGGATCGCGTGCCAGGAGCCGGCGGTAGCAATGCCAAACGCGTGATTGGAATCAAAGGCGTCAACGTGATGGTGCGTCTCCCAGAAGCCTACAAAGGTCTCGGACTGGAAGCGTTTTCCAGCAAAGGCGAGCCCTATTACGTTTTCCCATGGCGCGACTACCACTTCATTGGGCCAACCGAGTCGGAGTTCACTGACAATCCTGACAACGTGCGTGTTGAAGATCAGGAAATTGATTACATCCTGAAAGAGGCAAACACGCTGTTCCCTAAACTGAAGCTCACACGTGATCACGTGCTGCATTGCTGGTGCGGCGTTCGGCCGACTTCCACCATTAACGGTCACGAGACCAGCCTCCCAGTAAGGTTGTCAGAGGTTCCTGGCAGAGCAGGCATTCTGACAATCACCGGATCCACAATCATGCTCCACCGCCACGCCGGCCGCCTGATTGCAAAAGCGGTCGAGTCTCGGCTGGGTAAACGGAACGCAGCCCCTAAAGGACTTCTGGCTGGTACGAAAGTAGACGTTTCCAACGTAGATGAAGTTCTGCGAAATGAACACGTGGTTCGACTTAGCGATCTGGTTCGTCGACGCCTGCCGTGTGGCCTGGAGCCGGATCTGGGGCGTTCAAAAGCTGAAGAGTTGTCAGTGAAGGCAGCAAAAATCCTTGGCTGGTCTGAAGAGCGGCGACTGGAAGAACTGGCAGCCTTCGAAGCTGATACCGCCAAGGTATACCGCCAGCTAACGAACTCGCTTGCTAAGCGGAAGCAAGCAGGCGCCTCGTAATACCTCTATCCGGTCTGTTGTGGGGTATACTGCGGATAATGCACCCCACAACTTGATTTGGAACTGCTGTACAGCACCTAGTGGCTTGCGCAGAATCCTTTTCGTTTAGCTCAGTCAAGGTGATCGAGGCGAATGCCCTTCGCCAATGGGCTTTCACCAGGAAGTCAGTAATCATGATACTTACTGAGCAATCCCCTACTTTAACCAACCCACTCCAAAGTATAAAGCCGGACTTACGTGTAGGCTTTGTCCTGATGAACCAATTTACATTGGTTCCTGTAGCAGGACTTGTCGACTCTCTGCGCTTTGCTGCAGATAAGTCTTTTCGCAGTGAGCAAATTCATTGCCAGTGGGACTGGATGACCTGTGACGACCAACAGGTCTCCGCAAGCTGTGGAATGGTTATTTATCCAACCAAACCACTCAATCTCTGGGCACAATATGACTATATCGTAATTGCAGGCGGTCTATTGGGGGAAACGCGAAACCCTCCCAACTGGCTACTGGAAGCGCTTCGTGAGATTCATATCGCGAGGGTGCCAATAATCGCCCTATGTTCCGGATCTTTTGTACTTGGCAAAGCAGGCCTGTTAAACGGGCGCCGCTGCGCCGTGCACTTTACCATCCGCGACGAGTTCTGCACGCTTTTCCCAGAAGCTACAGTGATCATGGATAAAAGCTATGTCGATGATAACGGCATAATCACCTGCCCTGGAGGAACCGCAATCGACTTAGCCTCCAATCTAATCAGAAAGCATTGCGGTGCCTTACGTGCTCGAAAAGGGCTGGAGTATCTGCTAGTCCAAGACAAAGATAAAGACACTGAGCGGGCAGAAAGTTCACAAGACACCTTCTATGAACATGCTCGAGTGCAGCGAGCAATCGTATTCATGCGAGCCAACATTGATCAAGCGCTCCCTATGAAAGCCGTTGCGAAAGCCGTGGGAACGAACCCACGTCAACTGCACCGAGAGTTCGTTGCGAACACTCAAGACACCCCTGCTAACTACTGGCGAAAATTAAGGCTAGATCACGCCAAGCGCCTACTAATCAACACAAGCCAGAACGTCACGACAATTGCGCTATCCTCGGGATTCTCAGATGCCTCGCACTTCATTGTTTGGTTCAAGAAAGAGTACGGAGAAACGCCGGTCAGCTACCGTAAACGCCGCCGTGAAGTGCAGATGTTAAGTAATGAAGTTAGCCAGGGCGCCTTTACTGACGACCCAGACCTTTGACTTCATGCCATGAAGCATCTGAAACTCGTGCTGTTGCATACGTTCGTGATGATCGTTGAATGCCGGAGTCTGTCACTCGCAGCCACTCGCTTGCACAAGTCCCACGCGACCATCAGCATTCAGTTGAAAAAGCTTGGAAATCAGGTAGGCACACGCTTGCTTAACCGGGGGCACCAAGTGGTTGGACTGACGCCCGCAGGTGAGCTGCTGCGATATTCAAGAAGAATACTTGCGCTCAGCAGGGAAGCCTTGGTTCGCCTGTCAAATCAGGAACCTACCGGTAACGTACACTTCGGCATTGCCGACGACTACGCTAAAGCCTTCCTTGCTCCCATTATTGGTCGGTTTACAACCCAGTATCCAAGACTACGGCTGATAATTCGCAACGACATAAGCTAAATCGAGTTCTCTAGCTTAGAAGCTAGAGAACTCGATTTAGCTCTCGTTACTCGCCGCGACAGCAATCCAAACGCCGAGATATTGCGGTGTGATCGCCTGCATTGGGTATGCGCCCAGCACTATCCACTGCCAGCCCAAGGCTCCATACCGTTTGCCTTGTACCCGGTAGGTTGCGGCTATCGCGAAAAAATTCTCGCAGCGCTTAGTCGTAACGGGCGTAGGATGGAGGATTTATAGAGAGCAGTTGGACGGAGAGCTATTTCAGCACAGCTCCAGTGGTCTGTGCTGATTTGTTTGGAGAATCCCTAGCAATGAGCAGGGTGCTTTGCTGCCAAAAACGCCGCAGTCCATAGCTGATCTGCCAGCCACTCAGCTTCAGAGGGATCAAGCATCCACGCAACCCAGCCGAACTTCATAATAACCACACCGTCTTCGACAATAATTGCCAAATCGTAGACAGCATCTTTAGCATCGTCGAATTCGAATAACGGATCAGGGTTATGGAAGGTTCCATGCCCAATAAATCTTTCTCCAGACATGTCCGAATACATTTCATCAATACCCGACTTGGGCTCTGACATGTAGGGCGCTATGAGGCCACTCCAGCATGCGATTCGATGTTCGAGCTTACGCTGAGTCTCAATAGAACGCCGCTGCTTAGCCAGATAAATCAGTGAATAACTCAAGCTTGTAGCTACCTGAACGGCTTGAATGAGCGTGTACGCCACCCTGAAATCATGTGACCATGTATTTACGAGACCCGAAGGCTCTAGTTTCACAGCGGCATTGTAACTCTCAAGCCCGCCTGGGAAATTGAAAGATTTCACTGCTTTGAACGAAGAACTGGATTTGCGAGGCTTGCTGGAAGTCATAATGCTCTCAATAATTTTCTCATAACCTTATAAACGGTTCATTTAGAAAAACCTTGAGCCTAATTTTGATTTTTTTGCTACTCATCTGTGAAAGCCTTCAATAAACAGCAAATCCTAGCGCCTGCTCGCGGTGAGCCAATCAGACATGGAGGTGCGACGTATGGACACGACAGATGCCAACTTTATAAGTACGCCATAAGGAGACCGTTTAAATCGTGCCTTGACGAACCACCCAAATAACCGAAAAATGCTCAAGTTTTCCGGATAAGCGTAGGGCACCATGAGATATTTCGTGACATACATCTGCTTCGATACTTCGGTCGATCATAAATTGCTTGGCACTCCTGATACCATTGGGTATCCCGAGCATCAAATCGTGTCGCCTTTAGAAAATCCTGCGTATGCAGACTGCGCAACCATCAGTGACATCGAAGCACGATTTGAGCGCCTGAGAAATTACCAGGCCAACCATAACGAGGTAACGTTCCCATGCGCCACTGTTAAAGTGCTTAGGGTCGAGCCCTTAGAGGAGAGTTGGTTCGTGAAAGGCTGGGATCACCCGCAGAACGTCGTACACGCTCAGGGATAGCTGGATGCCGCGCCTATGCTTGTGGCATCAAGTTGTGAGGGTCATGGTTCATCCCCTACCGCCCCGCATGGCAGCTGGAGAGCCCCCAGCTATAAGCAGACCGGATGCGAACATGCCATAATTCTGGCCTTGTACGTTCATCGTGACGTGATCATGACGCTTACAGATGCAATTATTGTCCTTCTTCTCGCCGAGAAAATTCACGGTACTGAAGAAGCCATTCGCAAATCGGCGAAGAACATGGCGAAGAAGCTACCCCGCAGCAAGCGCGGCATCATGTTCGACATCGCGGATAGTAAGAATCCTCGTGACTTGATGCGGCACATAGCTTTGGGTCTGGGCGACTGACACCTCCAAGAAGCCTCCAGAGAACGCCTCAAGGATTATCTAGAAAAGGGTGACTCGGTACGACTTGTAGCACTTGCTCATGCAAGCGGAGCGCGCAGGCCTCAGGCCGGAGGCGTGAAGGATGGAAGCCCGAAGGGCCGAGCCCCGCAAAGCGTGACTCGGTTTACGACAGCCTGGCCGCAAAGCGGCACGCCCTAGCGCACTGGACTTTACTTGTGAAGCTTACTGAACCGCTCAACCACGACACTGGGAGCAACACTTGGCCAGGCTTCCAAATCCGCCGACTTGCGCCAGAAATCAATAGCGCGCCAAAGAAAGTACATTCCAGGAATTGCTCCACCAATCATCGAATAGCTGTGCAGCACGGGTATAGCTCCCGTCGTAGGGTGCTCTGCGAGCACTGGTAGAAGCGCAAGAAGAAATACTGCTACGTATGCCACGACAAACCAAATAGCTCCATGGAACATCATATACACAGGTGTGGCCAAGCGAAGCTTGGTAAGGCTGCGAATCCGCCCGCTCTCCTCCTTAAACGCATACACCGCCCCGTGATTTTTGAGTTTATTTTTGGACTTCTTGTAAACACAATAAAAGTCGTAGTGCTTGCCGGCCTCAATCTCTTCATAGAGCTGAGTGGGAATGACAGTGTTTGGAACCAGCACACCATCTATTTTCATGATGACTTGGACACTTCCCTCTCGATGCTCAAAAACACGAATATCTTCAAGCTTCCCAGAGACCTTGATGTAATCAGTGGCTGCCACGCTACAACTCCTGTCAAAAAATCTAATGCCTAGCGATAGGCAAAGGGAGACCGCAGGCAGCTCTGAATAGAGCTACCTTGTTCAAAAATTAGGGTTTACTGGAGCCGGTTCGGGCTTGTGAAAAAGGTTTTAGCCCCGCCCTTCAAAAACTCCCGCAGCCCTGCACGCCCACCATCCTTCCGGAAAGTAGCAATGACGTAACGGGAACGTTGAGTAGTCGCTACCCAGAAGCGCCCCTCCTTATGCAACGACTGGATGTCAGAGCTGCGTAGGTAGTGCCCGTCAGCAAATCGCCCATCCGGGCTAGCATTTACATGGCCGAAAACAACTCCTACAGCACAAGCAGCAATGATCTGCGCGTTCACCAGGTACGCGGTGACAGGCTCTGCATACCCTTGGCCTGCGGCGCGCGCAATGCGCAGAAGATCAAAATCTGTGTACCGCCTGCTGTGCAAATCGATGGAGTAGGTATTTGACGCTGCCAAGTAAAGCTCCTTGCATGGCTGAACCCAGCCAAAAACTGATCACGAAATGGAATTACACCGGAGCCCGGTAAAGCTCTCTCACCTGCCGAAGAGAGCCATGATCAAAACCATCCTCATGGTAGTCGTTGTAGATCTGACCACTCTCGACCTCGAGCAGGCATACCGGGCAGTCGTTCCTGTCAAAACCCATAGACACTGACTTCAGTCGCTCCATACGCCACGTCGCAGTGCCATTCAGCCGCGCAGGCGTAACGACCTGAACATCTTCAATCTGCAAATCATCGCCTTGGGCACTGACAAGCTCATGTAACTTGGGCTCGTCATTCAACATTTCTTGACTTGAAACGAAACGGCCATCTATCCGCCGCTTCACACTTACGTGATACCAGTGGGTAGCAAGCGCTCGGGAAACGCCATGCCAATGCATGAGCCCGTCGCCAAACATGCCGGGGATGCCAGCCATGTCGGCTTGGTGGGAACGGAACATATCTTGATCTCTAAAACAGTCGAGTCGTCACGAGCGATGCCGTGAGACCTAGAAAATTGAGAAGATGCCTTGCAGGGTTGAGGACTTACGGTACCCAGGGCCCTTCAACACGTAGACCGTGTTCCTTGTCTCGAAGAGGTACCCATCCTTGAATGCTCGAGCAATGGTTGACCTGACCCAATTGCCTGGCTCGAAGCGCCGCTGCTCGTCGTGAACAACCTTGTGGGCAAACAGGAACATGGGCTGACATCCAGCTGCCGCCACCTTGGCCAGTTCATCCTCCGTGAGAATGGCATCCATGACCACCCATTCTTCTACAACGCAAAGAGGCATCCGCTTGTAGTGCCCCCGCGCGGCGAGAAGCACACCCTCAAGGGTCAGGTCAGAGCCGACCAAGTCAACGCCTCCCTCCCCCAATAACACGTGGCTGAGTGGGCCTTCCATCAAGCATGTCCCCGCATTTCATCAACCATAAATTGCCAGCTTGGCCAGCGAATCGCCAAAAGAACAACTATAGACGTTTGTTTGGCGGCGGGCAATCGGGGCATACCTCTTGGTTTTTGGGGATTCGTAATGTCGCTCCGGTACTCCTTCGCTGCAGTGCTTCAGTTGTTGCGCCTGCGTAAAGGGATAACTCAGCCTGCCATGACCAAGCATGTGAATCAGCAGACAGTGAGTAAGTTGGAGCTGGCTAGGAGTTCCGTTTCCTTGGAAACCAGCTATAAACTCGCTGCCGGGCTCGAGATTGAGACTGTGACCCTTGTCGCCCTGACCATTGCTTCTCACGACCGTCGCACGGTTAGAGATATTCTTCTTGCATCGCTAGCTGAGGTTGAGGGCCTGGATCTAGCTGATGTCGCTGTCCCTGCCGAGCCAGAACGGCTGACTCCCATGAACATCTCAGGAGCAAGGGAAAAGCTGGAAGCAGTCCAAAAGCTAAAAGCAAAAGGACTCACTCAGGTTGAGGCTGCAAGGCAGCTGGGGATGCCAGAGTCGACGTTGCGTCGGTTGTGGCATCATGTATTGGACGACTAACCTTAAACGTCGCGCAGGGCTAGTCATTGTCCTTGTCGTCTGATGCCGCGTATTCACGTCCTTTTCACATGCGGTGTGGGAACGTTAGCTATCCCTACGTGTGATAGACCTCGCCCGCCTAGCAGCGGGCTTTCTTTTGCCGGCAATCCTCATAGACTCGACCCACTCGTTCGTTGGGCTGTCAGCTTCATTGGCCATGGCTATGAGGTCTCCTCTGGGTAGTTGATCGCCCTAGGCATTCCTGCACCTGCTGAGCATGCCCTGATGGAACGCCTGGCGCATACCTATGGGAAAACCTGGCATACCTGACACACCGATCAAGACAAAGCGCTACCTTTAGTTCTGCCGAAGTTGATGATCGGCTTTACCGCAGATGGGCAATCTGACCCGGCGATGGTAGAACAGCGCAATCGGCGCCTGGGTGTAGATGCTGCAAAAGGCTGAAATTCAAATCCCTGCAACTGATCAGGCGGATGGCTGGCGGCACCGCAAAGCGATTCATATCACCGTTCCAACCTGCGCGCATCTGCCCGGCCCTGCTACATCGCCTCCGGTGAATTCCAACAGCCGTTTCAGCCAATAGTATTTGGGGCAAAGGCAGGTACCTATGCTCTAGGGACGGCTGTCGTAAACCGCAAGGTTACGGCCCTATCCGGCTTCCATCCTCACGCCTCTGGCCCATCCGTAGGCCGGCGCGCTCCGCTTGCAATGGTGCAGATCCCTTTATCATCGATATTCATTCAGATTGTCACGACCTTTATCACGCGATAGGTCGCGCGTTACGATCTTTCGCGCACCTGGTTGGCTAGTACGAAGTTAAGAAAGCGCCCGTCCTTATCCGGCATCCGAAGAAAAACACAGGCTCTCTGTGTGAACAGACGAGGTGCGGAATCATGGCAAACGATCAAGACAAGGCTGGCCAGCGAAGCGGCACCGCACAAAACAAACCTGGTAATTTCGTAAACGACCGGGAGAAGGCTTCGGAGGCGGGCCATTAAGGTGGCCAAGTATCGGGCGGCAATTTTTCCAATGATCCACAGCGGGCATCGGAAGCCGGCCCAAAAAGTAGCGGAGAACCATAAATCGCTCAGCTTGATAAACTGTAGATTGAGAGCGATAACATAAAGTATCGCCCGCCCACTTAAAATCAGGATACAACATAACCGACGGTTGTTTTTCGCAGTCTACCCTCAGCAACTGCGGCCTTAAAAACAGCCCCAGCTCTAACATTTCCGATCCTGTTATTTTTTGCGAACTCCTTCAACGGAACCGGCGTGCCAGTTTCCATTACGCTCAAATCCTTAAGCAGAGAAACCAAAAAATCATCATTGGTCAACGGTGCAGTTTCTACAGTTTTTTGCGTTTCTCGAAGGTCGTCCGACTGCGGAAAGGCTGGCGTTTCCAGAGATTGCTCTGGCTGTGAACTTTGCATAAATTGAGCTGGTGGGAAACTGTCAGAAACTCTGGATTTCGAGAGGTCACGAAGAGAAATCAAAATCAAAGCAGGCACAATTTCCAATGCCAGGGAGAAACCCAAGCATAGCAACGTAGAAAACTCAGGGCTAATAGATGATGCTTTGCCATTAACAGATTGGATTCGCGCAATTTCTGATGAATCCTGATTCATTCTCTCAATAGCGCTATCTCGCTCCTTGGAAATTCGAGCATGGGAAGACTCTTCATAAGACAGCGCTTTGGAGACAACCCCTGTAGACCTAAGTCCAGCGGCTTGCTTGCGGACGCTTTCGGCTTCTGAGTCTAAGCGAGTGATAAGTGCTGTATCACTTGCCACCCTACCCTCCAAAAAACTGGCTCGTTGTATAGACAACGCCTTAACCTGACTCTGACTATCCAGAATCGATGACATCAGACGGTCGTATGTAGCCCACCCACTAACCACGCTCAAGATGACCGCTGAGATCGCGATTCCGCCCTTCGTCAAGATGCTGCGAAGTCTGGGAAGAACTGACCACGCAAGACACTTAAATAAGTCAAGCAACACAGCAGCGAACGCAAACAACAATGCAAACCCTTCATTCTCAACTAACGCATACACCCCAATACTTACCGACACAGCCGTGATACAAGCAAGCAATGACGCAACACAACAAAGCAATACATTCAACTTCATGCAACTGACCACATCAAAACCTAAGTTCATCTTCATATACAGCTCGACCTTATAAGTGAGACGAAAAACTCGACATTAGCCCCTCATAATATTGCTTGCCACGCCCAGGGGAATACTCAACGAAATAGCTAGCAGGCTGTCTCAACCTCGCCTTAAAATCCTCACCGAAGAACAAATTAAGCAGCCGAAGCATATCCTCAATCAGCTTGAAGATTTCGACCTGCTTAGCGGTGTATCTAATGTAGAGCCTTTTACCTCTCCCTCTACTTGAGAACTCGTAGTAGTAGAATCGAGCTGTTTCTTGCTTCTCTCTATCTCTTTTTGCAATTTCAACCTGAAGTTCGCGAATTGTTTTTGGGTCATAATGTATTCCTTCCTGTGTCGTTAGCTTGTGCCATGTAAGTCTTGAGCGCTTGAGCTGCCTGCCACTAATGTGTTTGCCATCAAATTCAAACGAGATGCCTTTGGGCTGTCCTTCATCGTTGAGCGTGAGGTGGATGTAGACTTTTTGCTTTCTCAGGGCTCTCACGAAGTGGAAAATGTCGCCGTCCTGGGCGTTGGTTGCTTCGATTGCTCCGGCGATCTTGGCGATCATCTTGTGCTTCAGCGGTAGATCATCGTCGCGGATTGATGCCTGCAGTTCTGCATGGGTAATCGATACGCCCCATGTGTCCTTTGGCTTTGGCGCTATCTGCACGTTGAATCGATCTTCGATCCTAGATACAGAGTCAAGGCTCGTTGAGCGCTCATTGCTGTCCTTTACCATGGAGAACTCATCGTTGAGCCTGATCCTGTTGGCGACGATGTGGACATGCTGGTGATCCTTGTCCTGATGCATTACTGCGACGTACTGACAGCACTCATCAAACCCAAGATCTGACAGGTAGGTCTGGACTGCTGTGCGCCACTGAGCGGTTGTTAGGGACTCACCGGGGCGCAGAGACAGCATCGCGTGAAATACCGGTTTAATGAGCTTGCCCGAGTCTATCGAGAGGCGCCTCAAGGTCTCGACCTGATCGAATTCCCTGATCATCTCTGACAACTCCGACTCGTTGCCTTGGAAGACGCCTGGCAGAGGGTCTTTGCTCATTGTGTTAAAGCTGATCGTTCGGATGCCGCTGATCTCGTGGTCGTGCTTTGTGCATCCGAATATGTATCTTATGCGCCCCTTAAATGAGCCAGCAGACTTGGGAAATATCTTGCCAATCATTGCATACCCCCAAGATTTATCTGGGCTATGTACTTCACCTTCATTAAAAGTTCGCAGCTTGGGCGGTCGGCGTTGATCATGGATGCAAGGTTCATCAGCTCGCGGGCGATATGCACAACGTCTTGGGTGACTTTTGGCTTAACCTGGCCACTGGCAACGAAGTCTCTTATAAACGCGCTTGCAGACTTGTAGCCAGCTTCAGCCATCTTTGCATTCAGAGTTTCGAGCTCAGACTTATTAAGCCTAAATGTGATTCTGGTCTCTTTGCTCTGCTTCTCAATGCTCTTCATCTTGACTCACCTTTATTATTCTAGTTATCAAGCCTTTTACGCAACACCCGGAGGGATGTGAGTATCCAGTCGCCTATTGTCTGACATAGACACAACTGGCTAAAAAGAAGCTCTCGATTTATTGTGCAACTGGAGCTTTTAGTGCCTCAATAATTAATTCAAGAAAATTGAATGTATAACCAAACCTTCGCAAAATGTGAATGCGAAATTGCAGTGCGAGAGTGCAAAACCGCAAGAAGACAAAGCGAAATCACAGTAGCCAAGTGCGAAATCACAAGACAATACTGCGACATCGCAAGCAACTATTGCGATTTCGCTTATATGTAGTGCGAACCGGTGCTAGAGCGATACTGACTTTGCGTCAAGTATTTTAGTGTCGAGTGGTCTCAAGGTGTGCAGAAAGCCACGACAAACGTATTCTTTATCAACTTTGGCGTTGGAATAAATCTCATCTTCGACCCTAGTTGCAGCTCGCCGAATCTCTGAGAGATATGCAGTTTTATAGCCGTCGGTAACGTCCACGGACTGCCCCTCCCCATCATGATTGCAGAGGACTTTGATATAAAAAGCTCCAACCTCAGCACGCTCAGCGATAGAAATGAAACTCGCTCGAAGAATTTTCCGTGGGAGATGCTTCCTATCGATAAGACTTTTAGAAACTTTAGTCAAAAAGTCCCTGACATTCGACTCACTAATCTTGGGCTGGTCGACTCCAGCAAATACGTAATCACCGCTGGCTTGCCTCATCGCATATAGCAGTTGACAATACGCAGAGTCATTAAGTACCAAGTGGAATTCCTCGGAGTTTTTTAGCGCATCAGACTCATCAGCTTTGTCGCGAGGAGGGAATACAATCGACCTGGTTTTATGACAAACATAATCTTTCCTGATCTTCTCGATTTCGCCAGGACGAACGCCCGAAAAAAGCATAAAGAGAACAGCTGCTGATGCAGTCTTAAATGAGGTTGGGACTTCGCGCCGTGGCTGTGCATCACCAATCTCGATTGCATTTGAGATAACAGCTCCAAGCTCGTTTGGATTCACCCGAATCTTGTCACGCTTGTTGTCATGCCAATTGCCTAGCGCAGTCATGATATCCACTGGATTGTAAGTATAAATACGCGCCCCTGATTCATCTTTATAAAAGACGATTGCATAGGAAAAAACTGAGCCTAATAACGAAACCGCCTTATTAGCCGAACGATTGCGCGGCTGACTCATTTTCCCACTAGCCCTCATAACTGGGGCAGTTGTTTTAGCATGTAGTTCAAGCACAATGTCATTCGTCACAGCGATCAACGCTAGATCACCATACATAGGTCTGATGTAATTATCGTAGGTTTTCGTATAATCGCCAATAGTGCTTTTAGCAAGTTTAGTTTTATTAGCAATCATCGATTCAAACGCTTCATTAACAGTAATGCTTTCCCTCAGGCTCTTTTTATGCTCCTCAACCAAAATCACATCGAGGTTAGCGTAGGTCTTTTCGGCAACCTCCCTGATAACTGGTAGCTTCGTAGACTTGTAGTCGAAGACGTCAATCTTGCGCCGCTGATCTTTGCCGTTGACCTTTCGGATGACATAAAAGGTTTTTCCACCGGCTTTAGTGACGCGTACAGCCAGGCCTTTTGTATGAGTGTCATACACATAAATCTCAGACTTACCCTCCGGGCAAACCAGGTCTCTAAGCGCATCCTTAGTAAAATTGATCTTCAATGCCACGCCCACACTCCTTCCCAGCGTCTAAACCGTTGATTTCCGCATGATTTTCGTGTCTAATCGCCTGCTTCACATCGCGCCCCGATGGTGAAATTGGTAGACACATCGCACTTAAAATGCGCCGCCGTAAGGTGTGCCGGTTCGAGTCCGGCTCGGGGCACCACGAAACACCCCTTCCCTCGCAAGACCTGGCCATCAGCGCCACATTCCCACTGATCTGTCTCTCGTGCCTAAGCTATGTGGGCCTTCACATGCCTTGAGGCTGCCTAAAAAACGATCAATGCATCCTAGTCGAAAGGCTTGGTAGTTCTTGGTAGCTGGCTTGGTAGCCGCGCCGGCAGCTCAACTCAGCTCCCAATAGCTCTGCTCAGCTCTCACAAGCCCTAGGCAGCGGTGCAATACTCACCTCAAAGCCTTGATTCTCAAAGCTTTTAAGCTCAAGTAAGCCAAGCTCAGCTCTCGTAAGCTCTCAACAGCTCTCAACAGCTCTCATAAGCGGAATGAGGGGCAGAATGACTTAAAATCTGTCGGCGTGAGCCTTGCGGGTTCGAGTCCCGCCACTCGCACCACATCCTGAAGAAGGCGCCCAAGGCGCCTTTTTTGCTGCCTGCCCTTTGCTGGCCTGCCATTACTCATCATCGCAGTCGTCGAACCACGCAGGATGATTGCGCTCGTCCTCTTCGAGTTCCTCAAACGACGACTCCTCGATTTCGTCTTGCGCCCCATGAGCATCTGGCTCGAACGCGTCTTGTTCGTCATGAAGAAACTCATGATCCAGCAAATGATCATGCTCAGGTTCGTGCAGGTCGTCGTCGCGCATATGGGCCTCAATTCAAGTAGCACGCTTGTATAGGCTCAACTGCCTCTGAGGTCAACGCCGCAGTGACTTAATCCCAGGTTAATTCCATGCGTCCAATGTAGCGGCTCTCCCTTCAAAATGTTCTTGGCCCGCTGGTTCCTGGCGGGCGTTTTTTTGTCGGTCGGTCAGCAGGGCCTGCCACTGCCGTCTCGTACATTTTCTTGGCGCACGACGCATCCATCACCTTCCCTTCACGAAATGATGACATTCACCTTGGCACTCTGAAGCTGCTCCGTATGTTCTTGCAGCCCGCCGCATTCTTGCCGCGGGCTTTTCTTTTTAGTCCCGCCCTCCACGCCCCCTGCCTTTCCATGACCTGCGGCAGTTTTCCACCTGCACGCTGGCGCTATTGTGCGTGGGCTATCTTCAAGTCAACCGGATAGACACGGAGGTTCGTATGAAAGCTGCTGTCGTAGCCCCAGGCGGTCGCGTTGAGGTGGTCGAAAAACGTGTTCGCCCACTCGAATACGGCGAGGCGCTGTTGAAAATGCAGTGTTGCGGGGTTTGCCACACTGACTTGCACGTCAAGAACGGCGACTTCGGCGACAAGACGGGTATTGTGCTGGGCCATGAAGGCATTGGCGTGGTGCAGGAAGTCGGTCCTGGCGTAACGTCCCTCAAACCAGGCGACCGCGCCAGCGTGGCCTGGTTTTATGAGGGCTGCGGCCACTGCGAGTATTGCACCAGCGGCAATGAAACGCTGTGTCGGCACGTCAAGAACGCCGGTTACACCGTAGACGGCGGCATGGCCGAAGCCTGCGTCGTCAAGGCCGACTACTCGGTAAAGGTACCGGAGGGGCTAGGGTCCGCTGCGGCCAGCAGCATTACCTGCGCAGGCGTGACGACTTACAAGGCAGTAAAGACATCCAATATTCGTCCCGGCCAATGGATCGCAATCTACGGACTTGGCGGGCTTGGCAACCTGGCACTGCAATATGCCAAGAATGTCTTCAATGCCAAGGTCATTGCGGTCGATGTCAACGAAGAGCAACTGCGCTTTGCCACTGAAATGGGTGCCGATCTTGCCATCAACCCTTCCTGCCAGGATGCCGCCAAGGTCATCCAGGCCCAGACCGGTGGCGCCCATGCCGCTGTTGTTACCGCCGTGGCCAAGGGCGCTTTCGATTCGGCCGTTGACGCGCTGCGTGCCGGTGGGCGACTGGTTGCCGTGGGGCTGCCATCAGAAGCGATGAACTTGAATATTCCACGCTTGGTACTTGATGGCATTGAGGTCATCGGTTCGTTGGTGGGCACGCGCCAGGACCTGCAAGAAGCCTTTCAATTTGCTGCCGAAGGCAAGGTGGTGCCAAAAGTCAGCCTGCGTCCCATCGAGGATATCAACCAGATCTTCGAAGAGATGCTCGATGGGCGCATCAAGGGCCGGATGGTGATCCAGTTCGAGAGTTGAACGAGGGGGCCTTACACTCAAGCTCTGCGCAGTAGGCAGCGGCCCTGTCCGTCAGGGTCGCAAGCCACTGCAATGGCGGTTTCAGGCTGATGCGCGCCGAGTTCAACGGCCCTGCCCTCGCACCGCATAGGCCGACCTTGTCGCTTTTCGGCTGCGCCCTTCATATACCCAGACTTGAGATCCTGGCAACTGCGCCATCACCTCGGCGTCCTCCGCTTCGGTTTGCGGTTTCTGGCATGCGTCCTTGCCACACGCCTGTACCCGCTCGCGCTCCTGCGACGCCGCCTCGAGCATCTTGTTCAAAGATTCGACCATGCTGGAATAGTCCATTGCCTGACTCCTTTGCGGAAGGTGTTCACCTGATGAGCCTGATCATAGCGAGCCAACCTTTCAGAAACTGGCAACGCAAAACGCAATAAATCGTGGGTCTCTTACTTGATGACCCCTACTGCCGCGCGAGGTTCAGCCAAAGCGATCAACAGGTACCTTGAGACTAGCAGTCCTTGCTGTGTTTATCTGTCTCGACATCACATCAGCCCTGATCTACGCCAGCCTTGAACAGCTATCAGGTCTGTTACGTTCGTCGGAGAAGGTCACCAAGGGCCACATATTGCGCTCTACTTAGACAGGCATCCCCGTTTCCGGTCCAGAATCCACGGAACGTGGGCGTCTCTGATTCAACAGGAGCCATTGTCATGACAGAAGAAGAAGCGCGCGATGTTGTAGAACGAATCCAACATGAACTCAGCCACCAAGCGCGGATTGCCACGCGCATTGAAATACATGATTTGGGCCTGTGGGCGCGTCTGGAGAAGGCGCACTTCACAACAAGCACTCACGGCAACCTGTTGTTCGAAAAACCGGTCGTGATCGTACCCAAGTGTGATGCGTCCTACACCATCCTCTACACCTGTTGAGCCCACTCATTCAACCGTTCAATACAGGAGTCTCGGATGAGTATCCGTAGTCTTACGAGGAACCTGCCTGCCGATCCTTACAATCCAGGGTGGGTACTGGGGTGGGGCGTATTGAGAGACCGTCATCCATGGCACTTTGTCGACGTTTACGATGATCAGCGTACGGCCTATATCGAAGCCCAGCGCCGAGGGACGGGGTATGTGGTGGAATATGGCGCTCATCGCCTGGGCTCGAACGAATTTGTCTGTGGTGTCAGCCTTCCTGAAGGCTGACACGTGCGCCTGGCTTCATGAGCAGTCTTGATCCTGTGCTGAAATCAATTCAGTAGGGACCCGGGTGCGCTCACTCTAAGATGGTCCCAACTTTACAGGGACAGACTCGACGAGTGGACCTCAATACTCATGACGCCTCAGGACATTACCTTCTCGCTCAAACGCACGCGCTTTGACGAACATTATTGCCCGTGCCAAAACACGCGGCTGACTACAAACTTTGCCAACCTGGCCAGGGGTTCACGCCGCGAACAGAACCTTCGCCAAACACTGGACATGATCAATAATCGCTTCAACGCGCTGGCGCACTGGGATAACCCTGCCGGTGACCGCTACACCGTGGAACTGGATATCGTATCGGTGCACATGCATTTCACAGCCGGGGTCACGAATACGCCGCTGCCCTTGATCGAAATACTGTCCACTACTGTGATCGATCATCAGGCAGGCAAGCGTTTACCGGGCGTAGTCGGCAACAACTTTTCGTCCTACGTGCGCGATTACGATTTCAGTATCGTGCTGCCCGCCTATAACGCCCATCGCCCGAACTTCAGTGCCCCTGCCGATTTTGGAGCACTTCACGGCAAACTTTTCAAAGGGTTTGTAGGCTCGACCGTTTACCAGCAAAACTTCATCAAGCCGCCGGTCATTTGCCTGAGCGTGTCAAGTAGCAGAACCTATGAGCGCACGGGGCATTATCACCCAGTGCTAGGGTACGAATACCGGCAAGACGAATATTCTTTGACCGATGCGTATTTCCAGAAAATGGGCTTGCGTGTTCGTTATTTCATGCCTGCCGGCAACAGGGCACCGCTGGCCTTGTACTTTTCTGGCGACTTGCTCAACGACTACACCCCCTTGGAGTTGATCAGCAGCCTGAGCACGATGGAGACTTTTCAGAAAATCTATCGCCCCGAGATTTATAACGCCAATGCAACGGCTGGCGCCACGTACCAGCCCAGCTTACAACACGAAGACTATTCCTTGACGCGCATTGTTTACGACCGTGAAGAGCGCAGCCGTTTGGCCATTGAACAAGGAACGTTTGCTGAAGCCCACTTCATCAAGCCTTACCACACGCTGCTCGAACAATGGTCTGCACACTTCGCAGACTGATCGCCTCCTCGCACAAGGTCGAATTTCATGAACAAATTGCTTCCCACCTCTACCGCTGGCAGCCTGCCCAAGCCAACCTGGCTCGCTCAGCCCGAAACCCTCTGGTCGCCTTGGAAACTGCACGGCGATGCCTTGCTAGAAGGCAAGCAGGACGCACTGTGCCTGGCGCTGCAGGAGCAGTCGAGCGCTGGGATAGACATCGTCAGTGACGGCGAACAGACGCGTCAACATTTCGTGACCACCTTCATCGAACACCTGAGCGGCGTGGACTTCGAGCACCGGCAGACTGTACGCATCCGTGATCGCTACGACGCCAGCGTCCCGACAGTGGTGGGTACGGTCGCCAGGCGCAAGTCAGTGTTCGTCGACGATGCCAGGTTCCTGCGTGGGCAGACTCGACAGCCCATCAAGTGGGCGCTCCCAGGGCCCATGACCATGATCGACACGCTGTACGACAGCCACTACAAGAGTCGCGAGAAGCTCGCGTGGGAGTTTGCCGTATTGCTCAATCAGGAAGCCAGAGAGTTGGAAGCTGCGGGTGTCGACATCATTCAGTTCGACGAGCCCGCCTTCAACGTGTTCTTCGATGAAGTGAACGACTGGGGCATTGCCACGCTCGAGCGGGCACTGGAAGGCCTGAAGTGCGAGACAGCCGTGCATATCTGCTACGGCTACGGGATCAAGGCCAACACCGACTGGAAAAAAACGTTGGGTAACGAGTGGCGCCAGTATGAAAAGGCATTTCCCAAACTCCAGAAATCCAGCATTGACACCGTTTCGTTGGAATGCCAGAACTCGCGCGTACCCATGGACCTTATCGAGTTGATCCGCGGCAAGAAAGTCATGGTCGGCGCAATCGATGTGGCCACGCACACTGTCGAAACACCCGAGGCCGTTGCCGATACGTTGCGCAAGGCGCTGGCATTCGTTGACGCCGACAAGCTCTACCCCTGCACCAATTGCGGCATGGCGCCCCTGCCCCGCTCGGTTGCCCAGGGCAAGTTGCGGGCACTGAGTGCGGGTGCTGCAATCGTACGGCAGGAATTGTCAGGTGCAGATCAGTAATAGGCGCACGTCAACTTGCGTTTGACGTTAGGGTCGCTTAGGGTCCTGCGGCGTCAAACAGGAGGTCATGACATGCTACGCCCCTATGTACTGCCGGATACCGATGCGGTACTGCAGATCTGGCTCGATGCGTCGGTCCAAGCTCACCACTTCGTGCCTCGCGCCTTCTGGGAGGGCCAGCTCGAAGCGATGCGGACCGTCTACCTGCCCGCCTCAGAGACGTTCGTCTTCGAGCGGCACGCAACCGTCGAGGGCTTCATTTCCCTGCTCGGGGAAACGGTGGCTGCGCTGTTCGTCGCGCCTGCGTCACAAGGCATGGGCATTGGTAGCCGCCTGCTCGACTACGCCAAGCAGCGCTCGGCACGCCTGGAACTGAAGGTGTACAGCGCTAATGAAAGCGCGGTCGCGTTCTACCAACGTTCTGGCTTTTCAATCGTGGCCCGTGGCGAAGATGAACACACCGGTGCCACTGAGCTGACCCTTCAGTGGCTGGCGGCGACCTCTTGAATCCATAGCTTGCGCATCACCGCCTGCGGCACCCTTTGCCATGGGTCAGCCGAATAGCCACATTTTATGCATTGCCTGACGCATAGCCTGGCGAGCGGCTTTCACACGGCCCGCCAGGCCCTCTCATGCCGGCATCGCCACCTTGCTGAACCGCTCCGCCAGAAACGGGGTGATGTCCAATGGCAACGCCTCCTCGTGGATCACCTTGTCCAGCATTACCCCCGTGATCGCCGAGGTCAGCACCCCGGTGCGGAAATGCCCGCAGGCGTTGAAGTAACCCTGCATGTCATCCACGGGCCCGAGGATGGGTAGCTCATCGGGCGAGCCTGGCCGCAGGCCGGCCCAAGTACGCTTGAGGTTGACCTGTTCGAGTGCCGGGACGCAGCGTATGGCGCCCTGGACCAGGCTGCTGATCTCCGGGAAGGTCGTGGTAACATCGAAGCCTTTCTCCTCGGTGGTGCTCCCGATGAGAATCTCCCCATTATCCTTCTGCGCCATGTAGCAGTCACTGGTGGTGATGCAGCCATCAAGCAGCTTGGGTAGGCGCTCGGTCAATACGATCTGCCCCTTGACGGGTTTGACGGGTATGGAGGTGCCCGTGGCCCAATCGCTCAATTCGGCGGCCCAGGCGCCAGCCGCATTGATCAGTGTGTCGCAGTGGAAGTCACCAGCCTGTTCGGTACGAACCCCTTTGATGCGTCCGCCCTGGTGCAACACGTCGGTGACACGTGTGTTGAGATACAGATCGACGCCATTTTGCCGCGCGCCTTCCATGTACGCGTCGCCAAGGCGAAACGGGCTGAGCTGGTGGTCACAGAGAAACTCCAGCGCACCGTGCGCGCTTTCGGTGATCGATGGCTCCGCCTTGCGCAGTGCCTGGCGGTCAAGCCAACGGATCTGCGACTGCAGGTGGGGGATGTGCTTGACGATGTGCTCGGCGTAAAGCTGATCTTCATCGTCCTGGATCACGTACTTGAGCCCAGTGCGCTCGAACTTGAAGTCCATCCCGTGGCGCTCGATCAACTCCTGGTGCAGTTGCGGGTAAAGCGCGTTGGACTCAAGCGCCAGATCGAAGAAGCATTGCGGCAGGATATGCGGTGTGCTCGAGTCCACGGCCACCGCCGCGCCATGGGCCTGGCGCTTGGCCTGGGAAGACAGCATGCGAAAGAAAATCACCCCACAGCCCAGGCCCACCGATTCGCCAATCGCCCACAGCCCACCTGCCGAGGCACGCGTGGCGTTGCCGGGGCGTTTGTCGTCGATCAGGGCGATGCGCAGGTTGCCGCGCTTGGACAGCTGGTACGCGCAGGACGCGCCAATTACACCGGCACCGGCAATCACGATGTCATAGGTCTTGTTCATGTCAGGCCTCCGTGCCCACGTGCTTGAATGCCGAAAACGGTACCGGGTCTACTGGGAATCGAGGACGCAACCAACCTACGTCATCTCGGCCAGTGGCGGCGCGTAGTCGATCGCTGCAATAGCCCACGCACATGCGCCCCTGGCAATCCCCCATGCTCACCCGCGTGCGCATCTTCAGCCCGGCCATGTCTTGAACCCCCTGCTCCAATGCCAGATCGATGGCGTCGCGCGTCACCTGCTCACAGCGGCAAATCACTGTGTCAGCCTGTGGCAACTCGACCTGCGCTGGCCCCCGCGCGGTATAGCGCTCAACGCCGGAGCGGAAACGCTTGATGCCTGCCAACTGGCCCAGGTAACGTTCGCGCCGTTCAATGGCCTGCGCAGCGTTCAGCACGCCACGCTGCTGCAGAATTGACACAGCCGCGATGCGCCCGGTCAGCATGGCCGCCTCCCCGCCGCGGATGCCGGCCATGTCGCCTGCCAGGTGAATATGTTCCAGGCTGCTTTGCTGCCATACGTTGCACTCGGCGCGCAGATAGCCATCGGTGCTGTAGCCATGGGCAAGGCCCAATTGCTGGCTGAGCTGCGTACGCGGAATGAAGCCGTAGCCTACTGCCAGCGTCTGCACCGACTCGCGGCGCACGTGGGTCATGTCCGCCTTCCAGGCATCGTCGTAGGGCGCCACGCTGACTTCGGCCAACTCACCTTCGCCCCGCGCCTGAACCACGCCCCAGCCGTAGTGCATGGGAATGCCGTGCAACTTCAGGTAGGCCAGCATGCTCAGGCCGTCGAGGAACAGCTGGGGCTTGTTCATAAGCGCCAGGCTCTGGCGCGCGATACGGTTGAACGCACAGGCCTCGTACACACCCGCCACCTTGGCACCGGCGGCGTGCAACTGGCAGGCAACCAACGGCAGTAAAGGGCCTGTGCCAGCGATCAGGGTCGTGCCCAGTGGCTTGACCACGTTACTTTTGATCTGCAGTTGCAACCCGCCGAGCAGAATGACGCCCGGCAGGGTCCAGCCTGGAAACGGCACATTGCGCTCATGGCAACCGGCTGCCAGGATCAGCTGCTCGAAGGCCAGCGGCTGCAACTGCTCCTGCTCGTCGAGCACGACCAGGCTACGCTCATCACCGCCCACGACACGGCTATTGAGCCGCAGGTCGATAGACTGCGCACGGGCGGCAAAGTCGGTGTGCAGTTTATCCAGTGCCTTGCTGTAGCGAGCGCCCAGGTAGCCCAGGTCGACACCTGCGCGCAGCGGGCCACGATAGACCACCCCGCCGGGGCGCGATGCCTCGTCGATCAGCGTGCAGCGCATGCCGGCGTCTGCCAGCTCGATGGCGGCAGCCATTCCCGCCGAACCCCCTCCGACAATCACTGGATGCCCACTCATGCCCGCGCCTCCCCGACAACCGCATTGACCTGGGTTTCGATGCGCATGCCAGCCCGCACCAGCGTCTGACAGGCGCGCCGCTTGGGGCGTCCATCGATAGCGACCAGACAGCAGTGGCACACCCCCATGCCGCAGAAGGCGCCACTGACCTGGCCATGGTCGTTGAGGGCGAGCTGACGCACGCCCACGGCATTGAGCACACTCAGAACTGTTTCGCCAGGGGCGGCAGTCACGGCCTTGCCGTTGATGGAGAGGGGGATTTTTTCAGCCGGGAGTGGCTGTATATCGAGGGTTCGTTCCATGGAATGTCGTCTGCCTTCCGTGATTGAAAGACAGACAGACTACGGGAGGCGTCAGGCCGAAAAATTGACCTGGGACTAGGTTTTACAGCTTTTTTCAGACCCTTCTCGAGCGCTGTAAGCGACCCCGCCCCGCGCTGAAGAACGTCTGTAAGCGAAGTCACCTTCTGCCAGTGGCATCAACGCTTCGGAGCCCCTGACACTTCTAACATGGCGTCAGAGAAATCGCTCCACTTCCATGCCGAACACTTGCCGATACCCCCTGCAAAACGCCTCCCATTCGGTCGTTGCCCAGTCAGACCTGCGCTTGACCTGTCGTAAGTCGTGACGGCTAGCTTTCATCGCGGTCAGCCGCTGCCTGGCCTTTTCGAAATCCAGCAGCGCGATCTTGATGCCAGACTCGTCGAAGGCGACGAACACATGCTTCAAATACAGGCAACCATGCTGCCAACGCCCGAGATTCAGCGTGGCCAGCGCACGCCCATACGCCTCGAGAATGTCGTGGTGTAGCTTGGGCTCGATGGTCTTGTCCAAGCCCTGGCGGTAGAAGTCTTCAAGCGATACATACCCGTCCAGCCCTGCCGTGACCATCACCGCTCGCCACTCACCGTCCTGCTTGTGGACGTCACTGTGCAGCAGTAACGGCGTAGCGACGCCCAGCGCTGCAGCGGCGCGCAGCGCCTTGGCCTCGCGGGCCACCGTCGGATAGCCGAACGGGTGGACCAGGCTGCGATAGATATGGCCGACCTGCTGCTTCTTGTAGAACGTGAAGCCGTCGAGCTCGACCTTCAATACACCGCTCTCGCCGCCCCTGCGGATATTTGGCGGCTCTACCCACACCCCAGGAGCACTCAGAATGGCCTGCACCGGTGGATGAGAGGCCTCAAGGCCAGACGCGCTAACGTGTTTCATTAAAACCTGCTGAATATTGAGCCACACTGCGGCAAGGGGCGAAATATATCAGTCAAATCTGAAAGAAAGCGATTATTGCGACACGGCGTTGATCGTTTTTTACAGGCATGAACGGACAAAACTGCGGGCGCAATCGCCATTGTCAGACAATCCGGCAACCATAAGCTTCAGCCGCGCCAGTTTGCCGATGTCGAGCCGCCTCCCGCTCAACCCCTGATAGTCCATAGCTGATCGATTCGGGTGGTGTAGGACTGGCTCATCATCTCCCGTTTCATGCCCCAGTCCGGTGCGGCTGGCACGCTGGCCGCACGGACCGTCCCCCTGCCCCAACGCTCATTGATACTGTCCATTACTTCCATGAGCCGATCACAGGCTGCCGATTGCCTGGGGGCGAACAAGTCACCCGAAAAATCACCCGGCTGACGCAGGTCCATCAGCAACACCTCCGCCTTGCTGTAACGAAGCCCCGGCCGGAAGATCCGCTCCACGGCATCGGTAGCCAATCGGGTCAGCAGCAGCGTGTCGCAGGTCGGATAGGGAAGCTCCACCCATGCGCCTTGGGCATGGTGCACCTCGTTCGGGTTGAACATGCCCGTGCGGATGCTCACCCGCATGCGCTTGCACACCGACCCCTGGGCCCTGAGCTTTTCGGCAGCACGGCCGACATAGGTGGCCACCGCCTGCTTGATCGGCGCCAGCTCGCTCAGGCGCATGCCGAACATGCGGCTGCTGCAGATTTCCTGCTTGGGCGGATCGACATCGTCCAGTTCCAGGCAAGGAGTGCCCGCCAGTTCCCTGGCCGTTTTTTCCACCAACACGTTGAAGCGCTGTCGCAACGTCCAGGCATCGGCGCGGGCCAAATCCATTGCCGTACGAATGCCCATGGCCTCCAGGTGCGCGGTCATCTTGCGCCCGATGCCCCACACCTCCTTGACCGCGGTATTGCGCAGCACCCAGTCCCGTTTGACCGGGTCGGTGATGTCCACCACGCCGCCAGTGTGGCTCTGCAGCCGCTTGGCAGTGTGGTTGGCCAGCTTGGCCAGGGTCTTGGTGCGTGCGATACCCACACCGACAGGAATGCCGGTGCACTGGGCGATGCGCAAGCGCAGCCGGTGCCCGAACAGCGTCAGGTCCTGGGCCATGCCAGTGAGCTCAGCAAAACATTCGTCGATGCTGTAGACCTCGGTAGCAGGCACCATCGATTCGATCAGCGTCATCACCCGCTCGCTCATGTCGCCATACAACGCGTAATTGCTACTGAATGCCACGACACCGTGCCGGCGGAGTTTTTCCCGCGCCTGAAAATAAGGCTCGCCCATTTTCACGAATGGCTTGGCGTCATAGGACCGGGCAATGACGCAGCCGTCGTTGTTGCTCAGCACCACGATCGGCGTCTTCGCCAGATCGGGCCGAAATACGCGCTCACAGCTGGCGTAGAACGCGTTGCAGTCGATCAGCGCGAATATCGGCTCACTGCGCATGATCGCGGACGCTATAGCGCACCACGCCCCAAATGAGCAGATCATCACCCTCCATGACATAGCGCGGCGGGTAGGCTCGGTTCTCAGACTTCAAGATCACCACACCGTCACGTCGGTGCAGGCGTTTGCACACTGGCTCACAGTTGATGGCCGCAATCACGATATCCCCGTGCTCGGCCTCGCGCCCCCGGTCCACCACCACGATGTCGCCCGAATAGATGCCAGCGCCTTGCATGCTGTCACCCTCCACTTTCACCAGATACACATGCGGTGCGCGGATGTCGAATAGCTCATCAAGGGATATGTGGCCTTCAAGATGATCCGCGGCAGGCGATGGAAAACCGGCCGGAACGTAGTACGAATAAATCGGGAGTGGTTCAGAGCTGCCACATGGCGCGCCCAGGAAGGTGATGGTCATGAGAGAAAGTCCAATGCAAACTGTATGCATATACAGTTAAACTGGCATCGGCGAATGGGTCAATCCTGAACGTGTGAATTTCTGACGGACGAGAGGTGGATACATGTGCGGACGCTACTCGATCTACGAGTCGATGGATCACTACTTGCGACAACTGGCACTGGATCTGGTCGTGATCAACGGCTATGACCATGAACCGATTGATCGCTATAACGTGGCGCCTTCTACCCGTGTCGAAGTTATACGCCAGGCTGAGGATGGCCTGCATGTAGACAAAGTGAAGTGGGGATGGTCGCCTCACTGGGCCAAAGGCAAGCGACTCGACCCCATCAATGCCCGGGCCGAAACCGTAACCACGGGCAAGTTCTTCAAGGGTCTGTGGCCACATGCACGAGCGCTCGCCCCCGCCAATGGCTGGTTTGAATGGCTGCCAGATGCGCAAAACCCCAAGCGCAAGCAACCTTACTACATCACCAGCGCTGATGGTGCACCGCTCTACTTTGCCGCGCTTGCCGAAGTTCACCAGACCCTTGAGCCGGACGAGCGCGATGGTTTCGTGATCATCACGGCAGCCGCTGACCAAGGCTTGATCGATATTCATGACCGAAAGCCCCTGGTGTTGGCACCGCACCTTGCCAGGGAGTGGTTAGACCCTGCCACTTCAGCGCAGCGCGCCGAGGCGATCGTGGCGGCAGGCTGCCGTCCGGCCACTGACTTTCGCTGGCATCCGGTCGACAAGGCCGTTGGCAATGTTCGTAATCAGGGTGCGCAATTGATAAGGCCGACTGCCGAAGAGAGCAGGCAGGGTGATCTCGAGTTCTGAATAGAACGTCATGCGGGGGTGTGCGAGCCAAATAACACAGCTAGCGTGATAGCCTGCGCACCCGCAGGCTGGGTAGCAAACAGCTTGCACGCACTTTGAAAAAGACCGACGAAGGATACGTCATGGACCGCAAACGTTCCCACCTCCTCCCGCTTGTTGGGTTGATTACCCTGCTGGCAGGCTGCACCGAAGAAAAAGTTCCCGAGCCAACGGCAGACAACTGTGGCCCGCAGCTGTACGAAAAAAACCTTGCCAGTTTGTCAAAGGAAGCCAACCGCAAGGAATTCATTGCCAACTGCGAGAGTTTCCTGGCAGCGAAAAAAATGACAGGATGGAAGTTCGAGAAAAGTCCCAAGGGCAAGTACTGATCAGCTGGTCCAGATAATTGCAGATACGGTGATCTAACCCAGGATCGTCAAGCTTACCGAACACGAACGCCGCTTTTACAGACGGCGTTTTCTGGCGGACTCAGGACTCTCAGGCCTTTGCGTACGGCACACATTTAGCGAAAGCGGTGAATGCACGTGGTCATTTCTTCAAAACGTGAGTCAAGGTTTGCCTAGCAAGCGCCCCGCCCCTATCGGCTATCACCGATCATTCACGAGCCGGGTCGAATTGCTTCTCGCGGATGCACAGCAGCGGAATCATGCCGCAAAGGAAATACGCAGCACCAACGATCAGAAAACCGACACCGATCGAGCCCTGGCTGGCGAAGAAGCCAATGGCAGCCGGCGAGACCGCTGCACCAATACGCCCGATATTGTAGGCCCCGCCAACCGCAGAGCCACGGAACTTGGCCTCGAAGCTTTCCGTCATGTACGTGGCGTTGACGCTGTAGGGCACGCCATAGAGGAAGCCGAAGACGATCAATAGCCAGAGAATGTTTTCCGGCTGGTTGAACAGCACGATGATCGGCAGGAACAGCGCCGTGCCCAGGCAACCAGCGGCAAATACTTTGCGCCGCCCAAACTTGTCCGCCGCCATGCCGGCGATGACCTTGCCGAGGATCGAAGCGGTGTAGGTGCCGACCAGGAACGTGGTCATCTGCTTGAACGCCATGCCCAGCTCGGTTTCCAGGTAGCTGGGCATCCAGTTGTTGACACCGTAGTTACCGAACTGCAGGAAGCCGGCGGTCAGTGACCAAAGGACGAACATCTTTGCGGCATTGGGGTTGGCGAAGATCTGTTTGTACTTGCCGCCCTCTACGCGCTCACGCGCCTTGCGCTCTGCGCGATCAGCACTCTGCAGACGGGTCCAGGTAGAAGGTTCCGGCACCATCTTGTGCATCAGCAGGGCCAGAATCACCGGCGTGACGCCCACGAAGAACAACGTGCGCCAGCCGTAGCTTGGCAATATCCAGGCAGCGAGCAGCGTTGCAACGATATAGCCGACCGACCAGCCCGCTTGCAGGCTGCCAAGAACGGTATTTCGAAACCGGGTAGGTACGTACTCGGCCATGAGTGTATTACATGCAACGTACACCGAACCGAGGCCCAGGGCCGAGACAAAGCGAATAATCGCAAACTGCACATAGTTCTCGGTAAAGCCCAACAGCCCCGTACCAAGGCTGAACAGCAGCACACTGAGCACCACGGTACGTACCCGCCCGAGACGGTCGGTCGCCCACCCCCCATAGATACCCCCAACAGCCATGCCGGCCAGGGTGCAACTGCCGAGCATGCCAGCCTGCAGGCCAGTCAGGCCGAATTCCGTTTTGAGCGTGGCCAGGCTATAGGCCAGGATCATGACATCGGCGCCATCAATGACCATCGTCAGGAAGCAAAACACGAAGGCTGTGATCCAGGTCCGCTCGGTGGACGCGGCGGTGACCCCGGCGGGGTTAGGGTTGTGCATGTTTTATCCTTATTATGGCGGGTTACGGCGTGCCTGTTCCGGCACTACACGGCGCTGCGGCAACAGCGCGAGCGGCGGGCACAGCCCACCGCCAAAGGCCGTCACAACCTGCGGTAAAACCTGTATTCACGCAAACGAAAAAATATCGGGCCTGCATTCCCGATAGGAATGGCCTGGTTTGCAAGGCGCAAGCCGCTGTCGCTGACGACTCGGCATGCCGTGGTACAGCAGGTGCATGTACCTGAGGCCAGGCATGCGAAAAAGTCAGGCAGCGATTCGGTTAATTCGTTTGCCAGGACGGCGCGTCACCGTGATCAATGCAGGCCTCGAATTTCCCAGGAGGCTCACCATGGACCCGGTCCGTTTCATGCACCCCGACGCAATCCGTGCGCTTTTCAGTACCGCCCTGTCAGCGATGTACAAGCAGGAGGTACCGCTGTATGGCGATTTGCTGGACCTGGTCGCCGAGGTCAATACCCAGACCCTGGCCGCCCAGCCCGCGTTGGCAGAACGACTGCGTAGCAGCGGTGACGAGCAACGCCTGAGCGTGGAACGCCATGGCGCTATCCGTGTTGGAACGGCCGAGGAGCTGCAAGGCTTGCGCCGACTGTTCGCGGTCATGGGCATGTCACCAGTTGGCTACTACGACCTGAGCATCGCCGCCGTGCCGGTGCATGCTACCGCGTTCCGACCGATCGAGGCCGCATCGCTGCGCGCCAATCCGTTCAGGGTGTTTACCTCGCTGTTGCGGCTCGAATTGATCGAAGACCCACAACTGCGTGAACAGGCCTGCCAGTTGCTGAACGAGCGGACCATTTTCACCCCTGGTGTACTGGCGCTCATCGATCGCCACGAACGTGACGGCGGGCTTACCGATACGGACGCTCAAGCGTTCGTCCAAGAGGCGCTGGAAACCTTTCGTTGGCACCAGAGCGCGACGGTCAGCGCCCAGCAATACCGCGCTCTGCATGACCAGCATCGCCTGATCGCTGACGTGGTGGCGTTTCGTGGGCCGCACATCAACCACCTTACGCCCCGCACGCTCGACATCGACCGCGCGCAGGCCCAGATGCGCTCGCGCGGCATGACCCCCAAGGCAGTCATCGAAGGGCCACCGCCGCGCCAATGCCCGATCCTGTTGCGTCAGACAAGCTTCAAGGCCTTGCAGGAAGCGGTGACCTTCGCTGGTGGTGACGGAGCCCCGGGGCATCACACGGCTCGCTTCGGAGAAATCGAGCAACGAGGCGCGGCGCTGACACCTGCGGGCAAAGCGCTGTATGACCGGCTGTTGAGCCAAGCCCGGCAATCCTTGGGCGCGGCACCCTGCGCGGACAATGCCGAGCAGTACGCGCAGATACTCAAGGCGGTATTCAGCGCGTTTCCTGACGACTACGCCTCGCTTCGCACGCACAAGCTCGCATACTTCAATTACTACGTGAGGGATGCGACCAAAGCGCGTGGGACAAATCTGGAAGCACTGATCGAACAAGGTGCGGTCGGCTTCGAGCCATTGGTGTATGAGGACTTCCTGCCTGTGAGCGCTGCCGGGATCTTTCAGTCCAACCTCGGCGAAAGCGCCAAGGCCGAGGCCATGACGCAAGGTAACCAGCAGCAGCTGGAGGCAGCGCTGGGCGCTCGCGTGATCGACGAGACGACTCTGTACGCCCAGGCCCAGGCGCAATCCATCGCGTCCTGCCTGCACGCGCTTGAAATCCCGGCGACCAGCGCATAGATTGGCCGACCGCCCAGCCGCCCTGGCCCAGGCGGCTCGTCCGGCCTGCCTGGCCATAGTTTTAGGTGATGCCTGCACGCCATGCACAAGAAATTGCTTCCGTCGATGATGTCGCTGCAGTGCTTTGAATCCACTGCCCGTCATGCCAGCTTCACCCTCGCTGCCCGTGAACTGAACCTGACGCAAAGCGCCGTCAGCAAGCAGGTCGCTCAACTTGAGCAGATGTTGCAGCGCCGGCTGTTCAATCGGTTGCGTGGCGGCTTGCAACTGACCGCCGTGGGCGAGCTGTACCTGAGCGAAGTCGGCAAGATTCTGAGCCAGACGGACATCTCGACGCGCTTCATCCTGACGTTCGATGGCCAGGCAGAAACCTTGAGAATCGCAACCCAACCGACATTCGGCTCGCGCTGGTTGATTCCTCGGTTGCCGGCATTCAGCGCAGCGTTCCCGCACGTACGGCTAAGCGTGCGCAATGAGCTGGAGCCATTCGACCTGTTGCAGGCCAAGGCGGACGTTGCATTCTTCTATGGACGCGGCACCTGGCCCGGCGCCCAATGCGTCGAGCTGTTTCGCGAAGACGTCGTGCCCGTGTGCGCCCCTGCTCTGCTGCTGCACCGGCCGCTGAAGGCTATCGATGACATTCACAGCCATACGCTCTTGCAATGCGTTTCGCGACCCGAGGCGTGGCATGACTGGCTGGGCGCCCAGGCAATGACGTCCAGAAACAGCTACAGGGGCCCGCAGTTCGACACCTTCGACCTGTGCATTCGCGCGGCGATCGCAGGCTTGGGTGTGGCCCTGGTACCCAGGTTCATGGTGACAGAAGAACTGCAGCGCGGCGCCTTGCTGATTCCCCTGCACTACTATGCACCCAGCCCGGATGCTCACTACGTGGCCTATGCAACCCAGAGTCACGATTCACCGAAGATTCGCAATTTCGTGGACTGGGTGTGCGAACAGACGCCTTGAGCGGACCTACGTCCGGATCTCATGCACCTTCGATGTTGCAGATACAGTATCGTCAGCCACCTTACATGACCGGGGTTACCACTTGTCCGCCATGTAAAGCATGCCGCCACCCAGCGCGGTCAGGAACAGTCCTCCCAGCACGTCTGTCAGGGGGGCTTGGCCATGAATGTACGCTTCGATTTGAGTGGCAAGAAACAACACGGCCAATACCAGAACTACGGCCGATATGCGTCGCTGAATCTTGAACCTGGATTTTTCGGGGCCGATCCACCACATGCACGTTCCTTGGGCGGGTTGAGTACTGAACCTTAGCTACATCATGGGCCCTTGGCCAACGACCAGACGTGAACGCTGCCGGCCAGCGACTGGTTTGAAGGGTAGACACACTGCGCCGGCAGAGCAGTATTACAGGGTCGTCATGAGATACGCCGCAAAGCCCTTGGCCACGCGCCAGGGCTTCAAGGCGGACAAGTGGTCGAACACTCGACTGGAGTTGCCTGCCAGCCCTGCAAGTACAAGGTAAACGACCCACTTTCGCAGCGCCCTTGAGATTTTTCTTTTCATGACTCGAAACAAAGGGCACGCCTCGGGAAAATCCTGCCGCTTGAAGCGAAGAAGCCCAACATCATGCTGGGTTCAAACGTTGATCTTTTAATTGCACGGGCTTGGGTATGAATAACAACATCCGACCCATGGCAACCGAAGGGCAAAACCCATAGGCATTAAAAAAGCCCCGCAACCTAAATGGCTGCGGGGCTTTCGAATGGTGGAGGCCGAGGTCGGAATCGAACCGGCGTAGACGGATTTGCAATCCGGAGCATAACCACTTTGCTACTCGGCCTCAAAGTCAGGATCTAGCAGCTTACGCTTCGCTATCTCCCCGAAACACCGCACCTTTAAAGCTTGCTGCGTTTCGATGGGCGCCATTATGTCTACATTCACGTAACCGTGCAACCCCCTGAACGAAAAAAAATTTCAGCAGGTTCAAGGTGTTAGCGCAGGCGGCCAAGTTTGCTCCACAACCCCACCAGCGTATTCTCCACGGTGCCGCTGGCCGCCATGCCAATACGCTCCTGCAGGCTCTTGCGCTCTGCGAAGTGCAGGTGGAACAGGTTGGCACTGCGCGCACGCTCGCTGAGGTATTCATCGCTGGTCTGCAACGTATCCACCAGCTTGCGGTTCAGGGCTGCAATGCCCAGCCACACTTCACCGGTGGCTACTTCATCAATATGCAGCTGGGGGCGGTAGCGGGCGACGAAGTCCTTGAACAGTTGATGGGTCACATCCAGGTCTTCCTGAAACTTCTCCCTGCCCTTTTCGGTGTTTTCACCCAGCACGGTGAGGGTTCGCTTGTACTCACCGGCAGTCAGCATCTCGACATCGATGTCGTGCTTCTTCAACAGGCGATTGATGTTGGGCAACTGTGCCACGACACCGATGGAGCCGAGCACCGCAAAAGGTGCGCTGATGATCTTCTCGCCAATGCAGGCCATCATGTACCCGCCGCTTGCAGCCACCTTGTCGATGCACACCGTCAAGGGGATGCCGGCCTGGCGAATGCGGGCCAGCTGGGAGGCAGCCAAGCCATAGCTATGCACCAGCCCGCCCCCGCTTTCCAGACGCAGCACCACCTCGTCTTGAGGGGTAGCGAGGGTGAGCAGTGCGGTGATCTCGTTGCGCAGGCTTTCAGTCGCAGATGCCTTGATGTCGCCGTCGAAATCGAGCACGAAGACCCTGGCTTTTTCGCCTGCCGTGTCCTTGCGGGTTTTCTTTTCGGCCTTGGCCTGCTGCTTGCGTAACGCCTTGAGCTGAGCCTTGTCGAACAGGCCTGATTCCAACCGCTCGCGCAGGTCCTTGTAGAACGCGTTCAAGCGGGTAACCTGCAATTGTCCACCCGGTTTGCGCCGCCCTTTACCGCGCAAGCCGGCAATGGCCGACAGCACGATCAGAACAGCGATGACCAGGGTGGCGGTTTTGGCGAGAAAGCTTGCGTATTCGGCAAGAAACTCCACGGTGACTCCTTCGATAGCTGCGCCAGAGGGCGCGTGAATGGTACAAGCATACCGGTGCACCTAAAGCGCTGCCAGGGGATGTAAACGCTGGCAATACCTTTCAAACGACCTTTTCAAACGCTTGTATGTTTTTCGTTGACAGCGCCGTGCACCGCACCCTAACCTCGGCAGCAACCTTCAATGGCGGAAGCGTTCGTGGGCAACCTCTACCTGATTCGACATGGCCAGGCCTCCTTCGGCGCACAGGACTACGATGTGCTGTCGCCCGTTGGCGTGCGCCAGAGTCAGGCGCTGGGTGAGCACCTTGCTCAGCTAGGGGTACGGCTGGAGCGATGTGTGGCGGGCGATCTGCGTCGCCAGCAGGACACTGCCCGCCTCGCCCTTCAAGCAATGCAGGCCGGTGGCAACGCCGTGCCGGCTGTTGAGACCGACGCGGCTTTCAACGAGTTCGACGCCGATGGGGTGATCCGTGCGCTGTTACCTGGTTTGTCGATAGACGAGCCCAACGCGCCAGCAATCCTGAGCAACGTCGCGCAGCACCGCAGCGAATTTCAGCGCCTGTTCGCGCTGATGGTGCAACGCTGGCACGCAGGAACCCATGGCAGCGACAAGCTGGAAACCTGGGAAGCGTTCACTGCCCGCGTGCGCGAAGGGCTGAACCGCGTGCTGGACAGCGCAGGCAGTGGCGACAACATTGCCATTTTCACCTCCGGTGGCACCATTGCCGCCTTGCTGCACCTGGTTTCAGGCATTACCCCGGATCAGGCATTTGCCTTGAACTGGCAGATAATCAACACGTCGCTGAGCCAATTGAAGTTCAGAGGCCGCGACGTGGCATTGGCTTCTTTCAACAGTCAAGCCCATGTGCAACTGTTGAGGACGCCGGAGCTCATCACCTACCGGTGAGCCCGGCCTGTTGTGTCCCTGCGGGGACGTGAAAATCACTCTATAAGGAATGCGCCATGACCTCCGTAGCTGATGCCGTCAAAAAGATGCAAGAGAAATTCAACCCATCCGCTGCCCAAGGCCTGGACCTGGTATTCGGCTTCAACATCACCGATGAAGACAAGCACTACGCCCTGATCGTCAAGGACGGCACCTGCGAACTGCAGGAAGGCGAGAATCCAGACGCCAACTGCACGTTGGTAATGGACAGCGAAACACTCAAGGGCATCGTCAGCGGCGAAACCGACGGTATGCAGGCTTTTATGGGCGGCAAGCTGCGCGTGGAAGGCGACATGATGCTGTCGATGAAGCTCAGCGAACTGTTCCCATCCTGAGCAGCATCCCTGGATGACCCTGAACCGAAGCCCATAAGGCTTCGGTTTTTTTTGGTCCGGCGCATACCGGCACGGCAAGCATCAAAGGCGGTGATCAACCAGCAACACCCTGGCCAATAGCGACCTGGGACGCTTGTCCCAACCGAGCGCAAGCATTAGATTGCAAAATAGTCCGCGTGACCGAGAATAAGGAAAACCCATGACGCTCACCGACGAGTCCACGCAAGTACGTTCCGGCGAAGAGCTTGACCTGGCAGCCATCGACCGCTACCTCAAGGCGCACATTGACGGCTTGACCGGTGCGCCCGCCGTCAGCCAGTTCCCGGGTGGTGCGTCCAACCTCACCTACCTGGTCAAATACGCTGACCGAGAATTGGTCTTGCGCCGTCCGCCGTTCGGGCAAAAAGCCAAGTCGGCGCACGACATGGGGCGTGAGTTTCGTATTCTCAACCAGCTCAACAATGGGTTTCCCTACTGCCCCAAGGCCTATGCGTACTGCACCGATAGCCACCTGATCGGCAGTGAGTTCTACGTCATGGAGCGCGTCAAAGGGGTCATTCTGCGCTCGGACATCCCCACTGCACTTAATCTCGATGCTGCACGCACCACGGCGTTGTGCAAAAGCTTCATTGACCGTCTGGTGGACTTGCATCGCGTGGACTACAGCGCCTGCGGCTTGAGCGACCTGGGCAAGCCGGACGGTTACGTGCAACGCCAGATAGAAGGGTGGGCCAGCCGCTACGACAAGGCCATGACCCCCGACGCCCCGCGCTGGGAGCAGGTCAAAACCTGGTTGCGCGAGAAAATGCCTGCCGACCACGCCACACCTGCAATCGTGCATAACGACTACCGGTTCGACAATGTCATCCTGGATGCCGACAACCCGATGCGCATCATTGGCGTGCTGGACTGGGAAATGGCCACCTTGGGCGACCCCCTGATGGACCTGGGCAACAGCCTGGCGTACTGGATCCAGGCAGACGACCCGGCGCCGGTACAACTGATGCGTCGTCAGCCGAGCAACGCGCCGGGCATGCTTACCCGGCGCCAGTTCGTGGACTATTACGCCGAGCGTGCAGGCGTCGACCTGGACAACTTCGATTTCTACTACTGTTACGGTCTGTTCCGTCTGGCCGGCATCGTCCAGCAGATCTACTTCCGTTATTTCCATGGCCAGACCCAGGACAAGCGTTTCGCCCAGTTCATTCACATGAACCGGCTGCTGGAGCAGATGACCTTGCAGGTCATTGCCAAGTCCAGCCTCTGATCACCAGCACACCTTACGACAACAAGGGACCAGCAGCATGCCGCAGACCGACCTGTTCGACCTTCAGGGCAAGATCGCTTTTGTTTCCGGGGCCAGCCGAGGCATTGGCGAAGCGATTGCACACTTGCTGGCGCAGCAAGGTGCACATGTGATCGTCTCCAGCCGCAAGCTCGAGGGCTGCCAACACGTTGCCGATGCCATCATCGCCGGCGGCGGCAAGGCCACAGCAGTGGCGTGCCACATCGGCGAACTGGAGCAAATCCAGCAGGTATTCGCCGGTATACGCGAGCAGTTCGGACGCCTGGACATCCTCGTGAACAATGCCGCGACCAACCCGCAGTTCTGCAATGTGCTGGACACGGATCCGGCGGCATTCCAGAAAACCGTGGATGTGAACATTCGCGGCTATTTCTTCATGTCGGTGCAAGCAGGCAAGCTGATGCGCGAGCACGGCGCCGGCAGCATCATCAACGTGGCCTCGATCAATGGCGTTTCACCTGGCCTGTTCCAGGGCATCTATTCGGTGACCAAGGCGGCGGTTATCAACATGACCAAGGTGTTTGCCAAGGAGTGTGCGCAGTTCGGGATTCGCTGCAATGCCTTGTTGCCGGGCCTGACCGACACGAAGTTTGCATCGGCACTGGTCAAAAACGAAGCCATCCTCAATACCGCGCTACAGCAAATCCCCCTCAAACGCGTGGCAGACCCGAAGGAAATGGCCGGGGCTGTCCTGTACCTTGCAAGCGACGCCTCCAGCTATACGACCGGGGCGGCGCTCAACGTCGACGGTGGCTATCTGTCCTGATCAGGTTTTGACGGCTGTCAGGGTGTAGCTCAACGGCAGGCGGGCCGGTTGCTCGCGCAGTCGCCACTCCCCGTCCGGGCCCTTGGCCATTTGCCCCGGCAGCGCTTCCCACGGCACGCTTTGGTGTTCTACCAGCGCTGTCAGCTGCAACCCGTTGGCCATCAGCGCGGTGATCAACTCGCCCAGCCCGTGATTCCACTCATGGGTCTGGGTGTTGGTCAATCGCTGCGAGGTGGCCACATAGGTCTCGTCGCTCTGCCACACGGTTGGCTGCTCACATTCGAAGTAGGGATAGTCGAGCTGCAGGCGGTCCTGACGGCCCTCATTGACCGCCCAGAGCATGGGGTGCCCCTCGCGCAAGAAAAGCCGGCCGCCGGGCTTGAGCAGGGCCGCCACGGTTTGTGCCCACGGCGCAATACGGGGCAGCCAGCACAGGGCGCCGATGCCGGTATAGACCAGATCGAACGTACCTGCTGGCAACACCAGGGCTGCGGCGTACACATCGGCCTGATGGTAGTCGATGGGCGTAGCGCACAGGGTCGCCAGCCGCTGGGCCTGCGCCAGGGAAGCCGCAGAGAAGTCCAGGCCGCACACATCGGCGCCCAGCCGGGCAAGCGAGAGCGTGTCTGTGCCGACGTGACACTGCAGGTGTACCGCTCTCAGCCCCTCGACATTGCCCAGCATCGGCAGGTCGAACTGAACTGTCTGTGACAGGTGCGCAGGGTGTTGGACGTACTGATCGAACTGGTAGTCCTGTGAGGCTGCGTGCAGCGGTGCGCGCTCGTCCCAATTGGCCTGGTTCAGCTGTAGTGAAGGGTTCACGTCGACATCCTCGATGGGCGATGCCGCAGTCTAGCGGCCGATGCCACACACCTGGCAGCGTTCTGATGCAAAAAAGTGTAAAGCGCTGGCTCGCACGTTACCCGTCAGAGACAGGTTGCGGCCGCCGCCCGGCGCTGCAACGAGACGCCGTTGTCGTTCTGTGTGTAGTAATCGATACGCGTACCGCCGTCCTGCGGGTAGACATCGACGAACGTCTCGGCCTCGCGGGTATAAACCGTAAAGCCGCCTTGCTTGCGCGGCTCCAGGTAGCCGCTGGCGTCCTGGCCGAACACGCGCTCTTCCTGCCACCCGTACTGGATGCACTGGGCAACGCGTTCAGGCGCCTTGCGCGAGTTCATGTGCGTAGTGGGTTGGCCGCTGCGGGCCGCATCCATGGTCGCAGAAGCACAACCGACCAGCAGCACGGCTGCGGCCAGGGGCAAAATCACACGCATGGTCCATCCTCGAAATCATTAAGAAGGAGGCGACTCTAGCACTGGCATGGACGCGAGTGAATTGTGGTGCGACTTTCGCTGTCCTAGCACAAACACCACGCAACAAGGAAACCGCCATGAAACTGCACTACCTGCTCCTCGCTGCCCTGCCCTGCCTGCCGATGGTCGCCACTGCAGCAACGTCCACCGACGATAGCGTGCAGAATTCGGCCACCCACAACCGTGAACTGAAAGAAGGCGACAAAGCCCCGGATCAATACAAGCGCGACGAAGCGGCCATCAAGGACTGGAAAGCCAAGGGCCTGCCGGCACCGGAAAAAGAAAGCCATTGGGTACGCATGGGCGATCGCTACGTCCTCGTACAAACGACCAATGGCGTGGTTCTGGCCATCCAGCACGTCAAATGACCCATTGCTCGGCGGGTGTCAGGCACCCGCCGAGCAAGCCCCCGCATCGCCTCTCCTCGTTAAACACTGCAATACATCAACACCTCGTACACGCTCAGGTGGCACACTACCGGCTATTGTTCATGTGCCCTGTGTGAAGGAACACCTCTCCCGATGAATCTAGAGCTGACATGGGTGCTGGCCCTGCTTGCCATTGTCGTTGTGCTGTTCATCGTCAACCGTCCACGCATGGATGTCGTAGCGCTGCTGGTGATCGTAGCGTTGCCACTGTCGGGCGTGCTGACGATCGACCAAGCGCTGGCAGGTTTCAGCGACCCGAACGTCGTGCTCATCGCTGCCCTGTTCGTCATCGGTGAAGGCTTGGTGCGCACCGGTATCGCTTATCGCATCGGTGAATGGATGAGCGAACGGGCAGGCGACAGCGAGGCGCGCCTACTGGTACTGCTGATGGTCGCGGTGGCCGACCTGGGTTCGGTCATGAGCTCCACGGGGGTAGTGGCCATCTTCATACCGGTCGTGCTGAGCATTGCTGCGCGCCTGAAGCTCTCGCCCAGCCGCCTGATGATGCCGCTGAGTTTTGCCGGCCTGATCAGTGGCATGCTCAGCCTGGTGGCGACCCCGCCCAACGTGGTGGTGCACAGCGAACTGGTACGCCATGGTGAACAAGGCTTCTCGTTCTTCAGCTTCACGCCCTTCGGGTTGGTGATCCTGGTACTAGGTGTGGGCTACATGCTTCTGACGCGACACTGGCTCAATGGCGAGGTGCGCAAGGACGGACGTGTCGAGACCCGGCGCACGCTGCTGGACCTGGTTCTGGACTACAAGCTCAATGGTCGCGAGCGTCGCTTGCGCATTCGCCCCCATTCACCGCTGATCGGCCATACCCTGGGCGAGCTGGAGCTGCGTACCCGCCACGGAGCCAACGTCATCGGTATTGAACGTCAGCACAAGTTCACCACGCGCGTTATTGCGCCAGACTCCAACACCGTGCTGCACCAGGGCGATGTGCTGCTGCTGGACCTGTTTGCCAACCGCGACGATCTGCGCAGCCTGTGCCAGACCATGCAACTGGAACCCTTGCACTTCAAGGCCGCCTACTTCATCGACCAGTCGCAGGAGGTAGGCATGGCCGAAGTGTCCCTGCCGCCGGGCTCGCAACTGATCGGCAAGAGCATCCTGGAGCTTGGCTTTCGCTCGCGTTACGACCTTAACGTAGTGGGCTTGCGGCGCGACCAGGCGGCCGTGCAAGACCAGTTGGTCGAAGAAAAGCTGCGTCTGGGCGATACCCTGCTGGTGGTCGGGCCGTGGAAGGCCGTACGCCAGCTACAAGGCAAACCGCGCGATTTTCTGGTGTTGAGCTTGCCGGCCGAGGTCGATCTGGTGGCACCTGCTCGCCGGCGCGCGCCCCAGGCGCTGCTGAGCCTGGCGGTGATGGTTGGCTTGATGGTCAGTGGCGCGGTCCCTAATGTCACAGCAGCGCTCATTGGTTGCCTGTTGATGGGCGCAGGCCGCTGCATCGACATGAACAGCGCCTACCGTTCGATCCATTGGCAAAGTTTGATCCTGATCGTGGGCATGTTGCCCTTTGCCCAGGCCTTGCAGAAAACCGGTGGCATAGACCTGGCAGTCGGGGCGCTGGTGAATGTGCTGGGCGACGCCGGGCCCAGCGCCATGCTGGCCTGCCTGTTCGCGGTCACGGCTGTGATCGGGCTGTTTATCTCCAACACGGCGACCGCGGTGCTGATGGCGCCGGTCGCCATCTCGACCGCAGCGCAGCTGGGCATGTCGCCCTACCCCTTTGCGATGACGGTGGCGCTGGCGGCCTCGGCGGCCTTCATGACGCCGGTGTCTTCGCCGGTGAACACGCTGGTGCTGGGCCCAGGGCAATATCGGTTTGCGGACTTCGTGAAGATAGGGGTGCCGTTCACGCTGTTGGTGATGGGGGTCACGGTGGTCATGGTGCCGTGGTTCTTCGGGCTGTGAGGTTGGCGGCACGCGCAAAACCTTCCAGCTGGGCAGATTGACATCAACTAGCCGGAACAACACACTGATGCGCAATTGCCCCAGGTGCGTTCAGCGGTCGTCCTGGATATCGTTTCCGCTTGCCGGTCGAGCCCATGGTTTTTCCAGCCCAATCGCGCTTGTTGCCCTACGCCGCACTGTTCAGCCTGACCTTCGCGCTTACCATTGGCGGCATCCTGGCTCGCCCGATCGAATCCCTGTCTCTGTTCTGGCCGGTCAATGCGGTACTGGCAGGCGTATTGCTGCGCTATCCCCGCCAGGCAACAGTGTGCGGGTTCGTGCTGATGTGGTTGGCCATGGTTGGCGCCGACCTGCTCTGTGCCAGTGCCTTGGCGCCGGCGCTGTGGTTCAACCTGTGCAACATGGGCGTTGTGATCACCATTTGGCAACTGCTTACGCGCTTGCCGCGCCTGCATCGGCGCATGCGCACGCCCCATGGGGTGCTGTGCGTATTCGGCGCCTGTGCGGCCGGGGCCTCAGTGGCTGCGAGCCTGGCCTCGGTGATGGCCGCGCCCTGGTTCGAGCAGTCCCTGCGCAGCACCTGGCTGGCCTGGTTCAGCGAGCAGTTTTCCACCGCGGTGCTGGTATTGCCGGTGATGCTCACCGCACCGGCAGCGCGTACCTTGTTGCGGGGCGGGAGCCAGAAGATTCGCCTCGCCCCGCTGTTGGTCATGCTGGTGTCGCTGACGTTCAGCATCGCGTTCGGCGGCCCCGGCGCCATTGCGTTTCCGATCGCCGCCCTTTTGTGGTGTGCCTGGACGTACTCGCCCTTTCTGGTTTCGCTGTTGACGCTGACCGCCGGTAGCACGTTGATCGTCGCCGTTGCCCAGAGCCTTATGCACTTCAGCGTGCCGCAGAGCGAGTCGGGTGTGACGGCGCTGATGTCAGCGCGCCTGGGCATCGCGATGTTGGTGCTGGGGCCGCTGGTGGTGGCCTGCGTGACCCAGGCCAATCGCAGCCTACTTGCGCGTTTGGCGCATCAGGCCACCACCGACCACCTCACGGGTACCTTGAGCCGCAGCGCCTTTACCCAGCGTGCAAACGCGCTGCTGGAAAGTCGTCAGCATCAGCAGTTCCTGCCACTGACGCTGATGATGCTGGATATCGATCACTTCAAGTCCATCAACGATGCCCACGGGCACGCCGTTGGCGACCAGGTGCTGCGCCAGTTCGCCGATGCGTTGCAGGAGCAGTTGCACAGCGGCGAAGTATTCGCGCGCATGGGTGGCGAGGAGTTCGTGATCATCGTGCCAGGGCTTGCACCGGACAGGGCGCAATTTACGGCCGAGCGCCTGCGCCGTGCCGTTCAGGACCTTCAGGTGGAGCAAGCCGGGCAGCGTTTGCAGATCACGGTCAGTATCGGTCTGGCAGGCTGCGACGAAGGCATGCCGACTCCTGATCTGACCGCATTACTGGCCAGCGCCGACAAGGCGCTTTACCTGGCCAAAGCGAAGGGACGCAATCGGGTGGAGCAAGCTGAGCCGCAGCGTCGGGCCATTTAAGCCTATCGCTGTGCGCTCATTGAAATCAGTAGCTTCACCCGGCAAATCAAGATTATCGCCGGCACGTCAAGCCGGCCGCTCAGGCGATTTGAGCAAGGCCCCTGTGCGACGGCGACGCTCGATCAGGCAGTCCAAAAGCCAGACAAAATGTTGCTCAATTTCTGCTCAATTTAACGGAGCCCGCCGGGCGCTTGGGTTGCAGCACGTTATCCACAGACCTACCCACTTTTTCTGTGGACAGATTTCCCAGCCTGGAGAACGACTTATCCCACTTCGACCCTTGAACGAATGAGCCGTGCACAGCGGGGGCTGTGAAGACACCAGGCTTGAAGAATGACAGGTGAGCAGCGCTGGGCTGCGGCACAAACCAAAAGCCCGCCTGAGCAATGGAACCCGGCGGGCTGGAAAGAGGGAAACGCTCATGCGATCAACTGGGAGGAATGGTTCCCAGCAGCCCGATCATGATGGTCAACAGCAGGAAACCACCCAGGAACAGCGCCAGCTTGCTCATTGAAACCTCGACAGTGTGATACGGAATGACGTCATTTTCCGTTTTTCACTGATACGGTTACAGATTCAGGTTTGTAGAAAAAAAGCAGATCAGATGAAGGGCAGGCACCCTTCGTACCCGTCCATCCCGCCGCTGGTTCGCTTACGTTCATATCAGTTGCTGGAGCTTGCTGGCAGGCAACCACCCCAGCTCCCCATCCCCGTGACGACGACACCACAGCCAGCCGTTGAGCAGATGCAACTGCTGCACCAATTGACCCGGGTCCACATCCAGCTCATGGGCGCAATAGTGATCCAACGCCCTACCCTGATTGAAGTCCAGGCGTTCAATAAGCTGCTCCGGTACCCAACCCGGCTCTTGGCCCGTGCAACTGCACAAGTACCAGTCCCGCATGCCCGGCTCACTCTCGTAACGCGGGCCCACTTCCAGCAGCGTGCCTTGAGCGAAACGAAGGGGGCGTCGGTAAGCACTGCGATGTCGCTCGATCACGATGAAATGCACAGGTCTCTCCTTGGCCGGAAACCTCCGAGCCTAGCAGAAGCTGTGGAAGTTGCTGCCTTGCGGCCTTTTTGTAGGAATATTTGTCGCGTAATGTAGGAGATTTCCTCGGACTTCATTTCCGCTGTATGAAAGATCAGTTTATGGGATGGATCTGAGCTGTTACGGTCAGCCTTTCCTACAACAGCAAGGACGCTATTCGTTAAGAGAACTATATGGACGACTACAATGGGCCGGCGTTGAGACTTCAAAAAACCCTGCTGAACCTGCGCCGCGAGCGGGACAAGCTCACAGGCGAAGGCAAGCACGATGAAGCAAACGCACTGGCGGTATCGATAGCGCGAATCGAAACCACACTGGCACAACTACCGGGTGCGTTTAAGCCTGAGACGCTGCAATAGCCCCCCTGGCCCCGGCCTCCAACAGGGTCGGGGCTGCCCGTGGTTCCTGAAGCTCACAGCAAGAGGCCGGCACTCGCCTGCCTTCAACCGAACCTGGGTTAATGAAGACTTCGAAGACCTGCGGTCGATCTGATCAACATTTGATTGATCCAGATCAATGCGAAAGAAATTGTTACCTGAACAGCACTGCGCGGTAACGAAATAAATAGGCTCTCTGCTTACTGAAAGTCACTCAACTGAGCGATCGGATGGCGGACTGCGCCGTTCGTAGACTGCTCATGTTTATTCTTAAAGTTTATTGCCCAAGGTGCCGATAGCTGTTTCAACGAGAGGGCTGCAGCCTTATTACCACGGTCACCCTGCTGGACTTGCTTAGCCTAGCAAGCATTGCTACACCAAGGAGCTACACATGTATTTTCGGAACTTGAAAATTGGCACACGCGCGGCGGTCATCTTCACGCTGGTCGCCCTCCTCGTACTGATCCTGGGGCTGGCATCGTTGTACCGCATGCACACGATGGACAAGGCCACTGACGAAGTGCGCACCGAATGGTTACCCTCAATCATGCTGCTGGACGAGGTCAGCATGAACCTGGGCCGCGCCCGAGCACTGACCTTGCGCAGCGTTTTGGAAGAAAGCCCCAGCGCCAGGGCCGCGACTCTGGACAAGATCGCGGAAATCTCCAAGCACTACCAGGAACAAATCGAAACGTACAAGGCGACGGCGACAGAGGAACGAGACCGAGCCCTGTACGACGCCTTTCTGGCCAGAAGCGCGACCTACCATACGTTGCAGGACGCAATTCTTGACGCCGTACGCAGAAACGACATTGCAGAAGCGACTCGCCTGGTCAATGGTGAATTGGCCAATTATGCCGACGCGATGATGAAGTCGCTGATCGAGCTGACCCAATACAACTCCAACGGCGCAACCAACGCCTCCCAGGTCAGTACTGACGCCTATGAGCAGTCCTTCTCGATTATCACGGCGACGATCGTCGGCATCATCGTACTGATGATCGCGCTGGCCATCATGCTGACCCGCAGCATCGTGCGGCCTTTGAGCGAAGCGGTGGCCGTCGCCGAGCGGGTAGCCTCGGGTGAGCTCAACCAGGTCATCAAGGTGACGGGTAGCGACGAGCCCGCGCTGTTGTTGCACGCCTTGTCCAGAATGAAAGACAGCCTGCGCGAGACGATTGCCGGCATCGCTGCCGCCTCCGACCAGCTCGCCTCGGCGTCCGAAGAGCTGTTCACGGTGACCGAAGACACCAGCCGCGGCCTGCATCAGCAAAGCGCCGAAATCGACCAGGCTGCCACGGCGGTGAACCAGATGACCGCAGCGGTGGAGGAAGTGGCCAGCAATGCCGTCAACACCGCCGATGCCTCCAAAGGTGCAGACCAGACCACCCGTGAGGGTCAGCAACGGGTCAACGATGCGCTGCAGTCCATTGGTCAGCTCGTTGGCGATGTCACGACCACTTCGCAGGAAATCGAACAGCTGGCCACCAGCGCCAACGAAATCAGCCGGGTATTGGATGTCATCGGCTCGATTGCAGGCCAGACCAACCTGCTTGCGCTCAACGCTGCCATCGAGGCTGCGCGCGCCGGTGAAGCCGGCCGCGGGTTCGCCGTGGTCGCCGATGAAGTCAGGGCGCTGGCGCACCGAACTCAACAATCGACCGCCGAGATCGAAGGCATGATCACAGGCATCCAGTCGGGCACCGAGTCTGCAGTCGGGGCCATGCACGCCAGCAAGGGGCGCGCCTCAGGTACTCTGGAAATCGCCCAATCCGCCGGCCAGGCACTGAACACGATTGCCGAAGCCATTTCGTCCATCAACCAACGCAACCTGGTGATCGCCAGCGCCTCCGAAGAGCAGGCCCAGGTGGCCCGCGAAGTGGATCGAAACCTGGTGAACATCCGGGACCTGGCGATGCAGACCTCGGCCGGCGCGAACCAGACCAGCGCCGCCGCCCAGGAGTTGTCACGCCTGGCTGTAGACCTGAACGCGATGGTCGCCAAGTTCAAGGTCTAGGGCTTGATGACAGAAGGGCTGCGGCCTGTTGGGAAAGCTTGCACCGTGCCCGTGGGGCAGGTATTTGCGCCATTGTGTGACGCAAATACCGCTGCCCTGGAGCAAGGCCGTCGTGGGTTTCTGTAAAAAAAGCGACGATTTGTGCCTTTTGGGCTGCTCACCGGGGCTGCATCGCATATCCTTGCACCACGCAATCAACCTTGAAGCAGTGAATTGAACGATGAGCTTTGAACAACTGGCAGCGCTACGGGATCGCCTGCGGGCTGAAAAAGAGCAGCAACAGGCAAGCGCCCCAGCGCCGGCCAAGCGCAAGCCGCCCCAGAAGACCAAGCCGCGCGAACTGGACCCGGCAGTGGCCGCCATCTGGCCCCTGCAGAAGCACTTCCCGTTGGCCTTCCCCGTCAACCCTGCGCCGAAGGTGCCGCTCAAGGAAGGCATCTTCAAGGATGCCGAGCAACACCTGGAGTTGCTGGGCATCACCCGTGAGCAACTGAAGCTGGGCATTTCCACCTGGTGCCGGGGCAACCGCTACTGGACCAGCATGGTGGAAAACGCCCCGCGCCTGGACCTTAACGGCCAGCCGGCAGGCGTGGTGACTGCCGCCCAGGCGATCCATGCCAAGCGTCAGGCAGCCCAACAGCGTAACCAGGAACGCCGCAAGCGGGCCCAGGCCAAGGCACAGACCGCAGCGCCTGCAGAACAGGGCGAGGCTGCAGTCGAGCCGGCAGTGGACCAGGCCGCTGAGTAAAGGCCTGGTCTGAGCAGCGCCCACCGCCCGTTCGCCGAGCGCGCGGGTGGTGGGCGCTGCGGGCTAGCACATGGTCTCAGAGCCTCCAATCCAGGCTGACCATCATCGTGCGTGGCTCACCGTGGTACACGCCGTTGTAGAAGCCGACGTTGTTGTAGTAATGCTCGTCGAACAGGTTCTTGACGTTGACCGAAGCGCTCAGGTGCTCATCGATCTGATAGCGCGCCATCAGCCCAACCACCGAAAACGCCTTCTGGCCGATCTCATCCTTGGCCGTGATGATTCGATCACCGTCGCGCCCCACTGGTCGGTTGGCCAGCCTGAAATTGTCGCTCTGCCAGTCCAGGCTTGCCCCCACGGTCAATGCTGGGGTTAGGGCATAGGTGCTGGACAAGCGCACCAGGTTCAAGGGTTGCTCGGTGTTCTTTCGCTTTTTCTCGGCCGTGGCTGCATGCGTATAGCTGTAGCCCAGGCTCATCTGCCACCCGGTCATCACCTCGCCTGCAACTTCAGCTTCGAAGCCTTCGACAACTACGCCCTTGCCACCGCTTTTGTAAAACACTTCGTTGCCATTGGGCGGCACAGAGTCGTCCTGTTCCGCCACGTTGTCCTGCTTGCTGCGAAACACTGCCGTGCTCAGGTTCAGGCGTTCAGCGAACAGGCTGCCCTTGAGTCCCACCTCATAGACCTTGCCTACGATAGGCTCAAGGTACTGCTTGTTGACGTCCCTCACGGTCTGCGGATTGAAGATATCGGTATAGCTGACATAGGCGGTGAACTGGTCGGTCAGATCGAAGAGTAAGCCGGCATAGGGCGTCCATTGATCATTCTGGATCTGCTTGGTAGTAGACTGACCGACGACTTCCAGGGCATCACCGTAATCCCACTCCCGCTGCTGCGTCTGCCAACTGCCGTAGCGGCTGCCAATCACGATATGCAGGCGATCCGTAGGGTTCAGGCGTGTTGCAATGTAGCCGGCCTTCTGACGAATGCTGGAGCGCGAGCTGTCGAGCCCGGTTTCGAGGTCGTAGAACGTAGGGGTGGTCCCCATGTACTTCCAATCCGCAATATTTTCGTAACCGTCGGGTACCGGTAGACCAAGGCGATAGGGTTCACTGTCGCGTCGTCGCGACTCGCCGTAACCGATCATGAAATCATGGCTGCGGCCCAACAATTGGAAAGAGCCGGCGAGGTTGAAGTCCAGCGCGTCCATCTGCTCGGAGCCCCCGAAGTGCGAGTACCAGGCTTTCATGCCACTACGGTCGGCCTCAGGAAAACCATTGCCCCCATAGTAGACTTTCCCGTCGCTGTCGCTTTGCCGGTGGGTGTACGCCACTTTCATGACCCAGTCGTTGCCCAGGTACTGATCGAGGGTAGCGAACACCGTCTGGTCTTTGAGTGGCCAGGAAGACCAGGGGGCACTCAGGTTGGTGGAACGGGGCAAGTTGGCTTTGCTGCCGTCGGCGTTCCAGAACGGCACCGTGCCCCATGATGACCCTTGCACATGCTTGTTCTGATAGTCATACCCCACCGCCAGCACGGTGCTTGGGGTCAGGTCAGCTTCGAGCACGCCGTAGGCCACTTCTCGCTGGGTGGCGTACTTGTCCATGAATGACTTGTTGTCACGGTACGCCAGCACGGTGCGTCCGCGCAGACGGCCGTCCCAGCCCAGCGGGCCACCGACGTCCAGGTAGCTGTAATAATTGTCGAAACTGCCCCCGCTCACGCCACTCTTTACTGCCAACGCGTGCGTCGGGCGCTTGCGAACCATTGCAATGGTCCCCGAGGGATCGCCGGCGCCTGTGGTCAGGCCGGTGGCCCCACGCACGACCTCGATTCGATCGTAGATGATGGTGTCCGAGTCGGACTTGAGCCCCGAGAAGGTGTTGAGCATGCCATCGATCTGGAAATTGTTGATTGCGTAACCACGCGTGTAATAGCTCGGTCGCTCCGAATCATTGCGTTGTACCGTGACCCCCGTGACGTGAGCCATGGCCTCGGACAGGCTGTTGAGCTGGAAGTCGTCCAGTTGCTGGCGGGATATGACCGAGACCGACTGGGGTGTCTCCTTGATCGAGAGGTTCAGCCGGGTGGCTGCGCTCATGCTACCGGTGGTGTAGGAGCCACTGTGTTCGGTGACACTGCCAAGGCCAGTGGCAATCACATCGGTTGCGCCCAGCTCGAGCACGGCGTCGTCTCGTCTTGCCTGGGTATCGGCGAAGGATGGAGGGCAGATCAAGCAAGCGTACAGGCCGAGGGTGACTGTGGTGGGGTGGGACATGAACGGGGGCATTGCGGGCTGACTCCTTGCGCGTAAAAATCCGTGCGCGCAAATCTACATCATAATCATCCTCATATGATAATTAATCTCATAAGACCTCCCTCACGCCGCACCTGAGCGCAGCTGTACGCCTGGTCGCTTATAGCCGGCCAGGTGCACGCCTGAGCTCATCGTTCTGCGCACTCGCTTGGTCGTGCGCTACAGCCTCTAGAACAGCTTGACCGTATAGCTGAGCACCACGCGGTTCTCATCGATATCGGTTCGGTAATTGGAGCGAGCCATCACATTGCGCACGCGCACGCCGAGCCCCTCCAGCGGCCCACTTTGCACCACATAGGCCAGGTCCAGGTCGCGCTCGCGGTCGCGCCCGTCAAAGCCCAGCCCGGTTTTGACATCCCGGCCTTGTACGTAGCGCAATGTCGAGGTCAGCCCGGGGATCCCCCATGCCGCGAAGTTGTAGTCATGCCGCACCTGCCAGGAACGCTCTCCTGGCGCTGAGAACTCGTAGGTCGGCAGGGTATTACCCATTGGGTTGGTGTTGGCGCCCACCTGGATGAAACCGTCCTCACCGCCAATTTGCTGGTAGCCCACGTAAAACGTATGCCCGCCCGTTCTTGCCGAGAACAGACTGAACAGCGCATGGTTGTCATAGTTGCCGGCAAGCTTGCGCCCATCCTCGCGCGCCTGGAAATAGCCGGCATTCACACCCAAGGTCCAGTTACCCAGGGGTTCGGCGTGCTTGAGGCTGTAGAACCGTTGCTGATAGATGTCCTGCAGTTGCGCCTGCCAGACCCCCACGCTGGTGCGGTTGTCGTTGAAGGCATAGTCGGCGCCCAGGTAATTGAAGCGGTCACTGGTAAAGCGGGCCAACCGCGCGGGGTTGATGGGGTCGTTGACCAGCGCATACATTTTCTGACTGTTTGACGAATCGCGCAGGCTGGTGGAGCGAAATTGGCCGGCACTGAGCGTCAGCCCCGCAAATTCGTGCGACTCCAGCATTGCGCCCTGATAGGTCGGCGGCAGCAGGCGCAGGTCGCTGAACAGCAACACAGGCAGATTGGGCATCAATTCGCCCACCTTCAACTCAGTCTGGGAAACCTTGAACTTGAGCGCCGCGCCCACGCGGCTGTACTGGTCGGCGGACGTGCCGCTGTCAAGGCTTGGCAGTAGGCCTGAGCGTGCATGTTCAGGGCTGCTGTCGAGTTTGAAACCCAACAGGCCGATCACATCGACACCGGCACCTAAGACGCCCTGGCTATAACCTGAACTGGCGTTGAGGATGAAGCCTTGCGCCCACTCTTGAGTGCGCGATTGGGTGCTCGCCCCCTTGATATCGGCGTAGTCTCGGCTGAAGAAATAATTGCGAGCCTGGACGGTCGCACGGGCGCCTTCGATAAAACCGACCTCTTCAGCCGGTGCCTCGGTACACAGCGCGGCTGCGATGCAGCCGCCGGCCAGGCGTGCTTTCGGGAAAAAACGCGGTGCAGTGCAAACGTGCATGGGGCGATTCCTGAATGTCGGGCAACAGCAATCCACCGGCCAGACGAACGCCCGCTGACCTGCAGATTGCATCGAGAATGGGTGTGGACAGGCCGGCACCAGCCCGCCTGCCCTATCGGGCGTGAAGCGCCGGACTGCTAGCGGTTGACCAGCTTCGCTGGCAGGGCGATGACCAGGAAGCAACTCAGGAGCAGGCAGCCAGCGAACACCCACAGCGCCGCGTGGGAAGTGCCGGTCCAGTCGGTGACCAGGCCCATCAGCGAGTTGCTGACCAGCCCGGCGATGTTGGCCACCGAACAGGCCAGGGCAAACCCGGTGGCGGCCGCGGTCCCTTTGAGGAAGGTCGCCGGCAGGCTGAAGAACACCGGCACCGCACCAATGATCGCGGCCGAGGCGACTGCGAACAGGAATACGGTCATGACCAGGTTCTGGCTGAACAATGTACTGCTGGCCATGGCGATGGCGCCGACGATGAATGGGACGATGATGTGCCAACGACGCTCACGGTGACGGTCGGAGCTGGCGCCGATCATCAGCATGCCGGCCAGTGCGGCCAGGCTCGGGATGGCAGTGAGCAGGCCGATGTGGAACGTGTCGCTCACCCCTGCATCGCGGATGAAGGTCGGCATCCAGAAGCCCATTGCGTAGGCGCTGAGCAGGATCGAGAAATCGATACCGCCAAGCATCCACACCTTGAGGTTGAAGAACCCGTCACGGAAACTGTGCTTGCTGTCCTTGCCCTCTGCATCGTCCGCGGCAAGGTCTGCTGCCAGCTGAGCCTTGTCTTCGCTGGACAACCACTTGGCCTGCTGGAAGTGATTGGGCAAGGCCCAGAAGGTCAGAATGCCGAGCAGCACGCTGGGGATCGCCTCCAGCAAAAACAGCCACTGCCAGCCATGCAGGCCATGCACCTGATCGAAATGCCCCATGATCCAGCCCGAGATCGGTCCACCAATCACGCTCGACAGCGGCAGCCCGATCATGAACAGGGCAATGATGCGCCCACGCCGGTACGTGGGGTACCACATGGTCAGGTAGAACAGCACCCCTGGCAAAAAGCCTGCTTCGGCAGCCCCGAGCAGGAACCGCAGGATATAGAACTGGGTGGTGGTGCTGACGAACATGGTGCACGCCGACAACAGCCCCCAGGTGATCATGATGCGGGCGATCCACAGCTTGGCGCCGACGCGCTGCAGGATCAGGTTGCTGGGGACCTCGAAAATGATGTAGCCGACGAAGAACAGCCCGGCACCCAGGCCATAGGCGGCAGTGCTGAACTGCAGATCCTCGAGCATCTGCAGTTTGGCGAAGCCGACGTTGATACGGTCCAGGTAGGCGGCAAGGTAGCAAAAGCACAGGAAGGGAATGAGCCTCCAGGTGATCTTGCTGTACAGCGCTTTGGTGCCCTGATCGATGTCGCTGTGGACCGTGGTTGCATTCGCAATTGGCATTTCCTGTCTCCTGGCGGGCGACTTTGTGGTTGTTTTTAAGGCCAGCAGTTTTCGACGCACCAGTACCGTCGCGCGCTACACGCGACGTGCCCAGGCCACGTCTGAAAAAACCCCGAGTGCTCCTGCGGGGCGACCACCCGGACAGCAGGCGATCATGAACGTGCTTCCGGCACCGTTCCTCGATTGTTATTGGGTAGGCCCCCTGCCGGTGTCAGCCGGTCGATTGCCTCAATTGCGCCATCGCTTCCTGGCGGGAAACCACATCGCCGTACTTACTGTCGATGTCGAACAGGTTGGCGTGGTGCGGGTCATCATGGCGATCACCCACACATTCACGCACCACGATGGTTCGAAAGCCATGCTGCATCGCATCGACCGCGCTGGCGCGGATGCAACCGCTGGTGGAGCAGCCGGCCAATATCACGGTATCCACCCCTTGGGCGTGCAGCAGCGGCGCCAGGCTGGTGCCGAAGAAAGCGCTGGCGTACTGCTTGCTCAGCACCAACTCCTCCGGCTGTGGGGCAACGGCCTCGCAGAACGCAGCCAAGGGGTTGCCCTCGACCATGTCCTTCATCACCGGCGCCTTGCGCACCCAGACACCGCCATCGACAAAATGCGGAGGCTGGTAGCGGATGTTGGTATGCACCACCAGAATGCCGCAATCGCGGGCTAGCGCCAGCAGGTCTGCGGCCTGTTCCACTGCCGCGACGACGCCTGGGGCGTACAGCGCAGCCCCCGGCGTCGTGTAGCCCTGCATGAAGTCGATCATCAGCAGCGCCGGTGCGCGACCAAAGCCGATACGCTGCCCCCATACACCCTGATAGTTGTCCCGAGCACTTTGTGCCTCGCTCATGTCCGCCTCCCGATTTCAATAAGCGCCCGACAGCAAGGCACCGGCACCTGGTACCACCGCTTCCAGGTCCAGCGCCTTGAGCATGGCGTAGGTGGTGGCGATGGCAGCGGTCACCACAGGCTTGCCGGTCTGTGCCTCGACCTTGGCCACAGCCGGCAACGACTGCATCTGCACGCAGGCCGACAAGACCACCACATCCACCCCTTCAAGGTTCATGCCGGCTACGATGCCTGGCAGGTTGGCGGGGTCGTGACGGGCTACGGCCAGGTTGTCGGGAATCTCCAGGGCGCGCCAGTCCTGCACCTCAAAGCCTTCTTCGCGGATGTAGTTCACCACCAGCTCGGTCAGCGGCTTCATGTACGGGGCGACGATGGCGATGCGCTTGGCCTTCATCACATGCAAGGCTTCGACCAGCGCTCCGGCACTGGTGATGACCGGCGCCAGTGCGTCGTTGTCGGCAGTCGCCTGCCTGAGGCGCTGTTCGGATTGCCGGTGATAGCCAAGGCCCATGGCCATGATTGCCACCAGGCAGGCGTAGCCCAGTACATCGACCTTGGCATCGGACAGCTCCACCGCACAGCGGTCGGACTCGGCATCCATGGCCGCCAGCTCTTCCTTTCTCACCTGCTTCATGCGCATGCGGCTGGAATGAAAGGTAAAGCGCTCCGGGCGGATGGCTTGGCGCGCGTTGAGCATCGCCGGTATCTCGGTTTCCATGGTGGTGTTGGAACTCGGCACGATCTGGCCGATGCGGTATAGCGTGGTCATGTCTGGTGCTCCTTCAGGCAACGGATCGGTCGAGGAAAAGGCCGAATGCGGCAAAGAAACCATCGAGATCGTCCCAGGGGATCATGTGGCCAGCGTTGGCAACCTGTACGACCTGAATGTCTGGCTTGAGCTCACGGATTTCGGCGATGTCGCACGGCTCGATCACCCCGCCGCGCCCAGCCACCATCAACAACGCCGGTTGGCGTACGGCGGGCAGATACTGATGGATGTCCACCTCATGGAAGTCGTCGAAGGCCCGCACGATCGCAGGCTCGTAGCAGGTGTGCAGCCACTCGGCTCTCAACGCCAGCTGCTCGTCGCTCCAGGTGGCGCAATAGCTGCGCATGTCCTCGCCACTCATACCCAGGCTGGCCTGGCGAATGGAGTCGACATACCAGGGCAGCTTGCTTGGGTAAGCGCGGCGCCCTGGCCCGGATACCGGTGGGTCGACCAGCACCAGCTTCTGCAGGCCTGGCGCGCCGTTGGCAGCGGCACGAATCGCAAACCGTGCGCCCATCGAGTGGCCGATCAGGTGATAACTGTCCAGGCCCAGCGCGGCGGCAAAGGCGGGAATGTCGCTGGCACAGGCATCGGTGCCATAGTCCAGATCAGGGCCACTTGACGACAAACCGCGCCCGCGCACATCCAGCACGTAGGTATCGAAGTGCTGGCCGAGGCGCTCGGCGACGAACCCCCAGGTGATGGCCGGGCTGGTGATCCCCGGCACCACGATCAGCGCATGCCCCTTGCCGCCATAGCGCAGGTAATGCTGACGGATGCCATTGGCGCTTACATGACCGCCGTTGAGGAAGGTAGTCATGCGGCCTCCCCGCTCTTGAGCGGCTGGCCATAGAGGTCATAGCCGTATACCCAGGCCGGATCCTCCTGCGTATAGAGCCAAGTGTTGGCGTTGGACACCGACTGTACCTGCGAGGCTCGCTCTTTACGGTTGGCCTCGTACAGGGCAAAGGCGGTGCGGTGGTCCGACAAACCGGTCTCCTGCAGGCAGCGGGTCAACATGGCCGCATCCTCGATGGCCATGCAGGCGCCCTGGGCCATGTGCGGTTTCATCGGGTGACAGGCGTCGCCGAGCATCACCAGACGCCCACGGCTCCAGAGCGGCAGCGGGTTGCGGTTGCGCAGCGGCCACTTGGTGATCGATTCGGTAGCATCGATCAGCTTCTGGACGGTGGGGTGATAGCCCTCGAAGGCAGCGCGCATTTCTTCCTGGCTGCTGTCCACGTAGGCGCCCTGAAAGTCCCACGCTTCGTGGGGCACACCGGTCACGAAGTAGTATTCGTCGCGCTTGGCCGTGGTGTAGTAGACCATCATGTGCCGGTCTTCGGACCACCACTTGACGCAGGGCTCGAATGCGTCGGCATGCTGCGCCAGGTTGACCCCACGGATCAGCGCACGGTGCGCCACCCAGCCGCTGTAGTTCGGCGCTTCGGCACCGAGCAATTCTTCGCGGATCTTGGAGTGGATGCCGTCGGCTCCGATGACGATGTCCGCGACCGTGTGGGTGCCATCGGCGAAGTCCAGACGCACCTGATCACCCTCGTCGATGATCTTTTCCAGGCGCTTGCCGAAGTGCACGGTGCCGGGCTTGATGGCGTCGATCTGCAGCGCATGCAAGTCCCCCCGGTGGATGGTGATGTAGGCCGCCCCGTATTCGCGGCGAGCATGCTCACCCAGTGGGATGCGCGAGAGGTAATCGCCGCTCTGACCGTCGCGACTGAACCAGAAGTCCGGGTGCGAGCCCATCAGCTCCAGCTTCTGTTCCAGCCCCATCCGCCGAAAGATCTTCATGACGTTGGGGCCGATGTGGATACCGGCACCCAGGCGGGTGAACGCCGGGGCCTGTTCGTACACCTCGACATCGAAGCCGGCCTGCTGCAGCAACGTTGCCGCTGCCGCCCCACCTAAACCCGCGCCGACGATTGCGATTTTTTGGCTTCCCCGCATGGAGAGTCTCCTGTTGTTCTGATGTGTGGCAAGCGGCATAGCCGCGAGTCATTTACAGCGTATACACTTTAAATGGCTCTTAGGAATAGGCCCATGAAAATATTTTCAAACAAGCGATCGAAACTCAAAAAGATCAGAATGTTACCGATTAACGGGGGATTGGGTTGAATGGTAACGCTCTAAAGATCACTTGCGTCGATCCAATGAATGCGTTTTCATCAAATCAGTTATGGTGTACACACTATTGTTTTGCACCATGACAAAGCGTCGAGCACTGCGATGGTGCACCGCTTTATTCCGCCAGAGACCGCCCAGGAGAAACCACGATGCCGGTGAGCAATGCACAATTGACCCAGATGTTCGAGCACGTACTGAAGCTGTCCCGAGTGGACGACACCCAGAGCGTTGCCGTCCTCAAGAGCCATTACTCCGATCCGCGCACGGTCAATGCCGCGATGGAAGCGGCGCAGCGACTAGGGGCGAAGGTCTACGCCGTGGAATTGCCGGCATTCAATCACCCCACCGCCATGGGCCGTGACATGACCGCCTACTGCGGCGACACGGCACTCACCGGCAACCTGGCGGCGCAGCGCGCGCTGGAGGCCGCCGACCTGATCGTCGACACGATGATGCTTCTGCACTCCCCCGAGCAGGAGCAGATTCTCAAGACTGGCACCCGCATTCTGCTGGCAGTGGAACCCGCCGAAGTGCTGGCGCGCATGCTGCCCAACGAGGACGACAAGCGCCGGGTACTGGCTGCCGAAACCCTGCTCAAGCAGGCGCGCAGCATGCATGTGCGATCCAGGGCCGGCAGCGACTTCCATGCACCGCTCGGCCAGTACCCGGCAGTCACCGAGTACGGCTACGCCGACGAGCCAGGGCGTTGGGATCACTGGCCCAGCGGGTTCCTGTTCACCTGGCCGAACGAGGACAGCGCCGAGGGCACGCTGGTCCTGGATGTAGGCGACATCATCCTGCCGTTCAAGAACTATTGCCGTGAGCGCATCACGCTCGAGATTGAAAAGGGCTTTATCACCGGCATTCATGGCGGCTTCGAGGCCGAGTACCTGCGCGACTACCTCAAGTACTTCAACGACCCGGAGGTCTACGGCATCTCGCACATCGGCTGGGGCTTGCAACCGCGCGCCCAGTGGACCGCGATGGGCCTGCACGACCGCAACGACGGGATGTGCATGGATGCACGGGCGTTCTATGGCAACTTCCTGTTCTCCACGGGCCCGAACACCGAGGTGGGCGGCAAGCGCAAGACCCCTTGCCACCTGGACATCCCGCTGCGCAATTGCGACATCTACCTGGACGATCAGGCCGTGGTCATGGCCGGGGACGTGGTCGCGCCCCAGCAATCACTGGCGCGATAACGGTTATACTGGCCGGGCGCTCCGCTATTGGCGGCCGGCCAGCTCCTTTCCACCAGCCCAAGCCCTCCCATGCCGAACAAGACTTCCCCCAGCAGCCCCCTCCACGACACCGCCCCTTACGACGTTACCGAACAGGTGGGCCACTTACTGCGCAAGGCTTACCAGCGGCACACGGCGATCTTCCAGCAGCAGGCGTGCGACCCACAGTTGACCTCCATTCAATTCGTCACCCTGTGCGCCCTGCGCGACCATGGCCCCAGCTCTCAGGCCGAGTTGATCAAGGCCACGGCCGTGGACCAGGCGACCATTCGCGGCATCGTCGAGCGCCTTAAAGCCCGTGAACTGGTGCAGCTCTCGCCAGACCCGGGAGACCGGCGCAAGGTGATCGTCACGCTCACCGACAGCGGTGCGGCATTGCTCGATGCGATGATCCCTTGCGCCCGGCAGATCAGTGAACTGAGCATGGGCAGCCTCAATGCCGCTGAGCGCGTGGCCATCTTGTACCTGCTGCGCAAAATGATCGACAGCGACGACGGCGCGGCCTGAGTCGCACTACGGCTGGACAGCCCCCTCTTCTTACGGCCCGCCTGAGCCACCGATTCGGTGAGCTCATTGCCCCTGCCCTGCTCATCCGTGTCCCTGGCCTGCTTCTTGCTCGTTCATTTCATGTAGTGAGTACTTACCGAAATGCACGCCACCTGTGGGTGCTTCGGTAGCGCAAGTCACCTCCAGAGATGAGCCCATCATGCAAACAACCCTCTGCGTGCAGGTCAACGGCCAGTCGTTCGACGTCGACGCCCCGCCTGAAACGCCCTTGCTGCTGATCCTGCGCAACGACCTGTGCCTGAACGGCCCCAAGTACGGCTGCGGCCTGGGTGAATGCGGCGCGTGTACGGTGATCATCGACGGCGTGGCCGCTCGTTCCTGCATCATCCCCCTGGCCGGGGCCGTCGGCCGGGAGATCACTACCCTCGAAGGGCTGGGCTGCAAGCGTGCGCCGCATCCTGTGCAACAGGCATTTATCGACGAGCAGGCAGCCCAATGCGGCTACTGCATGAACGGCATGATCATGACCGCCACGGCCCTGCTCGATCGAATCCCCCAGCCCAGCGATGAGCAGATTCGCAACGAACTGTCCGGCAACCTGTGCCGCTGCGGCACCCACGTCGAAATCCTGCGCGCCGTGCGCCGCGCCGCCGACACCCGGAGGAAAGCATGAACCACTCGCAACAGGTGCCCAGCCGTGACCAACTGCTGGCCAAGACCGGCGTGCTGCTGATCGTCGATCAGATCACCCCGCCTTCCGGCCCGGTGGCCAAGGGTGTAACGCCCGTGACCCGGGAGCGCGAACTGGCGCTGTTCATCGCCGTCTGCGACGACGGCAGGGTCTATGCCTTCAATGGCCACGTCGACCTGGGTACCGGTATCCGCACCTCGCTGGCGCAGATCGTCGCCGAAGAGTTGAACCTGCGCATGGACCAGGTGCACATGGTGCTGGGCGATACCGAGCGGGCGCCCAATCAAGGCGCGACCATCGCCAGCGCCACCCTGCAGATTTCAGCCGTGCCCTTGCGCAAGGCTGCGGCGACTGCACGCCGTCATTTGCTGCAACGGGCGGCGCTGCGCCTTGGGTGCGAGCCCGCGTCGCTGCGTATCGAAGAAGGCACGGTAATCACCAGCGACGGCACCACGCTGGGCTACGCCGAACTGGTAGCGGGTGAAAACCAGCAGCTGCACATTGCCGAGGATGCGCCGCTCAAACCCATCGAAGACTACACGTTGGTCGGGCGCAGCACCGCCCGCGTGGACATTCCCGGCAAGGCCACCGGTGAACTGACCTACGTTCACGACATGCGCCTGCCCGACATGCTGCACGGGCGAGTGATCCGTCCGCCCTATGCTGGCCACGACAGCGGCGACTTCGTGGGCAACAGCCTGCTGGCCGTCGATGAATCATCCATTGCCCACGTACCGGGCGTCGTGGCGGTGGTCGTGATCCGCGATTTCGTCGGTGTGGTTGCCGAGCGCGAGGAGCAGGCCATCCGGGCTGCTCAGGACCTGAAAATCAGCTGGAAGCCCTTTACCGGCAAGCTGCCCGACCTGAGCGATGTAGCCCAGGCCATCCGCGACAACCCAAGGGTTCAACGCACGGTGCTGGACCAAGGCGATGTCGATGCCGGCCTTGCCAATGCCAGCCAGCGCCTGAGCCGTACCTATTTATGGCCGTATCAGCTGCATGCTTCGATTGGCCCATCGTGCGCGCTGGCCGACTACACGCCTGGGCAGATCCGCGTGTGGTCCGGCACCCAGAACCCACACCTGCTGCGCGCTGATCTGGCCTGGCTGCTGGCCTGCGGCGAGGAGCGCATCGAAATCATCCGCATGGAGGCTGCCGGTTGCTATGGCCGCAACTGCGCCGACGATGTCTGCGCCGACGCCGTGCTGCTGTCGCGCGCCGTGCAACGCCCTGTGCGGGTACAGCTGACCCGCGAGCAGGAACACGCCTGGGAACCCAAGGGCACAGCCCAACTGATGGAGATCGACGGCGGCCTGAACGCCGATGGCAGCGTGGCTGCCTATGACTTCCAGACCAGCTACCCGTCCAACGGCGCGCCTACCTTGGCCTTGCTGCTCACCGGGGCGGTGGAACCCGTACCGGCCCTGTTCGAAATGGGCGACCGCACGTCGATTCCACCGTATGACTACGAGCACATGCGCGTGACCATCAACGATATGACGCCGCTGGTGCGCGCTTCGTGGATGCGCGGCGTATCGGCCATGCCCAACAGCTTTGCCCACGAGTCATATATCGATGAGCTAGCGTTCGCAGCGGGTGTCGATCCGGTGGAATACCGCCTCAAGCATTTGTCCGACCCACGTGCCATCGACCTGGTCAAGGCTACCGCCGCGCGCGCCGACTGGCAGCCGCATACCCAGCCCATGCAGAGCCAGGGAGAAGGTGACGTGCTGCGCGGGCGCGGCTTTGCCTACGCGCGCTACATCCACAGCAAATTCCCAGGCTTTGGCGCCGCGTGGGCGGCGTGGGTGGCTGACGTAGCCGTTGACCGGCGCACCGGTGAAGTCGCCGTCACCCGCGTGGTGATCGGGCATGACGCCGGGATGATGGTCAACCCCGAGGGCGTGCGCCACCAGATCCACGGCAATGTCATCCAGTCCACCAGCCGGGTGCTCAAGGAGCAAGTCAGCTTCGAAGAGTCGACCGTGGCCAGCAAGGAATGGGGCGGCTACCCGATCCTGACCTTCCCTGAGCTGCCTGCCATCGACGTGATGATGCTGCCGCGTCAGCACGAAGCACCGATGGGCAGCGGCGAATCGGCTTCGGTACCCAGTGCCGCTGCCATTGCCAACGCCATCTTCGACGCCACCGGGATCCGCTTTCGTGAGCTGCCGATCACCGCCGAACGGGTGCGCGCCGCCCTGGGTGGCGATGGCCAGGGGCCTGGGCCATGGACTCCGACGCAGCCTGCAAGTAAACGTTCAAAGTGGTGGTTCGGCGGCTTGGCCGGGGTGTTGGGCGCAGCCCTGGGCATGCTTGCCACCGCCCTGCCCTGGCGCAGTGAAATCGCACCGGTTACCCCGCCCGGCGCTGGCAGCTGGAGCGCCGCGATGCTCGAACGCGGGCGCCAGGTGGCTGCGGCCGGCGATTGCGCCGTGTGCCATACGGTCAGCGGTGGCAAGGTCAATGCCGGCGGTCTGGCCATGCAGACGCCCTTCGGCACGCTCCACACCACCAACATCACGCCCGATCCGGAAACCGGTATTGGCCGCTGGTCATTCGCCGCCTTCGAACGGGCCATGCGTGAAGGCATCAGCCGTGATGGCCGTCACCTGTATCCCGCGTTTCCCTACACCTCGTTCCGCGCCATCAACGATGCCGACATGCAAGCACTGTATGCCTACCTGATGTCGCAGCCTCCGGTACGCCAGCAGGCACCCGCCAACCAGATGCGCTTCCCGTTCAACCAGCGACCGCTGATGGCTGGCTGGAACGCTCTGTTTCTGCAGCGCGGGGAATACCAGCCAGACCCGCAACGCAGCGCTCAGTGGAACCGCGGCGCCTACCTTGTCGACGGCCTCGGCCACTGCACGGCCTGCCATTCACCGCGTAACCTGATGGGCGCCGAGAAAGCTGGCAGCAGCTACCTGGCCGGAGGGATGGTCGATGGCTGGGAAGCACCGGCCCTCAATGCGCTGGGCAAATCAACCACCCCGTGGACTGAAGACGAGTTGTTCAACTACCTGAGTACTGGGTTTTCTGAAAAGCACGGAGTGGCGGCAGGCCCCATGGGCCCGGTGGTCAGCGAGCTGGCGACGCTGCCCAAAAGCGACGTGCGTGCCATCGCCCACTACCTCAGCTCACTCGGTGGCGAGCCTCAGTCGCAGGCGGCCAAGGCCCCGCAGCCGGCTGAAAGCCACGTGTCATTGAGCAATGGCGAACGCGTGTTCAAAGGCGCCTGCATGGCCTGCCACAGCGATGGACATGGGCCGAAACTGTTCGGCGTCAGCCCGTCGATGGCGGTGAACAGCAACGTTCACAGCGAGCTGCCAGACAATCTGCTACGGGTGATACTGCACGGCATCCCTACCCCAGCTACCCGCGATCTGGGCTACATGCCGGGCTTCAAGGACAGCTTGTCGGACCGCCAGATAGCCGATCTTGCGGCATACCTGCGCCAGCGTTTTGCAGGTGACAAGCCCGCCTGGCCAGGGCTCGCCGCCAAGGTCGCGCAGGTGCGCGCCAACCCAGGCAGCCATTGAAGTCACAGGCGCAGGCCGCGCAGGACAAGGTCGCTGATGAAGGCCAACCAGTCGGCCTTGGCCTTGGGGTCAGCCAGGTCCACGGCCAGGAACGAACTGAGCGTATGGCGGTTGGAGTTGTAGAAATAGCAGAGCGAAGCAATCATCAGGTAGGCGTGGGTAATGTCGATGTCGTCACGAAACAGGCCCTTCGCCTGGCCCGCGTCGATGATCGGCCGCAGCACGCCAACCGCCTCGCCCGACAAGGCCTTGAGGTTCTGCGACTTGCGCGCATGCTCGCCTTGGTGAAGGTTCTCGGTCGCCAGTAGGGTGACGAATTCGGGGTGTTGCACGTAGTAATCCCAAATGAATGCCACCAGCGTGCGCACCGCCTGTTCAGGGTCGTCCAGGTCCAGTTGCAGCCCGGCTTCGGCCTGGTTGAAGCTGGCATAGATGTGCTCCAGCACACTGATGAACAGCTTTTCCTTGTTGCCGAAGTAGTAATAGATCATTCGGTCGTTGGATTTGGCCAGGGTGGAAATCTGCTCGACGCGCCCACCGGCGAAGCCTTCCCGGCTGAAGACCTGTACGGCCGCCTTGAGGATGTTGTCTCGGGTGCGGTCGGCCTGTTGGGCACGGATACCGGTTTTGCGCGTTGGCATGGAAGTCCCTGTGGGCTGGGCAGAGGGTTCACACTGCCATAGATGGTACTCAATGCGCGAGTTTACGGGCGGACTCAAAAGGATGAGCGAAGTGGCGAAAGGCGCGGAGCTGGGTTGGGCATACTGCAGTGCAGCAGGCGGCCCCTGGTGCAAGTGACCCCCTGAACGATCTCGCCATAAACGGTGGTTGCCACGATACAGCCCTGACAGTTCAGAGCCCTACTAACAGAGGCCATGGCAACTAACTTGAAGCCGGAAAATTGCAGCTGATCGATGTAGCCGGTAAATCAGCATGGCTTACTGTCTGCAAAAAAACTCCCCCCGTGCTGCGCACGGAAGGAGACAGTGATCGCACGTCTAGATGCGTCCGAACAGCCACGGCTCCAAGGCCATCCGTTCGTTCTCGAACACCTGTATAAGGTCCGACTGGAGCAGCGTCATACCCACCTCGTCCAACCCGTTTAGCAAGCAGTGCTTTCGAAACGGATCCAGATCGAACGCGATGTGTTCCCCCCGTTCATCGGTGATCGTCTGCTGTTCCAGGTCGATTTCCAGTTGATAATGGGGTCGGTCTTCAACTGCGGCGAACAAACTGTCAATTGTGGTCGGGTCCAGGATGATGGGCAGAATGCCGTTTTTGAAACAGTTACCGTAAAAGATCTCGGCAAAACTTGGAGCAATGATGGCCCTGATTCCCCAATCGTGCAAAGCCCAGGGCGCATGTTCACGACTGGAACCACAACCGAAATTGTCCCGTGTCAGCAGGATGCCTGCGCCTTCATAGCGAGGCTGATTCAAGGGGAAGCTCAAGTTGAGTGGCCTTTGGCTGCAGTCCTGATAGGGCTGCCCATGGTCAATGTAACGCCACTCATCAAACAGGTGGTGACCAAAGCCTGTGCGCTCGATGATCATCAGGAACTGCTTGGGCAGGATGGCGTCAGTGTCCACATTGGCACGATCCAACGGCACGACTTTGCTTTTCAGATTAGTGAAGGCTTGCATAACGGCCTAGAGACCTCCGACATCGACGAAATGACCGGCAATGGCGGCGGCGGCGGCCATTGCCGGACTGACAAGGTGGGTACGTCCACCAGGCCCCTGACGACCCTCAAAGTTACGATTCGAGGTGGAGGCGCAGCGCTCACCGGCCGTCAACCTGTCCTCGTTCATTCCCAGACACATCGAGCAGCCAGCATCGCGCCATTCAAAACCGGCTTCAATGAAAACCCGGTCAAGCCCTTCGGACTCCGCTTGCGATTTGATCAACCCCGAACCCGGCACTACCAGCGCTTGCTTGATGGAGGGGGCAACCTTCTGTCCAGCCACGATAGAGGCAGCCAGTCGAATATCTTCGATTCGAGCGTTGGTACATGAGCCGATGAAGATTTTATCCAGGTGGATATCCCGTATTGCCGTACCCGGTTGCAAATCCATGTACTTCAACGCGCGGTCGATGCCTTGCCGTTTGACCGGATCAGGCTCCTCTTGCGGTGATGGGACGCACCCATCTATGTCCACGACCATTTCTGGAGAAGTCCCCCAGGTCACATGAGGCCTGACCGCAGTCGCATCCATGCGAATTTCAGCATCGAACACCGCGCCTGTGTCGCTGCGCAATGTGCGCCAGTAACGCTCGGCGTCATCCCATCGCGAGCCAGTTGGCGCCATTGGCTTGGCTCGAATGTAGGCTGCAGTGGTATCGTCGAATGCCACCATGGCACACCGCGCACCCGCTTCGATGGCTAGGTTGCAAAGCGTCATCCGTGCTTCCATCGTCATGCGTTCGACCGTAGCACCCGCGAATTCGATGGCGTAGCCGGTAGCCCCCGCGGTGCCAATCTTCCCGATCAGCGCCAACGCGATGTCCTTCGACGTGGTGAAGGGACGAAGTTCTCCTTCTAGAATGACGCGCAGGGTCTTGAGCTTTTTCATTGAAAGGCATTGCGTTGCCAGCACATGCTCGATCTCCGAGGTGCCGATTCCAAACGCCAGCGCGGCAAAGGCCCCATGGGTCGTCGTGTGGGAGTCGCCGCACACGATCGACATGCCAGGAAGGGTTAAGCCTTGTTCAGGGCCAACGACATGAAGGATGCCTTGGCGATGATCGTCCATGCCGAAGAGCGTGATGTTGAATTCTGAACAGTTTCGCTCCAGTGCATCGACCTGGCGCCGTGCAATAGCATCGGTAATGCCTTTATGGCGATCGACGGTGGGAACATTATGATCCGACGTGGCCAGGACAGAACTTTCACGCCACGGCCGAAGCCCATTCATTCGCAGTGCGTCGAATGCCTGCGGGCTGGTAACTTCATTGATCAATTGAAGATCAATATAGAGCAATGTGCGTCCATCACCCGTATCAAGCACTGCGTGACGACGCCACAGTTTCTCAAAAAGTGTAATCGGGGTCATTCTACATCTCTCACATGGAGTCAGCGAACCCGGTTCCGTCCTCGGCCCTGCGGGGGGATAGGTGAAACGAAACCGGACACGCAGACGCGGGAAGTACGTAACGGTGCCTCTACGGAGAAACCGACCTTTTCGTACTGAAATAGCATCGGGTACTGAGCTACCAAGTCATTGCGGGTTGGCGCTAAAAATCTTTACTTTTTATCCGACGTCCTCAGGCTCTGCGGCAGTGCCCAGATAAGCAGCGCGGCAGCAATCAAGCAGGTAGTACCGATCAGGTAAAGCGCCGGGGTGGTGCTGCCGGTCATGTCTTTGATGAAACCGACCATCACCGGGCTGACGATGCCACCCACCTGTCCCATTGTGTTGATCAGCGCAATTCCTGCGGCAGCGCCGGCCCCTGCCCCGGCCAGCAATTTGGGTGGAAGCGACCAGAACGTGGGAATGGCGGCAATGATGCCTGCACCCAACAACGCCAGAGAGATGGTGAGGTACAGGACATGTGCTTCGAAGAAACCCGCGCTGAAGAAGCCAACCGAGCCGATCACGACCAAGGCGCACACAAATTTTCTTCGCTCACCGGTGGCATCGGACAACCGCCCTACCAACACCATGCTGATCGCGCCGCACACGTACGGCACCGCCGTCAGCAAGCCGATGGTTGTCGCACTTTCGATACCAGCGCTGCGGATGAGCTGCGGAGCCCAGAAGTTCAGACCATATGAAGCGACCTGGATCAGGAAGTAGATGAATGCCAGCATCAGGAACCCTGGAAGGCGCAGCGCCGTCAGCAGAGACCCTTCATGGGTGTTCACTGCATGGCTCGCGATTCGGCTGGCAAGATAAGACTTCTCCTGCGCACTCAACCAACTGGCGTCACTGATGCGGTCTTTCATTGTGACCAACACCACCAACCCCAGGGCAATGCAGGGAAGGCCGCCCAACAGGAACAGCCAGTGCCAACCACGCATATCGAACAGCCCATCCATGTGCCCAAGCACCAAGCCGGAAACAGGAGCGCCAATCAGTCCTGCAAAAGCCGATGCCAAGAACAGCATGGAGGTAATACGGCCTCGATAGTGCTGCGGAAACCAAAGCGTAAGGTAATAAAGGACCCCAGGCGCGAAGCCTGCTTCCATGGCGCCGATCAAGAAACGCAGTAGGTAAAATTGCCATTCTGCCGTCACGAAGATCATCAGCGCAGTTGCCAATCCCCAGGACATCATGATCCTGGCAATCCAGCGCCGCGCGCCGACCTTGTATAACATCATGTTGCTTGGAACTTCGAACAAGACATAGCCTACAACAAAAAGGCCCGCCCCAAGCCCATAGGCAGTGTCGCTCAAGCTAAGATCCGCTTGGAGCTGAAACTTCGCAAAACTGATGTTGATACGATCAAAGAATGCAAACAGATAACAAATCATGATCAGCGGCATCAGGCGCCATGCAACTTTCGATATCAACTTCTTTTCGTCGATGATGGCACTCGTAATGCCGTCATCCGGCACAGAAACGGAAATAGACATTTGAATTTCTCCAGGCGAGCTTCGCGAACAGTAAGCTCTGATTGTTTTTGTTATCTGGCGAGCGACGGTAGTCGCTTGGTCAGGGATCAGCCGAAACGTGGAGGCAAGGGGTGAAGGTCACAATTTCGGCCTGCCTTCGCCACTTGTCCCGGCATCTCGTGGCCCAGCAGGGCAGGCAACGAGCGGGACAACGTGAGCAGGTGCGCAAGGTCAATACCTGTGTCGATTCCGACTTCATCACAAAGGTTGACCAAATCTTCGGTGCATATGTTTCCTGAAGCACCGGGTGCGAAAGGACAGCCGCCAAGCCCGCCCAACGAAGCGTCGAAGCGGCGCGCGCCGGCCTCATAGGCTGCCAACACATTGCTCAGGCCAAGGCCTCGTGTGTTGTGAAAGTGCAGGGTCAGCTGTGATGCAGGCACCTGAGTCAGCACCCTGCTCACGAGCCGGTGGACCTGGCGAGGGTTGGCCATGCCCGTTGTGTCCGCCAGGGTAATGCCTTGCATGCCGAGGGCTTGGTAAGCATCAATCAGGCGCATCACGACATCTTCATCGATGCGGCCCTCGAAGGGACAACCGAATGTTGTCGCCACTGTGCCGTTAAAGCTGATCGAGCTGCCTTGCACGAGCGAAACCACCTCGTTGAAAGCAACCAGCGACTGCGCTGGCGTCATGCGCATGTTGGCCATGTTGTGGCTTTGGCTGGCTGACAATACCAAGTTCAACTCGTCAGCATTGGACGCTATGGCTCGCTGGGCCCCTTTCAGGTTGGGAACAAGCGCCACATAAATCACACCCGCTCGACGCGCTATCCCCTGGAATACCGCTTCCCCATCACGCAGCGCAGGAATGGCCTTGGGAGATACGAACGAGCCGGCTTCGATGCGAGTGAAACCACAGACGGAGAGCTCGTCAATCAGCTTGATCTTGTCTGCCGTCTCGACCCAGGTTGGTTCGATCTGCAGACCATCACGGGGCGAGACTTCTTGGACGACAAGTCGCTCGGAGTAGTCTGTGATCATTGCACCACCCCCTCGTCCTTCAGGCGTTGAATGGCCTCATCAGGCAATCCCAAGCCTCCAAGAACAGACTGGGTATGTTGCCCAAGGCCAGGGCCCTGCCACTTGACACCCCCTGGGGTGTCCGACAGCTTTGGCACGATCCCAGGCATTTTGACCATCGTTCCATCGGGCAGCTGCGCATTCAAAATCATGTCGCGTGCCTGATAGTGTGGGTCGGCTACGATGTCTGCTGCGCTATAGATTCGCCCCGCAGGCACTTCTGCTTTTTCCAGGGCTTGAAGGACAGCCTCGATCGGCAGCTTGGAACTCCACTGGGTGATCGCCTCATCCAGCAGCTCACAGTGGGCAGCTCGACCATCGTTGTGTTCGAACCTTGGGTCGCTTGCCAGATCTGGCCGGCCAATTGCAGTCATCAGGCGCTTGTAGATCGGATCGCTGTTGCCGGCGATCACAACATAGCCCTGGTCCGCCGTCGGGTAGGTATTGGAAGGCGCAATGCCCGGCAAGGCGCCTCCGCTACGTTCGCGAACATGCCCAAGCATGTCGTACTCCGGTATCAGGCTTTCCATGACGTTGAATACGCTTTCTGCAAGAGACACATCCACGACCTGTCCATCACCTTGACCCGTCTTGACCCGCAATACGGACATCAACGCACCGATGACCGCGTGCATCGAGGCCAGCGAGTCCCCCAGGCTTACCCCTACACGTGCCGGTGGGACGCCAGGCGTACCCGTGGTGTAGCGGATACCACCCATGGCCTCACCGATGGCACCAAAGCCGGGACGATCTTTGTAGGGCCCCGACTGTCCATAGCCCGAAATACGCACCAGGGTCAGCTTTGGATTGAGCGCATGCAGCACGTCCCACCCAAGGCCGAGTTTTTCCAGCGCCCCAGGCCGCAGGTTCTCGATCAGAACGTCAGCGGTTTCGACCAACTGCTTGACGATGTCGATGCCAGCGGCTGACTTCAGGTTCAGGGCGATGGACTTCTTGTTCCTCGATTGCAGGTACCACCACAGCGACGTCCCCTCGTGCAGTTTTCGCCATTTACGAAGAGGGTCTCCCTGTCCCAACGATTCGATCTTGATTACCTCGGCGCCGAACTCGGCCAACATCCGGGCAGCGAACGGGGCAGCGATAAGCGTACCGATTTCGATCACCCGAAGTCCGTTGAGAGCAGTCATGGTGCAACCTCTGTTTCTTGGAATTTGTACCAAGACTAGGGGTTCACGCTGAGCGAACGCCAACGGTATATAGGAAAGTGTCGTTCGCGTTTCGCGAACGGCTGGCCCTAGCGTGGCTGTTGCAGATGGTCGAACAGCAGTTGGCTGACGGGTGACAAGGCTTCTCGCTCACGCACAAGCAATACCAAGGTTCGGTCGGCCCACTCGTCGCTCAGTTGCACAGCCGTCAGGCCCAGGCCTCGGCCAAAAAGCTCGAAGGCCTTCAGTGGCAAGATGCCGATGCCCATGTCGGCTTGCACCATACGGCACATGGCGTCAAAACCAGGCACATGAATGCGTAGACGAAGGGGGTGCCCCAAAGCCTTTGCTGCCACATGGATTCGATTATTGATGGAGCTGGCCGAATGCAGCCCTATGTGGTCAAACATCAGCGTTTCAACGAAATCGACCTGGTCATGCTCTGCCAGCGGGTGGTCACTGCGGGTTACCACCACCAGTCGATCATGGCGATAGGGGACCGTGTACAGGCCCTGGCTGTCGCTGTCCATCGAACAGATACCCAGGTCCGCGACGCCGTCGATGATCCCCTGTACAACGCCATCGCTCGGGCGCTCCTCCAAATCCACTTTTACCTGCGAGTGGCGCAGGACAAAATCATGCAGATCTTCGGGCAGAAACTGAATGATCGCAGACAGGTTCGCGAGCATCCGCACATAGCCCCTGAGCCCCTGCAGGTGTTCACCCACCTCGATACCGACTTTCTCGACTTCCGTGAGGATGCGTCGCGCGTGGTGCAACAATGTCTCACCCGCGGCAGTCAGATCCATGCCTTTGGCTGTGCGGGAGTAAAGCGGGACACCCAGCGCCTCCTCCAACTCCATCAGGCGCTTGCTGGCGGCCGATACCGCAATGGCCTCCCTTGCGGCTGCGCGCGTCAGCGTTCCTTCTTCATGAACAGCGACGAAGAGCTGCAGAGTGATCAGGTCCAAACGTCGGATCAGTTGCTTATGAAGCATTAGGTTTACCCTGCTCATCGGCTGCGACAAGATCAGGCCCGACGTTCAGCGCATCCAGTTACGAGCCGAGATAAATCCGTCGAAGCCGACCTGATGAAAGGGGATGCAAAATGGACGGGCACAAAAAAGCCCTGATAAATCAGGGCTTTAATGAAGAATAGTGGCGGAAGCGTAGAGATTCGAACTCTAGGATAGTTGCCCATCGACGGTTTTCAAGACCGTTGCCTTAAACCACTCGGCCACGCTTCCAGCTGCTTTGCGGCCGCCATAATACCGGAATGAAACACGCTGTCAAACTCTCTGTGTCGCGGGTTGCAGGAGCTCTGGTAGACTCCTACCATCTTCGACGTTTCATATCACAGGTTCACCAAGGAGTGTCGCCATGCGCGAACAGGATTATGCCGTACACCACGGCCAGCAGGTCGAGCAGCAGGAGATCAGCAAGGTCCTGCGCAATACGTACAGCCTGCTGGCACTTACCCTCGCATTCAGCGGCCTGATGGCCTTCATCTCACAACAGATGCGGTTCGCCTACCCGAACGTGTTCGTCGTGCTGATCGGCTTCTATGGCCTGTTCTTCCTTACCGCCAAGCTGCGCGACTCGGTATGGGGCCTGGTTTCCACCTTCGCCCTCACCGGTTTCATGGGCTTCATTCTCGGCCCTATCCTTAACCGCTACCTGGGCATGAGCGGCGGCGCCGAAGTGGTCAGTTCGGCCTTTGCCATGACGGCGCTGGTGTTCGGTGGCCTGTCTGCCTACGTGCTGATCACCCGCAAGGACATGAGCTTCCTCAGCGGCTTCATCACCGCAGGCTTCTTCGTCCTGCTGGGTGCGGTCGTGGCCAGCTTCTTCTTCCAGATCAGCGGCCTGCAACTGGCTATCAGCGCCGGCTTCGTGCTGTTCTCGTCGGTATGCATCCTGTTCCAGACCAGCGCCATCATCCACGGTGGTGAACGCAACTACATCATGGCGACCATCAGCTTGTACGTTTCGATCTACAACCTGTTCATCAGCCTGCTGCAGCTGTTCGGCATCATGGGTCGTGACGACTGATCCAACGTTGTGTCCAAAGAAGCCCGCTTACGCGGGCTTTTTTTTGCCTGCGGTTTTTACAGAACATGCACGGTCTCAAAGCAGTACAGCGCCCATACTTATTGACCTAAAAGTCAGGTAACTAAGGCGATGATCGTCGAACAGGCGGCTAACCGGTATTCCCCTACCGCATTCCCTATTCTGCCCGTAGAATGCGCTCCTTTTTTATAGACGGGCAGCGCTGCGCAATGAGCTCACAGGAACACAGCCCAGGTGCAACAGCGCCTGACAACGAACTGGTACTGGGTCTGGAAGACAAGCCACGGCTGCTCATCGGCTTGCTGGCAGCGCTGCAACACCTCCTGGCGATCATTGTGCCGATCGTCACCCCTGGCCTGCTGATCTGCCAGGCGTTGGGCGTCTCTGCCCGGGATACCAACCTGATCGTGTCCATGTCTCTGGTCATCTCCGGCATCGCCACCTTCATCCAGTGCAAACGCTTCGGCCCTTTCGGTGCCGGCTTGCTGATCGTGCAAGGCACCAGCTTCAACTTCGTCGGCCCGCTGATTGCCGGCGGGGCCTTGATGGTCAAACAAGGCACGCCTGTGGAAGGCGTCATGGCCGCCATTTTCGGCGTGGTCATTGCAGGCTCTTTTGTCGAGATGGGCGTGTCTCGCATCCTGCCCTTCGTCAAACGGCTGATCACTCCGCTGGTGACCGGCATCGTGGTGCTGATGATTGGCCTGACGCTGATCAAGGTGGGCCTGATCAGCATGGGCGGTGGTTTTGGCGCCATGGCCAACGGGACCTTTGCCAACGGCGAGAACCTGCTGCTGTCAGGCGTGGTACTGGCGATCATCGTCATCCTCAACCGCATACCGGTGGTCTGGCTGCGCAGTTGCGCCATCGTCATCGCGCTGGCGGCGGGCTATGCCCTGGCCGGCTATCTGGGCCGCCTGGACTTCACCGGCATGCACGAGGCGGCGCTGTTCCAAGTGCCGACACCCTTGCACTTTGGCCTCGGTTTTTCCTGGGCACTGTTCATCCCGATGCTGGTGATCTACCTGGTGACCTCTCTGGAAGCCATCGGTGATGTAACCGCCACCAGCAAGGTCTCGCGCCAGCCCGTGGAAGGCCCGGTGTGGATGCAGCGCATCAAGGGTGGCGTGCTGGTCAACGGCGCCAACTCACTGCTGGCTGGCGTGTTCAATACGTTCCCAAGCTCAATCTTCGCCCAGAATAACGGCGTCATTCAGCTGACCGGTATCGCCAGCCGTCACATCGGCGTATGGATTGCGGGGATGCTGATACTGCTGGGCTTGTTCCCAAGCGTTGCCGGGGTGATTCAGGCGGTTCCAGAGCCTGTGCTGGGCGGCGCGGCCATGGTCATGTTCGGCGCAGTGGCAGCCTCGGGGATCAATATCCTGGCTAGCACCCGGCTCGATCGCCGCGCCTTGTTGATCATCGCCGTATCGCTGGCCTTGGGCCTGGGCGTGGCGCAGGTACCCGAATTCCTTGCCCATATGCCGGCGGCGATTCGCAACGTGATGGAGTCAGGAGTTGCTACCGGAGGCATCTGTGCCTTGGTACTCAACTGGTTCCTGCCCGAGGGCAAGGAAAAGGCCTGACTGCCACAGGCCTGCAGCAGCCAGGCCTTTTTGTTTATCATGGCGCGATTCCATAGCACGAGTTCGCCATGAAATTTGCTATCGCGGTGTTTTCCCCCGCACAGGCACCCGCTTCGCGCCGGGCGCTGCGCTTTGCCGAGGCAGCGCTGGCTGCCGGGCACGGCATCACCCGCTTGTTCTTCTACCAGGACGGGGTGCACAGTGCATCGTCCAACGTGGTAGCCCCTCAGGACGAACAGGACATTGCGCAGCAATGGCGCACGTTCGTTCAGGCCAATCAGCTCGATGCAGTGGTGTGCATCGCCGCCGCCCTGCGTCGTGGCGTACTGGACGAACGCGAAGCCAGCCGCTATCAACGCCCTGCCGTGAATCTGCAGCAACCCTGGGAACTGTCCGGGCTTGGTCAGTTGCATGAAGCGGCGCAAACGGCCGACCGGCTGATCTGCTTTGGAGGCGACTGAATGGCCAAGTCCATGTTGATCATCAGTCGCCAGGCGCCCTGGAGCGGGCTGTCTGCCCGCGAAGCGCTGGATATCGTCCTGGCCGGCGGCGCCTTCGATCTGCCGCTGGGCGTGCTGTTCCTGGACGATGGCGTGTTCCAGCTGGCCTGCGACCAGCACCCCGCCGCCCTCGAGCAAAAAAACCTGGCTGCCAACCTGCAGGCACTGCCCATGTTCGGCGTAGACGCGTTGTACGTCTGTGGCCATAGCCTGGCTCGGCGCGGCATGACGCACGCAAGCCTTGGCCTGCCGGTAGAGGTACTTGACGATGCGCAGCTTGCGGCTTTGATCGCACAGTTCGACGAAGTGGTGACGCTCTGATGACAACCTTGCATGTAATAGCCCACTCCCCGTTTGGTGACGAACGCCTTCACAGCTGCCTGCGCTTGCTCGGCAGCGAAGACGCCGTGCTGCTGTGTGGCGATGCGGTCTACGCCCTGCTCCCAGGCAGCGAGCCGTTGCGTTTGCTGGAGCAGGCCCAGTTAATCGGTCGCCTTTATGCACTGGAAGAAGACATTCAGGCCAGGGCCATTGCGCCCTCGCTGGCAACGACGGTCGACTATCCAGGCTTCGTTGCGCTGTCCCTGCACCATGACAAGGTCAACAGCTGGTTATGAACACGCTCGATATCGAAGGCAAGGCCATTGCCCTGGACAAGGACGGCTTTCTGGTCAACCTTGAGGATTGGTCACCGGCCACCGCGCAAGGCTTGGCCACCCGCGAAGGCATTGACCTGACGCCTGACCACTGGGAAATCCTCTCATTGCTGCGCGCGTTCTACCAGGAGTATCAGCTCTCGCCCGCCACGCGTCCGCTGATCAAATACGCAGCGCTCAAGCTAGGCCCGGAAAAGGGCAATAGCGCCCATCTCAATCGCCTGTTCAATGGCACTCCCGCCAAACTTGCCGCCAAGCTGGCGGGCCTGCCCAAGCCGACCAATTGCATATGACCAGCCTACGCCCGCTTACCCTGGCAACCCCCGCCGAACACCCCTTCGCCGAATACGTGCGCATCCTCGGCAAAGGCAAGCGTGGCGCGCGCGGCCTGACACGCGAAGAAGCCCGCGCCGCCATGACCTTGCTGCTTGAGGGTAAAGTCGAAGACGCGCAGCTGGGCGCCTTTCTCATGCTGCTACGGCACAAGGAAGAAAGCGCAGAAGAGCTCGCCGGCTTCACCGAAGCGCTGCGCGCGCACCTGCAAGCGCCTGCCATGGCCGTGGACATCGACTGGCCGAGCTATGCCGGCAAGAAGCGTCATCTGCCCTGGTACCTGTTGGCCGCCAAGTGCCTGGCCGGCAATGGGGTGCGTATCCTGATGCACGGTGGCGGTGCGCACACCGCAGGCCGCCTGTACAGCGAGCAACTGCTCGCGCTGCTGCACATACCTCTGTGCCGCGGTTGGCAGGCCGTCAGTGAGGCACTGGACCAGCACCACCTGGCCTTTTTCCCACTGCAGGACTGGGCGCCTGAACTTCAGCGCATGATCGATCTGCGGAACATTCTGGGCCTGCGCTCGCCGATCCACTCCCTCGCACGGGTGCTGAACCCGCTCGGCGCACGCTGTGGCCTGCAGAGCATCTTCCACCCGGGTTACCAGGCCGTACACCGCGAGGCCAGTCGCTTGTTGGGCGATCATGCGATCGTGATCAAGGGTGATGGTGGCGAAATCGAGGTGAACCCGGATGTGCTCAGCCATCTCTACGGCACCACTGACGGCAAAGCCTGGGACGAAGAATGGCCTGCCCTGAGCGAGCGGCGCCACGTCAAGCCGGCAGCGCTTGAGCCTGAGCACATGCTGGCCTTTTGGCGAGGTGAGGTTGAAGACAGCTATGCCCAAAAAGCAGTGCTGGCCACCATGGCGCTGGCGCTTCGCGGGTTGGGGCTAGACCGCGAGCAGGCGTTTGCCCGCGCGCAAGCGTGCTGGGCTGATCGCAATCGATCGATTTAACCGATCATACCGCCCCACTCTTTGCGCTATTGCTTCGAACGTCTTTCTCTAGACTGGGCTCCAACGACAAATCGCTTTGTTAAGGAGCTCATCATGGGCCTGTTGGTCGACGGTCGCTGGCATGACCAGTGGTACGAAAATGGCAAGGACGGCGCGTTCAAGCGTGAGGACTCACAGCGGCGCAACCCATTGCCTGCCCCTGAGCCTGGGCGTTATCACCTGTATGTATCGCTGGCCTGCCCCTGGGCTCATCGCACTCTGATCATGCGCGCGCTCAAAGGCCTCGAGCCGCTGATCGACGTGTCGGTGGTCAGCTGGTTGATGCAAGCTGACGGCTGGACCTTCGACCGCCAGAACGGCTCTTCGGGCGATCACCTCGACGGGCTCCAGTACCTGCACCAGCGCTACACCCAGGACGACCCTCATTACACCGGGCGCGTGACCGTACCGGTGCTGTGGGACAAACAAGAGAACCGCATCGTCAACAACGAGTCGGCGCAGATCGTGCGGATCTTCAACCATGACTTCAATTCGCTGACCGGCAACCTGCTCGACTTCTACCCGCAACCGTTGCGAGCGGACATCGACGCCTTGAACGAACGCATCTACCCGGCCATCAACAACGGCGTTTACCGCGCAGGCTTTGCGACGACACAGCAGGCCTACGAAGTGGCCTTCGACGAGGTATTCAGCGAATGGGATCACCTCGAAGATGTGCTTAGCCGACACCGCTACCTGGCAGGCGAGTACCTCACCGAGGCCGACATACGCCTGTTCACCACGGCGGTGCGCTTCGATGCCGTTTACCACGGCCATTTCAAATGCAACCTGCGCCGTCTGAGCGATTACCCCAACCTGACCCACTGGCTGCGTGAGTTGTATCAATGGCCAGGGGTAGCCGAGACGGTGAACATGCAGCACATCCAGAATCACTACTACCTCAGCCATACCACCATCAACCCCAACGGCATCGTGCCAAAGGGGCCGCTGCTGGACTTCAGGCTGCCCCATGATCGCGCTCGCTTGCCCGGCAAGGGTATATGGGGTGGGAGCTGAACTAGCCTGTGCCCAGACCGAATCAGTCGCGCATGAACCCGCCATCGACGTCCATGATCTCGCCGGTCACGAACCCGGCCTCCCGCGAGGCCAGGAAGCATACGGCGGCGGCGATGTCGCGGGGCGTGCCGGCGCGGCCAAGCGGCATCTGTGCGAGCACTTCGGCCCTGGCCTGAGGCGCCAGCGCGCTGGTCATCTCGGTGTCGGTCAGTGCCGGCGACACGGCGTTGACGGTGATGGCATAGGGGCCGGCTTCTCGTGCCAGTCCTTTGGTCAAGGCGATCACCGCGCCTTTGGCCGCCGCGTAGCAGCTATTACCCAGCAAGCCACCTCCACGCTTACCTGCCACCGATGCGATATTGATGATGCGCCCGCTTTGGCGCGCCATCATGCCCGGCAGCACGGCCTTGGCGCAGAAAAACACGCTGTTCAGGTCAATGGCCATCACCCGGTTCCATTCCGCGGTGGTGACCTCCAGCAAAGGGCCAGTCGAGACGATGCCTGCGTTGTTGACCAGGATGTCGACCCCTCCCAACAAGGCCTCCACCTGGTTCACCATGGCCTGGACCTGAACCTCATCGGCAACATCCGCTCCCACGCCAACCGCCTCGATCCCGGCTTCTCGCAACCGAGCCGCAGCCGCTTCGGCCGCCTCGGCATCCAAATCGCACACCCCTACTCGGGCACCGGCCTGGCCAAGTGCCGTGGCGATCGCATGACCAATGCCACGGGCGGCGCCCGTTACCAGGGCCGTGCGGCCGGTCAGGGTGAAATTGAGTGCAGCATGCACAACGGGAGTGCTCATGGTCGTCATCCATCGAAAATGGCCGCAGCCAGGCGCGCCTGCTCATTGGCAGCAGGCGGTCGTCAAAGGTACTGGAGGGTCAGGGCATCACGCGGTGCCGCAGGCGCCGAGCGCCAACTGCTCCTTGAGCGGGGGAATGTCCAGCCGGCGCATCACCCGGTACAACGAGGGCCGGCAGATCCCCAGAGCGCGGGCCGCCGCCGACATGTTCCAGCGGCAGCTCTGCAAGGCCTGTAACACCTCACTGCGCTCATCGCCTGAAGGCGCCGCCCGGCGGATGGGCGTGATGTTGGCAGGCAACGCAGCCGGGGTCTGGCACTGCTCGATGAAATCCAGCGGCAGATCGCTGCGCAGCATGCGCGGGCCTTCCATCACGGCGCAGGCGTAACGCACGACCGCCCGCATCTGGCGCAGATTCCCCGGCCAGGAGTGGGCCATCAGCAAGCTCCACACCGGCGCCAGTACCTGGCGTGGATCACAGCCTGGCAGTTCATGGGCCACCATGTTGCACAACAGCTCGCCACGGTCCTGGCGCTCGCGCAGCGGCGGTAACTGCACCACGCCCGTGGCGATGCGATAGAACAGGTCCTCGCGGAAACTGCCCTCGGCAACCCGTGCCGAGAGGTCCTGGTGCGTCGCGCAGACCAGCGCGAAGTTGACTGGGATGCTGCGCTCGGCACCCAGGGGCGTTACCTCACGTTCGGCAATCACCCGTAGCAGGCGCGTCTGTTGTTCCAGGGGCATGTCGCCGATTTCATCGAGAAACAGCACGCCGCCATCGGCTTGCTGAACCTTGCCTTTCTTGCCGCCCGGTAAAGCACCCGAGAACGCCCCGCGGCTATAGCCGAACAGCTCGCTTTCGATGAGGGTTTCGGGAATGGACGCGCAATTGAGCGCCACCAGTTGTGCTCCGCGGCGTTGACTGTGCGCGTGCAGGGCGCGGGCGAGGATTTCCTTGCCGGTACCGGTCTCCCCGCGGATCAGTACGGCAATGCCACGCTCCATCAGCCGCAAGGCCCGGTTAAAGGCTTGACGCACCACAGGGTCACTGTCTTGAGCGATGTTGCACGCCTCCACGACGGGTTGGGGCGCACGAACGGCAGGGTTACAAGCGGTCATTAGCGTCACCTTTTTCTTGTTCTATAGCTTTTGACTATGTCGACTGGCGGGCTTGTGACGCCGCCTCGGCCGAATGACGTTGCACGGTTCACATTAGGGAGGCACAGTTATATTTTCCAATACATAATCATGCATCGACTGATACCTTCGAGAGCATCATGATCGAGCTCAGGCATCTTCAGTATTTCCGTACACTGGCCGAAACCCTTCACTTCGGCCGAGCGGCCGAGCGTCTGCATATTTCACAGCCACCGCTGTCGCGGCAAATTGCGCTTCTGGAGGAAGAGCTAGGGGTCAAGCTGTTCGACCGCTCCCGGCGCAGGGTCGAGCTGACGGAGGCCGGCCAGCGCTTCTACCTCGATACCGGCACGGTGTTCGCAGCCTTCGAGCAAGCCAAGCGCAATGCACTGGCCGCCGCGCGCGGTGCGGCGGGGGCACTTTCCGTGGGGTTCATGATGTCCACCGCCTACAGCATCACACCGGCGATCACCCGCCGTTATGCCGCGCTGTTCCCCCAGGTGAACTTGAAGTTGACCGAGACGCTGCCATTGGACCTGGCCCAGGACATTACCAGTGGCAACAAGGATGTAGCGATCATGTACCGGCCTCAGGACTGCACAGGCCTGGAAACCGTCACGCTGTACCGCGAGGAAATGACCCTGGTACTGCCGCCCGGCCACCGCCTGGCCGAGCAAACCGTCGTGGAGCCACGTGAGCTTGCCGGTGAAACCTTCATCATCGTGCCACGGCGTATTGCCCCTGCCCTGCATGACATGATCTGCAACTACTGCCTACAGCATGGAGTCACCCCCAACATCGGCCTTGAGATCAACATGCAGCAGACCATCGTCAACCTAGTGGGCGAAGGCCTGGGGGTGGCGATGGTTCCCCGGTCGATGCGCAACATGCGCCTGGCCAGTACCAGCTTCAGGCCCCTGCGCGAAGCACCGGTGATCGAAGTGGTGGCCGTGTGGAAGGCCGACAATCACAACCCCTGCATCGCCACCTTCGTCGAAACGGCCTTGCAAGCCGGGGAACAGGCGACCCGAGAGGATGAGGCGCAACGCGGTTCAGAGCAGTGAGTATCTGGTCTGGAGGCCGGCGACCTGTGTTGTGGGGCTGAAATTCTGGGGCCGCTGTGCGGCCCATCGCGGCGCAAGGCCGTTCCCACAGGGGGCAAGCTTTCGAGAGGGAAAGCAATACCAGTGAGAGCGAAATTCTGGGGCCGCTGTGCGGCCCATCGCGGCGCAAGGCCGCTCCCACAGGGGGCAAGTTTCGAGGGGGAAAGCAATACCAGTGAGAGTGAAATTCTGGGGCCGCTGTGCGGCCCATCGCGGCGCAAGGCCGCTCCCACAGGGGGCAAGGTTTCGGGGGGGAACGCGATACCTGTGGGAGCGGCCTCGTGCCGCGATGGGCTGCTGTGCAGCCCCAGAATTTCAGCATCCAAACCTGTCGAAACCCGTTCACCGCTACCACCCCGCCACCTCCCCCACGCAGCCCGCGCTCAAATCTCCAGAATCCCGGACGCCATGAACCCCCCATCCACCGGGATCACATGCCCACTGATGTAAGACGCATCATCGGACGCAAGAAACGCCACCGCCCCGGCCATCTCCGCCGGTGTGCCGTAACGGCGCAAAGGCACCGCACGGGCATAGGATTCGCGTGTCGCCGCAGAATGCAGTGCCTGTGTCAAAGGCGTGTCCACCGGGCCCGGGGCAATGCCGTTGACCGTGATGCCATGTTCGGCCAGCTCGATCGCCATCTGCCGGGTCAGACCAATCACCGCTGCCTTCGACGTGCCATACGCAGTACGCCCCATGCTCGCCCGCATGCCGCTGATGGAGGCAACGTTGATGATGCGCCCCCACCCGTGCTCGCGCATCACGTGCGCAGCCTGCTGGCTGCACAGCAATGTGCCGGTCAGGTTGACGTTCATCAGCCGCTGCCAGCCTTCCAGGTCCGTGTCCAGAAACGACTGGGTGCGGGCGATACCGGCATTGTTGACCAGTACATCACAGCGTCCACAGCGTGCACGCAGTTCATCGAACAACGCCGTGATCGACGCTGCGTCACCAATGTCGATCGCCAGTGCCAAGGCATCAATGCCCTGCTCGCGCAACCCCTCCACCCTGAGTTCGGCAGCCTGCAGGTCGATGTCGGCCACCACTACCGTGTGGCCATCATGCCCCAGGCGTTCGGCGATGGCCGCGCCGATCCCCATGGCCGCACCGGTGACCAGCGCCACGCGGCCCACGGCAGTTGCAGGCAAAGTCTTTTTTGCAAGTTGGCTCATGTCAGCGCTCTCTTAAAGGAAACCGATGGAAATCCATGGGAAACAGGCAACGATCACCAACGCCACCAGCAACGCCCCGAGGTACCCCCAGACGCGGCGAATGACATGATCGGACGACGTCTTGCTGATGGCGCAGGCAGCGTAAAAACCCACACCCAAGGGCGGTGCGAACAACCCGATGCCCATGGCCAGGATCACGACCATGGCGTAGTGCACCGGGTGAATGCCGAGCATTTCGGCCAGGGGGAACATCAGCGGGCCGAACAGCACGATGGCCGGGATACCCTCCAACACACTGCCCAGAATCAGGAAGGTGAGGATGGTGACCACCATGAAGCCCATCACCCCGCCTGGTATCTCCTCGATCAGTTCCACCAGCGACTGCGAGAAGCCCGACTGCGTCAGCGCCCAGGCCATCGCCGAGGCCATGCCGATGATCAGCAGGATCGCCCCGGACAAGGCCGCCGCTTCCAGCAACATCGGGTACAGCCGGCGCCATTCGATATGGCGCATGAAAAGGTGCATCACCAGCCCCACCAGCACCACGTAGGCCACACCAATGGTCGAGACCTCGGTAGCGGTGGCCGCCCCTTCCAGCACCGCCACCCGGATCAGCAACGGCAGCGCCAGGGCCGGCAGGGCAATCAGGAACGTCTTGGCCACGCGGGACAAAGGTGCCCGCGCAATCGCCGGCGCCTGGTCCTTGCGCGAGCGCCACCAGCACACCACCGCAATGGCCAGGGTGGCCACCACCGCAGGCATCAACCCGCCGATGAACAGCGCCGTGATCGACACGCTGCACACCGCACCGATGGTGATCAGCACCAGGCTCGGCGGTATCGTCTCGGTCATCGCCCCCGTGGCCGACAACAGCGCTGCCAGCTCTTCAGGCTTTGAGCCGCGCCGCTTCATTTCAGGAAACAACGCCGGGGCCACTGCGGCCATGTCGGCAACCTTCGACCCTGAAATACCCGACACCAGGAACATCGCCCCCAACAGCACGTACTGCAGACCGCCACGCACGTGCCCCAGCAACGAAGCCATGAAATCGATCAGCGTGCGGGCCATGCCCGACAATTGCAGCACCACACCCAGCAACACGAACAGCGGCACGGCCAGCAGGACCATGTGGGACATGCCCTCGTCCATGCGGCCGACCACGATCGACAGGGGCGCGTGGGTCGCCAGGGCCAGGTAGGCCATGGTCGCCGTGCCGAACGCAAAGGCGATAGGGATGCCGCCAAACACGCAGGCGCCCAGCAGCACCAGGAAGAACACCACCAGGTTGTAGTTGCCCATCGCTGCCAGTACGGGCTGCGCCAGCCACAAGGCCGCGGCCACCGTGGCCACCACCGCCAGCCCGGCCATGAACTGGCGCACGGTCGAATAACGGGCCATACGCGCGACGGCCGCCAGCAGCATCAGCACAGCCCCTACCGGCAGCGCTGCAGCACGCACGCCGTCGGGAATCCCCAGCGCCGGAGTGGTGATCCACATCTGTTCATGGGAATGCTGCATGGCCGGTGAGATGATCATCGCCACGAACAGGCAGACGATCAGCGCCGACAAGGTTTCGCTGAATCCGCGCCAAGCCTGCGGCAGCTTGTTGACCAGCGCCGACATGCGCATGTGCTCGCCACGGTCCAACGCCAGCACCGCGCCGAACATGGCTAGCCAGATGAACAGTGACGAGGCCAGTTCGTCGGACCAGACCAACGGGCTATGCAGCACGTAGCGGGCAATCACGCCGGCCAGCAGCACGAAGGTCTCGATCACCATCAGGGCAACCGCGATCACGCCCACCAGGCGCATGGCCCACTGGTTGAGGCAGATGAGCACCCGGGCCGGCAGGCGCTGCGAAACGGTGGAGGCCGGTAGCGCTGGCGCGCGCATCACGCCAGCTTCCCGGCGTATTGCTCAAGGATGCCCCAGGCCTGGTCGCCGAACTTGTCGTGCCACTGGGCGTAGTAATTGGCACTGCGCAGCTTGTCGCGAAACGGATCGGCAGGCGCCTCGACCAGTTCCAGGCCTTGCCCTTTCAAGGTATCGCGGGTACTGCCTTCGAGCTTGGCCAGGTCCTGGCGTTGACCCATCACCGCCGCGTCGATGTGCTTGCGCAGGATCGCCTGCATATCCGCCGGCAGGCGCCCGATCGAGGCACTGTTGCCGAGCATCCAGAAGCCATCCCACACGTGATTGGTCAGCGAGCAGTACTTCTGCACTTCATACAGCTTGGCCGTCGACACCAGGGTCATGGGGTTCTCCTGCCCTTCGACGATGCGGGTCTGCAAGGCCGAATACACCTCGGCGAAGTTGATGCTAGTCGGCGCAGCATCCAGGGCGCGGAAGATCGACATGATGATCGGGCTAGGCGGAACACGCAGCTTCATGCCGCGCAGGTCGTCCGGGCTTGCGACCGGCCGGGTGCTGGTGGTGGTGACGCGAAAGCCGTTGTCCCACATGTGGTCGAATGCGAACAGGGTGCCGGTCTTGGCGATCTCCGCACGCACATGCTCGCCCAAGGCACCGTCCATGGCGCTCCACACTTGCTGGTAGTCCTTGAACGCAAAGCCCACGGCGCTGATCTGCACCGATGGAACCATGGTGCCCAGGATCACGGGCGAGAGGGAAAACAGATCGACCGCACCGGAGCGCACCTGGGCAAGGGTATCGGTGTCGCTGCCCAGCTGGCTGCTTGGAAACACCTGCACCACCAACGCGCCATTGGTCTCCTCCTTGATGACCTTGGCCATGGCCCGAGCACGCACGTTCATGGGGTGGCTGATGGGCAGGTTGTTGGCAAACTTGAGTTTGAAGTCGGCAGCCCGGGCGCCAGTGCTGTACAGGCCCAGGCCGGCAGCGGCGACGGCGGCCGATGCCAGGGAGGCCGTCTTGATGAAGGAACGGCGGGTGAAATCGCTCATGAAGCTCTCCTGACCTATTTGTTCTTATTGATCGAGTGGGATACGGCGATGGTGCAGATGACATTGCAATTGAGGTGCCACACTCAAGCGGGTGCACGGGATAGCGTAGTGGTCATCCACAAAGCGCGCTTAACTGACTGATTTTGAAGTGCTAAATAAAATCTTCTGGGGCGTGGTGCTGCGCCAATGGGCATCTCGGGCCTGTTTGAGGGTGTAACAGGTGTCTCCCTTGAGTGTCGCCTGCTACGTCACTGCGACACCTGTAGCACTTGTTCGCTACCTGCCGCCACCGTCGAACGTGGCACGAATGCGCATGGCAGAGCGCTTGCCGCAGGCCTGGCACCGTTCTTGCCATCGACCTCGCCAACCCCGAGCGAGGATTACTCTCATGCATTCACCCCTCATCAACGGCTGGTACCACGCCCCCTTCGGCAAGTTTCCCGACATCGACCCCGAGCGCATGATGGCTGACGCGGCCCTGGGCGCCCTCAACCACGCAGGGCTCGATGCGCAGCAGATCGATTCGGTACACGTCGGCCACTTCAATGCAGGGTTTCTCTACCAGGACTTTCCGTCCGCGCTGCTCGCCAATCACCTGCCAGCACTGCGTTTCACCCCGGCCGTGCGCGTGGAGAACGCCTGTTCCACCGGTTCGGCAGCCATTCACTCGGCCTTGCACGCCGTACTGAGCGGACAATCGCGCCATGCCCTGGTGGTGGGTTTTGAAAAAATGAACAGCCTGCCCACCGCCGATGTGGGCAAGATCCTGCTCAAGTGCTGCTACACCCCTGAAGAAGCCAACATCGAGAACGGCTTTGCCGGGGTGTTCGGCAACATCGCCAGCGCCTACTTCGAACGCTACGGTGATCAGTCCGATGCACTGGCCATGATCGCCGCCAAGAACCACGCCAACGGCGCACTCAACCCGTATGCGCACATGCGCCGCGACGTGGGCTACGACTTCTGCCGCACACCCTCGGACAAGAACCCCTTCGTGGCGGGCCCCCTCAAGCGCAGTGACTGCTCGCTGATCAGCGACGGCGCGGCCGCCCTGGTGATCAGCCGGGGCGATCAACCGACCGGGGGCGGTCAAGCCGTTCGTTTTCGCGCGGCCGTCCAGGTCAACGACTACCTGCCATTGTCACGGCGCGACCCCACGGTCTTCGAAGGGGCTGCACGGGCCTGGCAGCAGGCGCTGAGCCAGGCGCGCCTCACACTGGACGACCTGTCCCTGGTGGAGACCCATGACTGCTTCACCATTGCCGAGCTGCTCGAATACGAGGCCATGGGCCTGGCCGAGCGCGGTCAAGGCGCACGCGTGATCGCCGAGGGCGTGAGCCGCAAGGACGGCAGGCTCCCGATAAACCCCTCCGGTGGCCTCAAGTCCAAGGGCCACCCCATTGGTGCGACCGGCGTTTCGATGCACGTGATGGCGGCCATGCAGCTCACCGGCCAGGCCGGCGACATGCAACTGCCGCGCGCAGACCGGGCTGGCGTGTTCAACATGGGCGGGGCGGCCGTGACCAACTACGTAAGCATTCTGGAGAGCGTACGATGAACGGAATCGACAATGTCATGAACCTGGGGGAGCTGCTGGGCCAGGTGGCTCGGCGTTTGCCTGATCTGCCAGGCTTCATTCGCGGCGAGCAACAGGTGTCCTGGCGTCAACTGCTGCACCGGGTAGACAGCGTCGCGGCCGCGCTGCGTGCACGCGGTCTAGGCAAGGGCGACCGCTTGCTGGTGCACTCGCGCAACAACCTGCCGCTGTTCGAAAGTGCCTGGGTGGCCTTTCGCCTGGGAATGGTCTGGGTGCCCACCAATGTGCGCATCACCCCCCCTGAAGCTGCCTACCTGGGCAGTTCCAGCGGCGCAGTGGCGATGCTCTACGACGAGGGCTTTGAGCATTACGTGGACGCTGTGCGCCAGGCATCACCGGCACTGCGGACCGTGATTGCCATGGCTGCGCCCCGCGCGGGTGAACTGGCCTACGATGCCCTGCTCGATGAAGGCGCCCCGCTTCAGCCTGGTTTTCGCCCGGCCGAGGTGAACTACAACGATCCGCTGTGGTTCTTCTACACCTCCGGCACCACCGGGCACCCCAAGGCAGGGGTACTGACCCACGGGCAAATGGCGTTCGTGGTCAACAACCACCTGGCCGACCTGATGCCCTGCCTGAGCCAGCAGTCACGCTCGCTGGTGCTGGCCCCCTTGTCCCACGGGGCCGGTATCCATGCACTGGTCAACGTAGCCCGGGGTGCTGCCTGCGTACTCCCTGTCGGGGACCGGCTGGACTGTGACGAGGCCTGGCGCCTGGTGCAGGAGCACCGGATCGACAACCTGTTCACGGTGCCGACCATCGTCAAGATGCTTACCGAAGACCCGGCCGTCAGCCGGTACGATCACAGCAGCCTGCGCTACGTGATCTACGCAGGTGCCCCCATGTACCGCGCCGACCAGTGCCATGCGCTACGCACATTGGGCAAGGTGCTGGTGCAGTATTACGGCCTTGGCGAAGTCACCGGCAACATCACGGTGCTGCCCGCCGACTGCCATGATGCCGACGATGGCCCTCAGGCCAAGGTCGGTTCCTGCGGCTACCCACGCACCGGCATGCAGGTGGCCATACTCGATGAACAAGGCCGCGAGCTGCCCACGGGTACGGACGGCGAAATCTGCGTGCGCGGCCCGGCCGTGTTCGCCGGCTACTACGACAACCCCCAGGCCAATGCCGAATGCTTCCGCCATGGCTGGTTCCATACCGGCGATCTGGGGCATGTGGACGAGCACGGTTACCTGTTCATCACCGGGCGCGCCTCGGACATGTACATCTCCGGCGGCTCGAACGTGTACCCGCGCGAAGTGGAGGAAGCGTTGCTGACCCACCCTGCTGTCACCGAAGTGGCCGTGCTCGGCATGCCGGACGACAAATGGGGCGAATGTGGTTGCGCGGTGATCGTCACCACTGCCCAGGTCAGCGATGACCAACTGCTCGCGCACCTGGAGCCCCGCCTGGCACGCTACAAATGGCCCAAGCAGTTTGTACGCTGGCATGAGATGCCAAAGTCCGGCTACGGCAAGATCGTCAAGAAACACATCCGCACGTTGCTCGAGACCGGCACGGAGCAACCGGCATGACGCCCCATTTCGAACTGCGCGGCGGGGTGCGCCACTTCAACCATGCAGGCCCGGCCCGCCTACCCAGGCTGCTTGACTGTGAAGTCGCGTGCAGCCAGGAGTTGCGCGTCGAGCTTGCCCCCGGCAGCCAGGTGGGCGAAAGCCTGCTGTCAGTGCTCGAGCGCTGTCGCTACCAGAGTGCAGTCGGCCGCGTGTTGTGGGGGAGCGCGTGCGCCTTGGCCTACCACCGCATGGTGACCACAAGCGACAGCCAACGCCCTTACGACTACGGCAAGCCCGTGGTGCTTACAGGCCCTGTCACCTTCATCAGTGGTGCACTGACTGTCGGCAGGGATGCCAGCGGCGCCCCGCTGCTGCATTGCCATGCCGGCATGCTCGACAGCCTTGGGCAACAGCACGGCGGGCATCTGGTATTGCAGCGAGTCGTGGTCGGTAGCGAACCCCTGGTGCTGCGGCTATGCCTGTTCGAGCATGTCGCCTACCAGGTACAGCCAGACACCGAGACCCAATTCAACCTGCTGCACCCTGTGCTCAAGGAGGCCTCATGACACCTGCCCTGCCCTCTACTACCACGCAGGTCCAGCAAGGCCGTCTCGGGCGGCTGGTAGTCGCCCGCCTAAAGCCCAACGAGGATGTGATCGACAGCGCCGAAGCCCTCTGCGCCAGCCACGGCATCGCCTGCGCCGTGGTCCGTGGCGGGCTGGGCAGCCTGATCGACGGCGAACTGCGTTACCACGGCGAGCGCGGCCATCAAGCCATTCATGTACCCGGGCCTGGTATCGAGATCCTCAGCCTGAGCGGTGAGGTCATCGCCGGCCGAAGCCACCTTCAGGCAGTGCTCGCCGATGCCGACGGCAAGCTCTTCGCCGGTTGCCTGCAACGGGGTCGGAACCTGTCCTTCATTACCGTGGAGCTCACCCTGCAGGAGTGGCTGCCGGACTGACTGCCCACACTGCAGCACCCTTTGCGCCCGCTCTCTGGGCGCCTATCACCCTCAGGAAGAAAACAATGACAAGAAAGCCCTACGTGCCCCTGTACCTACTCACCTTGACCACCCTGGCCGTTCCGGCTGCCAAGGCGGCCTTTATCGAGGACGGCAAAGCCAACCTGCACCTGCGCAACTACTATTTCAACAACGATTACCGCGACCGCCCCGGCCCTGCCGGCCAGAGCAAGACGGCCGAATGGGCGCAGGGTTTCATGTTCGACTACAAGTCCGGTTTCACCGACGGCACCGTGGGGTTCGGCGTTGACGCCCTCGGCTTGCTGGGCCTACGCCTGGATGGCGGTGCAGGCAATCACCGAGGCAGTTCAATGATTCCGGATGCCAGCGATGGCAGCGCGGTGGACGAATGGAGTCGCCTGGGCTTGACCGGCAAGGTCCGTTTTTCCCAGACCGAGGCACGCTACGGCACGCTGCAACCGAAACTGCCGATTCTGGTGGCCAACGATGGGCGCTTGCTACCGCAGACCTTCGAAGGCGGGATTGTCACCTCGAAAGAAATCGATGGCCTGACCCTGACCGGAGGCCGCCTGGAGCATACCACCGGCCGGGGCTCGACCAACCGCTCAGGCCTGGCCGTGGCGGGGGGTACACGCGAGAGTAATGCGTTTGTGTTTGCCGGGGCCGATTACCAGCTCACCCCCGCCTTGAAGCTGCAATATTACGGCGCCCAGCTGGAGGATTACTATGTCCAGCATTTTGCGGGGCTCGTGCACACCTGGGCCCTGAGCGACAACCAGTCGCTGACCACCGACCTGCGCTACTTCAAGACCGACGCGGATGGACGCAACGACTCAGCCAGCGGGCGCGCGGCAGGGTATCGCGTCACCGGCCTGGGCGATACCGCAGGCAAAATCGACAATGATACCTGGAGTGCCATGTTCACCTACGCCATAGGTGGCCACTCGGTCTTGCTTGGCCATCAGCGGGTCTCGGACAGTGGCAACTTCGTGCAGATCAACCAGGGCAATACAGGCGAAGGCGCAGCTGGCTCGAGCCTGTATCTGTTCACCGACCGGCTGGTGACCAGTTTCACCCGTGCAGGTGAACGCACCACCTTCGGCCAATACAGCTACAATTTTGCGGCATTGGGCATGCCCGGCCTGATTGCCTCGCTCACCTACCTCAAGGGCACGCACATCCGCACCGCTGCCGGCGGTGACGAAAAGGAATGGGAGCGTGACATTGCCCTGGACTATGTGGTGCAGGACGGTGCGCTCAAGGGGCTGGGCTTGAGCTGGCGCAACGGCATGCTGCGCAGTGGGTTGCCCAGCGAGTGGGCACAGGATCAGAACCGGGTGACCGTCAGCTACACCGTGCCGTTGTTCTAGGGCACGGATGTCCGTGTTCAAGCAGCCTTGTGTGTGCTCAGCCTTGTGTGAGAGCGGCCTTGTGTGAGAGCGGCCTTGTGTGGGAGCGGCCTCGCGCCGCGATGGGGCGCGAAGCGGCCCCGCAATTTCAGCGTCGCCGCTAACGTTGCCGGGGCCGCTTTGCGGCCCATCGCGGCGCAAGGGCCGCTCCCACAGGGGCTGCATTAGATCTGCAGGCTTGAGGACCATGAGGGACAACTGCCTTGCTCACCCCCTCAAAGCGTTCGCAGACTGTCAGCCGTGCTGTGCCCCCTCGAACCACGCCAGCTTCTCGCGCAGTTGCACCACCTCGCCCACGATCACCAAGGTAGGCGCATGCACTTCATGGCGTGCAACCAGCGCAGGCAAATCGGCCAAGGTGCCGGTGAACACACGCTGGTTGCGCGTTGTGCCTTGTTGGATCAACGCGGCCGGCGTGCTCGCTGCCCGCCCGTGGCGGATGAGTTCTTCGCAGATGGTCGGCAAGCCGACCAGGCCCATGTAGAACACCAGCGTCTGGGCAGGCGCGACCAAGTCGTCCCAAGGCAGGTTGCTGCTACCGTCCTTCAAGTGCCCGGTGACAAAGCGCACCGACTGGGCGTGATCGCGGTGGGTCAGCGGGATGCCGCCGTAAGCGGCACAACCGCTGGCAGCGGTGATACCCGGCACCACCTGGAACGGGATGTTGTGCTCGGCCAGCTCCTCGATCTCCTCGCCGCCACGGCCGAAGATGAACGGATCACCGCCCTTCAGACGCAGCACGCGCTTGCCTTGCTGGGCAAGGTCCACCAATAGCCGGTTGATCTGATCCTGGGGAACGGCGTGCTCTGCACGACGCTTGCCGACATAAATGCGCTCGGCATCCCGACGGCACATGTCGATGATCGCAGGCGCTACCAGGCGGTCGTACAGCACCACATCGGCCTGCTGCATCAACCGCAGCGCGCGGAACGTCAGCAGATCCGGGTCTCCCGGGCCAGCACCGACCAGGTAGACTTCGCCGCCCTGCTGCACCGGCGCGCCATCGACCATCGCCTGCAGCAATCGCTCGGCCTCTGCGCCCTGCCCGGCCAGTTGGCGTTCGGCAATCGGCCCCTGGAAGACGGTTTCCCAGAAACCCCGGCGCTGGTTTACATCCGGGTACAACGACTTGACCGTGTGCCGGAAACGCGCCGCCAACCCGGCCAACTCACCGTAGGCAGCAGGGATCCAGGCTTCGAGCTTGGCCCGGATCAGGCGTGCCAGGACCGGGGCATCGCCCCCGCTGGACACCGCGATCACCAAAGGCGAGCGGTCGACGATGGCCGGGAAGATGACCGTGCACAATGCCGGCGCATCGACCACGTTGACCGGCAGGCTCAGGGCCTGGGCATCGGCCGATACCTGGGCGTTGAGCCCAGGATCGTCCGTAGCGGCGATCACCAGCCGGCAACCTGTAAGGTCACCCGGCTGGTAACCGCGCACCAGCACCTGGCCACCGCCTTCACGCGCCATGCTGGCCAGCTGGCCATCGATTTCTGGCGCCACCACACGCAGCGCGGCGCCCGCATCAGCCAAAAGACGCGCCTTGCGCAACGCGATCTCGCCACCACCAACCACCAGCACCAAGGCGCCCTGCAGTTTGTGGAACAGCGGCAGGTAGTCCATTTAGCGGATCACCTCAACGCCACCCATATAGGGCTTGAGCACTTCGGGCACCCGGATCGAGCCGTCGGCCTGCTGGTAGTTTTCCAGCACCGCGACCAACGTGCGGCCCACGGCCAAACCGGAACCGTTGAGGGTGTGCACCAGTTCCGGCTTGCCGGTTTCCGGGTTGCGCCAGCGCGCTTGCATGCGGCGGGCCTGGAAGTCGCCGCAGTTGGAGCACGAGCTGATCTCGCGGTATTTGTCCTGGCTGGGCACCCACACTTCCAGGTCAAAGGTCTTGACGGCGCTAAAGCCCATGTCACCGGTGCACAGTGCCAACACGCGGTACGGCAACTCGAGCAGCTGCAGCACACGCTCGGCATTGGCCGTCAGGCCTTCGAGCGCTTCCATCGACTTGCCGGGCTCCACCACCTGCACCATCTCGACCTTGTCGAACTGGTGCTGGCGGATCATGCCGCGCGTGTCTCGGCCCGAAGCACCGGCTTCACTGCGAAAGCACGGCGTGTGCGCCACGAACTTGAGCGGCAGTTGCTTGGCGTCGAGAATTTCCCCAGCCACCAGGTTGGTCAGCGACACCTCGGCGGTCGGGATCAGGTAGAAGTCCGCCTCGCCTTCGCGGGTGATCTTGAACAGGTCTTCCTCGAACTTGGGCAACTGGCCAGTGCCTTGGAGGGCTGGCGCCTGCACCAGGTACGGGGTGTAGTGCTCTTCGTAGCCATGCTCACCGGTGTGCAGGTTGATCATGAACTGCGCCAGTGCGCGGTGCAGGCGTGCGATTGGGCCGCGCAGTACGGCAAAACGCGCGCCAGACAGCTTGGCCGCCGCTTCGAAGTCCAGACCGCCGCTGAGTTCGCCCAGAGCGACGTGGTCCTTGATCTCGAAATCGAACGACTTGGGCGTACCCCAGCGACGCACTTCGACGTTCTCGTCTTCGCTGGCACCGACCGGCACACTGGGATCGGGCAGGTTGGGAATGGTCAGCACGATGCTGTCCAGTTCTGCCTGGATACCGTCCAGCTCGGTTTTGCCGGCGGCCAGCTCATTGGCCATGCGCTCCACATCAGCCATCAGCGGGGCAATGTCCTCGCCCTTGGCCTTGGCCTGGCCGATGGATTTGGAACGGGCATTACGCTCGGCCTGCAGTTGCTCGGTACGGGTCTGCACCGCCTTGCGGCGCTCTTCCAGTGATTCGATGCGCGCGACATCCAGGCTGAAGCCACGGGAGGCCAGGCGATCCGCCACTTCCTGAAGTTGGCCGCGTAACAGTTTGGAATCGAGCATATCGTTCTCTCGTTATGTGTAGGTGTTGGTCAGAATCGAGTAAGGGACAATCCTGCCCAGGTCGCGAGCAGCCCGCCCACGACACTGATGGCCGAATAGCCCAACGCCAGAGGCACCTGCCCGCTTTCCAGCAAGCGTACGGTGTCCAGCGAAAAAGAGGAAAACGTGGTCAGGCCGCCCAGAAACCCCACGATCAAACCAGCCCGCAACTCGGCCGGGACCATGGGTTTGTGCAGAAACAGGCCATACAGCAGGCCGATCAACAAGCAGCCCACCAGGTTGACGGCAAGCGTACCTATATAGAAGTGCCGCGGCCAGTGGGCGACCACCCAATTGCCTGCGGCAAAGCGCAACAGGGTACCGGCGATACCGCCGGCACTGACGGCGGCGATCAGCGTGATCATGGCTTTCTCCGCTGTCGCGGGCTACTGCGATCAAGATCGGCCAAGTGCCGGAGTTTTTCGCCAATCTTGAGCTCGAGCCCGCGCGGCACGGGTTGGTAATACTGGCGTGGCTCCAGCGCTTCGGGAAAGTAGTCTTCACCGGCCGCGTAGGCATCCGGTTCGTCGTGGGCATAGCGATACTCATCGCCGTAACCCAGCTGTTTCATGAGTTTGGTTGGCGCATTGCGCAGGTGCAGCGGCACTTCCAGCGAACCATGCTCGGCCGCCTCGCGCAGGGCGGTCTTGAAACCGACGTAAACGGCGTTGCTCTTCGGGGCGCAGGCAATGTAGGTGATGGCCTGTGCCACTGCCAGCTCACCTTCAGGGCTGCCCAGCCGCTCCTGCACGTCCCAGGCTGCCAGGCACAGGCTCAGGGCGCGGGGGTCGGCGTTACCAATGTCTTCGCTGGCCATGCGCACCACCCGGCGCGCAATGTAGAGGGGGTCGCAGCCGCCATCGAGCATGCGCGCAAACCAGTAGAGCGCCGCGTCAGGGTCCGAACCCCGTACGGATTTATGCAACGCCGATATTTGGTCATAGAATGCTTCCCCGCCCTTGTCGAACCGACGACGGCTGTCTCCCAGCAGGCTTTGCAGCAGATCGACGTCGATCTCACTGCCGTCCTCGGCCAGGTCAGCGGCATTTTCCAGGAAGTTGAGCATGCGCCTTCCGTCACCATCGGCGGCGGCCCTGAGCATGTCGAAGGCCTTGTCGCCAACGCGCAAATGACGTTTGCCTAGCCCCCGCTCCTCGGTGAGGGCGCGGTCTACAAGCTTGCGCAGCGCAGGCTCATCCAGGCTCTTGAGCACGTAGACACGCGCCCGTGACAACAGCGCGTTGTTCAGTTCAAAAGACGGGTTTTCGGTGGTAGCCCCGATGAACAGCAAGGTGCCGTCTTCCACGAAAGGCAGGAAGGCATCCTGCTGAGACTTGTTGAAACGGTGCACTTCGTCGACGAACAGGATGGTACGACGCCCGTACTGGCCGGCCTGCTGCTTGGCCACTTCCACCGCCTGGCGGATTTCCTTCACGCCCGCCAGTACCGCCGACACCGTTTCGAAATGCGCATCGCAAAATTGCGCCAGCAGCCGCGCCAGGGTCGTCTTGCCAACCCCCGGCGGGCCCCAGAAGATCATGGAGTGCAGCGCACCCTGCTCCAGTGCTTCACGCAGCGGTTTACCGCGGGCAAGCAGGTGCTCCTGGCCGACATACTCGTCCAGGTTGGACGGGCGCAGACGGGCGGCCAGGGGCTGGGCGACAGGTTCGCTTCGAAACAGGTCCATGACAGGCTCTGGTTACTCCTTGATGACGTCTGCACCTTTGGGGATGTCGAACTTGAAGGTACTGTCCGCCACCGCCTGATTGGCCTTGACGCCATTGAACAGGATGTTGGTACGCTGGCCAACGCTGTCGATCAGCTGCATGTCATTGATCAGCCCCTTGCGGAACGATACACGCAGCGAGTCGAACAGGGTGTCCTTGGTCTTGGGCTTGAGGGTAAAGTCCATCACATCGCCCTGCTGACGGGAGACGATATCGAAGCTCTGGCTGATCTTCGACACATCACCGGAAAGCAGCAGCGCCGGCGTCTGGTTCAGGCGCACGTCGAGTTTCTTGACGGTAGCCTGCTCGAGGTCCGGGTCCCACAGGGTGACGTTCTTGCCGTCCGATACCACCACCTGCTCCTGGGGCGCATTGGTGTGCCAGTAGAACAGGCCTGGGCGCTTGACCGTCATCTTGCCGGACGTTTCCTGCAGGCTGGTGCCGCCTGCATCCAGGGTCAGCTGGGAGAAATTGGCTTCGATGGTCTGCGACTTTTCCAGCAACTGGGTCAGGCGCTGGACATCCTGCTCGCCGGCGAACGCCGAGACCGGGCCCAGGGCAAGGGCCGAAACCAACAGCATGCGAATAGCGCGCATGGGAATCCTCATTGAGCGTTGAATGGGCCGAGCACCACCGTTGGCGCCCGGCAGGGTGATATCAATCGCGTGGGCCGCCTGGGGCAATCACTTCCCGCGAGCCGTTGCTGTTCATCGGAGTGACCACGCCGGCCATCTCCATGGCTTCGATCATGCGGGCCGCCCGGTTGTAGCCGATCTTGAGCTTGCGCTGCACGGCGGAAATGGACGCGCGGCGGCTCTCGAGCACGAACTGGACAGCTTCGTCGTACAGGGCATCGCTTTCGGAATCGTCGCCATCACCGCCGCCACTGCCACCTTCGAAGCCGCTGCCGGCTTCTTCAACACCGTTGAGGATGTCGTCGTTGTAGTCAGGGGCACCGCGCTGCTTCCACGCCTCGACCACACGGTGCACTTCATCATCGGACACGAATGCGCCGTGGACACGGATCGGCAGGCTGGTGCCAGGCGGCATGTACAGCATGTCACCATGACCCAGCAACTGCTCGGCACCGCCCTGGTCGATGATGGTACGCGAGTCGATCTTGCTCGACACCTGGAACGCCATGCGCGTCGGGATGTTAGCCTTGATCAGGCCGGTGATCACATCCACCGACGGTCGCTGGGTCGCCAGGATCAAGTGGATACCGGCAGCCCGCGCCTTCTGCGCGATGCGCGCGATCAGTTCCTCGACCTTCTTGCCGACGATCATCATCATGTCAGCGAATTCGTCCACCACCACCACGATGGTCGGCAGCGTCTTCAAGGCAGGCGGTTCATCCTCCATGCTTTCGCGGCGATACAGCGGGTCGTGGATGATTTCGCCGGCTTCCTGGGCATCCTTGACCTTGCGGTTGAAGCCGGCCAGGTTGCGCACGCCCATGGCGGCCATCAGTTTGTAGCGCCGCTCCATTTCCGCCACGCTCCAGCGCAGGGCATTGGCCGCGTCCTTCATGTCGGTGACCACGGGGCACAACAAGTGCGGAATGCCTTCGTAGATCGACAATTCGAGCATTTTCGGGTCGATCATGATCAGCCGTGCATCTTCGGGGCTGGATTTGAACAGGATCGACAGGATCATCGCGTTCACGCCCACCGATTTACCCGAGCCGGTCGTACCCGCCACCAGCAAGTGCGGCATCTTCGCAAGGTCGGTGATGACCGGCTTTCCGCCGATATCGTGGCCCAGGGCCAGGGTGACCGGCGACTTCTGTTCGTCGTACTGCGGGGTGGCAAGTACTTCGGAGAAGCGCACCATCTGGCGATTTTCGTTGGGAATCTCGATTCCCACAGTGGTCTTGCCCGGGATCACCTCGACCACCCGCACACTGGTCACGGCGAGCGACCGCGCCAGGTCCTTGGCAAGGTTGGCGATGCGGCTCACCTTCACCCCGGCGGCCGGCTGGATTTCGTACCGGGTAATCACAGGGCCTGGGTGAATGGAGTCCACCGCTACCTCGACACCAAACTCCTTGAGCTTGATTTCCAGCAGTTGACCAACACCAGCCAAGGACTCGGGGGAATACTCGATCTTTTTCTGTTCAGCCGGGTCCAGGATGGAAATCGGCGGCAAGGTGCCTTCCACTGCGCTGTCGATGAATTGCGGCGCCGGGGTTTCTCTGGCGATGCGTTTGACTGGCTCGGGCGCCTTGGCAGCCGAGGGTGGCACGATGTTGGAGATCAGGGCCGGTGCGGCCGCTGGCGCGGGCGCCGAAGGCCGGGCCGGTGCCGGTTCGCGTGTGATCACAGGTTCGCGCTGCACCACCCCTTGCTCACGCGCAACCGGGTCGCGCATCGTCACAGGCTCACCGCCCAGGGTCGGTTCGCGCGGCTCGGGCTGAGCAGGCGCAGGCTCGCGCTTGAACAAGCGTTCGCGCAGTGCAGGCTTGGCCGGCTCACGGGGTTCGGGCGCCACAGGCTTGGCCTTGACGACGGGCTCGTCCTCGCGCAGCTGCGCTTCCAGGCGCTTGCGTTCGTTACGCGCCTCCCACCAGCGCGAGGCCGCGCCCTGCACCAGTTCCAGCAGATCCAGCGTGATCTTGCCGGTCATGTCCATGACCTTGAACCACGACAGGTCGGTGAACACCGTCAGCCCGAACAGGAACAGGGCGATGAACATCAGGGTGCTGCCCTGCACGTTCAGGAAGTTGCGAGCCAGGTCGCCCAGGCTTTCGCCCAGGGCGCCGCCGGCCGAGAACGGGATGCTTGCCGGAGGATGGAAATGGATATGGGCCAGCGCGGCCCCGGACAACACCAGGAATATCAGGCCTATCAACCGCCAGGAGAACAACCAGCCGCTCCAGTCCCAGGGCTGGTGGCGCTGGCGGAAAATCTGCCAGGTCTTGATCGCCAGCAGCAACGGGAAGATGTAGGCAAAATAGCCCAGCACCATGAACAGGATATCGGCGAAATAGGCGCCGGCTCGCCCGGCGGCATTCTGCACCTGGTCGACGGTGGCGGTGTGGCTGAAGGCCGGGTCCGAGGTGTCGTAGGTCAGCAGCGCCATCCACAGGTACAGGCACAGGGCGCCGACAGCGATCAGCGCACCCTCCTTGAGACGGTAGTGCAGCTGCTGCCGCCACAGGGGCACGGGCAAGGGAGCTGGGGTTGCGGTGGATTTCTTCAAAACGCGTCTATTCCTGCGCGTGGTGCGCGTCCAATAGTGATCGGCCAGGGCCGAAGCCAACGGATCACTACTTTTAACATTACTGCCCGCCAGCCGCCATGGCGGCACGCCGTCTGGGGATCTGGCCGGGGGCGACTTTCCAATAGCTGCAATTTGAGCACGCATTGTCTTCTGTGACAAAGGCTTATGCTGTGTTTTTGCACAGGTGTGACAGCAAATGTCGCCGATGGTGCCGGCCATAGCTGCATTGTGTCCGAAATTGCCCAGATCACTGCGAGACACTGCCTACACCGGCCCTGTCCATGGCCCGCAGTTCAGCACGAGCCACCCGATCACTGGCGCAGCGATCAACCACGCAGCGCCCAATCGCGACCTCGAAGCGATTGACCCCATTTGCCCGTCGCGCCATGCTGGCCACCCCCCTCCCCTACCGCATGACCGACCATGTTGACCTGGCTGAAACGCGATTCCTTGACTTTCCCTGCGCTGGACCGCGCCTTGCAAGAGCCCAACGGCCTGCTCGCCGCAGGCGGCGACCTGACGCCCGAGCGGCTTGTCCAGGCTTACCGTCACGGCTGCTTTCCGTGGTACCAGGATGGCCAGCCGATCCTGTGGTGGTCGCCTGACCCGCGCACCGTGCTGGCGCCTGCTCGATTGCATGTGTCGCGTTCGTTGGCCAAATGGATGCGCCAAGGCCGCTACCAGGTCAGCTTCGACACCGACTTCGCCGCAGTCATCGCAGCCTGCGCGGCGCCGCGCGATTACACCAACGGCACCTGGATCACCGACCCCATGCGCATGGCCTACTGTGAACTGCACGCACGCGGTATTGCCCATTCGGTCGAAGTTCGCCAGGACGGTGAGCTGGTGGGCGGCCTGTATGGCCTGGCCATGGGGCAGCTGTTTTTCGGGGAATCCATGTTCAGCCGCGCGGACAATGCTTCGAAGGTTGGCTTTGTGACGCTGGTCCGGCACCTGGAAGCAGCCGGCTTCGTGCTGATCGACTGCCAGATGCAGACCGATCACCTGCTAAGCCTGGGGGCCCACGCTATCAGTCGGCGTGAATTCGCAGACTACCTGGCACGCCACCTCGATCAGCCCAATACTGCCACCTGGGTTTGCTAGGCGCGTTTTCCACACCTGGCTTACACTTAGGCAAAGTCTCACCGAAGGGGTTGACCATGACAGAGTTGGCGCGGTTGAAGTTCTATGCCACTCAACCCCACACCTGCAGCTACCTGCCCGACGAGCAGGCCACCACGTTGTTCCTGGATCCCAGCCAGCCAATGGACGTTAACGTGTATGCCGACCTTTCGGAGATGGGGTTTCGCCGCAGTGGCGATCACCTTTATCGCCCTCATTGCCAGAACTGCAACGCGTGCGTGCCTGCGCGCATACCGCCGGCACGGTTTGTGCCCAGCCGTCAGCAGCGTCGAATTCTCAAGCGCAACGCCGATGTAACGGTGACCGCTGCACGTCCCGCCTTCAAGGAAGAGTATTTCGATCTGTACCGGCGCTACATCGAGGCGCGTCACGCTGATGGGGACATGTATCCACCCAGCCGCGATCAGTTTTCCACGTTTCTGGTTCGCCAATTGCCGTTTTGCTGGTTCTACGAATTTCGCGCCAGCGGCCGGCTGCTGGCAGTCGCCGTCTGCGACCTGCTGCCCAATGGCCTGTCTGCCGTGTACACCTTCTACGAGCCTGATGAAGAGCGCCGCAGTCTGGGCCGGTTTGCCATCCTCTGGCAGATTGGCGAGGCGTTGCGACTTGATCTGGACGGCGTTTATCTCGGCTACTGGATCAAGAACTGCAAGAAAATGAACTACAAGACGCAGTATCGGCCTATCGAGTTGTTGATAAACCAGCGTTGGGTTGCCCTCAACTGAAAGCATTGGCTTGACACACAGTTTTCGGGCATAATCCACGCCACTTTTTTGCCCGGTGCGGTTATGCGTCGGGCCAACACTGGATCCGAGGGCTCTACTGCATGTCGAAAGAAGACAGCTTCGAAATGGAAGGCACTGTCGTCGACACCCTGCCCAACACCATGTTCCGCGTGGAGTTGGAAAACGGGCACGTCGTAACCGCGCACATCTCCGGAAAGATGCGCAAGAACTACATCCGTATTCTCACTGGCGACAAGGTTCGCGTCGAACTGACGCCGTATGACCTGAGCAAGGGCCGCATCACGTACCGTGCGCGCTAAGCTCCAGCCATGAAAAAGCCCGGCATGTGCCGGGCTTTTTTGTGCCTGTGTGGATAAGGAAGGGGCCGCATGCGGCCCCTGAGGCTTAGGCCACCTCGGCAGTGGTCTCGTAGTCGAAGACCAGTTCGCCATCGCGCAGGTCCACGTGCACCACACCGCCGTGCTCGGCCAATTCGCCGAACAAAATCTCCTCGGCCAAGGGCCGCTTGATCTTGTCCTGAATCAGTCGACCCATCGGCCGCGCCCCCATCTGCACGTCGTAGCCCGACACCGCCAGCCAGCCACGCGCCGCGTCGCTGACCTCCAGAAGCACGCGCTTGTCCTCAAGTTGCGCCTGCAGCTCGATGAGGAACTTGTCGACGATACTCTTGATGGTCTCGGTGCTCAGGCGGCCGAACTGGATGATGGTATCCAGGCGGTTGCGGAACTCCGGTGTGAAGCTCTTGCGGATGACTTCCATGGCATCGGACGCATGGTCCTGGTGGGTAAAGCCGATGGACGCCCGCGCAGCGGTTTCAGCACCCGCGTTGGTGGTCATGATCAGGATCACGTTGCGGAAGTCCGCCTTGCGCCCGTTGTTGTCGGTCAGGGTACCGTGGTCCATGACCTGCAGCAGCAGGTTGAAGACTTCCGGGTGGGCCTTCTCGATCTCATCGAGCAGCAACACGCAGTGCGGCTGCTTGGTGATGGCCTCGGTCAACAGACCGCCCTGGTCGAACCCGACGTAGCCAGGTGGCGCACCGATCAGGCGCGACACGGTGTGACGCTCCATGTATTCGGACATGTCGAATCGCACCAACTCGACCCCCAGTGCCTTGGCCAACTGACGCGCTGCCTCGGTCTTGCCCACACCGGTAGGGCCGGCGAACAGGAACGAACCCACAGGCTTGTCAGGCGACTTGAGCCCTGCACGCGACAGCTTGATGGCGGTCGCGAGCGAATCGATGGCTGCGTCCTGACCGAATACCGTCAGCTTCAGATCCCGCTCCAGGTTACGCAGCAACTCCTTGTCGGAACTGGTGACATGCTTGGGTGGAATACGGGCGATCTTGGCGACGATGTCCTCGACTTGAGGAACGTCGATCCGCTTCACGCGATTGGCCTCAGGCTGCAGGCGCTGGTAGGCGCCGGCTTCGTCGATGACGTCGATGGCCTTGTCGGGCATGTGCCGGTCATTGATGTAGCGCGAGGCCAGCTCCGCCGCTGCGCGCAGCGCTTCGTCGCTGTACTCGATGTTGTGGTGGCTTTCGAAACGCCCTTTCAGGCCGCGCAGGATACCAACGGTGTCCTCCACGGAAGGCTCGCTCACATCGACCTTCTGGAAGCGCCGTGCCAGCGCCCGGTCCTTCTCGAAAATCCCGCGGAATTCCTGAAACGTGGTGGAACCGATGCAGCGGATTTCGCCCGACGACAACAACGGCTTGAGCAGGTTGGAGGCATCCATGACGCCGCCAGACGCTGCGCCGGCACCAATGATGGTATGGATTTCGTCGATGAACAGGATGGCCTGTGGCCGCTTGCGCAGCTCACCGAGCAGCGCCTTGAAGCGCTTCTCGAAGTCGCCGCGGTATTTGGTACCGGCCAGCAAAGCACCCAGGTCAAGGGAATAGACCACGCTCTGAGCCAGCAGATCAGGCACCTGGCCGTCGACAATACGCTTGGCCAGGCCCTCGGCAATGGCAGTTTTGCCCACGCCGGCCTCACCTACCAGCAGGGGATTGTTCTTGCGGCGCCGAGCCAGGATTTGCGCCACGCGCTCGACTTCCTGTTCGCGCCCAACCAACGGGTCGATACGCCCGGCGCGGGCCAACTCGTTGAGGTTGCTGGCGTAGGCGTCCAGTGGATTGCTCGAAGAGGTGGTTTCACCGCCCTCATCGTCCGGCATTTCCTGGTCGCTGTCCGAATGCGGCCCATGGCCGGGCACCTTGGAGATGCCATGGGCGATGTAGTTGACCACATCGATGCGGGCCACGCTCTGCTGCTTGAGCAGGAACACGGCCTGGCTTTCCTGTTCGCTGAAGATCGCCACCAGCACATTGGCACCGGTGACCTCGCGCTTGCCGGAGCTCTGCACATGGAACACCGCACGCTGCAGCACACGCTGGAAGCCCAGGGTGGGCTGCGTCTCGCGGTCTTCGTCGCTAACGGGAATCAAAGGGGTCGTAGAATCGATGAACTCTTGCAGGTCATGCTTGAGCTTGTCGAGATTGGCGCCACAGGCGCGCAGAACGGTCGCGGCAGCCTCATTGTCAAGGAGGGCCAGCAGCAGATGCTCGACCGTCATGAACTCATGACGCTTCGAACGGGCCTCCTTGAAGGCAAGATTGAGGGTGACTTCGAGCTCGCGGTTTAACATAGCTTCACCTCATACCCAAGTGGTCGGCGATTAACCGTCCTTCTCGATTTCACAGAGTAGCGGATGCTGGCTTTCCCTGGCGTATTGGTTGACCTGCATGGCCTTCGTTTCGGCGATGTCGCGGGTAAACAATCCGCACACTGCCCGCCCCTCGGTATGGACGGTCAGCATGATCTTGGTCGCCAGCTCGCGGTTCAGATTGAAGAACGTTTCGAGCACTTCGACGACGAAATCCATCGGCGTGTAGTCATCGTTGAACAAAACCACCTTGTACATAGGTGGCGCCTGCAGGATCGGCTTGGCTTCCTGAACCGCCAGACCAGCGCCATCGTCCTCGTTGGATTGAGGGCGATCCTGATTGAATGTTAGTCGAATCTGGCTGTGTGCATGCATGGAAAGAATTTCATCACATCGACAGGATAAGGTTATGGGTTGACCCTGCAGCAAGCGGTACGGCCTGGCCGCTGCATGACCTTGACTATCGGCAGAACGGTGTTACAACCAATAGGAACACACCGTGGTCAATAAAGATCCGCGCAGCCAACCCGATTTTTTCCGAAGGTTCGTATGCGGATGACGTGGATGATACTCCAGTGATGGAGTCCTTGCAGAGGGACATAGGGATGGCAAGCGGTAAAGTCAAGTGGTTCAACAACGCCAAAGGGTATGGATTCGTGGTCGAGGATGGCAAGAGCGAAGACCTCTTTGCCCATTTTTCCGCGATCCAGATGGATGGCTACAAGACACTCAAGGCCGGGCAGTCCGTTCAGTTCGATGTCATCCAGGGCCCGAAGGGCCTGCATGCTATCAACATCCGTACCCAGGAAGCCGCGCCGGCGCTGTCACATGACGCGACGCCGGTAGTCAGTACTGTGGGTGCGTGACGCCCGTATTTCCATTCTCTGAGTACCGTACGCACGATGACCACCAGCGTGCGGCGTATCTGTACGCATGAAGTTACAACTTCGTCATCCAGACTACCCTTAGCGCCTGCACGGGCTGTGATGCTGCTCCGTGCGACAACCGGTCACATTGTCGCTACGTCTTTGGTCTTATAAATGGGCCGATATCACTCAGTCTTGATGATTAGGCTGATTGGTTTGATATACTGCCCCGCGACCGCAGGGTCACCGGGGCGATCCCTAGGAAAATGCGGACCGTCCCAGGCCATCTCAGGCCACTAAGCCCGGGTTGTTACCGCAGCTCGGCACTTGACGCTCGACTGATGCATCCACCATCACAGCTCGCAGCCTCTCGACTTTCCGCCCATGGCGCTGCCAGGGCGGTGCGCCTACCCGGTGCACCACGAGACTCGAGCACGCTCAGCACACAGAGAGTTAGCCCGCATGCCCACCCGTTCCAAGATCATCTATACCTTCACCGACGAAGCTCCTGCCCTCGCCACCTACTCGCTGCTGCCGATCATCGAAGCCTTCACCGCTTGCGCTGACATTGCCGTCGAAACCCGCGACATCTCCCTGGCAGGCCGTATTCTTGCAGCCTTCCCGGAGCAACTCGGCGCAGAGAAACAGGTAGGCGATCACCTGGCGGAACTGGGCCAGCTGGCCACCACCCCTGAAGCCAACATCATCAAGTTGCCCAACATCAGCGCCTCGGTCCCGCAGCTCAAGGCTGCAATCAAGGAGCTGCAAGGCAAGGGCTTCAACATCCCGGACTACACCGACGAACCGGCTACCGCCGAGGAAAAGGAATCGCGCGCCCGCTACGACCGCATCAAGGGTTCGGCCGTGAACCCGGTCCTGCGCGAAGGCAACTCCGACCGCCGCGCACCGCTGTCGGTCAAGAACTACGCACGCAAGCACCCTCACAAGATGGGCGCCTGGGCGGCCGACTCCAAGTCGCACGTGGCTCACATGAGCCAGGGCGACTTCTACGGCAGCGAGAAGGCTGCACTGATCGAGGCTGACGACAGCCTGCGCATCGAGCTGGTCGGCGCCGACGGCACCACCACCGTTCTGAAAGAAAAAACCGCCGTCAAGGCAGCTGAGATCATCGACTGCGCCACCATGAGCCGCAAGGCCCTCAAGGCCTTCGTCGCCGAGCAGATCGCCGATGCCAAGGCATCGGGCGTGCTGCTGTCGGTGCATCTGAAAGCGACCATGATGAAGGTTTCCGACCCGATCATGTTCGGCGTCATCGTCGAAGAATTCTATAACGATGTACTGGCCAAGCACGCTTCCGCCCTGGCCGACGTAGGCTTCAATGCCAACAACGGCATCGGCGACCTTTACGCCCGCATCAAGGACCTGCCAGCGGAGAAGCAGGCCGAAATCGAAGCCGACATCCAGGCCCTGTACGCCGAGCGCCCTGCCCTGGCGATGGTCAACTCCGATAAAGGCATCACCAACCTGCACGTGCCAAGCGACGTGATCGTCGACGCCTCGATGCCGGCCATGATCCGTGATTCGGGCAAGATGTGGAACAGCGCAGGCGAGCTGCAGGACGCCAAGGCGATCATCCCTGACCGCTGCTACGCGGGCATCTACCAGGCCACCATCGAAGACTGCAAGGCCAATGGCGCCTTCGACCCTACCACCATGGGCAGCGTGCCGAACGTTGGCCTGATGGCGCAGAAAGCCGAAGAATACGGCTCCCACGACAAGACCTTCCAGATCAAGACCGATGGCGTCGTGCGCGTTGTCGACACCAAGGGCAACCTGGTGCTGGAACAGCAGGTCGAAGCGGGCGACATCTTCCGCATGTGCCAGGTCAAGGATGCGCCGATCCAGGATTGGGTCAAGCTGGCTGTCAACCGCGCCCGCCTGAGCGATACCCCGGCCGTGTTCTGGCTGGACCCGGCTCGCGCCCACGACAGCGCCATGATCGAGAAGGTGCAGACCTACCTCAAGGACCACGACACGTCCGGCCTTGATATCCGCATCATGCCCCCGGTCGAGGCCATCAAGTTCTCCCTGGCCCGCATCCGCGAAGGCAAGGACACCATCTCGGTGACCGGCAACGTGCTGCGCGACTACCTCACCGACCTGTTCCCGATCATGGAACTGGGCACGAGCGCCAAGATGCTGTCGATCGTGCCGCTGATGAATGGCGGCGGTCTGTTCGAAACCGGCGCTGGCGGCTCGGCACCCAAGCACGTGCAGCAGTTGGTGGAAGAGAACTTCCTGCGCTGGGACTCGCTGGGTGAATTCCTGGCCCTGGCCGCATCCCTGGAGCACCTGGGCAACACCTACGACAACCCACGCGCCAAGGTGCTGGCCCAGACCCTGGATCAGGCGACCGGCAAGTTCCTGGACACCAACAAGTCGCCTTCGCGCAAGGTCGGCGGCATCGACAACCGCGGCAGCCATTTCTACCTGACCCTGTACTGGGCACAAGCACTGGCAGCCCAGGATGACGATGCGGCCCTGAAAGCTCGCTTCGCTCCGCTGGCCAAAGCCTTGAGCGACAACGAAGAAAAAATCGTTGCCGAACTCAACGCTGTCCAGGGCAAGCCAGTGGACATCGGTGGCTACTACGCCCCTGACGCCGACCTGACTGCCAAGGTCATGCGCCCAAGCCAGACCCTGAACAGCGCCATCGCTGCCCTGTAAGGCTCGCTTGACGTAACCCACGAACCCCGGCCACGCACCGGGGTTCGTGCTTTCTGGGCCGCAGAACGGCCAACTCGCTCACCCTGGAGCATTGCATGACCTGGCACCCCCATATCACCGTCGCCACCGTTGTCGAAGACAACGGCAGGTTTCTGTTTGTCGAAGAGTTCAAGGCCGGGAAACATGTTTTCAACCAGCCTGCCGGTCACCTGGAATCCAATGAAACCCTGGCCCAGGCGGCGCTGCGTGAAACCCTGGAAGAAACGGCTTGGGAAGTCGAGCTGACCGGACTGGTTGGCATCTACCTGTATACGGCCCCGAGCAACGGCGTGACCTACCAGCGCATCTGCTTTGCCGCCCGCCCGGTCCGTCATCGGGTCGACAGCCCCCTGGACAGCGATATCGAGCGCGCCTTGTGGCTGACGCGTGACGAGCTGCTCGCCGACCCCGCGCGCTGGCGCAGTGAACTGGTGCCACGCTGCCTTGACGACTACCTGCAAGGCCCGCTGCATAGCCTCGACCTGCTGCGCGACTGACGCGCCGCTGCGGGTTTGGTAGTATCGGCGTTTTTCCTCTTGATCTACATCGGTAACCATGACCAGCCCAGCACTCAAAGACCCCGCCAAGACCCGCGTCATCGTCGGCATGTCCGGCGGCGTGGACTCTTCCGTCTCCGCCCTTCTGCTCATGGAGCAGGGCTACCAGGTGGAAGGGCTGTTCATGAAGAACTGGGAAGAGGACGACGGCACCGAATACTGCACTGCCCGTGAAGACTTGGCAGATGCCCAGGCTGTTTGCGACCGCATCGGCATCACCCTGCACACCGCCAATTTCGCGGCCGAGTACTGGGACAACGTGTTCGAGCACTTCCTTGAGGAATACAAGGCCGGCCGCACCCCGAACCCCGACATCCTCTGCAACCGCGAGATCAAGTTCAAGGCCTTCCTGGACTACGCCCTGTCCCTGGGCGCCGACCTGATCGCCACCGGTCACTATGTGCGCCGCCGCGACACGGGCGAGCTGACCCAATTGCTCAAAGGCCTGGACCCGAACAAGGACCAGAGCTATTTCCTGCATGCCGTGGGCGGCAAGGAAATCGCCCGCACCTTGTTCCCGGTGGGTGAGTTGGAAAAACCCGAGGTGCGCGCCATTGCCGAGAAACACGGCCTGGCCACAGCCAAGAAGAAAGACTCCACCGGCATCTGCTTCATCGGTGAGCGGCGTTTCAGCGACTTCCTCAAGCAGTACCTGCCGGCCCAACCCGGCGACATCGAAACCACCGACGGTGACGTGATCGGTCGCCATCATGGCCTCATGTACCACACCATTGGCCAGCGCCAGGGCCTGGGTATCGGCGGTCTGAAGGATGCCGGGGACGAGCCTTGGTATGTACTGCACAAGGACCTGACCCGCAATGTGCTCGTGGTCGGCCAAGGCAATGAACACCCTTGGTTGTTCTCCCGCGCCCTGCTGGCTTCCGAAATCTTCTGGGTGAACCCGGTCGACCTCGACAGCCCACGCCAGCTCACTGCCAAGGTTCGCTACCGACAACACGACCAGCAGTGCACCCTTCACCGCACGGCCACTGGTTATCGGGCCGTGTTCGATGAGCCGCAGCGCGCCGTTACGCCTGGCCAGTCGGTGGTGTTCTATGACGGCGAGGTCTGCCTGGGCGGCGGTGTGATCGAAGCAGCCGAGCCCTGGAGCCCACGCTCGTGAACCGCGTGCAGGAACAGTTGATCGCGCTGGGTGGCGTGTTCCAGGCGGCCGTGCTGGTGGACCGCATCGCCCGTACCGGGCAGGCCAGCGAAGCCGATATCGGCTGCATGCTGGGCAGCCTGCTGGTGCGCGACCCCAAGGATACGCTGGAGGTATTCGGTGGCGACGACCTGAACTTGCGCGACGGTTACCGCGCACTGGTCGGGGCGCTGGAGCGCGACCCCAGCAGCCTGCAGCGCGAGCCTTTGCGTTATGCCTTGTCAATGCTGGGCCTGGAGCGGCAGTTGAACAAGCGCGGCGACCTGCTCGAGACCATCGGCAACCGCCTGCCGCAGATCCAGTCCCAGGCCGATCACTTCGGCCTGGCGCACGAGAACGTCATCGCGTCGAGCGGCGCGCTGTACCAGGACACCTTGAGCACCTTGCGTCAGCGCATCCAGGTGCACGGCGACATGCGCTTCCTGCAACAGCCCAACAACGCCTCCAAGATCCGTGCGTTGCTCCTGGCCGGTATCCGCGCTGCACGGCTATGGCGTCAGCTGGGCGGGCACCGCTGGCAATTGGTGTTCAGCCGGCGCAAATTGCTCAACGAGCTTTACGACATGATGCGCACAGCGCCCTGAAACCGGCGCGCAAACGCTCTGATGCGCAGACGCAAACGCTCCTGGCTGACCACACGCCTTATAGGGGGGCCTTGTGCCCCGATGGGCTGCACGGCAGCCCCAGCGCGCGCTGATAGCGATGAGTTTATGCCGGCGTCCCCGCTACCGAATCGGTGCAGCGCCCGCTCAGCAAACCGAGCAGATTCAAGCAACCTTTGGTCAGCCCCCCGACTCCAGCGCATTTTTCATGTATGATATGCGCCCTCCAAAAGCCTGACTGTCCGAGAACACCCCATGCAGCTTTCTTCGCTCACTGCGGTTTCCCCTGTAGACGGCCGTTACGCCGGCAAAACCCAGGCCTTGCGCCCCATCTTCAGCGAATTCGGCCTGATCCGTTTCCGCGCCCTGGTCGAAGTGCGCTGGTTGCAGCGCCTGGCCGCCCACCCGCAGATCAGCGAAGTGCCGGCGTTCTCCGCCGAAGCCAACGCGCTGCTGGACAATCTGGCCACCGATTTCAAGCTCGAGCACGCCGAGCGAGTCAAGGAAATCGAGCGCACCACCAACCACGACGTCAAGGCGATCGAATACCTCCTCAAGGAGCAGGCCGCCCAGCTGCCTGAGCTGGCCAAGGTCAGCGAATTCATCCACTTCGCCTGCACCAGCGAGGACATCAACAACCTGTCCCACGCCCTGATGCTGCGCGCCGGCCGTGACGAGGTGCTGTTGCCGCTGATGCGCCAGATCGCCGACGCCATTCGCGCCCTGGCCCATGCCCACGCCGACGTGCCGATGCTCTCGCGCACCCATGGCCAGCCTGCCTCCCCGACTACCCTCGGCAAGGAGCTGGCCAACGTCGTGTACCGCCTGGAACGCCAGATCGCCCAGGTCGCTGCCGTGCCGCTGCTGGGCAAGATCAACGGCGCCGTGGGCAACTACAACGCCCACCTGTCGGCCTACTCGCAGATTGACTGGGAGCAGAACGCCCGCGCCTTCATCGAAGACGAGCTGGGCTTGCAGTTCAACCCCTACACCACCCAGATCGAGCCGCACGACTACATCGCCGAGCTGTTCGACGCCATCGCGCGCTTCAACACCATCCTCATCGATTTCGATCGGGACGTGTGGGGCTACATTTCGCTGGGCTACTTCAAGCAGAAGACCGTTGCCGGCGAAATCGGCTCTTCGACCATGCCGCACAAGGTCAACCCCATCGACTTCGAAAACTCCGAAGGCAACCTGGGCATCGCCAACGCCCTGTTCCAGCACCTGGCCAGCAAGCTGCCGGTTTCGCGCTGGCAACGTGACCTGACCGACTCCACCGTGCTGCGCAACCTGGGCGTGGGCTTTGCCCATAGCGTCATCGCGTATGAAGCCAGCCTCAAAGGCATCGGCAAGCTCGAAGTGAACCATGCCCGCATAGCCGCCGACCTGGATGCCTGCTGGGAAGTGCTGGCCGAGCCGATCCAAACCGTCATGCGTCGCTTCAACATCGAGAACCCCTACGAGAAGCTCAAGGAGCTGACCCGCGGTAAGGGCATCACGCCAGACGCCCTGCTCAGCTTCATCGATGGGCTGGACATGCCCGCCGAAGCCAAGGCCGAACTCAAGCAACTCACCCCCGCTACCTACATCGGTAACGCGGCAGCGCAGGCAAAACGCGTCTAACGCGCGCTCTGCGCCCAACGCCCGGCCTGGCCGGGCGTTTTTATTCCCGTCTGAAAATTACGTTTTTTCAATAGGTTGAAGATGAATCCTGATACTCCACTGCAGCTGCTGGGCGGCATTACGGCCCGTGAATTCATGCGCGACTACTGGCAGAAAAAGCCGCTGCTGGTGCGCCAGGCATTCCCCGATTTCATCAGCCCGATCGATCCGGACGAGCTGGCCGGCCTGGCGCTGGAGGATGAAGTCGAGTCCCGTATCGTGCTCGAGCACGGCGCGCACCCGTGGGAGATGCGCCGCGGCCCGTTCAACGAGGACACGTTTGCCGAGCTGCCAGAACAGGACTGGACGCTGCTGGTACAAGCCGTAGACCAGTTCGTACCGGAAGTTGCAGAGCTGCTGGAGAACTTCCGCTTCCTGCCCAGCTGGCGCATCGACGACGTCATGATCAGCTTCGCAGCCCCCGGCGGCAGCGTTGGTCCGCACTTCGACAACTACGACGTGTTCCTGCTGCAAGGCCATGGGCAGCGCAACTGGAAGATCGGGCAGATGTGCGACAGTGACAGCGCCCTGCTCGAACACAGCGATCTGCGCATCCTGGCCGATTTCGAGCAAAGCGGCGAGTGGACCCTGGAGCCTGGCGACATGCTGTACCTGCCGCCGCGCCTGGCTCACTACGGGGTTGCCGTGGACGATTGCCTGACCTACTCGGTCGGTTTCCGCGCACCGAGCGCCGCCGAGGTGCTCACCCACTTCACCGACTTCCTCGGCCAGTTCCTGCCGGACGAAGAGCGCTACAGCGACGCCGATGCACAGCCGGTCAGCGACCCTCACCAGATCCAGCATGATGCCCTGGACCGCCTCAAGGCCCTGCTGGACAAGCACATGGGGGACAAGGATTTGCTGTTGACCTGGTTTGGCCAGTTCATGACCGAGCCGCGTTATCCGGAGCAGATCGTTGGCGAAGAATTGTCCGAGCAGGAACTGCTCAACGCCTTGCAGCAGGGCGCCATCCTGATTCGCAACCCGAGCGCCCGCATGGCCTGGTCCGAGTTCGAGAGCGATTTGTTGCTGTTCGCCAGCGGACGTAGCTGCCCGCTGCCTGGAAAGCTGCGCGACCTGCTCAAGCTGGTATGTGCTGCCGACGCCTTGCATATCGAGAATCTCGGCCAGTGGTTGCAGGATGAAGATGCAGTGATGCTGATCCAGCAGTTGGTCAAGCAAGGCAGCCTGGGTTTCGCCGATGAATAAGATTCGGGTGCGCCTGGCCGATTGGGTCAAGGACAACGCCGACATTCGCCGCATCCGTGAAGCGGTGTTCGTCGCCGAGCAGCACATCCCGGTCGAACTGGAGTTCGACTCCGAAGACCAGGATGCCTTGCATTTCCTGGCTCTGGAGGGCGACTACCCGATCGGCACCGCGCGCTTGCTCGCCGATGGCACCATCGGCCGAATCTCGGTGCTCAAGGATTGGCGCGGCTTGAAAGTGGGCGACGCGCTGGTCAATGCCGTCATCACCGAAGCGCAAGGCCGTGACCTCAAGCCGCAACGGCTAAGCGCGCAGGTGCACGCCACACCGTTCTATGAGCGGCTGGGCTTCAAAGTGGTCAGCGAGGAGTTTCTCGAAGCCGGCATCCCTCACGTAGACATGGTGCGCGAGTCGCACTTGCCTTCGTGAAACGTGTCAGGCCTGCGTGCGTCTGAATCACGGCGTGCTGGGGTGATTGCCGCTCTTGTCCATACGGGAGCGGCTCGAGCTCACGTGCCCACGTGTCCCAGTCAGAAGCTGCTTGCCGGCCGCAGGCTGACCGGTAGTCGTATTCAATCGCGCTGATATCGCGCCAATCCTGTGCCGGCTCTTATCGGCCGGCACATCCGGATACGCCTTGCACTGTACATCCATCCACATAAAACTTGCCTACTTCGTTGCGCACCCGCATCCTAGCGCTCATATCCATCGATGAAGCGTCAGTGGCCATGCGGCTGTTTCTGTGTGAAAAACCCTCCCAGGCAAAAGACATCGCCAAAGTGCTCGGCGCCAATCGCAAAGGCGATGGCTGTTGGCAAGGCACCGACGTGTGCGTGACCTGGTGCATTGGCCATCTGCTGGAAACGGCCCCACCCGACAGCTATGACGAGCGCTACAAGCGCTGGACCCTGGCCGACCTGCCGATCATCCCGCAACAGTGGAAGATGCTGGTCAAGCCCAAGACCGCCAGCCAGTACAAGGCGGTCAAGCGTTTGTTGGGCGAAGCCCGCGAGTTGGTCATTGCAACCGATGCCGACCGCGAAGGCGAAATGATTGCCCGCGAGTTGGTCGAACACTGTCGCTACCGTGGCCCGATACAACGCCTCTGGTTGTCCGCGCTCGATGATGCGTCGATTCGCAAGGCGCTGGCCCGCCTGCTGCCGGGGCAGGAAACCTTCAACCTTTACCACTCGGCGCTGGGCCGTTCACGTGCCGACTGGCTGATCGGGATGAACATGAGCCGGCTGTTCACTCTGCTGGGGCGTCAGTCCGGCTACCAGGGCGTACTCCCGGTGGGTCGCGTGCAAACGCCGACCCTGCGCCTGGTAGTGGACCGAGACCGCAGCATCGCACAGTTCGTACCCGTGCCCTTCTGGGCCATCGATGTCCGTCTAAGCCACGCCAACCAGGCGTTCATGGCCCAGTGGCGGGCGCCGGAGGATGCCTGCGACGACCAGGGTCGCTGCCTGAACCAGGCATTGGCGCAGCAGGCAGCTGCCGCCATCGAGCAGGCCGGTGTCGCCCAGGCCGTTAAAGTTACAACGGAACGTGTACGCGAAGCCGCACCCCTGCCCTTTGACCTCGGTACCCTGCAAGAGCTGTGCTCGAAAAAGTTCGGCCTGGGCGCTCAGGAAACCCTGGATATCGCCCAGGCACTCTACGAGACCCACAAGCTGATCACCTACCCGCGCAGCGACTGCGGTTACCTGCCGCTGAGCCAGCACGGGGAAGCGCCGGCCATTCTGGCGGCGCTGCAGCGGGCCGATGCCAGCCTGGCCCCCTTGCAACCTCATCTTGAGCCCCAGCGCCGTTCACGTGCCTGGAACGATACCAAGGTCAGTGCCCACCACGGCATCATACCGACGGTCGCCGCCAGCGACCCAGGGCGCCTGCCAGCCAAGCACAAGTCGGTGTACACCCTGATCCGTGCGCGCTACCTGGCACAGTTTCTACCCCACCATGAATACGACCGCACCCAGGCAGACTTCGACTGCGCAGGCCACGCCTTGCGCGCCGTGGGTAAGCAGATCGTCGAGCCAGGCTGGCGTCGCGCCCTGCCAGAAGCCTTGACGCCAGCCAAGGGCCGCGAAGCCGCCCCGCCCCAGGTACTCCCAACGTTGCGCGAAGGCCAAGCCTGCGCGGTCCAGGATGTCCAGCTCAAAGACCTGTGGACCCAACCACCCAAGCCCTTCACCGAAGGCGACCTGATCAAGGCCATGAAGAACGTGGCCAAGCTGGTGGACGACCCTCGGCTTAAGCAAAAGCTCAAGGAAACCACTGGGATCGGTACCGAGGCCACCCGTGCCAGCATCATCCAGGGCCTGCTGGACCGAGGTTACCTGGTCAAAAGTGGCAAGGCGCTGGCAGCAACGCCTGCCGCTTTCAGCCTGATCGACGCCGTACCCCGCGCCATCGCCGACCCCGGCACCACTGCCATCTGGGAGCAGGCACTGGACATGGTGCAAAGCGGCGACATGAGCCTGGAAGAATTCGTGGCCCGGCAATCGGCCTGGATGGGCAAGCTGGTAGAACGTTGCCGCGGTCTGCGCATGACCATTACTGGGCCGGCGGCGGGCGCTGCCCCGCCCTGGAAGAAAAAGCGCAGAAGCAGCGGTAAGGCCCGATCAATGTCAGGCAAGGCAACAGGCGCCAAAAGTGGCGCAAGTAAAAGCAGGCAACCGAGAAAGAAGCCCACATAAACCTGTGGGTGCAGGCTATAGCGGGCGGATTGGGCGGCATCTGCTAGATTTCCCTGGACCTGTTTCACTGTGGAGTCGCCCATGAGCCTGGACTCGGAACGCACGCCTGCGCAAACGAGCTTCCCGAATGTACTCGCTGAAGTTCGCACCTTTCGTGCCCGGTATCCCGACGTGCGCCATGTCGACCTGATCAGCCTCGACATCCCAGGCCATTTCTATGGCAAGCGCTACCCGATCGACATGCTTGAGAAGGTCGCCGCCGGTAGCCCGCTCAAACTGCCCCAGAACGCGGTGCTACTCGGCACCCAGGGTGGCCTGTTCCAGATCGGCGACTACTGCTTCAACGACGGCGACCCTGACGCCCTGCGCCGGCTGGTGCCCGGCACATTGAAGCCCGTCACATGGGAAGCGCAGCCCTTGGGGCAGATGCTGATCAGCAGCGATGCAACGCCAGCGCCCATCGCGTTCGAGCCTCGTGAGGTGCTGGCGCGTGTTCTGCAACGCCTGGCACGCCGCGGGCTTCATCCGGTCGTGGCGTTCGAGCTGGAGTTCTATCTGTTCGACCGCGCGCTCAAAGCGGGCCTGCCGCAGTTTCCTCGCGACCCGCTGAGCGCCGATGAGGACGACCAGCCCAACTTGCACATCGAGCGCTTGAGCCGCTTCGCAGACGTACTGCATGACATGGTTGCCACAGCCAACGTGCAGGGCGTGGATGCCAACGTCATCACCGCCGAGCTGGGGCCAGGCCAGTTCGAAATCAATTTCGGACACTGCACCGACGGGCTGCAAGCGGCGGACTGGGCGGCGTTGTTCAGCCGTAGTACGCGCGGTGTCGCGCGCAAGCACGGCCACCGCGCCTCGTTCATGAGCAAACCCTACCTGCATGCGCCCGGCAGTGGCATGCATGTGCATGTCAGCCTGTATGACGAGGGAGGCAACAACCTGCTGGCCGCTGATGGTCAGCGTCCGCTGCGCCATGCAGTAGCCGGATGCCTGTCTCTGCTGCCCTATTGCATGCCAATCTTCGCCGCCAACCACAATGCATTTCGCCGTTACGGCGCCATGGTCAACGCCGCCAGCCGGGCCAGCTGGGGGTACGAAGACCGCGATGCCTGTATTCGCATCCCCGAATCCGATGCCCGCAACTTGCGCATCGAACATCGTCTGGCCGGCGCCGATGCCAACCCCTACCTGGTGCTGGCCGCTATCCTGTGCGGCCTGGAACAGGGCCTTGACGCCGCGCAGGAACCCATCGCACCGTTGAACGACGACCGCACCAGCGGCATCGACTTTCCCAAGGACATGCTCAGCGCAGTGACGGCCATGCAGCACGCGCCTGCGGTGATCGAAGGCTTGGGGGCCGAATTCGTTAAGGTGTACTGCGAAAACAAGCGCCAGGACCACCTGGCGTTCATGCATGAGATCAGTGCTCGCGAGTACCGCTGGTTTCTGTGATCACGGCGGTATCGTGCTGGCGCGGGTACCTCGATCAACACCCGCGTTGGCACTTGCACGGTAGGGGTATTAACATGTCCCGCTTATCGCGCGGCGTTTTGTCGCATACCGTCACATTGCCTGCCAGATTCCCATGCCTTTCGAACTTACCGTAGAACCCTTGACCCTGCTCATCCTGGCAGTGGTCGCTTTCGTCGCCGGTTTCATCGATGCCATCGCTGGCGGCGGCGGCCTGCTGACCACGCCCGCCCTGCTGACAGCCGGCATGCCGCCTCACCTGGTACTGGGCACCAACAAGCTCAGCTCCACGTTCGGCTCGGCCACGGCCGGCCTGACGTACTACAGGCGCAAGCTCTTTCACCCGGTGCAGTGGCGTCGTGCCCTGTTCGGCACCTTGGCCGGGGCCCTGCTAGGGGCGGTCGTTGCCCACTACATGCCCGCCGAATGGTTGAACAAGATGCTGCCGGTGATCGTGTTCGCCTGCGGCCTGTACCTGTTGTTCGGCGGTACGCCAAAGGCGCCACTGGACGCCGATGCCCCGATTCGCAAGAAGTGGCAGCTGCCGCAAGGCCTGACCCTGGGTTTCTATGACGGCGTGGCTGGGCCGGGTACAGGTGCGTTCTGGACGGTCAGTACCCTGCTGCTCTATCCCATCGACCTGGTTCGCGCCAGTGGCGTGGCCCGCAGCATGAACTTCGTCAGCAACATCGCAGCCCTGACGGTGTTCGTGATTTCCGGGCAGGTGGACTACATCGTCGGCCTGTGCATGGGCCTGTCGGTCATGGTCGGCGCCTTCTTCGGCGCCAGAACGGCGATCAGCGGCGGCAGCAAGTTCATCCGCCCTGTGTTCATCACCGTGGTGCTGGCCCTGACCGTGCGCCTGGCCTGGCAGCACTGGTTTGGCCAAGCGTGATACGCCAGCCAGAGACTGCACGCATAACGGGTTAGGAGCCGCGCCCTCTGGAGCGGGCCTGATCGGTCACTGTCCGGGGAAAGCAGGTTCGGCATGGCCCAGTCGGCGGGCTACGTACAGGTCGATCAGGTAACGGGCAATCGACCGCCCCGCCGGCAGCGGCGGCAGGTCGTGCACATTGAACCAGCGGGCGTCCTCGATTTCATCCGGCTGCATGACGATGTCGCCAGCGGCGTATTCGGCATGAAAGCCCAGCATCATCGAGTGCGGGAAGGGCCAGCACTGGCTACCCACGTACTGGATGTTCTTGACCTCCAGCGCCACCTCTTCGCGCACCTCGCGCACCAGGCAGTCTTCGGCCGACTCGCCGGGTTCGGCGAAGCCTGCCAGGGTGCTGTACACACCTGCCACGAAACGCGGCGAGCGCGCCAGCAGAACCTCGTCGCCCCGTGTAATCAACACGATCATGCTGGGCGAGATGCGCGGGTAGCTGCGCAGGTCGCACGCGCTGCAGTGCATGGCGCGCTCCCAGCGAATTTGCGACATGGGCTGGCCGCAACTGCCGCAGAACCGATGTTCGCGCGCCCAAGTGCCGATCTGCGCGGCATAACCCAGGACCGTGTAGGTCTCGGCATCCCCTTCGAGCATGAACGTGCGCAGGCCGCGCCAGCTGCAACCGGCTATTTGGGCGGCCTTGGCGAGCTCAAGTAGAAACACCGGCTGGCCGTCGAAGTGGCCGATGCCATGCTCGCACAGCACATCCAGCCCCTGGCGCTTGAGCCAGTCGCGCTGGAACAACGCGCCCTCTTCCCCAACCAGAAAACCCTCCGGGCTGTGGGCCACGGCCAGTCCGGCGGGCGTTTGCGGGTCGAGTACTGCGGTCGTCCAGCGTGCTGACATAAGGGCATTCCTGTGAGGTGCGCCCGTCGACTCTGTCAGTCGGCGAACGACGGTTTGTGTTTGTTCATGTGTGCAGCCATGGCCAGGCGCATGTCTTCGGACTGCAACATCGCCGCATTCCAGGTGGCGATGTACTCAAGGCCGTCGTCGATGCGGTGATCACGCATGTAGCTGAGCATGTGCTTGGTACCCGCCACGGCGATCGGTGATTTGGCTGCGATGTCCCGGGCAATGGCGAACACACCTTCGAGCAAGGCGGCCTGGTCATCGTAGACCCGGTTCACCAGGCCGATGCGCAGCGCCTCTTCGGCTTCGACGGTGCGTCCCGTGTAGGCCAGTTCCCGCATGATGCCGTCGTTGATGATGCGTGGCAAACGCTGCAGTGTGCCGACGTCCGCGGCCATGCCCATGTCGATTTCCTTGATGGAGAACTGGGCGTCACGGCTGCAATAGCGCATGTCGCAGGCTGACAGCAGGTCGATGGCCCCGCCGATGCAGTAGCCCTGCACCGCTGCCACCACGGGCTTGCGGCAGCGGTCGACGGCGTTGAACGAGGCTTGCAGGCTCAGGATGGTCTTGCGCAACGTGCGGGCGTTGCGCGAAGGGTCCTTGCCCATCTGCCCCGCGACCGAGGCTAGCATGGCCAGGTCGATACCGGCCGAGAAATGTTTTCCAGCGCCGCTGATGACCACGGCCCGTACCGCGTCGGTGTCATCCACCCACTGGAAGATCTCGATGATTTCCTCCCAGAACGCGGCATTCATGGCGTTGAGTTTTTCCGGGCGGTTGATCTGAACGTGGGCAATGTTCTCGTTCAGCTCAACCTTGAACGCGCTGTACTGGGTCACGGGCGACACTCCTGTGGGCTCTGGCAATGACAGCGATGGTAGCGCAGCCCGGTTGCCGTGCGTCTGCCAAAAGCGGGACTGCCGGAACGGGCGGACGGTCCAGGCCTGGCAACGCGCGTACAACTTTTGCTCAAGGCAGGCATCGAATCTGTGTAAGCACTCACTCTCAGGAGAAACACAATGGCGATACGCAAGGCATTGATGCTTTCCTGCATGGCCCTTGCCCTGGTTGGCTGCGCCGGCAATGATCACCCTGCCCCACCGCGCACGCAGCAGGTGGACCTGCAACGCTACCAGGGCACCTGGTACGAGCTGGCAAGGTTGCCGATGTTCTTCCAGCGCAACTGTGTGCAATCAGAAGCCCACTACGCCCTGCGCACCGATGGCCGAATCGATGTGACCAACCGCTGCAGGGAGAAAGACGGCCAGTGGAACGAGGCCAAGGGTATCGCCGAAGCTCAGCAGCCGGGCAGCACCGACAAGCTCTGGGTACGCTTCGACAACTGGTTCAGCCGTCTGGCGCCTGACCTGACCAAGGGTGAGTACTGGGTGCTCTATCACGACAAGGACTACCGCGTAGCGCTGGTCGGCCATCCTAACCGCGAGTACCTGTGGCTGCTGTCCCGCACCCCGGCCATTCCGGACAAGACCCGTGACCAACTGCTGGACATTGCCCGCGAGCAAGGCTATGACACCAGCAAACTGGTCTGGCGCCAGGCTGACAGCACAGGCGTCGAATAAGACTTTGATGGCGCATGACAAGGAGTGAACATGGACCTGCTGTTTCTGGGCACCAGCGCCGGTGCCCCGACCAAGGCCCGCAACGTCAGCGCAACGGCGCTGCTGGAGACGACGGGTAAACGCTGGTACTTGATCGATTGCGGTGAGGGCACTCAGCATCGTCTGCTGCACACACCGCTGTCGACCCAGGACCTGGGCGGCATCTTCATCACCCATGTACATGGCGACCACTGCCTGGGTTTGCCCGGCCTGCTGGCCAGTGCAAGCATGAACGGGCGGCGCCAACCGTTAGATGTGGTGTTGCCCCGGGCCTTGCACGATTGGGTGCGCGTCAGTTTGGCGGTTACCGACAGTCATCTGTCCTTCGATCTGCGGCTGTTGCCCGTCGAAGAGTTCAGTGGCTGGCACAACGCGGCCGTAACGGTGAGCACCGTCACTTTGTCGCACCGCGTGCCTAGCGTGGGCTACCTCTTCGAGGAGCGCTGCCCCGAGCCACGGCTGGACAGCAGGCGCCTTGACGCCGAAGGCGTGCCTCGTGGGCCGCTGTGGGGGGCGCTGGCGAAAGGCCTGGCAGTGAATCACCAAGGTCGTGAGCTGCAAGCGGCGCACTACCTTCAGCCTGGTCGAGCTGCCCGCCGCATCATAATCTGCGGCGACAACGACACGCCCGAACTGCTGGCCGAGGCAGCGGCAGGTGCCGATGTGCTGGTGCACGAGGCGACCTTTACGCAACCTGCGGTGGAGCGATCCGGCGTGACGTATGGCCACAGTACTGCGGCGGCAGTGGCTCGGTTTGCCGAAGCGGCCGGGGTGCGTAACCTGGTGCTGACGCACTTCAGTGCGCGCTACCAGGCTGACAATCGGCGCAGCCCGTCGATTGATGACGTAAGGCAAGAGGCTGCCTTGCATTATGCTGGTAACCTCACGTTGGCCGTGGACCTTCAGCGGTATCATTTGGGGCGTGAGGGTGTTTTGTTGCCAGTCGATTGAGCGGCCTGCATGTGCCCGGGTGGTATTGGTATGGGTATGAGCCGCCTTGGACTTCCTGGGTGAATTATGGATCGTGGGGTCCGCTGCGCGGCCCATCGCGGCACTAGGCCCCCCAACAATGGATCTGCGTAGTCCTCACATTTCTGCAAGCACCGCTACCCGTTGTGGGAGCGGCCTCCCACAATGGATCAGCGTAGTCCTCACATTTCTGCAAGCACCGCTACCCGTTGTGGGAGCGGCCTCGTGCCGCGATGGGTCGCGCAGCGGACCCGGCAATGTAAACCGCGAAGCTGAAACCCAGAGACCGCCCCACCGCCCACAGCTTCATCCTCGCAGCGCCTGTCAACCAGACTGCTATAGCGTCCACAGCGTCCACAACAGCGTGAACAGCCCCGCAGCTAAGCCGCCATTCGCCCCTTGGCCACCGCTTCGGACGCCGCCAACATGGCGCGCAGCAGCACGGCACACCCCGCCGCCAGATCCTCTGGCGTAGCGTTCTCGATTTCGTTATGGCTGATGCCGTTTTCGCACGGCACGAAGATCATGCCAGCGGGCCCAAGTTCAGCCAGGAAGATCGCGTCGTGCCCTGCCCCGCTGACGATATCCATGTGCGGCAAACCCAGTGCCTGGGCCGACTCACGTACCGCACCCACGCAGCCGTCGTCGAAATACAAGGCCGGAAAATCTGCGGTGGGCACCAGCTCATACGTCAGCCCATGCCGTTCGCAGGTCTGTTCGATCACGCTGCGGACCTCGGCAATCATTCCCTCTAGCCGGTCCCCCTCGAGGTGACGCAAATCCAGGGTCATGCGCACTTCGCCTGGAATCACATTGCGCGAGCCAGGATAGGCTTGCAGGCAGCCCACCGTACCGCAGGCGTGAGGCTGGTGGCCCAGGGCGGCGCGGTTGACCGCTTCGACCACGGCAGCGGCGCCGACCAGGGCATCCTTGCGCAGGTGCATGGGTGTTGGCCCGGCATGGGCCTCCACCCCACGCAACGTCAGGTCGAACCATTTCTGGCCCAGGGCGCCGAGCACCACGCCGATGGTCTTGGCCTGGTCTTCCAGGATCGGGCCTTGTTCGATGTGGGCTTCGAAATACGCCCCCACCGGGTGGCCCGTCACCGCCCGGCTCCCGGCGTAGCCGATTTCATTCAACGCTTCGCCCACGCTGATCCCTTGGGCATCGCGTTTTGCCAGCGTCTGCTCGAGACTGAACTTGCCGGCAAAGACCCCCGAGCCCATCATGCACGGCGCAAAGCGCGAGCCTTCCTCGTTGGTCCATACCACCACTTCCAGCGGTGCTTCGGTTTCAACGCCCAGGTCGTTGAGGGTGCGGATGACCTCCAGCCCAGCCATGACCCCGTAGCAGCCATCGAACTTGCCACCGGTGGGCTGGGTGTCGATGTGGCTGCCCGTCATCACCGGCGGCAGCGCTGCGTTGCGCCCTGGCCGACGGGCAAACAGATTACCCACCCCGTCGACCGTCACCGTGCACCCCGCCGCTTCGCACCACTGCACGAACAGGTCACGGGCCTGTCGATCCAAGTCGGTCAGGGCGAGGCGACAGACGCCACCCTTGGGCGTGGCGCCCAGGCGCGCCAAGTCCATGAGCGATTGCCACAAGCGTGCGCTATCGACATGCCGGGCAGTCGATTGAAGAACGTCTTGAGCGCGGGTCATAGGTTTCTCCTCAGGCTTTTCTTGTCGGATGTGTAAGCCACGGCGCGGGCCTGCCCGCACTGCGACGAGCAGGTTACTCAAGGCAAAGGCTTGGCCATGCGCGCCGAGCTGCGGGCGGCCATGGCGGCGAAGACGTAATACAAGCCAGCGCCAAGCAGCGAGCCGGTGAACCAGCCATAGTCGTAGAACCAACTGAAGTGACTGTTGCCAATGGCCATTACTGTGAGCGCCACGGGCAACGCAAAGGCCGCAAAGCCGGGCCAGTGCCAGGCGGGATAGACGTCATCGCGGTACAGCCCGGCCAGGTCCAGGTACTGACGCCGGACCAGGAAATAATCCACCACCATGATCCCGGCAATGGGCCCCAGCAGGCTGGAATACCCCAGCAACCAGTTGGAATAGACGCTTTCAAGGCTGATGTCGGAAACGATCCAGCCCAGCTTCTTGAGCAGCTCGTGGCCCATCAGCGCCAGCCCGATGAACCCGGTCAGCCACACCGCCCGGCTGCGGCCGATCAAGCGCGGGGCAATGTTCTGGAAATCGTTGGTGGGCGAGACGATGTTGGCCGCCGTGTTGGTGGACAAGGTAGCGATCACGATCAGGGCCATGGCCAGCGCTACCCAGAAGGGGCTTTGAATCTTGCCGATCAGCGTCACCGGGTCGGAAACGGTCTCGCCCACCAGCGAGGCCGAGGCCGCCGTCAACACCACACCCAGCGAGGCGAACAGGAACATGGTCAGGGGCAGGCCGAATATTTGCCCCAGAATCTGGTCCTTCTGGCTACGGGCATAACGACTGAAGTCCGGGATGTTCAGCGACAGGGTGGCCCAGAAGCCCACCATGGCAGTGAGCCCTGCGCAGAAGTAACCCACCACGCTGGCCCCTTGCGGACGCTTCGGTGGCTGGGCCAACAGCTCGGTCATGGACATGTGCGGCAGCGCCCACACCAGCAGCCCGATACCCACCGATACCAGCAAAGGTGCGGACAAGGTTTCCAGCCACTTGATCGATTCGGCGCCGCGCAGCACCACCCATAGGTTCAGGCACCAGAAAATCACGAAACCGATCACCTCGCCGGTGCCGCCCAGGGCCTTCCAGCCCTCGAATACCGAGCCTAGAAACAGATGAATCGCCAGCCCGCCGAACAGCGTCTGGATCCCGAACCAGCCGCAGGCGACCACCGCTCGCACCAGGCAAGGCACGTTGGAACCCAGGATGCCGAAGGATGCACGCAGCAGCACCGGGAAGGGTATGCCGTACTTGGTGCCAGGAAAGGCGTTGAGCGTCAGTGGAATCAGCACAATGAGGTTGGCCAGCAAGATGGCCAGCAGCGCTTCACCCACGCTCAGGCCGAAATATGCCGTGAGAACCCCGCCCAGGGTATAGGTAGGCACGCAGATGGACATGCCTACCCACAGGGCGGTGATGTGCCACCTGTTCCAGGTGCGCTGATGCACCTTGGTGGGAGCGATGTCGGGGTTGTAGCGCGGGCTGTCGAGCACGTCGGCGCCTTCGCACAGCTCTACCAGGCCGTTGCGATCAACCACGTGCGATCTGCTCTGTTGCATGGGGCCTTCTCCAGAATGTTGTTGTAATTGTTCGCTCATCGGGGCGAGTCGATGGCCGGAGTACACACGCAGAATGTGGATAGAAATTTCGACCAAATTTTGATCTTGTCAAGTTCGTCAGCATGATCCGAAACACCTATGCTAGAGCCACCCTCAGTTTTATTTCCTTATTAATCAGCAGGTTAAAAACCACAAATTCCGTGTGATTTATTTCTTGCTGAATCCAGAATCTGCATCTAGCCTCGAATCTTGTCAGCGATGACAGGATCTCTCCTGCCACCCTGGCCTACACAATTCCAAGAACCGGCACAGACCGGTCAGCCTGCGAGGAAAACGGCATGTCCCTGTTGATCCGTGGCGCCACCGTGGTCACCCACGAAGAAAGCTTCAGCGCCGATGTCCTGTGTGCAAACGGCCTGATCCAGGCCATCGGCCAAGACCTCGACCCACCGGCCGGTTGCAAAGTGCTCGATGGCAGCGGCCAGTACCTGATGCCCGGCGGGATCGACCCGCATACCCACATGCAGTTGCCATTCATGGGCACCGTGGCCAGCGAGGACTTTTTCAGCGGCACCGCCGCCGGGCTGGCAGGCGGTACCACCTCCATCATTGATTTCGTGATCCCCAATCCCCAGCAGTCGTTGATGGAGGCGTTTCACACCTGGCGCGGATGGGCAGAGAAGAGCGCCAGCGATTACGGCTTTCACGTGGCCATCACCTGGTGGAGCGACCAGGTAGCCGAGGAAATGGGTGAGCTGGTTGCCCACCATGGGGTGAACAGTTTCAAACACTTCATGGCTTACAAGAACGCCATCATGGCCGCTGACGACACCCTGGTCGCCAGCTTCGAGCGCTGCCTGCAACTGGGCGCCGTGCCCACGGTGCACGCCGAGAACGGCGAGCTGGTGGATCACCTTCAACGCAAGTTGCTGGCCCAGGGCATGACAGGGCCTGAGGCGCATCCGTTGTCACGTCCGCCCCAGGTCGAGGGCGAAGCGGCCAGCCGCGCCATCCGTATCGCAGAAACCCTCGGTACGCCGTTGTACCTGGTGCATGTCTCCAGCCGCGAGGCGCTGGATGAGATTGCCTACGCTCGCGGCAAGGGGCAGCCGGTCTACGGCGAGGTCTTGCCTGGCCACCTGCTGCTGGACGACAGCGTCTACCGCGACCCGGACTGGGCCACGGCAGCAGGCTATGTGATGAGCCCGCCCTTCCGACCGCGTGAACACCAAGAGGCGCTGTGGCGCGGCCTGCAGTCAGGCAACCTGCACACCACCGCCACCGACCATTGCTGTTTCTGCGCCGAGCAGAAGGCCATGGGACGCGACAACTTCAGCCGCATTCCCAATGGCACGGCCGGTATCGAGGACCGCATGGCGGTGTTGTGGGATGCCGGTGTGAACACAGGTCGCCTGTCGATGCACGAATTCGTCGCCGTCACGTCCACCAACACGGCGAAGATCTTCAACCTGTTCCCACGCAAAGGCGCCATTCGTGTCGGCGCCGACGCCGACCTGGTGCTGTGGGACCCACAGGGCACGCGCACTTTGTCGGCCAAGACCCATCACCAGCAGGTGGACTTCAACATCTTCGAAGGCCGCACCGTGCGCGGCGTGCCCAGCCACACCATCAGCCAGGGCAAGGTGGTGTGGGCCGACGGTGACTTGCGCGCCGAAGTCGGTGCCGGACGGTATGTCGAACGCCCGGCCTACCCGTCGGTGTACGAACTGCTCGAGCGTCGGGCCGACCACCATCGGCCCATCCCCGTGCCCCGCTAGCCGCTGACACTGATCGACCGGCTTTCATTGCAAGACCGACTCGTCAGGCCAACCCGTGCCTGGAGCACGGCGTGCCGGTGAGCGGGGCCGCCTGCGCTCCACCCTTTCAAGCCCACGACAAGAAAGAGAGGCTACCACCGTGATCGACGCACTGAACCATTTGCCGCGCCCTGGGGCCGGTAGCGACCAGCTGGCCGAGCATTTCAGCGACTTGGTTCCACCACTGACCGCGCGCCAGGCCGCCGTGGAGAGCGCGCGCTGTCTGTACTGCTACGATGCCCCGTGCATCAACGCCTGCCCCAGCGACATCGACATTCCGTCCTTCATCCACCGCATCAGTGATGAAAACCTGGAAGGTGCTGCCGAACGGATTCTGTCGGCCAACATCCTGGGTGGCAGCTGCGCCCGTGTCTGCCCGACCGAAATCCTTTGCGAACAGGCCTGCGTGCGCAACAACGCGCAGGAATGCGCGCCGGTGCTGATTGGTCAGTTGCAGCGCTATGCCCTGGACAACGCCCAGTTCAGCGGGCATCCCTTCCAGCGCTCTGTGGCGACCGGCAAGCGTATCGCCGTGGTCGGCGCCGGCCCGGCGGGCTTGTCCTGCGCACATCGCCTGGCCATGCACGGGCACGATGTAGTCATCTTCGAAGCCAGTGAAAAACCGGGCGGTCTGAACGAGTACGGCATTGCCCGCTACAAGCTGGTGGATGACTTCGCCCAGCGTGAAGTGGCGTTTTTGCTGGGCATCGGTGGTATCGAGATCCGCTACAACCAGCGCCTGGGCAGCAACCTGAGGCTCGGTGACTTGCGGGACCAGTACGATGCCGTGTTTCTCGGCCTTGGGCTCAGTGCCGTGCGGCAACTGGGCCTGCCCGATGAGCAGGCGCCGGGCCTGCTGGCTGCCACCGACTACATCCGCGAGCTGCGCCAGGCGGATGACCTCAGCCGCTTGCCTTTGGCCGACCGCTGCCTGGTGATCGGCGCCGGCAACACGGCGATCGACATGGCCGTGCAGATGAGCCGCCTGGGGGCACGCGACGTCAACCTGGTGTATCGCCGTGGGGCGCCCGACATGGGCGCCACGGGCCACGAGCAAGCCATCGCCAAGGCCAACCAGGTGCGCCTGCACACCTGGGCGCGTCCCGACGCCGTACTGCTGAGCGACGATGGCAACGTACGCGGCATGCGCTTCGCGCGCACGGCGATGGTGGACGGTCGCCTGGGTGATACCGGGGAAACCTTCGAACTGGCTGCCGACGCGATCTTCAAGGCCATCGGGCAGCGCTTGGAAGACCAAAGCCTGGCTGACCCGGTCGCCGCGCAACTGGCCCGCGATGGGGAGCGCATCCGCGTCGATGAGTGCATGCAGACCAGCTTACCGGGCGTGTATGCCGGCGGTGACTGCACTGCCCTGGGCCAGGATCTCACCGTACAGGCCGTACAACATGGCAAGGTGGCGGCCCAGGCCATCCATGCCCAACTCATGCTCAATGTGGAGGCCGCGTAAATGGCTGACTTGTCTATCGTCTTCGCCGGCATTCGCGCCCCGAATCCCTTCTGGCTGGCCTCCGCCCCGCCCACCGACAAGGCCTACAACGTGGTACGCGCCTTCGAAGCGGGCTGGGGTGGCGTGGTCTGGAAAACCCTGGGGGAAGACCCTGCAGCGGTGAACGTCTCGTCGCGTTATTCGGCGCACTTTGGCGCCAACCGCCTGGTTCAGGGCATCAACAACATCGAGTTGATCACCGATCGGTCATTGGAGATCAACTTGCGGGAGATCACCCAGGTCAAGAAGGATTGGCCGGACCGGGCACTGATCGTGTCGCTGATGGTGCCGTGCGAGGAGGCATCGTGGAAATTCATCCTGCCGCTGGTCGAGGCCACCGGGGCCGATGGCATCGAGCTGAACTTCGGCTGCCCCCACGGGATGCCCGAGCGTGGCATGGGGGCGGCGGTGGGCCAGGTGCCTGAGTATGTGGAGATGGTCACGCGCTGGTGCAAGACCTACTGCTCGCTGCCGGTGATCGTCAAGCTTACCCCCAACATCACCGACATTCGTCAGTCGGCCCGAGCCGCGCACCGGGGTGGCGCCGATGCGGTGTCGCTGATCAACACCATCAACTCCATCACCAGCGTGGACCTGGACCGCATGGTGGCCCACCCGATCGTCGGCGACCAGAGCACGCACGGGGGTTACTGCGGCTCGGCCGTCAAACCCATCGCGCTGAACATGGTCGCGGAAATCGCCCGCGACCCCGCCACCCAAGGCTTGCCGATCTGCGGGATCGGCGGTATTGGCAATTGGCGTGACGCTGCCGAGTTCGTGGCTCTGGGCAGCGGCGCGGTGCAAGTCTGTACGGCCGCCATGCTGCATGGCTTTCGCATCGTCGAGGACATGAAGGACGGCCTGGCACGGTGGATGGATCAGCATGGGCATGCCCGTCTTGAGGACTTCCGAGGCCAGGCGGTCGGCCACACCACCGACTGGAAGTACCTGGACATTAACTACAAGTCCATCGCGCACATCGATCAGCATGCTTGCATTGGTTGCGGCCGGTGCCACATCGCCTGCGAGGACACCTCGCACCAGGCCATCGCCAGTACGGTGAAGGCCGACGGGACCCATGCCTATAGCGTGATCGAGGAAGAATGCGTGGGCTGCAACCTGTGCCAGATCACCTGCCCCGTGGAAGACTGCATCGAGATGGTTGCGCAGGACACTGGCAAGCCGTACCTGAACTGGACGCAGGACCCGCGTAACCCCTATCGGGAGGCTGGCTGAGGGTGGGAGTGTGAATGCAGGCGCAGTTTCGCCAGGCGCCGGATCCGTCGCGTAGCGGCGTACATGGGCTTGATGATTGTAATTAAGGCTGAAATCGTGGGGCCGCTACGCGGCCCATCGCGGCACTAGGCCGCTCCTACAAGGGGTATCTGCAGCGCAACGTTGGATTTCCAAAGTTCGAGAAGGCATCCGCTTTCTATCAGATCTGGAGGCTATCGAATCCAGTGTAGGAGCGGCCTAGTGCCGCGATGGGCCGCGTAGCGGCCCCACCATTTCAGCCCTGCATGGTAGTTCGCTCAAGGCTCCAACCCAATGCCCCTCAGGATTACGCTGGTCACCGTCTGCACGGCGCTTTCGAAATCCCGGTCGGACAGCGGCTCGCCGTCGTTGAGCAAGGCCACCTGGTACCCGAAGTCGGCATAATGCTGGGTCGATGCCCAGATCATGTACAGCAGCGCCGACGGCTGCACTGGCAGAATGCGCCCCTGTTCCACCCAGCGGCGGATCTTGGCTTCCTTGAGTCTGGCCCAGGGCACCAGGCTTTCATCCAGGTTGGCCCTGAGCACCGGCGCACCGTGCAGCATCTCCTCGGCCCAGATTTTCGAGCCCAGCGGCCGTGAACGGGAGTGTGCCATCTTCGCGCGTATGTAGCTGGTCAACACGACGCGGGGGTCATCGAAGTGCTCGAAACTCAGGGCATCTTGTTTCCAGACTTCAAGCAAGTCCTGCAATACCGCACGAAACAGGTCGTCCTTGGTCTTGAAATAGTAATGAAGGTTCGAGCGCGGCAGTTGCGCCTGCTCGGCAATGTCGCCCATGGACGTGGCAGCGAAGCCCTTTTCGGCGAACACACGCTCGGCGGCCTGCAGAATCTTCTCGATGTTGCGACGACGGATTTCAATCTTGTGGTTGGCCATCAAGCGCTGACCGTGAACTGGATGTTGTCGATCTGCCAATCCATACCGCCAATGCCCATGGTTGCTCCGTACTCTCGCAAATGTCCCGTAGTCTACTCCGCTTGCGCAGCGAAACCACCAGCCGGCGCAAGCGCCGGCTGCCAAGCTTCAGGCACTGGCGCGCACACGCGCAGGGCACTGCGCACGGTGCAGGTTGAGCGCGGTATTGATGATGCCGATGTGACTGAACGCCTGCGGGAAGTTGCCCAGCATGCGCTTGCCTACCGGGTCATACTGCTCGGCCAACAGGCCCACATCGTTGCACAGGTCTGTCAGCCGCTGATACAGCGCATGCGCTTCGTCCTGGCGCCCCAGCAGCACGTACACGTCGGCCAGCCAGAAGGAGCACACCAGGAACGTACCCTCGCCTGCCGTCAGGCCATCGGTACAGCTGTCGGTGTCGTAGCGCAGCAACAGGCCGTTGTGCAGCAGGCGTTTTTCGATCTGGGCCAGGGTGCGCAGAAAGCGCGGGTCATGGGCCGGCAGAAAGCCGGTCAGCGCGATGTGCAGCAGGCTGGCATCCATCTCTGAAGAACCGTAGGCCTGCACAAAGTGCTGGCCCTGGGCATCGAGGCCCTGCTCGCACACTTCGCGGCGGATCTGATCGGCGACCTGCCGGTAGTGAAGGCCCCGTTCACGGTCCTCCTCGGTGGTGTCGGCAAGCCCTGCGGCACGGTCGAACGCCACCCAGGCCATGACCTTGGAGTGCACGAAATGCTGCCGACCACCGCGCACTTCCCAGATGCCTTCATCAGGTTCACGCCAGATGCTTTCCAGGTACGGCATGATCACCCGGCTAATGGCCGCGCTGCGCGGGTGCCTGGGCAGACCGCCGCGGATGGCCTGGCTCATGGCGTCGGCCAGCTCACCGTAAATGTCCAGCTGGGTCTGCGCGGCGGCTGCGTTGCCCACCCGCACCGGCTGGGAGTGCTCGTAACCGGCCAGCCAGGGCAAGGTGTATTCCTGAAGATCACGCTCACCGGCCAAGCCGTACATGATCTGCATCTGCTCCGGGTTGCCCGCCACCGAACGCAACAACCATTCGCGCCAGGCCTGGGCTTCTTCGAAGTAGCCCAGGTTCATGAAGGCCAGCAAGGTCATGGTGGCATCGCGCAGCCAGCAGAAGCGGTAGTCCCAGTTACGCTCACCGCCCACGCGCTCAGGCAACGAAGTCGTCACTGCCGCCACGATCCCGCCCGTGGGGGCATAGGTCATGGCCTTGAGCACCAGCAACGAGCGCCGCACCAGGGCCGTGTACGGTCCCACGTCGGGGCACTTGGCTGCGAAGACCTGCCACTGATCCACGGTGGCCTTGAGGCAGGCATCGATGTCCTGTTCGGCGGGCACCGGCAGGTGGGACGGGTGATGACGCAAGCTGAACACATGCCGCTCGCCCTCACCTACCCGCACACGCGCCACCGTGTGGTGATCGCGGGCATGGGGCGCCACGGTCGAGGACAGGATCAAGCGGTCCGGGCCTGCCACCGCGCTGAGGGTCAGCGGGTCGAGCCGCTCCACCCAAGGGACGCTGCGCCCGTAGTCAAAGCGCATCACCAGGTCCATTTCGAACGTGGTCTGCCCCGAAAGGCCTTCGACGATGCGCACCACTGCGTTCTCGTCACCCAAGGGCATGAAGTCCAGCACCCGCGCCTTTCCCGAGGCCGTGACCCAGACGGTTTCAAGCACCAGCGTGTCGTCCAGGTAGCGCCGGGTGCGTTCTATCACAGGGTCCGAAGGCGCCAGGCGCCAACGGCCATTTTCCTCGTTGCCCAGCAAGGCCGCGAACACCGCTGGCGCATCGAAACGCGGCAGGCACAGCCAATCGAGCGAGCCGTCGCTGCTGACCAGGGCTGCGCTGCGGCAATTGCCCAGCAGGGCATAATCTTCAATATGGGCAGGCATCGAGACTCCAGAAATTCAGTGCGTCCATTGTGCCGAGCCTGCCTTCACTGACAGGCCCAGCACCACGCGATCGGATCAAAACGGTGCGCTATCAACCCAGCCGGTGCCACTCGCGCTTGTCCCGGGCCAGCAGTTCGTTGCCCGCCTCCGGGCCATCCTGGCCGGCTTCGTAGTCGTGCACTTCCCCGCCTTCGGCCCAGGCATCGAGAAACGGCTGGACGGCGCGCCAGCCGTTCTCGATGTTGTCGGCACGCTGGAACAAGGTCTGGTCGCCCGTCAGGCAGTCGTAGATCAAGGTCTCGTAGCCGGTGGCCGGGGTCATCTTGAAAAAATCCTTGTAGGCAAACCCAAGCTCTACATTCTCCATGACAAGCTCCGGCCCTGGCCGTTTGGCCTGCAGGTCGAACCACATGCCTTCATTGGGCTGGATCTGAATCTTCAGGTAATTGGGCTTGGGCCTTTGCAGCGCGGACTCACGGAACTGGGCGTACGGCGCCGGCTTGAAGCAGATGGCGATTTCCGTATCGCGCACGCTCATGCGCTTGCCGGTGCGTAGGTAAAAGGGCACGCCGGCCCAGCGCCAGTTATCGATCATGATCTTCATGGCCACGAACGTTTCGGTCTGGCTGTCAGGCTCCACCTTGGTTTCCTGACGGTATCCCGGCACGTTCTTCCCATCCAGGGTGCCGGCTACGTACTGGCCCCGAACCGAGTTCTTCAACGCCATCTTGGTCGACCACGGGCGGATCGCGCCGATCACCTTGGCCTTCTCCCCGCGAACCGCGTCAGCGGCAAACGCCGCAGGCGGCTCCATGGCCACCATCGCCAGCAACTGGAACAGATGATTGGGCACCATGTCGCGCATTGCTCCGGTGCTGTCATAGAACGCACCGCGGGTTTCGACCCCTACGGTTTCAGCGGCGGTGATCTGCACATGGTCGATGTAGTGATTGTTCCAGAACGACTCGAACAGCCCATTGGAGAAACGGCTGACCAGGATGTTCTGGACGGTCTCCTTGCCCAGGAAGTGGTCGATCCGGTAAATCTGACACTCGCCCATCACGTTCAGCAGACAGGCGTTGAGCGCCTCGGCGCTGGCAAGGTCGTGGCCGAACGGCTTCTCGATGACCACCCGGCGAAACCCGCCGCCCGACTCGTCCAGCAACCCGGCCTCCCCGAGGCGCTTGGCCACTTCTGGGAAAAACCGTGGAGACGTCGCCAGGTAGAAAATCGCGTTGCCATGGCTGGTCTTGTCGATGCGCTTGGCAATAGCCTCATAAGTGGCAGCGTCGAGAAAGTCCCCGGTCTGGTAGTCCAGGCGCTTGGCAAGGCTGGCCCAGAGCTTTTCGTCCAGGTTCGCCGGGGCACCCTCGCCGCCTTTGTCGCGCTCGGCCATGAACGCGTGCAAACGTTCAGCAAATGCCTCGGCGCTGGCCGCGTTGTGGTCGACACCCACGATGCGCAGGTCTTTATCGAGCAGGCCGTCGCGGCTGAGGTTGTAGAGCGCCGGCATCAGCAGGCGCTTGACCAGGTCGCCATTGGCGCCGAACAGGAACAACGTGCAGGGTGGAGCAGCAGGCGTTGCCGGTTTTTTGCTCATTCAGGTTTCTTCTCGACGTGTCCACCGAACCCAAGGCGCATGGCCGAGAGAATCTTGTCGCCATAAGTGCCTTGTTGCTGTCGCGAACGAAAACGCGCGAACAGTGCACTGGACAGCACCGGAACCGGCACCGCCTGCTCGACGGCCGCATCGATGGTCCAGCGCCCTTCCCCGCTATCGGACACCGAGCCGCTGAACTGAGCCAACTGCGGGTCGGCCACCAGCGCGTCGGCGGTCAGGTCCAGCAGCCAGGACGTGACCACGCTGCCACGGCGCCACACTTCAGCGATCTCGGCCACGTTCAGGTCAAAGCGCTGGTCCTCAGGCAGCTCGGCACCGCCTTTGCTGCGCAGCAGGTCGAAGCCTTCGGCGTAAGCCTGCATCAAGCCGTATTCGATACCGTTGTGCACCATCTTCACGTAATGCCCAGCGCCCGGCGGGCCGGCGTGGATATAGCCATGCTCGGCGCGCTGGTGTTCACCGGTGCGCCCGTGGGTGCGTGGGATATCACCGACACCAGGTGCGAGCGCTTTAAACAGTGGCTCCAGACGTTCGAACACGTCCTTTTCCCCGCCGATCATCATGCAGTAACCACGCTCCAGCCCCCATACCCCGCCGGAAGTACCCACATCCAGGTAATGCAGCCCACGCTGCGCCAGTTCTGCAGCGCGGCGCATATCGTCCTTATAGAAGGTATTGCCACCGTCGATGATCGAGTCGCCAGGTTCCAGCAAGTCAGCCAGCTGGGCAATGGTCTGCTCGGTAGGCGCCCCAGCGGGAAGCATCACCCAGACGGCACGAGGCGCCTGGAGTTTATCGACCAGTGCGGCCAAGTCAGCCGCGCCGACGCTGCCTTCGCTCTCTAGTGCGGTGACGGCTTGTGCGTTGCGATCGTGCACTACGGTGTGATGGCCGGCGAGCATAAGCCGCCTTGCAATGTTGCCGCCCATGCGGCCCAGCCCGACGATTCCCAATTGCATGAGCAGGTGCTCCCCTTCTGGAATGAGTGACGACGTTTCGCCTTTCAGGTTAGTCCAGTGGACTGCATGAGGGTTCAGCGACGGGCGGTATGTTCATGTTCGCTCGTTGGGGCCTGGGTTCCGTTCCCTGTGTGCGTTTCGGGGCGCCAGAAGAATTCAGCAGCGCTAGATCGCTCAGCGCTTCGTCATGCAGCACTGGCCGCACCTTCAAGGTGCATGTCAATTGCCAATGCGCCACTCGTCGCCTAGCGATAGTGTGCGTCCATCGCTCTGGGCGTACTTGGCAGGCCAATGCCAACGTTTGCGTCTAGCACACGGGCCTCCTGGAATGACCGTTCGGTCACATTTGTAATATTTCTCTCCTACACTCAGGTTTCGGCCCGCCATTTGCTCATTGGAAGAGCAACGGAAAAAAAGTCGAACTTTAAGGAAAGCCGGCAGGTCAGGAACTAAGCAGGCCAGATGAAATGGGATATTCCCACGCACGGCCCGCCCACCCCAACCAGTCCACTCGCCTTTTGGCCGGAATGCCGAATGCGCTGTGCCTGTGCGCACGACTCGGGGGCAAGGATTGCAACACGCAGAATTCGCAAAGAGAGAATCAACACGAAAGACCGCCGCGGTTTATCAGTGCCCGGCCAAGCTTAGGGACGGAGAGAAAGAATGATCAGTGCCGCTGTCGCGACTCAAGTAGCTACCTTTACCTCGGAACATCGCGAACCGCTCATCCCGGGGCTCGCCAAGACAGGCAAGGCACCTGGCGCCCAGCGCCAGAACAACCCGAACAAACGCAAGATCCTTTTCGTCACCTCGGAAATCGCTGACCTGGTAAAGACCGGTGGCTTGGGCGACGTCTCCGCTGCGCTGCCTCGCGCGCTGGCGCACCTGCACGACGTGCGTGTGCTGATCCCGGGCTACCCGCAGGTCGTCGAAAGCGACAACCCCATCCACATCGTCGGCGAGCTGGGCGGCCACGCGGCCTTGCCACCTTGCAAGATCGGCCGGATGGACTTGCCCGACGGCCTGGTGATCTACGTGTTGATCTGCCCGGAGCTCTACCAGCGTCCCGGCACGCCCTACGCAGCAGAAAACGGTCGCGACTGGCCGGACAACCATATCCGTTTCGCCCGCCTAGGCCTGGCGGCTGCAGAAATCGCAGCCGGTGAAGGCATGATCCACTGGACACCGGAGATGGTGCATGCCCATGACTGGCCAGCGGGCCTGGCCCCTGCGTACATGCACTGGCGCGGCTTGAGTACGCCGACCCTGTTCACCATTCACAACCTGGCATATCAAGGCGTCTACAGCCGTGGCTGCAGCCCGGAGCTGGCCATCCCCGACCATGCCATGCAGCAGGAAGGCATGGAGTTCTACGGCAAGCTCTCCTTCCTGAAAGCTGGCCTGGCCTACTCCAGCCACATCACCACGGTCAGTGCCACCTACGCCCAGGAAATCACCACGCCCGAATTCGGCTGCGGCCTGGACGGTTTCCTGGCCAGCAAGGCGCAACAAGGCCTGTTGGGCGGCATTCCCAACGGTATCGACGAAAGCTGGGATGCGGCGACCGACAAGCACCTGCAGCACAATTTCAGCATCAACGACTGGGAGGGCAAGGCGCGTAATGCCCAGGCGGTGCGCGAGCTGTTCCAGCTGGACCCTTCCGAGGGGCCGCTGTTTGCCGTGGTCTCGCGCCTGGTCTACCAGAAAGGCCTGGACCTGACCCTGGGCGTTGCCGAGTACATCGTCGAGCAAGGCGGCCAAATTGCAATCATCGGCCGCGGCGAACCCGAGGAAGAGCAGGCCATGCGCGAACTGGCCCTGCGTCATCCCGGCCGAGTTGGTGTGCGCATCGGCTTCAACGAAACCGATGCACGTCGCATGTTCGCCGGCAGCGACTTCCTGTTGATGCCTTCGCGCTATGAGCCCTGTGGCCTGAGCCAGATGTACGCCCAGCGTTTCGGCTCGCTGCCCGTTGCGCGCAAGACCGGCGGGCTGGCCGATACCATCGAGAACGGCGTTACAGGTTTCCTGTTCGACGAATCGACGGTGGAAAGCTACCGCGAGGCGCTCAGCCGGGCGTTCTACATCTACCAGAAAAAAGACCTGCTCAATGCCATGCGCTGCCTGTCCATGACTCAGCCATTCAACTGGTGCCAGGCAGTGGAACCCTACGCACGCCTGTACGAAGACCTGGTCAAGCAAGCCCAGCTGGCTCATTACTGAAGAGAGGTCGAAGATGCAAAGGCATGGCGCACACTTTGAGGACGCCACGTCGGCGCGCTTCGCCCTCTGGGCACCCGACGCGCGCAGCGTGAGTGTGGAATTGCAGCACCAGGAAGCCGTCGCCCTCGCCCCCGAGGCCGATGGCTGGTTCACCGGCACCGCCCCTGCCAAGCCAGGGGACTTGTACCGCTACTGCATCAATGGCGAGCTTCGCGTTGCTGACCCTGCATCGCGCTTCCAACCCGAAGGCGTTCATGGCCCCAGCCAGGTCGTGGACCTGGCCGGTTACGCCTGGCAGCATCCCTGGCAAGGCCGCCCCTGGCACGAGGCGGTGATCCAGGAGCTGCATGTGGGCGTCCTGGGTGGCTATGAAGGTGTGGCGAGCCATTTGCAACGTATCGCCTCGACTGGCATTACCGCCATCGAACTGATGCCGATCAGCCAATTCCCAGGTACCCGCAACTGGGGTTACGACGGCGTACTGCCCTATGCGGCGCAGCACAACTACGGGACCCCCGAGCAACTGTGCAGCCTGGTGGACCAGGCACACGGCCACGGGCTGATGGTGATGCTCGATGTGGTCTACAACCACTTCGGCCCTGACGGCAACTTCCTGCATGAGTACGCCAGTTCGTTCTTCCGAGAAGACCGCCACACCCCCTGGGGCGCCGCCATTGACTTCCGGCGGCCTGAAGTGCGCGAATTTTTCATCCAGAACGCGTTGATGTGGATATGCGACTACCGCATCGATGGCCTGCGACTCGATGCGGTGCATGCCATCAACCAGCCAGACTTCCTCAAGGAGCTGGCCCAGCGTGTGCGCGAGGCCGTCGAGCCGGGTCGACACGTCTGGTTGGTGCTGGAAAACGAACACAACCAGGCTTTCTTGCTCGAACAAGGCTTCGACGCGCAGTGGAACGATGATGGCCACAACGCGTTGCACGTGTTGCTGACCGATGAAACCGAGGGTTACTACGAAGACTACAAGGACGACCCGATCGGCAAGCTGGCGCGCTGTCTTGGCGAGGGCTTCGTGTTCCAGGGCCAGCCCAACCGCCACGGCGAACCACGCGGCGAACCCAGCGGCCACCTGCCGCCCAGCGCCTTCGTGCTGTTTTTGCAGAACCACGATCAGATCGGCAACCGCGCCATGGGCGAGCGCCTGACCCGGCTGACTTCGCCTGCGGCCCTGCGCGCAGCAACCGGGCTGTTGCTGCTCAGCCCCATGATTCCCTTGCTGTTCATGGGCGATGACGACGGCAGTCGTGCACCCTTCCTGTTCTTCACCGACTTCCATGATGAGCTCGCCGATGCGGTGCGCGAAGGCCGGCGCGGTGAGTTCGAACATTTTGCCGCCTTTGCCGACCCCGAAAAGCGCGCGCGTATACCCGACCCCAACGCCGAGCAGACCTTCCACGCCTCCAGGCCCGATCCGCAGGATGTGATTGCCGGCTGGCATGGGCTGTACCAGCAGCTGCTCACGACGCGCCGCCAGCACCTGGTCCCACGCCTGCCCGGTACCCGCCCCCTGGGCGCCGAGGTGTTGGCTGACAAGGCACTGACCGCACGCTGGCAGCTGGGCGATGGCAGTACATTGCGCGTCGACCTGAACCTGGGCGACCAGCCTCTGCACCTGGAGGCTGCGCCTGCCGGCAGCTGCCTTTTCGACAGCGGCGACAAGGCGCACGCCGGCTCGACGCTTTCGCCCTACAGCTGCGTGGTCACCCTGCTACCCCCAGACCAGGAGATTCAATGAGCGATTCTCTGCTTCACCGGCTCGCTCAGCGCGCGGGCCTTGCCCGCGACTGGGTGGATGCCAACAACAAACCGCAGCAAGTGACCGATGAGGTACTGCGCAAACTGCTCGAAGCCCTTGGCCATAGGGCCAGCGACGAGGCGCAATTGCAGGACAGCCTGTCCAGGCTCGAACGCAGCGACGACGCACAACACGTTCCGCCGCTGCTCACTGCCGACCAGGGCAAGCCGCTCGACCTCTCGCGGTATTTCCCAGGGCAGGCCGACGTGCGCGGCCAGTTGGAAAATGGCGGTCACATCGACTTACAGCTTGATGACCATGCTCACCTGCCAGGTGATTTGCCGGTCGGCTATCACCAACTGGAGGTGGCCCAGCACCGCTTTACGCTAGCCGTCGCCCCGTCCGGTTGCCCATCGCTGCATGACCTGGTTCAGGCGGCCCCCGCGCGCTGCTGGGGCTTGTCGGCGCAGCTCTACAGCCTGCGCCGCCCAGGCGATGGGGGTTACGGCGACTGCATGGCCCTTGAGCAACTGGTGCGCAGCGCCGCTGAACGGGGCGCCGATGCAGTGGCGATCAGCCCTATCCATGCCTTGTCGGCCTTCGATCAGCAGCACTATAGCCCCTACTCGCCATCGAGCAGGCTGCTGCTCAATACGCTTTACGCAAGCCCGGCGGCCATCCTGGGTGAGCGCACCGTGCGCCTGGCTATCGAGGCCTGCCACCTGGAGCAGACCCTGACCTCGCTCGAGCAAGAGCCTTTGGTGGACTGGCCGCGCGCAGCCGATGCCCGGTACAAGCTGCTGGATGCGCTTTACCAGCACTTCAGCCAAGGCGATCACCCGCAACGCGCCGATTTCGAAAGCTATCGCCAGGCCGCAGGCGAGGCACTGGAGCACCATTGCCGTTTTGAAGTACTGCAAGCCGAGGCGGTCGACAAAGGCCATGGCGCTGATTGGCGCAACTGGCCAGAGGCGTGGCGCGACCCATTTGGGACCGAAGTCCGCGCCTTGGCCGAAAGTTACCCGGCCAGGGTGGAGTTTCACGCGTTCTGCCAATGGCTGACCGAGCGCAGCCTGCAGCGCGCCCAGGAGGCGGCCAAAGGCAGCGGCATGGTAGTGGGCCTGATTGCCGACCTTGCCGTTGGCGCCGATGGCGCTGGCAGCCAGGCCTGGAGCCGCCAGGACGAACTGCTGGCCAACCTTACCGTTGGTGCGCCACCTGACATCCTCAATCGCTCGGGCCAGGACTGGGGCATCTGCGGGTTCTCGCCCGAAGGGCTCAAGCGCAACGGCTACCGCGCGTTCATCGAGATGCTGCGTGCGAACCTTGCCCACGCCGGTGGCCTGCGCATCGACCATGTGATGGGTTTGCGACGGCTCTGGCTGATCCCGCGCGGCTGCAAACCCAATGAAGGCGCCTACCTGTACTACCCGCTCGAAGATATGCTGCGCTTGCTGGCGCTCGAAGCCAGCCGCCACGGTGCAATCATCCTGGGTGAAGACCTGGGCACGGTACCGGACGGTCTACGCGAGGCCTTGGCGCAGAAAAACATCCTGGGCATGCGCGTGCTGCCCTTCGAGCAGACCTCCCCAGGCCAATTCACCCCCCAGCTACAGTGGCCAGACGACGCCTTGGCGACCACCGGCACCCATGACCTGGCGACCGTGGCAGGTTGGCTGAAAAACCGCGACGTCGAATGGAGCCGGCGCCTGGGTTTGATTGATGAATCCACCGAGCAGCAATGGCGCGATGACCGCCGCAAAGAACACGACGGCTTGCGCCGCACGCTTGAAACCCACTATGGCCCGCTGAAGGACAACACTGCCGTGATCGATGCCGCGATTGGTTATGTAGGCCACACCAAAGCTCCGCTGGTGCTGGTCCCGCTTGAGGACCTGCTGGGTCTGGAAGAACAGCCGAATATGCCCGGCACCACCGAAGGGCATCCCAACTGGCGCCGCCGCTTTACCGAGGCGGCAAGCCACATGCTTGACGACAAGGATGCCGCACGGCGCCTGGAAGTGCTGGCGCAAGCACGCGAGCAGGCGTGGGAGCGCGACCGATGAAACCGCTTACCGCGACCCTGCGCCTGCAGTTCCACAGCGACTTTACCCTGGACCATGCCCTGCCGCTGGTGCCGTACTTTGCTCAACTGGGCATCAGCCACCTGTACGCCTCACCGATCCTCAAGGCCCGCGCAGGTTCGCGCCACGGCTACGACGTCGTCGATCCCACCCAGGTCAACCCGGAACTGGGCGGCGAAGCGGCGCTCGAGCGCCTGGTCAAAGCGCTGCGCCAGCATGGCATGGGCCTGATCGTGGACACTGTGTCCAACCACATGGCCGTTGGCGGCGCTGACAACCCCTGGTGGCAGAGCCTGCTGGCCTGGGGGCGCCGCAGCCCGTATGCGGAGTTCTTCGATATCCAGTGGCACTCCACCGACCCGCTGCTGGCTGGCCAATTGCTGCTGCCGTTCCTGGGCAGCGATTACGGTGTAGCGCTGAAGGAAGGTCAGATCCCCCTGGAATTCGACGCCGACCAGGGGGTACTGCAAATCGCTCACTATGAGCACCGCTTCCCGATCTGTCCGGTCGATTACGGCTGGGTGCTGGCGCTCAGCGCTGACCCGACCCTGACCAGTCTGGCCGAACAGTTCACCGCACTCGGCGAGTCCGCCAACCCGCTTGATGATGCCGCGCCGCTGCAAGCCGAACTGGCCCGTCGTGTGCACGAAGGCGCCGACCTGGCCTCGGCCCTGGTGGCATTCGACAGCCGCAGCGAGGCCGGCTTCAAGCGCCTGCACCTGCTGCTCGAGCGTCAGACCTATCGCTTGGCCAGCTGGCGCACCGCTGCCGACGACATCAACTGGCGGCGCTTTTTCGACATCAATGAGCTGGGCGGTTTGCGGGTCGAGCGCCCGGTGGTGTTCGAAGCCACCCATGCCAAGCTGTTCGAATTGATTGAACGCGGCCTGGTCGAAGGCCTGCGCATCGACCACATCGACGGCCTGGCTGACCCACGCGGTTATTGCCGCAAGCTGCGCCGACGCGTGGACAGCCTGATGGCCAGCCGCCCACTGGACGCTGGCGTGGAGCACTTCCCCATCTACGTAGAGAAAATCCTGGGCGTCGATGAGCATCTGCACCGCGACTGGCTCACCGATGGCACCACCGGCTACGAGTTCATGAACCAGGTCTCGCTCCTGCAGCACGACCCGGTCGGTGAGGCCCCGCTGACCGAACTGTGGTCGACGGTCAGCGAGCGCCCCGCGTTTACCGAAGAAGTGCGCCTGGCGCGCCATCTGGTGCTCAACGCAAGCCTGGCAGGTGACTGCGAATCGGTGGCGCAAGCCCTGCTGCAGGTTGCGCGCAACGACCTGATGACCCGCGATTTATCCTTGGGTGCCATTCGTCGCGCCCTGCAGGCACTGGTCGCGCACTACCCGGTTTACCGCACCTACTTCAACGCGTGCGGCCGCCCGGCCGAGGATGAGGCATTCTTCCAGCAGGCCCTGGCCGATGCCCGCCAGGACCTGAGCGAGGCCGACTGGCCCTTGCTCGAGCAGCTGGAAAAATGGTTGGGCGGCGAAGGTTGGCGCCAGCTGCCACCTGGCCGTACCCGCAAGCAACTGCGACACGCCTGCGTACGCTTCCAGCAGCTGACGGCCCCCAGCGCGGCCAAGGCCGTCGAAGACACCGCGTTCTACCGCAGCGCAAGGTTGCTCTCGCGCAACGATGTGGGCTTTGAAGCCGAACGCTTCAGCGCTCCGCTGGAGCACTTCCACAACGAGGCTCAGCGACGCCTGCGGGACTTCCCGGACAACCTGCTGGCCACCGCCACCCATGACCACAAGCGCGGTGAAGACACGCGCGCCCGCCTGGCTGTGCTGAGCGAGCGCGGGCCCTGGCTGGCCAGCCGCATGGCGCACTGGCGCGAGCTGGCAGCGCCTTTGCGCACACCGCTCGAGGATGGGCTGGCGCCGAGCCCTGGTGATGAAATGCTGCTGCTCCAGACCCTGTTGGGCACCTGGCCGTTGGGCCTTGCCGTCGATGACGCCCAAGGCCTTGAGCAATACGCCGAGCGTGTCGGTCAGTGGCAACAGAAAGCACTGCGCGAGGCCAAGCTGCGCAGCAGTTGGAACGCCCCCAACGAAGCCTACGAAAAGGGCTGTGCTCGCTATCTCGAAGGCCTACTGCTGGAGGCCGATGCCCTGCCCCTGCGCACCTCCATCGCCGAGGCGGCGCAGCTGATCAGTTGCCCGGGTGCGCTCAACAGCCTGGTGCAGGCGTTCATGCGCATGACCGTGCCAGGGGTGCCTGATCTGTATCAGGGTAACGAATACTGGGACTTCAGCCTGGTGGACCCAGACAACCGCCGGCCCGTCGACTATCCCGCTCGACGCAGCACCTTGGCAGAGGCTGCTCCGCTCGACGCGTTGTTAAGCCACTGGCATGACGGCCGGGTAAAGCAGACGCTGGTGGCCCGCGTGCTCGACTGCCGCATGGCCAACCCGGAGCTGTTCCGCCGGGGCAGTTACCTGCCGTTGACCGTCAAGGGGCGCCATGCCGACAAGGTCGTCGCCTTCGCCCGCTTGGGCGACGCACAACGCGCCGTGATCGTCGCGCCGCGTTTGGCCAGCGGTCTGCTGGGCGCGGCACAGAGCCCTCACGTACCCCCACAGAACTGGGAAGATACCCGGGTCGTATTGCCGTTCGACTTCTCACCTGCCAATTCGACTGGACTTTTCGGTGGGGCCGTTGTCAGCCCTGTAAGAGAGTTGATGGTTTGTGCTGTGCTGTCGGACTTTCCAGTCAATCTGTTGATCGAAGATAACTAGCATTCAGGAGCGTCATATGAGTGTCGATGATAAACGCATACGCGAGTTTGCCTACCAGATCTGGGAGTCGGAAGGTAAGCCACACGGCGAGGAAGAACGTCACTGGGACATGGCCCGCAAATTGGCAGAAGCCGAAGCCAAAGCCCCCGGGGCCAAAGCCAAGGCCCCGGCCAAGCCAAAGGCGCCTGCCAAGCCCAAGGCCGCTGCTGCACCCAAGCCTCCAGCTGACCCTAAAGTCGCTGCATTGCCAGGGGTCAAGCCTGCGGCTTCGAAGAAGCCACGCGCACCGAAAAAGCCGACCGCTAGCTGAACCATCCACGGCCCTGCCGTCTTCAGCGCCGCACTGGCACCGAGCACCTCGGTTGCCAGGCCTGATGACGACAGGGCCGTTGCAGCACCCAACCTTATTTTCCAGACAAGGCCATTCGAGGATTGCCATGAGCCCGCGCACCGCAAAGAAAACCCGCTCCGTTGCACCGTCGCGCATTCGCGAAGGCTTACCCTACCCCCTCGGCGCCACCTGGGACGGCCTGGGCGTGAACTTCGCCATCTTCTCGGCGAACGCCACCAAGGTCGAGCTGTGCGTATTCGACGCCACCGGCGAGAAAGAGCTCGAGCGTATCGAGCTGCCTGAATACACCGACGAGATCTATCACGGTTATCTGCCTGACGCGCACCCGGGCCTGATCTACGGCTATCGCGTGCATGGCCCTTACGAGCCTGAAAATGGCCACCGCTTCAACCCCAACAAACTGCTGATCGACCCCTACGCCAAGCAGTTGGTCGGTGAGCTGAAATGGTCCGAGGCGCTGTTTGGCTACACCATTGGCCACCCAGACGGTGACCTGTCGTTCGACGAGCGCGACAGCGCCCCCTTCGTGCCCAAGTGCAAGGTCATCGACCCGGCGTTCACCTGGGGCCGGGACAACCGTGTCCAAACTCCTTGGGACCAGACCGTCGTGTACGAGGCCCACACCAAGGGCATCAGCAAGCGCCACCCGGCCGTGCCTGAGAACCTGCAAGGCACCTTCGCGGGCCTTGCCAACAACGAGCTGCTCAAGCACATCAAGGACCTGGGCGTCTCCAGCATCGAGCTGCTGCCCATCCATGCATTCGTCAATGACCAGCACCTGCTCGACAAGGGCCTGAACAACTATTGGGGCTACAACACCATCGCGTTCTTCGCACCGCACCCAAGCTACCTGGCCAGCGGCAAGATCGCCGAATTCAAGGAGATGGTGGCGCACCTGCACGACGCGGGCCTGGAGCTGATCCTCGATGTGGTCTACAACCACACCGCCGAAGGCAACGAGATGGGCCCCACGCTCTCCATGCGCGGCATCGACAATGCGTCGTACTACCGCCTGATGCCCGACCAGAAGCGTTACTACATCAACGACTCGGGCACCGGCAACACCTTGGACCTGAGCCATCCGTGCGTCCTGCAACTGGTGACCGATTCGCTGCGCTACTGGGCAGGCGAGATGCATGTCGACGGCTTCCGCTTCGACCTGGCGACCATTCTGGGTCGCTACCACGACGGCTACAGTGAGCGTCACAGCTTCCTTGTAGCCTGCCGCCAGGACCCGCTGCTGCGGCAGGTCAAACTGATTGCCGAGCCATGGGACTGTGGCCCAGGTGGCTATCAGGTGGGCAATTTCGCACCGGGCTGGGCTGAATGGAACGACCGCTTCCGTGACACCGTGCGCGCTTTCTGGAAGGGCGACGAGGGCCAACTGGCCGATTTTGCCGCTCGCATGACCGGCTCTGGCGACATGTTCAACAACCGCGGCCGTAGGCCGTATTCGTCGGTCAACTTCATCACTGCCCACGACGGCTTCACCTTGCGCGACCTGGTGTCGTACAACGAGAAGCACAACGAGGACAACGACGAGAACAACCAGGACGGCACCAGCAATAACCTGTCCTGGAACTGCGGCGCCGAAGGCCCGACCGAAGATGCGGACATCAACGCCTTGCGCAGGCGCCAGATGCGTAACTTCTTCGCGACCCTGCTGTTTGCCCAGGGTACGCCGATGATCGTTGCCGGCGATGAATTCAGCCGCACCCAGCATGGCAACAACAATGCCTATTGCCAGGACAGCGAAATCGGTTGGGTGAACTGGGATCTGGATGAAGAAGGCCAGGCATTGCTGGCGTTCGTCAAGCGCCTGACCCGTCTGCGCCAGAAGTATCCGGTGCTGCGGCGCTCAAGCTTCCTGGTGGGCGATTACAACGAGGCAATCGGCGTCAAGGACGTGACATGGCTGGCGCCGGATGGCAACGAGATGAGCGTTGAACAGTGGGAAGACCCCAACGGTCGCTGCCTGGGCATGCTGATCGATGGTCGTGCGCAGGTCAGTGGCATTGCCCGTCCAGGTTCGGAGTCCACCGTGTTGCTGATCGTCAACGCCCACCACGACACCGTGCCGTTCAAACTGCCCAGCGTTCCAGAGGGCGAACACTGGAGCTGCGTGATGGATACAGACCGGCCACAACTGCGCAAACCCGAGGTCTTGCCATTCGACAGCTCATTTGAGCTGACAGGGCGCTCGGTGGCGCTGATGGTGCTCCAGCACAGCGAAGAGTGATGGCAAACGCATACGTCACGCGCAACGCGTGACGTAGTCGTTACAGACCCGCCGGGCAATCTCAGACAGGGATTGCCCGGCGGGTTTTTTCTGGTGGTCCGATTATTACCGCTTGAGCCTGCGGCAGGCACGCTTTAGACCTTCATCCGGACCATGACGGCCGGCCAGTGCAGTAAAGCCACCCGCGGCCAGAGGCCCGCGGGTGGCTGACGATCAGACCGGCTTGAGCACCAGTATCGCCAGCGGAGGCAGGTTCAGCGCCAGCGACAACGGCTGGCCATGGCAGGGGGTCTGCTGCGTGGCGACCGCGCCCATGTTGCCCACATTGGAGCCCGCATAGTCTTTGGCATCGCTGTTGAGCAGCTCCTGCCATTGCGCCCCGAACGGCACACCGATGCGGTAGCCCTCACGCACCACGGGCGTGAAGTTGGCGACCACCAGCACTGGCTCGCCCGCGCTGCTCCACCGCAGCCAGGCGAATACGCTGTTCTGCGCATCATCCCCGATCAGCCACTGGAAGCCCTCGGGCTTGCAGTCCTGCTCATGCAGGGCAGGCACATCGCGGTACAGGCGGTTCAGGTCGCCAACCAGGCGCTGTACACCCTGGTGCTCCGGATACTGCAGCAGGTACCAGTCCAGCTGGTGGTCGTGGTTCCATTCGCGCCACTGACCGAACTCGCAGCCCATGAACAGCAATTTCTTGCCCGGGTGCATCCACATGAAGCCCAGGTAGGCACGCAGGTTGGCGAACTTCTGCCAGCGATCGCCCGGCATCTTGTCGATCAACGAGCGCTTGCCGTGTACCACCTCGTCGTGGGAGATCGGCAGAATGAAGTGCTCGGAGTAGGCGTATACCAGGCTGAAGCTCATCTCGTTATGGTGATGAGTACGGTGCACAGGATCGTTCTGGATGTAGTGGAGCGAGTCATGCATCCAGCCCATGTTCCACTTGTAGTGGAAACCCAGGCCACCCTCTTCGGTTGGCTTGCTCACGCCAGGCCAGGCCGTCGATTCCTCGGCAATGATCAAGGCACCCGGCGCTTCATGCGCCGCCACGCCGTTGAGGTGGCGGATGAAGCCGATGGCCTCGAGGTTCTCACGCCCACCATAGCGGTTGGGCACCCATTCACCGGCCTTGCGCGAGTAGTCGCGGTACAGCATCGACGCCACGGCATCTACCCGCAGCCCGTCGATGTGGAAGTGTTTGAGCCAGTAAAGCGCCGAAGCCATCATGAAGCCCCGCACCTCGTTACGGCCGAGGTTGTAGATCAGCGTGTTCCAGTCCTGGTGATAGCCTTCGAACGGGTTGCCGTATTCGTAGAGGGCCGTGCCGTCGAAGCGCGCCAGGCCGTGTTCGTCCGTGGGAAAATGCGCCGGCACCCAGTCCAGGATCACGCCGATGCTGGCCTGGTGGCAGGCGTCGATGAAGGCGGCGAAGTCCTCTGCCGTGCCATAGCGCGACGTCGGGGCGAACATCGACAGAGGCTGGTAGCCCCACGAGCCGCCAAAGGGGTGCTCCATGATCGGCAGCAGCTCGATATGGGTGAAACCCAGCTTCTGCACGTAGGGCACCAGGCGCTCGGCCAACTCACGCCAATTGTAGAAACGCCCCACCTCACCGGCTTCGTCCAGCTCGCAGCGCCAGGACCCGGGGTGCAGTTCGTAGATCGACAAGGGGGCGCCGTAGGCGTGGCGCTGGGCGCGCTCGTCCATCCACTGCTGGTCGCGCCATTCATGGGCTAGCGCACCGGCCACCTTGGAAGCGGTGCTGGGCGGCAATTCGGTGGCACGGGCCAAGGGGTCTGCTTTGAGCGGCAGGATCCCATCCTTGCCCAGCACCTCGAACTTGTAGGTTTCACCTACGCCCAGGCGTGGAATGAACAGCTCCCAGACCCCGGCACCGTGGCGCAGGCGCATCGGGTGCCGACGACCGTCCCAGTTGTTGAACTCGCCCACGACCGATACCCGGCGCGCATTGGGTGCCCATACCGAGAAGCACACCCCGTCCACCCCGTCGACCTGTGCCGGCTGGGCACCGAAACGCCTTGCCAGGTCCCGGTGATTGCCCTCGGCGAACAGGTGCAGGTCGATGTCGCCAAGCTGCGGGCCGAAGCTGTAGGGGTCTTCCGTGACTTGCTCGCCGCCAGCCCAGTTGATGTGCAACTGATAGGGAAGCGCCTCGTTCAGGCGCGCGGTGAACAGGCCAGGTATCGCGCCGGGCCGCATGTCGGCCAGCACGCGCTGGTCGTCGCGCGCCAGCACGCGGGCGCCCAGGGCATTGGGCAGGTAGGCACGAATGGTCATACCCCCTGCTGGATCGGTATGAGGCCCCAGTACCGCAAAAGGATCGGCGTGCTCGGCGCGCGCCAGGGCATCCAGGTCCCGTTGGCCAAGACCGCCGTTTTCACGCGTTGAAACGTTCATTCTGACTCTCCCCAGGTACTGATCAGTCCATGCAGGCCATGCAAAGGCACGGCCAGCCAGCTTGGACGGTTTTCGGCTTCATAAGTTATTTCGTATGCCGCTTTTTCCAGGCAGAACAGCTCAAGTGCCGCACGCTCGCCTTCGGCCTGTTCCCAGGCGTGGGGCATGGCCGCGGTGGCCAGGCCATAAGCCTCGATGAATGCATGCCGGGACTGGTGAAGGTACTGTCGGGCCACCCGCTGCCGAGCTTGTCGCGCCGGCGCGGAAAGGTCTACGGTAGAGGCGCTGCGCAGGATCATCGCAGTAGCATAGTCGAAAGAGCGCAACACACCGCTGACATCTTTGTACGGGCTATGCTTGGCCCGGCGCTCTTCCAGTGGCCGGGATGGTTCCCCTTCGAAGTCGATCAGGTAGGCATCGCCTTGCACCACCAGCACCTGGCCCAGGTGAAGGTCGCCATGCACACGCATCAACAGGCCACCCTGCGCCTGCTGTGCCAGTTCGGCCACGCGCTGGGCGAGCCCGTCGCGCTGCTGCTGCAAGTCATCGACCAACGCCTGGCTTTCAGTGTCGAGCTTGTCACGGTGCTGCGCCAACAAATCCAGCGCATGGGTCAGCTCTGTACTGATCTGTGCACTCCACCGCTCGCTGTCTTCAGCCGTGCTCGGATAAGGCGCGAAAGCCTCGTCATCGGTAGGTGCCGCGAGCATCAGGTGCATCTCGCCAAGGCGCTGGCCGAGCAGGGAAGCGAAGTCGCGCAGCTCGTTGACCGCGTCGGTGTGCGGTTCACCTTCGTTGCTGGAGGGCTGCATCTGGTCGCGAATGGCGCGCTCCAGGGTGTTCTGGGACCAGGCCCAGGCATCGCCCTGATTACTCAGATAGCCTTGGGCGATCATCAACAGGTGCGGTGCGCCTTGGGCATCCTCGCGACTGACCCAGGCCAGCAACGGCGAGATGTTGGCAAAGCCGGCTGCGGTGAGATAAGCACTCATTTCAAGCTCCGGATGAATGCCTGCGTTGACCCGCCGGATCAACTTGAGCACCACCGAATCGCCCACCACTACCGAACTGTTGGACTGCTCGGCGCTCAAGTAGCGCACCGGGCTGTCTTCACCCAGTGCCAGGCCAGCCAACTGTTCGGTGTGATTGAAATGCAGCTCGCCCTGATCATTCCCACAGGGCAAGCGCAGGCCCTTCTGACAGGCCTTGAGCACCGCGCGAATGAACGGCTCGAGCACAAAGGCATCGGTGATCAGGCCCACTTCATTGGCTCGTCGCACGCGCGACAAGGCCAACTGCTGCGGCAATGCCGTACTGATCTGCTCCTCGCGCAGCAGGCCGAACGGCAACTGGTAGCGGCTGGTTACCCCGTCGCTCGTCACCCCGATTTCACTGAGCAGCACCGGCGTGCCGGCCGTGGTCATGCGCACGCCATAGCTCAGGTCGACCTGATCGATTGGCCCTTCCTTGCCCGCGAACCAGCGCCGTTTGGGCAGGTACTGGGGCAGGATGGTGGACTGCAGGGCGTCGCGTGAAGGCGACTCGAGCAGCTCTTCCAGACGTTTGCGTAGCACTAATGTAGTCAATTCCGGTAACCCCTCGGTAGGCTGGTTATGCCAGCTGGGCATGCGATCGTGGGCAGCCAGCACGAACCAGTAAAAGCCATAAGGCGGCAAGGTCAGCAGGAACGGCAGCTGCCCGATGGGCGGGAAGGCGCTGCCCCCGATCATTTCCACGGGGACCTTGTCGGCGTATTGGGACAAGTCCAGTTCCGCAGCCTGGGCCGCGCGCGACACGTTGGCGACACAGAGAATGACCTCGGTGTGGCCATCGGCACCGGTGAACTCCCGGATGTAGGCAAGGATGCGTCGGTTGCTGGGTGTCAGGGTGCGCAGCGTGCCGCGGCCGAAGGCTTTCTGCTGCTTGCGCACGGCGAGCAGGCGACGGGTCCAGTTGAGCAGTGAATGGGGATCGTGGCTCTGCGCTTCGACGTTGACCGTCTGGTAGCCGTAGAGCGGGTCCATGATCGGTGGCAGCACCAGCCGCTGTGGGTCGGCGCGGGAGAAGCCGCCGTTGCGGTCAGGCGACCACTGCATGGGCGTACGCACACCGTCGCGATCACCCAGGTAGATGTTGTCGCCCATGCCCAGCTCATCGCCGTAGTACAGCGTCGGTGTACCTGGCATGGACAGCAGCAGACTGGTGAGCAGCTCGATCCTGCGCCGGTCGCGCTGCAGCAGCGGCGCCAGGCGGCGCCGGATGCCGAGATTGATCCGGGCGCGGCGGTCTTCGGCGTAGTAGTTCCAGAGGTAGTCGCGCTCACGGTCGGTGACCATCTCCAGGGTCAGCTCATCGTGGTTACGCAGGAAGAAGGCCCACTGGCAGTTGGCCGGAATCTCCGGGGTCTGGCGCAGGATGTCGGTGATGGGGAAGCGATCTTCCATCGCAAGCGCCATGTACATGCGAGGCATCAGAGGAAAATGGAACGCCATGTGGCATTCGTCTCCGTCGCCTTCGCCGAAGTAAGGGCGGGTGTCCTCCGGCCATTGGTTGGCCTCGGCGAGCAGCATGCGGTCAGGGTAATTGGCATCGATCTCGGCCCGGATCGCCTTGAGCACACCATGGGTTTCGGGCAGGTTTTCGTTGTTGGTGCCGTCGCGCTCGATCAAGTACGGGATGGCGTCGAGCCGCAAGCCATCGACGCCCAGGTCCAGCCAGAAACGCATCACGCCGATTACAGCCTTGAGCACCTGCGGATTGTCGAAGTTCAAGTCCGGCTGATGGGAATAGAACCGGTGCCAGAAGTACTGGCCTGCCACCGGGTCCCAGGTCCAGTTGGATTTCTCGGTATCGAGGAAGATGATGCGGGTGCCGTCGTATTTGTGGTCGTCATCGGACCACACATAGAAGTCACGGGCCTTGCTGCCACGTTTGGCATGGCGGGCACGTTGAAACCACGGGTGCTGGTCGCTGGTGTGGTTGATGACCAGCTCGGTGATCACCCGCAGCCCGCGCTTGTGCGCCTCGGTAATGAAGCGGCGGGCGTCGCCGAGGGTGCCGTAGTCCGGATGCACCGCCTTGTATTCGGCGATGTCGTAGCCGTCGTCGCGCCGGGGCGAGGGGTAGAACGGCAGCAGCCATAAGGTGTTTACGCCCAGCTCAGCGATGTAGTCGAGCTTGCTGATCAACCCGGCAAAGTCACCGATACCGTCGTTGTTGGCATCGAAGAACGACTTGATGTGCAACTGGTAGATCACCGCATCCTTGTACCACAGCGGGTCGTCGATGAAGGCTGCCGGGCGGGTACGCTTGGCCATGTACCACTCCTCTGAATGCTTGATCGGTAAAAACCCGTCAGAGAGCGGGCGCGCCCGCTCCCTGACACGCTCAGCTGACTTTGCTGATTCGCCAGATACCGAATGGCTGATGCCAAGGCTCGATGCGCATGAACTGGGTCTTGCCGTACCACGACCAGCGATGACCATTCATCAGGTCCTCCCCGTGGGTTTCGGCACCGTCATCAAGGCCAAGCTCCCACAACGGCAGTTCGAAATGGGCTTCCTGGGCGTTATGCGGGTCCAGGCTCACGGCGATGAGAATGTAATTGTCACGGGCGGGGGTGCGCTTTGCGAAATACAGGATGTTGTCATTCCAGCAGTTGAGCAGCGTCAGGCCCAGGTGGCTCTGCAGGGCCGGGTTCTGCCGGCGGATACGGTTGAGCTGGGCGATCTCGGCGATGATGTTGCCCGGCTGGGTGAAGTCACGCGGACGGATCTCGTACTTCTCCGAGTCCAGGTATTCTTCCTTGCCCGGCAGCCCTGCCGCTTCGCACAGCTCGAAGCCCGAGTACATGCCCCACAAGCCCGACCCCATGGTCGCCAGTGCGGCCCGGATGAGGAAGCCGGCCCGGCCATTTTGCTGGAGGAAGAACGGGTTGATGTCTGGCGTGTTGACGAAGAAGTTCGGCCGGTAGCATTGGCTCCACGGCGGCTGGTTGAGCGTTTCGAAATACTCGCTCAGCTCCTGCTTGGTGTTGCGCCAGGTGAAATAGGTGTAGCTCTGCGCATAGCCGACCTTGCCCAGGCGGGCCATCATGGCGGGCTTGGTGAACGCCTCGGCCAGGAACAACACGTCCGGGTATTGACTGCGCACATTGGCGATCAGCCACTGCCAGAACGGCAGGGGTTTGGTATGCGGGTTGTCCACCCGGAACGTTTTCACGCCCTCCTCCACCCAACCGATGATCACATCACGCAGGGCGATCCACAGTCCAGGCACGGCATCGGGCGCATAGAAGTCGACGTTGACGATGTCCTGGTACTTCTTCGGCGGGTTCTCGGCATAGCGGATGGTGCCGTCCGGGCGCCAGCTGAACCAGCCTGGATGTTCCTGGAGCCACGGATGGTCCTGGGAGCACTGGATGGCGAAGTCCAGGGCGATTTCCAGACCGTGCTGGGCTGCCGCCGATACCAGGCGACGGAAATCTTCACGCGTGCCGAGTTCGGGGTGGATCGCATCGTGCCCACCGTCGGCACTGCCAATGGCGTAGGGGCTGCCAGGGTCCCCCGGCTGGGCCTGCAACGAATTGTTCCGGCCCTTTCTGTGCTGCATGCCAATGGGGTGAATGGGCGGGAAATACAACACATCGAAGCCCATGTCGCGAATCATCGGCAGGCGCTGGTGCACATCGTTGAAAGTGCCATGACGCTGCGGATCATCGGTGATCGAACGGGGGAACAGCTCATACCAGCTGGCGAATTGCGCGGCCGGGCGGTCCACATCCAGCGGGTAATCGCAGCTGCGGGTCAGGTAGCTGCGGTGCTCGGCGGCGGCCATCATCTGCGATGCCTCGGCGCCCAGCAGCAGGGCCACTTGTTCATCCTCGGGCAGCGTCTGCAACGTGGCTTGCAGCGCCTGTAATTGCTCGCGCAAGGCGCCGCTGCTCAATTCGATGCCCTTGCCCAGCAGCAACCGCCCTTCCTCGAGTTCAAGCTTTACGCCGACGCCGGCATTGAACTTTTTCTCCAGGTCGTAGCAGTAGGTGGCGTAGGGGTCGATCCAGGCTTCGATGCTGAACACATGCGGCCCGATTTCAGTGGGGGTGAATTCTGCCAGCCACAGGTCATTGCCGGGCGAGGTCATGGGCACGCAATGAATGCGACGGCTACCGGCCTGGCGCCAGTTCAACACCACAGCCATCCGGTCGTGGCCGTCGGTGAATACCTTGGTGCTGACCGCAACCGGCTGGTTGCTGATGGCCTTGGCGGCAAAAGCGCCGCCGTTTAGCACCGGCTGGGTGTCCTCGATGGCGATACGCGGTGCCATCAAGGCCTGGGACAGGCTGATGACCTGGTCCGGATGATCATTTGCCGTGGGCACGCTTTCGAAGGGCTCGTTCAAAGACATCAGGCCTTGCTCCCTGGGACTGGTGGCGGTAAGGGTTGAGAGCGCGGCGACCGAGCCTGGGTTCAAAAATGAATTGATTCGAGGCACCAGCGGTCGAACGCTGCAGGACAGGTTCACTCAACCGCAAGAGGCATGGCCATGACGCTCCCAACGCCCCCGGAAACGCCCGATCCGAACATTGACGATCCCAACCTCCCGCCCCCAGAGCCTGAGCGTGACCCGGATGACCTGCCGATTCAGCCGACCGTGCCGCCAACCGTGGGTGACCCACCCAGTCAAGAACCCCCGATAAAGGCGTAAGACTGTTCATTCAAGATCGCTGGGGCCGCTGAGCGGCTCCATGTGAACGGCACTACGATAACGGCGGGCGATTGAAGTCGACGACTGTCAGTCTTGCCCGTGGCGCATTGGCTGCGTTGTTCCGATCACAGGCCACCCTGTGTCGCTGACCTTTCTATTCGACCCTGCCCAGTTCAGCCACGCTGATCTCCCGCATCCTGAACTTCTGCACCTTGCCCGTCACCGTCATGGGAAATTCATCGACGAAGCGGATATGGCGGGGCACCTTGTAGTGGGCGATACGGGATTTGCACCAGGCCTGCAGCTCCTCGGCAGTGGCCTGGTGACCTGGATGCAGCTTGACCCAGGCGACGATGTCCTCGCCGTAGCGGCTGCACGGGATACCAATGACCTGGGCATCGGCGACCGCCGGGTGGGTATAGAAGAACTCTTCTATTTCACGCGGATAGATGTTTTCGCCACCGCGGATGATCATGTCCTTGTTGCGCCCGACGATGCGCACATAGCCCGCCTCGTCCATCACCGCCAGGTCACCGCTGTGCATCCATCCGGCCGCGTCGATGGCACTGGCCGTGGCCCCGGGGTTATCCCAGTAACCCAGCATCACGCTGTAGCCGCGCGTGCAAAGCTCCCCGGTTTCACCGCGCGCAACCGTTGCGCCTTGCGGGTCGATGATCTTGCTTTCCAGTTGCGGCTGGGTACGGCCCACAGTGGTGACGCGCAGCTCCAGGTCATCATCCGGGCCGGTTTGCAACGACACCGGGCTCGTTTCAGTCATGCCGTAAGCGATCTGCACCTGGGCCATGTGCATCTGGTCGATGACCCTGCGCATGACCTCGATCGGGCAGGTGGCGCCGGCCATGATGCCGCTGCGCAAGGACGACAGGTCCATACGCTGGCGGGCCGGATGATCGAGCATGGCGATGAACATGGTGGGCACGCCGTACAGGATGGTGCCGCGTTCCTCGGCCACGGCGCGCAAGGCCAACTCGGCGTCGAAGCCGTCGCCTGGGTAGATCATGGTGGTGCCATGGGTGATGCAGCCCAGGTTGCCCATGACCATGCCGAAACAGTGATACAAGGGCACCGGGATCACCATGCGGTCATGCGCAGTCAAGCCCAGGCTTGCGCCAACCATGAAGCCGTTGTTCAGAATGTTGTAGTGGCTGAGGGTAGCGCCCTTGGGCGCGCCGGTGGTGCCAGAGGTGTACTGGATGTTTACCGGCTGGTCGAAATGCAGGCTGTTTTGCCGGCCCGTACACGCTTCGTGGCTTACGGACATGCCCCAAGTGGCCAATGCCTCCCACGGCAGGAAGCCAGCAGGCGGGTCGTTGGCCAGGCTTACGACCCCGCGCAAGGCGGGCAGCGCGGCACTGCTGATCTGACCGGGTGCTGCGGTCGCCAACTCCGGCACCAAGGCCTGGACCATGGCGTGGTAATCGGAATGCTTGAACGCGTCGGCACAGACCAGCCAGCTGCACCCTGACTGGCGCAGCACGTACTCAAGCTCACCCACCCGGTAAGCCGGGTTGACGTTGACCAGGATGGCGCCCACCTTGGCAGTTGCCACCTGCAGGATGCACCACTGCGCGCAGTTGGGTGCCCAGATGCCCACGCGGTCACCGGTTTCGATCCCAAGGGCCATCAGCGCCCGGGCACACGACTCGACCTGCTCCGCCAGTTGCCGCCAGCTGTAGCGCAGGCGCTGGTGCCGAGCCACCAAGGCTTCCTGCTCGCCCAGGCGCGCCACGGTCGCGTCGAAGGCCTGGCCAATGGTTTGAGTAAGCAAGGGGCGGTCCTGGCGACCGCGGGTATAGCTGGGTTGAGTCATGTGCGTCCCTTCTTTTGATTGTTCTGGATAGGGGCCAAACGCGCGCCAATCACTTTGGCTCAGATTTACGTTTACGTAAAGGTGACGGATAAATTGACAAAAAAGCAGGTGCAGGTTTACGTTTACGTAAAGGTGATAGGCAGCTGAGCACGCTTTCTGCGTCAGCTGCCTGCCCAGGCAAGCTTGCCGCTCGCAGCGTGATCCCATTTCAAGAACAACAAGGTGCCCTCGCATGCATTACCCCAGCCTGAACTTCGCCCTGGGCGAGACCATCGACATGCTTCGCGACCAGGTGCGCACCTTCGCCGCCGCCGAGCTCGCCCCCCGCGCCGCGCAGATCGACCACGACAACCTGTTCCCTGCCGACATGTGGCGCAAGTTCGGCGACCTGGGCCTGCTCGGCATCACCGTGCCGGAAGAATACGGTGGCGCAGGCCTGGGTTATCTCGCGCACGTGGTGGCGATGGAAGAAATCAGCCGCGCCTCGGCCTCGGTCGCGCTGTCCTACGGCGCCCACTCCAATTTGTGCGTCAACCAGATCAACCGTAACGGCACGCCCGCGCAAAAGGCCAGGTACCTGCCCAAGCTGGTCAGCGGCGAGCACGTCGGCGCCCTGGCGATGAGCGAACCCAATGCAGGGTCGGACGTGGTGTCGATGAAACTGCGCGCCGACAAACGCGGCGACCACTACGTGCTCAACGGCAGCAAGACGTGGATCACCAACGGGCCCGACGCCAACACCTACGTCATCTACGCCAAGACCGATCTGGAAAAGGGCCCCCATGGCATCACTGCGTTCATCGTCGAGCGCGATTGGGCAGGCTTTAGCCGCAGCAACAAGTTCGACAAGCTGGGCATGCGTGGCTCGAACACCTGCGAGCTGTTCTTCGATGACGTGCACGTGCCAGAGGACAACATCCTCGGCCAACTCAATGGCGGCGTACGGGTGTTGATGAGCGGCCTGGACTACGAGCGCGTGGTGCTCGCCGGCGGCCCTACCGGCATCATGCAGAGCTGCATGGACCTGGTGGTGCCGTACATCCATGACCGCAAGCAATTCGGGCAGAGCATCGGCGAGTTCCAGTTGATCCAGGGCAAGGTCGCCGATATGTACACTCAGCTCAACGCCAGCCGCGCTTACCTGTATGCCGTGGCCCAGGCGTGCGATCGCGGCGAAACCACCCGCAAGGACGCAGCCGGGGTGATCCTCTACACCGCCGAGCGCGCCACGCAGATGGCCCTGGAGGCGATCCAGATTCTTGGCGGCAACGGGTATATCAACGAATTTCCCGCAGGTCGCTTGCTGCGCGATGCCAAGCTGTACGAAATCGGCGCCGGCACCAGCGAAATCCGCCGGATGCTGATCGGCCGCGAGTTGTTCAACGAGACCCGCTGAACACGCTGGCGCTGCGGCCGGCTCATACGCCCGCCGTGGCCACACCGGACAACCTTGCACGGCCAAGCCAAGGGCGCGCCGCTGCACCAGGAGTCATGATGATTCTGAAATCCCAAGTGAACCCCCGGTCACCCGAATTTGCCCAGTCCCAGGCGGCCATGCTGGCGCAGGTCGACAACCTGCGTGCGCTGCTTGCCGAGGTAGCCCAGGGTGGCGGCGCCAAGGCTCAGGAGCGGCACACCTCGCGAGGCAAACTGCTGCCCCGCGAGCGAATCGAACGTCTGCTCGATGCCGGTTCCGCCTTTCTTGAAATCGGCCAGTTGGCTGCACACCAGGTCTACGGCGAAGACGTTCCGGCAGCCGGCCTGATCGCCGGGATCGGGCGCGTGGAAGGCGTGGAATGCATGATCGTGGCCAACGACGCGACGGTCAAAGGTGGCTCTTACTACCCGCTGACGGTGAAAAAGCACCTGCGGGCGCAGACCATTGCCTTGCAGAACCGTCTGCCGTGCATCTACCTGGTCGATTCTGGCGGCGCCAACTTGCCGCGCCAGGACGAGGTGTTTCCCGACCGTGAGCACTTCGGGCGGATTTTCTTCAACCAGGCCAACATGAGCGCACTGGGCATCGCCCAGATCGCCGTGGTGATGGGGTCATGCACCGCAGGCGGCGCCTACGTGCCGGCAATGGCGGACGAGGCAATCATGGTGCGTCAACAGGCCACCATCTTCCTGGCCGGCCCACCGCTGGTGAAGGCGGCCACAGGCGAGGTGGTGAGCGCCGAGGCGCTAGGCGGCGCCGATGTGCATTGCCGCACCAGCGGTGTAGCCGACCATTACGCCGAGAACGACGAGCATGCCCTGGCGCTGGCCAGGCGCTGCGTGGCCAATCTCAACTGGCGCAAGCTCGGTGCCCTGCAATGCAAGCCGCCGGTTGCGCCCTTGTATGCGGCGCAGGAGCTATACGGCGTGATTCCGGCTGACGCCAAGCAGCCTTTCGATGTGCGTGAAGTCATCGCACGGCTGGTCGATGGCTCGGTGTTCGATGAGTTCAAAGCCTTGTTCGGGACCACGCTGGTGTGCGGCTTCGCCCACCTGCACGGCTACCCGATCGCCATCCTGGCCAACAACGGCATCCTGTTTGCCGAGGCTGCGCAAAAAGGCGCGCACTTCATCGAGCTGGCTTGCCAGCGTGGTATCCCGCTGCTGTTCCTGCAGAACATCACGGGGTTCATGGTGGGCAAGAAGTACGAAGAAGGCGGCATCGCCAAGCATGGCGCCAAGTTGGTCACGGCCGTGGCCTGCGCGCAGGTACCCAAGTTCACGGTCATCATTGGCGGCAGTTTCGGTGCCGGCAACTACGGCATGTGCGGACGCGCCTACGACCCGCGCTTTCTCTGGATGTGGCCCAATGCGCGCATCGGGGTGATGGGCGCCGAACAGGCTGCCGGCGTGCTGGTGCAGGTCAAGCGCGAGCAGAGCGAGCGCAGCGGCGAGCCGTTTGGCGCCGAGGATGAGGCCAGGCTCAGGCAGCCGATCCTCGATCAGTACGAGCATCAGGGCCACCCCTACTACTCCAGCGCCCGCCTATGGGACGACGGCGTCATCGACCCAGCGCAGACCCGCGATGTGCTGGCCCTAGCCTTGTCTGCGGCGCTGAACGCACCGATCGAACCGAGCCGCTTCGGCATATTCAGGATGTGACCCCATGAGCGATTTCACTACGGTAGAGGTGAGCCACGATCCACGTGGCTTCGCCACCTTGTGGCTCAGCCGCGAGGACAAGCACAACGCCTTCAATGCCTTGATGATCCGCGAGCTGAACATTGCCCTGGGGCAGCTTGCCGACGACGCGGGCGTACGCTTCGTGTTGCTGCGTGGGCGGGGACGGCATTTCAGTGCCGGCGCCGACCTTGCGTGGATGCAGCAGTCGGCGCAGCTGGACTTCAACACCAACCTGGATGACGCACGCGAGCTGGGCGAGTTGATGTATGCACTGCACCGCATCAAGGTGCCGACCCTGGCAGTGGCCCAGGGCGCCGCATTCGGCGGCGCCCTGGGCCTGATCAGTTGCTGTGACATGGCCATCGGTGCCGAAGACGCCCAGCTGTGCCTGTCGGAAGTGCGCATCGGCTTGGCACCGGCGGTGATCAGTCCCTTCGTGGTCAAGGCCATTGGCGAGCGCGCCGCCCGCCGTTATGCACTCACGGCAGAGCGCTTCAGCGGGTTGCAGGCCCAGGCCCTTGGGTTGTTGGCCGAGGTGTACCCGGCCAGCCAGTTGGAGGCCAGCGTGAACCAGTGGGTTGAAACCCTTCTGGCCAATAGCCCCCAGGCAATGCGTGCGACCAAGGAGCTGTTGCGCGAGGTCGACGGCGGCACCCTCAGCCCTGGCCTGCGTCGTTATTGTGAGAACGCCATCGCGCGAATCCGCGTAAGCGCCGAGGGCCAGGAAGGCCTTCGTGCGTTTCTGGAAAAACGCCAACCTGCCTGGCAGGCCGATGCAAACAAGGAGCCACGCCCATGAACCGCCCGCCATTGACAACGTTGCTGGTGGCCAACCGTGGTGAAATCGCCTGCCGGGTGATGCGCACCGCCAAGGCCATGGGCCTGACCACGGTGGCGGTGCACAGCGCCATCGACCGTAATGCCCGCCACAGCCGGGAAGCCGATGTGTGCGTGGACCTGGGCGGCAACAAGGCGGCAGACAGTTACCTGCAGATCGACAAGCTGGTGGCAGCGGCCAAGGCAAGCGGTGCCCAGGCCATTCACCCGGGCTATGGCTTTCTTTCTGAAAACGCAGATTTTGCCCGCGCAGTCGAAGCCGCTGGCTTGATGTTCCTGGGCCCACCTGCGTCGGCCATCGACGCCATGGGCAGCAAGTCGGCCGCCAAGGCCTTGATGGAGTCCGCAGGCGTGCCGCTGGTGCCGGGCTATCACGGCCAGGCCCAGGACCTGGACACCTTCAAGCAAGCCGCCCGGCACGTCGGCTACCCGGTCCTGCTCAAGGCCAGCGCCGGTGGTGGCGGCAAGGGCATGAAGGTGGTCGAGGACGAAAGCCAGTTGGCCGATGCCCTGGCGTCGGCGCAACGTGAAGCCCTGTCATCCTTTGGCGATGCGCGGATGCTGGTGGAAAAGTACGTATTGAAGCCGCGCCATGTGGAGATCCAGATTTTTGCCGATCGCCATGGCCACTGCCTGTACCTCAACGAACGGGATTGCTCGATCCAGCGGCGTCACCAGAAGGTGGTCGAGGAAGCCCCTGCCCCGGGCCTTTCGGCAGACCTGCGCCGCGCCATGGGCGAGGCGGCAGTACGCGCGGCGCAGGCCATCGGCTATGTCGGCGCTGGCACCGTGGAATTTCTGCTGGACGCCCGTGGCCAGTTCTTCTTCATGGAAATGAACACGCGCCTGCAGGTGGAGCACCCCGTCACCGAGGCCATCACCGGCCTGGACCTGGTGGCCTGGCAGGTTCGCGTGGCTTGCGGTGAGCCCCTGCCCATCACCCAGGACCAGGTACCGCTCAACGGCCATGCCATCGAAGTGCGGCTGTACGCCGAAGATCCGGCCAATGACTTCTTGCCGGCCACCGGCACCCTGACGCTTTACCGGGAACCGGCTTGCGGCCCAGGCCGGCGCGTGGACAGTGGTGTGAGCGAGGGCGATGCGGTGTCGCCCTTCTACGACCCGATGCTGGGCAAACTGATCGCCTGGGGCGAAGACCGGGAGCAGGCCCGCCTGCGCTTGCTGGCCATGCTGGATGAGTTCGCGGTAGGCGGCGTCAAGACCAACATCGCCTTCCTGCGACGTATCCTGGCCCACCCTGGGTTTGCAGCAGCCGAGCTGGATACCGGCTTCATCCCGCGCCATCAGGAAACGCTGTTGCCCGCCGCGCAGGCATTGTCGGCCGAGGGCTGGGAGGCAGCAGCCCAGGCGTGGTTGCTGAGCGAACCTGCCTGCGCACGCGTGGACGACCCACACTCCCCGTGGGCCCGACAAGACGGGCTGCGCTTGGGGGCTGGAACTTCGCTGAGTGTGCATCTGACCCACAACGGGCATGACCAGGCCGTTACGCTTAACCAGAAGACCCAAGGCATCTGGAGCCTGCAAGGGGATTGGCTGATGCGAGAGCAGGCAGGCCTGCGCACCCGCCGCCTGGCCATTCGCAAAGGTGCCAGCCTGTATCTGCACTGGGATGGAGAACTCCACACCCTCGAAGCATTCGACCCGCTCGCCCAGGCAGCCATCGACCTTGTCCATCAAGGCGGCCTGACCGCCCCCATGAACGGCAGCATCGTGCGGGTACTGGTCGAGGTGGGTCAGGCGGTAGAGGCAGGTGCCCCGCTGGTGGTGCTGGAGGCCATGAAGATGGAGCACAGCATTCGGGCCCCCAAGGCCACCACGGTCAAAGCCTTGCTGTGCCAGGAAGGCGACATGGTCAGCGAGGGGGCAGCGCTGGTCGAACTGGAACCGTGAAGGCCGCGGGGTCGCGGTGCCTGACGGCCTGCGGCCCTTGCCTCACCGCACGGGCCACGTGGCCTCAGAACGCCCCGTGTACCCGCACTACCACGCCCAGGAACTCACAGCCGGTTTCGCAGAGCACCGTGGGGTAACGGGTGTTCAACGGCTTGAGCATCTTGTCGCCGCCTTCTTCGACCAATTGGCGTAGCACGGGGGCTTTGCCAGGCTGGCGTGCGATCACCAACCTGCCGGGCTCCACGGGCAACCCGGTATCGACCAGCACGCGCATGCCTTCGGGCACGCTCTTGCCGCTGGCAGCGTTCATCGAGTCGTTTTCCACGGCAAGCCAGAACGCATTGCCGGCAGGCATGTAGTCGGTCTGCTCGTGCACTTCGCTGGTTTCAGGCAACGGGCCCTGCAAGTCCGCCCACTTGAGCACCGGAAAGCGAAAGCTCGCATAGAGCAGGGCCTGTGCGGAAACAGGCGGCTCAGCACCGTAGTGGCCAGGTGATTCGCGCATCAGATCGCGCTCGACCACCATGACCTGGGCCTCCAGAAAGACCAGGCCGAGCTTTTCCAGTTTTTCGTTGATGGTCTCCAACGTGGGACGACGGGTGCCGCGAAGCCAGTGCCCTACCCCACCTTGCGTCATGCCCAGGCGCTCGGCCAGTTTCAACTGGCTGAGGTTGTGTTCGCGCTTGTAGCGCTTGAGAAATGCATTCCAATTTTCCATGAGCGGCAACAATACGGACTGTATTGGAAGCAGCAATACACAATCTGAATTATTTATTTGGCGCTAGAAAATACAAATTGACCTATGCTCTGAGTTCATTGTGTTTGACGAGAACCTGGAAGGTATCGCAATGAAACATCCGAAAAACGACGAAACAGATCTCGACAGCGAAGCCGCCCGCCGCGCGCTGGATTATTACCTAAACCCCAACCCGCCCCGCCCTACGCCTGAGAACAGGATTTGGACGCTTCACGAAGGCGTCACACGTGATCAAGCCCAGGAGCATGCCATTGCCCTGCTGCGCTGTGCGGCGGCAACCGCCCAGGAAACCGCCACCCACCAGCATGGTGGCCAGCGAGAGCTGCTGTTTGCCTTGATGCACATGATGGACATGGCTCGCGCGCTGCTGGAACACCAGCGCACGGCAGACCCCTCCGCTTGAGGCAGGTTGTCGTGAATGGGAGGGAACGCAGCAGGCGCTTGGCGTGCAAAGCCAAGGCCCCGCTTTGGGGGACAAGGAAGCGCAGCGGTAGATTTTCTACCGTCGTGTATAAAAAATCATTTGACTGGCAAATGATAACGATTATTATTGCACTCAGCTGATCGCGAGATCAGCTGGATAAACCGGAGCTTAGGTCGCTCTCGGATTATCTCCTCATCAGGCTAATCACGGTTTTTGACCCAGCTTTTTGCTGGGTCTTTTTTTTGGCTCTTCAGGCTAATGAAGATCGTGATGGCGGCGATGGTAGCAAAAGTGTTTCCGGGGGTGAACGGCCATTACAAAAGTTTGCCGATTCAGCACTTGAGAATCAATCTCGTTAAGTCTAAGCTCGGCTTCTACGGATGTCCCCATCTGCTCTCTAGCAAGGAACTGCTCATGACCCGCATGCTCTTGCGCCTCCATACGCCTCTGCCCGAGCACGCTGCCGATAGCGATGCTGCCCTGTTGCTCGCACTCAAGCGCCTGCCACGCGCTGCGCAACAAGTGTTTCTGCTAAGCCGTCTCGATCAGCTGGCCCAGGCCAGGGTCGCCACACGTCTAGGCTTGCCCCTACGCAGTGTCGAGCGTCTCATGGTCCAGGCGTTGCTCGCCGGTCAGCCCCGCCCCGATGGCCCGACGAGCCAGGCAGCTCGGTGGTATGTGCGTTTGCAGAGCCCGGACGTCACCGCCTGCGAGCGTATCGACTTTCGTCGCTGGCTGGACGCCTCGCCCAACCACCTGCAGGCGTTCCACGCTACTGAACTGCGCTGGCGCAGCCTTTACGCGCCCGCCCTGGCCTTGGGCCGCGATGGCTGGTATCGCAAGGGTCGCGCTGCCCTGTCGCTGGGTGGATGCTCGATTGCCGCCGCGCTGGGCATGGCCGTACTGGTCTTGCTGGGGCTGTGGACGTGAAAAGGAGCCATTGCCCGTAGCTGACGCCTGCGCTTTGAGCGCCTTACCACAGCGCGATGTCGTACGTCAGGTACAGCCGATTGCTGTCGCGTCCACGGGCAAAGTCCGAGCGGTACACATAGTTGCGCAGCTTGACGCCAAGCCCTTTGGCGGGGCCTGATTGCACGACATACGCAAGCTCTGCGTCGCGCTCCCATTCGCTCAGGCCCGCCGCGCCAGAACGGCCGTTATCACCGCTCAGGTAACGGGTCATGAAGGTCAACCCCGGCACCCCGGCAGCGGCGAAATTGTAGACATAGCTCGCCATCCAGGTCTTTTCATCTTCTTCGATGAACTTGCCGATGCCCACGTTGCTGAATGAGTACACCGTCGCGCCGCTGATGTATGGCAGTCCCGCTTTGCCATTGAGCTGCTGATAGCCTGCGCCGAACGTGTGGCCGGAATGCGTGTAGGCGATTTGGCCGCTGAGCATGTCATTGTCGATCGGGCCACCGTAGGCCGCACCGGTGCTTTTGCTTTTGAAGTAACGCAGGTCCGTGGTCAGCACACCGCCAGCCAGCGCATGGTCGTGAACCAAGCCGGCGAAGTCCTGACGGTAGAAGTGCTCGAGCTGGCCGTGGTAGTAGCTCAGGCGCAGCTGTTTGCTGAAGGTGTAGTCGGCGCCGGCAAAGCTGAAGTCTCCGGCTTCGCCGCCACTGTAGCCGTCCAGGTACAGGCCGGTGCTGTTCGATGAATCGCGCTGCTTGAAACGAGTCAGGTGCCCGGCCGTGAGGGTCAAATTATCGAGTGCGGTACTGGTGAGCTGCGTGCCTTGGTAGGTTTGCGGCATCAAGCGAGCATCGTTGTGCACCAGCACTGGTAACTTGGGCAACAGGGTGCCATGCCTGACGACGCTCTGCCCAACACGCGCCTTGACCGTAACGCCGGCACTGGCGAACGTGTCGGCGGCCCGGCCATCGTCATGCACAGGCAACAGGCCCGTGCCACTGCGGCCACGCCCCGAATCCAGGCGCACGCCCAACAGGCCCAGTGCATCGAGCCCCAGACCCAGGGTACCGGGGGTGTAACCCGACTGGTAGTCGAGCAAGAAGCCCTGCGCCCACTCGGTACGCTCACTCTTGGCAGTGCCTGCGGCGCGGGGACTCATACCCTGTTCGTCGCGAAAGTTCTCGTTGAAATAGACGTTGCGCAGTTGCAGCTTGAGCTTGCTGTCTTCAATGAAATCGGTAGCGCCGGCCACAGGCAGGCAGCCGCAGAGCAGGCCACAGGCGGCCCCTCGCGCGAGGGTCAAGGACATGATCGGTACTCTGTTGTTGTTTTTAGGGTGTAAGCGATGGCGGGCGCCCGGCGGCGCCCGCACCGTTCAGACGAAGAACGACAGCGCGCCGGTCAACACCGCCAATGCAGTGATGACCAGCGAAGTGAGCACAGCCCACTTCACCGTGGCTTTCTGGAAGTCGCCGATGTCCTTGTCGACCATGCCCACCAGCAGCAGGGTCGAGGCGACCAACGGGCTCATCAAGTGCACCGGCTGGCCCAGCACCGAGGCGCGGGCGATCTCCACCGGGTCGATGCCATAGGCGGCGGCTGCGTTGGCCAGGATCGGCACCACGCCGAAATAATAGGCATCGTTGGACAGCACGAAGGTAAGCGGCATGCTGGTCAGCGCCACCACCAGCGGGAACCAGTGGCTCCAGGCTTCCGGGATCCAGTCCACGAGGGTTTGCGCCAGGGCATCGACCATCTTGGTGCCCGAGAAGATACCGGCAAAGATACCGGCGGCGAACACCAGCAGCACCACGGTCATGGCGTTGCCCGAATGGGCCAGGATGCGTTCTTTCTGCAGTTCCAGTTGCGGGTAGTTGATCATCAGCGCAGCAACGAAACCGATCATGAACAGGATCGCCGCGTGCATCAGGCCCAGCACCAGCGCGGTCATGACCACGATGACCAGCACCAGGTTCACATAGGCCAGACGCGGGCGCTTGTGGGGCGTATCACCCAGGATTTCCTTGATGTAGCAGTTGCCGCCGCCGGACTCCAGGGCCACGTTGCCAATGCGGCGTCGTTCGGCACGGCCCAGCAGGTAGGCGGTGAACACCACCCAGGCGGCGCCACCGATCACCGTGGGCAGCATGGGAATGAAATAGTCGGTGGCATCGAGCCCAAGTGCTGCGATGGCGCGGGTGGCAGGCCCGCCCCAGGGGCTCATGCCACTCATGATGCTCAGCGACAGCATCGATACCGTTGCCAGGATCATCGGGTTCATGCCGATGCGCTTGTACAAGGGCAGCATGGCCGCGCAGGTGATCATGTAGGTGGTGGTGCCGTCGCCGTCCAGCGCCACCAGCAGCGACAGCAATGCAGTGCCAATGGCGATCTTGATGGGGTCGCCGTTGACGCGCTTGAGGATTTTACGGATCAGAGGGTCGAACAGGCCGGCATCGATCATCAAGCCGAAAAACAGGATGGCGAACAGCAGCAAGGCGGCCGACGGGGCTACCATTTTCAGCCCGTCGAGCATCATCTTGCCAAGGTCAGGCGCAAAGCCCCCCACCAGTGCGAAGACGATCGGCACGACCGTCAAGGCGACGATCGGGGACAGGCGTTTGCTCATGATCAGGTAGGTGAACGTCACCACCATGATCAGGCCCAGGAGTGCGAGCATGGCTTTTTCTCTTTTGTTTTTATCCGGGTTGGGCCGTCGATGGCGCAGACGAGCCCCCTACCCGCGCGCGTTCCTGCGCGCGGGTTGCAGCGTTTTGAGGTCAGGGTGTTGCGGGCGTCTTAGCCGTGATGGCTTGGCTTGGCGACCCAGGTGGCGTCAGGGCCGACCGTGGTGGGTGCCGGCTCGACCACAGGCTCGCCATTGAGGCGGCTGAGCAGTATCTGCTTGTCACACGCGTTTTCGGAAATCGACACCACCACGGTGGCCACGGCGTTGCTGGCAAGGCTCGTGAGGGCGCGAGCCTCTGACATGAAGCGGTCGATGCCGATCAGCAGGGCCAGGCCTGCCAACGGGATGTCGTGGATGACTGTCAGGGTCGAGGCCAAGGCCACGAAGCCGCTACCGGTCACGCCCGCTGCGCCTTTTGACGACAGCAGCATGATCGCCAGCATGGTCACCACCTGGCCCAGGCTCAGGTCGATGTTGCAGGCCTGGGCAATGAACACGGCGGCCAAGGACAGGTAGATCGCCGTACCGTCGAGGTTGAACGAGTAGCCGGTAGGCAGTACCAGGCCGACGACCCCTTTCTTGCAGCCAAGCTTTTCCAGCTTCTCCAGCATGCGCGGCAACACAGGTTCCGTGGAAGAAGTGCCCAGCACCACCAGGAACTCTTCGCGGAAATAGCGCAGCAGCTTCCACAGGCTGAAACCATGGGCGCGGCAGATGCCGCCCAGCACGACCAGGACGAAGAACGCACAGGCAATGTAGAGCGTACCGATCAGCTTGGCGAGCGACCCCAGCGAGGTGACGCCGTACTGCCCGACCGTGAACGCCAGGGCACCGAACGCACCGACCGGTGCGAAACGCATGAGGTAGCCGAAGATGCGGAACACCATGGCCGAGGCCGCTTCCAGTACGTCCAGCACCGGCTTGCCCTTCTCGCCCATGGACGACAGCGCGAAACCGCTGAGCACGGCAATGAACAGCACGGGGAGCACTTCACCCTTGTTGAACGCCCCCATGAAGGTGTCCGGGATGATGTGCATGAAAAAGTCCACCACGCCCAGTTTGGCGGCCGAGGCGGTGAACTGGGTCAGGCCTTCGGTGCTCAGGGTGGCCGGGTCGATGTTCATGCCGACCCCTGGCTTGAACAGGTACACCGCAGCCAGGCCGATGATCAGGCTGACAATGGTCAGCCCCAGGAAAAGCAATAGTGTCTTGCTCATCAAGCGCCCGAGCGAGCGCTTGTCGGTCATGCCGGCTATACCGGTGACGATGGTGCAGAACACCACGGGCGCGATCATCATCTTGACCAGCTTGATGAAGGCATCGCCCAAGGGCTTGAGCGCAACGGCCTGTTGCGCCCAGAAGTGACCGAACACTACGCCCAGCACGACGGCGCAGAGGATCTGGAAGTACAGCGATTTGGCAAGTTTCATGAGGCATCACCCATTGTTCATATTGTGCGGATGCGCTTGTTGCAAGGTACAGCGGTCGACCCTTGAGGTGGCTAGCCAGCCAACCTGCGCAAGGTAGGCGCGTAGACGAACCCTGAAAAGAGCCGCCGGGCAGTACGTACTACAGAGGCTTGCAGGGTCTTGCCATCAGCGCCGCTGCGTGACAACGCGACGTCGATGCCACCACTTGGATGCTCAAGACGAACCTGGCTCAGGTCCAAGGCTTGTTCGCCCAGCAGATCCACAATGACGCTGCCGGGGCTGACACAGGCTGTGGCCAGCCCCACAGCACCGGTGATCGCCAGGGCACGGTGGCAATTGTGCGGCATGAAGTAGCGCACCTGGAGCGTGCCGTCGTAGCGCGGCTTGGACACCAGCACCGGCTTGGGGATCACCATGCCGCTGACATCGCCAAGGCCCATGGCCTTGCCGGCTTTGAGGCGCAGGGCTTCCAGACGCTTGAGCAGAGGGCCGTTGGCGTCGAGCTCGTCGGGCGTTTCGGCGCCGGTCATGCCCAGGTCACTGGCCTGGATGACCATCATGGGCATGGCCATGTCGATACAGGTCATGGGCACGCCATCGATCACATCCTTGGCTTGCCCAGTGGGGAACAGCTTGCCGGTCTTGCTGCCAACTGCATCAAGGAAGGTCAGGTGCACCGGCGCGGCAGTGCCGGGCACGCCATCGATGGCGGTACGCCCTTCATAGCGCACGATGCCACCCGGGGTTTCCACCAGCGAGTTGACGAAGGTGCCCGTGTTCAGGTTACGAATGCGCACCAGGGTCTTGCCTTCCTGGCCCTTGACCAGCCCTTGCTCGATGGCGAAAGGACCGACCGCGCACAGCATGTTGCCGCAGTTGGGCGCAGTGTCCACGCGGCGCTGGGCGACCATCACCTGCACGAACAGGTAATCGACGTCGGCGTCGGCATGCAGCGACGGGCTGATGATCGCGACCTTGCTGGTCTGCGGGCTGCCGCCACCGATACCGTCGATCTCCAGCTCATGGCCGGACCCCATCAGGTCGATGAGCAATTCATCGCGTTCGACCACATTGGCAGGCAAGTCCCAGGCATGAAAGAACGGCCCTTTTGAGGTGCCGCCGCGCATGAGTACGCAAGGAATTCGTTGCATGATTTCGCACTCTTGTTGATCAATGGACATCATTGATGCCGTGAGCAAAAGAGTGACAGGGATGGATAAATCATTCCAATGCAAATATCGTAGCGATTATTCCGTTTTACAACATAATAAAAATCGACTTCGACCTGAGGTGAATCGTGGAATATGAGCTTCAAGACATACGATCTTTCGTGAAAATCGCCGAACTCGGCAGCTTCCACGAGGCCGCCGAGGTGCTGCATCTGTCACAACCGGCATTGAGCCGGCGGATCAAGAAGCTGGAGGAAGGGTTGGGCACCTCGCTGTTGGAGCGCACCACCCGCCGTGTCAGCCTGACCAGTGTGGGACGCGATTTTCTGCCCAAGGCCAGGCGCCTGCTGGACGACTTCGAGGATTCGATTCTCAGCATCCGGGAGCTGGCCGAGCGCCAGACCGGGCAGGTGACGCTGGCCTGTATCCCGACTGCAGCGTTCTATTTCTTGCCGTCGGTGATCCGCGACTACAACGACCAGTACCCCAAGATCCGCATTCGCCTGTTGGACCTGAGCGCCAATGATGGCCTGGAGGCCGTGCTGCGCGGGGAAGCCGATTTTGGCATCAACATGATGAGCGGCCAGCATCCGGACATCGAGTTCGTGTCCTTGGTGCAAGAGCACTTCGTGCTGGCCTGCCGGCGCGATCACCCATTGGCCAACCGCAATGCAGTGACCTGGACCGAGCTTGCCGACTATCGATTGATCGGTGTCGGCCGATTGAGCGGCAACCGCATGTTGCTCGACCACGCTCTGGCCGGGCTGAATCTGCGGCCCAAATGGTTCTACGAAGTGCAGCACCTGTCCACGTCCCTGGGCATGGTCGAGGCCGGGCTTGGCGTATCGGCCATGCCTAGCCTGGCCATGCCCAGTGCAGACCACCCTACCCTGGTAAGCGTGCCGTTGATTGAGCCGCAAGTCACCCGCACCTTGGGCCTGGTCTACCGCCGCGGCGCCTCGCTGTCGCCGGCAGCGGAGAAGTTCGTGTCGATCCTGCTGGAGAAATGGCCGAACCGCTGAGCATGAAACAATCTTAACGCCGGTTAATTCAGCGCTGGGCCCGCCTGCCAATAAGCTGTGCGTTTTATCCGGAGTTTTCCCATGCTCAAGACGTTGTCCTGCACGGCACTGCTGGTCGCCACCTTTGCCTGCTCTGCCGCAGAGCCCACCCCTGACCAGGCCCCCACGCTGACCGTGCTCAGCTCCGGCGGCATCATGGGCGCCATCCGCAACGTTGCACCGGCTTATGAACACACCTACGGGGTCAAGCTCAACGTGCTCGCCGCGCCATCGATGGGCCAGACCCCGCAAGCCATCCCGAATCGGCTGCAACGGGGCGAGCCGGCCGATGTGGTGCTGATGGTGGGCTCGGCGTTGGACAAGTTGGTCACCGACGGCAAGGCCGACAAGGCCAGCCGCATCGACCTGGGCAAGTCGTTCATTGCCATGGCCGTACGCAAAGGTGAGCCCAAGCCGGCTATCGGCACAATGGGTGAGTTGCGTCAGGTGCTGCTCGATAGCCCCTCGGTTGCCTACTCCGACAGTGCCAGCGGGGTCTACCTGTCCAAAACCTTGTTCCCGAGCATGAACCTGGGCGAAGGCTTCACCCACAAAGCCCACATGATCCCCGCCGAGCCCGTCGGCAAGGTGGTCGCACGCGGCCAGGCAGCCATCGGGTTCCAGCAACTGAGCGAGCTCAAGCCGGTGGCCGGCATCGACATCGTGGGGCTGATCCCGGCCGAGGGGCAAAAGATGACGATGTATTCGGGTGCGGTGGTTGCCAACAGCCAGCACCGAGCGGCGGCCCAGGCGCTGCTTGACTACATGGCCTCTGCCCAGGCGGACGCCGCCATCGAGAAAAGCGGCCTGACCCCGCTGCCGCACACGGCCCACTAAACTTCAACCCTCGCCCGGGCACGTTGATCAAAGGCGTGCCCTGCCGGCGTACCGCAGCGTCTGAGACCCATCCTTCCTCGTTCCCAAGGCCGTCGCGATGCAAGACATGCTGCAAGAGATCCTCGACCAGGTGCGCCCACTGCTCAGCCAGGGTCAGGTCGCGCAATACATCCCCGCCCTGGCCCAGGTCGACCCCAACCAGCTGGGTATCGCAGTGCACAGCCTTGATGGCCAACTGCACTGCGCTGGCGATGCCTATACGCCCTTTTCCATCCAGAGCATTTCCAAGGTGTTCAGCCTGGTCCAGGCGATCAACCATAGCGGCGAAGACATCTGGTCACGCCTGGGTTACGAGCCTTCGGGGCAGGCCTTCAATTCGCTGGTGCAGCTGGAGGTGGAAAAGGGTCGCCCGCGCAACCCGTTCATCAATGCTGGCGCACTGGTGATCTGCGACATCAACCAGTCACGCTTCGCCACCCCAGCCCTGTCGATGCGCGACTTCGTTCGCCGCCTGGCTGGCAACCCGCGCATCGTCAGCGACACGGTGGTGGCCGAGTCCGAATACCAGCACCGCGCACGCAATGCCGCCATGGCCTGGCTGATGACCGCGTTTGGCAACTTTCGTAACGACGTGGACGCGGTGCTGAGCAGCTACTTCCATCACTGCGCGCTGTCGATGAACTGCGTCGACGTAGCGCGGGGCTTTGCGTTTCTGGCCAACAGCGGCTATTGCCCGCACAGCGGTGAACACGTGCTCAGCGCACGTCAGACCCAGCAGGTGAACGCGATCATGGCTACCAGCGGCTTGTACGACGAAGCCGGCAATTTCGCCTATCGTGTGGGCCTGCCGGGCAAGAGTGGCGTGGGCGGTGGCATCGTGGCAGTGGTCCCCGGGCGGTACAGCATTTGCGTCTGGTCCCCAGCGCTCAACGCTTCTGGCAATTCGCTGGCTGGTATTCGTGCATTGGAATTGCTGAGTGAGCGTATTACGGGGTCGGTTTTTTCGGCGGTACCTTGAGGGCCATTTCCTACACGTCGGAACTCTTGTCAGACGTGCAAACCCCTTGTTTACAGTCAAGTACGATCGTCCCAAGTAAGATCCTGATGCACATACAGGCCCTCAGGGAGAGCAGCCATGAGCATCAACAGCAAAAGACGACGTGACCTGAAAAAAGCCAAGAGAAAGCCTGCTAGCGGCGGCGGTAGCGGTCTGCAGCCGCGAGCTCTCTACCAGCTGAATAGCTTTCGCAAAGCGTACATCAAGAGCTGGGGCATCAACTCCGAAGGTCACTTGGCCCAGGGCCACTACCCCTGGATGGCCGAACGCGTGAAGGGCTTCCCACGTACCCTGGAGATCGGTTGTGGCGTCGGCCATTCCACGCTGGCGCTGCTGCAACAGGGGCATACCGTCGTGTGCGTGGAAGAGAACCCCCAGTGCATTGCGGCGACGCGCAAGCGGCTGGCCGACGAAGGCTTCTGCGTCGAGGTCATTGCCAGGGAAACGCCGGTTAGCCTCGATGAAAACGCCTACCGGCTGATCTACAGCGAAATCCCAGAAGCGCCCGAAGCGGACTGTTTGCTCATCGAGGGCGATGCCCTGAACGACCCCGCCCTCGAAGCATGGCTCGAACGTCAGCCCAAGTTCGACGCCGTCGCGTGCTGGTTGCTGGGTACCCATGATGCACGTGGGCACAACGCCGCGGTCGATCTGGCACTGATGCCCACAGCCTATGAACATCGGATCTTCGTGCAGAACCGGGTTTACGAGATTGCTGATCGTATTCTTCGCTCAGGTGGCGTGCTGTCAGTGATCGACCGGGCTCAGACGCCGACCACACAGGATATGGTCGAGAAATTGCTGCAGCACCATCGCGAGCAGGCCAGCGTGACGTCCCTGGTGGTGCAACCTGTGGAACACACGCCGCACGTCGAGTCTGAGCAGCAAGGCGCCATGCGTATGATGACCACTAACCCCCTCGATGCTGCAATGGCATTCACGCCTGACGACCCGCCTACGATGTCGCTATGCTCGACGACGTCAGTCAAGCCATGAGGTAGGCGGCTCGTACCCAGGCCAGGTGTTCGGGGATGGATTGATCTGCAAAAAAAGATAGGGGTGTGAAAGAACTGGACCAGAGGCAGGCGCGGCCTTAGTTGTCGTTCGGTTCAGTTCCTTCACACACGGGTGCAGTGTCAGGGGGTAGAGAGCCCTGCACAACTGGCAAAATTAACAGCTGTGCGGGGCTTGAACTTGCCTCTATTGTAGTATTCGTCTGACCGGTATCAATTCGGCTTTATTAGAGCTTGCCACGTGGAATCCAAGTATTCTGCTCCGCACACTGGACGCCAATCTGCAAATTGTGTTCCTTGAGATAAGGCTCGCCCTGGTTATCAATCAAGTAGAAAACTTCATGCAGATATTGATTTCCAGTGGCGTCCTTGTAACAGCGGAATGCGGTGTTTGCAGGGAAGGCCTTACGAATATCAGAGAACATCGTTTCATGGCCGATCATCTGCTTGAACGCGGCTTCGTTCGCGAAGGTGACCGCCTTGCGAAACGTTACAAAGTTCTGGAAGTATTGCTCCATCGTCTGGCCTGAACACGTGCCGTGCTTTTTCCATTCGTGCGCGAACATCCCGGCGGGATCGCTGGGCACCAATGCCCTCAAGTCGGCATTGGCGAGCGCCTTGTCAATGTCGTCTTCACTCATGGCGCATGCCTTACCCTCTTCACAGGCCGGCGACCGAGTGCAGAACTGAGGATGGCGGTTGGTATATTTCCCAATACTCTCGCTATAGGGCCAAATCCCGTGGGTTAGAAAGCGCTGTGGGGGTTGCTCGCAGCCAGCCGTCGCTGGTTTCATCTTGCAGAACGTCGGTTGCCAGGTTACGGAATACACCAAGAAGCTTACAGGAGGTGCGTCGGCATCGGCTTGCTCGTTCGGATCCAATGCCATGGCGGTGTTGATCCAGGCGAACGAAAAAAGAAGCAGGCTTGCGGTCAGTAGGCGCATGAGTTCATTCCCTTGAAGATAAGCGCCGTCGGTGTGACGGCTCCTCAATCAGACTGAGATTGCGATAAGAGGTCTACTGGCAAAAAAATCAGGCTCCGTTCTTCTCCCATGAGCACGATCCCACATCAAGGCGTACTGAAGCCGACAATGTTGTAGACAAATTCGTGAGCCTCGCGCTGCCTGCCGATACTCGGGTCCTGCACCCTGACACGATCGTCATCATGCACGACCAGTACATGATCGTGGTCGAGCACTTCCACGCCTTCTGGCTTGTGATTGAACGCCACGGCAGAACCGTCCGGCTGTTTCACAGGCTGGGGCTGGCCTATCTGTTTACCCTGATAAGGCAGTACCCAGAGATAGCCGCCGAGCTCGTCACCCTTTTCAAAACTCGTCACGGCGTAGAAACGGTCTTTGTTGTAACGGTCGAACTTAATGCCGGAGAGCCCCAGCTCCGGACGGGGTGAATGGGCAGGGCCCAGCTTTTTAGCCATCTCATCTGCCGGGATACGCCAGACGACTTCAAGTTCATCACCCAAGACGGCCTGTTGCGGGTCGATCCGAAAGGGCACGGACAGTAACAGAAACGAGAACACGGTGGCCTTGCTGTTCTCACCATACTCGCGCACGCCTATCAGCAGCCGATCGTCAGGTGCCGTCGTCAGGGCTTCGATCTGGTAGTAAGGCGACCCTACGGCTTTGCTGATGCGCTCACGCAAATCTCGCGAACTGGCAACATTTCCTCGCGTTGACTCACTGACGATTTTTGCATCGGCAGACGCGTCTGCGGGCCAATACAGCAGTGTATTGAGTGCATCTGCCGCTGGGTTTTCTGCCGTCCCCTCCTTGTTGAATGCCGTGATGGCAATCACGTACTTACCGTCCAGCGTGGTTGTGAGCCCTCATACTTGTCTGCATGCTTAAGTGTCTGGCTATCCAGGTAACGAGGCTGCCCAGCCAGCCGATTTTGATCGTCCAGCCCGATTGTGAAAATGGCAGGGTCACCAGGGTTGGGCATCTGCTTGTCATTTGCCAATACAACCCGATTGCCCAACCGCACGACACCAGAGACCTCACAGTTCACCGCACTGCCTTTCTCGTGACACGCCGCAAGATGCGTTTGCACAGATTGCGCCGGATCGCTGATAGGCGCTGCGTGGAGGCTGGGCCAATAGGCTGTCGCCCCAGCAAACACGATCACCATGATTGATCTGCTCATTTGAACCTTCCTTGGCAAAGCGGTTGCGTTGAAGAGGTAACGTACATTGAGAATAGCCTCAGTGACACTGGCAATTTTGATAGGTATTTCGGGCTGCTTGTGGGTACTTAGTTGATTGAAACATACCGGGAGATTAGGCATCAAAGCCGGCCTGCCACGAGACCTCCTAACGGCCAGGAACTCCCTGCGAGACGATAGGAGCACGTGTGAGTAAGAGTCGAGCCTCAGGCGATCGTTTGATCGCGGCATGCCTTTAGCATGGGTCGGTGTGAAGATATCTGCGATTCACGTCCCAAGCTTCATTTGATAGTTCATAATGCTTGGCCATCGCAGAATTCCCTCGCGTAGATGGCTGAAAAATTTACAGAACTTTGGCTTTCAAGGCGCAGCAGTCCGGTGTGTCGGAATCTCAGATAGCGCCTAGACCAAAAAAATGAGTGGTAGTTGCGAAACTCCACATTAGGCCACCGAGACTGCGGCCTAGCACGTGAGCGGCAGCCTCGTTGGGCCTGCCTTTTGCCCGGCGCCAGAGGAGGCCCGGATGGCACGTCCGGCAGTCGAATTGATTATCCAGATTTATAAATCGATGCACGTGCGGCTCGGCGATTGGCGTTCTCAGGATTTAGTAGATAGCCTAGTATTTTTGTCAGGTGACAAAAGGTGATACGGGCTGCAGGATCCAACTGAATGACTTTGTGCAGCAAGTCCTGCTCCCCTACTAATCGGGAAATCAGCCATGAGTCGCTTCCTGGATGCTCGTGTCAATGGTTATAACAAAACCGTTATCGACAGTGCAGGCCTGAAAAGAGGTCAGCGGATTCATGTTAATGGCGATGGCTGTTGGTTTTTGCAAGCCGAGTCCACCCAGCTCCACGTTCTGTATGTGGATAAGGATGGCAAATTTAATGACTACTATGCACGCCGTTACCCTGTCACCGTGCGTTACACGAGCATCAGAACGATCACCGAGGTACCGTGCGCAGAGATCAGTTTAGAGAGCCAAGACCCCGAAAACTATCGGCTGCTGGTACAAGCCTATCAAGAGGGTTTTGGTGATCTGACCCATGCAGGCGCTAAACTCGTAACACTGGACGGCATCGAAGAGCAATCAATACGGAGCGTGCCTGTATTGATTGAAATCAAGCCCGATGTGGTCGACACCCCCGACACGATATATGGATATGGTGTGGCACACGCCGACACGTATGGCATTCTTTGTTATCTGGATGCACCTCCATCAATGACTGGCACACACGTCAGCGTCTCACGCGATACTGCGCTTGAGCAATGTTCAGTTTCACTCGGTAGGGCTTATGGTATTGTTAATCACTTTAGATTGGCATTCATTGACAGTATCAAGAAATCGAATATTCATGCCATTTACGCATTGACGGATCTGCCTGAACTCACCGACCTCAAGACGCTGTTGGTGAGGCGCGCTCAAACACAGAACGCGCTGATTGCCGCAGGTGCGTTTAGCGTAGAGCCTGCTCAGTGGGCAAAGCTGAGCGATCGTCCAGGCCCTTTCCTGGTGGAAGTCCACTCGCCAGAAAGTTTAGTAAACGCTGATTCGGATGAAGAGGAGGAAGTCTCGGCTGAACGTGCATCGACAGCTTATGACGGCACCTTTGGCATGATTAGTAATATTCAGATATGGTCAGCGTCTGCTGGCAGTCTGCAGGTCACCTGTGATGAGAGCACTAAACAAATATATGAAGCACTTGTCACTCAGGTGGCCGCTGCGTCGCGCTATGCGACGGTCGAAAAAATTACACTTTCTTGGGGTAGTATAAAAACCATCTACAGTATGGCCGACGTCAAGTTGGAGCAGGACACCCCGGCACCGGCCCGTGACACTCCAGAACGAGTACCCGCCTGGTGGGGGGAAAGCGAAACACCGGCCGATAATGATACCCTCCCGAACATGACTGGCTTCGAGGCAGCGCAGCTTGGCGCTGGCCAGGAAGTCTGGCGTAGTTGGAATTACCTGCTCGCAGATCGAGATTTACAGGTCGATGAATACCTACATGCCTGGGTCATCAATGAAGCCGATGGAAGCATCGTCAAGCACGTGGCATGGAAAGCCGCAAAGGCAACTTCAGCGTTGGCCAAATGGCCAGAGGCATTTTTAAAGGCGATCAACGCTGCTCCAGTTGACTCCCAAGGTTACAAATGGGTGTGCGCGGGTTATTTGACCGTAGCAGGGGATCTGAGTGTGGCCACGAGTGGCAGCCCGACCACGGCGGCTTTCACTACGCTCACGTCCACCGGCAAATATAGCCTCAACAGACTTTGGGTCTACGGAGACGGGCTGCGGCTTTTCACCAATGCTCCGTTCGTGGCCAATCAGGTCATTGTCAGTCGACTGTCAGATAGCCCCCCGCCGCCAGGTGAAAGCATTTCGGTGCAAGTGCGCGATCGTACTTCCTTGCGTTTGTATGAAACCTATCTGTTCGAGCCAACGATCGACCCCGGGCGTTCTGACGATCCCAGCGTAACTGCGGCCGTATGGAGCAAGGCGCTGTGTAGCCACATCAATGCAAAGTGCCAGGATAGGCGTTACGGGCTACTGCGGGCGGGCGTACTGGGCAGTGATGACGTCACTATTGAACCCGCTGACAAAGGTAATGCGTTGTGGGTTGCACAACACGCTGATGTGTCGGTGGAACTGGACTCAATGGTTTGGCAGAAGTACCGCACGGCCACCACGTTCACGCCACAGCCAGGGTCCGTCATCCAGATCCTGCTCTATGATCGCTACAGCGCGGAGCAACTGCCCGGCTCCCCTCTGCGCTACACAGTGAAAAGCACCGACGCTACAGCAGCGAAATGCCTTGAATCACTCGCTCAGGCACTTCATGCATCGGACTTGGGCGAGTACCTACGCCTAGGCACGCTTGAGTCGGCGCAAGGCAAACCTACTGGCACCGAAGACTGGATGCTTTGGCATATGCCTTTACCTGTCAGGGTAGTGGTCACGGGTGTACCCGGGTTGACCAGTGACTATGAGCCGGCGCTTGAGACGCCAGAAGGCCACCCACTCACGCTGGGTGATCTGCATAAAAACTTCAAGAATGGACTAACGCTGGCATTGAGTGACCGCTGGACCGGACATGTCATGGATTCCTGGAGCTTCACGCAGGCAGTAGATGAATCGGACGCAGAGACCGACGCTGCGCGCTTTACGAAGTGGGTCAATGGGTTGGGTGAGCTAGTTGCACCGAGCGTTGCGATGTGGGGTACGCATTCAGCGCTCCTGACCAAGCCAGACATAGAGGCCAGCGACTTGGCTGATCAATCCCTATGGTTACCCACGGACGCGGAAGTTGTGTTGGTTGCTCACCGTCTCATCGCAGCGCCTTCATACAAGCCCAGAAAGCCGCCAACGCTCGAGCAACGAATAATTTACAAGCGCAACCAGCTGATATGGGAAGAGGCACAGAATTACAGTTACTATACGGCATGGACCTCCCAGACGAATTATTCGAAACAATTTTCGAAAATTCTCAGTTGGGGGGATGATGTTCTTACCGCTCGCGACAGGAGCGAAATACGGCCTCGCAATTTCTCATACAAGCCAACCTCTATCAAGGAGGTTACTTATGCCGATTTTCAATTTAAAGGCCCATCGGCTAATACACCCGTACTGGTGGCGTCCAGGCTTGCACGGGACGATATTTTTTACGCGCGGAATGATGTTTGGCAACTTCAATACTCATCCAACCATGTCACCCAGCGCCTGGCAAGCAGTGAGGGCCACGTTGTCGTTCAATTTACCAAGCCAGATCACGACTATCTTTACGTATTGGGTGTATTGAGAGTTATACAGGCGTCCTGTAACAACGAAAGTTCGAACGAGAAAAAGATGAGCGGCTCCGTAAGGGAGGCGATCCGGAGTGGGTGGTTTGATGCCGCTGCAAAAAAACTCACCAGCATCGATGCCATGAGCCCTCAAGATGCAGCTTGCTTGAAACAGGCCGACGAATTGATTACAGCGTTGGCAGATACGGAGCTGCTGGCAGCAATCAGGCATTATCAATTGGCTTTCCTGAGTGACGAGAACAGTATGTTCATTGGGGATTTATCTGCAATCCAATCAGAGTTTTGTCGTCTGCCTTTGGTAGCAGCATTAGACAAAAGCATAGATGAGGCAGCATTAGACGAAAGTATAGATGAGACAGCATCAGGGAACAATCTGAGCGACATAGGATTGTTGGTGAATCCCAATGAAATAGGAAAAATTTTTGACAAGCTCGCCACACTGCCGGCAACATCTCCTGAGTTTTCCAGCATAAGATCCAACCTCCTTGAACTTGCTAGGCGCTTAGTGCTCGGAGAGAACAAGACGTTCTCCGAAACAACCTGGACCACCCTACGAGCCCTAGGCAAATTGAACATTGCACATGAGCCGCTACTCGTTCAGTTACTCTGCGGTGAACAGAACCCAGATCAGCATCACCTTCACCTTCGATTGACGCCAGCGGCCTGGGCTAAAGGAGTTCGCATCATTGACTACTCTGCGGACCTTTCTCCAGACATACGCCGTCTCTATGAGCTTTCACCGAACTTGCGTTCCTGGAATGGAGGCATGCAACTTTATATACCCAAAGATATAACGCTTGATCGCGTCGACGGCTTATGTAGCGCCAGCTATCTTAGTCGCTCAGGCATTACCCCCGCCTTCTTGAATACAGCTCCTTCGCACGGGGCCTTGGGTCCCATGCCACTCACCATCGAAATGCCGTTCAAAGGCCGCACCTTCATCCCCAAGGACTCGCTTTGCGCCGACTACGCCGGCACTCTCGGTTCCGAACTCTATGACGTCAGCGGTGCCAGTGAAAATGGTGTCGACAGCAAAACGGGCCTGTTCCACGCCCATTACCCAGTGGGTGTCGTACGCGGACTGGCAGGCAAGGGGCCGGAGCTTGACCTGACCCTGCATTACGCCGCCACCCGTGCCAACGAAAGTGCGTTGGGCGACGGCTGGGCATTTCGCTTTAGCGTCTACGACAATCGCCTTCACCGGTTGACACTGCATAGCGGTCAGACCATTACCCTCACCGCCGAACATGTGGGCCAAGCGAACGGCAAAAAACGCCTGACCATCAATGGCATTACGCTCACCGGTGCCACGGGCAATCACGGCGCCCTGACCGGCCTGACCGTGGTGTTCCCAAGCGGGCGCAGTGAAATCCTGGCCAAGCCCGACCCTCATGATGGCAAGGAAGCAAGTGAAAACTACAAAGCAGCTTTCGTCAGCAAAGCAAAAAAACTCAAAGAAAACCTTGAGCAATGGCTCAAGGAGTCAGGTGTCAGCAAAGAGCAAAAAGAAACGCTACAGGCCAAAATCCAAGAGCTGAGCAAGCTCGAGAGCGATATCAAACGCAAGGCGTATCTTCTGGTTCCTCGCAGTATCAGGGCATCGCAAGGCGGTGTGCTCACGTTGTCCTGGGAAGGTAAGGAAGGCCACGTACATTTGCAGCATATCGCTGATGGCGACACCACGCTAATGATCGCCAGCCACGAGACACCTGTAGCAGAGGGTGAATACAGCTCCACATTCACTGTGTGGCCCGATACCGAAGAGGCTTACACGGTCAAATTGTGTATCAAAGACTGTCTGCTCACGCAACTGACACGCCAGGGCAAGAACGATGCAAAGCCAGTGCAGACAGTCGTGTTCGGGTACGAAGGTGAACCGGTTCTTGACCGCGTGCTGTGCTCGATCAGTGAGGAGGACGGCTCGCTGGAGGCCGTCAGCTATGGACCGACGTGGAAGGACTGGGATACCAGTAGCGACTGCCTCATTCCCTTGTCACGGGTTATGCGCCACACACTGGTGCCTGGTGCGGGTCAACTACCCATCACCCACATATGGGAATGGCAAGGCAGCAGTTCACTGATGAAAGAAGGCGCGACATTCTCGTCGACCTGCAGCCTGGACACTGGAAGCCATCTCGAAGGCCCCTCTACCTCACGTACCTGGACGCTCAAGAATGGTTTCATCGTCGAAACCCAGGTCATCGAGAAGCTTTCGCATCTGGTCCGGCAAACCACCCGCATGATCTACCCCGACACGGTCGCCAGCAGTGATCCCGCAGTCAGGTTCCGCCTGGCTACGCAGCCGATCAGCACGACAGTGACCACTGAAGATTTTCGTGCCCATTCTCAGCCCGCTGCACCAGTGGACACTGTTGTCGATAAATCCGCCGAGGAGCGTCATCCATGACTATCGACCTCAATGCAAGCCGCAGTGGCGAGGCGTTCACTGCAGCAGGAACTGTGAGCAAGACGTCGAGCTTCACATACGATCAAGATTCAGGGTTGCTCACTAAAGCCGTGATGGACGATGGTCAGACGACGCACCTGTGCTACTACCCGGTAAAGGCAAGCGCCGACAAGGCGGATCGTAGCGATCAGGTTCCTGCGCTGGCATCGCTGTTGAAAGGGTTCAAGTTGGAGAAAGATGAGTCTGCTCTTTCTACAGTGGCGCTGGGATGCCCTGAAATCCCCGATGTCAGCAACCCGCCTCTGCTTGCGCAATGCAGTTATCTGACGTTCCCGGACGGCAGTTGCTCGGAAATGAACATCAGTCTTTATAGCTACGCAAGCGTCCACAAAAGCAGCAGTGGCGTGTTGATGCCTGACACGACACTAAGTCTGGAGGGCGTTGAGGTGGATACCTCTACTACGCCATGGACGCTTGCCAAAGCACCTGGTCGCCAAGGGCTGGTCGTCACCTTGCAGCAGGTCAGCAGCACTCCGAGTGACACGGATGTGAAGACCGAAACGACCTCGACCCGTTGGTTCAAGGACAATCATGCCCGGCAGACGCAAAAGCTGACTGAGACCACCACCATCGATACCAGTGCCGGCACCTTGCAGGTAAAAAGCCAATCGCCCCTTACACTGGGAGCACTGAACCTCACTGCCACCTTGGCCCAACACATTCGCTCCGCACGTAGCGGCCGCGTGCTGGCCGATACCGAGCAAGATGAATTGGGTAGGCCAGTATCGATGGCTTACTACACGTATGATGCCTGCGACCGTTTGTTGACGAGCACCACGTATGCCTGGGATGCCAAAAAATTCTCCCCAGGGCCTAAAGAGCTTGAGGCCCTGTCGGTAACGACGCAGCAATGGATAGAAACAGGCAACGGAACCTGGATCGTCACGGTTGGCCCAGATGGTCGCAAGGGCCGCACCCTGCTCGATGGTCTGCAACGTCCTGTTCGGCGAGAACTGCAGCGCACAGCAGGTAGCGACGACTCAGCCCAGAATTACGTCTGCCTTGAGGAAGTCGTTTACGGCGCAGACGGCGAGCCGCAACAGCAGTGCATTTATGACTACCACCCAGGAGGGTTATGCGTTCGTAACGACGGCGCGAGCTTGCCTGCTTTACTCCGGGACTGGTTCTGGCAAGCCGAGGCGTGTGATGATCAGACCAAGCCAGATGGCACGCAAATTCAGCGGGTCGAAACATTCACCGGCACAATGCTGCGAGGCCCTCTGCATAGCGTCGAGAACACCCAGACCAACCAGGCAGATGGCAGCGTCACGCTGGCGGTCAGTCATAAGCGCTGGGGCGCGGCGAGCCAAAAAATGGAGGCTACTGGGCTGAGTCGCGAGCAACGAATCAACAACCGTGGCTTATGCGATCAGGTCATCGAGACGGTAGGAAACGTTAACCGGAAATGGACGCTCGCCTACGATGAGCTCGGCCGCCGCACCCAGACGACCGCGCCAGACGGCACGGTCGTGACATGGGCGTTCAAAGGGCTCAGCACTGTTCCTACAAAAGTCAGTATTCAAGCCAAATCAGGCGCCGTGCGGGAATTGGGTAGACAGAGTTTGGGCGGTGAGGGAAACCACGGCTCGGATATTGAATCAAGAGTAGTGGGCGCCGAGGGCTCAACGCAAAAAATCACCTTTTTAAACGATGGTTATCAACGCCCTGATGGCACAAAAGTGTGGAATGAAAGCAGCACCGATGGCAGCAGTGTGTCGTGGTACATCAAGGGCAATCAAGCGAGTGCTGTCAAGGCGAAGATTGCAACCTTCACCTACAACGAGATCACCCAGGCCATCAAGGTCGAGCGCCTCGAAGCCTCAGTAAACTTACAGAGCAAGATCAGCACCGAGAGCCTCTCGCCCCGCTTGTTAGGGCAGACATTGACAACCCGCACACTGCGCGGCATGCATCAGCGTGAGCATGTTCAGCAGTCGCTACGGGGAGACATCAGCCAAGCGAGTTTCAACAATGGGATCGCCACTCGCGTCTGGCACGATGGACAGAACAGACGCACTCGGGTACGACGTATGGGCCTGGACTATCGCTATCGCTATGCGGGCCAGGGTGAGCTCGACCGGTTGTTTGTGAGTGACCGAGCCAACGGCAGAACACTGCTGGTGTCCTTCGATTACGATACCCTTGGCCGGGAAACTCAGCGTACCTACCACCTGAATGGCGAGATCAAGAGCCGCTATGAACAAACATGGTCGGTAAGCGGGCAGCTCTTGAGCAAATCGTGGTTCCGTAACGGTGAAAGCGAGGCGACGCGTAGCGAAACCTTCGCCTATGAAACCCATCGCAATGAGCTCAAGCAATGGAGCGTTCGGGCATCCAAAGGCTTCGAGATTCAAGACAAGAACCAGAAAGGCATCCAAGACCAAGCCTACACTTATGACGCGCTAGGCAACCTGCTTACGTGCGTCACGACCTTCCTTGACGGCGCAAGCGAAACACGCGAATTCGTTTACGGCAATGCACTGCAACCGACCCAGCGCACAGGCATCACCGTGACGCACACCCCTAACGGGGGCAAAGCGGGCAAGCCGACAACGCACACCCTGGTCAGTGACAAGAACGGCAGCCTTACCACTGATGACTCAGACCACCAATTCGTCTACACGCCCGTTGGCCAACTTCAATCTGTGACTAGCGTCAAGGATCGCACGCTGCTTGCCAGTTATGAATATGACCACATTGGTCGTCTGGCCTCTCAATGGGATGAAAGCAAGCAACAGCGACGGGTCATGCAATACAAGGGCGACCAACTGTGCGGAGTCGTATGGTTAGATGCGAAGGACACACCAGTGCGGGGCACGGTGCTGGATGAGGAAGCCGGCCTGGTAGTGCAATGCCAAGAGATGAGCGAGGCGGCTACCGCCGCTCACTACTGCTTCAGATTGCCCGATCCGCAAAATGGTGGCGCAGAAGAGTACTCGATGGATGCCCACGGCGACTGGGTAAGTCAGTCTATAGGTTTGACGCCGTGGGGCGAAGCTTCCCTGGAAAGCCTCAATGCGCTCAACAGTGGTCTTGGCTACAACGGCCAGTGTGTCGACCCGGTAACAGGCGCCTACCATTTGGGTAACGGCTACCGCGTGTACGACCCTCGCTTCCAGGCTTTTTTCCAGGGCGACAGTCTGAGCCCGTTTGGTGAGGGCGGGCTGAACGACCGTGCGTACTGCGCAGGTCGGGATCCGGTGAACTGGCATGATCCGAGCGGGCACATCATGATCAGTCGCCGGGAAGAGGCTTCGACGCTTGCGTCCCTGGACGATATGATCCACGAAACTGCCCCGCCTCATCATGAGCCTGCGGCGTGGTGGGAATGGCTACTATTAGCGAGTGTTCTGGTGCTAGGTGTCATTGGCTCGATCCTTACAGGCGGTTTGCTCGGCGTCTTGTTACTCGCCGTCGCTGGCCTTGCGTTCGGATTGGGAGCAGCGGAACTGTCTTTGCGGCAAAGTAACCCGGCGTTGTCGTCGAAATTGGGCTGGGCCTCCCTGGCGGTCGGCCTGTTCGATGCGTCTGGAAAAGGGTTGGCCAAGTTAGGCAGCGTGCTGCTTAGAGGTGCAAGCAAAGGTGTAAGAGCATTGACTACGTTGCGCTCCTCAATGCTGAGGCGGGTTGAGGGCTTGTACAGCTCACTGTCCAAAGGTGCTCGCCGTGGCCTCGGTAACATCAAGGAGCGGCTCTTGTACCGTGTTGAGACGGTATCTAAAGCGCCAGTCAAAACAATACCTGGACGGGTATCGAAACAACAGAGGGACGCGCTCAATGCGAGTCGTCCTGCTACACCTCCCAGCAATGTCTCACCACCGCGAATGCTTCATGTGCCTCATGTCGTCGCTGTAGATGATCTGGGTGATTATCAGCTTTATCGCAGGGCCTATCACCCATCAGACAGGGTCGTCATGTCATTCCATGGAATGAACTCAGTGAGAGGAGGCAAAGTAGAAATTCCAGCACATGCGCAACTCAATCACTATGCCCCCGCCACGGGTACCGCGAACACCGATATCGCGTACATACGAGGAACGAATACAGTTGCACGAGATCTAGGGTTGGAGCGAGTCGCCGCAGGGACTGGCAATGTGACCAAGGTCGTACCAGGCAGTCACTTTACCTCCAACTATGTCATCGAGCATTTTGAAAAATTCTCCGATGTGCACCTGCGTCAACTGGTGGAAAAATACAATGTCGATATTTTGGTACTCAAGCCGAAGTCGGGACCGCGACCACTCGCCAACGCCTTTAATACGCTGGACAGCGCAGGTCACTCCTACAAAGTTTACGACTTTGTCGCCTGTCGTGCATCCGAACTGAAAATGAATATTCCGTTCATGAAGTTACCTTCTAGCAAAATCTAGAAAAGTCGACCATCCAAGTTTTCGCTATAAGTCGAAGGGTTCGAGGACTGGGATTTTTCGACTTGAGGAGCATGGCGCATCATGATGAACAGTCCGTTGGATTATCTCCGCCTGGGTATTGTGAATCACAGGACCCAGGCGGATAAGTTACTTCGATCCAGACATTCGAATAGCCGATTTCGCGCAGCACCGTAGATGAGGTACCGCGCATGCCATACCTCAGTCAGCAAGCCCGCATACCCATACGGTTCAAAGCCGTATTTAGCGTGTTCTCGCTCATCCTCTCGTTGAGGTCATAGCGGTCGGCAAAGACGTTATTGGCCCGTCGCCGCTCAATCCTGGCCAGCACGTCGAGCAGATTGTTGCCGCTTGATGGTTTAAATCGAAGTCTTGCCCAATGTCGGCAGCACGTCGTTGTCGAGGCACGCTGGATCTGCACCAGCGTGCTCTGCCGCCCCTTTCTTCAGCACACGACCGCGTTGCTAAAGCCACAATGCGTACATCGCCTGGAAAATGTGCTGCTCTGCAAGATTTTGGGTATGACGCTAATGCCGGCGATACGTGCCGGAGTTGGTGCCCTAAGCAATCAGCCGCCGCGCCTAGTCGCGCAGCGAGCGTGTCTGACGCAAGCCAACTTCGGGATCGGTACCGAAGGGCATGCGCTTTTGCATGCCGGCCCCCGAATAGTGGAAGTGCCGCGACTTGCCGCCAGCCCCGCTCACGCTGAGTGACAGGCCATCGCTATTGCCGGGGGTGTAGTCTTGCCAATGGCTTTGGCGTGGCGGACGGTTGCATCTGAGAATGCCATGTATGAGCTCCTGAACATGAAATTCAGGGCTAGATGCTCGTAACGCTCCTCTCCAGCAACAAACCGCCACGGTGGGAGTCCGGATTTCATGGACTAACTTCTCGACTAAAAAAGTCCAGATGCCCATGGGTAGAAGTGGCTTTGGCTGGAACGAAAAAAGACGCCTAGGCGTCTTTTCCGAAGATCTAAGAAACCAACGGGCCCCTGTAGACCGATATTTGGAGCGGGAAACGAGACTCGAACTCGCGACCCCGACCTTGGCAAGGTCGTGCTCTACCAACTGAGCTATTCCCGCGTCGTGATGGGTGCCATTGTAGCGATATCCAAAATGGCGTCAACCCCTTGATTCAAAAAAACTTTTATTTCTGCTCCGAGCCTTCGCGCAGGTGCGGCCAGGCAGCCACCAGGTAATGCACCATCGACCACAAGGTCAAGCCCGCCGCGACTAACAACAACCCATAACCCAGGATCACCCAGAAGGTTACCGCTGGCGGGTTGCCCAGCAGGATCACCAACGCCAGCATTTGTGCAGCCGTCTTCCACTTGCCCAGATTGGACACGGCCACGTGCGCCCGCGCGCCCAGTTCGGCCATCCACTCGCGCAGCGCCGACACCACAATCTCGCGACCGATGATGACCGCAGCCGGCAAGGTGAGCCAGAAGTTGGCGTGGGTCTGCACCAGCAGCACCAGCGCAACGGCGACCATGAGCTTGTCGGCCACCGGGTCCAGGAACGCACCGAACGGGGTGCTCTGCTGCAACCGACGCGCCAGGTAGCCATCCAGCCAGTCGGTGGCGGCGGCGACGGCAAATACGCTGCTGGCGGCCATGTAGCTCCAATGGAACGGCATGTAGAACAGCAGGATGAAAATCGGGATGAGCAGAACGCGTAGAACGGTGAGCAGGTTTGGAATATTCATCGGTACGACTGGCCGCGGGTTGAACCCGGCATTCTACTCGCTATGCAGGCTGGCATAAATCGACTCGGCAAGCTTTTTACTGATACCCGGTGCCTTGGCTATCTCGTCGACACTGGCGCGGTTGAGCTCTTGCAGGCCGCCGAAATGTTTCAGCAAGTCACGCCTGCGCTTGGGCCCGACGCCTGCTACATCCTCCAGGCTCGACACCCGCCGGGCCTTGCCGCGACGGGCACGATGGCCGGTGATCGCGAAGCGGTGGGCCTCGTCGCGGATCTGCTGGATCAGGTGCAGCGCTGGCGAATCACCCTTGAGGGTGAATTCGTTGTGCACATCGTTCAGGTAGAGGGTTTCGAAACCAGCCTTGCGCGTCACGCCTTTGGCCACGCCAAGCAGGGTCAACTCGCTGAACCCCAGTTCCTGCATCACATCGCGCGCCATGTTCAACTGGCCCTTGCCTCCGTCCACCAGCAGCACGTCCGGCAGCTTGCCCTCGCCATCGCGGATACGCCCATAACGACGGGTCAGGGCCTGGTGCATGGCGGCGTAGTCGTCGCCGGCCGTGACGCCCTCGATATTGAAGCGCCGGTAGTCCGACTTGATCGGCCCTTCCGGCCCGAACACCACGCAGCTGGCGACCGTCGCCTCGCCACTGGAATGACTGATGTCGTAGCACTCCAGGCGCTGCGGCACTTCGTCCAGGCCCAGTACTTCGGCCAGTGCGTCAAAGCGTGCTGCCATGTGCTGGCGGTTAGCCAGGCGTGCGTTGAGCGCCTGCTCGGCGTTGGTCACTGCCAACTGCTGCCAGCGCGCACGGGTGCCACGCACGCGATGGCTGATGGTCAGCTCGCGGCCGCGTAGAGCATTGAGGGCCTCGGTGATGGCCTCGAAGTCCTCGTGCACCACGTTCACGATGAGCTCCCCCGGCAACTCACGCTCCGGGTTGCCGACGTAGTACTGGGAAACGAATGCCGCCATCACCTCGGAAACGTCTTCCTCGATGCCGACCTGCGGGAAGAAGTTCTTGCTCCCTAGCACACGCCCGCCACGGACGCTGATCATGTGGACGCAAGCGCCGCCGGGGTTGACGAACGCGGCAATGACGTCGACTTCGCCACTGCCCCCTTCGATGTACTGCTGGTCCTGTACGCGGCGCAGCAGGCCGATCTGGTCGCGCAGTTCGGCTGCCTTTTCGAAATTGAGGTCCATGGCGGCCTTTTCCATCTCGGCATTGAGCTCATTGCCCAACTGCTGGCTGCGCCCTTCCAGGAACATCACCGAATGGCGTACGTCCTCGGCATATTCCTCGGCGCTGACCAGGCCGGTGCAGGGCCCCTTGCAGCGCTTGATCTGGTATTGCAGGCATGGACGGGTGCGGTTGGCGTAGTAGCTGTCCTCGCATTGCCGTACCAGAAAGGTCTTTTGCAGCACGCTCAGGCTCTCGCGGATGGCCCCGGCACTTGGGTAAGGGCCGAAGTAGCGCCCCTTGGCTTTCTTCGCGCCCCGATGAATGCCAAGCCGCGGGAACTGACCGTCGGAAAGGAATACATAAGGATAGGATTTGTCGTCACGCAGCAGGATGTTGTACGGCGGGCGCCACTCCTTGATCAGGTTCTGCTCCAGCAGCAGCGCCTCGGTTTCGTTGGCGGTGATGGTGGTTTCCACCTGGGCGATGCGGCTGACCAGTGCGGCGGTCTTGGGCGCCAGCCCGGACTTGCGAAAATAGCTGGCCAGGCGCTTCTTGAGGTTCTTGGCCTTGCCCACGTAGAGCAGCCGCGCATCGGCGTCGAACATTCGGTACACACCCGGGCGACCACTGCAGGTCGCCAGGAATGCGCTGGCATCAAAGACTTCAGACATGAGGTTTACAGGCTTGCGTCAACCATACCGTGGCGAACGGCCAGCAATGTCAGTTCGACGTCGCTGGTGACCGAGAGTTTTTCAAAGATCCGGTACCGGTAGGTATTCACGGTCTTGGGCGAGAGGCACAACTTGTCGGAAATGATCTGCACTTTCTGGCAGCCGACGATCATCAGGGCAATCTGGATTTCACGCTCGGACAACGCATCGAATGGCGAGCCCTGTGGCTGGAACGACTTGAGCGCCAACTGCTGGGCGATCTGCGGGCTGATGTAGCGTTGGCCGGCAAATGCCAGGCGAATGGCCTGGACCATCTCATCGAGGCCGGCGCCCTTGGTCAAGTAGCCGGCCGCCCCGGCTTGCAGCAGGCGCGTGGGGAACGGGTCTTCTTCACACACGGTCACTGCCACCACCTTTATGTCAGGGTGGCTGCGCAGCAACTTGCGCGTGGCCTCAAGACCGCCAATGCCAGGCATCTTGACGTCCATCAGCACAACGTCTGGCTTGAGCTCGCGCGCAAGCTTGAGCGCCGATTCGCCGGAGTCCCCTTCACCTACCACCTGCAAGCCGTCGATGTCGGCCAGCATGCGCGTAATACCGGTTCGTACCAGATCGTGGTCGTCGACCACTAGGACCCTAATCAAGCACACACCTCTTCAGCAGGGCGATTGTATGACGCCACCTTAACAAAATTTTTCAAGACCGGCCTAGCGCATTGCTTTCGTCAGAAACGACTGACGACCCGGGTCTGAATATATACGCCCCGGCTGCTCATGCCTGTGGTCAGACAGACGTTTCAACAGGTGAACAATCGCCGCCTTGTCGGCCTCAGCCAGGCCCCGAAGCGCGTTGAGCAGGTCCGACTCCTGCGCACTAAGCCCATGCAAGGGTACAGGGGTGCGTACCCCGTTCAGAACATACAGCGCATCAACCCCCCTGACCGCTACCGCAGCCAGGTAATCGACACGTGGCATGCGCTCCCCACTTTCGTATTTGCCCTGCGCGTTGGGTTCCACCCCACCGATATCGCCGAATACACGCTGGGTCATACCCAGCCGCTCACGTTCTTCCCGCAGCCGGGGGCCGATTCCATTCATCCGGGCGTCTCCTTGTCCCTGGGTATCTCCGAGCAGCGCCACGTCCGCACGCACCGCTGCCTCGTTTACAAAGGGCACTATGCCGCTGACGGACGACTGGGACAAGGCATCATTGCCCTGAGCAATCGATCCTGCGCTGCATGCGCACAAAACAATCATCCTCGCCCATTTCGACGAACCCTCGTCGCTGGTAAAGCCTGCGCGCCGGGTTGGTGCGAAACACCATCAGCCTGAGCAGCGCCAGGCGCCGTTGGGCTGCCCATTGTGCGAGCGTTTCGAGCACCCAGCTGCCAACCCCCTGCCCCTGGTAAGCGGGAAGCAAATGCAACTCACGGATGAACAGTGCCTGGCTATCCTGGCTGAGGCTGCAGAAACCCAACACGGCGTCGGTATCGGTGTCGGTCACTAGCCACTGCTCGCGCCACTGCCAGGCCTGGTCGAAAGCCTGCTCCACCCACAGAAGGTCGTATCGGTGGTAATAAGGCAGCATGAGGCGGCGCGTCAGGTCGCGGGCGAACGTCAGATCACTGTCAGTGGCAGGAATGAGTTGCAGCATCATGCGCTCTCCCGCTCAGGCCGGCTTGGCCGGAACGAACTCACGCCCTTGCGTGGGCTTGGCGCTGCAATGCATCGGTATCGACACGAACGAACACCGAATCGGCCCTGACGGTGAGCACCCCATCGGCCCACACCTCGCAGATCACCCGGCTTTTGCGTGCCACTTCTCCCTCGACTCGAGCCTTGAGCAGCAGCTCAACCCCCATGGGTGTCGGTTTGAGGTACTCAAGCCCCAGGCGGCCAGTGACGCAATCGATACGCGGCAAGCTGCCAGGCGCCCGGCCTTCGCTTCGATAGTGATAGGCCATGGCCGTCCAATTGGAGTGGCAGTCCACCAGCATTGCCAGCAATCCGCCATAGACCAGCCCCGGCCAGCCGGTAAAGGTAGCGTCGGGGGTGTGTCGACAGATCAGATGAATGCCGTCTACGGCCCAATGGCTTTGTACACGGAGCCCGTGCGGATGGGCGCTGCCACAGCCATAGCAAATGCCATCCGGGGCAGCCACTGCCTGCAGGCTCAAGGCTTGATCGTTCATACGCTTCCTGTGCTTGTTGTAATGAGGGCGCGCTACGCCCTCATTAAAGCAGATAGGTCACGCGGTTTGCAGGCTCGCCTTGCCGGGGCGCCTGGCCAGGGCCACCACGAGGATGAACGTCGTGACCCCGGCTGTCATCAATGTCTCGTATCGGTAGGCATCGCTGAACAACATGTACCCCAGCACCAGGACGATGGTGGCGATCACCAGCCAGGTGAGCCAGGGGAACAACCACATCTTCAGCTCCAGCAAGCGCCCTTCGCGCTCCGCGCGCGCACGCATGCGCAGTTGGGACACGGCGATGACCAGATACACCAGCAACGCGATGGCACCGGTGGTGGACAGCAGAAAGCCGAACACCTTGCCTGGGAACACATAGTTGACCAGACACCCGGCAAACCCTGCCAACGTCGAGAGGATCACCGCGACCGTAGGCACCCCGGAGCCTGCAATGCGCCGGGTGATGGGCAGAGCCTGCCCGCGGGCGCCCAGCGAATACAGCATGCGCGAGGCGGTATACAGCCCCGAGTTCATGCAACTGGTCACGGCCACCAGCACCACCATGTCCACCAGCAGCTTGGCGCCAGGCACGTTCAGCACCTCAAGGACCCGTTGGAACGAGCCGACTGCCTTGAGCCCTGGGTCATTCCAGGCCACCAGCGAAACCACCAGGAAGATCGAAGCCAGGTAGAAGATCGCGATGCGGTACACTACCAGGTTGGTGGCACGACGGATCTTGTCCTTGGGGTTGGCCGTTTCGTCGGCAGCGATGGTGACGATCTCCGCGCCGAAGAACGAAAAGATGGTGATCAGTACACCGCCCAGTACGGTGCCAAAGCCGTTGGGCATGAAGCCTCCGGTATCCCAGAGTCGGCTGACCCCGGACACGTCGGCCAAGGGCCAGAAGCCAGTCACCGCCAGGGTACATACGACGATGAAGGCAACGATGGCCACGACCTTGATCAACGCGAACCAGTACTCGAAGGCGCCGAAGTTCTTGACGCTGATCAGGTTGGTACCTGATAGCACGAGCATGATCAGGAAGGCGAACAGCCAGGACGGCACCCCGGGAAAGTAGGCATGCAGGATATCAGCGCCGGCGATGGCCTCGACCGGAATGATTAGCACCCAGAACCACCAGTACAGCCAGCCGATGGTAAAGCCCGCCCACGGGCCGATGGCCTGCGAGGCGTAGGTGGAAAAAGAACCGCTATTGGGGTTGGCGATGGCCATCTCGCCCAGCATGCGCATCACCAGCAACACCAGCAGCCCGGTCATGGCATAGGAAATGAGGATCGCCGGGCCTGCCGTGGCGATGGCGTTGGAGGAGCCAATGAACAGCCCGGCGCCAATGATGCCGGCAATGGAAATCATCGATACCTGACGGGACGTCAGGCCATGTTGCAAGGAACGCTGTTTCTTGTTGTTCGGGGAAGCCATGTTGAACCCTCTGACTGGATCGCACGGTCATTTTTTGATCCGGGTCAGTATTGAGACTTGCCAGAGGTGTCACAAACGACGTTTTATCAGTACGTAATTCCTTGAGGGAATGATTAAGCGCTCGCCTATGTGGATTACGTCCCCTAGCACGGCGTATGAGCCTCCCTTGCAAAAGGGTGAATCATGATGTTCAAGGAGCATGACCAGTGCACCACTGGTTACAGCGTCGAACACATCAAGAACCGTAGGAATGAAACCAATCCAATAATTCGTTTGCACCCCCTGACCCTACGCGCTTGGATAGGCAGTACATCGCCCACAGGTCCCCGCCTCATGAACCACGACTGCATCAGCCAATCCATCGCCATCGTTCATCCCATCACCCTTTCACATGGCCGCAACGCCGAGGTATGGGACGACCAAGGGAAACGCTACATCGATTTTGTAGGCGGCATTGGCGTGCTGAACCTGGGCCATTGCAATCCGGCGGTCGTACAGGCCATACAGGAACAAGCCAGCCGCCTGACTCACTACGCCTTCAACGCAGCCCCACATGCCCCTTACCTTGAGCTGATGGCGCAACTGAGCCAATTCATCCCGGTCGATTACCCGGTGGCCGGCATGCTGACCAACAGCGGCGCGGAGGCGGCCGAAAACGCCTTGAAAGTGGCCCGCGCAGCGACCGGCAAGCGCGCCATCATCGCCTTCGATGGCGGCTTCCATGGCCGTACCCTGGCCACCCTGAACCTCAATGGCAAGGTCGCCCCTTACAAGCAGCGGGTTGGCGAGCTGCCGGGGCCGGTGTACCACCTGCCCTACCCCAGCGCCGACACCGGGGTTACCTGCGAACAGGCCCTCAAGGCCATGGACCGCCTGTTCAGCGTCGAGCTGGCGGTGGAGGACGTGGCGGCGTTCATCTTCGAGCCGGTGCAAGGTGAAGGCGGGTTCCTCGCCCTTGACCCAACGTTCGCCCAGGCCCTGCGCCGTTTCTGCGACGAGCATGGCATCCTGATCATCATCGACGAGATCCAGTCGGGCTTCGGGCGTACCGGCCAGCGCTTCGCCTTCCCACGTTTAGGGCTTGAGCCCGATCTGCTGCTGTTGGCCAAAAGCATTGCCGGCGGCATGCCGCTGGGTGCGGTGGTCGGGCGCAAGGAACTGATGGCAGCGCTGCCCAAGGGCGGCCTGGGTGGCACTTATTCAGGCAACCCGATCGCCTGCGCAGCGGCCCTGGCCAGCCTGGCACAGATGACCGACGAGAATATCGCGACTTGGGGCGAACGCCAGGAACAGGCAATCGTGCGCCGCTTCGAGCACTGGAAGGCTACAGGCCTGAGCCCGTTCATCGGCCGCTTGACCGGCGTCGGCGCCATGCGCGGGATCGAGTTCGTCAATGCCGACGGCAGCCCGGCACCGGCGCAACTGAGCAAGGTGATGGAAGCGGCACGCGCCAGGGGGCTGTTGCTGATGCCCAGCGGCAAGGCACGGCACATCATCCGCCTGCTGGCACCGCTGACCATCGAGGCCTACGTGCTCGAGGAAGGCTTGGATATTCTCGAGCAGTGCCTTGCCGAGCTTGGCTCCTGAAGAGGGGCTTAGAGACCCAGCTCTTGCGGGGTAAGCATATCGGACTCGAAGGCAATCCAGCCGCCTTCGAGTTCGGCGTGGCCATTGACGATCGGGCCGTAGTAGGTCAGGCCATTCTCCAGTGTCACGCAGATGTGCGTGGCGTTCTTTTCCGGAGCGGCCAGCGTACCGACGAAATGCACCTTCTTGAGGGTCTCGGTCACCGCTTCCAGGCCCACGCGCATGCTGGCGTTTTCCGAGGCTTCGATGTCGCCGCCTCGGTCTTCGGCGCTGATGGTGATGGTGGCGATGTACGGGTACTGGTTGCTCAAGCGGGTCTACCTCGAAACGTGGGTGGGCATAGGGGCGCGTAGAGTACGGCAGCCGCCGCCCCTTGTCTCTAGCGTTCGCCTGCCGAACCGCCGCGGTGCAGACCAACACAGGTGATCTGCCTGCAACGATCTGTTAGGGTGCCGGCCGATACACGCCCTAGCATACGAGGATCCCGAGTGAGCGCTGAAGAACCCATGATCGCCGACCTGTTCGACGTCGACAAACGCCTGTCCCTCAAGCCGGTGGTGGATTTCAACAGCTACCTGCGCAATGCGTTTGGCGAGGGGCCCTGCCGCTGCCACCGTTGCCTTGAAGGCGCCGACCAGACGACCTACGCCCTGGCGCACACGTTCTCGTTCGACGGCCGGCCATGGCATCGCCGCTTCGCCAGTACCGCCGCCAGCGACGTGGCGCAAGTCCTGAAAAAGGCCTGGCTGTCGTACACCAAGGTGGATCTGACGCTGTCCGGCATCCTCGACCTGGCCACCGTACAGACCTTCACGGATGCAGCGCTGCACCCGCGCCTGCTCGCCCTGCTGCCCGCCAGCGGGCTGGTCCGTGAAGCAGACGGACAGTGGCACCTGCAGGCCCCGGCTGACTAAAGCTCTGGCCTGCGGCCCATGCGGCGGGCCACCGCCTCAGTGCTGTTCGCCGGCCCGCTTGAGCAGCTTCTTGCAACGCTCGGACAAATGCACCACCCGCAGGTGCTTGCCGGCCTTGGCATAGCGCTCACGCAAGGTTTTCAGCGCGGCAATGGCCGAATAGTCCACAAAGCTCAGGTGCTGGCAGTCCAAGGTCACGTCGGCTGGGTCATTGGCCGGGTCGAACTGGTTCAGGAACGGCGCGGTCGAGGCGAAGAACAAGGTGCCGTGCACCTGATAACGTTTGTGCCCGTGCTCGTCCTCATGGCTGTCGGCGTACAGTTCGCGCGCATGCTGCCAGGCAAAGTTCACCGCCGCGATCACGATGCCGAACAGCACGGCCATGGCCAAGTCGGTGAACACAGTCACCACGGTGACGGCGATGATCGCCAGCATGTCGTTCACCGGCACCTTGTGCAGCACCCGCAGCGACGCCCAGGCGAACGTCTGTTGCGCGACCACGAACATGACACCCACCAGGGCCGCCAAGGGGATACGTTCGATCAATGGCGAAAGAAACAGCACGAACAACAGGATCATCACCCCGGCCATCACCCCGGACAGCCGCCCTCGCCCACCGGAACTGAGGTTGATTACCGTCTGACCGATCATGGCGCATCCACCCATGCCGCCGCACAATCCCGACACCATATTGGCCGCCCCAAGCGCCACGCACTCGCGGTCCGGAAAGCCGCGGCTTTCGGTGATCTCGTCCGTCAGGTTGAGGGTGAGCAGGGTTTCGAGCAGGCCCACCATGGCCATCAATACGGCATAAGGGGCAATGATCTGCAATGTTTCAAGGGTCCAGGGCACCGGCGGCCAGGCCAGCTCCGGAAGGCCACCGGCAATGTGGGCCATGTCACCCAGGGTCCGGGTCGGCAGGTCGAACAGGTACACCAACAGGCCTACACCCAGGATCGCAACCAACGCCGGAGGCACAGCACGGGTGAGCTTGGGCAGGATGTAGACCACCGCCATCGTCAAGGCCACCAGGCCGACCATCAGGTACAAGGACGCCCCGTTCAGCCAGCGCTCGCCTTGCTTGAAATGCTCAAGCTGGGCCATGGCAATGACGATCGCAAGACCATTGACGAAGCCGAGCATTACCGGGTACGGCACCAGCCTGACCAGCTTGCCCAGGCGCAATACGCCGAAGAGGATCATCACCACGCCCCCGAGCAACACCGTCGCTAGCAAGTATTGCGCGCCGTGCTGCACCACCAGTGCGACGATCACGACGGCCATCGAGCCGGCAGCACCGGAAATCATCCCCGGCCGGCCGCCGAACAGCGCGGTCAGCGTGCAAATGACGAATGCGCCATAAAGGCCCATCAATGGGTTGAGGTGTGCCACCAAAGCGAACGCGATGCATTCGGGCACGAGGGCAAACGAGGTGGTCAAGCCGGCCAGCAGGTCGGCACGTAGGCGAGCGGGTTTCATGGAATTCCTGGGTGACGGTCCAGAACGGACGGAGTGCGAAAACAAAGGCGCGATGTTACGGAATTTGTCAGGCAGGAGCCACCGATCAGCGCACCCGATCGCGACTCTGCACCGCCAAATCCAGGGCACGCTGCATGTCCAGACGTGCAGAACGCCCGAGGTCCGGGTCATCCAGGCGCCCGCCTCGCTCCGACGGCAAAATGGGGGCAGTCAAGTCCTCGGCATCCATCGCCTCGAAATCCTGCTGCTCGCCAAGGGTCAGCGCACTGCGACGTAGCAGCATACGCACCTGCGTCGGGGTCAGCGCCGGGTTGATCGACAGCATCGCGGCCACGGTGGCCGCCACCAAAGGCGTGGCATAGGACGTGCCGCAATGGGGTTTGGCTTCGCCGGAGGGGCGCAGGCATGCGGCGGCGCTGACATCCACACGGCTGTCGATGTTGGAGCTGTGGCGCTTGCGCACATGCCGCGGGTCACTGACGGGTACGGCGTGCTCACTGCGCTGATGGCCGCCCACCACCAGCAGCTGTTCAGTGACGAAGGACGACGGCAATCGGTATTCGTCCGTGCCCGACCACGAAGCCCCATTACCCGCGGAATTCACCACAATCACATCCGGATGCTTGGCCCGCAGCCACAGGAAAAACTCCTCCAGCAGCTCTTCATAACCGCTCATTGCCAGCCCGGAACGGACCAGCGAATCGACCTCATCCCCCTTGATGTTACGCGCACCTACCCGGTGAATGCCCCAACTCCAGTTCAGCACCCGCACACCGTCCTGCACCAGGTTGACGGATGCGGCGATATTGGCCGTGATACCGGCGTCGGAATTACGGTCGACGATCACATCGAACCCCGGGCTTGCCTTGCCCAGCCCAGCGAGAAAACCCTCGTCCTGAGCGGCGAAGATCCCCGCCACATGGGTGCCATGGCTAGCAGACGCGCTGCCGTCCCTGGCATACACGCACGTCTGCCCGTGCTCGCAGGCGCCGCGATAACGCGTGAAGCCAGCCGCATCGAAGTCCACACCCCTTTCAATCACCCCGACACGCACAGGCTGGACAGGGATTCTGGAAGCAGGAATGCGGCGCTGATAGTAGTACAAGGCGTCCATGAAGCGGTTGGCGGCCCATTCATCCGCCTGGGTGATAGCCGGCTCGGCGCGGTCGTCCCCCTCCTCGCCCCGTTCGGGAGCCGACTCTTCGACGATCACTGCATCGACACTGACCTCCGTACCCATGCGCAGGATCATGGCGTCCCGTTGCACCAGATCGTGCACCGGCAAGCGCAACTGGTAGACGTTCAGCGGCGCTATGGCGCCCACCACCTGCGCGCCGTACTTTTCGGCAATGCGCCTGGCCTCCTGCAGACCGTCGTATTTCTCTTCTACCAGCACACTGACCAGATTCAGGTAGGTGGTCAGGCCGTCCATGTTCTTGGCCACTTCATCGGGGCCTGCGGCGACCACATGGCTGCGCTGACGGGTCAACCATACGGAGTTGCTGGCCTGCCCGTTGACCTCCAGCCACAACGGCGCACTCGGCCCAGGCCGGTGTTCAAGGGTCAGCGTGAACGTGTCGGCTTGGCGCTCCAACGCTTTAGCAGGCACTGTCACACCCCCAACCTTGAATGTTGGCGGCTGTTCACCCAGCCCCGTCACGCGCAGGCACCATTGCTGGCGCTCAGTACTCAATACATCACCGCAGCGTTGCAGTTGCTGGATGCGCAGTGTATCAGGCGCTGCCTGCAAACCGGCGCTCCACAAGCACCCCCATACGATGAACCAGCGTTTCATGATAGTCGCCCCCGGATGGCCTGTGATTGCGACCCACGACCCCTGCCAAGGTTCAGCCGCTGCCCTGTCCTTCGGGACCCTCCTTGTGGAAGCCGAGGTCCAAGATGGCACCACTGACGATCCAGGAATTAATTGCTGCGAAATAGCTCAGGAAGTCCAGGCGCTGCCGATGCAGCGATTACACTCACCTTTTACGGAGACCTGCCCATGTCCACACGCCCGCTTTTCATCTCGTTGGCAATGCTGGCCAGCCTGGCCGCACAGGCCGAGACTGAGGTCGTGCCGCTGCAGCACCGCAGCAGCGCCGAATTGCTGGCGCCCGCGCAAGCCTTCATCGGCCAGGACGGCACCGTCAGTGCCTTCGAGAACAAGCTCATCGTCAATGCCAGCCCACAACGCATCGGCGAGCTGCGTAATGTGCTCAAGCAACTGGACACGGCCGCCAAGCGCTTGCTGATCAGCGTCGACACCAGCGACAGCCAATTTCAGGATACCCGCGGCAACGCCAGGATCATCCGCCACGGCACCTCCAACCGCGACGGCGGCGTACAGCAGATCCAGGCAAGCGAAGGCCAACCAGCGCTGATCCAGGTCGGCCAGAGCATCCCCGTCACCAGCTCCAGCACCGATGGATACGGGCGCGTGCAGAGCGACACCCAATACCGCAATGTAACCCAAGGTTTTTACGTAACGCCGATGCTTACTGGGGACACCGTTCGCCTACAGATCAGCACCAATAATGATCGTATCAGCCGCGAACGTGCAGATGTAGTGGATGTTCAAAGCACCGACACAACCCTGACCGGCAAGGTTGGCGAGTGGATTGATATGGCCGGGTACAACCAGCAGAGCCAGGCCGGTTTCAGCAGCGCAAGCCATATCTACAGCACCGAGCGGGGAAAAAACATGACAGTGCGGGTGAAAGTCGATGTTTTGGACTGATCCCAGACAGCCTGCGGCCTCGACCAAAGGCCTCTGAACTGACTGATGAGTCGTATTAGACCAAAGATGTAGTAGACCTAAAAAAGCACTACAAAACGTTTGACAGGTACTTTTTCACGAGGGCATGATGGCCTCGCTCCCGCTAATCAGGGGCCCTGGCAAGGGCCTTCGGGGCGCCCTCTGGCACCTTGGAGGCGCCCTGTGTCCGTACAGCCCACAAGGCGGTTCGACGAGGTGGCGACTGCAACGAGCAAGTGGTTGCGAGGGACTCAAGTGCGTCACCGCCGTCACAGCATTCGCGTAGCACCGCAGCGAGGCATCCACGAGCCGACCTGCCGGGGCACCGATGGACCTGACTGCCCGCCTTGCCCCTCATCCTTGCCCGCTGCCGCCGCACCCGCTTGAACAGGACTGCCGCCAGCGCCCTGATCTGCCCCGAGCATCCGCACAATTAACCCAAGATCGATGCGACGAGGTTTACTTCCATGGCACTGACACGCGATCAGCAAATTGCAGCCCTTGAGAAAGACTGGGCCGAAAACCCGCGCTGGAAAGGCGTGACCCGTACCTACACCGCCGCCGATGTCGTTCGCCTGCGTGGCTCCCTGCAGCCGGAGCACACCCTGGCCCGCCTGGGTGCAGAAAAGCTGTGGAAGCTGGTTACCCAAGGTGCACATCCATCGTTCCGCCCGGAAAAAGATTTCGTCAACTGCATGGGCGCCCTCACCGGCGGCCAGGCCGTGCAGCAGGTCAAGGCAGGCATCCAGGCCATCTACCTGTCAGGCTGGCAGGTAGCTGCCGACAACAACTCCGCCGAGTCCATGTACCCCGACCAGTCGCTGTACCCGGTCGACTCCGTGCCGACGGTGGTCAAGCGCATCAACAACTCCTTCCGCCGCGCCGACCAGATTCAGTGGAAGGCTGGCAAGAACCCAGGCGATGAAGGCTACATCGACTACTTCGCGCCCATCGTGGCGGATGCCGAAGCCGGTTTTGGCGGCGTGCTCAACGCCTACGAGCTGATGAAGAACATGATCGAAGCAGGCGCTGCAGGCGTGCACTTCGAAGACCAGCTGGCCTCGGTGAAAAAATGCGGTCACATGGGCGGCAAGGTGCTGGTGCCGACCCAGGAAGCCGTGCAAAAGCTGGTCGCCGCGCGCCTGGCAGCCGACGTTTCGGGCGTACCAACGATCATCCTTGCCCGTACCGACGCTAACGCTGCCGACCTGCTGACCAGTGACTGCGACCCCTACGATCAGCCGTTCGTGATCGGCGAGCGCACCCGCGAAGGCTTCTACAAAGTGCGCGCAGGGCTAGACCAGGCCATCGCCCGCGGCCTGGCCTACGCCCCGTACGCCGACCTGATCTGGTGCGAAACCGCCAAGCCGGATCTGGACGAAGCCCGCCGCTTCGCCGAAGCGATCAAGAAGGAGTATCCGGACCAGATCCTGTCGTACAACTGCTCGCCTTCGTTCAACTGGAAGAAGAACCTGGACGACGCCACCATCGCTAAATTCCAGCGTGAGCTTTCGGCCATGGGCTACAAGCACCAGTTCATCACCCTGGCCGGCATCCACAACATGTGGCATGGCATGTTCAACCTGGCGCACGACTACGCCCGCAACGACATGACCGCCTACGTGAAGTTGCAGGAGCAGGAGTTCGCCGACGCCAGCAAGGGTTATACCTTCGTGGCGCATCAGCAGGAAGTGGGTACGGGCTACTTCGATGACATGACCACCGTGATTCAGGGCGGGGCTTCGTCGGTGACTGCGCTCACCGGTTCGACTGAGGAAGAGCAGTTCCACTGATAATGGGTTGCAATCGAACAAAGCCCCAAGCTTCCTAAGCTTGGGGCTTTGTCTCATGCACCTGACACAAGCAGGCATACACTGCACCTGCAACGGCATGCAGGCATCAAGCAATGACTACTCAGCTGCCAGCTGAGCTCTCGCCATGCAAAACTGCATCTAGACATGTGACCGCACAGTACCTCAGTGCGCCATGCCCAGCTCGGCGTCATCCATCAATGCCTTGGCCATGGCGCTGAGGTAGTGGGCCGCCCAGATCATCATTGGCCTGTCCTCCGTCAAGCCGATGATGGTCAGTTCGCGAACGTAACCCATCAACTCTGAAGACTGCTCGCGAGCATCCCGGCACGGTATCCCGGGCTCGATGCGAAACAACGCGTGCGTGCCGTTTTCACCTTGGCAAAACGTTGTTTGACCGACGGTGAACTGGGTGTCTTCTGTGGTCATGGTTGAATCCCCTGGAAATTTCTGACTGCATGGCCGGCCCCTGATGCGGGCAGACCCGCTCCCGCCGTCAATGTGGAACATTGCAGGCTGCGGTGATTGCGTAGGCGTGGATTTACCCGCCAAAGGCCGGCTGTCGCTACACATCGATCAGCCTCAGTGCAAAGGCTTGGCACCGGCTGGCATCTGCACCTGAATCAAGGCCGACTCAAGCAAAGCCCGAAGCGCTTCGAGTTCATGCATCGAGGTCATCATGAGGATCGATGCAGGGGACTTGGGCTGTTGGAGCAAGGCCTGATGCACCACGGTCGCTGCGCAGAGTGCGTGGTCAGTGGCCTGGATCAGGGTGTCTTCGAGGGAATGAGAGATGCGAGGTGGATCGGGGACTATCTTCAACATAGCTATTTACCTTCTATGGCTGGCCACCCACCTGCTGTCAAACAGAAGGGCGGCAGCTGTACGTGGGTTGACAGACCGGCGGAAATAGCTAAGTTCCGGCGCACGCAAGCGTGCCCGCACGCACAGCCACCATATAGGAAAGCCGCGCACTATTTACCGTCACAGCCTGTCAAAGCTGTGTCGTTGATGAGCAACGACAGGCCGAGACTAGAGCGCTACCCGAGCAGCCGCAACGGAAAACAGGCGGCAAGAGTATGTTTGGGAAATGCCCTACAGGGAAGGGGTTAAATCCGACATTCCAGTGACCCCGCGCCTCACTGCACCTGGCGCTGAGCCCGCTCTGCGTGTGCGATGTCGCCTAGCGCGAGCGCTGCCCATCCACTGCGTGCAACCACGGCGAGGAGCAATCAGAGCACCCTGGTCTATGCTTGCAGGCACAGCGCCACGCGCGACCCCACCACCGTATACGCGCTTCAGTATTGACCCAGGGCGGTACCCAGCGGGTCGATAAGTGCTAGAACACGAGCTTTTCGCATTTGCAAGCAGAGGAAATCTGCAGATGAACTTTACAAGGTGCAGAACGGACCAAATAAGAGGCATCAGTCCAAATGATATTAATTATCATTACTCCATTCGTAATTCGTTACCACTCGCAAGAAACATAATTAACAAAAGCGCGCGCAATGCCCGAATTTCAAGGCTTTCAGCCAGTTACAAGCCGATAGTGTTGTTGATCCTACGAATAAATTTGCTACGGAAATTTTACTTGGCCCGGGTTTACCCATAAAATCAGCAGGATTGATTCAGCTGCGACATTTGGTCACTGCAAGTGCGACACCACGTCGCCGCTCTACACTTATTTCAGACTGCAGAGCTGGGTCTCTGTATAAGGATTTAAAGCATGTCCGATTCGGCAGGACTCATCGCCCACAACTGGGGCTTTGCCATCTTCCTTCTGGGTGTCGTCGGCCTGTGCGCCTTCATGCTCGGCCTGTCCAGCCTGCTCGGCAGCAAGGCCTGGGGCCGCGCCAAGAACGAACCCTTCGAATCCGGCATGCTGCCCACCGGCAGCGCGCGCCTGCGCCTGTCGGCAAAATTCTATCTGGTCGCGATGCTCTTCGTGATCTTCGATATCGAAGCCCTCTTTCTCTTTGCATGGTCTGTGTCCGTCCGCGAAAGCGGCTGGACCGGGTTCGTCGAAGCACTCGTTTTCATAGCAATTCTGTTGGCAGGTCTTGTCTACCTATGGCGCGTCGGGGCCCTTGACTGGGCACCCGAAGGTCGCCGCAAGCGGCAAGCGAAGCTGAAACAATGAGGCTTTGGCATGCAATACAATCTCACCAGAATCGATCCGGACGCACCCAACGAGCAGTATCCGGTTGGTGAACGGGAAACCGTCACCGATCAACTGCTCGAAGACCAGGTCCACAAGAACATCTTCATGGGCAAGCTCGAAGATGTGCTGCGTGGCGCCGTCAACTGGGGCCGCAAGAACTCCCTGTGGCCGTACAACTTCGGCCTGTCCTGCTGCTACGTGGAAATGACCACGGCCTTCACGGCGCCCCACGACATCGCCCGCTTCGGCGCCGAAGTCATCCGGGCCTCGCCGCGCCAGGCCGACTTCATGGTCATTGCCGGTACCTGCTTCATCAAGATGGCGCCGATCATCCAGCGCCTCTACGAGCAGATGCTCGAGCCCAAATGGGTCATTTCCATGGGTTCGTGCGCCAACTCCGGCGGCATGTACGACATCTACTCGGTCGTTCAGGGGGTCGACAAGTTCCTCCCCGTGGACGTCTACGTGCCCGGCTGTCCGCCACGCCCTGAGGCTTTCTTGCAAGGCTTGATGCTGCTGCAGGAGTCGATCGGCCAAGAGCGACGTCCGCTTTCCTGGGTCGTGGGTGATCAAGGCATTTACCGTGCCGAGATGCCTGCCCAGAAAGAGCTGCGTCGTGAACAGCGCATTGCCGTCACCAACCTGCGCAGCCCCGACGAAGTCTGATCCAGCGACCTGCCGCCGGTGCCCGAGGGTGCCGGCGGCCTGGCTTCATTCTTAACGTTGACCCAAAGCGACCGAGACCATGACAGCGGACAACGCTATTTACATTCCGCCCTACAAGGCAAACGACCAAGATGTGGTCGTCGAATTGCACAACCGTTTTGGCGCCGAAGCATTCGTCGCCCAGGAAACCCGCACCGGCATGCCCGTGCTGTGGGTCAAGCGCGCCCAGCTCAAGGAAGTGCTGAGCTTCCTGCGCGGCGTGGCCAAGCCCTACAGCATGCTGTACGACCTGCACGGGGTCGACGAGCGCCTGCGCACCCAGCGCCGTGGCCTGCCTGCCGCCGACTTCAGCGTGTTCTACCACCTGCTGTCGATCGAGCGTAACAGCGATGTGATGATCAAGGTTTCGCTCAGCGAAGGCGACCTGAACCTGCCCTCGGTGACCAGCATCTGGCCCAACGCCAACTGGTACGAGCGTGAAGTGTGGGACATGTTCGGCATCGATTTCGCCGGTCACCCGCACCTGAGCCGCATCATGATGCCGCCGACCTGGGAAGGTCACCCACTGCGCAAGGACTACCCGGCCCGCGCCACCGAGTTCGACCCCTACAGCCTGACCCTGGCCAAGCAGCAGCTTGAGGAAGAGTCGGCGCGCTTCAACCCAGAGGCCTGGGGCATGAAGCGTCAGGGCGCCAACGAGGACTACATGTTCCTCAACCTTGGCCCCAACCACCCGTCTGCCCACGGTGCCTTCCGTATCGTCCTGCAGCTCGATGGTGAAGAAATCGTCGACTGCGTACCGGACATCGGCTACCACCACCGCGGTGCCGAGAAGATGGCCGAGCGTCAGTCCTGGCACAGCTTCATTCCCTACACCGACCGTATCGACTACCTCGGCGGTGTGATGAACAACCTGCCGTACGTCCTGGCGGTGGAAAAGCTGGCCGGCATCCAGGTGCCGCAGAAGGTCGACGTGATTCGCATCATGCTCGCCGAATTCTTCCGTATCACCAGCCACCTGCTGTTCCTGGGCACCTACATCCAGGACGTAGGCGCCATGACCCCGGTGTTCTTCACCTTCACCGACCGCCAGCGCGCGTACACGGTGATCGAAGCGATCACCGGTTTCCGGCTGCATCCGGCCTGGTACCGTATCGGTGGCGTCGCGCACGACCTGCCGCGTGGCTGGGACAAGCTGGTCAAGGATTTCGTCGAGTGGCTGCCCAAGCGCCTGGACGAATACACCAAGGCCGCCCTGCAGAACAGCATTCTCAAGGGCCGTACCATTGGCGTGGCCGCCTACAACACGCAAGAGGCGCTGGCCTGGGGCACTACGGGTGCCGGCCTGCGCTCCACCGGTTGCGACTTCGACCTGCGCAAGGCACGCCCCTACTCCGGCTACGAGAACTTCGAGTTCGAAGTGCCGCTGGCCCACAACGGCGATGCCTACGATCGCTGCATGGTCCGCGTCGAGGAGATGCGCCAGAGTATCCGCATCATCGACCAGTGCCTGCGCAACATGCCGGAAGGCCCGTACAAGGCGGACCATCCGCTGACCACGCCGCCGCCCAAAGAGCGCACCCTGCAGCACATCGAGACCTTGATCACCCACTTCCTGCAAGTGTCGTGGGGTCCGGTCATGCCGGCCAACGAGTCGTTCCAGATGATCGAAGCGACCAAGGGCATCAACAGTTACTACCTGACGAGCGACGGCGGCACCATGAGCTACCGCACCCGGATCCGCACCCCGAGCTACCCGCACCTGCAGCAGATCCCTTCGGTGATCAAAGGCAGCATGGTTGCCGACCTCATTGCGTACCTGGGCAGTATCGACTTCGTTATGGCTGACGTGGACCGCTAAGCATGAACAGCACGCTTATCCAGACAGACCGTTTCGCCCTGAGCGAAACCGAGCGCTCGGCCATCGAGCATGAAATGCATCACTACGAGGACCCGCGTGCGGCGTCCATCGAAGCCCTCAAGATCGTGCAGAAAGCCCGTGGCTGGGTGCCGGACGGCGCCATTCATGCCATCGGCGAGGTGCTGGGTATCCCGGCCAGCGACGTCGAAGGCGTCGCCACCTTCTACAGCCAGATCTTCCGCCAGCCGGTCGGCCGCCACATCATCCGCGTGTGCGACAGCATGGTGTGCTACATCGGCGGTCACGAGTCGGTGGTCAGCCAGATCCAGAGCGAGCTGGGCATCGGCTTGGGCCAAACCACTGCCGACGGCCGCTTCACCCTGCTGCCGGTCTGCTGCCTTGGGAACTGCGACAAGGCCCCGGCGCTGATGATCGACGACGACACCTTTGGCGACGTGCAGCCTGCTGGCGTCTCCAAGCTGCTGGAGGGTTACGCATGACCATCACTTCCTTCGGCCCGGCCAACCGCATCGCGCGCTCGGCTGAAACCCATCCGCTGACCTGGCGCCTGCGTGAAGACGGCGAGCCGGTCTGGCTGGCCGAGTACGAATCGAAGAACGGCTACGCCGCTGCCCGCAAGGCGCTGGCGCAGATGTCGGCTGACGAGATCGTGCAAAGCGTCAAGGACTCCGGCCTCAAGGGCCGTGGTGGCGCTGGCTTCCCCACCGGGGTGAAGTGGGGCCTGATGCCCAAGGATGAATCCATGAACATCCGTTACCTGTTGTGTAACGCCGATGAAATGGAGCCCAACACCTGGAAGGACCGCATGCTGATGGAGCAACAGCCCCATCTGCTGATCGAAGGCATGCTGATCAGCGCCCGCGCGCTGAAGGCCTACCGCGGTTACATCTTCCTGCGCGGCGAATACACCACCGCGGCGAAAAACCTCAACCGCGCCATCGATGAAGCCAAGGCCGCTGGCCTGCTGGGCAAGAACGTCTTGGGCAGCGGTTTCGATTTCGAGCTGTTCGTGCACACCGGTGCAGGCCGCTACATCTGCGGCGAAGAAACCGCGCTGATCAACTCGCTCGAAGGTCGCCGCGCCAACCCGCGTTCCAAGCCGCCCTTCCCTGCCGCCGTGGGCGTATGGGGCAAGCCGACCTGCGTGAACAACGTCGAGACCCTGTGCAACGTGCCGGCCATCGTCGCCAACGGCAACGACTGGTACAAGTCGCTGGCCCGCGAGGGCAGTGAAGACCATGGCACCAAGCTGATGGGCTTCTCCGGCAAGGTCAAGAACCCGGGCCTGTGGGAATTGCCGTTTGGCGTCACCGCACGCGAACTGTTCGAGGACTACGCTGGCGGCATGCGCGACGGCTTCCGCCTCAAGTGCTGGCAGCCAGGCGGCGCCGGCACCGGTTTCCTGCTGCCCGAGCACCTGGACGCGCAGATGTACGCAGGCGGTATCGCCAAGGTCGGCACCCGCATGGGCACAGGCCTTGCCATGGCGGTGGACGACAGCGTCAGCATGGTCTCGCTGCTGCGCAACATGGAGGAGTTCTTCGCCCGTGAGTCGTGCGGCTGGTGCACACCGTGCCGTGACGGCCTGCCGTGGAGCGTGAAGATGCTGCGCGCCCTGGAAAACCGCCAGGGCCGTGCCGAAGACATCGAGACCCTGCTGGGGCTGGTCAACTTCCTTGGCCCAGGCCGTACCTTCTGCGCCCACGCACCGGGTGCGGTGGAGCCGCTTGGCAGTGCCATCAAGTACTTCCGCTCGGAGTTCGAGGCCGGTGTCGCGCCGGTCGTCGCTGGCGAGGCGTTGCGCCCTGACCTGGCAAGACCGCTTCAGGCCGGGCCGACCGTAGTCGGCGCATAACAAGATGTTCCAGCGGGTGGTCCGTGCCACCCGCCAGCTTGCCGACAGGCCCGACCCGATCGCGGCGTGTCGCAGGCTTACCGATTTCCATTAGCCACGCCTGCTCACGCGGGCCAACGAAGAACTTTGAACAATGGCCACTATCCACGTAGACGGCAAAGCGCTCGAAGTCAACGGTGCAGACAACCTGTTACAAGCCTGTCTGTCACTTGGCCTCGACATCCCTTATTTCTGCTGGCACCCGGCGCTTGGCAGCGTCGGTGCCTGCCGCCAGTGCGCGGTCAAGCAGTACACCGACGAGAACGACACCCGCGGGCGTATCGTCATGTCCTGCATGACGCCTGCATCCGACGGCACCTGGATCTCCATCGACGATGACGAGTCCAAGGCGTTTCGCGCCAGCGTCGTCGAATGGCTGATGACCAACCACCCGCACGACTGCCCCGTGTGCGAGGAAGGCGGTCACTGCCACCTGCAAGACATGACGGTGATGACCGGCCACAACGAGCGCCGCTATCGCTTCACCAAGCGCACCCACCAGAACCAGGACCTTGGCCCGTTCATCGCCCATGAGATGAACCGCTGCATCGCCTGCTACCGCTGCGTGCGTTACTACAAGGACTATGCCGGTGGCACCGACCTGGGTGTCTATGGCGCCCATGACAACGTCTATTTCGGCCGCGTCGAAGACGGCGTGCTGGAAAGCGAGTTCTCGGGCAACCTGACCGAAGTCTGCCCAACCGGCGTGTTCACCGACAAGACCCACTCCGAACGCTACAACCGCAAGTGGGACATGCAGTTTGCCCCGAGCATCTGCCACGGTTGCTCCAGTGGCTGCAACATCAGCCCAGGCGAGCGTTACGGTGAACTGCGCCGCATCGAGAACCGTTTCAACGGCTCGGTGAACCAGTACTTCCTGTGCGACAGGGGCCGCTTCGGCTATGGCTACGTCAACCGCACGGATCGTCCACGCCAGGCGCAACTGGCCGACGGCACCAAGCTGGGCCTGGACGCCGCCCTGGACAAAGCCGCCGACCTGCTGCGCGGCCGCACCATCGTCGGTATCGGTTCGCCACGCGCCAGCCTGGAAAGCAACTATGGCCTACGCGAGCTGGTTGGTGCCGAGTACTTCCACTGTGGGATGGAAGCCGGTGAACTGGCGCGCGTGCGCCTGGCGCTGGAGGTGTTGAACAACAGCCCCCTGCCCGTTCCGACCCTGCGCGACATCGAAGACCACGACGCGGTATTCGTGCTCGGTGAAGACCTGACCCAGACCGCTGCCCGTGTCGCCCTGGCCGTGCGCCAGGCCACCAAGGGCAAGGCCGAGGCCATGGCCGAGGCGATGAAGGTTCAGCCGTGGCTCGACGCCGCCGTCAAGAACATCGGTCAGCATGCGCTGTACCCTCTGTTCATCGCCAGCCTGGCCGAGACCAAGCTCGACGACGTGGCCGAGGAGTGCGTGCATGCAGCCCCGGCGGACCTGGCCCGCCTCGGTTTTGCCGTGGCCCATGCCATCGACCCAAGTGCACCCGCCGTCGCCGGCCTAGACGACGAGGCCAAGGCCCTGGCCCAGCGCATCGCCGATGCCCTGATCGCCGCCAAGCGCCCGCTGGTCATTGCCGGCACCTCGCTGGCCGATGCCTCGTTGATCGAGGCCGCCGCCAACATCGCCAAAGCCCTGAAGCTGCGCGACAAACAAGGCTCGCTGAGCCTGGTGGTACCTGAAGCCAACAGCCTTGGCCTGGCCATGCTCGGTGGCGAATCGGTCGACGCTGCGCTGGATGCGGTCATCGACGGCAAGGCCGACGCCATCGTGGTGCTGGAAAACGACCTCTACGCCCGTGTGCCTGCGGCCAAAGTGGACGCTGCCCTGGCAGCGGCCAAGGTGGTCATCGTTGCCGACCACTCCAGAACCCAGACGGTCGAGCGCGCCCACCTGGTACTGCCGGCCGCCTCCTTCGCCGAGGGCGATGGCACCCTGGTCAGCCAGGAAGGCCGTGCCCAGCGCTTCTTCCAGGTGTTCGACCCGCAGTACCTGGACAGCAGCATCCAGGTCCACGAAGGCTGGCGCTGGATGCACGCCCTGCGTGCAACCTTGCTGGCTAAGCCCGTGGACTGGACCCAACTGGACCACGTGACCCACGCCTGCGCCCAGGCGGCACCGCAACTGGCTGGCATCGTCGACGCCGCGCCAAGCGCCGCCTTCCGCATCAAGGGCCTGAAGCTTGCCCGCGAGCCGCTGCGCTACTCCGGTCGCACCGCCATGCGCGCCAACATCAGCGTGCACGAGCCGCGTACCCCGCAAGACCGCGATACCGCCTTTGCCTTCTCGATGGAAGGGTATTCGGGCTCGGCCGAGCCGCGTCAGCAGGTCCCGTTCGCCTGGTCGCCAGGTTGGAACTCGCCCCAGGCCTGGAACAAGTTTCAGGACGAGGTGGGCGGTCACTTGCGTGCCGGCGACCCCGGCGTGCGCCTGATCGAATCCCAAGGTGATGGCCTGGCCTGGTTCACCACGGTGCCTGGCGCCTTCAACCCGGCCCGCGGCACCTGGACGGCAGTACCGTTCTTCCACCTGTTCGGCAGCGAAGAAAGCTCCTCGCGTGCCGCGCCAGTGCAAGAGCGCATTCCGGCTGCCTACGTGGCCCTGGCCAAGTCCGAAGCCGATCGCCTGGGCGTCAACGAAGGCGCCCTGCTGGACCTGAACGTCGCGGGTGTGGCGCTACGCTTGCCGCTGCGTATCAATGAAGCGCTGGGCGCTGGCCTGGTCGCGCTGCCCAAGGGCCTGGCCGGCATCCCGCCAGCCGTGTTCGGGGCATCCGTCGAAGGCCTGCAGGAGGCAGCACAATGAGCTGGTTCACCCCCGAAGTGATCGACGTGATCCTCACCGTGCTACGGGCCATCGTGGTCCTGTTGGCGGTGGTGGTCTGCGGCGCGCTGCTCAGCTTCATCGAGCGGCGCCTGCTGGGCTGGTGGCAGGACCGTTACGGTCCGAACCGCGTCGGCCCGTTCGGCATGTTCCAGATCGCTGCCGACATGCTCAAGATGTTCTTCAAGGAAGACTGGAACCCGCCCTTCGTCGACCGCGTGATCTTCACCCTGGCACCGGTCGTGGCCATGAGCGCCCTGCTGATTGCCTTCGTGGTCATCCCGATCACCCCGACCTGGGGCGTGGCCGACTTGAACATCGGCCTGCTGTTCTTCTTCGCCATGGCCGGTCTGTCGGTGTATGCCGTGCTGTTTGCCGGCTGGTCCTCGAACAACAAGTACGCCTTGCTCGGCAGCTTGCGGGCCTCGGCCCAGACCGTGTCGTACGAAGTGTTCCTGGGCCTGGCGTTGATGGGCGTGGTGGTGCAGGTCGGCTCGTTCAACATGCGCGACATCGTCGAGTACCAGGCGCAGAACCTGTGGTTCATCATTCCGCAGTTCTTCGGCTTCTGCACCTTCTTCATCGCTGGCGTGGCCGTGACTCACCGTCACCCCTTCGACCAGCCGGAAGCGGAACAGGAACTGGCCGACGGCTACCACATCGAGTATGCCGGCATGAAGTGGGGCATGTTCTTCGTCGGTGAGTACATCGGCATCATCCTCATCTCGGCGCTGCTGGTCACCCTGTTCTTCGGCGGCTGGCACGGCCCGTTCGGCATCCTGCCGCAACTGTCGTTCCTGTGGTTCGCCCTGAAGACCGCGTTCTTCATCATGCTGTTCATCCTGCTGCGCGCCTCCATTCCGCGCCCACGCTATGACCAGGTGATGGACTTCAGCTGGAAGTTCTGCCTGCCGCTGACCCTGATCAATTTGCTGGTGACCGCTGCGATCGTGCTTTACAACACGCCAGCCGTCGCGGCCCAGTGAGGATTTGACCCATGTTCAAGTATATCGGCGACATCGTTAAGGGCACCGGCACCCAGCTGCGCAGCCTGGCCATGGTGTTCTCCCACGGGTTCCGCAAGCGCGACACCCTGCAGTACCCCGAAGAACCCGTGTACCTGCCGCCACGCTACCGTGGCCGCATCGTCCTGACGCGCGACCCCGACGGCGAAGAGCGCTGCGTGGCCTGCAACCTGTGCGCGGTAGCCTGCCCGGTGGGCTGCATCTCGCTGCAGAAGGCAGAAACCGACGACGGCCGTTGGTACCCGGAGTTCTTCCGCATCAACTTCTCGCGCTGCATCTTCTGCGGCCTGTGCGAAGAAGCGTGCCCGACCACCGCAATCCAGCTGACTCCGGATTTCGAAATGGCCGAGTTCAAGCGTCAGGACCTGGTGTACGAGAAAGAAGATCTGCTGATCTCCGGCCCCGGCAAGAACCCTGACTACAACTTCTACCGTGTTGCGGGCATGGCGATCGCTGGCAAGCCGAAAGGCGCTGCGCAGAACGAAGCCGAGCCGATCAACGTGAAGAGCTTGCTCCCATAAGGACAGAAAGATGGAATTCGCTTTCTACTTCGCATCCGGGATCGCCGTGGTCTCCACCCTTCGGGTGGTGACCGGCACAAACCCCGTGCACGCCCTGCTCTACCTGATCATCTCGCTGATTTCCGTGGCGATGATCTTCTTTTCCCTTGGCGCGCCGTTCGCGGGCGCCCTGGAAGTGATCGCCTATGCTGGCGCCATCATGGTGCTGTTCGTCTTCGTGGTGATGATGCTCAACCTGGGGCCGGCGTCGGTCGCCCAGGAGCGCGGCTGGCTCAAGCCCGGTATCTGGGCAGGGCCGGTGATCCTCGGCGCCCTGTTGCTGGTGGAGCTGCTGTACGTGCTGTTCGTCGCACCCAGCGGCGCTGCCATCAGCGGTACCACCGTGGGCCCGAAAGCAGTGGGTGTGAGCCTGTTCGGCCCTTACCTGCTGGTGGTCGAACTGGCGTCGATGCTGCTGCTCGCGGCAGCTGTCACCGCCTTCCACCTGGGCCGCAATGAGGCGAAGGAGTAAATCATGGGTGCTATCCCTCTCGAACATGGTCTGGCCGTCGCCGGCATCCTGTTCTGCTTAGGTCTGGTTGGCCTGATGGTCCGCCGCAACATCCTCTTCGTGCTCATGAGCCTGGAAGTCATGATGAACGCCTCTGCCCTGGCGTTCGTCGTCGCCGGTGCCCGTTGGGTCCAACCCGATGGCCAGGTGATGTTCATTCTGGTGATCAGCCTGGCAGCAGCCGAGGCCAGCATTGGCCTGGCCATCCTGCTGCAGCTGTATCGCCGCTTCCACACTCTCGACATCGATGCTGCCAGTGAGATGCGCGGATGAACCTTCTCTTCCTGACTTTCGTCTTTCCCCTCATCGGCTTTGTGCTGCTGTCGTTCTCGCGCGGGAGGTTCTCGGAGAACCTGTCCGCTCTGATCGGCGTCGGTTCGGTGGGCCTGTCGGCGGCCACGGCCGCCTACGTGATCTGGCAGTTCAACGTCGCCCCGCCTGAAGGCGGTGCGTACAGCCAGCTGCTGTGGCAGTGGATGTCGGTGGATGGCTTTGCGCCGAACTTCACCCTGTACCTGGATGGCCTGTCGGTCACCATGCTGGGCGTAGTGACAGGCGTGGGTTTCCTGATCCACTTGTTCGCGTCCTGGTACATGCGTGGCGAGACCGGCTACTCGCGGTTCTTCTCATACACCAACCTGTTCATCGCCAGCATGCTGTTCCTGATCCTGGGCGACAACCTGCTGTTCATCTACTTCGGTTGGGAAGGCGTGGGCCTGTGTTCCTACCTGTTGATCGGTTTCTACTACAGCAACCGCAACAACGGTAACGCAGCGCTCAAGGCCTTTATCGTCACCCGGATTGGCGACGTGTTCATGGCCATCGGCCTGTTCATCCTGTTCGCCCAGCTGGGCACGCTGAACGTCCAGGAACTGCTGGTGCTGGCACCGCAGAAATTCCAGGCCGGTGATACCTGGATGGTGCTGGCAACGCTGATGCTGCTGGGCGGTGCCGTGGGCAAATCCGCGCAGCTACCGCTGCAGACCTGGTTGGCAGACGCCATGGCCGGCCCGACCCCAGTGTCGGCGCTGATCCACGCGGCGACGATGGTGACGGCCGGTGTCTACCTGATCGCCCGTACCAATGGCCTGTTCCTGCTGGCGCCGGACATCCTGCACCTGGTGGGCGTGGTGGGTGGCGTGACCCTGGTGCTGGCGGGCTTCGCTGCGCTGGTGCAAACCGACATCAAGCGTATCCTGGCCTACTCGACCATGAGCCAGATCGGCTACATGTTCCTGGCCCTGGGTGTCGGCGCCTGGGATGCGGCGATCTTCCACCTGATGACCCACGCCTTCTTCAAGGCGCTGCTGTTCCTGGCCTCGGGTGCCGTCATCGTGGCCTGCCACCACGAGCAGAACATCTTCAAGATGGGCGGCCTGTGGAAAAAGCTGCCCCTGGCCTACGCCAGCTTCGTGGTCGGTGGCGCTGCCCTGGCGGCCTTGCCGATCGTGACCGTGGGCTTCTACTCCAAGGACGAGATCCTGTGGGAAGCCTTCGCCAGCGGCAACTCCGGCCTGCTCTACGCCGGTCTGGTCGGCGCCTTCATGACCTCGCTGTACACCTTCCGCCTGATCTTCATCGCCTTCCACGGCGAAGCGAAGACCGAAGCTCATGCCGGCCATGGCATCAGCCATTGGCTGCCACTGGGCGTGCTGATCGTGCTGTCGACCTTCGTCGGCGCATGGATCACCCCGCCGCTGGCTGATGTGCTGCCACAGAGCGCAGGCCATGCCGGCGGTGAAGCCAAGCATGCCCTGGAGATCACCTCGGGCGCCATCGCCATTGCCGGTATCCTGCTCGCCGCCTTGCTGTTCCTGGGCAAGCGCAGCTTCGTCAGCGCGGTGGCCAACAGTGGCATCGGCCGCGTGCTGTCGGCCTGGTGGTTCGCGGCCTGGGGCTTTGACTGGATCTACGACAAGCTGTTCGTCAAGCCCTACCTGCTGATCAGCCACCTGCTGCGCAAAGACCCGGTTGACCGCGGTATCGGCCTGATCCCTCGCCTGGCTCGCGGTGGCCACGTGGCCATGACCAAGACCGAGACGGGCCAGCTGCGCTGGTACACCGCCTCCATCGCCATTGGCGCAGTGCTGGTACTCGGCGCTGTGGTAGTGGCCGCGGTATGACCATGAACCTTGCGAACCTTGCGACCCTGCAAAAGGAAACCAACCCGTCATGATTTTGCCTTGGCTGATCCTGATCCCCTTCATCGGCGGCTTCCTGTGCTGGCTGGGCGAGCGCTTCGGCGCTACCCTGCCGCGCTGGATCGCGCTGCTGACCATGTCCCTGTTGCTCGGCATCGGCCTGTGGCTGTGGGCTAACGGCGACTACACCCTTGCCCCTGCCCCGGGCGCCGAACCTGCATGGGCGCTGGAATACAAAGTCCAGTGGATCCAGCGCTTCGGCATCAGCATCCACCTGGCCCTGGACGGCCTGTCGCTGCTGATGATCCTGCTCACAGGCCTGCTGGGCGTGCTGTCGGTGCTGTGCTCCTGGAAAGAGATCCAGCGCCACGTCGGCTTCTTCCACCTGAACCTGATGTGGATCCTGGGCGGTGTGGTCGGTGTGTTCCTGGCGCTGGACCTGTTCCTGTTCTTCTTCTTCTGGGAAATGATGCTGGTGCCGATGTACTTCCTCATCGCGCTCTGGGGTCATAGCTCGGCGGACGGCAAGAAGACGCGCATCTACGCGGCGACCAAGTTCTTCATCTTCACCCAGGCCAGCGGCCTGATCATGCTGGTGGCGATCCTGGGCCTGGTACTGGTCAACTACACCAACACTGGTGTGATCACGTTCAACTACAGCGACCTGCTCAAGGCCGATCTGCCGGCCGGTACCGAGTACCTGCTGATGCTGGGCTTCTTCATTGCCTTTGCCGTGAAGCTGCCGGTGGTGCCGTTCCACTCCTGGTTGCCTGACGCCCACGCCCAGGCGCCGACCGCAGGTTCCGTGGACCTGGCTGGTATTCTGCTCAAGACCGCGGCCTATGGCCTGCTGCGCTTTGCCCTGCCGCTGTTCCCCAATGCATCGGCAGAGTTTGCGCCCATCGCCATGACCCTGGGCCTGATCGGCATCTTCTACGGCGCCTTCCTGGCCTTTGCCCAGACCGACATCAAGCGCCTGATCGCCTTCTCCAGCGTCTCGCACATGGGCTTCGTGCTGATCGGCATCTATTCCGGTAGCCAGCAAGCACTGCAAGGTGCGGTCATCCAGATGCTGGCTCACGGCCTGTCGGCTGCCGCGCTGTTCATCCTGTCCGGCCAGCTGTACGAGCGTCTGCACACCCGTGACATGCGCCAGATGGGCGGGCTGTGGCACCGCATCGCCTACCTGCCTGCCATCAGCCTGTTCTTCGCTGCCGCCTCCCTGGGGCTGCCAGGTACCGGCAACTTCGTGGGTGAGTTCCTGATCCTGATCGGCAGCTTCGTACACGTGCCGTGGATCACCGTCATCGCCACCACTGGCCTGGTGTTCGGCTCGGTCTACTCGCTGATCATGATTCACCGCGCCTACTTCGGCCCGAGCAAATCGGACACCGTACTGGCCGGCATGGACACCCGCGAGCTGGTCATGGTGCTGGGCCTGGCGGTACTGCTGGTGCTGCTGGGCGTGTATCCACAGCCGTTCCTCGACACCTCTGCCGCCACCATGAGTGGTGTGCAGCAGTGGCTCGGTTCCGCTTTCACTCAACTCGCTTCGGCCCGGTAAGAGCGCTATGGAATTCACCACTCAACACTTCATCGCATTGGCGCCGATGCTGATCACCACCATCACCACGGTGGTGGTGATGCTGGCGATCGCCTGGAAGCGCAATCACTCGCAGACATTCCTGCTGTCCACCGTGGGGCTGAACCTGGCCCTGCTCTCGATCCTGCCGGCACTGAAGGTCGCGCCGCTGGCGGTCACGTCGCTGATCACCATCGACAAGTTCGCCTGCCTGTACATGGCGATCATGCTGGTCGCGACCCTGGCGTGCGTGACGCTCGCCCATGCCTACCTGGGCGAAGGCGCCAAGGGTTTCCCGGGCAACCGCGAAGAGCTGTACCTGCTGCTGCTGATGTCGGCACTGGGCGGGCTGGTGCTGGTCAGCGCCAACCACCTGGCGGGCCTGTTCATTGGCCTGGAGTTGCTGTCGGTACCGGTCTACGGCCTTGTGGCCTACGCCTTCTTCAACAAGCGCTCGCTTGAAGCCGGCATCAAGTACATGGTGCTGTCGGCTGCAGGTTCGGCCTTCCTGCTGTTCGGCATGGCGCTGCTGTACGCAGACGCCGGCAGCCTGACCTTCGACCAGCTGGGCAAGGCGCTGGCTGCCACCAGCATGCCGAGCCTGCTGGCTCAACTGGGTCTGGGCATGATGCTGGTCGGGCTGGCGTTCAAGCTGTCGCTGGTACCGTTCCACCTGTGGACGCCCGATGTGTACGAAGGTGCCCCGGCGCCGGTCGCAGCGTTCCTCGCCACGGCCAGCAAAGTAGCGGTCTTCGCGGTGGTCATCCGCCTTTTCATGCTCTCCCCTGCCGCCAGCAGCGGTGTGCTGAGCACGGTGCTTGCAGTGATCGCCGTGGCCTCGATCCTGGTCGGCAACCTGTTGGCGTTGACCCAGAACAACCTCAAGCGCCTGCTGGGTTACTCGTCCATCGCCCATTTCGGCTACCTGCTGATCGCGCTGGTCGCCAGCAAGGGCTTGGCGCTGGAGGCCATGGGCGTCTATCTGGTCACCTACGTGCTCACCAGCCTGGGGGCGTTCGGGGTCATCACACTGATGTCCTCGCCTTACGGTGGCCGCGACGCTGACGCGCTGTACGAGTACCGCGGCCTGTTCTGGCGTCGCCCTTACCTGACTGCCGTGCTGACCGTGATGATGCTTTCGCTGGCCGGCATCCCGCTCACCGCTGGCTTCATCGGCAAGTTCTACATCATTGCCACCGGTGTCGAGTCGCAACTGTGGTGGCTAGTAGGTGCTCTGGTAATCGGTAGCGCCATTGGCGTGTACTACTACTTGCGCGTCATGGTGACCCTGTACCTGGTAGAGCCGAACCTGCGCCGTCATGATGCCCCGCTGAAATGGGAACAGCGCACCGGTGGCGTCATGCTGCTGGCCGTCGCCGTGCTTGCGTTCATTCTCGGCGTGTATCCACAGCCCTTGCTGGACCTTGTGCAGCAAGCAAGCCTGCAACTGATCGGCTGATCGGTCTGGCAACGCGAAACACCCCGCTTGTGCGGGGTGTTTTTGTATCCGCGCCATTAACGTGGTACGCCATCCTTGGCCACATCGCTGCGCCTCACTCACCGCGCCAGCACAGCGGCTGTGTCCGGTAATGCCGCCTTGCGCACGTCGCCCTTGGCGGGTGGGAGGTAAACGCCAGGGTTGGGCATGCCGCTTGGGGACAGCTCGTGGGTCATCTCGAACTCAGCCCGTACTGACCAACCGCACGCCTCGGTGGTGCATTGCAAATAGGCAATTCGCAGGAAAATATGACGGCCTTCGCTGGTACGTATGCGCATGCGGCTGTGGCAATGCGGGCAAACCAGTTTATAAGTACTCACGAGAAGTACCTGCTAGCATTGTTGCTGCTTCTGCGATGTAGGCATGATCCTAGGGCCACGTAAGTTTTGGCTGAATGCATGGCTGGGTGGCTCATCTTCAAGTTCCTCATGCGGGAATCCTCCTAAAAGCACAGGGCTGTATTCGTAACGAGTAGTTTAAGCCCATGGAATATCATTAAACCAGTGATGGATATTTGTTATGAGTACTCATGCGCTCGCTGCCGTCATGGAGCGTCTCAAGCAGCTGACCGGTACCCACACTGATGCGGAGCTTTCACGGGCGTTGTCGATCAGCCCGCAGACCTTGAGCAGCTGGAAAGTCCGCAACAGTGTCCCATATTCGTTTTGCGTAGAGATTGCCGTACACTATGCGTGCTCTCTTGACTGGTTGCTGTTGGGCAAGGGCCAAGCTGCTTTTTTTGCTCAAGAAAACGCTGAGTGGGAGTCGGATCTGCTGGGGCGATTGCGCACTCTGTCCCCCACTGACCGCCAGGCCATCCTGCTCGTGATCAAGGACAAACAACGGATACAGCTGCTGGAACAACGACTGACCGAGCTCAGTAAGGGTTCTGGCAGTAGTGCCCCTTAACCCCGACGGCGCCAACGCTGAATCAGCTCGCGCGGATCCAGCGAATCCAGCCAGACCATGACCTTCAAGCTGATGGGAATGACCACGACAGCGGCGACGAAGGCCGACATGCCAGGGGTCAGCAAAGGCGCGATGGACGAAATCAAGGGTTCGAACAGATGCCCTACCCCAACCGTCACGAACACCAGCAGTATTTTCTTGCTCAATGTAAGCCGCTTGGCCGTGTCGGTGATCAGCCGATCTCGAGCCGCACTGACCAGCAACGCGCCAAGCAAGGCGGCAAACAACACGCTGGCCTCCGTGCTTAGCAGCTCTATGACGGCTTGGAATACACCTGCATCAAGTCGTTCAGCCATGACGGACACCCCGGCGTGATGAGCGCACGTAGGGCACGCCCAGGTGGTACAAGATTGCCGCGTCCACAAAGCACAGGTAACAAATGCGCAGCGCACGCCCATGGTCATGCCCACACACGTCATCCAGGCGTCTGTAGCCCAGGCTTCGCAACGCGGCGCGCCAGTTGGCAAACTCGCGAGCGGCTTTGATCACGGCGCAATAAGCGGCTACCTCGATGGCCGCATCACCTGTGGTTCGCTGCAACTTCAGACGCTTGCGCAGCCCGTTCAGATCAATGCGTGGCCAGAATGGGTCGTGGCAGTCGACAGCACGAACGATGTCTTGATGATTCATGAAAGCACCTCACGCTTCGGCCAACAGGCCATAGCGAATGGCTTTGATGACAGCCCCTACCCGGGTGGGTACGTCGAATTTGCGCATAATGTTGGATACGTGAAAATTCACCGTCGATTCCTTGCATCCCAGTATCTGCCCGATTTCCCACGAGCTCTTGCCGTAGGCGCACCACAGCAGTACTTGCTCTTCGCGCGGCGTCAGGCGCGTGGGTACGAATGTGGAGTCGCCGATGGGCGCGCCTGTGGGTTTAGCTGAGAGGGATTGTTGTGAACCTCTTGCATCGGTAGCCATGTTCGAACTCCGGATAATTTACGATCGGCGATGCTGCCGGCCTGCCGTCACCTTACGAAGCAAGGGCGCGCCTGCTCTAGCGGCGGGCTTTGTAAAGAAACTTCATACACTTAAGGGCCACAGAAACCCGATGGATTCGCCGACTTTCGACGTGCTCCGAGCGCCATTTCGCTCGTCTCAATGCTGATATTCGTCCGCCATCTATCTGGAGCCCTACAATGCGTTGCGTTTTGTCCCTTACCCCCTGCGTGGGTATGCTGGGTGTGTTCATGGCCGCCCAGCCCGCGCTGGCAGCGGCGCCGGTCGAACTGGGCCAGGTGCTGATCACCGAGGAGGAACAGGACGACCTGAGCGCCGCCAGTGAGCGCTTGCGGGCCATACCGGGCGCAAGCAACGTGGTGGACATGCACGGCATTGGACAAGGCCGCGTGGCCAGCAACCAGGACGTTCTGGCCTACCAGCCAGGGGTGTTCGCCCAGTCGGCAGGCAACGATGGGATCAAGCTGTCGATCCGTGGCTCGGGCATCAACCGGGCACCGGGTGCGCATGGCTCGGGTGTGTACACCCTGTTCGATGGCCTGCCCCTGACTGGACCAGGTGGCACGCCCTACGAGCTGTTCGAACCGTTATGGTTGAGCCGCGCCGAAGTGCTACGGGGGGCCAATGGCTTTGATCAAGGTGCCCTGGCCCTCGGCGGCGCGATCAACTATGTCACCCACACGGGCCGCGATGCCGCGCCGTTGCAGATACGCTACGAAGTGGGCAGCCGGGGCTATCAGCATCGGCACATCAGTTCGGGCCAGGTGCTCGGTGACCTGGATTACTACGTGGCCCTTACCGACGTCGAGTACAACGGCTATCAGCGGCACAGCAGTGGCAGCGCCAGCGGGATGGCCGCCAACATCGGCTACCGCTTCAACCCGAACCTGGAAACGCGGTTCTACCTGCGTTACCGGGAAACCGAAAACGAACTGGCCGGCCGCCTGACCAAAGACCAGATCAAGCACCACCCGCAGGCAGCCAATCCAGGCTACCTGGCTCGCGATGACAGTCGCCCGCAACCGGGCAGCACCTGGGTGGGCAACAAAACAACCTTCTACCTCGATGATGACGCCAGGCTTGAAGCTGGCCTGGTGTACCACGATTACCCCATGGACCTTCGCGAAGGGCCCATGCGCCTGAAAGTCGCTTACACCGACGTCAGCGGCACACTCGACTACAGGCGCCGCGATACGTTGTTCGGGCGTGAAAGCAAGTCCACTATCGGCTGGCGCACCACCAAACACCTGCCCAACAGCGGCGCGTCGCAGTTTGCTCGTAACGGCCATGTATTCGCAGACCGCACCCGAGACTTTACCTACCAAGGCTCAGACACCGTGTTGCACGTGGGTAACGACCTGGAGCTGGTACCCAATGTGTGGCTGACCACAGGCCTGGCCGCGATCTATACCCGCCGCGAGAGCGACGTGACCTACCCTGCCCAGGGCGGCAAGGTGTACATGCACGACTGGGACTATGCGCCACGGGTAGGCCTGCGCTATGACATACGCCCCGACCTGCAGGTATATGGCAACCTCAGCCGGTCGGTAGAACCGCCGCACCCTTGGTCATTGATCTGGAGTGCGCCAAGCGTTGGCGGCAAGCAGATTCAACCGATCAGAATGCAGAACCAGACCGCCACCACGCTGGAGGTGGGTGCGCGCGGCGCGTCCGCGGTCGGGCGATGGGACCTTGCCTGGTACTACTCCCAGGTACGCCACGAACTGCTCGCGGTCGAGGTGGTGCCGAACTTCACCTCGGAATTCAACGCCAGCGCCACGGTGCATCAAGGGGTGGAGGCCGGGCTGGACAGCACCCTGTGGGAACAGTCTGGCATGGGCCGCTTGAGCCTGCGCCAGGCCTATACCTTCAGTGACTTCCATTACCGCGACGACGAAAAATTCGGCCACAACCGCCTGCCGGGCATCCCCATGCATTACTACCAGGCCGAGTTGCGCTTCGACTGGCCCAATGGCTTCTACGCCGGGCTCAACACGCAGATGGCGTCCAAGGTGCAAGTGGACTACGCCAACAGCTACCACGCCGACGATTACGCTACGCTCGGTGCCCGTCTCGGTTGGGACTCGCCGCAGCGTGACTGGCAGACATGGCTGGACCTACGCAACCTGACCAACAAACGTTACGCGGCGACCGTTACCCCAGGCTTCAATGACGCAGGGCGCGACATTGCCCGCTCGACCCCGGGGGAAGGCGCTGCGGTCTATGCCGGAGTGTCCTATACCTTCCATTGACTGCCACAATCGAGCATTCTCTGGCTGACAGACATTGCGCCGGCCGGCTGGCCCGCGCAATGTGGCGCCGCCTAGCCCACCGTCATACGGACCGATTGAGCTTCACCCAAGAGGCAAACTTGTCGATGAAGCCCTGCAGAAACGGCCGGGTTTTGTCGTTGAGCTTGCCTGACTCGTCGAACAAGCTGGCAGCGCCGCCGATGTAGGCCTCCGGCATCTGCATGCACGGCATGTCCAGGAACACCAGAGACTGACGCACCGAATGGTTGGCACCAAAGCCGCCGATCGCGCCTGGCGACACACTCGCCACGGCTGCCGGTTTACCGCCCCACGCGCTTTGCCCGTAAGGCCTTGAACCCACGTCGATGGCATTTTTCAGGCAGCCTGGCATGGTCCGGTTGTACTCTGGCGTGACGAAGAGCACCGCATCGCTGCCCTTGATGTCCTCCCGAAAGCGTGTCCAGGCAGCTGGCGGGGTATCGGTTTCCAGGTCTTCGTTGTACATGGGTAAGTCGCCGATCTCGACGATCTTCAGTGCCAGGCTGGATGGCGCCAGCTCAGACAGCGCGCGGGCCACCTTGCGGTTGTAGGAATCCTTGCGCAGGCTACCGACGACGACGGCAACCGAATAGACCTGGGTCATGGCAATCTCCAACTTCACGTTTTCAGGGACGATGTAGTTATAGATGACCGTTTTGCGCGGCTTTGGTTTTTTTTCCTGGCCGCGAAAACTTCCCCTGCTCTTGGAAGGTCTATTGCTACAGACATTTCCTACGCAATTCAGAGGGTTCCACCCAAATGGCAGCAGTAATGGTCGGCCAATTCCATGCCCGCGACGCCGAAGGCCGTATCTATCCCGTGCACGAGTTCCAGGAATCTACCCTGCAACTGGACGGCAGCACGAACGGCGCACCTATCACTACCTACCGCCTTGCCATCGGCGACCGCGTCAACTACTTGGGTGAAAATCGATTCGAGCTTGCCCGCACCGGTGTCGAAATCATTCGTATCCCATGACCCGAAGACGGCCTTAGCTCGTTACTGCTCAATCATGTCTGGAGCGCTTGGCAGCCCCTGGTTGAGCAGGCTGTAATTATTTAGTCAGCTGACGGCTCAGTCAGCGACTGCCAGAGCGATGGACCGCCGGCAGACTTGGCAATCGCTGCAAGGCGTTCGGCATGGGCTTCGAGCTCATCCGATGCGGCCAGAATGACCCGACCCGGCGCACGTCCGCTGATGCGGCGAATATCAGCTCCATCACTGCCCTGCCCGTTTTCGTCCGAATCGCTGCCATGCCCTGCCAACGACAGGCTGGTCTGGCCGCCGGTCATTGCCAGGTAGACATCTGCCAGCAGCTCGGCGTCGAGCAGCGCGCCGTGCAGTTCGCGCCCCGAGTTGTCGATATCGTAGCGTTTGCACAAGGCATCCAGGCTGTTGCGTTGCCCCGGATGACGCGCCCGCGCCAGCAACAAGGTGTCGAGAATGGTGCAGTGCTGGGACAGGTCGGCACGGTCCTGCTGGCCCAGCAGCGCGAACTCGTTGTTGATGAACCCCACATCGAACGCTGCGTTGTGGATGACCAGCGTGGCGCCCTGGATGAACGCGAAGAACTCCTCGGCTACGTCGCTGAAGCGAGGTTTGCCAACCAGAAAGGCGTCAGTGATGCCGTGGACGTTGATCGCGCCCTCGTCACTTTCGCGGTCAGGCTGCAGGTAGACGTGGAAGTGCCTGCCTGTCAGGCGCCTGCCGACCACCTCGACGCAGCCGATCTCGATGATGCGGTGCCCCTCGCTGACCGGCATACCCGTGGTTTCGGTATCGAGGATAACGAACCGCTTGTCTTGCTGTTGCTCCACCTGGGGACTCCAACTTGCATCGCTTACAAAGGTGCGCAGTATAACAGCAGGCCGAAGGCAAGCGCTGTGCCCCCTTTGCACCTGGGATCGGGTTCAGGGCTTCAGGCCCGGGCGCGCACTTCGTCCACGCCACGGTTGGCCAACTGGTCCGCACGCTCGTTGCCGGGGTGGCCAATGTGGCCGCGCACCCACTTCCAGGTCACCTTGTGGCGGTTGACCTGTTCGTCGAGCAACTGCCACAGGTCGGCGTTCTTCACAGGCTCCTTGGCCGCGGTCTTCCAGCCACGCTTTTTCCAGTTGACCATCCACTCGTTGATGCCTTTCATCACGTACTGCGAGTCGGTCGTCAGCACAACCTCGCACTCACGCTTGAGCGCCATGAGCCCCTGGATGGCGGCCATCAACTCCATGCGGTTGTTGGTGGTCTCACGTTCGCCGCCCCACAACTCTTTTTCAACGCCCTTGAAAATCATCAGCACACCCCAGCCGCCGGGGCCAGGGTTGCCCTTGCAGGCACCATCGGTAAACATTTCGACGCTATCGCTCATGTACCACTCGTATTCATTGCTTATCGGGATCGGATGTCGCCGAGGTGCGGTTGACCTTGGCCAATGGCAACGGCAGTAACTTGCCCATCGGCTCGCGACGCTGGGGCCGCAGCGGCCGCAGGCCCACGACCATCTTGCGCGCCACCAGCACATAGACACCGCCGCCAGCGCTCTGCCACCCGCCCGCCATGCGCTCCCACCCTTGCAGGCGCTGCTGCCAGGCAGGCGAAGCAAGCGGCGGACGATAGCACCCAAAGCGGCGTTTCTCCAAGGCAAAGCCCAGCAGATTGAGCCAGTCACCCAGTCGCGAAGGCGAGATGCAGCGGGCCTTGCGCAAAGCGCCGCGGCTGAACAGGTGACGCATCCCCCAGCTGCTCCATGGGTTGATCCCAACGACCAGCAGATGGCCGCCGGGGCGCACGGCGCTGGCGGCCTCACGCAGCAGCCCATGGGGCGACAGGCTGAAATCCAGCCCATGTTGCAACACCACCACATCGGCCGCGTGCTCGCTCAACGGCCAGGCCTGTTCCTCGCAGACGATCTCCACCCCCGGCAGCGGTGCGCCGAGGCGCACGTTGCGCTGGACCTTCGGCGCACTGGGCGGGGCATCGGCGCAGGGGCCGTAGTGCACCAGGTAGCCACCGAAGAAGCGCCCCAGCTCTTCCTCCAGCAGCTTCTGTTCTTCGTGCAGCATCAACTGGCCGAGCGGGCCCTGAAACCACTCACGGGCCAGGCTGATCAGCTTGACCCAGTCCGGGTCGGCCTGGGCGAAGGCTTGGTCGGTCATTGTGCAATTCCTCGGAAGGTTCTCCCACCGCGCCATCGCGGCTAAGATGCCTTCATGTGCCAAGGCGAATCGGATTCCCACCATGATACAGATCGAAGCGTTGCCCGCTTTCTCGGACAATTACATCTGGTTGTTACAGGATACTGCCAAACGCCACTGCGCAGTGGTCGACCCTGGCGATGCTGGCCCGGTGGAACTGTGGCTGGCCGCTCACCCTGGGTGGCAACTGACCGCCATGCTCATCACTCACCATCACAACGACCATGTGGGCGGGGTGGAGCGGCTCAAGGCGTTGACTGGCGCGCAAGTGTTCGGCCCAGCTAACGAGCGCATCCCGTGCAGGGATGTGGCACTGGACGATGGCGATCACGTCACGGTGCTGGGAGAGGTGTATGACGTGCTTGCCGTGCCGGGCCATACGCTGGGGCATATCGCGTTCTTCAACGCTGGCGCGGCTCCACCTGTACTGTTCAGTGGCGATACCCTGTTCGCAGCCGGGTGCGGGCGCATGTTCGAGGGCACTGCCGAGCAGATGCAACCGGCGCTAGCCCGCTTGGCAGCCCTGCCAGCCAAGACCCAGGTCTACTGCGCCCATGAATACACCTTGAGCAACCTGCGTTTTGCCAAGGCCGTGGAACCTGACAATGAAGATGTATTGAAGCGCTTCGATGCGGTTTCTCGTCTGCGTGCGCAAGACCGCATCACGTTGCCCACCACCATTGCCCTGGAACGGCTGACCAACCCCTTCCTGCGCACCGCTGAAACATCTGTTAAACAAAAAGCAGACGAATGGAAGGGACATTCCAACACCTCGCATGTCGCTGTTTTTGCTGCCTTGAGGTCTTGGAAAGATAGCTTCTGATAACCCCAAGATATATCGCAAGTGGCGGTCAGAGGTTGACCCGGTCCGGAGCGGTTCCTAGAATCGCCGAAATTTTTTGCCCGGATACCTGTGCCCGCCGATGTCTTCCCGAAGCCGCAGAACCTCTCATTCCGTCGCGCTGACGCGCCTGGCCCAGGTCAGTGCGCTCGCGCTGGCCGCCACCTTGGTGGGTTGCCAGAGCACGCGTCAGCTCGACGAAGCCGATAGCGTCCGTGCGCACAGCCAGCAAGCGCGAATCAAGCCAAGACCCGCACCGTTGCTGGTCAAGCCGGTCGAGCAAGCGCCTCGGGATGTCTGGGAACGCATGCGCCAGGGCTTCGTGCTCCAGGAGTACCGCGATGTCAATCCGCGCATCGATCAGCAGCGCCTGTGGTTTGCCAGCAACCCGACGTTCATCGAAAGTGCTGGCGAGCGCGGCAGCCTCTACCTGCACTACATCGTCGAACGCCTCGAAGAGCGCGGCATGCCACTGGAGTTGGCCCTGCTGCCAGCGATCGAGAGCGCCTACAACCCAATGGCCTACTCACGCGCCAGTGCAGCCGGCATGTGGCAATTCATGCCAGCCACCGGCCGGCACTTCAACCTGCGCCAGACCAACTTCTATGACGGGCGCCGCGATGTCACCGCTTCGACCAACGCCGCGCTCGACTACCTGACCCGCCTGCACGACATGTTCAACGGCGACTGGCTGCTGGCGCTGGCGGCCTACAACGCTGGCGAAGGCACGGTCAGCCGGGCAATGGAGCGCAACGAGAAGCTGGGCTTGCCCACCGACTACTGGAACCTGCCGCTGCCTCAGGAAACCCGTGACTATGTGCCGAAACTGCTGGCCTTGTCACAGGTAGTCTCCACGCCTGAAGCCTACGGCGTGAACCTGACGCCGATTGCCAACGAACCGTACTTCGAGGCCGTCGCGATCAACGACCGGCTCGACCTGACGCGGGTGGCTGCCTTCGCCGACATCGACGAAGACGAACTCATCCAGCTGAACCCAGCCTTTAAAAAGCGCATGACGGTCGATGGCCCGAAGCAGTTGCTGGTACCCACGGCCAAGGCGCAGTTGCTCTCGGCCAGCCTTTCCAACCTCAACCCCGAGCAGTTGGTCACCCTTCAGCCCCCCAAGGCAGCTTTCGCTCGCGCCGTGGCCGAAGCCCAGGCGCCTGTAGCCGCGCGCAGCTACAAGGTCAGGCGTGGTGACAACCTGGGGACCATCGCCAAGGCCAACCGTGTCTCCATTGCGGACATCAAGCGCTGGAACCGCCTTTCGGGTAGCAGCCTGCGCGCAGGCCAGGTGCTAGCCCTGCGCGGCGGCAAAGCCTCCAGTGGCGCCGCCAACCGGGTCGCCAGTTCGGCAAAACGCACCACTCAATACAAGGTGCGCAAGGGCGATTCGCTGTATCTGGTGGCCAAACGCTTCAATGTCGAGATGACCCACCTCAAGCGCTGGAACCCGCGCAGTGGCCATGCGCTGAAACCAGGCCAGACCCTGACCGTCTACGTCGGCCACTGACCCTGGCGGCAAGGAGACACCCGTACGTGCGCGTACCTGTGTTTTCTTGCCGTTTGGCGCTTGCCGCGCCAGTGCAAACTGTTACTGTAGCCCGATCAAAGCCCAATGCCTTTGGATCGGATGCCGACTTGATACGTCCCCTCCTTCTTACACTCAGCCTGGCCTTGAGCTTTCCCGCCGTCGCAACCGTAAGCGAAAGCCACGGTTACGCGCAGTTCGGCACGCTCAAGTACCCGGCCTCGTTCACCCATTTCGACTGGGTCAACCCCCAAGCCCCCAAAGGTGGCACCTTACGGGCGATGGCCTTCGGTACGTTCGACACCCTCAACCCCTATACCTTCAAGGGTACGAGCCCGGTGAGCACGCCCAACTTTCAACAGTATGGGGTCAACGAACTCAACGAAACCCTCATGGTGGGCACCGGCCAGTACGACCCCTCGGGCGATGAGCCGACCTCCAGTTATGGGCTGATCGCCCGCTCGGTCGAATACAGCCAGGACCGCAGCTGGGTGGTGTTCAACCTGCGGCCGCAAGCCCGCTGGCACGATGGCAAGCCCATCACCTCGGCAGACGTAGCCTTCTCCTTCCGCACACTGCTCAAAGAAGGCCATCCGCTTTACCGGACCAACCTGCAGGAAGTTCAGCGGGTGGACATTCTCGGTCCGCTGCGTATCCGCTTCGTGTTCAAGCGTGCCGGCAACCCGCTGCTGATCCTGCGCCTTGGGGAAATGCCCGTTCTGCCCCAGCATTACTGGCGCACGCGCGACTTCAAGGCCACCACCTTCGAGCCGCCGCTGGGCAGCGGGCCCTACCGGGTGACCCAGGTAGTGCCAGGCCGGCGCCTGGTGTTCGAGCGCGTCAAGAACTACTGGGGCAAGGACCTGGCGGTCAACCGCGGCAAGTACAACGTCGACCGTGTCGAGTACGAGTTCTACCGCGACTCGACCGTTGCCTTCGAAGCCTTCAAGGCAGGCGAGTTCGACATCTACATCGAGCATCAGGCCAAGAACTGGGCCAACGGCTACACCTTCCCCGCCGTACGGCGCGGCGAGGTGATCAAGGCGCAGATTCCCCACCGCATCCCGACCCAGACCCAAGGCCTGTTCATGAACAGCCGTCGGGCCACCTTCAGCGATCCACGGGTGCGCCAGGCGCTGGGCCTGATGTTCGATTTCGAGTGGACCAACCGTGCGCTATTCAGCAGCGCCTACCGCCGTTCGACCAGTTATTACCCCAACAGCGAATTCGCAGCCGCCGGCCTGCCCCAGGGCAAGGAATGGCTGTTGCTGGCCCCGTTTCGCGACCAGCTTCCGGCCAAGCTGTTTACCGAACCCTACCAGGTCAGCCGCACGGACGGGCGCGGGATCGACCGGCAGACGTTGCGCAAGGCCCTGGCCTTGCTGGCGGAGGCCGGTTGGACGCTGAAGGGGCAGCGCTTGGTCGACAGCAAGGGCCAACCGCTGCGTATGGAAGTGCTGCTGGTAAACCCCAACCTGGAACGCATCCTGCAGCCGTATGTCGAAAACCTCTCCAGCATCGGTGTAGACGCGCGCTTGAGAACCGTGGACCGCGCCCAGTACAAACAGCGACTGGACCAGTTCGACTTCGACATGATTCTGATGACCCTGAACCAGACCCTGAGCCCGGGCCTCGAGCAGTGGCTGTACTTCCATTCAAGCCAGGCGGCCACCAAGGGCAGCAAGAACTACGCCGGGGTTGACGACCCTGTGGTCGATCATCTGCTCGACACCTTGCTGGCGGCGCGCACCCGTGATGACCAGGTCGCAGCGGCGCGAGCGCTGGACCGCGTGCTGTCATGGCAGCACTACATGATTCCCAATTGGTACCTCGACAACCACCGCCTGGCCTACCGCAATCGGTTCGGCTTCGTCACCACGCCGCCCTATACCCTCGGGCTGAACAGCTGGTGGATCAAGACTTCGGAGAAAGCCCAATGACGCCCACGCATTCCTTGCGCCGGCTGGCCGGCAGCCTGTTGCTGGCCTGCCTGAGCCTTCCCGCGCTGGCAGCGCCGCAGCACGCACTCACCCTGTACGACGAGCCGCCCAAATACCCGGCGGATTTCAAGCACTTCGATTACGTGAACCCGGACGCTCCCAAGGGTGGCACCTTCCGCCAGTCCAGCTTTGGTGGGTTCGACAGCCTCAACCCCTTCATCAACAAGGGGGTATCTGCCGAAAACATCAGCATTATCTACGACACCTTGATGCGCCAGAGCCTGGACGAGCCTTTCACCGAATATGGCCTGGTCGCTCGACAGATCGAGAAGGCGCCTGACAACAGCTGGGTGCGCTTCTACCTGCGCCCCGAGGCGCGGTTCCACGATGGCCATCCCATGCGCGCCGAAGACGTGGTGTTCACCTTCAATGCGCTGATGAAGGACGGTGCTCCCCTGTACCGTCAGTACTACGCGGACGTGGCCGAGGTGGTCGCCGAAGACCCGCTCAAGGTCGTGTTCACGTTCAAGCACAAGGGCAACCGTGAACTGCCGCTGATTCTCGGCCAGTTGCCCGTGCTGCCCAAGCATTGGTACGCGCAGCGCGACTTCAACCGCGGCAACCTGGAAATTCCGCTGGGCAGCGGGCCCTACAAGGTGGCCGAGGTCAAGGCCGGGCGCTCGGTGCGCTATGAGCGGGTCAAGGACTATTGGGCCAAGGACTTGCCCATCAACCGTGGTTTCTACAATTTCGACGCCATGACCTTCGATTCCTACCGCGACACTACGGTTGCGCTGGAGGCACTGAAGGCCGGCGCCTTCGACTATGCGCTGGAGGTCAGCGCCAAGAACTGGGCCACAGCCTACAACGTGCCGGCCGTGCGCGACGGCCGCCTGATCAAGGAGGAGCTGCCCAATGGCAATCCCACCGGCATGCAGGGCTTCATCTTCAACATCCGCCGGCCTGTCTTCCAGGATATACGCGTGCGCAAGGCGCTGAGCCTGCTGCTGGACTACGAATGGACCAACAAACAGCTGTTCAACGGCGCCTATACGCGCACCGGCAGTTACTTCGAGAACTCCGAGATGGCGGCCCGTGGCTTGCCCGGCCCTGGCGAACTCAAAATCCTCGAACCGGTGCGCAGCCAGGTGCCTGAGCAGGTCTTCACCCAGGCCTTCCATAACCCGGTGAGCGACGGCAGCGGCATGATCCGGGAGCAGCAGCGCCAAGCCTACAAGTTGCTGCAGGAAGCGGGCTGGAAAATCGTCGACGACAAGATGGTCGACACCAACGGCCAGCCGGTCAGCATCGAGTTTCTGCTTGCCCAGACCGAGTTCGAGCGCGTTTTGCTGCCCTTCAAGCGCAACCTCGCGGACCTGGGTATTGAGCTCAACATCCGCCGGGTTGATGTGTCTCAGTACATCACCCGCCTGCGCTCGCGCGACTACGACATGATCGTCGGCGGCTACCCCCAGTCCAACTCCCCTGGCAATGAGCAACGGGAATTCTGGTCCAGCGCGGCCGCCGACAACCCCGGCAGCCGCAATTTCATCGGCCTGCGTGACCCTGCCATCGACCAACTGGTCGATGGCCTGATCAACGCCGAGTCGCGTCAGAGCCTGATCGACCACTGCCGTGCCCTGGACCGGGTATTGCTGTGGGGCTACTACGTGATTCCGAACTGGCACATCAAGACCTGGCGCGTGGCCTATTGGAACCACATCGGTCACCCCAAGGTTTCGCCCAAGTACGACATCGGCATCGACACCTGGTGGATCAAGCCCGGCACATCGCCCAAGGCAAGCCAGGCCACTGCTGGCGAGGCCAACTGACATGCTGGCCTATATCCTGCGGCGACTGCTGCTGATCATCCCCACATTGTTCGGCATCCTGATCATCAACTTCATCATCGTCCAGGCCGCTCCTGGCGGGCCAGTGGAGCAGATGATCGCCAAGCTCGAAGGGTTCGAAGGCGCCACCAGCCGAATCGCAGGTGGGGGCGCCGAGGTGTCGGTGGCCGGCTCCAACTACCGGGGTGCCCAAGGCCTGGACCCTGCGCTGGTGGCGGAGATCGAGCGCATGTACGGCTTCGACAAATCGCCGCCCGAACGCCTGTGGATCATGATCAAGAACTATGCCCGGCTGGATTTTGGCGACAGCTTCTTCCGTGACGCCAAGGTCATCGACCTGATCCTGGAGAAGATGCCGGTATCGATCTCGCTGGGGCTCTGGAGCACGCTGATCATGTACCTGATCTCGATCCCCCTTGGGATCGCCAAGGCGGTCAGACACGGCAGTCACTTCGATGTGTGGACCAGCTCGGCGATCATCGTGGGCTATGCCATCCCGGCGTTCCTGTTCGCGATCCTGCTGATCGTCCTGTTCGCCGGCGGCAGCTACTTCGACTGGTTCCCACTGCGCGGCCTGACCTCCAACAACTTCGATGAGCTGAGCACCACGGGCAAGGTCCTCGATTATTTCTGGCACTTGGTGTTGCCGATCACGGCCCTCGTGATTGGCAACTTCGCCACCATGACGCTGCTGACCAAGAACAGCTTTCTCGACGAGATCAACAAGCAGTACGTGGTCACCGCCAAGGCCAAGGGCCTGAGCCGGTCACGGGTCTTGTACGGCCACGTGTTCCGTAATGCCATGTTGTTGGTGATCGCAGGCTTTCCCTCGGCGTTCATCGGCATCTTCTTCACAGGCTCGCTGCTGATCGAGGTGATTTTCAGCCTCGACGGGCTGGGCCTGATGAGTTTCGAAGCGGCCATCAACCGCGATTACCCGGTGGTCTTCGGCACCCTGTTCATCTTCACCCTCCTGGGGCTGGTGGTGAAACTGATCGGCGACCTGACCTACACCTTGGTCGATCCACGCATCGACTTTGCCAGCCGGGAGCACTGACATGGCCTTGTCCCCCCTGAACCGTCGTCGCTTCGAGCGTTTCAAGGCCAACCGTCGTGGCTGGTGGTCGCTGTGGCTGTTCCTGATCCTGTTCGGGCTGAGCCTGGGCGCCGAGCTCATCGCCAACGACAAGCCCATTGCCGTGCAGTACGACGGCCAGTGGTACTTCCCTGCCTTCAAGCGTTACCCGGAAACCACGTTTGGCGGCGAGTTCCCGCTGGAAGCCAACTACAAGAGCCCCTACGTACGTGACCTGCTGGCCAAGAAAGATAGCTTCGTGCTATGGGCACCCATACCGTTCAGCTACCAGAGCATCAACTACGACCTGCGCGTGCCCGCCCCCGCTCCACCCTCAGCCGACAACTGGCTGGGCACCGATGATCAAGGGCGCGACGTGCTGGCCCGGGTGATCTACGGGTTCCGCATTTCGGTACTGTTCGCCCTGACCCTGACCGTGCTCAGCTCCATCATCGGCGTGATCGCCGGTGCCTTGCAGGGGTTCTATGGTGGCTGGGTGGACCTGGCCGGGCAACGCTTCCTGGAAATCTGGTCCGGCTTGCCAGTGCTCTACCTGCTGATCATCCTGGCCAGCTTCGTGCAGCCCAATTTCTGGTGGTTGTTGGGCATCATGCTGCTGTTTTCCTGGATGAGCCTGGTGGACGTGGTCCGCGCCGAATTCCTGCGCGGACGCAACCTGGAGTACGTTCGCGCCGCGCGCGCACTGGGCATGCGCAACGGCGCGATCATGTACCGGCATATCCTGCCCAATGCCATGATCTCGACCATGACGTTCATGCCGTTCATTCTCACCGGCGCGATCGGCACGCTGACCGCATTGGATTTTCTCGGCTTTGGGCTACCTCCGGGCGCTCCGTCGCTTGGCGAATTGGTTGCGCAGGGCAAGTCCAACCTGCAGGCGCCGTGGCTGGGCATCAGCGCATTTGCCGTGCTGGCCGTGATGCTGAGCCTGCTGGTATTCATCGGCGAGTCCGCCCGCGACGCCTTCGACCCGAGGAAGTGACATGAGCGAAGAAAACCTGATCGAAGTGCGTGACCTTGCCGTCGAGTTCGTGAACGGCGAGCACACCAACCGGGTGGTCGACGGCATCAGCTTCGACATCCGCAAAGGTGAAACGCTGGCGCTGGTCGGAGAAAGCGGTTCGGGCAAGTCGGTGACTGCCCACTCGATCCTGCGCTTGCTGCCCTACCCCCTGGCGCGTCATCCCGGTGGCACGATCCGCTATCAAGGCAAGGATTTGCTGCAGCAGAACGAAAAGAGCATGCAGCGCATTCGTGGCGACCGTATCGCGATGATCTTCCAGGAGCCGATGACCTCGCTCAACCCGCTGCACTGCATCGAAAAGCAGATCAACGAAATTCTGCTCATCCACAAGGGGCTGACCGGCAAGCAGGCCACCGCTCGCACCCTTGAGTTACTGGAGATGGTCGGCATCCCAGAGCCGCGCAAGCGCCTCAAGGCGCTACCCCATGAACTCTCGGGCGGGCAACGTCAACGTGTGATGATCGCCATGGCGTTGGCCAACGAGCCAGAATTGTTGATTGCAGACGAACCGACCACCGCGCTGGACGTGACCGTGCAACTCAAGGTGCTTGACCTGCTCAAGGCGCTGCAGGCGCGCCTGGGCATGGCCTTGTTGTTGATCAGCCACGACCTGAACCTGGTACGACGAATCGCGCACCGGGTGTGCGTGATGCAGCAGGGGCAGATCGTCGAACAAGCCGACTGCGCCGCGCTATTCGATGCCCCACAGCACCCGTATACACAGATGCTGATCAACGCCGAGCCCAGCGGTTTGCCGGCGCACAACACCCCCGGCTCGCCACTGCTGGCAGTGGATGACCTGAGGGTGTGGTTTCCGATCAAGAAAGGCTTGCTGCGCCGCACCGTCGACCACGTCAAAGCCGTGGACGGTATCAATTTCAGCCTGCCCCAGGGGCAGACCCTGGGCATCGTGGGCGAGTCGGGCTCAGGCAAGTCGACCCTGGGCCTGGCGATTCTGCGCTTGATCGGGAGCCAAGGTGGCATCCGCTTCCACGGGAAAGACCTGCAAGGGCTGAACCAGCAAGCCGTACGCCCCCTGCGCCGGGAAATGCAGGTGGTATTCCAGGACCCGTTCGGCAGCCTCAGCCCCCGCATGAGCGTGGCCGAGATCGTGGGTGAAGGCCTGCGCATCCACCGTATCGGGACCGCCCAGGAACAGGAAGCCGCCATCATTGCAGCGCTGCAGGAGGTCGGCCTGGACCCGCAGACGCGCCATCGCTACCCCCATGAGTTCTCAGGCGGCCAGCGCCAACGCATCGCGATCGCCAGGGCCCTGGTGCTCAAGCCGGCGCTGATCCTGCTGGACGAGCCCACCTCCGCGCTGGACCGGACGGTACAGCGCCAGGTGGTTGAGCTGCTGCGCAACCTGCAGCAGAAATACAACCTCACCTACCTGTTCATCAGTCACGACCTGGCAGTGGTCAAGGCTTTGAGCCATCAGCTGATGGTGATCAAGCAAGGCCATGTGGTCGAGCAAGGGGATGCTCAAACCATCTTTCAGGCCCCGCAACACCCCTACACCCAGCAACTGCTGGAGGCCGCGTTCTTGCAGCCTGAAGCCCGTTAACGCCCACGGCGCGTTAACCGTGTCCCGGCCCGGCGCGCTCTTCTACAGGGCGCGTCGGTTTGACACGCTGTCAGGCGGCGGCGGGCGTTTCACATTGCGCCTGGCAACGACCGGTGACGGGCATCAATTGCAGGATCGCCCACACTACTTCCATCATCAGGATGCCCCAGATCAGCGCTGAACCGCCGTGCATCAGCGCATAGAGCTGCCAGGTACTGAACAGTACGCGACCGGCCGCATCATAACGAGCGAACCGCACTTGAGGATGACGTATGCGCAGCCACGCCCACACGCAGACGATCGACCCCATGAGGTTGGCCATCAACATGCGAATTGGTCGACTTGCCGCCTGCTGCGAAGTCAGCCGCGATACCCTGCGGTTCTATGAGGCCCGGGGCTTGATCAAGGCCCAGCGCTCGGCCAACGGTTATCGGGACTATGCCGATGACACCGTACAACTGGTCGCCTTCATCCGTACGGCGCAGCAGCTTGGGTTCAGCCTCAGCGAAATTGGCAGCAATGTGCAGCAGTTGTGGAGCGCTACCGAGCCGGCACAAGCCGTTGAAGCATTGTTGCGCGATAAATTGGCGCTCATCGAGCAGCGTATGGCCGACCTGCAGGGGCTGCGTGCAGCCTTGCTGCACCGCCTGGACCTGGCCTGCCCCCTGCGCCCAGATCTGCAGGACGCTAACGCAGGTCCTTGCTGACCCGCTCGACAGCGCCGACCACGCGCTTGGCGCCTTCCTGGATACTGCTGATCACATGCCCTGCATGGTCAGCCAGCTGCAACCCGTTGGCAGCTTCGGCACGGCTGCTTTGCACTTCGCCCACGGCCTGGGTCACCAACGCCTGGTTACGTGCCACCACCGCATCGATTTCCGCCGTGGCCGCGCTGGTACGACCGGCCAGTTTGCGCACCTCGTCTGCCACCACGGCGAAGCCGCGCCCCTGATCACCCGCCCGCGCCGCCTCGATGGCTGCGTTGAGCGCCAACAAGTTGGTTTGCGATGCAATGGCGCCAATGGTCTGGACGATGGCACTGATCACCGTCGATTGCTGGCCGAGCGCGCTGATGGTGTCACCGGCCGACTGCAGTTGACGCGCGACCCCCTGCATGGACTGCCCCACTTCCTGCATGACCACGACCCCTTCGCTGGCGCTGCCATCGGTTTGCAGCGACACCTCCAGCGCCACCTGCGCCGCTTGCTTGACGGCCTCTTCACGCTGCACCTGGTCGGTCACCAAGGAAGCGAACTTGACCACCCTCACCAGCTTGCCGCTGGCATCGCTGACCGGGTTGTAGCTGGCCTCAAGCCAGACCTCATGCCCGTGGCGGTCCAGGCGCTTGAAACGCCCGGTCACGTAGCGACCTGCGTTGAGGGTGCGCCAAAAGTTGCTGTATGCCTCGCCCTTGACCTCATCAGGGCTGCAGAACATGCGGTGATGCTGCCCCACCACTTCGTCCAGGCGGTAACCCAACGCCGTCAGGAAGTTGGGGTTGGCGGCCAGCACTTTGCCCTCAAGGTCGAACTGGATGATGGCGCTGGAGCGCAACAGGGCCTCCAGCAGCGCCTGGCTTTCTTGCGCCGGCGCCGCCAGCCAGTTCCCGAGTGGCTGCCCTACCACCGCTTCGGGCGAAACGCCCAAGGCAGTGGCGAACGCCGGGCTGCATTCGAGAGCGCGACGTTGTGCATCAAGGCGCAAGAATGCGCCGTTTTCCAAAACGTCCAGGCGCTGGCGAAGCGTAGCCAGTTCGGTTTCGCGGGCGGCCAAGGTAGCTTTGAGTTGCCGATTGAACATGGGGTCACCTGAGGGTGGGGTGCGTCAGCACCAGCGTACTGTCACTGCTTACGTGTGACAGATCAGTCAATACTTGTACAGGCCCACAGGACGGTCCAAATGGGTGCCTGGGGTCTATCCATCACGTCCCTGATGCCGTTTCGACTCGAGGATACGGCGGTCGTTCCTATAGGCAGGCTTAATAAATGTGATTGAACGGGACGAAGGGGCCGCGAAGGACGCCATCATCCAGATATCACCTTTCTGTACAAGGAATCACCTGTGTACAAGTCCAATACAAGGGCCTTTGCTCCGCGCTGCCGCGTGGAGCGTTTTCAGAAAAACTGAAGACAATCGTCTTTCTTCATCGCCCAGAACGCGCATAAATAACGTCAGTCTCCTTATGACCCGGTACGACCCATGCCTACACGTCTTCATGATGCCGCCACCGTCCTTCGCCAGATCACAGAACGTGTGAGCCTGCCAGCGCCCTGTCTAGCACCCTCCCAGGCACGTGAACTGCTCTCGGAGCATTACGGCCTCTGCGGCGAACTACAGCCGCTTGGCAGTCAACAGGATCTGAATGTGCTTATGGATACTGGCCAGGGCAAGTTCGTGCTCAAGGCGTGCCACGCCAGCTATGCCGAGCCAGAGCTGCACGCCCAGCATGCTGCGCTGGGTGTGCTGCGTGACCAGGGCTTGCCAGTGCCTTCGGTGGTTGCCGCAAAGACTGGCAACACCCTGCTGACACTGGATATAGAAGGGCAAGCGCTGAGGGTCCGGGTCTTGGATTACTTGCAAGGACAGCCCTTGACCCGATGCGGGTGGCTTCGCGCCCCTGTGATCCAGGCGATGGGCACGCTTTGCGCGCGGGTCGACAGGGCCCTTGCAGATTTCGACCACGAAGGTCTGGCACGCACGCTGCAATGGGACCCCAGGCACGCCCCGGCATTGATTGACCGCCTGCTGCCACAGGTGGAAGACCCAAGGCTACGCGGACGGCTGAGCGAGGCAGCACGAGCCGCTGCCATCCGCCTTTCCCCTCTGATGAAGCAGTTGCCCATCCAGGCCGTGCACCTGGACATCACCGATGACAACACCGTCTGGGCTCAAGATGCGCAGCGCCAGTGGCAACTGCAGGGGCTCATCGATTTCGGCGACCTGGTTCGCACCTGGCGCGTTGCCGATCTGTCGGTGACCTGCGCAGCGCTGCTGCATCATGCCGAAGGCGATCCCTTCAGGGTGCTCGCCGCCGTCAGTGCCTATCAGGCGGTCAATCCGCTGACCGAGGCAGAACTACGTGCGTTGTGGCCCTTGGTGCTCAACCGTGCAATCGTGTTGGTGCTCAGCAGCGCTCAACAGCAGGCCATCGACCCCGGTAACCAGTACATTCGCGATAACGCCGCCCATGAATGGCAGATTTTCGAGACGGCGCAGGCCGCACCGTTGGCACTGATGGAAGTCGCCATTTTACAGGCAGCTGGTTTGGCGCCTTCGGCCCCCTGCTTCGTTGATTGTGCACCGCTGCTACCTACCGTGGCTGGCCACCCGGTCGCCCGCCTCGATTTGGGGGTGCTGAGCGTGCACTGCGATGCCGGCAACTGGGAGGTGCCAGGGTTCGACCAGCGCCTGCTGGCAGCCCAGTCAGCGCCAGCGTGCACATTGCATGGGCAGTATCGCTTGTCCCAGACACACATCGATCGTAGCGAAGAACCGGCAACCTGCGCATTGGGGGTGGAGCTGAAACTGGAGCCTGGCACGGCCGTGCAGGCGCCGGAGGACGGCACGTGGCGGTCTGTAGATGAGCAGAGCGGGTACTTGCGCAGCTCCTCATGGGACCTGTGGCTCAATGGTTTGGCACAGGCCCCCGCCGATGGGCAATGGTTGCGAAAGGGCGATGCAGTGGGCAACAGCGGCGAGAGGCTCAGCGTCCAGCTATGCCTGGACAGCAGCCTCGAACCGCCGTTCTTCGCCGCGCCCTCCCACGCGCCAGCATGGCTGGCCCTGTGCCCTTCCCCTGCGGGCTTACTGAGGTTGGACTGCAACGCCGACGCCCTGCCAGACGCTCACGCGTTACTGGCTCGACGCGGGGCCAGTTTTGCCCGGTCGCAAAAGCATTATTACCCAGACCCACCCCAGATCGAGCGCGGCTGGCGCAACTACCTGATCGATCTGCAAGGTCGCTCCTACCTGGACATGCTCAACAACGTGGCCGTACTCGGGCACGGTCATCCGCGCATGGCGGCCGAGTCGGCACGGCAATGGTCGCTGCTCAACACCAATTCGCGCTTTCACTACGCCGCCGTCACCGAATTTTCCGAACGCCTGCTGTCCCTGGCGCCCGACGGATTCGACCGGGTGTTCATGGTCAACAGCGGTACCGAAGCCAATGACCTTGCAATCCGCCTGGCATGGGCCTACAGCGGTGGACGCGACATGCTCAGTGTACTGGAGGCCTACCATGGCTGGTCGGTGGCGACCGATGCGATCTCCACGTCCATTGCCGACAACCCGCAGGCCCTGGAAACCCGCCCCGCCTGGGTACACCCGGTCGAAGCCCCCAACACGTTCCGCGGCCGTTTCCGCGGCCCGGACAGCGCCGCTGACTACCTGCGCGACGTCGATAACCGGCTGGCCGAACTCGATGCGGGCGGGCGCCAGCTGGCTGGGATCATCTGCGAACCTGTGTATGGCAATGCCGGCGGCATTGCCTTGCCGCCGGGCTACCTGCAAGCGGCCTATGCCAAGGTGCGCGCACGCGGCGGGGTCTGCATCGCCGACGAAGTACAGGTGGGCTATGGCCGTTTAGGGGAATATTTCTGGGGTTTCGAGGAGCAAGGCGTGGTGCCGGATATCATCACGATGGCCAAGGGCATGGGCAATGGCCAGCCGCTGGGGGTGGTGATCACTCGTCGCGAAATCGCCGAGGCGCTGGAGGCTGAGGGTTACTTCTTTTCCTCTGCCGGCGGTAGCCCGGTCAGTTGCCGCATTGGCATGGCCGTACTGGATGTGTTGCAGCAGGAGGGCTTGTGGGACAATGCCCGCGAGACGGGGCGCTATTTCAAGGCCCGGCTTGAAGCGCTGGTCGACAAGCACCCCTTGGCGGGTGCGGCGCATGGTTCGGGCTTTTATCTGGGGCTGGAACTGGTGCGCGACCGAGATACCCTGGAACCTGCGACCGAGGAAACCATGGTGCTGTGTGACCGTCTGCGCGAGCTGGGGATTTTCATGCAGCCGACGGGCGATTACCTGAACATCCTGAAGATCAAACCGCCGATGTGCACCACGCGGGCGAGTGTGGATTATTTTGTGGACTGTATTGATCGGGTGCTTTCGCAGGGAGTGTGAGGGGATGGCCGGTTGGCCTGAATCTTTGAGCCGTCCATATGGGCCCGCGGCCACGCGGGCGACCCAAGTGGCTAGGCGGCTGACCTGTCTAGCGGCATCAATAGTGTGAATTGGGCACCGCGCTATCGTGACGTGTACCCAGCCAAGTCACGGTGCATTTATCGCCTGCACTAATAAATCGTGGGACGCGCTGTACAGCATCTAAATACTTGACTAGGAGCCATGACACTGCATTGAAGAAAACCTTCTACACAACTACATGCGTATCCGTTTCTTCTTGTTACAACAGAATAGACACAGAAGCCTCAGTAGGAATATGTTTCGTTTTATCTCATCACCTTGCGTGCGCCCCGGTTATTTTTTAAGGTTGGTGAGCCGGGAGCAGTATCCTTCTCCACCCCCAAGTATATCCCTTTGACCAGAACCTCGAAGAATCCAAAGCTCAAAAAGAGCACTTCAAGAATGGTGGTACCGCTTTTCTACTGAGCTGGTTTATAAGATAGTGCGTAATCGTGGTGAGTGGGATTACAAGCAGCTGGGCCCGCAGTTTGAAAGCTTTGGAAATTTCAATTATGGTGCTACAGGTACTGCAAGCGGGATATCCGAAGCCGTCCTTTTAAGAGCTGCGGGGGCTGCACAGTTGGTTTCAGGCACATCGCAAGCGGATTTCGACGCTTGGTGGGCAGAGGCGCCATACGGTGACGATCCAGTAGATCAAGCATGGATTAAAGCAGGTATTGATTATGCCAAGTCCAAAGAACACTAGGATTTGCCTCTGGTTATTAACACTGCTCTGCCTAGGCCAGATGATCTACATTTATGCATCCAACCGTACTTTGCCAGATCCCGATGAAATCATTTCCGTGTCCCGTGTCGGAGAGAACGGCGCCATCTACGAACTTCGGTACAGTGGTGGGGGCGCTACAGTCCCTCACGTGTACAGGTATTTCGTGATGGAGGTCCAGCCCAGTCATGAAGCCGCCTTGCAAAGAAGCAAAGATTCAGTCCCTTTTTTGGTGACGAGAAGTACGGGTGCGGTCCACGAGATTACGGGCCGATCCGTAAAACTACGCACCCTAAATAAGATCTACGAATTCCACAATACGGCCTATTACAAGGTCGAAGGTAACTTGAATGAGGTGAAATTCGAACTGGAGGCACGAATGCCATAATGGAGGTATATTAAGGCACACCAGTGCTGCAAAAAATCGTGCCCAGCGGGAGAAACGGACATCCCTCTGACTATCAAAGTCATAATCTTAACTGCGCTATCGCTTAGCCTATAGAAATAAGGAAAACCCGCCCCGATTCAGTCAGCAATGCTTCAGGCAGAAACTCACTCAACTATAGTGTCTGGGCAAGCACACGGTAATGAAGCAACGACGCGAACCCTGACTCTGCTCGCACGCCACGTATTAACTCCTGACCTTACATCGTCAGCTTTTTGCTGTTGCTGTTGCTGTTGCTGTTGCTGTTGCTGTTGATTTTGCTTTGGCTGTTGCTGTTGATTTTGCTTTGGCTTTTGATCTTGCTTTTGATCTTCGCGACTTCAGAAGGCCGAACGCAGGTCTTGCGGAGGGAGGTGACAGGCATGGATGCCTGTCAAGCGCTGGGCCCCAGGATGGGGCCTACAGCGCGGTCCTCCCGGGAGCAAGACCGGAGTGAGGGAACCCCGAAGCGTAGCGTAGGGGCCGTATGAATGGAGCACAGCGTTTTTTGGTTACTTTTTGTCGCGTTTGACAAAAAGTGACTCGCCGTTGAACTGACCCCCAAAAGTTGGACAGTGAGCGCTATGGGGCCAGCGCGTGGGTCCGAAATTGTATCGGACTCAGGCCATTAAGTCTGAGGCTGATGCGTTTTTGGTTGTAGTAAGCGATGTAATCATCAAGTCCTGAAGCCAACTGCTCGACATTTTCAAACGACTCCAGGTAAAAATATTCGCTCTTGAGTGTGCCGAAAAAGCTTTCCATTGCGGCGTTGTCTAGGCAGTTGCCCTTACGCGACATACTCTGCTCAATGTTCTTCTCGGCCAGCATATGCCGGTAAGTGGGCTGCCTGTACTGCCATCCTTGATCGGAGTGCAATATCGGTTTATCACCTGGATTCAGCCGCTCAAAGGCTTGCTCAAGCATTGCCGAGACCATCTTGAACTCCGGGCGCCGGTTAATCTGATAAGCGAGGATTTCGCCGTTATACAGGTCCATCAACGGCGAAAGAAACAGCTTCTGCCCCTTCACTTTGAACTCTGTCACGTCGGTTGCCCATTTCTGATTAGGGGCTCCTGCCTTGAATTCTCGCCTGAGCAGATCAGGCGCAACCAGTCCCTCTGAGCCTCGGTACGAGCGATATTTCTTCGCCCTGACCAGCGACTGGAGACCCATCAGCTGCATCAGTCGCTGCACCTTCTTGTGATTAATCATCCGACCGTTGTGCTTGAGGGTCTCAGTGATCCGGCGATAGCCATACCGTCCTTTATGCTCGTGATAGACGTTGTTGATACTCTCTTTCAAAGCTGCATGCTTGTCAGTCAACAACACCTTGCTTTGGTAATAAAAGGTACTACGTGCAAGCCCGGCAGCACGTAACAGCAGAGCGAGTCGATGCCCGTGCCTCAATCCCTGGACAGCCTTCGTTTTCTCGCCTGCGCAGTGCGAGGGTCCGCTTGGATCAAGGCATCGAGCTTTTTTAGATAAGCATTCTCCGCACGCAGATATTCCAGCTCTTCGAGCATTTGCTCGGGTGTCAGGTCGCTATCCGAAGCGGTAGGAGGACTTGCGCTGGTTTTTTTCGATGGCTTACGGGGCATGCTCAACTCTCGGGTATGATGCGGATGAAGTGCTTCAACTCCGCCTTGATCATACAACCTTTTCCACTGCCTGATGCTACTTGGACCACGAATATCAAACTGGATGCAGGCTTGCTGGGCAGACAATCCTTCTTGCTCAATGCACTGCAAAACCTTCAATTTGAACTGGGCATCGTAGCGGCTGTACTTGGCACTTAAACCGGCTGCGCCGTGTTTTTCATAGCCCTTTACCCACCGACGTAGCATCGATGGACTGAGGTCATGCTTTAGCGCCACTTCATGAATGCTAGGAGCAGAAAGGCACTCTTCGATGAGTGCCTGTTTGAGCGCCAGGTTGTATTTCGTCATGGAACACCCTCCGGTGAGATAGGTGTCCAACATTCGGGGGTCAGTTCACGTAATGGCGAAAAGGTGACTAAGCGTCGCCATCGCAAATGGACTATGCTCTCTTTCAATACCCACGCCAACGCAATCAAACTTTAAACTTTAAACTTTAAACTTTAAACTTTAAAGCGTGGGCGCATACAGCAAGTTGATATTCATTGGCGAGGGTGGCGCACAGTCACCTTTCCGCCCTTACGGCGGCTTACTTTTTGTCTTGTCAAAAAGTAAGCAAAAACCGCCTGCTCCTATCATCCGGCCCCTACGCTGCGCTTCGGGGTTCCCTCGCTCCGGGCTTGCTCCCGGGAGGACCGCGCTGCAGGCCCCATCCTGGGGCCCAGCGCTTGACAGGCATCCATGCCTGTCACCTCCCTCCGCAAGCCCTGCGCTCGGCCTCCTGAAGTCGCGATCTGCGGCGCCTGAGCTACCGCGCGCTTAGAAGCAAAAGCCAAAGCAACGGCAACGGCAACGGCAACGGCAACGGCAACGGCAACGGCAACGGCAACGGCAACGGCATCTTGGGCTTAAACTGTAGCTACATTTCCAGGACGAATCTAATAGATGGGCATTGAAGGCCCGGTAGGCGGTAGCAATCTCCCCGCCCCAGCATTACCCTCGCCCCACCCAATCGGCTCATCAGCAGGCACCCGCATGGCCTTCACCAGTGACTCCCTGACGATCTTCCTGGCCGTGCTGGAGGCCGGGTCTTTTTCCGCCGCAGCGCGCAAGCTAGGCCGGGTGCCATCCGCCATCAGCATGGCCATCGCGCAACTGGAGGCAGAACTGGACCTGCCGCTGTTCGACCGTACCACCCGCAAAGCCTTACCCACCAGCGCAGCGCTGGCGCTGGAGTCGCAGGCCAGGCAGGTGATCTGCCAGCTGAACCTGCTCGATGCTCAGGCCCTGCAACTGCATCAAGGGTTGGAAAAACGCCTGACCATCGCCATGGCACCCGAACTGCAAACAGGGCCCTGGAGCCAACCACTACACGCCTTGGCGCAGGCCTTTCCTGGCCTGGAAGTGGAGGTGCGCTCGGCCAGCCAGCGCGAGGCCATCCGCTTGCTGCATGACGGCACCGTGCAACTGGCACTGGTCTTCGAACGCCCAGGTATCGATGAGCGTGAGTCGTTTCTCGAAGCCGGCAGTCAGCTACTGGTGGCAGTCGCCTCCCCCCGTCACCCCGCCGGCATGCAGGGCGCCTTGCCCCTGCCCGAAGAAACCTTCGCCGAACAGCGGCAGATCATCGTCGCCTCCGGCAACCCCACCGGCTCCGACCCGCGCATGGTGCTGTCCCGGCGCATCTGGCTGACCGATAGCTACCTGGCCACACTGGACCTGGTGCACTCAGGCCTTGGCTGGGCCTATCTGCCGCAGCCCCTGGTCGAGCCGCTCATCGCCTCGGGCGCGCTGGCTGAGGTGCGCTTTGACAATATGGCCAGTCGCCTGCGCCTGTGGGTGGACATCATCTGGATCAAGCCTCGACCCTTGGGCCTCGGCGCAAGGCACTACCTGGACAGTGTCCGCAAGCTATTCGAAAAGGACCCGCCCAGGGCCTGAGCCAGGCCGCTCACTGCACCGGCGCGAGCAATCGGTACCCTACCCCTGCCTCGGTGGCGATGAAGCGCGGCGCCATCGGGTCGTCGCCAAGCTTCTGCCGCAGGTGCCCGACCACGATGCGCAAGTAATGCGTGTCACCCACATGGGTTGGCCCCCAGATGTCCTTGAGCAGTTGCTGCTGAGTGATAACGCGCCCGGGATGGCTCGCGAGTTGCGCCAACAGTGCATATTCCTTGCGGGTCAAGGTCACATCGGCGTCTTCCAGGGTCACGCGTCGCAAGGCAAGATCGACGGTCAGCGGTCCGATGCTGATGCGGGCCGGTGCGCTGCCCATCTGCGGCACCTGCCTGAGCAGGGCACGAACGCGTGCAAGAAACTCCTGAATGCCAAACGGCTTGGTCACATAGTCATTGGCGCCGGCGTCCAGGGCGTCGACCTTCTGTACTTCGCTGGCGCGTACTGACAAGACCATCACCGGCACCGTGCTCCACTGGCGCAGTTCGCGCAGCACCTGCTGCCCGTCCATGTCCGGCAGGCCAAGGTCGAGGACCACCAGGTCAGGCTTACCCAAGGCAGCCTGCGCCAGCCCCTGGGTGCCGTTCTCCGCTTCAAGGATTTTATAGCCCTGGGAAGCCAGGCTGATGCGCAGGAATTTGCGGATCTGAGGCTCGTCATCGATGACCAGCAAGGTGGCGGTCTGGCTCATGGCACGTCGCTTCCGGTGTCCGGTTGGGTAGGCAGCGGCAAGCATAAGGTCATGCAGGTGCCAACACCATCGATGCCCTCGCCAACCCTGACCTGACCGCCATGGGCCCCGACCATGCCCTGGCAGATCGCCAAGCCCAGGCCCGTGCCCTGGCCACCGCGATCACCGCGTGCAGCGGTGTAGAACATGTCGAAGACCTTGTCCCGGTCCGCCAGGGCGATGCCTGGGCCTTCATCGCTGACGGCGATATGCAGCTGCTGGTCGTGCACCGTCACCTCAACACGCAGGCGCCCCTGAGCAGGCGAAAACCGTGCGGCGTTCTCAAGCACGTTGACCAGGGCCTGTTCGATCAACGCGGCATGCACGAACAGCAGTGGCAAGTTGGCCGGCACCTGGGTATCGAGGTTCAGGGGTGCCAGCACGGCCCGCAGTCGATGCAGCGCGCTGCCCACGATGTCGGCAGGCGCTACCCAGTCGCGGGCCAGTTTGAGACTGCCGTGCCCCAAGCGGGTCATGTCCAGCAGGTTCTGGATATAGCGGTCCAACCGCTCGGCTTCGTCGCGGGTGCCTTCAAGCAGCTCACGTCGGTCCGATTCGGCAATGGCCTCGCCCAACGCCAGCAAGCTGTCGATGCTGCCGCGCATGGACGTGAGCGGCGTGCGCAAGTCGTGGGATACGGAGGCCAGCAATGCACTGCGCAGCTGTTCGGTCTCGCCGTGCAGACGCGCCGCCTCTAACTGCTCGGACAGCTGTGCCCGGGCCAGGGCCTGGGCCACTGGCTGCGCCAAGCCACGCAGCAATCGCCGCTCGGGGCCACTGAGCGCCTGGCCTGCGCACTGAGCCACGCCCATCAAGGCCAAAGGCTGGCTGTCCACGGTCAAGGGCCACCACCACCAACGCCCTTCGGGCAGTGTATCGCTGCCAAATCCGGCCGCCTGGTCGTGCTGCCAGGCCCACTGCGCCGCTGCGCGCTCGTTATCGGTAAAAGAAGTGGGGTCGCCGCTGGCTACGTGCAGTTGGCCATGCTCGTCGCGCTGCAGGATGCAGACCTGCAAGCCAAGCCGGCCATCGAGGTGCTGGTGCGCAGCCTCCAGCACCGCCTGACGGTCCGTGGCTCCGGTCAGGCGGCGAGACAGGTCCAGCAACTGGATGGTTTGCGCCTGGGTTTCACGCAGGGCCTGCAACTGACTGCGCTGGCGCGCGGCAAGGTTACCCGTGAGCGCGGCCATCAGCAGGAAAAACACCAGGGTCAGCACGTCCTCTTCGCGCTGGATACTCAGGGAAAAGTTGGGCGCAATGAACAGATAATCGTACGCCAGGAAGGACAGCATCGCACAAGCCAGGGCGGGCCCAAGGCTGGTGCGCACTGCCACCAGCAGCACCGCTGCTAGAAACACCAGGGAAATGTTGGGCAACGCCAGCACGCTGGTCACCGCCCAGGCCAGGCCCGCCGCCAGGACGGTCGCGGCCAGCGCCAACAGGTAATGTCGCCATGCCCACACATACCGGGCTGCGGGCTTGGGTGCCGAGCGCTGGACGTCGCGATCGAGCACATTGACCTCCAGACCATGACAACCCCGCAGCAGCCGTGCAGCGACACCTGCGCCGAACAGTCGGCGGCGCCACCGGTCACGGGACTGCCCTACCAGTACCAGGCTGGCACGCCGCTCTCGGGCATGCTCGATCAGCGTACGAGCCACCTCCGCAGCGCGCAGCACGACCACCTCCCCACCCAGGCGCTCGGCCAGTTGCTGGGCGGCTTGTATTCGCTGGCGCCCGTTCTCGTCGTGCAGGCGCCCGTTGTCCACGTGGACCAGGCTCCAGGGCAAGTGCCGACGCTGCGCCACGCGGCTGGCATGACGCACCAGGCGCTCGGCCTGGTCGTCGCCATCTACCCCGACCAGCAAGCGCCCGCGCAGCGCTGGCGCTGCAGTGCCGCCCTGGCGATAGCCCTGGGCGGCGTCGGTATCGACCTGGGCGGCAGCGGCCTGCATGGCCAGTTCCCGCAGCGCGCTGAGGTTGCGCTGGGAAAAGAATGCGTCGATGGCCGCCCTCGCTTGCTCAGGCACGTACACCTTGCCTTCGCGCAGCCGTTCGAGCAGGTCGCGTGGCGGCAGGTCCACCAGCAACAGGTCGAACGCTTCGTGCACCACCCAGTCCGGCACCGTTTCACGCACCAAAACACCGGTGATGTCGCGCACTTTGTCGTTGAGGCTCTCCAGATGCTGGACATTGACTGTGGTGTAGACGTCGATACCAGCGGCTAGCAGTTCCTGCACATCCTGCCAGCGCTTGGCGTGGCGGCTGCCCGGCGCGTTGCTGTGAGCCAGTTCGTCCACCAGCACAAGGCTGCCCGGGGTACTGAGCACCCCATCCAGGTCCATTTCGTGCAGGGTCACGCCCCGGTAACGGGTGCGCAACAGCGGTTGCTGGGGCAGGCCCGCCAACAGGGCTTCGGTTTCGGCACGCCCGTGGGTTTCGACCACGCCTACCAGCACTTGGCGGCCCATGCGCTGCTGGGCATGGGCGTGGGTGAGCATGGCGAAGGTCTTGCCGACACCGGGCGCGGCGCCAAGAAAAACCTTCAGCCGCCCTCGCCCCGGCTTTGGGAAATCTGCCAGCAGCGCATCGGCGCGGTCGGAATCACTCATGGGGTTTCCTTCACAGCAAGGGTCACAGGCCCTGGCCCGAACGGCTCATCCTTTCCAGCGCCTGGTTCAGGGCCAGGACGTTGACCACCGCAGGGCCCACCAATGGGCGCAGCGTGGCGGCTTCGAGCAGACGCTGCAAGCGTTCGATGGGTAGATGTCGGGCGGCGGCTACCCGTGGCAACTGATAGGCCACGGCCAGCGGCGGCAGGTGTGGGTCCAGCCCACTGCCCGATGTTGTGACCAGCGCCAGTGGGACCGGCCCCTGCTCTGGCTGGTGCAGCGCGGCTGCCTGTGCCTGAACACGCTGCATCAAGGCTGGGTTGCCAGGGGCAAGGTTGCTGGCGCTGCTGGCCACGGTCGCGAAATCACCTGCCGAGGGACGGGAATGAAACCAACCGTCACCCTCGAAGCGCTGGGCGATCAAGGCAGAGCCGCGCACGCGACCCTGCTCGTCTTGCACCAGGCTACCATTGGCTTGGTAGGGGAACGCCACCTGGGCAATACCGGTGACTGCCAGGGGGTACAGCGCACCTGTCAGGAAGGTCATCGACAGAACCAGGCTCAGAGCCGGGCGTAGGTATGCAGTCATGATGGCCTCCTCAGACCAGGTGCAAGGCGTTGAGCAACAGGTCGATGACCTTGATGCCGGCGAACGGTACGATGATGCCGCCCAGCCCGTAGATCAGCAGGTTGCGCCTGAGCAGCTGCGCAGCACTGGCAGCCTGTACCTGCACCCCACGCAAGGCCAACGGAATGAGCACGACGATAATCAGTGCGTTGAACACGATGGCCGACAGGATCGCGCTCTGCGGGCTTGCCAGCTGCATGACGTTGAGCACCCCCAGCTGCGGATAAATCACCGCGAACAACGCTGGCAGGATGGCGAAGTACTTGGCCACGTCGTTGGCGATGGAAAAGGTCGTCAACGCCCCACGGGTGATGAGCAGCGCCTTGCCAACCTGCACCACGTCCAACAGTTTGGTCGGGTCGCTGTCCAGATCGACCATGTTGGCCGCCTCCCGTGCAGCCTGGGTGCCATCGTTCATGGCCATACCCACATCCGCCTGGGCCAGAGCTGGCGCGTCGTTGGCACCATCGCCGCACATGGCCACCAGACGGCCGTCTTGCTGCTCCTGGCGAATGCGCGCCAGTTTTTTCTCCGGTGTTGCCTCTGCCAACACATCATCCACGCCCGCTTCGGCCGCGATGGCGGCTGCCGTGAGCGGGTTGTCGCCAGTGACCATGACGGTCCTGATACCCAGCTTGCGCAGTTCGGCAAAGCGTTCGCGAATGCCAGGCTTGACCACATCCTTGAGGTGAATCACGCCCAGCAGACGCTTGTCGAGGCACACCAGCAACGGCGTACCGCCTGACTGGGCAATGCGCTCTACCTCTCGGGCAAGGGCTGTTGGCATGTCCGCACGCGGCATCTCGACGAAGTCAAGGAGCGCATCGACGGCGCCTTTTCGATAACGACGTGGCCCCAGGTCGATACCAGAGAGGCGTGTCTGGGCCGTGAAGGCTACCGGTTGGTAGTGCCCGGCCGCCGGTTCGACGAAATCATGAAGCTGGTGCAGGTACTCGACGATCGACTTGCCCTCTGCCGTGTCATCGGCCAGCGAAGCCAGCAAGGCCCCCTCCCCCAGCTCACGGGCGGTCACACCGGGCGCGGCGTACAGTGCGCTGCAGCGGCGGTTGCCGAAGGTGATGGTACCGGTCTTGTCCAGCATCAAGGTGTGCACGTCGCCTGCGGCTTCCACGGCGCGCCCTGAACGTGCGATGACGTTGAGGCGCACAAGGCGGTCCATGCCGGCGATGCCGATGGCAGAGAGCAAGCCGCCGATGGTGGTGGGAATGAGTGTGACGAGCAACGCGGCCAGAAAAATCAGCGGCAAGCTGCCCCCAGCGAAGTGAGCAAAGGGTTGCAAGGTCACCACCACGATCAGAAACACCAAGGTCAGGCCGATCAACAGCATGTCCAGGGCGATCTCGTTGGGCGTTTTCTGCCGGCGCGCGCCCTCGACCAGGGCGATCATACGGTCCAGGGTGGAGTCACCGGGGTTGCTGGCGATGCGGATCAGCAGCCAGTCCGACACCAGACGGGTATTGCCGGTCACCGCCGAACGATCGCCACCTGACTCCCGAATGACGGGCGCAGATTCCCCGGTGATGGCTGCCTCGTTGACGGCAGCGATACCTTCTATCACCTCGGCGTCGGCGGGGATCATCTCGCCAGCCTCCACCCGGACTACATCACCCTTGCGCAGGGATACGGCCGGCACGTTGTCGAAGCTGCCATCCGGATTGCGACGCCTGGCCGAGAGCCCCTGGCTGCCGGCTTTGAGGCTGTCGGCCCGGGCTTTACCCCGGCCTTCGGCCAGGGCCTCGGCGAAGTTGGCGAACAGCACGGTGAACCACAGCCAGGCTGCGATCTGCACCGCAACGCCTGGGGTGACGCCATTGGCCGGGGCCAGGCACAACACGGTGGTCAGTAAGGCCGTAATGGCCACCACCAGCATGACCGGTGAGCGTTTGAGCTGACGTGGATCGAGCTTGAGCAACGCCTGCAGCAACGCCGGCCGCCACAGCGCGGCCAGCCGCGTCTGGGCTGCTGCGTCTGGTTGGGCCTTGATCTCTGGAATGGGCATGTTCATGGTCATCTCTCAATAGGCCTGGCTCAAATGGTCGGCAATCGGCCCCAAGGCCAAGGTCGGCAGGAAGGTCAGCCCGCCTACCAGCAGGATGGTCAGCAGCAGCAGGAGGGTGAACAGTGGCCCATGGGTGGGAAAGCTGTTGGGGCCTTGAGGTGCCTGTGGCTTGGCTGCCAGGCTCCCAGCCAGCGCCAGGACAGGCAGGATGTAACCGAAACGGCCGATCAGCATCGCCAGACCGATCATGAGGTTGTGAAACACCGTGTTGGCGCCAAAGCCTGCGAAGGCCGACCCGTTATTGGCGGCCCCGGAGGTATAGGCATAAAGCAACTGGCTGAAGCCATGGGCGCCAGGGTTGCTCACCGCTGCGGCCGGCCCTGGCAGGCTGGCAGCGACGGCGGCCAGTACCAGCACGCCGACCGGCATCACCAGCAAGGTCGCCACCAACAGCTGTACCTCGCGGGCTTGAAGCTTCTTGCCCAGGTACTCCGGCGTGCGGCCGATCATCAGCCCGCACAGGAACACTGCGATCAGCACGAACAGCAACATGCCGTACAGGCCTGCCCCGACGCCGCCGAAGATGACTTCGCCGACCATCATGTTGACCATGGCCACCATGCCGGTCAGTGGGTTGAGGCTGTCGTGCATGGCATTGACCGAACCGTTGGAGGCTGCCGTGGTAGTGACTGTCCACAACACCGAACCCGTGGTACCGAAGCGACTTTCCTTGCCTTCCAGAGGGGCTGCCTGCTCCACCTCGCTGACGTGCAGCGCCGGGTTGGGCTGGTGTTCGGACCACAAAGCCGATGCGCCGCCGACCAGAAACAATGCAAGCATGCAGGCCACAATGGCGCGGCTCTGGCGCAGGTCTTTCACGTAATGGCCGAACATGAACACCAGCGCCACGGGAATCAGGATGATCGCCGACACCTCGAACAGGTTGCTCCACGCTGTCGGGTTTTCAAACGGATGCGCCGAGTTGACGCCGAAGAAGCCACCGCCGTTGGTACCCAGTTGCTTGATCGCAATCTGGCTGGCTGCCGGGCCGAGCGGGATCAGCTGCTCGGCCCCTTGCAATGTCAGGGCATGGGCATAGTCGCTGAAGGTCTGGGGCACGCCCTGCCACACCAACAGCAGCGCCAGTAGCAGGGACAGAGGTAACAGCCCATAAAGCGTGGCCCGGGTCATGTCCACCCAGAAATTGCCCAAGGCCGCACTGCTGCGACGGGCGATACCACGGCACAAGGCTACCAGCACGGCCAGGCCCGTGGCCGCACTGACGAAGTTCTGCACGGTCAGGCCGAGCATCTGGTTCAGGTAGCTGATGGAGGCCTCGCCACTGTAGGCCTGCCAGTTGGTGTTGGTCACGAAGCTGACCGCGGTGTTGAAGGCCAGCGACCACTCAAGGCCGGGTAAGCGCTGCGGATTCAATGGCAGAAGGCCTTGGGCCAACAGCGCGCCGAACAGCAGTAGGAACCCAACCAAATTGAAGGTCAGAAGCGCCAGGGCATAGTGCCGCCAGCCCTGCTGCTGCGATGGGCAGACCCCGGCCACCCGATAACAGGCATTTTCGATCGGTCCCAGTAATGGCGTAAGCCAGGTGCGCCGGCCTTCCATGACATTGAAGTAGAACCTTCCCAGCCAAGGGGCCGGTAGCAGGACAATGGCGAAGAAGGCCATCAGCAAGGCGATATCGTAGGCGTGCATTGGCGTCCCCTTAGCTGCGATCGGCGCGTAGTAGCGCCGTCAGCAGGTACATCGCCATGGCCACCGCGATCAGCAGTGACAACCCTTCGAGCAAGTTCATGAATCAATCCCCGTTGATGCGGCTGCGGCCGCTTTATGGGGATTTTCGGTCAGGCCAGCGTAAAGGCTCGAGATCGTGGGGGCAGGCCTGGCATAAAGAACACGTAAAGAAACATGCTCGACCAGGCGGCAGGCCTAGGCAGTCGGGGTAGGCTGCACGTTGCGGCTCCAGTCCAGCAGCAGGCTGTAGCCGATGGCCAATAACGTCGGGCCGATGAACAGGCCGATGAAGCCGAAGGCAATCAGGCCGCCGAACACGCCGAGCAACACGATCACCAGCGGTAAGTCGCCGCCACGGCTGATCAGGTAGGGCTTGAGCACGTTGTCCACGCCACTGATCACGAAGGTGCCCCAGATACCCATGAAGATCGCCATGCCGTACTCACCCTTCCAGATCAGCCAGCCGGTCACCGGCAGCCAGGCCAGCGGCGGGCCCATGGGGATCAGGCTGAGCATGAAGGTGATCAAACCAAGCACGATGGCACCCGGCACGCCTGCGATGAGAAAGCCGATCAACGCGAGCAGGGCTTGCGCCGCCGCCGTACCGATCACGCCATTGACCACCCGTTGGACCGTGCCGGCCACCAGGTTCAGGTAATACTCGGCGCGCTCGCCGGTCAGCCGGTGCAGCAGCCGAAGCACGAACGCCGAGAGCCGCGGCCCGTCGCGGTAGAAGAAGAACACGAAGACCAGGCTCAGGGTGAGTTCCAGCACGCCACTGCCGATCTGCGCGCTGCGGGCCAGGAGCCAGTTGCCCACCTGCCCCAAGTAGGGTTTGACCGATGCCAGCAGCGCGGCGCCCTGCTGGTCCAGCGACGACCACCAGCTGGCCATGCGTTCGCCTACCAACGGGATGTCGACCAGCCACACAGGCGCATCCGGCAGGCCATCGACCTGCACATCACGCACGAACAAGGTCGCATCACGAATGTGGTCGGCCAGGTTGAAGCCCAGCCAGACCAAGGGCAGCGCCACGATGAGGATCCAGGCGCTGGTCAACAATCCGGCGGCAAGGGTTTCGCGCCCACCCAGCACGCGGGTCAGGAACCGCATCAAGGGCCAGCTGGCGAATGCGAGGATGGCGCCCCACAGCAGCGCCGAAATGAAGGGGGCCATGACCCACAGGCCGGCGCCTAGCAATGCCAGCAAAAGGATCTGGATCAGCAGGCGATCATTGTCAACCATGGTCTTGCCCGTCAACGGATCAGTTCGAGGTGCAGGCCATCGGTGGGCGAATCGCCGAGTTCCAGGCGAGCGCTGCGTACACCGGCCTTTATCAGCGCTTCACGCCAGGCCTCGGCCTGGGCACCGCTCAGGGTGGCGCGCAAGGTGCTGTCCAGGTTGAGGCTGCGTGCAAGCAGGGTTGCCCAGGCCGGCTGCGGCTCGCTCAGATCAGGATAATCGAGCTTGCCGGTGTCACGCATTTCACGCAGCACGGTTGCAGCAGTAGGCAGCAGTTCACCCAACGGGCTGGCGGCGACGAACTCCTCCACATGCAGGTAGGCCCGGCGATTACCACGGGTCACGCTGTAGAGTGCGACCAACGTATCGGCCTGCTCGGCAGAGCGGCGCAGCAGGATGAACGCCTGGCGCTCATCGCCACCATTGAGCCGAGCATTGGCAAAGACATCGTTGGCCCACAGGCTAGCCTCGCCACAGTCGCGGCCCTGGCACCAGAACAACGGGTACCCGCCGTCTTGCTGCAAGGCCTCGCGCGCGCGCGTGAAAGCCTCCCGCGCAGAGCGCTCAACCGGCAGCTCATAGGTGGTGGAACTGACCTGGCCACGGCTCTCTACTTTATCCTCCACTCGCAGGCGGCCGCTGATCTTGCGCAGTGGCCCCAATGGATAGACGCGCTCCTGCTCCACAGCCGGGCGCTGATCGACAACCTTGGCGTCCACTGGCACTGGCAGGCTGCCGGCCCAGAGCGTGGTGCTGGCGAGCAGCGCGCTGACGGCCAACAGGCAACGCAAGGCGGCAGGCGCATTCATAGGCGGCCCACGCGGCGCTCGGCGTCAAGGTGAAGCATGTACATGTCTGGCAATTGCATGGTTGTCTCCCTGATCAACCCGCCAAGCCTCGACACTTGTCCGGTGCAAGTCAAGCAAAGCCAAAGAAGCGATTGAAACAGTCTGCTACAAGCGTTGCGCCCTGCTCATCGTTCAGGTGCAGGTGATGGCCACCGGGCAAGGTCACCTGTTCAAAGGGTAGCTGCTCAAGCAACCCCTCGCGACGCGCCAGCATACCCTGCGCTGCCACCACCAGGCAGCCGGGGCACTTGACGTGCCGCACGTAGGCCATCGCCTGGGCTTGCGTCAGGCGCACCGGCGAGGGCAAGGTCAGGCGACTGTCGCTGCGCCAGCTGTAGCCACCGGCCACGGGCATCAGCCCACGCTGGGCCAGCAGCTCGGCCGCTTCGCGGCTCACCGCGACCATGCCCTTCATGCGTGCCTCCACCCCTTGGTCCTGGGTGCTGTACACCGACTTGCGCTTGGTATCGAGGCGCATTTGTGCGCGCAGCGCCATCCCCAGCCGCTCGGCAGCCTCCTGCTCCTCGCCGGTAGGCGGGATGAGGCCATCGATGAGCGCCAGGTGGCTGACACGCTCGGGCAGTGCGGCGGCCAGTTGCACGCTGATGATGGCGCCAAGTGAATGCCCCAGCAGGGCGAAGCGCTCCCAGCCAAGTTGCTCGGCTGCGCGCACAATGTCGTAGGCGTAGTCGGCCAGCGCATAGCCGGCACCCGGCGGACGATGTTGCGAATGGCCATGACCGGCCATGTCCAAGGCCACGATGCGCAGGCTCCGAAGGCGGGGCGCCAGGCGCGCGAAGCTGTTGGCGTTGTCCAGCCAGCCGTGCAATGCGATCACCGGCAGGCCGTCCTCGGGGCCGAACACGTGGCCGGCCAGCTCGATATGGCCAAGGTTCAAGCGTATGTCTTCGACCTGCACGTTCATGCCTGACCCCACCGATCGAACAGGCCCTTGATCAGGCTGGCGGTATCTTCCGGGTGCTCAAGCGGGAACATGTGGCCACCCGGAACGCTGTGGTATTCCCCCTTCGGCATGCCCCGTACCGCCAAGGCATGATGACGACGCACCACGGTACTGGCCTGACCACGGACCATGGCCAGCGGCAGGTGCAACTGCTGGACAGGCGCAGGGCTCAGGTGGGGTACGTTGCGATAGATGCTGATTTCGGTAGCAGGATCGAAGCGCAGGCACAGCGCGTGCTGATGCTCGTGCAGGCCATGTTCGACGTAGGCATCCAGGCAGTCGGGGTCGAAGTGGCGGAACAGTGATCGGCTGGCGAAATAGGAGCGGGCACTGCGCCGATCTTCGAATTCGGCGCGCCGACCTAGCGTCCGGCCGGCCGGGGTAATGCGGTCGATCAAGCCCAGGTGCTTGGCAGCACGCAGCAGCCACTGGTCTGCGCGGGTCAGCACGGGCGAGTCGAGCATGATCACGCCCCGGTAAAGCTCAGGTCGCCGCAGGGCGGCATGCAAATGCAGAACACCCCCTAGCGAATGTCCCACGCCCCAGACGGGGCCTGGCTGCTGCTCAAGGTGGTACAACAGCTCGTCCACCAGGCTCTGCCAGTTGGCGTCTACCGGAAAACGCGGATCATGGCCGTGCTGGGGCAAGCTCTGCACAGAGTAGTCCGGCGCCAGGGCGGCGAACAACTTACCGTAGGTTGCCGACGGAAACCCATTGGCATGGGCAAAGAATATCGGTTGCGGCATGGTGGGCTTCCGGGCGCAGAGAGTGGCCCATTGTGGTTGTCCACCAAGCCCCAGGCAACGTTCGGAAAGGTCATCGGCAAGGGCGATCAGGTCATGCCGATCGATCAAAGCTACCCAGCGAGCGGCGCAGACACGCCTTGATGAAGGCTTGATGGCTTTCCAGCACCTCGCGCGCCAGACGTTGGTCTTCAGCGTCCAGATCCAATCTGCGCAGCGCCAGGCAGCTGGTTTGTATCAGGTGGGCAACGCGGGTGCAGGCTAGCTGCAAGGCAAGCAGTTCCTGCTCGGCCTGCTGGCGTCGACCTTCCTCAAGCGCCGTGTTCGCCTCGATCTTGCGCATCAGGTGATAGAACTTGGCGTCGGCGACCTCCCGCAGCAAGCTGTGCTGGGCGTGGTCCAGGGCGATGCCTTGCTCGACCTTCTCCGTGGTGGTTTGCAGGTTCAGCGAGCACAACAATTTCCACATTTCGCCCGTCATCGACCCAACCTTATGCATGCTCTTTGTGACTAAGCTAGCAAGTCGCAATCGATTGAAACAACTGACAAAAATGCCAGTTGCCTCCATTGCAAACCTGTATGACGAAGCCACCGGGCAATCAGCAGGACATGTGCAAGGCGCGCAGCGTCATCAATCCCGCCAGGGGCCAATCCCCCTCAAGTTCCGCCAGGCTAGCCGTGCCCATGGCTGCCGGCCGTTGCAGGTGACCGTGTTCGAGCAGCCCGACCAGGTGGCCGACCAACGGTTGGTGGCTGACCAACAGCACGTGATCCAGACCAAGGCGTTCGATCTGGCCGATCGCGTGTTGCACATCACTCTCGGGGGCCAGCCACGGCACCGTGCGTACCGGCTCGCTAAACCCCAGCGCCTCATGGACCAACGCAGCGGTCTGCTGCGCCCGAACATAAGGGCTGGCAATGATCGCCTGCAGTGGCTTGCCTGCCAGGTGTGCGGCGCTGTGCAGAACCTGCTCGCGACCGTGCGCGGTCAAGCGCCGCTCGGCATCGCGGGTGGCTCGCGGCTCGGCTTCACCGTGGCGCAACACCCACAGGTTCACAGCTTGGGCTCTCGGTCAGGTTCAGCAGGCGCAGGCGCGCGCGCCATATGGGGCGCCTCGCCGTCCGCCGGGCGTGGTGCTGGCCAATCGGCAAACGGCCAGGGCTTCTGATCGGTATGGAAGGTGCCGAAACGTCCGATCTGAGCCAGGTACTGGCTCAGGCTATCGCCAACGTCCATCACGCTGGCGCTGGGCGCACCGTAGATCAGTCGATAGATCAACTGGACTACTACCAGGCCGGCCAGCAGCAACTCGGCCAATTGCCAGACCACCAGGAAAACCAGCATCCAGACCACGCGCAGGATCAGGGACTCGCGCTGGGCATGTTCAGGGGTATCGTTCATGTGTCGCTCCTTGCCGTTTGCCAGGGTTATCAGGGTTCAGTTGAAGCCGCTGGTGGAAATGAAATCGACATCGGTCTTCGGCTCGGCGCTCATCAGGTGCTCGATCACCTGATTCAACGTGCGGCCTTCGAACAGGATGGCATGCAGGCCGGCGACCAGGGGCATGTACACCTGCGCCTGCTGGGCCTTGGCCTTGAGTACCTTGAGGGTGTTGACGCCCTCTGCCACTTCCCCCAGCCGACTCACCGCCTCATCCAGGCTCAGCCCCTGGCCGAGCGCGTAGCCCACCTGGTAGTTACGACTCTTGGGTGAGGAGCAGGTGACGATCAGGTCGCCCACGCCGGCCAGGCCCAGGAAGGTCATGGGGTTGGCGCCCTGGCTGACCGCAAAGCGGGTCATCTCGGCCAGTGCGCGGGTAATCAACATGCTCTTGGTGTTCTCGCCCATGCCAAGCGCCACGGCCATGCCAGCGATGATGGCGTAGACGTTCTTCAGGGCGCCACCGAGTTCCACGCCAAAACGGTCGCTGCTGGCATACACGCGGAAGGTCCTGCCATGCAGCACAGCCTGCACCTGTTGGCACAGGCGCTCGTCTTCGCTGGCCACCACAGTGGCAGTCAGGGCGTGCTCGGCAATTTCCCGGGCAAGGTTAGGCCCGGAGAGCACACCTATGCGCGCCTGCGGGGCGATCTCCTCGACGATCTGACTCATCAGCTTGAACGTCTGGGCCTCGATCCCTTTGGTGAGGCTGACCAGTCCTTTGCCACGCAGCAGGTCGGCATGTGGCGCCAATACGCTGCGCAAGGCACTGGAGGGCAAGGCCACGAAAATCAGGTCGCACGCCTGAAGCGTGGCCAGCAGGTCATTGACCGGCTCTACCCCTTCGTGCAGCCCAATGCCCTTGAGGTAGCGCGGGTTCTCGCGATGCTCGCGCATCGCCTGGGCCTGTGCCGGGTCGCGCATCCATTGGCGCACTGGCACACCGTTCTGTGCCAGCAGGTTTGCCACGGCCGTGCCGAAGCTGCCGCCGCCCAGAACTGCAACAGGTTGCTGATCAGTCATATCCAATCCGTTAACACCTAAAATAAATGGCGACCGGCGCATTATACGGGTCACCTACCCGGCGCCAAGGCCGGTCGGGCATTGCTCGCCCAGGCCAGGTGCATGCCCACTGATCGGCCAGCATCAATACCGCCGCAGATCACTGGCAAAACGGCAAAGTTCATTTACCATGCCGGTTTACCCACGATACAAGGCCGCTTTGTGCTCCCTGGCTCGCCTCCCTACCCGCGGCTATTGCTGTTGACCGCCCTGCTCGGTGCACCTGCGCTGGCAGATGACTTGTTCATCGACAACAGCGACCTGCCACAGGTTTTGACTGCAACACGCCTCAAACAATCCCCGGCTGCGGTGCCAGGGAGCATGACCGTGCTCGACGGCGCCCTGATCCGGGCCAGCGGCGCGCGTGACATCCCCGAGCTGCTCAGGCTCGTGCCAGGGATGATGGTGGGCTATTTGGCTGGCAATCAACCGACCGTCAATTACCACGGCAGCAACGTCAACGAAGCGCGCCGCATGCAGGTGCTGATCGACGGCCGCTCGGTGTATCGGGCCGGGCTGGCGACGGTGGACTGGAGCGATATCCCGCTGGCGCTGGAAGACATTGACCGAATCGAGGTGTTCAGAGGGCCGAACACGGTCAGCTATGGCGCCAATGCCCTGATGGCCGTGGTGAACATCCTCACCCGTAATCCTGCCGACAGCCACGGCACGCGCCTGAAAGTCACGCGCGGGCAAAACGGCATCGACGACTTCTATGCCAGCCAAGGCTTTGGCTGGGACAACGGCGATATGCGTCTGTCCATCTCGGGCCTGCAGGATGATGGGTTCGACCATGACCAGTTCGGCCAGCACTACCGTGACAGCCGCCGCGCCACACGTTTGAACCTGAGCGCCAGCCATACCCTGGCACAGGACCAGACACTGGACTGGCAACTGGCCGCCAAAGAAGGCACCAACCAGCGGCCCTATACCTACCAGCCAGTGTTCCCGTTCGTGACCCAGCGCGGCAAGGATGCCGACGTCAAGGCCATGGACTATGCAGGCTCGGTGCGCTGGAACATCGACTTTGCCGCTGAACACAGCCTGTACGTCCAGGGTTCGGCGCAGCACTTCGACCGCCAGCAAGTGTGGCGGGCCTGCGACGCGGCGTTGTCCTTCAGCCCCGAACTCACCCGCCTCTGGCAAATGAACCCCAATTACGCCGAACGGGTAGCCCGCGGCGCGAACAACCCGCCCCCTAGCAGCAACCCTCAGGAGCAGGCCCTGGTCGATGCGATCAAGGAGCAGTGGAACAACCAGGGCGGCAGTGACGTGGTGTGCGGCGATGTCGACCAGAGCACGCGTGAAACCCGCTATGACCTGGAAATCCAGGACACCTACAGCCTGACCGACAGCCTGCGCCTGCTCAGCGGCATGAACTATCGCTATGATCGTGCCGACTCGCAGACCTACTTCAATGGCAGCGTGGACGATCAGACCTGGCGGCTTTTCGGGCAACTGGAGTGGCGAGCCGACGAGCACTGGATCGTGCAGGGCGGCGCCATGTTCGAGGATTCGCGGCTCTCTGGCAGCTCGCTTACCCCACGGTTGGCGGTCAATTACCTGATCACCCCGCGCCATGGCCTGCGCGCCGTCTATTCCGAGGCGGTACGTTCGCCTGACATGTTCGAAAACAACGTCAACTGGAGCTACACCGTAAAGAACCTGATGCCCTACGCCTTTGGCCAGCAGCATGGCGAATACTTCGTCAAGACCCGCGGCCCTGGTGACCTGGAGCAGGAGCACATGCGCTCGCGTGAGCTGGGCTACAACGGCTACTTCAGCGACCTGGACCTGAGCATGGACTTGAAGGTGTTCTTTGATGAGATCACCGGCATGATCAGCGAACCGCTCAAGAACAACCAGTACATCGCCAGCAATGCGAACCGCGCGCGCTTCAGCGGCAGCGAGGCCCAATTCGATTGGCGCCCGACCCTGCGCGACCGGCTGCGCTTGACCTTCGCCCATGTCGACGCCTGGGCCAGCAATCCTGCCGACCGCAACCTCAGCGCCAGCAACAGCGGCTCAGTCGGCTGGATGAGGGACTGGGGCCACGGCTGGTCCAGTGGTGCTTTCTATTATGGAGACGATGCCCTCAATCAGTACCGCTACGAACGCCTGGACCTGCGCGTGGCCAAGCGTTGGCGCGTGTACGAGAGCAACCTGGAACTGGCAGCCCTGTGGCAGCAACGCCTGGATGATGAGCCCACCACGGCCGTGCAGAACCGCTACGACAGCCGGCATCGGCTGAGCCTGAGCGCGGAGCTGGAGTTCTGATGGTTCGGTTGCTGCGCCTGTTGGTGCTATGGCTGTGGCCATTGGGGCAGTTGTCCGCTAGCGAAATCCTTTTGGTCGGCGCCCAGGACCAGCCGGGCATCCGCAGCTTCATCGCTGCCCTGGAAAGTCGACGCCCCAATGACCACGTGCATTTCCAGGCTGCCAGCGAGCTGCCTGCGCCGGGCCGGCTTAACCTGGACCTGCGCCTGGTGTTGCTGGACGATGAGGCATTGCAATGGCGCCTGTCGCAAACCGCCGGGCCACCGGCACTGGCCATGAGGGTCAGCCGGGTGCAGGTGGAACAGCGCCTGGGAAAGTCACGCCCCGGGTTTCTCACCTTGCTGTGGAGCGACCCGCCGCTGGATCGGCAACTGCGCCTGACCCGCTACCTGTTGCCGCAAGCCAGGCGCATCGGGGTGCTGTACGGTGAACACAGTGGGTTTCTGCTGGATGAGCTGCGCCGTGCCGCGCAACCGCTTGGCCTGGAGATCGTGGCACATGCGTGGCCCGACCCGCGTGACAGCCGCCCCTTGCAATACCTTCTGGGCAGCAGTGACGTGCTGCTCGGGCTCGATGATCCGGACCTGTACAATTCCAAGACAGCAAAAAACCTGTTGCTCAGCAGTTACGGCCGTCAAATGGCCTTGATCGGACCCAATGCCGGGTTCGTTCGAGCCGGCGCACTGGCCAGCACCTACAGCGACCAGCAAGATTGGCTGAGCGTGCTCGACAGCTTGCTCGGGCAATCGCCTGCGCGCTGGCCCCGCAGCCTCTACCCAGCTCATTTCGGGGTCAGCGGCAATCAGCAGGTGGCACGGGCGCTGGGCCTGGAGCCCATTGATCCCGACGCCGCCGCCCAAGCCCTGGCTGCTGGAGAGCGCACCCCATGACCAAGGGCCTGAACTGGGACATTCATACGCGCACACAGATCATCAGCCTAGGCCCGGCGCTGCTGCTGACGCTGCTTTTGATCAGCTTCTTCACGTTCGTGCGCATCCAGGATTTGCGTCAGGAGCTCAACCACACCGGCCAATTGATTGCCAACCAGCTTGCGCCCGCGTCCGAATACGGGGTCATCTCAGGCAACAACGAAGTGCTAGAAGGCCTGATGCGCGCCACCCTGAGCATTCCCCACGTGCGTTTTCTGGAGGTGCAGGACAGCCGCAACCATATTTTGGTGTACGTCGAGCAGTCTGACGAAAGCACCAACCGCGCCCAGCAGGTGGAGGTGTTTCAGGCGCCGATTCGTCTGCAGCAGATTCGACTCGAAAGCGATTTCCTTCAGGAAGGCCTGGCGGCTGCCCCGGCCATCGGCGATGACTACCTGGGCCGGGTCATCGTCGGCATGTCGGACGATGCGTTCAGCCAGCGTCAGCAGGAGATCGTGATCAAGGCCGCCGTGCTGGCGTTGTTCGCACTGCTCTTCACCTTCCTGCTGGCTCGCCGCCTGGCCCTGAGCCTGGCCAAGCCCATCAGCGACATGGGCCATGCCGTCAAGGCCATCCAGCAGGGTCACTACGATACGCCCGTTCCGGTGGTGGACGACAGCGAGCTAGGGCATCTGGCCCGGCACATCAATAACCTGGCCCACGCGCTCGAGCAGGCCAGTACCGAGCAGAAGAAAGCCATTGCCCAGCTGATCCAGGCACGCGAAGAGGCCGAGCAGGCCAACCGCGCCAAGTCCGATTTCCTGGCCATGATGAGCCACGAGCTGCGCACACCGCTCAACGGTGTACTGGGCATGCTGCAATTGCTCGAAACCACCTCGATGAGCAGCGAGCAGGCCGACTACACCGCAGTGGCGAGCGAGTCGACGGGGCATCTGCTGCGGGTCATCAATGACATCCTCGATTTCTCGCGGATTGAACGGGCGGCCTTGCAGCTCGAGCACATCGATTTCAACCTCGGCGAGCTCATCACCCACTGCGTCCAGTCATTCCAGCATGCAGCGCAGCAACAAGGGCTGGCGCTGGACTTGAGCCTGGCCGAGAACACCGCCCAGTTGCAGGTGAACGGCGACCCTACCCGGATCCGGCAGATTCTCCTGAACCTGATCGGTAATGCCCTGAAGTTCACCGAACAGGGGCAGGTGCGGGTCGAGGCCCGTTGGCAGGTGATGGATGAGCAGCGCATCTGGCTGACATGCAGCGTGCAGGACACGGGCATTGGCATCGACAATGATCGACTGGAAATGATGTTCGTCGCTTTCCAGCAGGCCGACAGCTCGATTTCCCGTCGCTACGGCGGCACCGGCTTGGGCCTGTCCATCGCGCGCACCCTGGCCGAACGCATGGGTGGGCACCTGCATGGCCAGAGCCTCGAAGGCCATGGCTCGACCTTTACGCTGGAGATGCCCCTGGCATTGCCAACATCGACGCGCCAGACCCGCCGCGTTGCGCCGCCCGGCCAGCTTGCCTGGACCGAACCCACCAGGGTATTGCTGGTCGAAGACAATGCCGTCAACCAGAGCGTCACCGAGGCCATGTTGCGCAGCCTGGGCGTTGAGGTGAGCACGGCCGATGACGGCCAGCAGGCCGTGGAGCAGGTCAGGCTGCAGCGTTTCGCCGCCGTTTTCATGGACTGTGGCCTGCCCTACATGGACGGTTACGAGGCCACGCGCCAACTGCGCCTGCTGACAAACGGCGCGCACGTACCGATCATCGCCCTGACCGCCAATGCGCTGCAGGGTGACCGCGAACGGTGCCTTGCCGCAGGAATGGATGACTACCTGAGCAAACCCCTGCGCCGCAGTGAATTGCAGCAGGTGCTGGCGCGCTGGCTGCCAGGACAGGCAACCGCGACTGGCGATAAATGCTAAAGTGCGGCAGTCTTAAACACTGGACAGGACTCCTTTCGGACCTGAAAATAGACGTTTCAGTGCACACCTGTACTTCTTTCGACAGGTGCGCTGTGACTTTCACTACAACGCAATAGTCTACCTGTAGGCTGCCGCCCCGCTCGCGATGCGTGACGGGCCGGCCGGGAAGATTCATCCCCTGCCGCAGGGGGTTATTGAGGAGCTCGCATGACCAAACAACACGCCTTTACTCGGGAAGACCTGCTGCGCTGCAGTCGCGGTGAGCTGTTCGGCCCAGGTAATGCGCAACTGCCCGCGCCGAACATGCTGATGGTCGATCGCATCACCCACATCAGTGAAGAAGGCGGCAAGTACGGCAAAGGTGAATTGGTCGCCGAGCTGGACATCAATCCTGATCTTTGGTTTTTTGCCTGCCATTTCGAAGGCGACCCCGTGATGCCAGGGTGCCTGGGCCTCGATGCCATGTGGCAGCTGGTCGGCTTTTTCCTGGGCTGGCAAGGCCTGCCGGGCCGCGGTCGTGCACTGGGTTCCGGTGAAGTGAAGTTCTTCGGTCAGGTGCTGCCCACCGCCAAGAACGTCACCTACAACATTCACATCAAGCGCGTGCTCAAAGGCAAGCTGAACATGGCCATCGCCGATGGTTCGGTCAGTGTCGATGGCCGCGAGATCTACACCGCCGAAGGCCTGCGGGTCGGCGTGTTCACCTCCACTGACAACTTCTAAGGGTTATTCGCATGCGCCGCGTCGTTATCACTGGTCTGGGCATCGTGTCGTGCCTGGGCAATGACAAAGCTACCGTCACCGAAAACCTGCGCAACAGCCGTCCGGGTATTCGTTACAACCCGGAATACAAGGAAATGGGGCTGCGTAGCCAGGTTTCCGGCTCCATCGACCTCAATCTCGAAGAACTGATCGACCGCAAGGTCTTCCGTTTCGTCGGGCATGCGGCTGCCTACGCCTATCTGGCGATGCAGGACGCCATCAAGGACTCGGGCCTGACCGAAGAGCAGGTCTCCAGCCCACGTACCGGCCTGGTTGCCGGCTCCGGTGGTGCATCGACCCTGAACCAGATGGAAGCGCTGGATACCCTGCGCGAAAAAGGCGTCAAGCGTGTAGGCCCCTACCGGGTAACCCGCACCATGGGCAGCACCGTTTCGGCGTGCCTGGCGACGCCGTTCAAGATCAAGGGCATCAACTACTCAATCTCTTCTGCATGCGCTACATCGGCCCACTGCATTGGTACTGCACTGGAGCAGATCCAGTGGGGCAAGCAGGACATCGTGTTCGCCGGCGGCGGTGAAGAAGAGCACTGGAGCCAGTCGTTCCTGTTCGATGCCATGGGCGCCCTGTCGACCAAGCGCAACGAAACCCCGGAACTGGCCTCGCGTGCCTATGACGCAGACCGCGATGGCTTCGTCATCGCCGGTGGCGGTGGCATGGTGGTGGTCGAAGAGCTGGAACATGCGCTGGCCCGTGGCGCCAAGATTTACGCCGAGATCGTCGGCTATGGCGCCACCTCCGACGGCTATGACATGGTCGCGCCAAGCGGCGAAGGCGCCATCCGCTGCATGCAGCAGGCGCTGTCGACCGTCGATACCCCGATCGACTACCTGAACACCCACGGCACCTCTACCCCAGTGGGCGACGTTGCCGAAATGAAGGGCGTTCGTGAAGTGTTCGGCGAAAATGCACCGAAGATCAGCTCGACCAAGAGCTTGTCCGGTCACTCCCTGGGGGCTGCCGGTGTACACGAGGCGATCTACTGCCTGCTGATGATGGAGAACAACTTCATCGCCGGCTCGGCCAACATCGACGAACTGGACCCGGCGGTCGCTGACTTGCCGATCCTGCGCAAGACCGAAGAAAATGCCAAGATCGATACGGTCATGAGCAACAGCTTCGGCTTCGGCGGCACCAACGCCACCCTGGTGCTCAAGCGCTGGGAAGGCAAGTGATTCGCTGACGCGCCAATAGAAAACGCCCCGACTGGTTCGGGGCGTTTTCATTTACGTTGTAAAAAAGATCCCGTTGGGCACGACGTGACCTGTGTCATTTCCCCTTGGGCAGTACAGCCAGGAAGTTGTCCTTGGCCACGCGCCTGGCCACGTCCTCGGGCAAGGCATCCAGAAATGACCTGAAACTGTCCATCTCCTCCCCCAGGCTATCGAAGCGGCCGACCACATCCGAGCCCAGCATGAACCGCGTCGGATACCGCTTTACCAGCGCCAGCCAGGCTTCGCGTGGGACGCCTTGCTCATCGAGCAGGTAGGGCTTGAGCACACTCCACGACAGGTCCACGTACAGGTTCGGGTAATCCTCGAGCAATCGCGTCAGCACGGGCAGCAGAAAATCCATCTGTGTCTGGTGCCGGTGAATTTCCATGCTGCTGCCAGCGTGTGCCCAGATGAAGCGCGTATGCGGATGATTGCGCAGGGGCTCTTCGATCTCGGCCAGGTACAAAGGGTTACGCTCGCGCTTGGAGGTGATATTGGAATGCAACAGCACCGGCAGGTCGCGCTCGGCGGCCAGGTGATAGACCCGGGTCATGGCTTCGTTGTTGGCACGCGGGGTTTCACCGCTGGTCAACGCCGTCAGGTCATCGTGACGGGTGAATACCTCGCCGATACCCTGCCAGAGGCCTGGATAAAGGTCGAGCATGCGCTCGATATGGCTCACGGCATTCTTGTCGACTGGATTGAAGCCGGTCAGGAAGGGGTGGAATCGCTTGCGCTGTTCGCCCGACAACTGCTGCAGCGCCGCTGCCACATAAGTGTCGGTGGCACTGTACCAATAGGCGTCGGCATCGTCGCCGGCGTAATAGCGGGGGCGCTTGGGCTCGTCTTCATGCCATTTCTTGGCAACGGGGATGCCGGAGATCATCGACTGATCGATGCCTGCAGCGTCCATGGCCCTGAGCAGCGCCGGCATACCTTCGGATTCCTGGAAGAAATCCACGTAATGCAGGTGCGCATCGCTGTAGCGGTATTCACGGGCCTCGGCACCTGGGCCAAGCCAGGCGGTCAACGCTACGCAGGCCAGTGCTCTGGCGATCATGGTTGGCTTCCTTGTAAGGGGCAAACCTACTAGACCTGCAAGGGCATCGTGCGGTTCGCCAGCCCCGCCATCAACGCAGCGCTGGCATCGCTCCAATCACGTGTGCGCTAGCGCTGGAATACTTCGGCCAGCAGGTTGTGCATCGCGCGGAAGGCCCGCTCGGACGTGCGCCGGTCGTACTGCGTCTTGCCAGGCACATTGGCATCCGGGTCAGTGAACGAATGCACCGCGCCGCCATAGCTCACCAGTTGCCAATCGACTTTGGCGGCGTTCATTTCGTCTTCGAACGCCGGGAGCTGCTCTTGGGGCACCAAGGGGTCGGATGCGCCATGCAGCACCAGGACCGAGCCCTTGATGCGTTTGGCATCCTCAGGGTCAGGCGTGTCCAGTGTGCCGTGGAAGGAGATCGCTGCACGCAGATCAGCCCCCGCACGCGCCAGTTCGAGCGCACAGCACCCCCCGAAGCAGAACCCGAAGGTCGCCACCTTGCCGGGGCTCAGTGGAGCCTTGGACTGGCCCAGCAACTGCGCAAGGGCGCCTTCCATGCGCCTGCGCAACTCGCCGCGGTCGTTTTTGAGCGGCATCATTGCAGCGCCCGCCTCATCGGCATTCGCCGGGCGAACGGTCTGACCATAGAGATCGACGAGCAGCACCACATAACCTTGCGCTGCCACTTCCTTGGCAATGCGCTCGGCCCCTTCTGTCACGCCCATCCAGTTGGGCGCCATCACCAGGCCAGGCCGACCCAGGGCGCCGGGCTCATAGGCCAAACGGCTCTCGAAGGTCTTGCCGGACAGGTGGTGGACCAGTGATTCGACGACTACTTTGCTCATGCTGTACTCCTTAAGGCTGCCCCATGAAAAAAGCCCGCCGAAGCGGGCTTTAGCCAGACGTCAATTCAAGCAGACAACTCGACCAACAGCTTGTTCAAGCGCCGCACATAGGCTGCGGGGTCTTTCAGACTGTCACCGGCTGCCAGCGCGGCCTGGTCGAACAGAATGTGCGACAGCTCGGCAAAGCGGTCCTCGCTCTGTTCGTGATCGAGCTTCTCGATCAGCGGGTGAGTCGGGTTGAACTCGAAGATAGGCTTGGAATCGGGCACTTTCTGGCCGCTGGCTTCCAGAATCTGGCGCATCTGCAGCCCCAGGTCCTGCTCGCCGATGGCCAGAATGGCTGGCGAATCCGTCAGGCGATGGGAGACGCGGACCTCGGCGACGTTTTCGCCCAATGCGCTTTTCAGGCGCTCTACCAGGCCTTCCTTATCCTTGGCGACTTCTTCCTGGGCCTTTTTGTCTTCTTCGGTATCCAGTTTGCCCAGGTCCAGATCGCCACGGGCCACATCCACGAACGCCTTGCCGTCGAATTCGTTCAGGTAGCTCATCAGCCACTCGTCGATGCGATCGGTCAGCAGCAACACTTCGATGCCTTTCTTGCGGAAGACTTCGAGGTGCGGGCTGTTCTTGACCTGCGCGTAGGATTCGCCGGTGAGGTAGTAGATCTTGTCCTGCCCTTCCTTGGCGCGGGCCAGGTAGTCGGCCAGCGACACGCTCTGCTCGCCGCTTTCGTCGTGGGTAGACGCGAAGCGCAACAGGCCAGCGATCTTTTCCTTGTTGGCAAAGTCTTCGGCCGGGCCCTCTTTCAACACCTGACCGAAGTTCTTCCAGAAGCTCTTGTACTGCTCTGGCTCGTTCTTGGACAGTTTTTCGAGCATGTCCAGCACGCGCTTGGTCAACGCGGTCTTCATCGAATCGATGATCGGGTCTTTCTGCAGGATTTCCCGCGACACGTTCAGCGACAAGTCGTTGGAGTCCACGACACCCTTGATGAAGCGCAGGTAGAGCGGCAGGAACGACTCGGCCTGATCCATGATGAACACGCGCTGAACGTACAGCTTCAAGCCACGCGGCGCCTCACGCTGGTACAGGTCGAACGGGGCGCGGGCAGGCACATACAGCAGCGAGTTGTATTCAAGCTTGCCTTCGACCTTGTTATGGCTCCAGGCCAACGGGTTTTCGAAGTCATGGCCGATGTGCTTGTAGAACTCCTGATATTCCTCGTCCTTGATCTCGGTACGCGGACGGGTCCACAGGGCGCTTGCACGGTTGACGGTTTCCCACTCTTGGGCTGGCTGCTCTTCGCCTTCGGCTGCTGTCTGTTCCTTGGGCAACTGAATTGGCAGGGCAATGTGATCGGAGTACTTCTTGACCACGTTGCGCAGGCGCCAGCCATCGGCGAATTCCAGCTCGTCCTTTTTCAAGTGCAGAACAATGCGGGTACCGCGCTCAGGCTTGTCGATGGTCGCGACTTCAAACTCGCCCTCGCCCTTGGACGACCAGTGCACGCCTTCGCTGGCGGGCTGGCCCGCGCGACGGCTGTAGACATCGACCTGGTCAGCCACGATGAATGCCGAGTAGAAGCCCACGCCAAACTGACCGATCAGGTGCGAGTCTTTCTTCTGATCGCCGGTGAGGTTCTTCATGAAGTCGGCAGTGCCAGATTTGGCAATGGTACCCAGGTGAGCGATGACGTCGTCGCGGCTCATGCCGATGCCGTTGTCCTCGAGGGTGACCGTACCGGCCTCCTTGTCGAAGCTCAGGCGAATCTTCAGGTCCGCATCGCCTTCGAGCAGTTCGGGCTTTGCCAGCGCCTCGAAACGCAGCTTATCGGAGGCGTCGGAGGCGTTGGAGATCAGTTCGCGCAGGAAGATCTCCTTGTTCGAGTACAAGGAATGGATCATGAGGTGCAGCAGTTGCTTTACCTCGGTCTGGAAGCCCAGCGTTTCTTTTTGAGTCTCCACGCTCATGTTCTTCAAACTCCGATCAGATGACAGTGGTCGCCAAGCGGCATGGATGGCTGCGTTGGCGGCGGATGTCATGCAGATGGGGGCTGCCGAATTGATTTCAAGGGCTTGCCCGATTCGATCTTCAAATCCGAGCGGGTCGTGGCGAGCTGCTTAGCCGCCCTGCTTGCCGCAGGCGGTGTATCGTTGCCAGGTTCAGACGGGTGCCGCTACTAACGCAACGAAGAGACGTGCATGTGCGTACCTGCCGTGCACTGCCATACCGGCTGAGTTGCAGTTGCCCGCGGCCGTTAACCCGCCTTAGTGCGAAACACTCGCCATGGCCGGAAGTTCAGTTTCAAGATATTTAATATCTGCGTAATGACGGTGGAACTAATCCAGCAGGGTCCGACTCGAAGCATCAAGTCAACTTATTCCACCAAGGAGAGACACCCTCATGCGTAAACCATTTGCTTTTGCTCTGATGCTGGCTGCTGCCATGGGCCTGGCTGCTTGCGATAAAGCGAGCGAAGACAAAGCCCAGGACGCACAAGAACACCGTGAAGAAGCCCAGGAGAAGATGGGTGACGCACAGGACAAGATGAACGAAGCCGCCAAGGAAAACGCCGAAGCTGCCCAAGACCAGGCCGAAGCCAATCGCAAGGCTGCCGAAGAGGCTGCCCCAGCCACGCCAGCGACCACCACTACTCCGGCCGATCCTGCCAAGCAGTAATCGAACCGAACAAAAAAACCCGACATTGTCGGGTTTTTTTATGCCTGTCATTCGTGGACTAATCGTTTCAGTTAGGCAACGTGGACTGTGGGGCGTGCAACTCGCCTGTCGAACTTTCGGTGGGGGTGAACACCATGACGTCAAGCACGTCTGAATGGAACTCACGGCGATAAAGGATCAGCACAACCCCTACACTTACCGCCATGAACAACCAGGGGTTGATAAACCAGCTCAACATGGCCATGCCGAAGTAATAAGCGCGCAGCCCGAAGTTGAATTGGTTGGCCGCCAATGACAGCACCCTGGCCGCTCTCAAGGCAAAGGCCTTGCGCTCTAGTTCGCTTACCTGACGCTCGCCGATCATGGGCGCCGAGCCCACCAGTACGGCAGCGAAGTTGTATTGACGCATGCACCAGCTGAACGTGAAGAAGGCATACACGAACACCGTGGCCAGACACAGCAACTTGATCTCCGACATGCCCTGGGATGCCTGCTGCACCAGCGGCAGATCCGCCAGCAACGATAGCGCGCGGTCGGAAGCCCCCAGCACAGTCAAAATACCCGCCAGAATGATCAGGGTGCTGGAGGCGAAAAAGGAGGCGTTGCGTTCCAGGTTGCCGATGACGCTGGCATCGGCAATGCGGTTGTCACGCAGCAGCATCCTGCGCATCCAGTCTTCACGGTACAAATGCAACACGCTGGCCAAGCATGCGGTGTCCCGCCCCTTCCAGATGGCATAGCGCGTATAGCCGCCCCAGCACAGCACGAACCAGCATGCCGCTATAAGGTTATTGAGGTTGCTCAGGATGAAGTTCATGCAGAGATCCGTAGGTGCCATGTGCCGAAAGCATAAAGACCGTCTTTCGACGCTGGCAACCCGCAAAAGGCACGCGAACTCCAGCGAATAATTTCCAGGGCGGCTCGCTTGGACCGTTTGGCAGGGTGCATACGAACAAAAGCCCCGCATCCTTGCGAATGCGGGGCTTGCAGTGCCAAGCAGTGGGTCCAGCATCTCGTGGCTTGTGGCCGATGCCGGACCCTGGGCTTAGCAACTCATGCCATGGCCTGGCGGGGCTTGCCGAGCATGCGATCGCATACCACTGCACCCACCAAGGTCACCACCGACGGCACCAGCCAAGCCAGGCCCTGATCGCTCAACGGCAAGTGAGCCATGAAGTCCGGGAGCACGTGGGCAATGTCGCTACCTTTGACGGCATCGACCATGCCGAACAGCAACGAGACCAGCATCACCGGGCCGAGGATGCGCGTTGGCGAGTTCCACAGCTCGTTCACGAAGCTCAGCCCCACCACGACGATGCACGGCGGGTAGATGGCGGTGAGCACAGGGATCGAGAACATGATCAGCTTGGTCAGCCCGAGGTTGGACACCAGCAGCGAGAAGCCTGCCAGGATCACGACCAGCGCGCGGTAGGACAACGGCAGGATCTGGCTGAAGTACTCGGCACAGGCGCAGGTCAAGCCCACGGCAGTCACCAGGCACGCCAGTGCGATCAACACGGCCAGGAAGCCGCTGCCCAACGAGCCGAAGGTATGTTGCACATAGGCGTGCAGCACAGCCGCCCCGTTGCTGGCCCCTGCCGCGATTTCGTGGCTACCGGCGCCCAGGCGGAACAGGCTGATATACACCAGCGCCAGGCCAACACCGGCAATCAGCCCGGCAATGATGGCATAGCGAGTGATCAACTTGGGCGACTCCACGCCGCGCGAGCGGATGGCGTTGACGATGACGATGCCAAATACCAGCGCCCCGAGCGTATCCATGGTCAGGTAGCCATCGGAGAAGCCCTTGGAGAACGCGGCAGCAGCATAGGCAGGCTGCGCCTCGCCAATGGTGCCCGCTGGCAATGCGAAGGCCGCGATGCCAAGCACGGCCAGCGCGATGATCTTGAGCGGTGCCAGGAACCGACCCACGGTGTCCAGCAGCTTGCCAGGGTACATCGACACCGCCAACACCACGATGAAGTAGACCAGGCTGTAGATGAACAGCGCCAGCGGGCTTTCACCCGTCAACGGCGCTACACCCACTTCGAACGATACCGTCGCGGTACGCGGTGTTGCGAACAAGGGGCCAACCGACAGGTAGCAAACGGCGGCCAGCAGGCCACCAAAGAACTTGCCGATCGGGCTGCTCAGCGCATCCATGCCGCCGCCGACCTTGGCCAGGGCGACCACGGTGATCACAGGCAGCCCCACCGCCGTGACCAAAAAGCCCAGCGCAGCCATCCACACGTGCGGGCCGGATTGCAGGCCGACGATGGGCGGAAAGATGATATTGCCAGCGCCTACGAAAAGCGCGAACGTCATAAAGCCAAGCGCCAGGATATCCTGGCCTTTGAGAACTTTCATTTGAGGTAGTACCACACTGCTGAAATCGGGATTCGTGAGGGGATTTCCCCATGGGTGAGGGAAATGCTGCCCGGCTTGGTAGGCCAGACCCGTTTAGCGTGTCGTTCCCTTTTGGGGCACGGGCACAAAATAGTCGCGTAGATTAACCGGTTTACCCTTCAAACGCACTGGCACAGTGCGTGTTGTCCGATGTGCGTACGTCATTGTCGTCTGCGTGAACGGAACGATCGGTATTATCCGCTGGTTGAACAGGGTGTATGTACGAAAATTCCTATCACAGCTATCGAAAAAACCTAATCCCTTTGGTCCCCTAACCTGACGAGCAAATCTTCACGAGATTAATCGGCGTCCCTATACGACAAAGGCCACCCGAAGGTGGCCTCTGTGCGCGTGGGGGGTGCAGCAATATTACTTCTTCACTTCCCAACCGGTCAGCTCGGCCAAGGCCTTGCCGATGTCAGCCAGCGAACGTACGGTTTTGACACCTGCGTCCTGCAGGGCTGCGAACTTCTCGTCTGCAGTGCCCTTGCCGCCCGAAATGATGGCGCCAGCGTGGCCCATGCGCTTGCCCGCAGGTGCAGTAACACCGGCGATGTAGGAAACGACAGGCTTGGTGACGTTGGCCTTGATGTAGGCTGCGGCTTCTTCTTCAGCCGAACCGCCGATCTCACCGATCATGACGATCGCTTCAGTCTTCGGGTCTTCCTGGAACAGCTTCAGGATGTCGATGAAGTTGGAACCCGGGATCGGGTCACCGCCGATGCCGACGCAGGTCGACTGGCCGAAGCCGGCGTCGGTGGTCTGCTTGACAGCTTCGTAGGTCAGGGTGCCGGAGCGCGACACGATACCGACCTTGCCTGGCAAGTGAATGTGACCCGGCATGATGCCGATCTTGCACTCGCCCGGCGTGATGACGCCTGGGCAGTTAGGGCCGATCAGGGTCACGCCCAGCTCGTCGCACTTGACCTTGGCGTCCAGCATGTCCAGGGTCGGAATGCCTTCGGTAATGCACACGATCAGCTTGATGCCGCCAAACGCTGCTTCCAGGATCGAGTCCTTGCAGAACGGCGCTGGTACGTAGATGACCGAAGCATCGGCGCCGGTCGCCTCAACGGCTTCTTTGACGGTGTTGAACACCGGCAGGCCCAGGTGGGTGGTGCCACCCTTGCCTGGAGTGACGCCGCCGACCATCTTGGTGCCGTAGGCGATGGCTTGTTCGGAGTGGAAAGTACCCTGCGAGCCGGTGAAGCCCTGGCAGATGACTTTGGTGTCTTTATTGATCAGGACGCTCATTACTTGCCCTCCGCAGCTTTGACAACTTGTTGAGCAGCGTCGGTCAGGCTGGTTGCAGCAATGATGTTCAAACCGCTTTCTGCCAGTACTTTAGCGCCCAGTTCGGCGTTGTTGCCTTCAAGGCGAACGACGACCGGCACCTTCACGCCGACTTCCTTCACAGCACCGATGATGCCTTCGGCAATCATGTCGCAGCGAACGATGCCGCCGAAGATGTTGACCAGAACGGCCGCGACATTGCTGTCGGACAGAATGATCTTGAACGCTTCGGTAACGCGTTCCTTGGTAGCACCGCCGCCCACGTCGAGGAAGTTGGCTGGCTTGCCGCCATGCAGGTTGACGATATCCATGGTACCCATGGCCAGGCCAGCACCGTTGACCATGCAGCCGATGTTGCCTTCCAGGGCAACGTAGTTCAGTTCGAACTTGGCAGCGTGGGCTTCACGGGCATCGTCCTGGGACGGGTCGTGGAAGGTTTTCAGCTTCGGCTGACGGTACATGGCGTTGGCATCGATGTTGATTTTGGCATCGAGGCAGTGCAGGTCGCCGTCGGCCTTGATCACCAGCGGGTTCACTTCCAGCAGGGCCAGATCGTGATCCTTGAACAGCTTGGCCAGGCCCACGAAGATCTTGGCGAACTGTTGCACTTGCTTGCCTTCCAGACCCAGCTGGAACGCCAGCTCGCGACCTTGGAACGGCTGAGCGCCGACCAGTGGATCGATAGTGGCCTTGAGGATTTTTTCAGGTGTGTCGTGAGCGACTTTCTCGATGTCCACGCCGCCTTCGGTGGAGGCCATGAACACGATGCGGCGGCTCGAACGATCGACCACAGCGCCCAGGTACAGCTCTTTGGCGATGTCGGTGCAGGATTCGACCAGAATCTTGGAGACGGGCTGACCGTTGGCATCGGTCTGGTAGGTGACCAGATTCTTGCCCAACCACTGTGCAGCGAACGCCTTGGCGTCTTCCTTGCTGCGAACCAGCTTGACGCCGCCCGCTTTGCCGCGACCACCAGCGTGAACCTGGGCTTTGACGACCCACTCGTTCCCGCCGATCTTGTCGCAGGCTTCTGCCGCTTCTTCAGGGGTGTCGACCGCGAAACCCTTGGAAACTGGCAGGCCGTACTCAGCGAACAGCTGCTTACCCTGATACTCGTGAAGATTCATGCTTTTTACCGTCTTCGTTAGGTACTGCGCTTCGGCGCTGCGCCATCACTGGCGCCGCACCACCTGTGACCGTTGACCCCGGGTTATCCCATGTGATCCGGTCCGGCGGACTTTCCGCGGTGAGTCATGCACGCAAGACTCACGACGGGCAGCCCGCCGTGGTTTCTTATGATTAACGCTTCTTACGGTTGGCGACGTGAATGGCACCGCCATTCACCGCCAGCGCTGCTTCGTGCAACGCTTCGGACAGGGTTGGATGGCTGAAGACCATCATGCCCAGGTCCTCGGCACTGGTGCCGAATTCCATTGCGATTGCGCCCTGCTGTACCAGTTCGGCAGCCGATGGGCCAATCACGTGCACACCCAGTACGCGGTCGGTCTTGGCATCGGCGATGACCTTGACGAAACCACCGGTGTCGTTAGCCGCCATCGCACGGCCGCTGGCCGCGAACGGGAAGGTGCCCACGTTAACCTCAACACCCTCGGCCTTCAAGGACTGTTCGGTCTTGCCGACCCACGCGATTTCCGGGTGGGTGTAGATGACCGATGGGATCAGGTCGTAGTTCATCTGGGCCTTGTGACCCTTGATGCGCTCGACGACCATGATGCCCTCTTCCGAGGCCTTGTGCGCCAGCATCAGGCCACGCACCACGTCACCGATGGCGTAGACGCCCGGCACGCTGGTCGCGCACTGGTCATCGACGTAGATGTAGCCACGCTCATCAATGTTCACACCGCTGTCGGCAGCCAGCAGGTCGGTGGTCACTGGACGGCGGCCCACCGCAACGATCAGCTTGTCGAAGGTGATCTTCTGCTCGCCTTCGGCGTTGGTGTAGGTGACTTCGACTTCGTCGCCGTTGACCTTGGAACCGGTGACGCGCGCACCCAGCTTGATGTCCAGGCCTTGCTTGGTCAGAACCTTCTGGGCTTCCTTGGAGACGGCGGTGTCGGCAGCCATCAGGAAGGTGTCCAGGGCTTCGAGTACGGTCACTTCTGCGCCCAGACGCGCCCATACCGAACCCAGTTCCAGGCCGATCACGCCAGCACCGATCACGCCAAGGCGCTTGGGCACGGCTTGGAATTCCAGGGCGCCGGTGGAGTCGACGATCACGTTCTGGTCGACCGGAGCCGGCGGAATGTCGATCGGGCGCGAGCCGGAAGCCAGGATAACGTTATCCGCTTCGATGACTTCGCTGGTGCCGTCGGCCTTGGTCACTTCGACCTTCTTGCCCGCCAGCAGCTTGCCGTGGCCCTGGATGGAGGTCACGCCGTTGGCCTTGAACAGGGTGGCGACACCGCCGGTTAGGTTCTTGACGATGCCTGCCTTGCGGCCAACCATCGCCGGTACGTCCATCTTCACTTCGCCAGTGGAGATACCGTGGACGTTGAAGCTCTCTTTGGCTTCCTTGTATTTCCAGGAGCTGTCCAGCAGCGCCTTGGAAGGAATGCAGCCTACGTTGAGGCAAGTGCCGCCCAGGGCCAGCTTGCCCTCGGCGTCGGTGTACTTCTCGATGCAGGCAGTCTTCAGACCAAGTTGGGCGGCCTTGATAGCAGCTACATAGCCGCCAGGACCGGCACCAATCACTACCACGTCGAATTTCTGGGTCATAAAAGATTCCTTGTTAGCTCAAGCGGCCGCTGCAAGCCGCAAGACAGACAGGCTTCGATCTGAAGCCTGTCGCTCGCAGCTTACAGCTGCGCGATTAGATGTCCAGCAGCAGGCGGGACGGATCTTCCAGCAGGTTCTTGATGGTCACCAGGAAGGTCACCGCTTCCTTGCCGTCGATCAGGCGGTGATCGTAGGACAGCGCCAGGTACATCATCGGGCGAATCACCACTTGGCCATTGATGGCCATCGGGCGCTGGATGATGTTGTGCATGCCCAGGATCGCGGCTTGTGGTGGGTTGACGATCGGCGTCGACATCATCGAACCGAAGGTACCACCGTTGGTGATGGTGAAGGTGCCGCCGGTCATTTCTTCGATGGCCAGCTTGCCGTCACGGGCTTTCTTGCCGAAGGTGGCGATGCCGTTCTCGATTTCGGCCAGGCTCATGGACTCGGCGTTGCGCAGTACCGGGACCACCAGGCCACGGTCGCTGGAGACCGCTACACCGACGTCCGCGTAACCATGGTAGACGATGTCGTTACCGTCGATCGAGGCGTTGACTGCCGGGAAGCGCTTGAGCGCTTCGGTCGCAGCCTTGACGAAGAACGACATGAAGCCCAGGCGCACGCCGTTGTGGGTCTTCTCGAACAGGTCCTTGTACTTCGAACGCAGGGCCATGACTTCGGTCATGTCGACTTCGTTGAAGGTGGTCAGCATGGCCATGTTGGACTGGGCTTCGACCAGGCGCTCGGCGATCTTGGCGCGCAGACGGGTCATCGGCACACGCTTCTCGGTACGATCGCCAGCGGCGGTCACGACCGGTGCCGGTGCTGCAGCGGCAGGCTTGGCCGCCGGGGCAGGCGTCGACTTTTTATTGGCAACGGCAGCGACCACATCTTCCTTGGTCACGCGGCCGCCTTTACCGGTACCCGACACGCTGGCCAGGTCGATGCCATTTTCTTCTGCCAGCTTGCGGGCAGCAGGGGCAGCGACCGGGTCGTCTTCACCTGTGTCGGCAGCGGCGGCAGCCGGTGCAGCGGCCTGGGCAGGCGCAGCAGCAGGTGCAGCGGCAGCAGCGCCGCCCTCCACGATCGAACCCAGCACTTCGTCGGACAGGACGGTATCGCCCTCGCCCTTGACGATGTCACCCAACACGCCGTCGGCAGTGGCCAGCACTTCCAGCACGACCTTGTCGGTCTCGATGTCGACGATCAGCTCGTCCCGCTTGACGGCGTCGCCTGGCTGCTTGTGCCAGGTGGCAACGGTGCCGTCGGCAACCGATTCCGGGAAGGTTGGGGCTTTGATCTCGATAGCCATTATCAGTGTTTCCTTAAATTCGGTTTCAGATGCGCGAAGGCGTTAAACGGTGAACGCGTCTTGCAGCAGTCGTTCCTGCTGCTCGGCGTGCTTGGAAGCGTAACCACAGGCTGGCGCGGCAGAAGCCTCGCGACCGGCGTATTCCAGGTTCAGCGCCTTGTTGTGGCGGCCCAGGATACGACGCATGTGGTGCTGGCTGCTGTACCAGGCGCCCTGGTTCATCGGCTCTTCCTGACACCAGACCGCGTGCTTGAGGTTGGTGTACGGCGCCAGGATTTCGACCAGGTCGTCTTCCGGGAACGGATACAACTGCTCGATACGCACGATCGCAATGTCTTCGCGGCCTTCGGCACGACGTTTTTCCAGCAGGTCGTAGTAGACCTTGCCACCGCACAGCACCAGGCGCTCGACCTTGGCCGGATCGAGGGTGTCGATTTCCGGAATGACGGTCTGGAACGAACCTTCCGCCAGGTCTTCCAGCGTCGAGACGGCGAGCTTGTGACGCAGCAGCGACTTGGGCGTGAGCACGATCAGCGGCTTGCGCAGTGGGCGAATGACCTGACGACGCAGCAGGTGGTAGATCTGCGCCGGCGTGGTCGGCACACAGACCTGGATGTTCTGCTCTGCACACAGCTGCAGGTAACGCTCAAGGCGCGCCGAGGAGTGCTCTGGGCCCTGGCCTTCATAACCGTGCGGCAACAGCATGGTCAAGCCGCACAGACGGCCCCATTTGTGCTCGCCACTGGTGATGAACTGGTCGATCACCACTTGCGCACCGTTGGCGAAGTCGCCGAACTGAGCTTCCCAGATCACCAACGCGTTCGGCGTGGTGGTGGAGTAGCCGTACTCGAATGCCAGCACCGCTTCCTCGGACAGGAAGGAGTCGTACAGTTCGAAGCGTGGCTGGCCCGGGTACAGGTTCTTCAGCGGTACGTAGGTGCTGGCGTCCTTCTGGTTGTGCAGCACCGCGTGACGGTGGGAGAAGGTGCCGCGTCCGATGTCCTGGCCGGTCATGCGGATCGGGTGCCCTTCGAACTGCAGCGTGGCGTAGGCCATGGTCTCGGCGTAGCCCCAATTGATCGGCAGGCCACCGGCTTGCATCTTCTGGCGATCTTCGTAGATCTTGGCGACCTGACGCTGGACCACGAAACCTTCGGGCAGCTCCAGCAGTTTTGCCGACAGCTCCTGCAGGGTCTTGAGGTCGAAGCGGGTGTCGTGGCGAGCCGTCCAGGCGTGACCCAGGTAGGGGCGCCAGTCCACGAACAACTCGCGGTTCGGCTCCTTGACCAGACTCTTGACCACATGCAGGCCGTTGTCCAGCGCACTGCGGTAGTCGTCGATCTTGGACTGGGCGCGCTCGGCGTCGATGCGGCCTGCCTGGATGAGGGCTTCGGCGTACAGCTCGCGGGTGGTGCGCTGCTTGGTGATCTGCTGGTACATCAGCGGCTGGGTGCCGTTGGGCTCGTCGGCCTCGTTGTGACCGCGGCGACGGTAGCAAACCAGGTCGATGACCACGTCACGCTTGAACTGCATGCGGTAGTCGACGGCCAGCTGGGTGACGAACAACACGGCTTCCGGATCGTCGCCATTGACGTGCAGGATCGGCGCCTGAATCATCTTGGCCACGTCGGTGGCGTACTCGGTCGAGCGCGCATCGAGTGGGTTGCTGATGGTGAAGCCAACCTGGTTGTTGATCACGATGTGCACGGTACCGCCGGTCTTGAAACCGCGGGTCTGCGACATCTGGAAGGTTTCCATCACCACGCCCTGACCTGCGAAGGCCGCGTCGCCGTGGATGGAGATAGGCAGCACCTTGTCGCCAACACTGTCGTTGCGGCGGTCCTGACGGGCGCGCACCGAGCCTTCGACCACAGGCGACACGATTTCAAGGTGGGACGGGTTGAACGCCATGGCCAGGTGGACTTCGCCGCCTGGGGTCATCACGTTAGAAGAGAAGCCCTGGTGGTACTTCACGTCACCGGAGCCCAGCTCGTTCATCTTCTTGCCTTCGAACTCGTCGAACAGCTCGCGCGGGTTCTTGCCGAAGGTATTGACCAGCACGTTCAGGCGACCGCGGTGGGCCATGCCGATGACGACTTCTTTGGTGCCGTAGGAGCCGGAGCGCTGGATCATTTCGTCCAGCATCGGGATCAGGCTTTCGCCACCTTCCAGGCCGAAACGCTTGGTGCCCGGGTACTTGGTACCCAGGTATTTCTCCAGGCCTTCGCCTGCGGTGACGCGCTCGAGCAGGTGGGACTGCACGTCGGCGGAGAATTCAGGACGGCCACGCACGCTTTCCAGGCGCTGCTGGAACCAGCTGCGCTGCTCGGAATCGACGATGTGGGTGAACTCGGCGCCAATGGTGCGACAATATGTCTTCTGGAGCGCATCGAGGATGTCGCGTAGGCTCGCCTCCTCTTTGCCGATGAACAGGTCGCCGGCACGGAAGGTCGTATCAAGATCGGCATTGGTCAAGCCGTAGTGATTGATCGACAGGTCTACGGGCGCAGGGCGCTGCCACAACCCCAAGGGGTCGAGCTTGGCAGCCTGATGGCCGCGCATACGATAGGCCTGGATCAGTCGCAGCACTTCAACCTGCTTCTTCTCGTGTTCACTGCTCACGCTCCCGGCAGATACCGGCTGGGCGCGGCGCTGGTTCTTTGCCAGCAGTACGAAATGATCGCGGATCGTGGAGTGCGATACGTCGGTAGCGGTGCTGCCGTCGGCGGGCAACTTCTGGAAGTAGGTGCGCCACTCTTCTGGCACAGCGTTAGGGTCGTGCAGGTAGAGTTCGTAGAGCTCTTCCACATATGCAGCGTTACCACCTGAAAGGTGGGCGCTTTCCCACATGCGCTGCATCACGCTTTCTTGCATGCTTGGTCACCCTCGATTAGGGGACTGATCGGCGAGAGCCATGAAAACCTGGAACGGTCCGAAAACAGCGACTGAACCACGCCACCTGGATCCTGCTGATTTTCCGGGTACCAGCCCGGAAAGCCCCTGCTGGTCTCATCTTCATAGGTAATGAACAGGGGCTTTGTGAGCCCCGTTCGGGTTTTACCTCGGTGCGGGTGTTACACCCGCACGTCGGCGTACTGCAGGTACAACGTGTATCAGGTGCCGCTTTGCAGCAGCATGTTACGTACGTGGCCGATCGCCTTGGTCGGATTGAGACCTTTAGGGCAAACGTTGACGCAGTTCATGATCCCGCGGCAGCGGAATACGCTGAACGGGTCATCCAGGGACGCCAGGCGCTCCTGGGTTTTGGTGTCACGGCTGTCGGCCAGGAAACGGTAGGCCTGCAACAGCGCGGCGGGGCCCAGGAACTTGTCCGGGTTCCACCAGAACGACGGGCAGGACGTGGAGCAGCACGCGCACAGGATGCACTCGTACAAGCCGTCCAGCTTGTCACGGTCTTCCGGCGACTGCAGACGTTCGATGGCCGGAGGCGGCGTATCGTTCTGCAGGAACGGTTTCACCTTCTCGTACTGCTTGTAGAAGATGCTCATGTCCACGACCAGGTCACGAATGACCGGCAGGCCAGGCAACGGACGCAGTACCAGCTTGTTGCCCTTGACCACGCCCGACAGCGGGGTGATGCAGGCCAGGCCGTTCTTGCCGTTCATGTTCATGCCATCGGAACCGCACACGCCTTCACGGCAGGAGCGACGGTACGAAAAGCCCTCGTCCTTTTCCTTGATCAGCGCCAATACATCCAGAACCATCAGGTCCTTGCCGCCGGTATCGACGTCGAACGACTCCATCTTGGGGGCCGCGTCGGTGTCGGGGTTGTAGCGATAAACTTCGACTTTCAACATAGCAGCCACCCTTAGTAGGTCCGGATTTTTGGTTCGAAGGCCGGCACGGTCTTCGGCGCAAAGTTGACGCCACGCTTGGCAACGCGCTTGACACCCGGGTAGTACAGGGTGTGGCACAGCCAGTTCTCGTCGTCACGGTCTTCGAAGTCTTCACGGGCGTGAGCGCCGCGCGACTCTTTACGGGCTTCGGCCGCGATGGCGGTAGCTTCGGCAACTTCCAGCAGGTTCTGCAGCTCCAGCGCTTCGATACGCGCGGTGTTGAAGGCCTGGGACTTATCGTTGATCTTGACGTTGGCGATACGTTCACGCAGGCCAGCCAGTTGCTCGATACCCTTGAGCATGTACTCGCCGGTACGGAACACACCGAAGTAATTCTGCATGCAGCTCTGCAATTCGCGCTTGAGGCTGGCTACGTCTTCGCCGGTGGAGCGCTCGTTGAGCTTGTTCAGGCGGTTCAGGGCAACGTCGATGTCGGTATCGCTGGCGTCGAGGTGCTCGATGCCGTCGCTCAGCGCCTTCTCCAGGTGCAGGCCGGCAGCACGGCCGAATACCACCAGGTCGAGCAGCGAGTTGCCGCCCAGGCGGTTTGCACCGTGAACCGATACGCACGCCACTTCACCTACGGCGAACAGGCCAGGAATGATGTGATCATTGCCTTCTTCGTCCATGGTGATGGCCTGGCCATGAATGTTGGTGGCAACGCCACCCATCATGTAGTGGCAGGTCGGAACGACCGGCACTGGCGCAACGACAGGGTCAACGTGGGCGAAGGTCTTGGACAGTTCGCAGATGCCTGGCAGACGGCTGTGCAGCACTTCCTCGCCCAGGTGGTCCAGCTTCAGCAGCACGTGGTCCTTGTTCGGGCCCACGCCGTTGCCGGCGATGATTTCCTTGACCATGGAACGGGCAACCACGTCGCGGCCGGCCAGGTCTTTGGCGTTCGGTGCGTAGCGCTCCATGAAGCGCTCGCCGTGGGCGTTGATCAGGTAACCACCCTCACCGCGGCAACCCTCGGTGACCAGTACGCCGGCGCCGGCGATACCGGTCGGGTGGAACTGCCACATCTCGATGTCCTGCACCGGAACACCGGCGCGCAGGGCCATGCCGATGCCGTCACCGGTATTGATCAGGGCGTTGGTGGTGGAGGCGTAGATACGGCCGGCACCGCCAGTGGCCAGAACGGTGGCCTTGGACTTGATGTACATGGTTTCGCCGGTTTCGATGCAGATCGCGATCACGCCGACGAAGGCGCCTTCCTGGTTCTTCACCAGGTCAACGGCATAGTACTCGTTGAGGAAGGTGGTACCGGCTTTCAGGTTGCCCTGGTACAGGGTGTGCAGCAGCGCGTGACCGGTACGGTCGGAAGCGGCACAGGTACGGGCAGCCTGGCCACCTTTACCGAAGTCCTTGGACTGGCCGCCGAACGGACGCTGGTAGATACGGCCGGTTTCCGTACGCGAGAACGGCAGGCCCATGTGGTCCAGCTCGAAGACCGCAGCCGGGCCTTCCTGGCACATGTATTCGATAGCGTCCTGGTCACCGATGTAGTCCGAGCCCTTGACGGTATCGTACATGTGCCAGCGCCAGTCGTCGTTCGGGTCGGCCGAAGCGATGGCGCAGGTGATGCCGCCCTGGGCGGAGACGGTGTGCGAACGGGTCGGGAAGACCTTGGTGACCACGGCAGTCTTGTGACCGCCCTGGGCCAGCTGCAGCGCTGCGCGCATGCCGGCGCCGCCGCCACCGATGATGATGGCGTCGAAGGAAATGGTTGGAATGCTAGCCATGGATCAGATACCCCAGAGAATCTGCACACCCCAGACGAAGTAAGCGAACATCGCAACGCCGCATACCGCCTGGAACAGGAAACGAATCGCAGTTGCCGACTTGCCGAACGACATAGGCGTCAGGTAGTCGGTAGCAATGGTCCACATGCCGACCCAGGCGTGAGCGCCGAGGGCAACGAGGGCCAGCAGACTGAAGATCCGCATCGCGTTGTTGGAGAACAGGGCATGCCACTGGGCATAGTCGATGCCTGGGTGGGCGACCACGTAGCCGATCAGGAAAATGAAGTAAGCCGCGAGAACGACCGCCGAGACGCGCTGCGCCATCCAGTCATAGAGGCCCGAACGCGACAGGTTCGTGACGTTGGTTACCATACCCAAACTCCCACCAGAACGATCAGCACCACGGAGATGACGATCACGATTTTCGAGCCCAGCTTGCCGCCTTCCAGCGTCTCGCCGACACCCATGTCCATGATCAGGTGACGAACACCTGCCACGAGGTGATAAAGCAGGGCGGACAACAGGCCCCAGGTCACGAACTTGGCCAGCGGGCTGGTCAGACACGCCTTCACTTCACCGAAGCCTTCCTCCGAACCCAGCGACTTGCCCAGTGCATACAGCATGATGGCAAGGCCGATGAACAGAATGACGCCGGAGATACGGTGCAGGATGGACGTGTACGCGGTGACAGGAAGCTTGATGGTCCTTAGGTCTAGGTTTACAGGTCGTTGGCTTTTCACGGCTTTTTTCACACTGAAGAGCCCCTAGCGAATCAGGGCAAAGTTGTTGGTAAGTGTACTGGTCAGGTACCCACCACCCAGGGAACGGCGACCCCCAGCAGGTCGGGCTTGCAAGCCCCTGGCGGTCGGGTGCCGAGTATAGACAGTTAGGCTGCTCATGACAACGTGAGGGGGTAGCCCGAATAGCGCATTGCCTTTAAGGAGGAAAAGGCGTAAATGGGCGAGAATTTCGGGAAAAATCAGGCTTGAACAGCTGATTCAACAAGCCTTTAGGCAAATTGACATCTGAATTTATCCCTCTATAGTGGTGCGGGCCCTGCGTGGGGGGTCTGTCTGATGATTTCAAGCATTAATAGGAGGCCACATGGCTGACAAAAAAGCGCAGTTGGTCATCGAGGGCACTGCCCCCGTCGAGCTGCCCATTTTAACCGGCACGGTTGGTCCTGATGTAATCGACGTCCGCGGGTTGGGGGCCACTGGTCACTTCACCTTCGACCCCGGTTTCATGGCAACGGCCTCGTGCGAGTCGAAGATCACCTACATCGACGGCGACAAGGGTATCCTGCTGCATCGCGGCTATCCCATCGAACAACTGGCCGAACAGTCCGACTACCTCGAGACCTGCTACCTGCTGCTCAACGGCGAACTCCCCAATGCCGAGCAGAAAGCCCAGTTCGTCAGCACCGTCAAGAACCACACCATGGTTCACGAACAGCTCAAGACGTTCTTCAACGGCTTCCGCCGCGACGCTCACCCGATGGCGGTGATGTGCGGTGTGGTCGGCGCCCTGTCGGCCTTCTACCACGACTCCCTGGACATCAATAACCCGCAACACCGCGAAATTTCCGCGGTGCGCCTGGTCGCAAAGATGCCGACCCTGGCCGCGATGGTGTACAAGTACTCCATGGGCCAGCCCATGATGTACCCGCGCAACGACCTGTCGTATGCGGAAAACTTCCTGCACATGATGTTCAACACCCCGTGCGAGATCAAACCGATCAGCCCGGTGCTGGCCAAGGCAATGGACCGGATCTTCATCCTCCACGCCGACCACGAGCAGAACGCCTCCACCTCCACCGTGCGCCTGGCAGGTTCGTCGGGTGCCAACCCGTTCGCCTGCATCGCTGCCGGCATCGCGGCACTCTGGGGCCCGGCCCACGGCGGTGCCAACGAAGCGGTACTGACCATGCTCGATGAGATTGGCGATGTGTCCAACATCGACACCTTCATCGCCAAGGCCAAGGACAAGAACGATCCGTTCAAGCTCATGGGCTTCGGCCATCGCGTCTACAAGAACCGCGACCCGCGCGCCACCGTGATGAAGCAGACCTGCGACGAAGTCCTGCGCGAGCTGGGCATCAAGAACGACCCGCAGCTCGAACTGGCCATGCGCCTGGAAGAGATCGCTCTGACCGATCCTTACTTCATCGAGCGCTCGCTGTACCCGAACGTCGACTTCTACTCGGGCATCATCCTGAAGGCCATCGGCATTCCGACCAGCATGTTCACCGTGATCTTTGCCCTGGCGCGCACCGTAGGCTGGATTTCGCACTGGAAAGAAATGCTCTCCAGCCCGTACAAGATCGGCCGCCCGCGCCAGCTGTACACCGGCGAGGCGAAGCGCGACATCGTGGCACTGACCGACCGCAAGTAAGCGTTCAACGCCCAATGCCAAAAGGCTGCCCTCGGGCAGCCTTTTTTGGTTGGTCCAGTGCTGACCGCCTCTTGTGACAGGCGGCCCTTCACCCATCCAGCAGAGAAACGTCAGTTTTTCTCAGCGCGCGCCCGAAGCGCCTTGAGCGTATTGAACGGCGCTTCCACCACGAACTTGTTGGCAACCATCGCCGGCACACTGCCGCCTGGCTCGGTATGCACCTGGTACGTGACCTCCGTGCTGTCACCCTTGGGCACCAGCTTCCAGAAACCGTCCACCTTCGCCACCCGCACGAAGCCCTTCTCCTCGGGCACGTAGGCAGGCTCTTCGACGAGGTTGCGCGTAAGGCTGCCATCGGCACTCTTGACCGTGGTTACACGCAGCACGGAGTCGCGTGGTGTCACAGGCCAGGGTGTATTGAACTGGGTGTAGGTCCAGCTCTGGTCACCCTCATGCTTGAGCAGTTTCTGCAACTTGCACTCGTGAATCCAGGCACAAGCCCCGGCCACATCCTCCTGCAACGCCTGAACCTTGGCCAGCGGCGCCTTGATGACGGTCACGCCTCGGTAAGCCTTGTACTTGGAGCCCGGCACTTCACTGAGGGAGACCTTGATGCCCTCCTCGTCCTTGGCCACCTGCCAGTTTTCAGCCAAGGCAACAGGTGCAAACAGAACACTGACGCCACACAGCAGCGCAATACGCTTGAACGATCTCATCATGTTTATCCTTGTTGTCGAAGATCCAGCCTGTCACGCCGCCGTTACCCGCTCCCACCAGCCCAGAATCCTGATCGCCTCTTCATTGTCAGCGCCGCACACCTCGGGATCGGCCTTGAAACCGCCACAGACCGCCGGCCGCTCGGGTTTGCCGAACAGGTCGCACAGGTTCGCAGGGGTAAGGTGCAGACACCTCACCCCTGCCGGCTTGCCCTCGGGCATCAGTGGCATGGCTGAGGTGATGGATGGCGCGATGCAACAGGCGCCGCAGCCTTCGCGGCATTTCATGGCATTCAAGTGACTCAGGGCTCCAGAGAACGGGATAGGGCGGCACACACGGATAGTAACCGCTCAAACAAACGTTTGAAATTGCCACCCAGATGAAAATCCACTGACTGGTCGGTCAGTCCCCGCTCACTGACGGTACTCGAAATCGATGGCGGCGCCTTCGACATCCCGGCGGCTGTCGTTGCGAAGCTGCAATTGCATTTCGTTGCTGATCAAGCGGCCGTTGAGTTGAAACGGACTGTCGGCTTCGGACTTTTCAACGAACAACGGCGGCAGCAAGGGCTTGCGCTTCTTGATGGGCGATGGCTCACCCACATTCGGCTGCAGGTTATCCACCAGCTCGGTCGGCAAGCTCAGGTCGAGGTTGGCTTTCGGCAATGGCTTGGCCACTTGCTTGCTGACCTTTTTGTGCGTCGATTTAGCGCGCTTGCTGACTGCCTTGCGAGCACTTTGCTGTGCCTTGGGTTTGACTTGCGCTTTACCTGTAGCGGACTGTGCCTGGCTTGCTGGCTGGGCAGCCTGGGCTGGGCTGCCCGGCAGAACCACGGGCAGCAGACACAAGACCATCAGATACCGGCGCAGTGCGTTCATGGCAAATGGACAGAACTCCATGGAAAATGCGTATGCTCCCTGTTCCGCAGCCGCCTGGCAAGCCTCACAAAAGTGGGGTTGCAGGCTCCCTGCACAATTGTTGTGCCAGTAGTCCCAAGGTGATGACTGCGCGCTCGGCCTCCTTGTTCCATGGAATCCCGCAGTTCAGGCGGATACAGTGGTTGAACTGTTCGGTGTTGCTGAAAATCAGCCCCGGCGCGATGCTGATCCCCTGCTCCAGCGCCCGCACGTGCAGCTCCTGGGTATTGACCCGGCCAGGCAAGCTCACCCACAGAATGAAGCCGCCCGTTGGGCGCGTCATCTGAGTGCCCTCCGGGAAGTGCTGCTGCACCGCCAACTGATACGCACTGAGGTTCTTGCGGTACTCCTGGCGAATGAAGCGAAGATGGCGATCATAACCACCGTTTTCCAGGTAAGCCGCTACCGCCATCTGGGTCACGCTGCACGCCGAATGGGTGGTGAAGGTCTGCAAGCGCTGGATCTCGTCCTGGTAGCGGCCGGCAATCATCCAGCCCACTCGCACGCCAGGCGAGAGCGTCTTGGAGAAGCTTGAGCAGTAGATGACCCTGTCCAGACGATCGAACGCTTTCAAAGCCTTGGTCTTGCCCTGCTCGAACATCAACTCGCCATAGATGTCATCTTCGACGATCTGGATGTCGTAGTCCGATGCCAGGCGCAGCAACTGCTTTTGCCGCTCTTCGGGAACGGTCCCTCCTAGCGGGTTGCTCAACCGCGCGGTCAACACCAACGCCTTGATGGACCATTGGTTGGCGGCCAATTGCAAGGCCTCGAGACTGATGCCGGTCGAGGGGTCGCTGGGGATCTCGATCACTTTCAATCCGAGCAAGTCCGCCAATTGCAGAAGACCGTAGTAGGTCGGCGACTCGGCCGCGATCAGGTCGCCGGGCTTGGTGAGCACACGCAGCGACATCTGCAACGCATCGACACAGCCATGGGTGACGATCACCTCCTGTGGGTCGACCAGCACGCCGGCGTCGCGCATGCGAATGGCGATCTGCCGACGCAGGGGCTCGAAGCCTGGGCTGAACATGTAGCTGAAGGCGCGCGGGCTGTGAAAGCGTGTCACCTTGGCCAGTTGCTGGTGCAAGGCTCGCACGGGCAGATAGTCGACATGTGGCACGGCCGCGCCGAAGGCGAATACGCCATCGCGGCGCGCCTCGGTCAGCACCTGCTGGATGATGCTGGCCCGGGTCACCAGACCGGGGCGCTCCACGCGCGCGATGTCCGGCGTGGGCGCCGTTAGCGCCGGGGTCTGGTGCACATAGTAGCCAGACTGGGGACGCGCGCGAATCAACCCCTGGTCCTCCAGGTTGGCATACGCTTGCAGGACGGTGGCATGGCTGACATTGAGCTGTGCACTCATCTTGCGCACCGAAGGCACCCGTTCGCCGGGCTGGTAGACACCGCGCCGGATGTCTTCGGCCAGTTGCTGGGCGATACGCTGGTATAACAGCAGGTTGGTCATGGCTGGATCTCGACGCGCGGACAGGCTCATTATTCTTGTGTCGCTCACTGCGGTTCAGGATACCGGAACAGTTGCAAAGTGTACTGGGACAGATGACAGAATAGTCAACGGTACACGTGCTTGGAAGCGATTTGCAGCACCCGCACGTAAACGGTGTGCGGGCATGCTGGTCATGAGCCTATCCGGCAGGTGGCAAGCGCTCACAAGTCATTCACGCGCAGGGGCAACGGCGGCCATGCACTGCCCATTTCGACGGCCAGCATGACCCATTGCCCGGGCCTGACACCCACCCATCAGCGTGCTGGCGCGAGCTTGCCCTTGTCGTCGGAGAACACGATCTCAACCCGTCGATTCTGCGCCCTGCCCCGCTCCGAGGCGTTGACCTCAACCGGGTATTGGTCGCCATAGCCCTCGACTTGCATCCGTTTTTCATCGATGCCCAGGTCGGCCAGCATATCAGCCACGGCCTGCGCCCGGTCGCGGGACAGCTTGAGATTCTCTTCAGGCGTGCCAGTGCTGTCGGTATAACCTTCGATGCGCACTATGCGGCGGGGGTTGAGCTGGAGGAACTGCACAAGCTTGAGCACCGTCCGGCTGGCCGAGTTCTTGAGATCAGCGCTGCCGGTATCGAACAGTACGTCACCCAGCGTCATGACCAAGCCACGGTCGGGCTGCTCCGACGCCAGTGCGACGATCTGCGACTCGACCCATTTGCCCTGTTGCTGCACGCTGGCCAGCTTGGCCTCGCGCAGCGCCAGTTGCAGCCGTTGGCGTTCCAAGTCGAGCTTGGCCTGGCGCTCCTGATTCAGCGCAAGCTTGGCGTGCTCACTGGCAATTTCGCTGTAGCGTTGACTGAGGTAGGCGTAATGGCGCACATCGGCACCGGTACCCATGTAGCTGGACAAACGCTCGGCGCGCGACAGCGACTCGCCGGCGCGGATCACATCGCGCGGCGCGCTGCGCAGCACATCCGAGTCATCCTTGACCTTCTGGAAGCTGGCAGCGGCTTGATCCAGCGCGGCCGTGCTGCGCTGGCTGGCGCAACCGGTCAGGCCTGCTGCAAGGGCCAGCAACGTCAGTACCGTGAAAGAACCACGCGCCATCATGGCTGCACCTCCAATTGTTTGCGCAGGCGCTTGATCCTCGATTGCAGCAGTTGCAACTGCTCATCGCTCTTTTGATTCAACACTTGTGCCTCGGCCAGCCGAGCATCGAGCTCAGCCTGTTCGGCGCGCATGCGAGCGTCGCGAAAATCCTGTGTAAGCATGTTTGTACGAGCACGTCCCAGTTTGTCTTCGGCCAGCTTGAACGCTTCGACCTGGTCGGTAGCACCAACCGCTTTTGCTTGTTCCAGGGCCTGTTCGGAGAGGCGCATCTGCTCATCCGGGGCGGGGTCGTTGGCACAGCCAGCCAGGACAAGCACGGCCATGGCAAGGATCAAAGGTTGGGTTTTCACGCGATCTTCCTAGTGTTTGGGGGCGTCGCCCTGCACCTGCAATTGCGCCTTCCAGCGCTCGAGATTGGTCTGCAGCACAGCATCGGACGTACCGGAGATGGGCAATTCTGTCAGTTTTTTCGCCAAATGCCCACGCAGCCAACTGTCGTTGCACGCCGAGTCATGGGACAGCGCCACGTAAAGCCCGGGCCGATCAACGGGTAGGCCGCGGGCAATCAGGGCATCGTTCATGCCCAGGCTCTGGACCATGGCCATGCCCGAGTAACGACCGGCTAGCACGTAGTCTACTTGGCCGAGTACCAACTTCTGAAAGGCCTGGGTCAGATTCTGCGCCATCACCGGTTTCAACTGGTCTTTGGCAAACGCGGTGAACGCGGGGGTCAACCGCGCTCGCTCCGAAAGACTTCCCCGATACCGCGCAAGGTCGGCTGGGCCATCGAAGGTCAACTCGGCATCGTGCCGCGTCCACACCAGGTACTCATTGAGTTGCAACGGCGGGTGGATGTAGTCCAGCGATGTCAATTGCTCAACTTGCAACGGCGCATCGAGCAGCAGATCCATGCGCCCGCTGCGCACCTCCTCAAGGGCCTGATCGCGCCGGCCGGCATTGAGCACTTCCACCTTGATACCCAGCTCGCCCGCGACTTGGCGCAGCAAGTCGACGTTGGCGCCAATCAGGTGCTTAGGGTCTTTAGGATCCTGCCACGAATAGGGCGGCGCGTCGGGGCTGCCGGTGGCCACCAGGCGTTCGCACTTGCCTGCCGCCATCGCCAGTGGCGATACCAGAACTGTCATGCAGGCCAGCGCCCTGCCCGTTGCACCCAACCTCATCCCACACTCCTCGACCATAAAAAAACCCGGCCCTCAACAAGAGGGCCGGGTTCTTTATAAGTGAAGCCAGCGGATCAGACCAGCTTTTCCAGCTCCGGCACGGCTTCGAACAGGTCGGCAACCAGGCCGTAGTCGGCCACTTGGAAGATCGGTGCCTCTTCGTCCTTGTTGATCGCCACGATCACCTTGGAATCCTTCATACCGGCCAGGTGCTGGATGGCACCCGAGATACCGACGGCGATGTACAACTGCGGAGCGACGATCTTGCCGGTCTGGCCGACCTGCATGTCGTTGGGCACGAAGCCCGCATCGACCGCCGCACGGGAAGCGCCAACAGCGGCACCCAGTTTGTCGGCCAGGCTGTACAGGTGGCTGAAGTTATCGCCGTTACCCATGCCGCGCCCGCCGGAAACGACGATTTTGGCAGCGGTCAGCTCAGGACGATCGGACTTGGCCAGCTCTTCGGAAACGAACGCCGAGATGCCAGCATCGTGGGCAGCACCCACCGCCTCGACAGCGGCGGCGCCACCCTCGGCAGCCACGGCATCAAAGCCGGTCGTACGCACGGTGATGACCTTCACGCTGGCGCTCGACTGCACGGTAGCGATGGCGTTACCCGCGTAGATCGGGCGCTTGAAGGTGTCGGCAGATTCGACCGAGATGATTTCGGAGATCTGATCGACGTCCAGCAGCGCTGCAACGCGCGGCAGGGTGTTCTTGCCATTGGTGGTGGCCGGGGCCAGCACGTGGCTGTAGCCCTGGGCAAGCTCGACGATCAACGGCGCAACGTTCTCGGGCAGCGCATGGGCGTAAGCGGCATTATCGGCGACCAGAACCTTGGCCACGCCGGCGATCTTGGCGGCGGATTCGCCAATGGCACCTACATTGTGACCGGCGACCAGTACGTGCACATCACCACCAATCTTGGCGGCAGCAGCAACGGTATTGAGGGTGGACGGCGCTACGGCACCGTTCTCGTATTCAGCGACAACCAGGATAGTCATTTAGATTACCTTCGCTTCGTTCTTCAGCTTCTCGACCAGTTCGGCCACCGATTTGACCTTGATGCCAGCGCCACGGGCAGCGGGTGCTTCCACTTTCAGGGTCTTGTTGGTAGAGGCCAGGGAAACGCCCAGCGCATCCGGCGTCAGGGTCTCGAGCGGCTTCTTCTTGGCCTTCATGATGTTGGGCAACGACGCGTAGCGCGGCTCGTTCAGGCGCAGGTCGGTGGTGACGATGGCCGGCAGGTTGAGCGCGACGGTTTGCAGGCCGCCGTCGATTTCACGGGTGACGTTGAGCTTGTCGCCAGCGACTTCGACCTTGGACGCGAAAGTGCCCTGGGCGTAACCGGTCAGTGCGGCGAGCATCTGGCCAGTCTGGTTGTTGTCACTGTCGATGGCCTGCTTGCCGAGGATGACCAGCTGCGGCTGCTCTTTATCGACCACGGCCTTGAGCGCCTTGGCCACTGCCAGGGAGTTCAGTTCGTCGGCTGCTTCGACCAGGATGGCGCGGTCGGCACCCAGCGCCAGGGCGGTACGCAACTGCTCCTGGGCGGTAGTCGGGCCGACGGATACGACGACGATCTCGGTCGCAACGCCTTTTTCTTTCAGGCGAACGGCCTCTTCCACGGCAATTTCGCAGAAGGGGTTCATGGACATCTTGACGTTAGCAAGGTCGACGCCGGAGTTGTCCGCCTTGACGCGAACCTTGACGTTGTAGTCGACCACTCGTTTGACAGCTACAAGAACCTTCATGGATTCCTCGTTACTCTCCGGTGAATAGATAGTCGCCTGGGACTAGGCCCTGCGATACGCGTGGGTACAAGGGCACCTCTGGAAACAAGCCGCAGACGAAGTTTTCATGGTGAACGCAACCAAATGCGCCCCGGCGTTTGCCGACCCATCACTGATGTGCACATGCCTGGGGCAAAAATGCACGCGGGTCATTTGCTGTCGTGGCGTGTAGACTTCACTACAAACCGCTTGAACGCTTGAAAACCCTGCTCCACACCTGGTCTTTAGAGGTGTACCTGCGCCCGGCTGCAAGCCTACGGCGAACGTAAAACCGCTCGTATCTTGACCGTATCACCCCATCCGGTCAATACGGCAAATCGGTCACCTTCCAGCCGCGTCCCTTTGATTTTACTGGGCTGCGGCAAATTCAAACAAACGTTTGTATTGGACCGGTCAAGTGGTGTAGATATAATGCGCGTCCAAGACAAAACGGTGTAGTTCGTCATTTGCCCAGCTACAACCTGGTGGCCTGGCCACCGCTGCGAATGCCCGCGCACCCATAAGACAAAGCAACAGCTATGAGCCTTGATGAGTAGGAGAGAACCTGTGGAACGCGAATACATGGAATTCGACGTGGTCATCGTCGGCGCCGGCCCGGCGGGCCTGTCCGCCGCCTGCCGCCTGAAGCAGAAGGCCGCCGAAGCCGGTAGCGAAATCAGCGTCTGCGTGGTGGAAAAAGGCTCCGAAGTCGGTGCCCATATTCTCTCCGGCGCCGTGTTCGAGCCACGCGCCCTGAACGAGCTGTTCCCGGACTGGAAGGCGCTGGGCGCGCCGCTGAACACCGAGGTCAAGCGTGACGACATCTACGTGCTCAAGGATGCCGGCAGCGCCACCAAGGTACCTGACCTGTTCGTGCCCAAGACCATGCACAACCAGGGCAACTACATCATCTCGCTGGGCAACCTGTGCCGCTGGCTGGCCCAGCAGGCCGAGAACCTGGGTGTCGAGATCTACCCAGGCTTCGCAGCCCAGGAAGCGCTGTTCGACGAAGACGGCGTCGTACGCGGCATCGTCACAGGCGACCTGGGGGTCGATCGCGAAGGCCAGCCCAAGGAAGGCTTGTACACGCCAGGCATGGAATTGCGCGCCAAATACACCTTGTTCGCCGAAGGCTGCCGTGGCCACATCGGCAAGCAACTGATCAAGCGCTTCAAACTGGACAGCGATTCGGACGTGCAGCACTACGGTATCGGGCTCAAGGAACTGTGGGAAATCGACCCAGCCAAACACCAGCAAGGCCTGGTGGTGCATACCGCCGGTTGGCCGCTGGACGTCATGGCCAAGGACAACACCGGTGGCTCGTTCCTCTACCATCTGGAGAACAACCAGGTGGTCGTCGGGCTGATCGTCGACCTGTCCTATGCCAACCCCTACCTGTCGCCCTTCGACGAGTTCCAGCGCCTGAAGCACCACCCGGTGATCAGCCAGTACCTCGAAGGCGGCAAACGCATCAGCTACGGTGCGCGCGCGCTGGCCAAGGGCGGCATCAACTCGCTGCCCAAGATGGTATTCAAGGGCGGCGCCCTGATCGGTTGTGACCTGGGTACCATGAACGTTGCCAAGATCAAGGGCAGCCATACGGCCATGAAGTCGGGCATGCTCGCTGCAGAGGCCGTCGCTGACGCCCTGATCGCCGGCAGTGAGGGCGGTGACCAGCTAGACGGCTATGTCAGCGCCTTCAAGGCCAGCTGGCTGCATGAAGAGCTGTTTGCCAGCCGCAACTTCGGCCCGGCCATGCACAAGTTCGGCCCGTTGCTGGGTGCTGCGTTCAACTACATCGACCAGAACTGGTTCGCCGGCAAGCTACCCTTCACGCTGCGCGACACCAAGCCTGACTATGCTTGCCTGAAGCTGGCCGCGGACTCGCAAAAGATCGAATACCCCAAGCCCGACGGCAAGCTCAGCTTCGACAAGCTCAGCTCGGTGTTCCTGTCCAGCACCAACCATGAAGAAGAGCAGCCCTGCCACCTGAAGCTGGCCGACCCGACCATTCCGATCGCCAGCAACCTGCCGCTGTATGACGAACCTGCTCAGCGTTATTGCCCGGCAGGCGTCTACGAAGTAGTCACTCAGGAAGATGGCAGCAAGCGCTTCCAGATCAACGCGCAGAACTGCGTGCACTGCAAGACGTGCGACATCAAGGACCCGGCCCAGAACATCACCTGGGTCACGCCCGAAGGCGCTGGCGGGCCCAACTACCCGAACATGTAGTCACCTCGCCCTGGCCGATATAAAAAGCCCCCGGTTCTCTCGAACCGGGGGCTTTTTATATCGGCCAGGGCGTGCTCGGAAACGGCAGGGTCACACGTGTCAGGCCGTGCGCGAGAGCTCAAGCCCAGGTTCACCCGCCGCCAGGGGCTCTCGGCGCCCGAAGTACACAGCAGTCATTGCCCCTACCCCGCCCATCACCAGACAGAAACCCACACACACCCAAGGGCTCCATGGCATCAGTGCGATAAGCGCCAAGGGCGTGATACTGGCCCACAGCGCATAAGCCACGTTGTAGGTGAACGAAATACCCGATACGCGAATCTGCGCGGGGAACAGCCCGACCATGACCGAGGGCACCACGCCCACCACGCCGCACGACAAGCCCGCCAGGGCATAGGCCACCCATGTCATGCCCCAGTGCCCGATCAGGCTGGCATAGAGCACGCCGACCCCCAGGGGTAGCAGCACGCTGTACAGCAGCAGCGCCCGCCACGCGCCCACGCGGTCGACCAGCAACCCGGCAAGCACACAGCCCAGATTCAGAAACACGATGCCCACGCTGCTCAGGGCAAAGGTATCCCCGGCACTCATGCCAAAGCGCTGCTGCATGACCGTCGGGGTGATCACCACCAGCACCACCACTGCCGAGGTCAGCACGCAGGTCAGCAAGGCCGCTGGCGCCAAGGCACGTTTATGTTCGCCAAGCACCTGTCGCAAGGGAAACTTCACCGGGGCCTGCTGGCTGCGCAAGGCCACGAAGACCGGTGTTTCACTCAGCCAGCGGCGCAACCACACGCCGATGACCCCGAACACGCCCCCCAGCAGGAACGGATAACGCCAGGCGTAGCTGAGTATCTCCTCGGGCGAGAACACGTGGGCCAGCAAGGTTGCCGTCAGGGCGCCCAGCAGATAGCCGAACGTGAGCCCAGCCTGCAGAAAACCCAAGGCATAGCCGCGTCGCCCGGGCGGTGCATGTTCGGCAACGAAGGTCCAGGCACTGGGCACTTCACCGCCGACTGCAGCCCCCTGCAGGATGCGCAGAGCCAGCAACAACAACGGCGCCGCGTAGCCGATGTCGGCATACGTCGGCATGACGCCGATGAGCAGGCAAGGCAGCGCCATCATCAGAATGCTGAGGCTGAAAACGCGCTTGCGGCCCAGGTGATCCGCGAAATGCGCCATCAGGATGCCACCCAACGGCCGGGCCAGGTAACCGGTGACGAAGATGCCGAAACTTTGCAGCAGCCGTAGCCATTGAGGCATTTCGGGCGGGAAGAATAGCTGGCTGAGGGTCAGGGCAAAAAAGACGAAGATGATGAAATCGTAGATTTCCAGCGCGCCGCCCAGCGCAGCCAGGCCCAGCGTCCGGTGGTCACGGCGGGTGAACCGGGGTGGACGAGCAGTATCGGTGGCAGTCATGGCAGGTTTCGCAGCAATGTTCAAAGGCCGGAGGATAGCAAATAGCGACCCGATTGCCCCCTACCCTGCCCGGCTCAGCGATGAAAGACCGTCTGGGCCAAGTTGCCGGGCGCTCTGGTGCCCGCCCTGCGTAGCCCGCCCGGCATAGGTAAGGTGCCCACCACCACGGGGGCGTCGATGATGGACATGAACGACGCCAGGGCATCATCGTCAGGTACGTGGGGCAGGCTCAGGCTGACCGCCTGGCGCTCGGCCTGGGGCACCGCAGGCACCTTCAGCTGGGCGCAATGGTAAAGCAGGGCATGTTGGATCTGCGTGCTGACCCGGCAAAACCGTACCAGGTCTACGCCTGCGTGGCTGGCCAATTCGATGTTGCCCAGCAGCAGGTGGAAGGGCTGCAAGGCACCGAGTACCAGGCGCTGCAGCTCCTCGAAACTGTCGACAGGGGCAATACGGTAATACCCCAGACCATTGAGCATACGCTCCAGTTGCAGGCGTTGGTGCGGGTGGGCATCGGCAATCAGGATACGCAAGGACTTGTTGGCCATGGTCGGACCTGCACAGTGGTAGGAGCGCCCAAGACCTGGCCGAGCCCGTCAAGCCCATGCCAGGTCCGGCATTGATACCCCTAGATACAAGCCGGGAAACCCTCGGAAAGCAAGCGGCGGTCCAACAGAATGTGCAGTTTGCGCGGCGTGCCGTCAGGACTCCCACTGGCGCATGCGTTGCCGGCAGTGTTTCATGGCATTGACGATGTGCTTCTCCACCAGGCTACGCGACAGGCCCAGCCGCTCGGCGATCTGCGGGTGGGACAAGCCTTCGAGCTTGCGCAGCAGAAAGCTGTCACGGCATGGCTTGGGCAATTCGTCCAAGGCGCGCTTGAGCAGGTCCAGCCGCTGGGCGTGGTGCATGTCCTGGGACCAGACCGTGTGCTGCCACTGAACGCCCTCGTCGAGCACTTCCAGCGGTTCGGTCTGGCGAATCAAGTGGCGCCGATGTCGATCCACCACCAGGTTGAGCGCGGTGCGATAAAGAAACGCGCGAGGGTGCTCGATCACTTGCGCATCGACACGCTCCAGTACCCGAACGTAGGCGTCATGGGCCACATCTTCGGCAGCCTGGCGGCTGCCAAGGCGTGCGCTCAGGAAATTGACCAACTCGCGATAATAGTGTTCCACGGCGGCACCCTGAATCGCCCGATGAAGGCCCCGCGCAGCCCAGATGGTCGCAGGTGATATCAAATTGGAATCTTACAAATTATCATTAACCGCAGCAACCGACGTCGGTCGCCTGCCAAGGCTAAATTCAACACCATGACCTTCGTTTAACGGGGACCTGCCTGCGCACAGGCATTGCTTGCGCTCAGGCCCACTTCGGCTGGAAGTCCCCATGAGACGTGCACCCGCTACTCGCCACCGCCTGCTTCTGGGCGGCTTCGCCCTGCTGAGCCTGGGCAGTCTTCTGGCCTGGAGCACCCTGCCCCTGGGCGCGGTACCGGCCAATACCGTCACCGTGACGCGTGCAGACATCGAAAGCAGCGTCACCGCGCTGGGCACGCTGCAACCCAGGCGCTATGTGGATGTTGGCGCACAAGCCTCCGGGCAGATTCGCACGCTTCACGTCGAAGCCGGCGATACCGTGCGTAAGGGACAACTGCTGGTGGAGATTGACCCGTCAACACAGCAGGCGCGCGTGGATGCCGGGCGCTTTTCCATCGACAATCTCAAGGCGCAGCTCGCCGAGCAGCGCGCCCAGTTCAAACTGGCCAAGCAGCAGCTCGCACGCCAGCGCAGCCTGGCCGATGCCGGCGCCACCCGCGAAGAGGATGTGCAGGCGGCCAATGCGCAGCTCAGCGTCACCCAGGCGCGTATTGACATGTATCAGGCGCAGATCCGTCAGGCCCAGGCGAGCCTGCGCAGTGACGAAGCCGAATTGGGCTACACCCGCATCTACGCCCCGATGGACGGCACCGTGGTCGCGGTGGATGCCCGTGAAGGCCAGACACTCAATGCCCAGCAGCAAACCCCGTTGATTCTGCGCATCGCCAAGCTCTCGCCGATGACGGTGTGGGCGCAGGTATCGGAGGCCGACATCGGTAAGGTCAAGCCCGGCATGACGGCCTACTTCACGACACTGGCAGGCGGCAAGCGCCGCTGGAGCAGCCGCGTCAGGCAGATCCTGCCGATTCCACCCAAGCCGCTGGAGCAAACCAGCAGCGGTGGCGGTAGCCCGGCGAGCGCGACCAATGGCGCCACCGGTACTCAGGTTGTGCAGTACACCGTCTTGCTGGATGTGGAGAACCCTGACGGTGCGCTGATGGCCGAAATGACCACGCAAGTGTTCTTCGTCGCCGGGCAGGCCAGCGGTGTACTGACCGTACCCCTGGCCGCGCTGGACGAACGCGATGGCATGCACATCGCCCAGGTGCTCGCCCCCGATGGCCAGGTGCAACCGCGTCAGGTACGAACAGGGCTTAGCGATCGCCTGCGTGTGCAGGTGCTCGATGGCCTGGGCGAAGGTGAGCGGTTACTGATCGGCCAAGGCAGTGGAGGCTAGATGACCACGCCCCTGATCGAACTGCGCGACATCTGCAAGGCTTACGGCGGCTTCGGCACCCCCAGGGTGGACGTGCTGCGGGGTATCAGCTTGCGTATTCATCCCGGTGAATTCGTTGCCATCGTTGGCGCTTCGGGCTCCGGAAAGTCGACCCTGATGAACATCCTCGGTTGCCTGGACCGTCCCACCCGCGGCAACTATCACTTCGCGGGGATGGACGTGGCCGAGCTGGGCAACGATGAACTGGCGTGGCTGCGCCGCGAGGCATTCGGATTCGTCTTTCAGGGTTACCACCTGATCCCTTCCGGCTCTGCGCTGGAAAACGTCGAAATGCCCGCCATTTACGCAGGCATCCCGGCCCAGGAGCGCCAGGTGCGCGCCGCGGCCCTGTTGGACCGGCTAGGCTTGGCAAGCCGCACTGCCAACCGCCCGCATCAACTCTCGGGTGGACAGCAGCAGCGGGTGTCGATTGCCCGCGCATTGATGAACGGTGGCCACATCATCCTCGCCGACGAGCCCACCGGTGCCCTGGACAGCCATAGCGGCAAGGAAGTCATGGCACTGCTGGACGAGTTGGCCAGCCAAGGCCATGTGATCATCCTGATCACCCACGATCGAGATGTCGCAGCCCGCGCGCACCGGGTCATCGAAATTCGCGACGGCCTCATGATCAGCGACTCGGCCGACCAGCGCGACGGCGCAGTCCGCCACCCCGGCCTGCAGGCCGATGATCTGCGTCAGCGCCTGGGCCAGGGGGCGCAGTTGCGCGGCGCCTGGAAAGGCGAGCTGGTCGAAGCACTCCAGGCAGCTTGGCGCATCATGTGGATCAATCGCTTTCGCACCGCGCTCACCTTGCTGGGCATCGTCATCGGAGTAGCCTCGGTGGTGGTCATGCTGGCCGTGGGCGAAGGCAGCAAGCGCCAGGTGATGGCGCAGATGGCCGCGTTCGGCTCCAACATCCTTTATCTCAACGGCAAGCCGGCGACACTCGGCGAGCCGGCAGGTACCGTCACCCTGGACGATGTCGCCGCCATCGGCCAATTGCCGCAGGTCAAGCACGTCATGCCCGTTATCGGGGAAAAGCTCATGGTGCGCCAGAACAACACCAGCCAGATGTTCTACGTGGGCGGCAACAACACCTGGTTCGAGGACATTTTCAACTGGCCCGTGGTCGAGGGCTCATTCTTCAGCCAGGCCGACGAAGCCGGCGCGGCAGCAGTCGCCGTGATTGGCCAGAAAGTGCGGGAGAAGATGCTGGGCGATCATGCCAACCCGATCGGCCAATACCTGCTGATCGGCAACGTGCCCTTCCAGGTGATCGGCATACTGGCGGGAAAAGGCGCCAGCTCCGGCGACCAGGACAGCGACGGACGTATCGTGGTGCCGTACTCGGCCGCCGCCATCCGCCTGTTCGGTCATCGCGACCCCGACTACATCACCATCGCGGCGCGCGATTCGGCGCAGGTCAACGGGACCGAGGCGGCCATCGATCACCTGTTGCGCCAGCGCCACCAGGGCCGCCACGATTTCGAACTGACCAACGATGCGGCCTTGATCCAGGCCGAGGCACGCACCCAGAGCAGCCTGTCGTTGATGCTCGGCGCCATCGCGGCCATCTCGCTGCTGGTGGGCGGCATTGGGGTGATGAACATCATGCTGATGACCGTGCGCGAGCGTACCCGCGAAATTGGTATCCGCATGGCCACCGGAGCGCGCCAGCGCGACATCATGCGCCAGTTCCTAAGCGAGGCGGTCATGCTGTCGATGGTGGGCGGGCTCAGCGGCATCGTCCTGGCTCTGGTCGTCGGCGCCGGCTTGATGCTGGCCGATATCGCGGTGGCCTTCGCGCTGCCTGCCATGCTTGGCGCTTTTACCTGCGCTGTGATCACCGGCATCGTGTTCGGCTTCATGCCCGCACGCAAGGCCGCCCGACTCGACCCGGTCAAAGCCCTTACCAGCGAATAAGCCATGCCCTTGCCAAGCCGCATCAGCCTGTTGACCCTCTGCCTGGCGCTCGCCGGGTGCAGCCCGCCCACTCTGCCCCAGGCAGAGGTCCAGCTGCCAGGGGCCTGGCAGGGCCCGACACGCGCTTTCAGTGAGGCCGACAGACCGGCGCGTCAGTGGTGGCAGTCCTTCAACAGCCCCGAACTGGACAACCTGGTGCAACGCGCCCTGCATAACAGCCACGACCTGGCGGCCGCCACCGCGCGCATCCGCCAGGCCAGAGCCCGTGCTGCCATCGCCAATGCACCCTTGCTGCCAGCGGTCGAACTGGGCGTGGATGCCAGCCGCCAGCGGCTGCTCAAGGGCGAGGGTTATAACGACCTCGATGCCACCAGCAGCCAGCGCACCAGCACCGCGTTCGATACCCAGCTCAGTGCCAGCTATGAAATCGATTTCTGGGGCGGCCTGCGGGCTAGCCGCGACAACGCCCTGCACGCACTGCAAGCCAGCCGCTTCGACCGGCAGACGGTGCAGCTGAGCCTGCTCAGCGACATTGCCAACACGTATCTGCAGGGCCTGGCCCTGGCCGAGCAACTGCGCATCGCCCAACTGAACCTGGACAATGCACGGGGCATCTTGCGACTGGTCCAGGCGCGTCAGCGCGCAGGCTCGGCAACACGCCTGGAACTTGCCCAGCAGCGCAGCCTGGTCGCGGCCCAGGCGCGTCAGATCCCCCTGTTGGCGCAACGCGTGCAAGACGCCCGCATCACCCTCGCGACATTGCTCGGCGACCCGGTGCAGCAACTGCCAACCAGCCGTCAGCCGTTCGCCAACGTGGCCTGGCCGACGTTCGACAGCGGCCTGCCCAGCGACCTGCTGACCCGTCGCCCCGATATTGCCGCCGCCGAGGCCCGCCTGGCAGCGGCCAATGCCAACGTGCAGGTGGCCCGAGCGGCCATGCTGCCCAAGGTAACCCTTGGCGCCACCCTTGGCAGCGGCGCCCGCACCTTCGCCCAGACACTGGAAAGCCCCTATTACACCCTGACCTCCGGCCTGCTTGCGCCGATTTTCGACAACGGCAGGCTGCGCGCTTCCCGCGACCTGGCCGAGGCCGAGCAGGCCGAATTGCTGGAGCAGTATCGTAGCAGCATCCTCGCTGGCCTGAGCGATGTGGAGAAGGCGCTCAATGCCCTTGACGGTGTCGACCGCCAACGTCACTGGCAGGACGAAGAAGTGCGACAAGCCCAACTGGCCTTTGACCTGGCCGAACAGCGCTATGGGGCAGGCGCCGAGACCGTGCTGACCGTGCTGGAAACCCAGCGCACGTTGTATACGGCCCAGGACCAGCAGGCAACGCTACGCCTGGCCCGCCTGCAAGCGAGCGTGGCGCTTTACAAGGCGCTGGGTGGTGGGTGGGAGGTGGGAGGTGATGCACCCTAGGCGCAACGCGGAGCTCGAAAAACGCCAGGATCGCCGAGGCCGCGGCGCAAGGCCACTCCCACACGGGCTAACCTTTAGATGCGATGCAAGGCAGTTGCTCCGGTATAGTCCTGGAACGGCCTCGCCGGGGCGCCAGACCGGCCGCGTTGGGCTGCGCAGCAGCCCCAAGAACTCAGCTTCGCAGCGCATATTGTCGGGGCCGCCTTGCGTCCCATCGCTGCATGAATTGCCCCAGGCCCTTACCGCGACGCCCGCATCACCTTCAGATGCCGGGCATACCACGGCCGCTGCGGCACCTTGGGCCGTAACGCGGCGAAACGCTCGTCTTCGGCATAGATGATACGCAGGGCCAGCTTCATGGTCTCCGGGTCCATCTCCACGCTCCGTCCTGGGCGCAAACCGGGCACTGTAGAGCACCCATGGGTATCCGGCCCCAGCCAGGGGTCGGCGACCTCTACCCAGCGCCCCGGCGCGAACCAGGGCACGCCGTTGACCTCCAGGCGCCGCACCTCACCAGGATGAAGCCGTTCATGGGCCTGGAACCAGTCCTCGATGCGGTCGTCGATCCAGCCATGAAAGCGCCAGAACACCGGGTTCACATGGGATGAAAAAGGGTCGCCGAGAAAATCGTTCTCGGCGCCATACCAGCGCTGGGCATAGTCGTCGGGCGTGCGCGCCATCGGCACCGGCATGCCGTTGGCCGGATCGCGCGGCACCGAGGCCCAGCGCATGTGCAGCCAGTCATGCAGGCCCAGCTCCAGCTCCGAGCCAAGCTGCCCCAAGGTCAGCGTACTGAGGTAATGAGGATCGCCATAGCGCGACTCCCAAACCTGGAAGTTGCCGTAGAAGGTGTCCGGGCTCTTGATGTCGCGCACCCACTGGGCGTACTCCTCGTCATCATCGGCCAACCATGTAGGCGGCAAAGCATTGCCGTCATGGTTGTCGAAGTAGGCCGCAAACCCTGCGCGGTCGCGCTCGAGCGCTGGTTGGGGCAAGGGAAAGCGCGGCCACGACGGTAAAGGCTCGATGGCCCTGGCGTTACCCAGCATGTGCCGGTGCGTGAACAGAAAGTCCTCGCCGGAGCCGTTGCGGTCCTTGTGCCGGCCCCGGGCATCACGCTCGCGCGCCCTTGGCCCTGGCTGCCAGCCCAGCCCTCGCAGGGCACCGCGCTTTTCGTCATCGAGCTTGTGCCACTTGTCCCGCGACGCATGCCACAGCTGGTGAAACAGCCGGTGTTCCGGCGCGATCAACTTGGCCAGCAACGGCGCCGACAACGGCGTGCGCTCCCGCGCTTCGGGAAAGGTTTTTTTCAGCGCCAGGAAACGGTTGTCCTGCACAGGCAGCGCCAAGGGCCGCTCCAATGCCGCCACGTGCCCGCTCAAGGTCGCAGGCCCTGCGTTACCGTACGCCCCCCAGACCTCGTCAAGCACAACCTGGCACTCGTAGCGTGCCCCAAGCGGGTTGGCGTCCGTGGCCAACAGCCGCCAGCGTAGCGTCCCTGGCTGATCGAGCAACAAGTCAGCCACCACCCGATAGCGTGGCTCCAGGGTGCTGCGCAAACGTTCAGGTGTGTCGAGGTAGCCGCGCAAACCCCGCCCGCTCCAAGCCACATCCAGGAACAGCTCAAGCTCCCCTGGCGGCACGCCGGCAAGCCCGGCCTCGCGGCCTTGAGGTGTCCAGTGCCAGATACCGCGCAAGGTGTCGCCCAGTTGCCTGACAGGCGTATCGGCGAGTTCCACCACCGCCTCGCCAGGGGTCTCAGGGTATTGCTCTTCACTGGCTCGCCGCCGCTGCAGGTACCGCGCGCCTGGCACTGCCATACCCGTCAATGCCACACCGGCGATGAACCCGCGTCGAGAAATCGTCATTGCCCTACCTGTGCTTTCACTTCGGCCATGGAGCACGGCCCATCCAAGGCTAGGACGTGGCCCGGCGGGCGAAATTTAGCGCTGCAGTGCGCGCTGGCACCTGCCTTCAGCCAGGCGGCGGGGGCTTAAATTTCTGCCATCGCAGCTCGTTCCCTCCAGGTAGCGGCGGCATCCAAGCCCATCCCTCGACGGTGAACCTACTGAGACCAAGATGACGACACCACGCTGGAAGAAAGCCCTGTATATCAGCCTGGCCGCGGCCGTGGCCGCCGGTGCCGGGTGGGCGGCCTGGGACTATCTCGACACGCCGGCAGGCTACCCCAGGGAGGTCATGCGCCAGGCCAACGACCTGCAGGAGCGCTTGCTTTCGTTCGACAGCCACATCACGCTGCCGCTGACCTTCGGCACCGAAGGCAGCGAAGCCGACCAGGACGGTGCGGGGCGCTTCGACCTGAACAAAGCAGCGCGCGGGCGCCTGTCTGCCGCTGCCCTGACCCTTTTCGCCTGGCCCGAATCCTGGACCGGCGACAATGGCCCACACCGCCCTACCCCCGGCTTCGTCGAGGCCGCCCGCCATACGCAAGAGGTGCGCTACAACGCCATCATGGGCATGGTCCGCGACTTTCCCGAAAGGGTGGGCATTGCCTATACCCCACAGGACATGCGCAGGTTGCACGGCGAAGGCAAGTTTGCGGTGTTGCTCAGCATGCTCAATGCCTACGCACTGGGCGACGACCTGGACCAGCTGGACCGTTGGGCCGCCCGCGGCATGCGCCTGTTCGGCTTCAGCTACGTGGGCAACAACAGCTGGGCCGACTCCTCGCGCCCGCTGCCCTTCTTCAATGACACCGTCGATGCACTCGAAGGCCTGTCACCCATAGGCAAACAGGCGGTACAGCGCCTGAACGATCTGGGGGTGGTCATCGACGTGTCGCAGATGTCCAGCCAGGCACTGGCCCAGGTCGTGGCGCTCAGCCGGGCACCGGTGGTGGCGTCGCATTCAGCGCCCCGGGCGATGGTCGACATCCGCCGCAACCTGTCGGACAAGGAAATGCAACTGATCAAGGACAGCGGCGGCGTCATCCAGATCGTCGCCTTTTCCACCTACCTCAAGCCCTTGAGCAGCAAAACCCAGCAGCGGCTCAACGCGCTGCGCAGCGACTATGCCCTGCCGCCCCTGGCCGACCTGAACTACGCCCTCATGCCGGGCGACCCCGTCATCGCGGGCTGGCCTGAACAGAAAGTGGGCCAGTACGCCAATGCGTTGTACGCCATCCTCGACGAAGAACCGCCAGCCACGCTCAAGGACTACGGCGACGCCATCGACTATGCGGTGCGCAAGGTCGGCATCGACCATGTCGGCCTGAGTTCGGACTTCAACGAAGGCGGGGGTATCGACGGCTGGCAGGACGCCAGCGAGGCCCGCAACGTTACGGCCGAACTGATTACACGGGGTTACTCCGAAGCTGACATCAGCAAGCTGTGGGGCGGCAATTTCCTGCGTGTCTGGCAGCAGGTACAAGCGGCAGCAGCCCCTGGCGCTACCCCCTCCCGATGATGATGCGAGCCCTTACATGAACGACCGTCGCGCCTTTCTGAAGCAGGCCAGCCTGCTCGCTGCCAGCCTGCCACTGGCAGGCCACTTGATACCCGCCGCCCAGGCCGCGCCCACACCCGCCACAGGCGCTGACGCCTGGGCGGGCTTTCGCAGCCTGTTCAACCTCGACCCGGCCTACGCCCACTTCGCCAACTTCCTGATCACGTCGCACCCAAGACCGGTGCGCGAGGCCATCGAGGCCTTGCGCGCGCAATTGGACCGGCACCCGGCACGGCTGGTGGACTGGGACAGCCAGTCGGAATGGAAACACGAAGCGCAGGTGCGCGAAGCGGCGGCCCGCTACCTGGAAGTCGCCCCGCGGCAAATTGCCCTGACCGGCAGCACCACCGAGGGGTTGGGCCTGATCTACGGTGGGCTGAAGATAGCACCCGGGCAAGAGATCCTGACGACGGTGCACGAGCACTCCGCAGCGCGCCACACCCTGGACTTTCGCACCGCCCGCGACGGCACCCCGGTACGCCGCCTGCGGCTGTTCGACGAGCCGTGGAACCTGTCCACCGACCAGGTGCTGAGCACCATCAAGGCGGCCATCAACCCCAAGACCCGCGTGCTGGGCATGACCTGGGTGCACTCGGGCAGTGGCGTGAAGCTGCCGGTCGGCGCCATCGGCGAACTGGTCCGCGAGGCCAACCGCGACCGCGCCGAGCATGAGCGCATCCTGTACGTCATCGACGGCGTACATGGCTTTGGTGTCGAGGACATGCGCTTTGCCGACCTGAACTGCGACTACTTTATTGCCGGCACGCACAAGTGGATGTTCGGCCCACGCGGCACAGGGATCATCTGCGCTGCCACCACCGCACTCGATAACCTGAACCCGCTTATCGCGACCTTTTCCGAGGACGAGGATTTCGCCACCACCTTCACCCCAGGCGGCTATCACGCCTTCGAGCATCGGTGGGCGCTGGGCACAGCCTTCGACTTGCACCTGCAGCACGGCAAGGCCGCCATCCAGGCACGCATCCACGGCCTCAACGACTACCTCAGGCAGCGGCTCGAAACGTTGCCGGGCGTGCAGCTGGTCACGCCGCGCAGCACCCGCCAATCGGCTGGTTTCACCTTCTTTCGGGTGGCCGACCAGGATGCCGACGAGGTCGCCGCCTACCTCAACAGCCAGCGCATCGTCGTCGATGCGGTATCGCGCGACGTGGGACCGGTGGTGCGCACTGCACCGGGCCTGCTCAACACCGAAGCCGAAATCGACCGGCTGATCGCTGTGCTCACGCCACGCTTGCGCCGCTGAACCCTTCATGCAGACCACCGATCACGGACTTATCACCATGCCCAACCTGCCTTGCGCTTCACCCAAACCATTGTCCAGCACCCTGCACAAGCTAGGCGCTGCCGTAGTGCTCGGCCTGCTGGCCTGCCCTGTTGTCCACGCAGACGAAGCGATCAAACCCGGTAGCGTTTTCAAGGACTGCCCACGTTGCCCGGAAATGGTGGTACTGCCCGCCGGCAGCTACCTGATGGGTACCCCGGAGGATGAAGTGGGTCGCGAATACGACGAAGGCCCGCAGCACACCGTGACCTTCGCCAAGCCGTTCGCGGTGGGCCGCTTCCCGGTCACCGCAGGCGAGCTGGATGCGTACATCCGGGAAACCGGGGTCAAAATCGCCGATGGTGATACCCGTCCTGGCCGCTTCTGCAAGGCCAGCAAACCCACCTACAAGCAGGGCCCTCGCCAACCGGCGGTGTGCATCAGCTGGTTCGACGCCGATGCGTACGCCCAATGGCTGACGAAAAAGACCGGGCACACCTACCGTCTGATCAGCGAGGCGCAGCGCGAATACGCCGCCCGGGCCGGCTCCACCGGCCCCTTCCCGTTCCCCTTCGACAACAACGACGAGAAGGCCTACAGCATCAGCCAGCACGCCAACACCTACGGCCCCGCCGATGGCTACTCCTACACCGCGCCCGTGGGCAGCTACCCGGCCAACGCCTTTGGCGTGTACGACATGCATGGCAATGTCTACGAGTGGACGGCCGATTGCCTGAACCCTGACTACGAGGGTGCGCCTGCCGATGGCAGCGCCTGGAAGACCGGCAACTGCGAGAAGCGCGTCATGCGCGGCAACGACTGGGGCGAGGCCCCGGTGTTCTCGCGCTCGGGCAACCGCAACAACCGCTCCCCCGAGGTGCGCGGCGACTTCCTTGGTTTCCGAGTCGTCCGCGACCTCTGACAGCCCCACGCGATTGAGGAGAAACACATGACCCATCCACCTCGTGGCGCCGTCAGGGAACTGTTCGCCCTGCTCAAGCCGTTCTGGCCCCTGGTCACGGTTTGCATCGTCCTGGGCATGATCGGTGGCCTGAGCGTCACCGCTCTGCTGGCCACCATCAACAGCAGTTTGCACAGCGACGCCGGCCTGACCCAGGGCGTGGTGCTGGGCTTCGCCGGCTTGTGCCTGCTGGCCCTGCTCAGCTCGATTCTGTCCGACATGGGCACCAACTACGTAGGCCAGCACGTCATCGCGACCTTGCGTCGTCAGCTGGGTGAAAAGGTGCTGGCCGCACCCATCGACCAGATCGAGCGTTACCGCAGCCACCGGCTGATCCCGGTGCTGACCCATGATGTGGACACCATCAGCGACTTCGCCTACGTCTTCGCCCCGCTGGCCATCTCGCTCACCGTGACGCTGGGGTGCCTGGGCTACCTGGCACACCTGTCGTGGCAGATGTTCCTGGTGATCCTGGTGGCCATCGGCGTGGGTACCGTGTTGCAGTTCATCGCCCAGGCCAGGGGCATGCGTGGCTTCGAAGCCGCCCGAGAAGCCGAGGACGACTTGCAGAAGCACTACAGCGCCATCGCCGAAGGCGCCAAGGAATTGCGTATTCATCGTCCACGCCGTCAACGGATGTTCAGCCACGGCATCCGCGACACGGCCAACCGGATTTGCGCCACCCAGGTCCGCTCGATCAACACCTTCGTGATCGCCAAGACCCTGGGCTCGATGTTGTTCTTCGTAGTCATTGCGGTGGCGCTGGCCCTGCAATCGTACTGGCCCTCGGCGGACAAGAGCGTTACCAGCGGTTTCGTGCTGGTGCTGCTGTACATGAAGGGCCCGCTGGAGCACCTGATCAGCACCCTGCCGATCATCGGCAAGGCCCAGATCGCCTTTCGCCGCATTGCTGCGCTGTCCACGCAGTTCTCCTCGCCCGAACCACACCTGCTGCTGGACGACGCACGCAAGCCAGCCCTGGCCATGAACTCGCTCGAACTCAGGGACGTTCGCTACACCTTCCCTGCCGTGGAGGGCGCCGAGCCCTTCCAATTCGGGCCGGTGAATTTGCAGGTCGAGCAAGGCGACATCGTGTTCATCGTCGGTGAAAACGGCTGCGGCAAGACCACCCTGATCAAGCTGCTGCTGGGCCTGTACGCCCCGCAGGCCGGAAGCATCGTGCTCAACGGCCAGCCCGTGACGGCCCAGACCCGCGATGACTATCGCCAGCTGTTCACCACCATCTTCGCCGACTACTACCTGTTCGACGACGTGATCCAGGGCGACCAACCGCTGCCCGATGACGCAGGGCGTTACCTCAGGCGCCTGGAGATCGACCACAAGGTGAGCATCCGCGACGGGGTGTTCAGCACCACCGACCTGTCTACCGGCCAACGCAAGCGCCTGGCGCTGGTCAGCGCCTGGCTGGAGGAGCGGCCCGTCCTGGTGTTCGATGAATGGGCCGCCGACCAGGACCCGACGTTCCGGCGGATCTTCTACACCGAGCTGCTGCCAGACCTGAAGCGGCTGGGCAAGACCATCATCGTGATCTCCCACGACGATCGCTACTTCGATATCGCCGACCACTTGGTGCGCCTGCACCGCGGCAAGATCGCGCCAGCACTCCACCCCGCCTGATCCGTTGTAACCGGACTGAAACTTTTCTTTCCGGTTTTCCTACGCTGATGCGTCTCACTGAGCAACTAATACAAATCATTATCATTTCAAACTCCATCAGAGAGGATGTAATGCCAGCCCTTAGCACGCTCAACCCGCTCACCCAGGCCTTCAGGCTTCACCGAGCCTTCCAGACGACGCTGCTCGGCTCAAGCCTGAGCATGGCGCTGTGCCTGCCGTTGTCGGCCCAGGTGATGGCCCAGGAAGTGGATGTGGACATTGCCGCCATGCCGCTCTCCGCTTCGTTGCAGGCGTTCGGCCGGCAGGCCGACCAGCAGGTGTTGTTCAGCCCGGATGATGTGCAAGGGCTCAAAGGTCGAGCCGTCAAAGGCCACCTCACCGCGCAGCAGGCCCTGGCCACCTTGCTGGCAGGCACGGGGCTTGCGTACGACATCCAGGGCAACAGTGTGACCATTCACCGTCGTGGCAACGACACCAGCTCGCTGCAGCTGGACGCCACCACCGTGCAAAGCAACCTGGACGGTTCGAGCGAAGCCAGCCGTTCGTACACCGTCAACAGCAGCAGTGCGTCCACCAAGCTGCCCATGTCCCTGCGCGAAACGCCTCAGTCGGTCAGCGTGATGACCCGTCAACGCCTGCAGGACCAACAGCTGACCACCCTGAGCGACGTGCTCAAGCAGGCGCCGGGCCTGTCGGTGCAGAACATCGACAGTGAGCGGGTGAATATCTATTCGCGCGGCTATTCGATCGACAGCTACCAGTTCGATGGCATCCCCACCACCCTGATCGTGCAGACCAGTGCCAGCCCGCAGAGCCTGATCGACACTTCGATCTACGACCGCGTCGAAATCGTGCGCGGCGCCACTGGCCTGATGACAGGCGCCGGTGACCCATCGGGCAGCATCAACCTGGTCCGCAAGCGCCCGACCTCCACCTTCCAGGGCTCGATCACCGCCGGGGCGGGTTCCTGGGACACTTACCGCACCGAGGTGGACGTGTCTGGCCCCCTGACCGACGATGCCCGCCTGCGCGGTCGCACGGTCGTGGCGTACAAGCAGGGCAACAGCTACATCGACCACTACCAGCAGGAAAAACAGACCTACTACGGCATCCTCGAAGCCGACCTCACCGACAGCACCCTGTTGAGCGTGGGCGTGGACTACCAGAAGAACAACCCGCGTGGCGTATCGTTCGCCAGCTTCCCGCTGTTCTACAGCAATGGCGAGCAGACCGACTTCTCCCGTTCGATCAACGCAGGTTCGCGCTGGAGCTATCGCAAGCAGAACACGCTCACCACCTTCGCCAACCTTGAGCAAAGCCTGGTCAACGACTGGAAGCTCAAGGTGGCGGTCAACAACATGTACAGCTCGCGTGACTATTCCCTGGCCTCGCTCAGCGGCGACTTCCCCGATAAGCAAACCGGCGAAGGTGCCTACCTGTACGGCGGCGACGGCTCAGGCTCGCAGCGCCAACTGGGTATAGACGCCCTGGTCCAGGGCCCCTTCCAGCTATTGGGCCGCGAGCATGAGCTGGTGATCGGCCTGAGCGGTTCGGAATTCCACGACTACAGCGACCCGGCTGACGACGACCTGGAAGGCCGCCCGGCCAATATCTACACCTGGGACAACGACACCGAGCGCCCCCTTTCAGTGGGCAAGCTGATGAACGACGACACCACCGTGCGCCAGAACGCCGCGTACATGGTGGCGCGCTTCAAACCCACCGATGACCTGTCGCTGATCCTGGGCGCACGGGTGGGCGATTACAGCTACAAGAAAAAAACCGTGGCCAACCCGTCCTACCCCGGCCTGAACAGCCGCGCCTCGACCCGCGAAAGCGGTTTCGTCACCCCCTATGCAGGGGTGGTGTACGACCTCACCGACATCCACTCGCTTTACGCAAGCTACACCAAGATCTACAAGCCGCAGTCGATCCGCGATCAAGCAGGCAAGACCCTGGAATCGCGCGAAGGTGACAACTACGAGATTGGCCTGAAGAGTGAGTTTCTGGAGGGGCGGGTCAACACCGCCGTCGCCCTTTATGAAATCAAGCAGGACAACCTGGGCGTGGCCACCGGCGAGACTGTCGAAGGTACCGTTCGTGAGTCGGCGTACCGCGCGGTGTCCGGCGCCAAGACCCGCGGCATCGACATGGAAATCTACGGCGAAGTCATGCCCGACTGGAACGTCAGCGCCAGCTACAGCCACAGCCTGACCAAGGACTCGGACCGCGAGCGCATCATGACCGAGGCGCCGGCCAACCTGGTCAAGCTCTGGACCACCTACCGCCTGCCCGGCGAGCTCAACCAGCTGACCGTGGGTGGCGGCATGAACTGGCAGAGCGGCTTGAGCCTGACCACCAGCCAGGGCAAGGCGACCCAGCAGCAGTACGCCGTGTTCGACCTGATGGCGCGCTACGACATCACCAAGGAGCTGAGCGCCACCGTCAACGTGAACAATGTGTTCGACAAGAAGTACTTCAGCGCCTTGGACCCCACGTTCTTCACCGGTTATTACGGTGAGCCGCGCAACGTGATGTTCACGACCCGGTATAGCTTCTAAACCCCCTACCTGGAACGCCAAGCCGGCTCGGCGGTTGAGCCGGCTTGACTGCGATGTGCTACAAGGCGGCTGCGCTCGAACGCTACCCATCCTGTAGCCATCTGCAACGCCTACCTAGGCTCCGTGTGAAAAGTCTTGAAACGAAGGTCAGGCAAGGCGAAAACAGCCGAGCAACGGTCGGAGTCGCGCTCGACTTTACGGGTTGTAAATGAGCATTCCGACCGGGCTGGCGATCCAGGCTGTTTTCAACGCAGCATCACCGAGTGTCAGGCTTCTCACACAGAGCCTAGGCCCATCAGGATGATCATTAGCCCTCCCTGCCGGGTGCGGGTCATACGCTGCCTTGGGATGTAGCACCCACTGAGCTTGGGTGCGGAAATTTCCCAGACAGCGCGATTGGGTGCAGCGGTTAAAGCCTGTGCTAGGGTTCAAGAGCAGATCGTTTCGATGAGTGACGAATCTACAAAACTTACTGCCGCATGAACACGCCGCTCAGCTCGCCATGCCAGCCTCAGCATCGTCCATCAGCGCTTTGGCCAGCGCACCCAGATAGTAGGCAGCCCATACCAGCTTCGGGTCTTCGTCCATCAAGCCACTGATTGTCAGCTCCTGCACGTAACCCATCAGTTCAGAGGCTTGTGCGCGGGCGTGCTCGCGCGGTATGCCGGGTTCGATGCAGAAGAGTGGCTCGGTTTGCTGTTTGCCTTGATAGAACTTGGTTTTGCCGACGGTGACGCCAGTGTGATTTGCGGTCATTGATTGATCTCCCTGATTGTTTGCCGCCAGTGCTGCAATGCGGGCGACCCTGCTTGGCATCGCCTGCCAGACGCAGCCCCTGTGGCTTCAATGCACTGCTCGAGGTTCTTTCGGCCTCTGGACGTGCAGAAGCGCTGACTCCAGCAATGCCCGCAGCGCCTCGAGTTCGTGCAGAGACGTCATGATCAGAACCGATGTCGGCGATTTGGGCTGTAGCAGCAAGGCCTGATGGGCGACGGTTGCGGCGCATAGCGCGTGGTCCGAGGCTTGGATCAGGGTGTCTTCAAGGGAGTGGATGTGGTGCGGTGGGTCGGGGACGATCTTAAGCATCGCATAGTACCTTCCAATCGGGCCCCTCCCGACTGCTGTCAAACAGAGGGAGGCAGCTGTACGTAGGTTGACAGACCGGCGGACTATGCAAGTTCCGGCGCACGCAAGCGTGCCCCACGTACAGCCGCCATGAAGCGAGCTGCGTGCATAATACCGTTACGGCCTGTCAAAGCCATGTCGCTGATGAGCAACGACGCTCCGAGAGTAGAAGCGTAGAAACGAGGTCGCAATGGTAAATGCGGGGTCAGAGTATCTTTGGGAAATGGACTACAAGAAAGGGGCAGATTCTGATCTTTTTACTTGCTGAGCCCAAGCCTGGGCGCTGAAAAGCAGATTCAATCGTTTACCGAGAAAGCCGGTGGCGCTCCGATAATTGAAGCGGTTGAAATCACTCGTAAGCGTTTCTTGCTACGGCTAGCCCAGGTGTCAGGCTCTGTGTGAAAAGTCTTGAGGCGAAGGTCAGGCAAGGCGAAAACAGCCGAGGAACGGTCGGAGTCGCGCTCAACTTTACGCGTTGTAAATGAGCATTCCGACCGGGCTGGCGATCCAGGCTGTTTTCAACGCAGCATCACCGAGTATCAAGGCTTTTCTCACAGAGCCTAGTAAACGATCAGAAAAAGCACACACCTACTGTCCAAGTTGGTCGCAATAGATAGGGCTGGATGTGTGTGCGCTCTATTCTGCTAACGGCACGCCAGGGCTATTACGCTCATCGCCTGCCCGCCGCTGTTACACATGAGCTGCGCCGCCTGAAACGTGTCCGTCATCCAAATGCAAAGTCAGCTGAGAAATCGTCAGGTACCAGCGCCGTGGTAACGGCAGATCAGTCTGCTGTTGATGGCCAAATCGACGAAAAAACACAACGCCCACCTCACCCCCCAACCGCGTTCAGCCACCCCCCCACATCCCGATAAATCCCCCCCACCTGCCCCACCAACCCCGACATCCGCAAAAAGTCATGGCTAAGCCCCTCTGCCCGTACAAACGTCACCGGCGTCCCGCTCGCCTGCAACCAGTCGCGATAGGCCAGGCCTTCGTCATGCAACGGGTCATATTCCGCCACCCAAAGATAAGCCGGCGCCAGAGGCGTGTCCACTTGGGCCAGCAGCGGTGAAGCGCGCCAGTCCAGGCGTTGTTCGGGCAGCGGTGCGTAGTGCTGGTAGAACCACTCCAGCGTCTTGGTCTCCAGCAAATAGCCTTCGGCATGCTGGCGGTGGGATTCGCGCAGGCACGACAAGTCGGTGACCGGGTAGAACAGCAACTGCGCCAGCGGCTTGATCGCCAACGTTTCAGGGGCCTTGACCGCGGTGATGGCCAGGACGGTCGCAAGGCTTGCGCCGACGCTGTCGCCGGCAAACACCACCCGGCGATTGTCCAGCCCAAGCGCAAGGGCATGCTCGGCCAGCCAGTTGGCGGCATCGAGCGCATCGTTCACAGGAACGGGGAAACGGTGCTCCGGCGCCAGTCGGTAATCCGGGGCGAGCACCGCGAAGTCGCCCATGCTCGCCAGGCGCCGGCACACCGAATCGTGTGAATCGAGGCTGCCGACCACATAGCCGCCGCCGTGCAGGTAGAGGATCACCGGTTGCGGTGCAGCTGCAGGCTGCCCGTTACGGTAGAGCCGTGCGGGCAGCTGGGCGCCGTCGCGGGTGGGGATGCTCAATTGGCTGACACTCAGGTCACCGGGCGGGCTGGGGTCGAGCACTTGCGAGCTGGCGGCGAATTCGGCGCGGGCCTGGGCCACCTCCATCGCGTGCATGGGCTGGCTCTTGCCGGTCAGCCTGCCGAATTCGACCAGTTCCAGAAACGCTGCCAGGTCAGGGTGCAATGCCATGTTCAATCCTTACTTGAAAGTCAGTGACAGGGCGCGTCACGCGCGCCCCTGGGTTTCGGTGATCGCGTCCAGGCACTGGCACACCTCGCGCAACACCTGGGGCTGCTTGAGGATGTCGAAGTGCGATGCCTGGATGAGCGTTGCGTCGTCCTGGCTGAACCGCCGTTGATAGGCGTGGGCCGGAGCGCCGTACCCCTCCTCTGCCCACCAGAAGCTGGCCGGGCACTCGATGGCGGGCAGCGGCGCCAGGCGTCGCGACAGTGCCTTGAGGCGCAGCGCCACCTTAAAGGCATGCACCAGTTCCTCGGCAGCAAAGCGCGGTGAATCACCGCTGCCCAGCACGTGGGCCTGCACCTGCGCTACCAGGGTTTCGAGGGCCAGGTGGGAGCCATCCGTAGACAGGTCGAACGTCGGCAGGCTTTCGGGCGGCTGGTCCAGGATGATCGACAGGAAGTTGCGCAGCTCTTCGGTCAGGTCGTCCTCTGGGCCGTGGTCACCGGGCACGAAGCTGTCCACCAGCCCAACGAAGTGCACGCAGTGGCCCTGCCCTTCCAGCACACGGGCGACCAGCAGCGCCAGCGGCCCGCCCAGCGACCAGCCCAGCAAGTTGTACGGCCCTTGTGGTTGCTGTTCGCGGATGAACCCTGCGTAGTCCTGGGCCATGGCTTCCAGCGAGCTGTCCTGCCAGTGCTTGTCCAGCAGCATGCGGCACTGCACGCCGATGACCTGGCGCACTCCGTCCAGCCGCCGCGCCAGGGGCTCATAGTCGAACACGGTGCCGAACCCTGCGTGCAGGCAGAACAGGGGCTCGCATTGCGCGACCGGGCCGTTGAGCGGCAGCAGCGGTGACGGCACTGCCACGGCGTCATCCACATAACCGGACAACTCGGCGATGGTGGGTTTGCTCATCATGTCACGCAGCTTCAGCTCAACGCCCAGCGCCGGTTGATTGCGCACCTTGGACAACACCTTCAGGGTGCGCAAGGAATCGCCGCCCAGCTCGAAGAAGTTGTCCGTCACCCCGACCTGCTCCAGCTCCAGCACCTCTTGCCAGATCGCGACAAGGCCCGCTTCGAGGGCGTTGCGCGGTGCCACGTACTCGCGGCCCTTGAAGGACGGGTCTGGCAGCGCCTTGCGGTCGACCTTGCCGTTGGGGCTCAGCGGCAGGTGTTCCAGCACCAGGATCTGGCTGGGCACCATGTAGTCGGGCAAGCCCTGTTGCAACGCCATACGCAGCGCCTCGCCTTGCAGCGCCGGGCTGCTGGTGGCCACATAGCCGATCAGTTGCTTGCCGCCTTCGGTGTCACGGGCCACGACGACCGCATCGCGCACCTGGGGTTGACTGCGCAAGCGGGCCTCGATTTCGCCCAGCTCGATGCGAAAGCCCCGGATCTTCACCTGATGATCCAGGCGACCAAGGAAGTCGATCACCCCGTCTGCGCGGCGGCGCACCAGGTCGCCGGTGCGGTACAGGCGCGCGCCACTGCCACTGGGGTCGGCGACGAAACGCTCGGCGGTCAGGCCTGGCCGCGCATGGTAGCCCCGCGCAAGCCCCTCCCCGCCAATGTACAACTCACCCGGTACGCCATCGGGCAATGGGTTCAGGCCGGCATCGAGAATGTGCAGGGTACGCTCGCCCACCCGTGTGCCAATCGGCGCATAGGCCGCCTCGCAGCGCTGGTCGGTATCGACCACCCACAGCAACGGCGTGACCACGGTTTCGGTAGGGCCGTAGCCATTGGTCAGCAGCCTTGGGCGCAGGGTGCGCTTGACCAACTCGAAATTGGCATCGGCCACGGCGTCGCCGCCAAAGCAGTAGATCTGCACCGGTGGCGGGTTGTCGAAGGCCTGGCCGTATTCGGCCAACTGTTGCAGGTACGCAGGCGGGAAACAGGCGATGGTGATGGCCTGCTCATGCAGCACCTGCCAGGTTTCCTCGGGCGTCCACAGACGGTTGTCGCGCACCACCAGCTGACCACCGGCCGCCAGGGTGGACAGCCAGCGCTCCTGGGCGCCATCGAAGGCGAACGACATGAACAGCAACTCGCGGGTCGCCTCACTCATCCCATAGCGCTCGATGATGGCCTGGCAATGCATGGCCAGCGGCCCGCGGGCGACTGCAACGCCTTTGGGCTTGCCAAGCGAACCGGAGGTGTAGATCAGGTACGCCAGGTTGTCCTCGTCGATCGCGACCGCCGGCAAGGCGACCTGCGCCTGTACCGGCGCAAGCGATTCGAGCAGGAGGGTGTCGACCCCTTCGGCGCTTGGCAAACGGTCACTGACGCTGGCCTGGCTGATGAGCAGTCGCATGGCCGAGTCCTCGATGATCCACTGCACCCGCTCGCGTGGGTAGTCGATATCGACAGGCACATAGGCAGCGCCGGTCTTGAGCACCGCATAGAAGGCTACGATCATGTCCACCGAGCGCTCCAGCGCCACCCCGACACGCACCTCCGGGGCAGCACCGGCCTCGATCAGGGCCACGGCCAGGCGGTTGGCGCGCGCCTCAAGTTCGGCATACGTCAGGGACCGCCCGGCGCAGCTGACCGCCACCTGCTGACCACGGGCCTGCACATGCCCGACGATACGCTGCAGCAGCGGCGTGCGGGTCGGGTTGGCGACCAGCCGGTTGGCCTGGGCTTGCTGGCGTTCAGCGTCGGCATCGAGCATGGGCAGGCTGCCGATGGCTGCCAGTGGGTCGCCCAGCAGCGCTTGAAGCAAGCGCTCGAAGCTGCGCCGGATGCCTTGGCAGGCGACGGGGCTGAAGCGGCTGCGCCAGTAAAGGAACTCGATGCTCAAGGTGTCATCCAGGTGCACGGCGAGGTCCATGGCATAGTTGGTCACGTCGCGGCCTTCGCTGGCGCCGAAGCGCAAGCCGTCTTCACCGGCGTCTTGCAGGCGCTCGTCCAGGGGATAGTTCTCGAACACCACGATGCTGTCGAACAGCGCCTGCCCGCTTTGCCCGGACCAACGCTGCACATCGGCCAGAGAGACGTGCTCGTAGTCACGCACCTGCACGTTGTAGTCCTGCAGGGCCTGCAACCACTGGCCCACCGGCTGTTCGGGCGCAGGTGCCTGGATGATCGGCAGCGTGTTGATGAACAGGCCCAGCATGTCTTCAGCACCCGGCAGGTTTGCCGGACGACCGGCAACGGTTGCGCCGAAGCACACGCGCGATTGCCCGGTGTAGCGTTGCAGCAGCAGCAACCACGCCGCCTGGATCAGCGTGTTGGGCGTGACCCGCAGGCGCTGGGCCTGATCACGCAGTTGCCGGGTTTGCGCGGCGTCCCAGTTCAGGTACAGGGCGTCGTAGCCGTCGGCCTCGGCGACGGGCGCTGGATGCAACCCGGTGGCCAGCAGGGTGGGCCCTTCCAGCCCGGCCAGCTTGTCTTTCCAGAAGTGCTCCATCTGCGCCTGGGGCTGGGCGGCCAGCCAGCCAATGTAGTCGCGGTAGCTGCCGCGCTTGCCGGGCAGTGCTTGCCCAGCGTACACGGCGAACACCTCGCCAAGCAGGCGTGAGTGGCTCCAGCCGTCCATGAGGATGTGGTGGCTGCTCCAGATCAGTTGCTGGCGCTGCTCGTCCAGGCGCACCAGGGTCAGGCCCATCAAGGGCGGCTGCAGCAGGTCGAAGCCGCGGGCGTAGTCCTGCTCGGCCAGGCGTTGCAGGTCGGCGGCGCTGACCGGGCGATTCCGCCAGTCGAGCTCGCGCACACGCAGTTCGGCACGCTTGGCCACCCATTGCAACGGCTCGCTGAGGTGGCTTTCGGTCCAGAACCCAGTGCGCAGGATTTCATGGCGATCGACCATGTGCTGCCAGGCCGCAATGAAGCGCGCGTTGTCCAGCCCTTGTACCTGCACGCTGGTTTGGCTGACGTACAGCCCCTGTTGGGCGGCTTCGAGGGTATGGAACAGGATGCCCTGTTGCATCGGCGACAGCGGGTACAGGTCTTCGACAGCCCCGGCCGGCACCGGCAAGCGGTCCAGCTGCGCCTGGCTCAGCCCTGCGAGCGGGAAGTCGGACGGGGTCAGGCAGGGGTGCTCCAAGGCCAGGCAGTGTTCAACGACCGCACGTAGCTCGCCCACATAGGCCTGGGCCAGTTCCTCGATGGTGCACGCGGCGAACCGCTGGCGGCTGAAGGTGAAGTCCAGCTTCAGGGCGCCCTCGAACACCTGCCCGTTGATGGTCAAGGCATTGCCCAGCGGCGCCTGATCACTGACCTGGCGCCCACCGCTCTCCGCAGCCGGGGCGAACAGCGCGTCGTCCTCACGTGCGGCGCTGGCGTCGAACTGGCCCAGGTAGTTGAAGGTGATGCGTGGCTGCGCCAGGGTGGCCAATGCCTGGCGGGTGGCCGCATCGCCTAGATAACGCAGCACTCCAAAGCCAAGGCCCTTGTCCGGGATGGCACGCAGGTGCTCCTTGACCTGCTTGATGGTGTCCCCCACTGGCCCCGCCACCGGCAGTTTCACTGGGAACAGGCTGGTGAACCAGCCCACGGTACGGGTGAGGTCGACGTCGTCGAACAGCGTCTCGCGGCCGTGGCCTTCCAACTCGATCAATGCCGCCTGCTCGCCCGTCCATTGGCAGATCACCCGCGCCAGGGCGGTCAGCAGCAGGTCATTGACTTGGGTGCGGTAAGCGGCCGGGGCCTGCTGAAGCAGTTGTCGGGTCAGCGCTGGATCCAGTTCAACCTGCACGGTGTGGGCGTCACCCACCTGCTGGCTGCCTTGGGCATCTTCGCCAGGCAACGTCTGGGCAAAGCCCTGCAGTTGGGCCTGCCAGTAGGCCAGTTGCTGGCATAGGGTTTCGCTTCGGGCGTGGGCTTGCAGGCGTTCAGCCCAGGCCTTGTAAGCGCTGGTCTTGGCCGGCAGGCTGAGCGGCTGCCCGGTCAGGCACTGCTGGTAAGCCTGTTGCAGGTCCTCGAACAGAATGCGCCACGACACGCCATCGACCACCAGATGATGGATCGCCAGCAGCAAGCGCTGACTGCCATCGGCCAGGGTGGCCAACACCGCGCGCAGCAGCGGGCCCTGGGCCAGGTCCAGGCTACGCTGGGCATCGTCGCACAGGGCGGTGAGTGCCTGGGCATCGGTCACCTCGCGTTGCCACAGCAGCGCCTGGGCACTGCCGCCGTGGCAGGCCTGCCAACCCTGCTCGCCTTCACTGAAGCGCAGGCGCAGGGCATCGTGGTGGTGCACCAACGCCTGCAACGCCTGCTCCAGCGCAGCCCCTTGAAGCGGCGCGCTCGGCACCAGCAACACCGACTGGTTCCAGTGGTGACGCTGGGCAATGGCCTCACTGAAGAAGCTGTGTTGCACAGGGAGCAACGGCGTGCTGCCGGTGACCGCACCTTGGTCGATCTGCAGAGCTGTGTCTGCCGTGCCAACGACTTGGGCCAAGGCCCGGAGGGTCTGGTGCTGGAACAACGCTTTCGGGGTCAGGTGCAGCCCCAGTTGCCGCGCTCGGCTGACCACCTGAATGGAGATGATCGAGTCACCGCCCAGCTCGAAGAAGTTGTCGTCCACCCCGACCCGCTCAAGCTTCAGCACGTCTTGCCAGACTGTGGCCAACTGCTGTTCGAGCGCTGTCTGCGGGGCGGCGAAGGCATGGCGGCTAGCGGCCTCGGGTAGCGGCAGCGCCTTGCGGTCGATCTTGCCGCTCGGGCTCAATGGCAGGCTGTCGAGCACCACCAGGTGCGCCGGCACCATGTAGTCCGGCAGGCTCGCTTTCAGGGCATCGCGCAGCGTGACCGCAGCCACCTGCGTGACCACGTAGCCCACCAGTTGCGGCCCATTGGGGCCAGGCTGCGCCATGACCAGCGCCTCGCTGACACCGGCCTGCGCCAGCAGGCAAGTCTCGATCTCGCCCAGCTCGATACGGAAGCCACGGATCTTCACCTGATGGTCCACCCGGCCGACGTATTCGATCACGCCATCGGCACGGTAGCGCGCCAGGTCGCCCGTGCGGTACAAGCGCCCGCCGTTGCCGCCGAACGGGTCGGGCAGGAAGCGCTCGGCGGTCAGCGCACTGCGGCCGAAATAGCCGCGCGCCAGCAACTGGCCACCGATCACCAGCTCACCCACGACACCGGTCGGCACCGGCTGCCCGGCGTCGTCCAGCAGGTAGACGTCCCGCCCTGGCAAAGCCGTGCCGATCGGCAAGGTGTGAGGCACGGGTTGTTCGCCCAGCACGTACGGGGTGCAGTCGAGCGTGGTGGAAGTGACCGTGGTTTCGGTCGGGCCGTAGGTGTTGAGCAGGCGCACGCGGCCCAGCCCGGCCTTGTGCCAGGCGGCCATGCCTTCAGGCGGCATGGCTTCGCCGCCCGCATGAATCTGGCGCAGCTGCCCGTAGTCGCGTGGCCCTACGCTGGCAAACTGGGTGGCCAGCAGGTTCCAGTACGCGGTCGGCAGGTCGGCCACGCTGATGCCGTGGGCCAGCACACGCTGGTAGAACGTCTCGCTGTCCCAGATTTCGTTGCCCCGCAGCATCACGGTGGCACCGCAGACCAGCGGGGCGTACAGCTGCTCGACGAAGGCGTCGAAGTTGAACGTGGCAAATTGCAGGACGCAGTCGGATGCGTGGATATCGGAATACCACTGGGCCACGAAGGCGTGGCGGGTCAAGGCACCATGGCTGATGGCTACGCCCTTCGGCCGGCCGGTCGAGCCGGAGGTGAAGATCACGTAGGCCAGGTTGTCGGCGTGCACGCGGTTGAGCGGGTCGCTGTCAGCGCCGCTGCCGTCCTCAGGCGTATCCAGCAGCAGGCACTGCACCTGCGCGTCCAGCGCCAGCGCTTGGCGCAAGTGCGACTGGGTCAACAGCAGCGCGATGCGGCTGTCCTCGACCATCTGCTGCAAGCGCTCGCGGGGGAATTTCGGATCGAGCGGCACGTAGCCGCCGCCTGCCTTGAGCACGGCTAGCAAGGCGATGACCATCGGCGCATCGCGCTCGACGGCGATGCCGACCAGCACGTCCGGGCCCACGCCCTGGGCGATCAGGCGGTGGGCCAGGCGGTTGGCCGCCGCGTTGAGCTGGGCGTAGGTCAGCTCGGTGGTTTCAGTGATCAGCGCAATGTGGTGCGGAACGCGCTGGGCCTGCTGCTCGAACAGCACATGTGCAGGGGCCAGGCTTGGATATTGACCGGCGGCCATGCCCCAATCCTGCACCGGGGCGCGCTGGCGCCCGTCGTCCAGCAGGGTCAGATCGCCCAGGCAAAGCCCGTCGGGCCCCTCGACCATTTGCAGGAGCAAGTGGGCCAGGTTGTCACTGATGCCCGCGATACCCGGCGCATCGAACGCCTCGCCCGCATAGGTGAAGTGCAGCAGCACGGTGGACCCGGCGTTTACGCTGACGGTCAGCGGGTAGTTGCTCTGCTCATGGTTGTCGATGCTGCCAAAGCGCAGGTCCACGGGCGCTGCTTGCAGCGCCTCGGAAACCGGATAGTTCTCGAACACCAGGATGTTGTCGAACAGCGCTTCACCGCCCTGCCCGGCCCAGCGCTGGATATCGAAGAGCGGGGTGTGCTCCTGCTCGCGCAGTGCCAGGTTCAGTTGCACAAGCGCATGCAGCCACGCCTGCAGCGGCTGATCTACCTGGGGGCTGGCCACTACCGGCAAGGTGTTGATGAACAGGCCGATCTGCTGCTCCACACCGCTGATCGCCGCCGGGCGCCCGGCCACGGTGGCCCCGAACACGACGCCGTCGTGCCCGGTGTAGCGTTGCAGCAGCAACAGCCAGGCCGCCTGGATGACGGTGTTGAGGGTGACCTTGTGGCGCCGCGCAAAGGCGTTCAGACGCTGGGTGTGATGTTCGTCCAGCCGGTGGAAATGATCGTATTGACCTGAGCTGCGCGTTGCCGGCTTCAAGGCTTGTGCCAGCAGGGTCGGTGCCGGCAGGCAGGCCAGTTGATCGCGCCAGAACGCCTCGCTGGCCTGACGGTCCTGACGCAGCAACCAGCCGATGTAGTCGCGGTACTGCGTAGGCCCTTGGGTGACCGGGTGACCGGCATAGCGCTGGAGCACTTCGCCCAGAAGCTGCGAGGTGCTCCAGCCGTCCATCAGGATATGGTGGCTGGTGTAGATCAGGTGATAGTCCTGCACGTCGGTCTGTGCAAGTACCAGCCTGAGCAACGGCGCGGTGTGAAGCTCGAAGCCACGTTGCAGTTCGCTTTGCGCCAGGGCATCAAGGGTTGCTTGCGCAGAGGTTTCGTCGCGCAGGTCCAGCAGGCGGAACGGCAGCTCGACCCGATTCATGACCACCTGCACGGCCTGCTCGAACTGCCAGTTGAACCCGGTGCGCAGAATGGCGTGGGCATCGAGGGTGGCCTGCCAGGCACTGCGGAATCGCTGCGGGTCGAGCCCACCGATGTCCAGACGCATCTGGTTCAGGTAATCGCCACTTCCCTGTTCGTAGAGGCTGTGGAACAACATGCCCTGCTGCATCGGGGACAGCGGGTAGATGTCCTCAAGGTTGGCCGCAGGCACCGCAAGCTGGTCCAGTTGCGCCTGGTCAAGACTGGCCAGGGGGAAATCGGACGGCGTCACGCCGCCCGCGTCAGGCGCCAGGCAGTGTTCGATCAGCGCTTGCAGTTGTGCGCCGTAGGCATCGGCTAAGTCCTCGATGGTCTGCACCTCGAACTGCTCGGCGCTGAACGTCCAGTCCAGGCTTAGGCAACCGTCGTACACGCGCCCGTTGAGCACCAGCCAATTGTCCAATGGGGCATCTGGGCTTTGCTCACGGCCGCGCTTTTCGGTAGCCGGGGTGAACAAGGCGTCATCGTCGTCGGCAAAACTGCCGTCGAATTGGCCCAGGTAGTTGAAGGTGATACGCGGCGTCGCCAGGGCCGCCAGGGCCTCGCGTGTGGCAGCGTCCCCCAGGTAGCGCAGCACACCATAGCCGATACCCTTGTCAGGGATGCCGCGCAGGTGTTCCTTGACCTGGCGAAGCGTATCGCCAAGGTCGGTCGACACGGGCAACTTCACCGGGAACAGGCTGGTGAACCAGCCCACGGTACGGGTGAGGTCGACGTCGTCGAACAGCTCCTCGCGGCCATGGCCTTCCAACTGGATCAGCGCGGCCTGTTCGCCCGTCCACTGGCAGATCACACGGGCCAAGGCGGTCAGCAGCAAGTCGTTGACCTGGGTGCGGTAGGCCGCAGGCGCCTGCTGTAACAGGCGACGGGTTTGCTGGGCGTCCAGGCGGGTCTGCACAGTATGGGCGTGGTGCCCCTGCATGCCCGCATCGGCCTTGGCGCCCGGCAGGTCTGTGCGTTGACCACGCAGTTGCGCCAGCCAATAGTCCTTCTGGCCCAGCAGCGCCGGGCTGTGGGCATGCGCCTCAAGCTTATGGGCCCAGGCCTGGTAGGCCGTGGTCTTGCTCGGCAGTTTCGCGGGCTGCCCGGCCAGGCATTGTGCGTAGGCCTGTTGCAGGTCCTCGAACAGAATGCGCCACGACACGCCATCGACCACCAGGTGATGGATCACCAGCAGCAAGCGCTGGCTGCCATCGGCCAGGGTGGCCAACACCGCGCGCAGCAGCGGGCCCTGGGCCAGGTCCAGGCTACGCTGGGCATCGTCGCACAGGGCGGTGAGCGCCTGGGCATCGGCCACCTCGCGCTGCCACAGCAGCGCCATCACACGCTCGCCATGTTCGGCTTGCCAGCCTTGCTCACTTTCGCTGAAGGTAAGCCGCAACGCATCGTGATGCTGCACAAGGGCCTGCAATGCCTGCTCCAGTGCAACGCCCTCAAGCGCGGTGCGTGGTACCAGCAGCACTGACTGGTTCCAGTGGTGACGCTGGGCAATGGCTTCACTGAAGAAGCTGTGCTGCACCGGCAGCAGGGGCATGCCGCCGAGGACGGTACCCTGGTCGATGTGCACGGCGCTGTCGCCAGTGCGCACGACCTTGGCCAGGGCGCGCAGGGTCTGGTGCTGGAACAGCTCCTTGGGCGTGAAGTGCAGCCCCTGCTGACGGGCTCGGCTGACCACCTGGATGGAGATGATCGAGTCACCGCCCAGCTCGAAGAAGTTGTCGTCCACCCCGACCCGCTCAAGCTTCAGCACGTCTTGCCAGATACGCGCCAGTTGCTGTTCGAGCGGGCGCTGGGGGGCGATAAATGCCTGGTTACTGGAGGCCTCGGGCAGCGGCAGTGCCTTGCGGTCGATCTTGCCGCTCGGGCTCAGCGGCATGTGGTCGAGCAGCATGAGATGGGCGGGGACCATGTAGTCCGGCAGGCTCGCCTTGAGCGCTTCGCGCAGCGTCTGCACGTTTGCATCTGCAACCAGGTAAGCGACCAGTTGCGGCCCGTTCGGGCCAGGCTGCGCCATGACCAGCGCCTCGCTGACACCGGCCTGCGCCAGCAGGCAAGTCTCGATCTCGCCCAGCTCGATACGAAAGCCACGGATCTTCACCTGATGGTCCACCCGGCCGACGTATTCGATCACGCCATCGGCACGGTAGCGCGCCAGGTCGCCCGTGCGGTACAAGCGCCCGCCGTTGCCGCCGAACGGGTCGGGCAGGAAACGCTCGGCGGTCAGCGCACTGCGGCCGAAATAGCCGCGCGCCAGCAACTGGCCACCGATCACCAGCTCACCCACGACACCGGTCGGCACCGGCTGCCCGGCGTCGTCCAGCAGGTAGATGTCCCGCCCTGGCAAAGCCGTGCCGATCGGCAAGGTGTGAGGCACGGGTTGTTCGCCCAGCACGTACGGGGTGCAGTCGAGCGTGGTGGAAGTGACCGTGGTTTCGGTCGGGCCGTAGGTGTTGAGCAGGCGCACATGGCCCAGCCCGGCCTTGTGCCAGGCGGCCATGCCTTCAGGCGGCATGGCTTCGCCGCCCGCATGAATCTGGCGCAGCTGCCCGTAGTCGCGTGGCCCTACGCTGGCAAACTGGGTGGCCAGCAGGTTCCAGTACGCGGTCGGCAGGTCGGCCACGCTGATGCCGTGGGCCAGCACCCGCTGGTAGAACGTCTCGCTGTCCCAGATTTCGTTGCCCCGCAGCATCACGGTGGCACCGCAGACCAGCGGGGCGTAAAGCTGCTCGACGAAGGCGTCGAAGTTGAACGTGGCGAATTGCAACACGCAGTCGGATGCGTGGATATCGGAATACCACTGGGCCACGAAGGCGTGGCGGGTCAAGGCACCATGGCTGATGGCTACGCCCTTCGGCCGGCCGGTCGAGCCGGAGGTGAAGATCACGTAGGCCAGGTTGTCGGCGTGCACGCGGTTGAGCGGGTCGCTGTCGGCGCCGCTGCCGTCCTCAGGCGTATCCAGCAGCAGGCACTGCACCTGCGCGTCCAGCGCCAGCGCGTGGCGCAAGTGCGACTGGGTCAACAGCAGCGCGATGCGGCTGTCCTCGACCATCTGCTGCAAGCGCTCGCGGGGGAATTTCGGATCGAGCGGCACGTAGCCGCCGCCTGCCTTGAGCACGGCCAGCAAGGCGATGACCATCGGCGCATCGCGCTCGACGGCGATGCCGACCAGCACGTCCGGGCCCACGCCCTGGGCGATCAGCCGGTGGGCCAGGCGGTTGGCCGCCGCGTTGAGCTGGGCGTAAGTCAGTTCGGTGGTTTCAGTGATCAGCGCAGTGCGGTGCGGAACGCGCTGGGCCTGCTGCTCGAACAGCACATGGGCAGGGGCCAGGCTTGGGTATTGACCGGCGGCCATGCCCCAATCCTGCACCGGGGCGCGCTGGCGCCCCTCTTCGAACAGCTTCAGCTCACCCAGGCAGCGCTGGGGCGAGCCGTTCGCCATCTGCGCCAGTAGATGGGCCAGGTGGCCTGCAACCTGGGCCATGCGTTCGGCACTGAACTGCGCCGCGTCATAGCTGTAATGCAACAACAGGTCGGCCCCGGTGCTGACGCTCAGGGTCAGTGGGTAGTTGTTCTGCTCATGGCTGTGCACGTCACCAAAGTGCAGGTCACTGACGCCGCCTTGCTGCAGCGCCTCGGACACAGGGTAGTTTTCGAATACCAGCAGGGTATCGAACACTCCATCGCCGCCCTGCCCGGCCCAGCGCTGCACATCACTCAGCGCACTGTGTTCGTGGTCCCGAAGTGCCAGGTTGATGCCTTGTACGGTCTGTAACCAACCGGCCAGCGCCAGCTGCGGCTCGGGCCGCGCGACCACCGGCAGGGTATTGATGAACAGGCCGATCTGCTGCTCGATGCCCTGCAATTGCGTAGGCCGGCCCGCGACCGTAGCCCCGAATGCCACGCTGTCGTGGCCGGTGTAGCGCTGCAACAGCAACAGCCAGGCGGCCTGCACGAGCGTGTTGAGGGTGACTTTCTGCTGACGGGCAAAGCCGTGCAACTGTTCGGTCATCGCAGCGTCCAGGCGCCATTTCAATTCGCCTTGCCCGGTCTGGCCGGTGGCGGCGCACTTGAGCGCACGGCTCAGCCAGGTCGGCTCCTCAAGGGTGGCGAACTGTGCGCGCCAGAAGGCCTCGCTGGCCTGTTTGTCCTGGCGTTGCAACCAGCCGATGTAGTCACTGTAGCGCCCGTTCAGGCTCTTCAGCGCCTGGCCTGCGTAGTGCTGCAGCACCTCGCCAAGCAGCTGCGAATTGCTCCAGCCGTCGAGCAAAATGTGATGGCTGGTATAGATCAGCTGATAGCGATCATCCCCCGTGCGGGCCAGCGTCAAACGCAGCAGTGGCGCCTGGGCCAGGTCGAAGCCTTGCTCGCGTTCGGCATCAGCCAGACGCGTCAATGCAGCGTCAAGATCTTCATGGCCACGCAGGTCGATTTCACGGCACGGCAGCTGCACCTGCTTGCGCACCCACTGCAGCGGCTGGGCCAGCCCGCCTTGCCAGAGGAACCCGCTGCGCAATATGTCATGGCGCTGCACCACCGCCTGCCAGGCCTCACGGAAACGCTCGGGCGCCAGCCCCTCGACGCTGACCGACAGCTGGTTGATGTAGTCCCCCCCTTGTTGCTCAAGCAAGCTGTGGAACAGCATGCCCTGCTGCATGGGCGAGAGCGGGTACAGGTCCTGGACGTCCGCCCAGGGCAGGCCAAGGGCGTCCAGCTGTGGCTGATCGAGCATGGCCAGCGGGAAGTCCGAAGGCGTCACCCCAGCACTGCCCGGCAACAGGCAGTGGGCGACCAGCTGGTTCAGCTCGCGTGCGTAATCCTGCGCCAACCGCTCGATGTCGCTGCGCTCGAACATCGCTTCGCTGAAGGTCCAGCCCAGGCGCAATTGGCCTGCGTACACCTGGCCGTTGATGCTCAGCCAATTGCCGAGCGGGGCCTCGGCGCCCTGTTCAGCGCCGGCGTCCTCGCTGGCTGGCATGAACAGGGCACCCTGGTCGCTGGCAAAGCTGCCGTCGAACTGGCCCAGGTAGTTGAAGGTGATGCGCGGCTCGGCCAGGCCGTTGAGGGCTGCCTGTGACTGGGCGCTGCCCATGTAGCGCAGGGCGCCGTAGCCGATGCCCTTTTCAGGGATCGCGCGCAACTGCTGCTTGACGCGCTTGATCGCGTCGGTCACGTCAGCGGCATCGTCCAGGCGTACCGGGAAGGCGCTGGTGAACCAGCCCACCGTGCGGGTCAGGTCGACCTCGTCGAACAGCGCTTCACGGCCGTGCCCTTCGAGCTGGATCAGCGCCGAGGCCTGCCCGGTCCAGCGGCAGATCACGCGGGTCAGCGCGGTCAGCAGCAGGTCGTTGACCTGGGTGCGGTAGGCCGCCGGGGCCTGTTGCAGCAATTGCCGGGTCAGCGTGTCGTCCAGGCGCGTGTGTACCGTACAGGCATGGCGTTTTTCCAAGCTGGCGTGAGGACGCGCGCCTGGCAGGTGGTCGGCGGCGCCTGCGACCTGCGCCTGCCAGTACGGCAGCTGCTCGGCCAGGGTCGGGGTTTGCGCCAGTGCCTGCAGGCGTTCTGCCCAGTGCTTGTAGGCCGTGGTCTTGGCCGGCAGCGACAGCGCCTCGCCTGCCAGGCACTGCGAGTAGGCCTGCTGCAGATCGTCGAACAGAATGCGCCAGGACACACCGTCCACGACCAGGTGATGAACCACCAGCAACAGCCGCTGACTGCCATCGTCCAACTGCGCCAGCACAGCCCGCAGCAGCGGCCCTTGGTGCAGGTCGAGGCTGCGCTGGGCCTGCTCGCACAACGCGGTCAGGGCCTGGCCGCGCGCGACCGTGGCGTGCCACAGCAAAGGCGCCTGCTCCTCGGCGCTCTGTTGCTGGGCCGGTGCCCGGTGCCAGGCGAGCCCGGCTTGGGCATCGAAGCGCAGGCGCAAGGCGTCATGGTGCAGCACCAGCGCCTGCAACGCCGCTTCCAGCGCACGTGGCTGCAACGCCTGCGTCGGTGCCAGCAGCACGGACTGGTTCCAGTGGTGCGCATCGGCAATGCCCTGGGCGAAGAACCAGCGCTGGATGGCCAGCAGCGGCAGGCTGCCAGTGACCGGGCCCTGATCGATGCGGGCGACCTCGCCAAAACGGGCCACACCGGCCAAGGCCTGCACGGTCTGGTGCAGGAACAGGTCTTTGGGACTGAGCACGATGCCGGCCTGACGGGCCCGGCTGACCATCTGGATCGAGATGATCGAATCACCGCCCAGCTCGAAGAAATTGTCGGTCACCCCCACCTGAGGCACCTTCAGCACCGCCTGCCAGATCTGCACCAGCGCCTGCTCGAGCGGGCTGCTGGCGGCCACATGCTGGCCTTGCAGCTGTGTAAGGTCGACTGCGGGCAGGGCCTGGCGGTCGATCTTGCCGTTGGGGGTCAAGGGCATGCGTTCGAGCAACTGCACGTGCGTGGGCACCATGTAGTCGGGCAGGTCCACCTTCAAACAGCGCTTGATCGATTCGCGGCGCTCAGCCTGGGCCTGATGATCGGACGCCAATTGCGGCGCGTCGTCGCTCACCACGTAGCCGACCAATTGCTGGCCGCTCGGGCCGGCCTGGGCCACCACCACCGCTTCGCGCACGCCCGGCACCGCCAGCAGGCGCGCTTCCACCTCGCCCAGCTCGATACGAAAACCCCGCACCTTGACCTGGCGGTCGATGCGCCCGAGGTAGTCGATGATGCCGCTGCTGCGCAGGCTCACCCGATCACCGCTGCGGTACAGCCGGGCACCGTTGCCGAACGGGTCCGGTACGAACCTTTCGGCAGTGAGCGCCGGGCGCTTGAGGTAGCCACGGGCCAAGCCCTGCCCGCCCAGGTACAACTCACCCGGGATGGCCAGGGGCAGCAGGTTCAGGTCGGCATCGAGCACATACGCGTGCCGTTCACCGACGCGATCGCCAATGGGCGCATAGGCCGCACCGCAGCTGTCCTGTTCGCCAGCTTTCCAGATCAGGGGGGTGACCACGGTCTCGGTAGGGCCGTAGCCATTAATGATATAGGTCGGACGCAGTGCGCGCCGAGCCATGGCGTAGCTGGCCTCGGACACCGCATCGCCGCCGAAGCAGTACACCCGCATCGGCGGTGGGTTGCCATCGCGCTCGGCGTGCTCGGCCAGTTGCTGAAGGTAGACCGGTGGAAACGCAGCGACCGTCACCCCATGTGCATGCATGGCGGCATAGGTTTGCTCCGGGGTCCACAGCTGCGGGTCGCGGATGAGCAGCGAAGCCCCGTGGGTCAGGGGCGTGAGCCAGCGCTCGTGGGCACCGTCGAAAGCGAACGACATGAAGTGCAGTTCGCAGTCGGCCGGCGTCATTTCGTAGCGCTCGCCAATGGCTCGGCAGTGCATGGCGATGGGGCCATGGGCCACTGCCACCCCTTTGGGCAGGCCCGTGGAACCCGAGGTGTAGATGACGTAGGCCAGGTTATCGGCCTGGGCGGCGTTCGCTGGCGCGTGGCAGGGTTGCGCGGCCAGGTCCATGTGGTCCAGGGCCAGGGTTGCCAAGCCATCCGGTACCGGCAGGCGCTGCATGAGCGCGCTGTCGCTGAGCAGCAGGGCCATGCCGCTGTCCTGCATCAAGTAAGCCAGGCGCTCGCGGGGGTATTGCGGATCGAGCGGCGTATAGGCACCGCCGGCCTTGAGCACCGCCAACAGGCTCACGACCATCTCAAGGCCACGCTCCAGGGCGATACCGACCAGCACTTCGGGCCCCACCCCTGCTGTGACCAGGGCATGGGCCAGGCGGTTGGCCTGCTGATCGAGCTGGGCAAAGCTCATGCGCTGCTCGCCAAACAGCAAGGCGGTGGCCTGCGGGGTTTGCGCAGCCCACTGGGCAATGCGCTCGTGCACCAGCGGGCCGTCGGCATGGCGCAGGTCCGGGGCGTTGCGCACGGCGTGCAGGTGCTCATGTTCATCGACGGCCAGCATCGGCAGTGCAGCAACGCAGCGCGACGGATCGGCGACGAGGCCGCGCAGCAGGGTCAGCCAATGGCCCCCCAAGCGCTCGATGGTGGCGGCATCGAACAGGTCGCACGCATAGGTCAGCGACGCCCACAGGCCGTCTTCACCCTCGACGGTGTCCAGCGTCAGGTCGAACGAGGCGCTGTGGCTTTCCCAGAACAGCCCTTCGATGTCCAGGCCAGGCACCTGCTGGGCACGTGGGTCGCGGCCCTGGCGCTGATGGTTGTACATCACCTGGAACAACGGGTTGTGGCTCAGGCTGCGGTCTGGCTGCAAGGCTTCGACCAGTTGCTCGAACGGCAAGTCCTGATGCGCCTGAGCACCGAGTACCGTCTGCTTGACCTGTTGCAGCAACGCCGGGAAGGCCAAGGCCCCCTGCACATCGGCGCGCAGCACCTGGGTGTTGACGAAGAAACCCAGCAGGCGATCGGTCTCGACCCGGTTGCGGTTGGCGTTGGGCACCCCGACGCGAATATCGGTCTGGCCGGTGTAGCGGTGCAGCAGCACCTGGAACGACGCCAGCAACAGCATGAACAGCGTGACCTGTTGCTGCTGCGCGAGGGCTTGCAAGGCTTCGCTCAGCGCCTTGTCGATGGGCAAGTCGAAACGCGCGCCGCGCAGGCTTGGCTGGGCCGCGCGCGGACGGTCGGTGGGCAACTCGAGCACCGGTTGATGCGCGCCCAGTTGCTCACGCCAGTAGGCCAGTTGCTGCTCGCTGCCGCCGGCTTCCATCCAGCGACGCTGCCAGATGGCATAGTCGGCGTACTGAATGGGCAGCGCAGGCAGCTGGACCGCCCGCCCGTGGACCAAGCCCAGGTACAGCTGCATCAGCTCATCGACCATGACCTGCATCGACCAGCCATCGGAGACGATGTGGTGCTGCACCATCACCAGCACATGCTCATCGTCAGCCACCCTCAGCAGCCCCAGCCGTACCAGCGGGCCGTGCTCGAGGTCGAAGGGCCTGGCGATCTGCTGCTCGATCAACGCCTGCACTTGGGCGTGTTGATGCTCGGGTGCCAGGGTGGCCGGCAGGTGCAACGGCTCGATCGCGATCGGCAGTGAGCCATGCACGTGCTGGCAGGGCCGCTCGTCCTTCATCACGAAGGTGGTGCGCAGGGTCTCGTGGCGTGCCACCAAGGCATCGAACGCTTGTTGCAAGGCCTGGGTGTCGAGGTGACCGCGCAGGCGCAAGGCGGTAGGGATATGAGATGCGCTGCTGCCTGGCTCCAGTTGCCAAAGGAACCACTGGCGCTCCTGGGCGAAGGACAGCGGCAGGCTGTTTAACTGCTCGCGGATGACAGGAATTGGCAGGTTGCCGGGCGAGACCTTTTGTTCGGCCATCTTGGCCAGATACTGGCGGCGCTTGTCCACGGGCAAGGCGATGAAACGCTGGGCAATGCGCAGGGCGCTGGCGTGATCCATTACACCGCCTCCATTTCGTCGAGCAGGCTTTCGAGCTGGTCGAGGGTGGCGGCATCCACCGCCCCGCCTTCGTGCTCCAGTTGGCGGGCCAGCTCGCCCAGAGTGGGGTATTGGAAAATCAATTGCGCAGTTGCCTTCATACCAAGCTCGAGTTGAATGCGTGAGACCAGGCTCACGACGAGAAGAGAGTGACCGCCCAGGTCGAAGAAGTGGTCGTTCAAGCCGACCTTGTCGAGCTGGAGCAGGTCCTGCCAGATCGCTGCCAGTTGGCACTCGACCGGGCGTTGCGGGGCTTCGTAGCCCTGTTGTGGTGGCGCAGCCTGGGGCAGTGGCAAGGCCTTGCGGTCCAGCTTGCCGTTGGGGCTGAGCGGCCACTGCTCCAGCAGCAGCCATTGGCCGGGGACCATGTAGCCGGGCAGGTTGGCCTTGAGGTGAGCCTTGAGGCGCTCGCGCAGCAGCGCCTGGCGGGTGGGCTCCAGGTCAGCACCGTCGACCAGCACGTAGCCGACCAGTTGCGCGCCAGCGGCGCCAGGCTGCGCCAGCACGACCGCTTCCCGGACTTCGGCCACCTCCAGCAGGCGCGCCTCGATTTCTCCCAGCTCGATGCGCTGGCCACGGATCTTCACCTGGTGGTCCAGGCGGCCGAGGTACTCCAGTACGCCGTCGGCGCGGTAACGCACCCGATCACCCGTGCGGTACAAGCGCTCGCCATTACCCGAAGGGCTTGCCACGAAGCGCTCGGCGGTCAGCGCCGGGCGGCGGTGGTAGCCACGGGCCAGGCCTACGCCGCCCAGGTACAACTCACCGGCCACCCCTGGCACCACCGGTTGCAGGGCCGCGTCCAGCACGTAGGTGTGCAGGTTGGCGATGGGGCGCCCGATGGGCACGCTGTCGCTGCCCTCCTCCACGCAGGTCCAGTGGGTAACGTCGATGGCGGCTTCGGTCGGGCCGTACAGGTTGTACAGGCCGGCCTTGGGCAGGCGTGCGAACACCTGGGCCTGGGCATCGAGCGCCAGCGCCTCGCCACTGCACAGGATGCGTCGCAGGCTGTGGCACCCGTCCAGGTCCGGCGATTGCAGGAACACTTGCAGCATCGACGGCACGAAGTGCAGCGTGCTGATGCCGTGCTGCTCGATCAGCGCCACCAGCTGCGCCGGGTCGCGGTGCGCGCCGGGCTCGGCCACCACGAGTTGGGCGCCGGTCATCAACGGCCAGAAGAACTCCCACACCGACACGTCGAAGCTGAATGGTGTCTTTTGCAGCACCCGGTCAGCAGCGGTCAGCTCATAGGCCTGCTGCATCCAGTACAGGCGGTTGGCCAGGGCCACGTGGCGGTTGCCGGCGCCCTTGGGCTTGCCGGTGGAGCCGGAGGTGTAGATCACATAGGCCAGGTGCTCCGGCGCCAGGTCGACATGCGGGTTCGGTACGTCGGCCGGGTCTGCCTGCGGGGCCAGCAGTTCAAGTGTCGCCAGCCCTTCAGGCACCGGCAGGCGCAGGCCTGGCGCATGCAGCAGCAAGGCCATGCGGCTGTCCTCGATCATGTAGGCCAGGCGCTCCTCGGGGTAGTCCGGGTCCAGCGGCAGGTAGGCACCCCCGGCCTTGAGGATGGCCAGCAGGCCGATGACCAGCTCCAGCGAACGCTCGGCGGCGATACCTACCAGCACCTCCGGGCCGACGCCACGCTCGATCAACTGCAGGGCCAGGCCATTGGCGGCGTTGTTGAGTTGGCGATAAGTGAGATGACGTGCGCCGAATACCACGGCGGTGGCCTCAGGGCTGCGCTGGGCCTGCTGTTCTATCAGGCGGTGGACACAGTATTCGTCGGGGTACCGCTGCGCGGTCTGGTTCCAGGTGCGCGCAGTGTCCAGCTGCCCTGCGTCCATGAGGGGCAGCTCGGCCACTGGCGCCTCGGGGCTGGCAAGCATGCCACGCAGCAAGGTTTGCCAATGGCTGGCCATGCGCTCAAGGGTGCTGGTTTCGAACAGGTCGGTGGCGAAGGTCCAGGTCGCGCCCAGGCCGTCGGGTGTCTCGAAGGTGTCCAGGGCCAGGTCGAACTGGGCACTGTGGTGTTCGCCGCTCAGGGTCTGGACATCGAGCTGCGGCACCTTGAAGCCATCACCCAGCTGCTGGTCGAGCAGATTGCGGTGGGTGAACATCACCTGGAACAGCGGGTTGTGGCTCAGGCTGCGTGCAGGCTGCAGGGCTTCGACCAGTTGCTCGAACGGCAGGTCCTGATGCTGCTGGGCGCCCAAAGCGGCCTGGCGCACTTGTTCCAACAGCGCCTCTACGGTCAGTTGCCCATCGAAGCGCGCACGCAGGACCTGGGTATTGACGAAGAAGCCGATCAGCCGCTCGGTCTCCAGGCGGTGGCGGTTGGCGACGGGCACGCCGACACGGATGTCGTCCTGGCCGCTGTAACGCTGCAACAGCGCCTGGAACGAGGCCAGCAGCAGCATGAACAGCGTGACGTTGTGCTGTTGCGCCAGCTGTTGCAGGCCTGTGGTCAGCTGCGTGTCCAAGGTCAGCCCCAGGCGGGCACCGCGGTAGCTCTGCACCGCAGGACGCGGGTGATCGGTGGGCAGCTCCAGTACCACCGGCTCATCGCCCAGCTGCTCACGCCAGTACATCAGCTGACGCTCGCGTTCACCGGCTGCCAGCCAGTCGCGCTGCCAGTGGGCGTAATCCAGGTACTGGACGGGCAGCGGCGCAAGGTTGGGCTGCGCGCCGCTGGTCAGGCTGGCATAGCTCTGCATCCATTCATCGACCATCACCTGCATCGACCAGCCATCGGAAACGATGTGGTGCTGGACCAGGGTCAGCACATGGTCCTGTGCCCCCAGTTGCAGCACACCGATGCGCAGCAACGGCCCATTGATCAAGTCGAAGGGCTGGGCAGTCTGGGCGTGGAGGAAGCCCTGGATCGCTGCGCCCTCCTCTTCTTGGCCCGCAACGGAGTGCACCGGCACAGGCAAACGCCAGTGGGCGTGGATGACCGGACGAACCTGGGCCTGCTCCTGGATGAAGGTGGTACGCAGGCTTTCGTGACGCTGCACCAGCAGGTTGAAGCTGTCTTCCAGCGCTTGCAGGTCCAGCTCGCCACGCAAGCGCAGGGCCATGGGGATGTGATAGGCGCTGCTGTGCGGTTCCAGCTGCCAGAGGAACCACTGCCGCTCCTGGGCGAACGACAGCTGCAGTGGCTGGTTGCGGTCCACCGGGGCAATCGGCGCGACGCGGTGGCCTTGCAGGGCGCTCACGGCCTGGGTGAAGGCGTGCAGAGTGCTGTGTTCGAACAGCAGCGCCAGTGGCACCTCCAGGTCCAGTTCCTGGGCAACTCGCGAAATAACTTGGGTGGCGAGCAGCGAATGCCCGCCAAGGTCAAAGAAGTGATCGGCCATGCCTACCTGGTCCAGGTGCAATACCTGGCGCCAGATAGCGGCAACGGTGCATTCGAGCTCAGTGCTCGGTGCCTGGAAAGCCTGCCGGGCTTGATCCAGATCAGGTGCAGGCAAGGCCTTGCGGTCCAGCTTGCCGTTGGGGCTCAAGGGCATTGCCGGCAGCCACACCAGGTGCGAAGGCACCATGTAGGCCGGCAAGGTCTCGGCCAGCCGGGCCTTGAGCTGGGCTTGCCAGGCGGCAAGATCAGCAGGCGCGCACGCGTCGGCCACGTAGCCGACCAGGTGCTGGCCTTGGGCATCCTGGCGGGCCACGACCACGGTTTCACTCGCGCCGGCCACCTCCAGCAGGCGCGCCTCGATTTCACCCAACTCGATGCGCTGGCCACGGATCTTCACCTGGTGGTCCAGGCGGCCGAGGTACTCCAGCACGCCGTCGGCGCGGTAACGCACCAGATCACCCGTGCGGTACAAGCGCTCGCCATTACCCGAAGGGCTTGCCACGAAGCGCTCGGCGGTCAGCGCCGGGCGGCGGTGGTAGCCACGGGCCAGGCCTACGCCACCCAGGTACAACTCACCGGCTACCCCCGGCACCACCGGTTGCAGGGCCGCGTCCAGCACGTAGGTGTGCAGGTTGGCGATGGGGCGCCCGATGGGCACGCTGTCGCTGCCCTCCTCCACGCAGGTCCAGTGGGTGACGTCGATGGCGGCTTCGGTCGGGCCGTACAGGTTGTACAGGCCGGCCTTGGGCAGGCGTGCGAACACCTGGGCCTGGGCATCGAGCGCCAGCGCCTCGCCGCTGCACAGGATGCGTCGCAGGCTGTGGCACCCGTCCAGGTCCGGCGATTGCAGAAACACCTGCAGCATCGACGGCACGAAGTGCAGCGTGCTGATGCCGTGCTGCTCGATCAGCGCCACCAGCTGCGCCGGGTCGCGGTGCGCGCCGGGCTCGGCCACCACCAGTTGGGCGCCGGTCATCAACGGCCAGAAGAACTCCCACACCGACACGTCGAAGCTGAATGGGGTCTTTTGCAGCACCCGGTCAGCAGCGGTCAGCTCATAGGCCTGCTGCATCCAGTACAGGCGGTTGGCCAGGGCCACGTGGCGGTTGCCGGCGCCCTTGGGCTTGCCGGTGGAGCCGGAGGTGTAGATCACATAGGCCAGGTGCTCCGGCGCCAGGTCGACATGCGGGTTCGGTACGTCGGCCGGGTCTGCCTGCGGGGCCAGCAGTTCAAGTGTCGCCAGCCCTTCAGGCACCGGCAGGCGCAGGCCTGGCGCATGCAGCAGCAAGGCCATGCGGCTGTCCTCGATCATGTAGGCCAGGCGCTCCTCGGGGTAGTCCGGGTCCAGCGGCAGGTAGGCACCCCCGGCCTTGAGGATGGCCAGCAGGCCGATGACCAGCTCCAGCGAACGCTCGGCGGCGATACCTACCAGCACATCCGGGCCGACGCCACGCTCGATCAACTGCAGGGCCAGACCATTGGCGGCGTTGTTGAGTTGGCGATAAGTGAGTTGACGTGCGCCGAATACCACGGCGGTGGCCTCAGGGCTGCGCTGGGCCTGCTGCTCGATCAGGCGGTGGACACAGTATTCGTCGGGGTAACGCTGCGCGGTCTGGTTCCAGGTGCGCAGGCCGTGCTGTTCACTGGCAGCGAGCATCGGCAGCTCGCCTATGGCCTGTGCAGGGCAGGCCACCATGCTGCGCAGCAGGGTCTGCCAGTGAGCGGCCATACGCTCGATGGTGGCGGCTTCGAACAGGTCGGCGGCGTACACCAGGGCCACGGAGATGCCCTGCGGCGTTTCCAGGGTCTCAAGGGACAACTCGAACTGCGCGCCGCCGCCGTCAAGCTGCAGTTCGCGGGCCTGCAAACCCGGCAGGCTGGTGCCAGTGGCAGTGGCGCCGACCGTGCTCAGGTGGTTGTACATCACTTGGAACAGCGGGTTGTGATTCAGCGCGCGCTGGGGGTTGAGCACTTCCACCAGGCGGTCGAACGGCAGGTCCTGGTTGGCCTGGGCCGACAACGTCACCTCCTTGACCGTCTGCAGCCAATGGCCTGCCGACTGCTCAGGTTGCAGGCACAAGCGCATGACCAGGGTGTTGACGAAAAAGCCCACCACCGCCTCCAGCTCCTGGCTGTTGCGGTTGTTCACCGGCACCCCGATGCGCAAGTCCGGCTGGCCGCTGTAGCGTTGCAACAGCAAGGCGAAGCTACCCAGGAACAGCTGGAACAAGGTGACGCCCTGGGCCTGGGCCAGCTCGCGTACCTGACGCTCCAGGTCCTGCGGCAGGTGCAGGTCAAGGCGCCCGCCACGGTCGCTGAGCTGCGCCGTGCGCGGGTGATCGGTCGGCAGCGACAGCACCACCGGTTCACCCCCAAGGTGTTCGACCCAATAAGCCTGCTGGCGCTGCATCTCGCCTTGGGCCAGCCACTGGCGCTGCCAGTGGGCGTAGTCGGCGTATTGCACCGCCAGCGGTTGCAAGGCGCATGTATGGCCGGCATTGAAGGCGCTGTAGAGCTCGACGAACTCGTGCACCAACAGGCTCATGGACCAGCCGTCGGAGGTGATATGGTGCAGCGTCAGCACCAGCACCCATTCATCCATTGCGCGCTCGATCACCTTGACCCGCATCAGGGGCCCCTGGTGCAGGTCGAACAGGCGCGTGATTTCGGCGCGCACCGCAAGCTCCAGCTGGGGTTGGCTGGCATCGGGCAAGGCCGTCCATTGCAGGTCCACCGCCCCGGCCGGCTGCACCTGCTGATACAGCTGGCCATCCTCCTGGAGGAACGTGGTGCGCAAGGCTTCGTGCCGTGCCAGCAAGGTGTCCATCGCCCGCTGCAAGGCCTGGCGATCAAGCTGGCCCTGCAGCCGCACGGCCAGCGGGGTGTGGTAGGCGGTGCTCTGGGGCTGCAGGGTCCAGTACAGCCATTGACGCTGCTGGGCGAATGACGCCGGCAGGCGCTCGCTGCGCGGCAGTGCCGCAATGGCCGTCTGTTCGCGGTAGCGCTCGCAGTGCTCCAGCGCCTGGGCCAGTTCACCCAGGTTGGCCGTGTCGAACATGGCCCGCAGCGGCAGGTCGAGCCCCAGTTGGCGGCGCACCCGCGAGACGATCTGCACGGCCAGCAACGAGTGCCCCCCCAGGCTGAAGAAGTTGTCACCAAGCCCTACTGCCGGCACCTTGAGCACCTGTTCCCAGATGCCCGCCAGGGCGTGTTGTCGCTCGGTCACAGGCGGCACGTGGGCAGCGGCGGCACGCGCCTGGGTCGGCTGAGGCAGCGCGCGGGTGTCGAGCTTGCCGTTGGCGGTCAGGGGCATGACGGCCAGGGCCTGGTAGGTGCTGGGCAGCATGTAATCAGGCAGACGCGCTTGCAGCCAGGCCTCCAGTTGCGCCTGCGCGTCAGTGTCCGCATAGACCACATAGGCCACCAGTTGCGCATGGGCCGCTTCGCCCACCAGCAGCACGGCCGCGTCGCGCACCTGGGGCGCCGCACGCAGGGCCAGCAGCACTTCATCCAAGTCGATGCGGTAGCCGCGCAGCTTGACCTGGCGGTCGACACGGCCAAGGAACGCCAGCTCGCCCGAGGGCAGACGACGCACCCGGTCGCCTGTGCGATACAGGCGCGCACCCGGTGCGCCGAAGGGATCGGGCACGAAGCGTTCGGCGGTCATGCCCGGGCGGTTCTGGTATCCACGGGCAAGGCCGGCGCCACCGATGTACAACTCGCCGTGGCTGCCCGGCGCCTGGCGTTGCAGGCCGGCATCGAGCACCTGGGTGCTGGTGTTGGGCAATGGCCGGCCCAGCACGATGGGGCTGTCTGCCGCGCTGAGGTTCTGGGTCAGCACGCCGACGGTGGTTTCGGTCGGGCCGTAGTGGTTGATGATGTCGCAGCGGCCCAGTGCGCGCAGGCGTTCGATCAGTGCAGGCGAACAGGCCTCGCCACCAAGCACCAGGCAGCGGGCAGGCAGCACCTGTTGCGGTTGGTCAGCGCCCAGCAGCGCCTCCAGGTGCGACGGCACGATTTTCAGCACGTCGATGCCATGGCCCTGCATGTAGGCGCCGAAGCGCTGCGGGTCGAGGGCCACGTCCTGCTCGATGATGTGCAGCGAGCGCCCGGAGCACAGTGCGCCGAACAGCACGGTATGCCCCAGGTCCGCCGCCAGGGTGGAGACCACCGCCATGCTGCTGGCGTCCTGCAGCGGCAGGGTCTGGAAAATACCTTGCAGGTAGTTGCCCAGGGCGGCGTGGCTGACGGCCACACCCTTGGCGGTGCCGGTGGAACCGGAGGTGTAGATGACGTAGGCCAGTTCGGCCGCGTCGATTGGCCGCTGTGGGCCCCGCGCACTGACTTCAGGGCGAGCGGGGTCGAGCAACAGGGTCGTCACCCCGGCGAGCTGCGGCAGGCTGGCTTGCAGCGCCTGCTGGGTCAGCAGCACGCCGACCCGGCTGTCCTCGATCATGTAGGCCAGCCGCTGGGCCGGGAATGCCGGGTCCAGCGGTACATAGGCCGCCCCGGCCTTCCACACGGCCAGCAGGCCGATCACCATTTCCAACGAGCGCCCGGCGGCCAGGCCGACGCACACCTGAGCACCGACGCCCAGCTCGACCAGTTGCAGGGCCAGCGCGTTGGCGCGGGCATCCAACTCTGCGTAGCTCAGGCGTTGCCCAGCGAACGTCAGCGCCAGGGCATCGGGAACGCGCTGTACCTGGGCCTCGAACATCTCCAATGCCGACGGCGCTGCCGGTGCCTGCGGGCCCGTGGCCTGCTGGTGCAAAAGCGCCGTCTGATGGGCATCGAGCAAAGGCAGTTGGTCCAGTGGCTGGTCGGCATCCTCGCTCATCGCTTGCAGCAGCTGCAGCCAGTGCCCGGCCATACGCGCGATGGTGGCCGGCTCGAACAGCTCGCTGGCGTAGGTCAGCGAGGCATGCAGGTGGCCACCGCGCTCGAAGGTGGTGAGGGTCAGGTCGAAGGGCGTGGGGCGGCTGCTCGCCTCCAGAGGGCGCAGCTCCAACCCCTCGCCCACCGTCATCACCTCGATATCGGCAACGTTCGGCAAGTGGTTGTACATCACCTGGAACAGCGGGTTATGGCTCAGGCTGCGGTCAAGGTCCAGGGCCTCGACCAACTGTTCGAAGGGCAGGTCCTGGTGCGCCTGGGCACCGGCGGCGGTCTGTTTCACGGCGCCCAGCAGGCTGGCGACCGACTGCTGCCCTTGCAGGCAGGTGCGCAGCACCTGGGTGTTGACGAACAGACCGATCAAGCCTTCGACCTCGGCCCGATTGCGGTTGGCCACGGGCACGCCGATGCGCAGATCGGTCTGGCCGGTGTGGCGGTACAACAGCACATTGAATGCTGCCAGCAACACCATGAACAAGGTCACGTTGTGCTGGCGCGCCAGGGCCCGCAGTTGTTCCGCCAGGGCGGGATCGATGACCAGCTCGTGACGCTGGCCGCGCTGGCTGGCCACCGCCGGGCGTGGAAAATCGGTGGCAAGCTCCAGCAACGGCTGCTCATCGCCCAACTGCTCGCGCCAGTAGTCCAACTGCCGCGCCTGCTCACCGGCCTCCAGCCACTTGCGTTGCCACAGGGCGTAGTCCATGTACTGGACAGGCAAGGCCGGCAGCGCGGGTTCAACGCCTGCGGCAAAGGCCTGGTAGGCCTGGACGAACTCGTCGATGAGCACGTTCATCGACCAGCCATCGGACACGATGTGGTGCAGGGTCAACAGCAGCACATGCTCCTGCGCCGCAAGCGTCAGCAAGCTCACGCGCATCAAGGGGCCCACGGCCAGATCGAAGGGTTGCAGCGCCTCTTGTTCGGCCAGCTCGCGCACACGGCGCGCCTGGGCATCGGCGTCCAGCTCAATCAGGCTGTGCTTGGCAACGTGCACCGGGTGTTTGGCAGCCACCTGCCGAATCTGGCCGTCTTCGCCTTGGGCAAACACCGTGCGCAGGCTCTGGTGGCGCTCTACCAGGCAAGCAAAGGCCTGCTCCAGCGCCGCCACGTTCAAAGGCCCGCTCAAGCGCACGGCGCTGGGCAGGTTGTAGGCACCGCTGCGCGGGTCCAGCTGCCAGAGGAACCACATGCGCTGCTGGGCATACGACAGTGCATCGCGGTCCGGGACCTGCACGTCGGCGGCGATGGGGAATTGGGAAAAGTCGATGCCTTCGGCGCGCAGGCCATCCAGAAACAGATGACGCTTGTCCACTGGCAGCTCTATGAAACGGCGGGCAAGCTTGAGGGACTTATCGGCATTCATCTGCGACCTTCCATACAGTTGGGTATCGAGCGTTGGCTCGGCTATCCCTACGGGACGTAGGAAGACGCGAGAAAATTAGCCGCACAGCTTAGGCGCTGGCGCCAGGCATGCCGGTGAGGCGCCGGTTAAATCGGTGCTCGTATCGCTCGTTAACCCTGCACAACGACAGATCGACAGGGGTTGACCGTGGACCTTCAGAGCATTCTCAGCAGGCTGTTCGCCAATGCCCATGGCGTGGGCATCGAGGGCGTCTACCAGTTCGTCTTCGCCCATGACCGGGCCTTCTGGGCGGAGGTACGCGAGCAGAGCCGCACCGGTGTTGGCCGCCACGCCGCGCCGGACGTCACCATCGAGGTGGCCGAACGCGACTTTCTCGGGATCATGGGCGGCACGGCCAATGTCGAGGAACTGTTCGCCAGTGCGCGGCTGAAGATCACCGGCAACATGGGCCTGGCCACGCTGCTGCCGCAGATCATCAACAGCGCGCGGCAAGGCACTTCGGCCAGCAAGGTGGCCATGAATCAACGCTACCCTACGCCCGCACGCATCAGCGAACGTGTATCGGCAGCGCAGCCTGTGCTGCGTGAGGTACCCCGCCTGCCGCGGGCGCAGCTGTCAGCCGAGCGTTTTGCCCGGGAGTACCTGCCGCTGGGCATGCCGGTGGTGATGAGCGATGCCCTGCACGACTGGCCGCTGTTCAGCATGGGGCGCGAGGCGTCCATCGCGCACTTTGCCGAGCTGCAAGGCATCACCCGCCACGGCGACTACGTGAAGAAAACCTTCTCCACCGACCGCGACTTTCGCTCCACCTCCATGGCCGACTTCATTGCCTCGCTGGACACACCGGCCAAACCGGGTGAAACCCCAGCCTACATGGGCAACAACATCGTCCCGGAAAAGCTCCTGGCGCTGATCCGCTTCCCCGACTACTTCGAGCGTTCGCGCTACATCGCGCCGCGCATCTGGATTGGGCCCAAGGGCACGCTCACACCCTTGCACCGGGATGACACCGACAACCTGTTCGCCCAGGTCTGGGGGCAGAAGTCGTTCATCCTTGCCGCCCCGCATCACCGTCCGGCGCTGGGCACCTGGTCGACCAGCCCCAAGGGTGGCCTGGACGGCTGCGACTTCAACCCCGATGCCGCCGACTACCAGCGGTTCCCGGCCGCCCGCGATGTGCCGTTCCTGCGTGTGGTGCTGCAAGCCGGCGACCTGCTGTTCTTGCCCGAGGGTTGGTTCCACCAGGTGGAATCGGTGTCCACTTCGCTGTCGGTCAATTTCTGGGTGAACTCCGGTCGCGGTTGGTGAGGCGCGGTTAATTTGCCTGGGCGTCGGCTCGTTTCTCAGCAAAGACGTCTGCACGAGAACGCCCCATGCCCAGCCCAGCCCGCATGACCCAAACCCTCCAGCAAGGCCTGCGCCGTCTGATTGGCGGCGCCACGCGCCAGGCCCAGCCCTACCGCCTGTTCGACCTGGTGCTCAGCCGCCGCCTGACCCTTACCCCCTCGCTCACCCGGCTGGTGTTCACCGGCCCTGACGTGGCGCAGATGACCACCCTGGCACCGGACCAGCGAGTGAAGCTGTTCTTCCCGGCGCCCGATGGCTCCCTTGCGCAACTGCCTGCCGACCAGCACTGGAAGGTCGCCCACAGCGCGCTCGCTGCCGAACAGCGCCCACCGATGCGTACCTACACCTTGCGCGCGCTGCGCCCAGAGGCATTGGAGGTGGACGTGGATTTCGTCCTGCACGGTGTCAACGGCCCTGCCTCGGCCTGGGCTACCCAGGCGCGGCCGGGGGATCGCCTGCAGATGCTGGCACCGAACCTGGCCCATGCGGGAGACCCTGGTGGGTACGAGTGGAAGCCGCCGCAAGGGGTACGCGACGTGTTGCTGGTCGGGGATGAAACGGCGCTGCCAGCGATTGCCGGCATCCTCGAAGCCCTGGCCGTGACGCAACCGGACCTGGCGGTGCAGGCGTTCATCGAAGTGCCCTTGCAGGCCGACTGCCTGGATGTGCGTCACGGCAGCGGCGTTGAGCTGCACTGGCTGCCACGGGATCTTTTGAACTGCGAACAGGGCCAGGCCATGCTGCATGCCGTGCGTGAACTGGCCCGACTGCCCCAGGGGCACGCAGTGCCCAAGGCCAGGCTGGAGGATATCGATATTGACACGCGCATTCTGTGGGAACAGGCCAGTACCGCCTGCAGCGTGTTCCACGCCTGGGTGGCGGGCGAGTCGGCCACGGTCATGGCCATCCGTCGCCATTTGATCAAGGAGCGCGGGTTGCCACGTCAATGGCTGACCCTGATGGGCTACTGGCGCGCAGGCAGATCCCTGGACTGAAGGGGCAAAGCCGGGGGCACGCGGCCCCCGCCTGGACTCAGACCGCTGCGGCAACCGCAGCGGCGAAGCGCTGAGCGACCTCGTCGACCTGCTCGTCGCTGATGATCAAGGGTGGCAGGAAACGCACCACTGCCCCGTGGCGGCCACCGAGTTCCAGGATCAGGCCTCGCTTGAGGCACTCGCGCTGTACGCGCGGGGCCAGTTCGCGGTTGGCCGGCGGGTGCCCCTGGGCGTCTGCCATGCCTTGCGGATCGACCAATTCCACGCCCAGCATCAACCCCCGACCACGGATATCCCCCAACTGCGGATAATCTGCCTGCAGGCGCTGCAAATGCCCGCGCAGGCGCTGACCCATGGCCTCGGCATGGTCGGCCAGGCGGTGCTCGACCAGGTATTCGAGCACGGCAGACCCTGCGGCCATGGCCATCTGGTTGCCGCGGAAGGTGCCGGCATGGGCGCCTGGCTTCCAGGTGTCGAGCCAGTCGCGGTAGACCACCACGGCCAGGGGCAGGCTGCCACCGATGGCCTTGGACAGGGTGACGACGTCTGGCACGATACCGGCGTGTTCGAAGGCGAACATGCGTCCGGTACGGGCGAAACCGCTCTGGATTTCATCGACGATCAGCGCAACACCCGCCTGCTCGGTGATGCGCCGTACGCCCTTGAGCCACTCGATGTCGGCGGGTATCACGCCGCCTTCGCCTTGCACCACTTCCAGAATCACCGCGGCTGGCAGCGGCACCCCGCTTTCGGGGTCGAGCAGCAGGTTTTCCAGGTAGTGCAGGTTGGCCTTCACCCCCGCTTCGCCGCCCAGGCCGAACGGGCAGCGGTAGTCGTAGGGGTATGGCATGAACTGCACGCCGCTGCCCAACAATGCGCCCAGGGGCTGCTTGGGACCCAGGCTACCCATCAGGCTCAGTGCCCCTTGGCTCATGCCGTGGTAGGCGCCCTGGAAGGTCAGGACCGTGCTGCGGCCGGTGGCGCTGCGCACCAGCTTGAGCGCGGCCTCCACCGCATCGGTACCGGTGGGGCCACAGAACTGCACCTTGGCTTCACGGCGCAGTGCTTCGGGCAGCACGGCGAACAGGTCCTGGACGAAGCGGTCCTTGACTGGGGTGGTCAGGTCCAGGGTGTGCAGGGGGAGTTCATCGGCCAGCACGCGCTGGATGGCTTCGACTACCACGGGGTGGTTGTGGCCCAGCGCCAGCGTACCGGCACCGGCCAGGCAATCGATGAACTGGCGGCCTTCGACGTCCTCGACATAAATGCCACGGGCGCGCTTGAGGGCCAGCGGGATACGGCGGGGGTAGCTGCGGGCATTGGATTCCTGTTGCTGCTGGCGGTGCAGCAGCGGCGAATCGGTGAATTCGTACAGGGGGTGCGGGGTGGTGGCCGGTGGGACCTGAGCAAGGCTGGTAGCGGTGGACATGGTGGATCCTCGCAAGCAAGCGAATGGGCGGTAGTCGGTTGAGAGACGCTTGGCCGGGGGCAGGATTTAGGGGGGCTTTGCTCTTGCTCTTGCTCTTGCTCTTGCTCTTGCTCTTGCTCTTGCTCTTGCTCTTGCTCTTGATCTGGCTTTGGCTTTGGCTTTTGATCTTCGCGACTTCAGAAGGCCGAACGCAGGTCTTGCGGAGGGAGGTGACAGGCATGGATGCCTGTCAAGCGCTGGGCCCCAGGATGGGGCCTGCAGCGCGGTCCTCCCGGGAGCAAGACCGGAGTGAGGGAACCCCGAAGCGCAGCGTAGGGGCCGTATGAATGGAGCGCAGCGTTTTTTGGTTACTTTTTGTCGCGTTTGACAAAAAGTGACTCGCCGTAATGGCGAAAAGGTGATTAAGCGTCGCCATCGCAAATGGACTATGCTCTCTTTCAACACCCACACCAACGCAATCAAACTTAAAACTTAAAACTTAAGAGCGTGGGCGCACATAGCAAGTTGGTATTCATTGGCGCGGGTGGCGCACAGTCACCTTTCCGCCCTTACGGCGGCTTACTTTTTGTCTTGTCAAAAAGTAAGCAAAAACCGCCTGCTCCTATCATCCGGCCCCTACGCTGCGCTCCGGGGTCCCCTCGCTCCGGGCTCGCTCCCGGGAGGACCGCGCTGCAGGCCCCATCCTGGGGCCCAGCGCTTGACGGGCATCCATGCCCGTCACCTCCCTCCGCAAGCCCTGCGCTCGGCCTCCTGAAGTCGCGATCTGCGGCGCCTGAACTACCGCGCGCTTAGAAGCAAGAACAAGAGCAACTGCAACTGCAACTGCAACTGCAACTGCAACTGCAACTGCAACTGCAACTGCAATGTTTACAGGTCGAGAAGTCTACCGGAATAGTTAGCAGCCGACATCTTCACCGACTAGAAGAATGCTAGTTTACTCAACCAGGTGTGCTCGGTGTGCTTTTATGCCCCAGAACTTTCAGACAAACCCCAGGATTATCCCGCAGGCCGCGCCGGCACCCGTAATACCACCCTCAACCCATCACTTCGGCTATCGAACTTCAGGCTGCCTGCACAGCGCTGCACGATTGCCTGGACAATGGCCAGGCCAAGCCCGCAGCCGCTGCTCTGACCATGACGCCAGAAGCGCTCGGTCAGGTGCCCGAGGTCTGCCTCGGCGATGCCCGGCCCGTGATCGCGCACCATGAAGCCCACCTGCCCTTCCACTGCCTGTACCTCCAGCTCCACCGCCTCGTCACCGCCATGGCGCAGGGCGTTGTCCAGCAGGTTGCGCAGCGCCGCTACCGCTAGCGGTGCAGGCATGCTCAGGTAGAGCTGGGCAGCCTCGGGCGGCAAGTTCAGGACGATCCTGCGGTTGTCACCACCCCCGGCGTCCTGCACCGCCTGACGCGCGACTTGCTCGGCACTGCACTGCACACCGTCGTCGAACGACAAGCTACCCTCGACCCGCGCCAGCATGAGCAATTGCTCCAGAGTCCGGTGCATGCGATCGGCACCCTGTTCGGCATGTTCGAGCGCTTGTTCGCGCACCGCGCCCTCGGTCATGCGGGCGACCTGCAGGTGGGTCTTGATGGCTGTCAGCGGGCTGCGCAGTTCATGGGCGGCATCGTCGGTCAGGCGCCGCTCGCGCTCGATGGTCTGGGCAATGCGCACGAACAGCTGGTTCTGGGTTTCCAGCAACGGCTGGAGCTCACTGGGCATGCCCGCCACCTGCAACGGCTCGACACTGTCGGGGCGCCTGCGGCGCAGGGCATCGCGCATGCGATTGAGCGGCTCAAGGCCCTTGCCCAGCCCAATCCAGAGCAAGCCCAGGCTGCCAAACAAAGCCATCAGCACCGGCGCCGAAGCAGCGAGCAGGATGGACTGATTCAGGGCTTCGCGCTCCATGTGCCGGTCGGCCGTGGTGATGCGCACATCGCCATGGCTGTAGGTGAAGGTGCGCCATGAGGCATCGTCAATGGTCTGGTCGCTAAAACCACTGCGCCCGTCATCCATGACGCCATCGTGCTTGTGGTTGCTGGCCAGGATTTCCCCGCGCAGCGAGCTGACCTGGCAGGCCATGCCGTCCGGTACGCTCAACTGGTCGGCCGCGTAGTGGGTACCTTCGCCCTTGACGCTGAGCGGCTGGGGCAGTTGGTCGATCAGGCCGGCCACCATGCGTGCAGATGCCACCAGGCGCTGGTCGAGGGAGAACATCATCTGCTGGCGCAGGTCGCGCAGCATCCAGGCGGCAGCCAGCGCCCAGATGATCACGAAAGCGCTGCCCAGGATCAGGCTCAGGCGCACACGCAGGCTCATGTTGGCGTCTCGGTTGGCGCATTGGCAGGGCCCAGGCGATAGCCCAGCCCGCGCACGGTCTCGACGATGCCGTTGCCCAGCTTGCGGCGCAGGTGATGGATATGCACGTTCAGCGCATTGCTTTCCACTTCGTCGTTGAACCCGTACACACAGTCCTTCAATTGCTCGCTGGATAGCACGCGCCCGGCGTTCTGCAACAGGGCCTGGAGCAAGGCTTGCTCACGACGGGACAGGTCCACGGGTTTGCCGGCCAGGGTCGCCTCGCAGCTGCTGGGGTCGTAACGCAGCGGGCCGTGCTCGATCACGTTAACCGCACGGCCGGCGACACGGCGCAGCAGAGTGTGCAGGCGCGCGGCCAGTTCGCGCAGGTCGAACGGCTTGAGCAGATAGTCGTCGGCCCCCGCCTGCAGGCCGTCGACTCGGTCAGTGACCGCATCACGGGCGGTGAGCACCAGCACTGGCAAGGTCTCGCCTTGCTGACGCAGGCGGCGCAGCAGCTTCAGGCCGTCCTCGTCGGGCAGGCCAAGGTCGAGGATCATCACATCGAACTGCGCGGCCTGAAGCATGGCCCGGGCGCCGGCGGCATTGCCCACCCGGTCGACGGTCAGGCCCTGTGCGGCAAGGCCTGCACAGATGCCGGCAGCGATGAGGTCGTCGTCCTCGCAAAGCAGAACGTGCATGGGTGGGGCTCCCGCAATGGTGTAACCGACATTGCAGCGTGAATGGATTAAGGGGGAATTATGGACGCAGGCACAGGGTTTGGGGAAAAGGATTGGGCGGGGATACGTGCAGATTGCCTGACAGTCAACGAGCGGTCTTGCAAGAGCGCCGGACCATGCGGTGCTTAACTTTGTGGGGTCAACTGTCATGCACCCCATCTGGAGCCTAGCGGCTTCCCGTGTGGGAGCGGCCCTTGTGCCGCGATGGGCCGCAAGGCGGCCCCGGCACTATAAGCTGCGAAGCTTAAACCTTAAAACAGCGCACTCCCCCCATGACCGATCCAGCCAGGCCCTTTTTACAGAGATCGCTATCGTCCAGATACAGCGCAGCACAACGTGCCCCACCCTGCTCAACGCCCTGAAAAGCCCAGCGCCTGGGGCGTATCCACATCCATCAGCACCCCGGCATCTGACACCTCGATCACCGTGCAACTGGCGCGGTTGGCATGCACCACTGCTCTGGCGCCTTCGTCACCGGTCAGCCCTAACAGCGCCGGCCAGAACGCGCGCCCGAAGATCACAGGATGCCCCTGCTGCCCAGCATGACGCGGCAGCACGATGGTCGAAGCCTGGGCGGCCTCGGCCAAGTGCCTGAGGGTCGCGGCCTCAATCCACGGCATGTCCCCCAGCAGGATGGCCACCGCCTGCGCATCGCTGTCAGCCAGGGCGGCGACGCCCGCCGCCAGGCTGTGGCCCATGCCCGAAGCCGCCTGGGCACTGACCACCCAACCACAGGCGGTGCCCAGGTCGAAGTCCTCGCGGCCCTCGTCCTCGCGCACCACTACCCGCACATCCTCGAACACTGCCTCGGCCCGTTGTACACACTGGGCCAACAGGCCGCGCCCGTCGGGCAGCAAGGCCCGGCGCTTGTCGGCACCGAAGCGCCTGCTGCGCCCAGCGGCCAACACCAGCGCCGCCACCTTCACAAGGCGGCTCGGTCGAGGCCGTTGCGCACCCGCAGTACATCTGCCAACACCGCCAAAGCGATCTCGGCCGGTGTCTTGCTGCCCAGGTTGAGGCCAATGGGCGCATGGATACGGTCCAGCGCATCGGCATTCAGGCCGCCGATGCGTTGCAGCCGCTCGCGGCGCTTATCGGAAGTGGCACGCGAACCCATCACGCCGATGTAGAACGCTTCGGTGCGCACGGCCTCGAGCATGGCCAGGTCGTCGATCTTGGGGTCGTGGGTGAGCGCGACCACGGCGGTGTCGGCATGACAACCGCCATTGAAGATGAATTCCGAAGGCAGCTCGCGGCGTATCTCGATACCGTCGATCTGCACCCCGTCGAGCACCTCCTCACGTGGCTCGCACAGCACCACTTCAAACCCCATGGCTTTGGCGAATTCGGCGCAGTACTGGGCAACACTGGAATACCCCGCCAGCAGCAGCCGCTGGGCGGCACCCACGCGCAGGTACACGCAGTCGCCGTCACGGTGCACACGCGGCCCTTGACCGGCAGCGTCCGCCAGCCCCTGGATGCCGCTGGGCACCTTCACCTGGCGCAGCACCCGGCGCTGACCCAGCAGCGCGCTTTCCAGCTGGCGCAGATGGTCTTGCACCTGGCAACTGGACGGCAGGCTTTCCACCAGCACGTCCAGCACGCCGCCACAGGGCAAGCTGACCCGCGAGCGCGGGTCGCTGCCATCGCCGTAGCGCACGATGGCTGCCGGTTGCACGAACTCGCCCAGGACCACGCGTTCAAGAAAATCGTCTTCGACGCAGCCGCCGGACAACGACCCCAACCACTGGCCCTGGTCGTTGACTGCCAGCAACGAGCCCGGCGCGCGGGGCGCCGAGCCGTAGGTGGCGAGCACGGTGCACAACCACACCGCCTGACCTGTGCTGGACCACTGCAAGGCCTGACGAATCACCTGTAGATCGAGATGCTGCACGCTTTACTCCGCTTTCAGCTCGGCCAGCTGTTGTTCACTGAGATCACCGGGCAGCCCGCCCCATGCCTGACGCAGGTAGTTGACCATGTCGGTCACCTGGCGTTCATCGAGCTTATCAGCGAACCCTGGCATCGGCTGCATGCGCTCGAAGCCGGTGAACTGCTGTTCGCGGATTCCGTCGAGTATCACCTTGACCAGGTTGCGCGAATCGGCCTGGCGCAGCACCGTATTGCCCTGCATCGCCACGGCGATGTGCGGCTTGCCCTGGCCTTCCACGCCATGGCAACCGGCGCACACGTTCAGGTATTGCTGGCGGCCGCGCTGGGCACTGTCGCTCATCTGCGCCAGCGGCACGGGCGCGATCACCTTGGCCGCCGGGGGGTTGTCGCCCAGCAGGTAAGTGGCCATGGCGGCAAGGTCGGCGTCTTCCAGGTGCTGGGTGCTCAGGTGCACCACCGGGAACATCTCATTGAACATGCTGCCCTGGGCGCTGATCCCGTGCTTGAGGAACGCGGTCAGGTCCGGTTGCGACCAGCCGCGCTCGGCCAGGTCGGTGGCCAGCAGGCTCGGGGCGAGGTAGCCGTTGAGCAGCCCGCCACTCAGGCGCAGGTTCTGCTGCAAGGCGCCGAGCGCGTTGCGCGGGGTGTGGCACTCGCCGCAGTGCCCCATGACCTCGACCAGGTACTGGCCACGCTGCCAGGCGCGGCTGCTGCCTTCGACAGGCTGGGCCTGCACGCTCTTGCCGTACAGCATGTTCCAACCGCTCAGGCCCAGGCGCACGTTGAACGGAAAGCGCAGGGCCGTCTGTGGTGCCGGGCGATGGACCGGGGCGATGGTCTTGAGGTAGGCGAAGATTGCATCGGAGTCTTCACGCCGCATCAGGTGATACGAGGTATAGGGCATGGCCGGATACAGGTTGGCGCCGTCCTTGCGCTTGCCTTGGGTGACGGCCGCGAAGAACTCCTCGGCGCTGTAGTTGCCGATGCCGTACTGCTTGTCGGGGGTGATGTTGGTGCCGTAGATGGTGCCAAACGGCGAATGAATCGGCAGGCCCCCGGCGAACGGCGCCCCGCCCTCGGCCGTGTGGCACGCCATGCAGTCGGCAGCACGGGCCAGGTACTGGCCGCGCTTGAGCTGGGCGTCATCACTGGCCAGCGCCGAGCACGTTGCGGCAAGGCCAAACGCCAGCGCCAGAGCGCTACGGAAAAAGCCCATGCTCAACCCTCCTTCACCAGGCCGAGGTCATCGAGCACCGCGCGCGTGGCCTGGTAGTAACGCACATAGCCGGTGCAACGGCAGATGTGGTGGCCAAGGCTGGCTTCGATACGTGCTTGCACCTCGCTCTTTTTCAGCGGTTGGCGCTGGGCGGTTTCCACCAGCACCGTGGCGGCGTTGACGAAGCCTGGTGCGCAGTAGCTGCACTGGAACGCGAACAGGTCGACGAACTTCTGCTGGATCGGGTTCAACGTAAGGTTGCCGGCCTCGTCCTGCTGGGCGTGGCCCTCGATGGTACGGACCTTCTTGCCTTCGAAGTAATGGGCGCCGGTGATACAGGTGCGCACTTCTTCGCTGGTACCGTCGGGGTTGTCGACGATCACCACGCAGGCGTGGCAGATGCCCTGCCCGCAACCCAGGCGCGAGCCAGTGAGGTTCTGGTGCTCGTGCAGGTAGTCGATCATTGCCAGGTCGTCAGGGACCTGGACCGGGCCGACCGGTTGACCGTTGAGGGTCAGTTGCAGTGGACGGTTAGCCATTGAGGGCCTCCTGGATACGGGCTGGGGTAATGGGAAGATCGCGTACGCGCTTGCCGATGGCATGGGCCACGGCATTGCCGATGGCACCGACGATCGGGATCATCACCACCTCGGCGATGCCTTTGGACGGGTCGGTGGGTGAAAGCGGCGGGAGGATCTCGCTGCTTTGCGTCCATACCGCCACATCACGCGCGTGCGGCAGACGGTAGCGGTTGAAGTTCCAGTCGCCCTCCCCCGGCCCGCCTTCGTACAACGGCATTTCCTCGGTCAGCGCATGGCCGATGCCCATGGCAATGCCGCCTTCGAGCTGGCCCTTGACCAGTTCAGGCACCAACACGCGGCCGCATTCGACCCAGCTGTGGTGATCGAGCACCTGCACCTGATGCGTGCCCTTGTTCACCTTGACCTCCACCAGGGTGGCGACCGGGCTGTAATAGGTGACCATGGCGTTGTTCAACTGTGTATCGGGGTAGGCGGGGTTCTGACGGTCGAGCAGGTGGTAGCCGCTGCTGCTCATCTGCGCCTTCTTGGCATTAGCGGCGCCGTCGCCGTACTTCACGGCCAACGCGTCGAGCGGGAAACGCTCACGCACGCCGTCGATGACGAAGTCGGACTCAGCCCAGCTCCAGCGGTTGAAGCCGTGCACGCTCACGCCTGTCACCAGGCCCATGGCATGGGCCTTTTCGGCCAGCTGCGCAAAGGGAATAGGCGCCAGGCCGTTGCCGGTCAGCTCACCGTTGACCCACACAGCGTTTTCCCGACGCACCACCAACGGGTTGGCCTGGCCGCCGTGCGGGCCCTGGGTCCAGATGGCCATGGCAGCAGGCCATAGGCCGTGATTGAACAGCGCGCGAGCCGCCTCGCGAGTGGCATGGCTGAAGTAGAACGCCGAGTTGGTCGCCGACGAGGGTGAGGCCAGTTTGCCAACCCAGCGCGGGTTACGCAGGGCGGCATCCTGTTCGGCCTGGCTGATCAGGTACGGGTTGCCGCTGGTGGACAGTTGCAGCTCGGGCCACTCGGTGACGGCCGTGAGTACGTCGTCGGCCGAACGGCCCAGGAAATCGCTGACCACCAGCGCCTGGGAGGTGGACATGCCGGTGCCCAGCTCGGTGCCGATGTGGCGTAGGCTGATGCGCCCGTCGCGGCTGAACTCGATGCTGGCCATCGGCGCTTCGGCGCCGGTGCCGAAGTCTTTCTGGCAGATGGCAAAGCCGGTGCCGTACCAGTGATCCGGATCGCTGGCCTCGCGCCGTTGCTTGCGGGCATCACGGTCACGCCAGCCTTCGTGCTGAGCCGCCTTGTCGAGGATCTCGTGCAGGCGCAATGCACCGGCTGGTACCGCTCCCTGGGTGTTCTTCATGCCCGACTTCAGGGCATTGTTGCGCCGCAGGTCGATGGCATCGACGCCCAGGCGGCCGGCCACTTCGTCCACCATCATCTCGGTGGCGGCCATGCTTTGCAGGGTGCCGTAACCGCGCATGGAACCGGCTTCCACTGCCCGCGAATGATAGGCAGTGACTGCCAGATCGTTCTGCGGCATGTAGTAGATCGACTGGGCAGCGGTCGCGCCCACGGCGGCGACGGAGGGGCTGTAGTTGATGCGACCGCCGCCGTCACAGCTCATGTCGGCACGGAAGATCTTGAAACTGTTGTCCTTCTTGTCCACCGCCAGTTGGTAGCGGATGTCGAAGGCGTGGCGCTTGATGCCGCTCTGGAATTGCTCGTAGCGGTCGTTGGCCAGGCGCACCGGCACGCCCTCGCCGTACAGCGCCGCCACGGCAGCGTAGAAGACGAAGATGTTGTTGTCCTTGGAGCCGTAGCCAACGGTGTAGCCTGGGTGCATGTTCAAGTGCTTGAGGCCAAAGCGTGACGGCTTGATCATGTGCACGCATTCCTGCGCGGCCTCGAACGGGCACTGGGTCGCCACGACGAAATGCAGGGTGCCGCTGGCCACGTCGAACCAGCCGTTGCCGTTGTCTGGCTCCAAGGCCGCCGGCTCGATGGAGGGGGTCTTGAAGCGCTCGTCGAAGACCAGCCAGTCTTCGGGCGGGTTGGCCAGCTGTTCGGCCATGCGGTTGGCGTAGAACAGGCCCTGCTGGGTCAGGTCGCCGTGTTGGTTGGGCGATTTGGACCACACCGGCTTGCGGTTGAGGATGGTGGGAAACAGCGGCGAATCCTTCAGGCTGGAGAATTCGTCCTCGTCGAACGGGGTGGCACCGCCAACGCGCACGAAGCGGAAACTGCCGTAGGGGTCACGCTGGTACAACGGCGCCTGGGCACCGTAGCGAATCACCTGGTCGTTGAATTGCAGCAAGCGCTTGGCCTGACGGAAGCGCTCGAAGTCGTGCCAGATCAGCAGCGCGACCGGATGGCCGATGAACATCGGTACCTTGCCAGGGGGCAAGAGTGGGTCTGGCGAATGCGCCTCGGGCCAGGCGATGCCGTCGCGCTCCAGGTCGGCAGCGGTGACGATGCGGTCCGGCTGCAACTCGGCACCCAGCAGGCTGAGGTCGTGGCCTTCGTAGAGGCGGTCGGCCTTGGTGGCCTTGAGCAACAGTGCATGGCCTTGCTGCGCAGGCCAGCCGGGCATGTCCTTGGCACGAATGTCACGGGCGAAGACCTTGTTGCCACAGACTTTCGACAACGCGTCGTTACGAAAACGCGCCTTGCCATCATGGTTCATCCATTTGAGCGGCGAGGCGGCAACCCGGTCCTCCATCAGCGCGGCGAACGCCTGGCTGCCAAGCGGCGCCATCGTCACGCCGACGCCAGCGATCAGGCCGCCTTGCAGGAAGGCGCGCCGGGAAATATCACGGTTGGACATGCTTGATCCTCTGGGCAGCAGGGGGTGCTGCCCATGTGTTCTTAATTCTTGTGCAGGGGTCGAGAGGGTAGAAACCCTGTCGTGCAGGTCAGGAAAAACTGACTTGAATGTCAACTTTACCGCAATGACCCCATCACAAGCAAAGTCAAGCTGACATTGTGTCGCGGTATTTCGCCGAACCCTGAGGTCAACCGTCTTGCGTGAACCTTATTCCCGCGTTAACAGTGGGTTAATCGCTCCTCGCCAGCATGGCCCCATTCCACGATCTGCCAAGGCAAACTCATGCGCGTTCTCCTGCTGTTATTGATGGTGCTGCTGGCTGGCCCAGCGCAGGCCAACCCATTCGCCGCCAAGCCTGACTTCCTGCCCGTCGAACAGGCTTTCATGCTGACCCATGACCGTCAGGCCGACGGTTCTACCCGCCTGTATTTCCAGATTCAGCCGGGCTATTACCTGTACCAGAAACGCCTGAAGTTCGACGGGCTGCCCATGGCGCAGCATCCACCCTTGCCTGCGGGCATCAATCACCATGACGAATTTTTCGGCGACAGTACCGTCTACCGCGAACAGCTTGAGCTGACAGTGCCACCCGGTGCGCAGGGGCAGTTGCGTCTTGGCTGGCAAGGCTGCGCCGATGCGGGCCTGTGCTACCCCCCGCAGACGACGCTGATTGACCTGGGCGGCGAAGCCTCGGTCGCCGCCCTGGAAGCTGAACAGGCCAGCGATCAGGCATTGGCCAGCGGCCTGCAGCACGGCAACCTGGCCTGGGGCCTGCTGGCCTTTTTCGGCCTGGGCCTGCTGCTGGCCTTTACACCCTGTTCGTTGCCGATGCTGCCAATTCTCGCCGGGCTGGTGCTGGGCAATGGTGCCAGTGCACGGCGCGGCTGGCTGCTGGCTGGCACTTACGTGCTGAGCATGGCCCTGGTGTATGCCGCCTTGGGTGTGGTGGCCGCGCTACTGGGCGCCAGCTTGCAGGCCTGGTTGCAACAACCCTGGTTGCTGGGCAGCCTGGCCGCGTTGTTCGTGTTGTTGGCCCTGCCCATGTTCGGCGCCTTCGAACTGCAATTGCCCGCTGCCCTGCGTGACCGCCTGGACCGCGCCGGCCAGGGCACGCGCGGTGGCAACCTGTATGGCGCTGCGCTGCTGGGCGTGTTGTCCGGGCTGCTGCTGGGCCCCTGCATGACCGCGCCGCTGGCCGGGGCCTTGTTGTATATCGCCCAGAGCGGCGACGTGCTCCAGGGGGCGCTGGTGCTGTTCAGCCTGGGGCTGGGCATGGGGGTTCCGCTGCTGCTGATCGTGACCCTGGGCAATCGCTTCCTGCCACGCCCTGGCGCCTGGATGAACCTGGTCAAAGGCATCTTCGGCTTCGTGTTCCTGGCCATGGCGCTGTACACGGTGCGCAGCCTGCTGCCAGCCAGCTTGCTGTTGGCCCTGAGCGGGGCCTGGCTGATCGCACTGGGCTGGACCGCCTGGCCTGCGTTGCAGCGCCTTCCGGCGCTGCGCATTGCGCCGTTGCTAGCGACCTTGTGGGGCGGCCTGCTGTTGATCGGGGCCGCTGCCGGCGGCAGTGACCTGTGGCAACCGCTGCGCCCCTTTGCGGGTGGGACTGCAGTCGCCACCGCCTCGCCTGCCCACGATGCCTTCGTCACCGTGAGCACGCCCGAGGCGTTGCAACGGGAACTGGACGCGGCCAAAGGCCGTAACCAGTGGGTACTGCTCGATTACTACGCCGACTGGTGCGTGGCGTGCAAGGTCATGGAAACGCAGGTGTTCAGCCGCAGCGACGTCCAGGCCGAACTGGCCGGCGTGCACCTGCTGCGCCTGGACGTGACCACCGATACGCCGGCCAGCAAGGCGCTGTTGCAGCGTTACCAGGTGCCTGGTCCGCCTACCCTGATCTGGCTCGGGCCAGAAGGCCAGGAGCGGCGGGCAAGGCGCATCACCGGAGAAGTGGATGCCGCCGCCTTCGTGCAACAGTGGACCCTTACCCGGAGCCAGGGCTGATGCTGACCGTAACCCTGGGACCACTGACCATGGCCCTGAACCATCTGGTGCTGCTGTGTGCCCTGGGCATCGCCAGCGTAGTCGGCTGGTGGGTGGCACGGCGTGGCGGCGAGAGCCCCGAGTCCGCGCTGTTCAATCTGTTTCTGATCGGCCTGTTGTGCGCGCGGATCGGTTTTGTCGTGGTGTACTGGTCGATGTACCGAGGCGATCTGCTGCAGGTCATCGATATCCGCGACGGCGGTTTTCTGCTCTGGCCTGGGCTTGCGGGCATCAGCCTGGCCGCTGTGTGGCAGGGCTGGCGGCGCCCTGGCCTACGCAGGCCATTGGGCTGGGCGCTGTTCAGCGGCGCCTTGTTCTGGGGGTTGGCCAGCTTCGGTAGCCACCTGTACAGCAAGGGGACCGAACTGCCTGCGATCACCCTACGCGACGCTGCAGGCAAGTCGGTGGCGTTGCAAAGCTATCGGGGCAAGCCGCTGGTGATCAACATCTGGGCAACCTGGTGCCCGCCCTGTCGTCGGGAAATGCCTGTGCTGCAACAGGCGCAAGGCGAATACCCCCATGTGACGTTCCTGTTCGTCAACCAGGGCGAGACACCTGAAAACGTCAGCACGTTCCTGGCCACCACGGGCTTGAGCCTGACCCACGTGCTGTTCGACGGCACTGGCCTGCTGGCCCAGCGCGTCGGCTCCATGGCCCTGCCTACCACCCTGTTCTACGACGAGGGCGGCCGCCTGCTCGGCAGCCACTTGGGCGAGCTGTCGCGCGCCAGCCTGCGTCACGCCCTGGAATCCTACGAACGGGCCACCACGCCCGAACCTGCCGCACAAGGACATTGACCATGCGACTGCCTGCACTCCTTCCGCTCACCGCTTGCTTGCTTGCCAGCCCTGCCCTGTATGCCGAAGACCTGCCCAAGGCGGTCCAGCAGTTGCAAAGCAAGGGCGCCGTGATCAAGGGTAGCTTTGATGCGCCCAACGGCCTGCGCGGCTATGCCGCCGAGTACCAGAACAACCCCCTGGCCTTGTACCTCACCCCTGACGGCAAGCACGTGCTGGTGGGCAGCCTGTTCGACGAACAGGGCCAGGACCTGAGCGCCGCTCCACTGGAGAAGCTGGTGTACGGCCCCATGACCCAGGCGTTCTGGCAAAAGATGGAAAAGTCTGCCTGGATCGCCGACGGCAAGGCTGATGCACCGCGCAAGGTCTACCTGTTCAGCGACCCCAACTGCCCGTATTGCAACATGTTCTGGGAACAGGCCCGGCCATGGGTGGAATCGGGCAAGGTGCAGCTGCGCCACATCATGGTCGGTATCATCCGTGAGGACAGCCCAGGCAAGTCGGCAGCACTGCTGGCCGCGAAGGACCCCGCCAAGGCCCTGCAGCAGCACGAGAAAGCCGGCCGGGCGAGCACCCTCAAGGCTTTGGACAAAGTGCCAGACGACGTGCAGCAGAAGCTCGCCGCCAACATGGCCCTGATGCAGGAGATGGGGCTGCAGGCCACACCAGCGATCTTCTATCAGGACAGGGAAGGCAAGGTGCATAGCCAGCAAGGGGCGCCACGGCCGGAAATGCTGGGGACGATTTTGGGTAAGCGGTAACGGGGCATGAGCGCGGGATCGGCTTGGCGCGGTAGTCGATCCCTCATCGGCACAGACCAGAGCCCAAGCCTCGTTCGAGATTTTGTACCGCTTCGCTATCATAGGATTCCTTTCCGTTGAGGGCTGAGGAATCTAAAAAAAACCCTTTCGACGGCAGTGCAATGACCGGGGTTCTACGAATTTCGTACAGAGCCTAGACACGAGAAATTGGATTGGGCACTTGAAGATTTGTACCCGCCCGATTATCGAGGCCATCAAGCGCTGCACAAGCTGGGCCGATTGCAGCTTCACCTAGTATTTATGTCAGTTGTTGTGCGGCAGTAGTGTTGAGAAACTCGGAACCTACCTATCCGCTCACACAGGGTTTCTAAAATGATAATAAGTGCTGACACTAAGTTGATTTTTTATCAGAACGGTAAGCTAATGACAGTGCGAGGAGGCCGAAGCACACGCACCGCCTTCCGTGCGGGTCATCAACCTTTGGCAGAGACAAGCACTGACGTTCAGTCTCCTCCACTCCTGCTATTCACGGATGGAAAGGGTTCAGCACTTACAACAAAGAGCAGTCAACAATCAGAATCTCATGCATATTCCCCCTATGGACACCCATCACCACCATCACGAACACTGACAAACTTCAACGGCGAAAACTTAGAATTACATACGCAATGTTACTTACTGGGCAATGGATACCGCGCTTTCAGCCCCTCTCTAATGCGATTTATATCACCTGATAGTTGGAGCCCTTTTGGGGCAGGCGGAATTAATGTCTATATGTATTGCGCAGGCGATCCGGTCAATCACACAGACAGCTCTGGACATATAAAGTTTTGGTTTACGAGAAGAAATAAACCTAACGGATTTATTATTCCTGCTCTTGTCGATGCTGCGAAAACCCATCAATCAATTTCAAGGGCCCTCGTGTCTCCTAACTTCGCCCCACCAACCTATACTCAAGCCAAACTTATGTCTTGGGGAGAACAAATGGATTACAACTATAATGATTTTGTAAACAGTACTAGAAGGATAAGCAAAATCAAGCTTAAAAACAACCCTATCCACGATTCAGAGCCTCCTACTTATACGACTAGACCTATCGACGACCAGAGGACGCTGGATTTGACCTTGAGTCGGATAGATACGTTATTACCACTTGAGGACAACGAATATAAGGCTCAATTGAAATCGCTTGGTGCGGCCGCGACTAGAGCCGGCATTGACAGGGATGGCCGGGCCCTTTCCGGCCGCAGCATTGACATCAGACAAGATCCCCTCTTCCAAGAGTCAAGACTAAATGCACTTGCCTTGGACTATCGGCACAGGAAAACAATTTTTTATTATCATGGCTGGTCACGTCCGTGATCTAATTAACTACAAACCTACTGCGTGAGAGCTGCCAACCGTACTAACCGCAACAGACTTGGGTGCCGCAAGCATGCCATCCGTGATGAGATCAGGGAACAGCTCGAAATCGTTCCGATGCAGATCTGTGTGATCAAGCACATCCGTAAGATTTACGGTTGCCGTGACTTCGAAGCCGCAGCAGTGACAGCCGACAAGCCAGCTCAATTGATCGAGAAGAGCATGGCCAGCTTCAGCGTACTGGCCATGCTGCTGACCACTAGGCTCTGTGTGAAAAGTCTTGAGACGAAGGTCAGGCAAGGCGAAAACAGCCGAGGAAGCGGAGTTTACGGGTTGTAAATGAGCATTCCGAGGCTGTTTTCAACGCAGCATCACCGAGTATCAAGGCTTTTCACACAGAGCCTAAAGTACGTCGATGGTCTACCCCTTCATTGTTACCACAAGGTACTGGGCCGCCAGGGCATCGATATTCCAAGGCACACTTTGGCGCGTTGAGTCATCCAGTGCAGGAACAATTCCAGCCGCTGCTGAACGTGATGCGCGACAGTTTGCTGGCCAGTCAGGTCATCTACTGCGACGAAACCCGTGTTCAGGTATCGGAAGAGTCTGGCAGTGAGCCACGCAGTCAACACTGGATGTGGGTACAAACGGGTGGCCTGCCAGGCAGGGGCCTGGCTGCGCCACGCACTGGGACAGCTACCGCATGCGTCGACAGCTGGTGACTACGAATCGCTGTGGCCGTGGAACTGTGAGCCCGTAATGCCACGATATACTGAAACCTCACCTTGCGGGCAGGTGGGGTTCATGGACCGGCGCAGTGAACACGCTTGAGAAAGGTGAAGACGGGTAAGCGCTCCATAAACCCCACCTACTCAAAGATGGGGCGGTGCGTCAGCGATGCCCTTGACGCACGCAATTCCACGGCAGCAGGGCTTCGTAATTCTCCACCGAGGACGCCTGCGGCAGCTGTTCCAATGCGTGGCGCAGCCACGCATTGGGCTCTTGGCCGTTGGCTTTGGCGGTTTCGACCAGGCTGTACAGCTGGGCGCTGGCAGAGGCACCTTTGGGCGTGTCACTCAAGAGCCAGTTCTTTCTACCGATGACAAACGGGCGAATGGCGCGCTCGGCAGCGTTGTTGTCGATCGGCAAGTATCCGTGTTCGACGTAGCGTTCCAATTTGCTCCAATTGCTGGCCAAGTAGCCGATAGCTTTGCCCAAGGCATTCTGCGATGTCACCTGAGGTTGCGTTTTCTCGACCCAGCTTTTCAGCTGAGTCAGCAATGGCAAACTGCGCTCCACGCGGGCAGCTTTACGAACTTCATCGCTGCTGTCCTTCAAGTCGCGCTCGACGCCATAGAGCTTGTTGATCAGGTTCAACGCGATGTCAGCGCATCCGGTCTTGCCCTTGGGCTGTACTTTTTGTGCCTCAACGAACTTGCGCCGCGCATGTGCCCAGCAGCCTAGGCGCTCAACGCCATCCTGCGCTCCGAGAGCGTTGTAGCCAGCATAATCATCGGTCATCACATAGCCGCGATACCCGTCCAGCAGGCGAGTCGGTACCTCCTGCGCTCGGCTGGTGGAGTAGTCGAAAAGGATGACTGACTTATCGGGCGGGCCGCCAATTTGTACCCACATCCAGGATTGGCTACCCGGTTCGCGGTCAAGCTCTTTCAATACCTGTACCCGAGTCTCATCGCAATGAATGATGCAGCTATTCAACAAGCTGTCGCGCATCAGATTCAGCAGCGGCTGAAAGTGCTCGCCGCACTGGCTGACCCAACGTGCCAAGGTTTGACGCGAGATATCGATGCCGTGACGACCGAGCACTTTCTCGAAGCGATGAAGTGGCAGGCCGTCCACGTATTTGGTGGTCAACAACATCGCCAGCACGCTGGGGCTGGCCATGCTTTTTTCGATCATCTGAGCGGGTTTATCCGCAGTCACCGGCGCTGACTCGCAGTCGCGGCAGCCGTAAACCTTGCGGATGTGCTTGATGACCCGGATCTGCATTGGGACAATTTCGAGTTGCTCGCTGACTTCTTCGCCAATGGCGTGCTTGCGGCAGCCGCACGCACACGTCAGCTCGTGCTCAGGCAGTTCATGGAAGACCTCGACACGCGGCAGATCACTGGGCAGTGGCTTGCGTTTGCCGCGGCGCTTGCTCGGTGCAACAACTTCTTCATCAGAAGCCTCGTCAGCCGGCTCTGCCAGGCTTTCTGCTTCGTCAAAGAAAGGGAATTGGGGCGTAGCCGAATCGTTGGTCTGCTTTGTCTTACGGCCGAATAACCGCTGGCGGAGCAGCGCCACCTCTTCTTCCAGATGAACGATTTGCCCTTATCAGACGCGCGCTCATTGATCATTTGCTCAAGCAGTTGCTTGAGCAAAACCGGATCGTCAGGGAGGGTGTCGGGCATGGAAATCATGCCGCGGATCATACCGAATCAGGCGACGTAGCGAGGCGTCAGAACTTGATGTGGGCGGTTGCGCCAGAGGTCGAAGCCGTCGAGTAGCCAGTTGAGTTCCTGGACGGTCAGGATAATGGCCTTGTCGGTGGGGTCAGGCGATGTTTTGAAGCGCTCCGAGTCGAGGCGCTTGAGCCAAAGGCAGAAGCCGTTTCGCTCCCAGTATAAGATCTTCACGCGGTTTCGCGTTTTGTTGAGAAACACGAAGAGCACGGGGTCGACCAACGCCACTTTGATGTCCAGTTCGACCAGTGCGGCCAGACCGTCAATGGACTTTCGAAAGTCGACTGGCTTGGGATAGAGGAAGACTTTTTCGACTTTGGCGTCGGGACACATCATGGCGCGCGGGCTCCAGAAAGAAATCGGGAGCACAGCATCCGGGATCAGCTAAGCGCTTTGAATGTGGGCTTCGTGGAGCGCTTACTCAACACGGACGTCCGTTGAAGAATCAAGGAATTTAACCTAACCAGATGTCGAGTAGCCGGGCGCAATTGAGCGGAATGAACCAAGAGATATTTACAATTTGAAACGATTTGAAAGGCAATTTCCCTCCCCCTTCGTACCAGTTCTATTTATCTGAAAACCGAACCATCAGACGTAGCAAACCAATAGTTCCGACTACGAAAAAGGCAATGAGCTACTTCCAACGAAAACTTTTCCCACAAGTTGAGTGCTCCATGACCCATCACTAGGAATACCCTCTCAGAAGCATCCTACTTCCCGAGAATTTTTTAAAGCACTATCCAGCCTGAATAAGAGAGAATAATAAAATATAAATTTTGACATTGCTGAATATTCTGACTAAACCCAGTTGACCCCGACTTCCGGGGCATTCTTAGGAGTTGTTATGGATACTCAATTTGGTTTTTCTCTGGTCAGCCTCAAGGGTGAAACAGGCTGTGATATGGAAGCCGAGTTCTTCGGTGATTCAGGCGGCGCGGGTGGCTGTGGCGGGAGCGGTGTAGACCCTGGTCAGGATTTACCGACTATCAAGTGACGCAGGCTTTAAACCTCAATCATGGGCTGTTTATACCTCTGTGCGTACAATTCATAGGGTGAATCATGAATCACTATAATGAAATACATTTTCAGTTACTGCCCGATTTTGAATTTCATAGACCTGCTGCGGTTAAGCATCTTCCGCACAGCGTAGAATGCGGGAGTCGTTGGCGTACGAATGGCTCAAGCGCCGGTTGGAACAGCGACGTGGTCAAAGCTGCAACTGGCGAGCATTTAGAGCGTAAGCACTTTTATCTGGACATTGCGGTCAGCGATAAAAATCCAATCAGTCAAGGGCTGTATCCAAATGAGACCGCTGCGCTGACTTCAGCATTAGCTCAAACCGCAAAAAATAGCTCAAAGACCGAAATATCCTCGCACCTATTTGACAGGACAGAGGTGTATCGAATCGTTGACCTCTCTCGCTGCTCGATACCTACAGCCCTCATCACACTAAACTCATGCACAGACATTGATGATAATACGATGGTACCTTTCCCATGACAGCAAAAAAAAACATAACAAAACACACATCGGTCAGGCTTTTCCATATCTCCCTGATTCTCATAAAAGAGCATATCAGAGATACTTCCAGCTTTTTATGGACTTCAGCTGCACCCTGCATACTTTATTTCATTGTGGTCCGAAGCTCAAACTTACCCTATCTAAAACAAGCGGGTTGGTTCTATGCCTACATATCTGCCAATGTCGCATTTTTTGGATTCAGTTTTTACTTAATCGGCAGGAGAGAGAGCGGCTTTATCCGTTCTTTTATTTATCGAAAGGGATCGATGCTATATTTTCTTACCGCTCAAATGATCAGCTATGCGCTGATGAGCTTACTTTACGCATCGCTATTCTACTTAATCACCAAACCGTTACATGGCTCATACTCACTACAAGAATACACGTTCATCCTTGCATGTTTTTCAACAAGTTATCTCGGCTTCACACTCATCGGCTTGATAATAGCCTCTCTCCCCCTCACGTTCAGCACGGCCGGCACCCTTTTCTCGCTTCTGTCATTCCTCATGCTCGTCTCGAGCTATCTCGGCGCTGCCACCGTTGAGTCCCAGCACCCTGTAGTCATGCTCCTTAACCCACTAATTGTGAGCACCCAGCTTTTTCACAGCGACCTCGCTCTCGGAATGGTCTTCCCACCCTTATTCATGCTGTCCATCACAGCGCTCTACCTGACAGCCAAGCATTCTAGAATTCAACCGGTTTGGAGCCGTTACTGATGCGCCTACTAACCCTCACCGAACTTTCCTTCTCGTACCAAAAAAGGCTTTTGCTTCACAAGATAAATATCGACTTATCGCCCGGCGAAGCAGTGGGCATTCTAGGCTGCAACGGTGCCGGAAAGACCACACTGTTCGACATTATCAGTGGACTTCGGCACCCGACGGGTGGCGTGATTTGCAATAATGCTCGTCACCCCACCTACCTGACTCAGATCCTCACACCGCCTCCACAGCTTCGAATGGGGGAGGTTTACAAACTCATTACGCTTTTAAATATGCCCACATTGCTAAGCATTGATCAGGCCATCGTGCGCCTTGATGGGTGGTCTCCCGCATTGGGCCGGCGCTTTTCAGAGATTGCGCAAAAAAAGGCGTCCAAATGCAGTTACGGGGAAGTGCGCAGCTTCATCAGCTTGACGCTCTTGTTGACGGGCAGTGACTTGATCATGCTCGACGAGCCGACCGCGGGGGTAGATCCTGAATTTCGGCATTATATTTGGTTGGGCATCAAGAGCGCCTGCCGTGAGGGCGCCAGCGTCATGATATCGTCCCATTACACACAGGAAATCGTAGATAACTGCACCCGCTTTTACATGCTCGCCCATCAACAACTTCAGGCATTCGATAACGCAGATCAATTGCTTGCTCGGTACCAGGCCAACTCACTGGATGAGGCGTTTATAAAGGCGCTAGCTGTATGATCGGTCACGCAAGTCGTTATCACAGGCGCAGTGAACACGCTCGAGAAAGGTGAAGACGGCAGCTTGCGAGGCCCCCTTGAGCCGCGACCCGAGCGAGCCAGCTCATGTCCTTAGGGCTGCGCAGCAGCCCCAAGGATTTCAGCCCCGCCAATCATCCGGGGTCGTTAGCCCTTGAACGAACGGGCGATTACCCATCGCCCGCCGCCCCTCACAATCCTTCCAACTCCGCCATCAAGTCACTCAACCGGTCCACCTTGTCTTCATCCAGGGCGCTGCCCTGCAGTCCCTCCACGTACACGGCCAATTCCGCCACCGTGCTGCACTCGAACATCGCCCGCAATGGCACGTTCAGCTGAAGTTGCTTCTGCACCCGCGAGGCGATCTGGGTGGCCAGTAGCGAGTGCCCGCCCAGTTCGAAGAAGTTGTCGTGTACGCCAACCCGGTCGGCCTTGAGCACCTCGGCCCAGATACCGGCCAGCAGGCCTTCGAGCTCGCTGCGCGGTGCCTGATAGGCCTGGCTGTGCTGGTTGCCGATGTCGACGGCGGGCAGGGCCTTGCGGTCGAGCTTGCCATTGGCGTTGTGAGGCAAGGCTTCGAGCCAGGCCCAGTGCAGGGGCACCATGTACTCGGGCAGCTCGGCGCGCAGGTGCGCCTTGAGCTGAGCGAGCACGGTGTCGTCGCCCTTGACCCCGTGGTGCGGCACCAGATAACCCACCAGATGCTTGCCGTTGACTCCATCCTGCACGGCCACCGCTGCATCGCGGACCTGCGGCTGCTCGTGCAGCCGGGCTTCGATTTCACCCAGTTCGATACGGTAACCGCGAATCTTCACCTGGTGATCGATACGGCCCACGTACTCGAACACCCCGTCAGGTCGCTGGCGGGCCAGGTCGCCGGTGCGGTACACACGCTCGCCGGGTGCACCGTAAGGGTGGGGAATGAACGCCAATGCCGTGCGTGCCGGGTCGCCCACATAGCCTCGCCCCACGCCCGTACCCGCCACGCACAACTCACCCACGGCGCCCAGCGGCACCAGTTGCTGTTCATCGCCCAGCAGGTACAGCCGGTTATTGTCGGTCGGGGTGCCGATGGGCAAGTAGCTGCCCTGGGTGGAGGCGGCATCGACACGGAAGAACGCCACGTCATCCGAGCATTCCGCTGGCCCGTAGGCGTTGACCAGACCGATCCGTGGGTAACGCTGCAACCACTGCGCCGCCAGCTCCGGTGGCATGGCTTCGCCGGTTGGCAGCATCCAGCGCAGGCCGTCCAGCGCCTGGTGTTCGTTGGCAAGCATGCCCTGGATCAGCGATGGCACGCTCTCAAGAACGGTGATGCCGGTGGCCTGAACATGGGTGAGCAGGCCCTGGGGATCGTGGGCAATGACGTTGGGCACGATTTCGACCCGGGCGCCGAACAGCGGCGCGGCCAGGAACTGCCACACCGAAATGTCGAAGCTCTGCGATGCCGTCTGCGCGATGACATCGTGTTCGGTCAGCGCCAGGTAGGGCACCTTGCTCAGTTGGTTGTTGAGCATGCCGCGCTGTTCCACCATCACGCCCTTGGGCAAGCCGGTGGAGCCTGAGGTGTAGATCACGTAGGCGAGGTTGTCCGGGCCGCTGTAGGCCTCAGGGTTGTGGCTGGCCGTGGTGCAGGTCTGGACGGTTTCCCACACCAGCAACTGGGGCCGTACGGCAGGGTCCATGGCTTGCAGCAAGGCCTGCCCCTGCTCGGCGCAGGCCGCGCTGCACACCAGCACTGGCGCGCGGCTGAGCTCAAGAATGCTTTGCAGGCGCGCAGTAGGCAGGCCTGGGTCCAGCGGCAGGTAACCGGCACCGGCCTTGAAGCTGCCCACGATCATGCCCAGCAGTGGCAAACCACGATCGGCCAGCAGGGCCACCGGCTGATCCACCCGGACACCCGCCTCGATCAGTGCATGGCCCAGGCGGTTGGCCGCCAGGTTCAGGCCGGCATAGTCGTACTCGGCGTCCAGGCACCGGGCCACGGTACGCTGAGGATGGGCAGCCACGCGCGCCTCGAACTGCGCGACATAGCTGTGCTCCAGGGGATAGGCCCGCTGGGTGTTGTTGCATGTCTGGAGCAAGAAACGCTGTTCCTCGGCGCCCACCAGCGGCAACGCTTGCACGTGTCCGTCGAAGCCCTGGACCAGCGCCAGGAGCAGGCGTTTGAATTCGGCCAGCAAGCGCTCGACCGTCGGGTAGTCGAAGTAGCGCTGGTCGAACGAGAGGTGCAGGCCCAGGTCATCACCTGGGTAACAGACCGCGGTGAGCGGGAAATTGGTGTGGGTGCGGCCTGAGTCGGAGGTGGCATCCAGGTGCTGGGCGTGGTCGAGCACGGCGGTTTCCACCGGGGCGTTCTCGAACACGAACAGGCTGTCGAACAAGGGCTGGCCCTTGGGCAGTTCGCTGCACGCCTGGATGTCCACCAGTGGCAGGTATTCGTACTCGCGCAGTTCCATGTTGCGCTCCAGCAAACCCTGCAACCACTGGCGCACACTGCACCCCTGGCCGGCCGCTGGCAGCTGTACGCGCAGCACCACGCTGTTGATGAACAGGCCGACGGTGCGCTGCATCTGCGGCATGCTCACCGGCCGACCCGCCACGGTCACGCCGAAGGCCACGTCGCGCTCGCCGCTGTAGCGCGCCAGCACCAGGGCCCAGGCCGCCTGGGCGAAGGTGTTGACGGTCAGCTGGTGGGCCTGGGCCAGCTCGCGCAGGCGAGCGCCCTCACTGACCGCCAGGCGTGTGTAGCAATCGCCGACGATCATGCCGCTGCCCGCATGCTCATGGCGCAGCGGGCGGTCGCTTGGCAGTGCCGTGGCGCGCTCGAAGCCGGCCAGGTTGGCTTGCCACCAGGCGCGCGCGTCGTCCAGCCCCTGGCGCTGCAGCCAGCCGATGTAGTCGCGGTAGCGCGGCGGCACCGGTAGTTGCGCCTGCCGGCCCTCGCCCAGCGCCTGGTAGATTTCGAAGAAGTCGTTCATCAGCAGCGAGCGGCACCAGGCATCAATGAGGATGTGGTGGTTGCTCATCATGAACCAGTAGCGCGCATCGGCCACACGCACCAGGCGCAGGTGGAACGGCGGCGTGTGCAACACGTCGAAGCCGGCTTCGCGCTCCTGCTTGTGCAGGGCTTGCAAGCGAGCCTCCTGGTCGGCGTCGTCCAGGTCGCGCCAGTCCTGGTAATCCATGGCCAGTTGCCCGGGCTTGTGGATGATCTGCAGCATGGCCTCGCCGCTGTTCCAGCTGAACGAGGCGCGCAAGGCTTCGTGCCGCGCCACCACCTGTTGCCAGGCCTGGGCGAAGCGCTGGGGGTCGAGTGCGCTGTTGATGCGGTAGCGATCCTGCATGTAGTACAGGCCGGTGCCGGGTTCGAGCAGGGTGTGCAGCAGCATGCCTTCCTGCATGGGGGTCAGCGGGTAGACGTCCTCGATCAGGTCGGCTGGCACGGGCAGCGCGTCGATCTGCGCCTGGGTAAGGTGCGCCAGGGGGAAGTCCGAGGGGGTGTAGCTGCCCTGCCCGTCTGCCAGGCAATGGTCGACCAGCGCTACCAGCTCTTGGCGATAGGCGTTTGCCAGTGTGGCGATGGTGTGCGGTTCATAGCGTTCACTGCTGAATGTCCAGCGCAGTTGCAACGCACCGCCGTAGACCTGGCCATCGACACTCAGCCAGTTGGGCAGCGGCGCATCCGGGTCATGGGCCAGGCCCACCGGCGCGTCCACCGGCGTGAACAGCGCGCCGTCGTCGAACTGCTGGTCGAACTGCCCAAGGTAGTTGAAGGTGATGCGCGCTTGCGCCAGGGCCACCATGTGCTCGCGCGTTGCCGGGTCCGCCAGGTAGCGCAGCACACCGTAGCCAAGGCCCTTGTGCGGCACTTGGCGCAACTGCTCCTTGATGTGCTTGATGGACGCTGCCAGAGCTTGGTCATCATCCCCTGCCAGGGGCGACAGGCTCAACGGGTAGGCATTGGTGAACCAGCCGACGCTGCGGGTCAGGTCCATGTCCTCGAACAACCCGTCGCGGCCATGGCCTTCCAACTGCACCAGCGCCTGTGGCTGACCCGTCCACTGGCACAGGGTCCGGGCAAGTGCCGTCAGTAGCAGGTCATTGACCTGGGTGTGGTAGGCCGCAGGCGCCTGCTGCAGCAACTGGCGGGTCTGCTGCGCATCCAGGCTGATGGTCACGGTACGGGCATGGCGCTGCAAGTTGCCGCCTTGTGGATGATCGCAGGGCAGCTCATGGCGTACCTTGCCCACTTGCGCCTGCCACCTGCCCAGCTCATCACGTAGCGAATCGCTGCTGGCATAGGCGGCCAGCCGCGCCGCCCAATCACCTGGGGCATGGGTCTTGGCCGGCAGGGCCTGGCCTCGGTACAGCGCCTGCAGGTCTTCGAGCAGGATGCGCCAGGAAACGCCGTCGACCACCAGGTGATGGATGGCCAATGCCAGGCGTTGCTCACCCTCCCCGTCCCTCACCAGCAAGGCACGGAGCAAAGGACCGCGCTGCAGGTCGAGGCTGCGTTGCAGGTCGGTGTACAGCGCCTGGCAATCGTCCAGGTCGGCGACCGTGGCCGACCACAGCAGCTGTTGATCATCAGGCTGGGCGTACTCGCCCTGCCAACGGCCAGCCGCATCGCTGAAACGCAGGCGCAAGCTGTCGTGGTGCTCGACCAGGGCGGCCAGCGCGGTTTGCAGCCGGGTCTCGTCCAGCGGCGTGCGGCATTGCAACAGCACGGCCTGGTTCCAGTGCTGCGGCTGCGCCAAGGCGCTGTCGAAGAACCAGTGCTGGATCGGGGTCAGCTGGGCGATGCCTTGGCGCAGGCCTTGCTCGATGCTGTCGGTGGCCTGTACCGGCTGCACGATGGCCGCCAGGGCCTGGATGGTCTGGTGCTGGAACAGGTCGCGCGGAGTAAATTGCAGGCCGGCCTGTCGCGCGCGGCTGACCACCTGGATCGACAGGATCGAGTCACCGCCCAGCTCGAAGAAATTGTCCTGAACGCCGACCTGGTCGACGTTGAGCACCTCGCCCCAGACCTGCGCCAATTGCGCTTGCACATCATTGGCCGGCGCCTGGTACTGCTGACGAGCCTGGTCGAGGTCGGGCAGCGGCAAAGCGCGGCGGTCCAGCTTGCCGTTGCCCATCAGCGGCAGGGACTCGAGCAGCACCAGGTGCGCCGGCACCATGTAGTCCGGCAGATGCTGATGGGCATGGGCCTTGACGGCCTCGCGCAGCTGTTGCTGGGCATGGGTGTCGGCAGCTGCGTACGGGCTTACGAGGTAGCCGACCAGTTGCCGTACGCCCTGCATGTCCACGGCGATGACCACCGCTTCATCCACATCGGCATGGGCCTGCAAACGGCTCTCGATTTCACCCAGCTCGATACGGAAGCCGCGGATCTTCACCTGCTGGTCGGCGCGCCCGATGTACTCCACCAGGCCATCCTGGCCCAGGCGCACCAGGTCGCCGGTGCGGTACAGGCGCCCGCCTGTGTGGCTGAAGGGGTCGGCGATGAAGCGTTCGGCGGTGAGGCCGGGGCGGTCGTGGTAGCCCTGGGCCAGGCCAGCGCCGCCTACATACAGCTCACCGATGCCACCCTGGGGCAACAGGGCCAGGTCGTCATCGAGGATGTACGCCGTGCGTTGGCCGATCACCCGCCCGATGGGCACGCTGCCCAGGTCGGCCGCCAGTGTTTGCGGGGCCAGGGCGGCCAGCGGCATGACCACGGTTTCGGTGGGGCCATAGGCGTTGAACAGCTGATCAGGGATGAAAGCCTGGCGGATGCGCTGCAGGTGCTCGCCAGTCAATGCCTCGCCCCCGGTGATCACCAGGCGCACCGGCAGGCACTCGCCCTGTAGGGCCAGATGCTGGGCCAACTGACTGCCGTAGCTGGGCGTGAAGCCCAGCACACTGACGTGCTGCTCTCGCACCAGCTGGCAGATCTCGTCGGCGCCCCATTGCCCTTGGGCACGGATGACCACGCGTGCGCCACACAGCAGCGGCACCCATAGCCGTTCGCTGGCCGCGTCGAAATTGATGGAATAGAAATGCAGCTCGCAATCGTCGCTGCGCATGCCGAACGCCTCGATCACCGCCTGGCAATGCATGGCGAACTCGCCATGGCTGACCACCACACCCTTGGGTTTGCCGGTGGAGCCGGAGGTGTAGATCAGATAAGCCGGGTGCTGCGCCAGGCTCACATCGTCCAGCGGCGCCTCGCTGTAGGCGCCCAGCGTCGGCTGATCGTCTTCAAGGCTCCAGCAGGCCAGGTGCTCCGGCAGCGGCCCGAGGTCCTGCAGCAAGCGCAGCTGGCTGAGCAGCACGCCGACCTGGCTGTCCTCGATCATGTAGCGCAAGCGGTCCAGCGGGTACTCCGGGTCGAGCGGCACGTAGGCGCCGCCGGCCTTGAGTACAGCCAGCAGGCCGACGACCATGTCCAGCGAACGTTCGAGCGCCACGCCCACCCGCACCTGCGGGCCGACACCGCGTTCGCGCAAGGCACGGGCCAGGCGGTTGGCCTGCTGATCAAGCTCGCCGTAGCTCAGGTGCTGGCCGGCGAACGTCAGGGCCCGTGCGTGTGGGTCTTGGGCCGCCTGGGCCGCGAACAGTCCATGCAGCGTATGCCGCGCCGCACTGCTCGGCTCACCACGCAGCTGCGCAACCAGCCCCTGCTGTTCGGCACCGCTGAGCATCGGCAGCTCGCACAGGCGTTGCTGCGGCTGATCCAGCAGACCGACCAGCAATTGCTGCCAGTGCGCAGCCATGCGCGCGATGCGTGGCGCGTCGAACAGGTCCTGGCTGTAGGTCAGGCAGCAGCCCAGGCGGCCATCGAGGTCCGTGACCTCCAGGTAGAGGTCGAACTTGGTGGCGGCTGCGTCGTTGACCAGGTAGTCCACCTGCATGCCGGCCAGCGTACGGCTTTGCTGGAAGGCCCAGCGCTGCACGTTGCACATCACCTGGAACAGCGGGTTGTAGGCGCTGCTGCGCGGTGGGTGCAAGGCCTCGACCAGTTGTTCGAACGGCAGGTCCTGGTGGGACTGCCCCTCGATGGCTGCCTGGCGCACCTGCTCGAGCACCTGGGCACCGGTCATCTGGCCGTCCAGCTCGCAGCGCAGCACCTGGGTGTTGAGGAAAGCACCGATCAGCCCTTCGCTCTCGGGGCGGATGCGGTTGGCCACCGGGGCGCCGATGCGCAGGTCGCGCTGGCCGCTGTAGCGATGCAGCAGCACGGCCAGGGTAGCGGTCATCGTCATGAACAAGGTCAGGCCACGCTGGCTGTTGAAGGCGTGCACGCGCTGCACCAGCGCAGGGTCCAGCTCGAACCTGTAGAGCTCGCCCTTGTGGCTTTGCACGGCAGGCCGAGGACGGTCGGTGGGCAGCGCCAGTACCGGGTGCTCCTGGCCGAGGCGCTGTTTCCAGTAGGCCAGCTGGCGAGCGCCCTCACCGCTGTCCAGCCATTGCCGTTGCCATACGCTGTAGTCCAGGTACTGGACGGGCAAAGGTGCCAGCGGCGACTCACGGTCGTCGACGAAGGCTTCGTACAGCTCGCCCAGTTCGCGGGCAAAAATGTCCATGGCCCAGCCTTCGGTGACGATGTGATGCAAGGTGAGCACGAAGACGTGTTCGCGCTCTTGCAGCTTGACCAGGCAGGCACGCAGCAGGGGGCCACTGTCCAGGTCGAACGCTTGGTGTGCCTGCTGGTCGGCCAACTGTTGCAGGCTGTGCTGGCGAGCATCGTCGGGCAGTGCGCTGAAATCTTGCCAAGCCAGCTGCAGGTTGCTGTCGTCGGTCACGCACTGGTAAGGCACGCCCTCGATGCTGGGGAAGGTGGTGCGCAGGGTTTCGTGACGCACGATTAGCGCGTGCAACGCCCGTTCGAAGGCATCCACATGCAAGGTGCCTCGCAGGCGCGCCATGCCACCGACGTTGTAGGCCGGGCTGTTGGGCTCCATTTGCCAGAGGAACCACATGCGCTGTTGCGAATAGGAAAGCGGCACCGCCTGACGGCGATCCACGCGCGGGATGTCACCTTGCGCATTGCGTTCACCGCTTGCCTGGATGCGCGCAACTTCGGTACAGAAAGCGCCCAGCTCGCTGGCGTCGAACAAGGCCTTCAACGGTAGTTCGACGTCGCAGGCCTGGCGCGTGCGCGAGACGATTTGCGTCGCCAACAAGGAGTGCCCGCCCAGGGCGAAGAAATCGTCCTGCAAGCCGACCTGGGGCAGGCCCAGCACTTCGCACCAGATGGCCGCGACCTGTCGTTGCAAGGGGCTGTGCGGCTCGATGTGTTCACGTTGCTGCCACACAGGCGCCGGTAATGCCTTGCGATCGACCTTGCCATTCGGGCCGAGCGGCATCTGCGCCAGCCACATGAGCTGTGCCGGCACCATGTAGGCCGGAAGCTGCCCGGCGAGTGCCGCGAGCAGGGACCCCGATTCGGCGGTGCCACTGTAGTAACCCACCAGTTGTGCACCTACGGTGTCCTGGCGAACCTGCACCACCGCCTGCTCGACGCCGGCCTGGGCCAGCAGGCAGGCCTGCACTTCTTCGGGCTCCACACGGAAGCCGCGGACTTTCACCTGGTGGTCCAGGCGCCCCAGGTACTCGAGCGCCGGGTACTGCACCAACCAGCGCACTCGGTCGCCGCTTCGGTACAGGCGCTGGCCGTTGCCGCCGGGCTGGGGCACGAAGCGCTCGGCCGTCAGGCCTGGGCGGCCCAGGTAGCCACGGGCCAGGCCCGTGCCACCCAAGTACAGCTCGCCGGGTACGCCAGGTACGCTCAAGTGCAGCTCATCGTCCAGCACCTGGCACAGTACATTGCCCAGCGGGCGACCCATGGGCGAATGCCCACCGTCGCTGGCGGTGCAATGCCAGTGGGTGACGTTGATGGCGGTTTCGGTCGGGCCGTAACGGTTGTGCAGCTGCACCTGTGGCAGCACCTGCAACACCCGATCACGCAGGGCGGCCGGCAACGCCTCGCCACCAGAGAACAGGCGGCGCAGGCTGCTGCAGCCTGCGGCCAGGGGCTCCTGCACGAACACCTGCAACAGAGGCGGCACGAAATGCAGGGTCGTCACGCCATGGGCCTGCACCAGCGCTGCGATGCGCTGCGGGTCGCGGTGCTCACCGGCACCGGCAAGCACCAGCTTGCAGCCGGTGATCAGCGGCCAGAAACATTCCCACACCGAAACATCGAAACTGATCGGTGCCTTCTGCATCAGCACGTCGTCCGCGCCCAGTGCGTAGGTCGCCTGCATCCACTGCAGCCGCTCGGCGAGCGCCCCGTGGGTGTTGCCCACGCCCTTGGGCTGGCCGGTAGAGCCGGAGGTATAGATCACGTAGGCCAGGTTGTCGGCGTCCAGGTGCAGCCGGGGCGGTTGGCTCGGCCAGTTGTCCAGGTGCAGTTGGTCCAGCGCGATCACGCCGACACCCTGCACGTGCGGCAAAGTAGCCAATTGGCTGCTGTGGGTGAGCAGCAGGCCGGCGTTGCAGTCGGCCAGCATGTAGGCCAGACGCTCGGCCGGGTACTCCACGTCCAGGGGCACATAGGCGCCGCCGGCCTTGAGGATGGCCAGCAGGCCTACCAGCAGCTGGGGCGAGCGCTCGATGGCGATGGCCACGCAGGTATCGGGGCCAATGCCCTTGTCGCGCAGGTAATGGGCCAGGCGATTGGCCTGCTGATGCAGTTCGGTGTAGCCGAGGCTGCCGCCCTCCCACACCAGTGCGGTGCGCTGCGGCTGCAGGCGAGCCTGCTCGTTGAGCTGTTCGACCAGCAGCTGTGGCGGCTGTGCAGCCGGCGCTTGCCCCCAGCCCAGCAACCGTGCACGGCTCGCCTCATCCAGCAAAGGTACCTCGCCGATGGGCAGTTGCGGCGTTTCGCAGACGTGCTCGAACAGGCTCAACAGCTGCTGGGCAAGCCGCGCCACCGTGTCCTGCTCGAACAGCTCGCTGGCGTAGTCGAATGCCAGGCGCACACGGCCCTGATGGTCTTCTTCGCTGTGCAGTTGCAGGTCGAATTTGGCTTCCCGGCTGTGCCAGGGCAGTTCTTCGGCCAGCAGGCCCGGCAGGCGCCGCAACGCCGACAGGTCGCGCTGCTGGTGGTTGAACATGACCTGGAACAGGCCTTGTTCCCGGGCCTGGGGCAACGCCTCGACCAACTGCTCGAACGGCAGGTCCTGGTTGGCCTGTGCCTCCAGGGTGGCCTGGCGCACCTGGCCGAGCAATTCGGCGAACGGCAGCCGGCCATGGACCTGAGCGCGCAGCACCTGGGTATTGATGAAGAAACCGACCAGCCCTTGGCTTTGCAGACGCGAGCGGTTGGCATTGGGCACACCGACGCGGATGTCGGCCTGGCCGGTATAGCGGTGCAGCAGCGCCTGCCAGCCCGCCAGCAGCACCATGAACAGGCTGCAGTGGTGTTGATGTGCCAGGGCCTTGAGGGCCTGGGACAGGTGCGCGGGCACCTTCACATTCAGCCGTGCGGCATGGTTGCCACGGTCGCTGGCGCGGGGATGGTCGGTGCACAGGTCCAGGACCGGCGCTGCATCGCCCAGCTGATCGAGCCAGTAGGCGAGCTGACGCTCGGCTGCACCCTCTGCCAACCACGTGCGCTGCCAGTTGCCGTAGTCGGCGTAGCCCAGCCCGAGCGGGGTCAGCTTGGGTTCCAGACCCTGACAATACGCTGCATAGAGGCGCGCCAGCTCGTCCATGAGCAGGGTGAGCGACCAGCCGTCGGCGGCAATGTGGTGCAGGGTGACCCAAAGCTGGTGATGCTCCTCGTCCAGATGGACCAGCGTCAGGCGCAGCAGCGGACCGTTCTGCAGATCGAACGGCAGGCACGCCTCGGCCTCTCGCTGGCTGTCGACGTGCTCAGGCGCTTGCCCCTGCAGGTCGAGCCGCTGAAGGTTCACCGGCAGGTGAGCCAGGATGCGTTGCACTGCCTGGCCGTCGACTTCGCTGAATACCGTGCGCAAGGCTTCGTGGCGGGCCACCAGCGCCTGCAGGGCGGCTTCCAGAGCAGGTTCATCCAGGGCCCCGCGCAGTTGCAGGCCAGCAGGGATGTTGTAGGCAGCCGACTGCGGCTGCAGTTGCCAGAGCAGCCACAGGCGGTTCTGCGCCAGCGACTGGGGCAGTGGCCTGTCGCGGGACAACAGCTCGATGGCCTCTGTTTGCTGGCCTTGGGCAAGGCTTGTGGCAACCGCCTGGGTATAGTCGGCCAGCACCGGGGCCTCGAAAAGGGTGCGCAGGCTCAGCTCGATACCCAAGGCGTCGGCCAGCGCTGCCGTGACCTGGGTGGCAGCAATGGAGTTGCCGCCCAGCAGCATGAAATGATCGTCCGCCGCCACCGCCTCGACCTTGAGGATGTCGCACCAGAGACGGGCGATTTGCGCCTGCAACCCGTCACCGGTCACGGCCTGGGTGGCCGGCAAAGCGGGTTGGGGAAAGCGCGCGTAGCAATCGAGGGTGCCATCGTCCATGCGCAGGCGGCAGGCCGAGCGCTGGAGTTTGCCGCTGGAGGTCTTGGGCAAGGCACCCGGGTTGAGCAACAGGACCACGGCCGGGGCCTGGCGGCAGGCATCGGCGACGACGTGACGAAGCGTTTTGATCAGACCCTCGGGGGCTGTCGTCTTCTGCACGTTGCGGCTGATCTCCACCGCCACGCCAATGGCTTGCTCCCCCTCGTGCTCGACGGCGAATACGGCCACCCTGCCCTTGCGCAGCGCAGGCACCTCACGCTCAAGGGTCTTTTCCAGGTCCTGCGGGTAGAGGTTCTGCCCGCGCACGATGAGCATGTCTTTCAGGCGACCGGTGACGAACACCTCGCCGCCGCGCATGAAACCCAGGTCGCCTGTGCGCAGCCAGCGCTGGCCATCCGCCTCGACGAACGTCTGGGCGCTGGCCTGGGCGTTGCGCCAGTACCCGTGGGCGATGCTTGGCCCGGCGGCCCAGATTTCCCCCACCTGGTTGTCCGCCAGCACCTGGCACTGCCCGGGTTCGACGATGCGTACCGCATGGCCTGGCTGTGGCCAGCCGCAGCTCATCACCACGCTGCCCTCGCCCGGCTCGGCGCGGTTTTCGGCAAAGGCCTGGGCATCGAGCGCCAAGGCGCCGATGCCCTCACCGCGGCGGCTGCCGCTGACGAACAGCGTCGCCTCAGCCAGCCCGTAGCTGGCGAAGAAGCTGTGTGGCTTGAAGCCGCAGGCCTGGAAGGTGTCGGCGAAAGTGGCCAGGCTGTCCTGGCGAATCGGCTCGGAGCCCGAGTACGCCACCCGCCAGCGGCTCAGGTCGAGCCCGGCCAGTGAAGCCTTGCTGATCCGCTCGCTGCACAGGCGGTACGCAAAGTCAGGGCCGCCGCTGATGGTGCCGCCGTACTCACTGATGGCCTGCAACCAACGCAGCGGCCGCGCCAGGAAATAACCCGGCGACATCAGCACGCAGGGCACGCCGCTGAAGATCGGCTGCAGCAGGCCACCAATCAGGCCCATGTCGTGGTAGAGCGGGAGCCAGCTGACGATCACGTCGTCAGGGTTCAGGTCGATACCGAAGCCGTGGCGGATCAGCTGTTCGTTCGCCACCAGGTTGCCGTGGCTGACCTGCACTCCTTTTGGCAGGGCCGTGGAGCCGGACGTGTACTGCAGGAACGCGATGTCATGGGGTTGCAATGCAGGCTCGCGCCAATCCGCCGCCCGTGCGGGATCGAGCCGGTCAACGGCCAGCAGCTCCGGGGCCTGCGCGGCTTGCAGCGCCTCCAGGCCCTGAAGGCTTTCTTGCAATCCCGCGATGGTCAGCAGCAGGCGCGGCTCGGCGTCGTCGATGATCGAAAGCAGGCGCTCCTGATGGTGCTGACGCGCGGACTCCGGAGGGTAGGCCGGCACCGCGATGACGCCGGCATACAGGCAGCCGAAGAACGCCGCCACGTAGTCCGGGCCGCTGGGAAACAACAGCACGGCACGGTCCCCGAATGTAGCCCGCGCCTGCAGCGCGGCGGCGATGGCGCGGGCGCGCTGGTCAAGCGCCTGGTAGGTGAGCACGGCCTGTTCGCCGGGCGCATCGGCCAGAAAGCGCAAGGCGATCTTGTCCGGGCTCTGTGCGGCGCGTTGCATCAGGGCCTGGACCAGCGAAGTCGGGAGTTCGAAGGCATGCGTCATGGGTGTTCCTGCCGGTGTCGAGTTGGGCGGGCCGGTGTGGCCACCTGCAGGGGCGGACAGCATCAGCGGCCGGGGATGTACAGAGGGGAACGGATGGCGGGGGGCAGAAATTAACGAAGCGCGGGTCAGGTGGAGAAAGACGGCCATGGCGAGTCAGCCAGGCGCAGCTACAGCCGTGCCGCCATCCTGCGGGTACGCAAGCGGGTCGAGGCGAGACTTAGAACTGAAAGATACAGATACTAATTTCGTTTCGTATTTGACAATCATTATCATTCTGAATAGCTTGTCGCTCGTCCTAGGACGCGTCCTACACCCCAACGCGCTCTTTACCCTTTGCATCCAGGTGATTTCCATGGCGGAACAACTGTCCACAAGTAAGTGCGATTCACCACTGCTCCAAGCTTTCGTAGAAAACCGTAGCATCTTGCTAAAGATTGCCGCTCGCATCACCGGCTGCCGCTCGCGGGCCGAAGATGTGGTGCAGGATGCCTTCTTCAGGCTCGGCAGCGCTCCGCAGATCACCAGTTCGTTCAAGGCGCAGCTGAGCTATCTGTTCCAGATCGTGCGCAATCTGGCCATCGACCATTACCGCAAGCAGGCGATGGAGTTGAAATACGCCGGCAGCGAGGAAGAAGGGCTGAACGTCGTCCTGCAGAACGCCTCGCCCGAAGCCACCCACATCAACCTTGCGGCCCTGGACGACATCGCCCGCGCGCTGAACGACCTGCCGCCACGCACGCGTTATGCATTCGAAATGTACCGCCTGCATGGTGTGCCGCAGAAAGACATCGCCAAGGAGCTGGGCGTCTCCCCTACCCTGGTCAACTTCATGATTCGCGATGCGATGGTGCATTGCCGGAAGATGACGCGCTAGGAACGGCGCAAAGGTGATTGGATGACTCGGTGCGGTACTGCTGGGGCGCCGGACCGGCCGCGATGAGCTGCGCAGCAGCCCCAGGATTTCAGCTCCGCGGCTGATATTGCCGGGGCCGCTGCGCGGCCCATCGCGGCCGGTCCGGCGCTCCGGCTAGGCCGCTCCCACACGGGGGTTCGCTGGCCCTCAGATGCAGTCAAAGGCAGTTGCTCCCGCAATCGCGCTACTTCGGCCATACCACGATCACGGTAGGAGCGGCCTAGTGCCGCGATGGGCTGCGCAGCAGCCCCAGAGATGTGAGCATTATAGCTAAATGCCAGGGAGCGGCCTTGCCGGGGCGCATCCGTAAAATCACTGGTTTCAAGTGCGAGGCCAGGTAGTCGTTTGACCGCCTTCAGTACCACACTCAAATCAAAGCACAACGATCAAAAAACCGCTCCCGCCCCAGAATCATCAGCGCAGCCCGCTTGTGCGGGAAGTCAAATTCCTTGTCGCAGTGAAAGCACTGGTCCTGCATGTAGCCGATCATCCGCGCATTGTCGGCACGCGGCTCGGCGACAACGCGCTGGGTGCGCGGGTCGTCCAGGAACAGGTAGTGCACCAGCGCGCAGAGCCAACTGGCGACCTTATGGGGGCCGCGGTGCTGTTGTTCGCCCACCAGCATGTGGATGCCTCGGTCATAATCGTCGGCCTGGTAGAACGGGGCGATGCGGTCTTCCTTGGCCCAATAGGCCTCGAAGTAGGCAAACGGCTGATCATCGAAGCAGCCGATCAGCGTGAGGGTATGGGGGTCCGCTTCGAGCTTGGCCAGGTACTCGCGGTGCTGCGCCAGGCTACCCCCTTCCTGCCAGAACGCCTCTACCCGCGGCTCGTTCTGCCAGCGGTTGAAGCGCTCAAGGTCGTGCTCGATGTCCAGGGTGCGCAGCGATACCCAGCTGCCCAGCCGCGCATCGAAGCGCCGGTACACTTCGCCTCGTGGCTTGGGCGCTCGCAGCGGGTGTCGTTTACCAGCGGTGATGCGCATCTGTTGCGGGTACACCGCGGTCTGCGCATCACCCAGCCACGGCTGAGGCAACTGCCAGAACAATGCCCGCTCGCACAAGTACTGCCCCGATTGCTCGCCGCTCACCAACAAGCCAGAGGCCAACGCCTGGGTGGGCACTTCATGCAGCTGCCAGGTCAACGTCTGGCAGGTGGCGTCCTGGGACAACAGCCAGTAGCACGCCGCCCACAGCGCCTGGTAGGGCCGCTGCGAGCAGACGTATTCCACCTGCACCACTGGAGTGCCGTGGATGTGCACACGCAAGGTGATCAAGGGTCGAGCTTCGAGCGACAGGCACAGCAAACCGTCGCGCTGCTCGGCGCTCAGGCTGCGCCAGCGTGGCGTGTAGGGGGTGTGCAAGGCGGCATCTGAGGGCATGGGTGATACTCGGTGACGTGAAAGAAAGGCTCACTCTGCAAGACGATGCCAGCTCCCCCGGATTTAGCCGCTGCCGTTGACGGGGCTACGGGCGCCCGGCAGTGACCGTGATGCCATAGGGTTCGAAAATGCGCGCCAGCTCGCCCCTCTCGCGCAGCGCCTGCAGCAACCCGGTGAAAGCAGTGGCTGACAACGGCCCGCCTGCGCGCAGCACGGCATAGTGGTGGTAGACCTGATCGATACGCCCCGATGCCGCCAGCCGGCCCTGACTGGAAGGGTTACGGGCCAGAAAGTCGGTGAGGTACGAGCGCGTCACCAGCGCGATGTCGGCGCGACCGGCCTGCACCATCAGCAGGTTGCTGTCGTGGGAGTAGGTCAAGGTAGCGTTGAAGGCTTTGCGCAGGTAGCTGGGGTCGGGATTGAACCCTGCAAAGGCATAGTGGTAGCCGTTGAACATGGCCAGGCGCTTGCCCTGCAGGTCATCCACATAGTGCGGGTCGGCCAGGCTGCTGGTACGCCCCACGAACACTTCGGCATCTTCAAGGCCCATGTCCACCGCCTCGTGCGGCACCTGCGCCCAACCCCATTGCGGGTTCTCGAACACCGCCATGTCGGTGCGGCCTTGCAGCAGGTCGCCAAAGCGTCGTTGCACCGAGGTGGGCACCAGCACAAAGCGATAACGGGGTTGCGACAGGTTCAGCGCGTCGATCAACTGCGCCAGCAGGCCAGTGCCCGCACCTTGCTCGGGACGCACGGTGTACGGCGGGAAATGAGCAGCCCCAACCCTGACCTCCACCCGCTCCACGGCCCGTGCCGACGGCGCCAGCCAGCAGGCGGCAGAAATAAACAGTGCGGACAGGACCTTGAGGCCGGGCGCTAGGGTCAAAACGAACACTCATCACATGCAAGAACGGAATCCGCTTACGCTAGGCGCTTTCCCGAGCGGGCACAACCGCCGGGTCGCGCTCTTTATGCCAAAGCAGGCGGCAAAATGCCAGGGGTGTCGGGTGGCAGGACTTTGGCTACGCTCAAGCAAGATTTGGAAGGGAGCCTGACATGGGCCGTTGGTTGGTGATCGACCTGGAAGCGACGACAGACGACGGCGGATGGCCGATCGCGGACATGGAAGTGATTGAAATCGGCGCGAGCCTGGTGACTGGCGAAGGCCGCGAGGTCGACCATTTTCAGCGTTTCGTGCGGCCACGCAGGCGGCCTCAGCTGACGCCGTTCTGCCGCGAGCTGACCCATATCAGCCAGGCGAACGTGGACTCGGCAGCCCCCTTTACCGAGGTGTGGCCCAGTTTCGAACGGTGGCTGGCGCACCATCAGGCGCAGTTGCAGGCCTGGGTCAGCTGGGGCGACTACGACCGTGTGCAATTGCTCCAGGAATGGCGGCAACATGGCCTGGACAGCACGCTGCGGGCACTGCCGCACATCAACCTCAAGCAGCGTTTTGCCAAGGCCCGTCACCTGCAGCGTCCCACCGGGCTCAACAGTGCCCTGCACATGGCCGGCATGCACTTTTGCGGCCAGCAGCACCGGGCCTTGGAAGACGCGCGCAACACCGCGCGCCTGCTGCCGTTGAGCCTGCCAAGCGGTTGACGGGCAGCGCCTTTCAAAGCGGATGACGGCGCCAGTGGCCTTGGGCATACTGGCCAGCCTTTTTGCCCTCTTCTGTTACTGGAGTCGCCCATGTTCAAGGTCAACGAGTACTTCAACGGCACCGTCAAGTCGATCGCTTTCACTGGCGAAGAAGGCCCGGCCACCGTCGGTGTGATGGCCCCTGGTGAATACGAGTTCGGCACGGCCAAGCGTGAAATCATGCACGTGGTCTCGGGCGCGCTGATCGTGAAGCTGCCAGGCAGCGACGCCTGGGAAACCTTCGCTGCTGGCACCCAGTTCAACGTGCCGGCCGACAGCAAGTTCCAACTGCAAGTCAAGGTCGAAACGGCCTACCTCTGCGAGTACCGCGACTAAGCCTGCCGCAGGCCGAGTACCTCCACTCGGCCGCCACCCTTGATGAGCGCGGGCCCGCTCACCGCGCATCGTCATTGCCCATTCAGAAAGCGCGCCACCTTGTCGGCCGCTGCCTGCAGGTGCTGTTCATGACTGAACCCGGAAGCCCTCAGGGGCTTTAGGTCATGATCGCCCGTCGCCAGCCACTGCACCTCGATCGCAGGTGACAAGGTGTACCGCTCGACCGCCTCCCGATTGCCCAAGGCATCGCGCTCACCCTGTACGACCAAGGTCGGGGTCTGCAACCCGGCCAGGTGTTCGACCCGTGGCTTTTCCGGCTTGCCTGCTGCATAGAACGGATAGCCCAGGCACACCAGTGCATCGGCTCCCAGCTCGTCGGCCACTAAGCTGGCCATGCGCCCACCCATCGACTTGCCGCCGATCGCCAACTTGCCCGCGACCAAGGGTCGCACCTGTTGATACACCTCGCGCCAGCATTGCAGCAAGGCAGGCTGCGGATTGGGTGGCCTTTTGCTGCCGCCGTGCCGACGCTGGGCCATGTACGGGAACTCGAAGCGCACCACGGCTACGCCACAGGCTGCAAGCCTTTGCGCCATTTGCTCCATGAACCCGCTGTCCATCGGCGCCCCGGCGCCATGGGCAAGGATCAGGCAGGTCCGATACGGCTCACCGTACACCCCGTGTTCAGGTGTGCAGTGCAAGCCTGGGACATTTCCGACCTTGGCCCATTGATCCCCGTCAATGCAGGCATTTTGCCCATTACTCATGCTTGCCTCGCTCTATAGCCTGCCAATAACCGTGGATGGGAACCCATACATGAACACAACCAGCAGTACCGCCTATAACTACAAGGTGGTCCGCCAATTCGCCATCATGACGGTGGTGTGGGGAATCGTCGGGATGGGGCTCGGCGTCTTCATCGCCGCCCAGCTTGCCTGGCCTTTCCTGAACCTCGATCTCCCCTGGACCAGCTTCGGCCGCCTGCGCCCACTGCATACCAATGCGGTGATTTTCGCGTTTGGCGGCTGTGCGCTTTTCGCCACCTCCTATTATTCGGTGCAACGCACCTGCCAGACCACCCTGTTCGCGCCACGCCTGGCCGCGTTCACCTTCTGGGGCTGGCAACTGGTGATTCTGCTGGCTGCCATCAGCCTGCCGCTGGGTTACACCAGCTCCAAGGAATACGCCGAACTGGAATGGCCGATCGACATCCTGATCACCATCGTGTGGGTGGCGTATGCCGTGGTGTTCTTCGGCACCCTGATGAAACGCAACACCAAGCACATCTATGTGGGCAACTGGTTCTTCGGCGGTTTCATCCTGACCGTGGCGATGCTGCACATCGTCAACAACCTGGAGCTGCCTGTCAGCCTGACCAAGTCCTACTCGGTCTACGCCGGGGCCACCGATGCCATGGTGCAGTGGTGGTACGGCCACAACGCCGTGGGCTTCTTCCTGACCGCAGGCTTCCTGGGCATGATGTACTACTACGTGCCCAAACAAGCCGAACGCCCGGTGTACTCCTATCGCCTGTCGATCGTGCACTTCTGGGCGCTGATCACCCTGTACATCTGGGCAGGCCCTCACCACCTGCACTACACCGCCCTGCCCGACTGGGCCCAATCGCTGGGCATGGTGATGTCGCTGGTGCTGCTGGCCCCAAGCTGGGGCGGCATGATCAACGGCATGATGACCCTGTCCGGCGCCTGGCACAAACTGCGCAGCGACCCCATCCTGCGCTTCCTGGTGGTCTCCCTGGCGTTCTACGGGATGTCCACCTTCGAAGGCCCGATGATGGCCATCAAGACTGTCAACGCCTTGTCCCACTATACCGACTGGACCATCGGCCACGTGCATGCCGGCGCCCTGGGCTGGGTAGCGATGATTTCCATCGGCGCCCTGTACCACACCATCCCCAAGGTCTTCGGCAAAGAGCGCATGTACAGCATCGGGCTGATCAACGCGCACTTCTGGCTGGCCACCATCGGCACCGTGCTCTACATCGCTTCGATGTGGGTCAACGGCATCGCCCAGGGCCTGATGTGGCGCGCTGTCAACAGCGACGGCACGCTCACCTACTCGTTCGTCGAAACCCTGGTGGCCAGCCACCCAGGCTTCGTCGTGCGCTTCGTCGGTGGCGCGATCTTCCTCAGCGGCATGTTCCTGATGGCCTGGAACACCTGGCGCACGGTGCGTTCGCCAGCGCTGGATACCGTCCCTGCGAACGCCCAGCTGGCTTGAGGAGACCTGCCTGATGAAACATGAAGTCATCGAGAAAAACGTCGGCCTGCTGGCCTTGCTGATGGTCTTCGCCGTCAGCATCGGCGGCCTTACCCAGATCGTCCCGTTGTTCTTCCAGGACGTAGCCAATACGCCGGTCGAGGGCATGAAGCCTTACACCGCGCTGCAACTCGAAGGCCGTGACATCTACATTCGCGAAGGCTGCGTGGGCTGCCACTCGCAGATGATCCGCCCGTTCCGCGCCGAGACCGAGCGCTACGGTCATTATTCGGTTGCCGGTGAAAGCGTGTGGGACCACCCGTTCCTGTGGGGCTCCAAGCGCACCGGGCCAGACCTGGCGCGGGTCGGCGGGCGCTACTCGGACGACTGGCACCGGGCGCACCTGTACAACCCGCGCAACGTGGTACCAGAGTCGAAGATGCCGTCGTATCCGTGGCTGGTGGCCGACCAGGTCGACAACAGCCACACCGACACCAAGATGCGCGTGCTGCGCACCCTGGGCGTGCCCTACACCGACGAAGACATTGCCGGCGCGCGCGAGGCGGTCAAGAACAAGACCGAGATGGACGCCCTGGTTGCCTACCTGCAGGTGCTGGGCACCTCGATCAAGAACAAGAGGTGAATGCGATGGAAATGGACATCGGCATGATCCGCGGCCTGGGCACCCTGGTGGTGTTGATCGCCTTCATCGGCTTGAGCCTGTGGGTATTCAACCGGCGCCGCGACCGGGACTTCGCCGAAGCGCGCCTGCTGCCCTTCGTCGACGACCGCCTGCCTTCTGTCGAGCAGGCACCTGAAACCCGTGCAGCTGCGAGGAGCAAAGCACAATGACCGCCTTCTGGAGTACCTACATCAGCGTACTGACCATCGGCAGCCTGATCGGCCTGACCTGGCTGTTGCTCGGCACCCGCAAGGGCCAGAGCAACAGCACGACCGACCAGACCATGGGGCACAGCTTCGATGGCATCGAGGAATACGACAACCCGCTGCCCAAGTGGTGGTTCTGGCTGTTCGTCGGCACCCTGGTCTTCAGCGCAGGCTACCTTGTGCTGTATCCGGGCCTTGGCAACTGGAAAGGCATCCTGCCGGGCTACGAGGATGGCTGGACCGGTGTCAACGAATGGCAGAAGGAGATGGACAAGGCTGACGCCAAGTTCGGCCCGATCTTCGCCAAGTACGCCGCCATGCCGGTGGAAGAAGTGGCCAAGGATCCGCAGGCACTGAAGATGGGCAGCCGCCTGTTCGCCTCCAACTGCTCGGTTTGCCACGGGTCCGATGCCAAGGGCGCCTATGGCTTTCCCAACCTGACCGACAACGACTGGCGCTGGGGCGGTGAGCCTGAAACGATCAAGGCGTCGATCATGAACGGCCGTCACGGCGTGATGCCGGCCTGGGCCGAGGTGATCGGTGAACAGGGCGTGTCGGATGTGGCAGCGTTCGTGCTGACCAACCTCGATGGGCGCAAGCTGCCCGAAGGCGTCAAGGCCGACCCGGTCAAGGGCAAGGAGCTGTTCGCGAGCAACTGCGTGGCCTGCCACGGACCTGAGGGCAAGGGCACCCCTGCCATGGGTGCGCCGGACCTGACCCACCCGCAGGCCTTCATCTATGGATCGAGCTTCGCCCAGCTGCAACAGACCATTCGTTATGGTCGCCAGGGCCAGATGCCTGCGCAAGCCGAGATCCAGGGCAATGACAAGGTGCACCTGCTGGCGGCCTACGTCTACAGCCTCTCGCAGGGCGATGCAGCCCAAGGCGTAACGGTCAAGTAACGCACTCTTCGTCTTCCTGCCCGCCCTACAGCGCCGCTTTAGCGGCGCTTTTCATTTGTGCGCCTCCAGCACCTCAGCCGGTTTGCGACACCCCACTTCACTCAGACACACCCTCCCGGTGCCCTGTCGCCAACTTTCCGGTCGCCCGAAAAAAGCCTGACCGTTCGATCAGAAAAAACCGAGAAACGGTACACATTACAAATATTTATTTGTGTACAATCCATCGCATCCCCCGTTCACTGCGTGCCATTGTCGAACAGGGCTGGACACGGGTCGGCGTACCAAAGTTGCGTTGCGGTAACCCAGGGGGTTTCCGATACTGATGCCGATTTCGACCAACAAGAACATAAAACCGTGGAACCTTAGAATGAGCACTGCAATCAGTTCGACTGCTTATAACTACAAGGTCGTCCGCCAGTTCGCCATCATGACGGTGGTGTGGGGGATCATCGGCATGGGCCTGGGCGTCTTCATCGCCTCGCAGCTCGTGTGGCCGCAGCTCAACCTGGACCTGCCCTGGACCAGCTTCGGCCGCCTGCGCCCGCTGCACACCAACCTGGTGATCTTCGCCTTCGGCGGTTGTGCATTGTTCGGCACCAGCTACTACGTGGTGCAGCGCACCTGCCAGGCCAGGCTGATCTCCGATCGCCTGGCGGCCTTCACCTTCTGGGGTTGGCAGGCCGTGATCGCCGGGGCCTTGGTCACGCTGCCCATGGGCTACACCACCACCAAGGAATACGCCGAACTGGAATGGCCGCTGGCGATCCTGCTGACCATTGTCTGGGTGGCCTACGGCGCGGTGTTCTTCGGCACCATCGTCAAGCGCAAGACCAAGCACATCTATGTCGGCAACTGGTTCTATGGGGCGTTCATCGTGGTCACCGCGATGCTGCACATCGTCAACCACATCTCGTTGCCGGTCAGCCTGTTCAAGTCGTATTCGGCCTATTCGGGCGCGACCGATGCCATGATCCAGTGGTGGTACGGCCACAATGCCGTCGGCTTCTTCCTGACCACGGGCTTCCTGGGCATGATGTACTACTTCGTACCCAAGCAGGCCGAGCGGCCGATCTATTCGTACCGCCTGTCCATCGTGCATTTCTGGGCGCTGATCACCCTGTACATCTGGGCAGGCCCGCACCACTTGCACTACACCGCCCTGCCGGACTGGGCGCAGTCGCTGGGCATGGTGATGTCGATCATCCTGCTGGCCCCAAGCTGGGGCGGCATGATCAACGGCATGATGACCCTCTCCGGAGCCTGGCACAAACTGCGCACCGACCCGATCCTGCGCTTTCTGGTGGTGTCACTGGCCTTCTACGGCATGTCCACCTTCGAAGGCCCGATGATGGCCATCAAGACCGTGAACTCGCTGTCGCACTACACCGACTGGACCATCGGCCATGTGCATGCCGGGGCCTTGGGCTGGGTCGCGATGATCTCCATCGGCGCCGTGTACCACATGATCCCGCGCCTGTACGGGCGTGAGCAGATGCACAGCATCGGCCTGATCAATGCTCACTTCTGGCTGGCGACCATCGGCACCGTGTTGTACATCGCCTCGATGTGGGTCAATGGCATTACCCAGGGGCTGATGTGGCGCGCCATCAACGACGACGGCACCCTCACCTACTCGTTCGTCGAAGCCCTGCAGGCCAGCCATCCGGGCTACATCGTTCGCGCGCTGGGCGGCGCGTTCTTCGCCAGCGGCATGCTGCTGATGGCCTACAACGTGTGGCGCACCGTGCGCGCGGCCAACCCGATTCAGGCTGAAGAAGCCGCCAAGATCGCTGTCGTGGGAGCGCACTGATGAAGCACGAAGCCGTAGAGAAGAACATCGGCCTGCTGGCCTTCTTCATGGTGATCGCCGTCAGCATTGGCGGGCTCACCCAGATCGTCCCCTTGTTCTTCCAGGACGTGACCAACCAGCCGGTCGAAGGCATGAAGCCGCGCACCGCACTGGAGCTCGAAGGCCGGGACATCTACATCCGCGAAGGGTGCGTGGGTTGTCATTCGCAGATGATCCGCCCGTTCCGGGCAGAAACCGAGCGCTACGGCCATTACTCGGTCGCCGGCGAAAGCGTCTGGGACCACCCGTTCCTGTGGGGCTCGAAGCGCACCGGCCCGGACTTGGCCCGGGTCGGTGGGCGCTACTCCGATGACTGGCACCGCGCCCACCTGTACAACCCGCGCAACGTGGTGCCGGAGTCGAAGATGCCGGCCTACCCGTGGCTGGTGGAAAACACCCTCGATGGCAAGGACACGGCGCGCAAGCTCCAGGTGCTGCGCACGCTCGGGGTGCCCTACACCGATGCCGACATCGCCGGCGCCCGGGACGCGGTCAAGGGCAAGACCGAAATGGACGCCCTGGTGGCGTACCTGCAAGGCCTTGGCACCCTCATCAAGAGCAAACGGTGACGGCGATGGATATTGGAATGATTCGCGGCCTGGGCACCGTGGTGGTGCTGGTGGCCTTCATCGGCCTGGCCCTGTGGGTGTTCAGCCCGCGGCGCAAGAAAGACTTCGACGAAGCGACCCAACTCCCCTTTGCCGATGACCCCCAGGCCCGCCAACACGTCGAGCACGCACAAGAAAAGGCATCCAGGAGCAAGAAACCATGACAACGTTCTGGAGTGTGTACGTCACCGTTTTGACCCTGGGCACCATCTTCGCCCTGACCTGGCTGCTGCTGTCCACCCGCAAGGGCCAGCGCGAGGAAACCACCAGCGAGACCGTCGGCCACGCGTTCGACGGCATCGAGGAGTACGACAACCCGCTGCCCAAGTGGTGGTTCTGGCTGTTCGTCGGCACTCTCTTCTTCGCCCTGGGCTATCTGGCCTTGTACCCGGGCCTGGGCAACTGGAAAGGCATCCTGCCCGGCTATGCGTACCTGGATAACGACAAGCAGGCCGAGTTCTCGGACGGTCAGGCCGGCTGGAGCGGTGTGCACGAATGGGAGAAGGAAATGGCCAAGGCCGACGCCCGGTTCGGGCCGATCTTCGCCAAGTTCGCAGCCATGCCCATCGAAGAGGTGGCCAAGGACCCGCAGGCCCTGAAGATGGGCGGTCGCCTGTTCGCCTCCAACTGCTCGGTCTGCCACGGCTCCGATGCCAAGGGTGCCTATGGTTTTCCCAATCTGACCGACAATGACTGGCGCTGGGGCGGCGAGCCGGAAACCATCAAGGCCTCGATCATGAACGGGCGCCACGGGGTCATGCCGGCGTGGGCCGAGGTGCTGGGCGAACAGGGCGTGGCCGATGTGGCCGCCTTCGTGCTCACCAACCTGGACGGTCGCCGTTTGCCGGAGGGCATCAATGCCGACCCAGCCAAGGGCAAGGCGATCTTTGCCAGCAGCTGCGTGGCCTGCCACGGGCCGGAGGGCAAGGGCACCCCGGCCATGGGCGCACCGAACCTGACGCACCCGCAGGCGTTCATCTATGGGTCGAGCTTTGCCCAGTTGCAGCAGACCATCCGCTACGGCCGCCAGGGGCAGATGCCGGCTCAGGCGCAGTTGCAGGGCAACGACCGGGTGCATCTGCTGGCCGCTTACGTGTACAGCCTCTCGCACATGCCAGAGGCAGGCGAGAAAGCCGAGTAAGGACGTTTTGGGTGGGCCGCTGGGAGCCAAGCAAGCGGGTGCGTAATGCGGTTGCGCTGACCCGCTGCGCAACCCGGTTGTTCAAACAGGCAGGCAACAAATGCGTCACCGCCTGACCTGGATCAATTGACACTTCCCATATCACGTTTCACAAGATCAACCCAATGCGGCCAAAGGTCGCACCTCGGTCTGAACGTCTGCCAGGGGCGTATCATGGCCGCGCAGCGCTAGCAGATTGCGCGAGACTGCGGCCGGCATGTACTGGCCGCGGCATTTCTCCACTGCCGTGGGACATGATGATGAGCAAGCATATTCCGGTACATGATGTAACCCCGCCTGCCAACACAGGAAAGGATTCCGTTGACCTCTACGCCTCGCGCGAAAAAATCTACACCCGTGCCTTCACCGGCCTGTTCAGACGCCTGCGCATGGTGGGCGGTGCGGTCTTGTTCTTGCTGTATTTCGGTACCGTCTGGCTGAACTGGGGCGGGCATCAGGCGGTGTGGTGGAACCTGCCGGAACGCAAGTTCTACATTTTCGGCGCAACCATCTGGCCCCAGGACTTCATCCTGCTGTCGGGCATTCTGATCGTGGCGGCATTCGGCCTGTTCTTCATCACCGTGTTTGCAGGTCGGGTTTGGTGCGGCTATACCTGCCCGCAGAGCGTGTGGACGTGGATCTACATGTGGTGCGAGAAGGTCACCGAAGGTGATCGCAACCAGCGAATGAAGCTGGACAAAGCGCCCATGAGCGCCAACAAGTTCGCCCGCAAGTTCGCCAAGCACAGCTTGTGGCTGCTGATCGGCTTCGTCACCGGCATGACCTTCGTCGGCTATTTCACCCCCATCCGCGAACTGGTGGTCGAGTTCTTCACGGGCCAGGCAGACGGCTGGGCCTACTTCTGGGTAGGTTTCTTCACCCTGGCCACCTATGGCAACGCCGGCTGGCTACGTGAGCAGGTGTGCGTGTACATGTGCCCCTACGCGCGCTTCCAGAGCGTGATGTTCGACAAGGACACGCTGATCGTGTCCTACGACCCGCGCCGTGGCGAGACCCGCGGGCCGCGCAAAAAAGACGTGGACTACAAGGCCAAGGGCCTGGGCGATTGCGTCGACTGCACCCTGTGCGTGCAGGTATGCCCCACGGGCATCGACATCCGCGATGGCCTGCAGATCGAGTGCATCGGCTGCGCCGCGTGCATCGACGCCTGCGACAGCATCATGGACAAGATGCACTACCCCAAAGGGCTGATCAGCTATACCACCGAGCACAACCTGTCCGGACAGAAGACCCACCTGCTGCGCCCTCGCCTGATCGGCTATGCCGTGGTGCTGCTGGTCATGATCATCGCCCTGGCCAGCGCCTTTGCCACCCGTTCGCTGGTAGGCCTGGACGTGAGCAAGGACCGCGTCCTGTACCGGGAGAATGCGCAGGGGCGCATCGAAAACGTGTATAGCCTCAAGGTCATGAACAAGGACCAGCGCGACCACGTCTACGTGCTCGATGCCACCGGCCTGCCCGACTTGATGCTTGATGGCTTACGGGAAATCCGCGTGGCCGCTGGCGACATCGTCAGCCTGCCCGTGCAACTGTCGGTGGCCCCGGAAAAACTGCCCTCGACCACCAACGAAATCACCTTCATCCTCAAGAGCGCCGATGACAGCGACGCCCAGGTTGAAGCCAAGAGCCGTTTCATCGGCCCGCAGATTCGCTAAGAAGGATGAACACCATGCCTGCCACCGCCGCCAGCCCCTGGTACAAGCACCTCTGGCCCTGGATCATCATCGGCATCCTGACCACCTCGGTGTGCCTGAGCCTGACCATGGTCAGCATCGCCGTGCGCAACCCGGACAACCTGGTGAACGACAACTACTACGAGGCCGGCAAGGGCATCAACCGCTCCCTGGACAGGGAGCTGCTGGCCCAGCAACTGGCGCTCAAGGCCAGCGTTCACCTGGACGACCTGACCGGTGAAGTAGACGTGCGCCTGACCGGCAGCAGCGACCCGCAGAAGCTTGAGCTGAACCTTATCTCCCCCACCCAACCGGCTATGGACCGCCGGGTGCTGCTCAGCCGTGTCGAACAGGGGCGCTATGTCGGCCAGCTGGAAGACAAGGTCGATGGCCGCCGCTTCGTCGAGCTGCTGGGCAGCGAAGGCGATCAGGTGTGGCGCCTGTTCGAAGAAGAGAAGGTTGAGCATGGCGTGACCCTGGAGCTGGGTGACGAGGCGCTGCAAGGCGCTCAACACCTGTGATCGTGCTCGCGGTCGACCTGTGCAAGGCAATGATGCGATGACCCAACCCACCCCCTGCTACCACTGCGCACTGCCCGTCCCCGCCGGTCGCGCGTTCACCGCCGTGGTCCTGGGGCAGCCCCGGGCCTTCTGCTGCCCCGGCTGCCAGGCGGTGGCCGAGTCGATCGTGGCCGGGGGCCTTGAGCACTACTACCAGCACCGCAGCGACAACAGCGCCAACCCGCAAGCCCTGCCCCGACAGCTGCAAGACGAGTTGGCGCTATACGACCGCAGCGATGTGCAGCAGCGATTCGTGCGGCACGAGGGCGAGCTGGCCGAAGCCACGTTGTTGGTCGAGGGCGTCAGTTGCGCGGCCTGCGGCTGGCTGATCGACAAGCACCTGCGCAACCTGCCGGGGGTGGCCGAAGCGCGCCTGAACCTGTCCAATCATCGGCTGCTGCTGAGCTGGGACGATCGGCAATTGCCGCTGTCGCAGGTGCTGGCGGCGCTGCGCCGGATTGGCTACGTCGCCCACCCCTATCAGCCGGACCAGGCGGCCGAGCAGTTGAGCCGGGAAAACCGCAGTGCGTTGCGCAGGCTGGGGGTGGCCGGATTGCTGTGGTTCCAGGCGATGATGGCAACCATGGCCACGTGGCCGGAATTCAACATGGACCTGTCCGCCGAGCTGCACACCATCCTGCGCTGGGTGGCCTTGTTCCTCACCATTCCCATCGTTTTCTACAGCTGCGCGCCCTTTTTCAAGGGCGCGGCGCGTGATCTGCGCACCCGCCACCTGACCATGGACCTGTCCGTCTCGCTGGCTATTGCCCTGGCGTTCGGTGCCGGGATCTGGACGGCGGTGACCGGCAGCGGCGAGCTGTATTTCGACACGGTCGGCATGTTCGCCCTGTTTCTCCTGACCGGACGCTACCTGGAACGGCGCGCCCGCGAACGCACGGCCGCCGCGACGGCGCAGCTGGTCAACCTGTTGCCGGCATCCTGCCTGCGTGTCGACGCCCAGGGCCGCAGCGAGCGCATCCTGCTCAGTGAACTGCGCTGCGGGGACAGCGTGCAGGTGTTGCCTGGGTCGGTGATCCCGGCTGACGGGCGCATCGTGCAAGGGCGCTCGAGTGTCGATGAATCGCTGCTGACCGGCGAATACCTGCCCCAACCTCGCCAGGTGGGTGATCGGGTCACAGGTGGCACGCTGAACGTGGAAAGTGCCCTGCATGTGCAGGTGCAAGCCCTGGGCCAGGATTCGCGGTTGTCCGCCATCGTGCGCTTGCTGGAACGCGCCCAGACCGAAAAGCCGCGCCTGGCCCAGATCGCCGACCGCGCCTCCCAGGTGTTCCTGTTGTGTTCACTGCTGGCGGCCGTCGCGATTGGCGTGTGGTGGTGGCAGGTGGAGCCGCAGCGGGCGTTCTGGATCGTGCTGGCCATGCTGGTCGCGACCTGCCCCTGCGCGCTATCGCTAGCCACCCCGACCGCGCTGACGGCGGCGACAGGCACGTTGCACAAGCTGGGCCTGCTGGTCACACGCGGTCATGTGCTGGAGGGCTTGAACCAGATCGACACGGTGATTTTCGACAAGACCGGCACATTGACCGAAGGGCGCCTGACCTTGCGCAGCATCAGGCCGCTGGGCCGTGCGACGGCCGACACCTGCCTGGCCTGGGCCGCAGCCCTGGAACACCGCTCCGAGCATCCCATCGCACGGGCCTTCGGCCAAGTGGCCACGCCGGCCGATGGTGTGCTGGCCGTGCCCGGTCTGGGCCTTGAGGGCGAGGTTGAAGGCCAACGCCTGCGCATAGGCCAGGCGAGCTTCGTCTGCGCTTTGAGCGGCACACCGCCGCCGGCGATACCCGAGCCACGGGGGCAGTGGCTGCTGCTGGGCGACCGCCGCGGCCCGCTGGCCTGGTTCGGGCTGGACGATCGCCTGCGCGAAGACGCCCCTGCCCTGCTCGCCGCCTGCAAGGCCTTTGGCTGGCGTACGGTGCTGTTGTCCGGAGACAGCTCGCCGATGGTCGGCGAGGTGGCCGCGCAACTGGGCATCGACGAGGCCGCCGGCGGCCTCAGGCCCGATGACAAGCTGGCGCGGCTCAAGGCCCTGCAACAGGCCGGGCACAAGGTGCTGATGCTGGGGGACGGGGTCAATGACGTGCCGGTGCTGGCAGCGGCAGACATCAGCATCGCCATGGGCAGTGCCACTGACCTGGCCAAGACCTGCGCCGACGCGGTGCTGCTTTCCAACCGGCTCCAGGCGCTGGTGCAGACGGTCTCGCTGGCGCGGCGCACTCGGCGCATCATCATCGAGAACCTGCTGTGGGCCAGCCTGTACAATGGCCTCATGCTGCCGTTCGCGGCCCTTGGCTGGATCACCCCGGTGTGGGCAGCGGTCGGCATGTCGGTCAGTTCACTGGTGGTGGTGCTCAATGCCCTGCGCCTGACCCGTATGCCTGCTGCTGCGCCTGCCCTGGCCGCGTCAGCACCTACCCCTGCGAGGAACCTGCCATGCCCGCCCTCTATGTGATGATCCCTGCAGCGCTGCTGCTGGTCGGCGTGGCCGTCTACATCTTCTTCTGGGCGGTGGACAGCGGTCAGTACGACGACCTCGAAAGCCCCGCTCACAGCATCCTCTTCGACGATCAGGATCCCCGTCACCAGGCCGCTGTCACGCCTGAACAAACGCCTGACTCCCATCCCGAGCCCCCGACGCGTGGCTGACCTGCTGCCCTTGCTGGGCTCGGCGCTGGTTCTCGGCCTGCTCGGAGGGGGTCACTGCCTAGGCATGTGCGGCGGCCTGATGGGCGCCCTGACCCTGGCCATTCCCCCAGCCCAGCGCGGCCGTCGCCTGCGGCTGCTGGTGGCTTACAACGTCGGGCGTTTGCTCAGCTATACCGTCGCGGGCCTGATGCTCGGTGTGGCGGGCTGGGCGGTGGCCAACAGCCCTGCAGTGCTGGTTTTGCGCACCATGGCCGCCTTGCTGCTGATCGCCATGGGCCTGTACCTGGCCGGTTGGTGGGGCGGACTGACCCGCATCGAGGCCATGGGTCGCGGGCTGTGGCGGCACATCCAGCCGGTGGCGTCGCGCCTGCTTCCGATCTCTAGCCTGCCTCGTGCATTGCTGCTGGGTGCCTTGTGGGGGTGGCTGCCGTGCGGGTTGGTGTACAGCACCTTGTTGTGGGCTGCGAGCCAGGGGAACGCCTTGCACAGCGCAGCCCTGATGGCGGCATTCGGGCTGGGGACCTGGCCCGTGCTGCTGATCACCGGGTTGGCGGCTGGGCGGGTAAACAGGGTGTTGAGACGACGCAGCGTGCGGGTGGCCGGTGGCATGCTCGTGGTGCTATTCGGCCTGTGGACACTGCCCGGGCCTCATCAACACTGGCTGATGGGCCACTGAAGCGCCAGGTGGCGCAGCACATGGCTTATGGCCACTAACCAGCCGTGACGACCGCGCATCGCCTGAGCCAGACGCAGCGCCCTCAGGCCGTTTAGCGCTTGATACAAATCAACACAGATTCCTACAGACATCCCTAGACTCCGGAACATTGCTGCTCTTTCCGGGGACCGCCCTCATGCTCGACGACCTACGTTGGGACACCGACCTGATCCGCCGCTACGATCTGGCCGGCCCACGCTACACCTCCTACCCAACCGCCGTGCAACTGCACAGCGAAGTGGGCTCGTTCGACCTGCTGCACGCCCTGCGCGAAAGCCGGCGGGCCGTGCGCCCGTTGTCGCTGTACGTGCATGTGCCGTTCTGCGCCAACATCTGCTACTACTGCGCATGCAACAAGGTCATCACCAAGGACCGGGCGCGCGCTGCCCCCTACCTGCAACGCCTGGAACAGGAAATCCAGCTGGTGGCTTGCCACATGGACAGCAGGCAGCGTGTGGAGCAGCTGCACTTTGGCGGCGGCACCCCGACCTTCCTGAGCCACGTAGAGCTGCGTCAGCTGATGGCCACGCTGCGCCAGCACTTCAGCCTGCTCGATGACGATTCCGGCGACTATGGCATCGAAATCGACCCGCGCGAGGCGGACTGGTCGACCATGGGCCTGCTGCGTGAGCTGGGCTTCAATCGCGTCAGCCTCGGCGTGCAGGACCTGGACCCGGCCGTGCAACGCGCCGTCAACCGCCTGCAGAGCCTGGAGCAGACGCGGACCTTGATCGAGGCGGCTCGTACCTTGCAGTTCCGCTCGGTGAACCTGGACCTGATCTACGGACTGCCGCGCCAGACGCCCGAAGGGTTCGCCCGCACCGTTGAGGAAGTGATCCGCCTGCAGCCCGATCGCCTGTCGGTCTTCAACTACGCCCACCTGCCTGAACGGTTCATGCCGCAACGGCGCATCGAAGCCGGGGAGCTGCCCAGTGCAGCGGCCAAGCTGGACATGCTGCACGCCACCATCGAGCAACTGACCGCTGCCGGCTACCGCTACATCGGCATGGACCACTTCGCCCTGCCCGATGACGAACTGGCCGTCGCCCAGGAGGAAGGCACGCTCCAGCGTAACTTCCAGGGCTACACCACCCATGGGCACTGCGACCTGATCGGCCTGGGCGTATCGGCGATCAGCCAGATCGGCGATCTGTACTGCCAGAACAGCAGCGACCTCGCCACCTACCAGGACAGCCTGTCCAACGCCCAGCTCGCCACCCAGCGTGGCCTGCTGTGCACCCCCGACGACCGCCTGCGCCGGGCGGTCATCCAGCAGCTGATCTGCCACTTCGAGCTGGACTTCGAGCCGATCGAACAAGCATTCGCCGTCGATTTTCGTGGCTATTTCAACGACCTGTGGCCGGAGCTTCTGACCTTGCAGCGCGACGGCCTGATTCGCCTGGACGACAAGGGCATTCGGATCCTGCCGGCTGGGCGACTGCTGGCCCGCGCGGTGTGCATGGTCTTCGATGCCTACCTGGCCATGCACAATCGCCAACGGTTCTCCCGTGTGATCTGAGCGAGACATTTGGCCGCACTTACCACGCCCCGGCCATGTGGCTCTTGGCACACAGGCGATCGGGCAATGCGCTGGCGGGTCTGACAGGTCATCCTGCTGGTCGCGGCCACTGGCCTACACCCTATGTCGTGGGTTACCCTTACGACTTATGTGTGCTTTCCCACAAGGATCGAGTCAAATGTCCGAGCCAGTCAAACTGCGCCCACACAGCCAGGCCCATTGCAAGGATTGCAGCCTGGCCCCCCTGTGCCTGCCCCTTTCACTCAACCTGGAAGACATGGACGCACTGGACGAAATCGTCAAGCGAGGTCGCCCTCTCAAGAAAGGCGAGTTCCTGTTCCGCCAGGGGGATAATTTTGGCTCGGTCTATGCCGTACGCTCCGGCGCCCTGAAAACGTTCAGCCTGAGCGACAGCGGCGAAGAGCAGATCACCGGTTTCCACCTGCCCAGCGAGCTGGTGGGCCTGTCCGGCATGGACACCGAGGCGTACCCGGTGTCGGCCCAGGCCCAGGAAACCACATCCGTTTGCGAGATTCCGTTCGAGCGCCTGGATGAGCTGTCGGTGCAGTTGCCGCAGCTGCGTCGCCAGCTGATGCGCGTGATGAGCCGCGAAATTCGCGACGATCAGCAGATGATGCTGCTGCTGTCGAAGAAGACCGCCGATGAGCGCATCGCGACGTTTCTGGTCAACCTGTCGGCGCGCTTTCGCGCCCGGGGTTATTCGGCCAACCAGTTCCGCCTGAGCATGTCGCGCAACGAGATGGGCAACTACCTGGGTCTGGCGGTGGAAACCGTGTCGCGCGTGTTCACCCGCTTCCAGCACAATGGCCTGCTGCGCGCCGAAGGCAAGGAAGTGCATATCCTCGACCCGATCCAGCTTTGCGCGCTGGCCGGTGGGGCAATGGAGGCCTGAGGGCCGCATTAGCAGGTATACTGGGCCATTCGTTTTCCCAGGATACCTGCAACAATGCACAGCGACGCCTTCGACCTCAAAGCCCTGATCCGTCCGGTAGTGGACTTCCCCAAGCCGGGCGTGATCTTCCGCGACATCACCCCACTGTTCCAGTCGCCGCGCGGGCTGCGCTATGTGGCCGATCAGTTCATCGAGCGCTATGTCGAGGCCGAGTTCAGCCACATCGGCGCCATGGACGCGCGTGGTTTTCTGATCGGCTCGATCATCGCCCACCAGCTGAACAAACCCCTGATCCTGTTCCGCAAGCAAGGCAAGCTGCCCGCTGACGTGCTCAGCGAGGGGTACCAGACCGAGTACGGCGAAGCCTTCCTAGAAGTGCACGCCGACAGCCTGTGCGAGGGCGACTCGGTACTGATCTTCGACGACCTGATCGCCACCGGCGGTACGCTCCTGGCCGCCGCCAACCTGGTGCGCCGTACGGGTGCGCAGGTGTTCGAAGCGGCAGCCATCATCGACCTCCCCGAGCTGGACGGCTCGCGCCGCTTGCAGGCGGCGGGCGTACCGACCTTCTGCCTGACCGAGTTTTCCCTCAGCGAGCGCTGAGGGGGGACGGATGGGCGGCGATGGGGTGCGGGATCAGCTTCGCCGCTGGAACCCCTATGTCACGGCACTGCCAGTCGAACCCGATCGCTGCCTCAGAGCGAAATAGGACGACGCCCTGCAAAGGCATGGGCCAGCGTGCCGCCGTCCACCAGCTCCAGCTCGCCGCCCAAGGGCACGCCATGGGCGATACGCGAGGCGACCAGACCCTTTTCAGCCAGCAACTGGGCAATGTAGTGCGCCGTGGCTTCACCTTCCACCGTGGGGTTGGTGGCAAGAATGACTTCGGTGAAGGTGCCCTGCTCCTGGATGCGTGCCATCAGCTGGGGAATGCCGATCGCCTCCGGGCCCAGTCCGTCGAGCGGCGACAGATGCCCCTTGAGCACGAAATAACGCCCGCGATAGCCAGCCTGCTCGACGGCATAGACATCCGTCGGGCCTTCGACCACGCACAGTTGCGTGTCGTCACGCCGTGGGTCGGCGCACTGGGGGCAGAGGTCCTGTTCGGTCAGGGTGCGGCATTGACGGCAATGCCCTACCCCTTCCATGGCCTGGGTCAGCGCCTGGGCGAGCCGCAGCCCCCCGCTGCGGTCACGCTCCAGCAATTGCAGGGCCATGCGCTGTGCCGTTTTCTGGCCAACGCCGGGCAGAATGCGCAAGCCGTCGATCAGCTGGCGGATGAGAGGACTGAAGCTCATGGGAAACGCCTGACAAGTCATTAAGAGGCGGTTTATACCCACCATGGGGAGTGGCGTCAAATCGGCACGGCGGCCATAAAAAAACCGCCGCTGTTACCAGCGACGGTTCGTCGGCACGCAAATGCTCAGAACGGCATCTTGAAGCCTGGCGGCAGTTGCATGCCAGCGGTCATGCCGCCCATCTTTTCCTGGCTGCTCTGTTCGATCTTGCGCACGGCATCGTTCAGGGCTGCAGCGATCAGGTCTTCGAGCACTTCCTTGTCGTCTTCTTCGGTCGACATCAGGCTCTGGTCGATGCTCACGCGCTTGACGTCGTGGCGGCCGGTCATCACCACGCTGACCAGGCCACCGCCGGACTGGCCGGTGACTTCTGCGTTGGCCAGCTCTTCCTGCATTTTCTGCATCTTTTCCTGCATCTGCTGGGCCTGCTTCATCAGGCCGGCCATGCCACCTTTCATCATGGGGAATACCTCGATTGGGTCATGTGATGCGGCCTGGCACTAGGCTGGCCGCATGGTTATCCGTTACTGGCCCTGACTGGCCAGGGCCTCTACAGGCTCAATAGTATCGTGCCGCACCTTGGCGCCAAACAGCTTGATCATCTGCTGGATCAGCGGGTCGTGCTCGATCGACGCCTCGGCTTCATGCTGGCGTTCAAGGCGCTTGCGAGCCGCGGCCTGGGCTGGCGTTTCCTGTTCGGGCCGGATCAGCTCGATGCGCAGGTTCAACGTACGCCCCAGGTGCTGGTTGAGCGCCTCGTTCAGGCGCCTTTGCTGGGTGGCGTTGAACAACGCGCCTTGCCCCGGGTCCAGGTGCAGGAGCCAGTCATCACCGTCGGCGGCGATCAACGTGCAGTTGGCCGCGATGTTGCCCGTCATACCAGAGACAGGCAACTGCGGGAACAATTCCAGCCATTGCAAGGCCAGCCCGGTCGCCGGCTTGGCAGCGGGCAGTGGCTCGGCGGCGACCTGGGGCTGCTCCTGGACGTGCTCGGCCAGCTCGTCGAGGTAGCTGAAGCCCACCGGATCGCTTTCGCCAGCGTAGTAGTCTTCGTCGAGCGGCGGCTCATCGTCGCGGTCCATGCCCACGGACGCGTACGCACCTGGATCGAACGGGGGCACGCCATCGTGGGCTGACGCCTGTTGGGCAGGCGCAGGTTTTGCAGCAACGGGTGCTGGGGCCGGCTGAGGCTCCGGCACGGCCGGTGCGGCAGGTTCTTCCCATGGCAGATCGACAACCGGCGCAACGGGCTCAGGCACCGAAATGGCGGTGATTTCTGCCTCGAGTTCGCGGTCACGCTCAGCTTCGGGTTCATGGTCGGCCGTTGCCGGCGCAGGCACCTCGATCACGGGCGCTGACGGCGCCGACGCAACCGGTTCGCTTACCGGTTGGGCAACCGCTGCCGGGGGCGCCACCGGCTCGACGGAATCAGCTGTGGCCTGGCTGATCCCCACTGGCTTTAGCACCGGCCTTGGGGCCCCGTCCGCATCGGCCGGGCGGAACGCCAGCATGCGCAGCAGTACCATTTCGAAGCCACCACGCGGGTCGGGCGCCAAGGGCAGGTCACGCCGCCCTACCAGGCCCATCTGGTAATAGAACTGTACGTCTTCGGCCGGCAAGGCAGCAGCCAGGGCCAGCACGCGCTCCCGGTCACCCTGGCCGTTGTCCACCGCCTCGGGCAAGGCTTGGGCAATGGCCACACGGTGCAGCACGTTGAGCATTTCGGCCAGCACCCCGGCCCAGTCCGGGCCCTGCTCGGCCAGGTTGCGCACGGCTTCGAGCAATGCGCGTGCATCCCCTTCGAGCAATGCCTGCAGTACCCCGTATACCTGGCCATGGTCCAGGCTGCCGAGCATGGCGCGCACATCAGCGGCCAGCACCTTGCCTTCACCGAAGGCGATGGCCTGGTCGGTCAGGCTCATGGCATCGCGCATCGAGCCGTCGGCCGCACGGCCGAGCAACCACAGCGCATCGGCTTCGAACGGCACGTTCTCGGCCTCGAGCACGTGGCTCAGGTGCTCGACCACACGCTCCGGGCTCATGTTCTTCAAGGAGAACTGAAGACAGCGCGACAGAATGGTAGCCGGCAGTTTCTGCGGGTCGGTGGTGGCGAGGATGAACTTGACGTAGGGCGGTGGTTCTTCCAGCGTCTTGAGCAACGCGTTGAAGGAATGGGTCGAGAGCATGTGCACTTCGTCGATCAGGTAGACCTTGAAGCGACCACGGCTCGGCGCGTACTGGACATTGTCCAGCAGCTCGCGGGTATCCTCGACCTTGGTACGGCTGGCGGCGTCGATCTCGATCAGGTCGACGAAACGCCCTTCATCGATTTCCCGGCAGACCGAGCAGGTACCGCAGGGCGTGGAGGTAATGCCGGTTTCGCAGTTCAGGCATTTGGCGATGATGCGCGCGATGGTAGTCTTGCCTACACCGCGCGTGCCGGTGAACAGGTAGGCATGGTGCAGGCGCTGGTTGTCCAGCGCGTTGATCAAGGCCTTGAGCACATGGGCCTGGCCGACCATTTCGCGAAACGAGCGCGGACGCCATTTACGTGCAAGAACCTGATAACTCATCGAAAAACCATCGTAGCCTGATCGAGCGGAAGATCGCTAATGCTAGCGGAGCGGGGGCAAAATTGCACTGCCTGACTGGCCGGGCGCGACGATGGACAGCGGATCATGGAGGACCTGCGGTGCGGACCCTGCTGACTTTGCTTCTTTTCTGGTCGGCTCACAGCCTGGCTGAACAGCCGGTACTGCGTTTTTCGGTGGCCGAGAGCTGGAGCATGCCGCTGATTCGCATCGAGAACGGCCAGCCGGTCGAGGGCCTGTTGTTCGATGTGATGCAGGCGGCCGCCAAGCAAGCCGGTGTACGCGCCGAATATCATGTAATGGCTCGAATGCGCCTCGAGGAGGCGATGAACCAGGGTGATATCGATGTACGTTGCTATGTCAGCGATCAGTGGCTGATGGCACGGCCGAAGGACTTCATCTGGAGCGTGCCGCTGATTCACCAGCGCGATGTGCTGGTAGGCCGCATAGGCGAAGGCGGCCCGATTTCGCCGCAACGGTTGTCACCCCAGCCCATCGGCACCGTCCTGGGCTACACCTACACCACGCTTGAACCCCTGCTGGCGGCACACCGCCTTTACCGGGAGGATAGCCGCAGCCAGGAGCTGGCCCTGCAGAAGCTGCAAGCGGGACGGTACCGCTATGCCGTCAGCAACCAACTGTCACTGCGGTGGTTCAACCATCAGCGCCATGCGCAACTGCAGCCACTGGCGGTGCTGGACGAACAGGACCTGGGCTGCCTGGTACGCAACGACCCTGACATACCCGCCCAAGCGCTTCTGCGCGCATTGGTGCGCCTCAAGCAGAGCGGGGAGATGGAGCGCTTGCTGCAACGCTACGGCAGCACCGAAGAGCCCCAACCCGCCGGGACGGGCACCTGACACCTACAGCGCCAAAGCCGTCACGTACATCCCGATACCGAATACCAGGTGGTTCACCAGGCTCTTGAACCGCGCGCGCCAGGGGCTGGGCGTGCGTGAAGCAAAAAAGCCCATGCCCATGGCAGGCTGCATCAGGCACAGGGGCGCCAGTACCGTACCTGCGCCCACGGCCAATGCCGGCCACAGGGTCGGGGCGCTCAGCCAGGGGGTGCCCGCCGTGATGACCAGCAGCATCGCGAACGCCACGCCAATGACGTAGTGCAGCGTCCAGCCCAAGATCCGCTCATGTTTGATGGGCGGGGCCTGACGGATTGCCTGGTGGCGCCAGCGCCCTCGCAGTGCATGCCCCGCCCAGCGACCCACCAAGGCGTAATCGAGCGTGCTAACGCCCAGGCGCCTGGAGACCGCCGACCAGCCGTCCATGACCAGTGTGGCCCCGACGCCGATGCCTATTGCTGCAATCCACTGTTCGCTGATGCCCATGACGCTCCCTCTGATTTGACGTTGTCGGATACGCCGGGCAGCATGCAAGTTGAAGTCAACTTCAAGTCAAGGGCTTGCACATGGACATTGCCGATGTGGCGAGGCGCACGGGCGTGCCGTCTTCGACGCTGCGTTATTACCAGAAGAAGGGACTGCTCACGGCGCGTGGCGAGCCTGGCCAACGCCGGCAGTTTTCGGCTGACGTGGCGCAAAGGCTCGCATTGATAGCGCTGGGCCAGGCCGCCGGTTTTTCGCTGGACGAAATCAGCACCCTGCTGGTGGACATGAAGGTCGACCGGGGTCAACTGCTGGCCAAGGCCGATGAGCTCGATAGCCGGATCAAGACGTTGCAGGCCATGAGCAAAGGCTTGCGCCACGCGGCTGAGTGCCCTGCCGACGATCATCTGGCTTGCCCGAGGTTTCGCCGGTTGATGGCAGTGGCCTCAGCACGGTCAGCACCTTCGAATGTATTGCGCGGCTTGAAAGGGGCAACCCCTTCAGCGGGCAAACCTAGGTGCTGAATACTGCCGACAACTGCCAGTCGGTTTCACCTGCATACCCCCTGAGTGCAACGCCCGAAGCGCTGTGTACTCAAGCCTCAATGCACCGCGAGGCAACATGGCATAATGATATTAATGATGGAGCGAAGCGCTGATCATTCAACATTCATTATCGACAAGGAAATCTTGATGCTGTCTCGCATCAAGCTGTTCGCTACTGCCATCAGCCTCGCCATTTTAACGGGCTGCGCCTCCATCTGCAGAAGTGCAAGTTGGCAAAATCGCAGTAACGCCAGCACCTGATGCTGCGTGTGCGATAGTGTGCGCAGCGTTAGAGCCAGTATTCGCAAGGTGGTGTTCGGGCTGCACTTACGACAGAAACGGCAAAGCCTGAGTGGCCAAGCGCTTGGCCTTGGAGAATTCAGGGCCTGAAATGGAGGCGGCCCCGCCAGCCACACCCCGGCACTCGATGTTCCCGCTATGGCTGCTCCCTTCCGGGCCTGACCAGGTTAACGGGTAATCAATGCGGGAGGACCGACAGGGCCACCACTACATGTCTCGCTGAACAGCGAGTGGCGCCATTGTACCGGTCCTGAGCCCAGATACAACCTCTGCAGCAGAAAAAGTCATCATTTCTCAATGACTTGTCTGGCTAGCGCGCGCCACGCGGTCAAACACCTCGACAGCCACCCCCGCACGCCAAGATGGCCAAGTGCCGGCAATCACGCACCGGGCCATCACGGCTCCAGGGTTATCAGACCTCGATGCCCTGCTGGGCAAGAAACGCCACGAACGCCTCTTCATCGAGCACCTTCACGCCCAGCTCGCTGGCCTTGGCCAGCTTCGACCCGGCACCCGGCCCTGCCACCACGCAGTGGGTCTTGCCAGAAACGGACCCCGCCACTTTCGCCCCCAGGCCTTCGAGCTTCTCCTTGGCGATGTCGCGGCTCATGCGTTCCAGGGAGCCGGTCAGCACCCACGTTTGGCCCGCCAGAGGCAGCCCCTCGGCCACCTTCTTCTCACTGCGCCAGTGCATGCCGAAGGCCAGCAGCTGCGCCTCGATGGCATGGGCCAGACGCTGGTTGGCTTCATCCCTGAAGAACGCGCGTACAGCCTCTGCCTGGCGCGTATTGAGCGCCTGGCGCAGGTCGATGCCGTCGGCGGCGATGATCTTGTCCAGGCTGTCCAGGCGCGCCACCAGCTTTTGCGCGCCGGTAGGCCCTACCGAGGGGATGTCGAGTTTGGCGAGCATGTCAGCCAGGGTGGTACTGGCGGCGAACTCCGCGGCCAGTTCGCCTTCGTCCTGCAACTGCATGCCGCTGTCCAGCAACTGGCGGATGACCTTCTGGTTGTGTTCGTCTTCAAAGAAGTTGTGTATCTCATGGGCCACTTCCAGGCCAATGTCCGGCAGATAAGTGAGCACCTGCGGCAATGCCTGTTGCACGCGCGACAGGCTGCCCAGTGAGCGGGCCAGCACCTTGGCGGTTTCTTCACCGACATCGGGAATGCCCAGGGCATAGATGAAGCGGGCAAGGGTCGGCTGCTTGCTGGCGGCGATGGCATCAAGCAGCTTGCGGCTGGAGACTTCGGCAAAACCTTCGAGGCCGACGATTTGGTCGAACGTGAGCGCGTAAAGGTCGGCAGGTGAAGCAATCAGGCCCTCGTCCACCAACTGCTCCACGCTTTTTTCACCCAGCCCGTCGATGTCCATGGCCCGGCGCGACACGTAGTGGATGATCGCCTGCTTGAGCTGCGCCCCACAGGCCAGGCGGCCGACGCAGCGGTACACGGCCCCCTCGCTGGTCACTTCCCTGCCCTTGCTGCGCTTGACCAGCTGGGTGCGCTCCACATGCGAGCCGCACACCGGGCACTGGCTGGGCACCTGCACTTCACGCGCCCCTTCCGGGCGACGCTCCAGCACCACCTGCATCACCTGCGGGATCACGTCGCCTGCGCGGCGGATGATGACCGTATCGCCAATGCGCAAGCCCAGGCGGGCGATCTCGTCCATGTTGTGCAAGGTGGCATTGGACACCGTGACACCGGCGACCTTGACCGGCTTCAGGCGGGCGACTGGGGTGACCGCGCCCGTACGCCCTACCTGGAACTCCACGTCCAGCACCTCGGTGAGCTCCTCCATCGCCGGGAATTTATGGGCGATGGCCCAGCGCGGTTCCCGGGCACGGAAACCCAGCTCACGCTGTGCGGCCAGGCTGTTGACCTTGAACACTACGCCATCGATCTCGTAAGGCAGGCTGTTACGCCGCTCGCCGATGTCGCGGTAATAGTCCAGACACTGCTCGATGCCGGCTGCGTGCTTGAGCTCGCGACTGATCGGCAACCCCCATGTCTTGAGCTGCTCCAGCGTGGCGATATGGCTGTCGGCCACAGGTGCGGACACCTGACCGACACCGTAGCAGCAGAATTCCAGCGGGCGACTGGCAGTGATCTTGGAGTCCAGCTGACGCAGGCTGCCTGCCGCGGCATTGCGCGGGTTGGCGAAGGTCTTGCCGCCGAGGTCGGCCTGGGACGCATTGAGCCGGTCGAAGCCGGCCTTGCTCATGAACACCTCGCCCCGCACTTCCAGCACCGCAGGCCAGCCTTGCCCGTGCAGCTTCAAGGGAATGTTGCGCACGGTACGCACGTTGGCGCTGATGTCCTCACCCGTGGTGCCGTCGCCTCGCGTGGCACCCTGCACCAGGTGACCGTCACGGTAGAGCAGGCTGACCGCCAGGCCATCGAGCTTGGGCTCGCAGCTGAAATCCACCGCGCCTGGCTGGTCCAGTCCTTCCGTCACGCGGCGACCGAACTCGCGCAGATCGTCTTCTTCGAAGGCATTGCCCAGGCTGAGCATGGGGACCTCATGACGAACCTGGCTGAATGCGGCAAGGGCCGCCCCACCTACCCGCTGGGTGGGCGAGTCGGGCGTGACCAGGTGGGGATGCTCGGCCTCCAGCGCCTTGAGTTCGTTGAACAGCCGGTCGTACTCGGCGTCGGGCACGCTGGGTTCGTCCAGCACATAGTAGCGGTAGTTGTGCTGGTCGAGTTCGGCACGCAGTTCGTGGATGCGGGTTTCAGCGGTCATTTTGAGCTTCTCTTGCAAAACGAAAGAGCAGCCTGGCAGCCTCTGGAGAGCCAGGTCTCGTCATCGCCTTGTGACTTAGGCAGCGAGCCCGCTCCACGGTTTCGCCACAGCCTTCAAAGGCTGCGGTGAAACCGTGAAGCGGGCTCGCTTGCCGAAAGCCGAGTCGATGAGCAAGAGGCCTGAACCGACCAGCACGCCCCGAGGCTGCTCTTCGTCTGGATTTATCAGCGCTTCTGGGTCAGGGCACGGCGCTCGAATTCCACGATGCGCTGGCGGTAGTGTTCGATGGTCTGCGCCGTCAACACGCTGCGCTGGTCATCCTTGAGTTCACCGTTGAGCTCATGGGCCAGCTTGCGCGCTGCCGCCACCATGACGTCGAAGGCCTGCTTCGGATGGCGCGGGCCTGGCAGGCCGAGGAAGAAGCTCACCGCACGCGTGCTGAAATGGTCGATGTCATCCAGGTCGAAGATGCCAGGCTTGACGGCATTGGCCATGGAGAACAGCACTTCGCCGTGACCGGCCATGCTCTCGTGACGGTGGAAGATGTCCATCTCGCCGAACCGCAGGCCACTTTCCAGAATGTTCTGCAGCAACGCCGGGCCCTTGAACCCACCCTCGTCACGGGAAATAACGCTGATCACCAGCACTTCCTCGGCCGGCGGCAGCTCCTTGACGCTGTTGTTGGCCGCTGCAGGGGATGGGCTACGCCCCTTGTCCGCCGCGAAGTCGTCCTCGTCGTCGATCACGATATCCGCTTCACGGGAAGGCGCGCTGAAGCCTGCGTCAACGCGCGGCGCTTCTGCAGCCGCCGGGCGTTTTGGCCACTTGCTGACCTTGGCAGGTTTGGGTTCGCGCTCACGGTCCCGGTCCGAGGCACTGAGCGACGGAAGATCACTTTCGTCCAGCTCAGGCTCCCTGTGGGTGTCGAGCACGCGGGGTGGGCCGAGCACTTCGGCACCACCGCCTTCATCGTCCGCCGCATTGGCATAACTGCGGTCCAGACGGAATTTCAACTTCCCCTTGCCGCCGCGCATACGGCGCCAGCCGTCGAAAAGAATGCCGGCAATGACAATGATGCCGATAAGGATCAGCCACTCGCGCAGACCGATTTCCATGTAATCCCGTGCCTCTAATAAATATGCTGAAAACAAAGGCTTCAAAGGCCTTTAACACGTGGCGCCAAGCCTATGTTCTGACAGGCGTTTTACCCACGCAGAAAACGAGTGACATAAAGCTAGCACGACCAAAGACAACTTTACACCGTCTGTCTCACATGACAGGGGCATTTCAATGAAGATTGTGCCGTTCGACCACAGGTTTCACGCATCGACCATCGCCATGGCCGCCTCCACATCCACGGCCACCAGGCGCGAACAGCCCGGCTCGTGCATGGTGACCCCCATCAACTGGTCGGCCATTTCCATGGCGATTTTGTTATGCGTGATGTAAATGAACTGCACGCTCTCACTCATTTCCTTCACCAGCCGGGCATACCGCCCGACGTTGGCATCGTCCAGCGGTGCGTCGACTTCATCGAGCATGCAGAACGGTGCGGGGTTCAACTTGAAGATGGCAAACACCAGCGCCAAGGCGGTCAGTGCTTTTTCGCCACCGGACAGCAGATGAATGGTGCTGTTCTTCTTGCCCGGTGGTCGCGCCATGATCGTCACCCCTGTATCGAGTAGATCTTCGCCCGTCAGTTCCAGATAAGCGCTGCCACCACCGAAAACTTTTGGGAAAAGTGCCTGCAATCCGGCATTTATCTGATCAAAGGTATCTTTGAAGCGGTGGCGGGTTTCTTTGTCGATCTTGCGAATGACGTTTTCGAGCGTCTCCAAAGCTTCGACCAGGTCAGCATCCTGGGCATCGAGGTAGCGCTTGCGCTCGGACTGCTGTTCGTACTCCTCGATGGCGGCCAGGTTGATCGCGCCCAGCCGCTGGATACGGGCATCGAGTTGCTCCAAGGCCTGCTCGGTGCCGGCCTCGGTGGCGTCGGGCTCGACCGTGGCGAGAACGCCCTGCAAGTCGTAACCGTCGGCGAGCAACTGCTCCTGCAATGTGGTACGCCGCACTTCCAGGCCCTGACACTCCAGGCGCAGTTGTTCGAGTTGACCACGCAGCAACTGAGCCTGCTGCTCGGCCTGGGTGCGGCGTTTTTCGGCATCGCGCAGTTCGCGGTCGGCCTCGTCCATTTGCAGACGTGCCTGGCGCATTTCTTCGTCGACACCCATGCGCCGTTCCAGCAACTCTTCGAGCTTGAGCCGCAGCTCCTCCAACGGCGCCTCCCCCTCCTCCAGGTTCAGACTCAGCTGCTCCTGTCGCTCGCTCAGACGGGCCGCTTGCAGTTCCAGGCGTTCCAGGGCCTGACGCGTGGAGTCATGCTGAGCGCGCAGCGACCCCAGGCGCACGGCCAGCTGGTGGGCATGGTCCTTGTGCTGCCTGGCTTCCTGACGAATGCGGTCCAGGCCCTCACGCAGCCGGTCGCGCTGGGCCAGCAGCACTTCGCGCCGATCGGTGTCCTGGGCCATGAGTTCGAGGGCATCCTGCAACAGCAAACGGGCTTCGCCCAGTTGCTCATGCTCGAGGGCGCGCTGCTCGTCGAGCTCAGCCAGCTCTTCTTCCAAACGGCGGCGGCGCAGCGCGACCTGTTCGGCACGGGCACGGTTGGCTGACAAGCTGGCCTTGAGTTCGGCCTGCAGGCGGCTTTCATCCTGGGCGCGACGGCGTACCTGCTCGCGCTGCGCTTCCAGGTGCTGCTGCTGTTCACGCAGGGTGTGCAGCTGCTGGTCAAGCTGCTGCAGGGCGATGTGCTGCTCACGCTGACTGTGCTCGAGCCGTTCGATCTCCTGACCGCGCGCCAGCACCCCGCTTTCACCGCTGCCACCGCGGCGCACACGTAGGCTGTGGCGGGCGACCCAGTAGCCATCGCGGCTGACCAGGCTCTGCCCTTCGCCCAGCGCAGCACGCAAGGTCAAGGCCTCGGCCAGGTCTTCCACGGGCCTGACCTGGCCCAGCCATGGCGCCAGGTCGACGGGGCCCTGTACCTTGTCCAGCAGGCTGCCGGAAGGCACCGCCTGGCTGGCGCAAGCCGCGAGCAGCAGGCTCACATCGCCCTGCTGCAAGCCCGCCAGGTCCAACGGTGCGAAGTCGTCCACCAGCACGGCTTGCAAGTCGGCGCCCAACACGGTTTCCACCGCAAGCTCCCACCCGGGCTCAACGCGCAGCGCTTGTGCCAGGCGAGGGCAGTCTGCCAACCCCTGCCCCTGCAACCATTGGCCCACACCAGCACCTGGGTCCAGGGCTGCCTGCTGCAGGGCTTCCAGCGATGCCAGGCGCCCGCCCAGGCGTTGCACATCACCCTGGGCCTGTTGCTGAGCCAGCCCGGCCTCCTGCAGCGCCTGGCGCACCGTTTCCAGGCGCTCGATAACCTCCTCTTCTTCCAGCTGCAGTGCTTCGAGCGACAACTCGCTGCTGGCCAACTGCTCAACCTGCTCCAGCATGGCCGCGTCTTGCGGGTCTTCGCCCAACTGCACCTGTTCGTCGGTGAGTTTGCGCTGACGCTCGGCCAGGCGCTCCAAGCCGCTTTCCAACTGCTGCAAGCGCGCCTGCTGCACTTCGGCCTGGCGACGCGGTTCAGCCGAGCGACTGTTGAAGGTGTCCCACTGCTCCTGCCAACCGTGCATGCCTGATTCGGCCTCTTCCAGCACGGCAGCGCTTTCTTCGGCAGCCGCCAGGGTCAGCGCCTGCTCGGGCTCGAGCATGGCCAGTTCTTCGCCCAACGTTGCCAGCAGCGTACGGTCATGCCCCAGGTGCGATTCGGTTTCCTGGCGCGTGCGTTCGGCTTCCTTGAAATCGTCCTGCAACTGGCGCAAACGTTGCTGGCCGTGCTGGATGCTTTGCTCGACCCGGGCGATGTCGCCGGCCACCGAGTAGAACCGGGCCTGCACCTGGTTGAAGCGCTCGGACAGCTCATGATGACCGTCACGCAGCCGCTCGATGCTGGCATCGGCATTGCGCTGCTCGGCCACCAGCGCCTCGAAGGACACATCCTGGTTACCGATCACCGACTGACGCTGACGAACCCGTTCGTCCAGCTCGCGCCAGCGCAACGCCGCCAGGCGCGCCTTGAGCTGGCGTTCCTGCGCCTTGTATTCACGGTATTTCTCGGCCGCCTGGGCCTGGCGGTGCAGGCGTTCGAGCTGGCGTTCCAGCTCCTCGCGCAGGTCGGTCAGGCGCGCCAGGTTCTCCTGGGTTCGGCGGATGCGGTTTTCAGTTTCGCGGCGACGTTCCTTGTACTTGGAGATACCCGCCGCTTCCTCGATGAAATTGCGCAGTTCCTCGGGCTTGGCTTCGATCAGCTTGGAGATCATGCCCTGTTCGATGATCGAGTAGCTGCGAGGCCCAAGGCCTGTGCCCAGGAAGATATCGGTGATGTCCCGACGCCGGCACTTGGTGCCATTGAGGTAGTAGCTGTTCTGGCTGTCGCGGGTCACCTTTCGCCGAATCGAGATCTCGGCGTAGGCGGCATACTCGCCCACAAGGGTAGTCTCGCTGTTGTCGAACACCAGTTCGATGCTGGCCTGGCTGACCGGTTTGCGGCCGCTGGAGCCGTTGAAGATGACGTCTGTCATCGACTCGCCGCGCAGGTTCTTTGCCGAACTTTCGCCCATTACCCAGCGTACGGCGTCGATGATGTTGGACTTGCCACAGCCATTGGGGCCCACGACCGCCGCCATGTTGCTTGGGAAGTTGACGGTGGTGGGGTCGACGAAAGACTTGAACCCTGCCAGACGGATGCACTTCAGACGCATCAGTCAGGGCCGGGCCAGCGCCGCCAGTACCAGTTCGCAACTGCGCTGGCCATAGGCGGTGAGTACTTCACGAATGCGCTGCAAGTCGCGCAGCACCACCGCCTCGAGCAAGTGACCGAACAGGCCCAGGTAATCGACCATGTTCGCCTGGCGCTGGTCCAGGGACAGGTAATAGGCGCGGCTCATGGCTGGCTGCAGGTTCTCGACGGTTTCCTGCAGGAACGGGTTGTCGGCGAAGGGGTAGGCAGCACGCATCACCTCGAAGCTCTCGGCCACGAACGCCTCGATGTCGCGTGCGGCATGCGCCACATGAAGACGCTGCTGAATGTCCAGAAACGGGCGCAGTTCGTCTTCGCTGCGCCAGCGTTGTGCAACCGCGTTGCCCAGCAGGATGTAAAACTCGCTCATGAGCGTGCACAGGCTGCGCACGCTGCGCTCATCCAGCTCGGTGACGTGGGCGCCCCGGCGCGGCAAGATCGCCACCAGGTGGCGACGTTCAAGGATCAGCAGCGCTTCGCGCACCGAACCCCGGCTGACGTTGAGCGCCTGGGTCACCTTCTGCTCCTGGATACGCTCTGCAGGCGCCAGTTCGCCGCGGATGATGCGCTCGGCCAGGTAATCGGCAATCTGCTCGGCGAGGCTGTCCGGGGCCTTGAACGTCATGGTTTTCCTTCAAATCACTGAACGGGACACAAGGGGGCGGATTGTAGCCTACTTGCCCCCGGGAAGCGCAGCGGTGTATCGGGGTTTATTTGACCACCCGGACAGCTGCCGGGCCGGCGCGATCTATGCTTGGTGCAAGCATCATCAACCAGGGTGGGCCGGCCGCCGGACGATTTCCTGACCTCTGAGTCAGAAAAACATTGACCCGCGCGACAGGTGTTGCTTAGAGTCGGCCCAACAACAATAAAACCATTGCGAGGCCATCCCCGTGATCCAGTTTCTCGTCAACCAGGAGCTGCGCAGCGAGCACGCCCTGGACCCGAACATGACCGTGCTGCAATACCTGCGCGAGCAGTTGGGCAAACCCGGCACCAAAGAGGGCTGCGCCAGCGGTGACTGCGGCGCCTGCACCGTGGTGATCGGTGAACTGACCCAGGACGACGCCGGCAACGATGCCTTGCGCTATCGCAGCCTCAATTCCTGCCTGACATTCGTGTCCAGCCTGCACGGCAAGCAGCTGATCAGCGTCGAAGGCCTCAAGCACCAAGGCCAGCTGCACAGCGTGCAGCAAGCCATGGCGGACTGCCATGGATCGCAATGCGGTTTCTGTACGCCAGGCTTTGTGATGTCGTTGTTCGCCCTGCAAAAGAACAGTCAAGGTGCCGACGTGCATCAGGCCCAGGAAGCACTGGCCGGCAACCTGTGCCGCTGCACGGGTTACCGGCCCATCCTTGACGCCGCCCAGCAGAGCTGCCGGCAGCCCTGCCGCGACCAGTTCGATGCCCAGCAAGCGCAGACCATCGCCCGCCTCAAGGCCATTGCACCGTCGCAGACCGGCGAGCTGAACAGTGGCGACAAACGTTGCCTGGTTCCGCTGACCGTCGCCGACCTGGCCGAGCTGTACAGTTCGCACCCCGAAGCCCGGTTGCTGGCAGGCGGTACCGACCTGGCGCTGGAAGTCACGCAGATGCACAAGACCCTGCCAGTGATGATCTACGTGGGGCATGTGGCCGAGCTCAAGCGGATCGAGCAGACCGCCACCCATCTTGAAATCGGTGCCGCTACCCCGCTCACTGACTGCTACCAGGCGTTGAACGCCCAATACCCGGACTTCGGGGCGCTGCTGCATCGCTTCGCTTCGCTGCAGATCCGCAACCAGGGCACCCTGGGCGGCAACATCGGCAACGCTTCGCCCATCGGCGACTCACCGCCCTTGTTGATCGCGCTGGACGCCCAGGTGGTCCTGCGCCAGGGCGAGCGCCAGCGCACGATGCCGCTGGAAGCCTATTTCATCGACTACCGCATCACCGCCCGGCAGGACAGCGAGTTCATCGAGAAGATCCTGGTACCCCTCGCCCGGCACGACTGGACGTTCCGCGCCTATAAAATTTCCAAGCGCCTGGACGATGATATCTCGGCGGTGTGCGCAGCGTTCAACCTGAGCATCGAGCACGGGGTGGTCAGCGGCGCACGCATCGCCTTCGGCGGCATGGCGGCCATCCCCAAGCGCGCCCGTGCCTGCGAGGCGGCGTTGCTGGGCCAACCCTGGAACAAGGCCAGCGTGGAGCGCGCCTGCCAGGCCCTGGCCGAGGACTTCACCCCGCTCAGCGACTTCCGCGCCAGCCAGCAATACCGCCTGCTCACCGCGCAGAACCTGCTGCGCAAGTACTTCATCGAACTGCAAACGCCGCACATCGAAACCCGGGTGACCGCTTATGTCTAACCATCATGTGCCCAAAAGCCAGGCCGAAATGGCCGACCTGTTCCGTCAGGACCTGACCACCGGGGTCGGGCGCAGCGTCAAGCACGACAGCGCCGACAAGCACGTGTCCGGCGAAGCGCTGTACATCGACGACCGACTGGAATTCCCCAACCAGCTGCACGTCTATGCACGTACCGCAGACCGTGCCCATGCGCGCATCCTGCGCATCGACACCACGCCCTGTTACGCCTTCGAAGGGGTGCGCCTTGCGATCACCCATCAGGACATTCCTGGGCTCAAGGACATCGGACCGGTGGTGGCAGGCGATCCCTTGCTGGCCATCGACAAGGTCGAGTTCTTCGGCCAGCCGGTCCTGGCCGTGGCCGCACGTGACCTGGACACCGCACGCCGCGCCGCCATGGCCGCCGTCATCGAATACGAGGACCTCGAACCGGTGCTCGATGTGGTCGAGGCGCTGCGCAAGCGGCACTTCGTGCTCGACAGCCACACCCATCAGCGCGGCGACAGCGCCGCAGCCCTGGCCAGCGCCCCGCATCGCCTGCAAGGCACCCTGCACATCGGCGGCCAGGAACACTTCTACCTGGAGACCCAGATTTCCTCGGTGATGCCTACTGAAGACGGCGGCATGATCGTGTACTGCTCCACCCAGAACCCCACTGAGGTGCAGAAACTGGTGGCCGAAGTGCTCGATGTGCCCATGAACAAGGTGGTGCTGGACATGCGCCGCATGGGCGGCGGATTTGGCGGCAAGGAGACCCAGGCCGCGAGCCCGGCTTGCCTGTGCGCCGTCATCGCCCGCCTGACCGGGCAACCGACGAAGATGCGCTTGCCGCGGGTCGAGGACATGACCATGACCGGCAAGCGACACCCCTTCTACGTCGAGTACGACGTGGGCTTCGACGACCAGGGTCGCCTGCACGGCATCAATCTGGACCTGGCCGGCAACTGTGGCTACTCCCCGGACCTGTCCGGCTCGATCGTCGACCGCGCCATGTTCCACTCCGACAACGCCTACTACCTGGGCGATGCCACCGTCCACGGGCACCGCTGCAAGACCAACACCGCGTCGAACACGGCCTACCGGGGCTTTGGCGGGCCGCAAGGCATGGTCGCCATCGAGCAGGTGATGGACCACATCGCCAGACACCTTGGCCGCGACCCGCTGGCCGTGCGCAAGGCCAACTACTATGGCAAGGACGAGCGCAACGTCACCCATTATTACCAGACCGTCGAGCACAACATGCTCGAGGAGATGACCGCCGAGCTTGAAGCCAGCAGTGACTACGCCGAACGGCGGGCGGCCATCGGCCGCTTCAATGCCAGCAGCCCGATCCTGAAAAAAGGCCTGGCGCTGACCCCGGTCAAGTTCGGCATCTCGTTCACCGCCACCTTCCTCAACCAGGCAGGGGCGCTGATCCATATCTACACCGATGGCAGCATCCACCTGAACCACGGCGGCACTGAAATGGGCCAGGGCCTGAACACCAAGGTGGCGCAGGTGGTGGCCCAGGTCTTCCAGGTCGATATCGACCGGATCCAGATCACCGCCACCAACACCGACAAGGTACCCAACACCTCCCCTACCGCCGCTTCCAGTGGTGCTGACTTGAACGGTAAGGCCGCACAGCATGCAGCCGAGATTCTCAAGAAACGTTTGACCGAATTCGCTGCCAGGCACTACCAGGTCACCGAGGAAGACGTGGAGTTCCGTAATGGCCACGTGCGTGTGCGCGACCAGATCGTCAGCTTCGAGCAGTTGGTGCAGCAGGCTTATTTCGGTCAGGTGTCGCTGTCGAGCACCGGGTTCTACCGCACGCCAAAGATCTTCTATGACCGCAGCCAGGCACGGGGGCGCCCCTTCTACTACTACGCCTTCGGCGCGGCCTGCGTGGAAGTGATCGTCGACACCCTGACCGGCGAATACAAGATGTTGCGCGCCGACATCCTGCACGATGTGGGCGACTCGCTGAACCCGGCCATCGACATCGGACAGGTCGAGGGAGGGTTCATCCAGGGCATGGGCTGGCTCACCACCGAGGAGCTGGTGTGGAACGCCAAGGGCAAACTGGTGACCAACGGCCCGGCCAGCTACAAGATTCCAGCGGTGGCCGACATGCCGCTGGACATGCGGGTCAAGCTGGTGGAGAACCGCAAGAACCCGGAGGACACGGTGTTCCATTCCAAGGCCGTGGGCGAGCCGCCGTTCATGCTCGGGATCGCCGCCTGGTGCGCGATCAAGGATGCGGTGGCCAGCCTTGCCGACTACCGCGTGCAACCGAACATAGACGCCCCTGCCACGCCGGAGCGGGTGTTGTGGGGCTGTGAGCAGATGCGCAAGGCGACCACCTTGCAACCTGCGGTGCAGGAACTGGACGCAGTGAACAATTGAAGGTGCGTTGCCTGTTCGGGCCCATTGTCGGCAAGTCGGCGAGAAGCCCCGAACAGGCACCCACAGATGAGGATCTTGCATCATGCACCAATGGATCAATGCCCTGGCCGAACACCAAGCCCGCGGCGAGGCCTGCGTACTGGTGACCATCATCGAAGAGCGCGGCTCCACCCCGCGCAATGCCGGCTCGAAGATGGTGGTCAGCGCCTGCGGATCATACGACACCATCGGCGGCGGCCATCTGGAATACAAGGCGCTGCACATCGCCCGGCAGATGCTCGACAAGCACCGCGCTACCCCGCATCTGGAGCGTTTCAGCCTCGGCGCCAGTCTCGGTCAGTGCTGCGGGGGCGTGACGGTGTTGTTGTTCGAACCCATGGCCGCCGTGCAGGCGCAGATCGCCGTGTTCGGCGCGGGCCATGTCGGCCGGGCTCTGGTACCCTTGCTCGCCGCGCTGCCCTGCCGGGTGCGCTGGATCGATTCGCGCGAGCAGGAATTCCCTGCCCAGATTCCCGCCGGCGTGACGCGCGTGGTCAGCGAGGAGCCGGCCGACGAAGTGGCAGACCTGCCGCCGGGCAGCTACTGCATCGTCATGACCCATAACCATCAGCTCGACCTGGAGCTGACCGCTGCCATCCTCAAGCGCAACGATTTCACCTGGTTCGGCCTGATCGGCTCGAAGACCAAGCGAGTCAAGTTCGAGCATCGCCTGCGCGAGCGCGGGTTCGACCCCGCCCTGGTGGCGCGCATGCGGTGCCCGATGGGCCTGACCGAGGTCAAGGGCAAGCTGCCCATCGAAATCGCCGTGTCCATTGCCGGCGAAATCATCGCCACCTACAACGCCCGCTTCGGCCAGCACGACGCTGCCGCCAACGCCGGCCCCATTGCCCAGTTGCTGCCGCCTTCACGGCGCAGCCAAGCCATTTGACGAGTGAGATATGACCGTTACCCGCAAAGCCTACCGAGCCGCCATCCTGCACAGCATCGCCGACCCGGCCGAGGTAGGCCTGGACGCTTCCCATGAGTATTTCGAAGACGGCCTGCTGGTGATCGACGGCGGACGCATCCAGGCCGTGGGCCATGCCAGCGACCTGTTGCCGACCCTGGACGCCGACATACCGGTAGAGCACTACCAGGACGCATTGATCACCCCAGGGTTCATCGACACCCACATCCACTTCCCCCAGACCGGCATGATCGGCTCCTACGGGGAGCAGTTGCTGGACTGGTTGAACACCTACACCTTCCCTTGCGAGAAGCAATTCGCCGACAAGGACCATGCTGACCGAGTGGCGCAGATCTTTCTCAAAGAGCTGCTGCGTAACGGCACCACCACCGCCCTGGTGTTCGGCAGTGTGCACCCCGAATCGGTGAACGCCTTGTTCGAAGCAGCAGAGCGCCTGGACCTGCGCCTGATCGCCGGCAAGGTGATGATGGATCGCAATGCCCCCGATTACCTGACCGACACCGCCGAGTCCGGCTACGCCCAAAGCAAAGCGCTGATCGAGCGCTGGCATGGCAAAGGCCGCCTGCACTATGCCGTCACTCCGCGTTTTGCACCGACTAGCACGCCAGAGCAGCTGGCACGGGCGGGCCAACTGCTCAAGGAACACCCAGGCGTTTACCTGCACACGCACCTGTCGGAGAACCTTCAGGAAATCGACTGGGTCAAGTCGCTGTTCCCGGAACAGAAGGGCTACCTGGATGTGTACGACCATTTCGAACTGCTGGGCGAGCGCTCGGTCTTCGCCCATGGCGTGCACCTGTGCGACGAAGAATGCCAGCGCCTGGCAGAGACGGGCTCGGCGGTCGCGTTCTGCCCCACCTCCAACCTGTTCCTGGGCAGCGGGCTGTTCAACCTGCCTCAGGCGGAGCGCTTAAAGGTCAATGTCGGCCTGGGCACCGACGTGGGTGCCGGCACCAGCTTCTCGCTGCTCAACACGCTCAATGAGGCGTACAAGGTGATGCAGCTGCAAGGCGCACGCCTGCACCCTTTCAAGTCGCTCTACCTGGCGACCCTGGGCGGTGCGCGCGCGCTGCGCCTGGATGACCGGATCGGCAGCCTGCGCCCGGGCAATGACGCGGACTTCGTGGTGCTGGACTACAAGGCCACGCCGCTGCTGGACTATCGCCTGCAGCAGTCCAGAAGCATCGAAGAGACGTTGTTCGTGCTGACCACCCTGGGCGACGACCGCACGGTTCGTGAAACCTATGCGGCCGGGCGCTGCGTGCATCAGCGCGAAGGGTAAGGGTCGCGCTGATGCGAGCCCAGGCGAACAGTCAGTTCTTGACCGCGACCTTGGGCTTTTTCAGCAGATGGGAGAACACCGCATGCAGATCGTCCGAGGCGCTCTCCTCGTCCAGGTTCAGCTTGCTGTCGATGTGGTCCATGTGATGCATCATCAGGCTGACGGCCTGATCGGCGTCACGCGCTTCGATGGCATCGATCAGCTGCAGATGCTCGTCGTACGAACAGTGGGAACGATTGCCGCTCTCGTACTGGGCGATGATCAGCGAGGTCTGCGATACCAGGCTGCGCTGGAAGCTCACCAACGGCGCATTGCCCGCCGCTTCGGCAAGCTTGAGGTGAAACTCGCCGGACAGCCGGATGCCGGCGCCGCGATCCCCTCGGGAAAAACTGTCGCGCTCTTCGCGGACCATCTGCCGCAGCTCGGCCAGCTGCTCGGCCGTGGCGTGCTCCACGGCAAGCTCGGTGATGGCACGCTCGACCATGCGCCGCGAGAAGAACACCTGGCGCGCCTCCTCCACGGTTGGGCTGGCGACCACGGCACCTCGGTTGGGCCGCAGCAGCACCACGCTCTCATGGGCCAGCCGTGACAGGGCCCGGCGGATGATGGTGCGGCTGACGCCGAAAATCTCGCCCAGCGCCTCTTCGCTGAGCTTGGTGCCCGGCGCCAGACGTTGCTCCAGGATGGCCTCGAAGATGTGCGCATAGACAATGTCGTCCTGGGTACCACTGCGACCGGCCTTGCCGGCACGCGCGGGTTTTTTCAGGGGTTGCAGCTGTTCGTTCATGGGCTCTCGAGGCACGAAGGAAAGTATGGCGTCATTGTACACAGGCTGAGCCGTTTCTGCAGGCGCGCTTTAACGCATATAGCGATTGTTCACCTCACCCGGCATACAAAACATAAAACAGTATTTGCTTTCTTTGTACACAAAAGCATAATCGCTCAGGCAACTTCCTGACCTTACGGTCAACAATACGCCACGGCACTGCAAGCTGCTGGCCAGTTGCCGCCCTCGCGGAGCCGCCAAGTGCATTGCTCAGGACCACGGGCTCCATAACAACAAGAAAGACTTGAGGAGTACTCGCTGTGGAAAGCCGCAAAACCGAAGTCCCTACGCTGGACATCGCTTCACCGCCCGCCACGGGTTGGCTGGAGCGCATTTTCAAACTCAGGCAACACGGCAGTACCGTCAAGACCGAGCTGATCGCCGGGGTGACCACCTTCATCACCATGGCCTACATCATTTTCGTCAACCCCAACATCATGGCCGATGCCGGCATCGACCACGGCGCAGCCTTCGTGGCGACTTGCATCGCCGCCGCCCTCGGCTGCCTGCTCATGGGGCTGTATGCCAACTGGCCAGTGGGCCTGGCCCCGGGCATGGGCCTCAATGCGTTCTTTACCTACACCGTGGTCGGCACCATGGGCTACAACTGGGAAACGGCACTGGGCGCGGTCTTCATTTCCGGCGTGCTGTTCATGTTCCTGACACTGTCCAAGGTGCGCGAATGGCTGCTCAACAGCATCCCCGTCAGCCTGCGCCATGCCATGGGCGCCGGGGTGGGCCTGTTCCTCGGCCTGATCGGCCTGAAGACCGCAGGTATCATCGTCGACAGCCCCGCCACCCTGATCAAGCTGGGTTCGCTACATGAGCCAGGCCCGCTGCTGGCGGCAGTGTGCTTCCTGATGATCGCCATCCTCAGCTACAAGCGGGTATTCGGGGCGATCCTGATCAGCATCATCGGCGTGACGCTGGCGGGCTGGGGTCTGGGACTGGTGAAGTTCGGCGGCGTGGTGTCGATGCCGCCCAGCCTGGCGCCTACCTGGATGGCCATGGACGTGGCGGGCGTGTTCAACGTGAGCATGATCAGCGTGGTCCTGGCGTTTCTCTTCGTGCACATGTTCGACACCGCCGGGACGCTGATGGGCGTGGCGCAGCGGGCCAACCTGGTGGCCCCCGACGGCCGTATCGAGAATCTGTCCAAAGCGCTCAAGGCCGACAGTGCTTCGAGCGTGTTCGGCGCCGTAGTCGGCGTGCCGCCGGTCACCAGCTATGTGGAAAGTGCCGCGGGGGTGGCCGCCGGGGGGCGCACCGGCCTGACGGCGGTGGTGGTAGGCGTGCTGTTCATCGCCGCCATGTTCTTTGCACCGCTGGCTGGCATGATCCCCGCCTATGCAACCGCTGGCGCCTTGATCTACGTCGCGATGCTGATGATGGGCAGCATGGCGCACATCAACTGGGACGAGGCGACCGACAGCATTCCGGCGATTGTCACGGTGATCATGATGCCGCTGACCTTCTCAGTGGCGGATGGCATTGCGCTTGGTTTCATCAGCTATGTGGCGTTAAAGGCCGGTACGGGTAAGTACAAGGAGATCTCTGCCAGCTTGTGGGTGCTGTGTGCGATCTTCATCGCCAAGTTCGTGTTCCTCTAGGAAGCACAGTGAACCGGGGGCAAGTGCACCCGGTTCGTATTGTCACGTGCTACACCTCTGCACATGCATAACAGTAGGTACGAAGCGCAATGCTCAATGAGGTAAGTCGTTTGAGAATTGAATCAAATGCCGAGCCGAATCAGTTTTGATCGAACGCCAAGCGATGCGAGATATTCTTGAACCACATACAAGTGCTCGAAGCCGGGTTGAAAATGCCCAGAGTAGTGATCTAGGTACACTAAATCTGCGCCGTCCTTCTTGATATAACCTGCGGAAATTACCTTTTCGCCAAGGCCTTTGGTTCCATGGCCAAGTCCTGAAAACTCACCGAGTGCAGCGTGGGAAGGCATAATGTCATCATTCGACGCACTGAATGCGACAAGCTTATGCTCGGCAGTGAATACAAATTTGTGCACCTTCGAAGATTCGAGCTGGGCCAAGCCGTTGCTACTTTGGATGACCCGGTATTCTACAGTGGCAGCCTTGACGGACTGCTTTGCGAACATCATTTCCTCGCCAAGGTGGCGAGATTGGTTATTGTTCAGAAGCCCATCATTACGTGGTACTGCCAATCGTTTGTACGCCTGCTGAAACCGCTGAATACCTGCTTTAAATACATTATTGAAGAACGGAGCCCGGCCCGTAGGATCTTGCCCATTGACAGGGTCATTCAAGCAATAGGCGTAGGTGTTGATGCCGCCGTTGAGAAAAGGGCTCAGCGCATCGGGGCTGTGGAACCGCATCAAGCAAGGGCTGTATACCCGCGTTCCATTTCCAAGGTGATATCCCTGTAGAACACGATCAAGGTTCTGACCGGTAAACCCCACTGCATGAGTGGCTGCAGCCGCTAGACTGGAGGAACCGAAGGGTGCGTAGGAAATGGGCATCTTCATCGGTGAAAAGCCTCAATACAATTCGGAACCCATCGTATGATTAATGGAGCTAAAGGAATACTGACATTTCTGTCAGTGGCTTGACTCAGCACTTTGGCAGGTGATGGGAGCAAAAAGCCCGCCAGTGAGCGCCGAGGTAACCAGCGTCAACTGGCTGCCTTCGACACGGCACAACTCCACCTTGATTGCGCTGCCTGGGCAGCCATGGGCTGCGTCCAGTACGTGAGTGGTCAAACGTCCTATATGCTTGTCGCCTCTTGGCACGCTGGTGCAGCGGGAAAACCTGGTGGCCCTAGACGGCCGTATGGAGAATCTGTCCAAAGCGCTTAAAGCCGACAGTGCTTCGAGCGTGTTCGGGGCCGTGGTCGGCGTGCCACCGGTCACCAGCTATGTGGAAAGTGCAGCAGGGGTGGCCGTCGGAGGGCGCACCGGCCTGACGGCGGTGGTGGTGGGCGTCCTATTCATTGCTGCCATGTTCTTTGCACCGCTGGCTGGCATGATCCCCGCCTATGCAACCGCTGGCGCCTTGATCTACGTCGCGATGCTGATGATGGGCAGCATGGCGCACATCAACTGGGACGAGGCGACCGACAGCATTCCGGCAATCGTCACTGTGATCATGATGCCACTGACGTTCTCGGTAGCTGATGGCATTGCGCTGGGGTTCATCACCTACGTGGCGCTCAAAGCCGGTACGGGTAAATACAAGGAGATTTCTGCGAGCTTGTGGGTGCTGTGTGCGATCTTTATTGCCAAGTTCGTGTTTCTCTAATCCGATCCTTTGCATCAATGGGCGCTTCGGCGCCCAGACTTGTTGAGCGTTGTGTGGTCTTTTTTCTAGCGAAAATGCCCGTGGGAGGAAGGCTGACATACGTCGCGCCTGCTGGAACTTCCTGGACCATCTTGATGACGTCATAGGCGGCCGGTGTGATCAGTATCACTCCGTTCGGGTCAGCTTTGTAGCCCACATTCGGGACCAGACTGACATCATCCCTCAACATGCCTTTGAGAATCACACCATCAATCGCTTGGCGTTGGTATGGTAAAACCTTCTCCAAGGTACTTCCGAAATAAGTCCCCTCACCCAAAGATTGCCGGCCTGCTCGTGAATGACCAGCATTGAGTCCGCTTAGCAACGAAGGAACATTCCAACCGTCCGTCGCGTGAAATCCAAAAGCTCTAGTGTATGTAGGCTCTATGGAAGCCATCGGTTTTCGCCCCAGCAGCCTGCCAAAGACAAGCATCAGCAGGCCGTCCCAAACACCGTGGCCGCTTGGATCTTGCTGGTTCACAGGATCACCTAGACAGTAAGCGTAAGCATTCAAGCCGCCGTGAGCGAATGGGCTCACGCTGTCTGCACTAAGGAAGCGCATCAACACTGGATCGTAGGACCTATAGCCATTACCTAATGCGTAATGACCGGTAAGCGCATCCAAATGGGCACCATTGAAACCGACAGCTTCTTGACTCTTGAGAGCATAACCGTAAGGTGAATACGTTCTGTGGCCCCTCATTGAGATCACTCCAAATTCGCGTATGAGGTCACGATCATTGTTGCAGCGTTAAACAGACGGCGATACTGACAGAAGTATCAGTCGCTAGCGTAAAAGCATCATTACACCTGAGCACACAAAAATTCCGGATAAAAAAAGCCCGCCAGTGTGAGAGCGGGCCAAGGACCTACGAAGATTCGTCTAGCGACCAACTAGCTCCCACGATAGGTCGAATAACTGTAGGGCGAAATCAGCAGCGGGACATGGTAGTGCTCCTGCTGCGCATCGATGCCAAAGCGCAATACCACCACATCCAGAAACGGCTGCTCAGGCAGCGCCACGCCACGCCCGCGGTAGTAGTCACCGGCATTGAACTGCAGCTGGTAAACACCCGAACGGTAGTCATCGCCTTGCAACAATGGCGCGTCGACGCGGCCATCGCTGTTGGTGAGCGCCGAGGTGACCAACGTCAACTGGCTGCCTTCGACACGGTACAACTCCACCTTGATTGCGCTGCCTGGGCAGCCATGGGCTGCGTCCAGTACGTGAGTGGTCAAACGTCCCATCTGCTTGTCGCCTCTTGTTTGCCAGGGGCAAGTACGCACGCCAGTGACCCGAAGCGGGGCAGCGTGCGGCTTGAATTCGCATAATTAAGACATTCGCAATAAAAATTGTACACAATTTTTTTGCTTGCCCAGCCAATCAGCTTACAGACTATGGCTTCAGCAGCAACAATGCAGGGCATAGCGTCTTCGTCGTGCTTAGCTGACCAAGTGGGCAGGTTTCTTGCAAGGTATCCAGACACGACACCTGGGCGGAAATACGGAAATTCGGACTTACAAAAGAATTCATAAGTTGTATACAATCATTGCATCCGGTGGTGCGACACAGCGACGCGGCCCGCCACCCTGCCCACACGTACAAGAAGGAAGACTGCAGTGAGCGCTGACTACCCTCGCGACATGATCGGTTACGGCAATAACCCTCCTCACCCGCAATGGCCAGGCAACGCCCGCATTGCCCTGTCGTTCGTGCTCAACTACGAAGAAGGCGGCGAGCGCAACATCCTGCACGGCGACAAGGAGTCCGAAGCCTTCCTCTCTGAAATGGTCGCTGCCCAGCCGTTGCAGGGCGTGCGCAACCAGAGCATGGAGTCGCTCTACGAATACGGCAGCCGCGCAGGCGTGTGGCGCCTGCTCAAACTGTTCAAGGACAGCGGCATTCCCCTGACCATCTTCGCCGTGGCCATGGCCGCCCAGCGCCACCCCGACGTGATCCGCGCCATGGTCCAGGCCGGCCATGAAATCTGCAGCCACGGCTACCGCTGGATCGACTACCAGTACATGGACGAGGCCCAGGAGCGCGAGCACATGCTCGAAGCCATCCGCATCCTCACCGAAATCACCGGCGAACGCCCGCTGGGCTGGTACACCGGCCGCACCGGCCCCAACACCCGCCGACTGGTCATGGAAGAAGGCGGCTTTCTCTACGACAGCGACACCTATGACGACGACTTGCCCTACTGGGAGCCGAACAACCCCACCGGCAAGCCGCACCTGGTCATTCCCTACACCCTGGACACCAATGACATGCGCTTCACCCAAGTCCAGGGTTTCAACTGTGGCGAGCAGTTCTACCAATACCTCAAGGACGCCTTCGACGTGCTGTACGCCGAGGGCGCCGAGGCGCCGAAAATGCTCTCCATCGGCCTGCACTGCCGCCTGGTCGGTCGGCCGGCACGCCTGGCAGCGCTCAAGCGTTTCGTCGACTACGCCAAAAGCCACGAGCAGGTATGGTTCGCCCGCCGCGTCGATATCGCCCGCCACTGGCAAGCCACCCACCCGTACCAGAAAGGGGCCGTCTGATGACCACCTTCAAGACCCTCAAGCCGTCCACCCTTGACCGTGACGCGTTCGTCCACGCCTTCGCCGACATCTACGAGCACTCGCCGTGGGTCGCCGAGAAGGCCTACGACCTCGGTCAACTGGACGAACTGGACAACGTGCAAACACTGCACAAGCGTATGAGCGACATCCTGCTGAGCGCACCCCACGCCGACCAACTGGCCTTGATCAACGCCCACCCGGACCTGGCCGGCAAGGCTGCCGTGCAGGGTGAACTGACCGCCTCGAGCACCAACGAACAGGCCGGAGCTGGTATTCACCAATGCACCGCCGAGGAATTTGCGCGCTTCACCTCGCTCAACGAGGCGTACAAGGCCAAGTTCCAGTTCCCGTTCATCATGGCCGTCAAGGGCAGCGACCGGCACCAGATCCTGGCCTCGTTCGAACAGCGCATCCACAACGATGCCAAGGCCGAATTCGCCGAGGCGCTCAAGCAGATCAACCAGATCGCCCTGTTCCGCCTGCAACAGCTGTAAGCGACCGACGATTCTTAACAGAACAACGAACAATAGAAGAGATAACCGCATGCGCACCCTGATGATCGAGCCCCTGACCAAAGAAGCCTTCGCCCCTTTCGGTGACGTGATCGAAACCGACGGCAGCGACCACTTCATGATCAACAACGGCTCGACCATGCGCTTTCACAAGCTCGCCACGGTCGAGACCGCCGAGCCTGAAGACAAGGCGATCATCAGTATTTTCCGCGCCGACGCGTTGGAAATGCCGCTGACCGTGCGCATGCTTGAACGCCATCCGCTGGGCAGCCAGGCTTTCATTCCGCTGCTCGGCAACCCCTTTCTGATCGTGGTCGCGCCACTTGGCGATGCACCTGTATCAGGCTTGGTCCGCGCCTTCCGCAGCAACGGCAGGCAGGGCGTCAATTACCATCGCGGCGTCTGGCACCACCCGGTGCTGACGATCGAAAAGCGGGATGACTTCCTGGTGGTTGATCGCAGTGGTTCTGGCAACAACTGCGATGAGCATTACTTCAGCGAGGAACAGATGCTGATCCTCAACCCCCACCAATAAGAAAAGGTCGGTCATGCCAGGGCACTGCCCGCGCCTGTGACCGGCAAGAGGTACATACTGTGGAAGCACACCTTCACGAGTGGCTGAACCTGAGCATTCGCTGGGTTCACATGATCACCGGCGTGGCCTGGATCGGTGCATCGTTCTACTTTGTCTGGCTGGAGAACCACCTGAATCGAAGCAACCCGCGCGATGGGTTGTCAGGTGACCTCTGGGCCATCCATGGCGGTGGTATTTACCACCTGGAAAAATACAAGCTCGCCCCGCCGAAAATGCCCGAGAACCTGCACTGGTTCAAATGGGAAGCCTACTTCACCTGGATGTCCGGCATTGCCCTGCTATGCGTGGTGTTCTACTGGAACCCCACCTTGTACCTGCTGGCACCTGGCAGCACCCTCAGCGGCGCCGAGGGCGTGGCGATCGGTATCGGGTCGCTGGTCGTGGGCTGGTTCGTCTACGACTTCCTCTGCGACTCGCCCCTGGGCAAGCGCCCTGCCCTACTGGGTGCGGTGCTGTTCGTGCTGATCATTGCCGCCTGCTGGGGCTTCAGCCTGGTGTTCAGCGGCCGTGGGGCCTACCTGCACACGGGCGCGATCATCGGCACCATCATGGTCGGCAACGTGTTCCGCATCATCATGCCGGCCCAGCGCCAGCTGGTGGCTGCCATCGAGAACAACCAGACCCCGGACCCGGTGTTGCCGGCCAAGGGCCTGCTGCGTTCACGCCACAACAACTACTTCACGCTGCCGGTGCTGTTCATCATGATCAGCAACCACTTCCCCAGCACCTACGGCAGCCAGTACAACTGGCTGATCCTGGCGGGGATCGCAGTGGCGGCGGTGTTGATCCGTCACTACTTCAACACCCGCCACGACAGCAACAAGTACGCCTGGACGCTGCCAGTCGGTGCCCTGGCCATGATCTGCCTGGCCTATGTCACAGGTCCCAAGCCGATGCCGATCAGCCCGGAACAGGCCGCTGCCAAGATCGAGTACCAGCCGTTGCCAGCCACGGCCGTGGGCGGCAAGACGGCAGCCGAACGCCGCGCCGAAGACGCGGCCAAGCCCGCCGAACCGGCAGTGCCGGCGCAGGCGACGGTGCAGGCCGGCGGTGACAGCTTCGAGAAGATCCACCACGTCATCCAGGAACGCTGCACCGTGTGCCACTCCTCCAAGCCGACCAGCCCACTGTTCAGTGCCGCCCCAGGTGGCGTGATGTTCGACACCCCGCAACAGATCCAGGCCCAGGCCGCGCGCATCCAAGCGCAAGCGGTTGCCAGCCAGATCATGCCGCTGGGCAACATCACCCAGATGACCACCGAAGAGCGCAAGCTGGTAGGCGACTGGATCGCCAAGGGCGCGCCTGTCAACTGACCGCAATTGGCTACACCGCATAACGTCGTACGCAAGCATCGAGCGCAGGCGCTGGCCCAGGCTTAAAGCAACGCGATCTTCAAGTCGAAGATCGCCGCTTGAACCTTGGGCTCGCCCGCCGCTTGGATCCGAGAATAAAAACAAAACTCGAGGTGCTGCATGTCCGAGTCATCCAAGGCGTCTATCCCGGTAGCGCCGCCGCGACAGCCCCTGCCCCTGTTCCAGCTCTTTCTGGTTGGCCTGCAACATGTGCTTCTGATGTACGGTGGCGCCATCGCGGTACCGCTGATCATCGGCCAGGCCGCAGGCCTGTCCCGCGAAGAAGTCGCCTTTCTGATCAACGCCGACCTGCTGGTCGCTGGGGTCGCCACCCTGGTGCAATCGCTGGGCATCGGCCCGGTGGGCATTCGCATGCCCGTGATGATGGGGGCCAGTTTTGCCGCCGTTGGCAGCATGGTGGCCATGGCCGGCATGCCCGGCGTGGGCCTGCAGGGTATCTTCGGGGCCACCATTGCCGCAGGCTTCTTCGGCATGCTGGTCGCGCCCTTCATGTCCAAGGTGGTGAGGTTTTTCCCGCCGCTGGTGACCGGCACGGTGATCACGTCCATCGGCCTGTCGCTGTTTCCCGTGGCGGTGAACTGGGCCGGAGGCGGCCAGCAAGCGACCACCTTCGGCTCACCGATCTACCTGCTGGTCGCCGGCCTGGTGCTGGCAGTGATTCTGTTGATCAACCGTTTCATGCGGGGCTTCTGGGTCAACGTGTCGGTGCTGGTGGGGATGGGCCTGGGTTACCTGCTGGCGGGATCGATCGGCATGGTCGACCTCTCGGGCCTGGGGGCCACGCCCTGGTTGCAGGTGGTCACCCCGCTGCACTTTGGCATGCCCACCTTCAGCCTGGCCCCGATCCTGTCGATGTGCCTGGTGGTGGTGATCATCTTCGTCGAGTCGACCGGCATGTTCCTGGCCTTGGGCAAGGTCACCGACCGCGAAGTCACCCCAGGCATGCTGCGCCGCGGGCTGCTGTGCGACGCTGGCGCTTCCTTCATCGCAGGTTTTTTCAACACCTTCACCCATTCCTCGTTCGCCCAGAACATCGGCCTGGTGCAGATGACCGGCGTACGCTGCCGTTTCGTCACGGTGGTGGCCGGCGGCTTGCTGGTGGTGCTCAGCTTGCTGCCCAAGGCGGCCTACCTGATCGCCTCGATTCCGCCAGCGGTGCTCGGCGGCGCGTCCATTGCCATGTTCGGCATGGTCACTGCCACTGGCATCAAGATCCTCCAGGAAGCGGACATCGGGGATCGGCGCAACCAGTTGCTGGTGGCGGTCAGCGTCGGTTTCGGCCTGATCCCGGTGGTACGGCCGGAATTCTTCGCTCAGATGCCCCAGTGGATGGAACCCATCACCCATAGCGGCATCGCCATGGCCACGGTCAGTGCACTGGTGCTCAACGTGCTGTTCAACATTCTCGGCGGCGCGGACCGCGCGGCGCACAACGCGCCCTGCCACCCCCACTGAGCCAACGGGCGGCGCCCTGGTCGCCCGTGCTTTACCCCTGAATCACTGCTGTGCCGTCGGCCCACCCCGCGTGGGCCGCCCGGGGCGCGCACGCGCCTGACAACCCACAAGAACAACATCCGGGAGCTGTCACATGAACCACATCTCCACAGCCTTGTTGCTGGGCACCAGCCTGCTGGCCAGCGTACCGAGCCAGGCCGGCCAATGGCTGCAATGGCACGGCGAGAGCCTGACCTACCTGTACGGCAAGGATTTCAAGATCAACCCTGGCATCCAGCAGACGCTCACGTTCGAGCACGCCAACAAGTGGAAATACGGCGACACCTTCCTGTTCGTCGACAAGATTTTCTACAACGGCAAGGCCGATCCCGGCAAAGGGGTGACCACCTACTACGGCGAGTTCAGCCCTCGTTTCTCGCTGGGCAAGATCCTCGACCGCAAGCTCGCGTTCGGCCCGGTCAAGGACGTGCTGCTGGCCATGACCTACGAGCGTGGCGAAGGTGACAATCAAGCCTACCTGATCGGCCCAGGCTTTGACCTCGACGTGCCAGGCTTCAACTATTTCGTGCTCAATTTCTACGTGCGCAATACCGAAGGCAGCCGCCCCGGCGACAACGTATGGCAGATCACGCCTGCCTGGTCCTACACCGTGCCACTGGGCAAGTCCGACATTCTGATAGACGGCTACATGGACTGGGTGACCGACAACGACCAGAACCGACGGGGCACCTATCACGCCAACCTGCACTTCAACCCGCAGGTGAAATACGACTTGGGCAAGGCGCTGAGCCTGGGCGACAAGCAGCTGTACGTGGGCTTGGAGTACAGCTACTGGAAGGACAAATACGGCATCGACAGCCGGGGCGCCCTGGACAGCAATCAGAGCGTGGCCAGTGCCTTGATCAAGGTACACTTCTGACAACCTGACCACATGCACAGGTTTGCTCCACCGTGCTCCACGACGGAGCACTTGAGGCCAGGCGCGCAAGCCAGTAATCTGCGCGCCCCCTCGATCAGGGCAGAACGGATTCTGCCTGCGTTTACTGACCGCTCAGTCAATGAATTCGGGCGGTTGGCCAACGTGTTGCCAGCCTGAAAGACCCTTTTCATCCGTTCAGAACGACGTCGAGCAGGACGGTTTCGCCAACCGGGAGAAAGTTGGCTCAACCCTTGCCAGACAGCTGTGGCCCATCGAAAAAAGCTGACTAAAAAGACAGAAAAAGCGCCAACACCGAGCGCTGACAACAGATCAACCAAGGGAGCGACATCCGCAATGCGTACCATCAACAGCCTGATCCTCGCCGGCGGCCTGCTGGCCTGTGGCACCACCTTCGCCGGCGACCTGCTGCAGTGGCAGAGCAACAGCCTGACCTACCTGTGGGGCAAGAACTTCAAGGTCAACCCGTCGACCCAACAGACCCTGACCTTCGAGCACGCCGACGGCTGGAAGTACGGCGATAACTTCCTGTTCGTCGACAAGATCTTCTACCAAGGCCAGAAGGACGCCGGCAACGGTCCCAACACCTACTACGGCGAGATCAGCCCGCGCCTGTCGTTCAACAAGATCTTCGACCAGAAGCTGTCCTTCGGCCCAGTCAAGGACGTGCTGCTGGCCATGACCTATGAGTTTGGCGAGGGCGACACGGAAGCCTACCTGATCGGCCCCGGCTTCGACCTGGACATCCCAGGCTTTGACTACTTCCAGCTGAACTTCTACCAGCGCACCACCGATGGCAGCCGCCCTGGCGACAATGTCTGGCAGATCACCCCGGTGTGGGCCTACACCATCCCGGTCGGCTCCTCCGACGTGTTGATCGATGGCTTCATGGACTGGGTGGTGGACAACGATGAAAACCGCCGTGGCACCTACCACGCCAACCTGCACTTCAACCCGCAGATCAAGTATGACCTGGGCAAAGCCATGCACCTGGGCGAGAAGCAGCTGTACGTGGGTGTTGAGTACGACTATTGGAAGAACAAGTACGGCATCAAGGACTCCGGCGCCTTCACCACCGACCAGAACACCATGAGCTTCCTGGTCAAGGTGCTGTTCTGATCACGTCATGATGACAGGGCCGCCAGGCGGCCCCTTTGCCCAAGCGGTGTCGCTCAACCGGCAGCGCGTGCGCGAACCCAAGAGAATCCGCCGACCACCAGTGCCGTCAGGCCTCCGGCGACAGCCCCGACAACCCCGAACACGACGTGCTTGGCAACCGCTTCCCAGCTTCCACTGTGCGCAACCCAGCCTTCGATGACATGCTCCAGGGGTGCAATGCCTTCGGCAATGAATGTCCCGCCCACCAAGAACATCGCGACCGTTCCGATCCAGGACAGCGCCTTCATCAGGAAAGGCGCGGCCGAGACCAGCACTTCGCCCAACTTTCTGACCGCACGGCCCCACATACCCTGGGCCTTGGATTTCGCCAAGGCGAACCCTGCGTCGTCCAGTCGCACGATGCCAGCGACCAGCCCATAGACGCCCATCGTCATGACCAGGGCGATCAGAACCAAGGTCAGGATCTGCTGGTACAGCGGAGCCTCAGCCACCACGTTGAGGGTGATGACGATGATCTCCGCGCTCAAAATGAAGTCGGTCTTGATCGCCCCTTTGATCTTGCGTTGCTCATACGCGGCCAGTTCCTCGGGGGTTTTGGGAAGCGCCTTTTTTCCTTGCGCCTTGGCGCCATGCTCGCTGCGGGAAAACTTGTCCTTGATCGCCTCGAAGCCCTCGTAGCACAGATACAGGCCGCCGGCCATGAGCAGCCATTTGACCGCTGTCGGCAGCACCGCACTGAGGATCAGGGCGCAGGGCACCAGGATGGCCTTGTTCTTCAGAGAGCCCTTGAATACGGCCCATACCACCGGCAGTTCGCGATCGGCCTTCATGCCCGTCACTTGCTCGGCGTTAACGGCCAAGTCATCGCTCAGCACGCTGGCCGACTTCTTGGCCGCGACCTTGGTCATCAACGAGATGTCATCCAACAGGGCCGCGATGTCATCCAACAACGCAAAAAAACTGCTGCCAGCCATTCCATTCACCCTTAGTAGACGCGTGCGATTTCATCATCCTGAAACGCCTGAATAGCCAGACGTGCTCCCAGGGCAATCACGATGGCATACAGACCGGCCGGTGGCTGAACAGTTCTGCCGGGCGCGTGTGCGGTGGCCTGTCGGCAGCAGAGGAGGTTCAGGGCAGCGTCAGGCACGGGGCAGCGCGCATGACGATTCGTTCATGGACGCAAACGAACAGCCGTGGCCAAGCGCCTGTCTCTATCTCATCGATCACGTCCTTTCATTCGCACCAGGAGTATTCATGGCAAAGCTCAACATGGCCCAGCAGTTGGCCTCGACCCTCGAACAGGCCGGTATCAAACGGATCTGGGGCCTGACCGGCGACAGCCTCAATGGCCTGACCGACGCCCTGCGCAGCATGGACAGCATCGAATGGATGCACGTGCGCCATGAGGAAGTCGCCGCCTTCGCCGCCGGTGCCGAGGCGGCGGTCACCGGTGAGTTGACGGTGTGCGCTGGCAGTTGCGGGCCGGGCAACCTGCACTTGATCAATGGCCTGTTCGACTGCCACCGCAACCGGGTGCCCGTGCTGGCCATCGCCGCGCAGATCCCCTCCTCGGAGATTGGCCTGAACTACTTCCAGGAAACCCATCCGCAAGAACTGTTCAAGGAATGCAGCCATTTCATCGAACTGGTCAGCAACCCTGCACAGATGCCGCAGGTGCTGCACCGGGCCATGCGCTCGGCCATCCTCAATCGCGGTGTGGCGGTGGTGGTGATTCCCGGTGACGTATCGCTGCTGGAGGTCGAGCAGAAACCGGCGGCCTGGCCCTCCCTGCAGCAGCCACGCATCCTGCCTACGGAAGTCGATCTGCAGCGCCTGACCGAGTTGTTGCAGGACAGCCACAAGGTGACCCTGCTGTGCGGCAGCGGCTGCGCCGGTGCGCATGACCAGGTCGTGGCCCTGGCCGATGCACTCGGCGCACCGGTGGTCCATGCGTTGCGCGGCAAGGAGCATGTGGAATGGGACAACCCCTTCGATGTCGGCATGACGGGCTTGATCGGCTTCAGTTCCGGTTACCACGCGATGCTCGGCTGCGACACGCTGGTGATGCTGGGCACCGACTTCCCCTACCGGCAGTTTTTCCCAAGCGACGCCAAGATCGTGCAGGTCGACCGTGATCCGCAAGCGCTGGGACGACGCGCAACGTTATCGCTGGGCATCGCTGCCGATGTCGGCGAAACCCTCAACGCCTTGCTGCCACGCCTGACGCGCAAGACCGATCGGCGCTTCCTGGATGATGCACTCAAAGCCTACCGCAAGGCGCGGCAGGGGCTGGACGATCTGGCGGTACCCTCCAAGGGTGACCGGCCGATCCACCCACAATACGTCACGCGCCTGCTCAGCGAACTGGCCAGCGAAGACGCGATCTTCACCGCCGACGTCGGTTCGCCCACGGTCTGGGCGGCGCGTTACCTGAAGATGAATGGCCAGCGTCGCCTGGTCGGCTCGTTCAACCACGGCTCGATGGCCAACGCCATGCCACAGGCCATGGGCGCACAAGCGGCCTTCCCGGGGCGCCAGGTAATCTCGATGAGTGGCGACGGTGGGTTCAGCATGCTGATGGGTGACTTCATCTCGCTCGCCCAGCTCAAGCTGCCCGTGAAGGTGGTGGTGTTCAATAACGCGTCACTGGGCTTCGTCGCCATGGAAATGAAGGCTGCCGGTTATCTGGATACCGGCACCGACCTGCACAACCCCGACTTCGCCGCCATGTCCAATGCCATGGGCATTCTGGGCATTCGCGTCGAGCGCTCCGAAGACCTGGAGCAGGCCCTGCGCCGTGCCCTGGCCCACGACGGCCCCGTACTGCTCGATGTAGTCACCGCCACGCAAGAGCTGGTCATGCCGCCGGCGATCAAGCTGGAGCAGGCCAAGGGCTTTAGCCTGTACATGCTCAAGGCCGTGATGAGCGGGCGCGGCGACGAGGTGCTGGACCTGGCGAAGACCAACCTGCTGCGCTAGCGCCCACGTGCGCGACTGGATGCAAAGGCCCTGCCCAAAGCCGCTGCCTTGAGCCGCCATTGGGCACGGTGCTACCATGCCGGCTGCCTCTTCAGAGGTGGCCTGACACGAGGAAAATCCCTGACCATGAGCACCATTCGCGAGCGCAACAAGGAATTGATCCTACGCGCGGCCAGCGAGGAATTCGCCGACAAGGGCTTCGCAGCCACCAAAACCAGCGATATTGCCGCCAAGGCTGGCCTGCCCAAGCCCAACGTCTACTACTACTTCAAGTCCAAAGACAACCTGTACCGCGAGGTGCTGGAAAGCATCATCGCACCGATCATGCAGGCCTCCACCCCGTTCAACGCCGATGGCGATCCTCGCGAGGTGCTGAGCGCCTACATTCGTTCCAAGATCCGCATCTCCCGCGACCTGCCCCATGCTTCGAAGGTGTTCGCCAGCGAAATCATGCATGGCGCCCCGCATTTGTCGCCCAGCCAGGTCGAACAGCTCAACGAGCAGGCGCGGCACAACATCGAGTGCATCCAGCACTGGATAGAGCGCGGCCAGATCGCCCACGTCGATGCGCATCACCTGATGTTCAGCATCTGGGCGGCAACCCAGACGTACGCTGATTTCGACTGGCAGATCTCGGCAGTGACCGGCAAGGCCAAGCTGGCCGACAGCGACTACGACGCGGCGGCCGAAACCATCATCCGCATGGTGCTCAAAGGCTGCGAACCCGAGCCGGCCTGAGCAGTACCGCCTTGCCGTTTGCCCTGCCCCGTCCCAGGTCCTCTGGGGACTGGGGCATCGAGCAACGGCAGTTGATGCGGGTCAGGCCACCGCGCCCGCATCGGCGCGCAGCCCCAGCGCCTCGATGGCACTGATCGCACACTGCTCGTCGATATCCGATGTGTCCCCGCTGATCCCCACCGCCCCCAGCACCCGCCCATCCTGATCACGCACCAGCACACCGCCTGGCGCCGGCACGACCGCCCGTTCGCCCAACCCGTTGAGCGCGGCGAAGAAGGCCGGCCGTTGCTGCGCATCCAGCGCCAGCAGACGCGAGCCCTTGCCCAGTGCTATCGCACCCCAGGCTTTGCCCGTGGCGACCTCGGGTCGGATCAGGCTCGCCCCGTCTTCACGCTGCAAGGCAAGCAAGTGCCCACCGGCATCGAGCACCGCCACCGTCAGCGGCGCCGCCTGGATGGTACGCCCGGCAGCCAATGCGGCGTTTACCAGGCTCAGCGCCAGGTTCAGGTTCAAAGCATTCATGGGAAGGTCCTCTTTTTATTGTGAGAAGCCCTGAGGGCAGTTGAAAACCGATACCGCAATAGAACACAACCGAAAATATTTTTGTATACAATATTTAGATTCAATCGTATTCGATAGCGCAAACACCCTATTTCGCGGCCGCTTCGACTTGCCCGATCAAAACCCATTGACCAGATCACCTGAGCGTGAATACACTGAATCGCAACGCAGGTTGTATACAATTACAAAATCGATGAGGCACAAATCATGAGCAAAATGAGAGCAATCGATGCAGCCGTACTGGTCATGCGCCGTGAAGGCGTGGTGACTGCGTTCGGCATCCCAGGGGCTGCCATCAACCCGTTTTATTCGGCCCTGAAAAAAGTGGGTGGCATCGATCACGTCCTCGCTCGCCACGTCGAAGGCGCCTCGCACATGGCAGAGGGCTACACCCGTGCCAACCCCGGCAACATCGGTGTGTGCATCGGCACCTCCGGCCCGGCGGGCACGGACATGGTCACCGGCCTTTACAGCGCCAGTGCCGACTCCATTCCGATCCTGTGCATCACTGGCCAGGCGCCACGCGCCCGCCTGCACAAGGAGGACTTCCAGGCCGTGGACATCACCAGCATTGTCAAGCCCGTCACCAAGTGGGCAACCACCGTGCTGGAGCCTGGCCAGGTGCCGTATGCGTTCCAGAAAGCGTTCTTCGAAATGCGCAGCGGCCGGCCCGGCCCGGTACTGATCGACCTGCCATTCGACGTGCAGATGGCTGAAATCGAGTTCGACATCGACGCCTATGAACCGCTGCCCGTGCACAAGCCTTCCGCCACGCGCGTCCAGGCGGAAAAGGCCCTTGCCATGCTCAACGAGGCCGAACGGCCCTTGCTGGTGGCAGGCGGCGGCATCATCAACGCCGACGCCAGCGACAAACTGGTCGAATTCGCCGAATTGACCGGTGTGCCAGTGATCCCGACGCTCATGGGCTGGGGCACCATCCCGGATGACCACCCGCTGATGGTCGGAATGGTCGGCCTGCAAACCTCCCACCGCTATGGCAACGCCACCCTGCTCAAATCCGACCTGGTACTGGGCATCGGCAACCGCTGGGCCAACCGCCATACCGGTTCCGTGGACGTGTACACCGAAGGCCGGAAATTCGTGCATGTGGATATCGAGCCGACCCAGATCGGCCGCGTGTTCACCCCAGACCTGGGCATCGTTTCCGATGCCGGCAAGGCCCTGGACGTGTTCCTGGAAGTCGCCAGAGAATGGCAAGCCGCCGGCAAACTCAAGTGCCGCCAGGCCTGGCTTGAAGACTGCCAGCAGCGCAAGGCCAGCCTGCAGCGCAAGACCCATTTCGACAACGTGCCGGTCAAGCCCCAGCGCGTGTACCAGGAGATGAACCAGGTGTTCGGCAAGGACACCTGCTATGTCAGCACCATTGGTCTGTCGCAGATCGCCGGTGCGCAGTTCCTGCACGTGTACAAGCCACGGCACTGGATCAACTGCGGCCAAGCCGGCCCACTGGGCTGGACCATCCCTGCGGCACTGGGTGTGGTCAAGGCCGACCCCACGCGCCAGGTCGTGGCCTTGTCGGGCGACTACGACTTCCAGTTCATGATCGAGGAACTGGCCGTCGGGGCGCAGTTCAACCTGCCCTACGTCCACGTGCTGGTGAATAACGCCTATCTGGGGCTGATTCGCCAGGCCCAGCGTGGTTTCGACATGGACTACTGTGTACAACTGGCGTTCGAGAACATCAACGCCACCGACGCTGCCAGCTATGGCGTCGATCACGTCGCCGTGGTCGAAGGCCTGGGCTGCAAGGCCCTGCGGATATTCGAGCCGGCCGACATCGCCCCTGCCCTGCTAAAAGCACGGCAAATGGCCGAGCAGTTCCGCGTGCCGGTCGTGGTCGAGATCATTCTTGAACGGGTTACCAACATTTCCATGGGCACCGAGATCAACGCGGTCAACGAGTTCGAAGACCTCGCCCTGGTCGGCAACGATGCGCCGACCGCCATCTCGCTGCTGGACTGATCGCCTGACGCCCCGGCTGGCCCGGGGCTCTCAACGCAAGGAGACAACCATGCCTCGCTTCGCTGCCAACCTGTCCATGCTGTTCACCGAGCAGGACTTCCTGGCCCGCTTCAAGGCCGCCGCCGACGCCGGTTTCAGGGGTGTCGAATACCTGTTCCCCTACGATTTCAGCGCTGCCGAAATCCAGGCGCAGCTCAAGGCTCACGGCCTGACCCAGGTGCTGTTCAATCTTCCCGCGGGGGATTGGTCCAAGGGTGAGCGTGGCATCACCTGCCACCCGGACCGCGTCGAAGAATTCCGTGCAGGTGTCGACAAGGCCATCGAGTACGCCAAGGTGCTGGGCAACACCCAGGTCAACGCCCTGGCTGGGATTCGCCCAGACGGCCCGGACTGCGCCACCGTGCGCAAGACCTTTGTGGAAAACCTGCGCTATGCCGCCGACAAGCTCCAGGCCGCCGGTATTCGCCTGGTCATGGAAATGATCAACACCCGCGACATTCCGGGCTTCTACCTCAACACCACCGAGCAGGCATTGGCCATCCAGGCCGAAGTGGGCAGCGACAACCTGTTCCTGCAATACGACATCTACCACATGCAGATCATGGAAGGTGACCTGGCGCGCACCATGGAAACCAACTTGCAACTGATCAACCACATCCAGCTGGCCGACAACCCGGGCCGTCACGAGCCGGGTACTGGCGAGATCAACTACCGCTTCCTGTTCGAGCACCTGGACCGCATCGGCTACCAGGGCTGGGTGGGCGCGGAATACAAGCCCAAGACCACCACCGAAGCGGGCCTGGGCTGGCTGAAAACGCACAACGCGATCTGAATCACTGCTCCCATCGGGACCGCGAACAACTATAAAAGAGGTAATTTCTCATGGCTAAAATCGGTTTTCTCGGCACTGGCATCATGGGCAAACCCATGGCGCAGAATCTGCAAAAAGCAGGTCACAGCCTCTTCGTTTCCACCCACCACGACGCAGCACCAGCCGACCTGATCGCCGCCGGTGCCGTGGCCCTGGCCAACCCGAAGGAAGTGGCCCAGGAAGCCGAGTTCATCATCGTCATGGTGCCGGACACCCCACAGGTCGAAAGCGTCCTGTTCGGTGAAAACGGCGTCGCCGAAGGCGTGGGCCCGAACAAGGTAGTGATCGACATGAGCTCGATCTCCCCTACCGCCACCAAAGCCTTTGCCGAGAAGATCAAGGCCACTGGCGCTGCCTATCTGGACGCCCCGGTGTCTGGCGGTGAAGTCGGCGCCAAGGCCGCGACCCTGAGCATCATGGTCGGCGGCTGCCCAAAAGCCTTCGAGCGCGCCCTGCCGCTGTTCCAGAGCATGGGCAAGAACATCACCCTGGTAGGCGGCAATGGTGACGGTCAGACCGCGAAGGTGGCCAACCAGATCATCGTCGCCCTGAACATCCAGGCCGTCAGCGAGGCGTTGCTGTTTGCCGCGAAGAACGGCGCCGACCCGGCCAAGGTGCGCGAGGCGCTGATGGGCGGCTTCGCATCGTCGAAAATTCTGGAAGTGCACGCCGAGCGCATGATCAAAGGCACCTTCGACCCAGGCTTCCGCATCAACCTGCACCAGAAGGACCTTAACCTGGCCCTGCAAGGCGCCAAGGAACTGGGCATCAACCTGCCTAACACTTCCAATGCCCAGCAAGTGTTCAACACCTGCCAGGCCCTGGGTGGCGGCAACTGGGACCACTCGGCGCTGATCAAGGGCCTGGAGCACATGGCCAATTTCTCGATCCGCGACGACCGCTGATCCGAGCGCCGGGCCTGCCTTGCAGCCCTGCTGCCGGTAACCCGGCACACCTGTTACGCCCCTTGGCTGAGCACAGCCAGGGGTGAACCCGAGCAACACCGCCCCTGGTTCGGCCTGCACGGAGGCCGTTCCAGGGGCGTTCTCGATTGTGCAGAACAACAATAAAGGGAGCCTGCCATGTCGGTCGATCCACAGAAACTGCTGCGTGAGCTGTTCGACACAGCCATCGCCGCCGCCCACCCCAGCCACGTGCTCGAACCCTACCTGCCCGCCGACCGCAGCGGTCGGGTGATCGTCATCGGCGCAGGCAAGGCTGCCGCCGCCATGGCCGAGGTGGTCGAGAAGCACTGGCAAGGCGAGGTCAGCGGCCTGGTCGTGACCCGCTACGGCCATGGTGCCAACTGCCGACACATCGAAGTGGTCGAAGCCGCCCACCCGGTGCCTGATGCGGCCGGCCTGGCGGTTGCCAGGCGCGTGCTGGAACTGGTCGGCAACCTCAGCGAGCAGGATCGGGTGATATTCCTGCTGTCCGGCGGCGGCTCTGCCTTGCTGGCGCTGCCCGCCGCCAACCTGACCCTGGCGGACAAACAGCACATCAACAAGGCCCTGCTCAAATCCGGCGCCACCATCGGCGAGATGAACTGCGTGCGCAAGCACCTCTCGGCGATCAAGGGTGGGCGCCTGGCCAAGGCCTGCTGGCCGGCCACGGTCTACACCTACGCGATCTCGGACGTGCCGGGCGACCTGGCCACGGTCATCGCTTCAGGCCCCACCGTGGCCGACCCGAGCACCTCGGCCGAGGCACTGGCGATCCTCAAGCGCTACGCCATCGACGCCCCACAGGCTGTCATCGACTGGCTCAACGACCCGGCCTCGGAAACCCTCAAGGCTGGCGACCCAGCCCTGGCCCGCAGCCATTTCCAGCTGATCGCCAAGCCTCAACAGTCGCTCGAAGCTGCGGCGGTCAAGGCGCGCCAGGCAGGTTTCAGCCCGTTGATATTGGGCGACCTGGAAGGTGAGTCACGGGAAGTGGCCAAGGTGCATGCAGGCATTGCCCGGCAAATCGTCCAGCATGGCCAGCCGCTCAAGGCCCCTTGCGTGATTCTGTCCGGCGGCGAGACCACCGTCACCGTGCGCGGTAATGGCCGCGGCGGGCGCAACGCGGAATTTCTGCTCAGCCTCACCGAAAGCCTCAAGGGCCTGCCGGGCGTCTACGCACTGGCAGGCGACACCGACGGCATCGACGGCTCGGAAGAAAACGCCGGCGCTGTCATGACGCCTAGCAGCTACGCACGCGCCCAAGCCTTGGGCCTTTCGGCCAGCGACGAGCTGGACGACAACAACGGCTACGGCTATTTCGCCGCACTCGATGCGCTGATCGTCACCGAACCCACGCGCACCAACGTCAATGACTTTCGCGCCATCCTGATTCTCGAGACCGACCCCTCATGACGCCTGACAAGAAAGTGAAAATCCTCGCCACCCTGGGCCCGGCTACGGGTGGCATCGACGATGTGCGGCAACTGGTGGAAGCAGGCGTGAACATTTTTCGTCTCAATTTCAGCCATGGCGAGCACGCCGACCATGCGCTGCGCTATCAGTGGATCCGCGAGGTGGAGCAGCAGCTGAACTATCCACTGGGCATTCTCATGGACCTGCAAGGCCCCAAGCTGCGGGTGGGTCGTTTTGCCGAAGGCAAGGTGCACTTGCAACGCGGTCAAGCCTTGCGCCTGGACCTGGACAAGACTCCAGGCGACAGCAGCAGGGTCAACCTGCCGCACCCGGAAATCATCGCGGCGCTGGAACCTGGCATGGACCTGCTGCTGGACGACGGCAAGTTGCGCCTGCGTGTTACCGCCAAACACAGCGATGCGATCGACACCGAAGTGCTGAACGGTGGCGAGCTGTCCGACCGCAAGGGCGTCAACGTGCCGCAAGCGGTGCTCGACCTCTCCCCGCTCACCGAAAAAGACCGCCGCGACCTGGCTTTCGGCCTGGAGCTGGGCGTGGATTGGGTGGCCCTGTCATTTGTACAGCGCCCCGAGGACATCCTTGAAGCGCGACAGCTGATTGGCGAACGCGCCTACCTGATGGCCAAGATCGAGAAGCCCTCGGCGGTTGAACAACTGCAAGCCATCGCCGAACTGGCAGACGCGATCATGGTGGCCCGTGGCGACCTGGGCGTGGAAGTACCGGCCGAGAGCGTGCCGCAGATTCAGAAGCGCATCATCGGCACCTGCCGGCAGCTGGGTAAACCGGTGGTAGTGGCTACGCAGATGCTCGAATCGATGCGTTTCTCGCCAGCACCGACCCGTGCCGAAGTCACCGACGTGGCCAACGCCGTGGCCGAAGGTGCGGACGCTGTGATGTTGTCGGCGGAGACGGCCTCGGGTGACTACCCGCTCGAAGCCGTGCAGATGATGAGCAAGATTATCCGCCAGGTGGAGAACGGCCCGGACTACCAGGCCCAGCTCGACGTCGGCCGGCCGAAAGCCGAGGCCACCGTATCGGACGCCATCAGCTGCGCCATCCGCCGCATCAGCGGCATCCTGCCGGTGGCGGTGCTGGTCAACTACAGCGAGTCGGGCGCCTCGACTCTGCGTGCTGCGCGCGAGCGGCCACGGGCACCGATCCTCAACCTGACGCCGAACCTGAACACCGCTCGCCGCCTGAGCGTAGCCTGGGGCGTGCATTCGGTAGTGAATGACCGCCTACGCCAAGTGGACGAAGTGGTTTCCACTGCGCTGGAAATTGCCCAGGCCCAAGGCATGGCTAACCGTGGCGACACGCTTCTGATCACTGCCGGTGTGCCTTTCGGCAAGCCAGGCTCGACCAACACGCTGCGGATCGAGACGTTGAACTGAGATCCCCGGTGGCGCTCTGCGCCCCAGTCGCGGGGCAAGCCCCCTTCCACAGGATGCGCGCCGCTCCATGGCACAGCGCAGATGAGCTGCGCCCCAAATGTTGGACAGTTGGTTAGCCTATCTCAGCCTGAGTCCTGTAAGCCACAGGGCTCAGGCCGTTGAGCTTCATTTTGATTCGATCATGGTTGTAATAATGGATGTATTCAGCCAACCCCGCCTTAAGCTCAGCCACGCTTGCGAAGCGCTCACGGTGGAAGTACTCCGATTTGAGCGTCCCAAAAAAGCTTTCCATCGCCGCGTTGTCCAGGCAGTTGCCCTTGCGTGACATGCTCTGTTCAAGCCCTGCTTCTTTCAACCGCTTGCAGTAGTCAGGGTATCGATAATGCCAGCCTTGATCTGAGTGCAAGAGCGGCCGGCTGTTAGCTGGTAGCCTATTGATTGCTGTCTCCAACATTTCGCCTACCAAGGTAAATCGGGGTCGGGAGTCGGTACGATAGGCAACGATCTCGCCGTTATAAAGATCCATGATCGGAGAAAGGTATAGCTTCTCACCTGCCACTTTGAACTCGGTAACATCCGTTACCCACTTTTGATTTGGCTGGTCTGCGCGGAAGTCGCGCTTAAGGATGTTGGGGGCGGCTTCGCCCATTAGCCCCCGATAAGATTTGTACTTCTTGGGGCGCACTGTACATTTCAGGTCCAGTTCGGCCATCAGACGGCGTACCTTCTTACTGTTAACCGATTGCCCTTCGCTACGCAGCGTAGAGGTGACTCGCCGATACCCGTAGCGGCCGCGGTGCCGGTGGCTGATGTCTTGTATCAACGTTTTGAGCGAGGCACACCGATCCCCAGCCTCGAGCACGCCGAGCTGGTAATAATAAGTGCTGCGCGACAAATGAGCTGCTTTGAGCAGCCAGGCAAGCGGGTAAAGCTTACGTAGCGCCGCGACTAGCCGGGTTTTTTCCTGGCTATCTTCTTCTTCGCCTTCTCCTCGTCTAGCTCCTCGAGCTTTTTTAGATAGGCGTTCTCCGCTTCGAGCTGGGCTAGCCTTGTCAGCAACTGCTCGCGAGTGAGTTGCTCAGTAGGCGTGGATGAAACGTCTTCAGACTTGCGGGGTGCTTTAGGCATCGCGGTAATCACTGGCTTCTTACGGGGCGGTCGGGGTTGATGTCCGCCACTGTAATACTGTTCCTCCCAACTGCGAACCAGTGTGGAATTGCCGAGGTTGTAAAGCGCTGACGTGGCACGCAACGAAAGGTCTTCGCGCCATTTATGATGAAGAACGGCGAGCTTGAACTCGGCGCTGTAATGGCGGCCTGTTTTCTCCAGACTGGCCTGACCGTGCGTACGGTAGGCCACGACCCAGCGACGAAGGAGCGTCGGATCCATTTGGAACTGTGCGGCAACATGGCGAAAGCCATACCCGCGATCAAGAAAGGCCTGAATGGCTGACAGCTTGAACTGCTTTGAATACCTGCGCATAAAAACCCCAAAAGTGGACGGATGTCCAACATTTGGGGCGCAGCTCAAGACCTTGTGGGAGCGGGCTTGCCCCGCGAATGGAGGGCGCAGCCCTCCCCGAACACCGATGTACCAGACCTGCGGAAAATCGAGGCCCAAAGAGGCCCACCGCCCTCCCATCCACCTCACTGACTGCCCCATGTACACCAAAAATTTCGTAAACCCGTGCCCCGACTGGGCCACGGCGCTGCTAAACGGCTTCAGCCAGGTGCTGTTGCTGCGTAACCCCTTGTGCGGGCTATGCTGCCTGCTGGCGATCTTGTTGACCGCACCGGCGCTGCTGGGCGGCGCGCTGCTTGGCGCGCTGGCAGGCCTGCTGGCGGCACAGGCCCGCGGCTACGACCGCGCCGATCGACAGGCTGGGCTGTACAGCTACAACGGCGTGCTCATCGGTTTGTTGATCAGCGCGGTGCTGCCCTGGTCGATCATTCAGCCACCGCTGGTAATCGCTGCCGCCGGCCTGTCCAGCATCATCACCCACCAATGGCGCAAGCGGGGGGGCAAGCTGCTGGTCGCCTACACGGCGCCCTTCGTACTGCTGGGCTGGGGCACGTTGCTATTCGTGCAGACGGCTACAGCACCTGTGGTGGTCGAGGCCGACCTGGCGAGTGCCCTGGCAAGAGGGGTCGGGCAGATTTTCCTGCTCGATCAACCCCTGGCCGGGCTGCTGATCATCGTCGGCCTATTGATCGCCAACCCGTATGCTTGTCTCTGGGCGGTCATAGGCTCTGCCGCGGGTGCAGGTCTGGCACTGCTCGTGGGTGATGCGCAGTCAGCATGGATGGGGCTGTATGGATTCAACGCAGCCCTGGCAGCCCTGGCTTTCAGCCGACAAGGGGAAAAACCCTGGGTCACGCTGCTGGCCATCGGCCTGGCGCTGGCGTTGCAGCCGCTTTTGAGCAGGCTGCCGGTCCCGGCGCTCACGGCACCCTTCGTCGCCGCCTGCTGGCTCATCCACTTCGGTCGTCACCTGAAGCTTGGCAAACGCCAGACCCCGGGGCGCTTGCATAGCTGAAAGGCACCCCATAGGCTCAGCCGACTTCACGATGGACAGAGCCAATGAACAAACCTGCAAGCCTGCGCGAGCGGCTTTACGTGATCGTCTTCCAGAGCGATACCGTGGCCGGAAGACGCTTCGACAAGACCCTGTTGCTGATCATCCTGGCCAGCCTGGTCACGGTCATCCTGGACAGCATCGACGAGGTGCATCGCGGGTACGGGGGCCTGCTGGCCGCGATCGAATGGGGCTTTACCGCCATTTTCCTGTGCGAATACCTGACACGGTTGTACTGCTCGCCCCGGCCCTTGCGCTACGCGTTCAGCTTCTACGGCCTGGTGGATCTGCTGGCGATCGTGCCGGGCATCATCGCGCTGTACTACAGCGACGCGCAGTACCTGCTGATCGTGAGGGTCATCCGCATGTTGCGGATCTTCCGTGTGCTCAAGCTCAGCCCGTACCTCAAGCAGGCCAATTACCTGCTCGATGCCCTGCGCGGCAGCAAGCAGAAGATCATCGTGTTTCTGGTCAGCGTCTCGACGCTGGTCACCGTGTTCGGCACCCTCATGTATGTGATCGAAGGCCCGGAACATGGCTTCACGAGCATTCCCAAGGGGATCTACTGGGCCATCGTCACGCTGACCACGGTCGGGTTCGGCGATATCGTGCCCAGAACGCCATTGGGCCAGGTACTGTCTTCACTGGTGATGATCATCGGCTACTCGATCATCGCGGTGCCGACCGGGATCTTTACGGCCGAGCTCGCCAATGCCATGCGGGGAGAACAACTGCAGCACGCTTGCCCGACCTGCAGCAAGAAATCCCATGAGAGTGGCGCGGCGTTTTGTGCCCGGTGTGGAAACGCGTTGTTCCCGAAATCCGGTTGAATGAGGCGCCCCTGACGAGACCTGAAGGGCTCGCTCACCTTGAAGGCTGAGCGAGTAATCAGGTGGGCAAAGCCCCGGGACAACTGCCAGGACCGCCAATCGGCCAGCGCATATAAGCAAAGACGCATTGATTCTTTAATACCTGAAGAACAAGACGCTATAGTCGCTGGCACATTGCCCAACATTCATACCCATAAGGAATGCGTCGTGAAAAAGTTCTTCACCGTCTCGCTGGCCGCCGCCAGCCTGGCCTTCGGCACCCTGGCCCACGCTGCCCCGACCTTGCTGAACGTTTCCTACGACGTGATGCGTGACTTCTACAAGGATTACAACCCCGCCTTCCAGAAGCACTGGGAGGCCGAGCATAACGAGAAGGTCAATGTGCAGATGTCCTTCGGTGGCTCGAGCAAACAGGCGCGCGCGGTGATCGATGGCCTGCCGGCCGACGTGATCACCATGAACATGGCAACCGACATCAATGCCTTGGTCGACAACGGCAAACTGATCCCTGACAACTGGGTCACGCGCCTGCCGAACAACAGTGCGCCGTTCACCTCTGCCACGGTGTTCATCGTGCGCAAAGGCAACCCCAAGGCATTGAAAGACTGGCCCGACCTGCTCAAGGATGGCGTACAGGTCATCGTACCCAACCCCAAGACCTCGGGTAACGGCCGCTACACCTACCTGTCGGCGTGGGGCTATGTGCTCAAGCAAGGCGGTGACGAGAACAAGGCGCGCGCGTTCGTCGGCAAGCTGTTCAAGCAGGCGCCGGTGCTCGACACCGGTGGTCGCGCCGCCACCACCACGTTCATGACCAACCAGATTGGCGATGTGCTGGTGACGTTCGAGAACGAAGCCGAAATGATCGCCCGCGAATTCGGTCGCGATCAGTTCGAGGTGGTTTACCCAAGCGTGTCGGCCGAAGCCGAGCCGCCGGTGAGCGTGGTCGATAAAGTCGTCGCCCGCAAAGGCACTCAGGCGGTGGCCGAGGAATACCTGAAATACCTGTGGTCCCCGGCGGCCCAGGAACTCGCCGCCCAGAACTACCTGCGCCCACGCGATGCGACTGTGTTGGCCAAGTACACCGACCGTTTCCCCAAGGTTGAATTCCTCTCGGTCGAGAAGACCTTTGGTGACTGGCGCACCGTGCAGAAAACGCATTTCAACGATGGGGGCGTGTTCGATCAGATTTATACCGGTCAGTGAAGCGGGCTGAGCGGGGTCAGCCGCGCACGCGCCTAGGGGCTTGAGCTTCGCCGCGTGGGCCCGCCCCATCCACCCAACCGAAACACCAACGCCTTCAACCCCCCAGCCGGATCCACATCCGGAAACTCGGGCGGGTTCTGCAGGCGTTCGACGAAGGCAAGGCCGGGCGCGTGCTCGGCCATGCCCTCGATCAAGAACTCAGGCCCGATGCCCGGGTCGTTCACACAGGCCAACACCGTCCCACCTTCATTCAACAGCTCAGGCAAGCGCCGCAGTATCTTCGCGTAGTCCTGGGTCAGCACGAAGCTACCGCGCTGGAAGGTAGGCGGATCGATGATGATCAGATCGTAAGGCCCGTATTTGCGCACCTTGCCCCACGACTTGAACAGCTCATGGCCCAGGTAGGCCACCCGGGACGGGTCGTGCTGGTTAAGGCGGTGGTTATCGCGCCCTCGGGACAGTGCCGATTTGGCCATGTCCAGGTTCACCACCTGCTCGGCGCCACCTGCAATCGCCGCCACCGAAAAACCACAGGTGTAGGCAAACAGGTTCAGCACGCGCTGCCCCTTGGCCTGGGCGCGCACCCACCGGCGACCAAGGCGCATGTCCAGGAACAAGCCATTGTTCTGGCGTACCCCCAGGTCCAGCAGGTAGGTCAGACCGTCCTCGATCACTTCACGTTGCTGACACGGCTCGCCCACCAGCCATTGACCGGGGCTGTCGGGCAGGTAACGGTGTTGCAGCAGGATCGCCTGGCCTGTCCACTGCTCAAGGCGCGACAGCCGCAACAGCATCGCCTCAAGCGCTGCCAATTGTCCTTCCGGGGGCTCACGGAACAAGGCGACCGACAACACGCCTTGAAGCCAGTCCACCGTGATTTGCTCAAGACCAGGCCAGCAACGGCCACGACCGTGGAAAAGACGACGGGTTTCTTCAGGGGCGGGGTTCAGGGCGGCAAGCAGATGCTGCTCGAGGGCGGCAATCGGAGAGGTCATGTCAGGTCACATCGGTAAGCGGAGTCGTATTTTACATGGCAAGGCCACGAAGGGACGCCATCTCGGATTGTCTATTTTTTGTACACACTAATGTCACCTTAAGTGCCATTTTTGTGTGCACTTGCACCGATTAAGCCCCGATGTGTTACATGAAGCGCTCATTGAATGCTGACTAACTGATCAACTAAGCCCATGAATTCAAACAATTATTGACTTTATGGTCAGTTTAAAAACCTGATTTTTCAGCTTGTTACCGCAATATACCCGCTTTCCGAATGAACACCTTGGTGGTCGCTTACCCAAGCTGGCATGGAAATGGCTTTACTGTGCTTGTGTTTTGTATACAAGTTTCAACGAACATAAATACACAAGAACCCGCGACGCCGATTGACCGTCGGCCGCCGCGCCCAGAACCCGAGATGCCAAAGCTGCACCGACGAGATGGCGAGCCCGTGCGCTGCCCGCTCATCGCAGTCAACGTGCATCAGGAGCCCGCCGGAATGAGTAGCAGCCTCAACCTTGCCCCTGAACTATCCGTCGCCAGCACCCCGACCCACCCAACCCCGGCCGACACGATGCCGGACATGGCACTGAGCCCTCGCCTGCACAACCGGGACCTGGCCCCCACGCGCATCGCCGGACGCCGCTGGGGCCGTTACAGCATCTTCGCGCTGTGGACCAACGATGTGCACAACATCGCCAACTATTCATTTGCCATGGGCCTGTTCGCCCTGGGCCTGGGCGGCTGGCAGATATTGCTGTCGTTGGCCATTGGCGCGGCCCTGGTGTACTTCTTCATGAACCTGTCGGGCTACATGGGGCAGAAAACCGGCGTACCCTTCCCGGTCATCAGCCGCATCGCCTTCGGCATTCACGGCGCGCAGATCCCGGCGCTGATACGTGCGGTCATCGCCATCGCCTGGTTTGGCATCCAGACCTACCTGGCCTCAGTGGTCCTGCGCGTGCTGCTCAGCGCCGTCTGGCCGCAAATGGCAGCCTATGACCACGACAGCATCCTTGGCCTTTCCAGCCTGGGCTGGGCCTGTTTCGTGGCCATCTGGCTGGTGCAGCTGGTGATCCTCGCCTACGGCATGGAGATGGTGCGTCGCTACGAAGCCTTCGCAGGCCCTGTCATCCTGGTAACGGTCGCGGCGCTGGCGGTGTTCATGTACTTCAAGGCCGACACCCGCATCGCCTGGTCGGTGGCAGAGCCCCTGAGCGGCTACGAGATGTGGCGTAACATCTTTGCCGGCGGTGCCTTGTGGCTGGCCATCTACGGCACGCTGGTGCTCAACTTCTGCGACTTCGCCCGCTCCTCGCCGTGCCGCAAGACCATTCGCGTCGGCAATTTCTGGGGCCTGCCGGTGAACATCCTGGTGTTTGCCGTGATTACCGTCGTGCTGTGCGGCGCTCAATTCAAGATCAACGGCCAGATCATCGACAGCCCCACCCAGATCGTCGCAGCCATTCCTAACACCACCTTCCTGGTGCTGGGCTGCCTGTCGTTCCTGATCGTCACGGTCGCGGTCAATATCATGGCCAACTTCGTGGCGCCGGCCTTCGTGCTCAGCAACCTGGCACCGCGTCACCTCAACTTCCGCCGCGCGGGGCTGATCAGCGCCACGCTGGCGGTGCTGATCCTGCCGTGGAACCTGTACAACAGCCCCTTGGTGATCGTCTACTTCCTCTCCGGCCTGGGTGCATTGCTGGGCCCGTTGTACGGGGTGATCATGTCCGACTACTGGCTGCTGCGCAAAGGCTGCATCAACGTCCCGCAGCTCTACAGCGAAGACCCGGCCGGCGCGTATCACTACACCAAGGGCATCAACCTGCGCGCGGTCGCGGCGTTCGTGCCGGCGGCCCTGCTGGCCATCGTGCTGGCCCTGGTACCCAACTTCCACAGCGTCGCGCCCTTCTCGTGGCTGATCGGGGCTGGCATCGCCGCCGCCCTGTACCTGTTGATCGCGCCGCGCAACCGTCATTACCACGACGTCAGCGGCGAATGCATCGCCGTCGACCACAGCAGCCACTGAACAAGGAGGACTGCCCATGCGAATCCTGATTGCCAACGTCAACACCACCGAAGCCATCACCGAGGCCATCGCCGAGCAGGCCCGCGCCGTGGCGGCGCCGGGCACCGAGATCATCGGCCTAACGCCGTGGTTCGGCGCAGAATCGGTGGAGGGCAACTTCGAGAGTTACCTGGCCGCTATCGCCGTGATGGATCGGGTACTGGCCTATGAGGGTCCCTATGATGCCGTGATCCAGGCCGGTTATGGCGAGCACGGCCGTGAAGGCTTGCAGGAGCTGCTGAACGTGCCGGTGGTGGACATCACCGATGCCGCCGCCAGTACCGCCATGTACCTGGGCCACGCTTACTCGGTGGTCACCACCCTGGACCGTACCGTGCCCTTGATCGAGGACCGCCTCAAACTCTCCGGGCTCTACGATCGGTGCGCCTCGGTACGCGCCAGCGGCCTGGCGGTGCTGGAGCTCGAGGCCGATCCGCAGCGCGCTGTCGAGGCCATCGTCGAGCAGGCCGAACGGGCCGTACGCGATGACAGGGCCGAGGTCATCTGCCTGGGATGCGGAGGCATGGCTGGGCTGGACGAGCAGATCCGCCAGCGCACCGGGGTACCGGTGGTCGATGGGGTCAGCGCGGCGGTGACCATCGCCGAGTCGCTGGTGCGCCTGGGTCTGAGTACGTCCAAGGTCCGCACCTACGCGACCCCTCGGGTAAAGAAGGTCATAGGCTGGCCGATGCGGCTCGGCCGCTAGGGCACCACGGCGCAACCTGCGCGGGATCGGCAACCGACCCTGCGCAGGGCCTGCTCAACCGATCATTCTGGCCAGCCGCTGGCCACTGCCGCAGGCCAGGGTGAAGCCCAGCGCGCCATGGCCAAGGTTGAGCCAAAGGTTGCGATAAGGCGTTGCGCCGATGATCGGCACACCGGTGGGCGTCGCCGGTCGCATGCCGGCCCACTCCACCGCGTGGGCATAATCGGCGGCGTGGGGCAGTGTCTCCAGGGCCAGGCGTCGCATGCTCTGCAACCGGCGCTTGTCCAGCGCCTCGTCCTGCCCCACGATGTCCACCATGGCCGCAACGCGCAGTTGCCGATCCAGCCGGGCATAGACGATCTTGCGCTCGTAGTCCGTCAGGCTGATTTCAGGCGCACGCTGCCCTGATGCTAGCGGCGCAGTCAGGCTGTACCCTTTGAGTGGATAGATCGGAATGTTCACCCCTGGCAACTTCAACGCAGCGCTGCGGTAACCGGCGCACAGCACCAACTGATCGACTGCCAGTTCTTCGTGGCCAAGGCGCAGCGCTACCACCTGATGCCCACGGTGAAGCAGCTGGGTCACCGGCTGACCGAGCCGGAACCGGCATTGGCCGGAGGCTTGCAGCGCGGCGGCCAGGCGCAGGCAGAAGGCATGGCAGTCGCCCACCTCTTCGTCCGGGGTGAATACGCCACCCACGAAGGGCGACTCTTGCAGCGCAGGTTCCAGAGCCCGCAGCTCAGCAGCGCCCAGTACCTGCTGCTGATCAGGATCGGTCAGTTGCAGACGGCTGCGCTTGAACTGGGACTCGCTGCGAAACGCTACAAGCTTGCCATTGCGGCGCCAGGCAAAGTCGCCGAGGTCCTGGGCTTGGCGCCACTGGGCCAACACCGCCTGGCTGTGCAGGGCAAGGTCAAGCAAGACGGCGGCGTTGCGCCGATTGACGCCGCGTCGACATGCCAGGGTAAAGGCCAACAGCCAGCGCCACTGCGCCGGGTCCAGACGCAGGCGCAGGCGCAGCGGGGAATCGCCCTGCAGCAACCACCCCAGCGCCTGCCACGGCACGCCCGCATCAGCCAGTGGCGCGACGTAGCGGTAGGACAATTGACCGCCATTGGCAAAGCTGGTGGCCGCCCCCAAGGTGTCGTGGGCCTCGATCAATTCTACGCAATGGCCTTCCTGCACCAGCGCATAGGCCGTCGCCAGCCCGACCACGCCACCCCCTATCACCGTCACCTGACGCTTCATCTTTCGTCCCTGTTCAGCATCCTGGCTCAACAGTACCAGCGGATCAGGTCGGGCAGCTATGCTCACCGTCATCGAGCCCCTGACGCACGTTGCGGCTGCGCAGGCTGGCCTTGCCATCGTGCCAGTCCAGGGTCAGGACATAGAGGGTGTCGAAATCCCCATCCTGCCAATCCTCGGTGATGACGTGCTCCTTGCCGACAGCCTTCTGGGCGACGGTATTGATCAGGTCCGGCAGGTAGCCGTGAGACCACGCGGTATAGATGGTCGCGTTACGGTACTTGTTGCTGAGCAGTTCGTCGGCCAGGTCATCGGTGTCGTTGGCGCTGTAGTCGATGTTGACCGGCAGGCCAAGGCGAATGGCACTGGGGCTGATGGTCATGAGCGGACGCAGGTAGCTGTAGCTTTGGTCATCGGCGCCCTCCTCCACGTGCCGGGACGGGTTGGCGGCAAACACGTAATCGGCCTTGCCGAAACGTTCGGGTAAAACCGTGGCCAGGTCCAGCGCACGGTTCAGGCCCTGGCAGTTCAATTGGCCTAAGCCTTCACCGGGTTTTTCGGCATGGCGCAGAAACACCAGGGTCTGGGTGCCATCGACCGGTTGCGCGCGGCTCTCGACGGCGTCCAGCGCCAGCGGTACGCCTACGGCGGTCAGGGCCAGGCCCAGCAACCAATGACGGCGACGATGCAGGTGTGGAATCAACTTCATCAATGCAGGCTCGTGTGACAAACGGGTCACCCGCGCATCGCCCGGACGAGCACAGGGCGCCTTTTGCAGTGAGTGCCTTCCTTGACGACGGGTTCGGTTCAGAGTGCCAAAAACCCGTTTTGTTCCCCGCTGCCACGGTGCCAGGCGTCTGGCACGGGCATTACGGGGCCATCCAGTCAGTCGTCGCGCGTCAGCACCTCAAGCAGCTCGATTTCGAACGCAAGGTCCGAATCAGGTGGAATCGATCCGACGCTACGCGCCCCGTAGCCCAGGTGCGCGGGCACCAACAGCTTGCGCTTGCCGCCAACGCGCATGCCCATGATGCCCTGGTCCCACCCCTTGATAACGCGCCCGGTACCGATCACGCATTGAAACGGCTTGCCGCGTGACCAGGAGGAGTCGAACTCGGTGCCATCGGCCAGCCATCCGGTGTATTGGGTAGTGATCAGGGCACCTTTGACGGCCGCCTTGCCGTCGCCCTCGACCAGGTCGATGATTTGCAGTTCTTGGTTCATGCGCAGGCTCCAGCCGCTACGAAAATGCCGTCCTTTTCGCAGCATTGTCCGGATTTGGCAAGCCTTGGTGTCGGCTCGCGCATTGTCCGTGACGACAGGGCCGTCCTATAGGTAGACGGTACCGCGCATGAACAACGCCGCCCGCCCACTGATGATCACCCGGCCATTGCCCGGTAGCACGCAGCGCAGCTGGCCCTTGCGCGCACCGCCCTGCTCGCACTCAAGCGACTGCTTGCCTAGCCGTTGTGCCCAGATCGGTGCGAGCGAGGTATGGGCCGAGCCGGTCACCGGGTCTTCATTGACCCCCACGCGTGGCCCGAACCAGCGCGTCACGAAATCGAACCCACGCCCCGCCGCCGTCACGGCGATGCCGCGCACGTCAAAGCCGGCCAGCGCGACAAAATCTGGCGTGAGGGTGTCGAGCAATCCAGGGTCATCGACCACCACCACGTAGTCGTCGCTGCGATATACCGCCAGCGCCTGTTGCAGGCCCAACGCCTGCAACAGACCGGCTGGCACGGGCTGGGCCTCTGGTTGGCGAGCGGGGAAATCCATGGCCAGCAGGCCGTCCGCTTGACGAGTTACCCGCAGTTCACCGCTGCGGGTATTGAAGCGCAGCACCTGCGCCGGTTCATTGAGGTGTTCGAACAACACGTAGGCCGAGGCCAGCGTGGCGTGGCCGCACAGGTCCACTTCCACGGTGGGCGTGAACCAGCGCAGGTCGAACGCCTCGCCGTTGCGTACGAAATACGCCGTTTCGGAAAGGTTGTTTTCCTCGGCGATGCGCTGCAGCACGGCATCGGGTAGCCAGTGATCGAGCGGGATGACCGCAGCCGGGTTGCCGCCGAAGGGTTCGGCACTGAAGGCGTCGACCTGGAAGATTTCAAGTTGCATGGATACGCTCCTTGTTGCCTGCCCTTGTGCAGGCATTTGGCAGTATGGGGCTTAATGAAGCACCGGTGTCAGCACTGGCTTGCCGGCGAAAAAAGCATCGAGGTTACGCAGCACCAACGTCACCGTGGCTTCTGCCGCTTCTGGCGATTGTCCGGCGACATGGGGCGTCAATACCGTGTTCGGCAGCGACTTGAGGGTGTCGGGAACGTCAGGTTCCTCATCGAACACGTCCAGGGCCGCACCGGCCAATTGCCCGCCCTGCAGTGCCTGGGTCAGCGCCTGGGTATCGACGACGCTGGCCCGCGCGATGTTGACTAGGTAGCCCTGGGGGCCGAGTGCGTGCAGCACCTGTGCATCCACCAGGTGGCGTGTATCGGCGCCGCCGGGTGTGGCGACCACGAGAATATCGACTGCCTCGGCCAGGGCCAGGACGCTGTCGTAGCCGGTGTAGGGCAATGCCGGACGTGGTGTTCGGTTGTAGTAGCTTACGGGCATGTCGAACCCTTGATGCGCGCGCTTGGCGATGGCTCGGCCAACGGCGCCCATGCCCAGAATGCCCAGGCGTTTGCCAGTGACCGATGGGCTGATCACGCGCTGCCATTGGCCGCGCCGGGTACTGGCGTCGGCTTGTGGGATGTTGCGCAGCAGGGCCAGGAGCATAGCCATGGCGTGATCGGCCACAGCGTCAGCGTTGGCGCCGGCGCCGTTGGTGACGGTGATGTGGCGGGCATGGGCGGCTTGCAGGTCGACCTGCTCATAGCCGGCGCCGATGACGCAGATGATCTGCAGGTTGGGCAGTGCGTCGATTTCCTGGGCGGTCAGGCCGAGGGGGCCGCGGGTGAGGACGGCGTCGATGCGGGGGCCGTTTTGCTCGATGGCTTGGGCGCGCAGGTCGGGGGTTTGGGCGAGGATCAGGTGGTAGCCGGCGTTGGTCAGCAGGGGTAGGTAGGTGTCTACGGTTTCGACCAGGACCAGGATTGTCTTGTGCATGGGGCCTCCGGGTGGGTTGGGGATTATGCGGAGGGGGTGGGTGGTACAGTCAATGGGTATTGTCGGTGGGGACTTTATGGGAGGTGGGAGTGGGGTTTGTGGGCGGGCGCTTAGCTTAGTAGTTACCCGGGTTTTGAATCAAACTCGGCGGGATTTGAACTTTGATGTCCGAACTCTGAGTATCAGTGTGGGCATTTATATTGAGTTGGTATTCAATAGTTAGGGTGGCGCATAATCACCTTTCCGCCCTTACGGCGGCTCACTTTTTGTCTTGTCAAAAAGTAAGCAAAAACCGCCTGCTCCTATCATCCGGCCCCTACGCTGCGCTTCGGGGTTCCCTCGCTCCGGGCTTGCTCCCGGGAGGACCGCGCTGCAGGCCCCATCCTGGGGCCCAGCGCTTGACAGGCATCCATGCCTGTCACCTCCCTCCGCAAGCCCTGCGCTCGGCCTCCTGAAGTCGCGATCTGCGGCGCCTGAACTACCGCGCGCTTAGAAGCAAGATCAAGATTGACGGTCTCGATGGCACTGACGCTCTTTAGCATGAAATGTCTTAAGTACTAAGAATTCATCTTGCTCTTTGCGGTGCAACTGCCTTGCACAACATTCAGGGCTAGCCCATTTCGTGTAGGAGCGGTCTTGTACCGCGATGGGCCGCGCAGCGGCCCCGGTTTTTGGCTGTACCACTTACACAATTAACGCCGTTGTGCGGCCCATCGCGGCCGGTGCGGTGCCGAAAAATCTACTGCCCAAACGCCCGCCCCAGCCCTCCAGGCACACCACTGCTATCGGTCTGCTGCCAAGGCCCATCCGGGCTCACCGACCAGCTCCAGCCGTTGTCGAACCGGTAATACGTCCGTTGGCGGTAGAACGTGTTGGGTTTTTTGTCCAGCACGTACACGCCCAACTTGGGGTCCCAGTGGCTCGCCCCGCCCGGCGGCGGGGCAAAGCTTGCCGAGGTGCGCGGCACTGGTTTGGCTGGGGGTGCAGGCTTGCTCCCAGGTCCAGCAGGCTGTCCACCTGGCAGCGGCTTGACCACCGGCCCCTTGGGCGGCAGCCGTTCGATCGGCGGTTCGGGCTCAGGCTGCGAAGCAGGGCCATGCACCGTACAGGCCGACAAACCCAGTGCCAGGGTGATCAGGGTAAGGCGTACCGTCGCGTGCATAGGGAACTCTCTTACGAATCAGGGCTGTCGATGATCAGGCGCTGCTGGGCCTGGGTCGTGTTGGGCAAAGGCGCGCTCTGGCCAACCCACTCGCCGCGGGTCGGTTGCCCGTCCTTGGAAACGCGCGCAACCAGTTGGACTTCGGCGAAATCGGACAGTTTCATCTGCGCCATCATCGCATCCGCATTTGAAAGCTCGACCTCGATGGGCAACTGCGCCACCGTCACCCGCTTGGCGGCAAGTGGCATGGGCGGGCCGCTGCTGGCGCGGGCAAAAATGAAGACGGTGTCCTGTGCCTTGACCTTGTCCCGCAAAGCCGGCGCCAATTCCACCCGCACCTTCAAACGCACCGCAGCAGGTGCCGGCACCTGAGCTGACTGAGTGCCCAACCGCTCAGCTGCACGGTCAATGCCACCCTGCAATGCCGCGCGCGACGCATCCCCTTGCGGCAACTGCGCCAACAGCCGTTTCCAGTACTCGATAGCCTCCTGATAGCGCTCACCTTCAAATGCCGCAATGCCACGCAGCCCCAAGCTGGTGACCTCATTGGGATCGGCTTTCAGCGCCTCGTCAGTCAATGCCTGCAGTTGCCCACTCCAGCGCTTGTCGGCCGCGAAATACAGGGCCTGGGCCCACTGGCCCAGCAACTCGGGCTGGCGACCGGCCAGGGCTACTGCGCGCTCGAACGTGCGGGCCGCCTCGGCAGGGCGTTGTTCGGCCATGTAGGCACGGCCCAGGAAGTACACCGCCTCGGCCGACTCAGGTTGTGCCTGAACCACTCGCTCCAGGCGTGCCGTCATTTCTTCCATCGACTTAGGCGCCTGGGCAAATTCCTGGGTAAGGGCCACTTTGTCCGCCGCACCGAAGTGCAGGTACAGCCCCAACGCCAGCAGCGGCACCAGAACCGCTGCCAGCAACGGCAAGGCCTTGCCCATTTGACGCTGCCTGGCGGGTTCGGCGCCCTCGGTGTCGGCCAGCAACTCACGGGCGGCTTCGTCACGGCCCTGACTCAATTGCAGGTCATCGAGCACACCCGATGCTTGCTGCGCGGCCAGCGCGGCGATGCGTTCCTGATAGAGCGCCACGTTGAGCGCCGTGCGGTCTTGCTCCTGCTGGTGGCGACGGCCACGCAGGATCGGGATCAGCAGAAAGCTGAGGGCCGCGAGCAGCAACAAGCCCGCGCTAAGCCAGAATTCAGTCATGGGTGCGTTCTTTTTCCAGCAGGTTGGCCAGCCGTGCGCGCTCCTCGGCTGACAATTCATCAGTGCCTTGCACGGCCGCCAGGCGACGACGCCGTACAATCACCGCCAATACGGCGAACCCGCCGACCAGCAGAATGCCCGGGCCAAACCAGAGCAACCAGGTCCGGCCGCTCAGCGCAGGCTTATAGCGCACGAAATCACCGTAACGGTCGACCATGAAGTCGACGATCTGCTGGTTGCTCTTGCCCTCACCCAGCATGCGGAATATTTCCCGGCGCAGGTCAGCCGCAATGGGTGCATTGGAGTCGGCGATATCCTGGTTCTGACACTTGGGGCAGCGCAATTCCTTGGTCAGTTGCTGATAGCGCTCACGCTCGGCCTGGTCACGAAACTGATAGGTATCGATGGCGGCCTTGGCCACCCCACCGACGCACAGGCTCAAGGTCAGGGCTGCGAACCAGCGCTTCATGGCGTCGCCTCGTCGAGCAGCGCCTGGTAGCGTGGCGCCAACTGCTCGCGCCAGACACTGGCGTCGACCACGCCCACATGCTTGTAGCGAATCACGCCATCGCCATCGATCAGGAACGTCTCCGGCGCACCGTAGACACCCAGGTCCAGCCCCAGGCTGCCCTGCTCGTCACTGATGTCCAGCAGGTAGGGGTTGTGGAACTCGGTCAGCCACTTCTGCGCTGCGGCGTTGTCGTCCTTGTAGTTCACCCCATAGATGACCACACCCTGGGAAGCCAGCTGGTTGAGATAAGGATGCTCGACCTTGCACGACGCGCACCAGGTGGCCCAGACGTTGACCAGCGCAGGCCGGCCCTGCAGGTCTGCCTGGGTAAGCGTACGGTCGCCCTGGGTGGAGGCCAGCGAAAAGACCGGGAACGGTTTGCCGATCATGGCCGAGGGCAATTCATCGGGCTTGAGAAACAAACCTTTGTACAGGAACACCGCCACCAGCAGGAACACCGCCAGGGGGACGACCATCAACCAACGTTTCATGCAACTGCTCCAGACACACCCAGGGCCTCGCGCACCCGGGACTTGACCTTGACGCGGTAGCGCCGGTCGAGGGCCGCCAGCAACCCGCCCAGGCCAGTCAACAGACCGCCCAGCCAGATCCAGCGGACAAAGGGCTTGATGTGCACACGCACCGCCCAGGCACCGTTTTCCAAAGGCTCCCCGAGGGCCACGTACAGGTCGCGGGTAAACCCTGCGTCGATCCCGGCCTCGGTCATCATCGACTGCTGCACGGTGTACAGGCGCTTCTCCGGGTGCAGGGTGGCCACCGGGCGACCCTCGCGGCTGACCACCACCGTGCCCTTGTCGGAAATGAAGTTGGGCCCTTCGAAGTGCCTGGCGCCCTGGAACAGGAAATGATATCCGCCCAGCTCCACGCTTTCGCCGGGGGCCATGCGCAGATCACGCTCGGCGCTATTGTTGCTCGACAGCACCACCCCAAGGGCACACACCGCAAGCCCCAGGTGAGCGACCTGCATGCCCCAGTAACTGCGTCCTAGGCCAGGCAGCCCTCTGAGCAGCCCCTTGTGGCGCGTCTTGTCGAGCACATCGCGCAGCCCCCCGAGCACTACCCAGGCGGCCAGGGCGAACGTGGCCAGCACCTGCCAGTCGAAATCGTCGACGATCAGGCCCGCCACCGGCGCCAGCACGGCGCTGCCGACCAGGACCGGCGTCATCATGCCCAGTAGCCACTTGCCAGGCGTATCTTTCCACCGCACCACCACCCCTATTCCCAGCACCAGCATCAGCAGTGCCATAAGCGGCAGGAACAGGGCATCGAAATAGGGCGGGCCTACCGAGAGCTTGGCGCCGGTCAGGGCATCGAGCACCAGCGGGTACAAGGTGCCCAGCAAAATCATCGATGCCGCGACCACCAACACCAGATTGTTCGCCAGCAGCAGGGTTTCGCGCGACCACAGGGCAAACCCCACCTGGCTCTTGACCACTGGCGCACGCAAGGCGAACAGGGTCAGTGAGCCGCCGACCACGAACAGCAGGAAGAACAGGATGAAAATGCCGCGCGACGGGTCGGCGGCAAAGGCATGCACGGAGGTGAGCACCCCGGAACGCACCAGGAACGTCCCCAGCAGGCTCAGTGAGAACGCAGCGATGGCCAACAGGACGGTCCAGCTCTTGAACACCCCGCGCTTTTCCGTCACTGCCAGGGAATGGATCAGCGCCGTGCCTACCAGCCAGGGCATGAACGATGCGTTTTCCACCGGGTCCCAGAACCACCAGCCACCCCAGCCCAGTTCGTAATACGCCCACCAGGAACCCAGGGTGATACCCACGCCCAGGAAAGCCCAGGCCACCAGGGTCCAGGGCCGCGACCAGCGGGCCCAGGCGGCATCCAGACGCCCGCCGAGCAGGGCGGCGATGGCGAAGGCAAAGGCGACCGAAAAACCGACGTAGCCCATGTACAGCATTGGCGGATGCACGATCAGGCCAATGTCCTGCAGCAGCGGGTTGAGGTCCCGGCCGTCGACTGGCACCTGCGGCAGCAGGCGCTGGAACGGGTTGGAGGTGATGATCAAAAAGCTCAGAAAGCCCACGCTGATCATGCCCATGACCGCCAGCACGCGGGCGAGCATCACCTGGGGCAATTGCCGCGAGAACACCGACACGGCGAAGGTCCAGCCCCCCAGAATCAGCGCCCAGAGCAGCAGGGAGCCTTCATGCGCCCCCCAGACCGCGCTGAACTTGTAGTACCACGGGAGTGCACTGTTCGAGTTGCTGGCCACATAGGCAACCGAAAAGTTGTCGGTCATGAAGGCATGGGTCAGGCACGCGAACGCGAACGTCAGAAAGGCGAACTGCCCCCAGGCTGCGGGCCGCGCCAGGCTCATCCACAAGCTGTCACCACGCCACGCCCCAAGCAGCGGCAGGCTGGCCTGCACAGCCGCGAAGCAGATGGCCAGAATCATCGACAGTTGGCCGAGTTCGGGTATCACCAAGGCTGCGTTCATGGCCGCGCCCCCGTCTGGGTTGCCGCCTGGCCGCTTTCTTTCAGCGCCTTGCTGACTTCAGGGGGCATGTACTTTTCGTCATGCTTGGCCAGCACTTCGTCGGCCACCACCACGCCGTCGCCGTTGAGCTTGCCCAAGGCCACGATGCCCTGCCCTTCACGGAACAGGTCTGGCAGGATGCCGCGGTAAGTGATGGGTACGGACTTGTTGAAATCGGTGACCACGAAGCGCACGTCCAGCGAGTCGGAGGAGCGTTGCACCGAGCCCTGTTCGACCATGCCGCCGGCGCGTATGCGCGTGTCCAGCGGTGCCTCGCCATTGGCGATCTGGGTGGGGGTGTAGAACAGGTTGATGTTCTGTTGCAAGGCAGTGAGGGCAAAGCCCACGGCAACTCCGACGCCGACCAGCAGACCGACGATGAGCAACAGGCGTTTCTTGCGCTGCGGATTCACTGCGTTTTCTCCCGGCGCAAGCGGCGCGCCTCTTCTTGCAGGTAGCGGCGCCGGGCCAACACCGGCACGGCGACGTTGAGCGCCAGCACCGCGGCGCAGATGCCGTAGGCCGACCACACATAAAGGCCGTGATGACCCATGGCGATGAAATCACCGAAACTGGCGAAACTCATGGCACGACCCTCCCAGCCAGGCTGCCAGATACCTCTTGCTTCACCCAACTGGCGCGTGCCTCGCGCTTGAGCACCTCAAGGCGCATGCGCATCAAGAGCACCGCGCCAAAGAAGCAGTAGAAGCCCAGCGCCGTGCACAACAGTGGCAACCACATGTCGGCGGGCATCGCGGGTTTTTCGGTCAGGGTGAAGGTGGCGCCCTGGTGCAGCGTGTTCCACCATTCGACCGAATACTTGATGATGGGGATATTCACTACCCCAACGATGGCCAGCACGGCGCAGGCTTTCGCCGAGCTGTCACGATTACTGATTGCCTGGCCCAGCGCAATGATGCCGAAGTACAGGAACAACAGGATGAGCATAGAGGTAAGGCGCGCATCCCACACCCACCAGCTGCCCCAGGTTGGCTTACCCCAGATGGCCCCGGTCACCAGCGCAACAGTGGTCATCCAGGCGCCGATTGGGGCAGCGCATTGCAGGGCGACATCGGCCAGCTTCATCTTCCACACCAGCCCCACCACACCGGCCACCGCCAGCAGAACGTAACAGGACTGGGCCAGCATCGCGGCCGGGACATGGATGTAGATGATGCGAAAGCTGTTGCCCTGCTGGTAGTCCTGGGGCGCGAAGACCAGCCCCCAGACCACGCCGACCACCAACAAGAGCCCGGCAGCGATGGACAGCCACGGCAACATGCGCCCGCTAATGGCATAGAACCATTTCGGAGAGCCCAGCTTGTGAAACCACGTCCAGCTCATTTTCATCAGGGTGCATCCAGGGTATTGGCCAGGCTTCAAAGCCCAGGCTCGTTATTCGCCGACGCTGATTTTCAGGCCGGCGGCGATCGCAAAGGGTGCCAGGGTCACGGCCAGGGCCGTCAGGCTGGCGAGCCAGAGCAGGTGGCCGGTGGCGGGCATATTCTGCAACGCCGCCTGCAATGCACCACTGCCCAGGATCAATACAGGGATATACAACGGCAGAATCAGCAACGCCAGCAACAAACCGCCGCGCTTGAGGCCGACCGTCAGCGCAGCGCCCACCGCGCCCAGCAGGCTCAACACCGGCGTGCCCAGCAGCAGCGAGCCCAGCAGCACCGGCAGGCAGTGCCCTGGCAGGCCGAGCATCAGCGCCAGCAACGGTGCCAGCAACACCAGCGCAAGCCCGGAGAACAGCCAATGCGCCAGCACTTTGGCCAACACCATCAGTGCCAGCGGATGCGGCGAGAGCACCCACTGCTCCAGGGAACCGTCTTCGAAATCGCTGCGAAACAGCCCGTCCAGGGACAACAGCACCGCCAGCAGTGCAGCCACCCATACAAGCCCCGGGGACAGGTTCTGCAGCATCTGGGTCTGCGCCCCGACGGCCAAGGGGAACAAGGCCACCACGATGGCGAAGAACACCAGCGGGTTGGCAAGCTCCGCAGGCCGGCGAAACAGCAACCGCGCCTCGCGTCGCAACAACAGGGTAAAGACGCTCATGCTGCCCACTGCCCCAGGTTGAGTTCTCGGTAGCCCGCAGGCGTGTGGGTCAGGGTGTGGTGGGTGGTCAGCACCACGGTGCCACCGTGCTCGCAATGGGCGGCCAGATGGGCCTCCAGGTCCGCGACCCCCTGTTTGTCCAGGGCAGTGAACGGCTCGTCCAGAATCCACAACGGTGCGGCTGCCAGATGCAGGCGCGCCAGGGCCACGCGGCGTTGCTGCCCGGCCGACAAGGTATGGCAAGGCACGTCCTCGAAACCGCGCAGCCCGACGGCAGCCAGGGCCTGCCAGATCTGTTCGCGGCTGGCTGGACGGTGCAGTGCGCACAGCCAGGTCAGGTTCTCTTCGGCTGTGAGCAGTTCCTTGATGCCCGCGGCATGGCCAATCCACACCAGGATGCTGGCCAACGTATGCCGCTGTTCGTCCAACGGACGTCCACCGAGCAGGATCTGACCGGCGGTCGGCTGCATCAGGCCAGCCAGCAGGCGCAACAGGCTGGTCTTGCCGCTGCCGTTGGGGCCGCTGATCTGTAGCATGTCGCCTGGCCGAAGTTCGAAGGCAAGGTGCTCGAACAGCAGGCGCCAGTCGCGCTCGCAGGCCAGGCCCACGGCTTGAAGATGAAGAGTCACGGTTCTGCCTTATCGTTCTAGGGTTCGGATGACGCTACCCGAAGCCCTGCCACTCAAGTCGCCCGGTGCGCTGCCGTTATACTGGCAATCACGGGCGGGCGGCATTATTACATGCACAGCCAGGCTGCCAAGAGGCTGGGTACCTAAGGTTGTATACAATCATGACTGAAATCAATAGCCTCGGCCTGCAAACCCTGAACGGCGCCCAGGCAATCAAGGCGGCGATGACCGGTGAACTGCTGCGCCTTACCCAGGCCCAGCCCGGTTTGCTTGGCCCTGGCGAGACCGCGCAGGCTGAAGTGGTTGCCATGCGCCAGACCGGCCAGGAGTTTCAGCTGGTTTTGCGTCTGCTGCAAGCCAACGGCCTGCAGACCCAACTGCAAGCCAGCGCCAGCCAGCCTTTGCCTCAGGGCAGTCAGGTGACCGTGAGCCAGCCCGAAGCCGGCCGGCTGGCCATTTTGCTGCAGCAGGCAAGTACCAGCCAGGTCTCGACCCTGACGCGCCTGGACACCGCCCGGGTACCGGTCGGTAGCCTGTTGCAGGGCAAGGTGTTGACCAATCAGGTGCTTCCCGGAACCCCTGGCCAGCCGGCCAGCTACCGGGCGCTGGTAAGCCTTCTGAATACGGCCCAGGCCGGTGCCGTGCTGGCCGTGGACAGCCCCAGGCCGTTGGCGATCGGCAGCCTGCTCAGTGCACGCGTGCAGGGTGACCAGTCCTTGCAGTTCGTCCCCTTGGCCGGCAGGCAGGACCAACTGGGTATCGCCCAGCATCTGGGCAGCCAGCAAAATCGCCAGGCCTCGCTCCCGAGCCTGTTGGCCGGCTTGCAACAGTTGGCGCGCGACCCGGAGGCTGACAGCCCGCTGCGCACGACGATCGAGCGCCTGCTTGGCGCGCTGCCGACGGCCCAGCAACTGGGTGATGCAAAAGCCGTTGCGCAGGCGCTGCTCAACAGCGGCGCCTTTCTGGAGGCAAAATTGATGACCGGGGCCACGGCAGGGCTGGGCGCCGACCTCAAGGCCAACATGCTTCAACTCATTACTCAGATCAGCACCAACGCTGCCCTCGGCCCACCACCGGCCAGCCTGGCAGCGGCCATGCCGGCGCTGGTTCGAAACGCGCTGGGCACGCTCGAACGGGTAAGTCCCAAGCCTCAGCCTGGCGCGTTCCCGCTGCCCTCGAGACTGTTGCAGGCCTTGGAAGACGAAGGTGACCTGGAGCAATTGCTGCGCTTGGCTGCAGCTGCCGTTTCGCGCCTGCAGAGCCACGCCATGAGCAGCCTGCAGCAAAGCGGCACACTGGAAAACGGCAACCTGCAGACCACTTGGCAGACCGAAGTGCCCATTCGCCACGGGCAGGAATTCGTGCCCCTGCAGATCAAGCTTCAGCGCGAAGAAACCCCTCAACAGCAGGCCGACCGCGAGCATCAGGCCCCTGATGCGTTGCAACCGTTGTGGCGGATCGAACTGGCTTTCGATCTGGCGCCGCTCGGCCCGCTGCAGGTCCAGGCCCAATTGACTCAGGGCCGTCTCAACGGCCAACTGTGGGCTGAGCGCGAATCGACCGCTCGCCTGATCGAACAGCAGCTCGGCGCACTGCGCGAACGCCTGCTGGCGCGCGGCCTCGAGGTCGATGACCTGCACTGCTACCCCGGCGCCCCGGCGCAGGGCCTCCGGACACGCGTCGAACAACGCTGGGTGGACGAAAACGCATGAGTACCCCTACCCCCCGCCAGGCCGTGGCACTGAGCTACGATGGACAACAGGCGCCCACCCTCAGCGCCAAGGGCGACGATGAACTGGCCGAAGCCATCCTGGCCCTGGCGCGCGAACACGAAGTGCCCATCTACGAAAACCCGGAGCTGGTGCGCCTGCTGGCACGCCTGGAACTGGGCGAGCAGATTCCCGAGGCGCTGTACCTGACTATTGCCGAAATCATCGCTTTCGCCTGGCAGTTACGCGGCAAAGTGCCACCGGGCTTCGACGATGGTCCGGCTCAACCACGCGACGTTACGCCTAGACACTTGCGCCTGCCCGAAGGGTAGTAATCGGCTAAGGCCCCATGCGACGGTGGGGCCGACACTGTATCGGCTCTTTTTACTGCATGAGTCGATGACAATGGCTGATACACATGTCAATTCGGTTGGCCTGCGCTACGTGCGCGGCCATCTGCAACACATCCCCCGCCCCGACCGCCAGGCCGCCTGCGCCATACGTGACTGGGCCTGCGGCCAAGGCCATGACCTGGACCCGGATCAGACCGACGTGGTCACCCTGCACTACAGAGGCGATCAGGCCGTCGTGGTTCAGCGCCTGTCCTTGACCGAAGCGGTGCTGTCCAATTGGCAAGGCGAAACCAGCAAGGATCTGATCGGCCAGCTATTTCCTGGTGGCTGGGCAGGCCATCTTCCGCCTCACCCCCTGCACATCGTCGAGCGGCTGCCCGAGCAGGGTGCACTGGATGAGGGTGCTGCCTATTCCGTATTCAACGGACTGTTTCGCCGCACCGAACCAAGGCGCTATGACATCACCACCCACTTGCCCATCGACGTCGAAGCCATGCAGCGCTTCGTCTGGGACCTGGATTTCCATTCCCGCTTCCTCGCCATGCTTGACGCGTATTGGCAAGAGGCCAACGACAGCCATCGGCAATCGCTGCAGATCGGCTTCGTTGCAGCCTGCAACAAGCAAGTCCAGGAAGGTTCGCTCAGCGAGGCAGGGCGACAGATGCTCTGGGAAGCCGCAGGCCTGGCTTCGCGCGCTGACAGCCTGAGGATCAGAGTGCTGAATGTCTATGGCTACGCGGCCACCGACCTGATCGGCATTGCCGACCAGAAGCGGCGCAAGGTCCTGCTCTATCTGCCAGGCAATGCTTCGCCCTTCCATGAGTTCGGCAGCCTGGGCGCCATGAAGGACTGGTTCGGTGAACAGTGCCGCGATCCGGAAAAACGTCAGGCCCTGCGCCGCTACTTTCGGCTGGCCGACACGCCGGATGGGCTCGACTTCAGCGGTTTGGACACTGCGCTTGAAGGGTTGGGCGCCTATCCTGCGACCCATTACCGGTCGCCCAACCGACCGGGTTTCACAACCGACGGCCCCTGGCCGCCGAGGGAATACGTGTACTACAACACCAAAAAATACAGCCCTTTGATCGAAGGCGACCTGTTCACGGCGCTTACCGAGCGCCAACGCAAACGCAGCTATGCCGATGCCGACTTCATCATTACCAGTGACCAGGCCGTAACCAAGGCAAAATGGCGCGGCTATCTGGTTGCCTCGATCAATTTGCTGGCGCCCTTGGCAATCGTGGTCCCGGCAGTGGCACCCATGCTCGCCCTGGCAGGCGTGGCGCAGTTCGGGCTTGGCCTGGACCAGGCCATCGATGGCAAAACGCTGGAGGACAAGGCCGAGGGTGTTTCCAACACGGTGTTCGGTTTGCTCAACGCCCTGCCTCTGGCTGCCGAAGCGGCGACACGCGCGACCGAGGTGTTCTCCCCCCAGCGCGTGCGATTCTTCACGCCAATACGTTTGAACGATCAGCTGGGTTACCCACTGAGCCCGATCAATCCACCCCATTTTGCAGAGCCCGAGATCGGTGCGTTCTTCGATAACGCCATCGAGCCAATCCGGGCTGACGACAGCCCTGTGGCGCGTTCAGTCATCCGCATACCGGCCAGCGAGGACGGGCCTGCGGAGCTGCAGACCGAAGTGGGCGGCTACAACATGACGGTGCTTTACGACAGCGAGCATGACGCTTTCATCGCCGAACAGACCCTCAACGATCTTAACCCGGCCTACTACCAGGCTATGCCTGGGCGGCGCAGCTTGGCCCGGATCGATATCACGACACGTCCAGTGACCGATCAGATGCGCTCGGCGACTTTAAAGGGGCTTGGTATCGATCTGCCGTTACCGATTGAAATGCCCGCCGTGGCCCAGGACGCCGTGCACCCAATTCCAAAAACCATCTCCAGCCTTTGGGTCGGCAACAAAGTCATAGCGCCTGAACTGGTGGATAACCTGGCGGCCAACGCCGAGCGCCTGAGCAACAGCTCGTTCAGTTACCGCTTGTACCTGTCCAAGGCAGACCCCGAGGCATTCGAGGCCAACCGCCAAGTGCTCGGTCAGCGCGCGCCCTATCTGCAGGTGCTGCCATTAGAGGACCAGCCCTTCTATGCCCGTTTCAGTGAAAGCCCCCACTTCGAGCAATACCGGGATGCCGTAAACGCCCCCGGGGCCAATTTCTCCTCGGCATCGGACATTTTGCGCTACCCGATGCTACATGCGCAGGGTGGGATCTACATGGATGTGGACGATACGTTGCTTGCCCATCCCGAGGCGCCGGAGGATCCCGCGCGTGCAGCCATAGAGGCTGTGGACCTGGCCACGACCCCGGACGGTTTCATACTGGGGGACCCGGCAAACAACGACACCCTTGGTATGCATTGCCACTACAACAGCAACATGATTGGCAGCCATCCAGGCAACCCCAACCTGCAAGCGATCAGCGAGGCCATGCATGCACGCTACCAGGCCAATGGGGACTTCTATCAGCATCGGCCGACGACCGACATGCCAGGTTTCAAGGCATACGCCAGACGCCTGAACCACCTCACGGGCCCAGGGGTGCTCAACGACGTGGTCGATCAACACCTCCCCAGGCTTCAGCGCTTGCGCCAGCTCAGCAATCTGCAGACCTTGCCGCAGAGCAAGCCATTGTTTTTGCTTGAAGGCAAAGAAGCGCAAATCAAATCAGCCGTAGAACACGATCAGGCCCTGAACCGTGTTGCCCGCGTGGGCAACTACCATTCCTGGGGCAAACCCTGAAATGCACAGGGCGACTTGCGTCGCCCTGATATTCAGTTGTTGCGGTGCAGTTTGCTCATCAGCTCAGCCTCGGCCTGGGTCAGGCCGCAGGTTTCGGTAAGCTCCGACACGCTGGCACCCATGCCGACCAGCCGTGCAGCCTGGGTGAAGGTGACGCTGCTCGGGTCACGCTGCTCAAGCCGCTCCAACCGGTCGGGCAGCGTGGCCACTGCACCGCGCAGTTCATGGATGGCCTCGCCCATGCGCACGGTGACGTTCTGGTAATCATCGAGCCGCTTGCCGAGGTCCTTGATACGCTGGTCGCGCAGGGCATCGCCAATGGCCTGCTGAGCAGCCAGCTCGCGCTGACGCTTGGCGTAGTTCAGGAAGAACCACAGGCTCAAGGCCCACAGCAGGGCCAGTAAGATGACGCCGACCTCGAAAATCAAGTCAGATGTTCTCCAGTTCCGACCACTCTTCCTCGGTCATCATCTTGTCCAGTTCGACCAGAATCAGCAGTTCGCCGTTCTTGTTGCACACGCCCTGGATGAACTTGGCCGATTCTTCGTTGCCCACGTTGGGCGCGGTTTCGATCTCGGACTGGCGCAGGTACACCACCTCGGCAACGCTATCGACCAGAATGCCGACCACTTGCTTGTCAGCTTCGATGATGACGATGCGGGTGTTGTCGGTGACCTCGGTTGGCATCAGCCCGAAGCGCTGGCGCGTGTCGATCACGGTCACCACGTTGCCGCGCAGGTTGATGATACCCAGCACATAGCTGGGCGCACCCGGCACCGGGGCGATTTCCGTGTAGCGCAGCACTTCCTGCACCTGCATCACGTTGATGCCGTAGGACTCGTTGTCCAGACGGAAGGTAACCCACTGCAGGATCGGATCTTCAGAACCTTGTGCGGACGACTTTTTCATTCCCCTACCCCTTGAAATCCGCCTTTGGCGGTGTGTTCGGTGTGATGTGCGGTTTGGCGTGCAGCTGCTTGACGGCGCCGCTGGCAATCAGCTCGGCCAGCTCCGCCACGTCCAGCAGTGCACACATGTGTTCAATGACCGTGCCGGCCAGCCACGGCCGCTGGCCCCGCTGGCTGCGCCACTTGATCTCGGACGGGTCCAGGCGCAGCGAGCGGCTGACCTGATGCACAGCCAGCCCCCATTCATAGCCCTGGACAGAAATGACGTATTGCAGGCCCTGCCGGAAATCGTCGCGGTAGCGGTCGGGCATGACCCAGCGCGCGGTGTCGAGCACCTTGAGGTTGCCAGCCTGGCAGGTGAGGATGCCCAGGAACCACTCGGGCTGCCCGAACAGCGGCGTCAGCTCGCGATCGGCCAAGGTATAGATCGAGCCCAGGCACACCAGCGGCACGGCCAGGGTCAGGCCGGCCACATCGAACAGCAGGCACTCGAACGGCTCGGCAGCCCAGGCCGGACGCCCATCGACGGTGGCCGGCGGTACGGGCACGTCCGGTGCGGGCAGGTGGACGTCCACCAGAGGCATTGCCGGCGCTACAGTCGGCGTATCGATCAGGACCGGGATGCTGGCCTCTGCCACCACTGCCTGTTCTACTACCGCCACCACCGGCGGCTGCACCGGTATCACGCTAGGCAATACCGCCAGCCTGGGCTCGGCGAACGGCCGTTCAGGTGCGGCAGGTGCCGGTTTTGCCTGGGTGGCCTGGCCTGGCTCGCGTCCATCGCGGGCCTGCTCCTGGCGCACCGCCTGGGCGAAGTCATCTGCCGTGTCTGACGCTGGCAGCGCCTCCAGGGGCTCGGTGGCTTCCTGGAGCAGGCCGTCAAGATACGACTGCAGCGCCAACTGAGGCTTGCTGCTCACTTGCCGTGTTTGTGTCATCAGGCCACCTGCGCCGCGGGCTTGTAGGTCAACAAGTGCTTGAGCAGCGCCCGATAGGCCACCAGCCCACGGCTCTTGTTGTCGAATTGCGACGGCGTGACGCCCTGGCGGCTCGCATCGCGCAGCCGCGTGTCCACGGGAATATAGCCCTGCCATACCTGTTCGCCGTAGGCATCTCGCAGCAACTTGAGCGTTCCCAGGGATGCCTGGGTACGCCGGTCGAACAACGTCGGCACAATCTGGTACGGCAGCGCCTGGCGCCGGGAGCGGTTGATCATGGCCAGCGTGCCGACCATGCGCTCAAGCCCCTTGACGGCCAAAAACTCTGTCTGCACCGGGATGACCAGTTGCTGACTGGCCGCCAGCGCATTGACCATCAACACCCCCAGCAAAGGGGGGCTGTCGATCAGTGCGAAGTCGAAGTCCTGCCACAGCTGCGCCAGACTCTTGGCGATGACCAGCCCCAAACCGTTCTGGCCGGGCGATTGCCGCTCCAGTACGGCAAGGGCGGTGCTGGAGGGGAGCAATGAAATGCGCTCGTCACTGGTGGGCAACAGCAACTGCCCCGGCAGCCCATCCGGAACGCTGCCCTTGTGCAGGAACAGGTCGTAGCAGCTATGTTCCAGCGCATCGGGGTTATGCCCGAAATAGCTGGTCATCGACCCATGTGGATCAAGATCGACGACGATCACGCGCTTGCCGGCGTCGGCCAGCAGGCCAGCCAGGGCGATGGTGGTGGTGGTCTTGCCGACGCCACCTTTTTGATTGGCTACTGCCCAGACTCTCATCAGGCAAACTCTATCCGTGGGTGAGGCAGGGAGCATGGTGTGCCCGCTGCCTTGCTGGAAAATGAAGGGCTTGGATGGCTGTCGGTCAAGCGCCGCGCGTGTACATCCGCCAATGGGGCGACAGAGAATTGACGAGTCACTGCCCTGCCACCGCTGCTGGGCTTGCCGGTGCACTTTGTGTGCCAGCCCGGCGCAGTGCGGCATCGGGCGTGGCATTGGCAGCACCGGTGCTGGTCAAGCTGCGGCGCACCTCGAGGTTGCGGGATATCACCAGGACCACGCGCCGGTTGCGGGCCCGCCCTTCTGGGGTATCGTTGCCCGTCACAGGCTGATACTCGCCATAGCCCACCGATGCCATGCGCCCGGGGTTCACGCCGCCCATGGCCAACAGCCGGACGATACTGGCAGCGCGGGCCGAGGAAAGCTCCCAGTTGGTCGGGTACTGCGCGGTACGGATAGGCTGGTTATCAGTGAAGCCTTCGACGTGCACCGGATTGGCGAACGGCTTGAGTATGGCCGCGACCTTGTCGATGATGGCAAACGCATTGTCACTGGGCATGGCATCGCCACTGCCGAACAGCAACGAGGAATTGAGCTCGATCTCGATCCACAGCTCGTTACCCCGGATCGTCATCTGATCACCCTTGATGAGGTCGCCAAAAGCGTCGCGCACCTCATCGGCGATGGTCTTGAGCGGGTCGTTGCTGGCGGTCGACACGCCAGCGTCAGGCTGCTCGCTGTCCTTGACCAAAGGCTGGGCAGGTCGCACGGTCAACGGGCGCTCATCCCCGATGGGAATGGGCCTCATGCTGCGCTCAGGGTCATTGAACACGCCCAGCAGGGCTTGGGACACCACCTTGTACTTACCCTCGTTGACCGAGGAAATCGAATACATCACCACGAAAAAGGCGAACAGCAAGGTGATGAAGTCCGCGTAGGACACAAGCCAGCGCTCGTGGTTTTCCGGCTCCTCGGCATGACGGCGACGACGCATGGCTACTCCATGAAGCCTTGCAGCTTCAGCTCGATCGAGCGCGGGTTCTCGCCTTCGGCAATGGACAAGAGGCCTTCGAGGAGCATTTCCCGGTAGCGCGACTGGCGCAGTACCAGCGCCTTGAGCTTGTTGGCAATGGGCAACAGGATCAGGTTGGCACTGGCAACGCCGTAGATGGTCGCCACGAACGCAACGGCAATGCCGTTGCCCAGTTGCGCCGGGTCGGCCAGGTTGCCCATGACGTGGATCAGGCCCATCACCGCGCCGATGATCCCGATGGTCGGCGCGTAGCCGCCCATGCTCTCGAAGACTTTGGCGGCCTGCAGGTCACGGCTTTCCTGGGTCAGGAAATCCACTTCAAGGATACTGCGAATGGCTTCGGGCTCGGCACCGTCGACCAGCAACTGCAAGCCCTTGCGCGCGTAGGGATCGGGCTCGCCATCGGCCACCCCTTCAAGCCCGAGCAGGCCTTCCTTGCGCGCCGTCAGGCTCCAGTTCACGACCCGATCGACCCCACCCGGCAGATCGACCCGCGGTGGAAACAGGATCCAGCGCAGGATCTGCAAGGCGCGCTTGAACGAGGAGAGCGGCGATTGCAGCAAGGCAGCCGCCAGGGTACCGCCCAATACGATCAGCGCTGCCGGCCCGTTGATCAGGGCGCCCACGTGGCCGCCTTCGAGGAAATTGCCGCCCACGATAGCGACAAAAGCCAGGATCAGGCCGATCAGGCTGAGCACGTCCATCAGACGCACGCCTCCACCAGGTGCCGGCCAATATCGTCCAGGCTGTACACCGCATCGGCCAAGTTGGCCTTGACGATCGCCATGGGCATGCCATAGATCACGCAGCTGGCTTCATCCTGTGCCCACACCGTGCTGCCCGCCTGCTTGAGCAAGCGCGCCCCTTCCCGGCCGTCCGCGCCCATGCCGGTCAGCACCACGGACAGCACCTTGTCGCCATAGGACTTGGCTGCCGAGCCGAAGGTGATATCCACGCAGGGCTTGTAGTTGAGCCGCTCGTCACCGGGCAGAATCTTCACGGTGCCACGGCCATCGATCATCATCTGCTTGCCGCCGGGCGCCAACAGCGCAAGCCCGGGACGCAGGATGTCGCCATCTTCGGCTTCCTTGACGCTGATGCGGCACAGCTTGTCCAGGCGTTCTGCAAAGGCTTTGGTGAAGGCTGCCGGCATGTGCTGAATGAGCACGATCGGCGCCGGGAAATTGCCTGGCAACTGCGTCAGCACTCGCTGCAAGGCCACCGGCCCCCCAGTCGAGGTGCCAATGGCCACCAGCTTGTACGGCTTGCGCTTGGGCGCTGGTGAATGCGCACCGGCTGGCCTGACGGGCGCGGCGGCGCTTCGCACCGGGGCCGGCCCTGCAGCGCTCGTGGCCGGTGTGGGTGTCGGCGCGTGGGCCGCAGCGGGCGCGGGCGCCGGGCGGGCGTAACTCGTCATGCGGCGGTTGCTACGCGACAGGGTATGCACCTTCTCGCACAGCATCTGCTTGACCTTCTCCGGGTTGCGCGAAATGTCTTCGAAATTCTTCGGCAGGTAGTCCACCGCCCCGGCATCGAGCGCATCGAGCGTGACCCGAGCACCTTCATGGGTGAGCGACGAGAACATCAGCACAGGCGTCGGGCACCGTTGCATGATGTGCCGCACCGCTGTGATGCCATCCATCATGGGCATCTCGTAGTCCATGGTGATCACATCGGGCTTGAGCGCAAGCGCCTGGTCGATCGCTTCCTTGCCGTTGGTTGCAGTGCCCACTACCTGGATCGTCGAGTCCCCCGAGAGGATTTCCGAGACGCGGCGGCGGAAGAAACCGGAATCATCCACCACCAGGACCTTGACTGCCATAAACACTCCGTTAGGTGACGCCCCCGGCCAGGGGGACGCCACCGAGATCAAATACGCCGCGCGGCGTAACGCTTGAGCATGCTCGGGACGTCGAGAATCAGCGCAATGCGACCGTCGCCGGTGATGGTGGCCCCGGACATGCCCGGGGTGCCTTGCAACATCTTGCCCAGTGGCTTGATTACCACTTCTTCCTGGCCCACCAGTTGATCGACGACAAAGCCGATGCGTTGGGTGCCGACCGACAGGATCACCACGTGACCTTCGTGCTGTTCTTCATGCACCTGGCCCTGGACCAGCCAGCGCTTGAGGTAGAACAGCGGTAACGCCTTGTCCCGTACGATCACCACTTCCTGACCATCGACCACGTTGGTGCGCGACAAGTCCAGGTGGAAGATCTCGTTGACGTTGACCAGCGGGAAGGCGAACGCCTGGTTGCCCAGCATCACCATCAAGGTCGGCATGATCGCCAGGGTCAGCGGGACCTTGATGACGATCTTCGAGCCCTGCCCCTTGGCCGAGTAGATGTTGATCGAGCCGTTGAGCTGGGAAATCTTGGTCTTGACCACGTCCATGCCCACGCCCCGCCCGGAAACGTCGGAAATCTCGGTCTTGGTGGAAAAGCCTGGGGCGAAGATCAGGTTGTAGCAGTCCGACTCGCTCAGGCGGTCGGCGGCGTCCTTGTCCATCAGGCCCTTTTCCACGGCCTTGGCACGCAGCACGTTCGGGTCCATGCCTTTGCCGTCGTCGGAAATCGACAGCAGGATATGGTCACCCTCCTGCTCGGCAGACAATACGACGCGCCCTGTGCGCGCCTTGCCCGCAGCCTCGCGCTCATCGGGCATTTCCACCCCATGGTCCACGGCATTGCGCACCAAGTGCACCAGCGGGTCGGCCAGCGCCTCGACCAGGTTCTTGTCCAGGTCGGTTTCTTCGCCCACCAGTTCAAGGTTGATCTCTTTCTTCAACTGCCGCGCCAGGTCACGCACCAGGCGCGGGAAGCGGCCGAACACTTTCTTGATCGGCTGCATGCGCGTCTTCATCACCGCCGTCTGCAAGTCGGCGGTGACCACATCGAGGTTCGACACGGCCTTGGACATGGCTTCATCGCCGCTGTTCAGGCCCAGGCGGACCAGCCGGTTACGCACCAGCACCAGTTCGCCGACCATGTTCATGATCTCGTCCAGGCGCGCGGTGTCGACCCTGACGGTCGTTTCCGCTTCGCTGACCGCGTGCTTGTCGGCGCTCGCCGCCGGCGCCCGTGGGGCAGCAGCAGGCTTGGGCGCTGCAGCAGGTGCCGCCGCGCCAGCAGGACGGCTGACTGCCGGTGCCTCGACCTTGGCTGGGGCTGCGGCCTGAACACTGGCAGGTGCTTGGACGCCAGCCACGTCGCCATTGAACTTGCCCTTGCCATGCAGCTGGTCCAGCAACGCCTCGAACTCGTGTTCGCTGATGTCGTCGCCCGTGGTGGCAGGCGCTGGCTCGACAGACGTCGCAGCCTTGGCTGCGGGCAAGGCATCAGCCTGGAACGTGCCTTTGCCATGCAACTGGTCCAGCAGCGACTCGAACTCGGCGTCGGTGATTTCGTCACTGACCGGCTCGGCCGCGGCAGCCACCGGCTGGGCGGTGACTTCGGCACTGAACTGGCCTTTGCCATGCAACTGGTCGAGCAGCGACTCGAATTCGGCATCGGTGATGTCGTCACCCTGGCCGCTGACGGGCTCGGCAGGCATCTGCTCGGCCGCTGCGGCCTGGGCCTTTACCGCGTCGAGCGAATCGAGCAGCTGCTCGAATTCGCTGTCAGTGATGTCCGCCTCGGTCGCTTGCGGTGCCTGCTGCACAGACGCGGGCTCAACCGGCACGGGCGCCGCCGGGGCCGCGTCGGCGCTGCCAGGCTCTGCCAGACGCGCCAGGGCTGCCAGCAGTTCTGGCGTGGCCGGTGTCACTTCGCTGCGCTCACGCACTTGGGCAAACATGCCATTGACGGCATCCAGTGCTTCGAGCACCACGTCCATCAGCTCTGCATCGACCCGGCGCTCACCTTTGCGCAGCACGTCGAACACGTTCTCGGCGATATGGCAGCACTCCACCAGCTCATTGAGCTGGAGGAAGCCGGCGCCCCCTTTTACAGTGTGGAAACCGCGAAAAATCGCATTGAGCAAGTCGGCATCGTCAGGGCGGCTTTCAAGCTCGACCAGCTGCTCGGACAATTGCTCAAGTATTTCACCGGCTTCTACCAGGAAATCCTGAAGGATTTCTTCATCGGCGCCGAAGCTCATCAAAGGTGCTCCTTAAAAACCCAGGCTGGATAGCAGATCATCGACATCGTCCTGACCGGACACGACGTCTTCACGCTTATCGGCATGAATCTGCGGACCTTCACCCCGAGTCGGATGTTTTTCTCGATCTTTTTCTGCGCGCAATTGATCCTGATCATGCTGGATGCCCGCAAAGCGGTCGACCTGGCTGGCCATCATCACCAGTTTCAGCAGGTTGCTTTCCACCTCGGTCACCAACGCCGTGACGCGCTTGATCACCTGCCCGGTCAGGTCCTGGTAATCCTGGGCCAGCAGGATGTCGTTGAGATGGCCGGCCACCTTGCGGTTACCCTCAGCGCTGTGCGCCAGGAAACCGTCGACGCGCTTGGCCAGGTCGCGAAACTCCGTGGCGTTCACTTCGCGGCGCATGAAGCGCTGCCAATCGGCACTCAGCGCTTTGGCCTCGCTGGCCAGGTCGTTGAGCACAGGCGTGCTTTCCTCGACCAGGTCCATGGTGCGGTTTGCCGCCCCTTCGGTGAGCTTGACCACATAGGACAGGCGTTCGGTGGCGTCGGTAATCTGCGACACCTCCTCGGCCTGGGGTATGGTCGGGTCGATCTGAAAACTGACGATGGCGCTGTGCAGTTCGCGGGTCAGCTTGCCCACTTCCTGGTACAGCCCCCGATCGCGGGTCTGGTTCAACTCGTGAATGAGTTGCACCGCCTCGCCGAACCGTCCGCGCTCCAGGCTTTCGACCAACTCCTGGGCATGCTTCTTGAGGGTCGATTCGAACTCGCCCAATGACGTGTGTGATGAACTCATGGCGCGCCCCCTGACGTGACTCAGCCGTTGACGCGTTCGAAGATCTTCTCGATCTTTTCTTTGAGCACCTGGGCGGTGAACGGCTTGACCACATAGCCATTCACGCCTGCCTGGGCGGCCTCGATGATCTGGTCGCGCTTGGCTTCAGCGGTCACCATCAACACCGGCAAGGTCTTGAGCTTGTCGCTGGCGCGGACTTTGCGCAGCAGGTCGATACCGGACATGCCCGGCATGTTCCAGTCGGTTACCAGGAAATCGTAATGGCCACTTTCGAGCATCGGCAGCGCCGTCGTGCCGTCATCGGCTTCGTCGGTGTTGGCGAAGCCCAGGTCACGCAGCAGGTTCTTGATGATGCGCCGCATCGTCGAAAAGTCGTCGACGATGAGGATTTTCATGTTCTTGTCCAATTAGACCTCCAAGCAGTCTCAAACGCGCTCGGCCCCGAGCGCGCACTCAATCGATTCGGTACAACGTGGAAAACGGCAACGACGACGGCGGGCTCAACGGGCCCGCCATTCCCCCAGGCGGCTGCGCAGGCGCGCGGCGCATTGGCTGTGCAACTGGCTGACCCGCGACTCGCTGACCCCCAAGACCTCACCGATCTCCTTGAGGTTCAGTTCCTCGTCGTAGTACAGCGCCAGCACCAGGCGCTCACGCTCCGGCAGGTTGGCGATGGCCTCGGTCAACGCGACCTGGAACCGCTCTTCCTCCAACCCACGGGCAGGTTCGGCCTGGCCGCTGACGCCGTCCTCATGCAAGCCTTCGTGCTCGCCGTCCTGCAACAGGTCGTCGAAGCTGAACAGGCGGCTGCCCAGTGTGTCGTTGAGAATCCCGTAATAATCATCGAGGCTCAACTTGAGTTCGGCAGCAACTTCATGATCTTTAGCGTCGCGGCCAGTTTTGGCTTCGACCGCACGCATGGCATCGCTGACCATGCGAGTATTGCGGTGCACCGAACGCGGTGCCCAATCGCCTTTGCGCACCTCGTCGAGCATGGCCCCGCGAATGCGGATGCCGGCATAGGTCTCGAAACTGGCGCCCTTGCTGGCGTCATACTTGTTGGCAACCTCGAGCAGACCGATCATGCCCGCCTGGATCAGGTCCTCGACCTGCACGTTGGCCGGCAGTCGCGCCAACAGGTGATAGGCGATGCGCTTGACCAGCGGCGCATAACGCTCGATCAGCTCATACTGCGCATCTTTCGAGGCGCGGCTGTACATCTTGAAGCCGCTGGCGCTCATGACATCGAACCTGCACTGGTCGGCTGCACCAGGCGTTCGACGAAGAACTCCAGATGGCCACGGGGGTTGGCGGGCAGCGGCCAGCTGTCGACCTTCTGCGCGATGGCCTTGAAGGCCAGGGCGCATTTGGAGCGCGGGAACGCTTCGTACACGGCGCGTTGCTTCTGGACCGCCTTGCGCACGCACTCGTCGTAAGGCACGGCGCCCACGTACTGAAGCGCCACATCCAGGAAGCGGTCGGTGACCTTGGTCAGCTTGGCGAACAGGTTACGCCCCTCCTGAGGGCTCTGGGCCATATTGGCCAGCACCCGGAAGCGGTTCATGCCGTAATCACGGTTAAGCAGCTTGATCAGCGCATAAGCGTCGGTGATCGAGGTCGGCTCATCGCAGACCACCAGCAGCACTTCCTGGGCCGCACGCACGAAGCTGACCACCGAATCGCCGATGCCGGCAGCGGTATCGATCACCAGCACGTCGAGGTTGTCGCCGACTTCGCTGAACGCCTGGATCAAGCCCGCATGCTGGGCAGGCGCCAGGTGCACCATGCTCTGGGTGCCCGAAGCGGCCGGGACGATGCGCACACCGCCTGGGCCCTGCAGCATCACATCGCGCAGTTCGCAACGCCCTTCGATGACATCGGCCAGCGTGCGCTTGGGCGCAAGGCCCAGCAACACATCGACATTGGCCAGCCCCAGGTCGGCGTCGAGCAGCATGACCCTGCGGCCCAGCTCGGCAAGCGCAAGAGACAGGTTCACTGAAACATTTGTTTTGCCGACGCCACCTTTGCCACCGGTCACGGCGATTACCTGTACGGGATGCATGCTACCCATGTCTGTTCTTTACCTTGTCTCGCTGGGACTCAGGCCACACGAAGGGCAATGCTGCGTATCCCTCGGTATAGCTACCTTGCACACATTTCATTTTCAACCCGCTCGCCGTGGGTTGTGGTAGAGATCAGCGAACATGTCGGCCATGGCCTCCTCGCTGGGCTCGTCCTGCTGCTGCACATTGACCGCGCGGGTGACCAGCTGGTGCCCACGGGGCAGGTGCAGATCGTCCGGGATACGCGGCCCATCGGTAAGGTAGGCCACGGGCAGTCGGAAACTGATGGCAAGGCTCAGGACATCGCCCAGGCTTGCCGACTCGTCGAGTTTGGTCAGGATGCAGCCGGCCAGCCCGCAGCGCTTGTAGCTGTGGTAGGCCGCGGTCAGCACCTGCTTCTGGCTGGTGGTGGCCAGGACCAGGTAATTCTTCGCCGCGATGCCGCGACCGGCCAGGGTGTCGAGCTGCATGCGCAACGCCGGGTCGCTGGCTTGCAGGCCCGCCGTATCGATCAGCACCACGCGCTTGCGCAGCAGAGGCTCGAGCGCCGCCGCCAACGACTGGCCGGGGTCGACATAGGTCACCGGCACATTCAGGATTCGGCCCAGGGTCTTGAGCTGCTCCTGTGCCCCGATACGGAAACTGTCCATGCTCACCAGCGCCAGGTTGTGGGCGCCGTACTTGAGCACATAGCGCGCCGCAAGCTTGGCCAGGGTGGTGGTCTTGCCCATGCCGGCCGGGCCGACGACGGCAATCACACCGCCGTCCTCGATCGGTTCCACGTCGGGCGTACGGATCATGCGCGCCAGGTGCGCCAGCAGCATACGCCAGGCGTGGCGAGGCTCCTCGATGTCCTTGGTCAGCTCGAGCAATTCACGGGCGATGGGGCCAGACAGGCCAATGCGCTGCAGCCGGCGCCACAACGTGGCCTGCTGCGGCTTGCTACCTTGCAGCTGGGTCCAGGCCAGCGACCCCAGTTGCACTTCCAGCAGCTCGCGCAAGCCGGACAGCTCAGAGCGCATGGCATCGAACAGGCGCGGGTCCACCGAGGCCTGGCTGCTTGCGGTGGTGGCCGGCTGCGGGGCGTCAACGTGCGGCTCCACCAGAGGCTCGGCCGCCGTGAGCGACTGACCGGCGAACAATTGGCGATTGCTGTCGCTGCTGTCCGGGCGCTGTTCGAGCTCGGCCTTGGCCGTGGCAATGCGCGTGTGGGTCTTGCGCAGCTCTTCTTCGAGTTCGACGTTCGGTACCCGAGGCGCCAGGGCGGACAGCTTGTAGTCCAGCGCGGCGGTCAGTTCAACGCCGCCTGCGATACGGCGATTGCCGATGATGGCCGCATCAGCGCCCAGCTCATCGCGGACCAGCTTCATGGCCTGACGCATATCAGCGGCGAAGAATCGCTTAACTTGCATTATCCACTACCTCAGCCATTAGGGCCCACGGTGGCAACGATGGTGACTTGCTTGTTGTCCGGTATTTCCTGATACGCCAGTACATGCAAATTCGGTACGGCCAGCCGACCGAAACGCGACAGCATGGCGCGGATCGGGCCGGCCACCAGGAGGATGGCCGGCTGGCCTTGCATCTCCTGGCGCTGTGCGGCTTCGATCAGTGAACGCTGCAGCTTTTCGGCCATGCTTGGTTCAAGAAGCACTCCGTCTTCCTGACCTTGCCCGGCCCTCTGTAGACTATTTAGCAAGATCTGTTCCAACCTGGGCTCCAAGGTGATCACAGGGAGCTCGGACTCAACGCCAACAATGCTTTGCACGATGGCGCGACACAATCCGACGCGCACCGCCGCGACCAGAGCGGCGGTATCTTGACTCTTTGCCGCGTTGTTGGCGATGGATTCGGCAATGCTACGAATATCGCGCACTGGCACCTGTTCTGACAACAAAGCCTGTAGGACTTTGAGAAGGCCTGACAGCGAAATGACACCCGGCACCAACTCTTCTGCCAGCTTAGGCGACGCCTTGGACAAGACTTGCAACAGTTGCTGCACTTCTTCGTGACCGATCAGCTCGTGGCAATGCTTCTGCAGGATCTGGTTGAGGTGAGTGGCTACCACCGTACTGGCGTCTACGACCGTATAGCCCAGCGACTGCGCCTGCGAGCGCTGACCGACGTCGATCCACACAGCCTCCAGGCCAAAGGCCGGGTCGCGGGCCGCGATGCCGTTGAGGCTGCCGAACACCTGCCCGGGGTTGATGGCAAGCTCGCGGTCCGGATAGATCTCTGCTTCAGCCAGGATTACCCCCATCAACGTCAGGCGATAAGCACTGGGCTGCAGGTCGAGATTGTCGCGGATATGCACGGTGGGCATGAGAAAGCCCAAGTCCTGGGACAGCTTTTTGCGCACGCCCTTGATCCGCGCCAGCAGCTGCCCGCCCTGGTTGCGATCGACCAATGGGATCAAGCGATAACCGACTTCCAGGCCGATCATGTCGATCGGGGTGACATCGTCCCAGCCCAGCTCCTTGGTTTCGGCCGCCCGCTGCGGCGACGGCAGCAGCTCTTGCTGGCGCTGCGCTTCCTGCTGGGCCTGTACCTTGGTCTTTTGCTGTTTCTTCCATACCAGGTAGGCGCCGCCGCCCGCCATCAGGCCCAGGCTCAGGAACGCCAGGTGCGGCATGCCCGGCACCAGCCCCATGACGATCATGATGGCGCCGGACACGGCCAGGGCCCGGGGCGAGTCGAACATCTGACGGTTGATCAGCTTGCCCATGTCCTCCGAGCCCGAGGCACGGGTGACCATGATGGCTGCGGCGGTGGAGAGCAGCAGCGAGGGCAGCTGCGCCACCAGACCGTCACCAATGGTCAACAGGGCATACACCTTGCCGGCGTCGCCGAAGCTCATGCCATGCTGCAACATACCGATCAGCATGCCACCGATCAGGTTGATGAACAGGATCAGCAGGCCAGCGATGGCGTCACCGCGCACGAACTTGCTGGCACCGTCCATCGAACCGTAGAACTCAGCCTCCTGGGCGACTTCGCTGCGGCGCGCCTTGGCTTGCGCCTGGTCGATCAGGCCGGCGTTCAGGTCGGCGTCGATGGCCATCTGCTTGCCCGGCATTGCATCGAGGGTGAAGCGTGCGCTGACCTCGGAGATACGGCCCGCACCCTTGGTCACCACCACGAAGTTGATGATCATGAGGATGGCGAAGACCACCGCACCGACCACGTAGTTGCCACCGATGACCACATCGCCGAAGGCCTGGATCACCATGCCCGCGGCGCCGTGACCTTCCTGGCCATGCAGCATGACCACACGGGTGGACGCCACGTTCAGCGCCAGTCGCAGCAAGGTCGCCACCAGCAGGATGGTGGGGAATGCGGCAAAGTCCAACGGGCGCAACGCGTACACGCTGACCAGCAGCACCACGATGGACAAGGCAATGTTGAAGGTGAAGAACACATCGAGCAGGAACGGCGGTATTGGCAACATCATCATTGCCAGCATCACCAGCAGCAACAGCGGCACGCCGAGGTTGCCCCGTCCGAGACCGGCCAGGTTATGGCGAGCGTTGCTGATTAACTGAGTGCGATCCACCGCGAGTCCTCTTCTTGCAAAACTTTGACGCCAGAGCAGCGCTTGGGCGTGGCTCTGCAAAAAGCTTTCCAACTTTGAAGGCGGTGGTTGAATAAAATGCAGCCGCCACGCACTGGCGTTGAACGGCGACCCACGTTGCGGATTCATCACAGTACCAAGGCTCTGCATGAGAAATCCTGAGACGACGTCGGGACGAAAAATGAGCCGGTGCCAGCGTGGCGGTTCAGGCGCGGATGCCGTCAGAATCTCATTCAAGCCAATCGGTTGTGATAGGACCGCTGCAATCAGATAGCCCAGGCTGAGTTAAGATCACACGAAACGTCTTTAATAGAGTATCGATAACTAATTAGCCCCCTGTCGATTGCAGACAAAGGCCTCTCATACAAGGCGACAAACCCGGATCTCCATCCTAGATGTGCGGCGAGCACAGAGGCGACTCGGGGGCGACCACTGTACCGGCTTCACTCAATCACGCTACTGGATGCGCCTTGTCGCCAATTTCCGACGCACAAAATGTAAAAGCTAACGATAAAGAGCATCAGCGACATGGAGCAGCTTATCTGCACCTACCCTGCATTCAGTCACTTCGAGGCTCTGTGCAAAGCCGTCAGGCTCTATGGCTGGGATAGCAGCGATATGCTACCTTCGGCAGCCTCGTAAACGCCCCTGGAGATGAGTATGCCTCCGCTTCCCGACAGCTTTATCGTGCCAACAGGTTATCAGCAAAAAACCGCCATGGCGTTTGTCGCTGACTCAATACGCAGCGGAATTCTCTCGGGCATGATTCCAGAAGGAACGCAACTACGCCAAGATGAGTTAGCGGCTAAATTCGGTGTCAGTCGCATGCCTGTTCGCGATGCGATCAGACAGCTTGAAGCGGAAGGGCTTGTTACCTCCGAACCCCATAAAGGTGCGTTTGTATCTATCATGACGATTGACGATGTCGTGGAGATTTATGACATGCGCATCATGGCAGAAACGACAGCGTTGGACTTGGGTTTTAGTGACATTTCGAATGACGACATTCTGGAGATGGAACAGCGTATCCATGCAATCAACACGGCTCGAAATCAACACGCGCTAGGTGAGCTAAACGAGCAATTTCACTATTTTCTTTATGCACGATCAAGTCGTCCTCGCTTGCTGGCCCTTATCAAATCGCTTCATCGAGCAGTCGACAGACACCTCCGTTTTTTACTGACCAACTTGGATTATCATCAGAAATCTCAGGACGATCATATTGCTATTCTCGCGGCTTGCCGTGCAGGTGACCGTGAGCTAGCAAAACGGATTCTACGCCTTCACCTGGAAGCAGGGAGAGATGAGATCGTAAAATTCTTGAGACGTAAGTAGAAGTCACATCCCGCCAATAATCACGGCTGCGGCGAAGTCCCTAGTACCACTGTCTTGACCAGCTCATCTGCAATGAAAGCAAGTGAAAACCCTGCGGCTTCAAACATCTTGGGGTACATGCTGGCACCTGTAAAACCGGGCAATGTGTTCACTTCATTCAGAATGACTTCATCATCCAGAAGGAAAAAATCAATCCTGGCCAGCCCTTGAAGTCCCAAACACCTAAACACTTCAAGAGACAGGCTTTGGATACGCGCAGACAAAGTAGATGAGACGGGACTAGGCACAAGAAGTGTTGAGGGCTGATGGGTAGAGTACTTAGCATCATAATTATAAAAATCGTATCCGCTGGCGGGTAGAATTTCACCTGGCGGTGATGCTACGGTTCGCCCATCGCTCTCCAGAATTCCGCACTCAATTTCTCTCCCTTTGATTTCCTTTTCAACGATCACCTTCGGATCGAGGCGCTGAGCTGCCGCATAAGCTTCAAGGTATTCTGCCTCGCACGTGACCCCTGCCACACCAATGGAAGATCCACAGGTAGCAGGTTTCACGTACAGCACTTCCCCGCCTAGTGACTCTACAAGATACCTCCAAGGCAACATCTTATGACCTGCAACCCAAGGGGCAACCTTGATTCCCGCCGCACTTACGAGTCGCTTGGTCATGTCTTTATCAATGGCGACGGCAGAGCCGAGTATTCCAGAACCTACGCACGGAATGCCACACATTGCACCCAGCCCTTGGATCGCACCGTCTTCCCCATACCGCCCATGAAGGGCGGGAAACATCAGGTCAATAGCAATCTCCTTCAAAGCGGATCCGGCGTCTGAATAAATCAATACCGGCCTACCTGGCTGAAGCGTCAGGACCGGTGCGGCAGCGTCGACTTCGTCAGGAAATTCGCGCGGCTGGCCTTGGTAATGCCAGACACCGGCGGTGTCGATCCCTACGCAATGAACCCGGTAACCCGATGAAGTCAAGGCTTCGTACAGGCTGCGAGCAGACATAAGGGAGACGGCGTGCTCAGCACTTTTGCCACCAAATATTAGCGCAATAACATTTTGTTTCATTTTAAGCCTCCCACCAAGTTTTTGTTCGGCTACTGTATCCAATATCCAAAAAAAATAGCAATGGCATGGACGCCCTTCCCGATGAAAAGGACGCCCTATGCCTTCCTCTACTCAGCATGGCTTCGCTTACAGCGGCTCTCTCACCCATCATTCAGGCCACGGCTACAACCGCCAGATCCGAGCCGTCGCGGTTTCGGCTCCGGAGTGCCTCACGGGCGCAAAATCCAGCCGGGCTTTGAACAGTTGCGATCCTGTGAGCCTCTTTAACGCCTGCAGGCATGCTGCGTATCTCGCTCAGATTGAAGGAAGTGCTTGGGCAAACAGCACTTGGGCAAACGGATGCTACGAAGCAAGAGATTGCTTCATGCTTATGTACTCTTTAGACGACATGCCCGCGTTTGAAACGCTCCTGCTCGCGCAAAAACCCAATCTAGTCCTGATTGGAGCTATGACGCTGTGCATGCCGGGGGCGGTGCACTGCGCTCAGCTAGTTCGGAAGCTTTTAGGTGACGGCCCCGTCATAATTCTAGGGGGACGCCATGTGAATGAAACGCTCTATTTAGACAACGAAAGAAAGAGAAATCCATGTGATGTCAAACACCACAAAGCTTCTCCGGGCCGGCTAATCAGAGAGCACAAGATCCCTCCCCTCTTCGATATAGTTATCTCAGGGGAAGCTGAAATCATTATCAGTGCTATTGGGGAAGCATTGGCGCGGGCAGATAGGCTCAGCATCGAAACTATTGCAGGTCTTTTAAGCGTTGACATTCCAGGCTTGTGGATCGTCGATTTTCCGAAAATTGGCATAACGCAAGTGAGCCGCGGCGTGCGACTGGACCAAAATCGACTGCCATCAGCAATCGAAATTTTTGGGGTTAAAAGCTCATTTGGTGTATTTGGAAATCGCCTGACGTCTCACGCTTTCAGCTATACCGGAAGGGGTTGTTTCTACGACTGTTCGTTCTGTAGTGAGCGTCGAAGCGTTGCAGGCGGCATTTATGATGCCGCGGGCGCTCCATTGAGAATATATAAGCAGTTTCAGAAAACCCTCTTAGCTAGCCAAAATGATCCGCGCGGACGCAAAGCAAGTGCATTCGTTGAAGACTCTATATTCCTAAACGGCAGCCCTACCCAAATCAACGCCCTGTGTGAACTCATGGAGCTAAAACCTCTGGATCTTATATTTGGAGGGCAGTTTACAATCGATTTAATCATTGAGCGTCGCACGCTAATCGAACGACTTTCGAACAACGGACTTCGCTATGTCTTCTTGGGGTTAGAGACATTGTCCCTTGACAATCTCATTCTTTACCTCAACAACCTCACCCCCGCAAAGAGGGTGTAAAGATTGCCGGCACTTTGCAATGATAAGCTGAAACCGCTCTTCGTCTCCGTATCTCAGCCGGGGGTTCGCCGCGTGCACACTGGAATTTTTACGAAAAGCCTGGTGAGTGCACGCGGTGAATAAAGGTTCCAAATACTCATGGAGTATTCCGCCTATTCGTTTCAGCATTTACCGGTTATCGCACGGCCAGGCCATCGGCTTGAAAACATCCTACAGACTTTAGAAAGCAGTGCTCAAAGCGGCGAGCCCACCGAGAACTTACACTAAATGGCAAGGTAATTGGCCATAGCTCAGCATGCCGCGCGAGACTTGGCCGCTTCTTCGATCCGAACCGGAAGAAAGCGCTTTTAAGCTCAGCCTCACCTTCACGAAAGCTCAGAAGCTTCGGACAACGCAACTTCTTTACTTGAACTCAATCCGATGCGTGTTTATTCAAGCCCAACGGACAAGCCTCGCGGCTATGCATCTCGCTGTAAATCCGACGGAATTGGCAAGTCGGGCTTCAGCGGATCTGGCCGCTTGCCCTTCCCTGCGTGGTACTGACGTATCTGAAAGACGTACGCCAACACCTGGGCCACCGCCAGGTACAGCCCGGCAGGAATTTCATGCTCCACCTCGGTGGAGTAGTAAACTGCCCGAGCCAGGGCGGCGGATTCAAGAATCTGGATGTTGTGCTCAGCGCCAATCTCGCGAATCTTCAAGGCCATGAAGTCGCTGCCCTTGGCCAGCAGCAAGGGGGCCGAATTCCCGTTCTCCGGATCGTACTGCAGGGCGACGGCGTAGTGGGTCGGGTTGGTGATGATCACATCCGCCTGGGGCACAGCCGCCATCATTCGCCGCTGCGACACCTCGCGTTGCAACTGCCGGATACGCTGCTTGACCTCGGGCTTGCCCTCGCTGTCCTTGTACTCGTCGCGCACTTCCTGCTTGGTCATCTTCATTTTCTTGTGCGTTTGCCACAGCTGGAAAGGGGCGTCGGCGGCGGCGATCAGCAACAGCCCGGCCGACATCCACAGGGCGCTCCACCCCACCACTTGCAAGCTGTGGATGATCGCCTGCTCCAGCGGTTCGTTGGCGATTGACAGCAGGGCTTGACGGTCGCTGGCGAGCACCGCCACGGCCACCACCAGGATCACGAAGAACTTGGCCAGCGCCTTGAGCAACTCGGTCAGGGCATGCATCGAGAACATGCGCTTGATGCCAGAAAGCGGGTTCATTCGGCTGAATTTAGGTTGCAGCAAGCTGCCGGAGAAGACGAAACCGCCCAGTACGATCGGTGCAACGAAAGACATCACGAAAAGAAGGATCAGAATCGGCTGTACGGCCCAGATGGCCATTTTACCGGAGGTGAGCAAGAACGCCCCCATGGACCGCTCATCGACGATGATTTCGCGGGTCAGGCTGAAGTTCATGCGCATCATTTCCAGCAGGGTCTCGGCCAGATACCCGCCGAAGGCTAGGACGCCACCGGCACCGGCCAGGGTTACCGACACAGTGTTCAGCTCCTTGGAGCGCGCGATCTCCCCTTTTTCCCGCGCATCGCGCTTGCGCTTCTCGGTGGGTTCCTCTGTCTTGTCCTGACCGCTTTCGCTTTCCGCCATTCAACCGGCCCTCGCCAAATCGCGTAGCCACAGCAGCGTTTCGCTGGCCAACGCCTGGTAATGGGACAACACATCGGCAAGGCCGATCCAGAAAATGAGCATGCCCATGACCAAGGTCAGTGGGAAACCAATGGAAAAAATATTCAACTGCGGCGCTGCACGGGTCATCACGCCAAAGGCAATATTGACGACCAACAAGGCTGCGATCACCGGCAGGATCAATATCAGCCCGGCGCCGAACACCCACGCCATGCGCCCCACCAACTCCCAAAAATGAGTGACCACCAGGGCATTGCCCACCGGGAGCGTGGTAAAGCTCTCGGTCAACACTTCGAACACCACCAGATGGCCGTTCATCAGCAGAAACAGCACGCTCACCAGCATGGTCATGAACTGACTGATCACCGTGACGTTGACCCCGTTGCCAGGGTCGACCATCGAGGCGAATGCCATCCCCATCTGTACCGCCACGATCTGCCCGGCGATCACGAAGGCCTGGAACAGCAACTGCAACGCCAGACCGAACATAGTGCCGACGATGATCTGCTCGGCACACAGCAGCGCCCCTTTGAGGCTCAACGGATCGAACGGCGGCAGTGGCGGGAGCGCCGGCACAATGACCACGGTGATCGCCACGGCAACGTACAGGCGCACCCGCGCCGGCAACATGCGCGTGCCGAAGATGGGCATGGTCATCAGCACCGCCGTCACCCTGAACAGCGGCAGGATGAAGGTGGCCACCCAGGTGCCGATTTGCGTGTCGGTCAGCTCAAGCATCGGCGCATCAACCGATGAGCTGGGGGATGTTGGTGTACAGGGTAGTGATGTACTCCATGAACTTCTGCACCAGCCACGGCCCGGCCACGATCAGCGTGATCAGCATCACCAGCAGGCGCGGCAGAAAGCTCAGGGTCTGCTCGTTGATCTGGGTGGCGGCCTGGAACATGGCCACGATGAGGCCCACCAGCAGGCTGGGGACCACCAGCACGGCGACCATCAGTGTGGTCAGCCACAGGGCGTCGCGGAACAGGTCGACGGCTACTTCAGGCGTCATGCACGGCCCTCCCAGGCAAAGTCACACACCACCGAAACTGCTGGCCAGCGTGCCCATGATCAAGGCCCAGCCATCGACCAGCACGAACAGCATGATCTTGAACGGCAACGAGATGATCAGCGGCGACAGCATCATCATGCCCATGGCCATGAGCACGCTGGCCACCACCATGTCGATGATCAGAAACGGAATGAAGATCATGAAGCCGATCTGAAAGGCCGTCTTGAGCTCCGAGGTGACGAAGGACGGCACCAGGATACTCAGCGGCACCTGGTCGGGGCTGGCGATGTCGGTGCGCTTGGACAGGCGCATGAACAGGTCCAGATCGCTCTGCCGGGTCTGGGCCAGCATGAAGTCCTTGAGCGGGCCCTGCGCACGGTCGATGGCCTGCTGGGCGGTCAACTGCTCGTTCAGGTAAGGCTGCAAGGCCGTCTGGTTGATGCGGTCGAACACCGGCGCCATGATGAACAGGGTCAGGAACAGCGCCATGCCGGTCAGAATCTGGTTCGACGGCGTCTGCTGCAGCCCCAGCGCCTGGCGCAGGATGGAAAAGACGATGATGATCCGGGTGAAGCTGGTCATCAGGATGACGAACGCTGGAATGAAGCTCAGCGCCGTCATGATCAACAGGATCTGCAGGCTGACCGAATACTCCTGCTGCCCATCGGTACCGTTGGACAGGGTGATGGCTGGAATCGACAGCGGGTCGGCAGCCAGTGCCAACGGCGCCGCCAACAGCAGCGCCAGGGTGAACAACAGTCGCAGCGCTGCGCTCATCGGGTCTTGTCCTTAGGGTCCTTGCCCATCAGTTCCATTAGCCGCTGGGCGAACTCAGGCGTCGCCTGGCGAGCCCCCTGGGGTACATCCACAGGCTCGGCCAGCACGTGCAACGCTTCGATGCTCCCGGGTGTATGACCAATGAGGATCTGTTCCTTGCCCACCTGCACCAATAGCAGCCGATCACGCGGCCCGATAGCGCGGCTGCCGATGATGTCGATCACCTGACTGCCCTTGACCGCCGAGCCTTGCATCCGGCGCAGCAGCCAGGCGAGCAGGAAGATCAGCCCGACCACCAGCAGCAGGCCGAAGACCATCTGGGCCAGTTGCCCGCCCAGGCTTCCTGGCGGGTTGGCCGGCGTCGCGGCAGGCGTGGCGGCGGCCAGGCATACCTGGCTGGCCAGTGCCGCGGCCGCCGCTGCGATGACGCGCACCCTGGCCTTCATCAACGCAGCTTCTTGATGCGTTCGCTGGGGCTGATCACGTCCGTCAGGCGGATGCCGAACTTCTCGTTGACCACCACCACTTCGCCATGGGCGATCAGCGTGCCATTGACCAGCACATCCAGGGGCTCGCCTGCCAGGCGGTCCAGCTCGATCACCGAACCCTGGTTGAGCTGCAGCAGGTTGCGGATGTTGATTTCGGTGCTGCCCACTTCCATCGAGATGCTCACCGGGATGTCGAGAATCACATCCAGGTTCGGGCCTTCGAGGCTGACATTGGCATTGGGCTTGGGCGAGCTGGCGAACTCTTCCATCGGCAAGCGACCGGGCCCCTGATTCTGGCTGGTATCGCCCAGCAGCGCATCGATGTCGGCCTGGCCGGCCGCACCGGTTTCTTCCAGCGCAGCAGCCCACTCATCGGCGAGCGCCTGGTCCTCTGGAGAGGTGATCTCGTTTTCGTTAGCCATGATTTCCTCGACAGGCATTCAATTCGTTGGGAGCGGCCGCCATCAGCGGCGTTCGATCGGGTCGATGATCTGCAGCGCCAGGTTGCCCTTGTGCGAGCCCAGGCGCGCCTTGAATGCCGGCACGCCGTTGGCGCGCAGCACAAGGTGCTCGGGCAGCTCGACCGGGATGACGTCCCCGGGCTGCATGTGCAGGATGTCCCGCAGTTTGAGCTGACGCCTGGCTACCGTGGCCGTTACCGGCACGGCAACATCAAGCACGTCCTCACGCAGCGCCTTGACCCAGCGTTCGTCCTGGTCGTCCAGGTCGGACTGGAACCCGGCGTCGAGCATTTCACGTACCGGCTCGATCATCGAGTACGGCATGGTCACGTGCAGGTCGCCCCCGCCGCCATCGAGCTCGATATGGAACGTGGACACCACCACCGCCTCGCTGGGGCCGACGATGTTGGCCATGGCCGGGTTGACCTCGGAGTTCATGTACTCGAAGTTCACCTCCATGATCGCCTGCCAGGCCTCCTTGAGGTCGATGAAGCACTGGTCCAGCACCATGCGCACTACGCGCAACTCGGTCGGGGTGAACTCGCGGCCTTCGATCTTCGCGTGCCGGCCGTCCCCGCCGAAGAAGTTGTCCACCAGCTTGAACACCAGCTTGGCGTCGAGGATGAACAGCGAGGTGCCGCGCAGCGGCTTGATCTTGACCAGGTTCAGGCTGGTGGGCACGTACAGTGAATGCACGTACTCACCGAACTTCATCACCTGCACGCCGCCCACGGCCACATCGGCCGAGCGGCGCAGCAAGTTGAACATGCTGATACGGGTGTAACGGGCAAATCGCTCGTTGATCATCTCCAGGGTCGGCATGCGGCCCCGGACGATACGGTCCTGACTGGTCAGGTCATAGCTTTTGATACTGCCAGGTTCGGATGCACTTTCAGTCTGCACCAGGCCATCGTCGACGCCATGCAGCAGGGCATCGATCTCATCCTGGGACAGCAGGTCCTGTACGGCCATTGCGTGCTCCTACTGCAATACGAAATTGGTGAACAGCAACTGGTCAATCACAGGCTTGCCGACTTCTTTCTGGGCGACTTCCTGCACCACGACGGTCGCTTTCTGGCGCAGCATTTCCTGGCCGACCGAGCTGCTGGCCAGGGTCTCGAAGCCGACCCCGGAGAACATCATCACCAGGTTGTTACGTATGACCGGCATGTGCACTTTAAGGGCATCGAGGTCAGCCTGATTGCGCCCCTGCAAGGTGATGCTGACCTGCATGTAGCGCTGGCGACCATTCTGGTTGAAGTTCACTACGAACGCGGGCGTGAGCGCTTCGTAGATGGCCGCTGGCTTGGTGGTGCTGGCGCCTTCCTGTTCAGCAGGGGCGGGCTCGCTCTTGTGCATGATGAACCACGTGGCGCCCACGGAAATGCCCACGGCCACCAGCAGGCCACCCACGGCCAGGAGGATCAGTTTGAGTTTGCCTTTTGGGGCAGGGTCTTTGACTGCTTCGGTATTCGCCATGCCAATATTCCGTCGTCCATCGGGAGTAACTGGGAAGATGGCTTGGGGTGAGCAAGTGTTATGCCAAATACGCGTGCGTCAAGGCATGCCAGGACTTACAGCAGTGCCGTACGAACAAAAACAGGGGGGCCGTTTAGTACCCCCTGCCCCTACATGCGCCTCAGGCGTAATAATCCACAGCGCTGTCCCCGATCACCACCTGCTGCTCCGCAGGCCGTTCCCGCTCGGCAGCGTCGACCGAGCCCTCCCCCGCCCGCGCAGCAACGCCAGACAAGCTACTGCCTCCCTGCCCCTGCGCCGCCTGCCCGTGTTGCTGCTGACCACGCGACTGGTCGGCCACATTGACATCCGGCTGGGCCAGGCCCTGCTGGGCAAAGAGTTCGCGCAGCCGGTGCACCTGGCTGTCCAGCGTATCGCGCACACCGACGTGGCCGCTGATGAAGGTCACCTGGGTGGCCTGGTCGGCGGCGACGTTGACGCGGATGTTCAAGCGCCCCAGCTCGGCAGGCTCGAGCTGTATATCGGCCGACTTGAGGTTCTGGCTGGACAGGTACATGACCCGGTTCACGAGCCCCTCGGTCCAGGCGTTCTGGTTCATCGACAGCGGCTGCTGCAACGGGTTGGGGTTCACCGGCACGGCGTTGGCCGTCTTGGCCGTTGCGGCCTGGGTGAGATTGGCCAGGCGGCTGGCGAAGTCATCGATACGCGTATCGCTGCTGGCGCCCTTGGTGTCTTTCAACCCTTCTTCGAGCAATGCGCCGAAGGCTTTTTCACCGGTGTCGGTAGAGGCTTCCTCGGCCCCCTTACCCGCCTGCGCCAAGGTATTGACGGACGCAGCCTGAGCCTGCTGCTGACCAGGGTCTACGGCATGGGCCGAGGTGGCCCCCTTGGCCTGAGCACTGTGCTCCAGCGCCAGGCGCAGGGTAGGCAGGTTCGCCAGGGCATCGGCAGCAGGGTCGAAGTCCGGCGCTTCCTCGGACGGCGGCTGATCATTGGCAGCCTGCAAGACAGGCGCTACTGCCTCGGCCTGGGCCTGGATCAACTGGGCGCCAGGTTGCGCATCAGTGACCTGCCCGGCAACCAGGCTGGCATCGCGCATACCCGTATCGGCCTGGGTCGCTTGCTCGGTTGGCGAGGCATTGCCGTCATCGGCAACGGCGCGCTTGTCAGCGGGCTTGCTTTTGCCGCTTGAGGTCCCCTCAGCCTTGTCAGCGGCCTTGCTCGCAGCAGGCTTGTCTGCAGCACCGGCAACCTTGTCACGCCCCTGCTTGGCCATCACCTGACCGAAGCCATCGCCCTGCTCGCCCAGTGTCTGCTGGGGTTTGCCGGCTGCGGCGCTAGCAGAGCGGGATGCGTCGGCCTTGATGTTGGCTTGCAGCAAAGGGTTGGATGCAACAGGCATTGAGCAGTCTCCGCGCCATAAACAAAATGATCACGGGTATTACCCAGCAAAACTCGCGCCAACTAATACAGAGGCGGTAAGCGCGTGGGCTAACCGGCCGATATACGATGATGTTCGGCCCGGTAGAAGCGCTGCACCTCGGCAAACTCCACATCAATACGGTTGATGAGGTCTTCGATGCCCAGCAGCGGAGGATGGCGGGCCTTGTCCTCGAGTTCCTGGCAAAGGGTTGCCAACGCAACGGCACCCATGTTGCTGCTGCTGCCTTTGAAACTGTGGGCGGCGGCGCCGAGTTCAACTGCGCTGCGGGCAGCGTGAAGTTGGCCAAGGCGCCGTTCAGAATCGTCCAGGAAGGTCTGCACCAGCTGCAGATAGCCGTCTTCCATGATTTCACGCAGGTCACTGAGTACCTTGTGGTCGATATGCATGTCAGCCACTTGTTCGCTCCTTGATCAAGTCAGATTATGGCAGAGCCCGATGCGGACTCACCAGATGAACTCAACGTGCGCACAGCGCCCGCCCTCTGTCCAGCGCGCCACCGTAGACAGGCGCCTGACCAATGCCAGTCCTCGGCCACTGAGGCCTCGCTCTGGCAACGGCTGCGCAAGCACCTGCTGCACGTCGAACCCTTCGCCGCTGTCCCTGACCTCCACTTTCAGACGCCCACCTTCGGCAAGCGGTTCAACTGCAAGATCGATGCGCACGTAACCTTCCTCGATCACCTGCAAGCGTCTGGCTCGCTCCTGATAGTAATCGGCAAAGCCTGGCGCATCGCATTTGAGCCGAGCGTCCAACCCCAGCACGCCATGTTCAAGCGCATTGGAATACAGTTCGCTCAGCACACTGTAGAGGGTGCCGGCCGATGAACGCAGGCCGTGTATTTCCTGCAACAACTGCACCAGGTAGGGCACCGGGTTGAAACGCCGCAGACTTTCGCCCCTCACATCGAAACTCAGCGACCAGTCCATGGCGCTACAGCGGCCCAGGCCCTGAGGCAACATCGGCATGGGCTGCGGCAACTGCGCACCCAGCATGCGTATGTCACACAGGCTGACATCGTCACGCGCCCGCCCACCGAAGCGTTGCAGCGCGTCGAGCAGCTCATCGAACAACAGCGCGGGATCGCGATTGTCTGCCAGTACTGCCCGCAGGCGTTGCTCCCCGAACAAACGCTCCTGATCGTCGGCGGTTTCCAGCACCCCATCGGACATCAACAACAGCCGCTCGCCCGGCGCCAGCGGCCAGACTTCGGTCTGGTCGTCGAATTGCTCAGCACTCAGAACCCCCAGCGGCAAGTGCCGGGAACTCAACGCAGACAACACCTGGCCCTCAGCAGCCAGCACGAAGCCATCGGGCATGCCGCCATTCCACACCTCCACTGCGCCGCGCTGCATGCTCAGGTTGACCAGCAGTGCGCAGCAGAACATGTCGCCAGGCAGAATGCGCTTGAGCTTGGCATTCATCTCTCGCAAAACTTGCGCCATGCCATAACCCTTGGCCGTCATGCCGTAGAACACTTCAGCCAATGGCATGGCTCCCACGGCAGCCGGCAGCCCGTGCCCGGTGAAATCCCCCAGCAGCACGCGCATGTCCCCGGACGGCGTGAGCGCGGCCAGCATCAGGTCGCCGTTGAACAGCGCGTACGGCGATTGCAAAAAGCGGATGTTCGGTGCATCCAGACAGCCGGAATGGGCTACCTTGTCGAACACGGCTTTGGCCACCCGCTGTTCGTTGAGCAAGTGGTGGTGATGCCGTGCTATCTGGTCGCGCTGGTCCAGCACCGTGGCCTGAAGCCGTCGCAGCCGGTCCATGGCCCGAATCTTGGCTGCCAGAATGACTGCGCTGTAGGGCTTGGGCAGAAAATCATCACCACCGGCTTCCAGGCACCGCACCAGGGCATGCTCTTCGTTGAGTGCCGTGAGAAAAATGATGGGCACCAGGGCTTCGCCAGCCAGGGCCTTGATCTGCCGCGCCGCCTCGAAGCCGTCCATGACCGGCATCAGCGCATCGAGCAGCACCAGCTGCGGGCGTCGAGCCTTGAACACGTCCACGGCTTGCTGGCCATTCTCCACCGTGAACACTTGATGCCCTTGGCGTCTGACGATCTGTGCCAACAGCAAACGATCGGCCGCGCCATCTTCAGCCACCAGCACGGTCAACCCAAGCTCATCAGCCATCGGCGCGCTCAACTGATGTCGAAGAGCTTGTCGAAATTGGAGATGGCGAGGATCTTGCGTACATCGCAATTGGCATGGACGACCCGCACATCCGCCGCGTCCCCGCCGACATGATCGCGCAACAGCAGGAGCATGCCCAATGCCGAGCTGTCGAGGTAGGTCACCTCCTGCAAGTCGACGATGACCGCGTCAGGGCGGCTTGGCTGGCGCTCGTAGGCCTCGCGAAAGGCCTGGTGCTTGCCGAAATCGAAACGTCCCTTGATCTTGATCGTCAGCTTTTTACCGTCCTGCGAGACATCGGTTTCCACTGCCATGCTAGCGATTCCTTCGATGATGGCGGATGCGGCTCCATGAAGGTGTAGCAGTCATGGGGCGAGGGGGCAAGCGGGTGACGGGAGTGGTGTAGATTGACAGGCATGGGGCAGGGCCGTGATGGGCGCTCAGCCCCCGCGGATCTTAGGCGCTCAGCATAGATCGCTGGGGCCGCCGTGCGGCCCATCGCGGCGCAAGGCCGCTTACCCTGACCGCGTAGCGCCTGGGTCAGTAGGTTCACAGGGCCTTGTAAGAGCGGCCTAGTGCCGCGATGTGCCGCACAGCGGCCCCAAGACTTCCCCGCTACAACGGCCCCTGCCGCGGCAGCCGCTGGGACAATTCGTCGAGCAGGCGCTGCTCGCGCTTGTCCTCGGCGCGCCGAGCCTCGTCCATATAGCGTTGCACCAGCTTGCGCAGGCCCTCTACCCGCGCATACGCCTGCTGCCAGGTGTCGCGGGCGTTGGCGAGGTTGTTCTGGTGCCAGGTGAGGCTCTGGCGCTGTTGGGTCATGGCTGTTTCCAGCTGGCCGAGAAAGCGCTGGTAGTTGACCAGCCAGTTCCCGTCGACACCCTGGCCACCCCGGTTGAGCCACTGCTGTTGATAATCCTCGCGAAAGCGCTCCAGTTCCGTCAGCTTGGCCTGAGCCGTGGCCACCTGCTGCTGGAAATGGCCCAGACGCTGGGCCGCCTTGCGCTCGGCTTCCTCGGCCATGTCCACCACGGGAGCCAGGCGCGCCGCACGTCCGGGCAGTGCCATGGCCTATCAGCCCGCCGGGGGCGTGAAGATCGCCCCCAGTTGGTCGCGGCTTTGCGCCATGCTCACGTTTTCACGCAGCCCTTGACGCAGAAATTCCACCAGCCTGGCCTGCAGCGCGATGGCAAGGTCGGTCTCGGGGTCCCCGCCCGCCACGTAGGCACCCACGCTGATCAGGTCGCGGCTCTGGGACAGCCGAGACCAGAGCTGCTTGAATTTCTGCGCCTGGCGAAGGTGGTCGGCATCGACCACCTGGGGCATCACCCGGCTGATGGACGCTTCGATGTCGATTGCCGGGTAATGGCCCTCCTCGGCCAGCCGTCGCGACAGCACGAAGTGGCCGTCCAGCACACCCCGCGCCGAGTCGGCGATCGGGTCCTGCTGATCGTCCCCCTCGGACAGCACCGTATAAAACGCCGTGATCGAGCCGCCACCCGGCTCACCATTGCCAGCTCGCTCCACCAGCTTGGGCAGCTTGGCGAACACCGAAGGCGGATAGCCGCGCGTGGCGGGCGGCTCACCGATGGCCAGGGCAATTTCCCGCTGCGCCTGGGCAAAGCGGGTCAGCGAATCCATCAACAGCAGCACGTTCTTGCCCTTGTCGCGAAAGTACTCGGCAATACGGGTGCAGTACATGGCCGCCCGCAAGCGCATCAGGGGCGCATCGTCCGCGGGTGAAGCCACCACCACAGAACGCTTGAGCCCCTCCTCGCCGAGAATGTGCTCGATGAATTCCTTCACTTCGCGGCCCCGTTCGCCAATCAGGCCGACCACGATGATTTCGGCTTCGGTGAAGCGGGTCATCATGCCTAGCAGCACCGACTTGCCCACACCGGTACCGGCGAACAGGCCCAGGCGCTGGCCGCGCCCGACGGTGAGCAGGCCGTTGATACTGCGAATGCCCACGTCCAGCGGCTTGCTGATCGGGTCGCGGTTGAGCGGGTTGATCACCGGCCCGTCCATCGGCACCCAGTCCTCGGCCTTCATGCCGCCCTTGCCGTCCAGTGCGCGGCCCGCGCCGTCCAGCACCCGGCCCAGCATGCTCATGCCCATGGGCAGCCGACCACCGTCGTCGAGCGGCACCACGCGGGCACCGGGGGCGATGCCGACAATGCTGCCAACCGGCATGAGGAACACCTTCGACCCGGAGAACCCCATCACCTCCGCCTCGACCTGTACCGGGTGGTAGCTGTCGTCGTTGACCACCAGGCAGCGGCTACCCACAGCCGCCCTGAGCCCCTCGGCTTCCAGGGTCAGGCCCACCATGCGCAGCAGTCGCCCCTCGACCACCGGTTGCGCCGGCACCTCGATGGCCTCGGCATAGCTGCCCAGGCGCTTGGCGAAGCTGGTACGGTCAAGGCGCATCGGGGTTCTCCACCGGCGCGTCCAGGTCAACACTCACATCCGGCGCTGCCGGGTGCAGCGCATGATCATGCATCTGGTCGAACAACTGCGCGACGGTCTTCTCGATGCGGGTTTCCATGGTCGCATCGATACGGCTATGGGCGGTCTCGATACGGCAGCCACCGGGAAGCAGGGTGCTGTCTTCGAGCAGGCGCCATTGTTCTTCGTGGCGCTCGCGCAAGGCCTTGGCCAGTTCGAAATCCTGCGGGTTCAAGTGGATACGGATGTTGTCGGCACCCATGGGCAGGCGCTTGAGGGCTTCGCGCAGCACCTGGGTGATCTGGCTGGAATCGCTCGTGAGTTCCCGGCCGATCACCTGGCGCGCCATGTGCGACACCAGGTGCACCAGGGTTCTCTCGATCTGGGTGTCCTGCTCGGCGATAGGCTCCATCAAATGGGTCATCAGCTTTTCCAGGCTGGCCAGCTTGGCCTTCAGGGCCTCGTCGGCCTCTTGGCGCACTTTGAGCTGGGTGCTGTGAAAACCATCACGCTCACCTGTGGCGAAGCCTTCGTTATAGGCTTCCTGGCGAATGGCTTCCAGCTCTTCGAGGGTCAGCGGCTGGACTTCCTCCAGTGGCACTTCCTCGACTTCTTCCTCCACCTCGACCGGTTCGGGCTCAGGTTCGGGCGCGGGCTGGGGGTCGAAGCTGGGCAATGTCCAGACATCCACGCCCTCAAGGTCGCGGGCCCGGATCAGGTCACTGGGGTGGTGTTCTTTGGTCGACATTCAAAAACCTGTCTGTCAGGGTGCCAGGCGCCATGCCGCCTGTCGAAGACTGCACGCTAAGGCAGATCGCGTGCGCGACGCAATCGCCTTGCGCGGACCCATTGGCGGCTCGCCGCTTAGATCATTTCCTCGGCACCTTTGCCACCGAGCACGATTTCGCCGGCTTCGGCCATGCGACGGGCGATGGTGAGGATTTCCTTCTGGGCCGTCTCGACATCGCTGACACGGACCGGGCCCTTGGCCTCGAGGTCGTCGCGCAGCAGTTCCGAGGCCCGCTTGGACATGTTCTTGAAGACCTTGTCCTTGACCCGCTCGTCCGCGCCCTTGAGCGACACCACCAGCACGTCGGAGGACACTTCGCGCAGCAACGCCTGGATACCCCGGTCATCCACATCGGCCAGGTTGTTGAAGACGAACATCAGGTCTTCGATCTGCTCGGACAGGTCGCTGTCGATTTCACGGATCGAATCCATCAGGGCGCCTTCCACCGAGCTGTCGAGGAAGTTCATGATGTCAGCGGCACGCTTGATGCCACCCAGGGTGGTGCGCGCGGCGTTGGAATTGCCGGAGAACTGCTTCTCCAGAATCTGGTTCAGCTCCTTGAGGGCAGCAGGTTGCACGGTATTGAGCGATGAGACGCGCAATACGATGTCCAGCCGAACCTTGTGGTCGAAGTTGCTCAGCACCTCACCGGCCTGATCAGGGTCCAGGTAAGCCACGACAATGGCCTGGATCTGCGGGTGCTCGTAGCGGATCACGTCGGCCACGGCGCGTGGTTCCATCCACTTGAGGCTGTCCAGGCCACTGGTGTTGCCACCGAGCAGGATGCGGTCGACCAAGCCGTTGGCCTTGTCCTCGCCCAGTGCCTGGTTGAGCATCTTGCGAATGTACGCATCGGAGCCCACGCCCAGGCTGGTCTGATCGCCAACCACCTCGACGAACTCGCTCATCACCTGTTCGACCTGGTCACGGTGCACGTTGCCCATCTGCGCCATGGCCACGCCCACGCGCTGCACTTCCTTGGGCCCCATGTGGCGCAGTACCTGCGCGGCATCGGTTTCACCCAGCGAGAGCAGCAGGATGGCTGCCTTGTCGACGCGGCTCAGCTTGGCGGTAACGGCTCGGTTATCACTCATCGGCGTTGATCCAGTCTTTCACGACCTGGGCCACACGGCCCGGGTCTTCGGCCACGAGGCCTTTGATTGCGTTGAGCTGTGCCTCGTAACCCTCGGTCGGGCTAGGCAGCAGAATGCTTGTCGGGCCACCCAGGCTGACGCGGTCGTTGGCCAGTTCGCCATCCAGACCGATCATGCCGCCCAGCTCCATGTCGTTTTCCAGGGCAGGCTGCTTGCCACCCCCTGTCAGGTTGTTGAGCACAGGACGCAATACACCGAACACCAGCACCAGGATGAACAGCACGCCCAGCACTTGCTTGACGATATCCCAGAACCAGGGCTGCTGGTAGAACGCGATATCGGCAATCTCTTCGCCACGGTCTGGCGCAAACGGCACGTTGATCACGGTCACGCTGTCGCCCCGGCTGGCATCGAAGCCAACGGCGTCCTGGACCAGCCGGGTGAAGCGCGTGAGGTCCTCGGCAGCCCACGGCACATGGGTGGTCTCACCGGTGGCGGCGTCCACCTTGACCTGATCGTCCACCACGACCGCCACGGACAGGCGTGTCATGCGCCCCTGCTGCTGGCGGGTGTGGCTGATGGAGCGGTCAAGCTCGAAGTTCTTGGTGCTCTGCTGGCGTTTATCCGACGGATACGGCGCGAGCATCGGCTGGCCGGTGGCCGGGTCCATGATCTGCTGGCCATTGGCATCGACCAAGGGCTGGCCAGGCTGAATGGCGCCTGCTGCACCCGCGGTGCCACCCGTGGTCTGTGGCGCCGAAGCAGCACCCGGCGGCTGGTTGCTCAGCGCGCCCGGCACACCTTGTGGGCCCTGGCTGCTGGCGCGCTGCTCGTCGACCGACTGCTCACTGCGCAGCGCCGGTTGGTCCGGATTGAACTGCTCGGAGGTGGACTCGACCGCACTGAAGTCCAGGTCGGCGGACACTTCGGCCTTGTAACGGTCGTTGCCCAGCACCGGTTGCAGGATGTTGTGCACGCGCTGGGTCAGCATGCTTTCCATCCGGCGACTGTAGTCGAACTGCTTGCCGGCCTGGGTCAGGGCAGAATCCTGGATCTGTTCGGACAGCAGGTTGCCTTTCTGGTCGACCACGGTGACCTGGGACTTGTCCAGCTCCGGCACACTGGTGGCCACCAGGTTGACGATGGCCATTACCTGACCGGGCTCAAGCGCACGACCTGGATAGAGCTCGACCAATACCGATGCGCTGGGCCGACGCTCGTCGCGCACGAACACCGAGCTCTTGGGAATGGCCAGGTGCACGCGGGCACCCTTGACGTTGTTCAGGCTCGACACGGTGCGCGCCAGTTCACCTTCCAGGCTGCGACGGTAGCGCGTGGCTTCCATGAACTGACTGGTGCCCAGGCCCTGCTCCTTATCGAGCAGCTCGAAGCCGACGTTGCCGTCGGTAGGCGCCACGCCCGCTGCTGCCAGCTTCAGGCGCGCGCGGGAGATGTCGTCGGCCTTGACCAGCAGGGCCCCGGAGTTGGGTTCCACGTTGTAGGCAATGTCGGCCGCCGCCAGGGTGTCCATGACCTGCTTGGTGTCCATACCCGACAGGCTGGGGTACAGCGGACGGTAGTCCGGTTGCTGCGACCACAGCACCACGGCAAAGCCGATCGCCACGCTGGCCGCCAGGCCGACCATCAAGCCGATCTGACGCAGCATGGGCATCTGCGCAATGTTTTCCAGGAACGCCAGGCGCACCAGGGGGGCCTTGGGCGCTGGCGCGCCGCCCTTGGCGGGCGCGTTGTCGACGACTGCTTCAGCCATGGTCTACGTCTGCCCTCAAACCGGCATTTGCATGATGTCCTGGTACGCCTGGACGAGCTTGTTGCGTACCTGGGTCAAGGCCTGCATCGAAACGCTGGCTTTCTGCGAAGCAATCATCACGTCGGTGAGATCGACCCCGGTCTTGCCGATTTCGAAGGCGTTCGCCAGCTGCGAAGAGGCCTGCTGGGTGTCATTCACCTTGCCGATGGCCTGGCCCAGCATGTCGGCAAAGGTACTTTGCCCTGGGGCCAGCTCAGGGGCGGCTGATACTTTCGGCAGCGACATGGCATCGGCCTGCATGGCGCGCATGTCCAGCGTCAGACGATTGAATTCAACACCTTGGGTCATGGGCTTCTCTCTCCGGCGGCCGCATATTTTTGACAGTCATGCGGCGGATAGCCTTCGTAAAGCAACAAAGGTGCCAGCCTTGTAAAAGGGTGATGCATCGGGGAAAAACCGCGGATATCAGGCTACGAGGCACCGTGAAGATCAGTCCCCGCCCGGCGAGCAATTGCTGAAAGCGGGCTGCGTTGCACAGGCTCGAGAGGACGTCCGCAGGCTAAAACGGGACTGTCTCACTCGCCGAACAGGCTGGCTTCGACGTCGAAACCGGCGTCGCGCATCTGGGCAAGCTTATAGCGCAGCGTGCGCGGGCTGATGCCCAGACGCTCGGCCGCTTCCTTGCGCCGGCCCCGTTCGGCCCGCAAGGTGTCGATGATCTGCTGGTACTCGTGACGTCGCTTGTCGTCACCCTGCTCGACGGACTGTTCACGCTGCCCAAATAATGGCACAGTGCCACCTGACAAGGGAATGGCGCCATCAAGACAAAAATCCGCCGCCTCGATCACGCCGCCTTGCTGCAGAATCAGAGCGCGCTGCAATGCGTTGTCCAGCTCACGTACGTTGCCAGGCCAGGTCCAGGCTTGCAGGCAGGCCTGCGCATCGGCGGACAGGCGCACCGGCGCATGCTGCATCTTGGCAACGTGACGTGCCAGCAAGCGCTCGGCCAATTGAACGATGTCGCCGGGCCGCTCGCGCAGGGGTCGCCAGGCCAGCGGAAACACGGACAGCCGGTAGAACAGGTCCTCGCGAAAACGACCGGCAGCCACCTCGCCCGCCAAGTCCCGGTTGGTAGTGGCCACCACGCGGATATCCAGCGCGATGGGCTTGCGCCCCCCTACCCGCTCGACCTCACGCTCCTGCAGCACCCGCAGCAACTTGGCCTGCAAGGCCAATGGCATTTCAGAGATCTCGTCCAGCAGCAAGGTGCCACCGTTGGCCTGTTCGAACTTACCAGGCTGGGCAGCGATCGCCCCGGTGAAGGCCCCCTTCTCATGGCCGAACAGCGTGGCTTCGAGCATGTTGTCCGGTATGGCGGCACAGTTGATCGCAACGAACGGCTGGCTGGCACGGGGCGACTGCTGGTGGATGTAGCGCGCCAGCACTTCCTTGCCCGTACCCGACTCACCAGAAATCAGCACCGTCGAATTGCTGCGCGCCACGCGTGCGGCCAGCTCCAGCAACTGCCGGCTGGAGAGCTCGCACGCAACCGGGCCCTCCTCGCCCGTCACACGCCCGGCGGCATGCCGCTGCACAAGGTTGAGCAGCGCCTTGGGCTCGAAGGGCTTGACAAGGTAATCCACCGCGCCTTGGCGAATGGCCTCCACCGCCCGTTCCACGGCCGCGTGAGCGGTCATCAGCAATACCGGCAAGTGCGGCTGCTGGCGGCGCAGCTGGGCCAGCAATTGGTGGCCGTCCATGCCTGGCATGTTCACGTCGCTGATGACCAGGTTGAAGGGTTCTTCGTGCACCACCTTCAAGGCCTGTTCGGCGCTGTCCACCGCCCTGAAGGCGAAACCACCCAGGTCGAGGGTATCGGCCAGTGCCTCGCGCAGCACCCGGTCATCCTCGACCAGCAATACGTTCACGCTCATCACCGGCTCTCCGCCAACGACCCGTCGATCAAGGGCAACTCTACTCGTACGCAGGTGCCGCGCCCTACCTTCGAGCGCATCTGCACGCTGCCGTGGTGGGCCTTGACCACCGCCTTGACCACCGCCAGCCCGAGCCCCGTGCCGGTCGACTTGGTAGTCAGGAAAGGCTCGCCAATACGGGCGAGCAGATCAGGTGCAATGCCAGTGCCAGCGTCACTGATGCACAGGTGCAAAGTCTGCTGGCGCCGCCATAGGTGCACCTTGAGCCGCGCAGCGCCCTGGCTGGCCTGGGTGGCGTTTTCAATCAGGTTCAGCAGTGCACCCACCAGCGTGTCGCGGTTGCACAGCAGCTCACCCAGGCGGCTGTCACACTGCCAGCGCACCGTGTGCCCCTGAACATGCGTCTGCGCGGCCTGCTGCAGCGCCTGGAACAAGGCTTTAGGAGAAATCCGGTCCGTGAGGGGCAACTCGCCACGGGCGAACACCAGCATGTCGCGGACCTGTTGTTCCAGCTCGTGCAGGCGCTCCTTGAGGCTGCCAGCGAAGCGCTGCCGGGTCTGGGTGGTCAACGCCTGTTCAGGGTCGGCCAGGTGGCTGGCGTAGAGCATGGCGGCGGAAAGCGGCGTGCGGATCTGATGCGCCAGCGAGGCGACCATGCGCCCGAGTGAGGACAATCGCTCGTGGCGTGCCAGTTGGTCTTGAAGGCGACGGGTTTCCGTCAAGTCGTTGAGCAGCACCAACTGCCCCGGCTCGGCATCGAGCGAGCGGGTGGCGATGGAGAGGCGACGGCCGTCGCGCAGGGACACTTCATGGCCGTCGTCCAGGCGCGGGGCAAAACTGCGGGCAATGACTTCACGCCACAGCTGCCCGATCAATGGCTCGCCCAACAGCTCACAGGCGGCCGGGTTGGCTTCGCGAACGCTACCCTGCCCGTCGATGACAATCACCCCGCCGGGCAGCAAATCGAGCAAATGCTGCAAGCGGTTGGCCAGACGCTCTTTCTCGTTCAGCTCCTCGATGCGCTGGGCGCTGACCACCGCCAGCTCACCCTTGAGCTCACTGACCCGGGCTTCGAGCAGGCTGTAGGACTGGCTAAGCTGGCTGGAGACCTGGTCGAACAAAGCGAACGCCTGCTCGACACCCTGGCGGCTTTCCTGCTCGACCAGTGAATGCGCCTGGGGGGAAAGGGCTCGGGATACATGGGCGGCCTGGGGCATCGTGCTCTCTCGCGTGGCTGACCGTCATAAAAACGGTGTGGTGGCCAGTGCGTAGCAATACCCGTGCCGGAGATAAGGGCTTACAACATTTGCCGGAGGCTTCGCACTCCAGGCAGAGAACCTACCGCCTACCGACGACGATCACTCCTCTGCCTGGTCTTCACCACCCTGCCGGCTCATCCCATACTTGCGCATTTTCTCGACCAGCGTGGTGCGGCGAATACGCAAGCGCTCGGCAGCGCGGGCAACGATGCCGTTGGCGTCGTCCAGGGCTTGCTGGATCAGACCCTGTTCCAGGCTGCCCAGGTAGTCCTTCAGGTCCAGGCCTTCAGGCGGCAACATGGCTGGGTTGCTGAAGTTGGGCGCGTGCCCGTTGATGGCGATGCGCTCTTCCAGGTCGTTGCGCAGGGTATCGACCATCTGCTCGTCTTCGTCATCGATGTAGCGGAATTTCTTCGGCAGCTCCGATACACCGATCACGCCGTAGGGGTGCATGATGGCCATGCGCTCAACCAGGTTGGCCAGCTCGCGCACATTGCCCGGCCAGCCATGGCGGCACAGGGACATGATCGACGCCGAGTTGAAGCGAATGGAGCCGCGCTTTTCGTGCTCCATGCGCGAGATCAGCTCGTTCATCAGCAGTGGGATGTCTTCGACGCGCTCGCGCAGTGGCGCCATCTCGATGGGGAAGACGTTAAGCCGGTAATACAGGTCTTCGCGGAAAGTGCCGGCCTCGATCATGTGCTCGAGGTTCTTGTGGGTCGCGGCAATGATGCGCACATCAATGCTCTGGGTCTTGTTGCTGCCCACCCGCTCGAACGTACGCTCCTGCAGCACGCGCAACAACTTGACCTGCATGGGCAGCGGCATGTCGCCGATTTCATCGAGGAACAGCGTGCCGCCATTGGCCAGCTCGAAGCGGCCAGCGCGGCTGGTGATGGCGCCGGTGAACGCGCCTTTTTCATGGCCAAACAGTTCGCTTTCCAGCAACTCGGCCGGGATCGCGCCACAGTTGACCGGCACGAACGGGGCTTCGCGGCGCTTTGAATGATAGTGCAGGTTGCGCGCCACCACCTCCTTGCCCGTGCCCGACTCACCCAGGATCAACACACTGGCGTCGGTGTCGGCTACCTGCTGCATCATCTGGCGTACGTGCTGAATGGCGCGACTCGTGCCCACCAGGCTGCGGAACAGGTTCGGCTCGCGCTGGCGACCGCGCTCACGCGCTTGGTCGTACATCTCGCGGTACACCTGTGCGCGGTGCAGCGAATCGAGCAGTTGGCTGTAGCTGGGCGGCATTTCCAGGTTCGACAGCACGCGGCGGCGCAGCTCTTCAGGCAGTTCGCTTGAAGAAATATCACCTAAAAACAGAACAGGAAGGAACTCATCCCATGAAAGCACTGTCTTAAGGAGCCCGAGCAGTGTGCCGGGCGTGTTGACAGCGCCCACGAGCACGCACAGCACCTCGCGACTTGAAGACAAGGGCTCGACCACCTGCTGCCACTCATGGCTGGCGCAGGACAGGTTTTCTTCGCCCAGGAAGTTGAGCACCACCGCCAGATCGCGGCGGCGGGTGCTGTCGTCATCGATCAGGAGAATCTTGGTTTCACGCCACATGCAATAGCAACTTCCCTAGTCATATCGGCGCCCGAAGGCGTGCTCGACATCATTCCGACTGAATGGTCAGTGTTCGGACGTCTGGAATACGAGAACAGGCACTAGTTAAGTCAAAAAGGGTCGCACAGTCAAATTTATGGCGCCTTTCGTTCAGTTACAGGCATCTTAACTGAACAAATGATAAACCTTTGAAGCATTCTTCGCTTGGTTGATCTGCATCATCTCATCGGCAATCGCCTGACGTTCGCCGGTTGTCACCTCGATGAGGCTGCGGTAGACCTCCATCACCCCTTCGAGCTTCACGCGCAATAGCTCTTCATCGTAGGCATGCGCTTCGAGCACTTCGTCAATACACGTGCGACACGCCACATCCAGCCTGGCGATGGTATCCCAATCCCGTTCGCCCAAAGCGCCGAGCAGCGCATCACAGGTGTCGTCGAGCCGTTGCAGTGCAGTCACGGTAAACTCCTTGCCGTCAATCGGCCGGCTGGATATCGGCGATGCCGTCCCAACCGCTCTTCACGGTGATCATCAGCTGGGCGACTTCATCAATGATGCGAGCGTCGTTATCAACGTTGGCCTGCATCAGGCGGTTGGTCATGTACACGTAGAGCGCATCGAGGTTTTCGACGTACTCAGGGTTCTCGCTTTTTTCTGGCACCAACCCATCGCGCAGGCCGATGATGATGTCGATTGCCTTGCCCAGCATGAGGCCTTTCTCGGCAATGTCCCCGCGCGCCATCGCGCCCTTGGCCTGGGCCATGCGATCGAGCGCCCCTTCCATCAGCATCTGCACCAGACGGTGTGGCGTGGCTTCGGAAATCTGGGCATGGGAATTGACCTTCTGGTACTGACGAAGGGCTCTCATGGGGTTCATCGTGCGACCTCGTTGCGTGAAGCGTTGAAAGGTGGATACCTTCTTTATCGGGTCCGTTGCGCAAAACTTTAAAACCCGCTGCATGAAAACCGTTTCCTAGAAGGCTCACATGCAACGGGTTGACGTCACTCAGTCATCGCTCTTTTTATTGAGGGCGTTGAGGGTGCTAAGCACGGAGTTCTGCTGCTGACGCAGCTGGGTCACCAGCGTATCCATGTTGTTGTACTTATCCTGCAGGCTCTTTTTCAACGCTTCCATCCGCGCATCGAGCGTGTCCTGCTCGGTCTTGAGCTTGTTCAGGCTTTCACTGAGCGTTTGGGAGCGCAATGCCAGTGTGCCTGTGGAGGCTTTGGCGAATGGCTCGGTCACCTTCTGTAGGCGCGCCAACAAGCCGTCCTTGCCGTTGAAAATGCTGGTCAGGTCAGCGGCGTTGGTGGTGGCAGCCTTGTCCCACTTCTTGTCATCCAGGCTCAACGCACCGCCGTCTTGGGCGGAAGTGACGCCAAAGGCGGCAAGGGACTTCAAAGTCCCATTGCCAGCCACGGCATTGAGCTCGTCCTTGATCGAAGCCATCAGCGCGCGCATCGATGCATCACCGGTCAATGCCGCTGCCGTCATGGTGCCGTCTGCGTTCTTCGTGACCTTGGTCTCGGCGTTTACCGCCGTAAGCAAAGCGTTGTAGGTATCGATGAAGCCTTTGAGACCTGACTTGAGCGCAGTGCTACTGGTGGTCAGTGACAGAATAGTCGGCGTATCGCCACCGCTCGCGTTTTTCGGAGAAACGCCTTGCAACTTGATGTTCAGACCGCTCACGGCATCTGTGATGTCGTTGGTCTTGGACTTCATGGCAATGCCATCGAGCGTGTACTCGGCATCCGCGGGTTCGTCGATCACGGTGTATCCGGTATCGATACCGGAATTGCCCGACAGCGTAATGTCGGACCCCTCGCCCATCTTGTTCGAGGTGATGACCAGACGCGAACCGTTGGCGTCGGTCAGTACGTTGGCGCTCAGGCCTGCGACACCGAACTGGCTGTTGAGATTGTCCCTTACCTGCTGAAGCGTTGCTCCAGGAGGAATGCTCAGGTCGTGATTTTTTCCATTTTGCGTAATGGTCAGAGTAGTGGCGGTGGTGCCTGGGTTGACAACTGAACCCGCTCCGCCTGAGTAGACCTTTGTGGAGACTTTCGACGCTGTAGCCAGCTTGCTCACGATCAGCGAGAAAGAGCCATTGGCAGCGCCGGCGCCCATAGTGACGGTGGCCACCTTTTCATCAGAAGACTTGAGACTCAGCCCACCGAAACTGTTGGTATCGGTCATGTTGGTCAGCGCGCCCCGGAAAGCATCCAGCGCAGCCTGAATCTTGCCGATCGAGGACAACGTGGTGGTTGCCTTCAGCGTCTGGGTGTTGATTTGCGACTGCTTGGGCGCTTTTTGCGCGGCAACCAGCGAATCCACGATCGCCTGGGTGTCGATGCCCGAGCCAATCCCACTGACTGTTGTACCTGCCATCATTGCTCTCCTTGAACGGTAGCTGCCGGATCCTTGGCGATTAAATCCTTGAAAGAGCCACCAACAACAAAAATCATGCCAGCCTACGCGCGGCCTTCAAACAGCAGGCTGCCGGCTTCGCTGAGGCTTTGCGCCAACTTGAGCGCTGTCTCGGAAGGCAACTGGCGGATGACTTCGCCCGAGTCGGTGGCGATAACCTTGACCACCACCTGCCCCGTCGAATCATCGATGGAAAAATCCAGCTGACGCTGGCTGGACTGTACGAATTCGCGAATATCACCGACAGCCTTTTCCAGGTCTTCGCGCGTGTGCGGCTGACCGTCAGGCGCGGCGGCTTCCTGCACTTTGGCAGGGGTCTTGGCCTCCTTGTCCATGACAGAGGACGCAGGTACGACCGAAGGATACACCTGGTTCAGCTTGACACTGATGTCCATGCTCCGAACTCCTCATGTATAAAACGGCAAAAGGGCACGTAAACGCGCCCTTTCACCCTTTACTCAGGCGCCTGAATTACTGGAGCAGTTTCAGAACCGAGGAAGGCAGCTGGTTGGCCTGGGACAGGATCGCAGTGGAAGCCTGTTGCAGGGTCTGCTGCTTGGTCAGCTCGGCAGTTTCCGAAGCGAAGTCCACGTCCTGCACGGTCGAACGGGCAGCGGTGGAGTTCTTCTGGATGTTCTGCAGGTTGTCAACGGTGGTTTGCAGACGGTTCTGGGTAGCACCCAGGCCCGAACGCACGCTGTCGATCGAACCGATGGCCTTGTCGATCACCGCCAGAGCGTTCTGAGCGTTGGTGGAGTCGGTCACGTCCGTTTGCGAGATGGTGGTTTTCTTGGAGGTTAAGGCAGTACCAAATACTTCAGTAGCACCCGCACCGCTCAGTGAGTAACCCTTAGCCGAATCGAGGGCAACGGCACCGGTGGCAACCAGGTCATCTGCAATGGCAGCGCCGGTGGAGAACTTGCCATCACCACCTTTGGATGCAACTTCAATCCCTGCACCTGCGGTAGTGCCGCTGAACTTCACATTTTCGCCAGTATCGGACTTGATCGACAAAGTACCCGCTGTCTCATCGAAATTGACACTAATACCAAGCTTAGCGGAGTTGGATTTCAGTTGGTCAGCAAGGCTGGCAGTGTCTGTCACGCCTTTGATATCAACTTTCTGATCCCCGACTTCCATGGTGAAACTTACAGGCGTGGTCCCAGCAGCAGCCAGCACGCTGAAGCTCACTTCAGTACTCGCAGTTGCCGACAATCCACCAATCACACCATTGAGACCTTTGGCGATTTCCTTGGCAGAGGCACCAGCGCCCACAGTATAGGTTTCACTCTGGCCGTTGCCGGTCACGACGATATCGCCACCAGTCAAACCATCGGCTTTAGGCGCTGCAGTAACGCTCTTGAGCTGCTGCGAACCAATGTTGTTGGCAGCAACGTTGTCCAGCGACAGGTTGATGGTTTCGTTGGCGTTGGCGCCGACCTGGATGGCTTTGGTGCCGTAGGAACCGTCCAGCAGTTTCTGGCCACCGAAGGTGGTGGTCTGCGAGATACGGGTCAGTTCGGCGGTCAGTGCCTGATACTCGTCGTTGTTCGACTTACGGTCTTCGGCGCTCAGCGAGCCGGTGGACGAGGACAGCGCCAGGGTGCGCATCTTTTGCAGGATGTCGGTCGAAGCCTGCATAGCACCTTCAGCGGTCTGCGCGATGGAGATGCCGTCGTTGGCGTTCTTGACAGCCTGGCCCAGGCCATTGATCTGGCTGGTCAGACGGTTGGAGATCTGCAGGCCGGCAGCGTCGTCTTTGGCGCTGTTGATACGCAGACCCGAGGACAGACGCTGCATCGAAGTGGCCTGAGCGTTGCTGGCCTTGTTCAGGTTGACTTGGGTAGTAACCGAAGCAATGTTGGTGTTTACAGTTAAAGCCATGACGAAATCCTCGTTGTATGGGTGCTGCGGCTTCCGGCCTTGGCAACCGCCGGATTGGCCTAGAGAACCTTCGTAATGGTTATCGTCGGATAGCCCGGTTGCTTGAGGGGTTTTTTTAAAAAAAAATGCTGGCATGCGGCCAGCCCTGGAAAATCAAGGGGTTAAGCGCGGAATTTTGGCGTCAAAAAGCGGATTAGGTGGGTGATGGGGGGGATGGGGCTGTCTTGGAGTTGATGAATGACGTGGCGAACGAGAGGCCGAACGGGAATGGGGCGGAGGTTTCAGGCGTGCAGCTTCGCGTCAGGAGTTGTTGGGGCCGCTGCGCGGCCCATCGCGGCGCAAGGCCGCTCCCACCAGGGTCTGCGATAGTCTCAACTCAGGCGTCACACAATTCGTGTGGGAGCGGCCTTGCGCCGCGATGGGCTGCGCAGCGGCCCTAAGATTCCAGCTTCGCCGCTTATGTTGGCACCGGCCGCGTTGGTCCGCAGGGCGATCCTGGAATTTGGTCTAAACCCATCAATCCCGATAAAGAATCGCCGAAGCCCAGGACAGCCCCACCCCAAACCCGCTCACAGCCACCCGCTTCCAGCTGCCGTCGAGCATGTGCTTTTGCAGCAGCAACGGTACGCTGGACGACACGGTATTGCCCGTCTCGAGCATGTCTTTCACGAATTTCTCCGGGTGATGCTCCTCGAACCGGCGAGCCACCGCATCGACGATCGCCGCACTGCCCTGGTGGATGCAGAACGCATCGATGTCCGAAGACTGCAGGCCACTGGCATCGAGCAGCTCGTGCAAATGCGCCGGCACCTTGACCAGAGCAAAGTTGAACACCTGCCGGCCATTCATGAAGAACGTGCCATCGGATACCTTCAGGTGCTCGGCACCCGAACCGTCGGTGCCGAAACGCGCCTCGCCCAGCTTCCAGACTGCGCCATCGGCCATCCAGGTGGCCGTGGCCGCGTCGCCGAATAGCATGGTGGTATTGCGGTCTTCCGGGTCGACGATCTTCGAATACGGGTCGGCGGTGATCAGCAGCCCGTTCTTCAGGCCCGCCGCCTCCATGAAGCCCTTGATCGCATACAGCCCATACACATACCCCGAGCAGCCCAGGGAAATATCGAACGCTGCCACGCGGGTAGACAGCCCGAGCTTGCTCTGGACGATGGCGGCCGTGTGCGGCAGGCCTTCTTCATCGCCATTCTGGGTCACCACGATCAACGCGTCGATCGACTGCGGATCGAGGTCGGGGTTGTTGGCGAACAGTGCCCGGGCGGCCTCCACGCACAGGTCAGAGGTTTCCTGCTCCGGGGCCTTGCGTGGCAGGAAGGACGCACCGATCTTGCCGAACATGAACTCTTCGTCCTTGCCGAACTTCGCACCCTGGACGTAGTTGTCCAGGCCAGCGGTGGGCACGTAACTCGCGATACTCTTGATGCCAATCATTCTGGCTTCCCAATGAAAACAGCCAAAGACCACCACTCGATCGATTGAGGGCGCCAAAAACCGGAGCGTCACCGCCTGGGGAGGGGATAGAGCAGAGCCTGCCTGCGCACCGGTAACAAAATGCTGCAACAGCTGCTGCATAGAATACAGGGAAGATGACCGTTTTGACTCATTGGTCACATTGAAATGCAACGAAAGTCAGGGACAGGCGGCCAGCACGTCCCATATCAGGACATGGTCAATGGGTCATGTGGGCGGACACGGCGCACTCACTAAAAGCGCTGGGAACGCTTGGCCATAAGTGCTACGACACGGTTGAGCGCGCCCCAGCAGGACCCTCAGGCCCTGCTGGTGATGCGCTCGTCAGCTCAAAGTTTGTTGAACAGGCTCAGTTGCGAGATGCGCGAGAATGCCAGCTGAGAAGCCTCCAACATGGCCTGCTGCAAGGTCAGGGTAATGGCCGCCTGCGACATGTCGGTATTGCCGATGGCGTTCTGCGTGGTCTTGTTGGCGACCCCCAGGCTGGTATTTTCCTGTCGCTGAATTTCCAGCGAGTTCCCGCGTGCGCCGATCGAACCGCGAGTGATATCCACCTGCTCACGAGCACTGCCCAGGTTTGCCAGCGCCGACGCCACTGCATCCTTCAGCCCGTTGGCAACGGCAGCCCCAGTGACCGGCGTATCGAGCGCAGCGCGCAACTGACTGATTGTCTCCAGCACGTTCTGATTCTGATGATTATTGGCTGTCACCGCGAACTGGTCACCGGCTTCAGGGGAACCGTTGACCTGGTAGGTCACCCCGGCAACCGTCAGAGACGGTGCCGTGAACGTACCTGTCGCTACCGGCTTGCTGTCGGCAGTCAGCGGCTGCGCGTAGAACTCATAGCTGCCAGGCCCCGTGAATTTGATCACTGCGCCGTTGCTTGGAAATGTACTGCGATATGCCTCGGGATCACTCACGGTACTGCCGGTGACTTGTGCGGTGGAGGGGTTGCCTGCACCGCGGGTCGTGGTAAATGAATCCGGACGGGTTGCCAGGGAAAACTCGCGCCCACCCACCGCCGCATCAGCATCGGCGCCCTCCTCCAACGTGACGGTGATCTCGAACTCCACACCGCGCAAGGCAATGCGGTTGGCCCCTTCGGTCTGGCGGTCGAAGTGACCATTGGTCGGGGTTTCGGACGTGATGTCGTTACCGTTGGCATCGGTGATCATGTACTGGGTGGCGCTGGTAAACGTGAGCTTGTAGGGCTGGCCTGCGGTAAAGCTTTCGTTGTAGGTATTGCTCGATTTAAGCAACCCAGGCGAAACACCCACCACACCATCATCGACGGCAGGCACCAGCAGGTTCGATTCGGTGCGGCTTTTGTTCTTGGCCGAATCGAAAATGCTAAAGCCGGTGTCGTTGGTCGCCAGGTTCAACGTGTCCGAAACCTGCAGGCTCAACTGGGTCTGGTCGCCATGGTAGCTGTAGGTCCCGTCGGAATTACGCACATACGGCGGCGTGGTGCTCTTGGAGCCGCCGAACATGTAGTCGCCGTTGGCATCGCGGGAATTGAGCAAGCCGAAGATGTTGGCCTCGATCTCTTTGAGCTCGGTGCTGATCGATACCCGGTCGGCATCGGTCACGCCCGCACCACCGGCGCGGATTGCCAGTTCGCTGGCACGCTGCATGGCATCGTTGATGGTGGCGAGCACGCTCTCCTCCTGCAGCAAGGCGTTGCTCACAGTGTTGATATTGCCGCTGTACTGGTCCAGCAGCGACTGCTGCTGTTGCAGCAGCAGCAGGCGTGCCGCCCCGACAGGGTCGTCGGCGGCGGTCTGGATACGCACGCCGGAGGTGACCTGATCGTTGGTCTTGTTCATGGCGGAGAAGTTCTTCGAGTAGCTGTTGGCGCTGGATTCGTAGAACTGGGCAGTGGAAATACGCACGGTCGCTTCTCCTTACAAGGCGTTGATCAAGGTGCTAAAGGTTTCTTGCGCCGCCTTGATGATCTGCGACGACGCCGTGTAATAGTGTTGGAACTTGACCAGGTTGGCCGCCTCGTCATCGAGGTTGACACCGGACACAGCGCTGCGGCTCTCACTGGCCGACTTGAGCACGGCCTGGGTCGCCGTGGTATCGATGGTAGCCTGGCTGGCCTTGGCACCCACCCGCTCGACCAGGGAGGCATAGGCGGAGGTAAAGCTGGTGCCACCACCCGAACCGGTGTTCACCGTGGATTTGGTCTGCAAGCCCAGCAGCGCCGTGGCATTGCGGTTATCCGCCTTGCCATCGACATTGAACGACAAGGTAAAGCTGTCGTTGGTCGCCGGGCTGCCGCCGATGGTGGTTTCCAGCGCGAAAGTGCGCGGATTGCCGCTGGGGTCGAGAATCGGGTTGCCCGATGCGTCACGCATCGGTATCGACAGCGAGAGCTTATTGTCCTGCCCTGGCACCACGGTCCCAGTGCCGATCTGCGCACCCTTGGCATCGAACAGCTTGTAGCCCTGGGACCCACCGCTGGCTGCGTCGAACACCACGCGCACGGGCATGGCGTCCTTGATCGCCTGCTGCGTCAGGGCCGTGTCGGCTCCGCCATAGATATCCAGCGCTTGTCCGAGGTTGGGTTGTGTGATGGTGCCGGTGCCGCTGTTGCCGCTGCCAACGGCAGCGCTCACGGGACCGGCGAACGCCAGCTTGTTGGCATCGGTGAGCACCGTGGTAATACCGGTGGCGGCCGAGCGGGTAGGAATCACCTTGAAGCTGTCGCCAGCGGCCACCGCACCGCCCTTGAGGGACAGGCTGAAGCCATCGATGACCGGCGCAGGGTCGGCATTGAGGTCGAACGAGCCCATGTCGGTGCCGTCGGAGCGGCGCACACTGTACTGATTGCCGCTGGTGAACTTCACCTCGTAGTCGTAGGTGCTCAGGGCGCCGCTATTGGCAATGGTGACATCGAGGTTGCCCGAGCCTGCGCTGTTGTTCGACGAGGCCAGGCTGCGCTGGGCGATGGCACTGGCGCTGTTGATGCTGGAGAACAGCGAGCTGCCGAACTGCCCGTTGGCGTCCAGGCCCTGGCCCAGCTGGCTATTGATGCTGTCGGCGACGACCAGCGCCACGCGGCCCAACTCGTTCATCGAAGGCGTCAGCACATCCTGGCGGTAGCGCAACAGGCCACCGATGGTGCCGCCGGTGGCCACCGAGGTCACGTCCGAGCTGAACGACTCGTAGTTGATGCGCAAGGTCGCCTGGCTTTTGTCGGCCACCCCCGGCTGAACCGACAACGGGTTGGACCTGCTCCCGGTCACCAGCGACTGGCCGCTGCCCAGGATCACGTCGTAGTTGCCTTCACGCTCCTGAACGGTCACGCCCACCAGTTCGTTCAACTGGCGCACGGCTTCGCTGCGGGCATCGAGCAGGTTGTTGGGCGTGCTGCCGGTGCCGCTGGCGGCCACGATCTGCTTGTTGTACTCGGCGATGCTGGTGGTGAGCTTGTTGACCTGCCCCGCCAAGGTATCGAGCTGGGAGTTGATCACATCGTTCTGCTGGGTCAGTTGAGTGCTGACGGCGTTGAAACGGTTGCTCAAGGTCTGCGCCTGGGTCAGCAGCAATTGCCGCGAAGCCACATCGCCCGGTTTGGCTGCCGCCGTCTGCAGGGCCGAAAAGAAGGCCGTGAGCACCGAGCTGATGCCGGTGTCCCGGTCAGCGAGCAACTTGTCGATGCCAGTGATCTGGTCCTGGAATGCCGTGGAATCGGCTTGCAGGGACGTCGCCGTCTGCAACTGATTGTCGAGGTAGGCACTGTAGATACGGCGCACGTCTGCCAGCGTGGTCCCACTGCCCAGAAAACCTGCGCCCATGTACTGCGAGGCACCGGCCACTTGCATGGCCTGCTGGCGCGAATAGCCGCTGGTGGCGGCGTTGGCGATGTTGTTACTGGTGACCGACAGGTGCGCCTGGCTGGCACTCAAGCCACTCAGGCCGATCGAAATCAGGCTCGACATGATTTAGTCCTTTCAAAGGTTCGTGGTGCTGCCAGCCATGGCGTATTGCGGTGTCTTCTGCATTTGCTGGGCGATGCTGATGATTTTCTTCGCATAGCCCGGGTCGGTCGCGTAACCGGCCTTTTGCAACTCGCGTGCAAACTGCTCAGGGTTATCGGCCGACTTGACCGCTTCTTGATAGCGCGAATTGTTCTGCAACAGGCTCACCAGGTCGTGGAAGCTGTCCTGGTAGGAGTCGTAGCTGCGGAACTGGGCGGTTTCCTTGACGAACTGGCCGTCGCGGAATTCGCTGGTGATGGCCCTGGCCTGCTCGCCCTGCCAGTTGCCGGTGGCCTTGATGCCGAACAGGTTGTGGCTGCTGCTGCCGTCGCTGTTGCGCATGACCGACTTGCCCCAACCGGTTTCCAGCGCAGCCTGGGCGACCAGGTAGCGCGGGTCGATACCGATGCGCTTGGCGGCCTGCTCGGCCATTGGCAGCATGGTGGCGATGAACGAATCGCTGTCGGTGAAGGCCTTTTTCGGTGCCAGCGGCGGCTGGGCAATGGCACGGCCGGTAATGCGCAGCCCGTTCTCGGGCACGGCAAAGGCCTTGGCCGGCTGCTGGCCGTCGCGCACGGGGGCTGCGGGGGCCGCGCCGACGGGCGCCGTGGCCGAAGTAGGCACGATGCCGGCCAGCAGGCGGTCGGTAAGGCGGCTGGGCAACGCCAGGCGCCGCGCATTGAGCGCGGCGACGTCGTTGCGAGTGCTGGCCGCTTGGGTGGCGTGGACCGGGTCTGCGACCTTGCTACCCCACAACACCGGGCCGGCCTGGCCACGCGGGAACGGGCTGGTATTGGCGGCGGCGCTGCGGCTTTTGGTCAGCTGGCGTACCAGCACATCCTGCAGGCCGATACCGCCACCCTCGCGGGACATGCTCACCGACAACTGCTGGTCGTACATGTCCCGGTACTGCTTGACCGTCTCGGTGTTCATCGGGTTGTCGTCGGCCAGGACATCGCTGGCCTTGCGCGAGGCCTTGAGCATCTCGCTGATGAACATCGACTCGAACTCCTGGGCCACCTTGCGCACGTTGGCTTCGCTGTCGCGATCACCATGCTTGAGGGCATTGAGGCGGTTGAGGTCGGTGAAGGCACCGCTGTCGACACTGCCGGAAACCAGGCTCTTGCTGTTCATCGACGCCGTCCTCAGATCACGATCAGGTCGGCCTGCAAGGCGCCGGCCTGTTTCAGGGCTTCGAGAATGGCCATCAGGTCACCGGGCGCGGCGCCCACCTGGTTCACCGCTCGGACGATTTCATCCAGCGTGGTACCCGGGCCGAACTTGAACATCGGCTTGGCTTCCTGCTCGGCATTGACCCGCGAGCGCGGGACCACGGCGGTCTGGCCGTTGGAGAGCGGGCCCGGCTGGCTGACGATGGGGTCTTCGGTGATGGTCACCGTCAGGCTGCCGTGGGTTACCGCCGCCGGCGATACCTTGACGTTCTGGCCGATGACAATAGTGCCGGTACGCGAGTTGATGATCACCTTGGCCACTGCCTGGCCCGGGTCGATTTCCAGGTTTTCCAGGATCGACAGGTAGTCCACCCGCTGGCTGGGGTCCATCGGCGCGCTCACACGCACCGAACCGCCATCCACGGCCTGGGCCACACCAGGGCCGAGCAGGTCGTTGACCTTGTCGACGATGTGCTTGGCGGTGGTGAAGTCGGGGCGGTTGAGGTTCAGGGTCAGGGTGTTGCCCTGGTTGAAACCGCTTGGCACTGCCCGCTCGACGCTGGCGCCGCCTGGGATACGGCCGGCAGACGGCACGTTGACGGTGATCCGCGAGCCGTCGCGGCCTTCGGCATCGAAGCCGCCCACCACCAAGTTGCCCTGGGCGATGGCGTAGACATTGCCGTCGATCCCCTTGAGCGGGGTCATCAACAGGCTACCCCCACGCAGGCTCTTGGAGTTACCGATCGACGACACGGTGATGTCCACCACCTGCCCTGGCTTGGCGAAGGCCGGCAAGTCGGCATGCACCGACACCGCGGCAACGTTCTTCAACTGCACGTTGCCCGATCCAGGCGGCACCTTGATGCCGAACTGCGACAGCATGTTGTTGAACGTCTGCACGGTGAAAGGCGTTTGCGTGGTCTGGTCGCCGGTGCCGTTCAGGCCGACCACCAGGCCGTAGCCGATCAACTGGTTGGAACGTACGCCCGAGATGCTGGCGATGTCCTTCAGGCGCTCGGCTTGCGCGGCGCAGGCGCAGGTCAGCAGCAAGGTGGCGGTGAGCAATTGCCTCAGGTTGAGCATGGTCAGGGTACTCAGAAGGGCCAAAGCGGGCTCATGAAGAAGCGGTCCAGCCACCCGGGCTGGCTGGCATCGGCAAACGAGCCGGTGCCGGAATAGGTGATGCGCGCATCGGCCACCCGCGTGGACGGTACGGTGTTGTCGGTGGCGATGTCGTCGGCGCGGATGAGCCCGGCGATGCGCACCAGCTCTTCACCGGTGTTCAGGGTCAGCCACTTCTCGCCGCGCACGGCGATGATGCCATTGGGCAGCACTTCGGCCACGGTGACGGTCACCGAGCCGGTCAAGGTGTTGCCCTGGGTGGCCTTGCTGTCGCCCTTGGTGGTGCGATCACCGCTGTAGCCGGCATCGAGCGACAGGTCGCCGCCGCCGAACGGGTTGTTGGTGTTCGGCCTGGCCCCGAACAGCGACGACAGGCCAAGGCTGGCCTTGCTGTTCTTCTGGATCTGGGAACCTGCGTTCTTGCTGGCCGAGGTGCGCTCGTTCAGGGTGATGGTGATGATGTCACCCACGCGGAATGCCTTGCGGTCGCCATACAGGTTCTGCTCGAAACCGGCCTGGTAGATCGAACCGTTGTTGGCCGCTGCCGGCAAAGGGGTGCGCGGGAGCACCGGCGCATAGTACGGGTCGTTGGGCTTGGCCGCGGGGGCGACGCAGCCTGCAAGCAACACCGCACCGCCCAGGGCGAAAACGGACAACAGACGATTCATGATGCATACCTCACGGGTGCTACGGAAGTTGCTGGGATCACAGCTGCTGGGTAACGGTCTGCAGCATCGAGTTGGCGGCAGAAATGACCTTGGAGTTCATCTCGTAGGCGCGCTGGGTGGTGATCATGTTCACCAGCTCTTCCACGGTGCTGACGTTGGAGTTCTCCAGGGTTTGCTGCAAGGTGGTACCGAAGCCGTTCAGGCCCGGGGTGCCGACTTGGGGGGCGCCGCTGGCGGCCGTTTCCAGGAACAGGTTGCCACCGATGGCCTGCAGGCCCGCCGGGTTGATGAAGTCGGCGGTCTGGATGTTGCCGATCACCTGGGCGGCCGGGTTGCCGGCGGTGGTGATCGATACGGTACCGTCCTGGCCGACGGTGAAGGTCTGCGCGTCGTTGGGCACGACGATGGCAGGCTCCAGGGCATAGCCGTTGGCGGTGACGATCTGGCCATCGGAGTTGAGGTGGAAGGTGCCGTCACGGGTGTACGAAACCGTGCCATCTGGCTGCAGGATCTGGAAGAAACCACGACCATTGACCGCCATGTCCAGCGGGTTCTCGGTGGTCTGCAGGCTGCCAGCCACGAAGCTTTTCTGGGTGCCGACAATGCGCACGCCAGTACCTACCTGCAAGCCGGAGGGCAGCTGGCTGTCCTGGGTGGACTGGGCACCTGGCTGGCGACGGATCTGGTACAGCAGGTCCTGGAACTCGGCGCGATCACGTTTGAAGCCGGTGGTCGACACGTTGGCCAGGTTGTTGGAAATCACCGTCAGGTTGGTGTCCTGGGCGGACAGGCCGGTTTTGGCGACCCATAGAGCTGGAAGCATGTAAGTTCTCCTCGCGCGCCTGTTTTACGGCACCCGTTCAAATGTCATTAGCCGATTTGCAAAACCCGCGCCATGGCTTCATCGCCTTCCTTGGCTGCGCTCATCATTTTCACGTGCAGCTCGAACTGGCGGGACAACGCCAGCACCGAGGTCATCTCCTCCACCGCATTGACGTTGCTGCCTTCAAGAAACCCCGAGACCACGCGAACATTGACGTCGGCATCGGCCGGCTGGCCGCTGGCGGTGTGAATCAGGCCGTCTGCGCCCTTGTTCAGGCCCTTGGTGTCCGGGTTGACCAGCTTGATGCGGTCGACCTCGGCCATCACCCGTGGGTCTTCACCCATGGAGCGAATGCTGATGGTGCCGTCGGCACCCACTTCCACCTTCTGCTCAGGTGGAATGGCAATCGGGCCGCCGTTGCCGATCACCGGCATGCCGTTGCCGGCGCGCAACACGCCAAGGGCGTCGATGTTCAGGCTGCCAGTGCGCACATAGGCTTCGCTGCCGTCGGGGGCCTGCACGGCGATAAAGCCATGGCCGCTCACCGCCACGTCCAGGTCGCGACCGGTTTCGATCATCGGCCCTTCGCTGAAGTCGGTGGCTGGGCGCTCGGTCAGGGCAAAGGCGCGCGCCGGGAAGCTGTCGCCAAAGACCGGCATCGAGCGGGCCTGCTCCAGGTCGCGCTGGAAACCGTTGGTGGAAACGTTCGCCAGATTGTTGGCGTGGGCCTTCTGGGCCAGCGCGTTCTGGCTGGCGCCGGTCATGGCCACGTAAAGCAATTTGTCCACAGCATCTCCTCCGCGCGCCAGTACCGCGCTGTCATCAGGCAGGGTCTAGCAATAATCGAACCAGCTTGGCACCCCGGTGAATCGGGCACTTCAGCGCGACGGCTTTACCGTCGGTGTCAGTTTGTTGGCATCGGATCAAAAGCGCCTGGATCAGTGATCGCGGCAGGCGCCGTTTTTGTAGGGGCCGGCAAACCGGGTCCAGCCTGAACCCGGGTTGCCTTGGACGCAGATGTATCGCCCGGTGACCAGGCTTTGCCAAAGGAAGAAAGGCCTTGGGGCGGCCTCTGCCCAGTTGGCACCAACGCCCCCTATCACCAGCAGAAAGGACAACAACCAGGCATGCTTCATCGACACTGCCCTAAAACCCTGAGTGTCACGTCTTGCCACGCCATCAGCTCATCTGAATGATGGTTTGCATGATGGTGCTTTCAGTGGAAATCGTCTTGGCGTTGGCCTGGTAGTTGCTCTGCGCCTTGATCAGGTTCACCAGCTCGCCGGTCAGGTCGACGTTGGAATCTTCCAGCGAGGAACCTGCAATCTGGCCCAGGGTGCCGGTGTCTGGCGCGCCGATCACCGGGACACCCGACGAAAAGGACTCCTGCCAGTTGGTGCCGCCGATCGGCGTCAGGCCCTGCATGTTGGCGAAGCTGGCGATGGCGACCTGGCCGATGACTTTGTTCTTGCCATTGGTGAAGTTGGCGAACAGGAAGCCGCCCTTGTCTACCGACAGGCTGGACAGCTCACCGGTAGCGAACCCGTCCTGATCCTTGGCGGTCACGGCCGAGGCGGCGTTGTACTGGGTCATGCCCAGCATGTCGAGGCTGACGCCGCCGGGGTTGGCATTGGCGCCGTTGGCTGACCACTGGCCGGCAGCGTTCTTCTGCGCGGGGATCCAGTTGTCCAGGTTGAAAGTCTTGTTCGCATTGATCGACAGGCCACCGGCCACCGGCCCAGGCGTGAGGGCATCGGCGTTGAGCGTGCCGTCGGACTTGAATGGCAGGTCATTGATCAGCGGCTGCGTGGAGGTCGGGTCCTGTGGGTTGCGACCGTCGATGGTGCTGTACATCTTCCAGGAATTGGACGTGTCATCCTTGATGAAGTACTGGTTCAACTGGTGCGCATTGCCCTGGCTATCGTACACGTCGCTTGAGAACGTGAAGTTGTAGCTCTTGACGTCGGCTGGGTCGAACGGGGTGACCGTAGGCGCGCCATCGCTGGACTTGAGGTTGACCGTCTGCTCGATCTTGGACGTGGCCTTGGGGGTGAGGTTGGCCGTGTCGATCTGAAGGTTGGTCAATACGCCCTGGACCACCTGGCCATTTTCGTCGACGCCATAACCTTGCAGGTTGGCGCCGCCGGCGTTGACGACGAAGCCCTGCTTGTCACTGTAGAACGCACCGGCCCGGGTATAGATCTTCGAGCCGTTGTCGTTGAGCGCGAAGAAACCGTTGCCGTCGATGGCCATGTCCAGCGCCTGGCCGGTGCCGTTGATGTTGCCGGAGCTGAACTGCTGGGAAATGGCGGCGGTTCTTACGCCGGTACCAACGGTGGTACGGCCGGCGCTGGTGCCGCGAATGGAGCTTGAGTACTGGTCGGCGAATTCGGCGCGCGAGGACTTGAAGCCGGTGGTGGCGACGTTGGCAATGTTGTTGCCGGTCACGTTCAGGGCCTTGTTGGCTGCATTGAGGCCACTTAAGCCAATGTTGTAAGACATACGCTAACTCCTGAAGATGTGCGCTAGGCCCTAGATGCCGATGCTTTGAATGGTGGAAAGTGGAACGCTGCCCAGCCCTGCCAGGTTCAGCGACATTTCGCCGCCGTTGGTGCCCATGGTCACGCTGGTGACGGTGGCCGGCAGGTTGGTAGTCATGGCCGTCGTCGTGCCATTGATCGAGGCGGTGGCCTTGAAGCTGTAGGTGCCGGCCGGCAGGGCCTCACCGGCGTCATCCTTGCCATCCCAGGTAAAGTCCACTTTGCCGCCTGCCTGGGTACCCAGGTCGAGGGTGCGCACCAGCTTGCCGTCCTTGTCGTACACTCCCACCGAGGTGGCGGTGCTCGAACCGGTGAGGTTCACCGAGCCCTTCATGTCCTTGCTGGTGTCGACCACGGCCTTGTCGGTCTGCACGATCACGTTGCGTCCGACCAGCGACGACGCCTGCAAGGCCTGGGACGACTGAAACGCACTGGCGATGTAGCCGACCGAGCTGTTCAGGGTCTGGATACCTTCCAGGCTGCTGAACTGCGCCAACTGCGCCACGAACTCGCCGTTCTGCTGCGGGTCCAGAGGGTTCTGGTTCTTCATCTGGGTGACCAGCAGCTGCAGGAAGGCATCTTTGCCCAGTGCACTGCCGGCGGCCCCGGTCTTTTCGTCGTTCTTGCTTTCTTTTCGCTGCAGCGAGTTCAGGTAGCTACTACCGACTTCGCCGGTGGCATTGGTGGTGGTCATGTCGGCGTCCTATCACTGACCCAGGGTCAGCACCTTCTGCATCATGCTCTTGGCCGTGTTCATCAACTCGGCATTGGTCTGGAACGCGCGGCTGGCCGAGATCATGTCAGCCATCTCCTCGACCACGTTGACGTTGGGGTAATACACGTAGCCGTCCTTGTTCGCCGCCGGGTGGCTAGGCTCGTAGCGGGCCTCGAGGTTGCTCTGGTCCTCGACAATGCCGGTTACTTGCACGCCCTGCCCTGCCTCGCCCTGGTCCTCGAACAGCGACTGGCTGGTGCCGGCCTGGGTGTTCTGGAACGTGGTGGCGAACACGGGGTGGCGAGCGCGGTAGGTCTGGTCGATGCTCGACGAGACCGTCTCGGCGTTGGCAATGTTGGAGGCGACGGTGTTCAGGCGCGTGTTCTGCGCGCTCATGCCGGAACCGGCAATGTTGAAGACGCTGGAAAGGGACATGGTCATTCTCCCCGCAGGGCTGACACCAGCCCTTTGAATTTACTGTTGAGCAACGTGAAGCTGGCCTGGAAGCCAATCGCGTTTTCGGTGTAATTCGACTGCTCGATCTGCGCGTCCACGGTGTTCTGGTCGATCGAAGGCTGCATCGGCGTGCGGTACTTGAGAGCTTCGTCGCTCAGCGCCACGCCGTCGGCCTCGATGTGCCGGCTGTTGGTGCGCTCCAGGCCGAAGCGGCCGCCGTTGTGCTGCTTGTCGCTTTCAGCGGCCAGCACCGAGGCGAAGTCCAGGTCACGGGCCTTGTAGTTGGGGGTGTCGGCGTTGGCAATGTTGTTGGCCAGCACTTCGGCGCGTTGCGCACGAAAGCCCAGGGCCTTTTCATGGATACCAAGCGCCTTGTCGAAGCTGATGCTCATGTCGGGGAAACCTTCAGCGGTTGACCAGAGTGTCGTTGCCGAAGGTTTTAGCAAGGCTTGTGCCAACATCGGCAAAGCCCGTATTCAAGGCCTTGCAGCCCTGTTCAAAGGGGCGCTATGCCAGAAAAGCGGCAAACCGCACGCGGCCCAATGGCCACAAGCGGCAAAAACAAGAGCCCATGAGCGGCAAAACAAAAAATTGACGTCAGCGGCAGGGCCGACTCATTGAAAGCCGCTGACAAGGCATCGCCCGGTCAGCGGCACATACGGCATGGGCCTATTTGGCCTGATAGATGATGCCCGGGCTGCACTGCACCATCTGGTAATGGTCCGGCAGGCCGTTGAGGGCCTCGGATGCGCCCAGGAACAAGTACCCGCCTGGCTTGAGGGTGCTGTGAATGCGCAGCAGGATGTCTTTCTTGACCTGGGCCGAGAAGTAGATCAACACGTTGCGGCAGAACACGATGTCGAACTTGCCCAGGCTTGCATAGCTGTCGAGCAAGTTGAACGAGCGGAACTCCACCCGGTTGCGAATCGCCGGCTTGATCGCCCAGCGCCCCGGCCCCTTGGGGTCGAAGTAGCGCTGCAGGCGCTCGGCCGACAAGCCGCGGGCGATCGCCAGGCTGTCGTACTCGCCAGTCTTGCAGTTGTTGAGCATGGTGCCCGACAGGTCGGTCGCGACGATCTGCGCGCCCATTTTCAGCTGGCCCAGATTACTGCGTTCGAACTCGTCGATGGCCATGGAGATGGAGTACGGCTCCTGGCCCGAAGAGCACGCCGCCGACCACATGCGCAGGCGCTGGCCGGGGTTGTTGCGGATGAACTCGGGGATGACCTTGTTCTTGAGCACCTCGAACGGGTAGGTATCGCGAAACCACAGGGTTTCGTTGGTGGTCATGGCATCGACCACCTGCTCGCGCAGGCCGCCCCGCGGCTGGGCCTGGATGCGTTGCACCAGCTCGCCCAGACTCTTGATGCCCTGCTGCTCCATCAATTTGTTGAGGCGGCTGGACACCAGATACTGCTTATTTTCGCCCAGCAAGATGCCACAGGCTTTTTCCAGAAAGACCCGGAACTGTTCGAAATCCAAATTACCCGTAGACACTGCTGCCGCCTCTTTTCAATCACTGTGGCCGGGGCGAACCCCGGCGCCTTTCAATGTGCTGCCTTGATTCGGTCAACCACGCGCTGGGCCAGATCATCCGGCCGGAACTTGGCCAGGAAATCATCGGCGCCCACTTTCTTGACCATCGCCTGGTTGAACACCCCGGACAGTGAAGTATGCAGGCAGATGTGCAGCTTTTGCATGCGCGGGTCGCTGCGAATTTCCGCCGTCAGGGTATAGCCATCCATTTCCGGCATTTCAATGTCGGAAATCATCATCAGAAACTCTTCTTCGGGCTTCTTGCCTTCGTCCACCAATTGGCGCAGGTAGTTCAAGGCCTGGCGACCGTCATTGAGGGCCACCACCTCGACGCCAACCGTCTGCAGGCAACGGCTGACCTGCTTGCGTGCCACCGACGAATCGTCGACGGTCAACACCCGCAGCATCACGGCCTTGTCCTGCACCTCGGCGTCCACCACCCCCGCCGACACCGCCTCCGAAGACGGCGCGACCTCGGCTAGCACCTTTTCCACGTCGATGATCTCGACCATGCGGTTGTCCACCCGCGTGACTGCCGTCAGGTAATGATCGCGGCCGGTCCCCTTGGGTGGCGGGTGGATTTCCTCCCAGTTCATGTTGACGATGCGCTCGACCGAGTGCACCAGAAAGCCCTGGGTCTTGGTGTTGTACTCGGTAATGATCACGAAACTGCTGCGCGTGTCCTCCTGCAACGGGCGCAGGCCGGTGGCCATCGACAGGTCAAGGATCGGAATCGTCGCCCCGCGGATGTTGGCGACGCCGCGCACCACCGGGTGCGCCTTGGGCAGTATGGTCAGCGCAGGGCATTGCAGCACTTCCCTGACCTTGAAAACGTTGATGCCATAAAGCTGTTCGCCGTTGAGGCGGAACAGCAGCAGTTCCAGGCGATTCTGCCCTACCAGCTGTGTGCGCTGGTTGACCGAATCCATAACCCCCGCCATGCCGAACTCCTTACCTGTCAGCCATTCGTTGCCACTTACTCAAGAAGTCGGCACGGGCTTTGCTTTTTTGAGCGCCATGTACATGAAAACGACAGTTTCCCGACGATTGACGCGCCTGCTGGCTGGCTTGCTGGCCGCATTGTGCCTGCTGGTACCGGTTCGCACCTGGGCGGACGCGTTCACCATGCCTGAACAGCTTATCGGTGTCACCCAAGGGTTTCTTGAGTTCACCGTCGAAGATTATCTCGCCACGACCCAAACGGCCGGCCGCTACGAGATCCAGGTGAACCCGTTGGACCCAAGGTTGCGCATGCCCTTGTGCAGCCAGGCGCTCGACGCTTCGCTGGAAAGCCCGAGCGTGCCGCTGGGGCGGGTGACGGTGCGTGTACGTTGCGACGGCGCGGCGCCCTGGACCGTGTTCGTGCCCGCCACCGTTCGCCTGTTCCGCGAGGTGGTCGTGGTCACCCGCCCGCTGCGACGGGACAACGTGGTGAGCGAAGGCGATGTGGCCCTGCGCGAACGGGACGTCGGCACGCTGGGCCAAGGGTTTCTGACCGATCTGGGCCAGGCGGTCGGGATGAAGATGCTGCGCCCGACGGTGATGGATCAGGTACTGACGCCTCAGCACCTGGAGCAGGCGGAGGTGGTGCGCAAGGGCGATCATGTGGTGATCGTTGCCCGCAGTGGCACGTTGAGCGTGCGCATGCCTGGCGAGGCGCTGAGCAAAGGCGGTATCAGCGAGCAGATTCGGGTGCGCAATCTCAATTCCAAACGCGTGGTCAAGGCCATGGTGACCGGCCCGGGCCAGGTCGAGGTGAGCATGTAGGCCAGCGGGCGGAAGCCGCTGGCGCCGGGGAACCGCTTTTTTTAGACTGTGTCAGAAAACGGGTAACAGGCTGTCGCTCAAGACAGCCACGCATTTGTGCCTAAAGTTTATCGTGAGTTGGCCGAAAACAAGGCAAGCGTCCATAAACCCAGAGGTTTTCTGATCATGGTCATCGACTTCAGTCGTTTGAATAATTCCCCGGCCGTCACCGGCGGTGTACGCGGCAGCAATGCCCCTGGCAGCACTGAAAAGCCGGCTGCCAGCCAGGAAACAGTAAAGGGCACGGGTGCAAGCGGAGAAGCCGTGCACCTGAGCCCAGAGGCCCAGCAGTTGCAAAAGATCAGCGACAAGCTGCGCGATGAACCCGTCGTCAACAGCGCCAAGGTAGCCCAGCTCAAACAGGCCATTGCCGATGGCAGCTACCAAGTTGATGCCGGCCGGGTCGCCAGCAAGCTGCTCGATTTCGAAGCACAGCGTTGACCGTCGGGTGCGCTGACTTCAATGGACGCTTGAAAACCGGGAGTTAGCCATGCACGACACCACCCTGCTGCAATTGATCGAACAAGACATCGCCCCGATGCAGGAGCTGCTCGAGCTGCTGCAGAACGAGGCTGTCGCGCTGCACGGTCGCGACATGCAGTTGCTCGAGCAGATCCTGGCGCGCAAACAGTCGCTGATCATTCTGCTCGAACAGCACGGCCAGCGCCGTGGCCAGTTGCTGAGCGACCTGGGCCTGAGCGCAGACCGCGCCGGCGTACAGGCGGTGGCGGCGCAATCGCCCCACGGTGACGTGATGCTGGAGCGACTCGATACGCTGGCGCAGCTGATGGACGCCTGTCAGCAGGTCAACTCGACCAATGGCCGTATCATTCAGGTCCAGCAACAGGTCACCAATAATCAGGTCCGCATCCTCATGGGCGGCGACTCGCCGTCGCTCTACAACAGCCGTGGCAGCACCTCGCCCCTGACCAAGCCGCGCGCCCTCAGCCAAGTGTGATTTCCCTATCAAGGCACCGCACATACTGGCAAAATGCTGTTAATTGCCTGTGTCGCTTTTGCCTGGAGAATGTCAAGCCGTGTTCAATGAATCCGATGCCCCGCAACCGCCCAAGGTGCTGAGCACACCCTTGGAAATTGCGGCCAATTTGCGGCAGCTCCAGGAAAGCCACGACCCCCTGATCATCACCTTCCATGACCGAGGCCATCGTTTCCAGAGTTACGTGGTGGACGTGGACCGGGAAAACAATGTGCTGGCGCTTGACGAGCTGATCCCTCGCGACGGTGAGAAATTCATCGAAAACGGCGAGCATTTCCGCGTGGAAGGCTTCCACGACGGTGTGCGCATTGCCTGGGAATGCACCCACGGCCTGCGCATCAGCGAAGTGGACGGTCACCGCTGCTACCGTGGCGGGCTGCCGTTGGAGATGACCTATCACCAGCGCCGCAACGCATTTCGTGCCGCGCTGAAGCTGTCGCAGCTGGTGGACATCATGCTCGATGGCACGCACCTCAAGGGCAACGGTGCCATGCGTGGCAAGTTGCTGGATGTTTCGGCTACCGGGTGCAAGCTGCGCTTTGACGGGAATGTCGAGGATCGTCTGCAGTTGGGTCAGGTGTATGAACGCTTCAAGGCCGGCGCACCGCTTGGGTTGGTGGATACCATGGTCGAGTTGCGCCACCTGCATTATGAAGAGCGGATCAATACCACGTTTGCTGGGGTTCGCTTTCATAACCTCAGTGGGCCTGCCCAGCGCAAGGTGGAGAGTTTTGTGTATCAGCTGCAGCGTGAAGCGCGGCGGTTTGATAAGGACGATTATTGATTTGCAGCTGGCGGGAGGGCTAGCCCGGCCTTCCAGCAGTTTTGGTGCTATCACGTAGTTTTCGTTGGTGTGGGCGGTTGAAACCGTTCAGGTATTCATTGGCGAGGGTGGCGTACAGTCACCTTTCCGCCCTTACGGCGGCTCACTTTTTGTCTTGTCAAAAAGTGAGCAAAAACCGCCTGCTCCTATCATCCGGCCCCTGCGCTACGCTCCGGGGTTCCCTCGCTCCGGGCTCCTGAAGTCGCGATCTGCGGCGCCTGGGCTACCGCGCGCTTAAAAGCAAGACCAACACAGCCCATGTCTCTGACTTGGTGCTCAAGTTGCTGCCCAAACTTCCAAAATCACACATACCCTCGTCTTGATCCTCAAATCGCACTTACGAGGTGAGGATCCAGACGGTATCTACCTTGGTCCTGTATTGGCTGAGATAGCGGAGGCCTGGCCTTTGCAGAACTAAACGGCCTAGCGCCGCCTCTGAAGGCTAGCCGATTTCCGGGTAGGAGCGGCCTCGTGCCGCGATGGGCCGCGCAGCGGCCCCAGCCGATAGGCGGAAACACAGAAATTACCGGGGCGGGATTGCACCGCCTGGCACACGTCACGCTCCACGTGCTCCAACGCGCGTGACGGCCACATTCAAGCCGGCTTATCCCCCTGCACGTCCTCCAGCGGCGGTTCGCCGTCTTTCTCGGCCTCCTCCGTGTCCTCGGCCGCCACCGGCGTTTGCATCACATCCTGCACGGTCTGCTCATCCACACGCGGGTCCAGCGCTGCCGACAGGGGCGAGCCGGCGGCGGGCATGGCGACGTGGCCCAGGGGGGCATCCTGGACCTGGTGCAAGCCGGTGACAGCTTTTGGACGAATACGCCAGACCAGTACCAGGGCAAAGAACACGAAGAAGGCGTACAACATCTGCACGCCCAGCACTTTCATCAGCACGCCAGCAGCCAGGGGCCCGATGCACGCCCCCACGCCGTAAGTCACCAACAGCATGGCAGTCAGCGAAACGCGGCGCTCGCTCTCCACGTGGTCGTTGGAAAAAGCCACGGCCAGCGGGTACAGGCTGAACTGCAACAGCGATACCACAAAGCCCATGGCGAACAGCAACTCCAGCGGCACGTCGGGCAGGATCGCCAACGGCGCGGCGGCCACGGCCAGCCCCACTGCGACACTGCGAATCAACACCGCTCGGTCGTAACGGTCCGACAACCAGCCCAGCGGCCACTGAACCACCAGCCCTGCAAAGATGCAGCAGCCCATGAACAGACCGATCTGCTCGGTGCTAAGACCCTGACTGGCGGCATACAGCGGAGCAAGGCCGTAGAACGAGCCGACGATCAGCCCGGAACCCAGCACCGTACTGAGCGACTGCGGCACGCGCTTGATGAAGAACTTGGGCTCCATGGGTGCCGGACGCAGTGGCGCGGGGTGGATGCGGCGGGTCATGGCCACCGGCACCAGGCACAGGGCGAAGCACATCGCGACCAGCATCAGCAGCTCAAGCCCCAGCTCAGGGTGCACAACCAGTATCAGCTGACCCAACACCAGGCCCAGGTAGGACGCGATCATGTACCCGCTGAATACTGCGCCCCGGTACTTCACGTCCGCCTGCTCGTTGAGCCAGCTTTCGATGACCATGTACTGGCACATCATGCCCAGGCCTACGATCATGCGCAGCCCGACCCAGGCCGGCAGCCAGTTGGTCAGGCCGTGCCCGAGCACGGCGGCGCCGACAATACCGGCGCAGGTGGCATAGGCACGTATGTGCCCTACTCGGCCGATGAGCCGGTGGCCGACCTTGCCGCCCACGGCCAGGCCGAAGTAGTTGGCCGCCATCAAGGCACCGACCCACAGGCTATCGACGTTGTCGGCAGCCAGGCGCAGCGCCAGGTAGGTACTGAGCAGGCCCGAGCCGATCAGCATCATCAGTGCAGCGAAATACAACGACTGAAACGGCTTCCAGATAGTGCGCATAAATCCCTTCGGCTCCCGGGTTGAGCTGGCAGTTGTAGGTGCAGAATAAAGGCTAACGCCAAGCGTTGCAGGCCCCGTGCTGCAAAATCGAATGGTCCCTTGCCCATGGCCAGGTAAAAAATGGATCAGGCCAGGCCACAGGGCGTCGAGGAGCTTGGACAGCAGTCATTCGCGCAAGGTCATCCCGTTTGCCGGCAATGGCAACGCCGTTTTGTAGCGCACCTGCTTGAGCGCGAAACTGGAGCGAATGTTGGCAACGCCCGGCAGGCGGGTCAGGTAATCCAGAAACCGCTCCAGCGCCTGGATACTGGGCAGTAGCACACGCAGCAGGTAGTCCGGGTCACCGGTCATCAGGTAGCACTCCATGACCTCGGGCCGCTCGGCGATCTCTTCCTCGAAGCGGTGCAGTGCCTGCTCGATCTGTTTTTCCAGGCTCACATGGATGAATACGTTCACATCCAGCCCTAGCACCTGGGGCGACAACAGCGTGACCTGCTGGCGAATGACGCCCAGCTCTTCCATGGCCCGCACTCGGTTGAAACAGGGCGTAGGCGACAGGTTGACCGAACGTGCCAGCTCGGCATTGGTGATGCGGGCGTTTTCCTGAAGGCTGTTGAGAATGCCAATGTCAGTTCGATCGAGTTTGCGCATGAGACAAAATCACCGGTTTATTGTGTTTATGGGGAATGTTTATCTGGCCTGCTTAGCAAAGGCAATCAACTAGAGAGAAATATTCTGCGCCAGGGCAACTAACATGTAGCTAACGCTGACCTGCTGGTCACAAGCCGGCACTCAGCGGCGACCGCTTCAAAGCTCACAAAAACAAATACCCGAGCGAGCGTAAACAGCATGAACGAGTACGCCCCCCTGCGCCTGCATGTGCCCGAGCCTACCGGCCGGCCAGGCTGCCAGACCGATTTTTCCTACCTGCGCTTGAACGACGCAGGCCAGGTCCGTAAACCACCTATCGACGTAGAAGCCGCCGACACCGCCGACTTGTCCGGCAGCCTGGTGCGCGTGCTGGATGAACAGGGCAATGCCCAGGGCCCCTGGGCCGAGGACATAGACCCGCAGATACTGCGCCAAGGCATGCGTGCCATGCTCAAGACCCGCATCTTCGACAGCCGCATGGTCGTCGCCCAGCGCCAGAAGAAGATGTCGTTCTACATGCAGAGCCTGGGCGAGGAAGCCATCGGCAGCGCCCAGGCCCTGGCGCTGAACCGCACCGACATGTGCTTCCCGACCTATCGCCAGCAAAGCATCCTGATCGCCCGTGACGTTTCGCTGGTGGACATGATCTGCCAACTGCTCTCCAACGAGCGCGACCCGCTCAAGGGTCGCCAGTTGCCGATCATGTATTCGGTACGCGAGGCGGGCTTTTTCACCATCAGCGGCAACCTGGCGACCCAGTTCGTGCAAGCGGTGGGCTGGGCCATGGCCTCGGCCATCAAGGGCGATACCAAGATCGCCTCGGCCTGGATCGGCGATGGTGCCACCGCTGAATCGGACTTCCATACCGCCCTCACCTTCGCCCACGTCTACCGCGCCCCGGTCATCCTCAACGTGGTCAACAACCAGTGGGCGATTTCCACGTTCCAGGCCATCGCTGGCGGCGAGTCCACCACCTTCGCCGGCCGCGGCGTGGGCTGTGGCATCGCCTCGTTGCGCGTGGACGGCAACGATTTCGTGGCCGTCTACGCGGCCTCGCGCTGGGCAGCCGAACGCGCACGCCGCGGCCTTGGCCCCAGCCTGATCGAGTGGGTCACCTACCGTGCTGGCCCGCATTCCACGTCCGATGATCCGTCCAAGTACCGCCCTGCGGACGACTGGAGCCACTTCCCGCTGGGCGACCCGATCGCTCGCCTGAAGCAGCACCTGATCAAGATCGGCCATTGGTCCGAAGAAGAACACCAGGCCACCACGGCCGAATTCGAGGCTGCCGTGGTCGCCGCGCAGAAGGAAGCCGAGCAGTACGGCACCCTCGCCAACGGACACATTCCCAGTGCCGCTTCGATGTTCGAGGACGTGTACAAGGAAATGCCGGACCACCTGCGTCGCCAACGTCAGGAACTGGGGGTCTGAAATGAACGATCACAACAGCAGCATCAACCCGGAAACCGCCATGGCCACCACCACCATGACCATGATCCAGGCCCTGCGCTCGGCCATGGACATCATGCTCGAGCGCGACGACAACGTGGTCGTGTATGGTCAGGACGTCGGATACTTTGGCGGCGTCTTCCGCTGCACCGAAGGCCTGCAGAACAAGTACGGCAAATCACGGGTGTTCGATGCCCCGATTTCCGAAAGCGGCATCGTCGGCACGGCCGTGGGCATGGGTGCCTACGGCTTGCGGCCGGTGGTGGAGATTCAGTTCGCCGACTATTTCTACCCAGCCTCGGACCAGATCGTGTCGGAAATGGCGCGGCTGCGTTACCGCTCCGCTGGCGAATTCATCTCGCCGCTGACCCTGCGCATGCCCTGCGGCGGGGGCATTTATGGAGGCCAGACGCATAGCCAGAGTCCGGAAGCGATGTTCACCCAGGTGTGCGGGCTGCGCACGGTCATGCCGTCCAACCCCTATGACGCCAAGGGCCTGCTCATTGCCTCGATCGAATGCGATGACCCGGTCATCTTCCTTGAGCCCAAACGCCTGTACAACGGCCCCTTCGATGGCCACCACGACCGCCCCGTGACGCCATGGTCCAAGCATCCGCAAAGCGCCGTGCCCGACGGTTATTACACCGTACCGCTGGACAAGGCAGTGGTGACCCGGCCCGGCAACGACGTCACGGTCCTCACCTATGGCACAACGGTTTATGTCGCCCAGGTCGCGGCCGAAGAGACGAGCGTCGATGCCGAGGTGATCGACCTGCGCAGCCTGTGGCCGCTTGACCTGGAAACCATCGTCGCGTCGGTGAAGAAGACCGGGCGCTGCGTGGTGGTGCATGAGGCCACGCGAACCTGCGGGTTCGGCGCCGAACTGGTCGCGCTGGTGCAGGAGCATTGCTTCCACCATCTGGAAGCGCCCATCGAGCGCGTCACGGGTTGGGACACGCCCTACCCCCATGCACAGGAGTGGGCGTATTTCCCAGGGCCATCGCGGGTGGGTGGGGCATTGAAAAAGGTCATGGAGGTCTGAATGGGCACGCATGTCATCAAGATGCCGGACATTGGCGAAGGCATCGCGCAGGTCGAATTGGTCGAGTGGTTCGTCAAGGTAGGTGACCTGATCGCCGAGGACCAGGTCGTGGCCGATGTCATGACCGACAAGGCGACGGTGGAGATCCCCTCCCCGGTCAGCGGCAAGGTCATGGCCCTGGGTGGCCAGCCTGGGGAAGTGATGTCGGTCGGCAGCGAGCTGATCCGCATCGAGGTCGAAGGCAACGGCAACCATGTGGATGCCCCGCAAGCCAAGGCGGCTGAAACTCCGCCTGCCAGCCAAGCACCCAAGCAGGCAGCACAGGAACAACCCGTGCCGGCCACCTTGACGCCCCCGGCCAGCCGCCCGGCCGCACCGCTGGCTCCACGCCAGGCCAGCGATAAACCCCTCGCCTCGCCCGCCGTGCGCAAGCGCGCGCTGGATGCTGGCATTGAATTGCGTTACGTGCACGGGAGCGGCCCTGCCGGGCGTATCCTGCACGAAGACCTCGATGCCTTCCTCAGCCAGCCTCAACGCGCCGGTGAGCAGGCGCCCAGCGGCTACGCCAAGCGCACCGACAGCGAGCAAGTCCCGGTAATCGGCCTGCGGCGCAAGATCGCCCAGCGCATGCAGGACGCCAAACGTCGCGTGGCCCATTTCAGCTATGTCGAAGAAATCGACGTCACCGCCCTCGAAGCGCTGCGCCAGCAGCTCAACAGCAAGCATGGCCAGGACCGCGGCAAGCTCACCCTATTGCCGTTCCTGGTCCGTGCACTGGTCGTGGCACTGCGTGACTTTCCGCAGATCAACGCCACGTACGACGACGAAGCACAGGTCATCACCCGCCACGGCGCGGTGCATGTCGGCATCGCCACCCAAGGGGACAACGGCCTGATGGTGCCAGTGCTGCGCCATGCCGAGGCGGGCAGCCTGTGGGCCAATGCAGCGGAAATTGCACGGGTGGCCAATGCCGCTCGCACCAACAAGGCCAGCCGCGAGGAGCTGTCGGGCTCGACCATCACCCTGACCAGCCTCGGCGCACTGGGCGGCATCGTCAGCACGCCGGTGGTCAACACCCCGGAAGTGGCCATCGTGGGGGTCAACCGCATGGTCGAGCGGCCTGTGGTCGTCGATGGCCAGATCGTGGTGCGCAAGATGATGAACTTGTCCAGCTCGTTCGATCACCGGGTGGTCGATGGCATGGACGCCGCACTGTTCATCCAGGCCGTGCGAAGCCTGCTGGAACAACCCGCCTGCCTGTTTGTGGAGTGAGCATGCAACCGATCATCGAAACTACGCTGCTGATCATCGGCGGCGGCCCCGGCGGCTACGTGGCCGCCATCCGCGCCGGTCAACTGGGCATCCCCACGATACTGGTCGAAGGGCAGGCGCTGGGCGGAACGTGCCTGAACATCGGCTGCATTCCGTCAAAAGCGCTGATTCATGTGGCCGAACAGTTCCATCAGGCTACCCGGTTTGCCGAGGGCTCCCCACTGGGCATCCGCGTAGCCTCCGCCGAGCTGGACATCCGTCAGAGCGTCGCGTGGAAAGACGGTATCGTCGACCGACTGACCACCGGTGTGGCCGCCCTGCTGAAAAAGCACGGGGTCAAGGTCATCCAGGGCTGGGCGAAGCTGATCGATGGCAAGCACGTGGAAGTCGACGGTCAGCGCATCCGCTGCGAACACCTGTTGCTGGCTACGGGCTCGAGCAGCGTCGAGCTGCCCATGCTGCCCCTGGGGGGCGCTGTCATTTCATCGACCGAGGCGCTGACCCCCGCTACGGTGCCGCGCCATTTGGTGGTGGTCGGTGGCGGGTACATCGGCCTTGAACTGGGCACCGCGTACCGCAAGCTGGGTGCGCAGGTGAGTGTGGTTGAGGCCCGTGAGCGGGTGTTGCCCACCTACGACGCCGAGCTCACCGCCCCCGTGGCCGAGTCGCTGAAAAAACTGGGCATTGCCGTTTACCTCGACCACAAGGTGGAAGGCTATGAACAAGGCACCTTGATGGCGCGGAGCAGCGAAGGCTCGCCCCTGCGCCTTGACGCCGACAGGGTGCTGGTAGCGGCCGGCAGGCGCCCGCGCACCCAGGGCTTGAACCTCGAATGCCTGGACCTGCGCATGAATGGGGCGGCGATCGCCATCGACGCGCAGTGCCAGACCAGCATGCGCAATGTGTGGGCCATTGGTGACGTGGCGGGCGAGCCCATGCTGGCGCACCGGGCGATGGCCCAGGGCGAGATGGTCGCCGAACGCATCGCTGGCAAGGCACGTCGCTTCGAACCGGCCGCCATCGCCGCGGTGTGCTTCACCGACCCGGAAGTGGTAGTCGCTGGCCTGACCCCTGATCAGGCGGTGGCGCAAGGGCTGGACTGCATCGTGGCGCAATTTCCCTTTGCCGCCAACGGGCGGGCCATGAGCCTGGAGTCCAAGACGGGGTTTGTACGGGTGGTGGCACGCCGCGACAACCACCTCGTGCTGGGTTGGCAAGCGGTGGGCGTGGCCGTCTCTGAACTGTCCACCGCATTTGCCCAATCGCTGGAAATGGGCGCGCGGCTGGAAGATGTGGCGGGCACGATTCATGCCCATCCAACCCTGGGCGAGGCAGTTCAGGAGGCCGCCCTGCGCGCGCTTGGCCACGCACTGCACATTTGACCCTTGGCGCGGCCTGGGGTCAGTCAGGTTACTGGGCGACGGCGTTCTTGCCTGCGCCCTTGGCCCGGTAAAGCGCATGATCGGCGCGCGCCAGCAGGCTGTGGGTGTCATCACCTTCGCGCCACTGCACTACGCCGTAGCTCAAGGTCAATCGACACTCGCCAATCGGCTCCAGCTGCGCCACTACCTGGCGCAGTTGCTCGGCACAGGCGCAGGCTTGCTCCAGGCTCGTCTGGGCCAGGACCAGGACAAATTCATCACCTCCCCAACGGGCCAGCAAGTCACTTGTGCGCTGGCGTGAGCGCAAGGCCTCGGCCACGCGAACCAAAGCGGCGTCGCCCTGCGCATGGCCGTATTGGTCGTTGATCGGCTTGAAGTCATCCATGTCCATGGCGATGACCGACAGTGGCTGCCGAAAGCGCTGGGCCCGCTCGCATTCCTGCTTGAGCACGTTTTCCAACCGATAGCGGTTGGCGATACGCGTCAGGGAATCCCGCTCGGCAAGCTCGCGGTTCTCGTCCAGCTGGCGCTGGAGCTGCTCGTTTACCCAGGACAATTCGCGCGTGCGCTCGGCGACCAGGCATTCCAGCGATTGGTTGCGCCGCTCAAGCTGCGCCAGTTGCCGCTTGCCGCTGTCGATGTTGCGATGGGCTCCCAGCATGCGTGCCACCGAGCCATCGGGGTTGCGTGCGATCACGTACCCACTGTCCTCGACCCATAGGTAGCTGCCGTCGGCGCAGCGGCACCGGTACTCGACCAGGTAACGCTCGTTGCGCTGGTGGACATAGGCATCGAAGTGGGCCATGACACGCTGGAAATCGTCGGGGTGGATCAACCGCTCCCAGGTCAGTACCGAGTTTTCCTGGGAGTGAGGCGCATAGCCGAGCATGAGGTACCAGCCGGGGTTGCGATAGACATAACCCGTATTGGCATCCCAATCCCAGATACCGTCGCTGATCAGGTCAAACAGCGTATGCAACTGCTCGTGGGTAAAACCCGTGGGCACGGGGGTGACGTGCTGGTTCATGCAATCTCCTGGATAACCAGCAACTACGCCCAAAATCCAAGGGCTGCTGAGGTGAAGAAAGACGGCGCGCGCCTTGTGAGGTTGACCGTTGACGGGACTAAGCATAGGGGTACGGACGTAGAGCTGAAATACGTCTTAAGGCGTAGATTTGTAACGGGCGATTAGCGAAGGAGATGGGAGTGCTGGAGGCACTGGGGAGAAATGGCGTCCCAGGCAGGAATTGAACCTGCAACCTTCCCCTTAGGAGGGGGATGCTCTATCCAATTGAGCTACTGAGACACGGCAACTGGCAGCAGGCGCTGCTCAGCGGGACGGCGTGCATGTTAACCAGCGTGTGGCCGTTTGTCATGTGTTGGAGTGCCATTTGAGCGTAAACCTTTTCCGAAGCTCTAGTGAGTCTGGATAACGCCCTCTTCTCGCAGCACTGTCAGCAAGGCCTCGACTGCCGTGGACAGCGTAGTCGAGTTGTCCACCATTCGTGCGCCATCGTCGGCCGTATCGCTCAGGCTGACATGCCGAGCCAGACGCTGGTCGATCTCGTTTGGGGTCTCTCGCCCGCGGGCCTGCAGGCGCTGACGCAGGATATCGTGACTGACGTCCACACGGATGGCCAGCAAATCAGGGTAGCGGGTACGGGCCTGCGCCAGGTGGCCGCGCGAGCCGTTTACCAGCACCGACCTGCCCTGCTCAAGCCACTCATCTACCTGCCGGGGGATGCCATATTGCAGTCCATTGGCCTGCCAATGCATGGCGAATGCGCCTTGCTGCTTCATACGTTCGAACTGCTCGACACTGACACCTACCGCTGCCTCCCCCTTGGCTTCGGGCGAGCGCGTGATGACCCGACGGGCTATTTCGATATGCGCGGCCGCCAGCTGCGGGCGGGCCGCGTCGATCAATGAATCTTTGCCCGCGCCAGAGGGTCCGATCAACAGAATCAGCTTGCCTTTCAGCGGCGAAGCGCAGCTTGCATCATGGTGCATTGCCACTATGCTCTCTGATTAAGAACCTGTGCGTTTGACGCTACTTTCGGCGCAGGTTTCAGGTTTTTTGCAGGATTAGCGAGGACACGTCTGACGTGAGGCCATGACAGGACGTGTGAAAATTTTAACCAGTGCTCATTTCTGACAATTGGTACTGGCATAAAGCCTTTATACAGATCACTATTTGTCACAGAATTGACGCCAAGGAAACGGCAGCATTGAGGCAAGATGAGCGTCCATCTGCACAACCGGTTGAACATTTTGGCGATAAGGCGGTCGTATTTCCACCCCGCGCGGCCAATTTGAGAACCGCTTCCCCTGAACCAAAATCTGGTCAATTTATATGCGCCCAATGAAACAGGCTATTTATTCGAGCCGCACTGCTGACAAGTTCGTCGTTCGCCTGCCAGACGGGATGCGTGAGCGCATCGCCGAGGTAGCACGCAACCACCACCGCAGCATGAACTCGGAGATCATTGCACGCCTGGAGCAGAGCCTTATCCAAGAAGGTGCCCTGGGTGAGGAATTGAGCATGCGCCTGGACAGCCCTGAACTGTCATTGCACGAACGCGAGCTGCTGCAGCGCTTCCGTCAGCTGTCCCATCGTCAGCAGAATGCGCTGGTTGCCCTGATTGCCCATGACGTGGAAATGGCTGCTGACGCTTCCTGACGCAAACCTTTGCTGCCATCCACAAAAAAGCCAGCTGATGCTGGCTTTTTTTTGTTTTGAAGTGGCGGCCTCTTCGTTGCCTTTATCATCCAGACAAACCGGGCGTCACGCACGGCGTAACGCCCCGAGCCGTTAGAGCAAGAACACGGTCGCGAGCCCCAGGAAGATGAAGAAGCCGCCGCTGTCGGTCACTGCGGTGATCATCACGCTTGACCCCATTGCCGGGTCGCGCCCCAGGCGCGTCAGGGTCATCGGTATCAGCACACCCATCAGGGCCGCGAGCAGCAGGTTCAAGGTCATCGCGGCCGTCATTACCAAGCCAAGCGACCAGCTGCCATAAAGCCAGAAGGCCACCGCGCCGATGACGCCACCCCAGATCAACCCGTTGATCAAGGACACCGCCAGCTCCTTGCGCATCAGGCGCGAGGTATTGCCTGGGGATACCTGGTCAAGGGCCATGGCGCGCACGATCATGGTGATGGTCTGGTTGCCGGAGTTGCCACCAATGCCCGCCACGATCGGCATGAGCGCGGCCAGGGCAACCAGCTTTTCGATGGACCCTTCGAACAAGCCGATGACCCGGGATGCGACGAAAGCGGTAATCAGATTTACGGCCAGCCATGCCCAACGGTTGCGCAGCGACCGCCAAACTGACGCGAAGATGTCTTCTTCTTCGCGCAGACCCGCCATGTTCAGCACTTCGGTCTCACTCTCTTCGCGAATCAGGTCGACCATTTCGTCGATGGTCAGACGCCCGATGAGCCGATCGCTCTTGTCCACGACTGGTGCCGATACCAGGTCATACCGCTCGAAGGCCTGGGCTGCGTCGTAGGCGTCTTCGTCGGGATGGAAGGACACGGGATCGGTGGCCATGACGTCGGCCACTTGCTTGTCCGGGTCATTGACCAGCAGGCGCTTGATCGGCAACACGCCCTTGAGAATGCCATCGTGATCGACCACGAACAGCTTGTCGGTGTGGTTGGGCAATTCCTTCAGACGGCGCAGGTAACGCAATACCACTTCCAGGCTGACGTCTTCACGGATGGTCACCATCTCGAAGTCCATCAGCGCGCCAACTTGTTCCTCGTCATAGCTCAGCGCAGAACGAACGCGCTCGCGTTGCTGAGCATCGAGGGTCTCCATCAGCTCATGGACCACGTCCCGTGGCAACTCAGGCGCCAGGTCGGCCAGTTCGTCCGCGTCCATTTCCTTGGCAGCGGCAAGCAGCTCGTGATCGTCCATATCGGCGATCAGGGACTGGCGCACGGCGTCTGATACTTCAAGCAGAATGTCGCCGTCACGATCCGAGCGCACCAGCTGCCAGACCGTCAAGCGGTCTTCGAGGGGCAAGGCTTCGAGGATGTAGGCGATATCGGCGGGGTGCAGGTCATCGAGCTTGCGTTGCAACTCGACAAGATTCTGCCGGTGGACGAGATTTTCTACCAAGTCGTTGTGTGCACCTTCCTGGCGGTGCGTGACATCTTCAACCAGGCGCTGGCGCTGAAGCAGGTCGACGACCTGGGACAGACGATCCTGGAGGCTTTCTTGCGCTTTCTTTACTTCTACTTCCGTCATAGGCGAACTCCACTCCCAGCCGCGGAGCACGCCGGGGGAATCAATCGATTAGATCTATCTGTACGAAACGGTTTGGCGAGTAACTACTGGGTAAGTCCATGGTGGTGATCCACAAGCCCCGGCGGGGCTGACGGGCGCAATCATACACTGCTCAAGCTGACAGATCGCTTAAATTTTTGGCTATAACAATCGTTTGCGCGTCATTGCTCTGACAACGCATGAAACCATCGGTGCAATGGCATTGGGCAAGGTTGTGCGAGCACCCTGCCAAGCACTTGGCATGCAGGTACAGAGCACCAAAGCCTGCGCGTTAGGGCGTGGCTGTGTAAGCGATTGGATGCGCAAAACTGGAAAAACAAAAAGCCCGCTCAATGAGCGGGCTTCCTGTTTGGGTATGGCGGACTCAGCAGGATTCGAACCTGCGACCGCTCGGTTCGTAGCCGAGTACTCTATCCAGCTGAGCTATGAGTCCGTTTGGTAGTTTTAGACCAGATTACCACTGGTTTTTGAAGCAGCCTTGATAACAAAACCACTTCGAAAGTGGCGGACTCAGCAGGATTCGAACCTGCGACCGCTCGGTTCGTAGCCGAGTACTCTATCCAGCTGAGCTATGAGTCCGTTTGGTAGTTTTAGACCAGATTACCACTGGTTTCTTGAAACAGCCTTGATAACAAAGCCACTTCAAAAGTGGCGGACTCAGCAGGATTCGAACCTGCGACCGCTCGGTTCGTAGCCGAGTACTCTATCCAGCTGAGCTATGAGTCCGTGTCTTGCCGCGCATTATAGGCTGCTGAAACATTTTTGCAAGAACTTTTTCGTTTAAAATCAACTACTTAGCGTTCTTACAACTTACAGCAACCTAAGCGAATAATGGCGGTGAAGGGGGGATTCGAACCCCCGATACCCTTATGAGGTATACTCCCTTAGCAGGGGAGCGCCTTCGGCCACTCGGCCACCTCACCGCAACACGAGGCGAATATTAAACAGGTTCTTCCTCGTCTGCAACCCTTTTTTTGAAAAAAACTTCAAAAGAATTAAAGGCTTGGCTCCTCGTCCTTCTCGTTCTTGATCCGCAGGTAGATTTCCTCGCGGTGAACAGCCACTTCTTTTGGCGCGCTGACGCCGATACGTACCTGGTTGCCTTTGACGCCGAGCACCGTCACGGTGATCTCGCCATCGCCAATGATCAGGCTCTCCGCACAGCGACGAGTCAGAATCAACATAGCTTTCTCCTTACGCAAAACATTCAGGGATAACAGTCTTTTGTATTTCAGCCCGGTCGTGGACGTCGACGCAGGCTGCTGTGCTTCATACGCGGGCCTGGACGGGGCCTGCGCAACGAGCAGAAACGCGAAGGGCGCGGCAAGCCGCGCCCTTCCAGGCAAGGCCTTACTCGCTCTGTCGAGCCGGGGCGTCAAGCTCGAAGGCGGTGTGCAGGGCGCGCACCGCCAGTTCCAGGTATTTCTCCTCGATCACCACCGACACCTTGATCTCGGAGGTGGAGATCATCTGGATGTTGATGCTCTCCTTGGCCAGCGCTTCGAACATGCGGCTTGCAACGCCTGCGTGCGAACGCATGCCGACGCCGACGATGGAAACCTTGGCGATCTTGGTATCACCGATCACTTCACGGGCACCGATTTCGCGCGCGGTATTCTGCAGCACGCTCTGAGCCTTCTCGTACTCGTTGTGCTGTACGGTGAAGGTGAAATCGGTGGTGTTATCGTGGGCGACGTTCTGCACGATCATGTCCACTTCGATGTTCGATGCACTGATCGGGCCGAGAATCTTGAACGCCACGCCTGGGTTGTCCGGTACGCCGCGAATGGTCAGCTTGGCTTCATCACGGTTGAAGGCGATACCGGAAATGATCGGCTGTTCCATGGATTCCTCTTCATCGATGGTAATGAGGGTACCCGGACCCTCCTTGAAGCTGTGCAGCACGCGCAGCGGGACGTTGTACTTGCCGGCGAATTCCACCGAGCGAATCTGCAGCACCTTGGAACCGAGGCTGGCCATTTCCAGCATCTCTTCGAAGGTGATCTTCTCCAGGCGTCGTGCCAGCGGCACCACGCGAGGGTCGGTGGTATAGACGCCATCGACATCGGTGTAGATCTGGCATTCCTGCGCCTTGAGCGCAGCGGCCAGGGCGACACCTGTGGTGTCGGAACCACCCCGGCCGAGTGTGGTGATGTTGCCGTGCTCATCCACACCCTGGAAGCCCGCCACCACGACCACACGCCCGGCCTTGAGATCAGCGCGGATTTTCTGGTCGTCGATCTGCAGGATGCGCGCCTTGTTATGGGCACTGTCGGTAAGGATGCGTACCTGGTTGCCGGTGTACGACACGGCAGGCACACCGCGCTTGGTCAATGCCATGGCCAACAGCGCGATGGTGACTTGCTCGCCCGTGGACACGATCACATCCAGCTCGCGCGGAACCGGATGCTCGCTGATCTGCTTGGCCAGGTCGATCAGTCTGTTGGTTTCGCCGCTCATGGCAGAAAGCACGACCACCAGGTCGTCGCCTGCCTCACGGTGCTTCTTGACCTTGTCGGCTACCTGCTCGATCCGCTCGATGGAACCGACAGAGGTGCCGCCAAATTTCTGTACGATCAACGCCATTTCAATGGTGCCTCAGCCCATACAGGGCCCCAAAAAACAATCCAACCTGAAGGACAGGACGACTCCCCCCAGCGGGGCCAGGAGCGCAGTTCGCGCTCAAGCCGCCCTGCCCTTCATCTCAAAGTCCCTGCTCTGCGAACGGCACGGCCAGCGCCAGGGCCTGGTCCAGGGCCGCGACGTCGACGCCGCCACCCTGTGCCATGTCCGGACGCCCGCCGCCCTTGCCACCCACTGCCGCAGCGGCTTGCTTCATCAGATCGCCAGCCTTGAGTTGGCTGGAGAGGTCTTTGGTCACGCCGGCCACCAGCACGACCTTGCCCTCATGCTCGCTGCCCAGCAGGATCACTGCATGGCCGAGCTTGTTCTTAAGCTGATCGACCAGGGCGAGCAAGGCCTTGCCATCCTGCCCGTCTACACGGGCGGCAAGCACCTTGGCACCCTTGACTGCCACAGCCGCGTTGGAGAGATCATCCCCGGCGGCGCTGGCGGCCTTGGCCTGCAGCTGCTCGAGCTGCTTCTCCAGCTGGCGGTTGCGCTCGAGCACAGCCGACAGCTTGTCGATCAGGTTGTCACGGTTACCCTTCACCAGTTGCGCGGCTTCCTTGACCTGCTCCTCGGCAGCGTTCAGGTAAGCCAGCGCAGCGGCACCGGTCACGGCCTCGATACGACGCACGCCCGACGCCACGCCGCCTTCGCTGATGATCTTGAAGACGCTGATGTCGCCTGTGCGCTTGGCATGAATGCCACCGCACAGCTCTACCGAAAAGTCGCCGCCCATGGTCAGCACGCGCACCGTATCGCCGTACTTCTCGCCGAACAGGGCCATGGCACCCTTGGCTTTGGCCGTCTCGATGTCGGTCAGCTCGGTTTGCACAGGCGTGTTGCGGCGTACTTCGCGGTTGACGATGTCTTCCAGCGCCTTGATCTGCTCAGGCTTCACCGCTTCGAAGTGGCTGAAGTCAAAGCGCAGGCGCTGGCTGTCCACCAGCGAGCCTTTTTGCTGCACATGCTCGCCCAGCACCTGGCGCAAGGCTTCATGCAACAGGTGGGTAGCCGAGTGGTTCAGGGCGGTGGCGTGCTGCACATCCGCATCGACCTTGGTTTGCACCGGAGAACCTACGATCAGCGCACCGGTGGCGACCACGCCGTGATGCAAGAAGGCGCCACCGGTCTTGGTGGTGTCGCGCACATCGAAGCGCGCCGAGCCTGCCTGGATGTAACCGGAGTCGCCCACCTGGCCACCAGACTCGGCGTAGAAAGGCGTGCGATCAAGCACGATCACGCCTTCCTGGCCCTCGCCCAGTTGGTCAACCGACTGGCCATCGTGATACAGCGCAATGATCCTGGCCGAGGCCTCGGTGGCCTCGTAGCCCAGGAACTCGGTCGCACTGTCGACCTTGACCAGGCTGTTGTAGTCCATGCCAAACGCGCTGGCAGAGCGTGCACGCTCGCGCTGGGCCTCCATTTCACGTTCGAAACCGGCCTCGTCGATGGTGAGCTCGCGCTCACGGGCGATATCGGCAGTCAGGTCCATGGGGAAGCCGTAGGTGTCGTAAAGCTTGAACACCACATCGCCCGGCACCACGTCGCCCTGCAACTGGGCCAGGTCCTGCTCGAGAATGCGCAGGCCCTGCTCAAGGGTCTTGGCGAACTGTTCTTCTTCGGCTTTAAGCACACGCTCGATATGCGCCTGCTGGCTGCCCAGCTCCGGGAACGCTTCACCCATTTCGGCAACCAGCGCGGCGACGATCTGGTAGAAGAAGCTGCCCTTGGCGCCCAGCTTGTTGCCGTGACGGCAAGCACGGCGAATGATGCGGCGCAGCACATAGCCACGGCCTTCGTTCGAAGGCAGCACGCCGTCGGCAATCAGGAAGCCGCAGGAACGGATGTGGTCGGCTACCACTTTCAGTGAGGCCTGCCCCTCGTTGCTGCAACCGATGGCCGTGGCCGCCGCTGACAGCAGGTTCTGGAACAGGTCGATCTCGTAGTTCGAATGCACGTGCTGCAATACGGCGCTGATGCGCTCCAGGCCCATGCCGGTATCGACCGACGGCGCCGGCAGCGGGTGCAGCACGCCGTCGGCTGTACGGTTGAACTGCATGAACACGTTGTTCCAGATCTCGATGTAACGGTCGCCGTCTTCTTCGGGCGAGCCGGGCGGGCCACCCCAGATGTCTGCGCCGTGGTCATAGAAGATTTCGGTGCACGGCCCGCATGGACCTGTGTCGCCCATGGTCCAGAAGTTGTCCGACGCATAGGGCGCGCCCTTGTTATCGCCGATGCGCACCATACGCTCGGCGGGCACCCCTACTTCCTTGGTCCAGATATCGTAGGCTTCGTCGTCGGTGGCATAGACCGTGACCCAGAGCTTGTCCTTGGGCAGGTTCAGCCATTTCTCCGACGTGAGGAAAGTCCAGGCGAAGGTGATGGCGTCGCGCTTGAAATAGTCACCGAAGCTGAAGTTGCCCAGCATTTCGAAGAAGGTATGGTGACGTGCGGTGTAACCAACGTTTTCCAGGTCGTTGTGCTTGCCACCGGCGCGCACGCACTTCTGGCTGCTGACAGCACGGGTGTAGGCGCGCTTCTCCGCTCCGAGGAAACAGTCCTTGAACTGGTTCATACCGGCATTGGTGAACAACAGGGTCGGGTCGTTGCTCGGAATCAGCGAACTGGACGCGACTCGGGTATGCCCCTGTTCTTCGAAGAAGCGAAGGAAGGCTTCACGGATTTCTGCGCTTTTCATAGGATCTTCCACGGAAACGGCGGCCCATCAGGGCAAAGCGTCGACGAAACGACGGCAAAGGGCCGCATTATATCGGGCCTGCAGGCTTGGTGCAGTGAGTTTGTGCTATTGAAATGGCCGAATCGGCTATTGGCAGCGTCAAACGCATCAATCAGTCATCACGACTGATGCTAAATCCCTGGCTTCCCAACTGGCAACTCCTGAAACCGCTGTCTGCCACCGGTATACCCGACATGCAGCGCGATCACCGAGGGTCATCAAGCAAACGCGGTAGCCGGTTACCGCTGAGCCGCCTTGGCCGGGGCTTAAGGTGCTTTACTCCAAATCAGAAGGTAATCGCCAATGCCTCAAGCCAATCTCGTCATATATACACCTGCCGGCCTGGTGGAGCAGCATGTGCTGCCCTATCAGGACCAGGCGTTCATCATCGCTCGTGAAGATCGAATAGTGCGGGTGCAGGCGCTGCAACCCAGTGTCACGCTGTCTGTCGAAGCGCGTGCCAGCGGCGTGATGCTGCGCAGCAACGGTTTACGCTACGAACTGCCGCTGATGGGCGACGACACCCTTCATGTCCGCACAGGCTCAGGGGATGACCGTGTATACGTGGCCACCGCAGTCGCCAACCAGGTAGTGGTGGAAACCGGTGACGGCGACGACCTCCTTCAAGTGGAAGGTGTGGCCACTGCTGACAGCGCCGCCATCGGGCGAGTGATAGTCGATGCAGGCCCAGGCAACGACCTGATCGAAACCACGCGCCTGCAGCAAGTCGAGATCGATGCCGGTGCCGGCAACGACACCGTGCACAGCGGCGCAACCTATGCCTTCATCTACGCAGGCGAAGGCGAGGATACCGTCAAGGTCGTCGAAGGCAGGGCCGTGATCGAGGCACTCGACGGCCATAACCGCCTCACTACCGGCATGCTGGACGACCGCCTGTACGGTGACGCACGCGCTATCACGCCTGAAGGCGGCTTCACAGCACCTGTGCTTCATGACCTTGCCCAGACAAGCCTGCCCGCCGACTACCTCAAGACGTTTCTGGTGCAGGGCGAGGCGCACTACATCGAGAAAGTGAACCGTCAACTCAATCTTCTTCGGGCCAGCCCCACCGCCTCGGTATTGCTTCATGACCTGGTGGCCAACGATGCGCGGGTGGTCATCTCGAGCATAAACGCACTGGACAACGCCTTTGCCGACTATGACCCTGGCCAGGGTGACCCAACGATTCGCAACGGCAAACGCGGTGCACGTGCACTCAACTGCCGCATCGGCTACAACCCACTGGCTCAGCGCCCTGACACGCCTTCACTGGTCATGCTCTATCACGAGCTATGTCATGTCTGGAATTTCGTCACCGGCAGCGTTACGGACGAGCCGGAACGGCAGGCCGTTGGTCTAGAGGCGGGGCCACAAGGCTTCGACTACGACGACGATCCGGCCACCCCGCCAGACACCAGCAACCCCTTCCCCTTCAATGAAAATGCGCTGCGCTTCGAGCTTGGCTTGCCAGCCCGGCAGACCTATCCGTAGGCAGGATTGGTCACAGACTCCACTGGTTCGCCGGCCCGTTTGATACAGCTTCGGCTAGGCCTAAATAACTACCCCACCCAGCAAGGCCAGCAGGCTTAGCCTGAATGCTCTTGAACAGGAGATCATGCCCATGACTGCAGTAACCCAAACCTTTAATGTCGACGGCGGTGACAAAAGCGAGCCCTTGAGCGCCGGGGAAATGGACGAAGCGGTAGCCTATGATGCTACAGGCGGCGAAGAACGTCTGGGGTCTCGTGCCTATTATGAATACGAGGTGTATAAGCTCTATTCGGCTGACCAGTTCAACATCCAACGTAGGCTGATCGAGGCTTTTGACGACGACGTGAAGGTTGGTACCGTCGATGAGATCCAGGTCTGGCTCGATACGGCGAACGTTAGCCTGAGCCAAGAGTGCGGTCTGGATCTGGAAGTGGAAGGGGTGTTGCTGAGACTGAACAAGGCCACGCCCGATCAGCGTGTACACCTGCTGTTCATCGGCGAGGCGATTCCAGCGGGATTGGCCGATAACGCCGACGGCACACTGCGCGTGGATGCCAATGCCAGCGCTGATGCGCGGTTCGAAACCACTGCTATCGACCACCTGTATATTTACGGCACACCGCAGTTTCAGAATCGGGTGTATGAGCAGCTCGCACTGCTGTCGGGTTATCCTGAATTGAAGAAAACATTGGACGCTGCCCGCCAGGGCTATGCCAATGTGCCCGACATCGTGCTCATGCAATGCCACGCAGGCCCGGCGCAGCAGGGACCAGGCTTCGACCTGAGTCGAGTCATCCCGGCCAAATACGCCCATTTGCTGCCCGGTGATTACACCGCTGTCCTGTACGATCCCTACCAAGCCAAAGGCCTGGACAGCCTGACTGCACTTGCCAGGCTGCTGCAGGACGCATACGAAGCCTTTGCTCCGGATGTACTGGTACCGGCTCCAGGTACCGACATCTAGGGTTCAGGCCAAGTTTTCACCGCCATCAGGCACCACGATGATTCCCGCCCTGAGGCCATTACGCACCTTGGGGTTGGGGAAGATGATCCGTGCGCCCTCTTCTTCGATTACCCAGCGCACGCCGGCTAGGTCATCGGCCAGCAGGTAGCCTTTGTCCAGCGGGGAGAAATTCTGGATGTCGGCTGGCAGGTGCAAGCGGAAACCGTCGCTGTGCTTGATGACCTCACGCGCCACGCGAAACAACTGCACCCCCTCCAACGACCCGCCGTCATCGGGCTCGGTGGCCTGAAGGATGTGCACTAGCCGTGCTTCGAGCTTGTCCAGATTCACCGCGTCGTTCTGGCCAAAAGGGCGGGCCTTGCCCAGCTCAAGGGTAAAGGCCTCGGCATCGAGCTGCTCGTAGGTAAAGGCACTGAACGTGATCGAAGGCTTGCACTGCAACAGCACCGCCTCCATGCCCGCCGCAGCCAGGCGGGCCAGTTCACGCCGAGAATGGGTGCGCCCTTGCTTGAAGGGATACAGCGCGAACTGCTCGATCCTGGAGCCTCGAATGGCCGTGTGCAGGTCGTAGTGCAAGCGACTACGCCCAGGCTTGCTGAAAAAGACCCGCGCGAACTGTTCGAGCTCGGCAGCGCGCAACGCCTCCGGCCCGCTGGATTGCTCGTGGCGGCCATTGAACAGGCGGTTGATGTCCTGTTCGACGAACCGCTCACCTTTGACGATGGCCGCCGGGTTGCCGAACAGGAACAGCACCCGCGCCCGAGGCACGATGTCTCCACGTGCAACACCATGCAGCAGACGTTCGAGCAACTCGATCGGGGCGGTCTCGTTGCCGTGAATACCTGCAGACAGCAACAGGTCCAGGCCGCAGTCGTCAACGGCGCTGGGGCTCACTTCCAGGGCTCCCTGCCCCAGCCAGCGAAGGCGCACGCCCCTAGGCGTCACTTGGGTCTTCTCGGCCGGTTCATGGCCGGTGAGGGTCAGCTCAAGCAATTTGCCAAGGGCGAGCATGGCGGGCGTCCTCAGTGATGGTGGCCGCAGTCCGGACCGTGAACGTGATCGTCGTCTTCGCCCACGTCGGCCGGCTCCATTTCCAGCTGCAGGCTGACCAGGTTGGTCGCCAGGGGGCGCAGCAGCAGGTTGGCATATTCGGCGTCGCCCTCCTCCACATCCACCCCGATCAGCAGTTGGCCGCGGCCGTCCTGCTGGATCCATACTTCCTTGCCTTGCCACATCACGGCAAAGCGCGTGCACGAAGTTTCCAGCTGAGTGCCGTCTTCATCTTCCAGGATCAGGCGCAGGGCGTCGGTCATTGCAATTCTCTCTTCAAGGTTGGCGTTGGAACGGGTATACCGAGCCCAACTTGAGTATCTGGGTCAATTCGTCCAGTGCCGTACGGCACTCCTGCAGCAACAGAGGATCGGCCAGGTCAGCGTCGACCAGACGGTCACGGTAGTGCCGATCAACCCACTGCAGCAGTGTCTCGTACAACGGGGCGCTCATGATAACGCCTTGGTTCACCGCCGCCAGTTCCGTTTCGTTCAGGGCCACACGCAGGCGCAGACAAGCCGGCCCACCACCGTTTTGCATGCTCTGCTTGAGGTCGAACACCTGCACCTCCCGCACCGCCGTGCCCAGGCTGGTAAGCTGCTGCAGATACGTCCAGACCCGCTCGTTGTTGCGGCACTCTTCCGGCACCACCAGCAGCATCGACCCATCATCGCGGCTGAGCAGCTGGCTGTTGAACAGGTAGGAGCGCACGGCATCCTCTACCGAAACGGTGGCACGCGGCACGCAAATGGCCTGCAACTCACCGCCCTTGGCCGCCAGCTTGGCACGAAGCTCGGTGAGCACGGCCTCGATATCGAGAAACGCATCCTCATGGTAGAACAGCACCTCCCCATTGCCGACCGCGATGACATCGTTGTGAAACACACCCTGGTCGATCACCGCGGGGTTTTGCTGAGCATAGACCACCGCGTCGGCGCTGAGCCCGTGCAGGCGGGCCACGGCCTGGGACGCTTCGAGGGTTTGCCGGGCCGGGTATTTCTGAGGTGCCGGGTAGCGGCTGTCGAAAGCACTGCGGCCATAGACGAAGAACTCGACCCCAGCCTGCCCATAATCGCGGCAGAACCGCGTATGGTTCGCGGCGCCCTCATCGCCGAATTGGGCGACGCTCGGCAAGGCGGGATGGTGACTGAAATGGGCCTCGTCACCGAACATGGCTGCGAGCACGCGACTGGTAGTGGGGTGTTCGATACTGCGGTGGTATTTGCAGTTGAGGTTGGCAGCAGTGAAGTGCACTCGCCCATCGGCCGTATCGGCGCTGGGGCTGACCGTCGCGGCGTTGGCCACCCACATGCTCGACGCCGAGCAACTGGCAACCAGCAGCGGCATGGCCTCCCGTGCGGCGCGCTGGATCACCTGGGCATCGGTGCCGGCGAAGCCAAGCTGGCGCAGCGCGGCCACATCGGGGCGCTCCTGGGGCGCCAGTACTCCCTGCTTGAAGCCAAGGTCGGCCAGCGCCTTCATTTTCGCCAGCCCCTGGCGCGCCGCTTCGCGCGGGTTGGACCCTTGGTGGCTGTTGCTCTGGGAGGCCACGTTGCCGTAGGACAAACCACCGTAATTGTGGGTAGGCCCTACCAGGCCGTCAAAATTCACTTCGTATGCTTTCATCGGCAAGGCTCCGACCATCGTTATAGTGTGACGCCCGGCGCCAGGGTGGCCGGCAAGGTCAGGCTGGTGGCCTCCAGCGACGCGACGGGGTAGGCGCAGTAGTCGGCTGCGTAGTAGGCGCTTGCCCGGTGATTGCCACTGGCGCCCACCCCACCGAACGGCGCGCTGCTGGCTGCACCGGTGAGCTGGCGGTTCCAGTTGACGATGCCTGCGCGGCTGTGTAGCCAGAAATGCTCATAGCGGGCCTGGGAATCGCTGAGCAACCCGGCAGCCAGGCCATAACGGGTGTTGTTGGCTTCGGCGATGGCCGCCTCGAAATCGGGGTAGCGCAGCACCTGCAGCAGCGGCCCGAAAAACTCCTCGTCCTTACGCAGCGTCACGCCCGTGACATCGACGATACCCGGGGTCAGCAAGGCGGCATCATGCTGCGGCTGCGTCATCTCCAGCAGGCTGACGCCGCCCTTTGCAATCAGCTCAGCCTGGGCGGTCAGCAACGCCTGCGCCGCCTGCAGGGAAATCACCGACCCCATGAACGGGGCCGGTTGCTGATCGAAAGCGCCCACAGCCAGGGTACGGCTCACCTGGACCAGCCGTTCGAGCAACTGATCGCCCCATGGGCCCTGCGGCACCAGCAGACGGCGCGCGCAGGTGCAGCGCTGGCCCGCCGAAATGAAGGCCGACTGAACGATGGTATAGACCGCAGCGTCAAGGTCCTGGACTTCGTCCACTACCAACGCGTTGTTCCCGCCCATCTCCAAGGCCAGAATCTTGTCGGGGCGGCCGGCGAACTGCTGGTGCAGAAGGTGACCGGTACTACTGGAGCCAGTGAAGAACAATCCATCGATACCGGGGTCGGCGGCCAAGGCCACGCCCGTTTCACGGCCACCTTGCACCAAGTTCAACACCCCGGCGGGCAGGCCCGCGGCAATCCAGCAATTGACGGTCAGCTCGGCCACCTTGGGCGTCAGCTCACTGGGTTTGAACACCACGCAGTTTCCAGCCAGCAGCGCCGGGACGATATGCCCGTTCGGCAAATGACCGGGAAAGTTGTAAGGCCCGAATACCGCCACCACGCCGTGGGGCTTGTGGCGCAGCACCGCAGTCGCGTCAGCCAGGGGGCCGCTCTTCTCGCCGGTGCGCTCACGGTAGCTCTGCACCGAGATTGCCACCTTGTTGATCATGCTGGTCACTTCGGTAGCCGATTCCCACAAGGGCTTGCCGGTTTCCTCGCCAATGCAATAGGCCAGCGCGTCGGCATGCTGTTTTAGCTGCGCCGCAAACTGTTCCAGCACCTCGATGCGCGCCTGCAGGCTCAAGTGCGCCCAGGCAGGAAAAGCCTGGCGCGCAGCCTGTACGGCAGCCTGTACCTGGCCTGCATCAGCCCCCTGCCCTTGCCAGACGGTCGCCTGGCTCACCGGGTTGAGCGATGCCAGGGGCTCGCCGCGCCCTGCTACCCAGTTACCGCCGATGTAATGCGTGGTCATTTACTGGCCCTCCCGGGCGGCCGACAGGGGCACGGCCCGCACGTTGTCGCCTGCACCCATGCGCAGGCGCTTGGCCGTCAGCGGGTCGACCACCAACGTACCCGCCGCCAGCCGAGCCGGGGCGGCCGTGATGCGGCAGTCGTCGCGCTTACGGTTGTGGATGATGAATGGCGTGGCATCCTCACCAGGCGTACCGATGGCCAGTACCAATGTCTGGCTGTCGCGTACCGCGCGGATGCGGGCCGTATCGCATTCGATGGCAGGCCCGGCGTCGAAGATGTCCACGTACCCCTGATAAGTGAAGCCTTCCTGTTTGAGCATGGCCAATGCCGGCTCGGTGTCGGCATGCACCCGGCCGATCACGCTGCGCGCCGCTTCGGACAGGAAGCAGGTGTAAAGCGGGAACCTGGGCATCAGCTCGGCGATGAACGACTTGTTGCCCACCCCCGTCAAGTAGTCGGCCTGGCTGAATTCCATCTTGAAGAAATGGCGGCCCAGGCTCTCCCAGAACGGCGAGCGCCCTTGGGCATCGGACATGCCACGCATCTCCGCCATGATCTTCTGGCCGAACAGCTCGGGAAACTCGGCGATGAACAGCATGCGCGCCCGGGACAGCAGCCGACCATTGAGCCCTGAGCGGTAGTCATGGCGCAGGAACAGCGAGCACAGCTCGGAATTGCCGGTCAGGTCGTTGGCCAGGAACAGCGTGGGGATCTCGCGGTAGATCTTCAATTCCTGGGACGCACTGACGGTAAGCCCGACGCGGTAGTTGTACCAGGGCTCGCGCAGGCCTACGGCGCCAGCGATGGCACTGATGCCCACGACCAGCCCTTCGTCGTTTTCCAGCACGAAGAGGTAGTCGGTATCACCGCGCTCGGCTTCACCGCGAAAGCTCTTTTCCGCCCACCCGACGCGATGCTCCAGGCGTTCCTCGTTGGCAGGCAGCGTGGTCAGCCCCGTGGTGCCGGTGCTGCGTGCCAATTCGATCAACGCAGGCAGGTCGCTACTGCGTACAGGACGAACGATCATGCTATCTCCTTGTGCGGCGGCATCAACCGGCGCGAAACTCTGCTAATCCTGCAAGATGGCGGGCGGCGCTCAGGCCGCGACCAGCCGCACACTGGCACCCTCGCCCACCCCCAGGGCGTCGGCCACCTCCTGGCTCAGGCTGACGGGCTTGCCAGGTACCCAGTCCAGTTCCACCAGCACGGCACGGTAATCTTGCAGCTGGCCGTTGCAGACCAGGTACGGCCGTGTGCCGCGGGCCGCAACCGGCTCGATCTTCACGGGCGCCACGCGGCTTTGCGCAATCGAACGAATACCCGAGGTACGGGCATGCAGGGTCGGACCGCCATCGAAGATGTCGATGTAGTGCTCGGTTTCGAAGCCTTCGCGCATGAGGATGTCGAAGGTGATCTGTGCCCGCGGATGCACCTGGCCCATGGCTTCCTGCGCAGCGTCTGGCAGCAAGGGCACATAGATGGGGTAATGGGGCATCAGCTCGGCCAGGAACGTGCGGCTCTTGAGGCCGCACAGGCGCTCGGCATCGGCATAGCTCAAGTCGAAGAAGTTGCGCCCGATGGCGTCCCAGAAGGGCGACTCGCCCTGCTCGTCGCTAAAACCGACGATTTCCGTCACAACCGACTCGGCAAAACGCTCGGGATGCGATGCCATGAACAACAGGCGACCCCGTGAATTGAGCTCGGCCCACCCACTGCCCACAAGCTCGGGCAGCACGTAGAAACTGGTCAGCAAGCTGTTGCCGGTCAGGTCGTGACACAGCGACAGGACGTGAATCTTGTTGTGGATCTTCAGTTCCCGCGAGGCGTGGACGAACGTTTCGTTGCGAAAACTGTAGAAAGGCTCGGAATACCCTGCCGAGGCGACTATGGCCGAGCAGCCAGCCAGCTTGCCGGTCTCGCTGTCTTCGAGCACGAAGAAGTAGCGCTCCTCGCCATTGAAGCTGACCTCGGCGGCGAAGGAGGTCTCGGAGGCGGCGATCTTGTCGCCCAGCCGAGCGCTGTCGTCCGGCAACGAGGTGACACCAATGGGGCTGTCCGCAGCCATTCGCTGCACTTCGTTCAGATCAGCCATTTGCGCCGGGCGCATCACCAGCATGGTGTCACTCCTTGGAAAACGCGCTGCCAATGGCGGCGCGTGAAAAAGGCAGGCGCCAGGCGCCTGCGTTGGAATCCGGGCTCACCGGCCGGTGTTGCACCGGCGCGGCGCCAACCCTGCGAGCCGGCTCAGCCTTGGGTCAAGGTGATCACGGCACGTTCGAAGCGCTGCAGGCCTTCGTCGATGTCGGCATCCTCGACCACCAGGCTAGGTGCGAAACGCACCACGTCAGGCCCTGCCTGCAACACCATGACGCCTTCCTTCTCAGCGGCGTTGAGCACGTCCTTGGCCTTGCCCTGCCAGGCCTCGGAAAGCACACAACCGATCAGCAGGCCCACGCCGCGCACATGGCTGAACAGCCCATTGTCGCGGCCGATCTGCTCCAGACGAGACTTGAAACGCTCATGCTTGGCCTTGATGCCTGCCAGGGTCTGCGGGGTGTTGATCACGTCCAGCACGGCGCAGGCCACCGCGCAGCCCAGGGGGTTGCCGCCATAGGTCGTACCGTGGGTGCCGACAGCCAGGTGCTTGGCCAAGTCATGGGTGGTGAGCATGGCGCCGATGGGGAAGCCGCCGCCCAGGCTCTTGGCGCTGGTCAGGATGTCGGGCGTCACGCCATAGTGCTGGTAGGCATACAGCGACCCGGTACGACCGACACCGGTCTGCACCTCGTCGAATATCAGCAGGGCATTGTGCTGGTCGCACAAGGCGCGCGCGCCTTCCAGGTAGGCCTTGTCAGCCGGCACCACACCACTTTCGCCCTGGATCGGCTCGATCACCACAGCGCAGGTCTTGTCGGAGATATGCGCTTTCAACGCTTCCAGGTCGTTGTAGGGCACGTGGCTGATACCCGTGATTTTCGGCCCGAAACCATCGGAATACTTTGGCTGGCCGCCCACACTCACGGTAAACAACGTGCGGCCGTGGAAGCTGTTGAGCGTTGCGATGATCTCGTGCTTTTCAGGGCCGAAGCGGTCGTGGGCTACACGGCGGGCCAACTTGAACGCCGCCTCGTTGGACTCGGCGCCAGAGTTGCAGAAGAACGCTCGATCAGCAAACGTGGCCTCAACCAGCTTGTGAGCCAGGCGCAGGGCCGGCTCGTTGGTGAAGACGTTGGATACATGCCACAGGGTATTGGCCTGATCGGTCAGTGCCTTGACCAAGGCCGGATGGCAGTGGCCCAAGGCATTGACGGCGATGCCACCGGCAAAGTCGATCAATTCACGGCCAGTCTGGTCCCAGACACGGGAGCCCTCGCCTCGCACAGGAATGAAGGCCGCCGGGGAGTAATTGGGGACCATGACCTGATCGAAATCGGCACGTAGCACCGGGGCTTGCTCAACGGACATCTGAGTCTCCTGAAGAGGATCGCTGACCTGGAAGTGGCGAGCGATGGGGGGATTGTAAGGAACGATCAGCGCGTGGCCTTGCGGCCAAGCGACAACTTGTTACAGCGCAAAACCGGCATTCGGGCGTGCTTTCGGCAATGCGACAAACACTGTCGCAATCGCGCAGTGTACGGCAGAGACGCAGCTGGGTGAACGGGCGTTCACCAGGTTATGCAGCACGAGCGTGCTGGCACGTCGACTAACCTTTTTCAGCCGGCGCGGAGCTCAGTTCGAACGGGCTGCTGCTGCGTCGCTGATTGCGGTCTTCACGGGGGGTGGCGCCAAAGAAGTTGCGGTAGGCACTGGAGAAATGCGGGCCGGAGGAGAAGCCGCACGACAGGCCTATCTGGATGATGGACTTGCTGGTCTGCATCAGCATCTGCCGTGCCTTGTTCAAGCGCAGCTCCAGGTAATACTGGCTCGGCACTCGGCTCAGGTACTGCTTGAAGATGCGCTCGAGCTGTCGCCGTGACACGCAGACATGTTGGGCAATTTCATCGGTGGTCAGCGGCTCCTCGATGTTGGCCTCCATCAACAGCACCGCCTGGGTGAGCTTGGGGTGGCTCGAGCCCAGCCGGTTCTGCAGCGGGATGCGCTGGCGCTCACCGCCCTCGCGAATACGCTCGACCACCAGTTCCTCGGACACCGCGCCTGCCAGCTCCGCGCCATGGTCACGGGCCAGCACTGCCAGCAACAGGTCGGTGACCGCCATACCGCCGCAGGCCGTCAGGCGATCACGGTCCCAGTCGAATAGATGACTAGTGGCGATGACCTTGGGGAAGCGCTCGGCAAAATCGTCCTGCCAGCGCCAATGCACGGCTGCGCGGTAGCCGTCGAGCAGGCCAAGCATGGCCAGTGGGTAGACCCCGGCAGACAGCCCGCCAATCATGCAGCCGCTGCGGGCCAATTGCTTGAGCGCCGTCGACAGGGCGGCCCCGATGTTGCCCGGCGCCTCATCGGCCATCAAAAACAGCTTGTGGCACCCTTCCAGGCGCCCGTTCCAAGGTTCGCCGGGCATACGCCAGCTGCCTTCGACCGGGGCTTCGGCCTGCAGGAACAGGGTTTCGTAAACCACGTCGGGATGGACCCGCTGCGCCACCTGCAGGACTTCTTCGGCCAGCGCCAGGGTCAGTGGCCGGGTGCTGGGCCAGATGAGAAAACCAATTCGCTGGGTGGTCATAGGGTAAGGTCCGAAACCTGAGATCGTTCGATTCGATGCGCCGGGTCAGGCTGCGCGTGACACGCAGCATGCCCTATCGTGGTGCAAAAAAGCAGCTTTTACTTCAGGCTGCCGGACAGGAACTGCTTCAGGCGTTCCGAACGCGGGTTGGCCAGCACCTCACGGGGACAGCCAGTCTCTTCGACCAGGCCCTTGTGCAGGAACACCAACTGGTTGGACACCTCGCGGGCAAAACCCATTTCGTGGGTCACCACCACCATGGTCCGGCCTTCCTGGGCCAGTGCCTGCATCACCTTGAGCACATCGCCGACCAGTTCAGGGTCCAGGGCCGAGGTCGGTTCGTCGAACAGCATGACCTCAGGCTCAACGGCCAGGGCCCGTGCGATGGCCACACGCTGCTGCTCGCCGCCGGACATGTGCCCCGGGAAAGCATCCTTGCGGTGGGCGACCCCGACCTTCTCAAGGTAATGCTCGGCCTTCTCCAGGGCCTCCTTGCGATTGACCCCCAACACATGCACCGGCGCCTCGATGATGTTCTCCAGCGCCGTCATGTGCGACCACAGGTTGAAATGCTGGAACACCATCGCCAGGCGCGAGCGCATGCGTTGCAGCTGGCGCGCATCGGCTGCCTTGAGTGCGCCATCCTTGCCGGGGGTCAGTTTTAGCTCTTCGTTATTGAGCAATATCTTGCCTGCATGGGGCTGCTCCAGCAGGTTGATGCAGCGCAGGAAGGTGGACTTGCCCGACCCACTGGAGCCGATGATGCTGATGACGTCGCCTGCCTTGGCCGCCAGGGAAACGCCCTTGAGGACCTCATGGCTGCCGTAGCGCTTGTGCAGGTCTTGGACTTGGAGTTTGTACATGCTGTCGATTCTCACAGAGCGGTCAGTGCTTGCGCGGCGCCAGGTAGCCGAGCCAGCGGCGTTCGGCCATCTTGAACAGGCGCACCAGGATGAAGGTCAGGCACAGGTAGAACACGCCCGCCGTGATGTAGGCCTCGAAAGGCAGGTAGTACTGGGCATTGACCGTGCGCGCGGCACCGGTGATGTCGATCAGGGTCACGATCGACGCCAGGCTGGTGGTTTGCAGCATCATGATCACTTCATTGCTGTATTGCGGCAGCGCACGGCGCAGCGCAGACGGCAGCAGGATGCGTCGGTACATCTTCATGCGCGACATGCCCATGGCCTTGGCCGCCTCGATCTCGCCATGGGGCGTGGCTTTGAGGCTGCCGGCAACGATCTCGGCGGTATAGGCGCTGGTGTTGATGGCAAAGGCCAGGCACGCGCAGAAGGTTGCGCTGGACAACAAGGGCCAGAACACGCTGGCCCTGACGGCCTCGAACTGCGCCAGACCGTAGTAGATCAGGAACAACTGCACCAGCATGGGCGTGCCACGAATGACGTAGGTGTAAAGCCAGGCCGGCAGGTTGACCCACGGGCGCTTTGACACGCGCATCAAGCCCAGCGGAATGGCCGCCAGCAAGCCGAAGAACAACGAGACTGCCAGCAGCTTGAGGGTGGTGAGCAGGCCGTCGAAATACATCGGCAACGCTTCCCAGACCACGTTGTAGTCGAAGATCATAATTCGGTCACCTTGACACCCACCGAGTAGCGGCGCTCCAGATACTTCAGCGCCAGCAACGAGACGCTGGTCAGCACCAGGTACAAGGCGGCCACTGCCAGGAAGAAGGTGAAGGGTTCACGGGTGGCATCGGCCGCCTGCTTGGCCTTGAACATCATGTCCTGCAGGCCGACCACCGAAATCAACGCCGTGGCCTTGGTCAGCACCAGCCAATTGTTGGTAAAGCCTGGAATCGCCAGGCGAATCATTTGCGGCACCTGGATGCGGAAGAACACCTGCCGGGCATTCATGCCATAGGCGACCCCCGCCTCGGCCTGGCCCTTTGGAATGCCCAGGAATGCACCCCGGAACGTTTCCGAAAGGTAGGCGCCGAAAATGAAGCCCAGCGTACCGATACCTGCCAGCAGCGGGTTCAGGTCGATATAGTCTTCGTAGCCCACCAGCGGCGCCACGCGGTTGATGATGTCCTGCCCGCCATAGAAGATCAGCAGGATCAGTACCAGATCCGGTATGCCGCGAATGACCGTGGAATACAGGTCGCCCAGCCAGGCCAGCCAGCGCACGGGCGACAAGCGCAGCGCCACGCCGATCAGGCCGAGCACGATGGCCAGGGCCATCGACGAAAGGGCAAGCTGTAGCGTCAGCCACGCCCCATCGAGGATGACTGCCCCGTAGCCTTTCAACATGTTGAGGTCCTCGACCTAGAGAATGAAAAATGGTGCAAACCTCAGCGCTTCTGCTGTTTGCACCATTGCACAGCGATTGACGGCTGACTCAGTTCGCGTCTGGGCCGTAGATGTCGAAGTTGAAGTATTTCTTCTCGATCTCTTTGTACTTGCCATTGGCACGGATGGCATCGATGGCCGCATTGATGCGATCGACGTTGGCCTTGTCACCCTTGCGCACGGCAATGCCGACACCGTCACCGAAGTACTTCACGTCGGTGAAAGCAGGGCCTACGAACGCGAAGCCCTTGCCGGCATCGGTCTTGAGGAAGCCATCTTCCAACAGCGTGGCGTCGGCCACGGTGCCGTCCAGGCGACCAGCCGCCACGTCCAGGTAGATTTCGTTCTGCGTGCCGTATGGCACCACGGTGGCGCCTTTGGGCGCGAGCACTTCCTTGGCGAAGCGATCGTGGATCGAGCCACGCTGCACGCCAATCTTCTTGCCCTTGAGCTCATCGAGGCTGTCGGTGACCGCGGTACCTTCCTTCATCACCAGACGCGCCGGGGTGAGGTAGTAACGCTTGGTGAAGTCCACCGACTTCTTGCGGTCCTCGGTGATGGACATCGAAGACAGGATGGCGTCGATCTTGCGCACTTTCAGCGCAGGAATCAGGCCGTCGAACTCCTGCTCGACCCAGGTGCACTTGGCCTTCATCTCTTCGCACAGGGCGTTGCCGATGTCGTAGTCGAAGCCGGCGATGCTGCCATCGGGCTGCTTGAAGGCAAAAGGAGGGTAAGCCGCTTCGATACCGATTTTCAGCGGTTTTTCATCGGCCTGCGATACCAGGGAAAACACGGACAGCGCCAGGGCGCCAAGCAGTGCGAGCTTCTTCATCAGGTAACTCCATCGGTACGGGGCAATACAAGGCAGGTAACAGCTGCCCGATATGCGAATGGTTACAACGCGAGCCGCGCAGGGTTCGACCAAGGTCGCAGACCACGAGCGAGTGAATGGCATTTTAACGACAGCCCGGTAGTCGAAATTTCTTCAAAGCGACAACTACTTACAGAAGCGCCTGAAACCGCTGCGGGCGATGTTGACAGCCAATGCAGAATATGCAAAAGCGCAAGAAATTGAACCCATGAATCTAGCAAATCCTGGGCCTATTATTGGCAAACCCTTGTGGGACGGCAAGTGTAGCGTGATGGAGCGTTCTACAAGACAGCCAAAATGCCCCTAAACAGCGCCAAGTGTTTCCAGGCGCCCCGCCATAGCGCATTGCTGGTGACAAAAAGTAACCGATCACTGCCGGGTAACAGGCCCAGCGGTCTATAAAGCAAAAACCCCGCCGGTTAACCCGGCGGGGCCTGTGCTGGACGCTGGCGCACTGTCGGCGCGCCCAAAATCAGCTTGCCATCAAGCTTGAATCTCGGACCGCGCGCAGTGCCGTCAGGCCGTGGCCAGGCTCATGGCCTTGTGCGTGTCGATCAGGTGCTGCACGACACCTGGGTCTGCCAAGGTCGAGATGTCCCCCAGCGCGTCGTACTCGGCGGTTGCAATCTTGCGCAGGATGCGGCGCATGATCTTGCCCGAACGGGTCTTTGGCAATCCCGGTGCCCACTGAATCACATCCGGCGAGGCGATCGGGCCGATTTCCTTGCGCACCCAGTTCTTCAGTTCAAGGCGCAGTTGCTCGCTTGGCTCGACGCCAGCATTGAGGGTGACGTAGACATAGATACCCTGGCCCTTGATGTCGTGCGGCACGCCCACCACCGCGGCCTCGGCCACCTTGGCGTGCGCCACCATGGCACTTTCGATCTCGGCGGTGCCCATGCGGTGGCCCGAGACGTTCAGCACGTCATCCACGCGGCCGGTGATCCAGTAGTAGCCATCCTCGTCGCGGCGGGCGCCGTCACCGGTGAAGTACATGCCCCGGAAAGTCTTGAAGTAGGTATCGACAAACCGGTCATGGTCACCGTACAACGAGCGCGACTGGCCTGGCCATGAATCGAGGATCACCAGGTTGCCCTCGGTCGCGCCTTCGATCAGGTTGCCCAGGTTGTCCACCAGAGCCGGTACCACGCCAAAGAACGGGCGCGTGGCCGAGCCTGGCTTGAGCGCCGTCGCACCTGGCAATGGGCTGATGAGGATGCCGCCGGTTTCGGTCTGCCACCAGGTATCGACGATCGGGCAACGCTCCTTGCCCACAGTCTTGTAGTACCAGTTCCAGGCTTCGGGGTTGATCGGCTCGCCCACAGAGCCCAGCAGGCGCAGGCTGGAACCGTCGGCGCCGTCTACCGCCGCCTGCCCTTCGGCCATCATGGCGCGGATGGCGGTGGGTGCGGTGTAGAGGATGTTGACTTTGTGCTTGTCGACGATCTTGGACACGCGGGTGATATCCGGGTAGTTCGGCACACCTTCGAACAATACGGTGGTGGCGCCGTTGGCGAGCGGGCCGTAGACGATGTAGCTGTGGCCCGTAACCCAGCCGACGTCGGCGGTGCACCAGTACACCTCGCCCGGGCGGTAGTCGAACACGCGCTCATGGGTCAGCGCCGCGTATACCAGGTAGCCACCGGTGGTGTGCAGCACGCCCTTGGGCTTGCCGGTCGAGCCGGAGGTGTAGAGGATGAACAGGGCTTCCTCAGCCCCCATTTCCTTCGGCGCGCAGTGGCTGGAAGCCACTTTCATCAGGTCTTCGTACCAGATGTCGCGGTGCTGGTGCCAGGCAATGTCGCCGCCGGTGCGCTTGCAGACGATGATCTTCTGCACGCTGCTGGTTTCAGGGTTGGTCAGTGCCAGGTCGACATTGGCCTTGAGCGGTGTACGGCGACCGCCGCGCACGCCTTCGTCAGCAGTGATCACCACCTTGGACTTGCAATCGATGATGCGCCCTGCCAGGGCCTCGGGCGAGAACCCACCGAATACGACCGAATGGATTGCACCGATACGGGCGCATGCCAGCATGGCGACCACAGCCTCGGGAATCATCGGCATGTAGATGGTGACCACATCGCCGCGGTGCACGTCTTGCCCGCGCAAGGCGTTGGCGAACTTGCACACTTGCTCGTGCAGTTCGCGGTAGGTGATGTTGCGGTGCTCGGAGGGGTCGTCGCCTTCCCAGATAATGGCCAGTTGATCGCCACGCTCTTCCAGGTGACGGTCCAGGCAGTTGGAGGAAACGTTCAGAGTGCCATCGGCAAACCATTTGATGTCCACGTGGTGGTCATCGAAGGAAGTCTGCTTGACCTTGGTGAAGGGCTTGATCCAGTCGATGCGCTGGGCCTGCTCACGCCAGAAGCCGTCCGGGTTGATCACCGACTGCTGGTACATGGCCTTGTAGGTGGCCTCGTCTGTCAGGGTAGTGGCCGCGATCTCGGGACGAACGGGATACAGTGGAGCCGCACTCATCGTGTTTACCTCGGTGTAATAGTTGTTTTTGTATGGGACCGATGTAACTGTACCAGAGCGATAACCGCCATTCGACGTTGGTAGTAATTTGCCAGTCGATCGGGTCGTAACCGCTCAGGCGCGGGCATTGTGCTGCCCTGCAAGGTGCAGGCCTGGTGGATTATTACCAATTTCACCAATAGACTTTATCAAAAGCCCCACTGTTTCAGCCTGGGTCACAGTTCTAGAATTGATCTCGCCAGCAACGGCAAGAAGATTGACAACCTGTAACCGCCCCCACGAAGGCAACTGTCAATTCTCTGCAAACTTGATCAATACCTTAACGGTTGTCGTAGTGCTTCATGCACGGCGCGCACCGTCACGACCTTAAATAGGCAGATAAAACATGAAAGCTTTAATGGTAGTACTGCTGGGCAGTCTGTGCGGGACGGCCATGGCCGACGAAGCCCAGGCCGCCGAACAGGCACCGGTTGAACAGTACAGTTACTCGCAACACCTGGACATCGACCACGTCATTTCCATGAGTGAAATCCCCAATGTCTGCGGCGTAGTGCCCGCTCGCATGACCTACGCCGACTCGCAGGGCCACACCCACGTGCTGGAATACCGCGTGATGGGCAATGGCTGCTCCAACGGGTGACAGCGCGGCGACCAAGGGGGCCGAATGACCCCCTTCGCAGCCATCTGCACACAACTAACAGCAGCAAGTTAAAGCGACAGGAGTCTACGCTGAGCACTGTCCAATCAGTGCCCCGACGATTTGCCCAGTGAATAGTCTTTTAACTTATTGGCAATGGTCGTATGCGATACACCCAAGCGTTTGCCCAATGCACGGCTACTTGGAAACTCTTTAAGCAAACTTTCCAATACGGCTTTTTCAAAACGCCCGACAATATCGGACAATGCACCGTCCAGTGAAAAATCCCCCAAGGGCTGTCGCACGCCATAATCGGGTAACCGCACATGCTCAGTCTTGACCACACCGTTTTCACATAACGACACCGCCTGGAATACCACGTTTTCCAACTGCCGAACGTTACCGGGCCAATCATAGCTGGCCAACTTTTGCATCGCCCCTTGCGCCAGGCGAGGCATGGCGCATCCGATCTGCCGACTGGCCTGATCGAGAAAATACTGCACCAGCCCATCGAGCCCATCCATGCATTCGCGCAAGGGCGGAATGTGCAACGACAGCACGTTGAGCCGGTGGTACAAGTCCTGGCGGAATTCGCCCCGGGCGCAGAGCTCGGACAGGTCCACCTGCGTGGCGCAGATCACCCGTACATCCAGATAGACCTCTTCGTCACTGCCAACACGGCGAAAACATCCGTCCTGCAAGAACCGCAACAACTTCACCTGAAGCCGCGGGCTCATTTCAGCCACGCCATCGAGAAACAGCGTGCCGCCGGCCGTCAGCTCCAGCAGACCCAGCTTGCCTTCGGCGCGGGCGCCCTCGAAGGCGCCCGGCCCGTAGCCGAACAGCTCGGTCTCGGCCATCGACTCAGGCAGGCCGGCACAGTTGAGCGCCATCAGCGGCGATTGCCCACGCGGGCTCGCCAGGTGGCACGCCCTGGCCAGAAGCTCCTTGCCGGTGCCGGTCTCCCCTTCGATCAACAGCGGCGCATCCAGCGGCGCCATTCGCCTTGCTTCACGGACAACGGCAGCCATCAGGCGTGAGCTCTGGAAAATGCTGTCGAACCCCCGCAACTCCTGCTTGCGCACATTGTAGATACGTTCACCGATGCGATCGGCGCGGTGCAGGGTGAGCACGGCGCCAGCCAACGCTTCGCTGTCATCGTGCTCGGACTGCAACGGCGCGATGTCGGCCAGGAACACATGGCCCTTAACCTGTACCCGCAGACCGTTGATACGCGACTTGTTGCTGCGCACCAGTTCCGGCAAGTCGAAGTCGTCCACGTAGCGAGCCAGTGGCAGGCCGGGCACTTCGTCGACCCGCACCCCCAGCAATTGGGCCGCCGACCGGTTTGCCGCCACGATGCTGCCACCCATGTCGATCGAGAGCACGGGAAACTCCAGCGCCCCAAGCAGCGCATTGAGCTCCATGTGCCGGCGCTCGCTGGGCATCAGCCCCACGCGCTTGACGCCGAACACGCCCGTGATGGCCTCGAACTTGGGGCGCAGGGCCTGGAACTGGAGGTTGATGAGGTTCGGGCAGTGCAGGTAGATGGCGTTGCCATGGTCACCCCCTACTTCGCCCCGCAAGACGTTGATGCCGTAGTCGACCAACAGGTTGAGGATGTCGCGCAGAATCCCGATACGGTTCTGGCAGTGCACTTTGATACGCATAAGGGATACGCCTGGCAAAAACTTCCCGCCTGAGCGGAAAACTTGTAAAGAAATTCTTACGAAATGACCGCTGATGATCATTGCAGGAACTTGATGTTGGGGCAATCCAGGGGTTTTGTAAAATTATCCTTACAAAATAGCGTGCCCGCCTGGGCCCCATCCCTCCATGAGTAGATGTGCACTGTGCAATAACGGGTTATTTCTGATGCCTACCTGTACATAACGACAAGAGCTGACCAGGAGACCTCCATGAAGCACACCCACTATGTGGCACGCGAGCCTGATGCGCAGGGGTTCATCGATTACCCGCAGCAGGAGCATGGCGTGTGGAACACGTTGATCACCCGCCAACTGAAGGTGATCGAAGGGCGTGCCTGTCAGGAATACCTCGACGGTATCGAGCAGTTGAAGCTGCCTCATGACCGCATTCCGCAGCTAGGTGAGATCAACAAGGTGCTGGGGGCAACCACCGGCTGGCAGGTCGCACGGGTTCCGGCATTGATTCCGTTCCAGACCTTCTTCGAGCTGCTTGCCAGCAAGCGCTTCCCGGTGGCAACGTTCATTCGCACGCCCGAAGAACTGGACTACCTCCAGGAACCGGACATCTTTCACGAAATCTTCGGCCACTGCCCGCTGCTGACCAACCCCTGGTTTGCCGAATTCACCCATACCTACGGCAAGCTGGGCCTGGCCGCCACCAAGGAACAGCGCGTCTATCTGGCGCGCCTGTACTGGATGACCATCGAATTCGGCCTGATGGACACACCCAACGGCCGCAAGATCTACGGCGGTGGCATTCTGTCCTCGCCCAAGGAGACGGTCTACAGCCTGTCAGGCGAACCCGAGCATCAGGCCTTCGACCCCATCGAGGCCATGCGCACCCCTTATCGAATCGACATCCTGCAGCCGGTGTACTTCGTGCTGCCAGAGCTCAAGCGCCTGTTCGACCTTGCTCACGAAGACATCATGGGCATGGTCGCGCAAGCCCAGCAGCTAGGCTTGCACGCGCCGAAGTTTCCACCCAAGGTTGCCGCTTGAACGCTGCTTGCCACTCACAACGCCACATGGATAAGAACGTATGAATGCCTTGAACCAAGCCCACTGCGAAGCCTGCCGCGCCGATGCACCAAAAGTCAGCGAGCAGGAGCTGGCCGAGCTGATTCGCGAAATTCCGGACTGGAACATCGAAGTGCGTGACGGCCACATGGAGCTTGAGCGCGTATTTTTGTTCAAGAATTTCAAGCATGCCCTGGCGTTTACCAACGCCGTCGGGGAAATTGCCGAGGCCGAAGGGCATCACCCGGGGTTGCTGACCGAGTGGGGCAAGGTGACCGTCACCTGGTGGAGCCACTCGATCAAAGGCCTGCACCGTAACGACTTCATCATGTGCGCACGCACCGACAAAGTGGCCGAGACGGCCGAAGGGCGCAAGTAAACTGCCCAAGGCTTCAGTCGCGGGGCTCACACGGGCGTGGCCGTCGGTCACGCCTTTTTATGCAGCCAGAATAGCCTTGAGCCTGCGGCATGACCTGAGTTGATCGATCCGCTGGGCTAACCGGGCGTAGGAAAAAAGCCAAACTGTCATCCAGACTTGTGTATCCTGCCCCAGCTTCTTGAAGCTTCACACGCGCCTGGCGCAGCCTTTTCACTCACACTTGCGAGGAACGACGAGATGCATGAGATCCCGAATCTTCCCTTCCCAAGCCTGAACCCAGAAGAGCCCACCGTTACCGCCCATGCCGACTCGGCACCTGCCCGCGAGCAGGAAGGTGACGATCAGACCAGCGCTGATCAGGACTAGACCGCGCACACTGGCTGTGTGAAAACGGCTGATCTGACGCCTTGCGCTTCAGCACGTTTTCACACCGCACGGTCGAGCAAGTCTCCCTTCAGCCCCTGGCGAATTGCAACACCACTTCCAATGGATGACGCATCGGCCGCCCGGCCATGCGCTTGACCTGGCTGCGGCAGGAATAACCGGTCGCCAATGGCTCCCCCTCCTTATCCAGTTTCAGCGCCCAGGACTGTTCGAAGATGTTCTTTGAGGTCTGCTGATTGCGCGCCTCGTGCCCATAGGTACCTGACATGCCGCAGCAGCCGGTGGGCTCGGTGATCAGCTTGAGCCCCATGCGTTCGAACACCTGCTCCCACTGCCGGGTACTGGCAGGGGCGTTGGTCTTCTCGGTGCAATGGGCCATCAGCCGGAAGGTGGACGTGCACCCTGCCGCTTGCTCGGGCAGTGCGCCCAGCAGCCATTCCTGAGGCAACAGCACAGTGGGGCACCCCTCGAGCCCAGGCACTTTCAGGTATTCCTGGCGATAGACGAGGGTCATGGCCGGATCCAGCCCGACCAACGGTACGCCGCAGTCAGCCAACGCCTTGAGCTGGGCGGCATTGCGCACGGCGGCCTTGGCGAAGGCACCCAGAAAGCCCTGAACATGCAGTGGCTTGCCATTGGCACTGTACGGTGCCAAGTAAACCTTGTGGCCCAGGCGATGCGCCAGATCGATGAATGCCGACAGCAACGGCGTCTCGAAGTAACGGGTGAAGGCATCTTGCACCAGCACGATGCTGCGCTCGCGTTGGGCAGGCGTCAGTTCGCGCAGCGCCGGCACCGTGGCCATGCTCACGCCACAGCGGGTCAGGGTCGCCTGGAAGTTGAAACGGCTGATCAACGGGCTATCGACCATGCCTACCTGCTCGGCCAGCAGGCGGCTGACCCATTTCGAGCCCATCACCGCGTTGTACAGACCAGGCGCATGGGCCAGATAGGGGATGGTGAACTCCAGCGAGCCGATCAAGTAGTCACGCAGAGGGCGCTGGTACCGGGTGTGGTACAGCTCGAGAAAACGCGAGCGAAAATCAGGTACGTTGACCTTGATCGGGCACTGCCCTGCGCAGGACTTGCAGGCCAGGCAGCCAGCCATTGCGTCATAAACTTCATGGGAAAAGTCAGCCTGCCCCTGGCGCCGCGCCCGCTCGTTGCGCAACCGCGCAGGCAGCCCTTTGATCCATGAAACCGGCTTGCGCGCCACCTCCAATACATCCACACCCGCATCACCCTGCAGGCGCAACCACTCGCGCATGAGCGAAGCCCGCCCTTTGGGCGAGTGCCGACGTTCACGAGTCGCCTTCCACGACGGGCACATGGCGTCGTTCGGGTCGTAGTTGTAGCAGGCACCGTTGCCGTTGCAATGCACGGCGCTGCCATAGGCCTGCCAGACCCGCTCATCGATGGTGCGGTCCAACTCGCCGCGCAAGGTCACGCCATCGACCTTGGTCAGGCCCTCGCTGGCACCGGGCGGTGTGCAGATCTTGCCGGGGTTGAGCTGGTTGTGCGGGTCGAACGCGCCTTTGAGGCGCTGCAGTGCCGGGTACAGCTCGCCAAAGTACTCGGGCACGTACTCAGATCGCAGGCCCTTGCCATGCTCGCCCCACAACAAACCGCCGTAGCGACGGGTCAACGCAGCCACCGCATCGGAGACAGGCTTGACCAAGGCCGCCTGGGCCGGGTCCTTCATGTCCAGCGCGGGGCGCACATGCAGCACGCCAGCATCGACGTGGCCGAACATGCCGTACGCCAACCCGTAGCCGTCGAGCAAGGCACGGAACTCGGCGATGTAGTCGGCGAGTTTTTCCGGTGGCACCGCCGTATCCTCGACGAAGGGCTGCGGCCGCACCTCGCCTTCGACATTGCCCAGCAAGCCGACCGAGCGCTTGCGCATGGCGTAGACGCGGGACACCGCCTCAGCGCCCTCGGCCAGCGTATGGCCGAGACGCTCGACGCTGGTGTCGGCGCGCAAGTGATCGATGAAGGCCTGAACCTTGGCGTTGACCTCGATGGGGTCATCACCGCAGAACTCGACCAGGTTGATGCCCAGCGTGGGGCGCTCGGGGTCGGCCGGGAAATACTCGGCGACGCTGTGCCAGACGATGTCCTTCATCGCCAGCCCGAGCACTTTGGAATCGACGGTCTCGATGGACAGCGGCCGCTGCGCCATCAAGGCATTGGCATCGCGCAGCGCGTCCATGAAGCTTGCGTACCGTACGTTCACCAGGACGGCGTACTTGGGAATCGGCAGCACGTTGAGCTTGGCCTCGACCACATACCCCAGCGACCCCTCGGCGCCGCACAGCACACTGTTGAGGTTGAAGCGGCCCTGCTCGTCGCGCAGGTGCGCCAGGTCGTAGCCGGTCAGGCAGCGATTGAGCGGGGGAAAGGTGGTGCGGATGAGTTCAGCCTGGGTATCGCAGATATCCAGGGCCGTGCGGTACACCTGACCCACGCGACCGGGCGCCGTACACGCAGCCTGCAGCGCCTCTTCGTCGAGCGGCAGGCTGTGCAGGCGTTCCCCCCCGAGCAGGATGCTGTGCAGCTCAAGCACATGGTCGCGCGTTTTGCCATAGGTGCAACTGCCCTGCCCGCTGGCGTCGGTGTTGATCATGCCACCCACGGTCGCCCGGTTCGACGTGGACAGTTCAGGCGCGAAGAACAAGCCATGGGGTTTGAGGGCGGCGTTGAGCTGGTCCTTGACCACACCCGCCTGCACCCGCACCCAACGCTGCTCGGCATTGATTTCAAGAATGCCGTTCATGTGCCGCGACAGGTCCACGACCACGCCATCGGTCAACGACTGGCCATTGGTGCCCGTGCCGCCGCCGCGCGGGGTCAGTTTGATCGACTGGAAACGCGGCTCGCCCATCAGCGTGGCGACCCGCGCCACGTCATCGGCGTCCAGGGGGAACACCGCGGCCTGCGGCAGACGCTGGTAGATGGAGTTGTCGGTGGCCAGGACCGTTCGGGTACCGTAGTCGGCGCTGATCTGGCCACGGAAACCACTGTCACGCAGGGATTGGAGAAATGCCGGGTAGTCGGCGTCAGGTGCAACGGTAGGCAGCTGGGCGATCATCGATGGACGGCCTCGGAATAGGGCTGATTCACGGGAAAGATGTCGTGGCGGCATGGGTGGCGCCGGCAACAGTGACGTATGTGGCAATGTTCCTGTAGTTTTGCGCCAGGGGCAAACGGATAATCCTGCCGCTATCGATGACTTTAATGAATGAATTACCGCCACCTGACCCCGTCCATGTCCCTGCTGCTGGCCTTCGAGGCGGCCGCCAGGCACCAGAGCTACACCCGCGCCGCCACTGAACTGTCGCTGACCCAGAGCGCGGTCAGCCGGCAGGTTCAGGCGCTGGAACAGCAACTGGGCCTTACCCTGTTTCGCCGCGAGGGTCGCCAGGTACGGTTGACGGACGTCGGCCGGCTGTACCAGCGCGAGCTCAGCGAAGCACTGGGCCGCATTCGGGGCGCGACCCTCCAGGCGCTGGCCTACCAGTCCGGGGTCGGCACACTGCGCCTGGCCACCCTGCCCACCTTTGGCTCCAAATGGCTGTTGCCGCGCCTGAACGACTTCTACAAGGCGCACCCTGGCATGCTCGTGCACTTGCATTCAAGGATCGAAGCCATCGACTTCGATACCAGCGAGATCGACGCCGCCATTGGCGTGGCCAGCCGTGACCTGCCGGGGCTGATCAGCCATCGCCTGCATGCCGAGGAGCTGCTGGTGATTCTCCCGGCGCAGGCCGCCAACGAACAACCGCACTGGAGCCCCACTCGCATCAGCGAGCAGTTGCTGTTGAACGTGGCCAACAACCCCCATGCCTGGGGTGAATGGTTCTCGCACCACGGCCTGCCCCACCGAAGCATGCGCCTGGGCCCCAGCTTCGAGTTGACCTCGCATCTGATTCAGGCCGTGCAGGCGGGGATTGGGGTGGGCCTGGTGCCCCGCGTGCTCGTGGAAGACGAGCTGGCCAAAGGAGCGCTGTACAGCCCAGGCCTGGCATTCGCCAGTCAGCGCAGTTATTACCTGATCTATCCACCGCGTAACGAGGCGCTACCTTCGCTGCGGGCGTTCAGGGCGTGGCTGCTGGAACAGATCTGACACGCAGAAAAGAAACAACCCGAAGCGGTCAACGCTTCGGGTTTTGGATGCGGCTGTACGAGGCTTATTTGGCGGTGCTGCCAATGGCCTCAGGGACAACGCCCTTGCGTCGTGACTTGATGACATAAGCGACGAACATGCAGAGCAACCAGACCGGAATGGCGTAGACGGAAACCTGGATACCCGGAATCTGCAGCATGATGCCCAGGATCAGGACCACGAACGCCAGCACCACATAGTTGCCATAGGGGTACCACAGCGCCTTGAACAGGGGTTTCTGGCCCGTGCGGTTGAGGTGCTGGCGGAACTTGAGGTGCGAGTAGCTGATCATGGCCCAGTTGATCACCAGGGTGGCCACGACCAGCGACATCAGCAGCTCCAGCGCGCTGGAAGGCATCAGGTAGTTGAGCAGCACGGCGATCAGGGTCACGGCCGCCGACACCAGAATCGAACGCACCGGTACGCCACGCTTGTCGACCTTGGCCAGGGCAGCCGGCGCATCGCCCTGCTCGGCCATGCCCAGCAACATGCGGGCATTGCAGTAGGTGCCGCTGTTGTACACCGACAAGGCCGCGGTCAGGACCACGAAGTTCAGCAGGTTGGCGGCCACATCGCTGCCCAGCAACGAGAAGACCTGCACGAACGGGCTGCTGCCGTAGCTGCCGCCGGAGGCATCGATGCTGGCGACCAAGGTGTCCCATGGCGTGAGCGACAACAGGATCACCAACGCGCCGACGTAGAAGATCAGGATACGGTAGATGACCTGGTTGATGGCCTTGGGGATCACGGTCTTGGGCTTGTCAGCTTCTGCGGCCGTGAAGCCGAGCATCTCCAGCCCCCCGAACGAGAACATGATGAACGCCAAGGCCATCACCAAGCCACTGACCCCATGGGGGAAGAAGCCACCGTGCGACCACAGGTTGGCCACGGTCGCGTCAGGCCCGCCGCTGCCGCTGGTCAGCAGGTAGGCACCCAGGCCGATCATGCTGACAATGGCCACCACCTTGATGATGGCAAACCAGAACTCGGCCTCGCCGAAGAACTTCACGTTCATCAGGTTGATGGCGTTGATCAGCACGAAGAAGGCAGCGGCTGTCACCCAGGTAGGGATTTCCGGCCACCAGTAGTGCACGTACTTGCCCACGGCAGACAGTTCGGACATGCCCACCAGGATGTACAGCACCCAGCAGTTCCAGCCCGACAGGAAGCCGGCAAAGCCCCCCCAGTAGGTATGGGCGAAATGGCTGAACGATCCGGCCACGGGCTCCTCGACGATCATTTCGCCCAACTGGCGCATGATCATGAAAGCGATGAAGCCACAGATCGCGTAGCCCAGGATCATCGAGGGCCCGGCGGATTTCATCACGCCAGCCGAACCCAGGAACAGGCCGGTACCGATGGCGCCACCCAGGGCGATCAACTGAATATGGCGGTTCTTCAGGCCCCGCTTGAGCTCGCCTGAATGCTTGTCGTGTCCACTCATGAACGAAGTCACCTGCATTGTTTTTATCTGTGACGGAATCGGACCCACCGCGCTCGTGGCGCAGCGGAATGGGCAAGGTGGTCACCTTGTTTCCTGAGGGTGAAACTGCGCGGTCGAGTCAACCGGGCGGGGTCAGGAGTGCGCGGTACGCAAGGGGGTCACAGGTAAAACGCGGCGCACTGTATAACCCTGCGAGCGCGCAGGCGTCAACGCGTTGCGTGGTTTCCGGCGGAAAAAACGCAGCGTTCCTGGGGTAATGGCCTTTGTGGGCGAGGTGATCGGCGTACATGGCGCCTCCAATTGTTGTTTTATCAACCGGCTCTGCGGCGGGCTGTTGCACGGGGCAATGAGGGCTATAACACCCTGGGGCGGGGGTTTAGGCAAGACAGGGATGTGACCGACGGCGCAACCGAGCACCCATGCTCCGGCAAGCTTTCTTTACGCCCGGGGAAGTTTTCCGATTTGCTGCGAGAATTGGCCGATGCTTGTAAAAAAATCCTTACAACCTGGAAACCTAAATTGCCAAACTAACGAAATCGCTTTTCGCACAATGGGTTACGGTCGCTCCATGAACTGCGTAAGCAGCCAAACTGCGCCGTATGGCTGTTTGCATCTCGGCACGCACGCAGTTCAGGCAGCTGGATACACATAAGGGCCGCTTCGCACCCATCGTCGGCCAACTGACTTCTGCTCAGCGCGTGTCACTCGCCTACTGCAGAAGCCGGCTGGCAATGAGCTGCGCAGCAGCCCCAATGTGTTCAGCGTCGGTACACAGGCAAGGGCCGACAAGTGGCCCCGAATGCCTCAGCCGCGCGGCTTGCCGCGACCACGGCCAGCTGGCTTGTCACCCTCGGGCTTGGCCGGGCGCTTGCGCATTTCGCTCGGGCGCTCGGCCACTGCGCTGCCACGGTTGCCTTTGCGCGGCGACTCTTCGCGCGCCGGGCGTGCTGGCCGCTCGCCGGCCGCTGCGCCGTCCTGGGCTGGGCGCAGGCTACGCACGCGCTCACCACGGCCCAGGGGGCGGGACGATTTGCGCTGCAGGCGCTCCATCTTGTCCTTGGCCTTGAGCTTCATGGCCGGCAACGCCACGGGCTGCAAGCCCACCTCGGCCGCCAGGATGTCAATTTCACCCTGGGTCATTTCACGCCAGCGGCCCATGGGCAAGTCCGAGTTGAGGAACACCGGGCCAAAGCGCACACGCTTCAGGCGGCTGACCACCATGCCCTGCGACTCCCACAGGCGACGCACCTCACGGTTACGGCCTTCCATCACCACGCAGTGGTACCAGTGGTTGAAGCCTTCGCCGCCTGGTGCCTTCTGGATGTCGGTGAACTTGGCCGGGCCGTCCTCGAGCATGACACCCGCCTTCAGGCGCTCGAGCATCTCGTCGTCCACTTCCCCACGTACGCGCACGGCGTATTCGCGGTCCATTTCGTACGACGGGTGCATCAGGCGGTTGGCCAGTTCACCGTCGGTGGTGAACAGCAGCAGACCGGTGGTGTTGATGTCCAGACGGCCGATGTTGATCCAGCGACCTTCCTTGGGGCGTGGCAGGCGATCGAACACGGTCGGGCGACCTTCCGGGTCGTCGCGGGTGCAGATCTCGCCATCGGGCTTGTTGTACATGATCACCCGGCGCGTCGCCTCGGCCGCCTCTTCACGCTTGATCAGCTTGCCGTCCACAGCAATGGCGTCATGCAGGTCGACGCGCTGGCCAAGGGTGGCTGCAACGCCGTTGACCTTGATGCGGCCCTGGCTGATCCAGGCCTCGACGTCACGGCGCGAGCCCACGCCAATGCGCGCGAGGACTTTCTGCAGCTTCTCGCCAACAGGTGGGGTGATCTGGGTATCTTGCAGGTCTTGCTCACTCATCTGGGCACCTCCCGGTGTAGGAATGAAAACAGGTTTCTGGCAACGAACGCGCCAAAAGGCCGCGCATCATACGTGGTTCGCCGCATGAATGCATGGCAGGGTAGAAGCTTTTACACCCCTTGCCACGACTTTCTGCCAGGCGGGCCCTGGCCACAGCAGATGGCGTTGAGGCGTTCAGGCCTGCTCGTTCCGCTCCCCCTCCAGCGAAGCTTCGGCACCAGGGTCGTGCTGGAGCACGTCGTCGAAGTCGGTCTTGAGGCCCTGCTCCATGGCGTCGAGCTCCACGAGCAGGCTGCGAAAGCTGGTCTCGTTCTTAACCGGCTCAGCCTCTTCGTCCTCGCCCAGGCTGGCGTCGGCCAGGGCCTGCAGGTGCGCCGGTACCGGGGCGTCGTCCGGGTCGAGCAAGGGCTCGGGCTCCATTTCGCGCAATTGCGCCAACGCGGGAAGCTCATCCAGGCTGCGCAGGTTGAAATGATCCAGAAACGCCTTGGTCGTGGCGAACAGGGCCGGCCGACCGGGCACTTCCCGGTGGCCCACCACCCGTATCCACTCGCGCTCGATCAACGTCTTGACGATGTTACTGTTGACCGCCACGCCACGCACGTCCTCGATTTCGCCACGGGTGATGGGCTGGCGATAGGCGATCAGCGCCAGGGTCTCGAGCAGCGCCCGGGAGTAGCGCTGCGGGCGCTCTTCCCACAGCCGGCCAACCCAAGGCGCGTAATCCTCGCGAATCTGAAGTCGATAGCCATTGGCCACCTCTTTGAGCTCGAACGCACGACCGGCGCACGACTTGCCCAGCACCTCGAGTGCGCGCTTGAATGTCTTCGGCTCGGGCCGCTCGGGCTCCTCGAACAGCTCGTACAAGCGTTCAAGCGTCTGCGGCTTGCCAGAGGCAAGCAGGAAGGCTTCGATCAGCGGAGCCAGGTCGCGGGGGTCATTCAGGTTCATGGGCGTCTTCAGCAGGAGCAGGGCGTAACCGCACATGGATGGCGGCAAAGGCTTCATTTTGCACCAGTTCGACGAGGCTTTCCTTTACCAGTTCCAACACAGCCATGAACGTGACCACCACCCCCAGCTTGCCTTCATCGGGGGCGAACAGATCGATGAAGGCCACGAAACCTCCGTCCTTCAAGCGCTCCAGCACCTGCCCCATGCGCTCTCGGGTCGAAAGGGTTTCTCGGCTGATCTGGTGGCTTTCGAACAGGTCGTTGCGGCGCATCACTTCGGCCATGGATGCCAGCAGCTCCGGCAGGCTGACCTGCGGCAACAGTTTACGTACCTTTGCCTGGGGCGCTTCCAGGCACGGCACGACCAGGTCACGGCCGACCCTGGGCAACCCGTCCAGGCCCTCGGCGGCGGCCTTGAAGCGTTCATACTCCTGCAGGCGTCGGATCAGCTCGGCGCGCGGGTCGCCCTCCTCCTCCTCGACCGTGACGCTGCGCGGCAGCAGCATGCGCGACTTGATTTCAGCCAGCATGGCGGCCATCACCAAGTATTCGGCAGCCAGCTCAAGGCGCACGGTTTTCATCAACTCGACGTAGCCCATGTACTGGCGCGTGATTTCTGCCACCGGGATATCGAGGATGTCGATGTTCTGCTTGCGAATCAGGTACAGCAGCAGGTCCAGCGGCCCTTCGAACGCTTCGAGAATGACCTCCAGGGCATCGGGAGGTATGTACAAGTCCAGCGGCAGCTCGGTCACGGCCTCGCCGTAGACCAACGCCAGCTGCAGCTGGCCTGGCAGCTCGGCCGCTGCCTGAGCTAACGGCTCGGAGGTCACGCGCTGACCAAGAACGGAGTAGGGTCGCCGCAGCCCTCTCGAATCAGCTCGGGCTCCTCGCCTGACAGGTCGATGATGGTCGACGCCTTGAGGTCACCGTAGCCGCCATCGATCACCAGATCGACATGGTGTTCCAGGCGCTGGCGGATTTCGTAGGGATCGGTCATGGGTTCGGCGTCGCCAGGCAGGATCAGGCTCACGCTCATCAAGGGTTCACCCAGCTCGGCAAGCAGTGCAAGGGTGATGGCATGGTCCGGCACGCGCAAGCCGATGGTGCGGCGTTTTTCATGCAACAACAGGCGCGGCACTTCGCGGGTGCCGTTGAGAATGAAGGTGTACGGCCCCGGCACATGGGCCTTGAGCAGCCGGAAGGTGCCGGTATCGACCTTGGCATACAAGCCCAGCTGCGACATGTCGCAGCACATGAGGGTGAAGTTGTGGGTCTTGTCCAACCCACGCAAACGGCGCACCCGTTCGATGGCTGACTTGTCACCGATCTGGCAACCCAGTGCATAGGCCGAGTCGGTCGGGTAGACCACTACCCCACCCTTGCGAATGATCTCAACCGCCTGGCGTATCAGCCGCGGCTGTGGGTTTTCCGGGTGAATCTGGAAAAATTGGCTCACATCGTCGTCCTGTTCAAACCGGCAATGGCTGTTCATGGCTGAAACGGTGCCACACAGGTGGCAGGTCCTCGGGCAAAGGCCGATAGGCACCGATTTCGCCCCAGGTGCCGGGGCCATGGAAGTCACTGCCAGCACTTGCCAGCAGCCCGAACTCACGGGTGAGGATGGACAAGGTGCCCACCTGCTCGGCCGGCATCATCCCATTGACCACTTCAAGCGCCTGCCCGCCTGCCTGAATATAGTCGGCAATCAGGCGCCTGCGCTTGCTGCGCGTCAGCTCGTAATGCATGGGATGCGCCAGGCTCACCCATGCATTGGACTGGCGCAGGGTGGCAACGGTTTCCTCCAGTGATGGCCAATGTTGCTTGACGTCACCGAGCTTGCCGGCACCGAGCCACTTGCGAAAGGCCTCGCCCCGGTCTTTGACGTGGCCGGCACGCACCAGATAATCGGCAAAGTGTGGCCGGGCCGGGGCATTGCCACTGTCACCGAGCGCCTGCTGGATTTGCCGGGCACCTTCCAGCGCCCCGGGCATGCCCTTGGCCGCCAGGCGCCTGTCGATTTCCTCGGCACGCAACCAGCGGCCGCGGTGCAGGGCCCCGATCGCTGCCAGCAAGGGCGGAGCGTCCACGGGAAAGTTGTAACCGAGTATATGAATGGTTGCGCCGCCCCAGGTGCAGGACAGCTCGACGCCGCTGACCCATTGCATGCCGTGCTCGCGGCAGGCTTGGCGGGCCTCGGCCAGGCCTTCGAGGGTATCGTGGTCGGTGAGCGCCAGCGTACGCACCCCGTGCTCGAAGGCCCGGGCGACCAAGGCCGAAGGCGACAAGGCGCCATCGGAGGCCGTGCTGTGACAGTGCAGATCAACATTCATGGAGTAGCGCTTTCGCTGGATTCGATGTTTGTTATTATGCCGTCACATCCCGGTTCTGGCTGCCATTGTGAAACAATTCATCGATTTCATCCCGCTGCTGCTGTTCTTCATCGTCTACAAACTGGATCCACGGCCTGTCGAGCTGGCCGGACACAGCTTCGAATTCGGTGGTATCTACAGTGCCACTGCCATGCTGATAATCAGCTCGCTGGTGGTATACGGCGCGTTGTTCCTGCGCCAGCGCAAGCTTGAGAAAGGCCAGTGGCTGACGCTGGTCGCCTGCCTGGTGTTTGGCGGCCTGACCCTGGCCTTTCACAGCGAAACCTTCCTCAAATGGAAGGCGCCCGTGGTGAACTGGCTGTTCGCCCTGGCCTTCGCCGGTAGCCACTTCATAGGCGACCGGGTACTGATCAAGCGCATCATGGGCCACGCGCTGACCTTGCCCGATGCCATCTGGGCCCGCTTGAACCTCGCCTGGATCGCATTCTTCCTGTTCTGCGGCGCCGCCAACCTGTTCGTCGCCTTCACCTTCCCGGCGTTCTGGGTCGACTTCAAGGTGTTCGGCAGCCTGGGCATGACCGTGCTGTTCCTGGTGGCCCAAGGGCTGTACCTGTCGCGCCATCTGCAAGATACCTCCTCTGCCTCCAAACCCAAGGACTGACATGCTCTACGCCATCATTGCCAGCGACGTCGCCAACTCCCTGGAAAAACGCCTGGCTGCACGCCCGGCCCACATCGAGCGCCTCCAGCAGCTCAAGGCGCAAGGCCGCGTGGTACTGGCCGGGCCACACCCGGCCATCGACAGCAACGACCCAGGCCAGGCCGGCTTCAGCGGCAGCCTGATCGTGGCCGAGTTCGATTCCCTGAGCGCCGCCCAAGCCTGGGCCGATGCCGATCCGTACATCGCCGCAGGCGTCTACGACCAGGTCGTGGTCAAGCCCTTCAAGCAAGTGCTGCCTTGAAACACCTCGCCTAGAAGGCGTGCTCGGCATCGCCAGTTGGCAGCAGACCTCAAGACTGGGGTATCTTTGCGGCTGGCGGACCAACGCGTCGCCGCCAATGGTTGAATTGAGTGAGTCATGAGCGAGCTGTTACTGATTGATGACGACCAGGAGCTGTGCGAGCTGCTCAGCAGCTGGCTGACCCAGGAAGGGTTCACCGTGCGGGCCTGCCACGATGGCCAGGCTGCACGCCAGGCCTTGGCCGACCGTGCGCCATCGGCCGTGGTACTGGATGTGATGCTGCCCGACGGTAGCGGGCTTGAGCTGCTCAAGCGCCTGCGCAGTGAGCATGCCGACCTGCCCGTGGTGATGCTGTCGGCCCGCGGCGAGCCGCTGGACCGTATCCTGGGCCTTGAACTGGGCGCCGACGACTACCTGGCAAAGCCGTGCGACCCGCGCGAGCTGACCGCGCGCCTGCGCGCCGTGTTGCGCCGCAGCCATCCAGCCCCTGCCACCAGCCAACTGGAACTGGGCGACCTGGTCTATAGCCCTGCCCGCGGGGTGGCCAGCATCGACGGTCGCGAACTGACCCTGACCCTCTCTGAAAGCCGTATTCTCGAAGCATTGCTGCGCCAACCGGGCGAGCCTCTGGACAAACAGGAGCTGGCGCAGATCGGTCTTGGCCGGCGGTTGACGCTCTACGACCGCAGCCTGGATATGCACGTGAGCAATCTGCGCAAGAAGATCGGCCCGCACGCCGACGGTCGCCCCCGCATCATCGCCCTGCGCAGCCGCGGCTACTACTACTGTCTGTAGTCGCTTGCGCCAGGCTGATTCCAGGAAAGGGAGTTGGCCTTTACGTTCCCTTTACCGTGCCCTGACCGCGCTTGACGATCATCTCCCTAGACTGTGCTCATCCGGTGATCACCGGCCCTTGACAGGAGAGACACCATGCGCAAGACCCTTACCGCCCTGCTGTTCGCCGCCGCACTGCCTACCGTCGCCATGGCCATGCCTGACGGCGGCCCGCGCCATGACGGCCCGCACCATCGCGGTGGCCCAGCCTTCCACGAGCTGGACCTGAGCCGCGAACAGCGCGATCAGATCGGCAAGCTGATGGGCGATCAGATGAAGCAGCGCCACGACATCACCGAGCGTTACCTTGGCAAGCTGCCAGCGGCCGATCAGAAAGCCATGAAGCAAGAGATGCAGGCCAGCCGAGATAAGACCGACGCAGCGGTACGCAACCTGCTCAAGCCAGAGCAGCAGAAGAAGTTCGACGAACTGCAAAAGGAACGCGCCGCCAAGAAGGCGGAGTGGCAGGAGTTCCAGGCCTGGAAAGCTGAAAAAGCCGGCAAGTCCCAGTAAGCTCCAGTGTCAGCGCCCGCCGTGCCCCAGGTTCGCCTGGTGCACGGCGGGCTTTCATCGTTTGGGGAGGTCTACGTGCGTTCACTGTTCTGGCGCATCCTGGCCAGCTTCTGGCTGGCCATCGCCCTGGTGGCAGGGCTATCGATACTGCTGGCGCACACGCTCAACCAGGACGCCTGGATTCTAAGCCGTCATCCGGGGCTGAACACGCTAGCCAGCCAATGGGCCAGGCACTACGAGCAGGAAGGCCCCGGCGCAGCGCAGCATTTTCTCGAAAGACGCAAGGCGCGCTACAAGATCGACGTGCAGGTACTGGACGACAGTGGCGACGCGGTGGTGCCAGGCACTTTCCCCCGGCGCGCGGCTGCACTCGAAGCCAGGCAGCACAACGATGACCGGCGCCTGCCATGGCGCCGTCTGACCGAGGAGTACACCAGCCCCAAGAGCAATGCGTCCTACCTGCTGATCTATCGCATCCCCCACCCCGCCCTCGATGCCTGGCATCGCGAGAGCCTGCTCTGGCCGCTGAGTGCACTGGGCATCGCCCTGGTGGTGCTGACCCTGTTCAGCCTGTTCGTGACACTGTCCATCACCCGCCCCCTGAGCCGCTTGCGTGGCGCGGTGCATGACCTGGGGCAGAGTACCTACCAGCAGAACAGCCTGGCGCAACTGGCCGGCCGACGCGACGAATTCGGGGTCCTGGCCAAAGATTTCAACAAGATGGGCGCTCGCTTGCAGAGCACCATCGCCAGCCAACGCCAGTTGCTGCGCGATGTGTCCCACGAGCTGCGTTCTCCACTGGCCCGGCTGCGCATCGCCTTGGCCCTGGCTGAACGTGCCGAGCCGCAGCAGCGTCAGGCCCTGTGGCCGCGCCTGACCCGCGAATGCGACCGCCTGGAAGACCTGATCAGTGAGATCTTGACCTTGGCGCGCGTGGACGCCGACCAGGCCCATGCCGAAACGGTCGATCTCAACGCGCTGCTGGGCAGCGTGCGCAAGGACGCGCAACTGACGGCCCCTGAGCATGATGTACGCCTTGAAGCGCAACCCGGGCTGACCCTGCAGGGTTGGCCAACCCTGATCGAGCGTGCGGTGGACAACCTGCTGCGCAATGCCCTGCGCTTTACCCCGGCGGGTCAACCTGTGGAGCTGAGCGCGTGGCGCGAGGGCGACGTGCTCCGGGTGTGCGTACGTGACCGGGGCCCCGGCGTGGCAGCTGCGCACCTGGCTCAACTGGGCGAGCCGTTTTTCCGGGCGCCGGGACAACACGCTCCGGGACACGGCCTTGGGCTGGCGATTGCACGCAAGGCGGCAGAGCGCCATGGCGGCCGACTGATACTGGCCAACCATCCACAAGGCGGTTTCGTCGCGACGCTGGAGCTGCCGGTGGCGGAAGCGCCTGGCAGCTAACGCCACTGCGCAGGTCTGCGCAATGGCCAACGGCTTGGGTCAAACGCGGCGGGGGTCAGTCGCCCCAGGCGCTGACGAAGTCGGCAGTGGCGAGCACAGGCGCCGTGCGAGGCTCGGTCAAGGGCGTACCCACATACAGGAAGCCAAGCAGCTCCTCGTTGTCTGCCAAGCCCAGGCCTGCATGGACATGGGCATCGAAGGCCAGGTCCCCGGTGCGCCATACGGCACCCACGCCCTGGGCGTGCGCGGCAATCAGTATGCCGTGGGCCGCGCACCCTGCCGCCAGTTGCTGCTCAAGCACCGGGACCTTGGGGTGCTGCTTGTGCAACCGGGCAATGACCACGATCAGCAAGGGCGCGCGTAGCGGCATGGCGCGGGCCTTGCTCAACGCAGCCTCACTGGCATCGCCGCGCTTTTGGACTGCGCTGGCGAACAGCTCACCCAACCGCTCGCGTGCCGGTCCTTCGATAGTCAGAAAGCGCCAAGGGCGTAGTTGACCGTGGTCCGGGGCGCGCAGCGCAGCCTGGAACAAGGCCTCACGCTGGGCATCGTTGGGCGCAGGGTCGGTCAGGCGCGGGACCGAAACCCGGTTGAGCAATGCGTCGAGAGCCTCCATCGGCTACCCTCCTGGAACATGAATGTGCGGCCATTCTCAAGGGGCCGACGCCAGGCTGCAAGCACGACCTCATCCAGGGCCTGCAGCATGAAGATGCAGCTTGACCTTGAGCCTTTGCGCCCCACAGGTAGAATGGCGCCCTTCCGTTTCGAGCCCGAGCAGAACACATGGCGTTGCCGACCCTAAGGATCATTGGTTTCATCATCGGCATCTTCCTCATCACGCTCGCCGTGGGCATGGCTGTCCCCATGGCCACCCTGGTGATCTTCGAACACACCCGCGACCTGCCGTCCTTTCTCTGGTCGAGCCTGATCACCTTCGTGGCGGGCCTGCTGCTGGTGGTGCCCGGCAGGCCGGAACACGTGCACCTGCGTCCACGCGACATGTACCTGCTGACGGTGTGCTCCTGGGTGGTGGTGTGCGTGTTCGCTGCCCTGCCCTTTCTGCTTACGCAGCACATCAGCTACACCGATGCGTTTTTCGAAAGCATGTCGGGCATTACCGCCACCGGCGCTACCGTACTCAGCGGCCTGGACAGCATGTCGCCCGGCATCCTGATGTGGCGCTCGATGCTGCACTGGCTGGGCGGTATTGGCTTCATCGCCATGGCGGTGGCCATTCTTCCCCTGCTGCGCATCGGTGGCATGAGGCTGTTCCAGACCGAATCCTCGGACCGCTCCGAGAAAGTGATGCCGCGCTCGCACATGGTCGCCAAGTCTATCGTCGGGGTCTATGTTGGCTTTTCCATCTTCGGTGCCCTGGCGTTCTGGTGGGCCGGCATGAGCCCGTTCGATGCGATCAACCATGCCATGTCGGCGATTTCCACCGGCGGTTTTTCAACCTCCGACCAGTCCCTGGCCAAGTGGGACATGCCCGCCGTGCACTGGGTGGCCGTGGTTGTGATGATCCTCGGCAGCCTGCCGTTCACCCTGTACGTGGCCACGTTGCGCGGCAACCGCGGGGCCCTGATCCGCGATCAACAGGTGCAGGGCTTGCTGGGCATGCTGGTGGCGACCTGGGTGATCCTGGGCACCTGGTACTGGTACACCACCAACCTGCACTGGCTCGATGCCTTGCGGCACGTCGCGCTGAACGTGACCTCGGTCGTGACCACCACAGGCTTTGCGTTGGGTGACTACAGTCTGTGGGGCAACTTTTCGTTGATGCTGTTCTTCTACCTGGGGTTCGTGGGCGGGTGTTCCGGTTCGACGGCCGGCGGTATCAAGATCTTCCGCTTCCAGGTGGCCTATATCCTGCTCAAGGCCAACCTCAACCAATTGATCCACCCCCGGGCGGTGATCAAGCAGAAGTACAACGGGCACCGCCTCGACGAAGAAATCGTACGCTCGATCCTCACGTTTTCCTTCTTCTTCGCCATCACCATCTGCGTGATGGCGTTGCTGCTGTCACTGCTGGGGGTCGACTGGATGACCGCCCTGACCGGCGCGGCCGGGACGGTGTCCGGCGTGGGCCCGGGCCTTGGCGAAGTGATCGGGCCGTCGGGTAACTACGCCAAGCTGCCCGACGCCGCCAAGTGGATCCTGGCCGGCGGCATGCTGCTGGGCCGGCTGGAAATCATCACCGTGCTGGTGTTGTGCATGCCGGCTTTCTGGCGTCACTGACTCCGTCGATATCGGTGCCCAGGCGAGCCCGGTACTCGCTGGGCGTGACGCCAAACCAACGGCGAAAGGCCCGGTAGAAGTTGCTAGGGTCGGCAAAGCCAAGCAGGTAGGCGGTTTCCAGCAGGGTCATGTTGGGCTGGGCCAAGTACTGTTCGGCCAGTTCGCGCCGGGTATCGTCGAGCAACGCCTGGAAGCTGGTGCCCTCATCCTGCAACCGGCGCTGCAAGGTGCGCTGGGACAGGTGCAGCGCCTGTGCCAGGGTTTCACGCTTGGGCTCGCCCTGGGGCAGGATGCGGCACAGCACCTGGCGCACCCGGTGGGTCACGCGGGTCTCCGAGAAGCGTGCCAGGTATTCACCGGCGAACCGGTCGTGCAATACGGCCATGGCTTCGTTGGCTGTGGGCAGTGGCGCCTCCATGTCAGCCCGCTCGAACACCAGGGCATCATGGGGCGCATTGAAGATCAGTGGGGAATGAAAGGCCACTTTGTAGGGTTCCAGGTGCTTGGGCGGCGGCCCCTGTATCAGCACCCGTCGCGGCTGGACCGGCCGGCCGCTGAGCCATTTGCACAGCGACAGGGCGCAGGCCAGCGACGCCTCGGCACTGTGCCGGGTGGGCGGCAGGTGATCGCCATGCACGGTCAGGATCAGCGAATAGCCTTCGGGGGTGAGGATAAAGCTCAAGTCAGAGCTCTCGGCGATGATGCGCTGGTAACGCACCAGCCGTGCGAAGCCTTCGGCCAGCGTGCGGCTGGACATCAGCGCGTAGCCCACCACATGAAAGGATGCCGGCCTGACCACGCGCGCCATGTTCAGGCCGATTGCTTCATTGCCCGACAGCTCAACTGCCAGTTGCCAAAGTCGGGTCATGGCGTCCTGCGGGAAGCGCGCATCGGGATCGTCCAGAGCAGCGAAATCCAGCCCCAGCTGCTTGAACATGGCCTGGCAATCGAGCCCTTCGAGCTCCAGCGCCTTGACGATCCCAGATGCCCAGCTGGCGGAGGTGGTTCTTTCGCTCATGGCACGCTTCTTATGCTGACCGCTCCTGCGGTGAACCCCAAGGATACTCAATTGGCGCCTATTGTCACTGGTACGCCTCGTCTGTGACTCTAGACTCGAATCAGGCTCCACGCCGTGTCGATCATTTCCAGTCAATCTTCCGGGGCAGTGTCATGGACCGAACAGCGCAATTCCGAACCTTCGCCGAGTTCTATCCCTACTACCTCGGTGAGCACAGCAACCCCACGTGCCGCCGCCTGCACTTCGTGGGCACCAGCCTGGTCATTGCCCTGCTGGCCTACGCCATCGGCAGCGGCAAGTGGATGCTGCTGCTGGCGGTGCCCGTGGTCGGCTACGGCCTGGCCTGGGTAGGGCATTACTTTTTCGAGAAGAATCGGCCTGCGACCTTCACCTATCCCTTCTATAGCCTGCTGGGCGACTTCGCGATGTTCAGGGACGTGCTGCTGGGCAAGGTGCGCCTCTGACGCCAAGGCGCCGGCCTGCAGTATCGACACGGCCGGGGCGGTTAGCGATCGTTGTGACCCAGGTCGCGCTGTGGATCGATCTGATCGCGTACGCGTTGCTTGAGCACTTTTGCTTCAGGGAAGCCGCCATCGGCTTTGCGCTCCCACACCTGCACGCCATCGCAGGTGATGCGAAAGACGCCACCGGTGCCCGGCTGCAAGGCCACCTGCCCCAGGTCCTGGCCAAACGTACTGAGTAGCTCCTGGGCCAGCCAGCCGGCACGCAGCAGCCACTGGCACTGGGTGCAATAGGTAATGACGATGTCAGGCTTTGGTTCGGTCATGGTGATGCGCCTCGCAAACGGTGGATCAGGGCTTTTCCAGGTTGCTCAGAATCTTGGCATGGACCCGCATGCAGACCTCAAGGTCCGCTTCATCGACGCCTGTAAAAAGCTCGATGCGTAGCTGATTGGCAATGGTCTCGATCTGCTCGATCAGGGGCTTGGCTGGGGGGCACAGCAGGATCTTCTTGGCCCGCCGGTCTTCGACAACGGCCTGGCGACGCACCAGCCCCTGCCCTTCGAGACTATCGAGCAAACGCGCCAGGGTCGGGCCCTCCACGCCGACGCTCTGCGCCAGTTCGCGTTGGGTGGGCGCTTCCTCGAACCGTGCCAGGTGCAGCAGCACCAGCCATCGCGCCTGTGACAGATTGAGGCCGGCCAGACGGCGATCAAGCTCGGCGCGCCAACCACGGGACATCTGGGCAAGCTGCATGCCGAAGCGGTGTTGATTGTCAGTCAGGGGCATAAAGCGACTCGTCGAAAAGTTCTAATTGTTAGGCAGCTAATCATGCGCGGCCCGACGAGGCAAGCCGTCGGGATGCGCTGCTGCAGGGTAAATGTGCGCTGGCGTGACACGGATCAGCAAACCGCTCGGGCCGAGCCGGTAGCGCGCACTGTCACAGCTCGAACTCAGCCGCCAAGACGGCACGCACGCAGTGCAGGACGCCGTCTGGCACACGCGATCCGAACAACGGCGCAATGGTGGAAACGGGTGGCAATTCGCCTTCGCCGTCGAGGAAGGCATCCTGGATCTCCGACAGAAGATCTTCCGGCAGGTCCAGCGCCTGTTCGAGGTTGAGCTCCTGACGCCCCAAGGCCTCAGCCAGCAGGCTGTAGACGTTCTTTTCAGTGCAGTCGAGCTGACCGGCGATCTGCGCCGGCGTCATGCCGGCGCGGGCCAGGCTGACCAGTTCATGGCGCAAGTCCAGTACCACCTTCGGCGCCTCGGGGGTGCCGCCGCTGCCATTGAGCACTTCCAGGAATGCCTGCCCGTAGCGTTCCAGCTTGCGGGCGCCGACACCGCTGACCTGCGCCATGTCGCTCAGGGTCACCGGCTGGCTGCGCAACATCTCGAGCAGGGTGGAGTCCGGGAAGATGACGTAAGGCGGGACGCGATGCTCTTCGGCAAGCTTGCGGCGCAAGGTGCGCAGCGCTTCCCACAATTCGCGTTCTTCTGCACGCACCAACTGGCTCGCCGGGCTGCCGCCGCCAGAAGACGAGGCCTTGGCTACGGTTTGCGGTTTCAGGTCACGGCGCAGTTGCAACGTGACTTCGCCGCGCAGCAGCGGGCGGCAGCTGTCCGACAGGCGCAGGCCGCCGTAGCCTTCCAGGTCGATGTCGACCAGACCACGGGCTACCAGTTGGCGGAACAGCGAGCGCCAGTCGGCCTCAGCCAGCGCCTTTCCGACGCCGAACACCGACAGCTTGTCATGACCGAAATTGGTCACTTTCTCGGTGCTTTTGCCCAGCAGCACGTCCACCAGATGCCCCACGCCATAACGCTGGCCGGTGCGAAACACCGCTGACAATGCCTGGCGGGCGGGCTCGGTGGCATCCCACGTCTGCACGTTGTCGACACAGTTGTCGCAGTGCCCGCAGGGTTGCTCCAGCGTCTCATCGAAGTACGCCAGCAAGGTCTGGCGTCGGCAGCGTGTCTCCTCGCACAAGGCAAGCATTGCGTCGAGCTTGTGCTGCTCGATGCGCTTGTGGCGCTCGTCACCCTCGGAGTTCTGCAGCATCTGCTTGAGCATGACCATGTCCTGCAAGCCGTACGCCATCCAGGCGTCCGAAGGCAGGCCGTCACGACCGGCACGACCGGTTTCCTGATAGTAGGCTTCCAGCGACTTTGGCAGGTCCAGGTGCGCGACGAAACGCACGTTGGGCTTGTCGATGCCCATGCCAAAGGCGATGGTCGCGACCATGATCAGCCCTTCTTCGTTGAGGAACCGATGCTGGTTGGCCGAGCGCGTCTCAGCCGGCAGGCCGGCGTGGTAAGGCAGCGCGGGGAAGCCCTGGTCGCAGAGAAACGCAGCGGTTTCGTCGACTTTCTTGCGCGACAGGCAATAGACGATGCCTGCGTTCCCACGGCGTTCGCCCAGGAACGCCATGAGCTGCTTGCGGGGCGCTTCCTTGGGGACGATGCGGTAGAAGATGTTCGGCCGGTCGAAGCTCGAGAGGAAGCGCTCGGCCCCTTGCAGGTGCAGGCGCTGGACGATTTCTTCCCGGGTGCGCATGTCTGCGGTCGCGGTGAGCGCAATGCGTGGCACATGCGGGAACAGCTCGGCCAGTTGGCCCAGTTGCAAGTATTCGGGGCGAAAATCGTGGCCCCACTGGGACACGCAGTGGGCTTCGTCGATGGCGAACAGCGAAATGTCCAGGTCGCGCAGAAAATCGAGCATGCGCGGTTGCACCAGGCGCTCTGGCGCCAGGTAGAGCATCTTCACCTCGCCGCGGCGCAGGCGCCCAGCCAGTTCCCGTTGTTGCTCGGCATTGAGCGTGGAGTTCAGGGCAGCGGCCGACACCCCCAGTTCATCGAGCGTGGCGACCTGGTCGTCCATCAGTGCGATCAACGGCGACACCACCACGGTCAGGCCTGGGCGCAGCAACCCTGGTACCTGGAAACACAGCGACTTACCGCCACCTGTGGGCATCAGCACCAGGGCATCGCCACCATTGGCTACGCATTCGATGATCGCTGCCTGGCGCCCTCGGAAGCTGTCGTAGCCGAAGATGTCCTTGAGAACGCGCTGAGCCTGTTCGAGCATGTGCAACTCCAAAAACGCCGTACCACCCCGCTACAGGCTGGACGAAAAACCCGCGCCGCACACGCCGAATGCGTAAGCGGTTTTTGCCAAGGGCCCGACAACGGTGGGCCCTTGGCTGGAAACCGCCAAGTATACCGCACCCGCTCCCTGCACTGGCACCGTTGCGATGGGCGTGTCTTTGCCCCGCTGACGCTGCAAGGTGCTAGAATTCGATATCGTTTATTCCCAAGGTAGCCCCGTAATGTCCTTCGCCGAGCAACTGACCCGCCTGCAAGCCTTCCTCGACGCCGACGAGCTGCACGAAGAAGCGCTGGACTATGTCGCCGCCCACGGCTACCTCACTGCCTTGTCGATCAACGCCGAAGAGGTGCCCGAGCGCGAATGGATCGACGCCTTGTTCGCCGAAGAACCGCACTACGCCAGCGAGGCCCAGCGCGTCGAGATCGAGGCCACGCTGGTTGCCCTCAAAGGCCATATCGCGCGCCAGTTGGCAAGTGATGACGAGTTCGAGCTGCCCTGCGACCTGGATCTGGGCGATGACCCTGACGACTCCGACCTGCGCGGCTGGTGCATCGGCTTCATGGAAGGGGTCTTCCTGCGCGAGGAAGCCTGGTTCGAGAATGCCGAAGAGGAAGTGAGCGAAATGCTGCTGCCGATCATGGTCGGTTCGGGCCTGTTCGACGAGCAGCCTGAATTTGCCGACATCGCCAGCAATGCCAGCCTTCAGGACGACATGATCGTGCAGATTCCCGAGGCCCTGACCGCGCTGTTCCTGTTGTTGCATGCCCCAGAAGAGAAACCGGCCCTGCTCAAGCCCCGTCACCACTAAGCCGGGCATGCGCTACCTGCTGCTGGCCATCGGCTGGGTGAGCGTGGCACTGGGCGTGGTTGGCATCTTCCTGCCGGTGCTGCCGACCACGCCGTTTCTCCTGCTGGCAGCGGCGTGTTTTGCCCGCAGCTCGCCACGCTTTCACGACTGGTTGGTCAACCACCCTCGCCTAGGGCCCTGGATCCGGGGCTACCTAGGCGGCGAGGGTATGCCCCTCAAAGCCAAGGCCTATGCCATAGGCCTGATGTGGTTGAGCATCGCCGTTTCCTGCTATCTGGTTCCGTTTCCCTGGGCACGGCTGTTCATGTTGGCCAGTGCGGTAGGTGTAACGTTCTACATTCTTCGGCAAAAAACCTACACACCGCCTAAGTGACAATAATTTGTCGCCAAATATCAATTTGGCCTGCCCCACCAGGTTTTTATTTAGATACGTTCTGGAACCGCCTACAGCCGCCACTTGGCGCCCCCTGGACAGCGCGGTTTGGTATCTGATTCAGCAGCTCCCCTTTCCAGCGTTAGACAATTAATGTCGAACATGGAGCGTTGATATGAACAAATCTTCTTACTGATTCCAGTGAATGTACTTAGCTGTGGGCTTAAAAACCTGCAACACTATACGGCATCGGAATATAGTCATTTTTTTGGCGATTTGTAGGAAAACCCAGGATCAGGGAGAGGTACCCATGCGTCTTTTGAACCCCATCACCAGTGCGTTGCTGTTGGCTCTGGCAAGTGCTCACGTGCAGGCGATGTCGATCACCGAAGCTGTCCAAAGCGCTGTGGACTACCACCCCCAGGTCAGCTCGAACCGCAACAGCAAGTTGTCTGCCGATGAAGATGTGAAGTTCGCCCGCGGCGGCTACTACCCATCCGTCGACCTGGTAGCGGGCTACGGTCGCCAGCGCTCGGACAACGCCAACACGCGTGCCGAAGGCCGTCATAACAAGGAAACCCTCAACTATTCCCAGGCCGACCTGCGTCTGCGGCAGATGATCTTCGATGGGTTCAACACCTCCAGCGAAGTGGGCCGCACCCAAGCGGTCTCCACCTCCCGTGCGTACTACACCCAGGCGGTGGCTCAGGACGTTGCCTTGCGCGCCATCGAGGTGTACCTGGAAGTGCTCAAGCGCCGCGAACTGGTAAGCCTGGCCAAGAACAACCTGCAAGCCCACCTGCGGGTGAACGACCAGATCGGCCTGCGCAACGAACGGGGTGTCGGCAGTACAGCTGACCTGGACCAGTCCCGTGCTCGTCGCGCCCTGGCGGAGAACAACCTCGATACCGCCGAGGTGGACCTGGCCGATGCCGAAGCCAACTTCTTCAGCGTCGTGGGCCGTGTGCCGGATGAGCTGGAAGATCCGCAAGCGGTCGCCGTGCAAATGCCAGCAACGCTGGAAGAAGCACGCGAAGGCATGCGCCAGAACAACCCTTACATCAAGTCGGCCCAGGCGGACGTGAACGCTGCCGAAGAGCAGTACAAGGTTGCCAAGTCCACCTTCTACCCGCGCTTTGATGCCATTCTGGCTACCGGTGCCAACAACAACACCGGCGGTGAAAAAGGCCACAGCAACAACGACTGGCAGGCAGGCGTGGAGATGAACTACAACCTGTTCCGCGGTGGCAGCGACAAGGCCCGCCTGAACTCCGACGCGCACAAGATCAACCAGGCCATGGACATTCGCAACAATGCACTGCGCGAGCTGACCGAAAACCTGAGTCTGGCCTGGAACGCCCTGAACAACGCCAGCAAGCAGCTGCCTACCGCGCGCGAGTACGCCGACACCACCAAACGGGTGCGCGCCGCCTACCAGGACCAGTTCGGTCTGGGCCAACGTACCCTGCTGGACGTGCTCGACAGTGAAAACGAGCTGTACAACGCGGACCGTCGCTACACCGAGGTGCGCTACACCGAAGCCTATTCCCGCTACCGGGTACTGGCCACCATGGGCGAGCTGTTGAGCAAGCAGCGCATCTCGCTACCGCCTGACGCCTACGCAGCCACCGAAGTGCGCACCGAAGCCCATCTGCCCGAGATGCGCTGACCAGACCGGGGCGTCGCTCAGGGCGCCCCTGTATCCTTGTGATGATTGCGCTGGTAGGTGTCTGCACCCATGGCTTGGATCTGCCTTTCGATCAGGGCCTCGAACGGCGCCAGCATAGCGTCGAAGCTGGCCGGTTGTTCCAGCACGTTCAAGGCCTGCACCACCGCCTCGATGGTCGATAGCGCGCCCGCCTCGGGCGCCTTGCGCAGTCGATAGCGTGATGGCGTCACATTCCCCAAGGTGACCTTCGGCAGAACCGCCAACAGTGGGTTGAGGTACATCAGCTTGCGCGCCTTGCGCCAGGTACCGTCCGGCACGACCAGCAACAACGGTGTGTCGTCGGTCTGCGTGTAAGGCCCGAGCGCTTGCGCCCCCTCGCCCGGAAACAACACCACTGGCCGGTAACCCGGCATTGCCAGCCATTGGTCCAGGTCGTTGAATACTTCACCCACGTGCAGCTGGGCATTGATCAAGCCTAGCGCTGCCAGGCGAGCCGTGTTCAGCGCGTGGGACGCTTCGCTTGGGTGCTGCAACAGCAACACGCGGGTCCTGCTGCCGATCGCAGGTATCAAGGCGCAGAGGCAATGGTCGAGGGGGCGCAGGCAGCGCTCGCAGCGGGGTCTGGACATGAGGTCTCCTTGGCCGCGCAGTGTGCCACAGAACCGCAGATCAAAACCGGCACGCCTTCAGCCCAAAGCGAGCCCAGCGCAGGTGTGGGCGATCAGCGATTGAAGCGCTCGGCCAGGCCATAGAGGTAGTCGGCCATGCGTTCGAGGTCTTGGCTGATCTGCGCGCCTTGCCGTGCCTGCCCGGCGCTTTGATCGCACAACTGGGCGATGCGCGTGATCTGCTGGTTGATGTCTTCAGCCACATGGCTTTGCTGTTCGGAAGCAGCAGCCATCTGTTGGCTCATGCCTGTGATCCTGCTGACCGCCTGGGCGATGCCGACCAGCGCGTTCTGCACGGCCTCAACGCTTTGCCTGCTGTCGCGCGCGATGCGCTCGCCGTGGCCGGCGGAACTCACTGCCCGCTCGGTGCCCGCGCGCAGGGTGGCGATGATCTGATGAATTTCCTCGGTCGAAGTGCGGGTGCGCTGTGCCAGCGAACGGACCTCGTCGGCCACCACGGCAAACCCCCGCCCCTGCTCCCCCGCACGGGCCGCTTCGATGGCAGCGTTAAGTGCCAGTAGGTTGGTCTGCTCGGCAATGGCTGTGATCACATCGACCACGCTGCCGATGGACTGGGTCTGCTGGGCGAGTGCGTTGACGGCCTGGCCAATATCACTGACCGCATCGCTCATGCTGTCCATCGCATGCAGGCTCTGCTGGGCCAGCTCACTGCCGCGCTGAGCCAATTGATCGGCGTCGCCGGCGGCATGGGCTGTGCTCTGGACGTTCTGCGTGACCTGCTGGATGGTTGCCGCCATCTCGGCGATGGCAGTGGCGGACTGATCCGTTTCACTGCGTTGACGGTCAAGCATCGAGGCCTGTGTGTCTGACAGTTTGGAGGATTGTGAAGCCCGGTCCTTTACCCCCACGCCTGCATCCTCAAGCCGGGTCAAGGCGGTTTGCAAGCGGGCTTCTTCACTCAGAATGGCCAGATCCATTTGCCCATGCAGCCCGGGGCTGGCGCTATAGGTCAGCGCCACCAGCGGGCTGGTGAAGGCCTTGGGGTGTGCAGCCAACGTGCGCTGTATGGCTTGGCTGTGCTGGCGCTCGATGGCGTACCAGGCCAGCAGCAGGCTGGTCATCAATACCGCCAGTGCAGCGTAGGCCGGCAGGCTGGCGTAGGCGAACGCCGATAGCGCTCCGGCGGCGGCAAGCGGCCAGCCAGTCCCCAGGCGTTGGCCCACACGTGCTACCCACGGCAACGGCGCACGGTCACTGCGCAGGCGGGCATACAGGCGCTCGGCACGGGCGATCTGCGCGCGGCTGGGCACTGAACGCACTGACTCGTAACCACTGACGCGGCCTTGTTCGTAGATGGGCGTGACGTAGGCACTGACCCAGTAATAGTCACCGTTCTTTGCTCGGTTTTTGACGATACCCATCCAGGGCTTGCCCTGCTTGATGGTGTCCCACATATGGCCAAACACCGCGGCGGGCATGTCCGGATGACGTACCAAATTGTGGGGCTGACCTACCAGTTCGTCATAAGTGAAGCCACTGATGGCCACGAACGCTTCGTTGCAGTAGGTGATTCGGCTATCGAGATCGGTGGTCGAGATCAGGCGCTGGTCACCGGGGAAGGTTCTTTCATGCTCGGTGACGGGCAAGTTCGTGCGCATCTTCGGCGATCCTTGCAGGATGAAAATGGGAGAAAAGTAGGCGCAAGGTTGATATGTAGCAGAGCGCTTTCAAATAGGAGGCCGTAGCCGCAGGAAATTATTGCATCCTGACGAAATACATCAACGCAATGTTTACGCCAGTGTCGCAGCAGGCTGAAACAGGTCGCAAAGCGCGGGGATGAGTGGGCGAAAAGGGGATATTACTGAGGGAGAAGCAGGGCTCGATCAGTACTGCCGAAGGCTGCTATGAACAGCCAGAGCCCTAGAGCGGGTGCGCCAAGGAACAAGAACGCCTAATTAGAACAAAGAAGCCGCTCTGCCCCGAAAGGTAGAGCGGCCTTCGCTCGTTCAGCGGCGGCGTGGCTGACGGGGGCGCTGCTTTTCATCAGTCGGGATGGGCACCGGCTGCAATGGCGGCGGAATCAAACCCAAGGCAACCCCGAGGTCGTGGAGCCAGTTGTACAGTGCTTTATTCATAATGCCCCCTTTACGGGTAAGCCTAACGGCGAATCAGTTTGGCGCTGCCTTATACAGATCATAGCCGCATGTATGGGCTGACGCCTACGTCTGATCTTACAGATGGGGGTGATTGTGACGCCGATCAAGCCGCTTGGGGGATTTCCTGGCACCGTCAATCGTTTCCCTATGTTACTGCTAGGTTCTGGCCTTACCCTACCCATTTGCGCAGTTGCTGCCGTACCCAGGGTTCGGCACTTACCAGAACCACGCCCACGAGCACCAGCATAGCGCCAAGCACGAAGTTCACGGTCAGCGGTTCGCCCAGGATCAACACCCCGAAGGTGACGCCGAACAGGGGCGTGATGAATGAAAACACAGCCAGGTTCGATGCCAGGTACTTGCGCAGCAGCCAGAACCAGGTCAGGTAACTGATGAACGAGACGATTACGCCCTGGAACAACACGCTCCCAATCGCCAGCGGCGTCATGACCACATCGCCGGCCTGCCCCGTGATCAGCCCAATGAGCAGTAAGCCGACAAAACCTACGGCTAGCTGATAGAACAGGGTAAGGGTTGCCGGTGCCTCGGAAAGCCGCGACCCTCTGACCACGACCGTGGTCGCGCCCCATGCCAAGCCGGCGAGTACCCCGAAGGCATCCCCCAGCAAGGTGCGCCCGTCCATGTCGGCCCATGAGGTCCCACCCACAAAGGCCAGCGCAATGCCCGCGAACGCCAGCAGTATGCCTAGCCATTGCAACAGTCTCAGCCGTTCGCTGGGCAGCATGAAATGAAGGCCAAGGGCGGTGAAGATGGGCGCTGTGTACAGGAACACCGACATGTGAGCGGCCGTGGTCAGCTTGAGTCCTTCGGCGATGAACAGAAACTCGAGTCCGAACAATCCGCCCGCCAACACACCTGCTCGCCAAGTCCCCCCCACCTGTTTCCAGTCGCCGCGCCACAGTACCATCAGCCCGACCAGCACCGCAGCGATGCAGTTGCGCAGGGTTGCCTGCATCACTGGGGCAATGTCCACGGCGGCCGTTTTGATCAGCACCTGCTGGCTGCCCCAGATCAGGCAAAGCACCACCATGACCTGAAACGCAAAGGCATCGGGGTTCTTGCGGGCCACGCTCATCGGCGGACCTCGAGACGGTGCAAAGGCATGCGCAGTGATTCACCTGAAAAAAGGGACACGGGATTATCAATTCACGCATGCCTCGCTGGCCAGCTTTAAATGGCACCACCGGCAATCTGCGCCTTGGACGAGACGTGTTCAAAGGTGCTTTCATCCAGCGCATCGTCCTGATCATCCAGCACTTGCCGCGGGTGTTCGAAGCCTGGAATGCTGCTGTCGATCAGGCTCATCAGGCGCAACCCTCGCTCGGTCAGCACGAAGTTCTCGCCGTTACCACCCTCCTCTTCCGGGCGGCTTTGAATATAGCCTCGCTCCAGAAGCAGCTTCTCGTATTCGCAGGCCTGGCTTTTGAGGCGATCCAGGTCAGCGACGGGTTCACCCTTGGCCGCCAGGTCAGCGGCGTGCGCTTCGGCATAAGGGCGGGGTTTGAAGTTCTGCCCACTGCCGTTCTGCACTTCATGCAACAAGCGTTCGATCAGGTCCCAGTTGTAGATGGTACGCATGCGATTACCTCTTGGTGTGCGTCGAGGATGTACACAGGCTTGGGACCTTCCAAGTCCGCGCACGTTCCGCGCAAATGGCCTGGAGGTCACGTGCTTTAGCTGCAATAAGCCACACCGACCCCTGGCCACTTGTCCCTGATCGTGAACCAATCGGCTCGCCGCGCCTCAACCGTCCATCAACCATGCCGGAGGAGCAAAGGATGAAACCACTGCTGCGTATCACTTGCCTGGTCACACTGTGCAGCGCGTTGCCCGCCTGGGCATGCACGCCCGAAGAAGCGACGCAAAAACGCGAGGAACTGGCTGGGCTGGTGGCTCAACTGACCGAACAGAACCCGGCGAAGGCCAAGGAAATAAACGAGGAACTGCAAGGCATGCAATTGGGCACCGCCAGCAAGGACTTGCCGGACAAGTGTCAGTTGATCGACACGCGTATCAAGGAATTGAAAGCGGCCGAAAAAAAGGCAGGATGACGCCAGGACGGTAGCTGCCAGGGCGGCGCTGAGCGCTGCCCTGGCACAGGCACCCGGCATTACTCGGCCGACGGCTTGCGCTTCTTCAACGGTGCGAGTCCATCGGAGCTGGTCAACGGTGCGTTGGCCCTTGGCTTGGCCGTAGGCTTGCGCTTGGCACTGGCCTTCTTGTCGCCACCTTTCTTGTCCGTCTTCTTCTTTTTGGTGCTGGCAGCTTTGCCAGACGCCTTGACTTTCTTGGGCCCGCTGTAGGTGCCTTTGACTTCCTTGATGACCCGGCGCTCGAACTGCTGCTTGAGGTAGCGCTCGATGCTGGACATCAGGTTCCAGTCGTTATGGGTGATCAGCGAGATCGCCAGGCCTTCGCCCCCGGCGCGCCCGGTACGACCCACACGGTGCACGTATTCATCGCCGCTGCGTGGCATGTCGAAGTTGATGACCAGGTCCAGGCCGTCGATGTCCAGGCCGCGCGCGGCCACGTCGGTGGCGACCAGCACCTTGGAGCTGCCCTGCTTGAAGCGCTCGATGGCCAGCTTGCGGTCTTTCTGGTCCTTCTCGCCATGCAGCACGAATGCCTTGACGTCCTTGGCGACCAGGTGGCCATAGATACGGTCAGCCATGGCGCGGGTATTGGAGAAGATGATCGCCTTGTCGAAGGTTTCGTTGGCCAGCAGCCATTGCACGATCTGCTCTTTGTGCTGGTCATGGTCGGCCGTGATGATCTGCTGGCGGGTGCCCTCGGCCAGCTGCGATACGCTGTTGAGCATCAGGTGCTCAGGGTTTTTCAGGACCTTGCCGATCATGTCGCGCAACGCCGCGCCGCCGGTAGTGGCCGAGAACAACAGGGTCTGCTCGCGGTTTTCGCATTCCTTGCACAGGCGTTCCATGTCCTCGGCAAAGCCCATGTCGAGCATGCGGTCGGCTTCGTCCAGAATCAGCACCTGGACGTGGGACAGGTCGAGGTTGCCGGCGTTGAGCTGCTCGAGCAAACGGCCCGGCGTGCCGATCAGCACGTCCGGCACCTTGCGCAGCATGGCGGCCTGTTCCTTGAAGTCTTCGCCGCCGGTCACAAGGCCCGACTTGATGTAAGTGAACTGCGAGAACAGCTGCACCTGCTTGAGGGTCTGCTGTGCCAGCTCACGGGTGGGCAGCAGGATCAGCGCGCGAATCTCCACACGGCGCTCGCGCAGATCGACCAGACGATTGAGCAGCGGCAGAACGAACGCCGCCGTCTTGCCACTGCCGGTCTGCGCGGTGACACGCAGGTCCCGCCCTTGCAGCGCCAGGGGAATGGCGGCGGCCTGCACCGGGGTAGGCTCGACGAAGTTAAGCTCGGCCACGGCTTTGAGCAGGCGTTCGTGCAAGGCGAATTGGGAGAACACGGAGGTAACCTCAGGCAAGTACGGAAATCAGCTGCATAGGGTAACGTTTTCTAGCGATTTAGCCGAATTTCTTTTGGCATGGGCCTGCCCATCCGCGTTCTAATAACGCCTCGTTTGGCAACAAGACTGTAAGCAAGCCCATGGACATCCAACGCTTCTGGCGCGACTCCCTCGACCTGTGGGGTACCCTCGACCAGCACCCCATGCTGCACGCCGCTATCGGCCTGGCCGTACTGCTGGTGATATCGCTGATTCTAGGGCGCCTGGCGCGCTTTCTGGTGCTGCACGGCGCTCGCCTGCTGGCACGCCAGCCTGCCCTGAAATGGCTCGACGACCTGCGGCACAACAAGGTTTTCCACCGCCTGGCGCAGACCACGCCGTCGCTGGTCCTGCAGTTCGGGCTCAAGCTGGTGCCAGAGCTGTCCGACACCGCGCAGCACTTTCTGGGCAACCTGGCGTTGGCTTTCACGCTGCTGTTCATGACCATGGCCCTGTCGTGCCTGCTCGATGCCCTGCTCGACATCTATGCCCGTACCGAGCACGCCCGCACACGCTCCATCAAGGGCTATGTGCAACTGGCCAAGATGATGCTGTGGATCTTCGCGGCCATCGTCATCGTCGCCACCCTTATCGACCGTTCACCGTTGCTACTGCTGTCAGGCCTGGGCGCGATGTCAGCCGTGCTGCTGTTGGTGTACAAGGACACGCTCTTGTCATTCGTGGCCAGCGTGCAGCTGACCAGCAACGACATGCTGCACGTCGGCGACTGGATCGAAATGCCCCAGGTCGGCGCCGATGGCGATGTGGTGGACATTACCCTGCACACGGTCAAGGTGCAGAACTTCGACAAGACCATCGTCTCCATCCCCACTTGGCGACTGATGAGCGAATCGTTCCGCAACTACCGGGGCATGCAGCAGTCGGGCGGCCGACGCATCAAGCGCAGCCTGTTCATCGACGCGGCCGGAGTCCGTTTCCTGACCCGTGAAGAGGAGCAGCGTCTGAGTCAGGTACGCTTGCTGGGTGACTACTTGGCCGGCAAACGTCAGGAACTGCAAAGCTGGAACGAAGCCTTGGGGCCGGTGGCGGAACTCTCGGCCAACCGGCGCAAGCTGACCAACATCGGCACCTTCCGCGCCTTCGCATTGGCCTACCTGAGAAACCACCCGGACGTACACGCGAACATGACCTGCATGGTCCGCCAGATGCAGACCACGGCAGAAGGCGTGCCGCTGGAGATCTACTGCTTCACCACCACCACGGTGTGGGCCGAGTACGAGCGCATTCAGGGGGATATCTTCGATTACCTGCTGGCGGTGCTGCCGGAGTTTGGGTTGAGCTTGTATCAGCAGCCCAGTGGCAACGATATGCGCGTTGGCCTGGCCGGGCATGTTGCGCCCGTACAGGCGCCGATGTCGCGGCGGGTTGAGGAAATGAGCGAGGCTTGAGGAGGGAGGCTGAGCTCAAGGCTCGCAAGCCCCTCGAACCAGCCCCGTGCTCTTCGGTCTGATGACCTTGATACCCTACGTCATCAACACGCACTCACACGGATGTACCCTATGACCGAGCAAATCATCTACCCGGCCGACGACAACAGCCCTGCCCTTCAAACCGCCATCGCCAATGCGCAGGCCACGTTCAAGTTCTTCTGGCGCGAGCTCTCCTGGGAGGCGCGCCGGATTATCAAGGGCCTGGACATGGCCGCCGTGAAGATGGCCTTTCCGGTCCACGGTGATGACCCAGAACTGCCAACCGTGGAGAACATGTGGCTCAGCGAGGTGGCGTTCGACGGCGTCTCGATCAGCGGCGTGCTGCTCAACGAACCGGAATGGGCCACGGGCTTCGATGCATCGCAGCGGGTGACGCTGCCGTTTTCGGCGCTCACCGACTGGATGTACGTGTCTGCCGGCGAGGTCTATGGAGGCTTCACCATCGATGCAATGCGCAGCGAGATGCCCGCAGCCGAACGTGCTGAACACGATGCGGCCTGGGGCCTGGAATTTGGTGAGCCCGGCTTCGTGGCGCTCGTACCGGCGCCCAAAGGGCAATCCCAGGTGTTGCTCTCGCGGGCTCTGGATACGCCGGCTGACGCACAAGCGCTCAAGCAGCTGGAAGAGGCTGACCATCCCATGGCCGTGAACATGGTGGCGCAGGTGCACGATGCACTGGTGCAACACCCTGCCATGGTCACCGATCCCGATGAGGGCGGTTGGTTGCTGCTGCACCGCGAGACGTTGGCGGGCAACTACCCGGTGGTGAGTGCTCTGCTTGAGCACGGGGCCGACACCTCGGCGCTCAACCCGTTGGGGCAAACGCCGTTGCAATTGGCCGAGCAGGCAGGATGGCCGCGACTGGTGCGACTGTTGCGCGGGGAAGAGGCACCGCTGGCAGCGCCGCAAGCCCCTGCCCAGCAGGCGCGATTCGCCGAACCTGACGAGGCGCAGACGCACACCCGGCCACACGCCCAGGCGCAGCCACGGGAACACAGCCGGTCCCGCTGGATGATCGTGGCTGGCGTGGTAATCGTGGTGGTCGTGATCTGGCTGCTGGTGCGCTAGCGACCTGCCCGACGGTCTAGCAGCGGTGTCGTTGAGGCGTTCTGGGCCAGCGCTTCACCTCGCGTTCTGGGCCCGGCCAGCGTCTTGCTGAACGCGACCCGAATCTGTAAACGTTTGAACCGCTCATTCATTGCGCATACCCCAATGCGTACAGCAGCGCCGTCAAGGTGAGCAGCGAGACTACCGTTGACCAGAGAATGGTCCTGGATATCAACCCCGCATCCCGGTTGTAGTACTCCGCCAGCATGAACGGCCCAGTGCCGGTGGGCAGCGCGGCCAGCAGCACGGCCGAGGCGGCCCACATCTCGGGCAGGTGAAACACCTTGTAGGCCAGGACCCAAGTCAGCGCCGGCTGGCCGACCAATTTCAACACTACCAGCGGCCAGGGGCTGGCCTGTGCGCGCGGCTGTTTCTCTGCCAGAAATGCTCCGAGCGACACCAATGCACAGGGCGTGGTGGCCAATGCGAGCATGTCGAGCAAGTGCATCACCGGTTCGGCCAGCCCCAGCCCGGTCATGGCCCACGCTGCACCTGCCAGCGGCGCGACGACCAGCGGGTTCTTGGCCAGCGCCCTGAGCACCAGACCCACGGCGCGGCCCACCTCGGGCTCATCCTGCAAGCCGATCTCGATCAGCATCAGCGACAGGGCAAATACCAGGCAGACCACGATCAACGACGAAATCAGCGCTGGCTGCAAGCCAGGCTGACCGAACAGCAGCAGGCACAAGGGAATGCCGATGTAGCCGGTATTGGCGTAGCCGGCACTCAGCCCATCGATGCTCGACGCCACTAATCCATGGCCGCCACGCAGCCGCCACAGCAGGGTAATCGCAAACATCGCCAGCGCCCCGGCGCCAAATGCGGCGATGAACCCAGGGTGCCAGATTTCGGCCCAGGTGGCCGTGGCGGTGACCTTGAACAGCAAGGCCGGCAGGCACAACCAGACCACCATCTTGTTGATTTCGGCCGCCGCCTTGTCGCCCAATTTGTTGGTGCGGCGGCACAGGTAGCCGACGATGATCAAGGCGAAGATCGGTGCAACAATCACGAAAACGGTATGCATGTCAGGCTTTGCCGGGCATCGGGGCCTGTGCCCGTCCACTGAAACGACTCAACCATACCGACCCCAGAATAATGGCACCGCCTGCCAGCAGCCGTCCAAGCGGTTCATGCTGGTTCCAGATCAGCAGGTTGAGCAGCAGCCCCACTGGTACGTGCAGGTTGTTCATGACGGCAAGTGTGCCACCCGATACCAGGCAAGCTCCCTTGTTCCACCAGTACAGGCCCAGCGCCGTGGGGCACAGCCCCAGAAACACCAAGACGCCCCATTGCACCGAGGTGCTGGGCAGGTGTGCGCTGTTGCCGAACAACACAAACGCAGGTAGGACCACCAACAACGCCCCCAGGTAGAAATAGCCGAACCGCGCATAGTGCGGCAGGTCGCTGGGGAACCGGGCAACCAGATGCCGATACAACACCTGGCCCGCGGCATACGTGAAGTTGGCCAACTGCAGCAACAGGAAGCCCATGAAAAATTCGCCACTGATGCTGTCGAAGCGAATCACTGCCGCTCCGGCCACAGCCACCAGCGCTGCCACCAGCGCCCATGGGTTGAACCGCCGATTCATGGCGTCTTCGATCAGAGTCACGTGCAGCGGTGTAAGAATGGTGAACAGCAACACCTCAGGTACGCTGAGCACACGAAAGCTCAAGTAAAGGCACACGTAGGTGATGCCGTACTGCAAGGCGCCTATCAGCAGCATCGAGCGTACAAAGCGCGGTTCTACTTGCCGCCAACGGGTCAACGGCAGAAAGACCAAGCCCGCCAGCACCACGCGGGCAAGCACGGCAAAATAACTGTCGACGTGACCGGCCAGATACTCGCCTATCAAGCTGAAAGAGAACGCCTGGATAAGCGCGACGATGATCAGATAGCCCATGGTTGTCTCTCGAAAATCAAGGTCGGGACCTTAGCGGGTTGAGGCAAGCGAGTTCAACCACGAAAAACGTAGGGTCACACCCCAAGCAGGCGTAGATAACGCCCATAAAAAAGGGCGACCCGAGGGTCGCCCTTTCTACCGATCAAACAGAACTCAGTTCTGCTTGGCCATTGCTTCGCGCAGCAGCGCAGCCATGGTGGTATCGGCAGCCGCTTCCGGAGCGTTTTTCAGGCTCTGGATGGCTTCACGCTCTTCAGCGTCGTCCTTGGACTTGATCGACAGGCTGATGACACGCGATTTGCGGTCAACGCTGATGATCTTGGCTTCGATCTCTTCGCCTTCCTTCAGAACGTTACGCGCGTCTTCAACGCGGTCACGGCTGATTTCGGAAGCTTTCAGAGTGGCTTCGATGTCGTCGGCCAGGGTGACGATGGCACCTTTGGCGTCAACTTCTTTCACGATGCCCTTGACGATAGCGCCCTTGTCATTGACAGCAACGAAGTTGGAGAACGGATCGTCTTCCAGCTGCTTGATGCCCAGGGAGATGCGCTCGCGCTCTGGATCAACCGACAGGATGACGGTTTCCAGCTCGTCGCCCTTCTTGAAACGACGTACGGCTTCTTCGCCGGTTTCGTTCCAGGAGATGTCGGACAGGTGAACCAGACCGTCGATGCCGCCGTCCAGACCGATGAAGATACCGAAGTCGGTGATCGACTTGATGGTACCGGTGATCTTGTCACCCTTGTTGAACTGGCCGGAGAAGTCTTCCCATGGGTTGGACTTGCACTGCTTGATGCCCAGGGAGATACGACGACGCTCTTCGTCGATGTCCAGAACCATGACTTCCACTTCGTCGCCAACCTGAACGACTTTCGACGGGTGGATGTTCTTGTTGGTCCAGTCCATTTCAGAAACGTGTACCAGACCTTCAACGCCTTCTTCCAGCTCAGCGAAGCAGCCGTAGTCGGTCAGGTTGGTTACGCGAGCCTGTACGCGAGTACCTTCTGGGTAACGGGCAGTGATAGCTACCCACGGATCTTCGCCCATCTGCTTCAGACCCAGCGAAACGCGGTTGCGCTCGCGGTCGAACTTCAGAACGCGTACGTCGACTTCGTCGCCAACGTTAACGATTTCCGATGGGTGCTTGATACGCTTCCAAGCCATGTCGGTGATGTGCAGCAGGCCGTCGATACCGCCCAGGTCCACGAATGCGCCGTAGTCGGTGAGGTTCTTGACGATACCTTTGACTTGCTGGCCTTCCTGCAGGGTTTCCAGCAGGGCTTCGCGCTCGGCGGAGTTCTCGGCTTCCAGCACGCTGCGACGGGAAACGACAACGTTGTTGCGCTTCTGGTCGAGCTTGATGACCTTGAATTCCAGCTCTTTGCCTTCCAGGTGGGTGGTGTCGCGCACTGGGCGGACATCAACCAGGGAGCCCGGCAGGAACGCACGGATGCCGTTAACGTCGACAGTGAAGCCGCCCTTAACCTTACCGTTGATAACGCCCTTGACCACTTCTTCGGCGGCGAAAGCTGCTTCCAGAACAATCCAGCACTCGGCGCGCTTGGCTTTTTCACGGGACAGCTTGGTTTCGCCAAAGCCGTCTTCGACCGCGTCCAGCGCAACGTGCACTTCGTCACCGACCTTGATGGTCAGCTCGCCAGCTTCGTTGTAGAACTGCTCGAGCGGGATGACGCCCTCGGACTTCAGGCCAGCGTGTACGGTAACCCAGTCGCCGTCGATGTCGACAACGATACCGGTGATGATCGCACCCGGCTGAAGATTGAGGGTTTTCAGGCTTTCTTCAAAGAGTTCTGCAAAGCTTTCGCTCATTTTAATTCCTGTAGATTCGGGCGAAACAGACGCCCATCGCCACATTCCAGACAATGTGGGTTTCGTTTAGATAAAGGAAGGCGGGCAGGACGTTGACTGGTGCCCCTGCCTGCCTTCCTGGTTATCAGAGGAGATCGCGCAAGGCGAGCTCGCTCCTGATACGTTGCAACACCTGCTCGATGGACAACTCGGTTGAGTCCAACTGAATGGCGTCGGCCGCAGGTTTTAGCGGGGCCACTGCACGTTGGGTGTCGCGCTCGTCACGCGCACGAATCTCATCCAGCAGACTCGACAGACTAACATCTTCACCCTTGCCCTTCAACTGAAGGTAACGGCGGCGGGCACGTTCCTCGGCACTGGCGGTCAGAAACACTTTCAGCGGCGCGTCCGGAAACACCACCGTGCCCATGTCACGACCGTCGGCGATCAGGCCTGGCGCCTCGCGAAAGGCGCGCTGGCGCACCAGCAGTGCATCACGCACCGCAGGCAGCGAAGCGACCATCGAAGCGCCGGCACCGACGGTTTCGGTGCGGATCACGTTGCTGACATCCTCACCCTCGAGAATGATCTGCTGCAGTTTACCGGGCTCGGCGGCAATGAATTGCACATCCAGATGGGCGGCAAGTTGGGTCAGCAGTTCCTCATTGGTCAGGTCCACGCCGTGGTTGCTGGCATTGAAGGCCAGCAGACGGTACAGCGCGCCCGAATCCAGCAGCCGCCAACCCAGCTCGCGTGCCATCAGACCGGCCACGGTCCCCTTGCCGGAACCACTGGGTCCATCAATGGTGATGACCGGCGTCAAGGTGCTCACGACTTGCCCTCTTCGGCCACGCGGATGCCAACCTCAGCGCACAGCGACAGGAAGTTGGGGAACGAGGTGGCGACGTTGGCGCAGTCATGGATACGAATCGGCGCGCTGGCGCGCAGCGATGCCACGCTGAAGGCCATGGCAATGCGGTGGTCACCGTGCCCATGCACCTCACCACCACCCAGTTGCCCGCCGTCGATGATGATGCCATCGGGAGTGGGCTCACACTGGATGCCCAGGGTCATCAAGCCGTCGGCCATCACCTGGATGCGATCGGACTCTTTCACCCGCAATTCTTCGGCACCGCGCAACACGGTACGCCCTTCAGCGCAGGCAGCGGCAACGAACAGCACGGGGAACTCATCGATGGCCAGCGGCACCAGCTCTTCAGGGATATCGATGCCCTTGAGCTTGGCACCGCGCACGCGCAGGTCGGCCACCGGCTCACCACCGACTTCACGCTGGTTTTCCAGGGTGATATCGCCACCCATCAGGCGCAGGATGTCGATGACGCCAGTACGGGTCGGGTTGATGCCGACATGTTCGAGCACCAGCTCCGAACCCTCGGCAATGGACGCCGCCACCAGGAAGAACGCTGCCGACGAAATGTCCGCAGGCACTTCGATGCGAGTCGCGGTCAGCTTGCCGCCAGCTTGCAGCGAAGCGACCGGGCCGTTTGTTTCGACCGAATAACCGAAGCCGCGCAGCATGCGCTCGGTGTGGTCACGGGTCGGCGCAGGCTCGGTGACGGTGGTCTTGCCTTCGGCGTACAGGCCAGCCAGCAGCAGGCAGGATTTGACCTGGGCACTGGCCATCGGCAGGGTGTAGGTCAGCGCCTTGAGTTTGCTGCCGCCACGAATGGTCAGCGGCGGACGGCCGTCCGGACCGGTCTCGACCACAGCCCCCATTTCGCGCAGCGGGTTGGCCACCCGGTTCATCGGGCGCTTGGAAAGCGAGGCGTCGCCGGTCATGGTGACGTCGAACGACTGGCCGGCCAGCAGGCCCGACAGCAGGCGCATCGAGGTACCGGAGTTGCCCACGTACAGCGGGCCAGGCGGTGGCTTAAGGCCGTGCAGGCCGACGCCATGGATGGTCACGCGGCCCTGATGAGGGCCTTCGATGACCACGCCCATGTCGCGAAAAGCCTGCAAGGTCGCCAGGGCATCCTCACCTTCGAGGAAACCCTCGACCTCGGTGGTGCCTTCGGCCAGCGAGCCGAGCATGATCGAGCGATGGGAAATCGACTTGTCGCCCGGTACGCGGATTCGCCCATTCAGGCGGCCACCGGGTTGGGCCAGGAAAATCAGATCGTTGGCGTTCATAGCGTCCACATAGGCCCGGCGGGCCAGGATTTTACTGAAATGCTCGCGGGCAAACCGAGCGCGGGTGAAAACACCCAGCAGCTGGTGCCCGTCCCCTTCAGCGATCGCGTCGCGCAGGGCGTCGAGATCACTGCGATATGTATCGAGTGTGCGCAGGACAGCGTCGCGGTTGGCGAGAAAAATGTCATGCCACATGGTCGGGTCGCTACCGGCGATTCTCGTGAAATCGCGAAAACCTCCCGCAGCGTACCGGAAGATGTCCAGGTTTTCATTGCGCTTGGCCAGCGAATCGACCAGCCCGAAGGCCAGCAGATGTGGCAAGTGGCTGGTCGCGGCCAGCACTTCGTCATGGCGCTCGACCGGCATGTGCTCAACGTCAGCCTCCAGCGTACGCCACAGGCGATCGACCAGGGCCAGCGCTGCAGGGTCGGTTTCGGCCAGCGGCGTGAGGATGACCTTGTGCCGACGGAACAGGCTGGCGTTGGACGCCTCCACCCCGCTCTGCTCGGAGCCAGCGATGGGGTGGCCAGGCACGAAGCGCGACAAGCGCTCGCCAAGCACCGAACGCGCTTCGCGCACGACGTTGCCCTTGGCACTGCCAACGTCCGTGATCACGGCCTCACCCAGATCGAGCCGGGCCAGGCGCGCCAGAACTTTCTCCATGGCCAGAATTGGCACGGCCAGTTGGATCACATCGGCGCCAAGGCAGGCCGTGGCCAGGTCCTCTTCGCAGCGGTCGACCACGCCCAGGGCAACGGCCTGCTTGCGCGACGGCGCATCGAGGTCGACGCCGACCACTTCGCGGCACAGGCCGCTTTCACGCAGGCCTTTGGCGAACGAGCCACCGATCAGACCGAGGCCGACCACCACCAGGCGGTCGATGATCGGGGCGGGTTTGGTGTTTGCTGCTTTTACCACTGGTATGAACCCTGTACGAAAATCGAGGCAGTCCATGAGGACTTACGGGGCCGTGCACCGACCCGGAAGGTTGCGCGTCAAAGCACCGCCTTCGGATAAGACCCCAGCACTTTCAGCGCCACCGCCTCCTGGCTGATCTGCTCTAGCACCGCCTTGATCAGCGGATCGCGATGATGGCCGACGAAGTCGATGAAGAACACATAGGTCCACTTGCCACTGCGCGAAGGCCGGGTCTCGATGCGGGTCAGGTCGATACCGTTCTGGTGGAACGGCACCAACAGCTCGTGCAGCGCACCGGGCTTGTTGCTCATCGAGACGATGATCGACGTCTTGTCGTCCCCGGTGGGCGGCACTTCCTGGTTGCCGATCATCAGGAACCGCGTGGCGTTGTCCGGACGGTCCTCGATTTTCTCGGCAAGACGGGTCAGGCCGTACAGGTTGGCCGCCATGTCGCCGGCGATGGCCGCCGAGTTCCACTCACCCTTGACGCGCTTGGCAGCCTCGGCATTGCTCGACACCGCCACACGCTCGACGTTGGGGTAATGGGCATCGAGCCACTTGCGGCACTGGGCCAGGGACTGGGCATGAGAGTAGATGCGGCTGATGCTGTCGGTCTTGGTGTTCTCACCCACCAGCAGATGGTGGTGAATACGCAGCTCCACTTCGCCACATATCACCATGTCGTGCTCGAGGAAGCTGTCCAGGGTGTGGCTGACTGCGCCTTCGGTGGAGTTTTCCACCGGCACCACGCCAAAGTTCACAGCCCCGGCCGCCACTTCACGGAACACCTCGTCGATGGCCGCCATCGGGCGACTGACCACGGCATGACCGAAATGCTTCATGGCGGCGGCCTGGGTGAAGGTACCTTCAGGGCCCAGGTAAGCGATCTTGAGCGGTTCTTCCAGTGCCAGGCACGAGGACATGATTTCGCGGAACAGCCGCGCCATTTCCTCGTTGTCCAGCGGACCCTTGTTGCGCTCCATCACGCGCTTGAGCACGGCTGCCTCGCGCTCGGGACGATAGAACACCGGCGCCTCGCCCTCGGCCAGCGACGCGGTCTTGACCTTGGCCACTTCCTGGGCGCAGCGAGCACGCTCGCTGATCAGCTCAAGAATCCTTTCGTCGAGGCTGTCGATGCGCACACGCAGCGCCTGCAGTTCATGCTCGGACATCAACCGTGCTCCTTCTCGAATTCAGCCATGTAGGCGACCAGGGCTTCGACCGCATCCAGACCCAGGGCGTTGTAGATGGATGCACGCATGCCTCCAACCGACCGGTGCCCCTTGAGGTTGAGCAAGCCACGGGCCTCGGCACCGGCCAGGAAGGCCTTGTCCAGGCGTTCGTCGGCCAGGCGGAACGGCACGTTCATCCACGACCGGGCATTGACGCTGATCGGGTTGCTGTAGAACGCGCTGGCATTGATGAACCCGTACAGCAGGTCTTTCTTGGCACGGTTGCGCTGTTCCATGGCGTCCACACCGCCCTGCTCCTTCAACCACTCGAAGACCAGGCCCGAGAGGTACCAGGCGTAAGTCGCAGGCGTGTTGTACATCGAGCCATTGTCTGCCGAGACCTTGTAATCGAGCATGGTCGGGCAACTGCTGCGGGCATGGCCCAGCAGGTCTTCCCGCACGATCACCACCACCAGCCCGCTGGGGCCGATGTTCTTCTGGGCACCTGCGTAGATCAGGCCGAACTGCGACACGTCGATGGGGCGCGAGAGAATGTCGGAGGACATGTCCACCACCAGCGGCACATCGCCGGTCTGTGGCACCCAGTCGAACTGCAGGCCACCGATGGTCTCGTTGGACGCATAGTGCACGTAGGCTGCGTTGGCGGTCAGGTTCCACTCGTTCTGGCCGGGGATGGCCAGGTAGTCGTAGGGCTTGGCGCTGGCAGCGACGTTGACGTTGCCGAAGCGGCGCGCTTCCTCGATGGCCTTTTTCGACCAGATCCCGGTCTCGATGTAGTCAGCGGTGCCGCCTTCTGGCAACAGGTTGAGCGGGATTTCGGCAAATTGCTGGCTGGCGCCGCCCTGCAGGAACAGCACCTTGTAATTGGAGGGGATGGACAGCAGGTCACGCAGGTCTTGCTCGGCCTTCTCGGCGATGGCCACGTAGTCGTCGCTGCGGTGGCTCATTTCCATGACCGACAGGCCCTTGCCGTGCCAGTCCAGCATCTCGGCCTGGGCGCGCTGCAGCACGGCATCAGGAAGCGCGGCAGGGCCTGCGCAGAAGTTAAAGGCTCGTTTGCTCACATCCACTCTCGCTCTGCCAAATAGAACAACATCGTAATTCGGTGGCCCAGGCCCGCTTGGGGCCTTTGCAGGCCAAATGCCTGGCTTGATCAGTCAAACGGGGCGACCTTGGTCGCCCCGTTCGGGTTCAGCGCACTTACTCTTGCGGGGCCTCTTCGGCGCCCGCCGCATCTTGCTCGTCAGGGGCCTGGGCCTCCACGCCCTCCTCGTCCAGCTCGATAAGCGCATCGAGCTCTTCCTCGGACGGCTCCTGGATACGCTCAAGGCCCACCAGCGTCTCGTCGGAGGCCAGCTTGATCAGCGTCACGCCCTGGGTGTTACGGCTCAGGCTGGACACCTCGCCGACCCGGGTACGCACCAATGTGCCTTGATCGGAAATCAGCATGATTTCCTCACCTTCCTGCACCTGGATGGCGCCGATCAGCAAACCGTTGCGCCCCTTGGTACCCATGGCGATCACGCCCTGGCCGCCACGGCCGCGACGGGGGAACTTGGACAGCGGGGTACGCTTGCCATAGCCACGCTCGGACGCGGTGAGGATCTGCGCGCCGGACTCCGGGATCAGCATCGAAATGATCTGCTGGCCCTTGCCCAGCTTCATGCCGCGCACGCCACGGGCGGTACGGCCCATTTCGCGCACCACGCTCTCGGCAAAGCGGATGACCTTGCCGGCGTCGGAGAACATCATGACTTCCTTGGCGCCATCGGTGATGGCCGCCGCGATCAGGGTGTCGCCTTCCTTGAGCTTCAGGGCGATCAGGCCGTTGGAGCGAGGACGGGCGAACTGGACCAGCGGCGTCTTCTTGACGGTGCCGGAGGCGGTGGCCATGAAGATGTAAGCGCCGGTAGGCTCTGCCGCCCACTCGGGGGTGTCGCCTTCTTCCTCGTCCACTTCCTCCACTTCGACCAGCTCGCCTTCGAGCACGGTGTCATCGGCGTCTTCGAGTTCTTCTTCGAGGTCGGCGTTCTGCTGCAAGGCTTCAAGATCGACCTGCAACATGGCGGTGATGCGCTCACCCTCTTCCAGCGGCAGCAGGTTGACCAGCGGGCGACCACGGGCAGCGCGGGACGCCTCGGGGATTTCGTAGGTCTTCTTCCAGTACACCTTGCCCTTGCTGGAGAACAGCAGCAGGGTAGCGTGGCTGTTGGCGACCAACAGGTGCTCGATGTAGTCCTCGTCCTTCACGCCGGTGGCCGACTTGCCCTTGCCGCCACGGCGCTGGGCCTGGTAGGCGGACAATGGCTGGGTCTTGGCATACCCGCCATGGGAAATGGTCACCACACGCTCTTCTTCCGGGATCATGTCGCCGTAGTTGAGGTCGTGGCTGGCATTGAGGATTTCGGTGCGACGGGCATCGCCGTACTCGGCGCGAATCGCTTCGAGCTCTTCGCGGATGACTTCCATCAGGCGCTCGGCGCTGTTGAGAATGCGGATCAGCTCACCGATCTGTTCCAGGATTTCCTGGTACTCGGCCAGCAGCTTCTCGTGCTCCAGGCCAGTCAGGCGGTGCAGCCGCAGGTCAAGGATGGCCTGGGCCTGTTCCGGCGAGAGGTAGTACTTGCCGTCGCGCAGGCCATACTGTTCAGGCAGGTCGGCCGGGCGGCACGACTCGGCGCCGGCACGTTCGACCATGACCTGCACGGCACTCGATTCCCAGGCGGTGGACACCAGGGCTTCCTTGGCCTCGGACGGCGTGGGCGAGGCCTTGATCATCGCGATGACCGGGTCGATGTTGGACAGCGCAACCGCCTGGCCTTCAAGGATGTGGCCGCGCTCACGCGCCTTGCGCAGTTCGAACACGGTGCGCCGGGTGACCACTTCGCGGCGGTGGCGCACGAAGGCTTCGAGCAGGTCCTTGAGGTTGAGCAGCCGCGGACGGCCATCGACCAGGGCGACGACGTTGATGCCGAACACGCTCTGCAGCTGGGTCTGCGAGTACAGGTTGTTGAGCACCACCTCCGGCACCTCGCCGCGACGCAGCTCGATGACGATGCGCATGCCGTCCTTGTCGGACTCGTCGCGCAGCTCGGTGATGCCCTCGATCTTCTTCTCTTTGACCAGTTCGGCGATCTTCTCGATCAGACGCGCCTTGTTCAACTGGTACGGCAGCTCGGTCACGACGATCTGCTGGCGACCGCCCACCTTGTCGATGTCTTCGACCTGGGAGCGGGCACGCATGTAGATGCGGCCACGGCCGGTGCGGTAGGCCTCGATAATGCCCTGGCGGCCGTTGATCAGGCCGGCGGTAGGGAAGTCAGGACCGGGGATGTGCTGCATCAGCTCATCGATGGTGACGTCCGGGTTATCGATCAGCGCCAGGCAGCCATCGATGACTTCGCCCAGGTTGTGCGGCGGAATGTTGGTGGCCATGCCCACGGCGATGCCGCTGGAACCGTTGACCAGCAGGTTGGGAATACGCGTCGGCATGACCGCCGGGATCTGCTCGGTGCCGTCGTAGTTGGGCACCCAGTCGACGGTTTCCTTGTGCAGGTCGGCCAGCAGCTCATGCGCCAGCTTGGCCATGCGCACTTCGGTGTATCGCATGGCCGCGGCGTTGTCGCCGTCCACCGAACCGAAGTTGCCCTGGCCGTCGACCAGCAGGTAGCGCAGCGAGAAGGGCTGGGCCATACGCACGATGGTGTCGTAGACCGCAGTGTCGCCGTGCGGGTGGTACTTACCGATCACGTCACCGACCACACGGGCGGATTTCTTGTACGGCTTGTTCCAGTCGTTGCCCAGTTCGCTCATCGCAAAGAGAACGCGGCGATGCACGGGCTTCAAGCCGTCACGCGCATCGGGCAGCGCTCGCCCGACAATCACGCTCATCGCGTAGTCGAGGTAAGACTGTCTCAGTTCGTCTTCGATATTGACCGGGAGGATTTCTTTGGCCAGTTCGCCCATGAGAAGCCTGATTCCTTTTTCTGGTGAAACTTCGCAGCGCCATCAAGGGCCGAACGAAGCTCGCCGCCGCAGTGCACTCGCCCGCGACGACTTACGACAAATCAATGAGTTGTGCCATGGATCTGCGCAATGAAGACCGCCGCACAGCGGGGTCTTGGAAACTGCCGGATATTACCACAACGGCAGGGGTAGTGGGAGATGCGGCAAGCGGCCAGCCGGGCCGCGAATTCATGCCCAGGCCGAGGGGCCCGCGCCGTGGTGCAAGGTAGCCGCGAGCACCACCAGGCCCGCTTTCGACAGCGTGCCCGGCAGGGGCGCCCAGGCATGGAAAAACGCCTGCCGAGGGCCACGTCCGGCAGTCGAGCGCAACGCAACTGCTGTGTCGCCCTTCAGTGCAAACGCTTGCGGCACATCATCTGCGCCAGCTTGGCCGTATCCGGGCGTTCGATGATGCCGCGCTCGGTCACGATCACATCGATCAGGTCCGCCGGGGTCACGTCGAAGACCGGGTTGAACACCTCCACCTGCGGCGCCACCCGAGTGCCGGCATAGTCGAGCAGTTCATCCGGTTCGCGCTCTTCAAGCGGGATGTCGTCGCCCGTTTCCAGGTTCAGGTCGATACTGCTGCTCGGGGCCACGACCATGAAGCGCACCCCATGGTGCATGGCGCTGACCGCCAGTTGGTAGGTACCGATCTTGCTGGCCACATCTCCATTGGCAGCGATGCAATCAGCGCCGACGACGACCCAAGTGATGCCCTTGGTCTTCATCAGGTGCGCCAGGGCCGAATCGGCGCACAGGGTGACCGGCAGGCCTTCGTTGGCCAGCTCCCAGGCCGTGAGCCGCGAACCCTGCAGCCACGGGCGAGTTTCCCCGGCGTAGACCCGCTCCACCATCCCTTCCAGAAAGCCTGCGCGAATCACACCCAGCGCCGTTCCGAAACCGCCGCTGGCCAAGGCCCCGGCATTGCCATAGGTCAGCAGCGTCTGGGCATTGCCCTGGTGCCGACGGATCAGCTCGGTGCCGTGTTGGGCCATGGTCAGATTGGCCTCGCGATCGCTTTCGTGAATGGCCAGCGCCTCGGCTTCCAGCGCACCCAGCACATCTTCGCCGGGACGCAGGCGTTGCAGGCGCTCGCGCATGCGGTTCAGGGCCCAGAACAGGTTGGCTGCGGTAGGGCGCGCCTCGGCCAGGAGCATGAAATCCTCTTCAAGGTCCATCTCCCAGTCGCCCCCTTCGGCCAGGCGCTCCTCGGCGGCCAGTACCAGCCCATACGCCGCCACAATGCCGATGGCCGATGCGCCACGCACGGCCATGTCGCGAATGGCGGTGGCCACCTGCGCGACAGTGTCGCAGGCCAGCCAGTGCTCCTGGGATGGCAGCAGGCGCTGGTCGAGCAGATGCAGAACGCCGCCCTGCCAGCGGATTCCGGTCACCTTCTCGGCCGCCAAAAGTTGCTCGCGCATCACCTCTCCCCGTCGTTCGCGTATCAAAAGCCGGCGATTATAGCGACCCGGCGCCCTGAGCGCTCGGGTATACTTCGGCCTTTTCGAGCGCAAGCTGCGCGCCGCAGACACCCGGCAGCACAAGCAAGGTTGGGCACAGAGCCGCTGGCCGAAGCACCACCAACGCCCGCTCTCTGGCGTGGGCCTGCCAGGCCACGCACAGAAAGCTGCCGCAAGCTCTGCGGGCAAAAGGCTCATGGCGTCTGACAAGACAAGCCTGACGCCGTGCGAACGCTTGGGCCAACGCTACCGTCTGTATGTCATGCACCTTGCAGCTTGCCACGTGAAGCTGATTCCCACGTTTCTGAGGACTGTTCAATGAGCAACGTCGACCGCGCTGAAATCGCCAAATTCGAAGCGCTGGCCCACCGCTGGTGGGACCGCGAGAGCGAGTTCAAGCCGCTGCACGATATCAACCCGCTGCGCGTCAACTGGATCGACGAGCGCGCCCACCTTGCTGGCAAGAACGTGCTGGACGTGGGTTGCGGCGGCGGCATCCTCAGCGAAGCCATGGCCCTGCGCGGCGCTTCGGTGACCGGCATCGACATGGGCGAGGCGCCCCTGGCCGTTGCCCGCCTGCATCAGCTGGAATCGGGTGTGGAGGTCGAATACCGTCAGGTCACGGCCGAGGCCCTGGCCGAAGAAATGCCCGGTGCCTTCGACGTGGTCACCTGTCTTGAGATGCTCGAGCACGTGCCTGACCCCTCATCGGTGATCCGCGCCTGCTACCGCATGGTCAAGCCAGGCGGCCAGGTGTTCTTCTCCACCATCAACCGCAACCCCAAGGCCTACCTGCTGGCCATCGTCGGCGCCGAGTACATCCTCAAGATGCTCCCGCGCGGCACCCACGACTTCAAGAAATTCATCCGCCCCTCCGAGCTGGGTGCCTGGAGCCGCGTCGCCGGCCTTGAGGTCAAGGACATCATCGGCCTGACCTACAACCCGCTGACCAAGCACTACAAGCTCAGCAGCGATGTGGACGTCAACTACATGATCCAGACCCTGCGCGAGGAATAAGCATGCGCCTGCGAGCGGTACTCTTCGACATGGACGGCACCTTGCTGGACACGGCGCCCGACTTCATCGCCATCTGCCAGGCCATGCTCACCGATCGAGGCCTGCCGGCCGTCGACGACGCGCTGATTCGGGGCGTGATCTCCGGGGGTGCGCGCGCCATGGTGGCCGCCACCTTCGCCATGGACCCGCAGGCCGAAGGTTTCGAAGCCTTGCGCCTGGAGTTCCTGGAGCGCTACCAGCGCGACTGCGCCGTGCATACCTGCCTGTTCGACGGCATGGCCGAGCTGCTGGAGGACATCGAGCGAGGCAAGCTGTTGTGGGGCGTGGTCACCAACAAGCCTGTGCGCTTCGCCGAGCCGATCATGCAGCGCCTGGGGCTGGCTGAACGCTCGGCCTTGCTGATCTGCCCGGATCATGTAAAGAACAGCAAGCCCGACCCCGAGCCGCTCATCCTGGCCTGCAAAACCTTGGCGCTGGACCCTGCCAGCGTGCTGTTCGTCGGTGACGATCTGCGCGATATCGAATCCGGCCGCGATGCCGGCACCCGCACCGCAGCGGTACGCTTCGGCTACATCCATCCCGAGGACAACCCCAACAACTGGGGTGCCGATGTGGTGGTGGACAGCCCGCAGGACCTGCGTAAAGTCATCGACAGCGCCCTCTGTGGTTGCTGATCACCGCTAACGCCTAAGGATCTGACATGTTCGAATACACTGCCCGCCCCGACCTGCTCAAAGGCCGGGTCATCCTGGTCACCGGTGCCGGGCGCGGCATCGGCGCCGCCGCGGCCAAGGCCTACGCTGCCCTGGGCGCCACGGTGCTGTTGCTCGGCAAGACCGAAGCGAACCTGAATGCGCTCTATGACGAGATCGAAGCGGCCGGGCACCCCCAGCCTGTGGTGATCCCGTTCAACCTGGAAACCGCCCTCGCCCATCAGTACGACGAGCTGGCGGTCATGATCGAGGAACAGTTCGGGCGCCTGGACGGGTTGCTCAACAACGCCTCGATCATCGGCCCACGCACGCCCATGGAGCAGTTGTCGGGCGACAACTTCATGCGCGTCATGCACATCAACGTCAATGCCACCTTCATGCTCACCAGCACCCTGCTGCCGCTGCTCAAGCAGTCCGAAGATGCTTCGGTGGTGTTTACCAGCAGCAGTGTCGGGCGCAAGGGCCGCGCTTATTGGGGCGCCTACGGCATCTCCAAGTTCGCCACCGAAGGCATGATGCAGACCCTGGCAGACGAGCTCGAAGGGGTGGCGCCGGTGCGCTCCAACAGCATCAACCCGGGCGCGACGCGTACGGCCATGCGCGCGCAGGCCTACCCGAGCGAGAACCCTCAGGACAACCCGCTGCCCGAGCAAATCATGCCGGTCTACCTCTACTTGATGGGGCCTGACAGCAAGGATGTGAACGGGCAGGCATTCAACGCCCAATGATGGGGTCGCCTACCTGACACAGCGTTGTGCATGTGCACTCGTCTCCCCGCCCATCGCCGAGGTGCCAGCGATGGGCGGGGCCTGCATCACGACAGCCGCGCAATCACCCCGCCGCCAACGCCGGGCTCGCCCGCTCGTGCTGGGTGGCTTCAAGCTGCATACACCGCTCCAGGAACAGGTACATGCAGTCATAGCTCTTGCAGATGGCTCGGCGCAACTCAGTGCGCAAGGCCATGCTCGGGTTCTCGCCTACCAGCGTACAGATGATCTCAAGCGCCTCCCACGGGTGGGTGTCGTCATACTGCGCGTGCATCTTCAGCCACTTCATGGCCCGCTTGCGCTGCTCTTCCGGGAAGCCCATCGCGTAGGTGTCGGTGGAACACACCACCGCCGACCACTCCCCGGTGGCCCCTTCGATGGCGTAGTTGGTGGCGGCCATGGCAATGGCCAGGTTTTCCGTGGCACACACACGCCAGCACCAATCGTTGAGGCCATTGAGCTCGGGCGGCACATCCTGGGCCTGCAGGTCGTGCAGGTGAATGCCGTGGGCGTGGGCCCAGTTCACCCAGTAGTCGGCATGGTTGAGCTCCACGCGGATATTGCGCATCAACCAGCGCCGCGCCATGTCCTCGCCTGGGTGCCGGCCATACCGGGTTTTGGTGAGGTTATGGGCCATGTACAACGAGAACTGCTCCACCACCGGCCAGCCACCGATCAGGTACTGGCGAATGGTCGCTTGCTTCAACTTGCCGTCACGCAGACGTCGATACACCTCATGGTCAACCACCCGCTGCTTGCTCTCATGGCAATCGGCAAGCAGTTGCTGGGCCCACTTGGGGTAACTGGCCGGGTCCATCAATGGCCCGATACGAACGAATGCATCAATCACTGTCTACTCCTTGTTCCTTGTGATTTCCAGCTAACTAACGAAACGTGCCAGGTGCCCGCTGCAACAGAGGCCGGGCGGCAATCCGTTGGCGATGCAGACTGTCACAGGTAAATACCTGGGGCCGCTCGATCAGATAGCCCTGGGCATAATCGACACCAATTTCCTGTAACGCTTGCTCGATCATGGGTGTTTCCACGAATTCTGCAATCGTGCGCTTGCCCATGACATGGCCGATATGGTTGATGACTTCGACCATGGCCCGATTGACCGGGTCGTCCAGCATGTCCTTGACGAAGCTGCCGTCGATCTTGAGAAAGTCGACGGGCAGATGCTTGAGGTAGGCGAACGATGACATGCCAGCACAGAAATCATCCAGTGAAAAACGACAACCCAGGCCTTTTAGCTCATTGATGAAGCGGATGGCGCTGCCCAGGTTGGCAATGGCGCTGGTTTCGGTGATCTCGAAGCAGATCATGCGCGGAGGAATAGCATATTCGGCGAACAGGCGCTGCAGGTACTCGAGGAACTTGTCATCGCCGATGCTGGCACCGGACAAGTTGATGGCGCAGGTCGATAGCGGCCCCTGGTGGCCTGCATCCAGGCATTGGCGGATGATGATGAAGACGTTGCGCACCACCCAGCGATCGAGCGCGGTAATCAACCCATAGCGTTCGGCGGCCGGGATGAAGCTATTGGGCAGTATGGTGCGCCCGCTTTCATCGTGCAGGCGCAACAGGATTTCGATGTGGCCAGGCCCCTCGAAGGCCTTCAACGGCGCGATTTCCTGGGCGTACAGACAGAACCGGTTCTCTTCCAGGGCCACGTGCAAGCGCTGAATCCAGGCCATCTCGCCAAAACGAATGGACAGCTCGCTGTCATCGGCGTGGTACACCTGCACCCGGTTGCGCCCCTTTTCCTTGGCCATGTAGCAGGCCATGTCAGCTGCCCGCAGCGACGCCTCGAGGGTGCCGGGAGCCTGGGCGATATGCACCAGGCCGATGCTGACGGTGGTCACGAACGGCCGCCCTTTCCACACGAAATGCAGGCTTTGGACCGTCTGGCGTAGCTGCTCGGCAATCCGCTCGGCCTGCTCGGACGGGCAGTTCTCAAGCAGCACGCCAAACTCATCGCCCCCTAGCCGCGCCAGGGTGTCGCCTTCACGCAGGCCCGATTGCAGCACGGCGCAGATGTGCCGAAGCAGCTCGTCTCCGGCGGCATGCCCACAGGTATCGTTGACCAGCTTGAACTGGTCCAGGTCCAGGAACATCAGCGAATGCCGCCCAGGCTGGCGCGCCAGCGCATTGAGCGCCTGCTCCAGTCGGTATTCGAACTCGCGACGGTTGGCCAGGCCGGTCAGTGCATCGTGCGTGGCCTGCCAGGAGAGGTTGGCGATGTACTGGCGCTCCTGGGTCATGTCGTGCAGCACCAGCACGATGCCATTGACCTGCCCGTCGTTGACAATGGACGAGCCCACCAGATTGATCGACACCGTACTGCCGTCCAGGCGCTGAATCAGCCGCGCATGTTCGGCGCCGCCTTTCAAACTGCCACTGAGCACCTGTTCCACCAGGCTGCGGCCCTCGTCCACATCGTGCTCGTCCACCAGGGTAAACAGTGCAGACAACGGCAGGCCCAGCGCCTGGCCGGCCTGCCAGTGGGTCAGTTGCTCGGCCGCCGGGTTCATGTAGCCGATCAAGCCCTCCACATCCGTGGTGATCACCGCATCACCAATAGCCTGCAGGGTGATCTGTGCCCGCTCTTTTTCCTCCTGCAGCGCGTTGGCAAACGCCTGGCGCTGGGCCAGCAGTTTGCTGGAGCGCCGCCAGGCGATGGTGATCAGGATCATCGCGGTCAGCAGGTTGGTGATCAGCAGTACCCGCAGCAAGACACGCGACCCCTCGCCCAGGGCATCGCTGAAGGCCTTGGCAGCCGGCGTCACCCCCTCGTTGATGGTGGCAATGCGGCTTTTCCAGGCACGGATCACCTGCTCATCGACCGGCCCGCTGGCGAAGCGCTGGTGCATCTCCCCGGCCAGCACGTTCAGCTTGGCCAGGTAATCGTCGCCGATGTCCCAGTAATTGATGGCTGTCTGCAGGTAGCTGACGGTGCGAAAGTGACGGTAGAACCAGATGATACGTTCCACGTCGTCAGGGTGGTTGCCACCTTGCAGGACGGCCTGACGGACCGCCTCCAGGTCCAGACTCGACTGATCCATGAGCTTGCGCGCGCGGTGATCGCCCTGGGGCACCACGATGGCCTGCTGATAGCGGCCATAGGTGGCTTCGTCGCGGGTGGTGGCGTACAGGTTGAGGTAGTAGATGGCGTCTTTTTGCGCTTTGGACCACAAGCTTTCGCCCGCCACGTAGGCACGCACGGCAGAAAGCGTGTAGAGGCTGAGACTACCAAGGGCGACTTGGAAAACCACCACGGCGATGAATGGCCAGGTGAGCCCGAGTAGCTTGGGCGCTTCTTGAGTGCGATGTCCCTTCATGGAGTCCCTGTCACAGAGCAGATAAGGCGCGAATCAACCCAGACAAAGCACAGCGTAGGCCATCTGCCATTAACGCGATGAAAATTTAGGGGCGTGATTTCAGTCAATGATAGCCGCCACGCCGGCTGCCTGCAGGGCGCCGTGTCTGGCTCGCCAGTTTGAGCGTGGCGCGGTGCTGGACACATTGTCGCAGACACCGCATGGAAACCGTCAATCAAGTCGTGACAGCTTAGCTTTTGATCCACTCAAGGTAAGTAACGCGGGGGCCGAGTTTGACCACCGCGCACGCCGCTGGCCACCCCCTCGTCAGAGTTCGAGGTCCAGCAGTGCCGCCCCCAGCGCCTTGCCATGGGCATCCAACGCCAGCGATCGGGTCACACCACCGCGCAGGATACCGGGCAGCACGAAGTTCAACGCCCCGAGCTGCGCCAACTCGTACCGGCGAACGGCGGGCCCTGCCGGGTCCAGAAGTTCGGCAAAGTGGGCCGTGACGCGCTCTACCGTGAGCCACTGGGACAGGCGCGGGTAGTCAGCCGAGTCGAAGACGATGACCGAGATGTTCGACGTGTCGCCCTTGTCGCCGGTACGGCTGTGGGCTATGTCCCGCAGTTTTGTCGGGGTACTCATGCCATCTCCTCCAGATGCACCTGCAAGGTCACCGCGTCCCTGGGCAGCAACAGCGAAGCCACCGCCACCACCTGACGCACCGACTTGCTCGCCCCACCGCCGCCATAGGGACCGTTGGTATAAAGGGTTTCCACCTCGTTGCCGATGCGCACCGCATCGCTTTTGGAGGCGCAGCGCGCCGCCACACGCAGCCGCACCTCCCAGGGTTCGCCCTGGGCGCGCTGGCCCAGGTCATCACCGTGCAGGGCACTGACGCCAATCAGCTCGCTGCGGATGTCGTCGCAGGCCACACCGGTCAGTTGCAGTCGCTTGCGTACGATGGCTTCGGCCAGGCGCCCGCGGGCTACTGCACCAGGGCCGCCATAGGACATCTGCCCTTCGCCGATCCAACCGTCGAGAAAACCCACCGACACCTTCAACGCCTCTGGGCGCGCGCGCCCATCGGCGCCCTGCACCAGGACCTCATCCTGGGCCAGGGCCTGAAACGCCACCTGGCTGAAATCAGCGGTCACATCGGGCGTAAGGTAAGCGGCCGGGTCATGCACTTCGTACAGCAGTTGCTCGGTGCAGGTAGCGGTATCGATGCGCCCGCCGGAACCGGCCACCTTGCTGATCACCGCATGGCCCGTTGCATCGATTTCGGCCAGTGGGAAGCCAAGGCGGTCGAGGTCGGGCACCTCCTTCACACCGGGATCGGCGAAGTAGCCGCCACTGATCTGACCTGCGCATTCGAGCAGGTGCCCAACCAGGGTGCCGCGCCCGAGCAACGTCCAGTCGTCCTCGCGCCAGCCGAACTCGAACAGCTGCGGCGCGAGAAACAGCGACGGATCGGCCACCCGGCCGGTAACCACAACGTCGGCATCGGCCTGCAAGGCCTGCACAATGCCTGCTGCGCCCACATAAGCGTTGGCTGAAATCAACCGGTCGCCGAGCTCAGCCAGGGTGGCGCCGTTGTCGAGGGTCTGTTCGGGCCGTTGCTGCAAGGTGGCGAGCACATCGTCGCCGGTCAGCGCCGCTACCTTGATACCAGGCATACCGAGTTCAGCCGCAATGCGGCGGATTTCACTGGCCGCGCCCAGTGGGTTGGCCGCCCCCATGTTGGTGATGATGCGCAGGCGCCGCCGCGTGCCGTCGGCCCCTGTGCCTACATAGGGCAGCACGCGGCGCATGCGCTCGCCGAGCAGGGGGTCGAAACCACCGTGCGGGTCGAGCAGCCGCGCTTGCTGCGCCAGGGCGATGGTGCGCTCGGCCAGGCACTCGAACACCAGGTAATCCAGTTCGCCCTGTTGCGCCAACTCGATGGCCGGCTCGATGCGGTCGCCCGAGTAGCCGGCGCCAGCGCCGATGCGTATGGTTTTCATCTAGAAAACTCCAATGACCAGGGCGGTCAAGGTCATCAGGACCGAGGCCGCGAACAGGAAAGGGATGGTAAAGCGTTGGTGATCGGCCAGTTCGATCTTGCACAGGCCGACCAGCAGGAAGGTCGCGGGGGTCAGTGGGCTGACCGGAAAGCCCGTGGTGTGCACACCCAGAAGCGAAGCCTGGGCCACTTGCATCGGGTCCACGCCCAAGGCCCTGCCCACCTCGGCGACCACCGGCATGATGCCGAAATAGAACGAATCCGGGTCGAAAAGCAGGCTCAAGGGCATGGACAGAAAGCCGACCACCGCAGGAATCAGTTGGCCGTGCCCTGCGGGAATCTGCCCCACCGCCACCTCGGCCATGGCCTTGAGCATGCCGGTGCCTTGCATGATGCCGGTGAAGACCCCAGCGGCCAGAAGAATGCTGGCCATGGTCAGGGCGGTCTTGGCATGGGCGTCGATGCGCGCCCGCTGCGCGTCCACGTTGGGGTAGTTCAGGCACAAGGCAAGCACGGTGCCGACCATGAACATCACCACCGGGTCCACCACCCCTGCGATCATGATCCCCATCACCACCAGGGTCAGCAGCAGGTTGGGCCAGAACAGGCGGGGCTTGCGCAGCTCGCGCTCGGCGTCAGTGAGCGTACGCTGATGCGGCGTGACGTCGAGTTGGTCGCGGCCCAGACCCAGGCGCCGTTCTTCGCGGCGCCCAAGCCAGTAGGCACAGGCGAAGACAAAGATCAGCCCGACGATCTGCACCGGAATCAGCGGCTGGAACAGGTCGGCCACCGGCACGTGCAGCGCTGCCGATGAGCGCAGCACCGGGCCGGTCCAGGGCAGGAAGTTGACCCCGGCCGCCATGGCCGTGACGCAGGCCAGAATGCGCTTGTCCATGCCAAGGCGCGTGTACAGCGGCAGCATCGCCGGAATGGTCACCAGGAAGGTCACTGCGCCCGAACCGTCCAGATGCACCAGCAAGGCCAGCAAGGCCGTGCCCATGACGATGCGCGTCGGGCGTGTGCCGACGCGCTTGAGGATGCGATCGATGATCGGGTCGAGCATGCCGGCGTCGGTCATGATGCCGAAGAACAAGATGGCAAAGACGAACATGCCCACGACCGGGGCGACGTTCTTGATGCCGGTGATGATGAAGGCGCTGGTTTGCAGGCCGAAGCCGCCGAGCAGCGCCGCGATGATGGGCAGGGCAATCAGGGCGACCAAGGGGGAGATGCGCTTGCTCATGATGCTCACGAGCATGCACAGGATAGTGGCGACACCGAGGGTGGCGAGCATGGGGTTTCCTCTTCGGCCTCTGGTTCGCAATTGCGAGAGAAGGCCCTGTTGTTGTTTTGCAAAAGTAATAACAACGGCGTTAGGCTCTGTGAATTGAAATATTCGGCAGGCCACGTTCGGAAAAACAAAATGAAAAATGCGGTCCAGCTCATCCGCGCGTTCCTGGCCGTGGCACAAACCGGCAACTTTTCCAAAGCGGCCGTGGCCTTGAACCTGTCGCCTTCGGCGCTCACCGTGCAGATTCGCCAACTCGAAGACTGGCTCGGGGTGACTTTGCTCGAACGCAGCCCGCGCCACGTTGGCCTGACCGCTGCCGGTCAGCATGCATTGCTGCCGATGGAAAAGTTGCTGCTCGACCTGGACAACATCGTCGAAGCGGCCCGCGACCATGCCACCTCCCGTCGGGGCGTACTGACCATCGCGGCCCTGCCCTCACTATGCTCGGGGCTGCTGCCAGGCGTGGTGCAGCGCTTTCGCGAACGCTTCCCCGGCATCGAGGTCCGGTTGCGCGACGTGGTAGCCCAGCGCATCGATACGCTGGTGCTGGAGCAAGAAGTGGATTTCGGCCTGGGTGTACAGGCGCGGCCTACCCAGGGGCTGGCGTTCAAGGCCCTGCTCGAAGATCGCCTGTGCCTGTACGTGCCGCACGACCACCCCTTGGCCAGGCGGACAGCGGTGACCCTGGCCGAAGCGGCGGCATACCCCATGCTGCTGACCGGACGGGACAGCAGCGTGCGCAACCTGGTCGAGCGGCTGTTCGCCGACGCGCGCCTGCCCCTGGCGGCAGGGCTTGAAGCCAATTACATGTCGACTGTGCTGGCCCTGGTGCGCCAGGGCCAGGGTGTTGCGTTGTTGCCCGAGTCGGCCGACGAGGGCCGTGACGAAGTGAGCAAGGTGGTGGTGGATCATCCGGGCGTGATACGAGAGATCGGCGTCATCACGCGGGCCGAACAGGTGATGGCGCCGGCCGGTGTGGAATTCCTGCGATTGCTCAAGCCTTAGTCTGGGTGTGAAAAGCTCGAGAACTCGGTTTGATGTTGTTCGTTTAGGGCCGCTACGCGGCCCATCGCGGCACAAGGGCCGCTCCTACACCCAATTCGGTAGCTTTCAAGTACGGTGCAAAGACAGTGGCTGCGCAGGTAGGGCTACACGATCTCGAGTGACACGGGACCCCTGCAGGAGCGGCCTCGCCGGGGCGCCGGACCGGCCGCGATGGGCCGCGCAGCGGCCCTAACGATCTTAAGTGAACCGCATTACGATACTCGGTGAGGTGGTGTTACAAGCAGCCCCGCCTGCCCGTCGTCTCCAGCCATTTCACACAGCCCTTAGATCTGCTGCAGGTGCCCATACAGTTTGGCGTACAACCCACCCTCGGCAATCAGCTGCTGATGGTCACCGTCCTCTGCCACATGACCGCCGTCGAACACCAGCACCCGGTCCGCCTGCTTCACCGCCGACAAGCGGTGGGCAATGATCAGTGTGGTGCGACCTTTGAGAAAACGCGCCAGCGCCTGGTGCAGGTTGTACTCGGTGGCAGCGTCCAGCGCAGAGGTGGCTTCGTCCAGGATGACCACCTTGGGCTCGGCCAGCACCATGCGTGCAATGGCCAGCCGTTGACGCTGGCCGCCGGACAGGTGTACACCCGAGCGCCCGACCACGCTGTCCAGCCCGTGAGGGAGCGCGGCGATGGTGGCGTCGAGCTGGGCGATCCGTAATGCCTGCCAACAGGCATCGTCGGTGCAGTCCCGGCCCATGGTCAGGTTGGCCCGCACGCTGTCGTTGAACAGCGACGGATGCTGCAACACCACCGCCACCTGCTCACGCAGGGTTTCCAGGCCGATTTCCTGCAGGGTGGCGCCACCGAAGCGAATGGTGCCTGCATCTGCGCTGTACAGCCCGAGCAGCAGCTGCACGAGCGTGCTCTTGCCGCCCCCGCTGGCGCCGACAATGGCCACCTTCTCACCGGGTGCGATGGCCAGGTTCAGGTTGTCCAGCACCGGTTCGTCGGCGTAGGCAAAGGACAGGTCCCGGACCTCGATGCCCACCGTGGCGTGCCCGGCGAAGGGGTCACTGGCCGCCGGGTACTGGGGCTCGTCGGCGCGTGCCAGCAGCTCATTGAGGCGATTGAGCGCACCGCCCGCGGCATAGTAGGCATATTGCAGGTTCAGCAACTGCTCGACCGGGCCGATCATGAACCAGAGGTAGCTGAAGACGGCAAGCATCTGACCGATCGACAGGTCCGAGAACAACACCGTCAACATGGCCGCTGCGCGGAAGATGTCGATGCCGAACTGGAACAGCAGCCCGCTGGCACGGCCGCTGGCGTCACTCTTCCACTGCGACTCCACGGCGTAGTCGCGCACCTCGCGGGCCTTGACGCCCAATCGACCGAGGAAATAGCCCTGGCGGTTGCTGGCGCGGACCTCCTGGATGGCATCGAGCGTTTCGGCCAGCGCCTGGGTGAAGCGTGCCGTGCTGTCGTTCTCGAGCTTCTTCAGGTGCTTGACCCGCTTGCCCAACTGCACCGTGAAGTAGATGACCAGCGGGTTGAACAACAGGATCAGCAGCGCCAGTTGCCAGTGCATCCACAGCAGGATGGCGGCCGTGCCGGTGAGGGTGAGCATGGCCACCAGAAAGCGACTTAGGGTCTCACCCACGAACTTGTCCAAGGTGTCCAGGTCGGTGACCAGATGCGTGGTGACCGTGCCGCTGCCCAGGTTCTCGTACTCTTTCAGGGAAATACGCTTGAGCCGTTCGATCAGGCGAATGCGTAGCCGGTAGACGATGTCCTTGGCCAAGCCGGCGAACAGCCTGGCCTGGATGACGTTGAACGCCAGTGCCGCCAGGCGCAGGCATAAGGTCAGGCATAACATCAGGCCGATATAGCCCGCTGCGACCTGCCAGCCAGACGGCAACAGCTGGTTCATCCACTTGAGCGCGGCATCGCCATGCCCAAGCAGCACTTCATCCACCAGCAGCGGCAGCAACAATGGAATCGGGACACTGCAACACGCTGCCAGCACGGCAATCAGGTTCGCCGTCCACAGCTGCTTTTTATGGTGCAGGGCAAGGCGACGGATTTCCGACCAGCTCAACCGGTCGGCCGAGCCCACCGGCTTAGACGGCGCCGGGTCGGGCGACCCGGGCACATCAAGCACTGGCGGCCTGCTGCAGCCAGCGGCCAAGCAACGGTTGCAGACGCTCAAGCGGCTGATAACCGTTGGTCAGCAAGGCCAGCTGACCATTGCGCTCAGCCAGCAAGGTCGGGAACCCTGCGATGCCCAAGCCCTGCGCCCAGGCGAAATCCGCCGCGGTCGCAGCGCGGGTTTCGACGCGGGTGAATACCTCGGCAAACAGCCCGCGCTCGAAACCCGCCTGCTCGGCCAGTTCCACCAGATGCGGGGCGGTGGTCACGTCATGAGCCCCTTCATAGAACGCAGACTGTATGGCTGCCAGCAGGGGCCAGAGGCGCTCGCCGTCCAGCTCGCGGGCCGCTACCAGTGCCCGGCAGGCCGGTTCAGTGTCGTAGACAAAGCCGTCGGGCATGGCGCCCTCGAACGTGAAAGGCTGCCCCGTTGTTTCGGCCACGGCCTGCCAATGCTCGAGAATGTACTTGCGGGTGGCGCCGTCCAGCGCGGCACTGCCACTGCGCAGCCCGCCGACTACCAGATGGGTCGGCACGCCCGCCTGATTTGCCTGATCGATCAGCTCACTGGCCACCGGGGCGAAGCCCCAGCACCATGAACACATCGGGTCCATCACGTAGATCAGGCGCGCAGACATGGATCAAGCCTCGGCTTTGTAGTTGTGGCCAATCGGGTGCGGCAGGTTGCGGGCCTTGGCCAGCTCGATCTGCTTCTGCCGGTCGATGGCGCTGCGGCGGGTCTTCTCGCTCAGCGAATCCCAGCAGTGCGGGCAGCTTACACCTGGCGAATAGTGCTCCGAGGTACGCTCCTGGGCATTGATCGGATGACGGCAGGCGTGGCACTGGTCGTATTCACCCTCGCTCAGGTCATGGCGAACCGTGACGCGGTTATCGAACACGAAGCAGTCGCCCTCCCACAGGCTTTGTTCCTCAGGTACCTCCTCGAAGTACTTCAGGATGCCACCCTTGAGATGATAGACCTCCTCGAACCCTTCACCGAGCATATAGCTGGACGCTTTTTCGCAACGAATGCCGCCGGTGCAGAACATGGCGACCTTCTTGTGGCGGGCTGGGTCGAAGTTGGCCTTGATGTAGTCGGGAAATTCGCGGAACGTCTCGGTCTTGGGGTCGATGGCCCCCTTGAACGTGCCGATGGCCACTTCGTAGTCGTTGCGCGTATCGACCAGCAGTACCTCGGGGTCGCTGATCAGCGCGTTCCAGTCCTTGGGCTCGACGTAGGTGCCCACCGCCTGGTTGGGATCGACCCCAGGCACGCCCAGGGTGACGATCTCTTTCTTGAGCTTGACCTTGGTACGGTAGAAGGGCTGCTCGTCGCAGTACGACTCCTTGTGGTCGATGTCCACCAGGCGCGGGTCGCTGCGCAGCCAGGCCAGCAGGCCGTCGATGCCTTCGCGGGTGGCTGACACGGTGCCGTTGATGCCTTCATGGGCCAAGAGCAAGGTACCTTTGACGTGGTTGTCGAGCATGGCCTTGAGCAGCGGCTCGCGCAGTTCGACGTAGTCTTGCAAGGTGACGAACTTGTACAGCGCCGCGACGACGATAGGGTGTGACATGAATCAGGTTCTCCAGGTGGTTGCCCTCGTAAGGGGCGGACCGGGCTACACAATGAACAAAGGGCCGCTGCACGCCCACCGCAGGCACGCCTGCCGCTTCAGGTGCCCGGTGCGTCAACGCAGTGGGTTTACCTGAAGCAGCTGGCGGACCTGCGATGGGCTGTGCAGCAGCCCCTTTTTGGGATGAAGCGGATTCTACCAGAACAACAGCAAGGTTTCAGTGCCCGCCGCCGGCGCATACAGGCGATGCCGGCGCACTGCCGACCTGCGCCCACTCATCGCCGGTATAGGTGTGAATGGCCAGCGCATGAATCTGGCTCATCAGCTCACCCATGGTCGCGTACACCTTCTGGTGCCGCTTGACGCTGTTCAGGCCTGCGAACACATCGCTCACGATCACCGCCTTGTAGTGGGTCTGCTGACCACGGCTGTGCATGTGGCTTTCATCGAGCACCTGCAGGTGCTGAGGCGTCAGGCTTGCCAGTTGCTGTTCGATACGCTGTTGCATGTTCATGGCCGTGCTCACTTCTTGGCTGGCGCGGCTGCCTTGCCATAGTTGGGGTCCAGCTGCTTGGTCATGTCTTCAAGCAGCTTGTTGACCACCGGCACCGCAGGTTCGAGGGTCTGCTGGGTCAGCTGAGCCGATTGCTGGGTGACCTTGGGCATCTCGCGCAGCACCTTGCGGCCAAGGGGCGACTCGTAGAACTTGACCAGGTCCTTGAGTTCTTGCTCGGTAAAGGTCTGGGTGTACAGGTCGACCATCTTGGGCTTGAGCTTGTTCCAGCCGATGGCGTTGTCCAGCGCGGCGTTGGCCTTGGCCTGGTAGCTTTCCAGTACGGGCTGCTTGGAGGCAGGCGCCTTGGTCTGGGCGAAGCGCTGGGCAAACATCTGCTGCACTTGCATGTACACCGGCGTGCCCAGTTTGTCGGCATTGGCCAGGGTCAGGAATTTCTCGGCAGCGGCGTTGTGGCTGGCGGTGGCGGCCAGGACCTGGCCACTGGCGCAAGCCAGGGCGACTGCAGCACAGAGGACGCGAAGACGGGTCATTGCATTTCCTTCAGGAGGGGGGAGGCGGTACCTCAGAGCGAGCATTCTGCGCCCGCCAGGGCGAGCTGCTCAAGTAGCACGACAGGCGATTGAACCGCCAGGTCGCATGAGGGCCTAAACTGCTGATTCTGACTGACAAGGGAGTGAATGCAGCATGAGCCGTATCGAAACAGACAGCCTTGGGCCGGTCGAAGTTCCTGAGCACGCCTACTGGGGCGCCCAGACCCAGCGCTCGTTGATCAACTTCGCCATCGGCCAGCAACGCATGCCGCTCGCCGTGCTGCATGCCCTGGCCCTGATCAAGAAAGCCGCTGCCCGCGTCAACGACCGCAACGGCGCCCTGCCCGCCGACATTGCCCGGCTGATCGAGCAGGCCGCCGACGAGGTCCTCGACGGCAAGCATGACGATCAATTCCCACTGGTAGTCTGGCAGACCGGCAGTGGCACGCAGAGCAACATGAACGTCAACGAGGTGATCGCAGGTCGCGCCAACGAACTGGCCGGCCAGGTGCGCGGCGGCAAGTCGCCGGTGCACCCCAACGATCACGTCAACCGCTCCCAGAGTTCCAACGACTGCTTCCCCACCGCCATGCACATCGCAGCCGCCCAGGCCGTGCACGAGCAACTGCTGCCGGCCATCGCCGAGCTGTCCTCGGGCCTGGCCGAGCTGTCGGCCCGGCACCATCGCCTGGTCAAGACCGGGCGTACGCACATGATGGATGCCACGCCGATCACCTTCGGCCAGGAAGTTTCGGCATTCGTGGCGCAGCTCGATTATGCCCAGCGCGCCATCCGCGCCAGCCTGCCGGCGGTGTATGAGCTGGCCCAGGGCGGCACGGCGGTGGGCACGGGCCTCAATGCGCCCCAGGGCTTCGCCGAAGCCATCGCTGCCGAGCTGGCTGCCCTGTCCGGGCTACCCTTCGTGACCGCGCCCAACAAGTTTGCAGCGCTGGCCGGGCACGAGCCGCTGACCAGCCTGGCTGGGGGGCTGAAAACCCTGGCGGTGGCCTTGATGAAGATCGCCAATGACCTGCGCCTGCTCGGGTCAGGCCCCCGTGCGGGATTGGCCGAGGTGCGCTTGCCCGCCAACGAGCCCGGCAGCTCGATCATGCCCGGCAAGGTCAACCCAACCCAGTGCGAGGCGCTGTCGATGCTGGCCTGCCAGGTGCTGGGCAACGACACCACCATCGGCTTTGCCGCCAGCCAGGGGCATCTGCAGCTGAACGTGTTCAAGCCGGTGATCATCCACAACCTGCTGCAGTCCATCGAATTGTTGGCAGACGGTTGCCGCAACTTCCAGGAGCATTGCGTGGCGGGCATCGAGCCAGATGCCGAGCAGATGGCCGCACACCTGGAGCGGGGGCTGATGCTGGTGACGGCACTGAACCCGCATATCGGGTACGACAAGGCTGCCGAGATTGCCAAGAAAGCCTATGGTGAGGGCAAGACCCTGCGTGAGGCAGCGCTTGAGCTGGACTACCTGACCAACGAGCAGTTCGATGAGTGGGTAAAGCCTGAAAACATGCTGGCGCCGGGTGGCAAGGGTTGAGGTGTTGGGGGGCTGCCTGCGTGGCCCCTTTTTTTGGCAACGCCAAGAAGGCTTGCGCATTTGATGTGCAAGCAACTGCGTTGCACCGCATCTGGGCCAGCTAAGTGTTACCCGCCCCCAACACCTAGGACACCTAGGACACTTGCGCCAGCCGGGCACGACGTGCCCGCCATCCCGCCACCAGCGAAGGCCCGAGCGCTACCAGCGCAGAGCCTGCCACCACGACCACGGCCCCTACATACCCCAACAGGTTGATCTGCTCGGCCTGCACATAATCAGGCCACGCCAGCGCAGCCAGTGCCACCGCCACGAACGTCACCAATGGCGTCAATGCCAGCGTCGCACTGACCCGGGAAGCCTCCCAATGCCCCAGGGCTTCGGCAAAGGCGCCATAGGCCACCAGCGTATTCAGGCAGCACGCCAGCAGCAGCCAGCCCTGTACGGGGCTCAGTTGCAAGACCTCCAGCGGCTGCACCCAAGGCGTCAGCAGCGCTGCGCAGCACAGGTAGATCACCATCATCACCTGCTGCGAATTCCACACCGTCAGCAACTGCTTCTGGCTCAAGGCGTAGAACACCCAGATACTGGTGGCCAGCACAATGGTGAGCACACCGGTGGTGTAGGCGCCAAGGGAGGTCAACAGCTCCTCCAGGCGCTGGTTGAAGAACAGCCCGAAGCCTGCCAGCAGGATCAACAGCCCCACCCCCTGCCCTACGCTGAATCGCTCGCGAAACACGAACACGCTGGCCACCAGCAGCAGCACCGGCCCCAGTTGCACCACCAGCTGCGCGGTACCAGGGCTGAGCAACTTCAAGCCGATCAGGTACAGCACGTAATTGCCCATCAAGCCCAACACCGCCACCCCAACCAGGCCCCTGCCCTTGGGCGTGAGCCGGCCGAACGACGGCAGGCGGCGGTTGGCCGTCAGCCAGGCGCACAGCAACCCACCGGACACCAGCAGGCGATACCAGGTCACCGTCAACGGGTCCATCACCTGCAACACCTGCTTGAGCTTGATCGGCAGGATGCCCCACAGCAATGCCGTCAGCAGGGCAAGCAGCAGGCCGTGAACCCAACGGCCGGAGGTGGTGTGCATGGTGTCCTCGATCAGATCCGTGGTGGGGGTGGCTGAATTCTACGGGGTTGCGCAGGTAAGCTGAGCAGCCCTGCCGGGAAAAGAATTCATCACGTCATTCTGTGGGGGCATGATGCGGGCAACACACCGGATCGCGGCTGTGCTGCCCAAGCCCACATTCATGTCAGGTGTACGAGCCCGGCCTACTTCTTGTGCTTGGCGAACGCCGCTTCCAGTGCTTCGTTGATGGTGCGCAGAACCTTGACCCGTGCCCAGCGCTTGTCGTTGGCTTCAACCAGCGTCCAGGGCGCGATCTCGCTGCTGGTGCGGTCGACCATATCGCCCACGGCCTGGCTGTAGTCGTCCCATTTGTCGCGGTTGCGCCAGTCGTCCTCGGTGATCTTGTAGCGCTTGAACGGGGTTTGCTCACGCTCCTCGAAGCGCTCGAGCTGGGTCTGCTGGTCGATGGCCAGCCAGAACTTGACCACCACTACGCCCGCATTCACCAGTTGCTCTTCGAAGTCGTTGATTTCGCCATAGGCGCGCATCCAGTCGACAGGGCTGCAGAACCCTTCGACCCGTTCCACCAGCACCCGGCCATACCAGGAACGGTCGAAGATGGTGAACTTGCCACGCGCGGGAATGTGCCGCCAGAAACGCCATAAGTAAGGCTGCCCGCGTTCTTCTTCGGTAGGCGCGGCAATGGGCACGATCCGGTACTGACGCGGATCCAGGGCAGCGGCCACGCGCCGGATCGCACCGCCCTTGCCGGCCGCATCATTACCTTCGAAGGCCGCTACCAAGGCATGACGGCGCATGTGCTTGTGACGCAGCAAACCGGCCAGGCGCGCCTGCTCGGTGACCAGTTGCTCCTGATAGTCCGCCTTGTCCAGACGCAAGCTCAGATCCAAGGCACCCAGCAGGCTACGCTGGTCGATGCTGCGTCCAAGCGGCGCGACATTGCCCACGTGCTTGCCCTTGGGGTTATTGGCCAGGGCCGCCTGCAAGCTGTCGAGCAGGATGCGCCCGACGGCCAGGCTGCGGTAATTGGGGTCAACTCCCTCGACGATGTGCCAAGGTGCGTAATCGCGGCTGGTGCGGCGCAACACACGTTCCCCGAAGCGCACGAAGCGGTCGTAGGTGTGTGACTGCTGCCAATCCAGCGGGCTGATCTTCCAGCTGTGCAAGGGGTCGTCCTTGAGGGATTTGAGCCGCGCCTTCATCTGCTTCTTGGAAAGGTGAAACCAGAACTTGATGATCAACGCGCCTTCATCGCACAGCATCTGTTCCAGGCGTTCGGCACCGTTGATGGCCTGGTCCAGGACCGCGTCCTTCAACACCCCATGCACGCGCCCCTGCAGCATCTGGCTGTACCAGTTGCCGAAAAACACCCCCATGCGCCCTTTGGGCGGCAAGGCGCGCCAGTAACGCCAGGCCGGTGGACGCGCCAGTTCCTCGTCGGTCTGCTGATCGAAGGTGAGCACATCGATCATGCGCGGGTCCATCCACTCGTTGAGCAGCTTGACCGTCTCTCCCTTGCCGGCCCCCTCCACGCCGTTGATCAGCACAATGACCGGAAAACGCGCTTGCTGCTTGAGCTCATACTGGGCCTCGAGCAGTGCCTGACGCAGGGCGGGTACCTCGGCGTCGTAGGTTTGCTTGTCGATGCTGTGACCAATTTCGGCAGATTCGAACATGCACGGGCTCCTTCAATGGATAGACAAGACTAGCGCAAAAGCCCACCTGGGTTGGGAGCTCGGGCTGCAAGAAAGCCCCAGTCATGCGACTATCGCCACTTCTTCAGTCGCTTGTCGCTGTGCACCTGCCATGACCGTAACTCCCCCGCTCCAGCACGCCCAGATCGACTGGGACGAACAGGGCCGCCCTCATTCGCGGCATTACGATGACGTGTACTTCGCCGTCAATGAAGGCATCGATGAAACCCGCCATGTGTTTCTCGGACAAACCCGCCTGGCTGAACGTTTCACTGCAATGGCGCCTGAGGCCTGCATGGTCATCGGCGAGACGGGCTTTGGCACCGGCATGAATTTCTACTGCGCCTGGCAACTGTTCGCGCAACACGCCCACGCAGATGCCCGGCTTCACTTCGTCAGCGTCGAGAAATTCCCCCTGGCCCGCGATGACCTGGCCCGTGCCATCAGTCTGTGGCCGGAGCTGGCCGCCTACAGCCAGCCTTTGCTGGCCCAATACGTGGCGGTGCATCCGGGGTATCAGCAATTCACCTTCGAAGGTGGACGCGTCACCCTCACCATGCTGATCGGTGATGTGCTCGAGCAATTGCCGGAGCTCGACGCCCAGGTCGACGTCTGGTTCCTCGATGGCTTTGCCCCTGCCAAGAACCCCGACATGTGGACCCCGGCACTGTTCGCGCAACTGGCGCGGCTGTCCCACCCCGGTACCGTGCTGGGTACGTTCACCACCACCGGCTGGGTACGCCGCAGCCTCGTGGAGGCGGGTTTTGCCATGAAGAAGGTGCCTGGCATCGGCAAGAAGTGGGAAGTGATGAGCGGGGTGTATGTGGGCCCGACCCCTGCCCCTACAGCGCCCTGGTATGCCCGCCCGCCGGCAGGTGATGGGCCGCGACAGGCCGTGGTGGTGGGTGCCGGGCTGGCCGGCAGCTGCACGGCGGCAAGCCTGGCCCGACGCGGCTGGCAGGTCACGGTACTGGAGCGGCATGGGTCAGCGGCGCAGGAAGCGTCCGGCAACCCGCAGGGGGTGCTGTACCTCAAGCTATCGGCGCACGGCACGGCGTTGTCCCGGATGATTCTCGCCGGTTTCGGTTACACCCGCCGTCAGCTTGAGCACCTTCAGCGCGGCGAGGACTGGGACGCCTGCGGCGTCCTGCAACTGGCCTTCGACGACAAGGAAGCGGCGCGCCAGGGCAAGCTGGTGCAGGCCTTCGGCCCCGGTCTTGTGCACGCATTGACCCAGGAGCAGGCCCAGGCCACCGCCGGCATCACCCTACCGGCAGGCGGGCTGTTCTATCCCGAAGGCGGTTGGGTGCATCCGCCCGCCCTGTGCCGCCAGCAGCTTGAGCATCCCAACATCCGCCTGGTCACGCACCAGGAGGTGCTGTCGCTGCACAAAGTCGCGGGGCGGTGGCAGGCCTGGGCCGGTGACCAGTTGCAGGCCGACGCGCCGGTGATGATCCTGGCCAGTGCTGCCGAGGTCAAACGGTTCGAACCGTGCGCCGGCTTGCCGCTCAAGCGTATTCGTGGCCAGGTCACCCGACTGCCCGCAACACCCCAAAGCCGGGCGCTGGGCACCGTGGTGTGCGCGCAAGGCTATGTGGCGCCCGCGCGATGCGGCGAGCACACCCTGGGCGCCAGCTTCGATTTCCACAGCACTGACCTGACCCCCACGGCGGCCGAACACGAGGGCAACCTGGCGCTGCTGGACGAAATTTCCCCTGACCTGTCCCACCGTCTTGGCGCGGCGGGGTTCGATGCGCAGGCGCTCGAAGGCCGCGCCGCTTTCCGCTGCACCAGCCCGGACTACCTGCCTATTGTCGGGCCTTTGGCCGACGACCACGCTTTTGCCCAGGCCTATGCAGCGCTTGCCCGGGACGCGCGACAAGTACCGCAGGTGGCGTGCCCTTGGCTTGAGGGCCTGTACGTCAATAGCGGCCACGGCTCGCGAGGCCTGATCACGGCGCCGCTCAGCGCAGAACTGGTGGCGGCCTGGGTCTGCGGCGAACCGCTGCCGGTACCGCGAACGGTCGCCGAAGCCTGCCACCCCAACCGCTTTGCACTGCGGCGCCTGATTCGCGGCAAATAACAGGTGCCTCGCCCAGGCGGGCGCCCTGCGACAATAGGGCGCAGCAGCGACATTTCATACCTGATCGCGAATGAGGCTTAATACGGGCCTTGATCGCCTGGGGGTCAGATGACCGTACGTGCACGCTCACTTGTGTGTTTGCTTGCAGGCATTGCCGTGCTGTTCAACCTGCTGGCGATGCCGCTCGATCGTGCCTTGCAATCCCCCAGCATCGACAGCCAATCGCTGATTCTGGGAAGCTTTTGCAGCCTGCACGGTGCGCAGAGCTTGCCCAAGTCACTGCTGGCCCAGCTCAAGGCCGACCTGCCGCAACTGGACGATCAGCCGCCAATCAAGCATCAGGCGGGTGACTGCTGCTGTGGCCATGCCGGGCATGCCTTGCTGGCCAGCGACTACTGTCGCCACCTGTTCCCCCGCTACTGGCCCGACGCACTGCTGCTCGGTGACAGCCACAAGCTGCCGTTGCCGCGTGAACAGTGGCCCAAGCTCAACCCCCGCGCCTCTCCCCTGGCCTGACCCGTCGTTGCTTACCCATTGCTGCCCCGCGACATGCGGTGCGCAGCGCTGCTCGACTGTCTTCAGGAAACACTTCATGTCTGCGTTTCGTCATACCGCACGCGCCGTCCTGCCCGTGCTCGCTGTTTACAGCCTCAGCCCTTTGTCATCGGCAGTTGCCGAAACACGCTCTGCCGAGAACTCGACGCTAACCCTCGGTGCGGTCAGCGTGACCAGCACCGAAAGCGGCCCGCTGGCCACCAGCAGCGTGCTCAGTTCGGTGGATATTCTAGGCGGTGATATCCTCGAAAAATTGCCAGTCGCCTACAGCTGGGAGCTGTTGCGCCGGGCACCGGGGGTGATGCTCACCGAGTTCAACCAAGGCACCACCTCGGGCAAACTGTCGTTTCGCGGCTTCAATGGCGAAGGCGAAGTGAATGCTGTCAAGTTGCTGATCGATGGCATCCCCAGCAACACCAATGACGGCAACATGCCCTTCATCGACGCGGTGTTCCCCCTGGACATCGACAGCATCGAAGTGGTGCGCGGCACCAGCGACCCGCGCTATGGGCTAAACAACATTGCCGGCAACGTCAACATCAACACCCGCACCGGCGGCAACTACAACAAAGCGCGCCTGCGCTACGGCAGCTTCAACACCCGCGAAGTGCAACTGGCCAAGGGCATCGAGACCGGCAATTGGACGCAGAATTACTTCTTCGCCCGTCAGCAGGTCGACGGTTACCGCGACCATGCCGACACCGAACGGTACAGTTTCGGCGGCAAGTGGTTCTATACCCATGACGATGGCAGCTACCGCCTTGGTCTGATCGCGCGTCACTACGAGTCCGAAGCCCAGGAAGCGGGATACTTGACCAAGGACGACGCCCGCCATCATCCGCGCATGACCAATGACTACAACGCCACGGACAAAGGCACGCGGCGAATGAACCAGGTCAGCGTGCACTTGGACACTGACCTGGCCGAGACCCTGTCCTGGTCGGCCAAGACCTACCTCAACACCTATGACGACCGTCGCTGGACCCAGTACTGGCGCAGCAGCTCACAGCAGGAGCGCGATACCTTTGAGGATCAGTACGGTGCCCTTACTTCGCTGACCTGGCGACCACACGTGCACTGGCTGAACGCCTTTGCGCTGGAAGGTGGCAGCGATGTGCAAAAGCAGCAGAACCGCAGCGAGCGCTATCGCACGGTGGGACGGGTGCGTCAGGCCCAGACCCGTGACCAGGACTTCGACTTCAACACAGTCGGTGCCTACGTACAGGCAGAGATCGAGCCATTGGAGTCGCTCAAGATCGTGCCGGCCTACCGGGTGGACAAGATCAGTGGTGACTTCACCAACAAGATGACCGGACAGGGCTACGACATCAACGACTACGGGCTGATCAAGCAGCCCAAGCTCAGCATTGTCTATTCGCCATGGAAGCTTGCCAGCGTTTACGCCAACTGGGGTCGCACCTTCCAGGTCGGTACCGGTGCGGCCGCGTACAAGGTGCCGCCGCGCAACGAGGACCTGTCCCCTTCGATCAATCAAGGCTGGGAAACCGGCGTCAAGTTCACCCCGGCCAGCTGGGTCGATGGCCGTGTGGCCTATTGGCGCCAGGACGCCTCTGGCGAAGTGAGCCGGCGCCTGAACGACCCGAGTGGGGAGTCGGACAATGTCGGTGAGACACGGCGCTGGGGCTACGACCTGCAGGTCAACCTGCACCCGGATGAACGCACCGAGGTATGGATGTCGTACTCCTGGCAGTACTCCAAGATCCTTGAGCCCAGCAGCGCATTACCAGGTAGCAAGGGCCAGGAAATCGATCACGTGCCACATCACCTGTGGAATACCGGCATCAGCTACCAGGCTACTCCAAAGCTGCAGCTCACTGCCTGGGCGAACGGGCAGAGCAACTACTACCTGGAGCGGGAGAACACCCAAGGTACCTATGGCGGCTACGTGCTGATGAACCTCGGGGCGACGTACAAACTCAGCGAAACCATAAGCGCGGACCTGCAGTTGAAGAACCTGACCAACCGTTACTACGAGTACGTCTGGTACGACCCAGATGGAGCAGATGCGTCACTGCACTCACCCGGCGACGGCCGTGCGCTGTATGCAGGGCTCACCCTGGACTTCTGATGCCGGGCACGGCAAGCACCCCAGGGTGGCTTGCCGTGTCGTCACCGCTTGAGCAACAGCATGAAGAACACCCCGCCCAGCGCTGCGGTAGCAATGCCGATCGGCAGGTCTTGCGGCGCGATGAGGGTGCGGGCGGCCACATCCACCCAAACCAGAAACACCCCACCCAGCAGCGCACTGACCGGCAACAACCGCCGATTGTCCGCCCCTACCAGCAGGCGCGCTACATGGGGCACCATAAGGCCCACGAAACCGATGGCGCCCGACAGCGAAACCAGCACCCCGGTCAACAAAGAGGTGCAGATGAACACCTCAAGCCGCAGGCGCCGGCCACAGAAGCCCAAGCTGATCGCGGTCTGCTCGCCACTCATCAATGCATTCAGGCCGCGCCCCATCACCTGTAGCGCACACAGCCCAAGCAGCACGCACAGTGCCGGCAACCAGATGACCTCCCAGCGGGCAGCCCCCAGCCCACCCAGCATCCAGAACACCACCGAAGCCGCCGCGTGCTGGTCACCGGTATAGAGCAGCAGGTTGACCACGGCCATCAGCACGAAGGACACCGCCACCCCCGCCAACAGCAAGCGATCGCTTTCCAGGCGCCCGCCGCGGCGCGCCACGCCGATCACCAGCAGCATGCTCCCTGTCGCCCCCACGAACGCAGCCAGCGGCAGGCTGAGTACACCGACAAAGTCCCCGACATACAGCATCACCAGCACCGCACCTAGCGCAGCGCCGGCGCTGACACCCAGCAGATGCGGGTCTGCCAATGGGTTTCGGGTCACGGACTGCAGGGCCGTACCCACCAGGGCAAGCCCTGCCCCAACCAGTGCGCCCAACAGTACACGCGGGGCACGGATGAGCCAGACGATGTGCGTCTGGCTCTTGCTGAGCGCAGGCCCCCAGTCGATGCCTATCTGTTGCGCGACGATCCCGATGACGTGGGTCAAGGGCACCGATGCCGGGCCAAATGCCAGCGACACGACCAAAGACGCCACCAACAGGATGACCAGCACCACGGTCAGCCAGCCATAACACGCCGGGCTGCGCGCCAAGGTCATGGTGCCCCCGCTGCGAACAGCTCGGGATGCAAGGCGCGGGCGATTTTCTCCACGGCTTCGACGTTCTCCACCGAGGGGGTGACCTGCAGGTAGGTCAGTGGCACGAAGCGCTGCTCGCGGATGGCCCGCAAGTCTTTCAACGCAGGCTGGTGCAACAGAAAATCACGTTTCTGCTGCCAGGTCCTGGGTCCGTAGTCGACGATCAGGATCACGTCAGGGTCGCGCTCTACCACGCTTTCCCAATTCACCTGGGTCCAGCTGGCGGCCACGTCGTCCATCACGTTCACACCACCGGCTGCGTCGATCAGTGCCTGCGGCATGCCCAGGCGCCCCGATGTCAGCGGGCGATCTTCGCCGCTGTCGTACAAGAAGACCCGTGGTCGGTGTTGCGCCTGCCCTGCCCACGCTTGCACCCCGGCGATCCGCTGGCGCATCTGCCCGATCAGCGCTTGGGCCTGGCGCTGGTGATCGAACATGCGCCCCAGGTTATCCAGGTCGCGATAGACATCATCGAAGCTCGCACGTTGGCCGGACATGACCCAAGCGCAGGACTCGCTCAACTCGTAGACCGGCACTCCAAAGGGCGCAAGCGTCGCGGGGGTGACCGCCCCTCCCACGTGCATGCCATAGTTCCAGCCGGCGAAGAACAGGTCGGCATCGACCGCCAGCAGCGTTTCAATGGAAGGATAACGGCTTGCCAGCTGTGGCACGCCCTCCAGTGCAGCGTCGATCCATGGGTCACGGTGTTTACTGCGGGTGAACCCTGTGTAGCCGATGATGCTGTCTCGCAGCCCCAGGTGCAGCAGCATGGCGGTCATGTTCACATCGTGCACCACCACCCGTTGGGGGGCCTTGCTGAACGTCACCAGGCGCTCGCAACTGCGCACGTTCAGCGGGTACTCGCTGGCCGTGGCAGGCAGCGCCAGCAGCAGCGTTATCAGGGCGATCAGAAAGCGAGCGTTCATGGTCGGGTTATCCAGGTAATGCGTGGGTAAGGGTGCAGCGGATGAAGGTCGACCAGCGCCTGGACACCAAACACCTCCTGGATCAGTTCGCAGGTCAGCACCTGCTGGGGCGTGCCGCTGACAAGGATGCGGCCAGCGTCGATGACGTACAGCCGGTCACAGAATGCCGCAGCCAGGTTGAGGTCGTGGAAGCTGGCCAGGGTGCTCAGCCCCAGGCTGCGCAAATGCTGCAGAAGCCCAAGTTGGTAACGCGGGTCGAGGTGGTTGGTCGGCTCGTCGAGAATCAGCAGCTCAGGGGCTTGCACCAGTGCCCGGGCCAGCAGCACGCGCTGCTTCTCGCCTCCGGATAGCGAAGCGAACGTACGCTCGGCATGACCTGCCAGCCCAACCAGCACAAGCGTATGAGCGACCCTTTGCCGGTCCTCGGGCGTGTCGCCATCAAACAGGGCCTTGTGCGGCGTGCGCCCCATGCTCACCACCTCGGCAACGCTCAATCCGAATTCGCCAGGAAACTCCTGGAGCACCACCGCGATACGCTGCGCACACCAGCGCGGGCTGCGTTGCCAGATATCGACACCGCTCACGCTGACCCTGCCTGCAGTGGGTTGCGTGGCGCGATAGGCGCAACGTAGCAGGCTGGTCTTGCCACTGCCGTTGGGGCCGACAAGCCCTACGCACTCACCGTCGTCCACATGCAGGTCCACGCCTTGCAGGATCTGGCGCACCCTGCGCCCCGCCTCGGGCACTGCCCAGTGCAGGCCTTCGATACTCAGTCGAGTCATCGGATTCACTCCAGCAAGCACCGGCCCGCAGGCCGGTGGGACGGATCAGAAACGGTAATCGGCCGTGACGAAGAAAGACCGTGGTTCACCCAGGTACCACTGCCGGCCGTTATTTTCGGTGGTGGTGGCGTACTGACGATCGAACAGGTTGTTGAGCTGCAGGCCCAAGGTCAGGTCCGGCTGCACGTGCCAGTCAACGTTGGCGTCGACCACGGTGTAGCTCGGTACCTGCACGGTATTGGCATTGTCCCCATAGCGGCTGTCGACATACCGCGCTCCAGCCCCGGCACTGAACAACCGACCAAAGTCTTTGCTCAACCACAGGTTGGCCGACCGCCGTGGCACATCGATCGGCCGGTTGCCGCTGTAGTCGCTGTTGCCACTGGCAAATTCGTCGTACTCGGCGCGGACCCAGGCGGCGTTGGCCGAAAGCTGCACACCGTAGGGCAGGCGCAACGCCAGGGTGGCCTCGATGCCGTCCGAAGATTGCTGGCCGACCTGTTGCTGGACGGTGGGGTTGAGTGGATCGGTACTCAGGAGTTTCTTCTTGACGATGTGGTACGCCGCCAGTGTCCACTCGCCACGGCCTTCAGGCAGCATCTGCTTTACACCGACCTCGGTCTGTTTGGCGGTACTCAGGTCCCAGCTTTGTTGCGCTGCACTGAGCGTCAGCAAGTTGCTCACACCTTCGGTGCTGGTGGCGTACTGACCATAGAGCGAGAGGTCCTCGGTCAGCGCGAACACCAGGCCCGCCCGCCAGTTGTCGCCACTCAGACTGCGATCGGTGCGGGTATCGGTGTCCAGATCGTCACGGTTCAGGTGCACCTGGTCATGCCGCACACCGGTGATCAACGACAGGCGCTGGGTCAGTTGCGTGCGGTTTTCGGTGAACAGGGAGAATTGCCGGGCCTGGTTCGCTTCGCGCGAGCGGTAGGGGTCGGTGCTGATGTAATCGCCGCCGCCCGAGCCCCATAGCGGCACGGTATCTGTGTAGGTGTTGCCAAAATCATGCTTGCGCACGAAGCGGATCGCGTTGTAGTCCGCGCCAACCACGGTCTGGCTGTCCAGGCCGAACAGGGTGTGCTGCAGGGTGAACGATTGGCGATCCCCAATCTGTTCCTGGGTCTGCTTGATGCTGATGAAATTGCTGCGCTGCACCTGGTCGCCCGGCAGCCAAGTGTAGCTTTCGGCATTTCGCCACCGGCGCTGGGCCTTGAGGAAATACAGCTGGTTATTGACGGTGAGGTTGTCGGTGATCACCCAGTCCGTGACCAATCGAGTGGACTGATCGTTGTAATGCACCTCGGCGTCGGCCACGTTGTAGTTGTGGTCACGAAGCGATTCACGGTAATGCCCATTGACCAGCGGCGTACCGAAATACTGTTGCGGGTCCTGGTCACCGTAGTCATGGCTGAGGGTGACGCTGAACTCGTCGCTCGGCTGCCAGCGCAATGAACCGCTGACAGCAACGCTGGCTGACTCACCACGGTCGACCCAGCCATTGCTGTCCAACTTGTTGAGGTTCAGGCGATAACTCAGGGTATCGGTCAGCGAACCGCCGCTGTCCAATGCCAACTGCCGACGATCATTGGAACCGTAGCCCAGGCGAACCTGGTTGCGAACCTCGCCGTCGAAGGGCTTTTTCGGCACCACGTTGATCACCGCACCGGTGGCGCCCTCTCCGTACAACACCGAAGCCGGGCCGCGCAGCACGTCGATGCGTTCTACTGACCAGGTGTTTACGGGAAACGTGACAGTGCCGGCGCCCACGTACAGGCGGGTGCCGTCATACAGTTGCATGGTCGAACTGTGCCCGGTGAAGCCACGGGCCGAAAGCGCAGTGCCGCCGTTGCCAGGCGTGCCGACGAAAGTGATGCCGGGGGTGCGGGTCACCGCGTCCTGCACCGTGGCGTTGTTGCGCCCGAGAATTTGCTCGGCGCTGATGCTGGTGACGCTGGCTGGCGTTTCCAAGGGCGTGAGGTTCAGGCGCGAACCGCTGGTACCAGGGGTGAGCAGGTCCACGGGAGGGTTCTGCTCGGCAGTGCCGGTGATGGCTGTGGCGGGCAATGCCAGCGCATGGACATCTTCGGCTGCCTGAATCGGGACGGCCATGCACACACAGGGCACCAGGCTCGCACCTAGCAACGCCCCTTGAGGGGTAAGAAAAACACAATAGCGGGACATATCTTTCCACTTGCAGGAGGAATGAAAGAATCCCGGAGGGAACAACGCATGGGGAACACGCAGGCGCACGCGCCCACGGAAACCGGCCTGCGCCCGCCCACCGCGGGTTTGCCAAACAAGGCTTCAGGCCGGTCTCCGGGCTCGCGAGGGTCATGATGCCGTCACCTTCCCATGCCGGTGGCACAGTGGTCTGTCGAAAGCATCGCTCGCATACCGTTGCGGGGGCAGCGCCGGACTGATCACCCTGGGGTGACGAACCGGCTTCCCGTTTCACCCCATGCACGGCGGCAGGGGGCACCTGAAACAGGCGCGCAGATGACCATCAAAATCGTTCCGGGTCAACATCTCGTGCCAATGGCCGTCATGGATTAATCGCCACCCAGCATCGACGAACGGCATTTCGATGATTCATACCGCCTGCTTGGCGAACTTCATCCGAGCCTGCGAAAGCGTGTTCAGGTGGGCGCAGCGCTGGGTTGGAGGGCAATTGATCGGTGCCAGAAATAGGGCCGGTGCTGGAGGACTTGGGCTACTAGAAACCCTCGAAAATCGCACCAAAACCAAGCGCACACGCAAAGTTTTATTGAACGATCGGGCCTTGTACGCCCTCGAAAAACCCAGACCGCTCACCGAGGCGCGTTCAGATGATGTGTTCGCGCCCAGTGGGACAGACGACCGTTCGGCGCTGTTCAGACGCCCCGAAGCGAGTCAAAAACGTTACTGGCTGGCAGCTTCGCGGATGCTTGGTATCAGGCACCGCAGGATGCACGACACGCGCCACACGTACGCAACCATGTGCCTGGTCGCCGGCATGAACCCGGCATTCATCGCCGCGCAACTCGGGCACAGCGTGCAGGTGCTGCTCTCCATGCGCCAGGTGGATCAACGCCCCAACGACTGGGCGCAGTTTGATCAGCCTAAGCCTGCGGGAAGCAGTACAAATGCGGTACGCGCGAAAAGCCAGTGACGCCATGAGTGCCGAAACTCAAAGGGTTTACGTTACATGTGCGGACTAGCTGGAGAATTGCGTTTCACCCCCCTCGGTCAAGCCCCTCGCCCAGCCGACCTGGCTGCCGTTGAGCGAATTACTCATCACCTGGCGCCACGTGGCCCGGATGCGTGGGGCTTTTACAGCCAGGGGCCAATTGCCCTCGGCCACCGTCGCCTGAAAATCATGGACCTGTCCGACGGCTCGGCCCAGCCCATGCAGGACAGCACCCTGGGCCTGTCACTGGCCTTCAACGGCGCCATCTACAACTTCCCCGAATTGCGCCAGGAGCTGCTGGACCTGGGCTATAGCTTCTGGTCCGACGGCGACACGGAAGTGCTGCTCAAGGGGTACCACGCCTGGGGCGAGGCCCTGCTGCCAAAGCTCAACGGCATGTTCGCCCTGGCTATCTGGGAGCGCGACAGCCAGCGCCTGTTCCTGGCCCGCGACCGCCTGGGCGTAAAGCCCCTGTACCTCTCGCGCAACGGCGAGCGCCTGCGCTTTGCATCGACCTTGCCGGCGCTGCTCAAAGGGGGCGACATCGACCCGATGCTCGACCCGGTGGCACTGAACCACTACCTGAATTTCCATGCCGTGGTCCCGGCGCCGCGCACGCTGCTGGCCAACGTGCAAAAGCTCGAACCCGGCACCTGGATGCGCATCGACCGCCACGGCGAAGTCGAGCGCAGCACCTGGTGGCAACTCCAGTACGGCCCTAACCCGGATGAGCGTGACCTGACCCTGGAGGATTGGACCACACGGGTCCTTGACGCCACCCGCGATGCGGTTGCCATTCGCCAGCGCGCTGCCGTCGACGTGGGCGTGCTGCTCTCCGGCGGTGTCGATTCCAGCCTGCTGGTTGGCCTGCTGCGCGAAGTGGGGGTGGACGACCTGTCGACCTTCTCCATCGGTTTCGAGGACGCAGGCGGCGAGCGCGGCGATGAATTCCAGTACTCGGACCTGATCGCCAAGCACTACGGTACCCGCCACCATCAACTGCGCATTGCCGAGCACGAGATCATCGATCAGTTGCCTGCGGCGTTCCGCGCCATGAGCGAGCCGATGGTCAGCCATGACTGCATCGCCTTCTACCTGCTATCGCGCGAAGTGGCCAAGCACTGCAAGGGCGTGCAGAGCGGCCAGGGGGCCGACGAGCTGTTTGCCGGCTACCACTGGTACCCGCAGGTCGATGGCGCCAACGATGCTTTCGCGGCGTACCGCGAAGCGTTCTTCGACCGCAGCCATGCCGAATACCGTGACACCGTGCAGCCGGCCTGGCAGCTGGAGAACGATGCGGCTGGCGACTTCGTCCGTGAACACTTCGCCCGCCCTGGCGCCGACGCGGCCGTAGACAAGGCTCTGCGTCTGGACAGCACGGTGATGCTGGTGGACGACCCGGTCAAGCGTGTGGACAACATGACCATGGCCTGGGGCCTGGAGGCCCGTACGCCGTTTCTGGACTACCGCCTGGCAGAACTGTCGGCTCGCATTCCGGCACGCTTCAAGCTGCCCGACGGCGGCAAGCAGGTGCTCAAGGAGGCGGCGCGCCGGGTGATTCCGCATGAAGTCATCGACCGCAAGAAGGGTTACTTCCCGGTGCCTGGCCTCAAGCACCTCGAAGGCGCCACCCTGGGTTGGGTACGCGACCTGCTGACCGACCCGAGCCAGGACCGCGGCCTGTTCAATCCGGCCATGATCGACCGTCTGCTGAGCAACCCGCACGGCCAGCTCACCCCCCTGCGCGGTTCCAAACTGTGGCAGTTGGCGGCGCTGAACCTGTGGCTGACCGAACAAGGACTCTGAACCCATGAAAGCCCACGAAACGGCCTATGGCCAGCGCCTGCTGCGCGGCCAGGCGCCCTCTTACGAGCGCCTGCAGGCACGCCTTGCGGGCGATGGCAGCGAGCCCCACGACCAGCCACGTGCCCTGCACTGTGGCTGGGGACGGCTACTGATCGGGCATACCTATGCCGACCCGGCCAAACTGGCCGAAGACCTGTTGGGCGAATGCCGCGGCGAACGCGACATTGCCCTTTACGTGGCGGCGCCCCAGCAGGTGCTGGCCCACGCGCCGCAGCAACTGTTCCTGGACCCCTCGGACACCCTGCGCCTGTGGTTTACCGACTATCGCCCGGCACAACGGGTATTTCGCGGCTTTCGCGTGCGTCGGGCGCAAAACCCCAGTGACTGGCAAGCCATCAACACGCTCTACCAGGCACGCGGCATGCTGCCCGTGGACCCTGAGCTGCTCACCCCGCGGCACCTGGGCGGACCGGTGTACTGGCTGGCCGAGGACGAAGACAGTGGCGCGATCATCGGCAGTGTCATGGGCTTGAACCATGCCAAGGCCTTCGACGACCCGGAACACGGCAGCAGCCTGTGGTGCCTGGCCGTAGACCCGCACTGCACCCGTCCTGGGGTGGGTGAAGTGCTGGTGCGCCACCTGATCGAGCACTTCATGAGCCGCGGCCTGGCCTACCTGGACCTGTCGGTGTTGCACGACAACCGCCAGGCCAAGCGCCTGTACGAAAAACTGGGCTTTCGCAACCTGCCCACGTTCGCCGTCAAGCGCAAGAACGTCATCAACGAGCGCCTGTTCCTGGGCCCTGGCCCACAGGCTGACCTCAACCCCTATGCGCGCATCATTGTCGATGAGGCCCTGCGCCGGGGTATCGAGGTGCAGGTGTGCGACGCCGCTGCCGGTCTGTTCACCCTGAGCCTGGGCGGTCGCCGCGTACGCTGCCGGGAGTCGCTCAGCGACCTGACCAGCGCCGTGACCATGACCTTGTGCCAGGACAAGCGCCTGACCCAACACGCCCTGCACAATGCAGGTCTGCTGGTGCCGGCGCAGCAACTGGCCGGTAACGCCGATGACAACCTGGCGTTCCTCGAGGACCACGGCGCGGTCGTGGTCAAACCCGTGGATGGCGAACAGGGCCAAGGCGTAGCGGTCAACCTCACGACCATCGAAGACGTCACGCGTGCGGTCGAACACGCTCGACAGTTCGACAGCCGCGTGCTGTTGGAAAGCTTCCATGCCGGGCATGACTTGCGCATCGTGGTCATCGGCTATGAAGTAGTCGCGGCCGCGATTCGCCACCCGGCGCAGGTGATGGGCGATGGTACGCACAGCATCCGCGCGCTGATCGATGCACAAAGCCGGCGGCGCCAGGCGGCCACTGGCGGCGAAAGCAAGATCCCAGTGGACGATGAGACCGAGCGCACGTTGGCCGCGGCCGGCTTTGGGTATGAGGATGTGTTGCCCGCGGGCCGCCAGCTGGCCGTGCGGCGCACCGCCAATCTGCACACCGGCGGCACGCTCGAAGATGTCACGGCACGCCTTCACCCTACCCTCGCCGATGCGGCCATCCGTGCAGCGCGGGCACTGGAGATACCCGTGGTGGGCCTCGATTTCATGGTCAAGGATGCCAGCGAACCCGACTACGTCATCATCGAGGCCAACGAGCGTGCAGGCCTGGCCAACCACGAGCCGCAACCGACGGCAGAACGCTTCATCGACCTGCTGTTCCCCCATAGCAGGCCGCTGGCCTGATGCACCCCTGCTTCGCTCGGACGGGAGCCCGGCGCCGGCGCCGCTCCCGCTCGACCGTGACGACCGGATCATCCAACGCTTTTTCAACCGACCGGAGGCCTGGACATGTCTGAACGACATCCCGAACCCGATCTCGAGTACCTCAAGCGCGTCTTGCTGGAAATGCTCGCCATCCCCAGCCCTACAGGCTTCACCGACACCATCGTGCGCTACGTGGCCGAGCGCCTGGACGAGCTGGGCATTCCCTACGAACTGACCCGACGCGGCACCATTCGCGCCACCCTCAAAGGGCGTCAAAGCTCCCCGGACCGCGCCGTCTCCGCGCACCTGGACACCATCGGCGCCAGCGTGCGCCAGGTGCAGGACAACGGTCGCCTGGCCCTGGCGCCGGTGGGCTGCTGGTCCAGCCGCTTCGCCGAAGGCAGCCGCGTCAGCGTGTTCACCGATGCAGGCGTATTTCGTGGCAGCGTGCTGCCACTGATGGCCAGCGGGCATGCCTTCAATACCGCCATCGACCAGATGCCCATCAGTTGGGATCATGTGGAAGTGCGCCTGGACGCCTACTGCGCCACCCGTGCCGATTGCGAGGCGCTGGGCATAGGGATCGGCGACTTCGTGGCCTTCGACCCGCTGCCCGAGTTCACCGACAGCGGTCATATCAGCGCGCGCCACCTGGACGACAAGGCCGGGGTCGCTGCCTTGCTGGCCGCCTTGAAAGCCGTGGTGGAAAGTGGCCGCCAGCCACTGATCGATTGCCACCCGCTGTTCACCATCACCGAAGAAACCGGCTCGGGAGCCGCCGGCGCCCTGCCCTGGGATGTCAGCGAGTTCGTCGGGATCGATATCGCCCCGGTCGCGCCCGGCCAGGCCTCCAGTGAGCACGCCGTCAGCGTGGCCATGCAGGATTCGTCCGGGCCGTACGACTACCACTTGTCCCGACACCTGCTCAAGCTCGCAGGCGAACAGGAATTGCCGGTACGCCGCGACCTGTTCCGCTACTACTTCAGTGATGCCCATTCGGCGGTGACTGCGGGCCATGACATCCGCACGGCGCTGGTCGCCTTCGGCTGCGATGCCACCCACGGTTATGAGCGCACGCACATCGACAGCCTGGCCGCGTTGAGCCAACTGTTGTCGGCCTACCTGTTGAGCCCGCCCGTATTTGCCAGCGACTCGCAGCCAGCCAATGCGTCACTTGAGCGCTTCAGTCATCAGCTCGAACACGATGCGCAGATGGAGAGCGACACGCGCGTGCCGGCGGTGGACAGCCTGGTCGGTCAGAAGACCTGACAGCAAGTGTGGGACCGCCTGGCGGGCGGTCCCTGCGCCATCGAAATCGCGTAGGATGCCTACAACTCATTCAGACACGTTACCCATGCTGATTCCCTACGAACACTTGCAAGCCGACACCCTCACCCGCCTGATCGAGGACTTCGTGACCCGCGACGGCACCGACAATGGTGATGACACGCCGTTGGAAACCCGTGTGCTGAGGGTCCGCCAGGCGCTGGCCAAGGGGCAGGCGTTCATCCTGTTCGACCCTGAAAGCCAGCAGTGCCAGCTGCTGGCCAAGCACGACGTGCCTCGCGAACTGCTGGAGTAAGGCACATGCGGGGCGACTCCAGGCGGCCTATGAAGCCTTGTGCGCCCGGCGCGCCCTGGCACATTGCGTTTCCTTGATGCGCCTGTAGACCTCGGCGCGGTGCACCGGCACCTCCCGGGGTGCATCGACACCGAAGCGCACCATCCCGTCCCGGGTCTCTACCACCATGATTCGGATGTCATCGCCGATCATGATGACCTCACCCACTTCGCGTCCTATTACCAACATGTTCCGGTTCTCCAGCGAAAGGGAAAACCGGAGCGTGCAGCTTAGCCATTTGGCTACTCAATACTTCCACCCTCATTCAGAAAGACCTGACACGGCTAGGTAACCGTTCTTACAGAGCCGCCCTACTCCTTAACGGGTTCGGGCCTTCGCACGCATCTTCACTGCCATGTCGGCCATTTCATCGTACAGCCGTTCAGGTGCCTGGCATTTCAACGCCCAGGCCTGGCGCCCCGCTTCGTGGGGCAGGATCAGAAACTGCCCGTCAGCCACCTGGTGGTAGATGCACTCGGCGATATCGCTGGCACTGATGGGCGAGCCTTCCAGCAACTTGCCGACCTGCGCTTTCATGGCCGGATCCGGCCCACGGAACGAGTCCAGCAGGTTGGTCTGGAAAAATGACGGGCAGACCACGTGCACACCCACCTCTAGTTGGCGCAGCTCCACCAGCAGGCTTTCCGAGAGCGCCAGCACTCCCGCCTTGGCGACGTTGTAATTGCTCATGCCTGGGCCCTGCATGAGCGCTGCCATGGAGGCGATGTTGACGATGCGCCCTTTGCTGCGCTCAAGCAGCGGCAGAAAAGCCTTGCAGCCCTTGACCACGCCCATGAGGTTTACCGAGATCTGCCAGTCCCAGTCTTCGAGCGACAACTCGGCGAAGAACCCGCCTGATGCCACCCCGGCGTTATTGACGATCACATCGATGCCGTCGAAGTGCTCCTCGCACGCCTGTGCCAGCGCGGTGAGCTGGCTGTAGTCGCGTACATCGCACCGTTGCACGAACCCGTCCCCGCCCGCGGCACGCACCATTTCAAGCGTCTGGCGCAGGCCAGCCTCGCTGATATCGGCCAACGCCAGGCGCCAGCCTTCGCGCGCCCAACGCAGGGCAATTTCGCGGCCCAGCCCGGAGCCTGCGCCAGTGATCATGATGCGCTTGTGCATGGCGACTGCCTTTTTTCAGAGGGTGTGGCCCCAGTCTAATCAAGCCGATGCCCAGGGCGGGTGCTTATCAGGCAAGTGAATGAGCGGCCATGAACCGCCCGCTGCGCACAAAGACGGGGCGATGGCCAACACGCCGATGGAATCTTTCACAAGCAGCGTCGGTCATTAATTACAAGAGGCCGGCAACCTGGGCCCTTGACCCTCAACCACGCAAGGACTCCTCCATGACCACGATTCTCATCATCATCCTGATCCTCCTGTTGATTGGCGGCTTGCCGGTGTTCCCGCACTCGCGCAGCTGGGGTTATGGCCCGTCCGGCATCGTCGGTGTGGTGCTGGTGATCTTGTTGGTGTTGTTGTTACTCGGCATGATCTAGTGAAGCAAAAAAAAACCGCGCCCAGGCGCGGTTTTTTCATGCCTGCGAATCAGTGCGATACCGCCCCTGAAGCGCCCAGGCCAGTCTGCGAGCGCACGAACTGCGGGAAGAACAGCGCCCGCTCGTTTTCGGCAGCGGTGGACTTGTCGGTGATCGAGAAAAACCAGATACCCACAAAGGCGATCAGCATCGAGAACAAGGCCGGGTACTCGTAAGGATAGATGGCTTTCTCGTGGCCAAGGATCTGCACCCAGATGGTCGGGCCGAGCACCATCAGCGTCACCGCGCTGATCAGGCCAAGCCAGCCGCCAATCATGGCACCACGGGTGGTCAGTTTCTTCCAGTACATCGAGAGCAGCAGTACGGGGAAGTTGCAGCTGGCCGCAATGGAGAAGGCCAGACCCACCATGAAGGCGATGTTCTGCTTCTCGAACAGGATGCCCAGGCCGATGGCCAGGACGCCCAGCGCAACAGTGGTGATCTTCGAGACGCGGATTTCGTCCTTGTCGTTGGCCTTGCCCTTGCGCCACACGCTGGCGTACAGGTCATGGGACACGGCCGAAGCGCCCGCCAGGGTCAGGCCCGCCACGACCGCCAGGATGGTGGCGAAGGCCACGGCGGAGATGAAGCCCAGGAACACACTCCCGCCAACGGCATTGGCCAAGTGCACGGCGGCCATGTTGTTACCGCCCAGCAAGGCGCCGGCTGCGTCCTTGAAGTCCGGGTTGGTGCTGACCAACAGGATCGCGCCGAAGCCGATGATGAAGGTCAGGATGTAGAAGTAGCCGATGAAACCGGTGGCGTAGAGCACGCTCTTGCGGGCTTCCTTGGCATCGCTGACGGTGAAGAAGCGCATCAGGATGTGTGGCAGGCCAGCCGTACCGAACATCAGGGCCAGGCCCAGCGAGAAGGCCGAGATGGGGTCCTTGACCAGACCGCCGGGGCTCATGATGGCCTCGCCCTTGGCATGCACCTTGATGGCTTCGGAGAACAGGGTGTTGAAGTCAAAGCCTACGTGCTTCATCACCATCAGCGCCATGAAGCTTGCACCCGACAGCAACAGCACCGCCTTGATGATCTGTACCCAGGTAGTGGCCAGCATGCCGCCGAACAGCACGTACAGGCACATCAGGATACCGACCAGGATCACGGCCACGTGGTAGTCCAGGCCGAACAGCAGTTCGATCAACTTGCCTGCACCTACCATCTGTGCGATCAGGTAGAAGGCCACCACCACCAGCGACCCTGAGGCGGACAGGGTGCGGATCTGCTTTTGCCCCAGGCGATAGGAGGCGACGTCGGCAAAGGTGTATTTGCCTAGGTTACGCAGGCGCTCGGCGATCAGGAAAAGGATGATCGGCCAACCTACCAGGAAGCCAATGGAGTAGATCAGGCCATCGTAGCCGGAGGTGAACACCAAGGCGGAAATACCCAGGAACGAGGCTGCCGACATGTAGTCGCCGGCAATGGCCAGGCCGTTCTGGAACCCGGTGATGCGACCACCGGCAGCGTAGTAGTCCGAGGCGGACTTGTTGCGCTTGGAAGCCCAGTAGGTGATGCCCAGGGTGAAGGCCACGAAGGCCACGAACATGGCGATGGCAGAAACGTTCAGCGGTTGTTTCTGCACCTCGCCGGTCAGGGCATCGGCAGCCCACACGGCGGGTGCAAAGACGCCGCAGGCCAGAACGGCCAGTGTCTTGGCATGACGAATCATTGTTGCGCCTCCTTCAGGATGGCCTTGTTCAGCTCATCGAATTCGCCGTTGGCACGGCGCACATAGATGGCGGTCAGGACAAATGCCGAGATGATCAGCCCGACGCCCAGGGGAATGCCCCAGGTGATCGATGAATCAGGGCTGATCTTGGCGCCCAGTATCTGGGGGCCATAGGCGATCAGAAGGATGAAAGCGCAATAGAGCCCGAGCATGATCGCCGAGAGTATCCAGGCGAACCGTTCGCGCTTGCTGACCAGCTCCTTGAAACGGGGGCTGTTTTGTATCGAGAGGTAAATGCTGTCGTTCATTGTTTTTGTCCTAGCAGCACAGAGAGGGAATGTAACCCACACCCTTACTTTATGCGGCTGTTGGACGGCAACCAGACGACCTTAGTCTTAGATGCAACGGTGTTTTACCGATTGCGTAACAACGCGGGCGACCAAGGCGGGTTTGGCAGGGTCTGCCAGTGAGCGCCATGGTGCTTGTAGGGAGTCACTAAAGCGTTGGGTTCCAGCTCCCCCGCAGGCAGGATCTGTGCCTAACCTCGTGCATAGAGAGCCTCCGGATCATTGCCCAGCACAGAGCGTACAGAGATGTCGATAAATCGGACTTCGCACTACGTTTGCTCCAAGGTTGTATGCGGCGAGGGGTGTGGTGGTCGGTGGGTTATTAGTAATCTGCTACGTGGCTTATACTGTGCCCATCGTTTGAATCCAACCACCTTGAACTTTCCATAACTGCAACTAAGCAATCTAGCAACTCCGAAGATCTTGCTAAGGCACTCTATGCCTCTGCTGTTGCTGTTGCTGTTGCTGTTGCTGTTGCTGTTGCTGTTGCTGTTGCTGTTGCTGTTGCTGTTGCTGTTGCTGTTGCTGTTGATCTTGATCTTGATCTTGATCTTGATCTTGATCTTGATCTTGATCTTGATCTTGATCTTCGCGACTTCAGAAGGCCGAACGCAGGGCTTGCGGAGGGAGGTGACAGGCATGGATGCCTGTCAAGCGCTGGGCCCCAGGATGGGGCCTACAGCGCGGTCCTCCCGGGAGCAAGACCGGAGTGAGGGAACCCCGAAGCGCAGCGTAGGGGCCGTATGAATGGAGCGCAGCGTTTTTTGGTTACTTTTTGTCGCGTTTGACAAAAAGTGACTCGCCGTAATGGCGAAAAGGTGATTAAGCGTCGCCATCGCAAATGGACTATGCTCTGTTTCAACACCCACACCAACGCAATCAAACTTAAAACTTAAAACTTAAGAGCGTGGGCGCACATAGCAAGTTGGTATTCATTGGCGCGGGTGGCGCGCAGTCACCTTTCCGCCCTTACGGCGGCTCACTTTTTGTCTTGTCAAAAAGTAAGCAAAAACCGCCTGCTCCTATCATCCGGCCCCTACGCTACGCTCCGGGGTTCCCTCGCTCCGGGCTTGCTCCCGGGAGGACCGCGCTGCAGGCCCCATCCTGGGGCCCAGCGCTTGACGGGCATCCATGCCCGTCACCTCCCTCCGCAAGCCCTGCGCTCGGCCTCCTGAAGTCGCGATCTACGGCGCCTGAAATACCGCGCGCTTAGAAGCAAAAGTCAAAGCAACGGCAACGGCAACGGCAACGGCAACGGCACGGCAATTATCATGAGTGCACAGCTATGAAGTTGACCAACGAACCCTCGACCCTAATTATTTGCAAGCCAATCAAATGTTTAGCCAGCCCCAATGTAAAGGTTGCCATTCACTACTTTAATCTCCCTCAAGCGGCATGTGAGTATCGAACGCATGACTCCCGCCCAGCCCAGCTCACCATCGTCCAACCGCCCTTCACCGTCGAAGCCCAGGACGCTGTGCGGCGAAAATCCGTTGGTGCATGTCATCCTCGCCTTTTGGGCATTGTGGCACTGCCGTCACGCGCGACCGCCCGACACCTCGCTTACGCCTGCATGACCTCACCCGGCCTGCATAGGGCCGTTTGACCCAGCCGGGCCGCCTGCACAGGCAGGGGCCTGAGCGTTCGCGAGCGAATGATTATGCACTTTGCACCTGTGGAGCAGGCCAGCCAGTTTCTGGCCGCCAACCCCGATATCGATCTGTTCGAACTGTTCATCCTCGACGCCAACGGCGTGCCCCGCGGCAAGCTGCTGCACCGTGATGAACTGCTGGCCGTGTACCAGACCGGCCGGCCATTACCCAGCACCATTCTCGGCCTGACCGTAAACGGCGACGACGTGGAAAACTCGGGCCTGGTCTGGGATGTCGGCGACATCGATTGCCGTGCCTACCCACTCGATGGCAGCCTGGTACGCCTGCACTGGCGCCGGGTGCCGACCGCAGCGCTGCAAGTGAGCATGCACCCACACCAAGGCCTGCCGGCCAGCGTGGCCGACCCGCGTCATGTATTGTTGCGCACCGTCGAAGCCCTGAAGGCCGACGGGTACCACCCCGTGATGGCCTGCGAGCTGGAGTTCTACCTGCTCGACCAGCAGCGCGATGCCCATGGCCATCCGCAACCGGCGCTCGACCAGGACGGCGGACGCCCTCGCAGCACTCAGGTGTACGGGCTGCGAGAGCTGGAGCAGATCGAGCCGTTCCTGGCAGACCTGTATGCGGCCTGCAAGGCACAGGGCATACCGGCGCGTACGGCCATTTCGGAATACGCCCCAGGCCAAGTGGAGATTACCCTCGAACACGGTGATGCCGTGCAAGCGATGGACCAGGCAGTACGCTACAAGCGCCTGGTCAAAGGCATCGCCCACGCCCATGGCATGCAGGCCTGCTTCATGGCCAAGCCCTTCGGCCACTTGGCCGGTACCGGTATGCACATGCACCTGAGCCTGGCCGACAGCGCCGGCCGTAACCTGTTCGCCAGCGAAGATCCGGCCGGCACACCGCTGCTGCGTTACGCAGTGGCCGGCATGTTGCAGCACCTGCACGCGTCGCTGCTGCTGTTTTGCCCCAACGCCAACTCCTTCCGCCGCTTCCAGGCCAATAGCTACGCGCCCCTGTCGCCCACCTGGGGCGTGGACAACCGCACGGTCAGCCTGCGGGTGCCGGGCGGGCCGGCCAATAGCCGGCATGTTGAGCACCGTATCTGCGGGGCCGACGCCAATCCGTACCTGGCTGCCGCCGCCATGTTGGCCGCCAGTCACAGCGGCATACGTGATCAGCTCGCCCCTGGCGCGCCGATTCAGGGCAATGGCTATGCCCAGGCGACCGAACACCTGCCAACTGACTGGCTCACCGCGCTGCAAGCCCTGGAGCAGTCGACCTGGGCCCGCGAAGCACTGGGCGATGCGTTTCTTGGCGTGTACCTGAAGGTCAAGCGCGCCGAATACCGGCAATTCATGGCCGAAGTCAGCGAACAGGACTGGCGTTGGTACCTGCACCAGGCCTGAGCCCCTCACAGAACAAGGATTACCCATGAACGCAGCAGTGAACAAAGGCCCGGCGCAACGTGCGCCGTCCTACTACACCGCCACCCTCAACGACCCCACCACTTACCCCCAGCTCAAGGGCACCGTGCAGGTGGACGTGGCAATCATCGGCGCGGGCTTCACCGGCTTGGCAACGGCCGTGGAACTGGCCGAACGCGGCCTGAAAGTCGCAGTGCTCGAAGCCAACCGGGTGGGCTGGGGCGCCAGCGGGCGCAATGGTGGTCAAGTGACCGGCAGCCTGTCGGGTGACGAAGCCATGCGCGCACAGATGCGCAAGCGGCTGGGCAGCGACGTGGATGATTTCATCTGGCACCTGCGCTGGCGGGGCCACCAGATCATCGAGCAACGGGTGGCCCGCTATGGCATCGACTGCGACCTCAAGCACGGTCACCTGCACGCGGCCATGAAACCCTCGCACCTGGACGAGCTACGGGCTTTCGAGGCCCAGGCACAGCGCCATGGCATGGGTGATCAGGTCGAGCTGCTCGACCGCCAGGCGATGGCCGAACACCTGCAAAGCCCCCTGTACTTGGGCGCCCTGAAGAACCGGCGCAACCTGCACCTGCACCCGCTGAACCTGTGCCTGGGCGAAGCCCGCGCCGCCCACAGCCTGGGCGCGCTGATCTTCGAGCAGACCGAAGTGCTGGAAATCGTGCACGGCCCTCGCCCTGCCGTGGTGACGGCCCATGGGCGTGTGGACGCGCGCCAGGTGATGCTGGCAGGCGATGTCTATCACAAGCTGGAAAAGCGCCAGCTCAAGGGCAAGATATTCCCGGCCATGGGCGGCATCGTCACCACGGCGCCATTGGGCGAGCTGGCAGCGCAAATCAACCCGCAGGACCTTGCCGTCTACGATTGCCGATTCGTGCTGGACTACTACCGCCCGACGGCCGACAAGCGGCTGCTGTTCGGCGGCGGCGCCAACTACTCAGGGCGCGACTCGCGGGACATCGAAGCCGAATTGCGCCCGTGCATCGAGCGTACCTTCCCTGCCTTGAAGGGCGTGCCCATCGCGTTCCAATGGAGCTGCGCCATGGGCATCGTGGTCAATCGCATACCCCAAGTGGGCAAGCTTTCGGACCATGTCTGGTACTGCCAGGGCTACTCCGGGCACGGCATCGCCACCAGCCACATCATGGGCGAAATCATGGCTCAAGCCATGACCGGCACCCTGGAGAAATTCGACACCTTCGCGCAGTGCAAGCATGTGCGTGTGCCGATGGGAGACGTGTTGGGCAACCCGCTCCTGGCAGCGGGCATGTGGTACTACCAGATGCTGGAAAAACTGCGCTGAAGCAAGGACCGCCCGCCCTGCGAGGCCTCGTCAAAAGGGGATGCAGGGCGGTGGCAGGCGGTGCGCGCCAGGTCAGGCGCTTTTCTTGAGGTTGAGCTTCTTGAGCTCTTCGTCGCGCAGTTCGCGACGCAGGATCTTGCCGACGTTGGTGGTCGGCAAGGTGTCGCGGAACTCGACCTGACGTGGCACCTTGTAACCGGTGAGGTTGGCGCGCATGTGCTCCATCACCTGCTCTTTGGTCACCGTCATGCCAGGTTTGACCACGACAAAGACCTTGATCAGCTCCCCGGATTTTTCATCCGGAATGCCGATGGCCGCACACTGCGATACGCCGGGCACCGCCGCCAGCACGTCTTCGAGTTCATTGGGGTAGACATTGAAGCCGGACACCAGAATCATGTCCTTCTTGCGGTCGACGATACGCATGTAGCCGTCAGGCTGAATCAGGGCGATGTCGCCAGTCTTGAGCCAGCCTTCGCTGTCGAGAATTTCGGCGGTGGCCTCCTCGCGCTGCCAGTAGCCCTTCATCACCTGAGGGCCCTTGACGCACAGTTCGCCCACTTCGCCCAAGGGCAACTCGTTGCCGGCGTCGTCGACAATCTTGCACAGCGTGGACGGCACCGGAATACCAATGGTGCCTACCTGGTTGGCCTGCGCGGGGTTCACGGCGGCCACCGGGCTGGTTTCGGTCATGCCATAGCCTTCGCAGATGGCGCAGCCCGTCACCGCACGCCAGCGCTCGGCAACGCTCAGTTGCAGCGCCATGCCGCCGGACAGGGTGATCTTCAAGGCCGAGAAGTCCAGAGCGCGGAACGCATCGCTGTTGCACAGCGCCACGAACAGTGTATTGAGGCCCACAAAGCCTGTGAACTTCCACTTGCCCAGTTCCTTGACCATGGCGGACAGGTCGCGGGGGTTGCTGATCAGCACGTTGTGGTTGCCGATCAGCATCATGGCCATGCAATGGAAGGTGAAGGCGTAGATGTGGTACAGCGGCAGCGGGGTGATGAGGATCTCGCACCCTTCCTGCAGGTTCGAACCCATCAGCGCCCGGCACTGCAGCATGTTGGCCACCAGGTTGCGGTGGGTCAGCATGGCGCCCTTGGCCACACCGGTGGTGCCGCCTGTGTATTGCAACACGGCCACATCATTGGCTTGCGGGTTGGCCTCGGTTACCGGCTGGCCCTTGCCCAGGGCCAGGGCATCGTTGAAGCGCACGGCGCTGGGCAGGTGATAGGCCGGCACCATCTTCTTGACGTACTTGACCACGCTGTTGATCAGCAGCCGCTTGAGCGCAGGCTGCAGGTCTGCCACTTCGGTGACGATGACGTGCTTGACCTGGGTCTTGGGCACTACCTTCTCGGCCAGGTGCGCCATGTTCGCCAGGCACACCAGCGCTTTGGCGCCGGAGTCCTTGAACTGGTGCTCCATTTCCCGGGCGGTGTACAGCGGGTTGGTGTTGACCACGATCAGGCCGGCGCGCATGGCGCCAAATACCGCCACCGGGTACTGCAGCACGTTGGGCAGTTGCACCGCGATGCGATCACCGGGCTTTAGGTCGGTATGCTGTTGCAACCAGGCGGCAAAGGCACCGGAAAGGGTATACAACTCACCGTAGGTCAGGGTCTTGCCCAGGTTGCTGAAGGCCGGTTTGTCGGCAAAGCGCTGGCAGGATTGCTTGAGTACCGCCTGGATGTTGGGGAATTCGTCGGGATCGATCTGCGCCGCGATACCGGCCGGATACTTGTCCTTCCAAAAATGGTCGATCATGCAAGCCCACTCCTTCAGCAACAGCGAAGTTCGTTTCACGCGTCGAGGCGTTTATTATTGATATGAGATGACGGCCTGATGCAAACCAGATCATCTGAAAGCGGGCCGAGAGTAGCAGCTTTGCCGAGGGTCTACTAGAGCCCAAAGCGGGCTTGACAGTCACAAAGGTGACTCAATGAATGCTTCGGGTCACGTTTAGAGTATTTGACTTAATGAGCCAGTTAGGCCACCGGGATGTGCCGTGCGCCAGGCCCTGGCGCACGGCACATCTTCCTTGTCGCGGGCTATCGATTTAGCTGGCGTCACGCAGTTCGCGCCGCAGGATCTTGCCCACCGGCGTCATCGGCAGCGCCTCGCGTAGCACGATCTGCTTGGGCACTTTGTAGCCGGTAAGGTTGGCCTTGCAATAGGCCTTGAGCTCCTCGACATCCACCCCCCCTTCGCGCGGCACCACGAACAACTTCACCGCTTCGCCGGAACGCTCGTCTGGCACGCCGATAGCGGCACAGTTGGCGACCTTGGGATGGCCCATGACCACCTCTTCGACTTCGTTGGGGTACACATTGAAGCCCGACACGATGATCATGTCCTTCTTGCGGTCGACGATACGGGTGAAACCGTCGGGGTCGATCACGGCAATGTCACCGGTTTTGAACCAGCCTTCGGCGTCCAGTGCCTCGGCCGTGGCCTCGGGTTGCTGCCAGTAGCCCTTCATGACCTGCGGGCCCTTGATGCACAGCTCGCCGGGTTCCCCCAGGGCCAGCTCGTTGCCGTCGGCATCGATCACCTTGAAGGCCGTGCCAACCACCGGGATGCCCACCGTGCCCAGCCGCGCCAGCGTGCCGTAGGGGTTGGTGCTGGCCACGGGGGACGTTTCGGTCAGGCCGTACCCTTCGACGATGCGGCAACCCGTCAGCTGTTCCCAGCGCTCGGCCGTGGCCTTGACCAGGGCAGTGCCGCCGGAGTTGGTGACCTTCAATGCAGCGAAATCGAGCTGGCGGAACCCGGGGTGGTCCATCAGCGCGACGAACAGGGTGTTGAGGCCCAGCAACGCAGAAAACCGCCACTTGCCCAGCTCCTTGATGAAGCCTGGTATGTCCCGCGGGTTGGTGATCAGCACGTTGTGGTTGCCGGTGACCATCATGCACATGCAGTTCGCGGTGAATGCATAGATGTGGTAGAGGGGCAACGGCGCGATCATCACCTCTTCGCCGTCCTTGAGCAGCTTCTGCCCGTCCGGCCCATGCTGGGAGAAACAGGCCAGCACCTGCAGCATGTTTGCCACCAGGTTACCGTGGGTGAGCATCGCGCCCTTGGCCAGCCCCGTCGTGCCGCCGGTGTACTGCAGCACGGCGATGTCACCCAGGCTCAAGGGCACAGGCGTGGGCACGCCATCACGGCCCTGGCGCAGTACCTGCTTGAACGACACGGCCTGGGGCAGCGCATAGGCTGGCACCATCTTCTTGAGCTTGTCGACCACGGTGTTGACCAGCCAGCCTTTGAGCGTAGGCAGCATGTCGCCCATCTTCGCCTCGATCAGGTACTCGATACCGGTATCGGGCAGGACCGTCTGCACACGCTTGCCGAACAGGTTCATGTACACCAGGGCCCGGGCGCCGCTGTCCTTGAACTGGTGGCGCATTTCGCGCTCGGTGTAAAGCGGGTTGGTGTTGACCACGATCAGCCCGGCGCGCATGGCGCCGAACACGGCGATGGGGTACTGGAGCACGTTGGGCATTTGCACCGCGATGCGGTCGCCCGGCTTGAGGTCGGTCTGTTGCTGCAGCCAGCAGGCGAAGGCGGCCGACAGACGATCAAGGTCGGCGTAGGTCAAGGTCACGCCCAAATTGCTGAAGGCCGGGCGATCGGCAAAGCGCTTGCAGGAGCGTTCGAACACCTCGACCACTGACGCGTAGGCCTGCATGTCCAGGGTGGAGGGCACGCCCGCCGGGCGCTTGTCATTCCAGAAGTCGGCTTGCATTTATTGTTGTTCCTCTGCCGGGACCTGCACTGCGTCCTGTAGTCCAAGTGCCTGCGCGCTGACTATGCACAGGCGTTGGTTCGACGTTAGCAGGTAAGCCAGGCACGGCCCAGTCGTCAGCGCCTGCCATTAACATTGTGAATCTTATTTGTGCCCTTCCTGCAATTTGCTCGACTGTGGGTACACTGACGTGGGCGCAAAATGTGATCCGGCCCCCCCCGGCAAGCGTCTCACCCGTCTGGCCGACGCCCTGCGCGCGACCGGCATCCGACCTGTACTGCTTAAGGAAGCCCTGATGTCCCAGCTCAGCAACACGCCCTACGAAGCCCTAGAAGTCGGCCAGAAAGCCGAATACACGAAGTTGGTCGAGGAGCGCGACATCCAGCTGTTCGCCGCCATGTCCGGCGATCACAACCCGGTGCACCTGGACGCCGAGTTCGCGGCCAAGAGCATGTTCCGCGAGCGCATTGCCCATGGCATGTTCAGCGGCGCGTTGATCAGTGCGGCGGTGGCCTGCACGCTCCCAGGCCCTGGCACCATCTACCTGGGCCAGCAGATGAGCTTCCAGAAGCCGGTCAAGATCGGCGACACCCTGACGGTGCGCTTGGAAATCCTGGAAAAATTGCCCAAGTTCAAAGTGCGTATCGCCACCAACGTGTACAACCAGAACGACGAACTGGTCGTGGCAGGTGAAGCCGAGATCCTGGCACCACGCAAGCAGCAGACCGTGGAACTGGTTTCCCCGCCGAACTTCGTGGCCAACTGAGCACCGTCGTGCCCTCACGGCCGCCTGTGCACTGCACCCGGCTTTCAGCCCCGGAACAGCGGTTGCTCGACCACTTCTATCGCCAACAGGGTTCACGCATGCGCGCCCCTGCGCAGGGCAAGCTCTGGGTGGCCAGGTCGCCAGGCATCATTGCTGGTTTGTCTCTGAGCGAGGTGGAGAGTGGTCAGTGGCTGACGGGGCTGTTCGTGGCGCCTGATCGGCGCTCGGAAGGCGTGGGTATGCAGTTGGTCGCAAAGGCTCTGGAGAACGCCTGTGGCAGTACGTGGTTGTTCTGCCATCCAACGCTTGCCAACTACTATGCACGCCAGGGGTTTGCGCCGGCTGGTGAGCTACCCCAGTCGCTGCGTGACAAGCTCCAGCGCTATCAGCGCAGCAAGGCCCTGATAGCGCTGGAGCGCACTGCTTATTCGGAGCAGTTTAGCGCGAGGTAGGTTCAATCCCCGCCGCGTCGTCAGCGCTGGGGCGCTCCTGGCCCAGCACCTTGGGCTTTTCGTCGTCGCGGGTGCCATCGAAGTCTTTTTCGCCTGGGTCCTTGCCCTCGGCCGACATGTGTTCAATCACCGCATTCATCTCCGCGCCCAGCAACAGCACGGCAGCCGAGATGTAGAAGTACAGCAGCAGCACGATGATTGCCCCGATGCTGCCATACATGGCGTTGTAGTCTGCAAACGTCTTCACGTAATAGGCAAAGCCCAGCGACGCGATGATCCACACTACGACCGCCAGCACCGAGCCCGGGGTAATGAAGCGGAATTTCTGCTCCACATCAGGCATGACGTAGTAGATAACCGCGACCGCGACCATCAGCAGAATCACGATCACCGGCCAGCGAAGGATGGTCCACAGGGTGACGATGAACTCTTCCATGCCGATTTGCGCCGCGATCCACTCCATGACCTGCGGGCCCAGCACCATCAGCGCCGCAGCCGCCAACAGCATGCCTGCCAACCCAATGGTGTACAGCACCGACAGCGGGATGCGCTTCCAGACCGGGCGACCTTCCGGTACGTCGTAGGCCGCGTTCATGGCGCTCATCATCAACCGCACGCCGGCTGAGGCCGTCCACAGGGCAATGACGATACCCACCGACAGCAAGCCACCCTTGGACTGCTGCAGTTGGTCGATAACGGGGTTGACCTGCTCAAGGGCCTGGGGTGGCAAGACCAGCTCCGACTGCAAGCGCAGCCAGGAGAAGAAGTCCGGCAGGTGCAGGAAACCGATCAGGGCAATGAGAAACAACAGGAAGGGGAACAACGAGAAAAGGGCCTGGTAGGCCAATGCCGAAGCATAGGTGGACATTTCGTCATCGAGGAATTCGTTGACGGTGCGCACCAGTACGCGGTGCAAGGGTAAGCCCTGCAAGGCGGAAAAAATCATAGCGTCTCCTTTCGCCGCTTGATCGATCTGACGTTCAGTCTAATGGACCCTGCGCTTGGGGTGCTGCTCCCGGTAATCATGCAACGGCTTTAAATAATTCTGCCTGTTACCGCCCCCTGCTTCGAAGCGCAGAGGACGGCTCGGCAGGCGTGAATCATTACTTGGTCAGGTCGTCGACCTTGTTTTTCACGTCGCCTTTGACCTGTTGGCCTTCGCCCTTGATTTCCTGGGCCTTGCCTTCGCCTTTGAGTTTTTCGTTATCAGTGAGGTTGCCAACACCTTGCTTGATGTTGCCCATTGCCTCGTTGGCCATACCTTTAATTTTGTCTCCAGTACCGCTCATGGCAAAACTCCTGTGATGTAGCACGCGTATCGTGCCGACAGAAGGTTGACCCAGCCGCTTGCACAGGAGTTTCAAGAAATTTGCGTCAACAAGCCAAACGGTTACAAACGGTCGAAATGCAGTCCCGTAAGGCTCCGTTGCGAGCCTCAAACCTTGCCCGGCAAGGTGCCACCCCTCACAATGCGGCGTTTGAAGGCTTCGACCCGCAGGAACCTGCATGAAACTCGACAAACCCGCTGCCATCGCCCGCCGCAACAGCACGTTGGCGCGCCCGGTACTGACCAGTGCCAACACGCTGTTCGCCATACTCGACCCCAAGCGCAACCTGTGGTGGTTCGAGGTCCCGGTGGCCTTGCTCCGCAAGGGCCAGCCCGATTGGGTCAACCTGCTGTTGCACACCCCGCTGACCGATGAACTCCAGCACCTGAAGGTGCCGGTCAACTTCCTGCGGGCTCACCAAGAACAGATGGAAGTGCGCAACCCCGGCAAGCGTCGCTCCACCATCAGCCTGGCCCTTAGCGCTGACCGCGACTCACTGTTGCGCGACACTCGCCCCGGAGGCGATCAGCTGGACTTCAACACCTTCGTGCAGGGCTGATCAGGCTTTCTCGATCCGGTCGTCATGGATGACGATGCGGCCTTGCTTGAACAGCCCGCCGATGGCCTTCTTGAAATTGCCCTTGCTGACATTGAACAGCTTGCTGATCAATGCAGGGTCGCTCTTGTCGGAAACCGGCAGCACCCCACCCTCGGCGTCCAGGCGCGTCATGATCTGCTCCTGCAAGCTGTCGGACAGCGCAGCGCCTACTGGCTGCAGGCTGAGCGACACTTTGCCGTCAGCCCGCACTTCCTTGATGTAACCCTGCTCGTGCATGCCTGAGCGCAGGAACTTGAACACCTCGTTCTTGTGGATCAAGCCCCAGTGACGGTTGTTGATGATGGCCTTGAAACCCATCGGCGTTTCGCCGGCCACCAGCAGTTCCACCGGCTGCCCAGGCTTGTAGTCGGCAGGCGTGGTGTCGAGGTAGCGGTCCAGGCGCGAGGTGGCGGTGATGCGGCGGGTGCGCTTGTCCAGGTACACGTGCACCACGCAGTAGTCACCGATCTTCAGCGGCCGTGCCTCTTCGGAATACGGCATCAGCAGGTCCTTGGGCAGACCCCAGTCCAGGAAGATACCCGCACCATTGATGTCCTTGACCTTGAGGCTGGCGAACTCGCCCACCTGCACCTTGGGCTTCTCGGTGGTGGCGATCAGCTGGTCTTCGCTGTCGAGGTAGATGAACACGTTCAGCCAGTCATCGACTTCAGTCTCGGCACCCTTGGGAATGTAACGGGACGGCAGCAGGATTTCCCCGTCGGCACCGCCGTCCAGGTACAGGCCGAAGTCCACGTGCTTAACAATTTGCAAACTGTTGTAACGCCCAAGCAGAGCCATTTTCGAACATCCTCAAGTCAAGGCGGCTATTTTCCGGATAGACCTGCCCTGGTGTCAAAGCCTGCGGTCGGTTCATCGCCATCCAGGCCTCCACGCGCCATCCGGTGGAACCGCAGGTGTTGTGCTGCGTCTACCCATTGGCTGCCACTGCAAGGACCCGCACATGCCTGCACGCCTGCTCAAAGTCCTGTCGATCTGCCTGGGTTTCGCCCTGCTGCTGGGTGCTTGCAGCCGCATCGACCTGGCCTATCGCAACCTCGATCGCCTGGTGCCCTGGTCGCTTGGCGACTACCTGGACATGAACCGTGAGCAGAAAACCCTGCTCGATGATCGCCTCCGGCAGCACCTGGCATGGCATTGCCAGACGCAACTGCCCGGCTACCTCGACTGGCTGGACCGCCTGCGCACCATGGTGGCCGATAACCAGGTCACCGACCAGGCGCTGCAGCAGCGCACCGAGGAGGCCCGCGAGGCAATTGGCCGGGTCGCGGCCGAAATCACGCCGTCGGCCACCGAGTTGCTGCAAGGCATGAGCGATGCGCAGGTGGCCGAGATGCGCGATGCATTTCGTGACGATATTGCCCAGCGGCGCAAGGAATATGTCGACACCCCCCTGCCCCGCCAGATCAGCGAGCGCGCCGAGCGCATGGAAAAGCGCCTCAAGCCCTGGTTCGGCGAGCTGACCGAGGTCCAGAAGCAACGGGTCGGCGCCTGGTCCCGCGCCTTGGGTGACCAGAACAGCGAATGGATACGCAATAGGGCCCATTGGCAGCAACAACTGCTGGTGGCGGTGGAACAACGCCACGAGCCAGGCTTCCCGGAACGGGTCGCGACCTTGCTGCAGAACAAGGAAAGCCTGTGGACAGCCGACTATCGCCAAGCCTTCCAGAACACCGAACGGCAAGCCCGCAGTCTGGTGGTGGACCTGGTGCAGCAGAGCACCCCCGCTCAACGCCAGGTGCTGCTGGAGCGGCTGACCAAGGTGCGCAGCGACTTCAGCGCCTTGAAGTGCCTGCGCGGGGCTTGAACAGACCACGCCAGGGCACTGGCTGAACTTCATTGGGCAAGAAAGCGCAAGAATCCACCGGCCTGCTGACGTACACTCGCGCCCCTGCCAAGCCCCTGGAGACTTTCGTGAGCCCCACCGCCCTAGCCCGCCTGCTAACCCTTGCTGCCGTATGGGGCGCGAGCTTTCTGTTCATGCGCATCATTGCCCCTGTACTGGGCACCGTGCCGACGGCCTTCTTGCGTGTCTCCATCGCCTGCCTGGGCTTGATCGCACTGCTCGGCGCTGCGCGCATACGCTGGGATTTCCAAGGGAAACTAGGCGCCTGCCTGGTGCTGGGCATGATCAACTCGGGCATTCCGGCCACCTTTTATTCTGTGGCAGCCCAGGTGCTGCCAGCCGGTTATTCGGCCATCTTCAATGCCACGACGCCCTTGATGGGCGTGCTGATCGGCATGTTGTTCTTCAAGGAACCCATGACGTTGGCCAAGTTGTGCGGCATTTTCCTGGGCCTGTTCGGCGTGGGCATCCTGAGCGGTGCGGGGCCTGTAGCCCTTGATGCAGCCCTGCTGCAAGGTGCCCTGGCGTGCCTGGCGGCCACGACCTGCTATGGCTTTGCCGGTTACCTGGCCCGCCGCTGGGTGAGCGGCCTGGACAGCCGCCTGTCGGCCCTGGGCAGCATGCTCGGCGCGACCCTGCTGCTTACCCCGTTGTTCGCTTGGAGCGCCCTAACCCAGCCACCTGCCAGCTGGGGCGGCTGGCAGGTCTGGGGCTCACTGGTGGGGCTTGGCCTGTTGTGCACGGCGTTCGCCTACATCCTGTACTTCCGCCTGCTGGCCGAAATCGGCCCGGTCAAGGCCAGTACGGTGACCTTCATGATCCCCGTGTTCGGGGTGCTGTGGGGGGCCTGGCTGCTGAATGAGCCGTTGTCGATGGCCCACCTGTACGGCGGCCTGCTGATCGGCGTGGCCCTGTGGCTGGTGCTGCGCCCCGCACGGCGCCGAGGCGCTGCATGAACGGCGTGTACAGGAAAGTGCTGTTCCCGCTGCAGCAGGACGCCAATGGCTATCCGCCTGCATCGGTGGAAGGGCTATGGGCCAGGGCCGTCGAAGATGGTTACGTGATCGACAACATCCCGTTCCATGTCTACGGCATCGCCCCAGGTGACGTGATCTGCACCCATGAAGACGCTGGCCAACACTGGTTTGCCCAGTTGCTGCGCAGCAGTGGCAGCTCGGTGTTCCGGGTTCGGGTCAAGCCGCCCGAGACACTGGAGCAGGTAAGCGAAGCCCTGGTCGAGTTCGGGTGCACCTGTGAAAGCGAACCTGCGGTGAAGATGCTGGCGGTCGCCGTCCCACCAGCACGAACGCTCGACACCCTGCTGTATTACCTGATCACCCAGCGTGAAGCGGGTTTCCTGGACTTCGAGGAAGGGGTGCTGCGCCACTGCGTCGCCCAAGAATTTCGCCAGGGGTAAAGGGCAACTGCCTTGCAGGCGCCCCACCCTGTCGAGGGCGCCGTCAGAACAACCAGCGGTACAGCAGATAGGCTACGACGACGGCCAGTATCGGTCGCAACACGCGGTAAGCCTTGGGGTTGGCACGCTTGAACTGCTTGACGCGCGTGCTCAGCTTGTTGCTGAACCGCTTGCTCCAGGCGTAGGCCTGGTTGATCCCGCCCACGCGTTCATCGTCTGTATTCTGCGGTGCAGTGGCGCGGCCCAGAAATGCGCTGACCTTGCGGTTGACGCGGGTCATGAACGGGCTGTTCAGGGGACGCTCCACGTCGCAGAACAGAATCACCCGGGTCACGTCGGTCTCGTTCTTGACCCAGTGCACGTAGGTCTCGTCGAACATCACGTCCTGGCCGTCACGCCAGGCATAGGGTTGGCCGTCCACATAAATGCGGCAGGCATCGGAGTTGGGCGTGGAGAGACCCAGGTGATAGCGCAGGGAACCTGCAAACGGATCACGGTGCGGGTTCAGGTGGCTGCCGCCGGGCAGCAGGGCGAACATCGCCCCTTTGACGTTGGGGATGCTGCTGACCAGCTCGACGGTTCGCGGGCACAGGGCTTCGGCAGACGGCAGGGGTTTGTCGTACCACTTCAGGTAGAAGCGCTTCCAGCCTTTCTTGAAGAACGAACCGAAACCGGCGTCGTTGTCCTTTTCGGCTGCGCGGATATAACCCTCGTCGAACAGGCGCATGGCCTCCTCGCGGATTTCCTGCCAGTTGTCCTTGAGCACGTCCAGCTCCGGGAAGCGTTGCCGGTCCAGGTACGGCTTGGACGGCACGCCCGAAAACAGGTACATCAACGCATTGTAGGGGGCGAACAGCGCCGAATGGTTGACGAACTGGCGCAACACCGGCAGGCGGGCCTTGCCGCGCAGGTGGACAAACAGCACGCTGCCGAAGAACACCAGCAGCACACCTGCCTTGGCGAGGAAGGAAACGGTCATGCAACACTCCTAGGGCGGGACACAGGCCAGCGCTGCCTGTTCCGGGGGAAAATCATCCGGGCATCATAAACCTATCGCGCCCAGGCACAAACCACCTGGGCGCAACGATACGGATGAAGATTGTGCAATCAAGCCCGTTACCAGGTATTGCTTCGGATCACCGCCTAGGCAGGTTACTGCTGGGTTTCCTGCTCGCTGAACAGGTCGCTGAACAGCATGCTGGACAAGTAACGCTCGCCTGAGTCAGGCAGAATCACCACGAGGGTCTTGCCCTGCATTTCCGGCTTTTCTGCAAGGCGCACGGCAGCGGCCATCGCGGCACCGCAGGAAATACCACACAGGATGCCTTCTTCCTGCATCAGACGGATAGCCATGGCCTTGGCTTCGTCGTCGCCCACCGTCATGACCTGGTCGACGATCGACAGGTCGAGGTTCTTCGGCACGAAGCCCGCGCCGATGCCTTGGATCTTGTGCGGCGTGGGCGTCAGCGCCTCGCCTGCCAGGGTCTGGGTGATCAGCGGCGAGGAAATGGGCTCGACCGCCACCGAGGTGATCGCCTTGCCCTGGGTGTGCTTGATATAGCGCGAGATACCGGTGATGGTGCCGCCAGTGCCGACACCGGCAACCACCACATCCACGGCGCCATCGGTATCGTTCCAGATCTCCGGGCCTGTGGTCTTTTCGTGGATGGCCGGGTTGGCAGGGTTTTCGAACTGCCCGGGCATGAAGTACTGCTCGGGGTTGGAGGCGACGATTTCGTTGGCTTTCTCGATGGCGCCCTTCATGCCCTTGGCAGGTTCGGTGAGCACCAGTTCGGCGCCAAGGGCCTTGAGCACCTTGCGCCGCTCCAGGCTCATGGAGGCCGGCATGGTCAGCATGAGCTTGTAGCCCCGGGCGGCAGCGACGAAGGCAAGGCCAATACCGGTGTTGCCCGAGGTGGGTTCGACGATGGTCATGCCGGGCTTGAGCTTGCCGCTGCTCTCGGCGTCCCAGACCATGTTCGCGCCGATGCGGCATTTGACCGAATACCCTGGGTTGCGCCCTTCGATCTTGGCCAGGATGGTCACACCGCGTGGCGCGAGGCGGTTGATCTGCACCAGGGGCGTGTTGCCGATGGAGTGGGCGTTGTCTGCGTATATACGGCTCATGGCAGGGTCCTTGGCATGATGAAGACACGGAAAGACCCCAAGGGTAAGCCCCGGCCCCAAGGCCCGTAAAGCCTGTTCGAACTCCGGCGCAGACCCTGCGGTCAACCACACACCTTGCCCTGGAGAACTGCCATGAGAGCCCGCTATCGCTGGCCGCTGATCGCCCTTGGCAGCCTCATCGTGCTGCTGGTGGCCTTGCAGCTCGCCCTGCCCTATCTGGTGCGCGACTACCTCAATGAAAAACTGGCCGACATGGGCGACTACCGGGGGCAGGTCAGCGATGTGGATCTGGCTTGGTGGCGCGGCGCCTATACCGTCAACGGGCTGAAGATCGTCAAGACCACGGGCAAGGTGCCGGTGCCTTTTCTCAACGCCCCCGTGATCGACATCTCGGTCAGCTGGCATTCGCTGTGGTACGACCGCGCCGTGGTGGCCGAAGTGGCTTTCCTGCGCCCGGAGCTGAATTTTGTCGATGGCGGCGACAAGCAAAATTCCCAAACCGGTCAGGGCACTGACTGGCGTCAGCAACTGGACAAGCTGCTGCCCATCACGCTCAACGAGGTGGTGATCGATGACGGGGTGTTGACCTTCCGCAACTTCAGCTCCAAGCCCCCGGTCACGCTCAAGGCGACGCAGTTGCAGGCCAGCATTCGCAACCTCACCAACATCCGTGACGAAGCCGGCCGGCGCGACGCCAGCTTCGAAGCCCGTGCCCTGGTCGCAGGCGATGCCAAGGTCGAGAGCCGTGCCACCTTCGACCCGTTCAGCGATTTCGACGACTTTGAGTTCCGCCTGCGTGCCACCGGCATCGAGCTGCGCAGACTCAACGACTTTGCCAGTGCTTATGGCAAGTTCGACTTCAAAGCTGGCCATGGCGATGTGGTCATCGAGGCCGAGGCCACCAATGGCCGCCTAAACGGCTACATCAAGCCCCTGCTGCGCGACGTCGAAGTATTCGATTGGCAACAGGACGTGGAGGACAAGGACAAGGGCCTGTTCCGCTCGGTCTGGGAGGCGCTGGTGGGGGCCACCGAAACCGTGCTCAAGAACCAGCCGAAAAACCAGTTCGCCACGCGCGTTGAGCTCAGTGGCAGCGTGCGCAGGCAGAACATCAGTGCGTTCGAGGCCTTCCTGCAGATCCTGCGCAATGGATTCGTGCAGGCGTTCAGTGCGCGCTATGAACGCAGCGCGCCGGATTCCGACTAAGGCGCAGTGACGAGACATTCGGGGACTGAATACGCGGTCTGCGTTTTCAGTCGTCGTACCCCCGCGTTATAGTCGGGCCCACCATCACACCCTGTGTTGGCCACCTGAGCGCCAGCCTGCCGCCCACACCAAGGGCGGCTGACAGGCTGGCTGCACATCGGCCCGCAAGCCCAAGCAGAGGAAAGACCCCATGAAGTTCGAAGGTACGGGTGACTATGTCGCCACGGACGACCTGAAACTGGCCGTCAATGCGGCCATCACCCTCGAGCGCCCGCTGTTGGTCAAGGGTGAGCCTGGTACCGGCAAGACCATGCTGGCTGAGCAGTTGGCAGCTTCGTTCGGGGCGCGCCTGATTACCTGGCACATCAAGTCCACAACCAAGGCTCACCAGGGCTTGTACGAATACGATGCCGTCAGCCGCCTGCGCGACTCCCAGCTGGGTGTGGACAAGGTCCACGACGTACGCAACTACCTGAAGAAAGGCAAGCTGTGGGAGGCCTTCGAGGCCCAGGAGCGGGTGATCCTGCTGATCGACGAGATCGACAAGGCCGATATCGAATTCCCCAACGACCTGTTGCAGGAACTCGACAAGATGGAGTTCTACGTCTATGAAATCGACGAGACCATCAAGGCCAGGCAGCGCCCGATCATCATCATCACGTCCAATAACGAAAAGGAGCTGCCGGACGCTTTCCTGCGCCGCTGCTTCTTCCACTACATCGCCTTCCCCGACCGGGCCACGCTGCAACGCATCGTGGATGTGCACTACCCCAACATCAGCCAGTCGCTGGTCAGCGAGGCGCTGGACGTGTTCTTCGACGTGCGCAAGGTACCGGGCCTGAAGAAAAAGCCTTCAACGTCCGAACTGGTCGACTGGCTGAAGCTGCTGATGGCCGACAATATTGGCGAAGCGGTACTGCGCGAGCGCGACCCGACCAAGGCCATCCCTCCGCTGGCCGGGGCGCTGGTGAAAAATGAGCAGGATGTGCAGCTGCTCGAGCGCCTGGCCTTCATGAGCCGGCGCGGCAACCGCTGAGGGAGCCGGGGCCATGTTGCTCAACCTGTTCAACGAAATGCGCGCGGCGAAGGTGCCGGTGTCGGTGCGCGAACTGCTCGACCTGCACCATGCCTTGCAACGGAACGTGGTGTTCGCCGACATGGACGAATTCTACTACCTGGCCCGCGCCATCCTGGTGAAGGACGAACGCCATTTCGACAAGTTCGACCGGGCCTTCGCCGCTTACTTCAAGGGCCTGGAGAACCTGGATCGACACATCGAGGCGTTGATCCCCGAGGACTGGCTGCGCAAGGAATTCGAGCGCTCGTTGACCTCTGAGGAGCGCGCGCAGATCCAGTCACTGGGTGGGCTGGACAAGCTGATCGAGGCGTTCAAGCAGCGCCTGCAGGAGCAAAAGGAGCGCCACGCAGGCGGCAACAAGTGGATTGGCACCGGTGGCACCAGCCCGTTCGGCTCGGGTGGGTACAACCCCGAAGGTATCCGCGTGGGCGATGCTGGCGAGCGCCAGGGCAAGGCGGTGAAGGTCTGGGACCAGCGCGAGTACAAGAACCTGGACGATCAGGTGGAGCTGGGTACGCGCAACATCAAGCTGGCCCTGCGGCGCCTGCGCAAGTTCGCCCGCCAAGGCGCTGCCGAAGAGCTGGACATCGATGGCACTATCGACCATACCGCACGCGATGCGGGGCTGCTGAACATCCAGATGCGCCCGGAGCGGCGCAACACGGTGAAATTGCTGCTGCTGTTCGACATCGGTGGCTCGATGGATGCCCATGTCAGGGTCTGCGAGGAGCTGTTCTCGGCCTGCAAGACCGAGTTCAAGCACATGGAGTACTACTACTTTCACAACTGCGTGTATGAGACGGTCTGGAAGAACAACCTGCGGCGCACGTCGGAGCGCTATTCCACGTTCGACCTGCTGCACAAGTACGGCGAGGACTACAAGGTCGTGTTCGTCGGAGACGCGGCCATGGCCCCTTACGAAATCACCCAGCCGGGCGGCAGCGTGGAGCATTGGAACGAGGAAGCCGGGTATGTCTGGATGCAGCGCATCATGGCCAAGTTCCGCAAGGTCATCTGGATCAACCCATACCCCCGCCAGGCCTGGGGCTACACCGCTTCTACCCAGCTGGTGCGTGAACTGATCGAGGACCGGATGTATCCACTGACCTTGCAGGGGTTGGAGGATGGGATGCGGTATCTGTCGAAGTAAAGCCGCAAAGTCATGCCCCTTGTAAGAGCGGCCTCGCCGGGGCGCCGGACCGGCCGCGATGGGCTACGCAGCAGCCCCAAGATTTCAGCTTCGCAGCGCATATTGTCAGGGCCGCGCTGCGGCCCATCGCGGCACGAGGCCGCTCCTACACTGACCGCGTAACGTCTGAGTCAGTGGCTTCACAGGGCTTTGCAGGAGCAACTGTCTGACACCGCCCCTGAAGGCTAGCCGATTTCCGGGTAGGAGCGGCCTGGTGCCGCGATGGGCCGCAGCGCGGCCCCGGCAATATGCGCTGCGAAGCTGAAATCCTGGGCTGCTGCGCAGCCCATCGCGGCCGGTCCGGCGCCCCGGCGAGGCCGCTCCCACCTTGACCCTGTATCGACTGGGATAGCGGGGCTTGGACTTTCGCAAAAGCAACTGCTTAGTATTGCCCCCGAAGGCTAGCCGATTTCCGGGATCGGCCTCGCCGGGGCGCCGGACCGGCCGCGATGGGCCGCGCAGCGGCCCCAGGATTTCAGCTTCGCAGTCCAGATCGCTGAGGCCGGTCCGGCGCCCCGGCAAGGCCGCTCAACAACACTTGCCAGCGTTCCAGATACGCCTGCTGCTCCCGCCATGCCTGCTCCTGCATTACCGGCCGCAATCGCACCGTCGCCCCTGGCATGCACTGTGCCAGTTGTGCCAGTGCCAGGGGCGTCAGCGCCCCCAGGCGGGGATAACCGCCGATGGTCTGGCGATCATTGAGCAACACGATCGGCTGCCCATCGGGCGGGACCTGGACGGCGCCAAGGGGAATGCCTTCGGAGATCATGGCCGGGCCTTGATAAACCAGAGGCGGGCCAAGCAGGCGGATGCCCATGCGGTCGGCACGGGTGTCCAGCGTCCAGTCGCAGTTGAAGGCATCGAACAGACTAAGGCCAGCAAAGTCGCCGATCTGCGCGCCAATCACCAGGTCCAAGGTGGGCTTGGCCACATACTCAGGACGCAGGTGACCAGGCACTTCGCGGATCGGTGTGGCTGTACCGGCAAAACTCAAGCATTGGCCTTCACGCAACACGCCGCCCTGGCCATCGACCCCGCCCAGCCCCTCGCGCACGACCGTGGCACAACTGCCCATCACAGGCTCGGCATCGAAACCGCCCGGTGCGGCCAGATAAGCGCGAGCGCCCTGCCGAGGTTGCCTGAGGGTAAGGCGCTGCCCCTTCGTCAGGGTGAAACTGCGCCAAGGGGCCAAGTAGTGCTCGTCGATGTGCGCGTCCAGGTCGGCCCCGGCCAGCGCCAGTACGCAATCATGCTGCGCCACCACGCTGAATCCACCCAAGGCAACCTCTACGACGGGAGCCTGCAGAGCGTTGCCCAGCAACCCGTTGGCCCAGTGCATCGCGACCCAATCCAAAGCGCCGCCCTGGGTGACCCCAAGGTGCCGCACGCCAAATCGGCCTGCATCCTGTAGCGCACACAGCGGTGTGCTGGCCTCGACTCGCAAATGCTTCATGCCTGTGCCTCCTCATCACCGCCCAACGCCAGAAACGCCTGCCGCGTCACCGAAACGAAGCGGACGCGGTCGCCCGGTTGCAGCAGGCTGTAGCCGTGCCGCTCACGGTCGAACAACCGCACCGGCGTACGCCCGATCAGGTTCCAACCACCGGGGGAAGCGGCCGGGTACGCAGCGGTCTGGCGCTCGGCAATGCCGACACTGCCCGCTGCCACCTGCTTGCGCGGGGTGCTTAGCCTCGGGGTGGCCAGCCGTTCGTCCACCAGCCCCATGAACGCGAAACCCGGCGCGAATCCCAGGGCGAACACCGGGTAGTCACGTTCACTGTGCAAGCGCACGACCTCAGCCTCGCTCAGGCCTGCCCGGCGGGCCAGCACGGGCAACTCAGGGCCGACGCTGGCGTGGTACCACACCGGTATTTCGTGCAGGTAGCCGGTGTTCTCAGTGCCAGGTTGCAGCCCTTCAAGGGCTTGCACGATCAGGCAGCGTGCATCGGCCGGCGGCAGGTCGAAATGCACCATGAGGGTGGTGTAGGACGGCACCAGGTCGCGCAAGTGCGCACCAAAAGCCGCTTGCAAGCGCTGACTGGCGGCAAGCACCCAGGGCATGTTGGCTTCCTCGATACGCTCGAACAGGCGCACCATCAGGCAATCGATGCCGACCACTTCGATGCGTGGGGTCATGCTGATCTGATCCCATCGAGTGCCTGGCGGATCTGCCGAACTGCCGTCACAGAGCTGTCGTTGTCCCCATGCACGCAGAGCGTTTGGGCTTTGAGCAGCAGTCCAGTGCCATCACTGGCCAGCAGTGCTTTGCCGCGGGCCAGCTTTACGGCTTGCTCGACCACTTGCGCCGGGTCGTGGTGCACGGCGCCCGGCAGGCGTCGCGACACCAGGTGGCCGCTGGCGGTGTAGGCCCGATCGGCAAACGCCTCGAACCAGAGCGGTACGCCGATTTCAGTACCCAGCGCCTGGGCCGCCCCATTGTCGGCCGTGGCCATGAGCATCAGCGGCAGGCCACTGTCATAGGCCGCCACGGCCTCCAGCACCGTGCGCAGGATCAATGGGTCGGCCATCATGTCGTTGTACAACGCACCGTGGGGTTTTACATAGGCGACGCGTGTGCCCTGCGCCTTGCAGATGCCATCGAGCGCGCCGATCTGGTAGTGCAGCAGGTCACGGATTTCTTCGGCACTGCACGCCAGGCTGCGCCGGCCGAAGCCGACCAGGTCCGGGTAGGCCGGGTGTGCGCCAATGGTTACCCCGTGTTCCAGCGCCAGCGCCACGGTGCGGCGCATGATGCCGGGGTCACCGGCGTGGTAGCCGCAGGCAATGTTGGCACAGTCGATGTAGGGCATGACCTCGGCATCCAGGCCCATGCGCCAGCTGCCGAAGCTTTCGCCCATGTCGCAGTTGAGTAACAGGCGTTGCACCACGGTGTACCCCTTGTCGTTATTCATGTTCCTACCTTAGCGCGCCTGCAATTGTTTGCCGCGTGTTTCTGGCAGGCTTAGCGCTGCCACGATCACCACGCCATAGGACACGGCCGAGAACAAGCCGATACCCAGGCCCAGCGGCACCTGCTGCCCCAGCATACCAATCAGCAGCGGGAACAGCGCCGCGACGATCTTGCCGACGTTGTAGCAAAAGCCCTGCCCCGAGCCGCGCACCCGCGTGGGAAACAGCTCGGTCAGAAAGGCCCCCATGCCGCTGAAGATGCCCGAGGCGAAAAAGCCCAGCGGGAAGCCCAACCACAGCATCACCCCATCACTGACGGGCATTTGCGTGTACAGCAGCACGATGACGAACGAGCCTACGGCGAACAGGATGAAATTCTTTTTGCGCCCTAGCAGGTCGGACAGGTAGGCGCTGATCACGTAACCCACGTAGGAGCCTACGATCACCATCGCCAGGTAGCCGCCGGTACCCAGCACGCTCAGCCCGCGTTCGTTCTTCAGAAACGTGGGCAGCCAGGCGGTGATTGCGTAGTAGCCGCCCAGTGCGCCAGTGGTCAGCAGCGAGGCGCGCACGGTGGTCCAGACCAGACCGGGGGCGAAGATTTCGTAGAAGTGCGATGGCGCCTCGATGTCTTCGGCTGCCTTGGCCTGGCGGTAGACCTCCGGGTCTTTCACCAGCCGCCGAACGAAGATCACGAACACGGCCGGCACCAGCCCCAGTAAAAATAGCGCTCGCCAGGCCTGCTCCTGCGGCAACCAAGTGAAGAGCAGCGCGTATAGGATGGCCGTCAGCCCCCAACCAATGGCCCAGCCTGACTGCACCATGCCCACTGCCTTGCCGCGGTCTTGGGCACGGATAACCTCGCCGATGAGCACCGCGCCTGCCGTCCACTCACCGCCGAAGCCAAAGCCCATGAGGGTCCTGGCGATCAGCAGTTGCTCGTAGTTCTGGGCAAAGCCGCAGAGGAAGGTGAAGAAGGCGAACCACAGCACCGTCAGTTGCAGGGTGCGGACCCGGCCGATGCGGTCGGAGAGAATGCCGGCCACCCAGCCACCGATGGCCGAAGCGACCAGGGTACTGGTGTGGATCAGCCCGGCCTCGGTGGTGGTGATGCCCCATAGCATGATCAGCGTGGGGATGACGAAGCTCAGCATCTGCGTGTCCATGCCGTCCAGGCCATAGCCGATCTTGCAGCTCCAGAAGGTGCGCCGTTGTTGCTGATCGATGTCGCGGTACCAGGCAAAAGGCCCGGAGGAGGATGGGGAACTGACCTGCTGCTGCGTGCCGGTGGGGTTCATGGATGCCTCGGCTTGTTGGTATTGTTTTATGGGGCGACAGCAAAGGTCGCGGCCTGGGCTTCATGTTCAGAGCACGCGGCGCTGACGTCCAACGAGAAAAACCCTGGGTCTGGAACAAGAAAAACTGATCATGAACCTTCGCTTTCTCGAAACGTTCGTCTGGGTCGCTCGTCTCAAGAGCTTCCGCCTGACCGCGCAGAAGCTGTTCACCACCCAGGCGTCGGTGTCCAGCCGTATCGCGGCGCTCGAGGCCGACCTTGGCGTCAAGCTGCTGTTGCGCGACTCGCGCGGGGTCAGCCTGACTCCGGAAGGCAGCAAGGTGCTGGAACATGCCGAGCGCATGCTGGAAACCGCCAAGGCGCTCAAACAGTCGCTGGACAGCGACCGGGCCAAGGTCGGGCGTATTCGTCTCGGGGTGATGGACACGGTCATTCATACCTGGATGAGCGCGCTGGTGGCCGAATTGACCGAGCGCTATCCGCAGGTGGAAATCGAACTCATCGCCGACACGGCGCTGAACCTGCGCGAACAACTGCACAAGGGTTTTTTGGACGTTATCGTGCAAACAGACTTACTGCGCGAGCCCTCGATCCGCAGCCTGGATCTGGCGCGCTACCCGATGGGCTGGATAGTCGCGGCAGGCTCGCACCTGCACAGGGACTACACGTCACTGATCGAGTTGGGGCGCGAGCGCATCGTGACCTTCTCGAAGAATTCACGGCCGCATCAGGAAGTGCTGGCCTTGTTGCAAGGTGCCGGGGCGCAAACGCCGCGGCTGAACTGCGTCAATTCGGTAGCGGCTATTACCCGCTTGTTGCGCGACGGTTTTGGCATTGGGGCCTTGCCGCCTGCCCTGGTAGAGGCCGAACTGAACCAGGGTGACCTGGTGCTGCTGGCTGGGCTTGAGCCCCCGCCGAGCCTGGAGCTGGTGGTGGCCTGGCAGACCGGGGTGGCGTTGGTGGAGGAAGTGGTTGGGGTTTGTCGGCAGGTACTGGAGCGCTATGCACAGGATGTGGGCGGGCAACGGATCGTGCTGGTGCCGGGGACTATGGGCTGAGGGTTTGTAGCCCGATCTGGAATGGGACCAGCCCAGGACCGGATGGGAGCGTAGCGCACTCCCGCTCAAGCAGGGTGTCAGGACTTCATCTAACGCCAACTCTCTTTCACCGCCCCACGTCGCCCACCCAGTATCAGCCGACCTATCCCCAACAACAGGCTTTCAACCACGAACGCCAGCACGAACCCGGCACCGACGCCCCAGCCGATGGCCTCAGGCGCCAGCAGAATCTGATAGCCGTAGCCGTTGAGCGTTTCTTCTCGCAGCCGCGGGTCGGCTTGCACCAGGACGTGCCAGGTACGCTGCGCCCATGAACCTTGCAGCGCTTGCCATTCGTCTTCAAGCAGCTGGTTGCGAATCATCAGGCTTTCGATGCTGTTGGCGTCACTGAGAAAGACCGGGTCGTCACTGCTGCGGTAGTGTCGCAACAAGGCTTGCAGATCGCCGTTGAAAAAGCGCTCGGCTGTCTGGCGGAAGCCGTCCAGCGCCTCGCGTGATTCAAACAGGTGCGCCTCCACGCGCTGGCTGTAATCCTTGACCAGCCCCGGGACCTGGATGCCGGCCAATAGCCCGAAGGTGAACAGCAGCAACCGCAGGTAACTTCTGAACATGCAGCATCCTTAGCTTTGTCCGTGCGCGGTGCACTCGCCGTGCCGCCACAGGGCCCACTGACCTGGCGCGTAGCGGTTCCAGGTTTCGTTCTCGGTCAAGGCCTCGGTGGCGATCACCGTGACTACGTCGTTGGGGGTGGTTTGGGTATGGAAATCGACGATCAGGTCGACATCCTTCAGCCGTGCCGCGCCAAACGGCGCGCGACGGGTAATGTGGACCAGCTTCGTCGAACAGAAGCAGAACAGCCAGTCACCATCGCTGAGCATGCAGTTGAACACGCCGCGGGCGCGATAACCGGCACAGGCTTCGACCAGCACCGGCAGTAACTGTTCCACTGGCACCGGCTCCGGGAAGGCGCCGCGGATGCGATTGAGCAGGTCACAGAAGGCCGCCTCGCTGTCGGTATCGCCAATAGGCTGGTAAAAGCTCGTGGAGCCGGTGAAATCACCCAGCTGGCCGTTGTGGGCAAAGCACCAGTTGCGCCCCCACATCTCGCGCATGAAGGGGTGGGTGTTGGCCAGGCAGACCTTGCCCACATTGGCCTGGCGGATGTGGCCGATCACTACTTCGCTCTTGATCGGGTAGCGCCTTACCAGGTTGGCCACCTCGGACTCGCTGCTGGCGGCGGGGTCCTGGAACAGGCGCAGGCCGCGCCCTTCGTAGAAGCCGATGCCCCAGCCGTCACGGTGCGGGCCAGTGCGACCGCCGCGCTGTATCAGGCCGGTGAAGCTGAAGACGATGTCGGTGGGGACGTTGGCACTCATGCCCAGCAGTTCGCACATGGCGGTGTCTCCGTTTACAGGCGGGGCTCGACCCGGCCGGCGCCAGCAGGCAGCACAGGCGGGTCGTCACGGTAACGATCGCTACGCTCGGCGGCCAAGGGCTCCCCCGGCGCCAGCGCCTGCGCTTCGGCGGCCTCGCGCTGGGCGGCGGCTTCGGCCCGCAGGCGGCGCTCGCGGGCGCGTTTCTCCAGCGGCCAACGCACTAGCACGAACAGGAAATACAGCACGAAGGCGATCATGCCGTACATGGCGAAGTCCGACACTGCGCGCCAGGCGTTGTTACCCACCTTGAAGGCGACATCCAGCACCGTGATGGCAATGGCCGGGGCGAAGCTGTCCTTGACCGGGTCGACCACGGTCGGCGTAAACAGCAGCACCGCCAGCACGACGCGCAGCGGTTCGCGCAGCCAGCGCCACATCCAGCCGGTGAGCTTGAAGCCCACCAGAAGGCAGCCCAGGGCGGCCACGGCGTAGAGGCCCCAGGCCAGGGTGTAGTCGTTCTCGATCATGGTAATCGTGCAAGCCAGGCAAAGAGGTGCCTATGATAAACACATTTCCTGGCGCACACAGTGTTTGCCTGTACCGGTGCGCCGCCGAAGCTGCCGGTAACGCCCCTCAAGAACCGAGAGAAATTCCGATGCCAAGCACCCACTTGCCGCCCCTGGCCAGAGCCGACGATGCGACCGACCCCTACGCGTGGTTGCAACAGCGTGACGATCCCCAGGTACTGGCTTACCTCGAAGCGGAAAACACCTATCAGCAAGCCTGTCTGGCCGATCAGGCCCCCTTGCGCGAACAGTTGTTCGAGGAGATTAAAGGCCGCATCCAGGAAACCGATCTGTCCCTGCCATCGCCGTGGGGGCCCTACCTGTACTACACCCGCACCACCGCAGGCGACGAATACCCCCGCCATTATCGCTGCCCACGCCCTGCCGATGATTCCAACACGGTCGATGAAGGCCAGGAGCAACTGTTGCTCGACCCAAACGCCCTGGCAGGCGGCGGCTTTCTTTCGCTGGGGGCGTTCAACGTCAGTCCCGACCATCGCCTGTTGGCCTATAGCCTGGACACCAGCGGCGACGAAATCTACACCTTGTACGTCAAGGATCTGGCCACGGGCGATGTGACGACCCTGCCCTTCGACGACTGCGATGGCAGCCTGACCTGGGCCAATGACAGCCGTACGCTGTTCTTCGCCGAACTCGACGATACCCACCGCCCTTGGCGGCTGTACCGGCATACGTTGGGTCAGGACGCTGCCCAGCGGGTATTCGAGGAGCCCGATGGCCGGTTCTTCCTGCACTGTTACCGCACCAGCTCCGAACGCCAGTTGGTGCTGCTGCTCAACAGCAAGACCACCAGCGAAGCCTGGGTGCTGGACGCGGCCACGCCGCAAGCGCCGTTCACCTGCCTGGCACCGCGCGTGGAAGGCCATGAGTACTTCCCTGATCACGGCCTGCTCGATGGGCAGTGGCGATGGTTCATTCGCACCAACCAGGACGGTATCAACTTCGCCCTGTATCACGCCCCGGTCGAGCCCGTGCCAAGCCGTGCCCAGTGGCAACGGCTGGTCGCCCATCGCGATGACATCATGCTCGAAGGGCTGAGCCTCAATGCCAGCGCATTGACCCTGAGCCTGCGTGATGGCGGGTTGCCGATCATCGAAGTGCGCCCACAGGGTCTGTCGCCCTACCGGGTGGATTTACCCGACGCGGCCTACAGCCTGTACGTGCAGGACAGCCTGGAATTCGACAGCCCTCGGGTACGCTTGCGCTACGAAGCGCTGAACCGGCCGGCCCAGGTACGTCAGCTGGCGCTGGCCACTGGCGCGCAGGAGGTGCTCAAGCAGACGCCGGTGCTGGGGCCCTTTGATGCCGACGCCTATGTCAGCGAGCGCCTGTGGGCCACCGCGGCAGACGGTACCCAAGTGCCGATCAGCCTGGTGCGACGGCGCCAGGATGTGGGTCGCACCACACCGCTCTACCTATACGGGTACGGCGCCTATGGCGAGAGCCTGGACCCATGGTTCTCCCATGCGCGGCTGAGCCTGCTGGAACGTGGTGTAGCGTTTGCCATCGCCCATGTGCGCGGCGGCGGCGAGCTGGGCGAGGCCTGGTACCGTGCCGGCAAGCAGGAACACAAGCACAATTCCTTCAGCGATTTCATCGCGTGCGCCGAACACCTGATCAACGCAGGCGTGACATCCTCTGCAACCCTGGCCATCAGTGGGGGCAGTGCCGGCGGGCTGCTGATCGGCGCCGTGTTGAACCTGCGTCCCGAGCTGTTTCGCTGCGCCATCGCCGAGGTGCCCTTCGTGGATGTGCTCAACACCATGCTCGACCCTGAGCTGCCGTTGACGGTGACCGAGTATGACGAATGGGGCAATCCCGCGGAGCCTGAGGTGTACGAGCGCATCAAGGCCTATGCGCCGTATGAGAACGTGAAAGCCCAGCCCTACCCGGCCATGCTGGTGGTGGCAGGCTACAACGACAGCCGGGTGCAGTACTGGGAAGCGGCCAAGTGGGTCGCCCGCCTGCGTACGCGCAAGACCGATGACAACCTGCTGCTGCTCAAGACCGAGATGGGTGCCGGGCATGGGGGTATGAGCGGGCGCTACCAGGGGTTGAAGGACGTGGCCTTGGAGTATGGGTTTGTGCTGGGTGAGCTGGGGGTTGTCTGAGGCGCCGGGCTGTTTTGTGCGCGCAGCGGCCCCAGCGATCTGAGTTCATGCATGACGGCAAGCCGCAAAGCGAGGTGTGGACAGCCGCCTTCGATCACTCCTGATCCCGCCCCGGCTTCTCTAGATCCTGCCGCAACCCTGGCAGTGGCTGGTCCTTGGGCGGGCCGGGCACTGGCATTGGCGGTAGCAAGGGTGCCCCTTGGGAAGTGCCGGTGGCTTTGGGCGGGCTGCTTGGGGTGATCTGCGGATACGGCGTGGGGGTGGGTGTACCCGGCGCACCGGGTACAGGCGTGGTCAACCGCGGCGGCGTGCTGGCAGCGTGAGCCGCAGGCACGCCCGCCACCAAGACCACGGCGAGAATCGCAGCAAGCATCGGCAACCTCCTGTTCAGAATCTTCCTACAGGCTACGCCCATATGACATTTTTCGCCTGTGCGCCGATCATGCAGCCGCGCTAGACTCGACGGCATAACCGTCATTTGCCTGATCAGAACGAAGGAAACACCATGACCTCCTCTACTTCCGCCGCCACTGCGCGCCTGGACCGCATCCTCGCCGATGCCAAGCGCGACAAGGAAATGGGCTACCGCGACAAGGCCCTGAGGATGTACCCGCACGTGTGCGGGCGTTGTGCACGCGAGTTCGCCGGCAAGCGCCTGAGTGAGCTTACCGTGCACCACCGTGACCACAACCACGACAACAACCCCCAGGACGGCTCCAACTGGGAGCTGCTGTGCTTGTACTGCCATGACAACGAACACTCGCGCTACACCGATCAGCAATACTTCAGCGAAGGCTCCACCAGCACCCCGAGCATTGCCAAGGCTACCCACAACCCGTTCGCGGCACTGGCAGGCATGCTGAAGAAGGACTGACCAGCAGCCCCCCACCATGACCGGGCAACCCGTATAATCGCGTCTTTTTTGCGAAGGGCCCCGGTTCGTGGCTAACAAACGATACAGTTGCATCGGCCTGTTCAACCCCAAGTCGGCCGAAAACGTAGGCTCGGTAATGCGTGCGGCTGGCTGCTACGGGGTCAACTCGGTGTTCTATACCGGCAAGCGCTACGAGCGCGCGCGGGACTTCGTGACCGACACCAAGCGCGTGCACTACGACATTCCACTGATCGGCATCGATGACCTGCAACGCATCATCCCGCTGGGCTGTACCCCGGTGGCCGTGGAACTGGTCGAAGGCGCCCGCCCCCTGCCCGACTACACCCACCCGGACCGCGCCATCTACATCTTCGGCCCCGAAGACGGCAGCCTCAGCCCTGAGGTAAGGGCCTGGTGCGAGGAAACCATCTACATTCCCACCACCGGCTGCATGAACCTGGCGGCCACGGTGAACGTGGTGCTGTACGACCGTCTGGCCAAGGGCCTGAACACCCGCTCGGGCCCAAAATTCAAGTGATGGGTGCGCTGTCATGACCGCCAGGAGGTTCGCTTGGCACATTGACTGAACGCCGCCCGCCGCAGGCAGGTCAGCTGCTTACACATCACCAAGAGGGCTTACCAATGCTTGATAATCACTCTGATGCACCGTTGCAGGAAAAGAACGTCCATGGCATCGAACGCGCCACGTCCTTGGCCGGGGGTGCCTTGCTGGTAGGCAAAGGGCTGAGCCAGGGCGGTATCGTAGGGCTGTTCAAGGTGGCCGTAGGGGGCCTGGCGCTGGTGCGCGGCTTCACTGGGCATTGCGCCACCAAGGCATGGTTGCAGCATCATCGCGATCAGTACAACCAGCTGAAATCGGACCTCAAGCGTACTGGGGACGAGCTGACTGCACTGAAGGACAGTGCCAAAGCGGCGACCGAAGGGGTGACGGTGACCGGCAAGGATCCTGTCGCTGGGGTGTGATGCCCTGGACAGTGTTATGGCCTTGCCGTGGCGGCGCTGCGGCAAGGCTATACATGACGGCTGCGGTTTGGTTGACGTAGTAGTAACACGTTCGATTTGGGAGCGCCCGGGGCGACGGGTCTTCGGCCAGGGCCTGCGCCAGAGGCTCACGCATTCAGCTTCGCAGCACATATTGCCGGGGCCGCTTCGCGCCCCATCGCGGCACGAGGACCGCTCCTACAGGTTTATTACGCGGTAATACTGTAGGAGCGGTCCTCGTGCCGCGACGGGCTGCGCAGCAGCCCCAAAATCTGAGATTCCATACTGCTGAAACCGCTTTACGGATCCGATGACCTTCAAAAACTGCGCAAAACGCGGTTCCCACCGGGCATTGTGTAGCGCATCAATGCAGTACCTTGCTCTGCAACGCCTCCGACCGACGTCCGAGTACGTTTTCGCTGATCTGCACGAAGTCCTCGAGGCTGACGCTGGGCAGTCGCATCAGCCCGCGCGCCACGTCGTCGAGCGATTGCCGGGCCTGGGTATGAATACGGATCTCCTTGTCCAGTGCCTGCAACAGCATCACCCCTCGCGCCACCTGGGCAGGCGTCGCCTGGTGCCCCTTGAGGTGCTTGACGCTTGCGCCCTGTTTGCTCAAGCGCGCCTGCCAGGCCTGATAACGATCATCACTCATGCCGCCCGATCGGCGCAGCAGCTCGGTGGCGTAGTAGTCGGTCAAGCTCTCGATCAACCAGTCATTGCCGTCACGCCCACGCAGCTGAGTGAACAACTGGACCACTTCGCGCAGCAGCGGGCTGCTGCCGCTCTCGCTGACCATGGCCTGGCCACTGTGCAGGTAGAGCGAGCCGTGGGCTGCCATCGCCCCGCGCCACATGTGATCGCGTGCGCCCACCACCAGCAGTTTGGGCGGGTTTCTCGGGAAGGTGGCCTGCAGTTGCGGCCAGATGTAGGTCAGCAAGGTCAGGTTGTCCAACCGGCGCATCCCTTCCCCAACCGGCGCCGCCACCGTCACGTCGGTTTCGCCCAGGCGCGCACGGCGGCTCCCCAGGTTGCCAGCCAGTATCCAGCCCGTGGGGCGGTCGAACAGGCGTGAGACGTTGTCGATGCGGAACTTGTCCTTGCCAATACGTGGCCAGGCGGTCTCGACGCTTTTCCAGCCTTCGGGCAGGTCGAATGCCAGGCGGGCGACCAACTCGGTGCCGTCCTGCTGGTCCAGCCGTCCGGGTGGGACCAGTTGGTCGCCCATGAACAGTGCCCAGTGCGCTGTCATGCGGGTGTTGTACACCCCAGGCCCGTGGAGCTGGTTCAACTGCACGCGGTAGCTCAGGCTGGTCTTGCCGGGCGCTGGCTGCCATACCCCGCGCTGGCCGCGAAGCTGCCAGTGGCCATCTGCCTGGAAGCCGCTGTAGGCCCCCGCCTTGCCCAGGTCGAAGTCCAAACTGCGCACAGCACTGCCATCGGCCAGCGTAAGGCGCACTTCGGCCTGCCCGGTCGCAGGCAACAGCCGAACCTGATAGTCAAGATCGACTTTCTTCGCCCAGGCCGGTGCCCCCGCCATCAACCCCAACACGGCCACCAGCACACTCAAACGGCTACGCATACCGACACTCCTTGTTCACCAGCGGGTAAAGCGCCTGGTTAGCTGGCGCGAAAGATCAGGTGGTCTTCCCAGTCGTCCTCGTGCACGTCACGCTCGCTGAGCATGCGCCCTGCCTGGGAGATGCGCTGCTCATGCACTTGCTGACGGTCACCGCATACCAGGTGGTGCCAGACCGGCAAGTCCTTGCCTTCGCTGACCAGGCGGTAACCGCAAGTCGCTGGCAACCAACGAAACTGGTCAGCCTTGCCCGGGGTGAGCTGAATGCAGTCGGGCACCTGGGCGAAGCGATTGGGATAGTCGCTGCACTGGCAAGTGTCGAGGTCCAGCAACTTGCAGGCGATGCGGGTGTAGTAGACGCTGTTGTCGTCCTCGTCCTCGAGCTTTTGCAAGCAGCACAGCCCGCAGCCGTCGCACAGCGACTCCCATTCCTGCGGGTTGAGTTGCTCTAGGGTCTTGTGCCGCCAGAACGGGGCGTTATCAGCGATCATGACGCGATTTCCTGCAAGGGATCAGCAGCGCGTGTCCGACATCGGGCCCGAGGCAGACAGCGCCTGAAACGGTTCGTTAAGGCGTGCAGCATGGAGCTGGCAGCCGTGGCGGCGCCAGTCTAGGGCCTGGCATGCAGCAATACCAGACCGCTTGTCAGCCGTGCTCGAACTCAGGCCCATAGCAGGGTGATACGCCTGAAGGGCACCCCGAGGGCGCCACCTGCGGGCAGCGCGCTCTGATACAGGCCGGTCGATCAATACCCGCGATCGAAGTTCACCTCGCCACGCAGCGCCTGGTCGGCTTCGAACGCCTGCAGGTTGTCGAGGAACAACCGCACCATGGCCGCAGGCGTGGTGGGCGCTGCGCTGTGTCCGGTCAGCAACAGGCCCCAGGCGGTCCAGAATGGATGCTGCCTGGGCAGAGGTTCCTGGCGGCATACGTCGATCACCGCCCCGGCCAGGTGCCCCTCCTTCAGCGCCTCCACCAGGTCGGCGTCGACGACGGCCACACCGCGCCCGGCATTGATGAACAACGCAGTGGGCTGGAAACGCCGGAACATCGCTGCGTCAAAGATATCGTGCGTGGCCGGCGTGTCGGGCAGCAGGTTCAGCACATAGTCGACCTCGCCCACCAGGCGCGCGAGATCGTCCAGGGCTGCTACCTCGGCGAATGGCGGCTGTTCACGGGCCTGGCTGGCCACACCGTACAGCACCACCCCGAACGGGCGCAGGAACTCGGCCACGGCCTGGCCGATATCGCCGGTGCCGACGATCAATACCTTGCGGCCCTGCAGCGAGCAACCAGGGCGCTCATCCCAGCGCCGCTCCACCTGGCTGACCAGGCGCGACAGGACGTGCCGTTCATGGCCCAGCATGTAGGTGAGCATGTATTCGGCCATGACCTGGCCGAAAATGCCCACAGCGCGGGTCAGGCGATACGCGCGGGGCAGCCCCGTGGCCAGCAGGGGCGTGATGCCGGCCCAGGTCGACTGCATCCAGTGGGGGCGATGCCCCTGGCGCAACAAGCTGGCCAGCAGGTCGGGCTGGCCGAGCCAGACTGGGCACTGCGGCGCCAGCCGGGCCAGTTGCGCGGAGTCGTCGCTGGTCAGGACTTCAAGGTGCGGTGCCGCCTGGTGCAACAGGTCGGCGTAGCGGGCGTGGTCATGCTCGGCAATCAGTACGCGCATGATCAGGCGGGATCGTTTCGGTGCAGCAACTCGTCGGGCAGGTGCTCGATGTACTCGTCATCCGGCGGCGGCATCTGCAGGTGATAACCCTGATTGTCGAGGTTCTCCAGCACCTTGGTGATGTCTTCGCGGGCCAGCTTGCGTTCGGGGCTGAGCACTAGGTCGAAGGCGTGCTGGGGCGTGCCGAAGAACGGCAGCAAGCCTTCGGGTACGCGTTGCAAGCCATCGGCCTTGAGCACGTACAGGTACATTTCGTTCTTGCGGGGGCTCTTGTAGATCGAGCAGATGCGTTTCATTGAGGGTCTCCGGCACCGGCCAGGCTGTCCAGCAGTGCCTGGCCCATCCGCTCACGGCGCCAGCCGCGCAGCGAATCGGGCAAGGTGTAGGGGCCGTTGGGGTAACCGCTTTTAAGCAGGGCCTCGAGGGTTTTCTTGCGCAGCATCAGCTCGGGCGCGATGCCCAGCCGTTGCCCTTCGGCCTGACCGACGGCGCGCAGTTGCTTGAGAATGCCCGAGGCTTCGATCGGCAGCGGCTCAGGCAATGGCTCGGGCCATTGTTCGGCCGGAAGGCTAGCGGCGTGCTTGATCAGTTGCAGCAAGGTTTCGCCATCCTGGCGCAAGGTGCGCGGGTGCATGTCGTCGATGCGGGCCAAGGCCGCCAGGTTGGTCGGCTGGCTCTTGGCGATGGGCCACAGCGCATGCTCCTTGAGGATGCGGTTGCGCGGAACGTCACGCAGGCGGGCCTCCCGCTCGCGCCAGGCGCACAGGGCGCGCAGCACCGCCAACTGCTGGGGCGACAGCTTCCACGCCAGCTTGACCTCACGGTACAGGCTGTCGGGCTGCACCTCGCGGCGCAACTGGGCCACCAGTTCAGCACCGTCTTCCAACACCCAGGCGTACTTGTCGTCGGACAGGCGCGCACGCAAGGCGCTGAACAGCTCGGCCAGGTGCACGGCGTCCTCGGCGGCATAGCTGACCTGGGTCTCGGAAAGTGGGCGTTGCAACCAGTCGGAGCGGGTCTCGCCTTTGGGCAGATCGATGCCCAGCACCTCCTGTACCAGCCGCGAATAGCCCATGGAGAAGCCAAGGTTGAGGTAGCCGGCGGCCAGCTGGGTGTCAAACAGCGGCTGAGGCAGCTTGCCGGTCAGGCGCAGCAGCACCTCCAGGTCCTCGCTGCAGGCATGCAGCACCTTGACCACGTTACGGTCTTCGATCAGCTCGGCCAGCGGCTGCCAGTTGGCGATCAACAGCGGGTCGATCAGGAACGCGCACTTGCCATCGCCAATCTGGATCAGCCCTGCCTTGGGGTAGAAGGTATCGACGCGCATGAATTCGGTATCGACCGCGACAAACGGCAATTGGCGCCAGTCGCGGCAGTGTTCGGCCAGGCTCAGGTCGTCACGGATCCAGTGAATTTCGATGGCCACAAGGCTCTCCCACTAACATTGGCGCGCAGTATATACGGCGCGGGCACTGCTGGTGAAACCCGGGCCATCCTTGATGTCGATCAATGGTGCAATTTCACGGACTGTGCAACCAGGCCGGCGCCCTGCTCCAGGGATTGTCCACCCGACTGCGCGTTGACGGCGTTCGCCAGGCAGCCCACCCTCGCCTGCTCAGCGCCTGGCGGTGAGCCAGGGCCGGCAGCTGGCGAACAGGTCCAGGGATCGCTCGTACACCTGGGTATGAACCTGCAACAACCCCAGCATCGAGTGGAACAGGTTGTCCTGGGACAAGGGCGCATCGTTCAACTTGGCCAGGCAACCGGTATCGACACCGAAGTCCTGCTGATAGCTGTCGGAAAACCAGGCCAGCAGCGGTACATGCTTTTGCTGTTCCGGGGCGATGGCGTACGGCGTCCCGTGCAGGAACAGGTTGTACTCGCCCAGCGATTCGCCATGGTCGGACAGGTAGATCATGGCCGTATCGACCTTGTCCTGCCGGCTGCGCAGGGTGTCGATCAGGCTGGCCAGGACCCGGTCGGTGTAGGCCAGGGTATTGTCGTAGCCATTGATGATCTGCGCCTGGCTGCACTGGTCCAGGGCATTGCTCTGGCACACCGGGGCAAAGCGCTGCTCGGCCTTGGGGTAGCGTTTGAAGTAGTCGGGGCCGTGGCTGCCCATCTGGTGCAGCACCAGCACGGTGTCCTTGTCCAAGTGGTCGATCAGCTCGCCCAGCCCCTGCAGCAGGATTTCGTCGTGGCACTCGCCTTCGCCGCAGAACTGCGGGTCCTTGAGCTTGCTCACGTTGATGAACTGCACGCGGTCGCAGGTGCCCTTGCACCCGGACTGATTGTCGCGCCACTGCACGTCCAGGCCCGCCCGCTTGAGAATATCGAGCAGCCCTTCGCGATTCTTGGCGATGCGCGCATCGTAGGCTTTGCGGGGCATGCCGGAAAACATGCAGGGTACCGACACAGCCGTTTCAGTGCCGCAGGAATGAACGTCCGAGAACGCCAGCAACCCTTGCTCGGCGGCAAGCCTGGGGGTGGTATCGCGGTTGTAGCCCAGCACGCCGAAGTGATCGGCGCGCGCGCTTTCACCCACCACCAGCACCGTCAGGGACTTGCGCTGATGGTGCTGCCAGTCCGGGGTGCGGGCGGCATCTTCGCCATAGTGGGCAAAGGGGCGTGCACTGGTGACCACGCGCTCGCTCACGTACGCCATGGAGGCACCGACGATATTGCTGGGGGTCAGCATCAGGCGCAGTTCGTGGTGATTGCGAAACAGCGACGACAGGCCCTGATAATTGGCCAACCCTACCGAGCCCAGGCCCACCACGCAGGCCGCCGTGACCACCAGCTTGCCGAACAGCTCACGCTGCCACGGCCGATACACCACCGGCGCTCGCCACAGCAGCACCGAGGGCAATACCCCGAGGCCAAGCATGTACAAGCCGAACTTCAGCGACAGCAGGTCGCGCACTTCTGCCACGTTGGTTTCGGCGATGTTGGCGAACATGCCCGCATCGATCAGCACCCCATAGCGGTTCATGAAATACGCCACCGCCGCACCACTGACGAACAGCAGCACCAGCAAAGGCTTGAGTACATAGCGGAAAGCAATGAGGGTCAGGATGAGGTTGAAGGCGAACAACATCAGCACCGCAAATGCCAGGGTCAACCACAGGCCGGGCAAACCGGGGGGCACTACCTGTTCCAGGTGCTCCCAAAGGAAGACATTCAAGCCGATCAACAGGTACAGGCTGGCCAGCAGCGTGACCCATTCGGTGCGCAGGGGTTTGATGTTGAGCATTCAGGTTCGCAACCAAGAGAAGTGACCACCAGCGCCGGATGGCACTGGGAGCAAGCTGGGCGAACTCTAGAAACCGAGCCATCAATTTTCTGTGAAAAATAACGTAACAATTTAGTTAAAGCGCTGATTTCGACGCGTACCCGTCAGTCGTTCAGCAGGGGTTCAGGTTTAGCAGCCTCCCTCGCCGGGACAAACGCGGCTATCCTCAGAGGTCAGGACCTTAACCAATCCCCTGACAGAGGTGAAGAAATGCCTGTTCCGCACGATCTGCTCGCTGACTTGCACGTTACCGCTGACGCATTCCAGGCACTCATTGACAAGGACCAGACGCTGCATGGCTTGCACAAGGAGTACAACGCCAAGGACAAGGAAGTGGTCGCCGCCGAGAAGAACGGCACCAACGACGAGGCCGTTACGCGCTTGCGCCGCGAGCGGCTGCTGATCAAGGACAAGATCGAGCGCATCATCCACCCGCCCAAATAATCACCGGCCTCTTTGCAAGCGCCAGCCCGTCATCGCCTCGCATGACGGGCTGGCGCTGAACCGCACGCCACTACAGCCCTGCCATCACTGTCCGGCCAAAGCGCCCAGCGCCGTTTCCAGGTCATCGATCAAATCGGCGACCGCCTCGATGCCCACCGACAGGCGCAACAGGTTCTCACTGATGCCCATTGCCCCTTTCTGCTCGGGGCTCATCGAGCAGTGGGACATGGTCCAGGAATGGTTGATCATGCTTTCGACCCCACCCAGCGAGTCGGCCAGCACGAAAATCTGCAGCGCTTCGACCAGCCGATTGAGCGCCGCCCGATCACCCTTGACCTTCATGGCAACCACCGCCCCGCCGCTGCGCATCTGACGCTTGCACAGTTCATGCTGCGGGTGGCTTTGCAACCCTGGGTAGTACACCTGCTCGACCTGCGGGTGGCCTTCGAGCCTGCGGGCCACTTCCAGCGCGTTGGCACACTGGCGCTCCATGCGCACGTCCAGGGTCTTGAGGCCGCGCAACGCCAGGTAGCAATCGAACGGCCCTTGCACCGCGCCGATGGCCATGCTGATGCGGCGCAGCTGTCGGTGCAGGTCTTCGCTGGCCGCCACCACCACCCCACCGGTGAGATCGGAATGGCCACCGATGTACTTGCTGGCCGAGTGCATGACCAGGTCCACGCCCAGGGTGATCGGGCGCTGGTTCCACGGTGAGCAGAAGGTATTGTCGATGCAGGTCAGGATGCCCCGGGTGCGGGCAAGGTCGCAGACGGCCTTGATGTCGACCAGGTGCAGCAACGGGTTGGTCGGTGATTCGATCCAGATCAGCCGGGTTTCGGGCTTGATGGCAGCAGCCACGGCATCGAGGTCGTTGAGGTCGACGTACGTGGTGGTCAGGCCGGACGTGCGGCTGCGGTAGTCCTCCAGAATTCGGAAGGTGCCGCCGTATACACCGTTCATCACCACCACATGGGCGTCCTTGGGCAGCAGTTCGAGCACGGTGGCCGTGGCATTCACCCCTGACGCACAGGCCACCGCCCCTACGCCTTCCTCCAGGGCTGCAACACAGGTCTCGTAGGCGTGGCGGGTGGGGTTGCCTACGCGGCTGTAGGAGTAGTCCGGCGTGTCGTCCAGGCCGCGCTTGATGAACGAACTGGCCGTGACGATGGCTGGAAAAATGGCATTGTCGGCGACTTCGAACTGCTCGCCGGCATGAATGGTTCGGGTGGCGAAATGGCGCGGCTTGTCGGACATGGTCGGGCTCGTTGGCAGAGGTAAGGTTGCCACTATCGCACAACGCAAAAGCCCTGACCTTGGGGTACCCTGTGAAAACTTCTTCGCCACGGCCCATGCATTCTATGGACAGCTTCGACCGACACATTCTGACCCTCTTGCAGCGCGATGCCGCGCTCTCGCTCAAGGCCTTGGCCGAGGCCGTCAACCTGTCCACCACCCCTTGCTGGAAGCGGGTCAAGCGCCTGGAAGACGAAGGCTATATCGTCGGTCGTGTGGCCCTGCTGGATCCTGGCCTGCTAGGGCTGGGCCTGACCGTGTTCGTGCAGGTCAAGACCCAGCGCCATGACAGTGCATGGCTGGAGCAGTTCGCCGCCACGGTCACGGCGTTCGAGGAGGTGATGGAGTGCTACCGCATGTCCGGCGACTGGGACTACATGCTGCGGGTGGTGGTGGGCGATATCGCGGCGTATGACCGGTTCTACAAGAAGCTGATTACCAGCACCGATGGGTTGTCCAACATTACCTCGAGCTTTGCCATGGAGCAGATGAAGTACACCACGGCCTTTCCAGTGAACCGCGGTTGACGCGGGTTTGCACGGGCAGCCCTGTTGCACACTGAGGCTCAGTCGGTCGCCAGGGCCGCTGCAATGCGATTATCCGCCCTGGCCTTCTCGACCTTGATCGCCACGAACTTGGAGGTCGGGGTGTAGGTCCCTTCACCATAACTTTCCAGCGGCACCAGGGGGTTGGTTTCCGGGTAATAGGCGGCAGCCTGCCCCTGCGGCACGTCATAGGCCACCAGACGAAAACCCGACACCCGTCGCTCGACGCCGTCGTCCCAGAGCGACACCAGGTCGACGTGTTCACCGGGCTCGAAGCCCATGCGCCGAATGTCGGCCTCGTTGACGAACACCACTTCGCGTAGCCCGAACACACCGCGGTAACGGTCATCCAGGCCATAGAGGGTGGTGTTGTACTGGTCATGGGAGCGCAGGGTTTGCAGGATCAGGTCCGGTTTGTCGCCACGGGCCAGCACCTGGGCGTTGACCAGTTCAGCGGGTAGCACATTGGGGCTGAATTGCGCCTTGCCGGTGGCCGTGCGCCAGGTGCGGTCGGCAGCGTGGTTACCCAGGTGGAAGCCCCCGGGTTGCTGCAGGCGTTCGTTGAAATGTTCGAAGCCTGGAATCACGTCGGCAATCAGGCTGCGGATATGGGCGTAATCGGCCACGGCGTGCTCCCAATCGATGGGGTGCTTGCCCAGGGTGGCCTGGGCCATGCCGGCAATGATCCAGGGTTCGGAGCGCATGTGGGGCGAACGTGGCCGTAGCTGGCCGTGGGAGATGTGCACCATGCTGAAGGTGTCTTCGACTGTTACACCTTGCGGCCCGCTGGCCTGCAGGTCGATTTCGGTGCGGCCCAGGCAGGGCAGGATCAAGGCATCGCCACCGGTCACCAGGTGCGAGCGGTTGAGTTTGGTGGAAATCTGCACGGTCAGTGCGCAGTTGCGCAGGGCGGCATGGGTGCGTGCGGTGTCTGGGGTGGCCTGGGCAAAATTGCCCCCAAGGCCGATGAACACCTTCGCCCGACCTTCTTCCATGGCCTTGATCGCCAGTACGGCGTTGTGCCCGTGGGTGCGCGGCACCTGGAACTCAAAGCGAGCTTGCAAGGCATCGAGCAAGGCGGTCTTGGGCTTCTCGTCGATGCCCATGGTCCGGTCACCCTGCACGTTGCTGTGCCCGCGCACCGGCGAGAGCCCCGCGCCGGGTTTGCCGACATTGCCACGCAGCAATTGCAGGTTGACGATTTCCTGGACGATGGCCACCGAATGGCGATGCTGGGTAACGCCCATGGCCCAGCACATGATCACGCGCTCGGCCTTGCGGTACATGCGCGCGGCCTGTTCGATCTCGGCCTGGGTCAGCCCGGACTGCGCCACGAGGGCCGGCCAGGGTGTGGCATCCAAGGTCTGCAGGTAGGCCTCGATGCCGCTGGTGTGCTCGGCGATGAACGCATGATCGAACACCGCAGGTTCGCCCTTGGCCTTGGCTTCACGCTCCCACTGCAGCAGGTACTTGGCGATGCCGCGCATGACCGCCATGTCCCCGCCCAGTGCCGGGCGGAAGTAGGCGGTATTGGTGGGCTCGGAGCCGTTGCTGAGCATCTCCAGGGGGTGCTGAGGGTGCTGGAAGCGCTCAAGGCCCCGCTCCTTGAGGGGGTTGAAACATACCACCTGGGCACCGCGCTTCACGGCTTCGCGCAGCGGTTCGAGCATGCGCGGGTGGTTGGTGCCAGGGTTCTGGCCAATGACGAAGATGGCGTCGGCCAGCTCCAGGTCGTGAAAGACCACGGTGCCTTTGCCTACGCCCAGGGTCTGCGCCATCCCGACGCCGCTGGCCTCGTGGCACATGTTCGAGCAGTCCGGGAAGTTGTTGGTGCCGTAGGCGCGCACGAACAACTGATAAAGGAAGGCCGCTTCGTTGCTGGCCCGGCCCGAGGTATAGAACTCGGCCTGATCGGGAGATTCCAGGGCGTGCAGGTGCTTGGCGATCAGCGCAAAGGCCTCTGCCCAGCTCGTCTCGACATAGTGGTCGGTGGTCGCGTCATAGCGCATGGGATGAGTCAGGCGGCCCTGGAACTCGAGCCAGTAATCGGTCTGATCGGCCAGGGCACTGACGCTGTAGCGGGCAAAGAAGGCCGGATCGACCGAGCGCCCGGTGGCCTCCCAATTGACGGCCTTGGCGCCGTTCTCGCAAAACTTGACCGTGTCGTTTTCCGGCGACTCGCCCCAGGCGCAACCGGGGCAGTCGAAGCCGCCATTCTGGTTGGTCTTGAGCATGGCGCGCAAATTCTTGAAGGCGTTGTCACTGCCCAGCCAGCTCTTGGTCACGCTCTTGAGCGCGCCCCAGCCGGCAGCGGCGCCTTTGTAGTCGCGGATATGTGGGTTCTGGCTCATGGGTGAAATCCTCGCCCTGCTATGGCTTTTGTCCAGCCTATGAAGCCTTGTGCAGAGCCGTCCAATCGAAAGATCCTACGAGGTGATAAGCGCCTTCGATGACCCCCGTAAACGCGAGGGCTGAGCAGTGATAGAGAGCATTTATCGGTCAGTCGGCCAAAGCCATTTGACGGCTCGGCCCGCCAGGCGCTAGCTTGGAGGCCATTCCCCCTGATTCGAGCGCGTACGTGGAACAGAGCAGCCGGGCACTGATCGACGGCTTCAACCGGAAAATCGACTACCTGCGGATGTCGGTCACAGACCGCTGCGACTTCCGTTGCGTGTACTGCATGGCCGAGGACATGCAGTTTCTGCCCCGTCAGCAGATCCTGAGCCTTGAAGAGCTGTTCCAGGTGGCCGAGCGTTTCGTGGCGCTGGGCACCCGCAAGATTCGCCTGACCGGGGGCGAGCCGCTGGTACGCCAGGGCATCGTCGACCTGTGCGGGCGCATCGCTGCCCTGCCAGGGCTGCGCGAGTTGTGCCTGACCAGCAACGGCTCGCAGTTGGGGCGCCTGGCGCAACCGCTCTTCGATGCGGGGGTGACGCGGCTGAACATCAGCCTCGACAGCCTGGATGCCGACCGTTTCAAGCAACTGACCCGTACCGGCGACCTGCACCAGGTAATCGCCGGCATCGACGCGGCACGTAAAGCCGGTTTTCGCCGCACCAAGCTCAACTGCGTGGTACTGAAGGGCCGCAATGACCATGAGCTGGTCGACCTGGTGCACTTTGCGATCGATCGCGAACTGGACATCACCTTCATCGAGGAAATGCCGCTGGGGGAGATCAGCGAGCACGCCCGTGGAGAGTCGTTTTTCTCCAGCGACGAGGTACTCGCAAGGCTGGCCGAGCAGTTCAGCCTGATCGAGTCGACCGAGTCTTCCCAGGGCCCTGCGCGGTACTGGCGCCTGGCCGATGCCCCGCACACCCGGGTGGGGTTCATTTCGCCCCACAGCCACAATTTCTGCGCCACCTGCAACCGCGTACGCCTCACCGTAGAAGGTCGCTTGTTGCTGTGCCTGGGCAATGAGCACTCGGTCGACCTCAAGCATGTGCTGCGGGCCCATCCCGGCAACGCTGAACGGCTGGAAAAAGCCATTCGCGACTCGTTGCACCTCAAGCCGTACCGCCATCACTTCGAGGTGGGCGGCGACGTTCAAATCCTGCGCTTCATGAACATGACCGGCGGCTGATCAGCCGTCTCTGGATTGCCATGATCGTTAATCCCACCCAGGGTGTGCTGCGAGTGCTGTTCACCCTCAAAGGGTCGATCATCAAGCAGATCGCCCTGCGCTGCCTGATGGTCACCTTGCTTGCGGCGGTCATCGTCCTGGTGGAACGGCATTACCCGGCATTCTTCTATCCGGTCAGCGCTACACCGTTCACACTGCTCGGCTTGTCGCTGTCGATCTTCATGAGCTTTCGCAACAACGCGTGTTATGACCGTTGGTGGGAGGGGCGCAAGGCCTGGGGCAGGTTGATCGTCGAGATTCGGTCGTTCACTCGCGAAAGCGTGGTGATCGCCGATGCCGCGCTGCGCGCCGACATGCTGCGCAGCCTGTGCGGGTTCGCCCATGGGCTCAATGCCAGGCTGCGAGACGAGGACGACCTGGCCGCCGCGCGGCCCTGGCTGGGGAACGCCGAGGCGATCAGCCCCCACAACGTGTGTAACGGCATCCTCCTGCACCTGGGCGAACAGTGTTCGCGGTTGACCGAGCAGCAGGGCCTGTCCGAGTGGCGCTACAACCTCTTGGCGCAGCGGTTGGCGGGGCTTGGGGAGGTTCAGGCCACCTGCGAGCGGATCAAGGGGACACCGTTGCCCTTCCCCTATACCTTGCTGCTGCATCGCACCATCTACATCTTCTGCCTGTTGCTGCCTTTCGCCCTGGCCGAACCGCTAGGCTGGCTGGCGCCGCTGTTCACGACCATCGTTGGGTATACCTTCTTTGGGCTCGACGCCATTGGCAACGAGTTGGAAGACCCGTTCGGCCGCGACGAGAACGACCTGCCTACCGATGCCATGGTGCGAACGGTAGAGCGTGATGTGTTGGCCGCCCTGGGGCAGACGCCGCTACCGCCAGCGCTGTTGCCGGTGGGGTATGTGTTGAGTTGAAGGCGCTGCGAAGCTCAAAGGAAGCGGTCACCCACAATCGCTGAGACAGGTGCACGTGTTGAGATTCGCGGCAGTCAGGCTACCGAAGCCAGGCTTGCCTTGGCCTGGTTCAGGCCCTTTTCATGGAAATCTCCGCTCATGTTCAGGCCTTCGGCATGAATGAACGTCACGTCGTGAATGCCAATGAAGCCCAGCACCTGCCGCAGGTAGGGTTCCTGATGGTCGCTTCCAGCCCCTGCATGGATGCCGCCGCGTGCGGTCAGTACAATGGCACGCTTGCCGTTCAACAGGCCCTGGGGGCCGGTGGGCGTGTATTTGAAGGTGATGCCGGCGCGCAGTACATGGTCCAGCCAGGCCTTGAGGGTACTTGGGATGGTGAAGTTGTACATGGGCGCTGCCAACACCAGCACATCGGCTGCCAGCAACTCGTCGGTCAGCACGTTGGAGCGGGCCAGGGCTTGGTGCTGGGCAGCACTGCGCTGGTCTTCAGGGTTCATCCAGCCGCCGAGCAGGTCGGCGTCCAGGTGCGGCACCGGGTTGGCCGCCACGTCACGCACCGTAATCTGGTCGGACGGGTGGGCGGCGCGCCACTGCGCAGTGAAGTCCTGGGTCAGTTGGCGGGAAATCGAATCCTGCTGGCGTGCACTGCTTTCGACGATCAGAACATGGGACATGACGGCCTCCATCGGGCTGGGGTAGATGCGATGGAGGAAGGTTAACGCTTGACCTATCGATGAAAAAGCGTAAATAGTCGGTACGATTTATCGATTAATTAGTTTATTCAACTGCGCATTTTACGCTGATGCGCAACTTGATGATCTGCCGGTTGAACTTGGCGGTAACATCGGCGCGCTTGCCGGCCGGTACATTTACCCGGCGCACCCGCGGGGCTTCAGGGCCGTTGCGAAAGGTCACCTTGCAGGCGGCGGGCACCTGGCCGTAGTTCTCAAGGGTAATCGCCCCTAGGTCATAGGCCGTGTCATAGGCCGTGGCGTCCACCTTCACCCCGTCCATGTGTTTCTCCATGTCGATGGGATAGGCAAAAGCGGTCACCGGCAGGCATAGCAGCAATGCCGCACAATATTTCTTCATGGGGCGTTCTCCTTGTGTAGAGCGCAGCTTAGGCCAATAGGAGCAGGACATGAAAGCGCCACGCGTGACGCTGGATCAATGGCGGACCTTGCAAGCTGTAGTCGATCATGGCGGGTTTGCCCAAGCTGCCGAGGTGCTGCACCGCTCGCAATCGTCGGTCAGTTACACCGTGGCGCGCATGCAGGAACAGCTGGGTGTACCGTTGCTACGCATCGACGGCCGCAAGGCGGTGCTGACCGAGGCAGGCAGTGTGCTGCTGCGCCGCTCGCGGCACCTGGTCAAGCAGGCCAGTCAACTCGAGGACCTGGCGCACCACATGGAACAGGGGTGGGAAGCCGAGGTGCGCCTTGTGGTCGATGCGGCCTACCCCAGCGCGCGCCTGGTGCGTGCCCTGGCCGCCTTCATGCCGCAAAGCCGCGGCTGCCGCGTGCGCCTGCGCGAGGAAGTGCTGTCCGGGGTCGAGGAAGTGATGCTCGACGGCATCGCCGACCTTGCCATCAGCAGCTACAACATTGGCGGCTACCTGGGCGCGGAGTTGAGCGCCGTGGAATTCGTGGCCGTGGCCCACCCTGATCACAGCCTGCACCGGCTGGGACGCGAACTGACTTTCCAGGACCTTGAAAGCCAGTTGCAGGTGGTGATTCGAGATTCAGGCCGCTCTCAGCCACGCGATGTGGGCTGGCTTGGCGCCGAACAGCGCTGGACGGTCGGCAGCCTGGGCACGGCTGCCACCTTCGTCAGCAGCGGGCTGGGCTTTGCGTGGTTGCCGCGGCACATGATCGAGCGCGAGCTGCGTGACGGTGTGCTCAAACCCCTGCCGCTGGACCAGGGCGGTAGCCGCCATCCACTGTTCTATCTTTACGCGAGCAAGGAGAAGTCCCTGGGCCCGGCCACGCAGATCCTCATCGACCTGCTGCGCAACTTCGACACGGCACCGTTGGATGTGCCCTTCGCAGCCCCGGCCCAAGTGCAAGTGTGATAGTCAGGGCTGGCTGCGAACGCGGGCCCCGGCTGGCTGTCCGAGCTGGGTGTCAAACCTCGCGATCAGGCCCTGACACAATTTCAAACGCTGCACCTGTGCCCGGCCTACTACCTGTACTGGCAGCCGTCGAAAAATCACGGCACGCTATTACTCCTTGTACATTGCGATGTATCCACCGTACCGGCGGCCCTCGAATGCAGCCGCCTCCACTTTGAAGGACCTTTGCGCCCATGCTGAAAAAATTGCTGCTTACCGCCTGTTCCGTCGCGTTCGCCACCAGCGTCATGGCATCCGACAAGACGCCGCACGTTGTGCTGGACACCAGCTTCGGCCAGGTGGAAATCGAGCTCAATGCCGAGAAGGCACCCGTCAGCACCAAGAACTTCCTGCAGTACGTGGACAGCGGCTTCTACAACAACACCATCTTCCATCGAGTGATCCCGGGCTTCATGGTGCAAGGCGGCGGCTTCACCGAGCAGATGGTACAGAAGGACACCAAGGATCCGATCCGCAACGAAGCCAGCAATGGCTTGCAAAACACCCGCGGCACCCTGGCCATGGCCCGCACCTCGAACCCGAATTCGGCCACCAGCCAGTTCTTCATCAACGTGGCCGACAACGATTTCCTCAACCCAGGCCGTGACGCGGGTTATGCCGTGTTCGGCAAGGTGACCAAAGGCATGGAAGTGGTCGACCAGATCGTCAATTCGCCCACCACCGTCAAGAAAGGCATGCGTGACGTGCCCGCCGACCCTGTGTTCATCAAATCGGCTAAACGCATCGATTGATCGCGGGTCTCACAGGGACGTGACCCGATTACCGGTCGGTTGAACAGGAGTTTCAACGCTGATGCTGTACCGTCGTTTCGAGCAACTGATCGACATCTTCCGTGACGCCCCCAGCGAAGCGCCGCCCAGCGGCGTGTGGGCGTTCTATTTCTATTATCTGCGCCAGGTCTGGCCAAGCTTTCTGGCTTTGCTGGTGGTTGGCCTGATCGCTTCGTTGATCGAAGTGGCCATGTTCAGCTTCCTGAGCCGCATCATCGACCTGGCCCAAGGCACGCCCAGCGCCAGTATTTTCAGCGAGCACAGCGGCGAGTTGATCTGGATGCTGGTGGTGGTGCTGTTGCTGCGTCCGTTGTTCTTCGGGCTGCATGACCTGCTGGTGCATCAGGCCATCAACCCAGGCATGACCAGCATGATCCGCTGGCAGAACCACAGCTATGTGCTCAAGCAAAGCCTGAACTTCTTCCAAAGCGACTTCGCCGGGCGCATCGCCCAGCGCATCATGCAGACCGGCAACTCGCTGCGCGACTCGGCGGTGCAGGCGGTGGATGCGTTATGGCATGTGCTGATCTACGCCATCACGTCGCTGGTGTTGTTTGCCGAGGCTGATTGGCGGTTGATGTTGCCCCTGGTGATCTGGATCGTGTGCTTCATTGCCGCCTTGGCGTATTTCGTGCCACGTGTAAAAGCGCGCTCGGTGGTGTCGTCCGATGCCCGCTCCAAGCTGATGGGCCGCATCGTCGATGGCTATACCAACATTGCCACGCTCAAGCTGTTTGCCCACACCGATCACGAACAGCAGTATGCCCGCGAGGCTATCAGCGAGCAGACCGAGAAAACCCAGCTGGCTTCGCGGGTGATCACCAGCATGGACGTGGTCATCACCACGTTGAACGGCTTGCTGGTGGTCGGCACCACCGGGCTTGCCCTGTGGCTGTGGAGCCAGTCGCTGATCACGGTGGGGGCCATTGCCTTGGCGACTGGTTTGGTCATCCGCATCGTGAACATGTCGGGGTGGATCATGTGGGTGGTCAACGGCATTTTCGAGAACATTGGCATGGTGCAGGATGGCCTGCAGACCATAGCCCAGCCCGTCACCGTCACCGACCGCCCTGCTGCCCCGGCCTTGAAGGTTACCCAGGGCGCCGTGCGGTTCGAGAGCGTGCGCTTTCACTATGGTGAAGCGAGGAATGTGATCGAGGGGCTGAACCTGGCGATTCGGCCCGGGGAAAAGATCGGCCTGATCGGACCGTCTGGTGCCGGGAAGTCGACCTTGGTGAATTTGCTGTTGCGTCTGTACGACGTGCAAGGTGGGCAGATTCTGATCGATGACCAAGACATTGCGCAGGTGAGCCAGGCAAGCCTGCGTGCGCAGATCGGCATGATCACCCAGGACACCTCGTTGCTGCACCGCTCGATCCGCGAGAACCTGCTGTACGGCCGCCCGGATGCGACTGACGCCCAGTTGCAGGAAGCAGTGCGCCGCGCCCGGGCTGATGAGTTCATCCCGCACCTGTCGGACGCCCAGGGCCGTACCGGTCTAGATGCGCATGTAGGTGAGCGTGGAGTAAAGCTGTCCGGCGGCCAGCGCCAGCGCATCGCGATTGCCCGGGTGCTGCTGAAGAATGCGCCGATTCTGATCATGGACGAGGCCACGTCCGCGCTGGATTCGGAGGTGGAGGCGGCGATCCAGGAGAGCCTGGAAACGCTGATGCAGGGCAAGACCGTGATCGCCATCGCCCACCGGCTGTCCACCATTGCCCGCATGGACCGGCTGGTGGTGCTGGACAAGGGCCGGGTCGTGGAGGTGGGTAGCCATACTGAGTTGCTGGAGCAGCGGGGGCTGTATGCGCGGCTTTGGCAGCATCAGACAGGTGGGTTTGTGGGGGTTGATTAGGTGAGGTCCAGGCTTTGAGGGTTCAGGCTTTATGAAGGGGATCAAATCCAGGCGTCTGGTCAAAAGCCGGGGCCGCAAAGCGGCCCCAACGATACCAAGGCAATTCCGAAAGCCAGCCTCTCTGGAATGACTCTGCGTCACACCCCGTAAAACTGTCCCGCCACTCCCCGCACCTCGCCCAGCTACCCTTGCAGTCTTCATCCACCAAGGAGCTACCCATGGAAGGCCGCGGCACTCACCGTTTACGTCTAGGCAGGTTCTCCGAGCCCGGGCGGTTATACCTACTAACCACCGCCACCCGAAACCGTACCCCACTTTTCACACACCTGCACTACGCCAGGGCCGTGATCCAGCAGCTGCAACTCACTGCTGCGCAACGACAGTGCCAGAGCCTCGCCTGGGTACTGATGCCCAATCACTTGCACTGGCTTATCACGCTAGGCCCCTGCAGCCTCGACGAGCTGATGCGTGAATTCAAATCACGCAGCAGTTGCGCGCTTTACATACGAGGCGCCGAGCACCAGCGAATCTGGCAACCTGGCTTCCATGACCGCGCCCTTCGCCGTGACGAACAGGTGCGCAGCGTCGCTCGCTACATCATCGCCAATCCAATCCGCGCCGGCCTGGTAACGCGAGCGAGCGATTACCCGTATTGGGACTGTGTCTGGCTCAATGGCCCTCTTCCCGGCGATAAGGCAACATCTCCCGTGCCTGGGCGGCATACGCCATTACCCCTTCACGCTCCTGAAGCAGAAAATCGGCCACCGCCGTGCGTAACCCGGGATGCAGCAGGTAATGCCACGAGCGCGTGATTACCGGCTCGAACCCGCGAATCAACTTGTGCTCACCCTGGGCGCCAGCATCGAAACGTTGCAGCCCTTGGGCTATGGCGAAGTCCATGCCTTGATAGAAACACGTCTCGAAATGCAGGCGATCGAACTCGGCCAGGCAGCCCCAGTAACGGCCAAACAGACTGTCCCCACCTACCAGGCTCAGCGCCATTGCCACGTCCCGCCCGGCCTGGCGCGCCATTACCACGCGCAGGGCGTGGGGCATGCGCTCGGCCAGCAAGCTGAAGAACTCCCGCGTCAGGTAAGGCGCCCGGCCGCGCACGGCGTAGGTGTTGGCGTAACACAGGTAGACGAAATCCCACTGGGCTTGGTCCAGCTCGTCACCCCGGTACCAGCGAAAATCAATCCCCTGCCCCGCTACCTGCTCACGCTCCTTGCGCATCTGCTTGCGCTTGCGGGAGCTGAGGGTGTCGAGAAAATCCTGGAAATCGCGGTAGCCGCGGTTCTGCCAGTGAAACTGGCAACCCAGGCGCTCCATCCAACCCGGCAGGCGCGCCAACTGTTCGTCCAGCGCAGGCTCGGTGAAGTTGATGTGGGCGCCAGACAGGCCGGCTTTGCTCAGGTACTCGGGCAAGGCCTGCAGTAACAAGTGCCCGGCTACCGCATCGGCCGTCAGCAAGCGCGGACCACTGACCGGGCTGAACGGCACGGCCCCCAGCAGCTTGGGATAGTAGGCGATGCCAGCCCGTTCACAGGCGTGCGCCCAACCATGGTCGAAGACGTACTCACCGTACGAATGCCACTTGCGGTAACCCGGCAGCAGCGCTTGCACCTTGCCCTCGTGCTCGATCACCAGATGTTCGGCCGCCCACCCGTTGTTGCGCGCGACACTGCCGCTGTCTTCCATCGCACTGAGAAAGGCATGGCTGAGAAACGGCTGGCCTTCGGGCACCAGGGCGTCCCAGGTGGCGGCTGGCATATCACGCAAATGAGCAAGGCTATACAGACTGGTCACAGGGTCGGCTCGCGGCATCAAGGCCCCCAGTATCACCAAGCTGGGCGCCGGACTCAAATGACGATCGCCCCGCAGCCTTCACTTCACAGCAGTGACATCATTGCGACATTAATCTGTCACTCGCCCCCGCAATACTTGCGCCTGTTTTCCGGAACCACAGAACCTGTCTATTCAGGCCCTTCCGGAGACATGCCAACACAGGGGCGGGCGCTCGGCGTCCCCCATCTTATTCAGTAGGGAGAACCGTATGCGTCTTGTTTCTACACTTACCGGAGCAAGCCTGACCGGCATGGTGCTGGCCATGAGCACCACTCCGGCCAGTGCGGCCGTCGACGCCAAGCTGCTCGAAATGCTCCGCGCCAATGGCTCGATCAACCAGGCGCAATACAGCGAGCTGCAGGCTGACCTGGCCCAGGAAAACAAGGAAAAGGCCGCTCAGAAGGCCCAGTCCGAGCGCATGAGTTCGTTCGAGCAAAAAGTGGCCTGGGCGGCCAAGACTCAGATCAAAGGCGACGTGCGCCTGCGTTATGAAGACGTCAACGTGGACAACCCGATTTCCCGCAGCGGCAACCAGGACCGGGAGCGTGTGCGTGCCCGTGTCGGTTTCTACAGCGAGATCAACCCGCAAGTGGACGCCGGGGTGCGGGTCGCCACCGGCAGCAGCGCCGATGCGCGCTCGACCAACCAGAGCCTGGACAACTACTTCGAGAAGAAATCGTTGTGGGTGGACCTGGCCTACCTCGACTGGCACCCCACCGCCGTGCCGAACCTGCACCTGATCGGCGGCAAGATGATGCAGCCCTGGGTGAGCATGGGCGACATCATCTGGGACAGCGACATCAACCCCGAAGGCGTAGCCGCCACCTACAAGACCAACCTGGGCCCTGCCGAGGTGTTCGGCAGCATCGGCCACTACAACCTCAAGGACAACGTCGACGGCGACGGCGTGCAGTTCAAGCACGATGCACAGCTCTACGCGGCGCAGTTGGGGACCAAGTTCAACGCAGCCGACACCGTCAAGGTCACGGTGGGCGGCAGCGTGTACGGCTACGATAACGACAAGTCGTCTGCCGCGCTGCGCTCGCTGGGCAACACCACCAACGAATTCAACCTGGTCGAAGGCTTTGGCCAGGTGGACTTCACCGGCTTTGCCATCCCGCTGTCGGCCTATGGCCAATTCGTGAAGAACACCGAGAGCACCGATGGGCAGGACAAGGCCTGGCTGGCGGGTCTGAAGAGCAAGATCGGGGCCTGGAGCCTGGACTACAACTACCGCGACGTGCAGCGTAATGGCGTCGTGAGCCTGTTCACCGACTCGGACTTCGGCAACGGTTTCACTGGCTCGCGCGGTCACAAGTTCAAAGTTGGCTACGAGATCGACAAGAACTTCGCACTCGGTGCGGCCTATATGATGGCCAAGACCGACTACTCCAACCTGCCCAACAGCAACGCCGATGTGGATACGCTGCAGGTAGACCTGGAAGCCAAGTTCTAAGCAACGCCACCGCGCAAACGGCCGTCCCCATCCGGCCGTTTGCGCTTTTAGGCGGGCATCGCCAGTCTTGCCGGCTTAGCGTTTGCGCAAAATCACGCTGCCGATCGAATACCCCGCGCCAAACGAGCTGAGCACACCCAGCGCCCCTTGTGGCAGGTCATCCTGATACAGGTGCAAGGCAATGACCGAGCCTGCCGAGCTGGTGTTGGCGTAGCGGTCCAGGATCACCGGCGCTTCCTGTTCACTCACTTCACGCCCCAGCAGCTTCTTGACGATCAGGTGGTTCATGCTGAGGTTGGCCTGGTGCAGCCAGAAGCGCGCCACATCGCTGGGTTGAAGGCCGTTTTCCTGCAAGTGCTCGCCCACCAGCTCCGCCACTTTCGGGCACACCTCGCGGAACACCTTGCGGCCTTCCTGGATGAACAGCTTGTCTGCGGCGCCTTCGCCCTCCTCCGCCGCGCGGTTGAGGAAACCGAAGTTGTTGCGAATGTTGTTGGAGAACTCGGTCCACAGCTTGCTGCTGACCACGTCGAACTGGTGCGCCGATGTGGCGTGATCGGCGCGTTCGAGCAGTACCGCGGTCGCCGCATCGCCAAAGATGAAGTGGCTGTCACGGTCGCGGAAGTTCAGGTGGCCGGTGCACACTTCAGGGTTGACCATGAGCACGGCCCGCGCCTGCCCCAGCGCCACGCTGTTGGCGGCGGTCTGAATGCCGAAGGTAGCGGACGAACACGCCACGTTCATGTCGAAGGCAAACCCCTGGATGCCCAGCGCCTGCTGCACTTCGATGGCAATGGCCGGGTAAGGGCGCTGCAAGTTGGAACAGGCGACGATGACCCCGTCCACGTCGGCAGCGCTGCGGCCAGCGCGCTCCAGCGCCTGGCGCGCCGCCGCCACGGCCATTTCGCACAGCACCGACGGCTCGTCGTTGGAGCGCTCTGGCAGGCGCGGTTTCATGCGCTGCGGGTCGAGGATGCCGGCCTTGTCCATGACGAAGCGGCTCTTGATACCCGAGGCCTTTTCGATGAACGCCGCATCGGACAGCGGTGCGGCTTCGACCTCGCCACGCTCGATGGCCTGGGCGTTGTCCTGGTTGAACTGCTGCGACCAGGTGTTGAAGGAGGCTACGAGTTCTTCGTTGGAGATGCTCTGGGCCGGGGTGTACAGGCCGGTGCCGCTGATCACGACATTATGCACGGTCGTTCCTCTGTTCTTGGGCCATCGCCACCCGGCGCTGGCTGGAAATACACTGATTTAGTGGCACTTTAGTACTAACTTTGCGACGAGGGCAGAGCCCACGCTTGACGGTAGCCCACCTCATGAATGCCATCACCCTGTAGGCGGTGAGTATGCAGGCGAAGCAGGGCTATGCGCAGTGGGCCGCCAAGCGGCCCGAAATTGTCTCAATAGTGCCACAACTGTGTGAGTTTAGCCTTCCACCTGGCTCCACTGCTTGCTCAATCGCTTATCGGAAATCGGCACCTTGGTGCCCAGCTGCTGGGCGAACAGCGACACGCGGTATTCCTCCAGCCACCAGCGGTACAGGGCCAGCTGCTCGTCGCGCTTGCCTTCCTGGGCATGCTTGTCGGCACGGGCCTTGTACTGCGCCCACAAGTTGGCCAGTTCGCCACTCCATACCCGGTCCTTCTGCACCTGCGAACCCAGCTTCTCCAGGCGCAGCTCGATGGCCTTGAGGTAGCGTGGCAGCTCCTTGAACCACAGCGCCGGCGTTTCACGCACAAAGCCCGGGTACACCAGGTTGCCCAACTGCTGCTTGATATCGTTCAGGGCCACGGCCTGGCTCAGGTCGATCTTGCCCTTGAAGCGTTTCTGCAACCCGTGCCACAGCTTCAGCACCTCGAGGGTCTGCCGCGCCAGGCGCTCGGCATGCTCGGCCCAGCTGCCCCGCTTGCGTTCGGCCAGCGCCGCCAGGGCCGCGCCTTCACGGGGCAGCACCGGCTCACCGTCCAGAATGCAACTGTCCAGGCTGGCCAGCAGAATGTCTTCGACCAGCGCGTCGACCCGGCCCATGTCGCGGTACAGCAGCCCCAGTTCGGTCAGCCCAGGCAGCTTGCCACGCAGGAACTTGGCGGGCTCGGCCAGCTGTTGCAGCAGCAGGCGCTGCAAGGCGCGGCGGTGCTGGAAGTCGGCTTCGGCCTGGGTCGAGAAGCGGCCTTCACGCACCGTGCCATTGTCCTCGACCAGTGCCGGGTAAACCGTCATCGACAGCCCCGCGATCTTTTGCTGTGCCGTGGGTTTCACTTCGCTGAAGGCCTTGGCCTGCACCGGCTGCTCGCTTTTGGCATCGCGTGGCACTGCCAGCGCTGCCTGGCTGGCGGCGGCGAACCGCGCGGTCAGCTCAGCCAGGTCACGCCCTTCGCCCAGGAATTTGCCTTGCCCGTCGACCACTTCGATGTTCATGCGCAGGTGGCCTTCGACCAGGCTGACCGATTCGTCCCAGGCCTCGTCGGGCACCCGCGCACCGGTCATGCGCAGCAGTTCATGGCCCAGGGCCTGGGGCAACGCGCCTTGGCCGAAGGTCATGCGGGCCAAGGCAGCCTTGACGAAGTCCGGCACCGGCACGAAGTTCTTGCGCAGGGCCTTGGGCAAGTTGCGAACCAGCGCCACGCACTTGGCTTCGAGCAAGCCGGGCACCAGCCACTCCAGGCGCTCGCCTGGCAGGCTCGGCAACAGGGGTGCCGGCACCCGAACGGTCACACCGTCACGGGGGTGATTGGGCTCGAAGTGGTAGGTCAAGGGCAGGCGCAGTTCGCCCACCTGCAAGCTGTCGGGGTACTGCGCGGCAGTCACCTCGCTGGCCTCGCGTGCCAGCACGTCTTCCTCGCGCATGATCAGCAGGTTGGGGTCTTTCTGGCTGCCCATGCGGTACCAGCTGTCGAAAGTGGCCGTCTGGTGGATCTCGGCCGGCAGGCGCGCTTCGTAGAACGCATAGAGCGTTTCTTCGTCGGCCAGGATGTCGCGACGGCGGGCCTTGGCCTCGAGGGCGTCGAGCGCTTCGAGCAGGCGCTTGTTGGCCGTCAGGCACTTGGCCCGCGACTGGATCTCACCACCCACCAGGGCCTCACGAATAAACAGCTCGCGGGAGGTGGCCGGGTCGATGGGGCCAAAATGCACCGGCCTGCGGCCGACCAGGATCAACCCATACAGGGTGATCTGCTCATAGGCCACGACCTGCCCGCGCTTCTTCTCCCAATGGGGCTCGAAGTGGTTCTTCTTGATCAGGTGGCCGGCCAGCGGCTCGATCCAGTCCGGCTCGATACGCGCGACCACGCGGGCATAGAGCTTGGTGGTTTCCACCAGCTCGGCTGCCATGACCCACTGCGGGCGCTTGCGCCCGATACCCGATGACGGATGCACCCAGAACCTGCGCTGCCGTGCGCCCTGGTAATCGCCGTCTTCGGTCTTGTGGCCGATCTGGCTGAGCAGGCCGCTGAGCACGGCTTTGTGCAGCTTGGGGTAGTCGCACGGTTCCTTGTTGACCGTCAGTTGCAGCTCGCGGCAGATCAGCGCCAACTGGCGATGGGCGTCGCGCCACTCACGCAGGCGCAGGTAATTGAGGAACTGCTTGCGGCACCAGTTGCGCAAGGGGTTGGCCGTCAACGCCTGGCGCTGCTCCTCGAAACCTCGCCACAGGTTGACCAGTGCGGCGAAGTCCGAATCCACGTCCTTCCACTGCGCGTGGGCCTGGTCGGCGGCCTGCTGGCGCTCAGGGGGGCGTTCGCGTGGGTCCTGCACCGATAGGGCGCTGGTGACGATCAGCACTTCCTGCAGGCTGCCCAGGCGCGCGCCTTCGAGCAGCATGCGGCCCAGGCGCGGGTCGATGGGCAGCCGAGCCAGCTGACGCCCGACCGGGGTCAGCTGATTTTCACGGTTGACCGCCGAGAGCTCTTGCAGCAGGTTGAAGCCGTCGCTGATCGCCTTGCCGTCTGGCGGCTCGATGAACGGGAACGCGTCGATGGCGCCCAGGCGCAGGTGCAGCATTTGCAGGATGACGGCCGCCAGGTTGGTGCGCAGGATCTCGGGGTCGGTGAAAGCCGGTCGGCTGTTGAAGTCTTCTTCGCTGTACAGACGCACGCAGATGCCCGGCTCCACCCGTCCACAGCGGCCCTTGCGCTGGTTGGCGCTGGCCTGGGACACGGCTTCGATGGGCAGGCGCTGCACCTTGGCGCGGTAGCTGTAGCGGCTGATGCGCGCCGTGCCGGTATCGATCACATAGCGGATGCCGGGGACCGTCAGCGATGTTTCGGCCACGTTGGTGGCCAGCACCACGCGCCGCCCGGCATGGGGCTGGAAGATCCGCTGCTGCTCGGCCGGCGACAGGCGCGCGTACAAGGGCAAGATTTCGGTATGGCGCAACTGCGCCTTGCGCAGAATCTCGGCGGCGTCGCGAATTTCGCGCTCACCGGGCAGGAAGATCAGCACATCGCCCGGGCCCTTGCCCTGGCCGCGCTCGTGCTGGGCCAATTCGTCGAGGGTGGCAAGGATAGCCTGATCGACGGTGAGGTCGTCCTCGATCGGGTTGCCTTCCTCGTCCTGTTCGCTGGTCAGCGGGCGATACCAGGTTTCCACGGGGAAGGTACGGCCGGACACCTCGATGATGGGCGCATTGTCGAAATGCTTGGAAAACCGCTCCAGGTCGATGGTGGCCGAGGTGATGATGAGCTTGAGGTCGGGCCGCCGGTGCAACAGGGTCTTGAGGTAGCCGAGCAGGAAGTCGATGTTCAGGCTGCGTTCGTGGGCTTCGTCGACGATGATGGTGTCGTAGCGTTCCAGGAAGCGGTCGTGCTGGGTTTCGGCCAGCAGGATGCCGTCGGTCATGAGTTTGACCAGTGTGTTGGCATCGCTCTGGTCTTCGAAGCGCACTTGATAACCCACCAGGCCGCCCAGCGGAGTGCCCAGTTCCTCAGCCACCCGGGCGGCGACACTGCGCGCGGCGATCCGGCGTGGCTGGGTGTGGGCGATCAGGCCATGGCTGCCGCGGCCCAGTTCCAGGCAGATCTTGGGTAACTGGGTGGTCTTGCCCGAGCCGGTTTCGCCAGCGATGACCAGCACCTGGTGTTCGGCCAGGGCTTTTTTGATCTCGTCGCGCTTGGCGGCGATGGGCAGGCTGTCGTCGTAGCGCACCAATGGCACGCTCTGCTGGCGGGCGGTGACCTGGGCGCAGGACGCCTGCACCCGCTCTGCCCACTGCGCCAGCTTTGCCTCGTCGGGGCGCTTGCGCAGTTCATGCAACTGGCGCCGCAGACGGTGGCGGTCGGCGATCATGGCGTGGTCGAGGTTTCGCAGCAGTTTGTCGATGGCGTGGTCAGTCATTGGGCTTTTCGGTGATGCAGGTGGGCCTGCGGTGTAATCGGCATTCGAAAGAGGTGTGATTGTCGCAGATTTGGTTATTGCTTGCTGGGGGTGCTTGAAAGGTTGGGCTGGCGGGTCGGTTTGAGGGTTCAGTTTCTCTCGGCGGGGCTGGAGCTGGCGGGTGCGCAGGTGATGGGCGGCGACTTGGGTGGGGGCAGGGATTTGCGAACTGGCTGAGGTCGCCTGAACCGCTTTGCGCCCGTCGCGGCGAGGGTGTCAGTGTTTTTGTGTGCGGGCCGGTAGCGGCCTGTCGTCAGGCAGGCCCTCATTTTCATCACGTTGGCCGGGTGAGCCGACCCCCGAACAAAACCGCTCGAACGCTTAAGGCTCGAACGGCTTTATTTCAGGGATCACCGCACAGGCAATTTACTTGCCCGTCCACTCCTTCACTCGCTCTGGGTGCTTGGCCACCCAGTCCTTGGCGGCCGCTTCGGGCTTGGCGCCTTCCTGGATAGCCAGCATCACCTCGCCGATCTCATCCTTGGACTGCCAGCTGAACTTCTTCAGGAACTCGGCCACTTCCGGGGCCTTGGTGGCCAGCTCCTTGCTGCCGATGCTGTTGACGGTCTCAGCAGCGCCATACACGCCTTTGGGGTCTTCGAGGAACTTGAGTTTCCATTTGGCGAACATCCAGTGCGGGACCCAGCCAGTCACGGCGATGGACTGCTGCTTGGCGTAGGCACGGCCCAGCTCGGCGGTCATCGCAGCACCGGAACTTGCCTGCAGCTTGTAGCCGGTCAGGTCGTAGTCCTTGATCGCCTGATCGGTCTTGATCATGACACCGGAACCCGCATCGATGCCGACGATTTTCTGCTTGAACGAGGAATCGGTCTTCAGGTCAGCGATGCTCACCGCCTTGACGTACTCAGGCACGATCAGGCCAATCTTGGCATCCTTGAAGTTCGCGCCGTAGTCGACCACGTTGTCCTTGTTCTTGGCCCAGTACTCACCATGGGTCACCGGCAGCCATGCCGACAGCATGGCATCGAGCTTACCGGTGGCCACGCCCTGCCACATGATGCCCGTGGCCACGGCTTGCAGCTTCACATCGTAGCCAAGCTTCTGCTTGATCACCTCGGCGGCCACGTTGGTGGTAGCCACACTGTCTGCCCACCCATCCACGTAACCAATGCTGACTTCTTTGGCCATGGCCTGTGCGCCGCTCAAGGCCAGTGCCAGGGCGGTACCCACGCCCAGGAAACGACGCATTTTTGTTGAAGTAGCCATCAAAGCATTCCCTCGTCAGGTCTCGGAGATTCCATCATCTGCCTGCAACCAAGCCAGACCTGATCCAAGTACGACGCCCAGGCGCTCATACGCGACAGCACTGTGCCATTAGCGGCAGCGGCATGGACCTGCCTGCGCGATCCTTGCATGCCAAAGGTTTGGCGCCGGGCTACTATTGGCCCTTTTGCCCCCGACGATGGACCGCCCGATGCCCAGTTCCCCCCGCCTGCTGACATGTCTATATACCCTTGCCTGCCTGATCGGTCTGCTCGGGCTCGGTGGGCTCTGGTACGGGCTGGGCAGACCGGTGAACCTGCCCGACGCCGCCAATGCCACGCACAAGCTGCAGTGCGCATCCTATACCCCGTTCGACAAGGACCAGTCGCCCTACGACCAACCCATGCAACTACGCCCGGCGCGCATGGACGCCGACCTGGCCCTGCTCGCTGAGCGATTCCAGTGCATCCGCACCTATTCCATGAGCGGTCTTGAGGCTATCCCGGCGTTGGCGCGCAAGCATGGCCTGAAGGTGATGCTCGGGGCCTGGGTCAATGCCCACCCGGCCGATACCGACCGGGAAGTCGCGCTGCTGGTCGCCGCCGCCAACGCCAACCCCGATGTGGTCAGCGCCGTCATCGTGGGCAACGAGACCTTGCTGCGCAAGGAAGTCACCGGCAAACGACTGGCCGAGTTGATTGCGCGGGTCAAGCGTCAGGTAAGCGTGCCGGTTACCTATGCCGATGTGTGGGAGTTCTGGCTGCAGCACCCTGAGATCGCGCCTGAAGTGGACTTTCTCACCATTCACTTGCTGCCGTATTGGGAAGACGAGCCACGGGGCATCGACGATGCGCTGGCCCATGTCGCCGACATACGCCGGCAGTTCGGCGAGCGCTTCGCGCCCAAGGACATCCTGATCGGTGAAACCGGCTGGCCCAGCGAAGGCCGACAGCGTGAAACCGCCCTGCCCAGCCGGGTCAACGAGGCGCGCTTCATTCGCGGCTTCGTCGCCATGGCCGAGCACAATGGCTGGCGCTATAACCTGATCGAAGCTTTCGACCAGCCCTGGAAGCGCGCCAACGAAGGTGCCGTGGGGGGGTATTGGGGCCTATACGATGCCGATCGGCAGGACAAGGGCATCCTCGAAGGGCCCGTCAGCAACTTGCCCGACTGGCCCACTTGGTGGCTGGGGTGTGCGGCGCTGGCAGCGCTGATGCTGTGCATGGCCGGGCGACCCCGCACACGCACAGGCGCGTGGGCCATGCCGCTGCTGGCCATGTTCGGTGCAGCGTGCCTGGGCCTGTGGGGCGAGTTGATGCGCAGCCACGCCCGTTTCGCCCCGGAGTGGGTGTGGGCAGGGCTGTTGGCGGGGTTGAACGTGCTGGTACTGGCCCGGGCACTGCTGCATCTGGCCCAGCCGCCAGGCATGCGTGGGCGCTGGTCTGACTGGCTGCAAAAGCGGGCCGGCGGGTTGCTGCTGCTGGCCGGCTTTGCAGGCGCCGTGAGCACATTGGCAATGGTGTTCGACCCCCGCTACCGCAGTTTTCCCAGCGCAGCGTTGGCCTTGCCAGCCCTAGTGTTCGTGCTGTGGCCCGTGCTGACACGGCGACGGGAGGCTACCTTGCTGGCAGGTATCATCGGCCTTGGCATACTGCCGCAGCTATTCATCGAAGGGCTGAACAGCGGACAGGCCTGGCGCTGGGCAGCCGTGAGCGCGCTGATGACTGCTGCCCTGTGGCGCAGCCTGAGGCTCGGCCGCGCCTGATACCTCTTTCCGTCAGCGTCACGGAGCGCCCCCTGGCGGGCGCTCATTTACCTGACCAGACGCAGCCCCGCCAGCACCAATGCGAATACAGCGATGCTCGCGGTGTACAGCACCAATGCTGGCACTGCGAATAACAGGGCAATGCCGGCCAGCCATTTACCAGTCCGTCCCTTTAGCAGCCAGCCAAGCACTGCCAGGGCCAGCCCGGCCCAGGCCAGGACCTGGTGGTGAATACCCAACCCCAGCAATGCCCGAACCTCGCACTGCCAATAGGCTGCTGACTGAGTGCACAACCCTACCCACTGCCCGTCCTCCATCAGCCCGTAGCGCACGCCATAGCTGGCAGCGAGCCAGAGCCCGACGAACATCAGCAGTAATGCGCCAGGTAACGTGCGACCCATTCATTTCTCCACGGTGATTGATCGAAAAAATCCATGATCGTCTACGCCACGGTCTAAGGCAAAATACCTCGCCTGCCTCGACGTTCAGATAACAGGCACACCAAAGGCCATCACGCCCGGCAACTTTGCCACGGCCATCGTGGTCTTAGCTTGCACACGCGCCACCTTGCGTTCTTTTGGGGGATTACATGCTTCGTTCTTTGCGCCTCGCTGCCGTTCTTGGCAGCCTGCTCATGGCTGTGGCCGCTTCTGCGCGGGATATCGACGCCGCGAGCTATGGCTACCCCCTGACCAACCCGTTCGAGGCGACCATCGCCACGACGCCGCCGGACCAGCGCCCGATGCTGCCCAGCGATGACGAGATCGACCAGTCCGACTACAGCCTCACCTTGCGCCCCGAGCGTGAATTCACGCTGCCGGACAACTTCTGGGCGGTCAAGAAACTCAAGTACCGCATGGCCCAACAGGACCACGCCGCCCCGTTGATCTTCATCATTGCCGGCACCGGTGCGTCCTACAGCAGCAGCATCAACGAATACCTTAAAAAGCTGTACTACAAGGCCGGCTTCCACGTGGTGCAGCTGTCCTCGCCCACCAGCTACGATTTCATCAGCGCAGCGTCGCGCTTCGCCACACCCGGCATCAGCCAGGATGACGCCGAAGACATGTACCGGGTGATGCAATCGGTCCGCGCCCAGCACCCTCGCCTGCCCGTGACCGAGTTCTACCTGACCGGCTATAGCCTGGGCGCCCTCGATGCGGCCTTCGTCAGCCACCTGGATGAAACCAGGCGCAGCTTCAACTTCAAGCGTGTGCTGCTGCTCAACCCACCCGTGAACCTCTACACCTCGATCAACAACCTGGACAAGCTGGTGCAGACCCAGGTCAAGGGGATCGACCGGAGCACCACGTTCTATGAGCTGATGCTGGAAAAACTCACGCGCTACTTCCAGGAAAAGGGCTTCATCGACCTCAACGAAGCGCTCTTGTACGATTTCCAGCAGTCGCGCCAGCACTTGTCCAACGAACAGATGGCCATGCTCATCGGCACCTCGTTCCGTTTCTCGGCCGCCGATATCGCCTTCACTTCCGACCTGATCAACCGTCGCGGCCTGATCATCCCACCGAAGGTGAAGATCACCGAAGGCACGAGCCTGACGCCCTACTTCAAGCGTGCCTTGCAGTGCGATTTCGATTGCTACATGACCGAACAGGTCATCCCGATGTGGCGTGCCCGCACCGGTGGGGGCACCATCCTGGAGCTGACCAATCAGGTGAGCCTGTACGCGCTGGCCGACTACTTGCAAAACAGCCCCAAAATCGCGGTGATGCACAATGCCGACGACGTCATTCTCGGCCCAGGCGATATCGGGTTCCTGCGCAAGGTGTTCGGTGATCGCCTGACCCTTTATCCCCATGGTGGCCATTGCGGCAACATCAACTACCGCGTCAACAGTGACGCCATGCTGGAGTTCTTCCGTGGTTAACAAACTGCTCTTTGCCACGGCCCTGCTTGCCGCAGGCCATACCCTGGCCGCCGAGACCGCACCCAGAGCCAGCGTCGTCGAGGCTGATCCGCAGGTGATCGGCACCGCCCCGCTGGCCCCGGAAGCCGACGGCTTCCTCGACCCGTTGCGCGAGTTGAAATTCAACCCGGGCCTGGACCAACGTGAATTCGAGCGCTCTACCCTCGAAGCGCTAAACGTCTACGACCCGCTCGAGTCGATGAATCGCCGCATCTATCATTTCAACTACCGCCTGGACCAATGGGTGCTGCTACCGCTGGTCAATGGCTACCAGTACGTCACCCCGCGTTTTCTGCGCAGTGGGGTGACCAACTTCTTCAACAACCTGGGGGACGTGCCCAACCTGTTCAACAGCGTCCTGCAGCTCAAGGCCAAACGCTCGGCCGAGATCACGGCACGGCTGATGTTCAACACGATCATCGGGGTAGGCGGTTTGTGGGACCCGGCGACCAAGATGGGCCTGCCGCGCCAGAGCGAGGATTTCGGCCAGACCCTGGGCTTCTATGGCGTGCCGGCAGGCCCTTACCTGATGCTGCCGCTGTTGGGCCCTTCGAACCTGCGCGACACCGCTGGGCTGGTGGTGGATTATTCCGGCGAGCAGGCGATCAATTACCTGGACATGGCCAAGGTCAGCCGCGAGCATCCAGAATTCTTCGGCCTGCGGGTCATCGACAAGCGCTACACCACCAACTTCCGCTACGGGCAGATGAACTCACCGTTCGAGTATGAAAAGGTGCGCTACGTCTATACCCAGTCGCGCAAGCTGCAGATCGCCGAGTAATCTGGCAGCGCCACTGCCGTCACGGCAGCGGCGCGGCCGCTTTCAACGCCTTTTCTTTTCGTACAGCCTTGGGGCCCCGTCCGGTCGGGACTTGAACCGGCGGTGGGCCCACAGGTACTGCTCGGGGCATTCGCGCAGCACCTGCTCTACCCACTGGTTGATCCGCAGGCAGTCAGCCTCTTCGCTCTCACCGGGGAAATCGCTCAACGGGGGATGAATCACCAACCGATAGCCGCTGCCATCTTCGAGTCGCTTCTGCGTGAACGGAATGACCTGGGCGCGGCCCAAGCGCGCAAACTTGGTGGTGGCCGTGACCGTGGCTGCCGGGATCCCGAACAAGGGCACGAACAGGCTTTGCTTGGCGCCGTAGTCCTGGTCGGGCGCGTACCAGATCGCGCGGCCGGCGCGCAGCAGCTTGAGCATGCCCCTGACATCCTCGCGCTCCACGGCCAGTGAGTCCAGGTTGTGCCGTTCGCGTCCGCTGCGCTGGATGAAATCGAACAGGGCATTGCCATGCTCGCGGTACATGCCGTCGATGGTGTGACGCTGGCCGAGCAAGGCCGCGCCGATTTCCAGGGTAGTGAAGTGCACCGCCATCAGGATCGCCCCCTGCCCCGCCTGCTGGGCGGCCTGCAAGTGCTCGAGCCCCTCGACATGCGCCAGGCGCGCCAACCGCGCCTTGGGCCACCACCAGCTCATGGCCATTTCGAAGAAGGCGATGCCGGTCGAGGCGAAGTTGGCCTTGAGCAGGCGCTGCCGTTCGTCCGCCGACCGTTCGGGGAAGCACAGTTCCAGGTTGCGCGCGGCGATACGCCTGCGCTCACCGGCAAAGCGGTACATGATCGCGCCTAACGCCGCACCCAGTTTGAGCAGTACACGGTAGGGCAACTGCACCACCAGCCACAGCAGCCCCAGACCCAGCCACAGGCCCCAGAACTTGGGATGAAGGAAATAGGGACGAAAACGCGGGCGATCCATTGAAGCTTCCAGCAAGACATGGGCCGCGCATTCTACAACGGATCGGCTCATGTTGCGGGCAACCGGTCTTATCGTTATAAGTCAGGGCACTTTTTCCGCAACAAGCCGTCTATGCAGACCATGAGCCCAAACCACACCTCCGACACCCCCTCCGTGTTCCAGCTCAAGGGCAGCATGCTTGCCATTACCGTTCTGGAACTGGCGCGCAATGACCTTGAAGCCCTTGATCGCCAGTTGGCGGCCAAAGTGGCCCAGGCGCCGAACTTCTTCAGCAATACGCCGTTGGTGCTGGCGCTGGACAAGCTGCCGGCCGGCGAAGGTGCGATCGACCTGCCTGGCTTGATGCGCATTTGCCGCCACCATGGCCTGCGGACCCTGGCCATCCGCGCCAACCGCATCGAAGACATAGCCGCGGCCATCGCCATCGATCTGCCGGTGCTGCCCCCGTCCGGCGCCCGCGAGCGGCCACTGGAACCCGAGCCCGAGGCCAAGAAGCCCGAGCCGGCCCCTGCCCCGCCACCGGTGCTCGAACCCGAGGTACGCGCCACGCGCATCATCACCGCCCCGGTACGTGGTGGCCAGCAGATCTACGCCCAAGGGGGGGACCTTGTGGTCACCGCTTCGGTCAGCCCGGGTGCGGAACTTCTTGCCGATGGCAACATCCATGTGTACGGCGCCATGCGCGGCCGTGCCCTGGCAGGTATCAAGGGTAATACCAAGGCGCGTATCTTCTGCCAGCAGATGACCGCTGAAATGGTCTCCATTGCCGGCCAGTACAAAGTGTGCGAGGACTTGCGCCGCGATCCGTTATGGGGCGCTGGCGTACAAGTCAGCCTGTCTGGCGACGTGTTGAACATCACCCGTCTTTAACGGATACTTGCCAGCATTTTTAGAGCAACTTTTTTATCGTTGCCGTTATTTCAGTTATTTGCAGGGACTTGCGTCCCGATCATTTTAGGGGTGAAACACCTTGGCCAAGATTCTCGTGGTTACTTCCGGCAAAGGGGGTGTGGGCAAGACCACCACCAGCGCCGCCATCGGTACCGGCCTCGCACTGCGTGGCCACAAGACGGTCATCGTCGACTTCGACGTGGGCCTGCGTAACCTCGACCTGATCATGGGCTGCGAACGCCGTGTGGTTTATGACTTCGTCAACGTGGTCAATGGCGAAGCCAACCTGCAACAAGCCTTGATCAAGGACAAGCGCCTGGAAAACCTGTACGTGCTGGCGGCCAGCCAGACCCGTGACAAGGACGCCCTCACCCAGCAAGGCGTCGAGAAGGTCCTGATGGACCTGAAGGAGCAGTTCGAATACGTGATCTGCGACTCGCCGGCCGGTATCGAGAAAGGTGCCCACCTGGCCATGTACTTCGCCGACGAGGCCATCGTGGTCACCAACCCCGAAGTGTCTTCGGTTCGTGACTCCGACCGCATGCTCGGCATTCTGTCGAGCAAGTCGCGCCGCTCGGAAAACGGCGAAGAGCCGATCAAGGAGCACCTGTTGATCACCCGCTACCATCCCGAGCGCGTCGTCAAGGGCGAAATGCTGAGCGTGGCCGACGTGGAAGAGATTCTCTCGATCAAGCTCAAGGGCGTGATTCCCGAATCGCAGGCGGTGCTCAAGGCATCCAACCAGGGTATCCCGGTCATTCTCGATGACCAGAGCGATGCCGGCCAGGCGTACAGTGACGCAGTCGACCGCCTGCTGGGCAAAGAGAAGCCGATGCGCTTCATCGATGTACAGAAGAAGGGATTCTTCGAGCGCATTTTCGGGAGCAAATAAACCATGAACCTTTTTGACTTCTTTCGTGGCAGACAGAAACAGACCAGCGCGTCGGTGGCGAAAGAGCGTCTACAGATCATCGTGGCGCACGAGCGCGGACAACGCAGCGAACCGGACTATCTGCCCGAGTTGCAGAAGGAACTGCTGGAAGTGATTCGCAAGTATGTGAACATCGGCAATGACGATGTGCACATCGAGCTGGAAAACCAGGGCAGCTGCTCCATTCTTGAGCTGAACATCACCCTGCCGGATCGCTGATCCGGCAGAGAGCCGGGGCTGCGCTGCAGCCATTCGCGGCACGAGGCCGCTCCGACAAGGGATCGCACTCCCCTGTCGGAGCGGCCTTGCCGCATATGGGGTGCAGCACCGCCCCGCTTTTTCTCCTGATTCAACAGAGACCACGCAATGCCGCTGTCGACCATTCAGATCCTTCACGAAGACGCCGCCATCCTGGTGATCAACAAGCCGACGCTGCTGCTGTCGGTCCCTGGCCGGGCTGAAGACAACAAGGATTGCCTGATCACCCGTCTCCAGGAAAACGGCTATCCCGACGCGCTGATCGTGCATCGTCTGGACTGGGAGACGTCGGGCATCATCCTGCTGGCCCGTGATGCCGACAGCCACCGCGAGCTGTCGCGCCAGTTCCATGACCGGGAAACCGAGAAGGCCTACACCGCCCTGTGCTGGGGGCAGCCGGCACTGGACAGCGGCAGCATCGACCTGCCACTGCGGTATGACCCACCCACCAAGCCACGCCACGTTGTGGACCATGAACAAGGTAAGCATGCGCTGACGTTCTGGCGGGTGGTGGAACGTTGCGGCGAGTACTGCCGTGTGGAGCTGACACCGATCACAGGGCGCTCGCATCAACTGCGTGTGCACATGTTATCGATCGGCCACCCACTGCTGGGTGATCGGCTGTATGCCAACCCTCAGGCCTTGGCCGCCCACGAGCGGCTGTGCCTGCATGCATCGATGCTCAGCTTCACCCACCCGGTGTCCGGTGAGCGCCTCAAATTCGAGTGCCCGGCGCCGTTTTGATCGGGCATGGCTGTGTCTTCGCAGTCCATCAGAGCTGCCGGCGCTGCCCTGACCAGCTGTGTTGCGGGCTGAGGCGTGTGGCCGGTGTGCGGCCTGTAGCCATCCAGCCAAGTGCGCAACCCACAGCCCGACACCGCTCGGCGACTCAATACGCTAAACTCGCGCCACTGCTGTCTGGAGTGAACTATGCGCGATGTACTCAATGCAGGCCTGATCGATTTTCTCAAGGCCTCCCCTACTCCCTTCCACGCCACCGCCAGCCTGGCCCTGCGCCTGGAGGCCGCTGGTTACCAGCGCCTGGACGAGCGCGAGAGCTGGTCCGTCGTGTCAGGCGGGCGCTATTACGTCACCCGTAACGATTCCTCGATCATCGCGATCAAGATGGGCAGGCAGGCACCGCTGCTCAACGGCATCCGCATGGTCGGCGCCCACACCGACAGCCCCTGCCTGCGGGTCAAGCCGCAACCGGAACTGCAGCGCCAGGGCTTCTTGCAGCTGGGCGTGGAGGTGTATGGCGGGGCCCTGCTCGCGCCGTGGTTCGACCGCGACCTGTCGCTGGCGGGCCGGGTCACCTACCGCCGTGACGGCAAGGTGGAAAGCCAGCTTGTCGACTTCAAGCTGCCGATCGCGGTCATCCCCAACCTGGCCATCCACCTCAACCGTACCGCCAACGATGGCTGGCATATCAACCCGCAGACCGAACTGCCACCGATCCTGGCGCAAGTGGCCGGTGACGAGCGCATCGACTTTCGCGCCCTGCTGACCGAACAACTGGCGCGCGAGCACCAACTCAACGCCGACGTGGTGCTGGACTACGAGCTGAGCTTCTACGATACCCAGGACGCCGCGCAGATCGGGCTCAATGGCGACTTCATTGCCGGTGCCCGCCTGGACAACCTGCTGTCGTGCTACGCCGGGCTGCAAGCCCTGCTGGCCGCCGACAGCGATGAAACCTGCATCCTGGTGTGCAACGACCACGAGGAAGTCGGCAGCAGCTCGGCCTGCGGCGCAGACGGGCCGATGCTCGAGCAGACCTTGCAGCGCCTGTTGCCCGACGGCGACGCCTACGTGCGCACCATCCAGCGCTCGTTGATGGTTTCGGCCGACAATGCCCATGGCGTGCACCCGAACTATGCCGACAAGCACGACGGCAACCATGGCCCGAAACTCAACGCAGGGCCGGTGATCAAGGTGAACAACAACCAGCGCTACGCCACCAACAGCGAAACCGCCGGCTTCTTCCGCCACTTGTGCATGGCCGAGGAAGTACCGGTGCAGAGCTTCGTGGTACGCAGCGACATGGGTTGCGGCTCGACCATCGGGCCCATTGCGGCCAGCCACCTTGGCGTGCGGACGGTCGACATCGGGCTGCCGACCTTTGCCATGCACTCCATTCGCGAGCTGTGCGGTAGCCATGACCTGGCGCACCTGGTGAAGGTCCTGACAGCGTTCTACCGCAGTCACGACCTGCCTTGAGCCACGCAGAGCGCCGGGGTGCTACACACCCGGCGCCAACAGACCGCACTGCTGCACATGGCCGACACGTTCGCCTCAGGCAGGCCGGGCCGGGGGTTAGCGACTATGCTAATGGCATGTCTCACTGCAAAGGACTGTCGCCATGTCACCCTTCCTGGCCCTGCTGATTCCCGTCTGCGCATCCCTGCTGCTGCTCACCCTCGGGTTCGGCCTGCGCGAGCGCGATGTTGGCGTGCTGATGATGTGGGCAGGCACCCTGGGCATCTTCGGCCTGACCTGCTGGAAGATCCTGGAGAAACTGCCGTCATAAACCTCTACACTCGGGCAATCGTTTGACCTGAGGTAGATCTGCCCGTGCCTGCCCTTCTGCGTTACCTGCTAGTCCTGCTGTTGCTGTCCACCGGCCCTGTACACGCAGCAGGCCTGCCCGGCCTTCTAGGTTCCAGTGCCCCCGCCCAGCCCGAGGCTTCCGAGCCGCTGGGCAAATCCCTGGACGAGGTGATCAAGAGCCTTGAGAACGACCAGCAGCGTGCCAAGCTCCTGGCCGACTTGAAAAAGCTGCGCGACGCCACGCAGAAGTCACAACCGAGCGTTGAGCAAGGCGTGCTCGGCTTGATCGGTGGCGCCCTGCACGATTTCGAAAAGCAGTTCACCGGCGAGGCCAACCCGTTCCAGCGCTGGGGCATGGAAATCGACCAGGCCCAGGAAGAACTGGCGGCCTTGATGGTGCCGGTTCACCAATGGCCCGCGATCCTGTTCGGCTTTGCAGCAGTGATTGCGGTGTGGAGCGTGCTGGCATTCGCCTTCAACTGGGTGGGCCATCGGGTTCGCCTGCGGTTCGGCCTGAGCGAAGAACTGCCCCAACATCCCCGCACCTGGGACCTGGTCCGCTTCGCCCTGCGCAAGCTGGGCCCGTGGTTGGTTGCGCTGGTGTTCACGGTGTACCTGAGCTTCGTACTGCCCCCGTCGCTGGGTAAATCGCTGGCCATGGTGCTGGCGTATGCCCTGGTGGTGGGCACCTGCTTCTCGGCCATCTGCGTGATCGCGTTTTCCCTGCTGGACGGCCCACACCGCCACCGGGCATTGCACATCCTGCGCCACCGTGCATTCCGGCCCCTGTGGCTGATCGGCAGCTTTGCCGCCTTCGGCGAGGCCATGAGCGACCCGCGCCTCACCGCTGCGCTGGGCATACACTTGGCTCATGGGGTGGCCACCTTGGCCAACGTCGTCGCCGCGGTGTGCACTGGCCTGTTCATCCTGCGTTTTCGCCGGCCCATCGCCCACCTGATCCGCAACCAACCCTTGTCGCGCCGCCTGACGCGACGAACCCTGAGCGACACCATCGAGATCCTGGGCAGTTTCTGGTTCATTCCGGCGCTGATTCTGGTGGCCATCTCCCTGTTCGCCACTTTCGTCTCGGCCGGTGACACCAGCACGGCACTTCGCCAGTCACTGATGTGCACGGTGCTGGTCGTGGTGTGCATGGTGCTCAATGGCCTGGTGCGCCGCCACGCAGCCAACCCCAAGCGCGCCGGCAAACGCCATGCGGTGTATGCCGAGCGGCTGCGCAATTTTGGCTACTTGCTGGTGCACCTGTTCATCTGGCTGGTGTTCATCGAACTGGGTCTTCGGGTATGGGGGCTGTCGATGATCAGCTTCGCCGAAGGCGACGGGCATGACATCAGCCTGCGCCTGATGGGCCTGGCAGGCACGCTGATCGTCGCCTGGCTGGTGTGGATCCTGGCCGACACGGCGGTACACCATGCGCTGGTCCGCTCGCGCCGCGGCATGGCCAACGCCCGGGCGCAGACCATGATGCCGTTGATCCGCAACGTGATGTTCGTGTTCATCTTCATCATCGCGGTGATCGTGGCCCTGGCCAACATGGGCATGAACGTGACGCCGCTGCTGGCCGGTGCCGGTGTCATCGGCCTGGCGATCGGCTTTGGTGCCCAGTCACTGGTGGCCGACCTGATCACCGGGCTGTTCATCATCATCGAGGACTCCCTGGCCATCGACGACTACGTGGATGTCGGCGGCCACCTGGGCACTGTAGAAGGCCTGACCATCCGCACCGTGCGCCTGCGGGACATCGATGGCATCGTGCATACCATTCCATTCAGCGAAATCAAGAGCATCAAGAACTACTCCCGCGAATTCGGCTACGCGATCTTCCGCGTGGCGATCCCCTACAACATGAACATCGACCAGGCGATCACGCTGGTGCGCGAGGTCGGTCAGAAGCTGCGCAGCGATCCGCTGATGCGGCGCAACATCTGGTCGCCACTGGAGCTGCAAGGGGTGGAGAGCTTCGAGTCGGGGTCAGCAGTGTTGCGCGCCCGCTTCAAGACGGCGCCGATCAAGCAGTGGGAAGTGTCGCGGGCCTTCAACCTGGCACTCAAGCGCCAGCTCGACGAAGCCGGCCTGGACCTGGCAACGCCCAGGCTTTCGGTGCAAGTCGTAACGGCCGGCGCAGGCGCCCTGACACAAGCCGAGGCGTCCAGTTGAAATCGATTGGCCACGGATCGTATCCGCGTCGGCGCCTCCGAGAGGCCGCCCGGCTAGCCTGCCTGTGCCCTGATGCAGATGGCGTCATGGCGCCAGTATTCCAGGTCGCAGTCGATCAGTTGCCCATGCTGGTTGCTGTTGACCCGGGTGATCTGCAGCCCCGGGCTGCCCGCTGACACCCTCAACGCTCCGGCCGCCTGCACGGGCAATGCGGTGGGCAGGATCTCGAAGCACACCTGCCCGTAGTGCAGACCGTACTGCCGCTCATAGATTTCGGTCAATGACTGCGCCAGGTCGTGTTCGAGGATGGCCGGGAAGTAACGCGGGTTGAGGTAGTGCTCGGCGTACAGCACCGCCCTGCCGTCGATACGCCTGAGCCTGCAGATCCGCACCACACTGGACAACGCCGGCAGTTGCAGCCGCGCGCAGATGGCCGCCGAAGCCGGCTGCAGCCGAGCCGAGAGCAGCTCGGTACTGGCGGCTCGCCCCTGCTCACGCACCATTGCATGGAAGTGGCTGCGCGCGATGAGGTCATAGCTCAAGCGCTCGGGGGCCACGAACCAGCCCCGCCGCTCTTCGCGATAGATCAAGCCCCTTGCCTCCAACTGCACCAACGCCTCGCGCAGGGTGATGCGCGTGGTGGCGAAGAGTTCGCTGAGCCGGCGCTCGGCGGGCAGCTTGCCGCCCGGCGCCAACAGGCCGTGCTCGATCTGCTCCTCAAGAGCGTTACAGATGGCTGTTACCGCGCGCGGTGGCATTGGCTGCATCAAAGGTTACCTATCTGGACTAGGCCAGCCCCATGACAGGGCACCGGGCACTGGGTGCAAGCCTAAGCAGGGCTGATGAACATCCCGTGACAAGCCTGCCCGGCTAGCGCTGCCAGAAACGGGCCAGACCTTGTGAGGCCCGGCTCCCAGGTGGTCTACGCTGTACTGCCAGAAGCCGCGATCAGGCAGCAGGACCTGGGGCTACATCAAATTGTCACGCTACCGGCCTACCTTGGCTCAAGGTTTGCTGACCTAGACCAAGGCTGCAGACAACGGCTTCATACATAACAGCGTTCGGTCGATGCACCCACCCAAGGAGCTACGGATGAAAAAGTTGTTCATGGCGTCACTGCTCGGTTCGGCAATCGCGTTCTGCACGTCGGCCATGGCCGCCGATGACCTCAAGGCACTGGAGGATGCCGCCCGCAAGGAAGGCACGGTCAATAGCGTGGGCATGCCCGATGCCTGGGCCAACTGGAAGGACACCTGGCAGGACCTGGCCAGCAAGTACGGGCTCAAGCACAGCGACACCGACATGACTTCGGCCCAGGAAATCGCCAAGTTCGAGGCGGAAAAAGACAATGCCAGTGCCGACATCGGCGACGTGGGCGCAGCGTTTGGGCCCATTGCCATTGCCAAGGGCGTAAGCCAGCCGTACAAGCCAAGCACCTGGGACCAGGTGCCAGCGTGGGCCAAGGACAAGGATGGCCATTGGGCGCTGGCCTACACCGGCACCATCGCGTTCATCATCAACAAGGACCTGGTCAAAGAATCAGAGCGGCCCAAGACCTGGCACGACCTGGAACGCGGCAAGTACAAGGTGGCCATCGGTGATGTCGGCACCGCCGCCCAGGCCGCCAACGGCGTGCTGGCCGCCGCCATCGCCTACAAGGGCGATGAGAGCAACGTGGCCCCAGGCCTGCAACTGTTCACCAAGCTGGCCCAGCAAAAACGCCTGTCCCTGGCCAACCCGACCATCCAGACCCTGGAAAAGGGCGAGGTGGAAGTGGGCGTGGTCTGGGACTTCAATGGCTTGAGCTACCGCGATCAGATCGACCCCAAGCGCTTTGAAGTGCTGATCCCATCGGACGGCTCGATCACCTCGGGCTACACCACCATCATCAACAAGTACGCCAAGCACCCCAATGCAGCGAAACTGACGCGTGAATACATCTTCAGCGATGCCGGGCAGATCAACCTGGCCAAGGGGCACGCACGCCCGATTCGCGCCGAGCACCTGAAGTTGCCGGAGGATGTGCAGGCCAAATTGCTGCCCAACGAGCAATACGCGCCTGCGCAGCCGATCAAGAACGCCGAAGCGTGGGAAGCGACCTCCAAGAAGCTGCCGCAGATGTGGCAAGAGCAGGTAATCATCGAAATGGAATGAAGCAGGCAGACTGGCCTGCCAACTGCCACGCGGGTCGTCCTGCCTGCGTGGCAGCCCTAGCGAGCCGGCGTCGCGCCAGCAGTAACCCCCTGGCGCGGCGCGGCGCACTGCAAGCGCCCTCTCCCCGATGTTTTTGCGGAGTCATCAATGAGCCACAACGTCATCCTGGTGCTGTTGGACGGGCTGAACTATCAGGTTGCCCACCACGCCATGGGCCATTTGCACGCCTATGTCGAGGCCGACCGCGCCGCGCTTTACCGCATGGAGTGCGAACTGCCGTCGCTGTCCCGCCCGCTGTACGAGTGCATTCTCACAGGTGTTCCCCCTATCGACAGCGGCATCGTGCATAACAACGTCAACCGGCTTTCCAACCAGCGCAGCGTGTTCCACTACGCCCGCGAGGCCAACCTGGGCACGGCAGCCGCGGCCTATCACTGGATGAGCGAGCTGTACAACCGCTCGCCTTTCGACCCCCAGCGTGACCGGCACACCCACGCCCCCAAGTTGCCCATCCAGCATGGGCTGTTCTACTGGGACGATCGCTACCCCGATTCACACCTGCTGGCCGACGGCGAATACCTGCGCCGGCGTCATGCGCCCAATTTTCTGCTGGTGCACCCGATGAGCATCGACGATGTGGGCCACCACCATGGGCTGGACAGCAGCCAATACCGCAACGCTGCCCGCAGCGCAGACATCCTGCTGGCCGACTACCTGCCCAAGTGGCTCGACGAGGGCTACCAGGTGCTGGTGACCGCCGACCATGGCATGAACAACGACCGCTCGCACAACGGCCTGCTGGCCGAAGAGCGCGAAGTGCCCTTGTTCGTGTTCGGCGCAGCCTTCAGCCTCGACCCTTCGGCCAAGCCGCTGCAGACCGACCTGTGCGGGACCATCTGCGAGTTGCTCGGCGCCGCTCACGACAAATCGGTCTGCCGGGAGTTGCTCAAATGAGCCAGTCGCCCCGTGGTCGGTACCTGGCATTGTTGTGCCTGGTGCCCTTCGCTGTCGTTTTCGTGGTCTTCCAGATTGCCCCGCTGGCCTGGGTGGCGCTGAGCAGCCTGCAGTCGGAGGCAGGTTGGGGCATGGACAATTTCAGCAAGGTGTTCGCCTCCAAGTTCTACCTGCAAGCCCTGCAACGCAGCCTGGAGATCAGCTTCTGGTCCAGCCTGTTCGGCATCATCATCGCGACCCTGGGCGCCTATTCGCTACGTCAGGTGGACTCACGGCTGCGCGACTTCGTCAGCGCCTTTGCCAACATGACCAGCAATTTTGCCGGCGTGCCGCTGGCGTTCGCGTTCATCATCCTGCTCGGTTTCAACGGCGCATTGACCCTGTTGCTCAAGCAGATGGGCCTGCTGGAAGACTTCAGCATCTACTCCAAGAGCGGGCTGATCCTGGTTTACACCTATTTCCAGATCCCACTGGGTGTCCTGCTGCTGTACCCGGCCTTCGACGCGCTGCGCGAAGACTGGCGCGAGTCGGCTGCGCTGCTGGGCGCCAACCACTGGCAGTTCTGGCGGCACATCGGGCTGCCGGTGCTAGCCCCGGCGCTGCTGGGCACCTTCGTCATCCTGCTGGCCAACGCCCTGGGCGCCTATGCCACGGTCTATGCCCTGACCACCGGCAACTTCAACGTACTGCCCATTCGCATCGCGGGCCTGGTGGCCGGCGACATCAGCCTCGATCCGAACCTTGCCAGTGCCCTGGCGATGGTGCTGGTCGGGCTGATGACAGTGGTCACCGTGGTGCATCAATGGTTGTTGAAAAGGAGCTACCATGCGCGCTGATTCCCGTAGCGGCGGCTGGTACCACCGCGCCGTGGTCTACCTGCTGTTTCTCATTCTGCTGATGCCACTGGCCGGCACCCTGCTCTACTCCCTGGCCACCAGTTGGTCGGCCACTCTACTACCTAGCGGCCTGACCCTGAAGTGGTACGTGGCGTTGTGGAGCGAGCCGCGCTTTCTGGCAGCGTTCGGCCAGTCGTTGCTGGTGTGCGTTGGTGCATTGCTGCTATCGGTGGTGCTGATCCTGCCGCTGCTGTTCGTGGTGCATTATCACTTCCCCCGGCTCGACGCGTTGATGAATGTCCTGATCCTGCTGCCGTTTGCCGTGCCACCTGTGGTGTCGTCGGTGGGGTTGCTGCAACTGTATGGCAGTGGGCCGATGGCCATGGTGGGGACACCGTGGATCCTGATCGGCTGCTACTTCACCATTGCCCTGCCCTTCATGTACCGGGCCATCACCAACAACCTGCAGGCCATCAACCTGCGCGACCTGATGGACGCGGCGCAATTGCTGGGCGCCAGCACCTGGCAGGCGGCTTTGCTGGTGGTACTTCCCAACCTGCGCAAAGGCCTGATGGTGGCCCTGTTGCTGTCGTTCTCGTTCCTGTTCGGGGAGTTCGTGTTCGCCAACCTGCTGGTGGGCACGCGCTACGAAACCCTGCAGGTCTACCTCAACAACATGCGCAACAGCAGCGGCCACTTCAACAGTGCGCTGGTGATTTCCTATTTCGCCTTCGTGCTGATTTTGACGTGGGTCGCCAACCGCCTGAACAAGGACAAGACCTGAGATGAGCTACGTCAGCGTACGCAACCTGCAGAAAAGCTACGCCGGTAACCCGGTATTCAGCCAGATCGATTGCCAGATCGAACGGGGCGAGTTCATCACCCTGCTCGGCCCTTCAGGGTGCGGCAAGTCCACGCTGCTGCGCTGTATCGCCGGGCTCACGCCGGTCGACAGCGGGCAGATCCTGCTCGACGGCATTGACATCGTGCCGCAGAGCCCGCAAAAGCGCGGCATCGGTATGGTGTTCCAGAGTTATGCGCTGTTTCCCAACATGACGGTGGAGCAGAACGTTGCCTTCGGGCTGCGCATGCAGAAGGTCAGAGGTGATGAGAGCCAAACAAGGGTGCGCGAGGCATTGCAGCTGGTGGAATTGAATGACTTCGCCGCACGTTACCCTCATCAATTGTCTGGCGGGCAATGCCAGCGCGTCGCCCTGGCCCGCTCCCTGGTCACCCGGCCCCGACTGCTGTTGCTCGACGAGCCGCTTTCGGCACTCGATGCGCGCATTCGCAAACACCTGCGTGAGCAGATTCGCGCCATCCAGAGGGAACTGGGCTTGACCACGATCTTCGTTACCCATGACCAGGAAGAAGCCTTGACGCTGTCGGACCGCATCTTCCTGATGAATCAGGGCCGTATCGTGCAAAGCGGCGATGCAGAGACCCTCTACACGGCCCCGGTGGACCTGTTTGCCGCCGGCTTCATCGGCAATTACAACCTGCTCGATGCCGACAGTGCCAGCCGCCTGTTGCAGCGCCCTGTCTCCGGGCGCCTGGCCATACGCCCCGAATCCATCACGCTGGGCCTGCACGGCGAACTCGACGCCCAGGTGCGCAGTCACAGCCTGCTGGGCAACGTGATACGTTATCGGGTGCAGGTGCGTGAGGTAGAGCTGGTGGTGGATGTGCTCAACCGCTCGCCGGCCGACCTGCATGCCGATGGGCAGCGGGTCAGCGTATCGATAGACCCCAGTGCGCTACGGGAAGTGGCTTAAGGAGATGCATGTATGGCGCTAGCCATTTTCGATCTGGACGAAACCCTGATCCACGGCGACTGCGCGTCACTGTGGAGCGAACACATGGCACGGCTGGGATGGGTGGATGGCGAGACGTTCTTGCGCCGTGACCACGCGCTGATGGAGGCCTACGGCAAAGGCGAACTGGCGATGGAAGACTACATGGCGTTCAGCCTGGAGCCGATTGCCGGGCGGACCCTGGAAGAAGTCGCACACCTGGTCGAGCCGTGGGTGGAAGAGGTCATCGAACCGATCATTTTCGGCGATGCCTGCCGCTGCATTGCCGAGCATCGCAAGCGCGGGGACCGGGTGCTGATCATCTCGGCGTCAGGCGTACACCTGGTTGGGCCGATTGCTGCGCGCCTGGGCGTGGACGAATACCTGGCCATCGATCTGGACGCCCACAACGGCGTCTATACCGGCCGGACCCACGGCGTACTCACTTACCGGGAAGGCAAGATCACCCGCTTGCTGGCCTGGCTGGACCAGGAGCAGGAGAACCTGGAGGGCGCGAGCTTCTATTCGGACTCGCGCAATGACCTGCCCCTGTTGCTGAAGGTGGATCACCCTTGTGCCGTGAACCCGGACCCGGTGTTGCGCGAGCATGCGCAAGCTCACGGTTGGCCCATCTTGAGCTGGCACTGAACCCGCGCTCGCTGTTCAGTGCCAAACACTTGCCCTGCCTCCCCTCAAGCCTGCGCTCAGGCAGGCCCAAGGGCCCATCAGGGCGCCATGACGCCAGTGCGCGAGTAGGCAACGGGTCCGGCACTAGGCCAGGCTTGGGTCGATGATCATGACCAGCTTGCCGGACACCTGGTTGGTCTCGAGTTCGGCGTAGGCTGCCTGGGCGAACTCCACCGGATAGGTATCGACCAACTGCGGTGACAACCGGCCTTCGGCGAACAGCGGCCAGACTTGCTGGCGCAAGTCACTCAACAGTTCGGCCTTGAACGCATCGTCACGGTTGCGCAAGGTCGAACCTGTAATCTGCGCCCGCTTGGCCATGACCTGGGCAAGATCCAGTTCGAACTTGCGTCCACCCATCACGCCAATGATCACCCAGCGCCCGTCGCGGGCCAGCAGCTTGAGGTTGAGCTCGCCATAGCTGGCGCCGACCGGGTCGAGAATCACATTGAATGGGCCGATGGCTTCCAGGTCATCGAGGTTCTGGTTGCGCACAACGCCCCCTGCCGCGCCCAAGGCCTGGCAATACGCCAGTCGCTCGGCTGAACCGACGCTGACCCACACGCTGTTGCCGAACGCTTTGCACAGCTGAATGGCAGCCGACCCCACGCCGCTGGCACCGGCGTGCACCAGCACCTTCTCGCCGGCCTTGACGCCGCCCAACTGGAAGATGTTCAGCCACGCCGTGGCGTAGACTTCCGGCAGGGCCGCCGCTTCATGCAGGCTGAGCCCTTCGGGCACGGGCAGCACGTGCCGCGCATCAACGATCACTTCCTCGGCCATGGCACCGCTGGCCAGCAGTGCGCACACCCTGTCGCCTACCTGCCAGGCTGTCCCGGCCCCCACTTCTGCGATCACGCCGGCACATTCCAGGCCCATGTAGGGGCTGGCGCCGGGCGGCGGCGGATAGAGCCCTTTCATCTGCAGCAAATCGGCACGGTTCAACCCCGCAGCCGCGACCCGGATGCGTACTTGTCCTGCATCACACGCAGGACGTTCGGCTTCGACCCAGGTGACATGTCCGTCAACGCCTTGCAATGCCTTCACAGTGCCTCCATAGTTGAATCATATGACCGAGCCTGGGCACCCGTGCCCAGGCTTTTTGCAGTATGCGCCCGGTTTTATGGAACCGGCGAACGGAAAAGACGGCCTACTATGCGTGATCAATTGCCCCCACGTCGAATCAGCATGAAGCATTTCCTACCTAGCACCGCCCTGGCACTGATGATCGGCCTTGGCAGCCTTACGCTCGGCGGCAATGCGGCGGCCGCCAACAAATGGGATAGCCTGCAACCGGACCGCGACGAAATCGTCGCCAGCCTCAACGTGGTGGAGCTGCTCAAGCGCCATCACTACAGCAAGCCGCCGTTGGATGACGCCCGTTCGGTCATCATCTACGACAGCTACATCAAGCTGTTGGACCCGGCACGCAGCTATTTCACCGCCGCCGACATCGCCGAGTTCGACAAGTGGAAGACGCAATTCGACGACTTCCTCAAAAGCGGCAACCTCGACCCTGGCTTCACCATCTACAAGCGCTACCTGGACCGGGTCAAGCAGCGCCTGGACTTCGCCTTGGCCGAGCTCAACAAGGGCGTGGACAAGATCGACTTCACCGTCAATGAGACCTTGCTGATCGACCGCAAGGACGCGCCTTGGCTCAAGGACCAGGCTGCCCTGGACGAGTTGTGGCGTAAACGCGTCAAGGACGAGGTGCTGCGCCAGAAGATCGCTGGCAAAGAGCCCAAGCAGATTCAGGAAACCCTGATCAAGCGCTACAAGAATCAGCTGGCACGTCTGGATCAGACCCGGGCTGAAGACATCTTCCAGGCGTACATCAATACCTTTGCCCAGTCGTACGATCCGCACACCAACTACCTGTCGCCTGACAACGCCGAAAACTTCGACATCAACATGAGCCTGTCGCTTGAAGGGATCGGCGCGGTACTGCAAAGCGACAACGATCAGGTCAAAATCGTGCGCCTGGTGCCCGCCGGTCCTGCGGCCAAGACCAAGCAGGTCGCGCCGGCTGACAAGATTATCGGCGTGGCCCAGGGCAACAAGGAAATGGTCGACGTCGTCGGCTGGCGCCTGGACGAAGTGGTCAAACTGATTCGCGGCCCCAAGGGCTCGGTGGTACGCCTGGAAATCATCCCGGCGAGCAACGCCCCCAGCGACCAGACCAGCAAGATCGTGTCGATCACGCGTGAAGCGGTCAAGCTTGAAGAGCAGGCGGCCAAGAAGTCCGTGCTCAAGCTCAAGCAGGACGGGCGTGACTACAAACTCGGCATCATCGAGATCCCGGCGTTCTACCTGGACTTCAAGGCCTACCGCGCAGGTGACCCGGAGTACAAGAGCACCACGCGCGACGTGAAGAAGCTGCTGACCGAGCTGCAAAAAGAGAAAGTCGACGGCGTGGTCATCGATTTGCGCAACAACGGCGGTGGCTCGCTGCAGGAAGCGACCGAGCTCACCAGCCTGTTCATCGAAAAAGGCCCCACTGTACTGGTACGCAACAGCGATGGCCGTGTCGATGTGCTTGAAGATGAAAACCCTGGTGCCTTCTACAAGGGGCCGCTGGCGTTGCTGGTCAACCGCTTGTCCGCCTCGGCATCGGAGATTTTCGCCGGCGCCATGCAGGATTATCACCGCGCGTTGATCATTGGCGGCCAGACCTTCGGCAAGGGCACCGTGCAGACCATCCAGCCACTCAACCATGGCGAGCTCAAGCTGACCCTGGCCAAGTTCTACCGCGTTTCCGGGCAGAGCACCCAGCACCAGGGTGTATTGCCGGACATCGACTACCCGTCGATCATCGACACCAAGGAAATCGGCGAAAGCGCCCTGCCCGAAGCGATGCCGTGGGACACCATCCGTCCGGTCGTCAAGCCTGCGGTCGACCCCTTCAAGCCTTACCTGGCCCAGCTCAAGGCTCAACACCAGGCGCGCAGCGACAAGGATGCCGAGTTCATCTACATCCGCGACCGTCTGGCATTGACCCAGAAACTGATGACCGAGAAGACCGTCAGCCTCAACGAGCAGGCACGCCGGGCGCGCCACGATGAAGTCGAGGCCAAGCAGCTGGCCCTGGAAAACATCCGCCGCAAGGCCAAGGGTGAAGAACCGCTCAAGGAGCTGAAAAAAGAAGACGAGGATGCACTGCCGGCCGAGGATGAAAACACCAAGCCGGAAGACGACGCCTACCTGTCGGAAACCGGGCGCATCCTGATCGATTACCTCAGCGCCAGCACCAAGGTGGCTAAAAAGTAGCGCCAGACCCTGGGGAGGGACGAATCATTCGCCACCCTCCCTGATGTGTAATCAAAAGCCGGGCTCATTGATGCCCGGCTTTTCTTTTGGGTCATTGATAGGAGCGGCTGGCCAATGACTGGATGGCACAGCGCCGATGAACGCGCGCTGTGCCTGGTCAGGCGGGGTCGGGGTACGTGTATTCGAATACGCGCGCGACCTCAGAGGCATGCCAGGACGCGGCCTCCATGCCATCGACAGGCCCTGTGAAGCGCCCCAGCCGCTCCACGCACTCAAAGAAGCCCGTGCGCGGCAAACGGCTGGCACCCTGGCTGATCACCAGTGAACTGCGCAGGGGTTGTTCGGCACGCGCATCCAGCACCGCCAGGTACTCAAGCGCCGCGGTCAGGGTCTGCATGGCAGGGCTTGGCAGTTGCAGGCGTTCGATGAGCGCTCGGTAGGTCAGCAAATGACGTTGGCGTCGGGCCAGATCCAGCTCGCCCAGCAGGTTGTCCCAATGCTGGCGGCTGATCCTGACCTGACTCATGAAGCCTCGCTCCAGCCAGGCACACCCAGGTGCCAAGCCAGCGCACGGCGAATGGCGGCGTCGGGCTGCCGCTCACCCGATTCGATCATCGCCAGGTAGGCCGGGCTGACGCCCACATTGCGGGCCAGGTGCTCGGCGGCGATACCCTTGTCCCGGCGTATGGCCCCAACCTCGGCAAAGGCAGGCAGGGCGGCGTGCGAGTCGTTTTCTTGCACAGGTGCAGATGCCGGAGTATTCGCTGGGGCCTGCCCTGCCGCTTTGAGCAGCGCCTGGTAGTCTTCCCACGCTACGACGGCATACTCGGGTTGACCGTCCCGGCTGATGACCTGAATATCCATTGCAAAACCCCTTCGAGAGGATTACTGGAGGTAATCCATTGGCGTGTTTCATGTGCCAATTATATGACCAAGTTCAGGATCTTTGCAGTCGAGCCCTTCCAGGGGACCCCTGTGTCACTCACGCCTCAAGGGATTTCACGCTCCAGACGCAGGTCTTCGGGGGTAGCTGGAAGACGCTCTACCACCTGCAGCCGCTCTGGGGACTGGCTGTCTCGCCAGGCCTTGAAGCGCTCCAGTTCATCGGAAACGGTCTTGAGCACCCACCCCAGCACGGCGATGTCATCCAGAAAGCCTACGCCCAGCAACCAGTCAGGGATGGCATCGATGGGGCTTACGAAATAAAGCAGGCCGGCAACGATCGTAATCAATGCCTTGCGGTTGATCGCCCGGTATTCGCCACGCCACCAGGCCAGACACAGGGCCTGCATCAACTTCACGTCTTCGCGCAGCTTGCCCAAGCGTGGCCCTTTACGGGCCACGGCGAACAGCAGCGCTGGCAAGCGCCCACGACTGAGCAGGCGCTCGGCCAGGGGCAGGAAGCGCGCGAAATTCCAAGGTGCATTCATGGTGCCTCCAGACGGAAAAGGTTATCCACATTTATTGTGGATAACCTTGTGAACAGGGGGACGTTTCCGAGCCCGTTGGCCCATAAACAAGGCGCCGGACAAGATCGGGCATTTTTTACACAGCAGTTACAGATCACTGCGCAGGTCCGCCCCAGGACCGTGATTTCAGACGCAGCTTACAATGGGTGCCTGTCCTTGTTCGGACAGTGTGTGCCGGGGCAGGTTCGAATGGGGTATGCCTGAACACGTAGGTACTGCAAGGCAGCCTCGCCACCGGTTCAGTACGGCTCTGAGTGTCATCAGGTACCCGTGCAGGAGGATTACGCTGTACCCGTGTAGGATCGGCCCTGCCGGGACGCCGAATCGGTGGCGCAGGATCTCTAGGATCTGGCTTCGCCACACAAACCATTGGGGCCGCAAAGCGGCCCCAATGGTTTTGAGTGAGCCGAACTCTCCGTGAGGACGGCGCGCTCGTTTCAACCGAAATACCGCTTACTTAGCAGGTGCTTCAGCCGGTGCCTCGGCCTCAGGCTCACCGCCTTGCAGCTGCGCGGGGTCCTTGATCGCGATCAGTTCCAGGTCGAACACCAGAACCGAATTGGCCGGAATCAATGGGCTCGGGCTCTGGGCGCCGTACGCCAGGTCAGCAGGGATGAACAACTTGTACTTCTCGCCAACGTGCATCAATTGCAAGGCTTCGACCCAACCTGGGATCACGCCACTGACCGGCAGGTCGATCGGGCTGCCACGCTCGACGGAGCTGTCGAAGACCTTGCCGTCGATCAACTTACCTTCATAGTGAACGGTCACTACGTCGGTTGGCTTGGGCTGCGGGCCATCGGCCTTCTTGATCACCTCGTATTGCAGGCCCGAGGCGGTGGTCACCACGCCTTGCTTCTTGCCGTTTTCCTCGAGGAATTTCTTGCCCGCAGTGGCCGCCTCTTCGCTGGCCTTGGCCAGGCGCTCTTCGGCACGCTTTTGCAAGGCAGTGAAGGCTTCTACCAGCTCTTCGTCCTTCAGGCGCTGCTCTTTCTTGCCAACGGCATCCTCGATACCCAGCGCTACCGCCTTGGAATCAAGGTCATCCATGCCTTCTTGTGCCAGGCTCTTGCCCATGTTCAGGCCAATGCCGTAGGAAGCTTTCTGCGCAGGCGTTTTCAGTTCGGGGCTGCTGGCCTGCTGATCACAACCAGCCAGTACCAGGCCTACCAGGGCAACCGCAGCCGCCAAACGATGCTGTTTCATGCTAATTCCTTGTTCATGCGCCATAAGGGCAATCAGGGTAGAGGCCGCGAGCTTAGCAGGCGGCCCTCACCAATGGCTACCGGCATAGGAGCGGGTTTGAGTAAGTAAGTTCAGCAAGTGAATCGTTATTCATCAACCAGGCAACGGCCATGTGCCATGACCTGGAAGATCCCCCTTTCGTGCGCCTCATGTCGTGCCGAAAACAGCAGGTGGCGACAGGGAAATCATCCACGCCCAAGTGTCGCACTCGTGCTCGAGGCTGGCATGTGGGTATGCCGTGGGTCTATGCTCTGAGGCATTCTAGCTGGAGTGATTGCTCGCGTTTATGTCCAAGGTCATCATCAAATCCCCCGCCGAGCTCGACCTGATGCGCCGCGCGGGTCAACTGCTTGCACAGGTGTTCGCCGAACTCGACAGGTTCATACGTCCAGGCGTCACCACCCTGCAGATCAATGACCACGCCGAAGACTTCATCGTCCAGACCTTGAGGGCCAGGCCGGCAAGCAAAGGCCAGTACGGCTTCCCCTTTGCGCTCAACACCTCGGTCGATCATGTCGTGTGCCATGGCATGCCTGACGCCCATGAAGTCCTTGAAGAAGGTTCGATCGTCAACGTCGACATCACGCTGGAGCAAGGCGGTTACATCGCTGACTCTTCGAAGATGTATGCCATTGGGCAGATCGATGATGAAGCCCGGCGCCTGGTCGACACCACCTACGCGGCGCTGTGGAAAGGCATCGAGCAAGTGCGACCCGGCGCGACCCTGGGTGACATTGGCCACGCCGTACAGGCTCATGCCGAGGCCGCAGGTTACAGCGTGGTCCGTGAGTATTGTGGCCATGGGATTGGCCAGCAGATGCATGAAGCGCCGGAGGTGCTGCATGTGGGTCAGCGCGGCATGGGCATGAGGCTCAAGCCAGGCATGGTGTTCACCATCGAGCCCATGATCAACCAGGGCGGGCGTGGCACCCGCACGCTCAAGGATGGCTGGAGCGTGGTGACCCGTGACGGCAGCCTGTCAGCACAATGGGAGCACACGGTGGCCGTGACGGACGAAGGTTTCGAGGTACTGACCCTGCGGGCCGAAGAGCGCCAAGGCCTGAATGGCCAGGCTGCGCGAGCCTGAACAGCGTCTACAGAGACTGAACTGCAGGCATAAAAAAAGCGACCCTAAGGTCGCTTTTCTCGTTGCTTCAGGGTGTTCAGTGGGCCCTTGAAGCTGAATATGGCGCAGCGGACGGGACTCGAACCCGCGACCCCCGGCGTGACAGGCCGGTATTCTAACCGACTGAACTACCGCTGCGCTATACATCGAGTGGTGGGTGATGACGGGATCGAACCGCCGACCCTCTGCTTGTAAGGCAGATGCTCTCCCGGCTGAGCTAATCACCCATGTCTCTCGGTGTGGCGCGCATTCTACGGACAACTTTCAATGCTGGCAAGCACTTATCGCTTTTTTTATGCCCTGCAGTTCGCGCCGAATTCAAGGCATAAAAAAAGCGACCCTAAGGTCGCTTTCTCGTTGCTTCAGGGTGTTCAGTGGGCCCTTGAAGCTGAATATGGCGCAGCGGACGGGACTCGAACCCGCGACCCCCGGCGTGACAGGCCGGTATTCTAACCGACTGAACTACCGCTGCGCTATACATCGAGTGGTGGGTGATGACGGGATCGAACCGCCGACCCTCTGCTTGTAAGGCAGATGCTCTCCCGGCTGAGCTAATCACCCTTCGTCTCGGTGTGGGGCGCATTCTACGGACGGTCCTGCCCCCTGGCAAGCACTTTCTTTCACTTTATTTCGAAAAAAGTACAGATCTTTCAACAACCTAGCGCAGCGGCCCGATTTCGTTCGGTTTGTGCACTGCTAGCCCTCTGACAGGGTTGGCCTTCCGGGGCTGGTAGGAGAATAATGCCCGCCTTATGCATTAATGAGAGACTCCCCCGATGTGGTTCAAGAACCTGCTGACCTACCGCCTGACCCAGGACGTCCCCTTCGAGCCTGAAGCCCTGGAGGCTGCCCTGGCCAGCAAGCCAGCCCGTCCGTGCGCCAGCCAGGAGCTGACCACCTACGGTTTCGTCGCCCCGTTCGGCAAGGGCGAAGATGCGCCGCTGGTCCATGTCAGCGGTGATTACCTGCTGATCGCCGCCCGCAAGGAAGAACGTATTCTGCCCAGCAGCGTGGTCAATGACGCGGTCAAGGAAAAGGTCGAGGAGATCGAGACCGAACAGATGCGCAAGGTCTACAAGAAGGAGCGTGACCAGATCAAGGACGAGATCATTCAGGCCTTCCTGCCCCGCGCCTTCATTCGCCGCTCCATGATCTTTGCTGCCATTGCCCCGCGCCTTGGGGTGATTCTGGTCAACTCGGCCAGCGCCAAGCGCGCCGAAGACCTGCTGTCCACCCTGCGTGAAGTGATGGGCTCGCTGCCCGTGCGGCCGGCCACCGTCAAGATCGCCCCGGTGGCCACCATGACCGACTGGGTCAAGTCCCAGAAGGCCGCCGAAGGCTTCTACGTGCTGGACGAATGCGAGCTGCGCGACACGGCCGAAGATGGCGGCATCGTGCGCTGCAAGCGCCAGGACCTGACCGGCGAGGAAATCCAGCTGCACCTGAGCACCGGCAAGGTGGTGACCCAGCTCGCCCTGGCCTGGCAGGACAAGCTGTCGTTCGTACTGGACGACAAGATGGTCATCAAGCGCCTGAAATTCGAGGAACTGCTGCAGGAGCAGGCCGAGCAGGATGGCGGTGACGAGGCCGCGCAGCAGTTCGACGCCAGCTTCCAGCTGATGATGATGACATTTGCAGAGTTCCTGCCCGTGCTCTTCGAAGCCCTGGGCGGCGAAGAGATCCCGCAAGGGGTGTGAGCCCGCTGAGGGTTGGCAGTACCCATGATGCGTGAGGGCGGCACCGTTGCCGCACCTCATCCCCTGCCTGCAGCGCAAATGCCCGGGCATGCAGTCGAACTGGAGATCACCCCATGCGCGCCCTCGCCACCTTGAGTCGATTCGTCGGCAACACCTTTGCATTGTGGGTATTGGTGTTCGCCGTGCTGGCCTTCCTGCAACCGCAATGGTTCATTGGGTTGAAGGTGGCCATCGTGCCCTTGCTGGGGCTGGTGATGTTCGGGATGGGCCTTACGCTCAAGCTCGACGACTTCGCCGCCCTCGCCCGCCAACCCTGGCGGGTCATGCTGGGGGTGGTCGCGCATTTCGTGATCATGCCGGGCATGGCCTGGCTGCTGTGCCAGTTGTTCCAGCTACCGCCGCAAATTGCCGTGGGCGTGATCCTGGTCGGCTGCTGCCCGAGCGGCACGGCTTCGAACGTGATGGTGTGGCTGTCGCGCGGCGACCTGGCGCTGGCCGTGGCCATCGCTGGCGTCACCACGCTGCTGGCGCCACTGCTGACGCCTGCGCTGATCTGGTTCCTGGCCTCGGCCTGGCTTCCGGTGTCCTTCATGGACATGTTCTGGTCGATCCTGCAACTGGTCATGCTCCCGATCGTGCTCGGCGTGCTGGCCCAGCGCCTGCTGGGTGAGCGTGTGCAGGCTGCGGTTCAGATCCTGCCACTGGTGTCGGTGGTGAGCATCGTGCTGATCGTGTGCGCCGTGGTGGCCGCCAGCCAGGCGAAGATCGCCGAGTCGGGGCTCCTGATCATGGCGGTTGTCATCTTGCACAACAGCTTCGGTTATTTGCTGGGGTACATCACCGGCAAGCTGTGCAAACTGCCCTTGGCCCAGCGCAAGTCGCTGGCGCTGGAGGTGGGCATGCAAAACTCCGGGTTGGGGGCAGCCCTTGCCGCTGCGCACTTTTCGCCCCTGGCCGCCGTGCCCAGCGCATTGTTCAGCGTTTGGCACAATATTTCCGGGGCGCTGCTTTCCACCTGGTTCCGACGTCTGGAGGACACCCCTTCCGACGGCGAGGACGCAAAACGCGTCAGACACTGACAGGCGATTGGCCTGCAGGCTTGCCCGCAAGACCCTAGATGTGCACCATGGGCTTACGGTGAGGACGACCTCACGACGCCCAGCGTGATCACCCAGGGGACGGCCCCATCACTTGCAACGATGGAGACGCATCATGTCCTGGATCATCCTGTTCTTCGCCGGCCTGTTCGAGGTCGGCTGGGCCGTTGGCCTCAAATATACTGACGGCTTCAGCAAGCCACTGCCCACCGCGCTCACGGTTGCCGCCATGGCCGTCAGCCTCGGTCTGTTGGGCCTGGCGATGAAAGAGCTGCCGCTGGGCACGGCCTATGCCATCTGGACCGGCGTCGGCGCCGTGGGCACCGTGATCGCCGGCATCATCCTGTTCGGTGAGTCCATGGCGCTGGTTCGACTGGTCAGCGTGGCGCTGATCGTGTGCGGCCTGGTTGGCCTCAAGGTCAGCGCCAGCTGATACCGGTCAGCTGGCCAGGCGCGCTCAGCGGTTGCCTGCGCGCAGGCCAATGACCTGCTCGCGCAGCCGCTCCGGCAGCGCCTCCTGTGCAGGGATGGCGCTGCCTGCCACGACAGTCACCCGGGACCACATTCTTCTGAAAAACCCTTTGGCCGGGTCGCGACTGAAGAAACTGCCCCATAGCCCTTGCAGCGCCAGGGGAATCACTGGCACGGGCGTCTGTTCAAGAATATGGCTCAGGCCGCCCTTGAACACGTCGATCTCACCGTCCCCTGTCAATTTGCCCTCGGGAAAGATGCACACAAGCTCGCCGTCAGCCAGGTAACGGGCAATGCGAGCGAAGGCGCGCTCGTACGTCGCCAGGTCCTCGCTACGCCCGGCAATGGGTATGGCGCCCGCGGTGCGAAACACGAAGTTCAGCACGGGCAGGTTGTAGATCTTGTAGTACATGACGAAACGAATAGGACGGCGTATCGCGCCAGCGAGCAACAGGGCATCGACGAACGACACGTGGTTGCACACCAGCAATGCCGCGCCTTCATCGGGAATGTGCTGCAACCCTTGGTGCTTGACGCGGTACATCGAGTGACTGAGCAGCCAGATGAGAAACCGCATGGTGAATTCGGGCACGATGCTGAATATGTAGGCGTTGACGGCGATGTTCAGCAGCGAGACGACCAAAAACAGCTGGGGAATGTCCAGCCCAGCCACGCCCAGCAAAACCATGGTCAACAGGGCCGACACCACCATGAACAATGCATTGAGGATGTTGTTGGCAGCGATCACCCGCGCGCGCTCGTCCACGGCCGTGCGTGACTGAATCAACGCGTACAGCGGCACGATATAGAACCCGCCGAACACCCCGAGCCCGACGATGGACAGCAGAATCCACCACGCTTGGTGCAGGCCCAGCAGGTCGAGCCAGTCATGGGCGCTGGCGGCGCTCGGCACATCCCCGGAATGCCACCACCACAGCAGGCCGAACACGGTCAGGCCGAAGGAGCCGAACGGCACCAGGCCGATTTCCACCTTGCGCCCGCTCAGGCGCTCACACAACAAGGAACCCAGGGCGATGCCCACCGAGAACAGCGTCAGCACCAAGGTGACCACGGTGCCATCGCCGTGCAGCCAGTCTTTGGCGTAGGCCGGGATCTGGGTCAGGTAAATAGCACCGACGAACCAGAACCAGGAGTTGCCGACGATCGAGCGCGATACCGCAGGCGGCTGGGCAAGACCCATGCGCAGGATGGTCCACGACTGCCTGAAGATGTTCCAGTCCAGCTTCATGTGCGGTGAGGCAGCAGCGGCGCGGGGAATCCAGCGGCTGGCCAGGTAGCCCAGTACAGCAGTGCCCACTACGCCCCCGGCTACCACCGTGGCGTAGTTTTCGGCTGACATCATTACCCCGGCGCCGATGGTGCCGGCGAGGATGGCCAGGAAGGTGCCCGTCTCTACCAGCCCATTGCCGCCGACCAGCTCTTGCTCGCGCAGCGCCTGGGGCAGGATCGAGTACTTCACCGGCCCGAACAGCGCCGAATGGGTACCCATGCCGAACAAGGCCACCAGCATGAGGGCCAGGTGATTGGTCGCAAACCCCAGCGCGCCGACCGACATGATGCCGATCTCCGCCAGCTTGATCACCCGAATGAGCGCGTCCTTGGGAAACTTCTCCCCGAACTGCCCACCCAGCGCCGAGAAAAGAAAGAACGGCAGGATGAACAGCAAGGCACACAGATTGACCCAGATGGACCGGTCACCGTCCCCTAGGCTCAGCTTGAACAGGATGGCCAGGATCAGCGACTGCTTGAACAGGTTGTCGTTGAACGCACCGAGCGACTGGGTAATGAAAAAAGGCAGGAAGCGCCGTTTGCCGAGCAAGGTGAATTGCGAGGAATGACTCATCGTCCTTGGTCCTGGATTGAGGTTCAGCCGTGATGGCAGTCAGCGGATGACCAGGGTTAGGCCCGCGCCGACAGCGGTAGCCTGCCTCGGTACACGCAGGCAAGCAAGGACTGTGACGAGCAGGCCAGCCGCCCTTGGAGCGGCAGCGCCTCAACGCCCCGTCGCCGGGCTGTTTGCCAAGGGCGCTGGTCGATGATGCCTTGCTTGGCTCAAGCGAAGCCAAACAGCGTTCTGGCCGTATCGACCAGCAGTGCCTGACGCAACTGAGCCGAGCACCCCAGTGCCTCGAATTGCTCAAGGGCCTGGCCAAAACTCATCGCTCTTTCATGCTGCGTATGCGGCCAGTCGCTGCCCCACATCAGGCGCTCGGCCCCATAATGCGCTTCCAGCGCGCCCAGCGCCTGGCGGGCGAACAGCACGTTCTGCTCGGGCGAGCCTTCCAGACGGTAGATACCGGAAACCTTCACCCAGACATTACCCTGCCCGCCCAGGGTCAGCAGCTCGGCGAAACCCGCTTGCCCCAGCCCGTTGCGCGCATCGGGCCTTCCCAGGTGGTCGATGACGATATCCAGCCCATACGGTTGCAGCGCCCGCACCAGGGTGGGAATGTCCTCCAGGTGTCGATGCAGCTCGACGTGCCAGCCCAGCTCGGCCATGCATTCGAAGCGATGGCGCCACTGCGGGGCCGCAAGGTCCGGCAGCGGTTGCCCCAGGAGGTTCAGGCGCACGCCTCTGACCCCTAGCTGGTCCATCCGGGTGAGGGTTTGGCGGGCAGCGTCCGGCTCAAGCATCACCACCCCCCGCAGGCGCCCTTGAGCGGCCTGCAGAGCGCTCAGCAGATAGCCATTGTCGGTACCCAGGAAACTGGGCTGTACCAGAACGCCGTGACTGAAACCGTGCGCCTGCAACTGGCTGAGATAGTCAGCCAACGGCGCATCGTACGCGGGGGCATAACGGCGCTCGCGCGCCAGTGTCAGCCCTTGGCTGAACACGTGGGCATGGCTGTCGATGGCAATAACGGAGCAAGTAGGGTCGTGAGGCATGTCTTTGATCTATAGGTCAGGTTACTGGGCGGCCACACCGGGCGCTTGCAGAGCAGGTTCGAGGTTGCGGCCGCGCGTTTCTGGCAGGCACAGCGCGGCGATCACCGCCACGCCGTAGGCGATGCCGGCATCGATGCCGATGGCGGTACCCAGCGACATGGATTCGCTCATGTGTCCAACCAGGAACGGGAAGACAGCCGAGAGCACACGGCCGAAGTTGTAGCAGAAGCCCACCCCTGCTCCGCGCACGTCGGCAGGGTACAGCTCGTTGAAGAAGGCGCCGAGGCTTGCCGGAATACCGGCTGCGAAGAAACCCAACGGGAAACCCAGGAACAGCATCTGGGTGTTGCTCAACGGGAAGAAGACATAGGCCTGAACCGTCAGCACGCAGCACAGCGCAAACAGCAGGATGTTGCGACGCCTGCCGATGCGATCGATCAGCAGCCCGCTGACGACACAGCCACACCAGAACGCGAAGATGATCACCGCCAGGTAGCCACCGGAATTGAGCACCGACAGGTTGCGTTCGGTCTTGAGGAAGGTCGGCAGCCAGGTCATCACCGCGTGGTAGCCACCATGCGCCCCGAGGCCCAGCAAGCCGCCCAGCAGCGTGACACGCAGCAGTTCAGGGCGAAAGATCCCGGCCATCGAGGCGAAGAAGCCCTGGGGAATGGCGTTCTGTTTCTGCAGGCGTTGAAAGCTGTCCGGTTCTGGCACGTTGCGACGCACCCAGATGATCAGCAACGACGGCAACAGGCCAACGAAGAACATCACACGCCAGGCGAATTCCTGCGGCACCAGCGAATAGATCAAGGTGAACAACGCCACCGCCAGGCCCCAGCCTACCGCCCAGGCGCTTTGCACCGTGCCCATGACCTTGCCGCGGTACTTGGGGTTGATGGTCTCGGCCATCAGCACGGCCCCGGCCGCCCACTCCCCACCAATGCCAAAGCCTTGCATGGCCTTGACGAACAGCAGTGGATAGAACCCTGTCACGAAAGCCGAGAGGAACGTGAAGCAGGAGAACCACAGGATCATCCATTGCAACGTGCGCACACGGCCGTACCGATCCGACAGGGTTCCGCCAAGCCAACCGCCGATCGCGGAGGTCACCAGGGTCAGGCCGCTGATCAGGCCCGCATCGCCTTTGGACAGCGAGAAAGCCGCGATCAGCGCGGGAATGGCCAGGCCGAACATCTGCACTTCCAGCGCATCGAGCGACCAGCCCCCAAAACAGGCCCAGAAGGTCTTGCGTTCGCGCGATGTTATTTGGCGGTACCAGCTGAACATGATTTTTATCCTTTTAATGGTGAGGGGTACGCTGGGTTGCATGCAGCGCAGGCAACCGAGCAGGCGAAGCCACTGCGCCCGGGTGACGGGGCGCAGGCAGGTAAAAAAAAGGTTGAAACGGCGCGGTCAGCGAATATCGATGCGGTAACGGAAGTGCTGCGCGTGCCCTCGCGACCGGCGCCACTCCAGGGGCTTACCGGCGTAGTCACGGGCCAGCCGCTCGATCACCACGATCGGGCTGCCGGCCGGTACCTGCAGAAGGCGCCCGTGTACTTGATCCACGGCCTCGGCAGTCAGGGTCTCTTCGGCAGCTGCGACCACTTGCCCACACACCTGTTCGTAGATCGGGTAAAGCAACGGGCCCTTGCTATCCAGATCGGTCTCCAGCAGTAACTTAAACGGCTGGCGGGGCAGCCAGATGTCCTCGGCCAGCACGGGCTGGGCGTCGAGCAGACGAAGGCGCTGCAAGTGGATCACATCGGCTGCGGGGGCCAGGCCCAAGGCCTGGGCCACGGCAGACGGGGCCGCCACGACGTTCATTCCCAGGATGCGACTCATCGGCACGACACGCTCGCCGTTGACCGCCTCGAAGCGGAAGAAGCGAAACAGCGAGGATTGGAACTGTGGACGGCGGATGAAGGTGCCTCGCCCCTGCTGGCGCTCAAGCACGCCTTCGGCCACCAGCGCATCGATGGCCTTGCGCACGGTGCCTACCGACAGATCGAATTCGGTCGCCAGCGCAGCCTCGGTGGGAATCGCTTCACCAGGGTGCCAGCGATTGTTGGCAATCTGGGCTACCAGATGGTCGCGTAGCTGTTGGTAGCGTGGCAGTCGTGTGTCGCTGGCGAGTGGAAGCATGGGCGTGTTCTCGTCTTGTTATATAGACATCTATATGAATTTTTCGGAAGTATTTGCTTCGCGGCATCACCTGTCAATCCTCCATCGGTCAACTGGCCTCGCCCGAGCCTGCAATTGGGGGCGTCATGCTGCGACCACGTGCCACTGCGACCATCGTCTGCGCTGACGGCGCGCCACCTGTCGTGCCAGACTGGCTGACCGGGCCTCGTTATCCATTAAGCGTCGGAGTCACCATGTCGTTGTCCAGCGGGCTGATCGCCGCGGTCGCCCTGGCCTATATGGCCGTCATGTTCGCCATCGCCTTCTATGGCGACCGGCGCAGCACCCCATTGCCGCCCAAATTGCGTGCCTGGGTGTACAGCCTGTCGCTGGCGGTGTATTGCACCAGCTGGACGTTCTTCGGCGCGGTCGGACAAGCGGCCGAGCAGCTGTGGGCATTCCTGCCGATCTACCTGGGGCCGGTATTGCTCCTGGTCTTCGCACCCTGGGTGGTGCAGAAGATGGTGCTGATCAGCAAACAGCAGAACATCACTTCCATCGCCGACTTCATCGCCGCCCGCTACGGCAAGTCCCAGACGCTGGCCGTGGTGGTGGCCCTGATCTGCCTGGTGGGGGTGCTGCCCTACATCGCCTTGCAGCTCAAGGGCATCGTACTGGGCGTCAACCTGTTGATCGGCGCCAGTGCAGATGCCACCGGCACACGCGTGCAGGACACAGCGCTGGTGGTGTCGCTGGTCCTGGCGCTGTTCGCCATCGTCTTCGGCACGCGCAGCCTGGACGTCACCGAGCACCACCGGGGCATGGTGCTGGCGATCGCGTTCGAGTCGTTGATCAAGCTGCTGGCGTTTCTGGCCGTGGGGATCTTCGTCGTCTTCAACCTCTACGATGGGTTCGATGACCTGTTCACCCAGGCGCGCCAGTCCATCGAACTGCACGATTACTGGACGGAGACCATCAACTGGCCGTCGATGGTGGTCCAGACGGCCGTTGCCATGATGGCCATCATCTGCCTGCCACGGCAGTTTCATGTGACCGTTGTGGAAAACATCGAGCCGCAGGACATGCGCCTGGCACGCTGGGTGTTCCCGATTTACCTGGCCCTGGCCGCCCTGTTCGTGGTGCCCATCGCCCTGGCGGGGCAGATGCTGCTGCCGGGTACGGTGATATCGGACTCATTCGTGATCAGCCTGCCCCTGGCCGAGGCACACCCCAGCCTGGCGCTGCTGGCATTCATAGGTGGCGCGTCAGCTGCTACCGGCATGGTCATCGTCGAAGCGGTAGCGCTGTCGACCATGGTTTCCAACGACATGCTGCTGCCCTGGTTGCTGCGTCGCAACAACGCCGAGCGACCATTCGAGGTGTTCCGGCACTGGATGCTTTCGGTTCGGCGGGTCACCATCGTGGTCATCCTGCTGCTGGCGTACGTCAGTTACCGCCTGCTGGGCTCCACGGCCAGCCTGGCGACCATCGGCCAGATCGCGTTCGCCGCCGTGACCCAATTGACGCCCGCCATGCTCGGCGCGCTGTACTGGAAGCAGGCCAACCGCCGGGGCGTGTTTGCAGGCCTGGCGGCGGGTATCTTCCTGTGGTTCTACACCCTGGTGCTGCCCATCGCCGCCCACAGCCTGGGCTGGTCGCTGCAGGTGTTTCCAGGGTTGGCGTGGTTGCATGGCAACCCGTTGAATCTGCCGATCAGCCCGCTGACCCAAGGCGTGGTACTGTCGCTTGCCGGCAATTTCACCCTGTTTGCCTGGGTCTCGCTGCTGTCGCGTACCCGCGTGTCCGAGCACTGGCAAGCGGGCCGCTTCATTGGCCAGCAGACCAGCGCCCGCCCCAGCAGCAAGCCGTTGCTGGCGGTGCAGATCGACGACCTGCTGACCCTGGCGTCGCGTTTCGTGGGTGAGGAGCGCGCGCGGCAGAGCTTCATTCGGTTCGCCTATCGCCAGGGCAAGGGCTTCAACCCCAACCAGAACGCCGACGGTGACTGGATCGAACACACCGAGCGGTTGTTGGCCGGTGTTCTGGGCAGTTCGTCTACCCGTGCAGTGGTCAAGGCAGCCATCGAGGGCCGCGACATGCAGCTCGAAGACGTGGTGCGCATTGCCGATGAAGCGAGCGAGGTGCTGCAGTTCAACCGGGCATTGCTGCAGGGCGCCATCGAGAACATCAACCAGGGCATCAGTGTGGTCGACCAGAACCTGCACCTGGTGGCCTGGAACCGGCGTTACCTTGAGCTGTTCAATTACCCGGACGGGCTGATCAGCGTAGGACGGCCCATTGCCGACATCATTCGCTATAACGCTGAGCGCGGCCTGTGCGGCCCAGGGGAAGCCCAGGTGCACGTGGCCCGGCGTCTGCACTGGATGCGCCAGGGCCGGGCTCACTCGTCCGAGCGGCTGTTCCCCAATGGGCGCGTGATCGAGTTGATCGGCAACCCGATGCCAGGTGGCGGTTTCGTCATGAGCTTTACCGACATCACGCCGTTTCGCGAAGCCGAGCAAGCGCTGCGCCACGCCAACGAAAGCCTTGAGCAACGCGTGGCAGAGCGCACCTACGAGCTGTCGCAACTGAACCAGGCGCTGACCGAAGCCAAGAGCCATGCCGAAGCGGTCAGCCAGTCCAAGACCCGCTTCCTGGCTGCGGTCAGCCACGACCTGATGCAGCCGCTCAACGCCGCCAGGCTGTTTTCCGCGGCCTTGTCGCAGCAAGCCGAAGGCATGACCGAGGAAGCCCGGCAACTGGTCCAGCACATGGACAGTTCACTGCGCTCGGCCGAGGAGCTGATCAGCGACCTGCTGGACATCTCGCGCCTGGAAAACGGCAAGATCACCCCCGACGCCAAGCCGTTTGCCCTGAACGAGCTGTTCGACACCCTTGGGGCGGAATTCAAGGTATTGGCTGCCGAGAAAGGCCTGGCGTTTCGCCTGCGCGGTAGCCGCCTGCGGGTCAACAGTGACATCAAACTGCTGCGCCGTGTGCTGCAGAACTTCCTCACCAACGCCCTGCGCTATGGCAAGAGCCCGATCCTGCTGGGTGCACGCCGCCAGGGCGAGCGCCTGTGGCTGGAAGTCTGGGACAGGGGGCCCGGCATCGCCGACGACAAGCTGCACGTGATCTTCCAGGAGTTCAAACGCCTGGACAGCCATCAGACCCGCGCCGAAAAAGGCCTGGGCCTGGGCCTGGCGATCGCTGACGGACTGTGCCGGGTCCTGGGCCACACACTGGAGGTACGTTCCTGGCCAGGCAAGGGGACTGTGTTCCGTGTAAGCGTGCCGATCTCTCAACAACCAGCCCCCGTCACTTCGGCGGTAGAGCAGCGCAGCGAGCCGCTGGCCGGGCTGCAGGTGCTGTGCGTCGACAACGAAGACAGCATCCTGATTGGCATGAACAGCCTGCTCAGCCGCTGGGGCTGCCAGGTGTGGACCGCACGCAGCCGCAGCGAGTGCGAGGCGCTGCTGGCCGAGGGCATGCGTCCGCACCTGGCCCTGGTGGACTACCACCTGGATGAAGGCGACACCGGCACGCGCTTGATGGGCTGGCTACGCACTCGATTGGGCGAACCGGTGTCTGGGGTGGTCATCAGCGCCGACGGCAGCAAGGAAACCGTCGCACTGGTGCATGCCGCAGGCTTGGACTACCTGCCCAAACCGGTGAAGCCCGCTGCCTTGCGGGCCCTGCTCAACCGTCATCTGAGCCTGGTGCAGTAAGCGCCTGGTCGGGCACTTCATCGGCGAAGGCGCGTTCGAGCAAGTCGGGCGCCAGGCTTTTGCTGGCCCGGGCGCCGAGCAGCTTGAGCTGCTCGCTGCGACTGACCAGGTTGCCGCGCCCTTCGCACAGTTTGTTACGGGCTGCCGCGTAGGCCTTGTCCACCTGTTGCAGGCGGCTGCCCAGTTCATCCAGGTCCTGGATAAACAGCACGAACTTGTCGTACAGCCACCCGGCACGTTCGGCGATTTCCCGGGCGTTCTGGCCTTGGCGTTCCTGCTTCCACAAACTGTCTATCACCCGCAGCGTGGCCAGCAAGGTGGTGGGGCTGACGATGACGATTTGCCGGTCGAAGGCTTCCTGGAACAGGTTGGGCTCGGCCTGCAACGCCGCCGAGAACGCGGCCTCGATGGGCACGAACAGCAGCACGAAGTCCAGGCTGTGCAGGCCTTCGAGACGGCTGTAGTCCTTGCTCGACAGGCCCTTGACGTGACTGCGCAAGGACTGGACGTGCTGCTTGAGCGCCGCCTCGTCGTTGCCTGACACGAACTGCTGATAGGCCGTCAGGCTCACCTTGGCATCGACCACCACCTGTTTGTTGCCCGGCAACATGATCAGCACATCGGGCTGGAAGCGCTCACCGTCAGCGCTCTTGAGGCTGACCTGCGTCTGGTACTCCCTGCCCTTTTCGAGCCCTGCGTGTTCGAGCACGCGCTCCAGGATCAGCTCGCCCCAGTTACCCTGGGTTTTCTGCCCCTTGAGCGCCTGGGTGAGGTTGGTCGCTTCATCGGACAGGCGCAGGTTCAGTTGCTGCAGGCGCTCGAGCTCCTTGCCCAGCGAAAAGCGCTCGCGGGCTTCCTGCTGGTAGCTTTCCTCGACACGTTTTTCGAACGCCTGGATGCGCTCCTTCAACGGATCGAGCAGTTGGCCAAGGTGCTGCTGGCTGGTCTGGGCAAAGCGCTGTTCGCGCTCATCGAAGATCTTGGTGGCCATGTCGGCAAACTGGGCACGCAGGGTATCGCGGGCCTCCTGCAGGTCCTCGAGACGCTGCTGGTGGCTTTCCTGCTGCTCTCGCAGCTCGGCTTCCAGGCGTGCGGCCTGAGACTCCAGGCGGCGCTGCTCTGCCTCGCGGGTAGCGCGCTCCAGGTTCCAGGCGTGGGCGGCGTCGCGGGCATTGTCCCGCTCGATCTGCAGCAGCTCCAGCTCTCGGCCCTGGGCTGCCAGCTGCGTCTGCTTGAGGGTATTGGCTTCGCTGAGGTCACTGACTTCATCACGACTGGCATCGAGTTGCGCCTGCAAACCGGCCTGGGCCAGCTGCGCTGCGTTCAGACGCTCTTCAAGCAAGGCACGCTCGCCATGCCGTGCCGCATGCCGACGCTGAAGCTGCATGACCCACACCAGGCACGGCACCGCGCCCACCACCAAGCCCAGCAGAATGCTGGCCAGATCCACTGTCATGGCTACCCCGGTCACTGTCTGGCAAATTCGCTGAAGCTTAACAGCCTGACCGGCAGGTTGCCCGCGGCGTTGTCACATGCAGGAGTGATCAGCGCCCGAACCACTGACGCAGCAAACGACGGGCCTCCTGGGACCCGTTCCCGGCCGCCAACTCCAGCCAGCTGCGGGCCTGCTCGGGCGCAGAAGCCCGGCACGCTCGGGCATACTCCACCTGGGCGCGACAATCGCCTGCGCGTGCGGCCTGACGGAGCAGGTCATGGCCGATACGCCGATCACGGGCGCTGCCGCAGTCGCGGCAAAGCATCTGTCCCAGGCGGCTTTGAGCCACCACCACACCCTCGCGCGCTGGGCGCTTGAGCAACCGCCCAGCTAGGTGCTTGACCTGTGGTTTGTCACCCAAACGCGAACTGTCGAGTAGCCACAGGGCAACTTTGAGCGTGAACCGTCCAGGGCGCTGTGCAGACGAGGGCATGGGGCTGGCGAGTTGTTTGCTGCGAGACTTCATGAGCGGCAGGTCAGGCAAATCGAAAAGCGCGCCACTCTACCGGTTTTTGACGTGCTGGCCTAATGCCGAGGACTTTTTTTATAAAAATTTCATGTGATTGTTTCTTGACGTTTGCAAGACGATGGATGGTCATGCGAACTGGTCTGATTTTTGGCAAGACCCGAGACGGTTTGGCGCCAACCCCGCACTAGAGCAAGCGGCGACGACAATCCACAGTTCCTGTGGATAAGTCGGTGGACAACACCCTATTCCCCCCCGCCAAGCCCCGAATTACGGGGGCTGCTGTCAAACTGACGATTTTTTCACCAACCAAAAATAGTGTTTTTTTTCATTGACTTAACTGGCCAGTCAAGTCATTGGCGACTGGAGCGGAAGGTAGGACGCGTTTGATACAAATCATCCTTTCGGTGTGAACAAGCCCCGGCCGGGCATCCGTTCGTGTGTCAGGCAGGCGTTCTGGGCATCCTCTAAGCGTGCTCTACCCCCTTCCCACCGGCAAAATTAAGGGCCATACTGCTCGGCTACCCAAGCGCTTCCAGGGCTTGCCTTCATTAAAAGGTTCAGGTAGGATGCGCCTCGTTAGTACCAAGCTGAAAGTCAATTCTGGCCAACAATGTCCTTGCAGATCCGCTTTCCCAACAGCGCGCTGCTGAAACCAGGACCGGCCCTTTCGATGACTCGCCCGCAGCCGATATGCTGCCGCGACATCCATCACGAGACTAATTGATCAGGATCCCGCGCGAAGGCCCAGAACCTTGGCCCCGTGTGCTGCCTGTCCTCTGAAGTACCTACCAGTCAGCCCAAGCGCCCACTTTTGATTGCGCTCCTTTTGGCTGCTTTGTTCCAGCAGGTTCTCTCGTCCCTTAATAAAGACGTCACTGGAACGTTTCTATGATGCACGGATCTACTCCCCGTGTTTAATGCAGGAACCTCCAACAATATGCAAACTCAACATCAAATCCAGGCTGCAATCGGTACCCTTTCCCAAGCGTTCTCGCCGCTGAAATGCTTGCTCGTTGCACCACGCAAGGGCAGCTTCAGCTTTACGCTGGTGGACGAACACGGTATCGCCTGCCACACCGAACGTCTGTACCACGAGCAGTACAGCCGCAGCGAACCGCTGCAGGCCGTTATCGCCCGTACCCGCCAGTCACTCACCGCGTGAGCGGTGAATGCTGCGGCATTCACCTGTCAGATACACCCCCTCCCCGCTTGCCTGTACAAATCCAGCGTAATTGCCTTCGGGTATATCGCTCGGGTTGTCAGGCAGCAATCGATTTAAAAACAGCCCTTTACACCATCCTTATCACACTACACTTCAACTCGAGCGGTGCACGCCGCTTCCGGCGGGCCTGACCGTTCATCCAGCTGCCAAGCGCCTGCGCCCGTCGGTCTCTTACTGCTCGGGGGCACCATGGGTATTGCGGCCAAAGAATTACGTCAGCATGTCATCAGGCCCACACTGATCTACCTTGACCGCCACTGCGTCAGCGCCGAAATGTTGTTACTCGGCATTGCTGCCTGCCAGTCGGCACTGGGGTCGGCGCTGCACGGTAGACGTGGGCATGGTCTCTTTCGCATAGATGACCAGCGTCATCGGACGCTCTGGGACGATTACCTGGCACGCGATCCTGACTTGGCCAGCCGTGTACGCGGCCTGGCCAGCCAGCATGCCTTCCTGGGCGGACCCGACCTGGAACTTACCGTGAACCTGCGCTACGCCACCGCCATTGCCTGGCTACTTGTCGAAGCCCAGGTTGTGACCTTGCCTGCAGTGGACGACCGGATAGGCCAGGCGCGCATCTGGCGTCAGATTTTCAACCCCCAGGGTCGCTTGCGAGACTTCACAGAAGCCTGGCAAGCCTGCGTGGATCAGAAACTGCCAGTGGCTTCTTGAGACGGTTCTTACAGACTCAACTGAGAAAAGGAATTTTAGTCGGATTGTCCTACAAAACCGCTCTATCTCCTGCGATTGCGCCTATAGCGCGGCGCGTGATTTGTTGGTAGCTTTTCGCCTCGGAGATCCCAAGGAGTTCTAATAATGAAAAAAGTAATGCTCAAAACCTCCCTTGGCGTTGCTGTTGCGCTCGCTTCGAGCCAGCTGTTCGCCAGCGGCTTCGCGTTGAACGAACAAAGCGTCAGCAGCATGGGGACAGGTTTCGCGGGACGTTCCTCTTCTGCCGAGGATGCCAGCACCGTATACGGCAACCCGGCCGGCATGTCCCGCCTCAAGCGCCAGCAGGTCACCGTCGGTGGCGCAGCGGTCATCGCCAAAACCGATATCTCGGGGCCTGGCAGCAACCTTGGGGGGGAAACTGACGGTGACATGGTACCGGTGGTCGGCGTACCCATGGGTTACTACGTCAAGCCCATCGACGATCACTGGACCGTCGGCTTCGGTGTCTACGTGCCATTCGGTCTGGTCACCGACTACGGCAGTGACGACGCGGCGCGTTATTGGGGCAAGAAAAGCCACGTGGAAGTGGTGACATTCCAGCCTACCGTCAGCTACGCCTTCAATGACAAGGTGTCGATCGGCTTCGGCCCGACCTTCAACCGGATCAAGGGCGAACTGGGTTCCAACCTGATCAACCCGGCCACTCCCGGGCGCAACGACGGTGAAGTCAAGATCAAAGGCGACGACACGGCGGTCGGCTACAACATCGGCCTGATGGTGCAAGCCACCGACCGCACGCGCATCGGCCTGACCTATCACTCCATGGTCGATTACAAGCTCGAGGGCAAGACCAAGGTCAACACCCCGCTGATCGGACCTTTCAGCGGCAGCAAGTTCGATGCCTCGCTCAAGATCAAGACGCCGGAGTCGGTGGACCTTTCGGTCACTCATGAGCTCGACGATCAGTGGACGCTGTACGCCGGCAGCACCTGGACGCGCTGGAGCCGTCTGAAGGACATCACTGTACAGAACGATGTCCCGCGCCCATTGATCGGCTCAGCCTTCCAGACCATTTCGGAAGAACAGAACTGGCATGACACCTGGGCCCACGCTGTGGGTGCGTCGTACAAGGTCAACAAGGAGTGGGTGCTGCGTACCGGCTTCACCGTCGACCAGTCGCCGACCAACAACCAGGACCGCTCGCCGCGCATCCCCACAGGCGATCGCAAGATCTTCAGCCTGGGCGCCGGCTGGAGCCCGAGCGAGGACATGACCATCGACGTGGCGTATTCCTACCTGTGGGAAGAGGACACCAAGGTCAATCAGGTCAGCGCCACCAAGGGCGCCTACCGTGCCAAGTACGAGAACAGCGCGCACGGTGTAGGGGCATCCCTCACTTACCGCTTCTGATCGTTCCCGCTACTGGAAAACCGCCCTCGTGGCGGTTTTTTCATGTTGGCACTTGCCAATCTTCGCCAAGACGGTCGCGCAGGTAATGCATGAAGGCGTGTACCTTGCTCGTGAGTGCGAAGCGATCGGCCACGCAGAGATAAACGTCCATGGGTTCTGTCTGCGCATACGCCTGTCCGTCAGGGCTGTATTCGAACAGCGGCACCAGGGCACCGCAAGCCAGGTGCGGACGTGCAATGAACGCTGCCAGGCGAGTGATACCGCCGTCATGCACCGCCATCTGCGTGAGCGCATCGATGTCGTCGCAGATGAGCACGTCGCCGAATTCGGGCTCCAGGCGCTGCCCATCACGCATGAACCCCCAACGCAACAGACGGCCATCGACCGGGTAGCGAAACACCAGACAACGGTGGTTGCGCAGGGCCTCTGGCGTTTGCGGTACACCGGCACTGGCCAGATACCCTGGCGCTGCACAGCAGACGAAAGGAATGCGGGCGATGTGCTTGGCGACCAGGTGCTCGTCCAGCTGGGGCGTGATGCGCAGGCTGACATCGATACCTTCACGTGCGTGGTCAACTTTTCTATCGCTCATGACCAACTCGATCGAGATACGCGGGTACAGCTCGCTGAACGCAGGTATCAGAGGCGCCAGGACGTGACGACCGAACGCGGAGGTCGAAGCGATGCACAGACGACCTTGGGGCTCGGTTTCAGGCGTCATCACTGCTTGCTCAGCGCGCGCCAGGTCACGCTCTATCAGCCTGACATGCTTGTAGTACTGGGTGCCGGCGGGAGTCAGCGTCATGCGCCGCGTTGTGCGGGTCAGCAGGCGGACCTGCAGGTGTCCTTCAAGACGCGCCAGGTTCTGACTCACGGCGGCTGGGCTGATGCCCAGGCTGCGGGCGCCCGCAGCAATACTTCCCGCTTCGACGACCTTGATGAAGCTGCGGATGGCGTTGAGCAGGTCCATGCTATGCCCTTGGGATTCGTAAGTTTTGCTTTATAAAGGACTAAGGCGCAGCGGTCTACTGGGGGAGCGCCGTGTGTTGATAGGGTAACGCCTCAATCGGACTCCAGGAGGTCGCATGACTGATGCCACTCAAAGCCGTCGCCGCAGACTGCATGTGAATGCCACGCCGTATGTGTTTGCCTTTTACATGTCGGCCATCATGGCGTTGCTGATGTGTTTCGTGATTACGGCAGCTCACGCCGGAATTGATCAGGATTATATAAGCAACGTGCTGAAAGCCTATCGATTGGCAATGCCGGTAGCCTTTGTTTGCGTGTTGATTGTAAGACCGATTGTGGGAAGGCTGGTTGCGATGACCGTGCATGCGGGTTGAATCGTGATGCAGCTGCCATTGTGGATAGATAGATTGATCATCAGCAATTACTACCCAGGGCGCTCTAGCGAATAAACCCCCGCTATAACTAACGCCAATTGCTCTTGCTCTTGCTCTTGCTCTTGCTCTTGCTCTTGCTCTTGCTCTTGCTCTTGCTCTTGCTCTTGCTCTTGCTCTTGCTCTTGCTCTTGCTCTTGCTCTTGCTCTTGATCTTGATCTTGATCTTGATCTTGATCTTGATCTTGGTCTTGATCTTGATCTTGATCTTGATCTTGATCTTGATCTTGATTTTCGCGACTTCAGAAGGCCGAACGCAGGTCTTGCGGAGGGAGGTGACGGGCATGGATGCCCGTCAAGCGCTGGGCCCCAGGATGGGGCCTACAGCGCGGTCCTCCCGGGAGCAAGACCGGAGTGAGGGAACCCCGAAGCGCAGCGTAGGGGCCGTATGAATGGAGCGCAGCGTTTTTTGGTTACTTTTTGTCGCGTTTGACAAAAAGTGACTCGCCGTTGAACTGACCCCCAAAAGTTGGACAGTGAGCGCTATGGGGCCAGCGCGTGGGTCCGAAATTGTATCGGACTCAGGCCATTAAGTCTGAGGCTGATGCGTTTTTGGTTGTAGTAAGCGATGTAATCATCAAGTCCTGAAGCCAACTGCTCGACATTTTCAAACGACTCCAGGTAAAAATATTCGCTCTTGAGTGTGCCGAAAAAGCTTTCCATTGCGGCGTTGTCTAGGCAGTTGCCCTTACGCGACATACTCTGCTCAATGTTCTTCTCGGCCAGCATATGCCGGTAAGTGGGCTGCCTGTACTGCCATCCTTGATCGGAGTGCAATATCGGTTTATCACCTGGATTCAGCCGCTCAAAGGCTTGCTCAAGCATTGCCGAGACCATCTTGAACTCCGGGCGCCGGTTAATCTGATAAGCGAGGATTTCGCCGTTATACAGGTCCATCAACGGCGAAAGAAACAGCTTCTGCCCCTTCACTTTGAACTCTGTCACGTCGGTTGCCCATTTCTGATTAGGGGCTCCTGCCTTGAATTCTCGCCTGAGCAGATCAGGCGCAACCAGTCCCTCTGAGCCTCGGTACGAGCGATATTTCTTCGCCCTGACCAGCGACTGGAGACCCATCAGCTGCATCAGTCGCTGCACCTTCTTGTGATTAATCATCCGACCGTTGTGCTTGAGGGTCTCAGTGATCCGGCGATAGCCATACCGTCCTTTATGCTCGTGATAGACGTTGTTGATACTCTCTTTCAAAGCTGCATGCTTGTCAGTCAACAACACCTTGCTTTGGTAATAAAAGGTACTACGTGCAAGCCCGGCAGCACGTAACAGCAGAGCGAGTCGATGCCCGTGCCTCAATCCCTGGACAGCCTTCGTTTTCTCGCCTGCGCAGTGCGAGGGTCCGCTTGGATCAAGGCATCGAGCTTTTTTAGATAAGCATTCTCCGCACGCAGATATTCCAGCTCTTCGAGCATTTGCTCGGGTGTCAGGTCGCTATCCGAAGCGGTAGGAGGACTTGCGCTGGTTTTTTTCGATGGCTTACGGGGCATGCTCAACTCTCGGGTATGATGCGGATGAAGTGCTTCAACTCCGCCTTGATCATACAACCTTTTCCACTGCCTGATGCTACTTGGACCACGAATATCAAACTGGATGCAGGCTTGCTGGGCAGACAATCCTTCTTGCTCAATGCACTGCAAAACCTTCAATTTGAACTGGGCATCGTAGCGGCTGTACTTGGCACTTAAACCGGCTGCGCCGTGTTTTTCATAGCCCTTTACCCACCGACGTAGCATCGATGGACTGAGGTCATGCTTTAGCGCCACTTCATGAATGCTAGGAGCAGAAAGGCACTCTTCGATGAGTGCCTGTTTGAGCGCCAGGTTGTATTTCGTCATGGAACACCCTCCGGTGAGATAGGTGTCCAACATTCGGGGGTCAGTTCACGTAAGGGCGAAAAGGTGATTAAGCGTCGCCATCGCCAATGGACTATGCTCTCTTTCAATACCCACGCCAATGCAATCAAGCTCCAAACTTCAAACTTCAAAGCGTGGGCACATATAGCAAGTTGGTATTCATTGGCGCGGGTGGCGCACAGTCACCTTTCCGCCCTTACGGCGGCTCACTTTTTGTCTTGTCAAAAAGTAAGCAAAAACCGCCTGCTCCTATCATCCGGCCCCTACGCTACGCTCCGGGGTTCCCTCGCTCCGGGCTTGCTCCCAGGAGGACCGCGCTGCAGGCCCCATCCTGGGGCCCAGCGCTTGACAGGCATCCATGCCTGTCACCTCCCTCCGCAAGCCCTGCGCTCGGCCTCCTGAAGTCGCGATCTGCGGCGCCTGAACTACCGTGCGCTTAGAATCAAGGGCAAGAGCAAGAGCAAGAGCAAGAGCAAGAGCAAAACAGCGCATTACTCTAGAACTGATATTCCAGCAGATTCCAAACTTTAAAGCCACACACAACCCCTGCAGGCGCGGCCCATCGCGGCACAAGGCCACTCCAATCGACTGTAGGCGATTGGCTAAGAACCCTTATGACCTTTCATATATTCATCAGCCACAGATCACTACAGTTCAATGACTCGAAGCCACCGCAATCGAACTGAGATCAATACTTGAGCGCACCAAAAGATCAAGGCTGCGAAGCGATAGCCTTCTCAATCGCTGCCTTAAACTCGGCATCATCCGGTTTCGTCAAACTCGAAAAACTACCAATCACCTTGCCCTGACGATCAATCACATACTTGTAGAAATTCCACTTGGGCGCACTGCTCTGCCTGGCCAACTCCGCAAACATCGGAATCGCATCCTTGCCCCGCACCGCCTGTTCCTTGGTCATGGTGAACGTCACGCCATAATTCGCATAACACACCTTCGCCGTCTTCTCGCTGTCCGCATCCTCCTGCTTGAAGTCGTTCGAAGGCACGCCCAGCATCTCCAGCCCACGGCCATGGTACTGTTTGTACACCGCCTCAAGCCCCTCGAACTGCGGCGCAAACCCGCAATAACTGGCCGTGTTGATCACCACCAACGGCTTACCGGCAAACCGCTCGCACAACGCGACCTCACCCTTGCCCCGCAACTCCGGCAGCGTGTCCTGCAACACGGCCGGGCATTCGGCCGCCCAGCTGGACGCGCTGGCCATCAACGCTAATACCGGCACCACCATCCACTTCACGCTCATGACATCCCGCTCCTGCTCGATCAACCTTGAACTGGCAGCGTAGCGGCTAACAGACGCCCATGCCCAATTGCATGAGCGCCATGCCGCCCTCGTGCCACCCCCACCAGGCCAGCATCAGCACCAAAAGCGCCACCAGCGCGAGAGCCATACGGATCAATACTGGGTTCATGCCGCCGTTACCTGCAAGCGTGCCACAGGCCGTTCACGGACCGGCCAGTTGAGCGCCGCAGCCAAGACACTCAGCAGGATCGCGATCTGCCAGACCAGGTCATAGCTGCCAGTGCGGTCATACACGACGCCACCCAGCCAACCGCCCAGGAACGCCCCGAGCTGGTGGAACAGGAACACGATACCGCCAAGCATCGACAAGTTGCGCACGCCGAAGACCGTGGCGACGGTGCCGTTGGTGAGCGGCACCGTGGACAGCCACAACAGGCCCATCGCAATACCGAACAGGTACGCGCTGAATGCACTCACCGGCGCCCAGAGAAACAGCACGATGACGACCGCACGCAGCAGGTAGAGCCCAGTCAGCAAGCGTGGCTTGGACAGGCGCCCGCCCAGCCAGCCGGCCGTGAACGTGCCCACGATATTGAACAAACCCACCAGGGCCAGCACCGTGGTGCCCGTGGTGGCCGGCAGATGCTGGTCCACCAGGTACGCCGGCAGGTGCACCCCGATGAACACCACCTGAAAGCCGCACACGAAAAAGCCCAGCGCCAGCAGCCAGAAACCGGCGTGCCCACACGCCTCACGCAGCGCCTCGCCCAGCGTCTGCTCGTTGCCGTAAGAGGGCAAGGGACGGTCGCGCAACAGGCCTACCAACGGCACGATGAAGGCCACCAGCAGGCCCAGCACCAGCAAAGCCGCCGACCAGCCGAGCCATTGGATCAGGCCGAGGGTGCCGGGCAGCATGGCGAACTGACCGAACGAACCGGCGGCGCTGGCAATGCCCATGGCCATGCTGCGCTTTTCAGGCGGCACGGCCCGGCCGACGACGCCCAGGATGACCGAAAAGGACGTTCCCGACAGGCCAATGCCGATCAACAGGCCGGCGCTCAATGACAACGACCAGGCAGAGTCGGCCATGCCCATCATCGCCAGGCCCACCGCATACAGCACGCCGCCAACCATCACCACCCGCGAGGCGCCAAGGCGATCGGCCAACGCCCCGGCAAAGGGCTGGGCCAGGCCCCAGATCAGGTTCTGCAAGGCGATGGCGAAGGCAAAGACGCCGCGCCCCCAGCCAAAATCGGCGCTCATCGGTGCCAGGAACAGGCCAAAGCCGTGCCTGACGCCAAGTGACAGCGCAAGGATCAGCGCCGCCCCAGTCAACACCCATCCACTGGTTCGCCATACAGACGTCATTGTTATTGTCTCCAGCCCATCGCAAGGTCGTCAGGTGCTGCCGTTGATGAAACCTGGCACTGCAAGGCCATCCACCGCCACGTACGCCAAGTCATCAAGGAAGCATTTGGTTACAGCATGAACGCTGAAGCTGACTGACAGCAAGCAGGACGTCAGCGCAGGTCGTCATTGATCTGTCGCCAGTCGCTTGCGGATGGGTTCGAACGCGGGGGTCGCTTGCCGCGGCAGCGGGTCGGCCAACCCCTGGTCGATCGCCTGCCAGTAGCGCCAGGGCACTTTGGCGGTGCCCAATTCGTAGTCCATCCCGTCCCAGCTGTCTTCGCGGAAACTGTAGAACGCCCAGTGCAAGCGGTACTGATCGAGCACGCCCAGTACGTCCTCCAGGTACTGGCGGCAGCCTGACAGGCGGCGCATGCAGCCAAATTCGCCCACCACCAGGCGGGAACGGGGCACGTTCATGGTATCGGCCCAGTTCAGCGGGGCTTGCAGGTACTGCGCCACGCGCTGGCCGTCCCATTGCTGAAGCTGGCCGGCGAAGGGCACCGCCCCTGGATAGGCCAGCGGCTGTCGGCGGGTCATGTTGGGCGCACTGGTCGCTGCATAGGGTTCGTACATGTGCACGCTGTAGAGCACCCTGTCATCGGGCAGCGGCGCGGGCCAATAGGTGAAGGCATCGGCGGCGGCATACCAGCCCGAATCCACCATGATCGGCGTTACCGCATCCTCCTCGCGTATGGCCGCCGTCAACTGCCGGTACAGCGCCGGCAAATCACGCGCACTGCCTTGCTCGCGCGCATACCAGCGTTGTATGCGCTCCGGGCTGGCATGTTCGGGCAGATCGCTGCGCTTTTCCGGTGCGGGCTCGTTCACCAGGTTGTACGCAGCGACCGCAGGATGATCCTTCAACGCACGGGCGACGTCGCGCCAAAAGGCTGCGGCCTGCGCCCAGTAGGTCTTGTCCTGCCACAGCCGGTCGTCGAAGGTGCCGTTATTGTTCTGCGACCAGCGCATGCCCGGCAATGATAACGGTGCGATCACCACTTTGAGGCCGGCTCGATGGGCCCGATCCAACACCGACCGCAGGGTAGCCAGGTCGCTGGCGGGCAAACCGTGGTAGCCATCGGCATTACCCAGTAGAAAGTCCCTCTGCGCAGGTCGCCATTTGTCATAGGACACCCGAACCCAGGTCGCGCCATAAGCCCGGAGGGCATCAAAGTAGGCCTGGTCAGGGGGCAATCGATTGAAGCTGTTGCCCCCATGCCGGGGTTGGTCCCAGAACGCCATGAGGTCGGCTGCCTGGGCGGCAGGTGGAGTGAAGCCCAGCAGGGCCAGGAAGAGCAGCCAATAATGCATCACACACGCCTTTTGGAAACAAGCGCCTGAGGGTAATGCATCCGGTGAAGGCGTTTTACAGGATTAGTTTGCCGGCTTTTTTTCAGATGATCTTTGCAGAAGGCGCCTTCAGAGTCGTCCTACATAATTGGATAAATCCCAGACCACGCTGCCCCGATTGGCTCACGGGATCACGACAAGGCCCAGCAGAACGGTGAGCTCAAGCAGCTCCAGCAGTGCACCTGCGGTATCGCCCGTGGTACCGCCCAGGCGATTGCACATCAGCCTGCGCAAGGCGACGAACACGACCGCCGTCAGCACCATTGCCCAGCCAGCCAATGTCAGGCCCAGGCCGGCACAGATCAACAGTACCCACCCTGCTGCGCGGCGGGGCATGTGCTCGGCCAGTGCCTGGCCCAACCCGCCAGGCCGCACATAGGGGGTACACAGGAATAGCCCCAGCAGCGCTGCTCGACCGATGACCGGTGCCAGCACCAGTTGCAGGCCAGCTCCCTGCTCGATCAGTGCCCACAAGGCGCAGAACTTGAGCAGCAGCACCAAAACCAGCGTCACCACCGCTGCCGGCCCGCTGCGCGGGTCTTTCATGATCTGCAGCGTGCGTTCGCGATCACCAAACCCGCCTAGCCAGGCGTCTGCGCTATCTGCCAGGCCGTCCAGGTGCAGCGCGCCACTGAGCAGCACCCAGAGGCTCAGCAGCAAGGCGGCATGCAGCGGCGCCGCAACGCCTGCGAGACAGTGGCTGGCCAGCCATAGCAGGAGACCGAACAGCAGCCCGACCAAGGGGTAGTACAACAACGAGCGGCCTACCTGGCGTGGCGTTGGCATGCCGGGCAAGGTGACAGGCAGGCTGCTTAGAAACTGCAGGGCAATCCAGAATGGCAGCATGCTAACCCCCCTCAACCAGCTGGCCATCCTCGCCGACTTGCAAGCGCACCAATGCGCCATGGCCGACTTCCACTTGCAACAGCTGCGCCCTGGGCAGGCCACGGGCGCGGGCCAACAGCAGCCGCATGACACCACCATGGGTGACCAGCAGTACGCGCTTGCCAGCATGCTGGCGGTACAACCCCTCGATGGCCGTCAGGACGCGCTGCGCAAACGCCTGGACCGGCTCGCCATTGGGCGGCGTATAGCCGTAGGGATCAGCCCAGAACTGCCCAAGCGCCTGGGCGTCGTGTTCCATGATCTGCAACGCCGTGCGCCCTTCCCAATCGCCGAAATGCAGTTCTTGCAATGCAGGCTCGCGCTGCACGGGCAGGCCCAGCCTGGCGCCCAGCTCATCGGCAAATCGGCCACAGCGCTGCAATGGCGAACTGACCAATGCCTGCCAAGGCCCTGCGTCGGCCACGGCGGCGCGCATTTGAGCCCAGCCCTTTTCGGTCAGGGCGTCATCGAGGCTGCCACGCAGACCACCTTGCTCGGTTTCCCCGTGGCGCAGCAGGTCGAGCCTCATGCCGGACGGTCCGCCACGGCAGCCTCGGCAAAGGTCGCCATTTGCCCGTGTAGCGCGCAGGCCAGCCGCAGCAACGGCACGGCCAGCGCGGCACCACTGCCCTCACCCAGGCGCAGCCCCAGAGCCAGCAAAGGCTCGGCCTGCAAGGCGCTCAGCACTGTCTGGTGGCCGGGCTCCGCACCCTGGTGGGCAAACAACAGCCAAGCGCGGCACTGGGGGTTGAGGCGCACGGCCACCAAGGCCGCCACCGTGCAGATGAACCCGTCCACCAGCACCGCCACACCCGCCTGGGCACACGCCAGGTAAGCGCCGGCCAGCGCCGCCAGCTCGAAGCCCCCCACGCAGCCCAATGCACGCAGCGGTTCATCGGCCGCCAGGCGGTACAAGGCCAGAGCCCGCTCGATGACGTGCGCTTTGTGCTGCACGCCGGCACTGTCCAACCCAGTGCCTGGCCCGCTCAGCGTGGCTGGCGGACAGGCGAGCAGTACGCTGGCCAGCGCTGCCGCTGCGGTGGTGTTGCCGATACCCATTTCACCGCCGATGAACAGCTGTGCGCCGTGGGTCGCCGCCCGCAGCGCGCTGTCACGACCTGCCTGCAGGGCGGCCTGCAATTGTGCCTCGCTCAGGGCGGGCTCTCGGGCGAAATTGGCCGTGCCGGGGCCAAGGTGCACGTGGCGAACGCCCGGCAGTGCGAGCGTCGGGTCGACCGTGCCGAGGTCGACCACCTCCAAGGTGGCGTGCAGTTGGCGCGCCAGCACACTGATGGCGGCACCCCCGCCGACGAAATTGCGCAACATCTGGCCTGTCACGGCCTGAGGATACGCCGAGACGCCCTCCTCGACCACGCCGTGGTCGCCGGCGAACAGGCTGATCGCAACGTGCTCGAGCACCGGCCGTTCGCAGCCCTGCAGGCCTGCCAGCTGAATGGCGAGCGTTTCGAGCTGGCCGAGCGAACCGGCAGGCTTGGTCAATTGTTGCTGCCGCTCGCGTGCTGCGGCCATGGCCGCACCGTCGATGGGCTGGCAGGGCATCTGCCACCAGACAGGGTTCATGATGCAGGTCCTTTGAGCGTGAGTGGGAGGCCAGCGACCGTGAGGATCACCTGCTGGCAACGTTCGGCCACCGCCTGGTGCACGACACCGGCCAAATCGACGTAACGTCGCGTCAACTCACCCATGGGCACCACACCCAGGCCAGTCTCGTTACTGACCAGGATGATGTGGCCGGGCAGGTGTTCAAGGCAGCCCAACAGGGCATCACGTTCCTCGGCCAACCGGCGCGGGTCATCCAGCATCAGCAGGTTGGTCAGCCACAGCGTCAGGCAGTCCACCAGCAGGCAGCGGTCAGCAGCAGCTTCGGCCTTTAGTACAGCAGCCAGGGCCAAGGGTTCTTCGATCAACCCCCACTCCACGGGCCGGCGCTGGCGGTGCAGCTGCACCCGCTCATCGAGTTCGCCGTCCAGCGGCTGACTGGTGGCGATATAGGTCACAGGCAGGCCGCAGTCGGCTGCCCGCTGCTCGGCCAGGCGGCTCTTGCCAGACCGGGCTCCGCCGATCACGAACGTACGCACGTCAGGGTACTCCACACAATTGGCGCAGGCGCTGGGTGTCCAGGTGCTTGTCCACCAGGTCAGCCAGGCGTTCGATGTCGCGCTCGCGCAACGCCTCGTAGTCGATCAGTTGCACGTCTTCAAGCCCAGCCCAGCGCAGCAGGGCCGCGCAGGAGGCGCTGCCTTCGAACAACCCGTGCAGGTAAGTGGCCAACACCTGGCCGTCCGTGCTGATGGCACCCTCGCAGCGACCGTCGGCCAGGCGTATCGCCGGGTGCGCCAGCGCAGGTCCAGTGGTGACACCGGCATGGATCTCGTAGCCGGTCACGGGCGATGCGTCCAGGTGCAAGGTCCCGGAGACATTGCGCAACTGCTTGTCGGCTTCCAGCACCGTGGTGTAGTCCAGCAGACCGAGGCCGGGACTGGAGCCTGCAGCGCCCTCCAGGCCCAGCGGATCGTGCACCTCGCGCCCAAGCATCTGCAGGCCGCCGCAGATACCGATCACCTTGCCGCCATAACGCAGATGGCGTTCGATGGCCCTGTCCCAGCCACGCGCGCGCAATTGAGCAAGGTCGCCACGTACGCTCTTGGAACCCGGCAGGATGATCAGGTCCGCTGGCGGCACCGGCTGACCAGGGCCAATGAACTGCAGGTCGACCTGCGGGTGCAGGCGCAGCGGGTCGAAGTCAGTGTGGTTGCTGATGCGTGGCAGCACCGGCACGATCACCTTGAGCACGCGCTGCTGCTTTTCGCTCTGGCGCCGGTCGATGCCGTCCTCGGCTTCAAGGTGCAGGTCGGTGACGTACGGCAGCACGCCTAGCACGGGTTTGCCGGTGCGCTGCTCCAGCCAGTCGAGCCCAGGTTGCAACAAAGCGATGTCGCCCCTGAAACGGTTGATGACAAACCCTTTGACCCGCGCCTGCTCGCTGGGCGACAGCAGTTCGAGGGTACCGACCAAGTGGGCGAACACGCCCCCGCGGTTGATGTCGGCGACCAGGATCACCGGGCAGTCCACGGCTTCGGCAAACCCCATGTTGGCAATGTCGCCGGCCCGCAGGTTGATCTCCGCCGGCGACCCTGCGCCCTCCACCATGACCACTGGCCAGCCCTGGCTCAGGCGCTGGTGCGAGACCAGCACGGCCTGCATGGCGATGGCCTTGTAATCGTGGTAGGCAACCGCGTTCATGCTGGTCACCGCACGGCCATGGATGATCACCTGGGCGCCTGTGTCGCTGTTGGGTTTGAGCAGCACCGGGTTCATGTCGGTATGCGGCGCCAGGCGACAGGCCTGGGCCTGCACCGCCTGGGCCCGGCCAATCTCGCCACCGTCGGCGGTCACGGCGCTGTTGAGTGCCATGTTCTGCGGCTTGAATGGCACCACGCCGATGCCCTGGCGCAGCAGCCAGCGGCACAGGGCAGTCACCAGGGTGCTCTTGCCGGCATCGGAGGTGGTGCCTTGCACCATCAGGGTCGTCATGTAAGGTCCTTGGGGTAGGCACTCAGGGCCTGGGCCAATCGTCGTTCGTCTGCTTGGCTTGGCGGTAAGCCGAAACGCAAGGCCGCCGGGCGCTCGAACAGGCGCACCAGCACCCCGTGTCGGGCAAGGTGATCGTGCAATCGCGCGGCATGCTCGCACCGCACGTACTGGAACAGGTCACAGCCGCCGGCGGGCGCCAGCCCGGCATGGGTGAGCAAAGCCGCCAAGCGTTCGCTGGCGTCTGCACAGCGCTGGCGCTGCAGCTGCTGCATGGCCTGGTCGGTCAGGCTGGCCTGGGCCAGCACCCGGCTGGGACCATTGATGGTCCACGGGCCGAGCAGCTCGGCCAGGCGCAGCAGCAAGCTGTGCTCTGCGGCCACGAAGCCCAGGCGCACACCGGCCAGGCCGAAGAACTTGCCGAACGAGCGCAGCACGATCAAACCTGGGCGCTCGGCACTTTCCATCACGCTGTTTCCGGGGCTGTTGTCCATGAAGGCTTCATCGACCACCAGCCAACCACCGCGCGCTGCCAGGCGCTGATGCCATCCCAGCAGCGTGGGCGCAGGCACGACACGGCCGGTGGGGTTGTTCGGGTTGACCAAGACCAGAACGTCGAGGTCGTCGAGCGCCTCGTCGACCTGATGCTCATCGAGCTCGAGCAACGCGTGTCCAACGCGCTGCCAGGCATAGGGATGCTCGGCATAACAGGGCGTCAGCACCCCGACCCGGCTCGGGCTGCGCAACAGCGGCAGGGCCTGGATGGCAGCCTGTGAGCCCGCTACGGGTAGCAGTCGCGTGGCGCCGTAGTAGCTACACGCCGCCTGTTCGAGGCCATCGTCTGTTTCCGGTAGCCGTGCCCAGGCTTCGAGGGGGATCGGCGGTATCGGGAAGGACCAGGGCGCAATGCCGCTGGACAGGTCCAGCCACTGCTCGCGGGCGATGCCGTACTGCCGAACCGCGCGCAGCAGCCGGCCTCCATGTTCAAGCATTCAGATAAGCTCCCAGACAGAACACCAACAGCCACAGCCATACCCCACGCTGCACCAGCGTCCAACCGCCCTCGATGGCATCGGGGCTGGCCGGTGGGCCGTCGCCCAGGCGCGGGCGGTCGTGCAGCTGGCCGTGGTACACCGCCGGCCCGCCCAATTCAACACCCAGGGCCCCTGCCCCGGCCGCCATGACCGGGCCGGCGTTGGGGCTGTCCCACAGTGGCCCCTGGCGCCGCCAGCAGGCCAGCGCCAGACGGGTTTTGCCCAGCACCGCATAGGTGAGCGCGACCAGGCGCGCCGGCACGTAGTTGAGTAGGTCATCGATGCGCGCCGCGCACCAGCCGAAGCGCTCGAAGCGCTCGTTGCGATAGCCCCACATGGCATCGAGGGTGTTGCTCAGCCGATAAAGCACCACCCCTGGCGCCCCGGCCACAGCAAACCAGAACAAGGCGGCGAACACGGCATCGCTGCCGTTTTCCAGCACCGACTCAGTGGCTGCCCGCGCCACCGCCGTCTCGTCCAGCTCACGGGTTTCACGGCTGACCAGATACCCCACCCGCCGCCGTGCTTCTTCCAGATCCCCCTGGCGCAGGGCCGTGGTCACCGGCAGCACATGTTCGCCCAGGCTGCGCAGCCCCAGGGCGCAGTACAACGCCAGCACATCGACCAGCCAGCCGATCACAGGCAGCCAGGAGAACATGAGGGCCAGCAAGGTCAGGGGCACCACGGCCAGGAACCAGGCGCTCACGCCATGACTGCGCCAACCACGCCCGCCGGCATTGAAGCGCCGCTCAAGGCTGCTGGCCATGTTGCCGAACGCAACCAGCGGATGGCGCCGTCGCGGCTCGCCGAACAATGCATCCAGGGCCACACCGGCCACGGTCAGCAACGCCACGCTCATGCACCTTCTCCCCAACGGTTTTCAAACAGCATCTGGTGCAACGGCCGTTCCTCGGCCCAGTTCTGCAGGACCAGCATGGGTGCAGGGTAGAATGCCGCCACCGGCCCCAGGCACAGCACGGCCACGGGTTTGGCGCCGCTGGGCATGCCAAGCAACGCTGCCAGCGCCTTGGGATCGAACAGCGATACCCAGCCCATGCCCAGCCCTTCGGCACGGGCGGCCAGCCAGAGGTTCTGGATGGCGCAGGCGAGCGAGGCCAGGTCCATCTCAGGCAGCGTTCGGCGCCCGAAAATGTGGGGCTCACGGTTGTCCATCAAGGCGGCGACCCACAGTTCGGCACAATCGTTGATGCCCTCTACCTTGAGCTTCATGAATTCGTCCGAGCGCTCGCCCAGCGCCTGTGCAGTCAACGCCCGCTCGGCCTCCACCAGTGCCTGGATGCGCCCACGCAAGGCCCGCTCGGTGATGCGGATGAACCGCCATGGCTGCATCAAGCCCACGCTCGGTGCCTGGTGGGCTGCGCTGAGTAACCGTGTCATGACCTGCGGCGCCACCTCGCCTTGAACGAAATGGCGCATGTCGCGCCGCTCGCCGATGGCGCGATAGACCGCGGCACGCTCCTGGTCGCTGAAGGCATGCTCGCTCATGGGCAAAGCAGCGCTGCGGCCGCCTCCGGGTTGGAGGGGAAGTAGAAGTGCACGTAGGACGCGGTCAAGCGGCCCAGGCGATAGACGGCTTCGTTGCCGGGCCCGCCGTTGGGGCTCAACCCACGTGCCAGCGGCTCGAGCGCAGTGCTGGTCAGGGAGTGGTGGTAGGTATGGCCGCGCAGTATGCCCTCGGGCAGCTCGACCGCTTGCAGGGCCAGGGCCGCCAGGCGCTTTTGCATGGTCGCTTCACCCGGCAGCAACCCGAGCAACTCGACCCTGTCCCCGGCCACGTCGGTCAGCGCGTCGAGCAGATACAGCATGCCGCCGCATTCGGCGAGCAGTGGCTTGCCCTGGGCGTGATGGGCGCGGATGGCCTGGCACATTGAGGTATTGCGCGCCAGGGCATGATGGTGCAACTCGGGGTAACCGCCGGGCAGGTACAGGCTGTCCACTTCGGGGAGCTGCGCATCATGCAGTGGGGAGAAGAACTGCACCTGTGCGCCTAGACGGCGCAACAGGTCCAGATTGGCGCCATAGAGGAAGGCAAAAGCTTCGTCGCGGGCAACACCGATACGCACCCCCGCCAAGGTAGCCTGGGCGGGTAGCGGATCGGCCGGCTCGAAGGTGACGGCCGGTGGCAACGCGGCATCGCAGCTGGCGCCCAATGCCTGGGCAGCAGCGTCCAGACGTGCGTCCAGGTCGTTCAACTCGCTGGCCTGCACCAACCCCAGGTGACGGCTGGGCAGTTCGATGCCGCGCTCGCGGGACAAGCCGCCATACCAACGCAGGCCCTCCGTCAGGCTGCCTTCGAGCAGTTGCGCATGACGCAGGCTGCCCACCCGGTTGGCCAACACCCCGGCAAACGGCAGGTCCGGCTGATAACGCGCCAGGCCCAGGGCCAGCGCGCCAAAGGTCTGGGCCATGGCCGTACCATCGATCACCGCCAGCACCGGCACACCGAAGTGACGCGCCAGGTCGGCGCTCGAAGGGGTGCCATCGAACAGCCCCATCACCCCTTCGATGAGGATCAGGTCGGCTTCACCTGCCGCCTCCCAGAGCAGCCGGCGGCTTTCCTCGACACCGATCATCCACAGGTCGAGCTGGCGAACGGGTGCACCGCTGGCACGTTCGAGAATCATGGGGTCAAGAAAGTCAGGCCCGCATTTGAACACCCGCACCTTGCGGCCCAGATTGCGGTGCAGGCGCGCCAGCGCGGCAGTGACCGTGGTCTTGCCTTGACCAGAGGCCGGTGCGGCAATCAGAACGGCGGGGCAATGGCGGGCCTGGCTCACAGCTCGACGCCCTTCTGGGCACGGATACCGGCCTGGAACGCGTGCTTGAGCATGCCCATTTCGGTCACGGTGTCGGCCAGCTCGACCATTTCAGGCTTGGCCGCGCGACCGGTGACGATGACGTGCTGCATGGGAGGGCGGGCCTGGATGTCCGACAGCACCTGGTCCAGATCAAGGTAGCCGTGCTTGAGCGCGATGTTGAGCTCGTCGAGCACCACGAACTGCACCGCAGGATCCTGCAGCAGTTGCCGGGAGACGGCCCACGCCGCTTCTGCCGCCGCAATGTCACGCTGGCGGTCCTGCGTCTCCCACGTGAAGCCCTCGCCCATCACATGGTAGCGCACCTGTTCGGGAAAGCGCCTGAAGAACAGCTCTTCGCCGGTGCTGTTGCGGCCCTTGATGAACTGCACCACGCCGCACTGCATGCCGTGGCCCAGGGCCCGGGCCAGCATGCCGAAGGCCGAGCTGCTCTTGCCCTTGCCATTGCCGGTGAGCACCAGCAGCAGGCCGCATTCGTTAGGGGAGTTGGCAATGCGCTCGTCAATGACCGCTTTCTTGCGCTGCATCCGTGCCAGATGGCGTTCGTCGCGCTCGGTGGCGTCGCTCATGGGAAGTTCTCCGCTGGCTGACACCACGATCGAGCGCCGTGTCAGGGAATGGGCAGGCAAACGGAGCGCGCGCAGGGGCATTGGCCAAAGCCAGAGTGCACCGCGCATCACCCTCCGTGATGCCGTTGGCAGTATCAGGCCGGTCTCCGGGCTCGTGAGCGGGCCACTGGCCCTGACCTGCGCGCCTTCCCAGGTATCGTACCCAGTGGCCCTGCGCGGCCGTCTCTCACCTACCGTTGCGGGGGCAGCGCCGGAATCGCACCCTGCGGGCGCTCACCGACTTCCCAGTTTCACCCTGGCCAGGCGTGGCTGGCGGGGCACCTGAAACACGCGCGAAGGTTAGAGGGTTGCACCCGGAGCGTCAATCGACGCGGCTCGCCTGGCGGCACAGCAGCGATCGCCGAGCCGCCGATGCAGCCCCTGCCGCCTGTGCGAATGAACCCGCGGCATTCCCTACCCTCTGAATCAATAGAACCTGCCGAGGACGCCGACCATGAACCGCGTGGCACTGCCTGTTGCACTTCTTGTAAGCCTGGGCTTGAGTGGCTGCGGCGAAAGGGCGCGTTATACGGTGGCCGACGGCAGCGGCCCCGCACCGCAGCTGCCCTCACCTGCCAAGACCCTGCTACCGACGGTGAACATCGCGCCAGCCGTCGGCTGGCCTGCCGAGCGCATGCCTCAAGCTGCACCCGGGTTGCAGGTCTCGCGCTTTGCCGGTGACCTCGACCATCCGCGCTGGCTCTACGTACTGCCCAATGGCGATGTGCTGGTGGCAGAAACCAACGCACCTGCCAAACCCGAAGACGCCAAGGGTATTCGCGGATGGGCCATGAAGCGGGTCATGGCACGCGCGGGGGCCGCCGTGCCCAGCCCTGATCGCATTACCCTGTTGCGCGACGCGGACCAGGACGGCGTTGCGGAAATCCGCCATACCTTTGCCGAAGGGCTGAACTCACCCTTTGGCATGGCGCTGGTAGGCACCGATTTTTACGTGGCCGATACGGATAAACTGCTGCGTTTCCACTACCAGCCCGGTGCACGCCAGGTAACCGGTCCGGCAGAGGTGGTCACCTCACTGCCAGCCGGCCCGTTGAATCACCACTGGACCAAGAATGTCATCGCAAGCCCCGATGGACGGCGCCTCTATGTCACCGTGGGCTCGAACAGCAACGTGGGTGAAAACGGCCTCGATCAGGAGCAGGGGCGCGCCGCGATCTGGGAGATCGACCCCAGCACCGGCAAGCACCGCCTGTTCGCCACCGGCCTGCGCAACCCCAACGGGCTTGCCTGGGAGCCTCACAGTGGCGCGCTCTGGACCGCAGTCAACGAACGTGACGAAATCGGCAGCGACCTGGTACCGGATTACATCACTTCGGTACAAGCAGGTGGATTCTATGGTTGGCCCTATAGCTACTATGGCCAGCACGTGGATGAGCGCGTGCAGCCCCAGGACCCTGCCAAGGTCGCCCAGGCACAGGTACCCGACTACGCCGTGGGGCCGCATACCGCTTCACTGGGGTTGGCCTTCGCCGGGCCGTGTGTGTTGCCGGCGCGTTTTGGGGCAGGTGCATTGATTGGCCAGCATGGGTCCTGGAACCGCAAGCCCCACAGCGGCTACAAGGTGATATTCGTACCCTTCGACGCCTCGGGAAAGCCGTCGGGCAAGCCCATGGACGTGCTCGATGGGTTCCTGAATGAAAGCGGCCAAGCCATGGGCCGCCCCGTGGGGGTTGCCCTGGATGGCCACGGGGCCGTGCTGGTAGCTGACGATGTGGGCAATACCATCTGGCGCGTCAGCAAAGCTCGGTGATCGGGCTCAGGGGTTCTGTGCCAGGTGCCCTTGTGGGATGACCCGCTTGGCCTGCAGGTAGGCCTTGGCCCAGTAGCTGTTTGACAGATAGTCCAACCGCACCGTACCGCCGGTGCGGGGCGCATGCACGAAGCGCCCGTCCCCTACATAAATGCCAGCATGGCTCACCTGCGAACCGCCACTGGTCGCGAAGAACACCAGGTCACCGGACTGCAAGGACTTCACATCCACAGTAGGCGCACGCATGCCGATCATCTCCCGCGTGGAGCGCGGCAGGCTGATGCCGGCGGCATCGCGGTAGACGTACTTGATCAGACCACTGCAGTCGAAACCCGAATCGGGCGTATTGCCGCCCCAGCGGTAGGGCGTGCCAACCAAACCAATGGCGCGAATCAGTACGTCATCGGCAGTGGGCGAGAAGCTGGGTTGGCTATAGGTAACCTGAGGCTGCACGACCCTTGTAGGGGCAGGTGCCTGGGGTTGGCTCGAGCAGGCCGCCAGTAAGGCTGCCAGGGAAATGAAAGCGAAGCGCGCCATCGTTGTCATGGCCAAAACATCCTGTATGGGAACGCTGGGCCGCAGCGGGATAGAGTTGAGAAATTAGATTAGACGCTTTCTGTAAATACGCACGGCGTCGAGCTTTTTTGCAAAGCAGCGACGCCGTGGTTAGGACACATCAGATTGCCATTAGTTGCGCGCGATATGGGTCGGCGCCATGGCCAAGGCACGTTTGGCCTCAAGGAAGGTCTTGCTCCAGTAACGGTCACCGAGGCTATCGATGCGCACACCGCCGCTACGACGGCTGCTGGAGTGGATGAACTGGTTGTCGCCCAGGTAGATCCCGGCATGGCTGACACGGCCACGGCCGTTGGTACTGAAGAACAGCAGGTCGCCTGGCTTGAGTTTGTTGCGCGCGACCTTCGGCGCATCGACGTTGATCATCTCGCGAGTAGAACGCGGCAAGGTCATGCCTGCCTCCTCGCGGAACAGGTAGCCGATGAAGCCGCTGCAATCGAAGCCGGACTGTTCCGAGGTACCGCCAAAGCGATAGCGGGTGCCGATCAACGACATGCCGCGCTCCAGAATGCTGTCGGCAAGCACTGGCAACTGATAGGGCTTGCTGCTGGAGAAGACCTCCAGTTCATCGTCGGTAGCCACTTCCTGGGGTTCGCCAAACACTGGCGAAGACGAGGCCTTGGCCTTGATCGCCGGCTGTACGGCGACCGGGGTGTGATCCTGGGGCTGGGATACCGGGCCTTGGGCCGCACAGCCAAAAAGCAGGGTCACGAGTGCGAGTGGCACGAGGGGTGCGAAGCGCTTGAGCATGGGCACAACCGTGTCTGTAATCCTTTAGTGGGGTGGAACTATGCCCACTATAAGTTCCATTTGCAAATTTTATCGAAAAAGATGTGACTTTTCCGTGGGATGGCTCTGGCCCCGTGTTTCCAGGGGCTTACCAGCCGAGGGTTTCCTTCAGGAAAGGAATGGTGAGTTTGCGCTGGGCTTGCAGGGAAGCCTGATCGAGCCGTTCCAGCAGATCGAACAGCGCACTCATGCTGCGCGCGCCCCGGGTGAGGATGAAGTGACCCACTTCGTCGGTCAGGTGCAGGCCGCGCCTGGATGCCCGCAATTGCAAGGCACGTAGCTTGTCTTCGTCAGACAGGCCGCGCATCTGGAACACCAGGGCAAGGGTGAGACGGGATTTCAGGTCAGGCAGCTTGACCGGCAATTCCCGCGGGGAAGCGGAGGCTGCCAGTAGCAGTCGACGGCCGCTGTCGCGCAGGCGGTTGAACAGGTGGAACATGGCCTCCTCCCAGTCCGGCTTGCCGGCAATGACATGCAGGTCATCGATGCACACCAGCTCGTACTGGGCCAGGTAGTCCAGAAGACCGGTACCGCGCTCGAGCAGCTGCGCCAACGGCAGGTAGACGGCAGGCTCGCCCCGCTGCTGGAAGCGATGGGTGGCCGCTTGCAGCAGGTGCGTGCGGCCCACGCCTTGTTTGCCCCACAGATAGATGAGGCTCTCGGTCCAGCCGGCGTCGGCTTCGCAAAGCCGCTCGACATACCCCAACGCAGCGGCATTGGCGCCCGGATAGTAGTTGATGAAGGTGGCGTCGTCGCGCAGGCGCACACCCAGGGGCAACTGGATCGGTGGTTTCATGCTCGCGGGCGGTCGACAGGACCGCTGGGGGCCTTTTGTGGACAATCGGCAAAGTCTATACCTGCCAAGCGGGGTGCACAATGACGCCGCTGCAGAGTCCAAGCAAAATCAATGGGTTGCACTATTGCCGCAGCAACCGAGGCTCACCTGCCGCCCTGTCACGGCTGGTCGGGTGCAGGAGGATCGAGGTGGACGGGGGCCGGCGCATCCCCTGCATACATGTCCGACTCCTTGTACAAGCCGTGAACGTGGCGCAGCAGCACCATGATGACCGCCGCCACCGGAAGCGCGAGCAGCACGCCTGTGAAACCGAACAGCTCTCCGCCGGCCAGGATGGCGAAGATCACCGCCACAGGGTGCAAACCGATCCGGTCGCCTACCAACAGAGGTGTCAGCACCATGCCCTCCAGTGCCTGACCGACCATGAAGACCGCGACGATGCCGAGCATGGGATACAGATCGCCACCGAACTGGAACAGCCCTGCCACCAGCGCCGCACCGATGCCAATGATGAAGCCCATGTACGGGACGATGGCCGCCAGGCCTGCCAGCATGCCGATCAACAACCCCAGTTCAAGCCCCACCAGCATCAAGCCTGCCGAATAGATGATGCCCAACGCGACCATCACCAGCAGTTGCCCACGCACGAACGCCCCGAGCACCTCATGGCACTCGCTGGCCAGCCCAACGATTTGTGGCTCGCTCTGGCGCGGCAACAAGCTGCGCAACTTGGCCATCATCAAGTCCCAGTCACGCAACAGGTAGAACCCGACCACGGGGATCAGCACCATGTTGGCCACCCAGGCCATCAGCGCCAGGCTGGAGGCCGTTGCCTGGGACAAGAGCATGCTCACGATATCGGTGGTTTGCCCCATGTGCGCGCCGATGGCCGCCTTGATCTTGTCGAATTTCCAGAACCCGTCGGCAAGGCCCAGACGCCCCTGCACCCATGGCAAGGCGACATGTTCGAGCCAGTCAAGCATCTGCGGCGCCAGCGCGTACAGGCGCACCAACTGCTTGGCCAACATGGGGATGAGCACGAGCAACAGTGCAAGCATCAGCAGCGTGAACAGCGCGAACACCACCACTACGCCCCAGGTCCGCGACAAACCCAGGCGCTCCAGGCGATCGACCAGCGGGTCGGCCAGGTACGCCAGCAGAATGCCGACCAGAAACGGCGTAAGAATATTGTGCAGGCTATAGAGCAGGGCGATGGCGATCAATGCCACGCCCAGCCAGATCCAACGACGCGTGTCAGTCATGAACGACCCTCTTACCAACTAAAGCGCAAGCCATCGAACGGTTCGGTGGCGGCCGCAGGCGACACCGATGTCCCGTCTGGGGACGTACCCAAAGGCCCAGGGGTCACCTGCGGCGCAGGTGCCTGCTCGGCTGGGACTTCCCTGAGCTTGGCCAATGCCAGCTGAGCCCGGAGTTGTTCGCGGCTGGCGGTGACCGAATAGGTCAGCACGTCACCGTCGACCCGCTTCAACTGGGCGCCGTAGGGCTCCAGCACCCGGGCCAGCTCAGCGTAGCGCGGCAGGTTCATGCCCTGGACCTGCATCTGGACCTGACCACTGGCCCCGGGACGCGTTACGTAGCGCGGTGCCAGCCGCGTGCTCACGGCAAGCATCACGGCGTCGGCCAGCGCTGCCGGGTCCGCCCCTTCGGCACTGCCCTGCTCGCGCCCATCGCCCAGCCACAATTGCCATTTGCCTTGCCATGTGCCGTCGACCTCCTGGGCGTGCACGGCCAACACGGCATCGGCGCCGTAGCGCTGGGAGACCTCACGCAGCGGCCCGGGATCCTTGGCTTCGATATGCTTGGCGTCGGCCACCAGTTGCTCCTGCAGATCGGCCAGCGGCAGACGCAGCGGCAAGCCCCGGTGGCGGGCCGCGCGCCGCAACGGCTGAGCGCTAGGCTGGCCGTCCCCTACCAGGCTAGTGCCGTCAACACTCTCGACGAGCCACCAACCCAGAATCGACGGGCGATTGCTGCCCCACAGACTGAGGCCCGCCTTGCGCAGGGCACGTTCGGTGCTGCCGGGGTCGAACTCGACCCGGACGGTTTCGGGTGGGCCAGCGTCGCTGCCCACCTGGTTGACGATCGGTTGCGGATCCTTGCGCAATGCGGCCAGCGCCGGGCTCTGCACGGCCTTGGGGTCGCCGGTCAGGCGCAGCACCAGGGTGTCGAAGGCCTGGCTGGTCGCCGCCGCACGCGCCTCGGCGCCCTGCCCGGCCACTGGCTCGCGGACCTGATAAAGGCCGGGGACGTTCTCGGCCTGGGCCGCGCCTGCGATCAACCACAGACATCCCATGACCGAAGTAGTGAACAAGCGCATCGTTGTGTCCTTGTGCTCTGGAACGGCGAGTTTCAAGCTTCAGCACTCATACCTCAAGCGGCACGGTTAAAGGTAGCACCGGCAAGGCCAGGCTTCTGGCGATCTTGCACCGGCGACAGCCCTAAATTCACCTGCCCGTCGGCCGGAGGATGGCCGCTGCCCGGCAACCCTGATAAAATCGCGCGCCTTCACAGACCACTGATGTCACGGTTAGCCGCTGCATGGCTGCCGGCCCTTGCCGTCAGGGTCGTTTTTACGAATCCCTCCCTCCTAAAGGCCTGGATCAATGAGCAAGCAACCCTCCCTGAGCTACAAGGACGCCGGTGTAGACATCGACGCCGGCGAAGCACTGGTCGAACGCATCAAGGGCGTGGCAAAACGCACCGCACGCCCTGAAGTCATGGGTGGCCTGGGCGGCTTCGGCGCCCTTTGCGAGATCCCGGCTGGCTACAAGCAGCCGGTGCTGGTCTCCGGCACCGACGGCGTGGGCACCAAGCTGCGCCTGGCGCTGAACCTGAACAAGCACGACAGCATCGGCCAGGACCTGGTCGCCATGTGCGTGAACGACCTGGTGGTCTGCGGTGCCGAGCCGCTGTTCTTCCTGGACTACTACGCCACCGGCAAGCTTAACGTGGACGTGGCGGCTACCGTGGTCACCGGTATCGGCGCAGGTTGCGAACTGGCAGGCTGCTCGCTGGTCGGCGGCGAAACGGCCGAGATGCCGGGCATGTACGAAGGTGAAGACTACGACCTGGCAGGCTTCTGCGTAGGCGTGGTGGAGAAGGCCGAGATCATCGACGGCTCGCGCGTGGCCACCGGCGATGCGCTCATCGCCCTGCCATCCTCGGGCCCGCACTCCAACGGTTACTCGCTGATCCGCAAGATCCTCGAAGTCTCGGGCACAGACGTCGAAAGCACCCAGCTCGACGGCCAGCCGCTGACCGAACTGCTGATGGCGCCAACGCGCATCTACGTCAAGCCGCTGCTGCAACTGATCAAGAACACCGGCGCGGTCAAAGCCATGGCCCACATCACCGGTGGCGGCCTGCTGGACAATATCCCGCGCGTACTGCCGGCCAATGCCCAGGCAGTCATCGACGTGGCCAGCTGGAAGCGCCCAGCCGTCTTCGATTTCCTGCAGGAAAAGGGCAACGTCGACGAGCATGAAATGCACCGCGTGCTCAACTGCGGCGTGGGCATGGTGATCTGCGTAGGCCAGGACCAGGTCGAAACCGCCCTGAACGAACTGCGCAACGCTGGCGAACAGCCTTGGGTCATCGGCCACATTACCGAAGCCGCAGAGGGCGCTGCCCAGGTCGAGCTGCAGAACCTCAAGGCACACTGATGCCGAGCAAGCCCTGCAATGTGGTGGTATTGCTGTCGGGTTCCGGCAGCAACCTGCAAGCGCTGATCGACAGCTGCGCCATCCCGGACAGCGCCGTGCGCATCGGCGCGGTCATCTCCAACCGCGCCGATGCCTACGGGCTGCAGCGTGCAGCCGCTGCCGGTATCGAAACCGCGGTCCTTGACCATACCGGCTTCGAGGGCCGCGAAGCCTTCGATGCGGCCCTGGTGGCCTGTATCGATGGGTTCGCTCCGGACCTGGTGGTGCTGGCGGGTTTCATGCGTATCCTCAGTGGCGACTTCGTGCGCCACTACCAAGGTCGCCTGCTCAACATCCACCCTTCGCTGCTGCCTCGCTACAAAGGGTTGCACACCCATAGACGCGCCCTGGAAGCAGGGGATGTCGAGCACGGGTGCAGTGTTCACTTTGTCACCGAGGAACTCGATGGGGGCCCGTTGGTCGTACAGGCTGTCGTGCCGGTGGCACCCGATGACACGGTCCAAAGCCTGGCTCAGCGGGTTCACGCACAGGAACACGTCATCTACCCAATGGCTGTTCACTGGTTCGCCAACGGCCGCTTGCGTCTTGGCGAACAAGGTGCATTACTGGATGGCCAGCCCCTGTCGGCCAGCGGTCATTTGATTCGATCCTAGGAGATACTATGCGTCGTGCCCTGCTCTTGGCTCTTGCCGTGCTTGCCCTGCCCCTCCAGGCAGCAGACCTGAAGCCGTTCTCGGCCAGCTACACCGCCGACTGGAAGCAACTGCCCATGAGCGGTACCGCCGAACGTAACCTGGTCAAGAATGCCGATGGTACCTGGGACCTTAACTTCAAGGCGTCGATGATGATCGCCAGCCTGACCGAGCAAAGCTCGCTGCGCCTGGATAACGACACCTTGCTGCCGCAGCGTTACCACTTCGAGCGCGGCGGTCTTGGCAAGGCCAAAAAGGTCGACCTGAACTTCGACTGGGCTGCCAAGAAAGTGACCGGCAGCGATCGTGGCGATGCGATCACCCTGCCGCTCAACCGTGGGGTGCTCGACAAGTCGTCCTATCAGCTGGCGCTGCAGCACGATGTCGCCGCTGGCAAGAAGAGCATGACCTACCAGGTGGTCGATGGTGACGAGATCGACACCTATGACTTCCGCGTACTGGGTACTGAGAAAGTCACCACCAAGACCGGCCAGGTGGATGCCGTCAAGGTCGAACGTGTGCGTGATCCAAGCCAGAGCAAGCGCATCACCGAGCTGTGGTTTGCCAAGAACTGGGACTACTTGCTCGTGCAATTGCGCCAAGTGGAAACCGATGGCAAGGAATACGTGATCGTCCTGCAGGACGGCACGGTCGATGGCAAGCCGGTTAAAGGTAACTGACACTCAAGCTTGTCGGCGTTGAGCCATAACGCAACACCAAGCCCCGCACCGTGCGGTAACGCTGTTCACTTAGGGCCGCTCCGCGGCCCATCGCGGCACAAGGCCGCTCCTACAATGCACTGTGAGCCCCCCCCAAACTCGGGCATCACGCGGTCAGTGTAGGAGCGGCCTTGTGCCGCGATGGGCCGTGAAGCAGCCCTAGCGATCTTAAGTAAACAACGTTACGCCCCGTGCGGGGCTTTTATTTGGCCGGGCATAAAGCAGTCGGGCCTAGGCATGCCATGGCTACATGAAACTTGTTTCATGGCCGTTTTATTTACTTAGGCTGCTAACAAACTCTATAAATAAGGCGTGCGACAGACTGTCGCACCCAACCAGAAAAAGTGGAGTTTAACGATGACAGTTCAAGTGACCGAACGCGACGAATCGAAAATGTCCCACGAAGGCCTGGCCGCAGGCGTGCGGATCTGGGATGTGCACCAGCAGGGCCAGTTGGTCGGGATGTTCCACAACGAACACGAGGCGCAACAGTACCGTGTCGAACTGGAAGACCTGGAAAAGCAGCGCACCACACAGTGACAGCGATCTTTAGAAACCGTGACGTGAATACCCGTCATGGCGCCAGGGGCCGCCTTGCGGCCCATCGCCGCACAATGCGGCCCTGACCACCCGGTGGACGTTCAGACAGGGCCTTGCAGCATTACCACATCAGATCGTCAGGGATCTTGTACGCCGCATACGGATCGTCGTCGTCGGCTTCCTCGACATGGGTATTGAGCAGCAATACCCGGCCCGGGTCGCGTTCCTGGATCTTGACGGCCGCCTCGCGGGGAATGACCTCATAGCCGCCCCCGTAGGACACCACCGCCAGCGCACCATTGCTCAGTTTGCTGCGCATCAGGGCATTGACCGCGATACGCTTGACCTTCTTGTCGTCGACGAAGTTGTAGTAATCCTCGGTCGTGAGCTTGGGCAGGCGGGTCGCTTCGATCAGTTGCTTGATCTGCGCGGCGCGTGCCTTCTTCTCGGCTTTTTCCTGCTGTTCACGGTTGAGCGCCTGGTCACGCTTGGCCTTTTCGGCCATGGCTTCCTTGGCCAGCCGCTGCTGGGTATCGTCCACCTCGACCTGGCCTTTGTGCTCCAGGCGCTTCTGTTTCTTTTCAGCCTTGTTGGCCTGAGAAACCTGTTTTTGGTTGACCAGCCCGGCTTTGAGCAATTGGTCGCGAAGGGAAAGGCTCATGAATGTTCACTCACTTATGCAACAGCTCAGCCGCAGCTGGGCAGGTTCTTTTCCTGACGCTTGGCTTCACCCCAAAGGGTGTCCAGCGCATCAAGGTTACAGTCTTCAATGGCAGTGCCGCTGTCACGCAACGCCTGCTCGATAAAGCGAAAACGTCGCTCGAACTTACGATTGGCGCGGCGCAAGGCGTTTTCGGGGTCATGCTTCAAGTGACGCGCCAGGTTGACTACCGCGAACAGCAAGTCACCGACTTCATCTTCCAGCGCATCGTTGTCCCCGTCGGCCATGGCCTGCAACACTTCGTCGAGTTCCTCACGCACCTTGTCCACAACCGGCAAGGCCTCGGGCCAGTCGAACCCGACGGTGGCCGCGCGCTTTTGCAGTTTGGCCGCCCGGGACAAGGCAGGCAATGCCGTTGGGACATCGTCGAGCAATGACAGCTGTTCTGGACGACTTTTCTGCGCCCGCTCCTGCGCCTTGATTTCTTCCCAGCGTGACTTGACCTGCTCATCGCTCAGGCTGGGCGTCTCCAGCGGCGCATACAGGTCCCCGGTCGGAAAGACATGGGGGTGTCGACGAATGAGCTTGCGGGTGATGCCGTCCACCACGCCGTCGAACGCGAAACGGCCTTCCTCCCGGGCAAGTTGGCTGTAGTAGACCACCTGGAACAGCAGATCGCCCAGCTCGCCTTGCAAGTCCTCGAAATCGCCGCGCTCGATGGTGTCCGCCACCTCGTAAGCTTCTTCGAGGGTGTGTGGGACGATGCTGGCATAGTCCTGCTTCAGGTCCCAAGGGCAGCCGTAGTGCGGGTCGCGCAAGCGGGCCATGAGGTGGAGCAGGTCCTGGAGGGTGTAGGTCATTCAGGCAAGTCCTTGACGGTCGGGCTTGGCGGGCAAACCGGCCCCTGAGGGGGCGGGATGCCCGCGAATCGTGCACGCGGGATTCAGGGCGTACGATTACGCCGTGTCTCGATGATGTTCGGCAACTGCGAGATACGCCCCAGCAAGCGCCCAAGGGCATCCAAACCGGGGATCTCGATGGTCAGCGACATCAGCGCCGTGTTGTCTTCCTTGTTCGAGCGGGTATTGACCGCCAGCACGTTGATCTTCTCGTTGAGCAGCACCTGCGACACATCGCGCAGCAAACCGGGGCGATCATAGGCACGGATGACGATATCGACCGGGTAAGTCTGTACCGGAATCGGCCCCCAGCTGACCTGGATCATGCGCTCCGGCTCTTTGCCGGCCAGCTGCAACACCGAGGCGCAATCCTGGCGGTGGATGCTCACACCGCGACCCTGGGTGATGTAGCCGACGATGGCATCGCCAGGCAACGGCTGGCAGCAACCGGCCATCTGCGTCAGCAGGTTGCCCACGCCCTGGATCTGAATGTCGCCACGCTTGCCCCCACGCGGCCCGCTGGGCTTGCGCGGTACCAGCTCGATCTGCTCGATGCGCTCAGGCTCGAGCAACTGTTGCGCCGCATTGACCAGATGCGCCAGACGCAGGTCCCCAGCGCCCAAGGACGCAAACATGTCCTCGGCCGTCTTGACGTTGGTCTTCTCGGCCAGGCGCTCGAAGTCGACCTGCGGCAGGCCCAGCCGGCTGAGCTCGCGTTCGAGCAGCGTCTTGCCGGCGGCAACGTTCTGGTCGCGCGCCTGCAGCTTGAACCAGTGCACGATCTTGGCCCGCGCGCGCGAAGTGGTGACATAGCCCAGGTTCGAGTTCAGCCAGTCACGGCTCGGGTTACCGTGCTTGCTGGTAATGATTTCGACCTGCTCGCCGGTCTGCAGGCTGTAGTTGAGCGGCACGATGCGCCCGTTGATCTTGGCGCCCCGGCAATTGTGGCCGATCTCGGTGTGCACCCGATAGGCGAAGTCCAGGGGCGTCGCCCCTTTTGGCAGGTCGATGGCGTGACCGTCCGGGGTGAACACGTACACCCGGTCGGGCTCGATGTCGACCCGCAGTTGCTCGGCCAGGCCCCCGATGTCGCCCAGCTCTTCATGCCACTCCAGCACTTGGCGCAGCCAGGAAATCTTTTCTTCGTAGTGGTTCGAGCTGGGCTTGACGTCGGTGCCCTTGTATCGCCAGTGGGCGCAGACGCCAAGCTCCGCTTCCTCGTGCATGCCGTGGGTGCGGATTTGCACTTCCAGCACCTTGCCCTCCGGGCCGATTACCGCCGTGTGCAGGGAGCGGTAGCCGTTTTCCTTGGGGTTGGCGATGTAGTCGTCGAATTCCTTGGGGATGTGACGCCACAAGGTGTGCACGATACCCAGGGCGGTGTAGCAGTCGCGTATCTCGGGGACCAGCACCCGCACGGCGCGCACGTCGTAGATCTGGCTGAATTCCAGGCCCTTGCGCTGCATCTTGCGCCAGATCGAGTAGATGTGCTTGGCGCGGCCACTGATGTCCGCCTTCACCCCGGTGGCCAGCAGTTCGTTCTGCAACTGGTTCATGACATCGCTGATAAAGCGTTCACGGTCCAGGCGACGCTCGTGCAACAGCTTGGCGATCTGCTTGTACTGTTCGGGCTCAAGGTAGCGGAACGAAAGGTCTTCCAGTTCCCACTTGATATGCCCGATACCCAGACGGTGGGCCAGGGGGGCATAGATGTCGAACACTTCCCGCGCCACCCGCAGGCGTTTCTCGTCATCAGCGGCCTTGACCGCTCGAATGGCACAGGTGCGTTCGGCCAGCTTGATCAACGCCACGCGAACGTCGTCGACCATCGCCACCAGCATCTTGCGCAGGTTCTCGACCTGCGCCTGAGAACCGAGTACCAGCGACTGGCGGGGGCTGAGACTGGCACTGATCGCAGCCATGCGCAGCACGCCATCGATCAACTTGGACACGACCGGCCCGAAGCGCTGGCTGACTTCGGCCAGGGTGACCTTGCCTTCTCGCACAGCGCGGTAGATGACCGCCGCTACCAGGGAATCCTGGTCGAGCTTGAGGTCCGCGAGAATCTCGGCAATCTCAAGACCTGCCTGATAGCTCGACGTACCATCGGCCCAGGAATGCTTGGCCGGGTTGCCCTTCTTCTCGACTTCCTGGGCAAACTCGCAGGCCTCTTTGAGCGCTGCGCGGTCGAGCGCCGAATCGACGCTGACCACATGGTCCAACCACGCTTCGAGATTGATACTGCCGTCGGTATTGACCGGCTGGTGCACTCTCACCTGTACCATCTTTGTTTTACCTTTCCATACAGCGCACCCTGCGGGTGCACTGGCAATCACCGCACGGCTGCCATTCCCTGGAAGCCGCACCAAGGGGCCAGCTGGCTAGCCCACTTCGAATAACGCCATGGCTTCGACATGCGCCGTTTGAGGAAACATGTCGAGAATCCCGGCCCTTGTTAACCGGTACCCCTGCCCGACCAGCACCTGGGCGTCTCGCGCCAGCGTGGCCGGGTTGCACGATACATAGACCAGCCGCTTGGCCCCAAGACGGGCGATGCCCTGCACCACCTCCCATGCACCGTCGCGCGGTGGGTCCAAGAGTACCGCAGAAAAGCCCTCGGCGGCCCATTCCATGCCCGTCAACGGCTGCGATAAATCGGCCTGAAAAAACTGCGCGTTATGCACATCGTTGCTGCGGGCATTGGCCGCCGCCCGATCGACCATGGCCTGCACGCCTTCTACCGCCACCACCTCACGGGCATGCCGTGCCAGCGGCAAGGCAAAATTGCCCAGGCCGCAGAACAGGTCCAGTACCCGCTCTTCAGGCTGCGGAGCGAGCCAGGCCAAGGCCTGCTCGATCATGGCGGTATTGACCTGGGCGTTGACCTGCACGAAGTCGCCGGGGCGCCAGGCCAGCTGCAGCTGCCAGGGCGCCAGGTCGAAACCCAGCGGCCCGGTGGCATTCACCGGCTGCGGCTCGCCTTCACCCTGCAGCCACAACTGCGCGCTGGCCTCGGCGCAGAACGCCTGCAAGCGTGCAACATCTTCGGCCGGCAACGGCGCGACATGACGCACCAGCACCGCCTCGGCCGTGCCGCTGAACAACTCCACATGGCCCAGGGCCTGGGGCTTGGCCAACGAGCGCAGCACCGTGGGCAAGTGACGCAGGATCGACTGCAAGGGCTGTACCAGCACCAGGCAATCATCGATGGCAACGATGTCCTGACTGGCCTGCGCCCTGAAACCGACTGCCAACTGGCGGGTCTTGGGGTCCCAGCGCACGGCCACACGGGCGCGGCGACGGTAGCCGAAAGCGGCCCCGGTCAAGGGCGCGGCCCATTGCTCGGGCTGCACACCGGCCACCCGTTGCAGTTGCTCGGCCAGGGTGCGCTGCTTGAGCGCTAGCTGAGCCTCATGGGGCAGGTGTTGAAGGTTGCACCCCCCGCACTGGCCGTAGTATTTGCAAGGGGCTTCGCGGCGCTCGGGACTGGCCTGGAGCACCCGTTCAAGCCGCGCTTCGACGACTTTGCCACGGGCATTGAGCACCCTCGACTCGACCTCTTCGCCTGCCAGGGCGCCAGTGACGAACCAGGTGCGCCCTTCATGAAACGCAATGCCGCGACCGTCCCCTGACAGGCGCTCGATGACCAGGCGTTGCTTCTTGCCCACGGGAACCTGGGGGCTACGATTGCCACCGGCTGGCTGAAAGCGCAGGCCGCTGTTGGTTTTCTTCTTGGACATTTAGCTCGGATCGAACAGGCCAGTGGACAGGTAACGGTCGCCGCGGTCGCAGATGATGGCCACCAAGGTGGCATTTTCCACTTCCTGGGACAGGCGCAGCATGGCGGCGACTGCACCACCGGAAGACACGCCGCAGAAAATGCCCTCTTCACGGGCAAGCCTGCGCATGGTCTGTTCGGCCTCGTCCTGGGACATGTCGACAATGCGATCGACCCGGGCTGCGTCGAAAATTTTTGGCAGGTATTGCTGGGGCCAGCGGCGAATACCCGGAATGGCCGCGCCTTCCATCGGCTGCAAGCCGACGATCTGCACCGCCGGATTCTGCTCCTTGAGGTACTGCGAGCACCCCATGATGGTCCCGGTGGTGCCCATGGAACTGATGAAGTGGGTAACGCGCCCCTGGGTCTGCTGCCAGATTTCCGGGCCGGTGCTGGTGTAGTGCGCCATCGGGTTGTCACCGTTGGCGAATTGGTCGAGCACCACGCCACGGCCATCGGCTTCCAGCTGCTGAGCCAGATCGCGTGCCCCTTCCATGCCCTCTTCCTTGGTCACCAGGATCAGCTCGGCGCCGTAGGCTGCCATCGCCGCCTTGCGTTCGGCCGTGGAGTTGTCGGGCATGATCAGGATCATCTTGTAACCCTTGATTGCCGCTGCCATGGCCAACGCGATGCCGGTGTTGCCGGAGGTGGCTTCGATCAGCGTATCGCCAGGCTTGATCTGGCCGCGCGATTCGGCACGGGCGATCATCGACAGCGCGGGACGATCCTTGACCGAGCCGGCAGGATTGTTGCCCTCGAGCTTGAGCAGCAAGGTATTGCTGGTCTGGCCAGCCAGGCGCTGCAGGCGAACCAGGGGCGTATTGCCGACGCAATCGGCGATGGTTGGATACTGCAAGGTCATGGTGTCTTTCACAATCCGGACGGCGGGGGCGCCCATCATACCGGCAAACCCCGCTTCGCCATATCACGCAATCTGTGGTGCATATAGCTACAGGCTATAAAGCCTGTGAAATGCCTTGCCCATGCACGGCGCCACATGCCACCTCGGGTGCTGCACCTGCGTACGGACTTAACGCGTGCAATGGCTGGCGAGGGGGAGTAACGTCCCCGCTTGGCCGCCTTGCAGGGCGGCATCCAGGCACATTGACAGGAGGCGAGTGTGCTCGATCGTTTGGGAATTCGCAGCCGCGTGCTGTTGCTGGCGCTGCTGCCAGCCGGGTTGATGGCAGTGGTGCTGGGCAGCTACTTCACCTGGCTGCAACAGAGCGACCTGCGCACGCAACTGCTGCAACGGGGCAAGATGCTGGCCGAGCAGCTGGCGCCGCTGGCAGCCCCGGCCATGGCCCGCAAGGCGCCTGCACAACTGGAGCGCATTGCCGCGCAAACCCTCGAACAGGCCGACGTACGCGCGGTCGCCTTCCTGACACCGGACCGTAGTCGGCTGGCCCATGCCGGCCCGAGCATGCTCAACCAACCGCCCAGCGGCGGCAGCGGTACCCAGTTGCTGCAACGCAGTGGCAACGACGCCACTCGCTACCTGATGCCGGTGTTCGGCCACCACCGTGACCTGGCCACCGATGCCGTGCCTGCCGAAGCCGAACGCCTGCTGGGCTGGGTGGAAATCGAGCTGTCCCATGACGGCACCTTGCTGCGCGGCTACCGCAACCTGTTCACCACGCTGCTTCTGATCCTGGCCTGCCTGGTGGTCAGCGGGCTGCTGGCCCTGCGCATGAGCCGTGCCATCAACACGCCGATCGAGCGCATCAAGCATGCGGTCAACCAGCTCAAGGACGGTCACCTCGAGGAGCGCCTGCCGGCCATGGGCAGTCACGAGCTGGACGAACTGGCCCGCGGCATCAACCGCATGGCCGAGACCCTGCACAGTGCCCACGAAGAGCTGCAGCACAGCATCGACCAGGCCACCGAGGATGTCCGGCAGAACCTGGAAACCATCGAAATCCAGAACATCGAGCTGGACATGGCCCGCAAGGAAGCCTTGGAAGCCAGCCGCATCAAGTCGGAATTTTTGGCCAACATGAGCCATGAAATCCGCACGCCGCTCAACGGCATTCTGGGCTTTACCCACCTGCTGCAGAAAAGCGAGCTGATGCCCCGCCAGGTGGACTACCTGAACACCATCGAGAAGTCAGCCGACAATTTGCTCGGGATCATCAACGAGATCCTCGATTTCTCCAAGATAGAAGCAGGCAAGCTGGTGCTCGACAGCATCCCCTTCAACCTGCGCGACCTGATCCAGGACACCCTGACCATCCTGGCACCGGCCGCCCATGCCAAGCAGCTTGAGCTGCTGTGCCTGATCTACCGCGATACGCCCTCCTCGCTGATCGGTGACCCGTTGCGCCTCAAGCAGATCCTCACCAACCTGGTCAGCAACGCGATCAAGTTCACCCGCGAAGGCACCATCGTCGTGCGCGCCATGCTCGAAGACGAGCACGAGGACAGCGCCCAGTTGCGCATCAGTGTCCAGGACACCGGCATTGGCCTGTCGCCTCAAGATGTACGCACGCTGTTCCAGGCCTTCAGTCAGGCTGACAACTCCCTGGCCCGCCAGCCAGGCGGCACCGGCCTGGGGCTGGTGATCTCCAAGCGTCTGATCGAGCAGATGGGCGGCGAGATCGGCGTCGATAGTACCCCTGGCGAAGGTTCGCAGTTCTGGATCAGCCTCAACCTGCCCAAGGCGCACGACGATGCCGAGGAGCTGCCTCTGCAGCCCTTGCTCGGCCGTCGCGCCGCCATCGTCGATGGCCATGCACTGGCGCGGCAGGCCCTGGAGCACCAGTTGCAGGACTGCGGCCTGAGCGTCTGTGTCTTTACCTCCTACGAGCAACTGGTGCAGGCGGTGCAAGCTGCCAGCCAGGCGGGGCAGCCTTTCGACTTCGCCGTGCTGGGCGCCAACGTAGGCTCCCTGGCACCCGAACAGCTGGGTCAGTATTACCAGCACCTGGAGCGGCATCATTGCCAGTGCGTGGTGCTGTGCCCCACGACCGAGCAGGCGCTCTATCACCCTTACCTGTCCAATGGCCACGGCCAACTGCTGTCCAAGCCATCGTGCACGCGCAAGCTGCGCCGCCTGCTGCTGGAAATGGTCCAGCCCCGCCGGTTGCAGGGCGAGGTCAGCGCCATGGTGGGCCAGCAGCGCCAGCCCAAGGTGCTGTGCGTGGATGACAACGCGGCCAACCTCTTGCTGGTGCAGACTCTGCTGGAGGACCTGGGCGCCCGGGTGACGGCTGTCGACAATGGTTACGCGGCGGTACAGGCCGTGCAGAGCGAATCGTTCGACCTGGTACTGATGGACGTGCAGATGCCCGGCATGGACGGACGCGCCTGCACCGAGCAAATTCGCCGCTGGGAAAACACCCAGAGCGGCAACCCGTTGCCAATCGTTGCACTGACCGCCCACGCAATGGCCAATGAAAAACGCGCCTTGCTCCATGGCGGCATGGACGACTACCTGACCAAGCCGATCAGCGAGCGGCAACTGGCACAGGTGGTGATGAAGTGGACTGGGCTGAGCCTTGGCTTGTCGCCGCAGATGCCGGCGAGCCTGCCCACTGGGCCTGACGAGTTGAAGGTGCTCGACCATGACGAAGGCCTGCGCCTGGCGGCAGGCAAAGCCGATCTGGCCGCCGACATGCTGAGCATGTTGCTGGCCTCGCTGGAAGATGACCGCGCCGCTATTCGGGATGCACGTGAAGCGCATGACCGTCGTACGCTCATCGAGCAGGTGCACCGGCTCAACGGCGCTTCTCGCTATTGCGGCGTGCCTCAGCTGCGTGCCGCGTGCCAACGCAGCGAGACCCTGCTCAAGCAGGACAGCCCCTTGGCTGGGGAGGCGCTCGATGAACTGGACAACGCGATCAGCCGGCTGGCAGCCGAGGCCAGGCTGAGTATTTGAGGGCAGCCGCCCTTTCCACTGACCCAGTGCCTATGCACAAGGAGCCACCATGCGCGCCCTGCTGTTCAGCAGTCAGCACTATGACCAGGAGAGTTTCACCCAGGCCGCCGTGGGCGGCGGCGTGGCACTGCATTTTCAGTCCGCGCGTCTTACGGCCGATACCGCGCCGCTGGCCCAGGGCTACGAGGTCGTCTGCGCGTTCATCAACGACGAGCTCGACGCGGCGGTGCTGCAATGCCTGGCGCGCGGTGGTACGCGCCTGGTGGCCTTGCGTTCAGCTGGGTACAACCATGTCGACCTGGCTGCGGCCCAGCGGCTGGGAATAGATGTGGTGCGGGTACCGGCCTATTCGCCCCAAGCCGTGGCCGAGCACGCCGTGGCGCTGATACTGGCGCTCAATCGGCGCTTGCACCGGGCCTACAATCGCACGCGTGAAGGCGATTTCACCTTGCACGGGCTGACCGGTTTCGACTTGCATGGCAAGACCGTCGGGGTCGTCGGCACTGGCCAGATCGGCGCGGCCTTCGCGCGTATCATGGCTGGCTTCGGCTGCCAACTACTGGCCTACGACCCCTGCCCCGACCCGCAGCTCGAGGCCTTGGGCACGCGCTACATGAGTTTGCCAGCGTTGCTGAGCCAGGCACGCATCATCAGCCTGCACTGCCCGTTGACGCCAGGTACCCGGCACCTGATCAATGCCCAGAGCCTGGCGCACCTGCAACCTGGCGCCATGCTCGTCAACACAGGGCGTGGGGCGCTGGTCGATACGCCGGCACTGCTCGATGCGCTCAAGAGCGGCCAGCTGGGCTACCTGGGCCTGGACGTTTACGAAGAAGAAGCCAAAGTATTCTTCGAAGACCGCTCGGACCTGCCCCTGCAGGACGATGTGCTGGCCCGCCTGCTGACATTCCCGAATGTGATCGTCACGGCCCATCAAGCGTTCCTCACCCATGAGGCCTTGCAGGCCATTGCCCAGACGACGCTTGAGAACATTGCCTGCTGGGCGGCAGGCAGGGCGCAGAACCTGGTGACCGGTTAATGCTAGGATACGCGGCATTTAGGGAGGACCCATGGTCGAGCACGATTTTCGTTACACCCTCTTCAACCCGCAGCACACGCTGATCGAGTGCCGAGCCCTGGTGCCCGGCCGTTACCAGGTCACAGGCAACGGTGGCTCGATGCACAAGGGCGACACCCTGCTGGTCACCCTCAAGGGCAGCAAGGACTTGGCCATGCGCCTGACCGTGGACAGCGTCCGCCACCTGATCAACCCGCGCGGACAGTGGGTTGCCGTGGCCAACGGGCCGGTCTTCCACGAACTGGAGATCCTGGCCTGGCAAGTGGCATGCGACAGCTGCGATGCGGTACTGGACTTCGAATTTGCGGTCGATGCCAAGCTGGGCAAGGCAGCGCGTCAGCCTGCAGCCAGCGCCCGCATCGCCGAACTGGGCTGGGCAAGCCAGGACGCCCGGCACCTCTGCCCCCGTTGCCAGGAGCCTGCACAATGAAAAACCTGCTTACCAGCGCACTGATCGCCACCGGCCTGCTTGGCTGCGCGACCGCCCCTTCGGACCTGCAGCAAGACCGCAGCTACGTACTGGAGTGGATCGGCGAGCGCCCCCTGATCGACAACAGCCACTTGAGCATGACCTTGGGCAGCGACGGGCGCGCCTATGGCAATGCCGGCTGCAATCACTGGTTCGCGGCCTACACCCTCGATGGCGAGCGCTTGAGTTTTGGTAGCGTCGGCAGCACCCGCAAGCTGTGTGCACCGGCTTTGATGGAACAGGAAAAACGCTTCCTGCAGGCCCTTGGCAAAGTCACCCGCTGGGACCTGGCGCCGGATCAGCAATTGCGCTTGTGGCCCACCGACGGCAAGCCGCTGCGCCTGTGGCCTGAAGAGGGCTGAGCGGGCGGGCTGTTGCCCACGGGGCCTGGCTTGACAGGTCAGCGCCCCGTTCGCTCAGGCCGTGCCAGCGTCACCCCTGTTTCAGGGCCTTGATCTTGGCCTTCAAGCCTTCGAGCGTCTGCTCACCGAGCAACTGCTCACGCACCTTGCCCTTGTCATCAATGATGTAGGTCACCGGCAGCGCCTCGCTGCGGGGCAGGTCATAGCGCTCGGCGGGGTCCTGGGCCAGCACGGTGAAATCGATGCCCAACGTATCGGCCGCCTGCTTGAGGTCCGCGCCTTGCAGGCCATCGAAATTCACCCCCACCACCTTGATGCCCTCAGCGGCCCATTGCTTGGCAGCCGCATTGAGCTCGGGAATTTCGGTACGGCACGGCCCGCACCACTCCGCCCAGTAGTTGAGCACCAGCCAGTGCCCGTCTACCTGTTCGGCCTTTACCGTGTTGCCGTGCTGGTCCACGCCATAATCGGCACCGCAACCACCGAGCAACAGGCTCGCGGTGATGGCCATTACTGCTGCCAGACGCCTTGCCATGGGTCAATCCTTCTCGAGTTTTAGAGCAAATGGGTCAGTCGCTGCGGTTAGAATACCGGTCACACCTTGCTGGATGCGACCCCACATGACTGACCTGACGCTCTATCATAACCCGCGCTGCTCCAAATCCCGCGGCGCGCTGGAACTGCTCGAGGCCCGCGGCCTGGCGCCTACCGTGGTGCGCTACCTGGAAACGCCCCCCGATGTCGACACGCTCAAGGTGCTGCTGGACAAGCTGGGCATCCCGCCCCGTCAACTGTTGCGTACGGGCGAGGACGACTACGCTCAACTCAATCTGGCCGATCCGACACTCAGCGACGCCCAGCTGATCGACGCCATGGCGACCCATCCCAAGCTGATCGAGCGGCCAATCCTGGTAGCCGGCGACAAGGCCGTGATCGGCCGCCCACCCGAAAATATCCTGGAGATCCTGCCGTGAGCGAACCCTATATCCTGGTGCTCTACTACAGCCGCCATGGCTCGACCAGCGAGATGGCCCGGCACATCGCCCGTGGCATCGAACTGGGCGGCATGGAAGCACGCCTGCGCACCGTACCGGCCGTGTCCAGCGAATGCGAGACGGTTGCGCCCGACGTGCCGGTCAGTGGCGCGCCTTACGCCACCCTCGACGACCTGCGCCACTGCTCGGGGCTGGCCCTGGGCAGCCCTACCCGCTTCGGCAACATGGCCGCTGCGCTCAAGTACTTCCTGGACGGTACCAGTCCCTTGTGGCTGGGCGGCGAGCTGGTGGGCAAGCCCGCCGGTGTGTTCACCTCCACCGCGAGCCTGCACGGTGGTCAGGAGAGCACCCTGCTGTCGATGATGCTGCCCCTGCTGCACCACGGCATGCTGGTACTGGGCCTGCCCTACAGCGAGTCAGCCCTGATCGAGACCCGTGGCGGCGGCACACCCTACGGGGCGAGCCACCACGCCGGCGCCGATGGCAAGCGCGGCCTCGATGAGCACGAAATCGCTTTGTGCCGCGCCCTGGGGCAGCGCCTGGCAACCACGGCCAAAGCCTTGGAGACCACGCGTGGCTAAGGCGCGAAAACCGCTGCCTGCGCAGGCATGGCTAGCACCTCGTGTACGGGTGACCCGGGCGCTGAGCTTGGCGTTCGTGCTGGGCTTGATCGTGCTGCTGGTGGTGAACAACCTGTGGTTCGCCAATCTGCATGGCGCGCGGGTGAGCGTGATCCTGGCCATCGAACTGCTGCCACTGCTGCTGGTACTGCCAGGCATGGTCAGCGCCAGCGCCCGCGCGCATGCCTGGGCCTGTTTCGTGGTCAACATCTACTTCATCAAGGGGGTGGTGGCTGCGTTCGATCCTGCGCGGGCTCTGTTTGGCTGGCTTGAGCTGTTGGTCAGCCTGGGGCTGTTCACGGCCGCGCTGCTGTATGTGCGCTGGAAGTTCCAGTACCAAAGGCGCCTGGCCGGCGAAGGCAACTGATGGGGGCCCCGCCCCCGCCGGCTCAGTGATTGACGGTATGGGCCAGCATGACCGACAGCTGGCACAACGGTCGGCCGCTTTGTTCGTGCCACTGGTTGAAGGCGTCCTGCACTAGGGCCAGGTCGCGCTGGCTGGTGGGCTTCTTGTCGATGACCTTTTGAGCGATCAGCGCTGCCGCCATATCGTCGGTCGGCACGAAGGTGTCCTTGCCGACCATGCGCAGGAAACGCGGCGCGGACAAACCGCCCAACTGATTACCGTGCTTGGTCAGGTATTTCCATAAACCCACGATATCGGTTACTGGCCAATCGGCGATGAAGTTCCCGAAGCTGCCCCACTGCTTTTCGATATCCAGCACCATCTGGGCGTTGCGTGGCACGCTCTTGAGCTTGCCCAGGTGCCGGATGATGCGGGTGTCCTGCATCAGCCGCTCAAGGTGCTCGGCACTCATCAGCACGACCTTTTCCGGGTCGAAGCCGAAGAACACCTGCTCGAACGCCGGCCACTTGGCGTCCACCAGGCTGTGCTTGAGCCCGGCGCGAAATACGCGCAGGGCAAGGGTCGACAAGTAGCGATCAGCGCTGGTCGCCCGTAGCTGCTCCGGACTGCGGGGTTGCGGCAGGGCCGCCTCCAGGGCGCGGGCAGAGCCGAAGCGGTTCAGGCAGAACTCGTGCAGCCACTGATAGTCACGCATGGGTCAGATGTTCACCACGTCAAGAAAGCGCGGGGTGGCGTTTTCATCGATCGTCAGGCTGGTGAAATCGAAGAGGTTGCGGTCGGCCAGCTGCGACGGCGCGACATTCTGCAAAGCGCGGAAGATGCTTTCTGTCCGGCCTGGGTGCTTGCGCTCCCATTCGACCAGCATGTCCTTGACCACCTGACGCTGCAGGTTCTCCTGCGAGCCGCACAGGTTGCAGGGGATGATCGGGAACGCCTTCATGTCCGAGTACGCCTGGATATCCTTCTCGCTGCAGTAGGCCAGCGGACGGATCACCACGTTACGGCCGTCATCGGCGCGCAGTTTTGGCGGCATGCCTTTGAGGGCACCGTTGAAGAACATGTTGAGGAAGAATGTTTCGACGATGTCGTCACGGTGATGACCCAGGGCCATCTTGGTGGCACCGATTTCATCAGCGAAGGTGTACAAGGTGCCGCGACGCAGGCGCGAGCAGAGCGAGCAGGTGGTCTTGCCTTCCGGGACCAGCTCCTTGACCACCGAGTAGGTGTCCTTTTCTACGATGTGGTACTCGACGCCCAGTTCCTTGAGGTAGGCCGGCAGCACGTGCTCCGGAAAGCCTGGCTGCTTCTGGTCCATGTTCACCGCCACGATCTGGAACGAGATCGGCGCCACCTTCTGCAGGTGCAACAGAACATCGAGCATGGTGTAGCTGTCCTTGCCGCCGGACAGGCAGACCATGACCTTGTCGCCATCCTCGATCATGTTGTAGTCGGTGATGGCTTCGCCAGCGAGACGACGCAGGCGTTTTTGCAATTTGTTCTGGTTGACCGAAAGGGTGCCCATAGCGCTTGAATCCGCGAGGTGTGACAAAAGCCGGCTATTTTACGCACAATTGCAGCAGGGCTGTAGGCATTCCGACAAAGACTTCAGGGCGATCACGCTCAAATAACCCGCCGTGTGACCAATGGCTGGGTGAGTGCACTACCGCTGCGGCATAATGGCCGCCAGAGGATTCATTGCCCCATGCCCGAACTGCTCATCCAACGCGTCGAAATCTGCTATCAGCAGGCCGAGCGCTTTTTTGATCGCGCCTTCCCCCGCCCGCAGGTCAGTTTCAAGCTGCGCGGGCAAAAAGCCGGGGTGGCCCACCTGCACGAAAACAAGCTGCGTTTCAACCTGCAGCTATACCGCGAGAACCACGAAGACTTCCTGCGCCAGACTGTAGCGCACGAGGTCGCCCACCTGGTCGCTCACCAGGTCTTCGGCGAAGGTATCCAGGCCCACGGCCAGGAGTGGCAGTTGATCATGCGCGGCGTCTACGAACTGCCGCCGGCGCGCTGCCACAACTACGCCGTCAAGCGCCGCGCGGTGACCCGCTACCTCTACCGCTGCCCCTGTCCGCAAAGTGAGTTTGCGTTCACGGCGCAGCGGCACGCATTGGTGGGCCAAGGCCGGCGGTACCTGTGCAAACGTTGCAGGCAACTGCTGGTCTACAGCGGCCAGACGCGGGTCGAATAGCGGGCTTGGTCACGAAACAGGCAAAAAAAACGATCCGTTGACGTGGGGTCAACGGATCGTCTGGTCATGCTGGGCGCGTCTTTATTTCTCGACGAACGCCCGCTCGATCAGGTAATCGCCCGGCTCGCGCATGCGTGGGGAGATTTTCAGGCCGAAGCTGTCCAGCACTTCGCTGGTCTCATCGAGCATGCTCGGGCTGCCGCAAATCATCGCGCGGTCATCCTGCGGGTTGATCGGCGGCAGGCCGATATCGCTGAACAACTTGCCGCTGCGCATCAGGTCAGTCAGGCGGCCCTGGTTCTCGAAAGGCTCGCGGGTGACGGTCGGGTAATAGATCAGCTTTTCGCGTACGGCTTCGCCGAAGAATTCGTTCTGCGGCAGGTGCTCGGTGATGAACTCGCGGTAAGCCACTTCGTTCACGTAGCGCACGCCGTGGACCAGGATCACCTTCTCGAAACGCTCGTAGGTTTCCGGGTCCTGGATCACACTCATGAACGGCGCCAGGCCAGTACCGGTGCTGAGCAGGTACAAGTGCTTGCCGGGGTTGAGGTCGTCGAGCACCAGCGTACCGGTAGGCTTCTTGCTGATGATGATCTCATCGCCTTCCTTCAGGTGCTGCAGCTGCGAGGTCAGCGGGCCGTCGGGCACCTTGATGCTGAAGAACTCCAGGTGTTCTTCCCAGTTCGGCGAAGCGATGGAGTAGGCGCGCATGAGCGGACGGCCGGAGTCCTGCTGCAGGCCGATCATCACGAACTGACCGTTCTCGAAGCGCAGCCCCGGATCACGGGTGCACTTGAAGCTGAACAGCGTGTCGTTCCAGTGGTGCACACTGAGGACACGTTCGTGGTTCATGTTGCTCATCTAATGGGGCTCCTGAAGAAAGTCGCAGCGCGCACAAGGCGCAGAGTTGCGCGATAGTTTAGGGGCAGCGACAATATCTGTTAACTGGATTATCAAGATATGTGTTATCGGTTATATCGATATGCGATTCACACTACGTCAACTTCAGGTCTTCGTGGCCGTCGCCCAGCACCAGAGCGTTTCACGCGCTGCAAGCGTGCTTGCGCTGTCGCAATCGGCTGCCAGCACCTCCATCACCGAGCTTGAACGCCAGAGCAGCTGCCAGTTGTTCGACCGGGCGGGCAAGCGCCTGAGCCTCAACGCCTTGGGTCATCAGTTGCTGCCACAAGCCGTGGCACTCCTGGACCAGGCCAAGGAAATCGAGGACCTGCTCAACGGCAAATCAGGGTTCGGCTCCCTCGTGGTGGGCGCCACGCTCACCATTGGCAACTACCTGGCAACCCTTCTGATCGGCAGCTTCATGCAGCGGCACCCCGAAAGCCAGGTGAAGCTGCACGTACAAAATACTGTGCATATCGTGCAACAGGTGGCACACCACGAAATTGACCTGGGTCTGATCGAAGGTGATTGCAATCATCCGGACCTTGAGGTGCAGCCTTGGGTGGCGGATGAACTGGTAGTGTTCTGCGCCCCCCAACATGCACTGGCCAAGCAGGGCCGCGCCGACATCGCCACGCTGGCCCGTGAGGCGTGGATCCTGCGCGAGCAAGGCTCGGGCACGCGCCTGACGTTCGACCAGGCCATGCGCCACCACCGCGCACAGCTGGACATCCGCCTGGAACTGGAGCACACCGAGGCCATCAAGCGCGCCGTGGAATCGGGCCTGGGCATCGGATGCATCTCACGCCTGGCCCTGCGCGATGCCTTTCGCCGTGGCAGCCTGGTGGCAGTGGAAACACCCGAGCTGGACTTGATGCGCCAGTTCTACTTCATCTGGCACAAGCAGAAATACCAGACCTCGGCGATGCGCGAGTTTCTGGAACTCTGTCGCCACTTCACCGCTGGCGTCACGCGCAGCGACGAGATCGTGCTGCCGCCTATAGCCTGAGCCGTGCAGGCGCAGCGCCCCGCGTTGTAGCCTTACAGAAGGATCACGCCCCACACGATCGCAACCATGCACAACGACACCAACTGGGCAGCGCTGCCCATGTCCTTGGCGTTCTTGGACAAAGGGTGGCGTTCGAGGGAAATGCGATCGATCGCCGCCTCTACCGCCGAATTGAACAGCTCGACAATCAGCCCAAGCAGGCACACCGCGATCATGATCGCCCGCTCCGCACGGCTTACCGGCAACCAGAAGGCAACAGGCACCAGCACGATGTTGAGCAGTACCAGCTGGCGGAATGCAGCCTCGCCCTTGAAGGCGGCGCGCAGCCCGTCCAGGGAATAGCCCGCGGCGTTGAGGATTCGTTTCAGACCAGTCTGGCCCTTGAAAGGTGATGGCGTCATGGGGTTCGCTTAGCTACGAAAGGGCCGGCAGACTAGGCTGGCAAGGGTCAAAAAAGCGTGAAGGCCTGGGTAATCAGGTGCTGGCAACCGATTCAAGTTGTTGCAGCAACAAAGCGGCCTGGGTGCGCGTGCGCACGCCCAGCTTGCGGAAAATGGCCGTCACATGGGCCTTGATGGTGGCTTCGGACACACTCAGCTCGTAGGCGATCTGCTTGTTCAGCAAGCCCTCGCAGACCATCGTCAGTACCCGGAACTGCTGCGGCGTCAGGCTGGCGAGCCCTTCGCTGGCAGCCCTCGCTTCAGCAGGCACATCGACCTTCTCGAACGCCTGTGGTGGCCACCACACTTCGCCATCGAGCACTTTGCGCACCGCATCCTGAATCACTTCGAGGGTGCTCGACTTGGGAATGAACCCGCTGGCGCCGAACTCGCGGGACTTGACCACGACCGCAGCCTCCTCCTGCGCCGAGACCATCACCACCGGTATCTGCGGGTACTGCCCGCGCAGCAGGACCAAGCCGGAAAAACCGTAGGCACCTGGCATGTTCAGGTCGAGCAGCACCAGGTCCCAGTCTGCCTTTTCGCTCAGGCGGTTCTCCAGCTCTGCAATACTTGCCACTTCCACCAGACGCACGTCCGGGCCCATGCCCAGGGTGACGGCCTGGCGCAGTGCACCGCGAAACAGCGGGTGGTCATCGGCAATCAGGATTTCGTATGTGGCCATCGATCTAAGGATCCTGTTCTGTACCAGGGGCCCGTCGGCACGGGCGCACTGGCGGGAATCGGCGCCAAGGATGCCGAGCGGCGAAGGCATAGGTCAAGCCAGCCTGCCAGTCGCTCAATCCGCCTTGGCGGCATCCCGGTCATTATGAACCAAAGCCGGTAGGCTGCCCCTTGGACTATAGGAAGGTATGCAGGCGCTGGTGAACAGCATCCTGTTCATCCAGGGGCAGGCGGCGTTTGCCACTGAGGTAGTGCAAGCTGAAGACGTCCAAGTAGGCGTCCAGCGCCTGTGAGGCGAGGTGATCCCCGGCCAGGTCCAGGCACATGGCGGCCACTTCCGCCGTACAGAAATGGTCATCGCGCCGCGAGCGGCGCAGCCGGTAGCGTGACATCTGCTCGGGCTGCAGGCTCAACACCGGAAAACGCTCCAGGTAGGGGCTTTTGCGAAACATCTTGCGCGCTTCGGTCCAGGTGGCGTCGAGCAGGATGAACAGTGGCCGCTTGCCAGGCGAGCGCACCACGTCCGTCACGACGCGCTCCGGCGCCACGAATTCACCCGGGAACACGATGTACGGCTGCCATTGCGGGTCATCCAGCAACGCCAACAAGCCCTCGTCCACCGAGGTGCGCAGCCAGCCAAAGGCGGATGTGTCTTCGATCAGGTCAGCGATGAGCCAGCCGGTATTGGTTGGCTTCAACGGCTCGGTATCGTGCATCAAAAGGCAGATGCCCGACTCGGCACTGACGTTGGGTTTCCAGTCACACAGGCAATGCGTGGCAATGACCCGGCAACCTGGGCAACGCTCGGCCCGGGAGCCGCGTGCGATGAAGGGTTTGTTGCTGCGCGCCAGGCGTTCGGCGCGCAGCCGCGCGACGGCATGGCTCATGCCGGCACGCATTGCAGAAAAAAGGTGGCAGTCACTGCAGTGGCTCGATTGAAAACGGCTGGCAGTTTACCAGAATGCCGGCCATTTGCTGTGCAGACGACCGGAGCGCCCCTATACTCGCGATTTCAAGCGCCACGCGGGCGGCAGCGATGAGGGAACGCCGTCTGCCTACGCCTGTCCAAGCGCCAGTCACCGAACCAGGAGAGATCCATGCTGCGCCTTATCGCCCCCGCCCTGAGCTTGTTGCTCGCACTGCCACTTGCAGCCCAGGCGGCTTCCAAGCAGGACTATGACCTGAACACGATGCTGCAGAAGGTTGCCAAGGAAAGCAGCGTTGGTACACCCCGCGCCATCAACGAAGACATTCTCGACCAAGGCTATACGGTCGAAGGCAAGGCCCTGATCAACCACCTCAGCGTACGCGCTGACCATGCTGCGCGCATGCAGGCCAACCCTGAGCAGGTGCGCAGCCAATTGGGCGACAGCGTTTGCCGCAACACCGGGTTCCGCAACCTGATGTCCAAAGGCGCAGTGATGGTGTACCGCTTCACGGTCTACAAGACCAATCAGCCGTTGATGGATCAGGCCTTCGACAGCGCTAGCTGCGTTGCCGGTAACAAGAAGAAGTAAAGTTTCGAATACCGCTCAAGCCCCGTCCGGGCGCCCCTCCATGCGCCCGACACCCTCATACGGGCTGGGCGTGACCCGTGCTATAGGGCTAGATTGATAAGGAGCAGAAGGAGAAGTTGCATGCCCTATCAATCGAATGAACTGCTTTCCAGCCACTTCCGCGATCATGAGATCGACCTGAGCTACATCGACGCCCAACTCGAACGCGTAGCCCCCGATAGCCCCAACCTGCCCCTCTATCGCGACATGATGCTGACGATCCTGCGCATGGCCCACGACGACGCCGACCGCTGGAGCACCAAGATCACCCTGCAAGCGCTGCGCGAACTCGACCAGTCCTTTCGCGCACTGCGTCGCCACAAACACCGCCGTAAGGTCACTGTGTTCGGCTCGGCGCGTACGCCGCTGGAGCACCCCATGTATGCCCTGGCCCGTGAGCTGGGTGCTGCGCTGGCCCGCTCGGACCTGATGGTCATCACCGGTGGCGGCGGCGGTATCATGGCCGCCGCCCATGAAGGCTCCGGCGCCGACAACAGCCTTGGCTTCAACATCACCCTGCCCTTCGAACAACATGCCAACCCAACCATAGAAGGCACCGACAAGCTGCTGTCGTTTCACTTCTTCTTCATTCGCAAGCTGTTCTTCGTCAAGGAAGCGGACGCGCTGGTGTTGTGCCCCGGAGGGTTCGGTACGCTCGATGAAGCACTGGAAGTGCTGACGCTTATCCAGACGGGTAAGAGCCCCCTGGTACCGGTGGTACTGCTGGACTCACCGCAGGGTACCTTCTGGCAGGACTGCCTGGCGTTCATTCGCCACCAGCTGCAGGACAATCGCTACATCCTGCCAGGCGACCTTAAGCTGCTGCGCCTGGTGCACAGTGCCGAGGAAGCTGTTGAGGAAATCAATCGGTTCTACCAAAACTACCACTCCAGCCGCTGGCTGAAACGCCAGTTCGTCCTGCGCATGCACCGGCCACTCGCACCCGAAGCGTTGCAGGCGATTGACGAGCAATTTGCCGATCTCTGCCTAAGCGGCAGCTTCGAGCAAACGCCTGACAGCAACGTCGAAAACGAAACCGGGGATTTTGGGCATCTGACACGCCTGTGCTTCGCTTTTACCGGCCGCGATCAAGGCCGACTGCGAGAGCTGGTGGACTTCATCAATCTGCCGCAACATTGGGCTGTTGCGCCGTCAGCCTGCCATGAACAGCACTTGCCGGACCTCTCTTAGGCGCAGGCAGTGGGTTCAATCGTCCCAGCCTCGCCCGCTGAGCAGCTTTCCAATCATATCCATGGGAAAACCACGATAAGCGAGAAAGCGCATTTGCTGCGCACGCGCCTTGGGATCCTCAGGGCGTTGCCCGGCATATTTGCGCTGCCATACCTCATACAGGCGCTCGCCCCAGTCGATATCACTTTCGCGAAGCGCTGCATCGATATCACCACGCGCCAAGCCGCGCTGCCCGAGTTCCTCACGGATTCGGGCAGGGCCATAACCAGAATTGGATCGATAACGAATGAAGCTTTCCAGATAGCGAGCTTCACTCAGCAAACCTTCTTCGCTCAGCCGATCAAGCTCATGCTCGATCAGCGTCTGCAAAGCCCCGCGCTGAAGTAACTTGCGGGTCAATTCCACGCGACCATGCTCACGTCGCGCAAGCAGGTCCATGGCTGCCCGCCGAATGGCGACGGGGGTGTCGAGTACGGCAGGCATGTTCAGCTAAGGTCGCGTGATCAATAGCCAGCTTCGGCTTCGGCCACGTCACCCGCATCGGCCTGTGCGGCCGCAGCCTTGGCAGCAGCGGCTACGGCACCGGCATTGAGCAGTTTGTCGCGGATCTGCTTCTCGATCTCGCTACCGATAGCGGGATTCTCGTGCAGGTACTTGGCAGCATTCGCCTTGCCCTGACCAATCTTGTTGCCTTGGTAGCTGTACCAGGCACCTGACTTCTCGACCAGGCCCTGAGAGACGCCCAAGTCGATGATCTCACCGTTACGGTAGATACCTTTGCCGTACAGAATCTGGAATTCCGCTTGACGGAACGGTGGCGCCACCTTGTTCTTGACGATCTTGACGCGGGTTTCGCTACCCACCACCTCGTCGCCTTCCTTGACTGCACCGGTGCGACGGATATCCAGGCGAACCGAGGCATAGAACTTCAATGCGTTACCGCCAGTGGTGGTTTCTGGGCTACCGAACATCACGCCGATCTTCATACGGATCTGGTTGATGAAGATGACCAGGCAGTTGGCGTTCTTGATGTTACCGGTGATCTTGCGCAATGCCTGGGACATCAGGCGAGCCTGCAGGCCCACATGCATGTCACCCATTTCGCCTTCGATTTCAGCCTTGGGTACCAGGGCAGCCACGGAGTCGACAATGATGACGTCGACGGCGTTGGACCGTACCAGCATGTCGGTGATTTCCAGCGCCTGCTCACCCGTGTCGGGCTGCGAAACCAGCAGGTCGTCCACGTTGACGCCCAGCTTGCCGGCGTACTCGGGGTCAAGGGCGTGCTCGGCATCGACGAACGCACAGGTGGCGCCACTTTTCTGGGCTTCGGCGATGACCGAGAGCGTGAGCGTGGTTTTACCTGACGATTCCGGGCCGTAGATTTCGACGATACGGCCTTTCGGCAGACCGCCAATACCCAGCGCGATGTCCAGCCCCAGGGAGCCGGTAGAAATGGAAGGGATGGCCTGGCGCTCATGGTCGCCCATGCGCATGACGGCGCCCTTACCGAATTGACGTTCGATTTGACCCAGGGCCGCAGCCAAGGCGCGCTTCTTGTTGTCGTCCATTGAAATCCTCACGTGTTCGACTTGGCCCTGATGGCCGGATAACTGTATAAGTAGCCAGTATTATTCCACAGGCGAGCGTCCGAGCAAACCCCCGATTTCGATTTAACCGGTGCCAAGCTGTAACAAGCCTTCTAAGGCGGCGACGATGGTTTGGTGCCGCACGCCCTCGCGGTCGCCTTCGAACTGACGACGCACGCTGACGACCCGCTGCCCATCGCCCCAAGCCAGCCACACGGTACCCACGGGCTTGTCAGCCGAACCGCCGCCAGGGCCGGCCACCCCGCTGACTGCTACGGCGAAGCGGGCGCCGCTGGCCTGCTGCGCGCCCGCGACCATGGCCTCGACCACCTCCTGGCTTACCGCGCCCACGTGCTTGAACAGCGCCTCGGGCACCCCGAGCTGACGCGTCTTCTGCCGGTTGGAATAGGTCACGTAGCCGGCTTCGAACCAGGCCGAGCTGCCGGCGATCCGGGTAATGGCCTCGGCAATGCCGCCGCCGGTACAGGATTCGGCAGTGCTCACCTGTGCCCCCAGGCGCTGCAGGTGGTCACCCAGGCGAGTGGCGAGTGTGGTAATCGGGTCCATACGACGGCTCCTTGAAGACTGGCCACTACCCTATCACCCCAATAGAGAGGCTGGCCCGGCAAACGTTCAGGTTTTCCAAGCTCCTGCTGCAGCGCCCAAGGTGGACATGCGTGGCGTTCGGCGCCTGCATCGCACCGAAAAAGCCTGTACCATTACCGGTTTACCCTCGCCAACCAGATCACCCGCTGTAGGCCGACCATGTCCGATCTCTCCGCACATACCCCAATGATGCAGCAGTACTGGAAGCTGAAAAACCAGCATCCTGACCAGCTGATGTTCTATCGCATGGGCGACTTCTACGAGATCTTCTATGAAGATGCGAAAAAGGCCGCCAGCCTGCTGGACATCACCCTGACCGCGCGCGGTCAGTCCGCCGGCCAGTCCATCCCCATGTGCGGGGTGCCGTTTCACTCCCTCGAGGGTTACCTGGCCAAGCTGGTCAAGCTGGGCGAATCGGTGGTCATCTGCGAGCAGATCGGCGACCCGGCCACCAGCAAGGGGCCGGTCGAGCGCCAAGTAGTGCGCATCATCACGCCAGGGACCGTCAGCGACGAGGCATTGCTCGATGAACGCCGCGACAACCTGATCGCAGCGCTGCTGGGCGACGAACGTCTGTTTGGCCTGGCCGTGCTTGACATCACCAGCGGTCACTTTGGCGTGCAGGAGATCAAAGGCTGGGAAACCCTGCTGGCCGAACTGGACCGCCTCAACCCGGTCGAGCTGCTCATCCCGGATGACTGGCCACGCGACCTGCCTGCCGAGAAACGCCCCGGCGCGCGTCGCCGAGCGCCTTGGGACTTTGACCGCGACTCGGCGCGCAAGGCGCTCTGCCAACAATTTGCCACCAAGGACCTCAAGGGCTTTGGCTGTGACAAGCTGACCCTGGCCATCGGCGCCGCCGGCTGCCTGCTGGCCTATGCCAAGGAAACCCAGCGCACGGCGTTGCCGCACCTGCGCAGCCTGCGTCACGAGCGCCTGGACGACACGGTCATTCTCGACGGCGCCAGCCGCCGCAACCTGGAGCTAGACATCAATCTGGCAGGCGGGCGCGACAATACCCTGCAATCAGTCGTCGATCGTTGCCAGACCGCCATGGCCAGCCGCCTGTTGAGCCGCTGGCTGAACCGCCCGCTGCGCGACCTCAAGGTCATACAGGCCCGCCAAGATTCGATCCGCTGCCTGCTCGACAGCTACCGGTTCGAAAAGCTGCAGCCCCAGCTCAAGGAAATCGGCGACATCGAGCGCATCCTGGCCCGTATCGGCCTGCGCAATGCCCGCCCACGCGACCTGGCGCGCCTGCGTGACGCACTAGGTGCCTTGCCCGAGCTGCAGAATGCCATGACCGAGCTTGAGGCGCCGCACCTGGCACGCCTGGCCGCGATCACCGGTACCTACCCGGAGCTGGCCAGCCTGCTGGAGCGTGCGGTGGTCGACAACCCGCCAGCCGTAATCCGTGACGGTGGCGTGCTCAAGGCCGGCTATGACAACGAGCTCGACGAGCTGCTGGCCATCAGCGAGAACGCTGGCCAGTTCCTGATCGACCTCGAGGCACGTGAGAAGGCACGTACCGGCCTTGCCAACCTCAAGGTCGGCTACAACCGTGTGCATGGCTATTTCATCGAGCTGCCTTCCAAGCAGGCCGAACAGGCACCGGTCGACTATATCCGCCGGCAGACCCTCAAGGGCGCCGAGCGCTTCATCACCCCGGAACTCAAGGCGTTCGAGGACAAGGCGCTGTCGGCCAAGAGCCGCGCCCTGGCCCGGGAAAAGATGCTCTACGACGCGCTGCTCGAGACCCTGATCAGCCACTTGGCGCCACTGCAGGACAGTGCCGCCGCCCTGGCTGAACTGGACGTGCTCAGCAACCTGGCAGAGCGGGCTCTTAATCTGGACCTGAACTGCCCACGTTTCGTCGACGAACCTTGCCTGCGCATCGAGCAGGGGCGTCACCCCGTGGTCGAGCAGGTGCTCACCACGCCGTTCGTGGCCAACGACCTGGGCCTGGACGACAGCACCCGGATGCTGATCATCACCGGGCCGAATATGGGTGGTAAGTCCACGTACATGCGCCAGACCGCACTGATCGTGCTAATGGCGCATATCGGCAGCTTCGTGCCAGCGGCGCGCTGCGAGCTGTCGGTGGTCGACCGCATCTTCACCCGCATCGGCTCCAGCGACGACCTGGCAGGGGGGCGCTCCACCTTCATGGTGGAAATGAGCGAAACCGCCAATATCCTGCACAACGCAACCGACCGCAGCCTGGTGCTGATGGACGAAGTAGGCCGCGGCACCAGCACCTTCGATGGCCTGTCGTTGGCCTGGGCAGCAGCCGAACGCCTGGCGCGCCTGCGGGCCTACACCTTGTTCGCTACCCACTACTTCGAACTGACCGTGTTGCCCGACAGCGAGCCGCTGGTGGCCAACGTGCACCTCAATGCAACGGAGCACAACGACCGCATCGTATTCCTGCACCACGTGCTGCCAGGCCCTGCGAGCCAGAGCTATGGCCTGGCGGTCGCGCAACTGGCAGGTGTACCGGCGGTGGTCATCCAGCGCGCCCGGGAGCACCTGTCGCGCCTTGAAACCACCAGCCTGCCACACGACTCGAATCAGGTCCCGAAAGCGCAGGATGCACCGCAAGTGCCGCACCAGAGCGACTTGTTCGCCAGCCTGCCCCACCCGGCGATCGAGAAGCTGGGCAAGCTGCAGCTCGATGACATGACACCGCGCCAAGCTATCGAAATGCTATATCAACTAAAGAACCTGTTATAACGGCAGCCATGACAAGCTGGTAGAATCCGCCGCGGTTTGCTGGTACTGCACGGTTATTAGCCTGGCCTGCAGCCAAAACCCGCAAACCGCGCGGCCCGAGAGGAAGGGCCGCCGCCGTCGCCTGAGGAGAGAACTAGAAATGACCTTCGTCGTCACCGACAACTGCATCAAATGCAAATACACCGACTGCGTGGAAGTCTGTCCGGTGGACTGCTTCTACGAAGGCCCGAACTTCCTGGTCATCCACCCGGATGAGTGCATCGACTGTGCACTGTGCGAACCAGAGTGCCCGGCACAAGCCATTTTCTCGGAAGACGAAGTGCCATCGGGCATGGAGAACTTCATCGAGTTGAACGCCGAACTGGCTGAGATCTGGCCCAACATCACCGAGCGCAAGGATGCACTTCCTGATGCTGAGGAGTGGGACGGCAAGCCAGGCAAGATTGCCGACTTGCAGCGCTAACGTCGCGTGAACAAACGAAAAGGCCCGCAAGGGCCTTTTTGCTGTAGCGCGAAAGACCAGTGATGCAGATGTGACCGCCGCCACGCTGGCTTCTGATACAGCCGTTCCCAAGCGCTGTGCAGTAAGCGCTTGGATCAAAGGCCTCAGAACCCAAAAAAAAGGCAAAAAAAAGGGGCGGTTCGACCCGCCCACATTTTTTCCGTAGTCCCTGCTTGTCCTGTACATCGTCCTGATGAAATCGCTTCTTGCGATGTCCTTGGCTCTCTTCCTGAGCGCCTGTGCGTGTCCCTGTGCACAGTTCGAATACTAGCGACCTGAGCGGGATGTGCAACGAGTCCTCCTCACAGAATGTTGCGGCCTACAAACTTTCACACATCTAAATACTTCAATATTTTCAATGAGTTAAGAAGCTATTGCTTTTGAAAACGACATTGGTTTACTGCTACACCCTTCAAAAGCTTACGTAACGAGTAAGCAAATGCTTACAGGTCGAACTGCCACTGTGATCACAGTGCTGAATGCGCCTGTGAAACTGCAAACCGGTACGAACGCCTCTGACCGCGCAAAGCTCGTCGATAGCATGATTCTTCAAACCCCAGACGCAAAAACGCCCCTGTTTATTGGGGCGTTTCTGAACGCAGCGCAAAACCCGGGACTAACGAAAAAGCGACTCGCTGGATAGGCCGTTCTTTTCCAGAATCTCACGCAGCCGCTTGAGCCCCTCTACCTGTATCTGCCGCACCCGCTCGCGGGTCAGGCCGATCTCCAGACCGACGTCCTCCAACGTACTGCTTTCGTGCCCACGCAAGCCGAACCGGCGCACCACCACTTCACGTTGCTTGTCGGTCAGTTCACCCAACCACTGATCGATGCTCTGCGACAGGTCATCGTCCTGCAGCAGCTCGAACGGGTCTGTGGGTCGATCATCCGTCAGGGTGTCGAGCAGCGTCTTGTCCGAGTCAGGGCCCAGGGACACGTCCACGGAGGAAACCCGCTCGTTGAGACCCAGCATGCGCTTGACCTCGGCAACCGGCTTCTCGAGCAAGGCGGCGATCTCTTCGGGCGAAGGCTCGTGGTCCAGCTTCTGGGTCAGCTCGCGCGCCGCGCGCAAGTAAACGTTGAGTTCCTTGACCACATGGATGGGCAGGCGAATGGTGCGGGTCTGGTTCATGATCGCCCGCTCGATGGTCTGCCGAATCCACCAGGTGGCGTAGGTCGAGAAACGAAAGCCCCGCTCAGGGTCGAACTTCTCCACCGCGCGAATCAGCCCCAGGTTGCCTTCCTCGATCAGATCGAGCAACGACAACCCTCGGTTCACGTAGCGGCGCGCGATTTTCACCACCAGGCGCAGATTGCTTTCGATCATGCGCTTGCGGCCAGCGGGGTCGCCCTTTTGCGACAAGCGCGCAAAGTGCACTTCTTCTTCCGGCGAAAGCAAGGGCGAAAAGCCGATTTCGTTGAGGTACAACTGAGTCGCATCAAGCGCCCGGCTGTAATCGATATACTTGTGTTGTTTAAGCGAAGAGCCTGATTTGGCCCTGGTCCGAACCGAAGGTACAGCAGGTTCGTCTGACACCACATCCGTTTCCAAAACGATGCCCGTCTCCATGAGGAGGACGTCATCGTCGATGTCAAACTCCGGCGCTTCTTTGCTGAGAGCCATTGTTATAGTCCTTTGCTGAGTTCGAACTCAGACTCGAGCGGCGCCTGTCTCCCTGGCAGCGCTTGAGCCTGTCCCCTCCATGTCAGCGGAACAGACTGGAAACAACAATCAACGGCGTGGCAGGAACTGGAGAGGATCGACGGGTTTGCCCTGGCGGCGAATTTCGAAATGCAACTTCACCCGATCTGTGCCTGTAGACCCCATTTCAGCAATCGACTGCCCTGCCTTGACCTGCTGCCCCTCCCGTACCAAGAGCCTGCGGTTGTGGCCGTAGGCACTGACATAGGTATCGCTGTGCTTGATGATGATCAGCTCGCCGTAGCCCCTCAAACCACTCCCGGCGTACACCACTGATCCACTGGCCGCAGCAAAAACAGGCTGTCCCAAATCACCGGCGATATCAATGCCTTTATTCAAACTACCGTTTGAAGCGAATTTGCCGATCAAAACCCCGTTCGCCGGCCAGGTCCAGCCACCGGCCGCACGCTCGGCCGCAGGCACGGTAGCGATCACCGGCGTGCTCGCCGAGCTGGATGTGGTGACGGTCTTGGTGGTCGTGGCAGGGGTAGATGCCGTGGCACCTACAGGACGGCGGGTGACCGTGGTCCGGCTGGACGAGGACGGGCTGGCCACCACGGTGGTGCTGCCCGAGGCCCCGCTGCTGAAGCGAATCGGCTGGCCAGGGCGAATGGTATACGGCGGGGCGATACCGTTGCGTGCCGCCAGCTCCTTGTAGTCCCAACCGTAGCGAAACGCGATGGAGAACAGCGTGTCGCCTGGCTTGACCACATACTGACCGGAGGTCACGGTCGGCCGTTTGGGCGCGCTGCTGTTGCGGTCGACGACACGCGCACTGTTGCTGCCAGAGCTCGAACACCCCACCAGCAGTGTGCCCATGGCCAGTACCAGCACCAAGAGCCTGAGACCCGAGCTGTCCTTGCGCTGCCGAAAGACTGTGTGACCCACCCGCGCTCCCCTCATGGTGCCGAAAACGTTTCAAGACAAGAATGCAATATTGTTGCAATTATAACGAAGCTCGCCGGTCTTGGCAGGCGGCTGCAACACACTCGCGCAACGTGTGTGCACCGCCAGATAGACAGGTCGATCCTGCAAGAATTCGACGCAGGTGCAAAAATAGCCCGTCGATGCCCCGATGAATCAGGCCACCGGCCCATTGAGCAGGGGCACGAAGCGTACCGCTCCGAGTACGCGGCGTGAGAACCCATGTTCTTCTCGTACGATGAGCATCAACTGCTGCACCTCACCAGGTGATCCCACTGGAATCACCATCCGCCCACCCGGCGCCAGTTGATCGAGCAGCGCCTGGGGCACTTCCGGCGCAACGGCGGTGACGATGATGCCATTGTAGGGGGCCAGTGCCGGCCACCCTTCACAACCATCGCCCCAACGAAACACCACGTTGCGCAGGTTCAGCTCCACCAGGCGTTCCTTGGCCCGGTCCTGCAGAACCTTGATGCGCTCGACCGAGAATACCCGCTCGACCAATTGCGCCAGCACGGCGGTCTGGTAGCCCGAGCCCGTGCCGATCTCCAGCACCTTATCCAGCGGGCCCGCCTCCAGCAGCAATTCGCTCATGTGCGCCACCATGAACGGTTGCGAAATGGTCTGGTTGTGGCCGATGGGCAGCGCGGTATCTTCATAGGCCCGATGGGCCAGTGCCTCGTCCACGAACAGGTGGCGTGGCGTGCGGCGTATCACATCGAGCACCTGGGGGCTGGACACGCCCTCCTCGCACAGCCGCTGGATCAGGCGCTCGCGGGTGCGTTGGGACGTCATGCCGATGCCCCGACGCAACATATCGTCCTCACGCATCAAAGCAAGCCCTCCAGCCAGCCATCGAGCTGCTCGAAGGCGTCGTTGAAGGTTCGGTCAAGCTGCAACGGGGTGATGGAAACATAGCCTTGCATCACCGCATGGAAGTCAGTACCCGGACCGCCGTCCTCGGCATCACCGGCAACTGCGATCCAGTAGCCTTCCTTGCCACGCGGGTTGACCACCTTGGTGGGTGCCGCAGCCCGCGCCCGATGACCCAGTCGCGTCAGCTGGATGCCACGAATGCGCTCGAGCGGCAGGTTGGGTATGTTGACATTGAGGACGGTACGCGGCGGCAGCGCCAGGCGCGACTGTGCCTCGACCAGACGGCGGGCGATATGGGCCGCGGCCGGCAGGTTGTCCGGTTGGCGCGAAAGCAGCGAGAACGCGAGCGACGTACCGCCCAGGAAGCGCCCCTCCAGCGCTGCGGCCACCGTGCCCGAGTACAGCACGTCATCGCCCAGGTTGGCCCCCAGGTTGATGCCCGACACGACCATGTCCGGCGTGTACGGCAACAGACCGTTCAGCCCCAGGTGCACGCAGTCGGTCGGCGTACCATTGAGGCTGATGAAGCCGTTGGCCAGCGTCTGCGGGTGCAGCGGCCGATCCAACGTCAGCGAGCTGCCGGCGCCGCTCTTGTCTTGGTCAGGTGCAATGACCGTGCACTGCGCGTAATCGGCAAGCGCAGCGTGCAGCGCGGCGATGCCTGGTGCGGTCACACCGTCGTCGTTCGAAATCAGAATACGCATGGGCTGTCCGTCTGCCCTGCCGACACCAGATCCACCACCTCGCGCACCACGACGGTGGCGAAGCATCCGGCCGGAAGGACGAATTCCAGTTGCAGGATATCAGGCTCGGGATAATGCCACGTAAGGCCAGTAATAGGGAGCCGCAGAATACGCCGTTCGTGATCCATGCCCGCCTTTGCCAACCACTGGCACAGCGCGGGCTGGGCGGCACCGACCGAATTCTCCAACGCCCCGGTTCGACCGCCGGCTGGCGAATCACCCTCGCCCCACAGAGGGCCTGTAGGGTGCAGGTCGAGAACGGCCAGGCGAGGATCGGCGCATTCGGCCTCAGCAGCGGGGAAAAAACTGCGGCTGTTGGTGAACGCCAGCAGATCGCCCACTTGCGCACGGGCCCAGCTGCCATCGTTTACCCGTGCGGCCAGCACCTGGTTGAACAGGTAGCTGCGACCGGCTGAAAGCAGGCGCGAACGAACGTTACGTTGCTCAGGCAAGGCCTGGCGCTCGGCCCAACCCAGGGCGTCATGCACGTTGCCGCCGGCATGCCCGAAGCGCTGGGTACCGAAGTAATTGGGCACACCGTTCGCCTTGAGCTGGGCCAGGCGCGCATCGACAGCCTGATGATCGGCTGCCAGTTGGGTCAGGCGCAGCGTGAAGCCGTTGGACGAATGCGCGCCGCGCTGCAATTTACGCTGGTGGCGCATCTGCTTGAGCACGCGCAGATTGGCATCCTCAGCCCGCGACAGGTCTGGGTCGGCCTTGCCCGGCAAATGCAGGCTGAACCACTGGCGGGTCAAGGCCTGGCGGTCCTTGAGCCCGGCGTAGCTGATGGCGCGCGCAGGCACGCCGGCGGCCCTGGCCAGGCGGCGGGCCGCTTCCTCGGTATTGAGCTCACGCTTTTCCACCCATAGCCACAGGTGCTCGCCTTGGCCAGACAGCGGGATATCAAGCACTTCGTCAACCTGAAAATCTTCGGCAACGGCCTTGAGCACAGCCGTGCCCAGGGCTTGCCCCGATGCCCGTGGGCCCAACAGATCCAATTCGGTCATGCCGGCAGCAACAGGGCAACCGCGTGAACGGCGATCCCCTCCTCACGCCCGGCGAAGCCCAGCTTCTCGGTCGTCGTGGCCTTGACGTTGACTTGGTCGAGGCCCACCGCGAGGTCGTCGGCGATGCGCTGGCGCATGACCTCGATGTGGGGTGCCATCTTCGGCGCCTGGGCAATGATGGTCGCGTCGACGTTGCCCACTTGCCAGCCCTTGGCCCGAACGACATCCAGCACATGACGCAGCAGCACGCGGCTGTCGGCGCCCTTGAATTGCGGATCGGTGTCGGGGAAGTGCTTGCCGATATCACCCAGCGCGGCGGCGCCAAGCAATGCATCGCTCAGGGCATGCAGCAGCACGTCACCATCGGAATGGGCCAGCAGGCCGAACTTGTGGGGGATACGCACCCCGCCCAGGGTAATGAAATCACCGTCGCAGAACCGGTGCACATCGTAGCCGTGGCCAATACGCATAAGAAAACGCCCTGAATGAGTCAGGGCGTGATTCTACCTGCATTTGCCACGCCAAGGTGCAGAGCCGGCGAACGTCGCCGGCTGGCTGCCCTACGGCTACACCCGTCCCAGGGCTACCGCGTGGTGGCGCAGGTGCTCCTCGATGAAGCTGGCGATGAAGTAGTAGCTGTGATCGTAGCCAGGCTGCAGGCGCAGGGTCAGCTCATGCCCGCCTTTGCGCGCCGCTTGCTCCAGGGCCTCAGGCTTGAGCTGCTTTTCGAGGAAGTCGTCGCGATCGCCCTGGTCCACCAGCAACGGGGGGCACTGCCCCGACGGGGTTTCGGCCAGCAACACGCTGGCATCCCACTCACGCCAACGCGCGCGCTCTTCACCCAGGTAGCGGCTGAAGGCCTTTTCGCCCCAAGGGCAATCCATCGGGTTGCAGATCGGCGAAAACGCCGACACCGAGCGATAGCGGCCGGGGTTGCGCAATGCGCAGACCAGGGCGCCGTGCCCGCCCATGGAGTGTCCACTGATGCTGCGCTCGCCCGAGGCGGGGAAATGCGCCTCGATCAGGGCTGGCAGTTCCTGCACCACATAATCATGCATGCGGTAGTGCTGGGCCCAGGGTTGCTGCGTGGCGTTGAGGTAGAAGCCAGCACCCAGACCAAAGTCCCAGGCACCATCAGGATCGCCGGGTACCTGCTCGCCGCGAGGGCTGGTGTCGGGCGCCACGATGATCAGCCCCAGCTCTGCGGCCAGGCGCTGGGCGCCGGCCTTCTGCATGAAGTTCTCGTCGTTGCAGGTCAAGCCGCTAAGCCAGTACAGCACCGGCAGCTTCTCGCCCTGCTCGGCCTGAGGTGGCAGGTAGACGGCGAAGACCATGTCGCAACCCAGCACCTTGGAGGTGTGGCGGTAACGCTTGTGCCAGCCGCCGAAGCTCTTCTGGCAGGAGATGTTGTCCAGAGTCATGGCAAGCCTCAGAAGTGGATGACGCTGCGAATGCTCTTGCCTTCGTGCATCAGGTCGAAGGCCTTGTTGATGTCCTCCAGGCCCATGGTGTGGGTGATGAAGGTATCCAGCGGAATCTCGCCCTTTTCGGACATTTCCACGTAGCTCGGCAATTCGCTGCGGCCACGCACGCCGCCGAAGGCCGAACCGCGCCAGACGCGCCCGGTGACCAATTGGAACGGCCGGGTGGCGATTTCCTGACCGGCGCCGGCGACACCGATGATCACCGACTCGCCCCAGCCCTTGTGGCAGCACTCCAGGGCGGCACGCATCAGTTGCACGTTGCCGATGCACTCGAAGGAGAAGTCCACGCCGCCGTCGGTCAGGTCGACGATCACTTCCTGGATCGGGCGATCGTACTCCTTGGGGTTGATGCAATCGGTAGCGCCCAGTTGGCGAGCGATTTCGAACTTGGCCGGGTTGATGTCGATGGCGATGATGCGCGAGGCCTTGGCCTTGACCGCACCGATGATGGCCGAGAGGCCAATGCCGCCCAGCCCGAAGACGGCGACAGTATCACCCGGTTGTACCTTGGCGGTGTTCAGCACTGCGCCAATACCCGTGGTCACGCCGCAGCCCAGCAGGCAGACCTTCTCCAGCGGCGCCTCTTTCTGGATCTTGGCCACCGAAATTTCCGGCAACACGGTGTATTCGGAGAAGGTCGAGGTGCCCATGTAGTGGAACAACTGCTGACCTTTGTAGGAGAAACGCGTGGTGCCGTCGGGCATCAGGCCCTTGCCTTGGGTGGCGCGGATGGCCTGACACAGGTTGGTCTTGCCGGACAGGCAGAATTTGCACTTGCCACACTCAGGGGTATACAGCGGAATCACATGGTCACCCACCGCCACCGAGGTCACGCCCTCGCCCACGGCTTCGACGATCGCGCCGCCTTCGTGGCCGAGGATCGACGGGAAGATGCCTTCCGGGTCAGCACCGGACAAGGTATAGGCATCGGTGTGGCACACGCCGCTGGCGACCACGCGCAGCAACACCTCGCCCGCCTTGGGCATGGCCACATCGACTTCGACAATTTCCAAGGGTTTCTTGGCTTCGAAAGCTACGGCAGCGCGGGACTTGATCATCGCAGGGTCTCCAGATAGATAAACGAAATCGGCAGACAGTGTATTTCACCTGCATTTGTTGAATAATCGGGTGAAAGACAAAACATTATTGCTGTGCAGGGATAATCATGAATAACCGCTGGGAGGGCATCGATGAATTCGTCGCCGTGGCCGAATCGGGTCAGTTCACGGCGGCGGCTGAACGGCTGGGCGTGTCCTCTTCCCATGTAAGCCGGCAGATAGCGCGCCTGGAAGAACGTGTACAGACGCGCTTGCTGTATCGCAGCACACGGAAGGTCACCCTCAGCGAGGCCGGCCAGACGTTCCTGCAGCACTGCCAGCGCTTGCAGGACGGACGCGAGGAAGCGCTGCGGGCGATGGGCGATCTGGCCAGCGAGCCCAAGGGACTGCTGCGCATGACGTGCGCCGTGGCCTATGGCGAGCGCTTCATCGTGCCCTTGGTCACCCGTTTCATGGCGTTGTACCCGCAGTTGAGGGTGGACGTCGAACTGAGCAACCAGACCCTGGACCTGCTGCACGAAGGCATGGACCTGGCCATCCGCCTCGGTCGCCTGGCCGACTCGCGCCTGATCGCGACGCGTCTGGCACCCCGGCGCATGTACGTGTGCGCCTCGCCAGGCTACCTGGCGCGCTACGGCAGGCCGCACAGCCTGTCGGAACTGGCCAGGCACAACTGTCTGATAGGCAGTTCCGATGTGTGGGCGTTGCAAATGGAGGGGCGTGAAATCAGCCAGCGCGTTCAGGGCAACTGGCGGTGCAACAGCGGCCAGGCGGTGCTGGACGCGGCGCTTCAGGGCATCGGCTTATGCCAATTGCCAGATTACTACGTGCTCGAACACCTGCACAGCGGTGCTTTGGTCCCGCTGCTGCAAGCCCACCAACCTCCCAATACGGCGGTGTGGGCCTTGTACCCGCAGCAGCGGCACCTGTCGCCCAAAGTGCGGCGCCTGGTGGACTATCTGAAAGAGGGCCTGGCAGGTCTGCCGGAGTATCGGGCATGACCGGCGCTCAGCCACAATGGCGGGCGCTGGCAGCCTGATTCAATCACTGGCGAGGTGAACGGCCCAGGTCAACGTCTCCCACTCCAGCGCTGGCGCAGCCACTCCAGGTCTTCAGGGCGCGTAACCTTGAGGTTGTCACTGCGGCCCTCGATCAGCCGTGGCGATTGACCGGACCATTCGATGGCCGAAGCCTCATCGGTCACCACCACATCCGACACCAGGCACTCGGCCAGTGCCCGATGCAGCGCCCCCAAACGGAACATCTGCGGTGTATAGGCCTGCCAAATGGTGCTGCGGTCAACCGTGGCGCTGACGCGCCCGTGGCCGTCGGCCCTTTTGAGCGTGTCACGGGCAGGTACGGCCAACAGGCCGCCCACTGGATCATCTGCCAATTCAGCCAGCAGCTTGTCCAGGTCACTGCGTGCCAGGTTGGGCCGCGCCGCGTCGTGCACCAACACCCAGTCATCATCCTCCGCGCCCTGGGCATGCAACAGCAACAAGGCATTGAGCACCGAGTCAGCACGCTCGCGCCCTCCGGCAGCCCGGCGGATGCGCGGGTCGCTGGCGCACCGAAGGCCGGGCCAGTACGGGTCGTGTTCAGCGATGCTGACCACGACCCCCTTGAGGGAGGGGTGGCCGAGAAAACACGCCAGGCTGTGCTCGATGATGGTCTGCCCTGCCAGCTCCAGGTATTGCTTGGGACGATCTGCAGCCATGCGAGCGCCCACACCCGCTGCAGGGATCACGGCCCAGAAGGCCGGCAAGCGCTCACTCATTTCTGGGGCAACTGAAAGAGGGTTTCGCCTTCCTTGACCATGCCGAGCTCGTGGCGGGCACGCTCTTCGACGGTTTCCATGCCTTTTTTCAACTCCAGCACTTCGGCGTCGAGCACACGGTTACGCTCCAGCAGCCGCTCGTTCTCGGCATGCTGCTCGTCAATCTGCTGCTTGAGCTCGGCCACCTGCGCCAGGCTGCCATTGCCTACCCACAAACGGTATTGCAGGCCGCCCAGCAGCAGAAGCAGGACCAGGAACAACCAATAAGGACTGCGCATCAAGATATCCAGGTTGAAAGACCCTGTTGGTTCAGGGTCTCAGATAGCACGAAGCCTGGCCGAGGCCAGGCTTCTCAGACAGAAACCCGATGGAACGTAGGAAGTTACGGTACGAACGTTCCTACAGCTCCGGCTGCTGTCTTTTTACCATCTCTTGCTTAGCCGCGAAACTCGGTACGGCCACGGTAAACCGCCTTGGCACCCAGTTGCTCTTCGATACGCAGCAGTTGGTTGTACTTGGACACGCGGTCGGAGCGGCACAGCGAGCCCGTCTTGATCTGACCGGCCGCAGTACCCACGGCCAGGTCGGCGATGGTGGAATCTTCGGTTTCACCCGAGCGGTGGGAGATCACGGCCGTGTAACCGGCGGCCTTGGCCATCTGGATGGCTTCCAGGGTCTCGGTCAGCGAGCCGATCTGATTGAACTTGATCAGGATCGAGTTACCGATGCCCTTCTCGATGCCTTCCTTGAGGATCTTGGTGTTGGTCACGAACAGGTCGTCACCGACCAGTTGCACCCTCTCGCCGATCTTGTCGGTGAGGATTTTCCAGCCAGCCCAGTCGGACTCGTCCAGGCCATCTTCGATCGAAATGATCGGGAAGCGCTCGGTCAGGCCCTTGAGGTAGTCGGCAAAGCCTTCGGCGTCGAACGACTTGCCTTCGCCGGACAGGTTGTACTTGCCGTCTTCATAGAACTCGGAGGCGGCGCAGTCCAGGGCCAGGGTCACGTCGGTGCCCAGTTTGTAGCCGGCTTTCTCGACGGCTTCGGCGATGGCGCCCAGGGCGTCTTCGTTGGAGGCCAGGTTAGGGGCGAAGCCCCCTTCGTCACCGACGGCAGTGTTCAGGCCACGGGCCTTGAGCACGGCCTTGAGGTGATGGAAGATCTCGGTCCCCATGCGCAGGCCGTCGGAGAAGGTCTTGGCACCCACCGGCTGGACCATGAACTCCTGAATATCGACGTTGTTGTCGGCATGCTCGCCACCGTTGATGATGTTCATCATCGGTACCGGCATCGAGTACTGGCCTGGAGTGCCGTTAAGGTTGGCAATGTGGGCGTACAGGGGCAGGTCCTGATCCTGGGCAGCCGCTTTGGCAGCCGCCAGGGACACGGCCAGGATCGCGTTGGCGCCCAGCTTGGCCTTGTTCTCGGTACCGTCCAGCTCGATCATGGCGTGGTCCAGGGCCTTCTGGTCGGAAGGATCCTTGCCCAGCAGCAGGTCGCGGATCGGGCCATTGATGTTGGCGACAGCCTTCAGCACACCCTTGCCCAGGTAACGGCTCTTGTCGCCATCACGCAGCTCCAGCGCTTCGCGCGAGCCGGTGGAAGCACCGGACGGCGCGCACGCGCTGCCGATGATGCCGTTGTCGAGCAGTACATCGGCTTCCACGGTGGGGTTGCCACGCGAATCGAGAACTTCACGACCTTTGATGTCGACGATTTTTGCCATTGTTGTAAGCACTCCAGAATTGACGAAAACAACGCAGCTTAGAAAATTCTTGCCGTTCACCGGACGAGGATGCTGTGGCAGGCCCGGCGAAGGGAGCCCCTGACCGAGTGGTCAGGGGTGAATCGGACGGTACTTTACCCGAGAAAAGTGCTTTACGCGGTTTCTACCGTCGGAAAACTTTTCACCAGGTCATCCAGTTGCTTGAGCTGAGCCAGGAATGGCTCCAGCTTGTCCAGGCGCAGGGCACACGGGCCGTCGCACTTGGCGTTGTCCGGATCGGGGTGAGCTTCGAGGAACAGCCCTGCCAGCCCCTGGCTCATGCCAGCCTTGGCCAGGTCGGTCACCTGAGCGCGGCGCCCGCCAGCGGAGTCGGCACGACCACCCGGCATCTGCAGGGCATGGGTCACGTCGAAGAACACCGGGTATTCGAACTGCTTCATGACACCGAAGCCGAGCATGTCCACGACCAGGTTGTTGTAACCGAAGCTCGAACCACGCTCGCACAGGATCAACTGGTCATTACCGGCTTCTTCGCACTTGGTCAGGATGTGTTTCATCTCCTGGGGTGCGAGGAACTGGGCCTTCTTGATATTGATCACCGCGCCGGTCTTTGCCATCGCCACCACCAGGTCGGTCTGGCGCGACAGGAAAGCCGGCAACTGGATGATGTCGCAGACCTTGGCTACCGGCTCGGCCTGGTAAGGCTCGTGCACATCGGTAATCACCGGCACGTTGAAGGTACGCTTGATCTCCTCGAAGATCTTCAGGCCTTCTTCCATGCCAGGGCCGCGGTAGGAGGTGACCGAGGACCGGTTGGCCTTGTCGAAGCTGGCCTTGAACACATACGGGATACCGAGCTTTTCGGTAACCCGCACGTACTCTTCGCACACCTCCATGGCCAGGTCGCGGGATTCCAGAACGTTCATGCCACCGAACAGGACGAATGGCCTGTCGTTGGCGATATCGATGTGACCGACGCGGATGATCTTCTGGGGCATGGATCAGGCCTTGTTCTTCTGGGCGAGCGCCGCCTTGACGAAGCCACTGAACAGCGGGTGGCCATCGCGTGGGGTGGAGGTGAACTCCGGGTGGAACTGGCAGGCGACAAACCAGGGGTGGTCCTTGGACTCCACCACCTCGACCAGGGCACCGTCTTCGGAACGACCGGAAACCACCAGGCCCGCGTCCACCAGTTGCGGCAGCAGGTTGTTGTTCACTTCGTAGCGGTGACGGTGGCGCTCGGTGATGATGTCCTTGCCATAGCACGCATGCACGTTGGAACCTGCAGCCAGCTGGCAGTCCTGGGCGCCCAGGCGCATGGTGCCACCCAGGTCGGACGCCTCGCTGCGGGTTTCGACCGCGCCGGTGGCATCTGCCCACTCGGTGATCAGGCCGACGACCGGGTGGCCGCTGTCGCGATCAAACTCGGTGGAGTTGGCGTCGCTCCAGCCCATCACGTTACGGGCGAACTCGATGACGGCCACTTGCATGCCCAGGCAGATACCCAGGTACGGCACCTTGTTCTCACGGGCGTATTGCACCGCCGTGATCTTGCCTTCGACACCGCGCAGACCGAACCCACCGGGGACCAGAATGGCATCGGCGCCTTCGAGCAGGCTGGTACCCTGGTTCTCGATGTCTTCGGAATCGATGTAGCGCAGGTTGACCTTGGTGCGGTTGGTGATGCCCGCGTGGCTCATCGCTTCGATCAGCGACTTGTACGCATCGAGCAGCTCCATGTACTTGCCGACCATGGCGATGGTGACTTCATGCTCCGGGTTGAGCTTGGCGTCGACCACCTTGTCCCACTCGGACAGGTCGGCACCCGTGCACTGCAGGCCGAAACGCTCGACGACGAAGTCGTCCAGGCCCTGGGCATGCAAGACACCTGGAATCTTGTAAATGGTGTCGACGTCTTCCAGCGAAATCACCGCACGCTCTTCAACGTTGGTGAACAAGGCGATCTTGCGGCGCGAGGATGCATCGACAGGATGATCGGAGCGGCAGATCAGCACGTCAGGCTGCAGGCCGATGGAGCGCAGTTCCTTGACCGAGTGCTGGGTCGGCTTGGTCTTGGTTTCACCGGCGGTGGCGATGTAAGGCACCAGCGTCAGGTGCATCAGCATCGCGCGCTTGGAGCCTACTTCCACGCGCAGCTGGCGAATGGCTTCGAGGAACGGCTGGGACTCGATGTCACCCACGGTGCCGCCGATCTCGACCAGGGCCACATCGGCATCGCCTGCACCCTTGATGATGCGGCGCTTGATTTCATCGGTGATGTGCGGGATGACCTGGATGGTCGCGCCCAGGTAGTCACCACGGCGTTCCTTGCGCAGCACGTGCTCGTAGACGCGGCCGGTGGTGAAGTTGTTGTTCTGGGTCATGGTGGTGCGGATGAACCGCTCATAGTGGCCCAGGTCCAGGTCGGTTTCGGCGCCGTCCTGGGTGACGAATACTTCACCGTGCTGGAACGGGCTCATGGTGCCTGGGTCGACGTTGATGTACGGATCCAGCTTGAGCATGGTGACCTTCAGGCCCCGCGCCTCCAGGATGGCCGCCAGGGAAGCCGAGGCAATGCCTTTCCCCAATGAAGAAACAACACCGCCCGTGACGAATATGTAGCGCGTCATGAAAAACCCTAGAAGTCTGCGTTAAAGCGGCCAGCGCCGCCGGAGATAGCGAAGGAGGGCAAACGCCCCCGATCACCTGCGTCAATCACAGTGCATCTCGAAAAACTGCCGCGTGTGTACAGACCAGGGGTAACCCTGGCAGGGCGCTCGCTCGTCATTTCTAAGAATCAGCCCAGCAAAAAACTGCTTGGTAATCGGCAACTCCTGTGTTTTCGCGGAACCCACAGAAGCTGTATCAAGAAGGGAGGGTAGTCTACCCGAATGTACCCACTAGCTCAAACCTTGCGCGCTGGTCGGCAACTGCCAGTGCAGGCAGTAATCGCCCTGGGCCAGACCGGGCAGGTTGGCCACCGCCAGCAGCCGCTCGCCTTGGTAGAGCAGCGGCAGGCGCAGGCGCAGAAAATGCGGCACGTGCAGTTCATTGAGCAAGCGCTTGAGATCACGTCGCCCGCGCCCTGGGATATCCAGCCATTCACCGCCCTGACGGTAGCCGATACGCAGGCCCGTCAGCGCGCCTGCGCCAACAAGTCGCACGCTACCGTTGCCAGGCAAGGCCAACGGCTGATCGGCGTTTTCCCACTCCATGGCCTTACAGGGCGTTTGCAACCAGTCGCCGCTCAGCCACCAGATGCGCCCCTGGCTGCGCACCAGTTGGCCATCGGCCAGTTGCCATACGGGGCAGGCATCGCCGGCGGCGTCGCGCAGGTCCGCCCAGCCGGCCCAGTGGCGCGTGTCGGGCAACCGGGTTCGGTGGCTGAGCCAATACTGCAACGCATTGCGCTGGCGGGCAGGTGAAAGCGCGAGCAGGCCGGCCAGGTCCAGCGAATCGAGCCCAGGCCAAGCAGCAGGAGCGCCCTGGCGCACAGGCGCCAGATCGTTCTCGGCCAGCTCGTCCAGCAGGCTCAGGGCTTCGCCCAGGTGTTCGGCGGCACGGGCCAGGTTCTGCCCGGCTTGCGGCCAGCGCTGCCCAAGGGACGGCAAGACCTCCCTGCGCAGATAGTTGCGGGCAAACCGTGTATCGGCATTCGAAGGGTCCTCGACCCAGCCCAACGCATGCGCCTGAGCATAGCTTTGCAACTGTTGCCGGGAACAACCAAGCAACGGCCTGACCAGCCTGCCCTGCCCTAGCGCCCGCTCCCTCGGCATCGCCGCAAGGCCACGCAACCCCGCGCCCCGCAGCAGACGAAACAGCAGCGTTTCAGCCTGATCGTCGCGGTGCTGGCCGGTGAACAGCATGTCACCTGCCGCCAATACATCCTCGAACGCGGCGTAACGGGCTTGACGGGCAGCCTGCTCCAGGCTCGCGCCTGGGGCGACGTCGACCTCGATGACCTGCAGCTCGACACCCAGGTCATAGCAGAGACGCTGGCAATGGTCAGGCCACGCCTGCGCGACGGGTTGCAGGCCATGATTGATGTGAATCGCGCGTAGCGGCGGTGCAGGATGGCTACGGGCGTAGGCGGCGAGCCAATGCAGCAGGACGGTGGAATCGAGGCCGCCAGAGAGGGCGACGTACCAGGTGCGGGCGCAAAGCCAGGGGGCGAGATCAATCATCGAAGCTTCGATCAACCTGGGGACAGATGCCGGTGAGCCTGGAATACAGGCTCACCAAGGGGACCGACAGACGGCCCCAAGGGCGATCAGACGCCGTAGCTCATCAGGCGATCATAACGGCGCGCCAACAGTGCGTCGTGGTCCAAGCCGCTGAGCATGTCCAGCTGCTCCACCAGCTCGGCGCGGATGCTTTCGGACATGGCGGCAGGATCACGGTGAGCGCCACCCAGTGGCTCCGGGATGACCTTGTCGACGATGTCCAGGCTCTTGAGGCGCTCAGCCGTGATGCCCATGGCCTCGGCGGCATCGGCAGCCTTGTCGGCCGTCTTCCACAGGATCGAAGCGCAGCCTTCGGGCGAAATGACCGAGTAGGTGGAGTACTGCAGCATGTTCAGCTGGTCGCACACGCCAATGGCCAGCGCGCCGCCCGACCCGCCTTCACCGATTACCGTGGCGATGATGGGCGTCTTCAGGCGCGCCATCACGCGCAGGTTCCAGGCGATGGCCTCGCTCTGGTTACGTTCCTCGGCATCGATGCCTGGATAGGCACCCGGCGTGTCGATGAAGGTCAGGATCGGCATGCGGAAACGCTCGGCCATTTCCATCAGGCGGCACGCCTTGCGGTAGCCCTCGGGGCGGGGCATGCCGAAGTTGCGGCGAACCTTTTCCCGCACTTCGCGGCCCTTCTGGTGCCCGATGACCATGACTGGCTTGCCGTCCAGGCGTGCGGTACCGCCAACGATGGCGGCATCGTCGGAGAAGTGGCGATCGCCGTGCAGTTCTTCGAATTCGGTGAAGATGTGCTGCAGGTAGTCCAGGGTGTAGGGACGACGCGGGTGACGTGCCAGGCGAGCGATCTGCCAGCTGGTCAGGTTGCCGAAGATGCTTTCGGTCAGGGTATTGCTCTTGTCTTGCAGACGGGCAATTTCATCGCTGATGTTCAGCGAATTGTCGTTGCCTACCAGGCGCAGGCCTTCGATCTTGGCTTGCAGGTCGGCAATCGGCTGTTCGAAGTCGAGAAAGTTCGGGTTCATAGTCATCCGTCTTGGGTCTACGGCCAGGCGGCCGGCCGGTTGATCCGTTTGGCGCCATACCTTAAGGGATCAGGCGCCTTCAGGTCGAGATTAAATGTTGAGCGGCTCAACGGTATTGCAAAAAGACGTTCTCACGTCCGAACTGGTCACGCAGGGTCTGAATCAGCCCGTCTGCGGGGTCGATGGCCCACTGGTCGCCAAATTGCAGCATCGCCTTGGCATCGCTGCCGGTGTATTCCAGCGTGATCGGGCAGGCGCCGCGGTGACGAGTGATCAGCTCACCCAGCCACTTGAGGCGATCGCCCTTGAGCGCCTCGTGGGCGACCTTCAGGCGCAGGCTCTCGGCCAGCTTGGTGCGGGCATCCTCCAAGGTCATCACCTGCTTGACCCGCAGCCGCAGGCCACCCGAGAAATCGTCGTTGCTGACCTCACCTTCGACCACCACCATCGCATCGTTCTGCAACAGTGATTGGGCCGTGATATAGGCATCGGCAAACAGCGAGGCCTCGATACGCCCAGACCTGTCGTCCAAGGTGACGAACCCCATCTTGTCGCCCTTTTTGTTCTTCATGACCCGCAGGGCGATGATCATGCCGGCAATGGTCTGGGTTTCGCGCGACGGCTTGAGGTCGATGATGCGCTGGCGCGCGAAGCGGCGGATTTCAGTCTCGTATTCATCGATCGGGTGGCCGGTGAGGTAAAGGCCCAACGTGTCCTTCTCGCCCTTGAGCCGCTCCTTGAGTGTCAGTGGCCGCGCCTTGCGGTAACTGGCATACACGTCGGCGTCCGGTTCGTCGAACATGCCCCCGAACAGGTCGATGTGGCCGCTATCGGCCGTGCGGGCCGTCTGCTCGGCCGCCTTGATGGCATCGCCCAGTGCGGCCAGCAGGATGGCCCGATTGATGTCGATGTGGGCGTGGTAGGCCTTGATCTCGTCGTGAAAGTGCGGGCCGAGCCGGTCCAGCGCGCCACTGCGCACCAGCGCATCGAGGGTGCGCTTGTTGACGCGCTTGAGGTCGATGCGCTCGCAGAAGTCATACAGATCCTTGAACGGGCCGCCCTCGGCACGGGCCTCGACGATCGCCTCCACAGGCCCCTCGCCTACGCCCTTGATCGCGCCTAGGCCATAGACGATGCGGCCATCGTCGTTGACGGTGAACTTGAAGTCCGAGAAGTTCACATCTGGCGCATCCAGACGCAACTTCATGGTGCGCACTTCCTCGACCAGCACCACCACCTTGTCGGTGTTGTGCATGTCCGCCGACAGCACCGCCGCCATGAACGGTGCCGGGTGGTGGGTCTTGAGCCAGGCCGTCTGATAGGACACCAGGCCATAGGCCGCCGAATGAGATTTGTTGAAGCCGTAGCCTGCGAACTTCTCTACCAGGTCGAAGATGTTGCCTGCAAGATCCCCATCGATTCCATTGTTGGCACAGCCTTCGATGAAACCGCCACGCTGCTTGGCCATTTCCTCGGGCTTTTTCTTGCCCATCGCCCGGCGCAGCATGTCGGCGCCGCCCAGGGTGTAACCGGCCATGACCTGGGCAATCTGCATCACCTGTTCCTGATACAGGATGATGCCGTAGGTCGGCGCCAGCACCGGCTGCAAGCCTTCGTACTGATAGTCCGGATGCGGGTAGGCCAGCTCGGCACGGCCGTGCTTGCGGTTGATGAAGTCGTCCACCATCCCCGACTGCAGCGGGCCGGGACGGAACAATGCCACCAAGGCGATGAGGTCTTCGAGGCAGTCGGGCTTGAGCTTCTTGATCAGCTCTTTCATGCCGCGCGACTCGAGCTGGAACACCGCCGTGGTTTCGGCCTTCTGCAACAGTTCGTAGGTCTTGCGGTCATCGAGCGGGATGAAGTCGATGTTCAGGTCGGGCAGGTCTTTCTTGGCCTGCTCACGGTTGATGATCTCCATCGCCCACTTGATGATGGTCAGGGTGCGCAGGCCGAGGAAGTCGAACTTCACAAGGCCCGCCGCCTCCACGTCGTCCTTGTCGAACTGGGTGATCAGGCCGCCGCCCTCTTCGTCGCAGGCGATGGGCGAGAAATCGGTGAGCTTGGTCGGCGCGATGACCACGCCACCGGCATGCTTGCCGGTACCGCGCGTGACGCCTTCGAGCTTCAGGGCCATGTCCCAGATTTCACGAGCGTCTTCGTCACCCTTGAGAAAATCGCGCAGGATTTCTTCCTGCTCGTAGGCCTTCTCCAGGGTCATGCCCACTTCGAACGGAATCATCTTCGACAGACGATCGGCCAGGCCGTAGGACTTGCCTTGCACGCGCGCCACGTCGCGCACCACGGCCTTGGCCGCCATGGTGCCGAAGGTGATGATCTGGCTCACGGCATTACGCCCGTAGGCCTCTGCCACGTAGTCGATCACCCGGTCCCGACCGTCCATGCAGAAGTCGACGTCGAAGTCGGGCATGGACACCCGTTCAGGGTTCAGGAAGCGCTCGAACAGCAGGTCGTAGGCCAGTGGGTCGAGGTCGGTGATCTTGAGCACGTAGGCCACCAGCGAACCTGCACCCGACCCCCGGCCAGGCCCCACCGGTACGCCATTGTTCTTGGCCCACTTGATGAAGTCCATCACGATCAGGAAGTAGCCGGGGAAGCCCATCTGGATGATGATATCCAGCTCGAACTTGAGGCGGTCCAGGTACACCTGGCGCTTTTGCTCGTAGTCGGGCGTGGTCTCTTTCGGCCACAGCACCGCCAGGCGTTCTTCCAGCCCTTCGTGGGACACGTGCCGCAGGTAATCATCGATCCCCATGCCATTGGGCGTCGGGAAGTCGGGCAGGAAGTACTTGCCCAGTTGCACCTGGATATTGCAGCGCTTGGCGATTTCGACGGTGTTGGCCAGGGCGTCCGGCAGGTCGCTGAACAGCTCGGCCATCTCCTCGGCCGACTTGAGGTATTGCTGGTCGCTGTACAGGCGCGGGCGACGCGGATCGTCCAGTGTCCAGCCTTCACCGATGCACACCCGGGTCTCGTGGGCGTCAAAATCGGTCTGCTTGATGAAACGCACATCGTTGGTGGCCACCATCGGCGCACCCAGCCGATCGGCCAGGGCCACGGCGGCATGCACGTACTCTTCGTCCCTGGGGCGACTGGTGCGCTGGACTTCGACATAAAAGCGCTCGGGGAACATGGCCATCCAGTCCTCCAGCAGCGCTTGCGCCTCCTCGCTGCGCCCCCCCAGCAACGCCATGCCGATGTCACCTTCCTTGCCCGCCGACAGCGCGATCAGACCTTCACTGGCCGCTGCAATCCAGTCACGCTGGATGATGACCAGGCCATTGCGCTGGCCCTCGGTCCAGCCCCGGGAGAGCAGCTCGGTCAGGTTACGGTAACCCTGGGGGTTCATGGCCAGGAAGCAGATGCGCGACAGTGGCGCCTGTGCATCTTCGCCGGCCAACCACAGGTCCGCACCACAGATCGGCTTGATGCCCGCCCCCATGGCCGCCTTGTAGAACTTCACCAGCGAGCACATGTTGCTCTGGTCAGTGATCGCCACCGCAGGCATGTTCATCCCGGCCAGCGCCTTGGCCAGCGGTTTGATCCGGACCAGACCGTCGACCAGCGAGAATTCGGAGTGGACGCGCAGGTGAACGAAGGAAACCGACATGAATGATCCTGTAGCAGTGCTAAACGACAAGGGCGCGATTGTAGCTCAATTGGGCAGGGGTTTTGGGCGCCGGTTGCCGCCGTGCGACGGCAGGGCTACCTGAGCGGGTGCAGGGTAAGTCGCACGGCCCGGCCACGCAGGGCCTGGAGCACCCTGGGTACGGAACGGCGGGTATCAGATCAACGAGGCTGTCACAGCCTCACGCTCACCCCAGGCGGCACGCACGGGCGCAAACGATCGACGATGAATGGGTGTGGGTCCGAGCCGTGCCAGCGCCTCCAGGTGCACCGGCGTCGGGTAGCCTTTGTGCGCGCCCATGCCGTAGCCGGGGTAGATCAGGTCGAAGGCGCCCATCTCGCGATCCCGCGTGACCTTGGCCAGGATCGAAGCGGCCGCGATCGCAGGCACTTTGGCGTCCCCCTGCACGACCGACGCCGATGGTACCGACAGCTGCGGGCAGCGATTGCCGTCGATCAAGGCCATGTTCGGGGTGATGTGCAAACCTTCCACCGCGCGCTGCATGGCCAACATGGTGGCATGCAGGATGTTGAGGCGATCGATTTCCTCGACCGCGGCGCGGGCAATGAAAAAGCTCAGGGCCTTGTCGCAAATTTCATCGAACAAGGCTTCGCGGCGCGCCTGGGTCAGCTTCTTCGAGTCGTTGAGCCCAAGGATTGGGCGTGCCGGATCCAGGATCACGGCAGCCGTCACCACGTCACCACACAGGGGGCCGCGGCCCACTTCGTCGACGCCGGCGACCAGGTCTTCGACCAGATTGAAATCCAGACCGAACTGCATGTCAGCGTTTCTCCAGCAGGGCCAGCACAGCGTCGGCGGCCTGGTTGGAGGCATCCCGGCGCAAGGTGCGGTGAATCTCGTCGAACGAGTCGGTTTGTCCGGTGCCGTCGCGCAGCAAGGGCAGCAGCGCATCGACCAGCGCTTCGCTGGTCGCGGCGTCTTGCAGCAACTCAGGCACCAGCGCACGGCGCGCCAGCAGGTTGGGCAAGGACACGTAGGGGCTTTTGACCAGCCGCTTGAGTATCCAGTAGGTCAGCGGCGCCAGGCGATAGGCAACCACCATGGGCCGCTTGAACAGCAGCGCTTCCAGGGTGGCCGTACCCGATGCGATCAGAACGGCGTCACAGGCGGCCAGTGCCTCGTGCGAGCGGCCATCAAGCAGGGTCAACGGCAAGTCGCGCCCCTCGAGCATCTGCTCCAGTTGCGCGCGGCGGGCGTCGTTGGCACAAGGCAGCACGAAGCGCACACCGGGCACTTGCTGCTGCAGACGTTGCGCCGCATCCAGGAACAGCGCACCCAGGCGCCCGACTTCGCCCCCACGACTGCCGGGCATCAGGGCGACCACCGGGCCATCGCCCAGCCCCAGGGCGGCGCGCGCTGCGGGCCGATCCGCCTGCAGGGCAATGGTATCGGCCAGGGGGTGGCCTACGAATCGCACCGGCACGCCCTGTTCTTCATAGAAGCGGGCCTCGAACGGCAACAGTGTCAGCATCAGGTCGCAGCCCTGACGGATTTTCAACACACGCTTCTGCCGCCATGCCCACACTGATGGGCTGACGTAATGGACGGTCTTGATCCCCGCCTGGCGCAGCTTGAGTTCGATCTCCAGGGTAAAGTCGGGCGCATCGATACCGATGAACACGTCCGGCTTCTGCTCGATCAGGGTCTGGACCAGCAGCTTGCGACGCTTGAGCAATTCACGCAGGCGACCAAGCACCTCGACCAGCCCCATGACGGCCAAGCGCTCCATGGGGAAGTAGGATTGCAGGCCTTCGGCTTCCATGAGCGGGCCACCGACCCCGATGAAGCGCACATCGGGATGGCGCGCCCTCAAGGCGCGCATCAAGCCGGAACCGAGAATGTCGCCGCTGGCTTCACCCGCGACCAGGGCTACGCAGAGCTGGGCCATGTCAGCGAGTGATGCCGCGGGCCGAACTCACGATCGACTGGCGGAACAGCTCGACCTCCGGATGCTGCGCTGCCGGCGCTTCGAGTTCGCGCAATGCATCCTCCACCGTCAGGCCCTGGCGGTAGACGATCTTGTAGCAACGACGCAGCACATGGATTACTTCGTCGCTGAAACCACGGCGGCGCATGCCTTCGAAGTTCATGCTGCGCGCTTCGGCGGGGCTGCCGAAAACGGTGACGAACGCGGGTACGTCCTTGCCGATGGCCGTGCCCATGCCGGAAAACGCATGGGCACCGATGTGGCAATACTGGTGCACCAGGGTGAACCCGGACAGGATCGCCCAGTCGCCCACATGCACATGGCCCGCCAGCGCGGTGTTGTTGACCAGGATGCAGTGGCTGCCGATCACGCTGTCATGGCCAATGTGGGCATAGGCCATGATCAGGTTATGGTCGCCGACGGTGGTTTCGGCGCGATCCTGCACGGTACCGCGATGGATCGTGACGCCTTCACGGATAACGTTGTGATCGCCGATCACAAGGCGAGTCGGCTCACCCTTGTACTTGAGGTCCGGGGTGTCTTCGCCAATCGAGGAAAACTGGAAGATACGGTTGTGCTTGCCGATCCGGGTCGGCCCCTTGAGCACAACGTGTGGGCCGATGACGGTGCCCTCCCCGACTTCGACATCGGGGCCAACGATCGACCAAGGGCCCACCTCGACGCCTTCGGCCAGCTTGGCCGAAGGGTCGATGATGGCCCGAGGATCAATCGAATTCATAGGGAGCGTTCCGCACAGGTGATTTCGGCCGAGCATACTGCCTTGCCGTCGACCAGGGCACGGCATTCGAACTTCCAGATCATGCTCTTGCGGCTCAGGAACTTCGCTTCCAGCACCAGCTGGTCACCCGGCAGCACCGGCTGACGGAAACGCAGCTTGTCGGAGCCGACGAAGTAGTACAAGGTGCCGTCGGCAGGTTTGGCATCGAGCATCTTGAAACCGAGAATGCCGGCCGCCTGGGCCATGGCTTCGATGATCAGGACGCCGGGCATGATGGGGTGCGCCGGGAAGTGGCCGTTGAAGAACGGCTCGTTGATGCTGACATTCTTGTAGGCACGAATGCTCTGGGCCTCGTAATCCAGATCCGTCACGCGGTCCACCAACAGGAACGGGTAACGGTGAGGCAGGTATTCGCGAATCTCGTTGATGTCCATCATTTCGGGGGGGAAGCCTGTATAAGAATAGGGAGCGCAGGTGCTGACCACACGCTCCTTTTGCAATCCAAAGAGGAGCCAGCTAGCGACTGTTCACTCTTGCTCAGGAAATGGTATCAGCCTTCTGATGTCGGCTGCCCACCTGAGGTCACGGTATCGATGCGTTTTTCCAGCTGCTGGAGACGCTTGGCCATGTCGTCCAGGTGGCGGATGCGCGCGGCGCTCTTGCGCCAGTCAGCCAGAGGCTGCATGGCAGTACCGGAAGAATAGCCACCCGGCTCGGTGATCGAGCGGGTCACCATGGTCATCCCGGACACGAAAACGTTGTCGCAGACATCGATGTGACCGACCATGCCCACGCCACCGGCGATGGTGCAATGCTTGCCGATACGCGTGCTGCCGGAGATACCCACGCATGCGGCCATGGCCGTATGCTCCCCGATCTGCACGTTGTGGGCAATCTGGATCTGGTTGTCGAGCTTGACGCCGTCGGCGATGCAGGTGTCGGACAGCGCGCCACGGTCCACGGCCGTGTTCACACCGATCTCCACATCGTCACCAATGCTCACACCGCCAATCTGGGCAATCTTGCGCCACACGCCTTTTTCGTTGGCAAAGCCAAAGCCTTCACCACCGATCACTGCGCCGGACTGGATAACCACTCGCTTGCCAATGGTGACATCGTGATACAGCGTGACCCGCGGCGCCAGCCAGCCCCCTTCGCCGATCACGCAGCGGGCACCGATGAAGCAATGGGCGCCGATGGTGACATGGGCGCCAATGCGCGCACCGCTTTCAACGACTGCGAAAGGCCCGATACTGGCCGTCGCATCCACCTGGGCATCCCCGGCCACCACGGCGCTGGGGTGAATCCCCGCCACAGCCTTGGGTTTGGGGTCGAAGAGGTGGGAAATGCGGGCATACGCCAGGTAGGGGTCGGCAACGATCAGGGCATGACCGGCGAACGCCTCGGCATCGGCCGCCTTGAGCAGCACGGCAGCCGCCTGGCTCTCGTCCAGGTACTTGCGGTACTGCGGGTTGGCAAGAAAGCTCAACTGACCCGGCCCGGCCTCCTGCAAGGTGGCAAGGCCTGTGATCTGCAGCGTCTCGGGACCCTTGAGGGTGGCCCCGAGGGTCTCGGCCAGTTGGCCAAGCGTCATGGTCACGGTCATATCAACGGGCTTGGTTCATACGCTCGATAACCTGGCGGGTGATGTCGTACTGAGGCTTGACATCGATGACCGCACCGCGCTCGAGCACCAGGTCGTAACCGCCCTTCTTGATCACTTCCTCGACAGCGCCGTCCAGCTTGGGCTTGAGCTGCTTGAGCATGTCACGGTCGGCAACGGCCTTGGCTTCGTTCAGCTCCTTGGACTGGAACTGGAAGTCGCGGGCCTTCTGCTTGAACTCGAGCTCCAGGCGCTCACGCTCCTGCTGCTGCATCTTGTCGCCGCCCTTGATCAGGCGATCCTGGATGCCCTTGGCGCTGCTTTCCAGGCCCTTGAGCTTGGTCAGCTGAGGGCCGAACTTCTTTTCGGCATCCACGGCGTACTTCTTGGCGGCATCGGACTCGAGCAGTGCCATCTGATAGTTCAGAACGGCAACCTTCATTTCGGCGAAAGCCGGGGTGGCGACCAGCGCCGCGGCCACTACGGCCATTTGGGTCAACTTGCGCACGATGAACTCCTGGATAAACCGTTGTCGTTAAGCAAGGGCCGACCTTAGAAGGTCTGGCCCAGAGAGAATTGGAACACCTGGGTGTCTGCCTCGTCCGGCTTCTTGATCGGCATCGCCAGGCTGAAGCTCAACGGGCCCAAGGCCGTGATCCACGTCACGCCAAGACCGACCGAACTGGCCATGTCGGAGAAGCCGACCTTAGCGCAGTCCGGTTTTTTACCGCAGTTGGTGTCGAACACGTTACCCACGTCCCAGAAGACCGAGGTACGCAGGGACCGCTGGTCCTTGACGAACGGCAGCGGGAACAGCAACTCGACGCCGCCCTGGACCAGGACGTTGCCACCGAATGGAAGCGGGTCTTGGTCAGGGTCTTCGATAGTGCCGTTCACCGGATTGTTTTTACTTGGGGTACTGCGTGGCCCCAGGGTGCTGTCCTTGAAGCCGCGAACGGAGTTGAAGCCACCCGCGTAGTAGTTCTCATAGAACGGCAGGCCGGAGGTACCACCGAAGCCGTCACCGTAACCCAGTTCAGTGTGCAGACGCAGGGTGTAGTTCTGGCTGAGTGGCTTGAACAGCTGGCCACGGTAGTCCAGCTTGTAGAACGACAAGTCGCTGCCTGGAATTGTGGTTTCAAGGCTCAGGCTCTGCGAGTGACCACGTGTTGCCAGCACCCCTTTGTTCAACGTCGATTCGGACCAGCCGATCGAGGCTTTGAAGTTGGTGAAGTTCTCGCCTTCCTTGTTGATGAAATCGAAGATCTCGTCAACGGTGTACTTACCCGTCTTCAGCTTGTCCTGCTGCACACTCAACCCATAGGTCAGGCGCGACGTCTCGCTGATCGGGTAACCCAGGCTCACACCGGCACCCAGGCTGTCCACCGCATAGCTCGCCACGTCGACGTCGAGGTCGTCGTAGTCGGTGCTGCGGTAGAAGGCGTTGTAACCCAGGCTCACGCCATCGGCAGTGAAGTAGGGATCAACGAAGCCGAAGTTGTATCGCGACTGGTACTCGGACCGGGTCAGGCCAACGGACACCTTGTTACCGGTACCCAGGAAGTTGCTCTGGCTGATCGAGCCACCCAGGATCAGGCCCGCGCTCTGGGCAAAGCCGACGCTGGCGGTGATCGAACCGGAGGCCTGCTCTTCGACGCTGTAGTTCACGTCGACCTGGTCGTCGGTACCCGGTACCGGTGGGGTCTCGACGTTCACGTCCTTGAAGAAGCCCAGGCGCTCAAGGCGGGTCTTGGATTGGTCGATCAGGTAGGTCGATGCCCAGCCGCCTTCCATCTGACGCATTTCGCGGCGCAGCACTTCGTCTTCGGTCTTGGTGTTGCCGCGGTAGTTGATGCGGTTGACGTAGGCACGCTTGCCCGGATCGACCACGAACATGATGTCCACGGTGTGATCCTGGTCGTTTGGCTGAGGCACGCCGTTGACGTTGGCGAAGGTATAGCCTTCGTTACCCAGGCGACGGGTGATCAGCTCGGACGTGCTGGTCATCACCTTGCGCGAGAACACCTGGCCTGGCTGCACCAGCAGCAGCGACTTGACCTGGTCTTCCGGCACCTTGAGGTCACCGGAGAGCTTCACGTCACGGACGGTGTACTTCTCGCCTTCGTTGATGTTGACGGTGATGTAGACGTGTTTCTTGTCAGGCGTGATGGACACCTGGGTGGACGCGATGTCCATGTTGATGTAGCCGCGGTCCAGGTAGTAGGAACGCAGACGTTCCAGGTCACCGGACAGTTTTTCACGGGCATACTTGTCGTCGTTCTTGAAGAAGGACAACCAGTTAGTCGTCTTGAGCTCGAACAGCTGCCCCAGGGTGTCGTCATCGAACACGTTGTTGCCAACGATGTTGATGTGCTGGATGGCAGCGACGGTGCCCTCGTTGATCTTGATCTTCAGGGCCACACGGTTGCGCGGCTGCGGCACCACCTCGGCGTCGACCTCGGCCGAGTAACGGCCCTGGGCCACGTACTGGCGCTGCAGCTCGTTACGCACGCCTTCGAGGGTGGCACGCTGGAAGATCTCGCCTTCGGCCAGGCCCGATTGCTTCAGGCCCTTCATCAGGTCTTCGGTACTGATCGCCTTGTTGCCTTCGATCTCGATGCTCGACACCGACGGGCGCTCGACCACATTGATGATCAGCACGTTGCCATCACGGTTCAGCTCGATGTCCTGGAAGAACCCGGTCTTGAACAGCGAGCGGGTCGACTCCACCAGGCGCCGGTCATCGGCCTGGTCGCCCACGTTGAGGGGCAAGGCACCAAAGACGCTGCCCGCGGAAACCCGCTGCAGGCCGTTGACGCGGATATCGGAGATGGTGAAGGACTCGGCGTGAACTTCAGCGATCATCAGTGCGGAGAGCACCGCAGTTAGCAACAGACGTTTCATGAAGTCCTTTTATTCCAACTGGCAATAAACAACCTGCCGTCATGAACGACAGGTTTCGCAATTGAGCGAAGCTTTTATAGTCGACCCAGATCGTTGATCAGGGCGAGCAGCATCACCCCCAAGACCAAACTGATACCGATCTGGACCCCCCAACCTTGTACCCGATCAGACAACGGACGACCGCGCGCCCATTCAACCAGGTAGAACAGCAAGTGCCCCCCATCCAGTACCGGGATGGGCAGCAGGTTAAGAACCCCCAGGCTTATGCTCAGGTAGGCCAGGAAATTCAGGAAATCCCCCACGCCGGACTGGGCTGAAGCGCCCGCCACTTTAGCAATGGTTATCGGTCCACTCAAGTTTTTTACCGAGAGCTCACCGAACAGCATTTTCTTCAGTGACTGGAGCGTGAGCACGCTCATGTTCCAGGTGCGCGACAGGCCTTCACCTACCGCCTCCACCGGCCCATAGCTGACTTCGCGCAGCATCGAGGCCGGCCATTGACCGCCCTTGACGCCCGCTCCCAGGTAGCCTGCAGCGGCCTCACCCTCGCCCTTCGCACCCAGCGTCACCGGTATGTCCAGCGGCGCACCGTCACGCTCCAGACGCACCACCACCTGGGCGCCGGGCCGCGCGCGCACGCTATCGACCACCTGCTGCCATTCGCTCACCGACTGGCCGCCGATGCCTAGCAACCGGTCACCGGTTTTCAAGCCAGCAGCCGCAGCCGGCCCCTTGGGGTCGATCTCGGCCAGCACCGGCACGATGGCCGGGCGCCAGGGTTCAAGGCCCAGCGAGCGAATCGGATCAGGCTCATCGGCGCCTTTCAACCACTGGTCGAGTTTCACCTGGCGCTGTTGCTCGGCACTGCTGCCCTCATCGCGCACACCGATGTTCAGCGTGCCACTCTCACCCAGGCGGCGCACCAACTGCAGGTTGACTGCCGACCAGCCGTTGGTCGGCTTGCCGTCCACCGAGACGATCTCCTGGCCGGCCGTCAGCCCTGCAGCCGCCGCCAGGCTACCCGTCTCGACGGTGCCGATGACCGGCCGGATCTGCTGGCTGCCCAGCATTGCCAATACCCAGAAGAAGAAGATGGCCAGCAGGAAGTTGGCGACCGGCCCGGCGGCAACGATCGCGATGCGCTGGCCGACCGGCTTGCGATTGAACGATTGGTCCACCAGCGCAGGGGGCACATCGCCTTCGCGCTCGTCGAGCATCTTCACGTAGCCGCCCAGCGGAATGGCTGCGATGACGAACTCGGTGCCCTGACGATCATGCCAGCGCACCAGCGGCGTACCGAAGCCCACCGAGAAACGCAGCACTTTCACGCCACAGCGACGCGCCACCCAGAAGTGGCCGAACTCGTGGAAGGTGACCAGCACACCCAAGGCGACGAGCGTACCAATGATCATGTAGAGCGCTGTCATGTCCATCTCCGAATGATGAGCAATGGGTCAGTGGGGGTGCTGTTGTCGATAACCGGGCCAGCCCGCCTCAGCGACCGTTGCGGTGCAGCCAGGCCCAGGCCAGCTCGCGCGCTCGCTGGTCGGCGGCAAACACTGCCTCCAGTGAAGTCAGCGGCACCACGGGCTCCTGGTCCAGTACCTGTTCGATCATACTCGCGATCTCCGGGAAGCGGATACGGCCCTGGAGGAACGTCTGCACCGCCACTTCGTTGGCCGCATTGAGCACGGCAGGGGCGCTGTTGCCCACCTGCGCCGCCTGTCGCGCCAGGCGCAGGCAGGGGAAACGCTGTTCATCGGGCGCCTCGAAATCCAGGCGAGCAATGCTGAACAGGTCCAGCGGGGCCACCCCTGAATCGATTCGCTCCGGCCAGGCCAGCGCATTGGCGATGGGGGTACGCATGTCCGGGTTACCCAACTGCGCCAGCACCGAACCGTCGACGTAATCGACCAGCGAGTGGATCACGCTTTGCGGGTGCACCACCACCTCGACCAGGCTTGGCGGCGCATCGAACAGCCAGCAGGCCTCGATCAGCTCCAGGCCCTTGTTCATCATGCTCGCCGAGTCGACGGAAATCTTGCGCCCCATCGACCAGTTCGGGTGAGCACACGCTTGTTCGGGCGTGACGTCCAACAAGGCCTCGGTCGATGTCTGACGGAACGGCCCACCCGACGCCGTCAGCAGAATGCGGCGCACCCCCACAGCGCTCAACCCGCGCGCGTAGTCGCTGGGCATGCACTGGAAGATGGCGTTGTGCTCGCTATCGATGGGCAGCAACACCGCGCCCGACTGGCGCACGGCGTCCATGAACAGGGCGCCGGACATGACCAGCGCTTCCTTGTTGGCCAGCAGCACTTTCTTGCCGGCCTGCACGGCCGCCAGGGTTGGCCGCAAGCCTGCCGCGCCGACGATGGCGGCCATGACCGCATCCACTTCACTGGCACAGGCTACCTGGCACAACCCGGCCTCGCCTTCGAGCACTTCGGTAGCGCACCCTGCCGCCGTCAGGCCCGCACGCAGGCGTCCCGCCGCCTCAGCGCTCGGCACCACGGCATAGGCCGGGCGATGCCGCACGCACAGGGCCAACAGCTCCTCGATGCGCGTGTAGCCGGTCAAGGCGAAGGCCTGATAGCGCTCAGGATGGCGAGCGATCACGTCCAGGGTGCTCAGGCCGATGGAGCCGGTCGCCCCAAGTACGGTAATGCGTTGCACCTGACTCACATCACACCCCATTCGGCCGCCCACAACAGCACGGCGAACAATGGAATGGCCGCCGTCAGGCTGTCGATGCGGTCGAGCACGCCACCGTGGCCGGGTAGCAGGTTGCTGCTGTCCTTGATGCCCGAGCGGCGCTTGAACATGCTTTCGGTCAGGTCTCCGATCACCGAGGCCATCACCACCAGTGCAGCGCCTGCCAGGCCGAGCAGTAGCTGACCGAAGCTCCAGTCACGACTGATACCCACCACCAGGGTGATCACCAGGCTGACCGCCAACCCGCCGTAGACGCCTTCCCAGCTCTTCCCAGGGCTGACCTGCGGCGCCAGCTTGCGCTTGCCGAAGGCCCTGCCGGAAAAGTACGCACCGATGTCGGCCGCCCAGACCAAAGCCATGACCGACAGGATCAGCCAGTTACCCAGCGGCCAGTGCTTGAGCAGCACCAGGCCTTGCCAAGCCGGCAGCAACACCAGCAGGCCTATCAACAGCCGGCAGGCGGCACTGGCCCACAGTTCGCTGGTGCGCGGGTAGGTCAGCACCAGCCAGGTGGCCAGCCCCCACCAGATGACGGCCGCCCCAAGCACCCAGGGGGCCAGTTCCGGGAGGATGTACAGCAGCATCAATGCCCCAGCGACGACCAGGGCATAGGCGACACGCAAGGGCTGAGCCATCAACCCCGCCAAACGCGCCCACTCCCAGGCGCCGAGCGTAACCACCAGGCCGATGAACAGGGCGAAGTTGCCCCCCTCGAGCAGGAAGAACCCGCCCAGCGCTATCGGCAACAGGATCAGCGCGGTAATGATGCGTTGTTTAAGCATTAAGCACGCGCTCCAGCCTCGACCTGCTCGCTGGTCTTACCAAAGCGGCGCTGGCGCGAAGCGAAATCAGCCAATGCACTGCGCATGGCTTCGTGTTTGAAGTCCGGCCAGTAAAGGTCGGAGAAATACAGCTCGGCGTAGGCCAGTTGCCACAACAGGAAATTGCTGATGCGATGCTCGCCACCGGTACGGATGCACAAGTCCGGCAAGGGCTGCTCGCCGGTCGCAAGGCACGTCTGCAACAACCCCGGGGTGATGTCATCGGGGCGCAAATGGCCAGCCTGGACTTCACGCGCCAGCCGCTGCGCGGCCTGGGCGATGTCCCACTGCCCACCGTAGTTGGCGGCGATCTGCAGGATGAAGCGGCTATTGCCTGCAGTCAGCGCCTCGGCTTCGCGCATGGCAGCCTGCAGTTCCGGGTGAAAACGGGAGCGGTCGCCGATGATGCGCAGGCTGATGTTGTTGTCGTTCAAGCGACGCGCCTCGCGGCGCAGCGCCGAGAAAAACAACTCCATCAACGCACCGACCTCATCGGCAGGGCGCTGCCAGTTCTCACTGGAGAAGGCAAAGAGGGTCAGCACTTCGACGCCGGCCTCGGCGCAGACTTCGATGACTGCACGCACGGCATCGACACCCGCCTTGTGACCGGCAACGCCAGGCAACAAGCGCCGTTTCGCCCAGCGGTTGTTGCCGTCCATGATGATCGCGACGTGACGCGGCACCGAGGGAGGCACCGCTGGCTTGGTCTTTTCCATTAAAAAAACCTGGCCTTAGACGGCCATCAGGTCCTTTTCCTTGGCTTTGAAGGCTGCATCCACCTCGGCGACGAACTTGTCCGTCAGCTTCTGGATGTCATCGGCGGCGCGGCGTTCTTCGTCTTCGCTGATGGACTTGTCCTTGGTCAGCTTCTTCAAGTCCGCCAGGGCATCACGACGCACGTTGCGCACGGCGACCTTGGCGTCCTCGGCAACGCCGCTGGCCTGCTTGGTGTAGCCCTTGCGGGTTTCTTCGGTCAGGGCAGGCATCGGCACACGGATGGTGGTGCCGGCGCTCGATGGGTTGAGCCCGAGGTCGGAGGTCAGGATGGCCTTCTCGATGGCAGCGCTCAGGTTTTTGTCGTGAGCGACGATCTTCAGGGTGCGCGCGTCCTCGACGCTGATCGCAGCGACCTGGTTCAGCGGCATCTCGCTACCCCAGGCAGTGACCTTGACGCTGTCCAGAATGCTTGGGTGCGCGCGACCAGTGCGGATGGCCGCCAGGTTGCGGCCCAGGGCCTCGATGGACTTGGTCATGCGCTCCTGCGCGTCTTTCTTGATGTCGTTGATCATGCTTGGCCTTCCTCGATCAGAGTGCCTTCAGCGCCGCCCACCACGATGTTCAGCAGGGCGCCTGGCTTGTTCATGTTGAATACCCGCAATGGCATGCCGTGGTCACGGCACAGGCAGATTGCGGTCAAGTCCATCACGCCGAGCTTACGATCCAGGACCTCGTCATAGGTCAGGCGATCGAACTTCTCGGCATGCGGGTCCTTGAATGGATCGGCAGTGTACACACCATCGACCTTGGTCGCCTTGAGCACCACGTCGGCATCGATTTCGATGGCCCGCAGGCAGGCTGCCGAGTCGGTGGTAAAGAACGGGTTGCCGGTACCGGCGGAGAAAATTACCACATCCCCGGAGTTGAGGTGGCGAATCGCTTTGCGACGGTCATAGTGATCGGTGACGCCCACCATGGAGATGGCCGACATGACCAGTGCCGGGATATTCGAGCGCTCCAGCGCATCGCGCATGGCCAGTGCGTTCATCACGGTGGCCAGCATCCCCATGTGGTCGCCGGTGACGCGATCCATGCCGGCGGCGCTCAGTGCGGCCCCTCGGAACAGGTTGCCACCACCGATGACCAGGCCGACCTGCACACCGATACCGACCAGCTGCCCGACTTCCAGGGCCATGCGATCGAGCACCTTCGGGTCGATCCCGAAGTCTTCGGAGCCCATCAGGGCCTCGCCGCTAAGTTTGAGCAAAATGCGTTTATAGCGAGGTTGGCGACCACTCACCTGCTGAGCCATTGCGAGTCTCTCCTGCGGCGTACTGTAGAAAATTCGTGCGGGCTGTTCGCAGCCTGCTAACTGTAGCGTGGCACCGTTTCGGCGCCAGCGGCGGCAGCGTTGTGTAAACGCCTCGCCGCTTTGACAAAGAGGCTGCGCGCGTGAGCGGGCAGCCTCTTTGGGGCGACAGACGGGGCTGTCTTACTGCTTGGCAGCAGCAACCTGTGCGGCAACTTCAGCAGCGAAGTCGTCGACTGGCTTCTCGATGCCTTCGCCAACCTTGAAGTAGGTGAAGGAAACGATTTCAGCACCGGCTTTCTTGGCCAGTTCGCCGACCTTGACTTCCGGGTTCATGACGAACGCCTGCTCTTTGAGCGAGGCTTCAGCCTTGAACTTGGTGATGCGGCCGTTGATCATGTTTTCAACGATGTTTTCCGGCTTGCCGGCGATCTTGTCGGCGTTCAGCTGCAGGAAGACACCCTTCTCGCGCTCGATGGCTTCGGCGGAGATTTCCGACGAGTCCAGGAACTCGGGGTTGGACGCTGCAACGTGCATGGCGATGTTCTTGGCCAGCTCGACGTCACCGCCTTTCAGGACAACGACAGCACCGATCTTGTTGCCGTGCAGGTAGGCGCCGACTACGTCGCCTTCCACGCGCACCAGGCGACGGATGTTGACGTTTTCGCCGCACTTGGCGACCAGGGCTTCACGGGCAGCTTCACGCGAGGCGATCAGCGGAGCGGCGTCGGTCAGCTTCTGGGCGAAGGCTTCTTCCAGGCTTTCGGCGACGAAGTTCTTGAAGTCGTCTTGCAGGGCCAGGAAGTCGGTCTGCGAGTTCACTTCCAGCAGTACGGCGGCCTTGCCGTCGGTCTTGACGGCGATCGCGCCTTCGGCAGCCACGTTGCCAGCCTTCTTGGCGGCCTTGATGGCGCCCGAGGCACGCATGTCGTCAATGGCTTTTTCGATGTCGCCGCCAGCCTTTTCCAGGGCTTTCTTGCAATCCATCATGCCTTCGCCGGTACGCTCGCGCAGTTCTTTGACCAGCGCTGCAGTAATTGCTGCCATTTCAAAATCCTCTTGGAAAGTTTTTCAACCATTCCACCCGTTTGTGACGGGCGTTCAATTCTGCTAATCCGCTGTCTGTGCCTGCATGCCCATGGAAGGGATGGCTGTCGACAGCAGGATTTCAAGGTGGCAAAAAGGGGGCATAGCCCCCTTTTCGCGTGCCAAGTCGACGCTAGCGTCTATTACTCGGCAGCAGGTGCAGCCGCTTCTTCAGCGTAGACTTCGGTGCCGCCAGCAACATTGTTGCGGCCACGGATGACAGCGTCAGCCATGGAAGTCATGTACAGCTCGATAGCGCGAATGGCGTCATCGTTACCTGGGATGATGTAGTCAACACCTTCCGGGCTGCTGTTGGTATCGACAACACCAATGACCGGGATACCCAGTTTGTTGGCTTCGGTGATCGCGATGCGCTCGTGATCAACGTCGATGACGAACAGAGCGTCAGGCAGACCACCCATGTCCTTGATGCCGCCCAGGCTGCGGTCCAGTTTTTCCAGATCGCGGGAGCGCATCAGGGCTTCTTTCTTGGTCAGCTTGGCAAAGGTGCCATCTTCGGCCTGAGTTTCCAGGTCGCGCAGACGCTTGATCGAAGCACGGATGGTCTTGTAGTTGGTCAGCATGCCGCCCAACCAACGGTGGTCAACGTACGGCGAACCGCAGCGAGCAGCTTGCTCGGCGACGATCTTGCCGGCGGAACGCTTGGTGCCGACGAACAGGATCTTGTTCTTGCCCTGGGCCAGGCGCTCTACGAACGACAGAGCGTCGTTGAACATCGGCAGGGTTTTTTCCAGGTTGACGATGTGGATCTTGTTGCGCGCACCGAAAATGTACTTGCCCATTTTCGGGTTCCAGTAACGGGTCTGGTGGCCGAAGTGCACACCGGCCTTCAGCATATCGCGCATGTTGACTTGGGACATGATAGTTCCTTGATAAGTCGGGTTGGGCCTCCACGTATCCCAATGACCAACCCGCGAACCCTGAAGTTCGGGGCACCCAGGCCATCGTGTCGACACGTGTGTGGGTTTGGATGCAGACGGAGCTGGCTCCGAAAGCGGCGCATGTTATACCACAGGCTGCGCGTAAACAAAACACGAAACTCACCCCCCAACCGCCGGACGGCAGGGCATGGTCGCCAGCGCACGGCCAAGGCGGTTGGAGGTATGCCTTTGCAAGGGCTGCGTGCCGCTACGAGCCCGCACCTCTGATAGAATGACGCCTTTCCCGATTTGAACGCGCCGCCTGCGGCGCCGAGTAGAGAGCCTGTAATGACCGTCACCATCAAGACTGCAGAAGACATCGAGAAGATGCGCATCGCTGGCCGCCTGGCGGCCGACGTGCTGGAAATGATCGAGGAGCATGTCAAGCCCGGTGTCACCACCGAAGAGCTCGATCGCCTGTGCCACGACTACATCGTCAACGTCCAGCAGGCCATCCCGGCGCCGCTCAACTACAAGGGCTACCCAAAGTCGATCTGCACGTCCATCAACCACGTGGTCTGTCACGGTATCCCCAATGACAAGCCCCTGAAAAATGGCGATACCCTGAACATCGACATCACGGTGATCAAGGACGGCTACCACGGCGACACCAGCCGCATGTTCCACGTCGGCACCGTGCCGGTATGGGCCGAGCGCCTGTCCCAGGTCACCCAGGAATGCCTGTACAAGGCCATCGAGCTGGTCAAGCCGGGCTGCCGCCTGGGCGACATCGGCGAAGTCATCCAGAAGCACGCCGAGAAGAACGGCTTCTCGGTGGTGCGCGAGTTCTGCGGTCATGGCATCGGCAAGGTGTTCCACGAAGAGCCGCAGATCCTGCATTACGGCCGCGCCGGCACTGGCATGGAACTCAAGGAAGGCATGACCTTCACCATCGAGCCGATGATCAACCAGGGCAAGGCCGACACCAAGGTGCTGGGCGATGGCTGGACCGCGATCACCAAGGACCGCAAGCTCTCGGCGCAGTGGGAGCATACCCTGGTGGTCACGGCGACCGGGTACGAGATCTTCACCCTGCGCAAGGACGACACCATCGCCCGCACTTCGGCCTGAGCCACCCTAGCAGCCTTCGATGACAGGAACCTGACCCCATGCCCCAGCTCGACCCCGAACTGTTCGACCGTGGTCAGTTCCAGGCGGAACTGGCACTCAAGGCCAGCCCCATACCCGCCTTCAAGAAGGCCATTCGCCAGGCGGGCGAGGTGCTGGACAGACGCTTTCGCGCAGGCCACGCCATCCGCCCACTGATCCAGGCCCGGGCCTGGCTGGTGGACAACGTCCTGCAGCAGGCCTGGAACCAGTTCGACTGGGGCGAGCAGGGCGGCATTTCCCTGGTGGCGGTCGGCGGCTACGGGCGTGGTGAGCTTCACCCGCACTCGGACATCGACCTGCTCATCCTGCTGGGTGATGCCGAGCATGAGCGGTATCGCGACGCCATCGAGCGCTTTCTGACCCTGCTGTGGGACATCGGCCTGGAGGTCGGCCAGAGCGTGCGCACCGTCGACGAGTGTGCCGAACAGGCCCGCGCCGACCTCACCATCATCACCAACATGATGGAGAGCCGCACCATCGCCGGCCCGGAAGCCCTGCGCCAGCGCATGCTCGAGGTCACCAGCACGGCGCACATGTGGCCGAGCCGCGAGTTCTTCCTGGCCAAGCGCGCCGAGCTGCAGGCGCGTCACCACAAGTACAACGACACCGAGTACAACCTCGAGCCCAACGTCAAGGGTTCGCCTGGCGGGCTGCGGGACATCCAGACCGTGCTGTGGGTGGCGCGCCGCCAGTACGGCACCCTGAACCTGCATGCCCTGGCCGGCGAAGGCTTCCTGCTGGAAAGCGAGAACGCGCTCCTGGCCTCCTCCCAGGACTTCCTGTGGCGGGTGCGTTACGCCCTGCACATGCTCGCCGGCCGTGCCGAGGACCGCCTGCTGTTCGACCACCAGCGCAGCATCGCCGCCCTGCTGGGCTACAGCGACGAAAACCCCAAGCGTGCCATTGAGCAGTTCATGCAGCAGTACTACCGGGTGGTGATGAGCATCAGCCAGTTGTGCGACCTGATCATCCAGCATTTCGAGGAGGTCATTCTCGCCGACGACGACAGCGGCACCACCCAACCGCTCAATGCGCGCTTCCGCCTGCATGACGGCTACATCGAGGCCGTGCGCCCGAACGTGTTCAAGCGCACGCCGTTCGCCATGCTGGAAATGTTCGTGCTGATGGCCCAGCACCCGGAAATCAAGGGTGTGCGTGCCGATACGGTACGCCTGCTGCGCGAGCACCGGCATCTGATCGACGAGACCTTCCGCAACGATATTCGCAACACCAGTTTGTTCATCGAACTGTTCAAGTGTGAAATCGGTATTCATCGCAACCTGCGGCGCATGAACCGGTACGGCATCCTCGGGCGCTACCTGCCGGAGTTCGGGCTGATTGTCGGGCAAATGCAGCATGACCTGTTCCACATCTATACCGTCGATGCCCACACCCTCAACCTGATCAAGCACCTGCGCAAGTTGCAGTACACGCCGGTGTCGGAGAAATTCCCGCTGGCCAGCAAGCTCATGGGCCGCTTGCCCAAGCCTGAGCTGATCTACCTGGCCGGCCTCTACCACGACATTGGCAAGGGCCGTCAGGGCGATCATTCCGAGCTCGGCGCGGTCGATGCCCTCAAGTTCTGCGAGCGCCACCAGCTCCCTGCCTGGGACAGCCGGTTGATCGCCTGGCTGGTGCAGAACCACCTGGTCATGTCCACCACCGCCCAGCGCAAGGATTTGTCCGACCCGCAGGTGATCAACGACTTCGCCCTGCACGTAGGGGACGAAACGCGGCTGGACTACCTCTATGTGCTGACAGTGGCGGATATCAACGCTACCAACCCCACCTTGTGGAATTCATGGCGAGCCAGCCTCTTGCGCCAGTTGTACACCGAGACCAAGCGTGCTCTGCGCCGTGGGCTTGAAAACCCGCTAGATCGTGAGGAGCAGATTCGCCAGACCCAGTCCTCGGCACTGGACACGCTGGTGCGCGAAGGCACTGACCCGGATGACGTGGAGCAGTTGTGGTCTCAGCTGGGGGATGATTACTTCCTCAAGCACACCGCCTCCGACGTGGCCTGGCACACCGACGCCATCCTGCAACAGCCGGCTGACGGCGGCCCGCTGGTGTTGATCAAGGAAACCACCCAGCGCGAATTCGAAGGCGGGACCCAGATCTTCATCTATGCCCCTGACCAGCACGATTTCTTCGCCGTGACGGTGGCGGCCATGTCGCAGTTGAACCTGAACATCCACGACGCCCGCATCATCACCTCCAGTAGCCAGTTCACCCTGGACACCTACATCGTGCTGGATAACGACGGCGGTGCGATCGGCGACAACCCGCAGCGGGTCAGGCAGATTCGCGACGGCCTGACCGAGGCCCTGCGCAACCCCGAGGACTACCCCACGATCATCCAGCGTCGGGTGCCGCGCCAACTCAAGCACTTCGACTTCCCGCCGCAGGTGACCATCCTCAACGACGCCCAGCGCCCGGTGACCATTCTCGAAATCACCGCTCCCGACCGGCCGGGCCTGCTGGCGCGGCTGGGGCGCATCTTTCTGGAGTTCGACCTGTCGTTGCAGAACGCCAAGATTGCCACCTTGGGCGAGCGGGTGGAGGACGTGTTCTTCATCACCGATGCCGACAACCAGCCACTGTCCGACCCGCAACTGTGCAGCCGCCTGCAGGAAGCCATCGTGCAACAACTGCAAGCAGGGCAGGCCAGTGCCAGCCCTGCCCGCGTGACCTTTTGACGACATGATTGACGAGACCTTGCGCCAATGAATCCTGCCTTGAGCCAGCTTCAGCCCTACCCTTTCGAAAAGCTTCGTGCCCTGTTGGGTAGCGTTACACCCGCTGCTGACAAGCGCGCCATTGCCCTGTCGATCGGCGAGCCCAAGCACGCCTCGCCCCCCTTCGTGGCCCAGGCGATGGCAGACAACCTCGACAAGCTGGCGGTATACCCCAGCACCCTGGGCCTGCCTGCCTTGCGCCAGGCCATCGGGCAGTGGTGCGAGCGACGCTTTGGCGTGCCGGCTGGCTGGCTGGATGCCGAACGTCATATCCTGCCCGTGAACGGCACCCGCGAAGCGCTGTTCGCCTTTACCCAGGCGGTGGTCGACCGTGATGCCGATGGCCTGGTGTTGAGCCCCAACCCGTTCTACCAGATCTATGAAGGGGCTGCGCTGCTGGCCGGCGCCACCCCGCATTACCTGCCCTGCCTGGAAAGCAACGGTTTCAACCCCGACTTCGACGCGGTGCCCGACCACGTCTGGGCCCGTTGCCAGATCCTGTTCCTGTGCTCACCCGGCAACCCCACCGGCGCCCTGGTGCCGATGGACACCTTGAAAAAGCTGATCGCGCTGGCCGATGCACACGACTTCGTGATCGCCGCCGACGAATGCTACAGCGAGTTGTATTTCGATGAAGATGCACCGCCCCCGGGGCTGCTGACGGCCTGCGCGGAGCTGGGACGTCGCGATTTCAAGCGCTGCGTGGTGTTCCACAGCCTGTCCAAGCGTTCGAACCTGCCGGGTCTGCGCTCGGGCTTCGTCGCCGGCGATGCCGACATCATCAAGCCGTTCCTGCTGTACCGCACCTACCATGGCTGCGCCATGCCGGTGCAGACACAGTTGGCCAGCATCGCCGCCTGGGAGGACGAGGCGCATGTGCGCGCCAACCGCGACCAGTACCGCGCCAAGTACGACGCCGTGCTGGCCATCCTTGAACCGGTACTGGACGTGCAACGCCCGGACGGCAGTTTCTACCTGTGGGCCAAGGTACCGGGTAGCGATGTCGACTTCACGCGCGATCTGTTCGAGGCCGAGCACGTGACCGTGGTACCAGGCTCGTACCTGTCCCGTGAAGTGGATGAGGTAAATCCCGGCGCCGGACGCGTGCGCATGGCACTGGTCGCCCCACTGTCCGAATGCATCGAGGCAGCCGAGCGAATTCGCGCGTTCATGCACGCGCGCTGAAGCCTTTTACGCGAGACGGGGCCAGCTCACTTGACCTGGCCCAGGTTAGCCTCGCTCATGTCCAACTCGCCCAGCACATGCCGCACCACCTCGTCACCGAGCAGGTGCTGGCGGTGCAGGTTGTACAGCTCCAGGCGCTGGGCCCGCAGCGCACGCAAGCGCAGACGGCGCTCGAGCAGGTCCATCTGCTCGGCCAGGGCCCTGGCCTCTTCACTGTCGTTGTGCCGGTCCAGCTGATCGCGATACTCGGCCATCAGCCGAGCTTTCAACTCCGTGGCCAGTGTGGCCTGGGCGGCATCCTGCGGGGCGTTGGCATCGACCACCTCCTCGGCCTCCAAGGCGTGAATCGCAGCCTCAGCGGTGCGTCGCCAGGCCTCATGTACCTCTTGCTGCATGCGTTCGTCAGGGCTTTTGGTCACGCCGCGCAGCAAAAGCGGCAATGCGACACAGGCACTGATCAACGACAGCAGGATGACACCGGCGGCAATGAAGATCAGCAGATCGCGTTCTGGAAACGCCTTGCCCGCCCCAATCAGCAACGGGATCGACATCACACCTGCCAGGGTGACAGCCCCTCGCACACCGCCCAGCGTGAGCAGCCAGCACGAGCGCGCGGTGGGCAACATCACCAGCGCAGGCTTGCCCCGCCAGCGGCGCAAAACCCCCACCAGGCGCCAGATGCTCTGCACCCAGATGAACCGCAGCAAGATCAGCGTCGCGAAGATGGCGACCACGTCCAGGCAGCGCCAGGCCAGGGTCGGCCACAGCGTGGTTTCATGACTGACCACCGCCTTGACGATGTCGGGCAGTTGCAAGCCCAGCAGCAGGAAAATCAAGCCGTTGAACGCGAACTCCAGCAGCGACCACACGCTGCGATTGAGCAGGCGGGTGCTGGTCTGGCGTGGCAGCAGGTCGAGCCAACTCTGCATCATGCCAGCGGCCACTGCCGAGAGGATGCCCGATACCCCGAGGCGCTCGGCCAGCACATAGGCCGCGAACGGCAGCAGCAGCATGAACACCACATGGGTAGCCGGGTCGTCCCAGCCGCGGCCGATCATCCAGGCACGCAGGCGGCCGACCAGCCAACTCAGCGCCACCCCCACGGCCAGGCCGCCGAGCGCTACCAGTGCGAAGCTGAAGCTGGCGTCGGTCAGTGAAAACACACCGGTAATGGCGGCAGCCAGGGCGAACTTGAATGTGACCAGGCCCGAAGCATCGTTCATCAACGCCTCACCCTGGAGCATGTGCATCAACGGCGTAGGCAGGCGGTCCTGGGTAATGGCCGAAACGGCCACCGCGTCGGTCGGCGACAGTACGGCTGCCAACGCGAACGCCACCGGCAACGGGATGCTCGGCAGCAGCCAGTGGATGAAATAGCCCGCACCGACCACGGTGAACAGCACCAACCCCACCGCCAGGGCCACCACCGGGCCTCGAATGCGCCACAATTCGCGCTTGGGAATGCGCCAGCCATCGGCGAACAACAGCGGCGGCAAAAACAGGAACAAAAACAGCTCGGGGTTCAGGGCGACATGCAGCCCGAGTGTCGGCCAGGCCAGCAAAGCGCCAGCTGCGATCTGTACCAGTGGCAGAGGCAGGGGAATGAGGCGGCCGACCAATTTCGACACGCTGACCAGCATCAGCAGGATAAGGACGGTATAGGCGGACTGCATCCAGTGGGTCTTCCTTCTTCAGACGGCCCCGTGCACGAGGACAAAACGTAAACCTGGATCAGCATGGTAACGGGTGACAAGCTTGCCTGGCCGCTGCACCAAGGTCGCAGGTGGCGAACTAATGTGTAACATGAAGATACACCTGACACCCAAGGGTTCAGCCGGGGTTGGGCAATGACCGGTGATTGGGTGCAATTGGGCGCACGTTCCTGCCTAGGCAGAGCGGCAGCAGGATTATGCAGCAGCCACCCCGCCCGTTCGGGTCAACCGCCCGTGGCGCCGTGCGAAGGGTTATCGCATAATCGCGCGACTGACATTCGGAAATGGAGAGATTGGGGCGACACGTATCCCCGATGCACACAATGACCTACACGCTCTACGGCATCAAAGCCTGCGACACCATGAAAAAGGCTCGTACCTGGCTCGACGACCAGGCCATCGCCTACGAATTCCATGACTACAAGACTCAAGGCATCGACCGTGACAGCCTGAACCGCTGGTGCGACGAGCACGGCTGGGGAACCATCCTCAACCGCGCCGGCACCACGTTCCGCAAGCTGGACGACGCCAGCAAAGCCGATCTCGACCAGGCCAAGGCCGTCGAGCTCATGCTGGCCCAGCCTTCGATGATCAAGCGCCCGGTACTCGACCTGGGTACGCGCACGCTGGTGGGTTTCAAGCCCGACCTGTACGCCGCAGCCCTGGCCTGAATCCTTACCCCATTTAGTACGAGGTAACTACATGTCCAATTCCCTGTTCAGCCTGGCCTTCGGTGTCGGCTCCCAGAACCGCCAGGGCGCCTGGCTGGAAGTGTTCTACGCACAGCCCCTGATCGACCCGAGCCCCGAGTTGGTTGCTGCCATCGCACCGATCCTTGGCTATGAAGGTGGCAACCAGGCCATCACCTTCAGCAACGCCCAGGCCGCGCAACTGGCCGACGCCGTCAGAAGCGTCGATGCCGCTCAAGCCGCCCTGCTCACGCGTCTGGCAGAAAGCCACAAACCGTTGGTAGCCACCCTGCTGGCCGAAGACGCCGCCCTGGCCTCCACGCCCGAGGCGTACCTCAAACTGCACCTGCTGTCCCATCGCCTGGTCAAGCCGCACGGCGTGAGCCTGGCCGGTATCTTCCCCCTGCTGCCAAACGTGGCCTGGACCAACATCGGTGCCGTGGACCTGGCCGAGCTCGCCGAGCTGCAACTCGAAGCGCGCCTGCGTGGTGAGCTGCTGGAAGTGTTCTCGGTGGACAAGTTCCCGAAGATGACCGACTACGTGGTCCCGGCCGGCGTGCGCATCGCCGACACTGCACGGGTACGCCTGGGCGCCTACATCGGCGAAGGCACCACCATCATGCACGAAGGCTTCGTCAACTTTAACGCCGGCACCGAAGGCCCAGGCATGATCGAAGGGCGTGTTTCGGCCGGTGTCTTCGTCGGCAAGGGTTCGGACCTCGGTGGCGGCTGCTCGACCATGGGTACCCTGTCCGGCGGCGGCAACATCGTCATCAAGGTGGGCGAAGGCTGCCTGATCGGTGCCAACGCCGGTATCGGCATTCCGCTGGGAGACCGCAATACCGTCGAAGCGGGTCTGTATATCACCGCCGGGACCAAGGTGAACCTGCTGGATGAGCACAACGAACTGGTCAAGGTCGTCAAGGCACGCGACCTGGCTGGCCAGGCCGACCTGTTGTTCCGCCGCAATTCGCTCAATGGCGCCGTCGAGTGCAAGACCCACAAGTCAGCCATCGAGCTGAACGAAGCCTTGCACGCACACAACTGAAAACCCCATCGGGTGTGAAGTGTTAAGATCGGGTCTGGCGCCTCCACGCCAGACCCGATTTTCATTCCAGGCCCCGCGAATATGTTCCAGCCCTCCCCCTGGCGTGCCGATTTTCCTGCCATCGACGCCCTGCAAAGCCAGCACCAGACCTACCTGGACAGCGCCGCCACCGCCCAGAAACCCCAGGCGCTGCTCGACGCCCTGGGCCATTACTATGGCAGCGGGGCGGCCAATGTCCACCGTGCCCAGCACCTGCCTGGCGCAAGAGCGACCGAGGCCTTCGAAGCCAGTCGCGACAAAGTTGCCCGCTGGTTGAATGTCGGGCAGACCGGACAGATCGTGTTCACCCACGGCGCCACGGCTGCGCTGAACCTGCTGGCCTATGGCCTGGAGTCTCGCTTCGAGGCCGGCGACGAGATCGCCATCAGCGCCCTTGAACACCATGCCAACTTGCTGCCCTGGCAGCAGCTGGCACACCGGCGCAACCTGCGCCTGGTGATATTGCCGGTCGATACGCGCGGCTTCATTGACCTGGAGCGAGCGTTGCAGATGATCGGGCCACGCACTCGTGTGCTCGCCGTCAGCCAGCTGTCCAACGTGCTGGGCACCTGGCAGCCGCTGCCGGCCCTGCTCGCCCATGCCCGCGCACAGGGTGCACTGACGGTGGTGGACGGCGCCCAGGGTGTGGTGCATGGGCGTCAGGACGTGCAGCAACTGGGGTGCGACTTCTATGTGTTCTCCAGCCACAAGCTGTACGGGCCGGACGGGGTGGGCGTGCTGTACGGGCGCAATCAGGCGCTGGGCCTGCTGCGCCATTGGCAGTTTGGCGGGGAGATGGTGCAACTGGCCGAGTACCAGCGCGCGAGCTTCAGGCCGGCGCCACTGGGCCTGGAAGCCGGCACCCCGCCCATCGCCGGGGTGATCGGCCTTGGCGCTACGCTCGATTACCTCGCGGGCCTGGACACGGCGGCGGTGCTGGCTCACGAGGCCGGCTTGCATGCCCGGCTGATCGAGGGCCTCACGCAACGCGAAGGCATTCGCCTGCTAGGCCTGCCGCAGTGCGCGTTGGCCAGCTTTGTCGTGGAAGGCGTGCACAACGCCGACATCGCGCACCTGCTCACCGAGCAGGGCATCGCCGTGCGGGCAGGCCATCACTGTGCGATGCCACTGCTCCAGGGGTTGGGCCTGGACGGGGCGATCCGCGTGTCGCTGGGCCTTTACAACGATCAGGCCGACCTGCAACGTTTCTTCGAGGCGCTGGACCAGGCGCTGGAGCTGCTGCGATGACCTTGCCGGCCCAAGCCCATCAGGCACTGGAGGCCTTTGCGCAGAGCAAGGGCTGGGAACAGCGTGCGCGGCTGTTGATGCAGTGGGGGGAACGGCTGGAACCGCTGGCCGAAGCCGAGAAAACCGAAGCCAATCGCGTGCACGGGTGCGAAAGCCTGGTCTGGCTGGTGGCCGATGCCGTGGACGGCCACTGGCAATTCAAGGCCAGCAGCGATGCACGCCTGCTGCGCGGTCTGCTGGCGCTGCTGCTGGTGAGGGTGCAGGGCTTGAACAGTGAGGCGCTGCTGGCGCTGGACGTACAGGACTGGTTCGGGCAACTGGGCCTTGAGCGCCAGTTGTCGCCCTCACGCAGCAACGGCTTGCATGCCGTGGTGCAGCGCATGGCGGTGCTGGCATCGGGGCGGTGATGCCAGCGCGAACTCACGCCGGCCTGACACGCTCCGAAGGCCGCCTGGCACCCGCTACCAGCTTCTCCACAGCTTTACTGGCGGCCACCATGCCGAAGGTGGCCGTCACCATCATCACCGCGCCAAAGCCGCCGGAGCAGTCCAGCCGCACGCCCTCACCCACAAAACTCTTCTGCAGGCACACGCTGCCATCCCCCTTGGGATAACGCAGCTGCTCACTGGAAAACACACAGGGCACGCCATAGTTACGGCTGACATTGCGCGAGAAGTTGTAGTCGCGGCGCAGGGTCGAGCGCACCCGTGAGGCCAGCGGGTCGTTGAAGGTCTTGTTCAAGTCCGCGATCTGGATCTGGGTCGGATCGATCTGGCCACCTGCACCACCGGTGGTGACGATGCCGATCTTGCGCCGCCGGCACCAGGCGATCAGGGCTGCCTTGGCCATCACGCTGTCGATGCAGTCCACCACGTAGTCGAACTGTTCAGTGATGTACTCGGCCATGGTCTCGCGGGTGACGAAATCGGCCACTGCATGCACCTTGCACGCCGGGTTGATGGCCCGCAGGCGCTCGGCCATTACCTCGACCTTGGGCCGGCCCACCTGCCCTTCCAGCGCGTGGGCCTGACGGTTGGTATTGCTCACGCACACATCGTCCAGGTCGAACAAGGTGACCTCACCCACCCCCGAGCGGGCCAGGGCTTCGGCCACCCATGAGCCCACCCCGCCAATCCCGACGATGCCAACATGGGCCTGTTGCAGGCGCTGCAAGCCCTGGTCGCCATACAGGCGGGCCACCCCTGCAAACCGTGGATCTTCTGTGCTCATGTCAGTACCTCAAAAAACCGGCGCGCATTATAGGCCAGCCAGGCCATGACCTGCACGGTTAGGAAAGACACCTTAACCCTGCTTTAATGTCGTAACACTTCGACACTTATGGACGACAATGTCTTCACGTAAATTCGGCCTGAACCTGGTAGTGGTCCTGGCCATCGCGGCGCTGTTCACCGGTTTCTGGGCGCTGATCAATCGCCCGGTATCGGCACCGGCCTGGCCCGAACAGATCTCCGGCTTTTCCTATTCGCCGTTTCGCCTGGGTGAAAGCCCGCAGAAGGGTCAGTACCCGGACGACAACGAGATGCGTCAGGACCTGGAGCAGATGAGCAAGCTCACCGACAGCATCCGTATCTACACCGTCGAAGGCACTCAGGCGCACATACCCAAGCTGGCCGAGGAATTCGGCTTGCGGGTCACGGTGGGCATCTGGATCAGCCCGGACCTGGAGCGCAACGAGCGCGAGATCGCCACAGCCATCGAACTGGCCAACACCTCGCGCAGCGTGGTACGGGTGGTGGTCGGCAACGAGGCGTTGTTCCGCGAGGAAGTGACGACGGAAAACCTCATCCGGTACCTGGACCGTGTACGTGCAGCCGTGAAAGTGCCTGTGACCACCAGCGAGCAGTGGCACATCTGGAAACAGAACCCGCAGCTGGCCAAGCACGTGGACCTGATCGCCGCCCACATCCTGCCCTATTGGGAATTCGTGCCCATGAAAGACTCGGTCGAGTTCGTCCTCGACCGTGCCCGCGAGTTGAAACACCAGTTCCCCCGCAAGCCGCTGCTGCTCTCGGAAGTGGGCTGGCCAAGCAATGGCCGGATGCGCGGCGGTGCCGATGCCACCCAGGCCGACCAGGCGATTTACCTGCGCACCTTGGTCAATACGCTCAATCGACGTGGCTTCAACTATTTTGTGATCGAAGCTTACGACCAACCCTGGAAAGCCAGTGATGAAGGCTCGGTCGGGGCCTACTGGGGTGTGTTCAACGCCGAACGCCAGCAGAAATTCAACTTCGAAGGCCCCGTGGTCGCCATTCCCCAATGGCGAGCCCTGGCAGTGGCCTCGGTGGTGCTGGCGATGATCGCATTGATGGTGCTGTTCATCGATGGCTCGGCCCTGCGTCAGCGTGGACGCACCTTCCTGACCTTCATCACCTTCCTGTGCGGGTCGGTGCTGGTGTGGATCGCCTACGACTACAGCCAGCAGTACAGCACCTGGTTCAGCCTTACGGTCGGCGTGCTCCTGGCCCTCGGCGCACTGGGCGTGTTCATCGTGCTGCTGACCGAAGCCCACGAGCTGGCCGAAGCGGTATGGACTCACAAGCGGCGGCGCGAATTCCTGCCGGTGCACGGCGACAGCGCCTACCGACCGAAAGTGTCAGTGCATGTGCCGTGCTACAACGAACCGCCGGAAATGGTCAAACAGACCCTCGATGCCCTGGCTGCGCTGGATTATCCAGATTACGAAGTGCTGGTCATCGACAACAACACCAAGGACCCGGCCGTGTGGGAGCCGCTCAAGGCCCATTGTGAACAGCTCGGCGAGCGCTTCCGGTTCTTCCACGTCGCCCCCCTGGCTGGTTTCAAGGGCGGCGCGCTCAACTACCTGCTCCCGCTCACGGCCAAGGATGCTGAAGTGATCGCGGTGATCGACTCGGACTACTGTGTAGACCGCAACTGGCTCAAGCACATGGTGCCGCATTTCGCCGATCCGAAGATCGCCGTGGTGCAGTCGCCGCAGGACTACCGCGACCAGCACGAGAGCGCCTTCAAGAAGCTGTGCTACAGCGAGTACAAGGGCTTCTTCCACATCGGCATGGTCACCCGCAATGACCGCGATGCGATCATCCAGCACGGCACCATGACCATGACCCGGCGCAGCGTGCTGGACGAACTGGGCTGGGCCGAGTGGTGCATTTGCGAGGATGCCGAACTGGGCCTGCGGGTGTTCGAGAAGGGCCTGTCGGCGGCCTACGCCCACAACAGCTATGGCAAGGGCCTGATGCCTGACACCTTCATCGACTTCAAGAAACAGCGCTTCCGCTGGGCCTATGGCGCCATCCAGATCATCAAGCACCACGCCGCGGCCCTGCTGCGCGGCAAAGGCAGCGAATTGACCCGGGGCCAGCGTTACCACTTCCTGGCCGGCTGGCTGCCGTGGATTGCCGACGGCATGAACATCTTCTTCACGGTGGGGGCCTTGTTGTGGTCTGCCGCCATGATCATCGTGCCGCACCGGGTGGACCCGCCGCTGATGATCTTCGCCATCCCGCCGCTGGCGCTGTTCTTCTTCAAGGTCGGCAAGATCGTGTTCCTGTATCGCCGCGCCGTGGGGGTCAACCTCAAGGACGCCCTGGCCGCTGCGCTGGCCGGGTTGGCGTTGTCGCACACCATCGCCAAGGCCGTGCTGTACGGGTTCTTTACCAGCAGCATGCCGTTCATCCGCACACCGAAGCATGCCGACAGCCATGGCTTGCTGGTGGCGATTTCCGAAGCGCGGGAAGAACTGTTCATCATGTTGCTGTTGTGGGGCGCTGCAGCCGGAATCTATCTGGTGCAGGGCTTGCCGAGCTCGGACATGCGCTTCTGGGTCGCCATGCTGTTGGTGCAATCGCTGCCCTACCTGGCCGCGTTGGTGATGGCGCTTCTATCATCACTGCCCAAGCCTGAAGAGAAGGCCGCAGATAAGGCTGCCGAGACACACTAGGCTCCAGGGCGTGCAGGCCGACCTGCCGGCCATCACCGGCAAGCCGGCTTGCACACAACGCGCGTTGTTCGGATGCGTGCAGGACCGGTGGGTGCCGGCTTGCCGGCGATTGGGCCGTGAAGCCCGGCATCATTTGATATAAGATAACGCCCCTCAGTTTTCCCGCCTTGCCTTGCCCCGGAGTTCCCCATGACGGCCCCTGCCGAGCTCTCGCCTACTCTTCTACTGGCCTGCGACCTGATCCGTCGTCCCTCGGTCACCCCCGTCGACGCCGATTGCCAGGCGCAGATGATGCAGCGCCTGGGCGCCGTGGGCTTCGAGCTCGAACCGATGCGCATCGAGGACGTCGACAATTTCTGGGCCACTCACGGCACCCAGCCAGGCCCGGTGTTGTGCTTTGCCGGTCACACCGATGTAGTGCCCACCGGCCCCGTCCAGCAGTGGCAACACGAGCCGTTCCAGGCGTTGATCGATGCCGACGGCATGCTCTGTGGCCGTGGCGCGGCCGACATGAAGGGCAGCCTGGCGTGCATGGTGGTGGCCAGCGAGCGCTTCGTGCGCGACTACCCCGAGCACCGGGGCCAGGTCGCCTTCCTGATCACCAGTGACGAGGAAGGCCCGGCCCATCATGGCACCAAGGCCGTGGTCGAGCGCCTCAAGGCGCGCAACCAGCGCCTTGACTGGTGCATTGTCGGCGAGCCCTCCAGCACCACCGTGCTGGGCGATGTGGTCAAGAATGGCCGTCGTGGCTCGCTCGGCGCCACGCTGACTGTGCGCGGCAAGCAGGGCCACGTTGCCTACCCGCACCTGGCGCGCAACCCGATCCACCTGGCCGCGCCAGCGCTGGCGGAACTGGCAGCCGAACATTGGGACCAGGGGAACGCCTTTTTCCCCCCGACCAGCTTCCAGATTTCCAATCTCAATGCCGGGACCGGTGCAACCAACGTGGTGCCCGGCGAACTGACAGCGCTGTTCAACTTCCGCTTCTCCACCGAATCCACCGTAGAGGACCTGAAGGCTCGGGTCTCGGCCATCCTGGACAAGCATGAACTGGATTGGTCGGTGGAGTGGGCGTTGTCCGGCCTGCCGTTCCTGACCGAGCCAGGCGAGCTGCTCGATGCGGTTTCGGCCAGCATCAAGGGCGTCACCGGCCGCGAGACCCAACCCTCCACCAGCGGCGGCACCTCCGATGGCCGCTTCATTGCCACCATGGGCACCCAAGTGGTCGAGCTTGGCCCGGTCAATGCCACTATCCACCAGGTCGACGAGCGCATCCTGGCCAGCGACCTGGACCTGCTGACCGAAATCTATTACCAGACCCTGGTACGGTTGCTCGCCTGATGCTGACCTGCCCTCTCTGCCAGGCTGCCCTCAGCCCGCTCGACAACGGCGTGGTGTGCCCGGCCGGCCACCGCTTCGATCGCGCGCGCCAGGGGTACCTGAACCTGCTGCCGGTGCAGCACAAGAACAGTCGCGACCCAGGTGACAACCAAGCCATGGTCGAGGCACGCCGTCATTTTCTGGACGCTGGCCATTACGCACCTGTGGCCGGACGGCTGGCGCAGTTGGCGGCCGAGCGCCAGCCCGGCGCGTGGCTGGACATCGGTTGCGGCGAAGGCTACTACACCGCGCAATTGGCCCAGGCACTGCCTGATGCCAATGGCTACGCCCTGGACATCTCCCGTGAGGCGGTCAAGCGTGCCTGCCGCCGCGCACCAGGCGTCACCTGGATGGTAGCCAGCATGGCGCGCGTACCGTTGACCGATGCCAGCTGCCAGTTCGTCGCCAGCGTCTTCAGCCCGCTGGATTGGGCCGAAGCCAGCCGGGTGCTGAGCCCAGGCGGCGGCCTGATGCGCGTAGGCCCTACCAGCGGCCACCTGATGGAGCTGCGCGAAGTACTCTACGACCAGGTGCGCCCCTATGCTGACGACAAGCACCTGGCCCTGGTGCCCCAAGGCATGTACCACGCCCATGGCGAGGTCCTGGAATTTCGCCTGAGCCTGGCCGAACCTCAAGCTCGTGCTGCGTTGCTCGCCATGACCCCGCACGGCTGGCGCGCCAGTGCAGAGCGTCGGGCGCAAGTGATCGAGCAACCGGAACCATTCGAGGTCACCGTCTCCATGCGTTTTGACTATTTCGTGCGCCAAGCATGAGCACACTCGGAGGTGTTATGCGCCAACCTGATATCGAGATTTACCTCAAGGACGCCGAAGTCGACCACAAGCAGATTGCAGCCTGGCTGACCCAGGCCATCGGCCCGTGCACCGAATGGAAGCAGAAAGGCCAGACCTACAAGTGCCAGGCCGGTAACATTCCGGTCACTTGGTTACCCAAGGCTGTAGGGAAATGGAACAGCCTGTACCTGGAAAGCGACCAGACGCCCTGGGCCGACGATATCGCCTGTGGCCGCGATGCCCACGCAGCCCTGGGTGTGGAAGTACGCTGTGCACCCGGCGGCTGGGTAGAGGAAGACGGCGAGGAGGATGCTGACCGCTGGGTGCGTATCAGTGCCGACGGTGAAGAGGAAATTACCTGGCGTACGTCGCCCTGACGGTCGTCCCTGAAGCTGCAAGCACAGCCTGCTTGCAGCTTCAGACTGGAGCCTGGCCCCTTAGAGACCCACGACATCCTCGGCCTGCAGGCCTTTCTGGCCCTGCACGCAGGCATACTCGACCTGTTGGCCCTCGACCAGGCTGCGATGCCCCTCACCCCGGATGGCCCGGTAGTGGACGAAGACATCCGCGCCCCCTTCCCGTTGAATGAAGCCATAGCCCTTGGCATCGTTGAACCACTTCACGTTCCCAGTCTCACGAGACGACATCTGCACTACTCCGGATTTTTATTGTGAAAATCGCCTTGCAGACACGAGACAATCGCCCCGAATCAGCGCCGCGTGCGTAAATCTCCTGCAAGCGGCAGGCCTGAACGGTGCTGGCGCATAAAAAATTTGAAGACCGGCGAGGTGCACGGCAAGCTAGGCGCAACGCGAACGACTGGCCTGTATGGCCAACCGCGCAGCGATCGCTGCGCCCAGCATTCCTCACCGTCAACCAGGGCCCCTCTTCATGACCCGTTCCCCCCTGCACCGCTTGGTATTCGGTGTTCTGCGCCGATTGTTGTACCTGTGGGTGCGCTCCGAAACCATCAATCAGTCGGCCCTGACCCTCAAGCTCGACCGCAGTCGCCCTGTTTTCTATGCCTTGCCTTCGCCTGCGCTCACGGACCTGGCGGTGCTCGACCACGAATGCACCAAGGCAGGGCTGCCACGCCCGGTACTGCCAGTAGTCGTCGGCCCCCTGCACGAGGCGGCTGCATTCTTCTATCTCACCCCCGATCCGGACTGGCTGGGGCGCCATGACAAAAGCGGCGCCCCGCCTACCCTGGAGCGTCTGGTAGAGGTGCTCGGCCAGCATGCCGAGGAAGATGCGCAGATCATTCCAGTCAGCGTGTTCTGGGGACAGTCGCCTGACAGCGAGTCGAGCCCGTGGAAGCTGCTGTTCGCCGACAGCTGGGCGGTGACTGGGCGCTTGCGCCGCTTGCTGACCGTAATGATCCTGGGGCGCAAGACCCGGGTGCAGTTCTCCACCCCGATCCACCTGCGCGAACTGGTGCAGCACAACAAGGGCCATGCCCGCACCGTGCGCATGGTCCAGCGCCTGATGCGCGTGCATTTGCGCAACCTCAAGACAGCGGTCATCGGGCCGGACATCTCCCACCGACGCAACCTGGTCAAAGGCTTGATCCATGCGCCGTTAGTGCGCCAGGCCATCGCCGAGCACGCCGAGCGCGAGCACGTGCCCCAAGCCAAGGCCGAGGCACAGGCCCGCCACTACGGCAATGAAATCGCCTCGGACTACACCTACACGGCCATTCGCTTCCTCGAAGTGGTGCTCAGCTGGTTCTGGCACAAGATCTACGACGGCATCAAGGTCAACCACATCGAGCAGGTGCAGGGCATCGCCCCGGGCCACGAGGTGATCTACGTCCCTTGCCACCGCAGCCACATCGACTACCTGCTGCTGTCGTACCTGCTGTTCAAGAATGGCCTGACACCCCCGCATGTGGCGGCCGGCATCAACCTGAACATGCCCGTGGTGGGCAACCTGCTGCGCCGCGGTGGCGCCTTCTTCATGCGCCGCTCGTTCAAGGGCAACCCGCTCTACACCGCCGTGTTCAACGAATATCTGCACACGCTGTACACCAAAGGCTTCCCGGTGGAGTACTTCGTCGAGGGTGGCCGTTCACGTACCGGGCGCATGCTGCAGCCACGCACGGGAATGCTGGCCATCACCCTGCGCAGCTTCCTGCGTTCCTCGCGCACGCCAATCGTGTTCGTGCCTGTCTACATTGGTTACGAGCGCGTCTTCGAAGGGCGCACCTACCTGGGTGAGTTGCGCGGGGCGAGCAAGAAGAAAGAATCCATTTTCGATATTTTCAAAGTGCTGGGTGCGCTCAAGCAACGCTTTGGCCAGGTCTACGTCAACTTCGGCGAACCTATCCGCCTGGCCGGTTTTCTCGACCAGCAGCAACCTGGCTGGCGGGACCAGGACCACGGGCCACAGTACCGCCCGGCTTGGCTCAGCGAAACCACGACGCGCCTGGGCGATACCGTGGCCAGGCACTTGAACGGCGCAGCGGCCATCAACCCGGTCAACCTGGTGGCGCTGGCCCTGCTCTCCACCAGCAAGCTGGCCCTGGACGAACGTGCGCTGGTGCGCGTGCTCGACCTGTACCTGGCGTTGATGCGCCAGGTGCCCTACTCCGCCCATACCACATTGCCCGAAGGCGACGGTCAGGCCTTGATCGAGCATGTGCGCGGCATGGACCTGGTGGCAGAGCAGAAGGACGCGCTTGGGCGCATTCTGTACCTGGACGAAAACAACGCGGTACTGATGACCTATTACCGCAACAATGTCCTGCACATCTTTGCCCTGCCGGCCCTGCTGGCAAGCTTCTTCCTCAGTAGCTCACGCATGAGCCGCGCGTTGCTAGGCCAGTATGTCCATGCCTTGTACCCCTACCTGCAGGCAGAGCTGTTCCTGCGCTGGGAACCTGAGCAGCTCGACGAGGTGATCGACCAATGGCTGGACGCCCTGGTGGAGCAAGGCTTGCTTCGCCAGGACAATGACATCTTCGTCCGTGCCGCGCCCAGTTCTCGTCAGTTCGTGCTGCTGACCCTACTGGCCCGCAGCATCACCCAGACCCTGCAGCGCTTCTACATGGCGACTTCGCTGCTGCTCAACAGCGGCCAAGGTACCCTGAGCGCCGAAGCGCTCGAAGCACTGTGCGTGATGATGGCCCAGCGCCTTTCTATTTTGCATGGTCTGAACGCACCGGAATTTTTTGACAAAAGCCTGTTCCGCCACTTTATCCAGACGCTGATCGACCAAGGTGTGCTGCGGGTGAATGCACACGGCAAATTGAGCTACAGCAACAAGCTAGGCGGTTTGGCCGAAGGCGTGGCCAAGCGCGTGCTGTCGGCCGAGCTGCGCTTGTCGATCCGCCAGGTTGCCCTGCACCGGGATGACGGCCTGGCAACAGCGACCCTATGACCCCTTTTCTGATTACAAGGACACTGCCATGACCCGTTCCTCACTGCGTCTGACCACCCTGTGCGCCGGGCTGCTGCTGTCGGCCAGCGCCTTTGCCCTGTCGCTTGGCGACCTCAGCCAAAAGGACGCCACCGGTGGCCTGAAAGACGCACTGACCCAAGGCGCGCAACTGGCCGTCAAGCAGCTAAGCACGCCGGGCGGCTTCAGCAACAACCCGGACGTGCGTATCGAGCTGCCCGGCAACCTGGGCAAGGCGGCCAAGGCCATGAAAATGTTCGGCAAAGGCGAGCAGGTGGACGCGCTCGAAGCCGGCATGAACAAGGCCGCCGAAGCGGCTGTGCCGCAGGCCCAGGCCATTCTCGTCAACGCCGTGAGAAACATGACCGTGACCGATGCCAAGGGCATCCTTGGCGGCGGTCAGGATTCGGCGACCCAGTACCTGAACAAAAGCAGCCGCGAGCAGATCCGTGCCAAATTCCTGCCGATCGTCAAGCAAGCGACCGACCAGGTCGGCGTGGCCCAGCAGTACAACGCCTTTGCCGCACAGGCCAAAGGCCTGGGGCTGATCAAGAATGACGCCAACATCGAAAGCTACGTGACGGAAAAGGCCATGGACGGTTTGTTCGAGATGATCGCCAAACAGGAGCAGAGCATTCGGCAGAACCCTGCCCAGGCCGCCACGAGCCTGGCCAAGAAAGTGTTTGGCGCACTCTGATCGCACCCTGCAAGGGGCTCCTTCGTGAAGTGCGCCCCTTTTACATCGAAGCAACAAAGCCGCTAGTCGCTCTCCCTGACCTTGAACCAAGCGGCATACAACGCCGGGAGAAACAACAGGGTCAGGGCGGTAGCGACGATCAGCCCGCCCATGATCGCCACGGCCATTGGCCCGTAGAACACGCTGCGCGACAACGGGATCATGGCCAGCACAGCCGCCAAGGCGGTCAGCACGATGGGCCGGAAACGGCGCACCGTGGCCTCGACGATGGCCTGCCAGCGCCCCAGCCCAGAGGCGATATCCTGCTCGATCTGGTCTACCAGAATGACCGAATTGCGCATGATCATGCCTGCCAGGGCGATGGTCCCCAGCATGGCGACGAACCCGAATGGCTGGTTGAACACCAGCAGGAACAGGGTCACGCCAATCAGGCCCAGCGGCGCCGTCATAAAGACCATGATCGTGCGCGAGAAACTGCGCAGCTGAATCATCAGCAGGCTCAACACGACCACGATGAACAACGGCATGCCGGCATTCACCGATCTCTGCCCCCGCTCGGCATCTTCCACCGTGCCGCCCACCTCCAGCAGGTAACCATCGGGCAACGTGGCCCGGATGCCCTGCAAGGTAGGCTGTACCTGCTCGACCACCGTGGCCGGCTGCACCTTGTCATAGATATCGGCGCGCACGGTCACCGTCGGCAAACGGTCGCGGTGCCAGATGATGCCTTCCTCGAAGCCGTAGGCCAGCGTGGCCACCTGTGACAGGGCCACGCTACGCCCGTTGTCCGTGGGCAGCGACAAGCTTGCAAGCTGGCTGAGGTCGTTGCGTTCCTGTGAGGTGCCTCGCAGCAGGATTTCGATCAGTTCATCGTCTTCTCGGTACTGGCTGACTGCGGTGCCCGTCAGCGAGCTTTGCAGGAAACTGGACAACTGGCGGGTGCTGACGCCCAAGGCGCGGGCGCGGTCCTGATCGATTTCCACGAACACGGCTTTGCTGGGTTCTTCCCAGTCCAGGTGCACGTTGACCACATGGGGGTTCTCCCGCACCTTTTCTGCCACTTCCCGGGCCAGGGCGCGGGCCTGTTCGATATGCTCGCCTGTCACCCGAAACTGCACGGGGTAGCCCACCGGTGGACCGTTCTCCAGCCGAGTGATGCGCGCGCGCAGATCAGGGAACTGCTGCTCGACCGTGTTGATCAACCAACTGCGCAAGTTTTCGCGTGCCTGCATGGAGTCGGCCAGCACCACGAATTGGGCGAAGCTGGCGGCAGGCAGTTGCTGATCCAGGGGCAGATAAAAGCGCGGCGACCCTGAGCCGACATAGGCGACGTAGTTGACGATGCCCTGTTGCTGCTTGAGCAACTGCTCCAGTTGCCGGACTTTCTCGCCCGTGTTGACCAGCGATGCGCCTTCGGCAAGTTTGAGGTCGACCATCAGCTCAGGACGCCCAGAGGCCGGGAAGAACTGCTGCGGCACGAAGCGAAACAGGAACACGCTGCCCACGAACACGGCGATGGTCAGCACGATGACGGTCTTGCGGCGCCGTACGCACCATGTCACCACGCGGCGCACGCGCTGGTAGAAGGGCGTGGCATACGGGTCCGGTGCAGCGCCGCCGTTACCGTGGCGAGCGGCGTGTCGCTTGGCCAGGTCCGGCAGCAACCGCTCGCCCAGGTAGGGTACGAAGAGCACGGCGGCCACCCAGGAGGTGAGCAACGCAATGGTCACCACCTGGAAGATCGAACGTGTGTACTCCCCGGTGCTGGAGGCAGCCGTGGCAATGGGTAGAAACCCGGCTGCAGTGATCAGGGTGCCGGTCAGCATGGGGAAGGCCGTGCTGCTCCAGGCATAGCTTGCCGCTTTGAGGCGGTCGAAGCCCTGTTCCATCTTGATCGCCATCATCTCCACGGCAATGATCGCATCATCGACCAGCAACCCCAGGGCGAGCACCAGCGCACCTAGCGAGATCTTGTGCAGGCCGATGCCAAAGTAGTACATGGCGGCGAAGGTCATGGCCAGCACCAGGGGGATGGCCAGGGCCACCACCAACCCCGTGCGCAGGCCCAGCGAAAAGAAACTGACCAACAGGACGATCACCAGCGCCTCGCACAGCACCTGGACGAATTCACCAACCCCTGCCTTCACCGCAGCGGGCTGGTCGGACACCTTGTGCAGCGACATGCCGGCCGGCAAGCCGCGGGCCAGGCGCTCGAATTCCGTTTCCAGGGCCTTGCCAAGGGTCAGGATGTCCCCCCCGTCCCTCATCGACACCGCCAGGCCGATGGCATCTTCGCCCATGAAGCGCATTCGTGGCGCAGGCGGATCGTTGTAGCCCCGGTACACGTGCGCCACATCGCCCAGGCGAAACGTGCGCTCCCCCACGCGCAGCGGCAACTGGCGAATCTGCTCGACACTGTCGAACCGCCCACTGACCCGCAGTTGCACACGCTCGCTGGGCGTTTCGAAGAACCCGGCCGTGCTTACCGCATTCTGCTCCTGCAACGCCTGCTGCACCGCCTGCAAGGGGATGCCTAGGGTGGCCAGCTTGACGTTGGACAGCTCGATCCAGATCTTCTCGTCCTGCAAACCGATCAGCTCGACCTTGCCCACATCCTTGACCCGCTGCAGCTGGATCTGAATACGGTCTGCATAGTCCTTGAGCACCGCGTAGTCGAAACCCGGCCCTGTCAGCGCATAGATGTTGCCGAACGTGGTGCCGAATTCATCGTTGAAGAACGGGCCCTGCACCTCGGGCGGGAGGGTGTGGCGGATGTCGGCGACCTTCTTGCGTATCTGGTACCACAATGTCGGGATATCGGCTGAGTGCAAGGAATCGCGGGCCATGAAGGTCACCTGCGATTCACCCGGGCGCGAGAACGAGACGATTTTTTCGTACTCGCCGGTTTCCATGAGCTTTTTCTCGATACGCTCTGTGACCTGGCGCGACACTTCCTCAGCGGTGGCCCCGGGCCATAAGGTGCGGATGACCATGGCCTTGAAGGTGAAGGGCGGGTCTTCGCTCTGACCCAGCTTGGTGTAGGACAGCGCACCAACGCCTGCGAGCACTATCATCAGGAACAGCACGATCTGGCGGTTGCGCAGCGCCCCGGCAGAGAGGTTGAAACCCATCGTGAGTTACTCCTTGCCCTTCAGGACGACGGCACGGTTGGCGCGGTCCACGGGTCGCACCTGCTGGCCTTCGCGCAGTACATGGCCGCCGGCTGCCACCACCCAGTCGTCAGCCGTAAGCCCCGCGAGCACAGGCACGCGGTCAGTACCGTAGGCGCCAAGCTGCACCTTGACCCGCTGCACACGGTGCTCGCCAGTGACCCGCCAGACGTACGCCTGGCCGGCTTCAGCCGTGACGGCCGACAGGGGAACCGACAGCGCCGCCTGGCCTGGATGGGCGATGAACACCCTGGCGCTCTGACCCAGGGTTGCCGGCACGTCGGCGGAGGTAAAGGCAACCCGAGCCGCGTAGGTTCTGGAGCGAGGATCAGCGGCCGGCGACAGCTCGCGGATCCGCCCTTCGAAGCGCTGCCCTGGGTGCGACCACAGCTCCACGGTGACAGGCTGGCCCACGGCGAAGCGGGCGTATTGCTGCTCGGGAACGGCGATGGCCACTTCGCGCTCGCCGTCAGCTGCCAAGGTGAGTACCGTCTGCCCCGCAGCGACGACTTGACCGACTTCGACCTGGCGCCTGGCTATCACCCCTGCCTGGGGCGCACGCAACACCGCGTAGTCTGCCTGGTTGCCGGCCACATCGAACTCGGCCTTGGCCTGCTTGAGCCGAGCGACTCCAGCGCGGTAGAGATTTTCGGCGTTGTCGTACTGCGAGTGGCTGATCATCTGCTTGTCGAGCAATTTCTGGTAACGGTCACGCTCGGTGCGCACCAGCGCCAGGTTGGCCTCGGCACCGGCTACTTGCGCGCGGTTAGCCTCCAACTGAAGGCGCACATCCTGCGGGTCCAGTTCGGCCAGCGGCTGGTTGAGCTTGACCCGTTGCCCTTCTTCGACGAGCCGCTTGCTGACCTTGCCACCGATGCGAAAAGCCAGTTCCGGTTCCAGTCGCGCCCTGACCTCGCCTGGGTAATTATCCGCCAACGCCTCGGCTAGCTGCGGTTGAACCACCAATGCGGGGCGAACCACCGCAGGTGAGGCGGGTTCCTGATTACACGCCGTGAGCATCAAGAAGACCACGGGCAGGGCAAGGCTGAGGGCACGGTGCAACATCGGGAATCCCTTCGCAAAATGCTGATCTAATATTTGAACTGGCCGGTATAGTAAGTCAGCCGTCAGAGCGCGGGAAGAGCGCGGCAAGGTTTTTTTGGAGCGTTTTCACGGTATTGCGGTCAAGGACAGCGAGCCCAGCTCAAGCCGTATAAGATAGGCAACCTTTAAGGTAGATGCAGATCCCAATGCCCAATGACGTCTCCAGCGGCCCAGGTCGCCCTAAGGACCTTGCCAAGCGCCAGGCCATTCTCGAAGCGGCCAAGTCGTTGTTTCTGAGCCTGGGTTACGCAAGCACCAGCATGGATGCGGTCGCGGCAGCAGCAGGTGTATCGAAGCTTACGGTGTACAGCCACTTCACCGACAAGCAGACGCTCTTCTGCTCGGCGGTCATGGCCACGTGTCAGTTGCAGTTGCCCGATCAGCTGTTCGAATACCCTGAGCACGCGCCGATAGAAGAAGTGCTGTTGACTATCGCCCGCGGTTTCCAGGCCCTCATCAGCAGTGACGAAGCCGTCAAGCTCACCCGCCTGATCATGACCCAGGGCAATTGCGATCCCAGCTTTGGCGAATATTTCTATGAGGCAGGGCCCAAGCGGGTGCTGGCGGGGATGGAAGCGCTGCTGCGCGGGGCGCATGAGCGCGGTTTGCTGCGTATCGACAACCCGCTGCGTGCGGCGGAGCACTTCTTCTGCCTGGTCAAGGGGGCACCGGATTACCGGTTATTGCTGGGGTGCGCAGCGCCGCTGGAGGGGGATGAGGCCGAGGTGCATGTACGCGAGGTGGTGGGGGTATTCTTGCGGGCATTCAAACCCTGAGGCGTAAACGGGCCTTTGTGTGCGGCCTTGTGTCGCGAAAAGGCGGCCCTAGCAATATTCGCGACAACGCTGGAATCACGGGCTGTCTTGCAGCCCTTTCGCGACACAAGGCCGCTCCTGCGCCGACCACGCTCGCCAATTGGCCAGAGCCTGTTTAACCAACACGCCCATGACTACCTAGCATTGTTGCCAGTAGTCAACCCTGAAATTCTTCAGCAAGCTCGTATCGTCTACGACTATGAGCACACCCCTATGAAAGCGCGAACACTGAAGATCTTTTACAAAGGCAATAAGCTTTCGACTTTGTATACAGGCAGTACTCACCAGACAGTGCTCAGCGCCAATAGCCAGAACCTATGCGAAACGACAAGCCTACCTTCGCAAGCGAGCCTCCTGGCTACAGACGCACAATCGTCAACCGTCAACATTGTCTCAGAAAGCCAGACGACCATTAACTACGGCCCCTACGGCAATGACAGTAGCCCGCCTGACAGTCCCTTGTTATCTCGATTCACAGGCCAGAGTTGGTTACCCGCCGCCATAGGCTACTTGCTGGGTAATGGTCACCGCCTGTTCAATCCAGAGCTGATGCGCTTTTACAGTGTGGACAGCTTGTCACCATTTGGAAAAGGGGGAATCAATGCTTACGCCTACTGCAGCAATGACCCGGTTAACCGGTCGGACCCAAGTGGCCGATATACTTCGTTCTTCAAGTGGCGAAAAGGCGGATACTCGTATCAAAAGCTTTCACCCAAGCTATACACCCCCAACTCCAGCTTGTCCGCTAACGAACACATGGCGCTCGGCAAATCGCTAAAGAAACGCCTATCAGGTGCACGCACTATGCTGGGTGATGCGACCGATCGGGGGCGCACAGAGAAGATCCAGCACGCAAATCATATTATCGAGAGGCTTGATAAGGAAAAAATGCTATACGACATGTATTCGGCTACACGCTCGTCAAAATGGCGATATACGCGGAACGAGGTGGCCGTCAGCCTGGCTCTGGTCCCAGACTCCCAAACCCCGCCTGCAGGTCCAAGTCCAAGTCCAAGTCCAAGTCCAAGTCCAAGTCCAAGTCCAAGTCCAAGTCCAAGTCCAAGTCCAAGTCCAAGTCCAAGTCCAAGTCCAAGTCCAAGTCCAAGTCCAAGTCCAAGTCCAAGTCGCCGACCTTCCGTCGACTCCCAAGTTAGTCTCGCATTCTATGAGGAAAACGAGGATGCAATTATGGATGCACTACGGGAAGATCTCCGCAGACTTCGGGGATGATCACACTGGCCGATACATTTCCTTTTAAGCTTTCAACGCCTTCTTGGGGTAAATGTCATACCGGCTCGACTTGCCCTCCAGGCTATGGCTCGGCTTCGGCCCGTCGATGATCGGTGCCTTGCGCGGGCGCTTCACCACCACCCGGTGGCTGGCCAGCGCCAGGGCAGCTTCAAGCAGGGCCGGGGCATCCAGGTCATCACCCACCAAGGGCCGGAACACGCGCATTTCCTTTTTCACCAGAGCGCTCTTGTCGCGGTGCGGGAACATCGGGTCGAGGTAGATGACCTGTGGTGCCTCGCCTTCCCAGGCGCGCATACGCTCGATGGCGTTGCCGGTCAGCAGGCGCATGCGCCCGACAATCGGGCCCACCTCTTCATCCGCACGGGCGCGCGCCAGGCCATCCTCCAGCAACGCGGCGATCAGCGGCTGGCGCTCGATCAGGGTCATCTGGCAGCCCAGGCTGGCCAGCACGAACGCATCCTTGCCCAGCCCCGCCGTGGCATCCAGCACCTGCGGCCGTATGCCTTGGGCGATGCCCACCGCCTTGGCGATCATCTGCCCGTTGCCACCGCCAAACTGGCGCCGGTGCGCGGCCTGGCCTTCGACGAAGTCGACCCGCACCGGCCCCGGTGCCTGTGGGCCCAGTTGCTGGATCTGCAAGCCGTCGGCGCCGATCTGCACGGCGAAGCCGGCGCTCTCGTCCTGTAGCGGCAGGCCTAGGCGTTCAGCCCAACCCTTGGCCTGCTCCGCATACTCAGCCGACATCGCCTCGACCCTGATACCCGCGCCTTGCTCTTCCATCGTCTACACCTAAAAATCAAACCAAGCCTTAATGAATCAGCAGCCACGGCCGATACAGGCAATATCCCGCTATTCTGCCAGAGCACAACGCGCGCGACTGCCATGTCAGAAATTCTTCCTATCGGCTTGACCTACCTGTCGCCTGTCGACAACTACAGTCAGCACAATACCCAGGCACTGGGGGGCGTCAGCCACCTGTGGCAGGATTTCTTCGCCCGGGCAATGGCCGAGCAGCCTGAAACGCCCGTCGACAGCGTCAGCCAGTCATTCGTGCAGTACGACCAGGACAGCGGAGAACCTGTTGGCGGCGCGCGTGCCTTGGCGCTGATCGACGCACAACGCGCCTGCCCGGTGCAAGACACGGTGGTCGCGCCGCCCGAGCCGTTGTTCCTGCCCAAGGCCGAACTGGAGGCCAACCTGCTGCCGCCTGCCCCTGAGCCGTTCGGTGCGCTGGAAATGATCGAGCAGCAGCGTCAGCTCGATATCGACAACAGTTGGGTTCGGCCCGTGGTCGCCCGCCAGGGCCAACCGGTCGCCGAGCCGGGTCCCGGCCCTGCGCCACGGCCGCTGTTCCTGCCGATCGCCGAATTCGACAGCACCCTGCTGGACCCGGCCCCCGAACCGTTCGATGAGCCGACCCTGGCACGCCAGCAGCACGACCTGGCCTTCGACATGCACTGGGCGCGCCCAGTGGTGTTGAACAATGTGCGCGCCTACGCCTGAGGCTAACGGCACACCTGCCAACGACCCATGTCCACGTGAAAGTGATCGCGGTGCGCGGCGTTGTACTCCGGCCCCAGAACCGTGCTGAAGTGCTCGCACGCTGCCTGACGTACCTCACGCAGGAACACTGCCTTGTCCCCGCTCCCCTGCCAGTCGCGCGCCAGGACAATACGTTGGCCGTCGCGCAGACGAAACCCGGCAATGTCCAGAGCGTTGGCGCTGGCATGCTGGCTCAAGCGCCCTGCCTTGCGGTTGTAGACGTTGCGGCAGGCAAAGCTGCCCAGGTGATCGACCTGCACCACCGGCTGGCCCAGCACGCGCTGAGCCACCGGCTGCAGGCCATGGCGCTCGAACAAGGCGTAGGCGACCGCCAGCGGGCAACTGGCCAGGAAACTGCTGCTCAGGCGGGCCTGGCCACCCTCGATACGCCAGACATTGCTCAGCGGGCATTTGGCCGAAGCGGGGCTGTCAGCCTGCGCCCGGTAGCGCAGTTGACTGCTCTGAAGCGCCTGCTGGCAGAGCGCCGGGTCGTCGCGCAAGCGCTTGAGCTTGAAGCCAGTGAGCCAGTTGGGCGGCTGGCTGACGTCCAAGGGGGCCAGCGGGTTCCACTGCGCAGGCGGGCGCCAGCCCAGGTGCCACGCCTGAACGGCCGCCAGCACCAGTACGCCCAGAAGCGCCAGAATGACCTTCATCTGCGACGGAACAGGTCGTTGAGCTGGTCGAACGGCAAGGCCTCTTCGGCGTAGCCGAAAGTACCCTGCTCACGGATTTCCTGCGCAGCACGCTGCAAGGCGCCAAAGGCCACACGCGCCATCGACGAACCCACGCTGATGCGCCGTACACCCAGGTCCTGAAGCTGGTTGACGCACAACGGCACCCCCGCCATGCCCATCAGCACGTTCACCGGGCGCGGGGCCAGCGCCTGCACCACTGCCCGCACTTCCTCGGCCGTACGCAGGCCAGGGGCGTAGAGCACGTCGGCGCCCGCCTCGGCGAACGCTTGCAGGCGCTCGATGGTGTCGTCCAGGTCCTGGCGACCGTGCAGCAGGTTTTCCGCGCGCGCGCACAAAGTGAAGGGAAACGGTAGGCTGCGCGCCGCCTGCACGGCAGCACGGACACGCTCCACCGCAAGGCCCCGTTCATAGATGGGCGTCGCGGCGCGGCCACTGGCGTCCTCGATGGAGCCACCGACCAGCCCCGCCTCTGCAGCGCGCAGGATGGCCTGGGCGCAATCCTCGGGCGAATCCCCGAAGCCGTTCTCAAGGTCCGCAGCGACCGGCAACGCGGTGGCGTCGACGATTTCGCCTGCGTTGTCCAGCACGTCATCGAGGCTCAGCGCCCCTTCGGCATCCGGCCGCCCCAGGCTGAAGGCAAGCCCGGCGCTGGTGCTGGCCAAGGCCTCGAAACCCAGGCTGGCCAGCAGCTTGGCTGAACCTGCGTCCCAGGGGTTGGGCATGACAAAGACGCCATCGCGTTGATGCAAGGCCTTGAAGGCTTCGGCTCGCAGGGTTTGCACATCCATGATCAAGCACTCCGGCAGTCGGCAAGAAATCAAAGTAGACCCAGCTGTTCGACCTCCGGCGCTCGCGGCAATTCCGGCAGTGCGGCCAGCCCGGGCAGGCGCTGCATGAGCCGCTGGTGGAAACGTTGCGCCAACGCGGCCGCCAGGCGGTTGTCAGCCGTATGCAAGAAGATGTACGGGCTGCGCCCCTCCTCGATCCATGCGGCCAGCTTGTCCACCCAAGGGGTCAGGAAGGGTTCGTTGTATTCAAGCGCCGGATGGCCGATGAAGCGCACCTGCGGATGCTGAGTGAAAGCAGCTGGTCGTGGTGGAACATTGGGTTTCTTGGACTGGGCGTGCACGATGGCAGGGTCCGTGGAAGTACAGCTGAACAACGCTCTCGGGTCGAGACATACCCGCTCGACGCCCAACTTGGCCAGCAGCCGGTTGAGCGCGCGTTCTTCCTCGCCTTTGGCGAAGAACGCCGGGTGACGCACTTCCACCGCCACGCTCACGCCCACCTGCTCCAGAAACTGGCTCAGCTCTTCCAGTCGCCCCGGCCCGTACGAAGCGGGCAACTGCAGCCAGTAAGGAGACACGCGTGCCCCGAGCGGCGCCATCAGGCGAATGAAGTCAAAGGCAGGTTCGAGATGGTCGCGCAGGTCGCCACCGTGGCTGATGTCGCGGGGGAACTTGGCCGTGAAGCGAAAATGCGCCGGCATCGTTGTCGCCCACCGGGCCACCGTGGCAGGTGATGGCCTGGCATAGAACGTGGTGTTGCCTTCGACGGCATTGAATACCTGGCTGTACAGCCCAAGCATCTGCGCGGCGCTGGCGTCAGCAGGGTACAGGTACTCACGCCAGGCGTTTTCGCTCCACGACGGGCAACCAATGAAATAGGGGATGGACGGCAGGCTCATCCGTCAAATGTACAGGTCGAGCCCCAGTACTTCCATGTCCCAGTCAGTAAAGCCTGCTGTGCTCAGGTAACTGGCAAGGGCCGAGGCGGTGCGCCGGTCACGGGCGCGGGGGAACACCATGTCTTGCTGACGGGCTGGCAGCGTGCTGGCACGGCGACGAGCAGCAGGCTCCTGAGGTGCCATGGCAGCCTCTTCTACCAGTTCGACATCATCGGCCACGTCATCATGCACGGACGCCTTACGCGGCGTACGCTTGATCGGAAAGGACTGTGATGAGAAACCGTCGACACGCATGGCATGAGCACCCGGGACCAATGATGGCAATTTAGCAGCATTGATGGCCCGCCGCTAACGCTCGATTGAGAACTTGACCACACTTTGTGCAAAAGGTTGTAGCACTATCGAGAGCGCCCGACGAACAGCCTCACTGTTTTTTGGGCGTGGCCACGTTGTCACGCAGGTAGATCGGCTGCGCCTGCTCGGCTGCGATGGCCTCACCCCGATCCCAGGCAAAGCGGGCCAGGCTCAGTACATCAAGGGCGCTGGGCAAGGCAGAGGGGTCGCTTGCGCCAACAGTGACCGCCAGGCGCTCGGCATAGCCCCAGCCCGTGCCTGCCCCAAACCAGGGTCCTTGTGCCCCGGCTGGCAACGCCACGCGTTCAGGTGGCAGTACCGCTTCATCGCCTTGCAGGCGCATTTCCCCCGCTACGGCCTGATAGCAGCCCCAGTACACCTCGTCCATACGCGCGTCGATGGCGGCGGCCACTTGCTGGGCACCCTGTTGACGCAATGCGCCCTGGGCCAGCGCGGCGAGGTTGGACACCGGCAATACGGGCCGCTCCAGGGCGAAAGCCAGCCCTTGTACCACGCCGATGGCAATGCGCACGCCAGTGAACGCACCCGGGCCACGGCCGAACGCAATGGCATCGACCGTGCCCAGGGCGACGCCGGATTCGGCCAGCAGCTGCTTGATCATCGGCAGCAACTTCTGGGCATGCATGCGCGGGATCACCTCGTGGTGGCTGGTTACCTCGCCGTTATGCAGCAGTGCAACGGAACAGGCTTCGGTAGCGGTATCCAGGGCCAACAAGGTGGTCATCGAACAGGTATCCAGGTGTGAGTGGAAAAAAGCGGGAGTATAGAGCAGCGGCGCCTTCGTGTCCCAAACCCCCTCCGTGTGGGCCGCCAGGGATACCACAGCATCGCACGAGGCCAAAAACGACGACGGCCCGCAAGCGGGCCGTCGTTCAATGACCACGTGCCGATCAGCTCAGCGCGGCCAGCACCTTGGCAGTGATCGCCTCCACCGAGCCCACACCTTCGATGTGGCTGTACTTGGGCTTGCCACCGTTGGCAGCCGACAGCTTCTGGTAGAAGTCCACCAGTGGCTTGGTCTGGCTGTGGTAGACCGACAGGCGATGGCGAACGGTTTCTTCCTTGTCGTCATCGCGCTGGATCAGGTCTTCGCCGGTGGCATCGTCCTTGCCTTCGACCTTCGGCGGGTTGTACTGGATATGGTAGGTACGGCCCGAGGCCAGGTGCACACGGCGGCCTGCCATGCGGCCAACGATTTCTTCGTCGTCCACGGCGATCTCGACCACGGCATCGATATCCACGCCTGCAGCGACCATGGCCTCTGCCTGCGGGATGGTGCGCGGGAACCCGTCAAACAGGCAACCGTTGGCGCAATCAGGCTGGGCGATGCGCTCTTTGACCAAGCTGATGATCAACTCGTCGGAGACCAGCTGGCCGGCATCCATGACTTTTTTCAGCTCAAGGCCCAGGGGCGTGCCGGCCTTGACCGCAGCACGCAGCATGTCACCGGTGGAGATCTGTGGAATACCGAACTTTTCGGTGATGAACTTTGCCTGAGTACCTTTACCGGCCCCGGGAGCTCCCAGCAGAATTACGCGCATCTTGTGCTCCTCAAATTTTTGTATGCAATTCAATGGATTCGGCAACCAGGGCCAAGTCCGGAAATTCGGTATGACCATGAATCGGTCAGAAGGCTGCTCAAGATACACAGCGCCTGCCAGCCCGACAAGCGTCCCAAAGTTGCATGAATGCACCACTTCAGGTCGAGCGGGCAAGTGGTTGCGCCCAGCGCAACCCCCGTACCGTAGCTGTTCGGTGCCCCCCTGCGCCGTTCTGGAGCAGACCTGCCCCCTCCCCTCAACCGGTGTTGCGCAGCCCTGCGGCAATACCGGCGATGGTCACCAGCAATGCCTGCTCCAGCGGGCTGTCCAGAGCGGCCTGGCGGTTACGCGAACGGGCCAGCAGTTCTGCCTGTAGCCGATGCAGCGGGTCCAGGTACGTGTTGCGCAGGCGGATGAATTCCAGGGTTTCAGGGCTATGCGCCAGTAGCACCTGCTGCCCAGTCAGGTTCAGCACCACCTGGCACGACTGCGACAATAGGTCGCGCAGCTGCGCACCTAAAGGCAGCAGGTGCGGTTGCACCAGACGTTGGTCGTAGGCCTCTGCAATTTGTGCATCGGCTTTGGCCAGGACCATCTCCAGCATGTCGATGCGCGTGCGGAAAAACGGCCACTGCTCGCGCATCTGCGCAAGCAACGGGCCCTGCCCGGCGGCCAGCGCATTGTTCAGTGCCGTTTCCCAACCCAGCCAGGCTGGCAGCATCAGTCGGGTCTGGGTCCAGCCGAAGATCCAGGGTATGGCGCGCAGGCTTTCGATACCGCCGGCACGTCGCTTGGCCGGGCGACTGCCCAACGGCAGGCGCCCCAACTCCTGCTCGGGGGTCGACTGGCGGAAGTACTCGACGAAATCCGGGTGCTCACGCACCACGTCGCGGTAAGCCTTGACCCCATCGGCAGCCATCTGGTCCATGAGGTCGCGCCACGCCGGCTGCGGGGGCGGCGGTGGCAGCAGCGTGGCTTCGAGCACGGCGGCCAGGTAGAGGTTGAGGTTCTGCTCGGCTATGCCGGGCAAGCCAAACTTGAAGCGGATCATCTCCCCTTGTTCGGTGGTGCGGAATCGCCCCGCGACCGAACCCGGAGGTTGCGACAAAATGGCGGCGTGAGCCGGGCCGCCGCCGCGCCCCACCGTACCGCCCCGGCCGTGGAACAGCAACAACTCGACCTGGTGCTCGGCGCAAATGCGCACCAGGCTTTCCTGCGCGCGGTATTGGGCCCAGGCAGCGGCCGTGGTGCCCGCATCCTTGGCCGAGTCGGAGTAGCCGATCATGACCTCCTGAGGGCCGTGCAGCCCGGCGCGATAACTGGGCAGCGCCAACAGCCGCTGCATCACAGGGCCCGCGTTATCCAGGTCGGCCAGGGTTTCGAACAGCGGCACCACCCGCATCGGGCGGGCCAGACCGGTTTCCTTGAGCAGCAATTGCACCGCCAGCACGTCCGACGCGGCACCTGCCATCGAAATCACATACGAGCCCAGCGAGGCGCCTGGCGCAGCGGCGATCTCCCGGCAGGTGGCCAGAACCTCGGCCGTCTCGTCCCGAGGCTCGAAGTGGGCTGGCAGCAGTGGCCTGCGGTTGGTCAACTCCTGTTGCAGGAAGCCGATACGCCGTTCCTCATCCCAGTCGGCATACCGGCCCATGCCCAGGTACTCGGTGATTTCGCTCAACGCATCACGGTGGCGCGCGGCATCCTGGCGCACGTCCAGCCTGACCAGGAACAGGCCGAAGGTCACGGCCCGGCGCAGGCAGTCCAGCAGCGGGCCATCGGCAATGATGCCCATGCCGCAGTCATGCAGCGACTGGTGACACAACTGCAACGGTGCAACCAGCTCGCGGTTGTCTACCAGCACGTCAGGCCCAGGCGGTACGTTGGCAGACAGTGCCGAATGCGCCCAACTGCGTGTTGCCCGCAAGCGGTCGCGTAGTTGCTTGAGCAACGCACGGTAAGGCTCCGGACTGTCGCCCACGTGCTCGCGCAAGGCAGCGCTGGCCTGTTGCATGGAAAGCTCAGCCGCCAGGGTATCGATGTCGCGCAGGAACAGGTCCGCTGCCATCCAGCGCGCCAGCAGCAGGACTTCTCGGGTGACCTTGGCGGTAACATTGGGATTGCCGTCCCGGTCGCCGCCCATCCACGAAGCGAAGCGGATGGGGGCTGCCGTCAGTGGCAGACGCTGGCCGGTCGCCTCGTGCAAGGCGTGATCGACTTTGCGCAGGTGGTTGGGGATGGCCTGCCACAACGAGTGCTCGATCACGGCGAAGCCCCACTTGGCCTCGTCCACGGGGGTGGGGCGCGTGCGGCGGATCTCTTCGGTATGCCAGGCCTCGGCAATGAGACGGCGCAAGCGCTCGCGGATTTGCGCGGTTTCGGCAGGCGTCAGGTCGCGATGATCCTGGGCGGCCAGTTGGGCGGCGATGGCGTCGTACTTCTGGATCAGGGTACGTCGCGAGACTTCGGTAGGGTGCGCGGTGAGCACCAGCTGGATATCCAGGTCACCCAGCTGCTGCGCCAGGGCCTGATCGTCATGGCCGGCCTGCTTGAGGCGGGCCAGCAGCTCAGGCAGCACGCGCGCCTCGAAGGGCTCGGGCTGATCGGCATCGCGACGCCGTATCAGCTGGTATTGCTCGGCCATGTTGGCCAGGTTGAGGAACTGGTTGAACGCCCTGGCCACCGGCAACAGTTCATCATCATCCAGGTCACCCAGGGTCGAACTGAGTTCTTCGCCTGCGCTGCGTCGATCAGCTTTCGCACTGTGGCGTATGTCCTCGATCTTCTGCAAAAACTCATCGCCATATTGGTGACGAACAGTCTCGCCTAGCAGCTCTCCCAGCACATGGACATCTTCACGCAAACGCACATCGATATCGGTCATTGGCCCTCTCCGTGGCGCAGCTCGAGCGCCTGGCATGCCTTGTTAGGCTCATCGCGCCGCCTGTGAGGCCGCGACCTTGTGCCAGAGTGCCAAGAGCAAGGCGGCGATGGCAAGCCATGCGCAGCCAAAGCAAACTAATGTTGATGGTCACCACTCTCATGCCTTGCATGCCCTAGCAGGCGCTAACAGAGGTCATCATGAAAATTCGTGAACTCGCCCAGCACTGGGAACAGAACGCGGCCGGCACCCTCAGCCGTACCGAACATGTGTTGCACCTTGATCTGGAGTCCGAAGCGCGCCTTGCGGCACTTATCGACATGTACCCCAAGCGCACCGCCGAAGCGCTGCTTGGCGAATTGGTCGGTGCGGCGCTGGAGGAGCTGGAGGCAAGCTTCCCCTACGTGCAGGGGCATCAGGTTATCGCCACCGATGAGGAAGGCGATCCCCTGTACGAGGACGTAGGGCCCACACCTCGTTTTCTCGCCCTTTCACGTCAGCATCTGCATGCCCTGAATGAACCTGAGAACGATGAGAAATGATCGTCGCTCGGCCACGATTTCGGTTGCCGATCAGGACCAAAACCGCTTGGGCAGGCAAAAGTTCCGCTGGATATCAGCTGACCGATTAGTCAGAAAGAGTTACTCGTAATCTGGACTTTTTACTGAACTATTCGAAAATTCTTCCAGTCGGAGCCAATAGCCATCACGCTAAAACCCTGCACACCGGTACTTGTGCGTTATTGAGCTCAAGCGCATGAAAACGGTCCGGGGAATGAGCGATGGACTGCTACGGACATCGTCATTATCAGGAGTGATCCAATGGAGCTGACCACCATGAAAACCCGCACTGTCAAACCTTCATCCACTTACGTGCGCGGGTTCAAGCTGGCCGCGCTGGCCCTGGGCAGTAGCCTGGTCCTGGCTGGCTGTGCAGGCAACCCGCCCACCGAACAGTACGCCGTGACCCAGTCCGCCGTGAACTCTGCCGTCAGCGCAGGCGGCACCGAGTACGCTGCTGTCGAAATGAAAGCCGCTCAGGACAAGTTCAAGCAGGCCGAAATCGCCATGCATGACAAGAAGTACGACGAAGCCAAGCGTCTGGCCGAACAGGCCGAATGGGACGCGCGTCTCGCCGAACGTAAGGCCCAGGCGGCCAAGGCCCAGAAGGCCGTGCAGGACGCCCGTCAAGGCGCCCAGGACGTACGTGAGGAAGGCCTGCGCAGCGCTCAGTGAGCCCTGCCCTGTCTCCCTTAGCCTTCGCACTCGATCAAAGGATGAACACTATGCGCAAACACGTCATGATTCCCGCCCTCCTGGCCCTGAGCGTCGGTCTCGCTGCCTGCTCGCACGACCCGAACGCCAACCTGGAAGCGGCTCGTACCAACTTCTCCTCCCTGCAGAGCGATCCGCAGGCCAGCAAAGTGGCTGCCCTTGAAACCAAGGATGCCCAGGACTGGCTGAACAAGGCCGACAAGGCCTACATGGACCGTGAAGACGAGCAGAAGGTCGACCAACTGGCCTACCTGACCAACCAGCGCGTTGAAGTGGCCAAGCAGACCATCGCCCTGCGCACCGCCGAAGGCGACCTGAAAAACGCCGCCGCGCTGCGCGCACAGGCCAAGCTGGACGCCCGTGACGCCCAGATCGCCAAGCTGCAGCAGAGCCTGAACGCCAAGCAGACCGAACGCGGCACCCTGGTGACCTTCGGCGACGTGCTGTTCGACTTCAACAAGGCTGAGCTCAAGAGCAATGCCTACCCGAACATCACCAAGCTGGCTCAGTTCCTTCAGGAAAACCCTGAGCGCAAGGTGATCGTCGAGGGTTACACCGACAGCGTCGGCTCGGCCAGCTACAACCAGTCCCTGTCCGAGCGTCGCGCCGGCAGCGTGCGCATGGCACTGGTCCGCGCAGGCGTAGACCCAGCTCGCATCGTTGCCCAAGGCTACGGCAAGGAGTATCCGGTAGCAGATAACTCCAGCAACTCGGGCCGCGCCCAAAACCGTCGCGTGGAAGTGACCATCTCCAACGACAACCAGCCTGTTGCACCGCGTTCTTCGATGAAGTAACGCCGCACGGCAGGACGAAGAACCCCGCGCTGGAGCGTCCCTCCAGCGCGGGGTTCTTTTTTGGTGCTACCGGTTAGCCACGAAGACCTATCGCACCTGCTGCGGCGTGTCTGCGCCCACACAGCGCACGGCGCGCTTACGGCTGTCGACCAGCACGCCACTGAGGCCTTTTTGCTGGGTGTCGAACAGGACCAGCACACCCTCGGCGCATTGGGCCACCTGCGCTGCCGGCTCCAATGACACCTTGTAGTCTTCGCCCGGTACCGTCTTGAGCATGGTGAAGTCTTGCAGCAACAAGGCATCCTCAGGCTTGGCGAAGTGCAGGTAACCGTAGTACCACAGGGCCCCCACCGTCACGATGATGCTGCCGACTCCCGTCAGGATCAGCGGTATGGCGTTGCGTTCTTCGCTCATTGCGGGTTCTTCTCGTCATAGGTATTGGGCACTTCGGCAAGCCGCCGCAGGCCGGTGAAATGGCTGGGATCATCCAGAAAACGCAGCATCACTTCGCGCCAGGTGGGGTCGGCGAACGTCTGCACGTGCCCACCTCGGGTCAACTGCAGCACTCGAGGCGGCGGCGCCTGCTGATACAGGCGGATGACATTGTTCATCGGCACCAGGTCATCATCGATGCTATGGAAAAAGAGCTTGGGCGGGCTGGTCAGCTGCCCGACGGACTCGATGGCGCTATCGGCATCGGGCACCAGCCAGGACAAGGGCACCTGAAGTGGCCAGGTCATCCACGAGGTACTCAAGGCGTACTGGCCCACCGCTCGGTAGCTGGCAGGAACGCCGTCGAACACCAGAGCGCTGAAGCGTTCGCGCTGCTCGGGATGGGCCGCCAGGTAGTGGATGGCCATGGCACCGCCCAGACTCTGCCCCAGCAACACCAGAGGCTTGCCCTTGACCTGCGGGGACTGATCGAGCCAGGCCATGGCGGCAGCGATATCCTGATAGACCTCAGGTAGCCGCGGCTTGCCCTCGGACAGTCCGTAGCCTCGGTAGTCGATCATCAACACCTGGTAACCTTGCTCCGGCAACCAGTAGCTGCCGCCCAGGTGACCGGGCAGATTGCCCCCATTGCCGTGCAGGTGCAGCACCGTGCCCTTGACCGCCACACCTTGCTTGGCCGGCAGCCACCAGGCGTGCAGGCGCACACCGTCGGCGGCAACCAGGGTGACATCGCTGTAGGCGAGCCTGGCCCGCTCAGGCGTGAACGCCTGGCCTCGCTCAGGGTAGAACAGCAAGCCGCTGCACCCGCCCAGCAGCACCAGCAGCATGCCTGCCGTCAGCAGGCGCAGCCCGTTAAAGGATGTTCGCGTAGTCGGTTTCAATACGGTCCAGGCTCAGGTGGTTGAGGAAGTTGGAAAAGCACATCCAGGCCGACAAGGCGTTCAGGTCGCGGAATTGCTCAGGCAGGTACTTGGGCGGCTCCACCAGGCCCTCCTCGACGAGCTGGCGCAGGGTGCGCATGTCTTCGAGGGTGGTCTTGCCGCAGAACAGCAGTGGTATCTGCTCCAGCTTGCCCTTCTTCACGGCCAACTGAATGTAGTTGTAAACCATGATGAAGCCCTTGAGGTAGGACAAGTCCTTGGTAAATGGCAAGCCATTGGGCACCGACCCACGGAATACCCGGCTGGCATTGCTGTAGCTCTGCCCCATGTCGAAGCCCTGTTCCTGGAAGAACTGGTACACCTGCATGAAGTCCGCACCGTCCTCGACCATGTGTATGGCGCGGGTCCGGTTGGTCAGTTTGCGCAGGCGGCTGGGGTAGGACGCGAAAGCGATGACTTCCATCAGGATGGCCAGGCCTTCCTGGGTCACCGTCGAGGAAGGCGGGCCCTTGGCCAGGAACGTACAGATGGGCTGGTTCAGGCCGTTGAGTGTGGTGCCCACATGCACCAGCCCCTCGTGGACTTCCAAGGCCCGTACATCACGCGCGTTGAACATGGCATCGGCACGCACCTTGATGTAGTCGGCACCGGCGGCGGCATCGGCCACGATGCCGTCGGACTCGAACACGCGGATGGTCCCTTCGGCTTCGCCGAACACCTTGTTCAACCGGCACTGGAGAATATCCACCGCTTGCTTGGCCGTCAGGTTCTTCGGCTCGTCCTTGAGGTCGCCGCGCCCATTGATGTTGTTCAGGTAGTCCGACAGCATCAGGCCAAGGTCGGCCAGGGTCGGGTCACCGGCATGGAAAACGTCGGAGGCAGCGCCGTACAGCTCCTGGGAAATCAGACCGAAATCTTCCGTGCCCCTGGCCTCGAGCATGCGCACTACCATGCGGTACTCGCGGCACATGCGTTTCATGATCTGCCCCACGGGGCTGAACTGGCCAAGCTGGCGGATGATGTCACGCTCGATGGCCTGGAACTCCGCTTTCACTGCGCTGGAGTCGAACCCAAGTGAGCGCGCCTGATAATAGGCGCGGTCCACGGCAGGCGGCACCTTGCCCTTGGCCTCGAAGAAGCCGCGGCGGATGCCATCGTCCCACTTGACTGCATCGAGCACGCGAATCGGCGTTTGCGCGGCCACGATACGGTCGGACAGGGCGCGAATGGTTTGCTGGTACTCGTCCACAAAGAAATCCTTATCGGCCGTCAGGCCAAGCCATGTCCGCTCGTGTCGGGCCACTCAGGTGTCGAGCAGCCTGGGTGGGCGCGCGCCGTTGACGCACCCGCGAATCACCCGAGACCTGCCCTGTCACTTGCCAGCGCGTTTGAAACGCACCGCCTCCACGAACAGGTCCGAATTCGCGGGGTCGTTGAGGTAGGCCAGGACTCGCTCTGGCGGGCTGTCCACCAGCACACCCTCGCCGTTGTCCTGCGCCACTTCGGTGCTGTGCCCGCTCAATTCCTTGCTGCCCAAGGCCTGCTGCACTTGCTGTACATCGAGGTTATAGACCACCAGCTCCTTGCCATCGACGATATCGAAACCACCGATCACGTAGTTGCCCCCCAGTTCTCCCGGCACCCGCGCCGACAGGTACCAGCGATTACCCTGCTGGGCCACGTTGAACACATAGGTTTGAGCAGATTTGCCCTTGGGTGTAGCTACCGCCTTGTAGGCCCCTGCGTCGGCACGCGTGATGACCAGCTTCAGCGGCTCGCCCCAGGCGTCCTTGGTGGTCCAGCTGCCCACAAGCCCCCTGGGTGCCGAGGACTTGCCTGGCAGCGGTTCGGAAAACGTCACCAGACAACCGCCCAGCATCAGGAATGACAGCGTCAACAGCACCACACGCCAGGCTTTCATCAGGTTTTCTTCCTCGAAAAGGTCGGGCTCAATCCAACGCCAGCACCAACTGCAGGTATCGGGTAAGCATTGCCAGCATCGGCCCATCGGCCTGCGCCTCGGCGTGCTTGAGCAGGCCCTGATATTCCATCTGCTCGATAATCGCCGTCAACATCTGTGCATCCTGTTCCGGCTGCCGCGAGCCAACGACTTGCAGCAGCTGGCGCGTACCGTGCAGCAGAATCTGCTCGTGGGCACACACCAGCTCGGCCAGGCGCGGGCACAACAGCGCTTCCTGGCGAAACGCCTGCTCGGCCATCATGAAATCGCGGCGGGTGAGCAGTTGGCGCTGCACATAATCGGCCATCATACGCGCCACTTCATCGGCCAGTTTTGCCCGTGCCTGGGGACTGCCGTCGCCCTGGGCCAGCAGTTGGCGCAGCACCGCTTCGGTGTTGAGCCAGAGCTTGGCCATGTAGGCGGCGCTGCGCTCGACGTACTGGGCGAACGTGTCGGTGAGCAGGTCCTCGATATCCTTGAAGTAGTAGGTGGTGGCCGACAGCGGTACCCCTGCCTCTGCGGCGACGGCACGGTGTCGCACGCCCCGAACGCCATCGCGCACCACGATGCGCATGGCGGCGTCCAGAATCAGTTGGCGGCGCTGTTCGCTGCCTTGTCGGGCCGTCTTGCGACCCTGGTAACGCACGCTTTCGGCAACGGCGGTGGCGATGCCGGCAGCCCCTTGTTGAGCCATGGCGGTTGTCATGGAGTACCTCATGTACGGTGTCTGGTCGGAGCATGCCCGTTCGCGTCCGATCTGGCCCCAGGCATTGGAATCGTAGATTCACTTGGCAAGGGATTGAATCGCGAGCGGGTCGGTGATGACAACATAAAGCTTCGGGCAAGAAAAAGCCGCCTGAAAAGGCGGCTTTTTCGACTTCACTCAGGCCTGCGGGCGCATGTGCGGGAACAGGATCACATCGCGGATCGATGGCGAGTTGGTCAGCAGCATCACCAGGCGGTCGATGCCGATGCCCTCGCCCGCCGTTGGCGGCATGCCATATTCCAGCGCGCGCACGAAGTCGGCGTCGTAGTGCATGGCCTCGTCGTCACCGGCATCCTTCTCGGCCACCTGGGCCAGGAAGCGCTCGGCCTGGTCTTCGGCATCGTTGAGCTCGGAGTAGGCGTTGGCAATTTCGCGCCCGCCGATGAACAGTTCGAAACGGTCGGTCACCGCAGGGTTCTCGTCGTTGCGACGGGCCAGCGGCGAAACCTCGAACGGGTACTCGGTAATGAAGTGCGGCTGCTCCAGCTTGTGCTCGACCAGCTCTTCGAAAATCATCACCTGCAGCTTGCCCAGGCCTTCATGGCCCAGCACCTTGGCCCCTGCCTTGCGGGCGATGTCGCGGGCGCGGTCGACATCCTGCAGGTCGGCAGCGGTCAGCTCGGGGTTGTACTTGAGGATCGAGTCGAACACCGACAGGCGCACGAACGGCTCGCCGAAGTGGAACACCTTGTCGCCGTACGGCACATCGGTAGAGCCCAGCACCAGCTGCGCCAGCTCGCGGAACAGTTCCTCGGTGAGGTCCATGTTGTCGCGGTAGTCGGCGTAGGCCTGGTAGAACTCGAGCATGGTGAACTCAGGGTTGTGGCGCGTCGAAACCCCCTCGTTGCGGAAATTGCGGTTGATTTCGAAGACCTTCTCGAAGCCACCGACGACCAGACGCTTGAGGTACAGCTCAGGCGCGATACGCAGGAACATGGCCATGTCCAGGGCATTGTGGTGGGTTTCGAACGGCTTGGCCGCTGCGCCGCCCGGGATGGTCTGCAACATCGGCGTCTCGACTTCGAGGAAGTCGCGTTCGATGAGGAACTTGCGAATGTGCGAGATGACCTGCGAGCGCACGCGGAAGGTGTGGCGTGTTTCTTCGTTGACCATCAGGTCGACGTAGCGCTGGCGGTAGCGCTGCTCGGTGTCGGTCAGGCCGTGGTGCTTGTCGGGCAGCGGGCGCAGCGACTTGGTCAGCAGGCGCACCTGGGTCATCTCGACGTACAGGTCACCCTTGCCCGAGCGGGCCAGGGTACCCTCGGCGCTGATGATGTCGCCCAGGTCCCAGGTCTTGACCGCAGCCAGGGTTTCTTCGGGCAGGGTCTTGCGGTTGACATAGACCTGGATACGGCCGGTCATGTCCTGGATGACCATGAACGAGCCACGGTTGAGCATGATGCGGCCCGCTACCTTGACCGGGATCGCGGCTGCTTCCAGCTCTTCCTTGGTCTTGTCCGCGTACTGTTTCTGCAGGTCGTTGCAGTAGCTGTCGCGACGGAAGTCGTTGGGGAAGGCATTGCCCTTGGCGCGTTCTGCGGCAAGCTTTTCCTTGCGCAGGGCGATCAGGGCGTTCTCTTCCTGTTGCAGGTCTTGCGATTCGGTCTTCAGGTCGCTCATGTCGTCTTTGTTTCCATCAGGTATTCGTTGCCCTTGGCGGGCAGGGCGCGCGCTACCGGCAAGGGGCCGGTGGCGCGGCGATAGGGTGTGGCTTACAGCCCCTGCTTGAGGCTCGCTTCCAGGTACTGGTCAAGGTCACCGTCCAGCACTTTCTGGCAATCGCTGCGTTCCACGCCGGTACGCAGGTCCTTGATGCGCGAGTCGTCCAGCACGTAGGAGCGGATCTGGTGGCCCCAGCCAATGTCCGACTTGCTGTCTTCCAGCGCCTGCGAGGCCGCATTGCGTTTCTGCATTTCCAGCTCGTACAACTTGGCCCGCAGCATTTTCATGGCGGTGTCCTTGTTGGCATGCTGGGAGCGTTCGTTCTGGCACGCCACCACGGTGTTGGTCGGCACGTGGGTGATACGCACTGCCGAGTCGGTGGTGTTGACGTGCTGGCCACCGGCGCCCGAGGAGCGGTAGGTATCGATACGCAGGTCCGATGGGTTGATCTCGATTTCGACCTTGTCGTCAATTTCGGGCGAGACGAACACGGCCGAGAACGAGGTGTGGCGGCGGGCACCAGAGTCGAACGGGCTCTTGCGCACCAGGCGGTGCACGCCGATCTCGGTGCGCAGCCAGCCGAAGGCGTACTCGCCCTTGATGTGCACGGTGGCGCCCTTGATGCCAGCCACTTCGCCCTCCGAGAGTTCGATGATGGTAGCGTCGAAGCCACGCTTGTCGGCCCAGCGCAGGTACATGCGCAACAGGATGTTGGCCCAGTCCTGCGCCTCGGTCCCGCCGGAGCCGGCCTGGATGTCGAGGTAGGCGTTGTTCATGTCCATCTCGCCGCTGAACATGCGACGGAACTCGAGCTGGGCCAGGTGTTCTTCCAGGCCTTGCAGTTCGGTCACGACGTCGCCGACAGCGCCTTCGTCGCCCTCTTCCACGGCCATGTCCAGCAGGTCCTTGCAGTCAGCCAACCCGTTGGACAGTTTGTCCAGGGTCTCGACGACCTGCGCCAGCATGGACCGCTCACGGCCCAGGGCCTGGGCGTACTCAGGCTTGTTCCAGACGTTGGGGTCTTCCAGCTCGCGATTGACTTCGATCAGGCGGTCATGCTTGAGATCGTAGTCAAAGATACCCCCGAATGGACTGGGAGCGGTCGGAGAGGTCCTTGATGGTGTTCAGGATCGGTTGGATTTCCATGGGCAGGCTACTCGTGCGAATTCGGTGAAAAGCCTGCGAGTATAACCGAGTCGGCCGCGTGGCGGCAGACCCGCCTGACAGTCGTCGACGACCAGACGCCGGGTGCAGCCAGCCGAGAAAGGTGCACCCCTGCCCCGGCTTGCTAGGCGACACCCACCTGGTTGCGGCCACCGTTCTTGGCCTGGTACAGCCCCTTGTCCGCCGCCGAGATCAATTGCCGGCAGTGGCTGCCGATGGGCGGAACCTGCGTGGCCAGGCCCACGCTGACGGTCAGGTGCGACCCGGCAGACGGTGCCATGTGCTCGATCGCCAGGCCCAGCACGCTCTGGCGCAGTTTCTCGGCGACCAGCCTGGCGCCACCTGGGGAGGTGTTGGGCAACACCAGGGCAAACTCCTCGCCGCCATAGCGGGCCGGAAGGTCGCTGGGCCGCGAGCACGAGCCACGGATGGCCTCTGCCACGCGCCGTAGCGCTTCGTCACCGGCCAGGTGGCCAAAGGTATCGTTGTAGGCCTTGAAATAATCGACGTCGATCATCAACAACGACAACTGTTGCTGCTCGCGCATCGCCCGTCGCCACTCAAGCTCCAGGTACTCATCGAAATGGCGTCGATTGGACAGCCCAGTCAAGCCATCGGAGTTCATCAGCCGTTGCAGCATCAGGTTCGAATCGAGCAACTGCTGCTGGCTGACCCGCAGGGCGCGGTAAGCCTCGTCGCGCTGCAGCAAGGTGAGGTAGGAGCGCGAGTGATAGCGAATGCGCGCCACCAGCTCGATGTTATCGGGCAGTTTGACCAGGTAATCGTTGGCCCCGGCCGCGAACGCGGCGCTCTTGACCAGCGGGTCTTCCTTGGTCGACAGCACGATGATCGGGATGTCCTGGGTGGCCGGGTTGCTGCGGTACTCACGCACCAGCGTCAGGCCATCGAGCCCAGGCATGATCAGGTCCTGCAGAATTACCGTGGGCTTGATGCGCATGGCCTGCTGCACCGCTTGGTGCGGGTCGGCGCAAAAATGAAAATCGATGTTGTCTTCATCGGCCAGGCCCCGCCGCACGGCTTCGCCGATCATGGCCTGATCGTCTACCAGCAGCACCATCGCCGAGTTTTCATCGGCGGCGGCGAACCCTTCGATGGGGAGCTCATTCATGGCTGGTCACCTGAACACGGCCGGCCAGGCGGCATGATTCGTTACACTTCGTCATTGTGCAAAAACTTCCGTCAGACGCCCGGCTATGCCTTCAAGCGGGCGGATTTCCACTGCGGCATCGATCGCCGCAGCAGCCTTGGGCATGCCATAGACAGCACTGCTGGCCTGGTCCTGGGCAATGGTCAGAAAACCCCGTTGGCGCATCATCTTGAGCCCCTGTGCTCCGTCGCGCCCCATGCCGGTGAGCAGCACCCCCACTGCCTCGCCTGACCAGTAGCGCACCACGCTTTCGAAGAAGACGTCGATCGAAGGGCGGTAGATTTCATTGACCGGTTCGGCAGTGTAGGCCAGTTGCCCGTTCTGTAGCAGACGCAAATGGTGGTTGGTTCCGGCCAACAGCACCTGGCCAGGTTGCGGTGGCTCCCCTTCGCGTGCCAGGCGCACTGGCAGCCCGGCTGCACTGCTGAGCCATTCGGCCATGCCGGCGGCAAAGACCTGATCCACATGCTGAACCAGCACGATCGCAGCCGGAAACCCTGCTGGCACCCCTTTGAGCAGTACCTCCAGGGCCGCCGGGCCACCTGCTGATGAACCGATAGCCACCAACCCTCGTCGCTGGCTTGCTTCACGCAGCGGTGCGGCAACCGGCCTGGGCGTCGGCGGGCGCTGCTGGCCAATCAGCCAGCTGATGTTGAGAATCTTGCGCAGCAATGGCGCGGCGGCTTCACGGGCGTCGCCAGCGCCCAGCGTCGGTGTATCGACCACATCCAGTGCGCCATGCCCCATGGCTTCGAATACCCGGTGCACATTCTGCTTGCGATCGACCGTGACGATGACGATGGCGCACGGGGTATCGGCCATGATCCGGCGAGTCGCTTCCACGCCATCCATCACCGGCATGATCAAGTCCATCAGGATCAGGTCCGGCTGCCGTTCCTGGCAGCGTTGCACGGCTTCGGCACCGTTGCTGGCTACCCACACCACTTCATGGGCAGGTTCCAGCGCAACGGCGCGGCGCAAGGCCTCCACTGCCAAGGGCATGTCATTGACGATGGCGATCTTCATCCGTGAGCACCTCCGATCAGTTCGACTACAGCATCGAGCAACGCATCGTCGTGGAAACTGGCTTTAGCCAAATAGTAGTCGGCCCCGGCATCCAGGCCACGCCGTCGGTCTTCCTCCCGATCCTTGTAGGAAACCACCATGACAGGCAGCGATTGCAGGCGCTGGTCACGGCGCACCAGGGTGACCAATTCAATGCCGTCCATGCGCGGCATGTCGATGTCGGTGATCAGCAAGTCGAAATCGTCGCCGCGCAGGGCATTCCAGCCATCCATGCCATCGACCGCCACCGCGACGTCGTAACCGCGATTGCCCAGCAGCTTGCGCTGCAGCTCGCGCACCGTCAGCGAGTCGTCGACGACCAGTACGCGTTTGCGCGCCAGACCAGAGACGCCGGCACCGCCGCGCTCGACGCGCTCGAGCGTGCCGGTGCTGAGCAGTTTGTCGACCGAGCGCAGAATGTCCTCCACATCGACGATCAGCACCACCGAACCGTCGTCCAGCAGCGCCCCTGAAGAAATGTCCTGCACTTTGCCCAGACGCGGGTCGAGCGGCATCACCACCAGCACCCGCTCGCCGATCAGGCGCTCGACGGCCACGCCATACAAGCGCTCGCGCTCGCGAATGACCACAACCCGCAGGCTGTCCTGGTCGGTTTGCCCGGCCGGCCGGTGCAGCAACTGGCTGGCCGCTACAAGACCGATGTGCTGGCCGTCATGCCAGAAATGCTGCCGCCCTTCAATCTGCACAATGTCGTTGGCGTTCACCGCCAGAGTGTGTTCGATATGCGCCAGCGGGAAGGCATAGGCTTCCCCGCCGACTTCCACGACCAGGCTGCGCACGACCGACAAGGTCTGCGGTACCTGCAGGTGGAAGCGGCACCCCAGCCCGGGCGTCTGGGTCAGTTCGATCGCCCCGCGCAATTCGCGAATCATGTGCTGCACGGCGTCAAGCCCTACACCCCGCCCGGACACTTCGGTCACCGTGTCCCGCAGGCTGAAGCCTGGCAGGAAGAGGAACGTGAGCAATTCATCGTCACTCATGCGCGCGACGGTTTCGGCTGGAGACAGGGCACGCTCGACGATGCTGGCACGCAGGCGATCCAGGTCCACACCGGCACCGTCGTCCATCAGCTCAAGGCTCAGCATCCCGGCATGGTGCGAGACGCGCAGGCGGATCAGCCCTTCTTCGGGCTTGCCCGCCAACAGCCGCCTGTCTGGCAGTTCGATGCCATGATCGACCGCGTTACGCAGCAAGTGGGTCAGCGGAGCCTCGAGCTTTTCCAGCACGTCACGGTCGACCTGGGTTTTCTCGCCTTCGATGACCAGGCGCACCGGTTTGCCCAGGGCGCGCCCCAGGTCGCGCACCATGCGGCTCTGCCCGGCCAGCACATCGGCAAACGGGCGCATGCGGCAGGCCAGGGCGGTGTCGTAGAGCAGTTGCGCGCGCTGGCTGGCCTGCCAGCCGAATTCGTCCAGATCGGCCGCTTGCTGACGCAGGATCTGCTGGGTCTCGGCCAACAAGCGTTGAGTCTGGGCCAAGGCTTCGAGTACCTCGTTACCCTGGCCGCTGTCTTCGAGTTGCAGGCGCAAGCCATCGAGCGCCTGCATGCCCTGGCCATGCATGCGCTTGAGGCGCTGCAAGGTGGCCAGGTAAGGCTTGAGACGCTGGGTTTCCACCAGGGATTTGCTGGACAGGTCGAGCAGGCTGTTGAGCCTGTCGGCGGTCACTCGCAGTACCCGCTCGCCCCCTTCGACCGTGCGCTTGCCGGCCTTGCGACGTGGGGCGGGCTCAACATCGGCCGTCGGCTCAGACGCCGGTGCAGGCGGCGCGGTCGGTGTCTGGCTCGCAACTGGCGGTGGCGCCATCGGTGGACGGGCCTGCGCGGGGGCGGCAGGTGCAGCGCCCGGCCTCCCAGGCTCCAATACGGCGGCCATCAGCACCAGGAAGCCAGGCACATCGTCCTGGGCGGCCGTGTCGCTGGGCGTTGCAATGCGCATCAACAGGTCGGTGCCCTGCAGCAGCGCGTCGATATGCTCAGCGCTCAGGCGCAGGCGGCCTTCCTGGGCCGCCACCAGGCAGTCCTCCATTACGTGCGCAACGCTGACACCGGCATCCACGCCAACGATGCGTGCAGCCCCTTTAAGGGAATGGGCTGCGCGCATGCAGGCTTCCAGCTGGTCGGCCTGGGTAGGGTTGCGCTCCAGGGCCAGAAGCCCGGCGCTGAGCACCTGCGTCTGGGCCTCGGCTTCAAGGCTGAACAGTTCGAGCAACGAGGCGTCGCGCATTTGCTCAGGGGTCATGACAGGCTCCGCTGTACGGCAGACAACAGCTGTTGCTCATCCAGCACACGCACGCTGCGCCCGCGCCATTGCAGCACCGCTGCCGTGAAGCGCATGGCGTCGTGAGCAAGGTCCGTGGGCCGATCAAGCCGGTGGATACCGTCGATTTCCTCGACGGCCATGACCACCGGGCCACCCTCGGCTGCCAGGATCAGCATGCGTGGCAAGCCCCGATTGTTGCGCTGTTCAGTCGCACCGCCAGGGGTACCCAGCAGCTCCTGCAGCGACAGGCACGGCACCAGGGCACCCCGCACGTTGGCAACGCCCAACAGCACGCGCGAGCGCTGATGGGGTAGCGAATGCACGGCCTGCAAGGGCGCGATTTCGGCCAGGCATGCCGTAGGCAACGCCAGCCACTCCTCCCCCAGGCGGAACAACAGCATCGAGCGCCCTGTACAGGCCTGCTCGACCGCTTCCAGGTCCGGCTGTGCGTCGGTGTCCTGCACCAGTGCGTAGCGGTCCAGCAGACGCGTGGCCGCGGCGGCGTACACCTCGCAGTTGCGACAATGGACATGACGCTCAAGCAGCGGGCATTGCTTGTTGCCATGCACGCCGATGCGATTCCAGCAGTCATCGATGCGCACATCGGTTTCGGCGAGCAGGTCGGTCACAGCCTCATCGTTCATCGGTCGGCCTCCCGACCCGCACGCATGGCACGGCTTTGCAGACGCTGGGCCCCGGCCTGGTCACCCTGGGCCTGCAACAGCGCGGCCAGGTGAACGAGCGCTTCGGGGTGCTGCGGCTCAAGGTACAGCGCCTTGCGGTAGTGAACCTGTGCTTGTTGCAAATCACCTTCGGTGTCGCTGAGCAGACCCAACCAATAGTACACCTGGGCCGACGGTGGGTACTGGCGCAGGTAACGCTGGCAGGCATCACGCGCCTGCTGGCTGTTGCCGGCATTGGCATGCTCGGCAATGCTTGCCAGCAATTCGCGGGCACCGAGCCCGGTAGCTTCGACGGCCTGCCGGTCAGGCACAGGCCCAAGAGACCCGCGCATGCGTGGCAAGGGGACATTGGTCGGCCGGTAGCCGGTCAACGGCTTGATGGGTTCGCGTTGAATCGGCACGGCCGGCGCCGGTCGTTGCTGAGCCATATCGTCTTGGCGCACATAGGCGAAAGACTGGGCAATGCCCACCGGACGCATACCAAGGCGAGCCAGCAGGCTGCCTTCGGCGGGCCCGATGAACAGCACGCCTTGGGGGTGAAGCAGGCGCTTGAGGGTTTCGAACACCCGTTGCTGGGTGGGCACATCGAAATAGATCAGCAGGTTGCGGCAGAACACGAAGTCGTAGAGGCCCTCCCGGCTGGCCAATGCCGGATCAAGGACATTGCCGACGTGCAGGGTCACTTGCTGGCGCACACGGTCATGCACACGATGGCCCTCGTCGATGGCATCGAAGTACCGTTCGCGAAAACCCAGGTCGTCGCCACGAAACGCGTTGCGCCCGTAAAGACCCTGGCTGGCCTTGGCCACAGAGGCAGGGCTGATGTCCATACCGTCGATCAGGAAGGATGCCGGGGCGATGCCGGCATCGAGCAGCGCCATCGCCAGCGAATAGGGCTCCTCCCCTGTCGAACAAGGCAGGCTGAGCAAGCGCAGAGGGCGAGCGGCGGCCAATTCGGCCAGGCGTTTGTGCGCAAGGCTTGCCAGGGCAGTGAAGGACTCGCGGTAGCGGAAGAACCATGTCTCCGGCACGATGACCGCTTCGATCAGCGCCTGTTGCTCGGCCGGCGATTGCTGCAGGCGCAGCCAGTAGTCGTCCAGACCGCTGGCACCCAGCGCCGCGCTGCGCTGACGCAGGGCACGCTCGACCATCGATGCGCCCACCGACTCGACGTCCAAACCTATGCGCTCACGCAGAAAATGAAAGAAATGCCGCTCGTTCATGCGCAGGTCCCGCCCTGTGCGTCAGGGTACAGCACACGGTGCACGGCCTCGGGCAACACCTGGTCGACCTCGATGCGCTGCACCAGCCCCTGGGCATCCTGGCGGACCGGCCCCAGGTAAGGTGCGGGGTCATTGTCCACGCCATAGGGTTTGAATTCATCAGCACGGCAGCGCAGGGTTTCGGTGGCGTGCTCCAGAATCAGGCCCAGTTGCAGTGCGCTGCGATAGCGCACCAGCACCAGGCGGGTACTGGTACGTTGCAGCGCCGGCCGCCCTATGCACAAGGCAGCCAAGTCCACCACCGGCACCAACTGGCCACGGTGGGCAAGAATGCCCGCCACCCAATGCGGCGCTTGCAGCACGGGCTTGAGAGGCTGACGGGGCAGCACCTTGATTACCTCCTGCACGGACAGGGCAAAACGCTGGTCACCCAGGTGAAACTGCAGGTACAGCGCGCCGTTGTCGTGGCCTGCCGGCACGGCGCGCGGTTGCATGTCGATCATCGTCTTCAGACTTTGAAGCGCGACACGCCGCCGCGCAGACCGGCGGCGACCTGGCTCAGCTCGTCGATGGCAAAACTGGCCTGGCGCAGCGACTCCACAGTCTGGGTACTGGCGTCGCTCAGTTGCGCCAGCGCCTGGTTGATCTGCTCGGCACCGGTGGCCTGGGCCTGCATGCCCTCGTTGACCATCAGTACCCGCGGCGCCAGTGCCTGGACCTGATGGATGATCTGGCTCAGTTGCTCACCGACCTGCTGAACCTCGAACATGCCGCGGCGCACCTCTTCGGAAAACTTGTCCATGCCCATGACCCCGGCCGACACGGCCGACTGGATCTCACGCACCATCTGCTCGATGTCATAGGTCGCCACCGCCGTCTGGTCGGCCAGGCGGCGCACTTCGGTGGCCACTACGGCGAAACCGCGGCCATATTCCCCGGCCTTCTCGGCTTCGATGGCCGCGTTGAGCGACAGCAGGTTGGTCTGGTCGGCCACCTTGACGATGGTGACGACCATCTGGGTGATGTTGCTGGCCTTCTCGTTGAGGATGCCCAGCTTGGCGTTGACCAGGTCGGCCGCACCCATGACCTGGTGCATGGTTTCTTCCATGCGCGCCAGCCCCTGCTGGCCGGAGCCGGCCAGGCTCGACGCCTGATCGGCGGCCGAGGTGACTTCGGTCATGGTGCGCACCAGGTCGCGGGACGTGGCGGCGATTTCACGCGACGTGGCACCGATTTCGGTCGTGGTCGCAGCCGTCTCGGTGGCGGTAGCCTGCTGCTGCTTGGAGGTGGCCGCGATTTCCGTCACCGAGGTGGTGACCTGCACCGACGAGCGCTGCGCCTGTGCCACAAGATTTGCCAGGGCCTCGGCCATTTCATTGAAACCGCCCTGAACCGCACCGAACTCGTCCTGGCGGTCCAGGTTCAGGCGCATGCTCAGGTCACCCGAGCGAAGCCTGTCCAGCGCAGTCACGATGAGGCTCATGGGCGAGGTAATGGCGCGCAGCAGTAGCAGGCCACAGATACCGGCAGCCACGATGGCCAGCAACAGCGACACGACCATGCTGCCCTTGGCCGTGTTCACCGCGCTGACGATTTCCCGGGTGGCGGCGTCGGCGGCCAAGCGATTCTGTTCGATCACCTCGTTCAGGTGCTTGCGCCCTTCGACCCAAGTGGGGGTCAGCACTTGGGCGATCAAGCGCTGGGCTTCGGCATAATTGCGTTCGCGATACGCATCGAGCACCTGATTGACGTTCTGCATGTAGGCTTGTTCGAGCTTCACGAAGGCGTCGAAGCGGGCCTGGTCCTCGCCATCGCGAATGGTGGTCTGGTAACTGGCCATGTGTTGCTTGAGCCGGTCTTCGAAACTCTTGAAGAGTTCGATGTCGGCTGAGCTGATCTGGCGCCGGTCAGAAAGCCCGACCAACTGCTGGCTGGTGACGTAACTGTCCACCCATGCGCTGCGGATCATCGAGCTGTAGTAGACGCCCGGAATGCTGTCGGCCCCAACTTCCTGCTCGGCAGATTCGATGGTCACCAGGCGTGAATAGGCCGCCACGATCATCAGCAGCATGATGGCGATGATCACGGCGAAACTTGCCAGGATCCGTTGGCGCAACGTCCAGTTCTTCACATTCAGCCCTCAGGGATTCACTACGAGCAGGAAAAATCGCCGAAGTATAGCCCAGGCGTCCTACAGAATTGCGCGTCAAATTCTGACAGAACGCCCCACCACCGCAGTGATCCTCCCGATTGGGCCAAGCTGCACGCGCGGCTTATCCCTGCCGCGCCTGCTTTTCCAGCTCCTCGCGCAACCCCTGGGCCAACCCCAGCTGGCGCGCCAGTTTGTCCAGGTAAGCACGCTCCATGTAGTTTTCCTGATCGACCATCATCACGCTGGCCAGGTACATCTCGGCAGCGATTTCCGGTGTCTGGGCGGCCCGGGCCACCTCGGCCGGGTCCAGCGGCTTGTCGAGCTCCGCATGCAGCCACTGCTTCACTTCACGGTCACCGTCCAGGCGGGTGAACTCACCCTCGATCAGCGCACGCTCGCGCTCATCCACATGACCGTCCGCCTTGGCCGCAGCGACCAGTGCGCGCAGCACCGCCTGGCTGTGCTGCTCCACTTGGGCCGCATGTACGCGGTCCACCGTCTGCGGCTCTGGTGTAGGGGCCTGTTGGTTGGCCTGCTGGGCCTGCCAGTTGCCATAGGCCTTGTAGGCAAGCACGCCAAGCGCGGCCAGGCCCCCGTAGGTGAGCGCCTTGCCGCCAAACTTGCGGGCTTTCTTGCTGCCGAGCAACACGCCCAGCGCACCGCCGCCAAGCAGGCCGCCACCTGCGCCTGACAGCAACCCGCCGAGCCCGCCGGCGCCTGTACCCGTCTTGGCCCCGCCCGCCTGCTTCTCTAGCAGTTGCTGGCCGGATTTGAGCAATTGATCAAGCAAACCCCGGGTATTCATCATGCGCATCTCCACATCAGGGAAGTCAGCAGCCAGAGTAAGACTTGCCCCACATCACGCCACAGAGGATTTGCTTCCAGATGTTGCATCGTCGCAGGCCGGCGGCGGCTTGCCGGTGCCTAGAGGCCCGCCGCCGGCATCCAGGGCCTCTTAGTCACGCAGGTCCGATTCGTGAATGGGGCTCGACCGGCTGGTGGCCCGCTGATATTGCGCCGGCCAGGTGGCCTGGTGGCCACCCAGGTCGTCGTCTGCATGCAGCGGCCAGTACGGGTCGCGCAGCAGCTCTCGGGCGAGGAAAATCAGGTCGGCCTGGCCTGTGCGCAGAATGTGCTCGGCCTGGGCCGGCTCGGTGATCATGCCCACGGTACCCGTGGCCATTTCCGACTCCTTGCGCACGCGCTCGGCAAAGCGGGTCTGGTAGCCAGGGCCGGTCGGGATCTCGGCATTGCTGGACGTACCGCCCGAAGACACATCAATCAGGTCCACCCCAAGCATACGCAGGCGTCGGGCCAGCTCGACGGTTTCGTCCGGGTTCCAACCATCTTCGACCCAGTCGGTGGCCGACACCCGCACGAACAATGGCAACTCGGCCGGCCAGACCGCACGAACCGCTTCGACCACCTGCAAGGTCAGGCGGATGCGGTTGTCGAAACAGCTGCCGTATTCATCCTGACGCTGATTGCTAAGCGGCGACAGGAACTGGTGCAGCAGGTAACCGTGGGCCGCGTGCACTTCGACCACTTTGAAACCCGCCTCCAGCGCGCGCTTGGCCGAGGCGACAAAAGCCTGCACCACGTCCTGGATCTGCGCATGGGTCAGCTCACTGGGCACGGTGTGTTCAGGATCGAACGCAATCTTCGACGGCCCCACCGGCTGCCAGCCGCCCTCCTCCAACGTGACGCTGCCATGCTTGCCCAGCCACGGGCGGTAGGTACTGGCCTTGCGCCCGGCATGGGCGAGCTGGATACCCGGGATTGACCCTTGGGCGGTGATGAAACGGGTGATGCGCTGCAAGGGGGCGATCTGCGCGTCGTCCCACAGGCCGAGGTCTTCAGCGGTGATGCGACCGTCGGCCGTGACTGCCACGGCCTCGGTGACGACCAGGCCCGCCCCGCCGACGGCACGGCTGCCCAGATGCACCAGGTGCCAGTCGTTGGCCAGGCCATCGACCGAGGAATACTGGCACATCGGTGATACGGCGATGCGGTTCGGCAGGGTCAGCTGACGCAGGGTGTAAGGCTCGAGCAGCATGCTCATGAGGGCACCTCCCAATGGCTGCAAAGAGATCCGGTCCGGGCAGTCAATCACGCATCCCTGGCCCGGTAACGGTCTGTGTTCAGACTAGACCAGATTGGGTAGGGGGAAGGTTCCATGGGGTTTGGCCGCGATGCCCTAGGCGTTGCGTAAAAAGCCTTGATACGCGGTGAGGCTGCGTTGAATACAGCCTGACCTCTTTTCGAATTTTTTTCACACAGATCCTGGCTCAGCGCGGCTCCATGTGGGCGATCATCAGTTGCACGCTTTCATTGCCGCGAAACTCGTTCACATCCAGCTTGTAGGCCAGCTCCACCCAGCGCACGGTCGGGTTGGGCCAAACCTCGCGGTCGATACCGAAGGCGATGCCGTCCAGGCGCACCGTGCCGCACTCACTCTTGAGCACGACTTTCAAATGACGCTCACCCACCACGCGTTGTTCGACCAGCTGGAACACGCCGTGGAACAGCGGCTCCGGAAAATGCTGCCCCCAAGGCCCGGCTTGGCGCAGCGCCTTGGCTAGGTCCAGGTGGAATTCTTCCACCGCCAGGCTGCCATCGGACAGCAGCCGCCCGGTGAGGTCGTCCTCGCCCAGCTGACGGCGGACCTCCTGGTCGAAAGCCTCGGCGAACGCGGGGTAGTTGGCTTCGGGCAAGGACAGCCCTGCCGCCATGGCATGACCACCGAACTTGCTGATCAGCTGTGGATGGCGCGCGGCCACCGCATCGAGCGCATCGCGGATGTGAAACCCCGGCACTGAGCGCGCAGAGCCCTTGAGCATGCCGTCGCCGGCATCGGCGAAGGCGATGGTCGGGCGGTGATAGCGTTCCTTGAGGCGAGAGGCGAGGATGCCAATGACGCCCTGGTGCCACTCTGCATCGAACAGGCACAGGCCATAGGGCATCGACTCGACCGGCAAGTCCCGCAACTGGGCCAGCGCCTCGCGCTGCATGCCCTGCTCGATAGACTTGCGGTCCTGGTTCAGGCCGTCCAATTGCTGGGCCATGTCCAACGCCAGGGCAGGATCCTCGCAAAGCAGGCACTCGATACCCAGGCTCATGTCGTCCAGGCGCCCGGCGGCGTTCAGCCGCGGGCCCAGAATGAAACCCAGGTCGGTGGAGGTGATGCGCCGGTGGTCGCGCTTGGCCACCTCCAGAATCGCCTTGAGGCCAGGCCGGGCGCGTCCGGCACGAATGCGCTCCAGACCCTGATGCACCAGGATGCGATTGTTGGCGTCCAGCGGCACCACGTCGGCAACACTGCCCAGGGCAACCAGGTCCAGCAGTTCGCCAATGTTCGGCTGCGGCTGGGTGTCGTAGCGGCCCAGGCTGCGCAAGCGCGCGCGCAGGGCCATGAGGACGTAGAAAATCACCCCGACCCCTGCCAGCGACTTGCTCGGAAACGGGCAGCCTGGCTGGTTGGGGTTGATGATGGCATCGGCGTCCGGCAGCGCCTCGCCGGGCAGGTGGTGGTCGGTCACCAGCACCTTGAGGCCAGCCGCCTTCGCCGCCGCGACGCCGTCGACGCTGGAGATCCCGTTGTCTACCGTGACCAGCAGCTGTGGTTGGCGCTGCAATGCCACTTCGACGATTTCCGGCGTGAGGCCGTATCCGTACTCGAAGCGGTTGGGCACCAGGTAGTCCACGTGGGCCGCACCGAGCAGGCGCAAACCCAGCACGCCGACGGTACTGGCCGTGGCGCCATCGGCATCGAAGTCACCGACGATCAGAATGCGCTGGCCTTGGTCGATGGCCTGCAGCAGCAGGTCGACGCCCGCGTCGATGCCTTTGAGCTGCTGGTAGGGCAGCAGGCGCGCCAGGCTTTTGTCCAGTTCGGCCTCGCTTTGCACGCCACGGGCGGCGTACAGGCGCGTCAGCAAGGGTGGCAGGTTGCCAAGAAACGGCAGGGTCGGGGGCAGCGGGCGGGGTTCGATACGCATGGGAAGGTTCAGCCACGCTCCCCCAGCAGCCACTGCAATTGCACTTCGTGCTGGCCACGGTCATCGGTCACGAACACCGTGCCTTCGCTGATCATCACATCCCATTTGATGCTGCGGGGCATGTCGGTGGCCAGGGTTTCGAGCACCTCCTGGGGCACGGCCGCGATGCTGAGGTTCTTGAGGTTCTTCACCGCGCTCACCACCTTGCCTTCCCACACCCGCAGGCTACCGTAGGCCAGCAGGCTGGTGCGTTCGGTACGGCGCGAGCACCAGGTCAGGCGATCGGCATCTGGCTGGCCTACTTCGATCCAATGCAGCACACGGTCGTCCAGGCTTTTTTCCCACAGCGCCGGCTCATCGACGTCCGACAGCCCACGACCGAATGTCAGGTTTTCGTTGTACCACAGCGCATAGGCCAACAGACGAACCGCCATACGCTCCTCGGTTTCCGAAGGGTGCCGCGCGATGGTCTGCTTGACGTTCTCGTACACATTGCGGTCGAGGTCGGTCAGGTTCAGTTCGAATTTGTAGGTGGTGGACGGCTGGGCCATGGTCGGGGTGCTTCTTGCCTGAAGAAAAGTCGCACAGTCTAACCGATCCAGTCCCCGGTTGCGCCGCGGCAGTATCTGCCGCATCGCAGCTGTGATAAAAACACCGCTCTTTACAGCTGCCACGGATGCCCCATGTCGACGTCAAGCAAACCCCTCGCCGGCCTTAAAGTGGTCGAGCTCGGCACCTTGATCGCCGGGCCATTCGCGGCGCGCATCTGCGCCGAATTCGGCGCCGAGGTGGTCAAGGTGGAATCGCCCGACGGCGGCGACCCGTTGCGCAAGTGGCGCAAACTTTACGAGGGCACCTCGCTGTGGTGGTTCGTGCAGGCGCGCAACAAGCGCTCGCTTACCCTCAATCTCAAGCACCCCGACGGGCGCGAGGTCCTGCGCAAGCTGCTTGCCGAGGCGGATATCCTGATCGAAAACTTCCGTCCGGGCGTGCTCGAAAAGCTTGGCTTTGGCTGGGACGTGCTGCATGCGCTCAACCCGCGGCTGGTCATGGTGCGTCTATCAGGCTTCGGTCAGACCGGGCCGATGAAGGAGCAGCCGGGCTTCGGCGCAGTGGGCGAGTCCATGGGTGGTTTGCGCTACATCACGGGGTTCGAGGATCGCCCGCCCGTGCGCACCGGTATTTCCATCGGCGACTCCATCGCAGCGTTGTGGGCGGTGATCGGCGCACTGATGGCCCTGCGTCATCGCGAGGTCAACGGGGGGCTTGGCCAGGTGGTCGACGTGGCGCTGTACGAGGCCATCTTCGCCATGATGGAGAGCATGGTGCCGGAGTTCGACGTCTTCGGTTTCATCCGCGAGCGCACGGGCAATATCATGCCGGGCATCACGCCCTCCTCCATCCATACCAGCGCGGACCGCAAGCATGTGCAGATCGGCGCCAATGGCGATGCGATCTTCAAGCGTCTGATGGTGGCTCTCGGCCGTAGCGACCTGGCGGAGGACCCGAGCCTGGCCACCAATGACGGGCGAGACCTGCGCCGCGATGAGCTGTACGGGGTCATCGATCGCTGGGCCAACGGATTGCCGCTGGAACAGCTGATGCAGGCCCTGACCGCAGCCCAGGTGCCGGCCAGCCGCATCTACTCGGCTGAAGACATGTTCAGCGACCCTCAGTACCTGGCGCGCGAGATGTTCCTGCAGGCGCGCCTGCCCGATGGCAAGGCGTTCCGCATGCCGGGCATCGTCCCCAAGCTGTCCGGCACCCCGGGCTCTGCCGACTGGGTCGGGCCGGCACTGGGCGAACACACCGACGAGCTGCTGGGCCAGCTGGGCTATGATGCGGCCGCCATCGCTGCCCTGCGCCAGGCGGGCGCTGTCTGAGCCTGTCGCTATCCCATTGCCTGCGCCCCGCCAGGTTGGCATGGACGGGCGCCGTACTGGCTGCACTGCTCAGCGTGCCCTCAAGCGCTCAGGAGCGGCTGCTGTGGCTGGTGCGTGATCTGCCACCGTTCAGCGTATCCGACGGCCCGGAAAAAGGTCATGGGGTGATCGACCAGCTGTTACCGCAGCTGATCCAGCAGATGCCCGAATATGCGCACAGCATCGTGCGGGTCAATCGTGCGCGTGGCTTGCAGATGCTGCAGGACAGCAGCAGCCTGACCTGTGACCCGATGCTGCTATGGACCGCCGAGCGCGCCCGCTATGTAAGCTTTTCCATCCCGTTGCTGGGCGTGCAAACCAGCGGCCTGGTCGTGCGCAAGCAGAACCACGCCTTGGTGGCGCCCCACCTCGACGGTGATGAGGTCGATCTTCAAGGCCTGCTGAGCGACCCATCGCTACGCCTCGGTGTAGTGGCAGAGCGCAGTTATGGGGCTGTGATCGACGATACGCTGAGCAACTTGCCAGATGCCGCCGTCAGCCGGCACTACGGCACCCAGGCCACCGCCAACCTGCTGCAGATGCAACGCTTGGGCCGACTGCGCCTGGTGCTCGGCTACTGGCCGGAAGTTCGCTATCTGATCCAGCAACAAGGCGGATCGCCGGCTGACTACCAATTTCACCCGGTTCAGGGTGTGAAACCCTACCAATTCCTGCATGTGGGCTGCTCGGCCAGCCCGCAGGGACAAGACGCCATGGCCCGCATCGATCAGGTCTTGACCCAGCTGCGCCAGACGGTGCTACCAAAACTCTATGCGCATTGGCTCGACCCCGCCCAGCGGGCGGACTACCTCGAACACAGCCGAGCCTTCTTCACCGACCACGCGGCGGCACACCCCGAACGCCCTGAACAGGACGAGCGCCACGCCGCTGGGTCGATCGACCTTCCAAACCCTCAACCCAGATAAAAAGAAACCCCGGACGCTGGGGAAGAACGTCCGGGGTCAAGCGAAAGCCCTTGGGCTTCCAGCGACAGCAGTGGCCATGCGGGAGCAAAGCAGTGGCCGGCTGTACTGATCAATCTGATGACTCGCTCAGGCAAAGGTTCCCTGAGGTTGCTGACGCTGCTGCAACGCAGCAATCACGCAAGGCTGCAGCCGCCCTTCGGCGATCTGCAGATCACGGTGCAGACCATCGACCATATCCACCAGCAGGCGTTGCTCCTGCAATTGACGCTCGCTAACCGTACGTTGCAATACCACCCTGGCCAGGTGGTCGTGGACGGTCAACTGCCGGTTACCGTGGCTATCGGCCAGACCCAAGTGCGCCTGGTAAGGGGTGAGGGCTTGGTTGAGCAGTCTGCAGATTCGTTCCATCCGGATTACTCGCTTGCTTGATGAGTTGTAAGGAGCAGACCTGCAAGCGAAGCGGAAAGTTCTAACCTTCCATGCTGTTCAATGCGCCGTCAGTGCTTCCATGAGCTGCGACCTTTCACGTTCGGACGGGCTGGGCAGTATTTGCAACGCCCTTTGCAGGGCTGGGGAAGACAGTGGCCATGGCAACTCCGCGATGACGTGCAAGCCAAAACTGCGGGCCTGTTCAGCCAGGTTGCGCCGCCGGGCGCCTGCCTGGCCTACGAACAGCACCGGGCAGGTGGGCGGTAACCGCTTGAGCATCGCAGTCCCCGTGCGGGTGGGCATGGCATGGTCGAAGATCAATAAATCCGGGGAGAATGCGCTCGAAAGGCATGCGTCGAGCTCGGCCTTGTCCTGACAGATCCGCACCTGGAACACGCCCTGGGCATTGAGGGCCTGGTGCAGAAGGATCTGGTGGGACGGGCGCACGTGATGAATCAGTACATGGGGCTGTTGCATGAGCCGCTCCTGCTGGGAGGACCGGCTAATCTAGGCGCGAAGACGATCGGCCAGAATAGGATTTTTCTGAATTGAACCATTGAAACCGCTGAGGCTCCGGATCGGTCCGACCCGGAGCCTGCAAGGTCAGAGCGGCTTGCCGCGATTGCCGTGCTGGCTGACGAAGCTTTGTACTGCCTTGAGGTCATTGGGCAATACGGTGCAACGCTCTTCGCGGCTGAACAGGTCGCTCATGTGCACGGGCAATTCAAGCGCCTTGCCAACGCCTGCCTGCTCGACCGCTTCAGGGAACTTGACCGGGTGTGCGGTACCCAGCACGACCATGGGCGTATCCAGGCTACGGCGGCACTCGCGACCGGCTTTGACGCCGATGGCCGTGTGCGGGTCCAGCACCTCGCCGGTCGCCTCAAACACCTCGGCGATGGTCTGGCAGGTCTGTTCATCGGTGACGGCCAACGAATCGAAGAGCTTGCGTGCCTCGGTCCAGCGGTCCTGTTCGACGCTAAAGCCGCCGCCCTGGCGGAAGTTGGCCATCAACTCGGCGATCGATGCACCGTTGCGACCGTGCAGATCGAACAGCAGACGCTCGAAGTTGGACGAGACCATGATGTCCATCGACGGCGACAGGGTGGCGTGCAACTGCTCCTTGACGTACTGGTTGCCGCTCATGAAGCGGTGCAGGATGTCGTTGCGGTTGGTGGCCACCACCAGTTGGCTGATCGGCAGGCCCATGTTGCGTGCCAGGTAGCCTGCGAAGATATCGCCGAAGTTGCCGGTTGGCACCGAGAAGGCCACCGAACGGGCCGGGCCGCCCAACTGCAGGGCGGCATGGAAGTAGTAGACGATCTGGGCCATGATCCGCGCCCAGTTGATCGAGTTGACGGCCACCAGGCGGGTGCCCTTGAGGAACGACTGGTCGGCGAAGCTCGCCTTGACCATTTCCTGGCAGTCATCGAAGTTGCCTTTGATGGCGATGTTATGGATGTTCTCGCCGAAGATCGTCGTCATCTGCCGACGCTGCACCTCCGAGACCCGCTGGTGCGGGTGCAGGATAAAGATGTCGACGTTGTCGCACCGACGGCAGCCCTCGATGGCGGCGGAACCGGTGTCGCCGCTGGTGGCACCAATGATCACCACGCGCTCGTTGCGTTTGACCAGCACATTGTCGAGCAAGCGTCCAAGCAATTGCAGAGCGAAATCCTTGAATGCCAGGGTTGGCCCGTGGAACAGCTCAAGCACCCACTCGTTACTGTCGAGCTGACGCAGCGGGGCAACGGCAGCGTGGGCGAATTCGCCGTAGGTTTCTTCGAGGATCTTCTTGAAGTCGGCATCGGCGATGCTGCCCTCGACGAACGGGCGCATGACTCGGAATGCCAGCTCGTGGTACGGCAGGCCCGCCCAGGATGCGATTTCTTCCTGGGTAAAACGTGGCAGGTTTTCCGGGACGTACAGGCCACCGTCGGTAGCCAGGCCGGCGAGCAATACGTCTTCGAAGTTCAGGGCCGGTGCCTGGCCGCGGGTACTGATATAGCGCATGGGACAAACCTTTGGTTTGAGCGGCAAGCCTCGTTTGCCCGCAGCAGGAAAGGGCCGGTGGCCTCGAACCTGGGCGGCACGCCTTGGCTTGCCGTGACTATAGGGTGTTCTAAAGCCCCTACGCTGCATCTAGCTGCAGCGTCGAGGGTGTCGCTGGGGCTCTGTGCAACAAGCCCTGGTACTTGGTCACGCAGGTATGCAAACAGCCTTGCCGGACGCTCGTCACAAGGCTGTTCAGGCCAACCCTAGTTGAGCTGCTCGACGCGAATGCGCACGACCTGGCCCACCACATCCTGCAGGGCCTCGAGGGCGACGATGGCGTCGTTGATGCCCTGCTCCACCACGCGGTGGGTCAACAGGATCATCGGCACCAGGCCGTCTTGCTCTTCGGCTTCCTTTTGCATGATCGATTCGATGTTGATGCCGCGCTCGGACAGAATGCTCGCCACCTGGGCCAGCACACCTGGGTGGTCCTTGGCCTGGATACGCAGGTAATAAGCGCTCTCGCAGGCTTCGATTGGCAGGATCGGGTGCGCCGACAGCGAATCGGGCTGGAACGCCAAATGGGGCACGCGGTTTTCCGGGTCAGAGGTCATGGCACGGACCACATCCACCAGGTCGCCTACCACCGAGGAAGCGGTCGGTTCCATTCCTGCGCCTGCGCCGTAGTACAACGTCGAGCCGGCGGCGTCGCCGTTGACCATCACGGCATTCATCACCCCATTGACGTTGGCGATCAGGCGGTCAGCCGGAATCAGCGTCGGATGCACGCGCAACTCGATACCTTCGGCGGTACGGCGTGCCATGCCCAGGTGCTTGATGCGGTAGCCCAAGGCTTCGGCGTAGTTCACGTCGGCCGTGGTCAGCTGGGTGATGCCTTCGGTATAGGCTTTGTCGAATTGCAGCGGAATGCCGAACGCGATCGATGCCAGGATGGTCAGCTTGTGTGCCGCGTCGATCCCTTCGACGTCGAATGTCGGATCGGCCTCGGCGTAGCCAAGCGCCTGGGCTTCGGCCAGCACATCCGGGAAGGCGCGACCTTTCTCGCGCATTTCGGTGAGGATGAAGTTGCCAGTACCGTTGATGATCCCCGCCAGCCAGTTGATACGGTTAGCCGACAGGCCCTCGCGAATGGCCTTGATCACCGGAATGCCACCGGCCACCGCCGCTTCGAAGGCGACGATCACGCCCTTTTCACGGGCTCTGGCGAAGATTTCGTTGCCATGCACGGCGATCAACGCCTTGTTGGCGGTGACCACGTGCTTGCCGTTTTCGATGGCCTTGAGCACCAGGTCGCGGGCTACGGTGTAGCCGCCAATGAGCTCGATGACGATATCGATCTCGGGGTTGCTCGCGACTTCGAACACATCAGCGGTAATGGGGGTACCGGTAATCTGGCAGTTCGGGTTCTGCGAGCGCATGGCGATCTGGGCCACTTCAATACCGCGCCCGGCACGGCGGGCAATCTCCTCGGCGTTGCGCTGAAGTACATTGAAGGTTCCGCCACCGACGGTCCCCAACCCACAGATGCCTACTTTGACCGGTTTCACTGTGAACTCCCCATTGAACGGCCGACACCTTTGCCGACCGTGAAACATGCCGTCACCCCATGACGACGGCGTATTGAACTGTATTACTTGGCAAGCGCCAGCTTGGCGACCTGCGGTGCAGGCTGGTAACCCGGAATCACCTGGCCGTTTTCGAGCACGATGGCCGGCGTACCGTTGACGCCGATCGACTGCCCCAACTGGAACTGCTTGCTGACCGGGTTGGTGCACTTGGCTGCCTTGATTTCATCACCCTCGACCATTTTGTCCATGGCCTTGCGGCGGTCGCTGGAGCACCACACTGCCTGCAATTGCTGGTCGCCGGCCGAGCCCAGGCCTTGACGCGGGAAGGCGACGTAACGCACTTCGATACCACGGCGGTTGAGTTCGGGCACTTCGGCATGCAGCTTGTGGCAGTACGGGCACGTGGTGTCGGTAAAGACGGTGATGTGGGACTTGGTTTCGCCCTTGGCCGGGTACACCACCATCTCACCTGCCGGAATGCCGTTGATGAGCTTGGCAATGCCCAGGCGTTCGGCTTTCTCGGTCAGGTTGACGGGCTTGCCGTCCTGGATCTGGAACAGATAACCCTGCATCACGAACTGGCCATCGGCGCTGGCGTACAACACGCGCCCGCCTTGCAGCTTGACTTCGTACAGGCCGCTGACCGGGCTGCTGGCCACGCTTTCAACGGGCACTTCCAAGGACAGGTTCTGCAATGACTTGCGAATGGCCTGCTCTGCGCCGACGGGTGTATCGGGCGCCGCAGCCACGGCAAAGGTGCTGGCCAGCGCCAAGGCGGCGGCGGCGAAAAACGGGGTCACGCGCATGGATACTCCTGAGGGCGGACAGGGGCCGCAGAGCGTCACCTGAGCAAAACGACGAGGTGACTGGGCGGCCCTTGGTGCTAACCGCCCAAGCCTACCACATCACGCCTGGCTTGAAGCCGCCGCAGACTGTCGGTTGGCCGAACATGAAAAACATTCATCCGCGCGGATGGTGCTCGGCGTGCAGTTGCTGCAACCGTGCCTTTGCCACGTGGGTGTAGATCTGCGTGGTCGACAAGTCGCTGTGGCCCAGCAACAGCTGCACCACGCGAAGGTCCGCACCGTGGTTGAGCAGGTGCGTGGCGAACGCGTGTCGCAGGGTATGCGGCGACAAGGCTTTGTCGATGCCCGCCACCTGGGCATGGTGCTTGATGCGATGCCAGAAGGTCTGCCGCGTCATCTGCTCGCCGCGCAGGCTGGGGAACAGCACGTCACTGGGGCGGCCGTTGAGCAACTCGGCACGGCCGTTACGCAGGTAGCGCTCCAGCCACACCACCGCCTCCTCGCCCATGGGCACCAGCCGCTCCTTGCTCCCTTTGCCCATCACCCTGAGTACGCCTTGGCGCAGATTGACCTGATCGAGCGTGAGGCTGACCAGCTCGGTCACGCGCAGGCCGCAGGCATACAGCACTTCGAGCATGGCGCGGTCACGCTGGCCGATGGCCTCGCCAAGCTCCGGGGCTTGCAACAAGGCTTCCACGTCGGCCTCGGACAGCGATTTGGGTAACGGCTTGCCCAGTTGGGGCATGTCCACCTGGAGTGTTGGGTCGATGGCAATGAGCTTTTCGCGCAGCAGGTAGCGGAAGAAACCGCGTAGCCCGGACAGGAATCGCGCGGTCGAGCGCGGCTTGTAGCCTTGGTCCAGGCGCCAGGCCAGGTGGTCGAGAATCAGTTCGCGGCCCGCCTCTGGGAGGTTGACCGCGTGTGCCTGGAGCCAGCCGTTGAACAGGGCCAGGTCGCTGCGATATGAGGTGCGGGTATTGTCGGACAATCCCTTTTCGAGCCACAGGGCGTCCAGGAATTGGTCGATGAGCGGGTGGTCCAGGGCGGGCATGCTGGGAGCTGTTGGCGGCTTTGGGGGGCGTAGTGTTTCATAGCGGTTGGCGGATTGTCTGTAGCTGGGTGGGCTGCCCTGGATTGCTTATCGAGGCTCGTGAGTTTTTATGGGGCGCGGCGGTGAAGGGCTGGGTGGTGGGTTCAGGTATTCGCTGTGATCGGCTGAACACCTGATTGCCTGGGCGCTGGGACGCTGGGACGAGGGTGTGGGCGCGTATGGCAAGTTGGTATTCGTTGGCGAGGGTGGCGCACAGTCACCTTTCCGCCCTTACGGCGGCTCACTTTTTGTCTTGTCAAAAAGTGAGCAAAAACCGCCTGCTCCCATCATCCGGCCCCTGCGCTGCGCTCCGGGGTTCCCTCGCTCCGGGCTTGCTCCCGGGAGGACCGCGCTGCAGGCCCCATCCTGGGGCCCAGCGCTTGACGGGCATCCATGCCCGTCACCTCCCTCCGCAAGCCCTGCGCTCGGCCTCCTGAAGTCGCGATCTGTGGCGCCTGGACTACCGCGCGCTTAGAAGCAAAAGCAACGGCAACGGCAACGGCAACGGCAACGGCAACGGCAACGGCAACGGCAACGGCGTGAAGGCTAGCGAATTTCGTGTAGGAGCGGCCTAGTGCCGCGATGGGCCGCGCAGCGGCCCCAGCTTTTTTTGGGGGGCAATTTAAGTGCTGGGGCCGCTACGCGGCTCATCGCGGCTGGAACGGCGCTGCGGCTAGGCCGCTACAAGGGTTTCGATGTTTCCAGCACCGGCACCGGACGCTTGTCTTCGTCGATGGCAACGAAGCTGAAGACGCCGTGAATCGCCCGCTCTCGGCCATCGAGGTACATGTTTTCGACGAAGACATCCACCTGTACCTGCAAGCTGGTGTTGCCTACCTTGATTACCGTACCCACCAGCTCGACGATCGAGCCCGCCGGGATCGGGTGCTTGAAGTCGATGCGATCGGTGGAAACGGTCACCAATGGCAAGCGGCAGAAACGCGTGGCCGCGATGAAGGACACTTCGTCCATCCACGCCAGGGCCGTGCCACCGAACAAGGTGTTGTGATGGTTGGTGGTGTTGGGGAACACCGCCTTGGTCACGCGGGTGACCGAAAGCTCGGTGCGGCGCTGGATTTCCTGGTCTCGGGTGGTCATGGCTGTCACCTTTACGAAGTTCAAAACGCAAAAAAGCAGCCCGAAGGCTGCTTCTTTCTCGCTAGGCGACCTGGGCCGCCGGGCAAACTGTACTCAGGACAGTTTTTCCTTGATGCGAGCGGCTTTGCCGGACAGATCGCGCAGGTAGTACAGCTTGGCTTTACGCACGTCACCACGACGTTTCACAGCCAGGCTGTCGATCTGTGGGCTGAAGGTCTGGAAGGTACGCTCTACACCAACGCCGCTGGAGATCTTGCGCACGGTGAAGGCGCTGTTCAGACCACGGTTGCGCTTGGCGATAACGACGCCTTCGAACGCCTGCAGACGGGAACGCTCACCTTCCTTCACTTTAACCTGGACGACAACGGTGTCGCCGGGTGCGAAGGTCGGGATTTCCTTGCTCATCTGCTCGGCTTCGAGCTGCTGGATGATCTTGTTGGTCATGCTGTGCTCCTAAGATGGATCGTGATCCACCATCGATACGTTTAACTATCGTCCCGCTCGCGGAGGTATTCCTCGAGCAGCTTCTTCTCTTCTCCAGAAAGCGAGCGACTTTCCAGAAGATCGGCGCGTCGTTCGAAGGTCCTACCAAGGGACTGCTTCATTCTCCAACGCCGGATGTGTGCATGGTTGCCACTGAGCAACACGTCGGGAACACGCTGATCCGCATACACCTCAGGTCGGGTGTAGTGCGGGCAATCAAGCAGACCATCGGTGAAAGAGTCTTCCTCCGCCGAGTCCACATGCCCTAAAGCTCCGGGCAGCAGCCGTGTAACCGCATCGATCAGTACCATGGCCGGTAGCTCGCCACCAGAAAGCACATAGTCGCCAATCGACCACTCCTCATCGACATGAGCTTCAATGAAACGCTCGTCGATGCCTTCATAACGACCGGCGATCAGGATCAATGATTCCTGTTCGGCCAGGCCTTTGACCGCCTGCTGAGTCAGCTTGCGGCCTTGTGGCGAGAGGTAGATCACCTTCGCCGCAGCTCCGGTTGCCTGCCTGGCGTTGACCAGGGCATCTTCCAGAGGCTTGATTTTCATCACCATGCCAGGACCACCGCCAAACGGCCGATCATCTACCGTATGGTGACGATCTGTGGTGTAGTCCCGCGGGTTCCAGCACGTTACCTGAAGCAACCCCTGTTTCACCGCGCGGCTGGTAATGCCGTACTCCGTGATGGCCGAAAACATCTCGGGGAACAACGTGATGACGTCTACGCGAAGGTTACCCATCGGTTAGAAGTCCGCGTCCCACTCAACCCGCATCACGCCTGCATCCAGGTCGATATCGAGCACGCATTGCGCCGTGTAGGGCAACAAACGCTCGCGATCATCCAAGCTGCCTGCACACGGCTTGACCACCATTACATCGTTCGCACCGGTCTCCAACAGGTGATCGACCTTGCCGAACAGGTGTTCGTCCTGGTTGATGACCTTCAGACCTACCAACTGGTACCAGTAGTACTCATCGGCGGCCAGGTTGGGCAAAAGGCTCCGCGCAATGCAGATTTCGTAACCGCTCAGAAGACGGGCTTCGTCACGATCCTCGAGACCTTTCAGTTTCACGACCAGGCCCTTTTGGGAGCCACGACCGCTGACCAGCTCGACCTGCTTTACCTTGCCTTCGTGCCGAAGCGTCCAGCTTGGATAATCCAACAGGTTTTCAATCGGATCGGTAAAGGAATACACCTTCACCTCGCCGCGAACGCCGTGAACCGAAAAAATCTTGCCAACGACGATGAGATCGTCAGCCTTTTCTGGCGTCGCGTTCATATTGCTCAGGCGGCAGCCTTGGCAGCGTCCTTCAGCAGCTGAGCAACACGCTCAGACGGCTGTGCGCCCTGGCTCAGCCAGTAGGTGACGCGCTCTTGGTTGACCGACAGCTTGACTTCGGCGCCAGCAGCGATCGGGTTGAAGAAACCTACGCGCTCAACGAAACGGCCGTCACGGGCGTTACGCGAGTTGGTCACGGTCAGGTGGTAGAAAGGGCGCTTTTTCGAGCCGCCACGGGCCAGACGAATGGTTACCATGTGAACATCGTTCCTATAGTCGGTGCTGCAGTTGGTACTGCAAATCTGAATGCCAAATAGGCACACGGGTGCCCAAAAGGCCGCATATTCTCAAGGAATACACGGACATTTGCAAATGACTTTTTCGGTCGGCACTTGCCCGCCCGTCCAGACTTGCTGCGTAAGCCGCGAAAATCGCGACCGTTGTCCCGCTTGCGCGGGGTGAGGGGCCGGCCCAAAAATGACCTGCCCCGGAAAACTTCACAGCTTGGGCATGCCACCGCCCGGCAGCATGCCGCCGAGCCCTCGCATCATCTTGGCCATGCCGCCCTTGCTGGAGAATTTCTTCATCATTTTCTGCATCTGCTTGTGCTGCTTGATCAGCCGGCCGATGTCCTGCACCTGAGTGCCGGAACCCAAGGCGATGCGGCGTTTGCGCGAGCCGCTGATCAGGTCGGGATCGCGACGCTCGGCCGGGGTCATGGAGTTGATGATCGCCTCCATCTGCTTGAATTGCTTCTCGGCGGCGCCCTGGGCATTGCCCATCTGCGACAGGTTAACGCCGCCAATGCTCGGCAGCTTGTCCATCAGCCCGCCCAGGCCGCCCATGTTCTTCATCTGCTGAAGCTGGTCACGGAAGTCCTCGAGGTCGAAGCCCTTGCCTTTCTTCAGCTTCTTGGCGAGTTTGTCGGCTTTGGCCTTGTCGATGGTCTGCTCGGCCTGCTCGATCAGGCTGAGCACGTCGCCCATGCCCAGGATGCGCGAGGCCACCCGGTCGGGGTGGAACGGTTCGAGCGCTTCGCTCTTCTCGCCCATGCCGATGAACTTGATCGGCTTGCCGGTGATGGCGCGCACCGACAGCGCCGCACCGCCACGCGCATCACCATCGACCTTGGTCAGCACAACGCCGGTCAACGGCAGGGCTTCGCCGAACGCCTTGGCGGTGTTGGCGGCGTCCTGGCCGGTCATGGCATCGACCACGAACAGCGTTTCGATGGGCTTGACCGCGGCGTGCAGGGCCTTGATCTCATCCATCATGTCGGCGTCGATGTGCAGACGGCCTGCGGTATCGACGATCACCACATCGATGAACTTGAGCTTGGCTTCGCGGATGGCGGCTTCGGCGATGGCGACCGGCTTCTGGCTGATGTCGGACGGGAAGAAGGTGACGCCGATGTCGTTGGCCAGGGTCTCGAGCTGCTTGATAGCCGCCGGACGATAGACGTCGGCAGACACCACCATCACGCTCTTTTTCTTGCGCTCTTTAAGGAAGCGCGCCAGCTTGCCGGCGGTGGTGGTCTTGCCCGCACCTTGCAGGCCGGCCATCAGCACCACGGCAGGCGGGGCGGCATTGAGCGCCAGATCTTCGTTGGCCGCACCCATCAGGCTTTCGAGTTCGGCCTGGACGATCTTGACGAAGGCCTGGCCTGGGGTGAGGCTGCGCGACACTTCGGTGCCGACGGCACGTTCCTTGACGCTGTTGACGAAATCCTTCACCACCGGCAGGGCAACGTCGGCCTCGAGCAGGGCCATGCGCACTTCGCGCAGCGTGTCCTTGATGTTGTCTTCGGTCAGCTTGGCCTTGCCGGTGACATGGCGCAGCGTCTGTGACAGGCGGTCGGTCAGGTTTTCGAACATGATGATCCTTTCTGGCCCAGTAAAAGCCGAGGTTGTCAGGCGCCCGCGGGGAAATGCACACCCGCCAGGCACAGCAAGGCGGCGATTATAGCGAAGTGAAGCGACCGCGCACACCTTAAGCGGCACTCGCCGGTCGCGACGGGGTTTGCCCGGTGCCTGCACCGCCGCCGCCTTGCGCGCCCGTCAGTCTTCCTAGAGCGGCGCGGTTTATGCCAAACTCCGTCTCTTTAAGGCTCGCCCACCAGGACTTATGGTCTCCTCTCCCAGCCTCATCCCCAACCTGATTGCCGCTGCGCTCTACATCGTTGCGGCCATCTACCAGGGTTCATCCCTGGCCAAGGGCCGCAAGATCGACAAACGGCTCCCCGGCCTGTTGGGCACCATTGCGGTGATCGCCCAGGGCGGTGCGCTGTTCTTTCAGCTGATCACCCCGCTTGGCCTGAGCCTGGATTTCTTCAGTGCCGCCAGCCTGATCGCCGTGGCCGTCATCGCCCTGACCTTGCTGGCATGCCTGCGCATCCCTGTGGAGAACCTGCTGGTGCTGTTGTTCCCGCTCGGTGCGGTCACCGCGCTGCTGGCCCAGTTCGCGCCGCCCGGCACCGTGCCGCTGATCGATGAGGAACCGGGCATCCTTGCTCACATCCTTCTGTCGATCCTGGCCTACGGCCTGTTCACCATCGCCGTGTTCCAATCCTTGCTGTTGCTGGTGCAGGACCATCAACTCAAGCACAAGCACCCCTCTGGCCTGATTCGAAACTTCCCGCCACTGCAAACCATGGAAAGCCTGCTGTTCGGCTTCCTCTGGGCAGGCTGGTGCCTGCTGTCCCTGTCGCTGGTGTCCGGCTGGCTGTTCCTCGACAACCTGTTCGCCCAGCACCTGGTGCACAAGACGTTGCTGGCTTGCGTGGCCTGGGTCGTGTTCAGCGTATTGTTGTGGGGGCGTACCCGCCTGGGTTGGCGGGGCCACAAGGCCATCCGCTGGACCCTGGCAGGCTTCTGCCTGCTGATGCTGGCCTATTTCGGCAGCAAGCTGGTTCGCGAATTCATTCTGCACATCTGACGGCCTTTCATGAACATCCTGCCGTACGCACCGCTTCTCGGCACCTCGGCAATTGCCCTGCTGTGGTCTGCACTGCTCACCGCCATCGAGACCGCACGCCTGCACACGATGGTGTCGGGCGGCGAGAAGGACAGCCAACCCAAGCTTTCGGGCCCTGCCCTGGTCCTGGGCGCCAGCCTGGGCAAATGGCTGGTACTGGCGCTGGCCTGCCTGATCGGGCTGCGTCACGGTGGTGACACTGGCCTGTGGCAGGCAGGCCTGGCTGCCGCTGCTGCTCTGTTGGTGTTCGCCGAGTACCTGCCTCGTCGCCTGGCCAGACGCAACCCACAGGTCTTCGTCAGCCTGGGTGCGCTGCTCAAGCCTCCACTGGTACTGCTGCAACCGCTGGCCGGTATACTCGACGGCTGCGCCAAGCTGTTGCTGCGCCCCCTGCGCAAGCAGCCCGCCGCAGTCGCCCTGCACCCCGAGCAAGCCGACGATTTCGAGGACGACGAGCACCCGGAAACCCCACGACGGGGGTTGCTCGACGGCATCCAGTCCCTGGACAAGATCACCGTCAACGACATTCTGGTGCCGCGCAACGAGGTCGATGGCATCAACCTCGACGAGCCGATCGAGCGCATCATCGAGCAACTGATCGTCAGCCGTCATACCCGCTTGCCGGTGTACCACAGCGACATCAACCAGGTCGAAGCCATCCTCAACACCAAGCTGATCAGCCACTTGTTGCCCCAGGCCGCGCTGACGCTCGAAGCTCTGCGCCAGGCGTGCTACGAGCCCTATTTCGTGCCCGAAAGCACGCCCTTGAACCTGCAGTTGCTCAACTTCCACAAGCAGCAGCGGCGCCTGGGCGTGGTGGTGGATGAGTACGGTGAAGTACTGGGGATCGTCACCTTGGAGGACATCCTCGAGGAAATCGTCGGCGAGTTCGAAGATGACCAGAGCCTGAGCAACCCCCATGTCCACAAGCAGCCTGACGGTACCTATGTCATCGATGGCACGGCCTCGCTGCGGGAGATCAACCGTAGCCTGGGCTGGCACCTGCCGTGCGATGGCGGGCCTAAGACCCTTAACGGCCTGGTGACCGAAGCGCTGGAAAGCATCCCGGAAAGTGCGGTGTGCCTGAAAATCGGCCGCTATCGCCTGGAAATCCTTGAAACCGAAGACAATTGCGCCAGCAAGGTACTGGTATGGACGGCAACCCGATAGCTATACTCGGGCAACGCTTACCCAGCCCTGCCGTCCCGCCTGCTACCCGCACTCGGCGCTCCACGGTCAGTCCGCTTCGCTGAAACGCTCTGTGGTCCTGCTTCACCACCCTGAGCAGTGTCCGCCCGCCCCTATCCCCTTGGGCTATCGTCAGCCAGGCGAACACAACAACAATCGCGCCAGCGCCATGGGAACCATTGTTCGGGCGGCTGCAATCGGTGTGTCCGTTGCAGGCCGACAGAGCACCGTGGCGTTGCCCCAGACCGCCAGGGACCTTCAATGACAACCAGCACCTACGCCGGCGCACCTGCCGCGCCGGTCAACTCGCCCGCGCGGGTTGCCACTGCCAGCTTCATCGGCACCGCCATCGAGTTCTACGATTTCTATGTCTACGCCACGGCGGCCGCCCTGGTCATCGGGCCGGTGTTCTTCCCGTCCGGGTCCGGCACTGCCCAGATGCTGGCGGCCTTCCTGACATTTGGCATCGCCTTTCTGGCCAGGCCACTGGGCTCTGCGCTGTTCGGACACTTCGGCGACCGCATCGGACGCAAGTCCACGTTGGTTGCCTCGCTGCTGTTGATGGGTGTCTCCACCACCGCCATCGGCGTTTTACCTGGGTATGACAGCATTGGCGTGTGGGCACCGATCATCCTTTGCCTGTTGCGCTTTGGCCAAGGGCTGGGACTGGGCGGCGAATGGGGCGGTGCTGCCCTGCTGGCCACCGAAAATGCGCCCCACGGTAAACGGGCGTGGTTCGGCATGTTCCCGCAACTGGGCCCTTCGATCGGGTTTCTGGCGGCCAATGGCCTGTTCCTTACCTTGGCACTGACGCTCAGCGACGAACAGTTCCGCCAGTGGGGCTGGCGCATACCGTTTCTGCTCAGCGCCGCCCTGGTTCTGGTGGGGCTGTATGTGCGCCTGAAGCTTGAGGAAAGCCCGGTGTTCGCCAAGGCGGTGGCCCGCCAGGAGCGCGTGAAGCTGCCGGTGGTGGACCTGTTCGCCAGGCATTGGCGCCCGACCCTGCTGGGTGCCGCAGCCATGGTGGTGTGCTACGCGCTGTTCTACATTTCCACCGTCTTTTCCTTGAGCTACGGCGTAAGCACGCTGGGCTACAGCCGTGAAACGTTCCTGGGGCTGCTGTGCTTTGCGGTGGTGTTCATGGCCTTGGCGACGCCGCTGTCGGCCTGGCTCAGCGATCGCTACGGACGCAAGCCTGTGCTGATCGTCGGCGGCCTGCTGGCCGTGGCGTCAGGTTTTACCATGGAACCGCTGCTGACCTCGGGCTCGACCACCGGCGTGGCACTGTTCCTGGCCATCGAGTTGTTCCTGATGGGCGTGACCTTCGCGCCAATGGGCGCCTTGCTGCCAGAGCTGTTCCCGACCCATGTGCGTTATACCGGCGCTTCGGCAGCCTATAACCTGGGCGGTATTGTCGGCGCATCGGCAGCGCCGTTCTTCGCTCAGAAGCTGGTGAGCATGGGCGGCCTGAGCTGGGTGGGCGGGTATGTCTCGGCGGCGGCCGTGATCAGCCTGGTCGCCGTACTGTGCCTGAAGGAGACGCGCAATACCGAGCTTTAGGACGCTCAGCGACTTCATAGCAGGACTGTCGGGGCCGCCTGAGCGGCCCCGACGGGTCTATCAGAACTCTACTTCCACGGCCTGGGCCGCACGGGTCGCCTTGGCGCGCGCCGCTTCGATGGATTCGTCACGGGCCAGGCAAACGCCCATACGACGAGTGCCGCTGATCTCAGGCTTGCCGAACAAGCGAATAGCGGTATCCGGTTCGCTCAGCGCAGCGCCGAGATTGGCGAAGGCGGTCTGCTGTGAGTGCCCCTGCGGCAGGATAACGGCCGAAGCACTAGGACCGAACTGACGCACCACCGGGATTGGCAACCCGAGAATGGCGCGGCCATGCAGGGCGAACTGCGACAGGTCCTGGGAGATCAGGGTAACAAGGCCGGTGTCGTGCGGGCGTGGCGACACTTCGCTGAACCAGACCTGATCGCCCTTGACGAACAACTCCACACCGAACAGCCCACGCCCGCCCAGGGCATCGGTGACCGCCTTGGCCACCCGCTGCGACTCGGCCAGCGCCTTGGGGGTCATGGTCTGCGGCTGCCAGGACTCCTGGTAGTCGCCTTTTTCCTGACGGTGCCCAACCGGTTCGAGGAAAGTGGTGCCCCCGACATGACGCACGGTCAGCAGGGTGATCTCGTAATCGAAATCGATGAAACCTTCGACAATCACCCGCCCCTTGCCGGCGCGCCCACCTTCCTGTGCGTAGGCCCACGCGCTCTGCAGGTCGGCATCGCTGCGCAGCAGGCTCTGCCCCTTGCCGGACGAGCTCATCACCGGCTTGACCACGCAAGGGTAGCCGACATCGGCGACAGCCACGGCATAGTCTTCGTAGGTGTCGGCAAAGTGGTAGGGCGAGGTGGGCAGGTCCAGTTCTTCGGCAGCCAGACGACGAATGCCTTCACGGTTCATGGTCAGTTGCGTGGCGCGTGCAGTGGGCACCACGTTGAAACCTTCGCTTTCCAGCTCCACCAGCGTGGCGGTGGCGATGGCTTCGATTTCCGGCACGATGTAGTGCGGCTTCTCGGCCTCGATGACAGCGCGCAGCGCCATCCCATCGAGCATGTTGACCACGTGGCTGCGGTGGGCAACCTGCATGGCCGGCGCGTCGGCGTAGCGGTCAACGGCAATCACTTCCACGCCCAGGCGCTGGAGCTCGATCACCACTTCCTTGCCCAACTCGCCACAGCCACAGAGCAGTACACGGGTCGCGGTGGGCGACAGGGGGGTTCCGATACGGGTCATTTCAGGTCCTCGAAGGCATCCGGGGCCGCGCCTGGCTCGGCACCACCCGCTGAAAAAGGACCGCTATTCTACACCATCAGCCCGCCACGGCAGCCCGTCGGGCGCGAAATGCCATGGCCAGCCAGACGGCCGTGACGCCGGCGAACTTCGACGCCATGGCGGTGCCGATCACCATCGGAGTGAGCGCACCGATCATGCCGAAGAAGATGAACGTATCGACCGGAATGCTCAATGCCGAGCTCAACCACAGCCGGTCGCGCAGGGGCCGCCGGGTGACGCTGAAGACCAGCCAATCGATCAGCTCGGAGACGAAGAACGCCGTGGCGCTGGCCAGGGCGATGGCGGGCTCGGAGGTGACGTAGGACAGCACCAGAGCCGCCAGCATGGCCACCAGCGCCCCATGCCCGAAGCGGGTCTGCACCATGTCGCGCAGGATGAAGACCAGGCCACCCCAGGCGGACCAGATGACGTCCAGGTGCGGGGCGCTGGAGAAGGCGTAGTTGATCAGCACGACACTGCTGATATAGGCAATCAGAAAGAGCATGGCGGGTAGTCTTTGGGCAAGCGGCACAGATTACCGTCGCCCGCCCTGGGAGGCAACCGCAGTACCGCTAGAGCACCAGCCCGGCTTCGGTAGCGCGCTCATGGCAACGCCTGAGCACACCGCGTCGCTCATCATTGCTCATACGGCCCCATTGGCCTATCTCTGCCACGCTGCGCTGGCAGCCGGTACAGATATCCTGCTCATCAAGGGCACAGATGTTGACGCAGGGGGACGCCACCGGGCGCTCGTTTACCTCACTCATCGTCGGGCACCAGCTCCTTGCCGTAGCGCTGGGCGTTATGAACATAGTGCGCCGCGCTGGCCTCGAGCATGCGCTTCTGTTGCTCGGTCAGCTCGCGCACGACCTTGCCGGGCGAACCCATGACCAGCGAACCATCGGGAATCTCCTTGCCCTCGGCGATCAGGGCATTGGCGCCGATGATGCAGTGCTTGCCGATACGGGCACCATTGAGCACGACCGCGTTGATGCCGATCAGGCTGTAGTCGCCCACCGTGCAGCCATGAAGCATGGCGTTATGCCCAACGGTCACGCCTTTACCCAAGGTCAGGGGCGAGCCCATGTCGGTATGCATCACGGTGCCATCCTGCACGTTGCTGCCTTCACCGATGTCGATCAGCTCGTTGTCACCACGCAGCACAGCGCCAAACCAGACGCTGGCATGGGCCTGGAGACGGACATTGCCGATGAGCGTGGCGTTGGGTGCAGCCCAACTGGTGGGATGAGTCTCGACCCGCAGGTCGCCCAGGCGATATTTCATGGTTGCTCCTCAGACTGGGATGCCGATGGCAGGGTGGGCCCTGCTCGTTTGTCGGTAGGACGCTCAGGGGGACGGTGCAGGGAGATACCGGCGTCGAACAACAGGTTGACCAGTTCGACGATCATGATCGCCGACAGCCCCCAGATCTTGTATTCGCCGTAGCGGTAACTGGGCACATACCAGCTGCGGCCCTGGTAATCGATGCGGTGGGTATGGTCGCGAGGGTCCTGGCGGAAGAACTCCAGGGGAACGGTGAATACCGCCGCGATCTCGGCATCGTTGGGGCGGTATTCGACGAAGTCGGGAATGACGCCGACGTAGGGCGTGACCTTCAGGCCATGCAGGGATATCAGGGGGCTGAGCGGGCCAAGAACCTCTACCAGCCCTGGTGGCAGGCCAATTTCTTCTTCAGCCTCGCGCAGGGCGGTGAAGACCAGGTTCGGGTCTTCGGGATCGCGCCGTCCACCCGGGAAGGCGACTTCGCCACCATGGGTCGAAAGCCCCTTGGCGCGCAAGGTCAGCACAAGCTCAGGCACTTCGCTGCGGGTAATGGGCAAGAGTACCGCCGCTTCCGGGAACCGCCGATCCGATTCCAGGGTTGCAGGTTGGTGGTTGCTCATTCGGCGAAGTAGCTCGTCCAGCATCGCGCTCACTCGTATCCAAGGCCTGCCCTGCATGATGCACGAAAGCCGTCAGCCACCCAACCCCTGCTGCTTGCGGCGGCCGAGCCACCACGCCAAGATAGGCCACGACAAAAGGAAGCCTCCATGAATTTCTGCAGTGCGTGCGGCCAGCCGGTCATCGAGCAGATCCCCCAGGGCGACACACGGTTGCGGTACGTTTGCCCCGCGTGCCACACCATCCACTACCAGAATCCCAACGTGGTAGCCGGCGTGCTGCCTACCCATGGCAGCCAGGTGCTGCTGTGCCGCCGCGCCATTGAACCGCGCCGTGGTTTCTGGACATTGCCTGCCGGCTTCATGGAAAACGGCGAGACGCTCGACCAGGCCGCCCGTCGCGAGACCGTCGAAGAAGCCTGCGCGCGTGTAGGCTCGATGACGTTGTACCAGCTGTTCGACCTGCCGCACATCAACCAGGTACATGTCTTCTTCCGCGCCGAGCTGGCGGACCTTGCGTTTGCAGTCGGGGTCGAGAGCCTGGAAGTGCGGCTGTTCGAAGAGCATGAGATCCCCTGGGACGCCCTGGCTTTCCGGACCGTGGCACGGACATTAGAATGCTACTATCGCGACCGAATCGAGCAGCAGTTCCCCATAGGCCATGAATACCTGCCGCCGATGAACGTATCGACCACACCCCGTTAGGGTTCACGAAATGCCGCCCGGTGGTGACCATCGTCGAGTGCCTTTCGCATAACCCGGTACAGAGCCTTCAGGATATTGCTACATGCGCTGGTTGCTTGCCCTCCTCTGCCTTGGCGTTGCCTCGATGTCCCAGGCGGCCTACACCGAAACCATCATCCGCAAACCGGTCTCGGCAGTGCAGGCGGGTTCGCCTGCGCAACCGGCGGTGCAGCCTCAGGTCGACAAGGTACTGGTCATCAAGTCCGAACGTCGCCTGCAACTGATCAGCCGCGGCGAGCCGATCAAGACCTACCGCATTTCCCTGGGCAAGCAACCCAAGGGCCCCAAGCAGCGCGAAGGCGACAAGAAGACTCCGGAAGGCTTCTACTGGCTGGACTGGCGCAAGCAGAGCGAGCGCTTCAACCTGGCCATGCACATCGACTACCCCAACGTCAGCGATGCGGCCCGGGCCAGCCAGGCAGGCGTGAAGGCCGGCAGCATGATCATGATCCACGGCACGCCAATCAATGACGAATACCCCGAGTGGTATTTCCATACCCTGGACTGGACAGATGGCTGCATCGCCATGCGTAACCGCGACATGCAGGAAGTCTGGAGCCTGGTGCGCGATGGCACGATGATCGAGATTCGGCCCTGATCTAGCGCAATTCATCTGTTTTTGTAGGAAAGAGCCCACCCGTTCGCTGGAACCTGCCTGACATTGTCTTAGGCACGGGATGGCATCCAGGGAAATGCCACGGCTTTTAGCATCCACGCAATCGAGTACGAAGTCCGTACCGCATTGCTGGGATGCTCAAGTGCACTGTCCTATCCCCCTCAAGCGCCAGTTGTTGGCTGTCTGCTTTATCCTGTTGGTGCTCGCCTGCGGTGAGGCGAGGGCCGACGTTGCCAGCTGGCAATTACGCAACCATCAGCTGGACCTGCAACACCAGCAACAGCAACGCCGCCTGGAACGCTGGCAGGACAAGGCCGACACGACGTCGCCCTCCCAGGCTCCCGTCGCCGCACCCACTCAGGCGCGCTGCTGGAAGGTCGCAGGTGTCGAGGTCGCCGGCAATCGGCACTTGGACGACGCTGCCCTGGCCACCACCGTGCGCCTGAACGTCATGCCGTGCATGGGCGTTGCCCAGATCAACACGCTGCTCAAGGCCATCACCGAGCAGTACGTGCAGGCCGGCTATCCGACCAGCCGGCCTTACCTGCGCCAGCTGCCCCAGGACGGGCACCCGTTGCAAATCGTGCTGGTCGAGGGCTTCGTCGAATCCATCGAGTTGGCTGGCCCCGAGCTGCCCCTGTCCTTGTCCGGTGCTTTTCCAGACCTGTTGGGGCACCCGCTGTACCTGCCAGACGTCGAGCAGGGGCTCGATCAGCTCAACCGCCTGCGTGCCTTCGACATGGGCGTGGACCTGTTGCCAGGGCAAATGCAGGGTGGCACGCGCGTCGTGGTCCAACCGCGCCGGGCAGACGGACGCTGGCATTTCGATACGCGGTTCGACAACCGGGGCAGCGATTTTACCGGGCGCCACCGGCTGACGGCAGGCATCGGTGTGGACAGCCCGCTGCAGCTCAATGACGACCTGCGCTTGTCACTGACGCATACGGTGCTGGGTGGCCCGGGCCGCAGCCAGGGTATCTCGCTGTACTACAGCATCCCCTACGGCCGCTGGACCTTTGCCCTGAGTGCAAGCGAACTGCGCTACCAGGCCCCGCTGCCCAGCGGCAGGCTGAGCGCAGATGGCCGGAGCCGTTATCAAGGGCTGAGCGCCGAGCGCGTGCTGTGGCGTGGCCAGAGCGGGATGCTCAGCGCCTCACTGCGGCTCGACCGCAAGGCGTTGGTCAATCGCAACGCCGGGGCGGTCATCGTGCAGCAGAGCCCTACCCTCACATCCGTTGAAGCCGGGCTGAACCTGCTGTGGCTGCAACATGGCCTGTGGAACGGCTACCTGGGTGTGGCCCAGGGCGTGCCAATGCTCGGCGCCGACCGCAAACCCTTGGGCGTACAGCGCTTGCGGCCCGACTTCAGGAAATACCGCGCCAGCCTGCTCTACATCGGCCAAGGCCCGGCGAGCCAGCCGTGGCGCTGGCAGAGCGAACTCAACGGGCAGTACAGCCAGGATGCACTGCCGGCCGTTGAGCAAATGCTGGTCAGCGACGATTCGGCGGTACGCGGGTTCCGCTTGCAGACCTATTCCGGCGCCACCAGCGCGGTGTGGCGAAACACAGTCAGCTCCCCCCTGCCCCAAACGTGGGGCGCACCGCTGCACGTGCGCCCCTACATCGGCCTTGACCTGGGCTGGACCCGCACCGCTGCTGGCTCACCGTCGCAGCGCCTGGCCGGTGCGGCAGCCGGCCTGGAATTTAGCCTGCCAGGCAGCCGACTGCGCCTGGACTACCAGCGCGCGCTATACGCCAGCGACCACCCAGGCCGGCCCAATGAGCCTGGTTTCTGGGTGCTGGACTGGTCGATGACCCTTTGATTCACCCACAACAATGAGAAAAACCATGAAGACATCCTCGCCCCCTCTTTGCATCCAGCCCGATACCTTGCGCTGGGCCATCTTTCTGATCGTGCTCGGCTCTACCAGCGCATTGGCCGAAGGCGGCCTGGACGCCGTCAACGGCCCTGGTGGCACCCCGCTCATCAACAACGGCCACGGTGTCCCGGTGATCGAGATCGTCCCGCCCGATGCCAACGGCCTCTCGCACAACCAGTTCAACCAGTACAACGTCGACCGTGCAGGCCTGGTGCTGAACAACGCTACCCAGGCTGGGCAATCGCAGCTGGCCGGTGCCCTGGCCGCCAATCCTCAGTTCCAGGGGCAGGCAGCGTCGACCATCCTCAACGAAGTGGTCAGCCGCAGTGCCTCACTGATCCAGGGCCCCCAGGAAATATTCGGCCGTGCTGCCGATTACATCCTGGCCAACCCCAACGGCATCACCCTCAACGGCGGCAGCTTCATCAACACCACGCGTGCAGGCTTTCTGGTAGGCACCCCAGAGTTCGAGCAGCAGCAGCTCAAGTACCTCAATACCCTCGACGCCAGCGGCACCCTGCAGGTGCTGGACGGCGGCCAGAGCAATGCCGACGGCGCCCTCGCGTTGATTGCGCCGCGCATCGACAGCCAAGGCCTGCTGGCGGCCGCAACCACCCTGGACATCACCGCTGGCCGCAACCGGATCGATCACGCTAGCGGCGCGGTGGTCGAGCACCGTGCCGCCACGCCGGCCAGCATCGACGCCAGCCTGTTCGGTGCCATGCAGGCGGGGCGCATCCGCGTGGTGAGCACTGCCGAAGGTGCGGGTGTGCGGGTACGAGCACCCCTGGTCAGTGCCACGGATGGCATCGAAATGGCGTCGGCGGGCAACTTGGACGTGCTGGGTACGGCGGCCACCCCAACCGTCCTGCACAGCGGGCAAGGCCCCTTGAAGCTCGATGCACAGGGCGATCTGGTACTGCGCACCGTAGAGGCCAAAGCACCCCGCATCGAAGCCCGGGCGGGTCAGGCCCTGACCCTCGATGCCCAGGCCCTTGAGCGGGTCAAACATGACAACGAGCAATGGAGCAAGAAGTTCCTGTTCGTCACGCGCGAAACCTACGACCGCGACACCACGACCACCGACACCCAGCAGCACGGCACCCGCCTGGAGGCCGACGACAGCATCGTGCTTACCTCCGGCGGCGACATGCGCATGACCGCCGCCACCTTGCAAGCGGGCAATGGGCTGAATCTGGACAGCGGGGGCAACCTGGACATCCTGGCGGGTATCGACAGCCAGGCCATCCAGGAAAAGATCCGTCACCGCAAGGACCTGTGGCGCGGTGACAGCGACACGGACACTTTCACCGAGCACGCCCAGGGCAGCATGCTCACCGCAGGGCAGATGCAGGTGCAGACGGCCGGCAACCTGAACGTGCAGGGCAGCACCCTACACAGCCGCGGCGACCTGGCCATCACGGCCAAGGAGGGCATGATCACCACGACGCAGCTGCAGGAGCAGGGTACGCGCCGTGATTATCGCGGTGACCTGGTGTCCGGTACGTTCTTCGGCGATCACAAGGGCAACGAGAAAAAGGGCCGCAACCTGGCAGGCAGCACCCTCACCAGCGATGGCATCCTGACCGTCACAGCCGACAAGCTCACCGTCAAAGGCAGCACGGTGGTAGGCCAGCAGGATGCGACGCTGCACAGCCAGCAAGGCTCGCTGGCCGTGGAGGCGGACAAGGGCACCAGCACCCGGACCGACCATGCACGCGACAGCAAGCTGTTCGGCCTGATTACCAGCGACAGCCGCAGCACTGAGCGCAACGAAGCGGTGCTGGTCAGCGAGGTGGGGGCGCAGAGCAACCTGCGCCTGGTCAGTGCCGAGGATTTGCGTATCGAGGGCGCCAATGTCAGCGCTGGCGCTCATCTTGGCCTCGAAGCCAAGGGCAATGTGGCAATCACTGGCGCGCAGGCGACCGAGCAACGCGAGGTTCGAAACCAGCAGCGCACCCTCACCGCCAGCGCCGGGCAGACCAAGGAGGCCGACGGCGACAAGCCCGGTTCTCGCCAGTACAAGGCCAGCGTGGGCTATGACGTTGTCACCCGCACTGGCCAGGAGCAGAAGATCGAAAACGTGGGTAGCCAGCTCAAGGGGGCTTTGGTGAGTGTCAAATCCGATGCCGATGTGCAGGTCACCGGCTCCACCATCAACGCCCTGGCCGGGGACCTGGACATCGACGCCCGCAAGGTGACCTTGGGCACCACTCAGGCTACCCACGAAACCATCACTACCACCACCCAGAGTGGTGGCGGCCTCACGGTGACTGGCGGGATCGACCGGCTAGGTAGCCAGTTCGATGGCCACCACCAGCGTGGCGTACAGACCAACCGTGAGCAGAAGGTGCAGCGCACCGAACTGCAGGCAAGCGGCAACGTACGGTTGCGTAGCGACAAGCTGGTGACCGAGGCTGCGCGGGTAAACGCCGGCGAAACGTTGCAGGTTACCGCCACCCATATGGAGAACCGTGCGGTGCAGGACACCTCCGAGCAAACCCAACGCCAGGATGACTGGTCTGCCAGCCTCGGCGGGAGCCTGGAATACCGTGATCTCACCCGGCCCATCGAGCGTCTGGTGCTAGGTGAAGAAGCTGCTCGCTTTCAGCAGGCCTCGCCCGAAGACGCGATGGTGGCGCCCAGCGTAGGCGCCGACATGACCGTCGAGCACCTCAAGCGCCTGGAAAACCAGCGCCGTGGCTTTGCCCAGGTCAGCGAACTGTCCGGTGCCAGCGTGCAGGTCAAGGTCGATACCCTCAAGGATCAGGGCACTGCCTGGCGAGCCAATGCCGGCACGCTCGACATTCAGGCGCAGCACCATGACATGCAGGCTGCGGCCAATACCGAGCAGCAGCGCGAGCAGCGCCTGGCCGTTGGTGCAGACGCTCGGCTTGACACCACTACTGGTCAAGACCTGAACGTGCGCGCGGCCGGCAACGGCGGCTCCCTGGATCGCCAGAGCACTGTCAGTACGGCTGTGGCGGGCTCCCTGCACGGCCAGCAGGGCATCAAGGTGCAGCTGGGCAGCGATGGTCGTTATGAAGGCGCGCGCATCGATGGAGGCGACGGCGATGTGCGCATCCACAGCGAGGGTACGCTGGAACTGGCCCAAGCTACTGACCGTGAAGCGCGCCAATCCAGCCAGCTGGACGGCAACGCTTGGGTCAAGGTAGGCAACCGTCCCGGCAGTACCGGCATCGATGGGCGCGGCTATCTGGACCATGCGCGCAACGATCAAGCCACCAGCACAGCTCAGGTGGCGCAGATCGACAGCAAGGGCCAGGTGGTGTTGACCAGCCGTGGCGACCTGACGCTCGAAGGCACGCGCATCGGTAGCCGCGAAGCCCCGACGGGCGATATCACGCTGCACAGCGATGGCCAGTTGCAGGTCAAGGCGGCTACCTCCACACAAGAGGCCAGTGGCGCGAAGCTGGGCGGTGGCCTGGAGTTGGCCGCCAAGACCGGCACCACGCAAGGCGGCGGCGTAGGCGGCCACTTTGGCAATGGCAAGCAGCAAGAGAACGCGCGCCAGGCCATCGACGCGCAGTTTGCCAGCAACGGTCGCCTCAGCGTGACCAGCAGCGCACGCGACGCGCAGGCCCTGCAGGTCCAGGGGCTGCAAGCCAGCGCCAAGGAAATCGTGCTCGATGCCATGAACGGCGGCATGCGGCTTGAAGCCTCGTCGAACCAGGAACTGCGCAATAACCTCGACATCACCGCCGGTGCCGGTTTCAACGCCAGCAGTGGCGCACTGGACACGCGGGGCCTGCATGGCCGTCTGAAGGTGGACATGGACAAGCGCGACAACCTCACCTGGAACGCCGGCAACCTGCGTGCCGAGCGCATCGCGCTGCACAGCGGCGGCGATGCCAGCCTCGAAGGCGTCAGCCTGGACGCCGCGCGGATCGAAGGTGCCATAGAGGGCGATCTGCGTGTGGCCAGCCTGATGGACCGCGTCAATAACCTCAGCGTCAAGGGTGATGCCAGGCTCAGTCAGGAAAAGAACCCACAAGGCTATGTCAACGCTGCTACATCGCTGGCCGGGCCGCTAGGCGGCAAAGTCGGCGAAAAAGCCGGCCCTGCCCTGAGCAAGGCTGATCCGGGCTTCTCCCCTACCCTGCGACTTGAGGTGGTCCACGAGCAACGCGACAGTGTCGCCCAACAGGCCACGCTCAAAGGCAGCGAGGGCATCGCCTTGCAGGTTGGCGGCAACGCCCAGTTGGTCGGCGCCCGCCTGCAATCGGCCAGGGGCGAGGTCAAGCTGGACGCCAACTCGATCAAGCAGCAAACCCTCAGCGGCAGCGACTACCGGCGGGCTGTTTCGATCGATGCGTCCAATTCCCCTGTGGACCTGGGCACCGCCATTGCCGAAATTGCCAAGGGCAAAGGGGCTGCAGAGGGTGAAAACGCCCTGGATCTCGGGCTGATCCGCACCAGTGGGCATAACCGCAACGAGCAGTGGGCATCGAGCCTGGGCGCCAAGCGCGACTGAGCAACCTTGGCAGAGCGCCCCTTTGCGGGGCCTCTTCAAATGCGCCACAGGGTTGCAACGTCCGCTCATGGTTCTGCAAACCAAACGTCACAATCGCCCACTAGAGTGCGGTCTGAACTCTGCAACGCAAGGACATGTGATGAGTCGTGACACCGGCGACAATTTGGACCGCAACCCCAGCACCAACACGGCCATGGCCACCGTCATGGACATTTACCTGAGCCGACGCAGTGTGATGCGCGGCGGCCTGGCCGCCGCCGTCACCCTGATCGCCGGCACCAGCCTGGGCGGTTGTTTCAACGGTGCTGATACCCGCAGACCCGCCGGCCCTGGCGGGCCGGTCACCGGCAACGCTGCCAGGTCAGGGTTGGCGCTGGGCTTCGACTCGATCCCTGGGTCACGCACCGATGCGTGCACCCTTGCCAAGGGCTACCGCGCACACGTGCTGGCCCCCTGGGGAACACCGCTTAACCGGGACGCCGCGCCCTGGAAGCCGGACGGCAGCAATACCTCTGTCGACCAGGCCAACGCCATGGGCATGCACCATGACGGCATGCATTACTTCCCCATCGATGGCAGCTCGGATGATGGCTTGCTGGCCATCAACTTCGAGTACATCGACCCTGCAGCCTTGCACCCGGCTGGCCCGACCACTGATGTCAACGGCAAGCGCCCGGTCGAGGAAGTGCGAAAAGAAATCAACGCCCATGGGGCTGGCGTGGTGCGCCTGAAGAAAGTCAGCGGCCGCTGGCAGGTAGTCGACAACGACCCGCTGAACCGCCGCTTCACCACGGCTTCGCGCATGGAAATCACCGGCCCGCTGCGCGGCACCGACCACGTCAAGACCAAGTACTCCACCGCCGGTACTCACTGCCGCGGTACCAACAACAACTGCGGCAACGGTTACACCCCGTGGGGCACCTACCTGACCTGTGAAGAGAACTGGCCGGGCATCTTCGTCAACAAGGGCACCCGCCCCGAAGACCAGCGCCGCATTGGCGTGGGCACCTCCAACGGCCAGTACAAGTGGGAAAGCGCAGCCGGTGACAGCACCGAAGAGGCCGACGAGTTCGCCCGTTTCGACGTGACCATCAAGGGCGCCAGCGCCACCGACGACTACCGCAACGAAGCCAGCACCTACGGCTACATCGTCGAGATCGACCCGTACAACAGCAGCACCCTGGCCACCAAACGCACCGCGCTGGGCCGCTTCCGCCACGAGGGCTGCGCCCCAGGCCTGCCGGTCGCGGGCAAGCCGCTGGTGTGGTACATGGGTGACGACTCGAACAACGAGTACCTGTACAAGTGGGTGTCAACCGCCGTGTGGGATGCCGCCGACGCCAACCCGGCCGACCGCCTCGCTACCGGAGCCAAGTATCTTGACCAGGGCAAGCTCTACGTGGCCCGCTTCAACGCCGATGGCACGGGTGTATGGCTACTGCTGGACGTGGCCACCGCCACCACGGGGGGCAGCACCCTGGGCGCGCTGTATGGTGACCTGCCGGGCATCATCCTCAACACCCGTGGCGCTGGCGATGCCGTAGGCGCGACGCCGATGGACCGCCCGGAATGGACGACGGTCAACCCGCTGAACGGCGACGTCTACCTGACCCTGACCAACAACAGTGCACGTACCCCGGAAAAGGTCGATGCGGCCAACCCACGCGGCCCGAACCGCCACGGCCACATTATTCGCTGGCACGACAGCGACGACCAGTTGAGCTTCAACTGGGACATCTTCGTGTTCGGCGCAAACGCCGCCGGTACTGCCGACATCAACCGTTCCGGCCTGACCGAACTGAACCAGTTCGCCAGCCCCGACGGCATGAGTTTCGATAGCCGCGGCGTGTTGTGGTTCGAGACTGACAACGGCGAGAGCACCCTTACCGACTACACCAACGACCAACTGCTGGCGGTGATTCCTACCGACCTGGTGGACGCCACCGGCAAGCAGGTGCCGGTGAACGCGCAAAACCAGGTGGACCTGCGCCGCTTCTTCGTTGGGCCGAATGAATGCGAGGTGACCGGGATTACCTTTACGCCGGACAACAAGACGCTGTTCGTGAACATTCAGCACCCGGGGAACTGGCCGTATACCGACAAGGCTACCGATGCTACGCCGGCTGGGGCCAAGGTAAGGCCGCGGGCTTCGACGGTGGTGATTCAGCGGATTGATGGCGGGGAAATCGGCACCGTTTGACAGATAGGTGTGCGGGGCCGCTGTGCGGCCCAATTGCCGGCGAGGCAGCGCTCATAGAAAACCACACATCACTAACTGATTTCGCAGGGCCCCTGTGGGAGCGGGCCAGCCCGCGAACACCGACACAGCCGATGCCATATACACCGCGTTGGATTCTTCGCGAGCGCCTCCCTTTCACTTCCCCTCGAAACTGCAGTCCCATTGGAAGCAGTCAAACCACCTGATAAATCTGCTAGTAGACGTAGGCGAGCCAGTAGTAAATCATCCAGTCACATACTTCGCCACGGGCTACGTATATGCGTTCGACAGTGCTCCCGACAAAAAAGAAAAAATTTTTCTTCCAAGGCCCTAAACTGGCTTGCGAAGTAAGTGACAGCCCACGTCGCCTGCTCTGGGCCAATGGCATTGCATTAGCAGAATCAGATGCAATAACAACAAGCAGTCAACTCTTGCAATCTGACAATTCGAACACCGCATTGCGCGGTATTCCTGCAGGCACTCAACAGAACTTTTCACCCTATGGTTTTCTGCACGCAGCCCCATCAACACATCTTGTTACGTTCAGCGGGCAGCGGCTCGATACGATGCTGGACTGTTATGTTCTCGGCAATGGACGCCGGCTCTACAGTAGCAGATCAAGGCGATTTCTCCAGGCTGACACTATGTCTCCATTCGGTAAAGGCGGGCCTAACAGCTACTGCTATTGCCAGAACGATCCCATCAACCGGCATGACCCTAGTGGAAAAATGTGGGAATGGATCAAGCGCGGAGTAAATTGGCTTGTTGGTCAGCGTCCAACTATTTCTGTGGATAGAGCACAGCTACGTATCGGCGGCGAACACACTCAGAGCCCAAATTTAACACTTATCCTGCATAGAGCCGGGCACACACCAGCACCGGACTCATATCATGTATCTGTAGATATCGGTGACGTCGAGTTTGTCGCAGGTGTTGGCAATAGGATTATTAACAGTGCCGAAGTACTAGAACCCCTATCCAGCCTAATAATTAACCGCGCAGAAAATGCAGCCATTGCAGCCGCAGTTAATCTTTCAACGTATCAAGCGACGAACACACTTACTCTCGGCATTGCCGCCCAGCTGGCAACCCATAGTTTCCTTGAAAGAAGACTTATCAGAGACACTATCGCGGAGGTTCGAGGTATACCTATTCAACCTGACCCTAATGACTATATCCGTCACTAAACTTAATTTTACAATCCAGTGGCGCTGTCAAGCAGATTAGCGCAGTGACGCAGTCTTGGGACGCGCTTCGTCCAAGAACGCATCGCTCAGCAAAAACAGTTCCGCGACAGTTCGAGTGAAATCATACTGCTTCCCTGGTAGCAGCCAGCGACAAGCGAATGCCGATGAATACGCAGAACCAGGTGGACCTGCGCCGCTTCTTGGTCGGGCCGAATGATTGCGAGGTGACCGGGATTGCCTTTACCCCGGACAACAAGACGCTGTTCGTCAACATTCAGCACCCGGGGAACTGGCCATATACCGACAAGGCTACAGATGCTACCCCGGCTGCGGCCAAGGTGAGGCCGCGGGCTTCGACGGTGGTGATTCAGCGCAATGATGGCGGGGGTATCGGGACTGCCTGATCGTCCAGCGTACAGGAGCCGCTTTGCGGCCCATTCGCGGCACAAGGCTCCTGCAGGGGGTACGCTATCTCTTGTAGAAGCAACTGTCTTTGCTCAAACCTTACCAGGCCATCGGCTCGCGGCTGCGCACCCGCACCTGCTACGCCGGCACCCGGGAAACCGCCCAATCACCGACCAACCATTTCATCAGAAGTGGAACCAGCTGAGTACGGAAACACCAAGTTGACCGCGGATTTGGTCTGCGCGCGCTCTGATATTGGACATGTCTCGCTCATAACTCATACGTAGTTCGGTGCCTTCTGCCAAATATGAAAGATTCTGACTAAAGTTTTGCTCGTGCCGATTCAGGTCAATAAGTTGCTGATACAGGGACTCTGCCTGAGCGAGGTCAAGTGGCTGTAGTCCCACAACTTCATGGCGGGGCGGAGTTCGAGCCCCGTTGGCCAATGGCAGCTGTTGATCTGTACTACCCGCTGGTGCAAGACGGTTAGCCAGATACTGTGTACCCTGCTGAGCCATAGGGTTTCTAAGTGTTTGCGTAACAGGTTGTGTCGGTATATGGGCTTGTGTTTGTTGCCGCTGTTGTAGTCTGGCACGCAGTGCCCCCACACGCTGTTCTGCAGTCTGCCGCTGAGCCCGTTGTGTCTCTGCCCTTCGTGATTGCTGCAATAGCTTTTGCGGTACTTTACGCAGACCACTTAGATCCGCGTGACCACTTGGATCCAACCCCATGACTGGATCTCCTGAGCAGTAGCCATAAGCATTTGGTCCGCCAGCACCAAAAGGACTCCAGCCATCAGGTGAAAGAAATCGCCTCAGTGCTGGGCTGTAAGCCCGATAACCATTGCCTAGCAGGTAGGTGCCGGAACAGCAGTTTTCTCGCTCACCATTGTAGCCAAGCATGACTGCCGAGCTAGCTCGGTTTTGGTGGTACCCGTAAGGGCAATAGGCACGCAGAGCTACTGACACAGGGTTTTGCCTCGCGAGACGGTGAGCTGAAGTTTTGCTCTTTCCGAGGCCAGGCGCAACTAGCAAGATTATCAGTACACGCTGCTGGTTTCAGCGAACGATCAAAGGTTCTGGACTAGCCGGGTTTTTTCCTGGCTATCTTCTTCCTCGCCTTCTCCTCGTCTAGCTCCTCGAGCTTTTTCAGATAGGCGTTCTCCGCTTCGAGCTGGGCTAGCCTTCTCAGCAACTGCTCACGAGTGAGTTGCTCAGTAGGCGTGGATGAAACGTCTTCAGACTTGCGGGGTGCTTTAGGCATCGCGGTAAGCACTGGCTTTTTACGGGGCGGTCGGGGTTGATGTCCGCCACTGTAATACTGTTCCTCCCAACTGCGAACCAGTGTGGAATTGCCGAGGTTGTAAAGCGCTGACGTGGCACGCAACGAAAGGTCTTCGCGCCATTTTTGATGAAGAACGGCGAGTTTGAACTCGGCGCTGTAATGGCGGCCGGTTTTCTCCAGACTGGCCTGACCGTGCGTACGGTAGGCCATGACCCAGCGACGAAGGAGCGTCGGATCCATTTGGAACTGCGCAGCAACATGGCGAAAGCCATAGCCGCGATCAAGAAAGGCCTGAATGACTGACAGCTTGAACTGCTTTGAATACTTGCGCATAAAAACCCCAAAAGTGGACGGGTGTCCAACATTTGGGGCGCAGCTCAAATACCTGTGGGAGCGAGCGTGTCGAGGCGTCGAACCGCCGCGAGTACCCTTGATACGGTCTAGAACTCGGCGAGCCGCCAAACCTCATAGGCTGGCGTCTCGTACGGGTGGCTTTGCCTGAGCGCTGCGACGACCTGGACAACCAGGTCGTCAGCCACCACCAGCTCCACCTTCCACTCTTCCACCACCTCGACCTGACCGGTTTGCCCGAGATACGGCTGGCTGCCGTCCAACGGACGAAACTGGCCCTGGCCCAAGGTCTGCCAGGCGCAGTGGTCATAATCACCCATGTGCCCACCACCCGCGGCGAACACAGCAGCCTTGACCACCTCAACGTGGCTGGCAGGAACGAAGAAGGCGAGCTTGTACACGCCTTAGTTCACCCACACCCGCGCATTACGGAACATGCGCATCAACGCCGCATCTTCCTGCCACTCATCCGGGCGCCACGAGTTCTGCACGGCACGGAACACACGCTCCGGGTGCGGCATCATGATGGTCACGCGGCCGTCGCGGCTGGTGAGCCCGGTGATACCGCGAGGCGAGCCGTTGGGGTTGGCCGGGTAGGCCTCGGTGACCTTGCCGTGGTTGTCCACGTAACGCAGCGCCACGCAACCGGACACATCGGCCTCCAGCAAGGCCTCTTCACTGGCGAACTCGGCATGGCCCTCGCCGTGGGCGATGGCGATCGGCATGCGCGAACCGGCCATGCCCTGCAGGAAGATCGAGTTGGACTTCTGCACCTCGACCATGGCCACCCGCGCCTCGAACTGCTCGGAGCGGTTACGCACGAAGTGCGGCCAGTACTCGGTGCCCGGAATCAGCTCGTGCAGATTGGACATCATCTGGCAACCGTTGCACACGCCCAGGGCGAAGCTGTCGTTGCGCTCGAAGAACGCCTGGAAGGCATCACGCGCACGGCTGTTGAACAGGGCTGACTTGGCCCAGCCCTCGCCGGCACCCAACACGTCGCCGTAGGAGAAACCGCCACAGGCGACCAGGCCCTTGAAGGCCTCGAAGTCGACACGGCCCGCGAGGATGTCGCTCATGTGCACGTCGATGGCGGCGAAGCCGGCGCGGTCGAAGGCAGCTGCCATCTCGACCTGGCCGTTGACGCCCTGCTCACGCAGGATGGCCACTTGCGGACGCACGCCCTTCTTGATGTAAGGCGCGGCGATGTCGTCGTTGACGTCGAAGCCCAGCTTGACCGACAGGCCCGGGTTGTTTTCCTCGAGCAGCAGGTCGAATTCCTGGTCGGCACAGTCAGCGTTGTCGCGCAGGCGCTGGATCTGGTAGCTGGTTTCGGCCCACTGGCGCTGCAGCATGCGACGGTCGTCGTCGAACAGCACTTCGCCGTTCAGGCTGATGGACACTTCGGCGTTATTGACCGGCTTGCCGATCACCGCGACGCACTCTTCGCCCAGGCCAGCGGCGCTGAACTGTGCCAGCACGTCCGGAGTAGCATCCTGGCGAACCTGGATGACCGCACCCAGCTCTTCGTTGAAGAGGATGGCCGGCACGTCCTTGCGGTTGTCGGTTAGCGGGTCGAGTTGCAGGTCGAGGCCACAGTGGCCGGCGAAGGCCATTTCCACCACGGTGGTCAGCAAGCCGCCGTCGGAACGGTCGTGGTAGGCCAACAGATGACCGTCGGCATTCAGGCCCTGGATCACGGCGAAGAAGGCCTTGAGGTCTTCGGCGTCGTCCACGTCCGGTGCCTGGGCTGCGATCTTGCCGTAGGTCTGGGCCAGGATCGAGGCGCCCATGCGGTTTTTACCGCGGCCCAGGTCGATCAGGATGAGGTCGGTCTCGCCCTTGTCCATGCGCAGTTGCGGGGTCAGGGTCTTGCGGATGTCAGTGACCGGGGCGAAGCCTGTGATGATCAGCGACATCGGCGAGGTGACGCTCTTCTCGACGCCCTCTTCGCTCCACTTGGTCTTCATCGACATCGAGTCTTTGCCGACCGGGATGGTGATGCCCAGCTCAGGGCACAGCTCCATGCCGACAGCCTTGACGGTGTCGTACAGGCGCGCGTCTTCACCTGGGTGGCCGGCAGCGGACATCCAGTTGGCCGACAGCTTGATGTCGGACAGCTTGTCGATGTGCGAAGCGGCCAGGTTGGTGATGGTTTCGCCGATGGCCATGCGCCCGGATGCCGGGGCATCCAGCAGTGCCAGCGGAGTTCGCTCGCCCATGGCCATGGCTTCGCCGGTGTAGACATCGAAGCTGGTGGCGGTGACGGCGCAGTCGGCCACCGGTACCTGCCAAGGGCCGACCATCTGGTCGCGGGCGACCAGGCCGGTGATGGTGCGGTCGCCGATGGTGATCAGGAAGCTCTTGCTGGCCACGGCCGGGTGGCTCAGCACGCGCTGTACAGCGGTGTCCAGGTCCAGCTCGCTCGGGTCGAAATCATCGCCCAGCTCGGCTTCGCGGGTGACCGAGCGGTGCATGCGTGGCGGCTTGCCCAGCAACACGTCGAGCGGCATGTCGACCGGAGTGTTGTCGAAGTGGCTGTCGGTGACGGTCAGGTGCTGTTCTTCGGTGGCTTCGCCGACCACGGCGAACGGGCAGCGCTCACGCTCGCAGATGGCCTTGAAGCGCTCGAAGTCGACAGCGCTGACGGCCAGCACGTAACGCTCCTGCGATTCGTTGCTCCAGATTTCGTGCGGGGCCATGCCCGGCTCGTCGTTGGGCACATTGCGCAGCTCGAAGCGACCACCGCGGCCACCGTCGTTGACCAGTTCCGGGAAGGCGTTGGAGATGCCGCCGGCGCCGACGTCGTGGATGAAGGCGATCGGGTTGGCGTCGCCCAGCTGCCAGCAGCGGTCGATGACTTCCTGGCAACGGCGCTCCATCTCCGGGTTTTCGCGCTGTACCGAGGCGAAGTCCAGGTCAGCCGAGCTGGCACCGGTGGCTACCGACGAGGCAGCGCCGCCGCCCAGGCCGATCAGCATGGCCGGGCCGCCGAGCACGATCAGCTTGGCGCCGACGGTGATCTCGCCCTTCTGCACGTGGTCTTCACGGATGTTGCCCATGCCGCCGGCGAGCATGATCGGCTTGTGGTAGCCGCGCACTTCTTCACCGTGCGGGGTGTTGATGCTCTGCTCGAAGGTACGGAAGTAACCGGTCAGGGCCGGGCGACCGAATTCGTTGTTGAACGCGGCGCCGCCCAGCGGGCCTTCGATCATGATGTCGAGGGCGTCTACGATGCGCTCAGGCTTGCCGTAGGCCTGCTCCCAGGGCTGCTCGAAGCCTGGGATGCGCAGGTTGGACACGGTGAAGCCGGTCAGGCCGGCCTTGGGCTTGGCGCCGCGGCCGGTGGCACCTTCGTCACGGATTTCGCCGCCCGAACCGGTCGAGGCGCCGGAGAAAGGTGCGATGGCGGTCGGGTGGTTGTGGGTTTCCACCTTCATCAGGATGTGTACCGGCTCCTGCACCGCACCGTACTGGCGGGTTTCAGGGTTCGGGAAGAAACGACCTGCAACGTTGCCGACGATGACCGAAGCGTTGTCCTTGTACGCCGACAGCACACCTTCGCTGTGCATCTGGTAGGTGTTCTTGATCATGCCGAACAGGCTCTTGTCCTGCGCCTGGCCGTCGATGTCCCAACTGGCGTTGAAGATCTTGTGGCGACAGTGCTCGGAGTTGGCCTGGGCGAACATCATCAGTTCGATGTCGTTGGGGTTGCGCTTGAGGCCCTGGAACGCGGTGACCAGGTAGTCCACTTCGTCCTCGGCCAGTGCCAGGCCCAGGTCGATGTTGGCCTGGGCCAGGGCGTCGCGGCCGCCGGCAAGGATGTCCACCGACGTCATGGGCCTTGGCTGGGCGTGGCTGAACATGTCGGCGGCCTGCTCCAGCTGGCCCAGCACGCGCTGGGTCATGCGGTCGTGCAACTGCGCCGACACCTGCTCGGCATCGGCGTCGCTGAGGTCACCGGCTACATAGTACGCAATGCCGCGTTCCAGGCGCTGGATCGACTGCAAGCCGCAGTTGTGGGCGATGTCGCTGGCCTTGCTGGCCCAGGGCGAAATAGTGCCCAGGCGCGGCACGACCAGGAACAGGCGACCGGCGGGCTCCTGCACCGGTACGCTCGGGCCGTACTTGAGCAGACGGCCCAGCACCTGCTGCTGGTCGGCGGTCAACTCGCCGTCGGTATCGGCAAAGTGGGCAAATTCGGCATACAAACCAGTAACAGCGGGGACTTTCTGGCTCAGTTGCTCGAGTAACTTACCGTGGCGAAAGGCAGAAAGGGCAGGAGCGCCGCGCAGGATCAACATCGTCGGGACAGCCTCAGAAGGGGTGTGCTTGGAGGCCGTGCATTCTAGCCTAATTCGTTGGCTTGCGGCACCCGCTGTAGCGCAGGGCTGCCGGGCGGCGGAACCGGACCTGCGGGTCAAAATTTCCGGGGGTTCATGCACCTTGCCCAGATGCTGATACAGCCCCACAGGCAACCTCCGTCCAGGCTTTGCACAATGAGGTCCGAGTGCTCTGTTACAGGGCTTGCCCCATCAAACGGGCTTGGCACACAACGCTGGACGGCACGATCAGACAGCAAACGCCTGAAAAGCGCTATCAGACAAGCTAACCGTTGTCGAGATATGGCACGGCCAGTCCTTTGCGTATACTGCAACCTATGTTCACCCACACTGCTTTGCGCCAGCGTTGCGCCAGATGGCTTTTCGCAACCGGACTCTTTCTGCTGCTTGGTGGCTGCGTTGAAAAACCCAGTACCCTCGAGCGCGTGAAGGAGGACGGCGTGCTGCGCGTGATCACCCGCAACAGCCCGGCCACTTATTTCCAGGATCGCAACGGTGAGACCGGCTTCGAGTACGAACTGGTCAAGCATTTTGCCGACGACCTGGGCGTGAAGCTGGAAATCGAGACCGCCGACAACCTCGACGAGCTGTTCGACGACCTTGGCAAGCCGTCCGGCCCGGTGCTGGCAGCCGCCGGCCTTGTCAGCAGCGAACGGCGCCAGGCCCAGGCGAAGTTTTCACACCCCTACCTGGAGGTGACGCCTCAGGTCATCTACCGCAATGGCCGCTCGCGCCCGACCAACGCCCAAGGTCTGGTCGGCAAGAAGATCATGGTGCTCAAGGGCAGCAGCCACGCCGATCAACTGGCCGAGCTGAAAAAACAGTACCCGGGCCTGCAATACGAAGAATCCGATGCCGTGGAAGTGGTGGACTTGCTGCGCATGGTCGACGAGGGGCAGATCGACCTCACCCTGGTGGATTCCAACGAACTGGCCATGAACCAGGTGTACTTCCCCAACGTGCGCGTGGCCTTCGACCTGGGCGAGTCCCGCGACCAGCGCTGGGCTGTCGCCGCAGGCGAGGACAACAGCTTGTTGAACGAGGTGAACGAATTCCTCGACAAGTCCCAGAAGAACGGCACCCTGCAGCGTCTGAAGGACCGTTATTACGGGCATGTCGATGTACTGGGCTATGTGGGCGCCTACACCTTCGCCCAGCACCTGCAGCAACGTTTGCCCAAGTACGAGAAGCATTTCAAGAGCTATGCCAAGGTCGAGCAGGTGGACTGGCGCCTGTTGGCCGCCATCGGCTACCAGGAGTCCATGTGGCAGCCGGAAGTCACCTCCAAGACCGGCGTGCGCGGCCTGATGATGCTGACCCAGCGCACCGCACAGGCCATGGGCGTCTCCAACCGCCTGGACCCCAAGCAAAGCATCAAGGGTGGCGCCAAGTACTTCATGAAGATCAAGGCCGAGCTGGACGACAGCATCCAGGAGCCCGACCGCACCTGGTTCGCGCTGGCCGCCTACAACGTCGGCAGCGGCCACCTGGAAGACGCGCGCACCCTGGCCAAGCGCGAGAAGCTCAACCCCAACAAGTGGCTGGATGTGAAGAAGATGCTGCCGCGCCTGGCGCAGAAGCAATGGTACCGCCAGACCAAGTACGGCTATGCACGGGGCGGCGAACCGGTGCACTTTGTCGCCAACATCCGCCGCTACTACGACATTCTCACCTGGGTTACCCAGCCTCAGCTCGAAGGCCAGGTGGCAGAGGGCAACCTGCATGTCCCGGGTGTGAACAAGGCTAAACCGGCAGAGCAGTCACCGCCGCTGTAGCCGGTCACGTCACGGCTTGGACCGGCGAGCCCTGAAGAAGTCACTGAGCACTTGCCCGCACGCCTCGGCCATCACGCCACCCTCCACCAGCACACGGTGGTTCAGAAAGCCCTGCCCGAAGAACTGGCCCTGGCTCTGCACGATCCCCGCCTTGGGTTCCAGTGCGCCGAAAACCACGCGCATCACCCGCGCATGCACGATCAACCCGGCGCACATGCTGCACGGCTCCAGGGTCACGTACAGCGTGCTGCCAGGCAGGCGGTAGTTGCCGACCGCGCGAGCTGCGGCGCGGATCGCCACCATCTCGGCATGGGCACTGGGGTCGCTGTCGGTGATCGGGCGGTTGAAGCCCTGGCCGATGACCTGGCCGTCCTGCACCAGCACGGCGCCCACCGGTACTTCCCCCAGCTGTGCGCCCTCGGCGGCCAATGCCAACGCCATGCGCATGTAGGTCTGGTCGTGGCTGCGGTCGATGATCTGCGGTCGCATCAGACCACCGCGATCGCGGCCATCAGGCCGGTTTCCATGTGGTCGATGACGTGGCAGTGGAACATCCAGGTGCCTGGGTTATCGGCGACCAGCGCAACCTGGGCGCGCTCGTTCTTGCCCAGCAGGTAGGTGTCGGTGAACCACGGCTCCTTGATGTCATGCCGGTTGGAACCAATCACTTTGAAGCTCATGCCGTGCAAGTGGATGGGGTGCTGGTACTGGGTCATGTTCTTCAATTCGAAAATGTAGCTCTTGCCCTGGGTCAGCGTTGCGATAGGGCGATCGGCGCAGGTCTTGTCGGTGATGTCCCAGGCCTGGCCGTTGATCTGCCACAGGCTCGGCGGCTTGCCCTGGTCGGTGCCGACCGACACTTTACCTGCCCACTCGAAGTTGAAGTTGAGCTTCTCGGCGTTTTCCAGGTCCGGCTCGGCGATGGGGTTGGGCGGCAGCGCCGCCGGCCAGTCGCTGGGCGCATCCGGGTTGGCCACCGCGCGCAGGGTGCCCAGCCGCACGAAGCCATCGCGCAGGGAAATCTCTTCACCGGCGTTGGGGATGCGGATCGCCAGGCAAATGCGCATGCCAGGCCCCAGCCAGTAGTCATCTTCCAATGGCCGGGGGGTGACGGGGTTGCCATCGAGCGCGTAGATCCGCGCTTCGCAGTTGCCCTTGAGGTTGATGCGGTACGTCCAGGTGTTGTCCAGGTTCAGCAAGCGCACGCGCACCACCTGCCCTGCCGGTAGCTCGGTCACGGCATCGGCCTGACCGTTGATGGTGATCAGCCGCCCTGCGGTGCCATTGCGCGCCGCCTCGCGCGGGATGCTGAACGGCATCCAGCCCCCCTGCTCGTCCACATGCCAGGTCTTGAGGTTGAGCGTGCGCTCATGCTTGAAACCGGTAGGTTCGCGCTCCTCGACGATCAGCGGGCCAACCAGGCCCCGGCCCAGCTCCTCGGAGCTGCTGACATGGGGGTGGTACCAGTAGCTGCCAGCATCGGGCACCCGGAACTTGTAGTCGAAATACTCCCCTGGCTTGACCGGCAACTGCGACACATACGGCACGCCATCCATTTCCAGCGGCAGGCGGATGCCATGCCAGTGGATGGTGGTTTCGATCGGCAGGTGGTTGATGAAGCGCACGCGCAACCAGGTGCCCTGCCGCACGCGCAGCTCGGTCCCCGGGGCACTGGGCCCGAACGCCCAGGCTTCGGTTGTATGTCCAGGGACCAGTTCGACGTCCAGCGGCGCTGCGATCAGCTCGTAGTCATGGCCGGCATTGTCATCTTCGACCTTGCCCAGCCAGTACCGCGCGGCGCCCCCCGCGCCCAGGCCAACCACAACCAGGCCGGTCAGGCCCTTGAGCATTTGTCGACGGGTGAAGGACATCGCAGCGGGTACCTCGTGTTCGGCACAAACAGTTCACCAGCGGGCGCTGATGAGGAAGGGCGAATACGATACACCTGCGAATGGGAAAGATTAAGTGAATGATCGCCCGATGTGCCCTGAAGCGCTCAATCGGCTTGCGCGTGCGGCGCTTTGCACAGTTGGCCGAACCAGTGACGTTCCTCGAAGCCCGGCGCCCGGGTAGCGGCGCACAGCAGCGGCGGGTCGGGCACCACATTCAATGCGTGCAGGCGGGAAGCGGCTGCAGGGTGAGTGTCGAACGGGTGCGCCAGGACAGCACTAAGCACCTCGTCACCGACCTGCAACGGGTGACGCTCGAGGTAGCCAGGCAAGGCTCGGTCGACGCCTTGCCCACCACACGTCGCCAGCACCGTATCGACCGCAGGCTGCAGCGCAATGATGCGCAGCAGGGTCTGTGCGAACAGCCGTTGCCCGCCGACTGCAGCACCTGCCTGGTCCGCCAGCAGCTCCTGCGACCGCCCCCAATGCAGCACCGCACGCTGGAAATGGTGCAGGAACTGCCAGGCCATCCACAGCGTTGGGCGCTGCGTCCATGGCGCGGGCTCGTCGTGGCCGACCAGTGCCGAGAAATGGGCAAGCATCATGCTGAACTGTGCGTTGGTCTGGCTCGCGCGTTCGGTGTCCTGATGCCGGAAATGACCCAGTTCGTGTCCAATGACCGCGCCAGCTTCCGCCTGGCTGAGCATGCCCAGGTAAGGCAGCGGCAAGTACAGCGTGCGCCCGGTCAGCGGCAAGCCGGCAGGCTGAAGCAGAATCGGCACGCTGGTGACGAAAAAGCCCTGGTCGAGCCCGACCACGATGTTGTCGGGGACCGGTGCCTGAAGCTGCGCCGCCAGGCCTTCGACCCAGCGCCATACGCCGGGTGCACTGTCCCGATCAAGCGCCCTGCCCAGAAAGGATGTGCTCTGATCGAGCACCAGCGGCCAGCGTCGATGCAACCGCCTGGCCAGTTGCAGGCAGACCAGCACGCACGAGGCCAGCGGCAGCACGATGAACAGCACCGTCAACCCACCCTCCGCCACCCGGCTGGTCGCAACGCTCAGCTCGTACAGCAAGGCCAGGCTCAACGCAGCAGCCAGCAAGCCCAGATGCAGTACTAGCCACTTGCCCAGGGCACGCCAACGCTGGGTCATGTGCCGCTGCAAGAACTCAATTGAGCGCAGCGCCCGCCAGGCGTCCAGCCTGAGCCTGAGCCATGCCCCGACCGCAGTCAGCAAGGCCAGAACCGCCAGCAGCCCGCTCGTGACGGCCAGGACCTTGCGCAGAGACTGCCCGCCAAGGCCCGCCTCATAACGGTCAAGCTCACGTTGAAGCCGCTCACGTCGGTCTGCTTGGGGGATGTAGGGGTTACGTTCGGCCTTGGGCAGGGCCTGCAAAAGCGTGTCGCTTGGCGCATCTAGCCACTGGCGTATCGCCTGTGCCTGCGCCTGGGCCACCTCGACGCGCCAGAGTTGCACCTGGCTCCACCCCAGCACCAGCAGCGGCAACAACAGCAGGGTCAAGCCCCAGCCTACGCGCCTGAAGAGCCGTATGGCCCCGTTGCTCATGGCGCAGCCCGCCGCAAGGCATCGCCTTGACGAGCCACGGCCGGGAACAACTGTGCCAAGGTGCGCCTGGCCTGTGCTGCCTGCAGGTAGGGGTAGAGTACGTCCACCAGCTCTGCCAGCGCGAGCCTGCGCCCCGCCCGGGTGAAGTTGCAGGCCCACACCTTGAGCCGCAGGCCACCGGCGATCAGTTGAGCATCAGGTGCTGCGAGCGCCTTGAAACCTGGGGCCTTGAGGACAGGCGCGGCGCCGAACGCGGCGAGGCTGAATACCAGGTGCGTACTGAGCCGCCGCTGTTCGACATCGAAGCCTTCGAACGCTTCCCATGGCACTGGGGCCAAGGCGTTGGCGAAAGCGACCGTGTCACGGGTCACCGCCAGTGCGCACCGTCCATGGCGCTGGTACAGCGCCCAGGCACTGACCAGGGCCACCAGCCCGATGCCGACCAGCCCTGCGCCGAATGCCCACAGCAGCACCTTCACTGTGCTGGCGGTCTGCGGACCGAAGAGCATAGGCAGGCTCGCGAGCCAGCCACCGAGCCCAATCGCCACCAACCCGATGACTGCACACGAAAGTGTCTTGCCCAGCGAGTGTTCATGCAGCTCGAACGACTCATCGGGGCCGACGGCATTTACCTGCAGGTAGGTCAGGTCGGCATTGGCGCCGGTATTATCCATTGGCCTGCAGCAGCTCAAGCTGACGCTGGGCATGGGCGGCATCGCAGTAGGCCGTCAGTACGGCCAGCACTTCTTCGTTGGACAGCTTGCGCCCGTTTTGCGCAAGCCCCGCCGACATGATGCGAACCTGGGGGCGCGGCTTTTTCAGCACCATGGCCTGGTTACCGAAGAACTGCAGCTTCACCACTCGGTGGGTAGGCAGTACGGCATCGCTGCTCATCTCCAGCGTCTGCACCATCACCAGCCCTTCATCCTTGACCGAGATATCCTGCACCTGCGCCAAGTCCACCGGCGCGTCCAACGTGTCGACGAACAGTTGTCGGCGCGTCAGGCGCATGAACACCTGGGTACCGGCGTTGCGGTGCTGCCAGGTCACGGCAGCGGCGATGAGCACAATGAAGGCGGTGGCCACGATCGGCCCAGTGCGCTGCATGCTGATGCCGATTCCGAACAGAATCAGGGCACCGACCAGCAATACTGGCCCCCACACGCGATAACGACGAGAGTTGGTGAACTCGCTCTGCTCCGGCACACGTTCAATCACTTGCCGAAGCTCGGCAATGACATGCTCGCGCTGGGCCGTGCGCGACTGGTCGTAGTCATTGCCCAGCGACCCGGACAAGTCGGCCAATGGATCGGTATGTTCACTCATGATCGATACCCCTCGGTTATTTCTTGGCAGCCAGGTAATCGGTGAGGAACGCCTCGGCATTGCCTTGGTGCGACAGACCTTCCGAGTAGCCGACCTGACGCGGCTGCGCCTCGCCCGGCAGGTACAGCTCACCTCCCCACATGCCCTGGATGATCAGCACGACGAATTTCTTGCCGTCGACGTCGGTCCAGTAGCGGGTATCCTTGGCGGTTTTCTCGACGTGCATTTTCTGGATGCGCATATCCCAGTCGTGATCGACGCCTTCCACCTGCACCAATGCCTCGTTGGCGGCGCGATCGCCGATGCGCAGCGTCCACACCTTGGCCCCTTCAGTGCCCAGGTAGGCGACGACGTTCTTGGCTACGTCCGGGCGGTCTTCGGCCTGGGCCTGACCGATACACAGGGTGAACGCGGCAACCAGCAAGGCGGCCCATTTCCGATAAGCGAACATGATTTTGTTTCCTGATCTGCAACAAAACGCGTATTGAAGGACTCAATAGGCAGGCTGCCAACCCAGTTGCCCGTTCATCACAACAAACAGCGGGTTGGTCACAACGACTGTTGTCGAAAATGTGCGCGCGTTACCATTTCCGGCCGACGCTGCCCCACCGAGAAACCGAGTCTGCATGCAATCGCTAACCCCCTACCTGGATACCGCCTTCTGTTTCGACAGCCCTGGCTCCCTCGCCCAGGCAGGCGTGCTGGATGCGCGTGCCGCCCATGTCATGGGCAGTGCCACGGGGCATTATCGGGCACAGACCGTGCGCCAGGGCCTGCAGTACTTCGATTGCCACCTGCACTTTCCAGAGCCCCTGCGCATCGACAAGGTGCTGCCCGAGAGCCTGTGCATCGTGCAGGTGTTCGACGGCGCCTGGCGGCACAAGGTCGATGGCAGGCTGAACCAGTACGATACCGGTCGGCTGCACGTGCTTGGCCTGAGCGAGAGCCTTGAAGCCCAGGACCAGTTGCCGGTCGACAGCCATGCGCGCATGGCCGGCGTGCGCATTGCCGGTGACGCATTGCGCGAGCTGGCCCAGGACGATCCGCAGTTTCATCCGTTGCTGGCATTGCTGGCCGATGGCATGCACTTCGACCAGTTGCCCCAGTGTCCCTCGCTCAGCCGCCTGTTCCAGCAGCTCTATCGCTCACCCTACAGCGGTAGCTTGCGCCGCCTGCACTATGAAAGCCTGAGCCTGGGGATCGTACTGGAGCTGGCCAGCCATCTGTCAGGCCAGGCCCTGACACCTGAGCCGCAGCAAGACGGTGGCCGCCGTGACCTGGCCCTGGAAACGCGTCGGCTGCTGGACACCAGCCCCACTGCCCCGCCGTCCGTCGCCGCCCTGGCCAAGCAGCTGAAGGTGAGCGAGACCACCCTGCGCCGAGCCTTCAGCCAGCAGTTTGGCTGTTCGATCCTGCAGTACATTCGCCAACAGCGCCTTGAGCTTGCGCGCATCCTGGTACTGGAGCGCAAATGGCAGATTTCGCAGATCGCCTATCACGTCGGCTATGCCAACCCGGCGAACTTCTGCCATGCCTACAAGGCCTATTTCGGGCACACCCCCGGCACGGAATGACCGGCGCTGCTCACCGTGGCGTTGCCAGGCGGGAACGAAATCAAAGTGCCACCAGTCTGAACGATTGCAGCAACCAGAGGCTCGGCCGATACGGTCCGTGAGAGCAGCGTTCTGTCCTGCTCGGTTCGAGCTGAAAAAGGCAATCCGTTCGGTTATTTATCTGGTTGTATTTTCAGAGCGTCGCCTGATGAAAAAAACACTGCTCGGCGTGCGAGCTTTGATGTCCGTACCCAAGGACAACCCCGACCTGGTCAAGGCGCAATACATCGCGCTGTCGCGCCAGCTGCCCATGATGTACTTCATCCTGCTGATCAACACGCTGATGCTGGCGGGCACCCACTTCACGGTGGCGCCGCGCTGGCTGGTGGTGTACTGCCCGATGATCATGACGTTGTTCGGCCTGGTCCGAGGCGTGGAGTGGATACGTACCCGCAGGCGCGTGCGCAGCCCGGCCCAGATGATCACGGCACTCAAGCGCACCAACACGCTTGCACCCTTCGTTGCCGTTGCCTTCACGGCCTGGTCGCTGGCGCTGTTCCCCTATGGCGACAGCTACACCCAGGCGCATGTCGCTTTCTACATGGCCATCACCGTGATCGGCTGCATTTTCTGCATGATGCACCTGTTGCCAGCGGCCTTGGCCACTACCGCCGTGGTCAACACGGCGTTCGTGGTGTTTTTCGCCTCCACTTCCATCATCACGTTCATTGCCACCGCGCTTGATGTACTGCTGGTATCGATCGCCATGCTGGTCATCCTCAAGGCGCAATACACCGATTTCACCCGGCTGGTGAACATGCAGGCGCAGACGGCCAGGCTCAGTGAGGAAAACCTGCAACTGGCAAACCTGGATAGCCTGACCGGGCTTGCCAATCGCCGGCAGTTCTTCTCCCGCCTCGACACGCTATTGACCCATACCGGCGAGCAGGACACTCGCCTGGCGGTGGGGCTGATAGACCTGGATGGCTTCAAGCCAGTCAACGACCTGTATGGCCACAGTGTGGGCGACAGGCTGCTGTATCAGGTCGGTCAGCGCCTCACCGGGATGCTCGACCACGGTGTGCATCTGAGCCGGCTGGGGGGCGACGAGTTCGGCCTGATCATCACCCAGGCCCTGGATGACGAGCAGCTACGCGCCTTTGGCGAGAAGCTCTGCACGCGCATGCGCGAGCCGTTCGTACTGGTGGACATCCCCATTCAGATCAGTGCGTCGCTGGGCATCGCCACCTTTCCAGATCAGGCTTCGTCAGCCACGCAAGCGTACGAATATGCCGACTACGCGCTGTATCAGAGCAAGCGTCATCGCCCTGGCACGGCGTGCCTGTTCAGCGCTGCCCATCGCCAGCAACTCAATCGACAAGGGCTGACCGAGCAGGCCCTGCGCAGGGCGGACCTGGATCGCGAGTTTCACATGGTGTTCCAACCCATCGTGGATGTCCGCAGCGAGCGAACCGTTGCGTTCGAGGCACTGGCGCGCTGGGAAAGCCCAGAATTGGGTAATGTGCCACCCAGTGACTTCATCCCGATCGCCGAGCGCATCGGCATGGTCAATCGTCTCACCCTGCCTCTGCTGACCAAGGCACTGGACACGGCTGCCAGTTGGCCAGCAGGCATGCGCCTGTCCTTCAACCTCTCCACCCATGACTGTGGCTCGGAAGAGGCCGCCCAGCAGATCGTCGAGCTGATCAAGAGCAGCCGGTTCGACCCCACGTGCCTGGACCTGGAAATCACCGAAACCGCGGCCATTCAGGACCTGCCGCAGGCCCAGCGCGCCATCAGCCGCCTGCGTGAGCTGGGCTGCGGCATTTCCCTGGACGACTTTGGCACCGGTTACTCCAGCCTCAGCCAGATCCATGCGTTGTCGCTGACCAAGCTGAAGGTGGACCGCACCTTCGTTACCGGCATCCAGCTCAACCCGGCCAGCTTGAAAATCGTCAAGTCGCTGATTGCGCTGTGCCAGGACATGCAACTGGAATGCATCGTCGAGGGCGTGGAAACCGCAGCAGAACTCAGCACCCTGAAAACCCTGGGCTGCACCTGGGCACAAGGCTACCTGTTCTCCAAGCCCATGCGCCCCAACGCGATCGGGGCGTGGCTTGAGGCCGAGCAATTGGCCAGGGTGCAGGCGATCTGACTGGCCGCGTTTTCGGCCGTGACAGCCTGCCGGTGTAACCGCGCTTCTCGCCTTGATCAACCTGCACTGACAGAACCGCTTGGCGAGCTGTGCAACGCCGCCAACCGCTCCTGCATGAACGCCAGCAGGGCTCGCACCCGCGCCGTCACTGAATGGCGGTGGCTGTAGGCCGCCAGCAACTGCAAGGGTGCCGGGCACAGGTCCAGCACCACCTCCTGCAACCGGCCAGCCGTCAGATCGTCCTGGCAGGGATGAGCCGCCACAATCGCAAAGCCTATCCCCTGCCGCGCGCCTGCCACGGCCAACTCACCGCTGTTGACGCGGTAACGGCTGCGCACCGGCACCTTGACGGTTTCGCCCCTGGCGCCTTGAAACTGCCAGGGCTGACCTCCGAGCGCGCTGAGCGTAGTGATGCAAGGCAGCGACTTCAACGCTCGGACGTGCTGCGGGATACCCGTGCGCGCGAGCAGAGACGGGGCAGCGACCACAATGCTCGGCAAGCAGGCGAGCTGGCAGGTGATGAACTCACTGTCGTCCTGGCGGCCACGGTGAAAGAGGATGCACAGGTCCACGTCCTCACGCAGCACTTGCAGCCCAGTCACCCGGGTATCGCACTCAAGCTCGATGCCAGGGTGCAGGCTGCAGAATTCGGCCAGGATGGGCGCCAATAGCCTCGGGGCCTCACCCGGCATGCACAGCTTGAGTGGCCCCCGCAGCTCGCGCTGTACAGCACCGAGTTCTTCCTGGGTGCAGCGCAAGGCGTCGAGCAAGGGCTTGGCTCGCGCGTACAACAGCCGCCCCGCTTCGGTCATGCGCAGATGCCGGGTGCTGCGCTCAAGCAGGCGCGTACCGAGCTGTCGCTCCAGTGAAGCGACATGGCGACTGACATTCGAAGACGGCATGGCCAACACACGCGAGGCGCCAACGAAGCTCTGCTCATCCACCACTGCTGCATAGACACGGACTGCATTCAGATCCAGTTCATTGCGCACTGACTATCCCACCTGAGGTATGAAAACGTCCCATTTTTGCACGCTAGTGATCTGGGAAGGGGAAATCTACGATGCTCCTTTGCCCCAGGCGTCCAGTGACCTGGCGCGGGGCAGCGGATGAACAAGGAGGGCTGGAACGTGGACATTGCGATAGTGGGTGCCGGCATTGCAGGGCTGAGCGCAGCGTTGGCGTTGCGCAAGCAGGGCTTCAGCCCGCGGGTCTTTGAGCGTCGTAGGGTGCCAGCAGCCGGAGGCGCCGGCGTGACGCTTTGGCCCAATGCCAGCTTCGTGCTGGAGCAGCTCGGCGTGTTGCAGGACATCCAGGCCGTTGGCGGCAGGCCCCTTGCCATGCGCCGGTACGATGCAGCCGGCAATGCGTTGGGAGGCCTGGACATCGAATTGCTGGACCGAACCATGGGCTACCCCACCGTTGCGGTGCTGCGCCGGGATTTGCAGGACGTGTTGCTCGCCCATGCACGACGGATGGGGATTGCAGTCGAATTCGGGCACCAGGCAATGGCCATCGACCTGGATGCCCAAGGCAAGGCGATGGCCCGCTTCGACACTGGTACACGCATCTGCCCGGACGTGCTGATCGGTGCAGACGGGCGCATGGCCTCGGTGACGCGCCAGTTCGTCGCGGGTGACAACACCCCGCGCTATCAAGGGTTCGTGAACTGGATCGGTGTGGCACAAGGGTCGGGGGCGCTGGTGGACGATGTGTCGATCCAGGATTACTGGGGAACGGGGCAGCGCTTTGGTGCGGTGGCAGTTCGACCGGACCTGGTGTATTGGGCCGCAGCGCAAGCATGCCCGTTGAACGAAGGGGCTGGCCAAGCCGATGATCGGGCGCAGGTCGAGCACAGGTTCGCCCAATGGCCCGAGCCCGTTTCACGCATCATTCGGGCAACCCCCGAACAGGCCATCCGGCGCATCGCGGTCCACGACCTGGAACCGCTGCACACGTGGAGCCGCGCGAACGTGCTGTTGATCGGCGACGCTGCGCATGCGCCATTGCCCACCTCCGGGCAAGGCGCTTGCCAGGCCCTGGAAGACGCCTGGCACCTGGCTCGCTGCCTGGCCGTTGCCGGCAACGAACCCACCGAGGCTTTTGAGGTATTTACCACGATGCGCGCCCCTAAAACCGCACGGCTTTCGGAACAGGGCCGGGGCTTTGCGCGTGCCTTGTTCGCGACGGACGCCGAGACGTGTCGGTTGCGTGATGCGAGGGTCAGTGCGTGCGACCCAGCGCGGGACGTGCAGGTATTGGCTGCGGGGTGGGCGCAGGGTTTGCCGATGGCAGGAGCGATGCTCAATACGCCATGGACGGAAGACGGCCGAGACAGCGTTTATCGTTTGAGAGGATGACGATGCTTCATGCACATCAGGAGGTGGGCGCGGATTTGGCTGATTCCCCCTCGATTCATCGCCTTTTTGTCGCCATCGGTCGTCCGCTCATGCGAAACATGATGTAGCACCTCAACTATCGGGCTGGGCTGCCGTAATCATTGAGAGCCAACCTAAATTTTGTGGAGCTTCAGCATGTCGCTACTTCCCAATCGCATCTCCGGGCGCATGACCCTGGGAATCCTGACGTTGCTGGCACTCACCGCCTTGGCGATCTATTCGGTCATGACCCTGGGCGGCAAACCTGAGTTGGTGGCAGCCGGCACCGAGGCGGCCGAACAGTCGGCCAGCGCCATCACCCGCCAGCTGGCCATGCAGGTGAACCGCATCGAGGGCACCGCAACGGCCATGGCGCACCTGGCCGAGACCCTGCCCCACGATGAAAACCTGATCAAGGCCAACCTGCCCAATGTGATCGACAGCCAAGGCGATACCGCCATCGCAGGCGGCGGGCTGTGGCCAGAGCCCAACGGCTTCGTTGCCGGTACCGAACGCCGCAGTTTCTTCTGGGCACGCAACGCCAGCAACGGCTTGGATTACTCGGACGAGTACAACGCTGCGCAAACGGCGCCGTATCAGGCTGAGTCGTGGTACACCGGCGCCAAAGCCGCGCCCTTGGGTCGCTGTGTCTGGTCGGACGGGTACCAGGACCCGGTCAGCGGCGTAGCCATGACGACCTGCAGCGTGCCCTACCACGCCCAGGGCGCATTTGCCGGGGTCGCCACCATTGACCTGAAGCTCGACGGTCTTGCCGCCTTCCTCAAGGCCAACGGCAATGTCACCGGTGGCTACGCCTTTGCGGTGGACGCGTCCGGTAATTTGCTGTTCTTCCCCGATGCAAAAAGCGCCAAGGGCTTGCCGACCATTACTGGCCTGAGCCAGGAACAACCGTGGTTCAAGCCAGTGGCCGCTAGCCTGGCGAGCAAGCCGGCTGGTACCACCACCCTCTACCTGGATAACGATGCGCGCCTCGATGGGCCGGCCTACGTCACCTTGGCCACCATGGAAGGTACTGGCTGGCGTATTGGCCTGGTCACCCCCGAGGCCCGTGTGGTCGGCCTGGCAAACAAGCTCACTGGCCAGATCCTGCTGTTCCTGCTGCCATTGCTGGCCATTTTGTTGGGGCTGGCATGGCTGGCTGGCAAACGGCTGCTCACCCAGATCGAGGAAACCACCGCGCAAATCGAGAGCCTGGGGCAAGGCGGCCAGGCAGGCGCTCAACTGGAGGTCATGGGCAATGACGAACTGGGCGCGCTGCGCACGGCCGTCAATCAGTACGCAGGCTCTCTGCAGGCCATGCTCCGTCACATTGCCGAGGAGTCGGTGTCACTGGAAGAGCGAGCCAACGAGCTGGCGCAACTGTCCACCGGCCTGGCCGATCGGGCCGAGGCGCAACGGGTGGACAACACCTTGCTCGCCACCGCCATCACCGAAATGTCGGCCAGCGCCAATGAGGTCGCGCGCAACACCACGGACTGCTCGGACACAGCCCGCAGTTCATTGGTCGAAGCGCAGAAGAGTCAGGACCAGGTCAACCGCAACGGTGAATCCATCGAAAGCCTGGCGACCGACATCTCGGGCGCGGCCACAGCGATCACCCAGCTGGGCGAAGACATCGAGCGTGTAGGCGGCGTGCTGGAGGTGATCAAGTCGATCTCCCAGCAGACCAACCTCTTGGCGCTCAACGCTGCCATCGAGGCCGCACGCGCTGGCGAACAAGGTCGCGGCTTTGCGGTGGTAGCCGATGAGGTGCGCACGCTTGCCGGCCGCACGCAGACGTCTGCCAACGAAATCCAGGAAATGATCACTCAGTTACGCGAGGCATCGAACGCTGCCGTCACCACCATGCAGAACGGCGCGCAGCGCACCCGCGAGTCGGTGCAGCAAGCCGTGGGCGTGGCCACTACCCTGGGCACCACAGTGGGCAGTTTCGACGACATCGTCCAGCGCGCCCAGCAGATCGCCGTCGCCGCCCAGGAGCAGAGCCACGTGACACAGGAAATCAACGAGCTGGCGGTACGGATCCATGCGGCCAGCGAGGAAGGTGCCCGGGATGCAAGTGCGCTCAGGGAATTGGGCAAGGGGATGCAGTCGATTTCGGCGCGGCTGGGTGGGTTGAGTCGCGGCGGTCGTTAAGACGTGGGGCCTGACAGCCAAGCATTGAGAGAAGCCTGTTATCCAATGCAAATGGGGCCGCTAAGCGGCCCCCGCTTGGCAAAAGGCACGCAGCTGTGTCGGTTACTTGCCTACACGACAAATCGCTGGGTCTGCTGGTGCAGACGATTAGCCATCTGCGCCAAATCGCGACTGGCGGCAAGGCTCTGCTCGGCGCCGCTGACTACTTCCGCGATGCTGTCATTGAGTTGACTTACGTTCTGGCTTATCTCATTGGCAACAGACGTTTGCTCCTCTGTCGCCGTCGATATCTGCTCATTACCTGAGGCTATGCTTTCAACTGCACTTATGATGGAAACCAGGGCTTGCCCTGCATCTCCCGCGCGTTGAACACACTCTTGAACATGTTCGCGCGATTGCTGCATCACTCCCACAGCTGCACGTGCCCCACCTTGCAAGGTGTCGATTAGCTCCCTGATGGACTCAGTTGCAGTCTGTGTATTACTGGCCAAGCCACGGACCTCATCGGCGACGACCGCAAACCCGCGGCCAGCCTCGCCGGCCCGCGCTGCTTCAATAGCAGCGTTCAGAGCCAGCAGATTAGTCTGGGCCGCGATGGCTTGAATAACTCCCAAGACCTTACTGATCTCGTCACTTTGGGCATGCAGGCTGTTGATCACCTCACCCGCCTCTGCAACAGACAACGAAACACCTTGGACAGAGTCGACGCTTGCCTGCACCAACACACCGCCTTCCCGAGCTTGTCGATTGGCGTTTGCAGCGCTACTCGCGGCAGAGAGTGCGTTATTCGCCACTTCCTGAACCGCCATGCTCATCTCGTGCACGGCAGTCGCCACCATGTTCGTTTGGTCCCCCTGCAGGGTTGCTGTTCTACTGACCTGGGCGCTGACCGCGCTCATTTCCTCGGAGGCGCTAGACAGCTGTGTGGCGGTTGCGGACAACTCAAGGATCAGAGCCTGTTGATGCTCGATCAAGGCGTTGAATGCGAGCGCTGTTTGCGCAACTTCGTCTCGGCCGGCCACGCTAGCTCGCAGGGTAAGGTTCGATGTCTGTTGAACCGCAGTGATGAGACTCCGCAGCCCTGACAGGGGTCGAATAATGGAGAGGCTAATTATCGTCGCAGCGAGCAAAAGGCCAACGAGCGCGACGGCTCCGATGATCATGAATGTCTTCACAACAGCGCGATATTGTAAATCAGAGGCAGTAAAAAGCTTCTGGCCTTCGCTCAGTTGTAGGTCGATCAGCTTGGACAGCTGGTTCCCCAGCGGGTCGAAGGCTCCATACAAGGTGGCACTGAACAGCTTGGCGTCCATATCGCGTAGTTTCCCGTCATCCACAGCTGCCAGTAACTGTCGGGAAGTCCCGCGCACGCCAACCAGCAAAGCATCGACTTTGCTTGCAATCATTCTTTCTTGGTCTGTCAGGCTGGTCGCCCGATATTCGCCCCAAGCCCGATCGCCCTCAAGCGAAGCTGCATCAAACTGCTGGTGCAAGCCGGTCTGATCAATCAAACCAGACCGGTATTTATGAAACGCATCGACCATCGTGACCGCATAGCTATCCGATACAGCTTTTAATTGGCTGACAGGCTTCATCCTATCCAGGAACAGATGCTCCAAATTGGTATTGATGCGCTGCGCATTGATCAAGGCAATGATGATGACAGCCCCAAGTACCAAAAGAGGAACGACAACGAGCAAAGCCAGGCGACTGCGAATAGTGACGTTGGTAAGCATAGGACTTTCTCAAATAGAGCGTGTCTGGCTGGAGCATCCACTCCGACCTGAACCACGGCTCCAGGTTATAAGCTCAGCGTTCGCACGCATGAGCCATTCGAAAGCGTCCCTGCACCGGATCGCGCACTTCCCACTTCTCTTAGACGGCGGGCACTCCATGTCCTGAAAAACATGGGGGATAATCGATTGAGAAGGCGCTAACTGCTATCGACACGCCGGAAAAAAACTTAAAGCAAATCCCAAAAAACTACTGTGCGAGCAGCTGCTTCCCCCTTTCTCCGCAAACCCTGGTCGGTCGGGCAGCTCGAAAATGCAATGCACGCTGCGCTGTCCCTTTGAGTATATTGGTCGCTTTGTAGGCCGTTGGTCGCTTGGATCATGCTAAAAACCTGGCAGATGATGTATTTTGCTCACGTTTTTGCGGCTACATTCCGCCTGCTCTGTCAAGCGCATCGGTGCAGTGCTATAGGAAAGAACGAGGGAATGGTGGGGCGGTTTCCCAGCAACCTCGCGTGTTGAGGAATGCGCGTTCTGAGGTTGACCACTGTTTCGACGAGTCATCGCTTCTGGGTGTCGCGGTGGAATTGTCGACCAACGTGTTATACGTCTTCATGCCATCCAGCCATGCTCCTTTGGCGAAGGCAATCGAGGCTGAAGCCTGTGATCCACCTATTTTTGATGGTTGGCTTTTGAAGCAAATGTCCACCGGCTATCATCCCGCACGACCGCCTATCAGGCGCCGTCAGCGTGACGGGCAGGTCGTTGAAAAGCATGTGTTTGATATTGCCGTAACCAAGGACGGCAATAATTAAAGCCTGCCTACTCTGGCATGGCGACTCCCAGCCGCTGAACATTTAACCGGGCCAATCGTCCGGGAGTATTGGTGCGTGTGAATCAGAATTTGAAACACCTATCTCGTGAAGAGCTTGAAGCGGAAGTCCAGCAACTTCGTGCTGCAGCAGATGAGTCAGTTGCGATCTCAGCAGAGCCATTCGTCCATCGAGATCCTGTCATTGCTGTGCAGCCGCAGAGCGCGGCCCGTCAGCGCGCTGTGTTCGAGAGTGCCGTTGACTTCGCGATCATCCTGACCGATCCGTTGGGCATGATCACGGATTGGAATACTGCGGCGAGCCATGTGTTGGGCTGGAATGCAGATGAGATGTGTGGCCAGCCCGCAGAGCGTATTTTCACGCCTGAAGATAGGCATGCTGGCCGGGTGGAGTACGAAATGCAGCAGTCTTTGCGAGAAGGGCGTGCATCTGACGAGCGCTGGCATGTACGCAAGGACGGACAGAAAATCTGGGCGTCAGGCGAGATGATGCCGCTCTTTGCAGAGAACAATGCGCACCTGGGGTTTATGAAGATTCTGCGCGACCGAACGCGTGAGCACCTGGCGGGCCGAGCGATGGAGGAAGCCAAGGAGCGCTACCGCCTCGCCGCCAAGGCGACTAACGACGCGATTTGGGACTGGGATTTGGTGGCCAATCACGTCCTATGGAACGACGCACTCGAACAAGCCTACGGGCATTCACTTGCCACCATACAGACCAATGGCGAATGGTGGATGGCGCAGATACACCCAGACGATCAGGCGCGCATTTACACGTCGATTCACGCTGTCATCGATGGCAATGATACTGCTTGGACGGATGAGTATCGGTTTCAACGCGAGGACGGCACGTATGCGGAAGTGCTCGATAGAGGGCACGTGATTCGTAACGCACAGGGCAAGGCTGTGCGCATGATCGGGGCCATGCTCGACCTGACGCAGAGTCGCTCGGCAGCCACAGCTCTACGCAAGAGCGAAGAGCGAATCAGGACGATCGTGGAAACCATCGAGACCGCGTTTGCCATCGTTGAGGTCAAGTTCGACGAGGCTGATCGGCCGGTGGACTACCGGTTCATCGAGGTTAATCCGGCCTTCGAACGCGAGGCCGGCGTCAACCTGCGCGGTAGATGGGTCACCGAGTATGCCCCTGATCTGGAGCAGTTCTGGTTCGACACCTATGGCGGGGTCGCGAAAACACGAGAGCCCGCAACATTCGAAAATTATGCAGAAGCGTTCGAGCGATGGTTCGATGTGCGCGCAGTTCCGGTAGGCGATCCTGCGGAGCGTCAGATCGGTATCTTCTTCAATGACGTCACCGCCCGACGCAATGCTCAGGATCGTTTGCGAATCAGTGAGGCCTTGGCTCGCGAAAACATCGAACGCGTGCAGCTCGCCCTTGCTGCAGGGGCGATTATTGGCACCTGGCATTGGGACATCCCGAACGATCGCTTTACCGTCGATAACGCGTTTGCTGATGCCTCTGGCCTCGATCCTGCGTTGGGTCGAAGTGGACTGTCCCTCGCGCAAGTCAGCGCTACGGTTCACCCCGATGATCGTGAGGGGCTGATCGTGGCCATCAACGATGCCATTACCCGCGCCGGCTCCTACGCTCATCAGTATCGGGTGCAACGCACGGACGGCAAGTATTACTGGATCGAGGCCAATGGCCGTGTTGACTGTGCCGAAGACGGCACGCCGCAAAGCTTCCCTGGCGTTCTGATCGATGTCGAGGAGCGCCGTACACTGGAAGCCGAACGTGATCGTGCTACGACAGCACTGCGAGCGCTCAACGAGACCCTGGAGCAACGGGTCGCGGAGCGCACCGCCGAGTTGATGCAGACTGAAGAGAAACTGCGCCAGTCCCAGAAGATGGAGGCGGTCGGCCAACTCACAGGGGGGCTTGCACACGACTTCAACAACCTGCTCACTGGGATATCAGGCTCTCTGGAGCTTATGGGCGTGAGAATGGCTCAAGGGCGAATCAACGACCTGGAAAAGTACATGGTAGCGGCCCAGGGCGCGGCCAAGCGCGCATCGGCGCTGACACATCGTTTGCTTGCGTTTTCTCGGCGGCAAACCCTGGATCCTAGGCCAACCGATATCAATGCATTGATGCTGGGCATGACCGATCTAATCCAGCGCACGGTAGGGCCGAGCATCACCGTCGAGACCGTTGGGGCCACTGGACTTTGGTCAGCACGAGTCGACGCCAGCCAGCTGGAAAACGCGCTTCTGAATCTGTGCATCAACGCGCGTGATGCCATGCCAGACGGCGGTCGGATCACCATCGAGACGGCCAATCGTTGGATGGATCGTAACGCCGCCCGCTCCCATGACTTGGAGGAAGGGCAATACCTGTCCATTTGCGTGACCGACACCGGTACGGGCATGACTTCGGACGTGATCGCTAAAGCCTTCGATCCATTCTTTACCACCAAGCCCATTGGCCATGGCACCGGGCTGGGCCTGTCTATGATCTACGGGTTTGCCAAACAGTCAGGTGGGCAAGCGCGCATCTATTCGGACGTTGGCTTGGGGACGACGCTATGCATCTATCTGCCGCGTTATCTGGGCGATGCTGTAATCGAGATTGAAGACCATTGCCACCAAGACGAACAGCATGCTCGGTCGGGCGAGACGATCCTCGTGGTCGACGATGAGCCAACCGTTCGTATGCTTCTCACCGAGGTTCTCGGTGAACTCGGGTGCACGGTGATTGAGGCTGCGGACAGTATTGCCGGCCTCAAGGTGCTGCGTTCTGACGTGCATATCGACTTGCTGATTACAGATGTAGGCCTGCCGGGTGGCTTGAATGGTCGGCAGATGGCTGATGCTGGGCGTGAAGTTCGTCCTGGCCTGAACACGTTATTCATCACGGGATATGCAGAGAACGCGGTCCTTGGCAACGGCTACCTTGAGGCGGGCATGCAGGTGCTGACCAAGCCGTTTTCTGTCGACACCCTGACCTTACGTGTCCGAGAGTTGTTGGGGAATTCGAGTCATTTGGCTGTGTGAAAACCCGATTCCTTGGCTTGGCCAACAACAGGGCGCAACTGACCACGCTGTTTGCCCTGTCGAATCCGTGGAGGGTGCGCCGGCAATTAGGTGTGCTCGTGAGGGCGGATAACCAAGGCTATGCCTTGGTTATCCGATACTTAGCGGCTGAGAAACGGGCGTTTCGGCATCCTCTAAGCCGTCCATTCAAGCTGATGGGCAACTTGTTCGGCGTTTGCTTCAAGGACGCGGGATCATTCCCACTCAATCGTCGCCGGCGGCTTGCTCGACACGTCGTAGGTCACCCGCGAGATACCGTCGATCTCGTTGATGATGCGGCCACTGACGGTTTCCAGCAGTTCGTAAGGCAGATGAGCCCAGCGAGCGGTCATGAAGTCCACGGTCTCGACGGCACGCAGGGCCACGACCCATGCATAGCGACGGCCGTCGCCCACGACGCCAACCGACTTGACCGGCTGGAACACCACGAAGGCCTGGCTGGTCTTGTGGTACCAATCAGCCTTGCGCAGTTCTTCGATGAAGATGTGGTCCGCGCGACGCAGAATGTCGGCGTACTCTTTCTTCACTTCACCCAGGATGCGCACACCTAGGCCCGGGCCTGGGAACGGGTGGCGGTAGACCATGTCGTAGGGCAGGCCGAGCTCCAGACCGATCTTGCGCACTTCGTCCTTGAACAGCTCACGCAGCGGTTCGACCAGCTTGAGGTTCATTTCCTCCGGCAGGCCACCCACGTTGTGGTGGGACTTGATCACGTGGGCCTTGCCGCTCTTGGCGCCGGCCGATTCGATCACGTCCGGGTAGATGGTGCCCTGGGCGAGGAACTGGATGTTCGGCAGCTTGCTGGCCTCGGCATCGAAGATGTCGATAAAGGTGCGGCCGATGATCTTGCGCTTCTTCTCCGGGTCGGCTTCGCCGGCCAGGTTGTCGAGGAACTGCTTTTCAGCGTCGGCACGGATCACCTTGACGCCCATGTTCTCCTTGAACATGGCCATCACCTGGTCACCCTCGTGCAGGCGCAGCAGGCCGTTGTCGACGAACACGCAGGTCAGCTGGTCGCCGATGGCGCGGTGCAAGAGGGCCGCGACCACCGAGCTGTCCACGCCGCCGGAGAGGCCCAGCAGGACGTTGGCCGAACCCACTTGCTCACGCACCTGGGCGATGGCGTCCTCGACGATGTTGGACGGGGTCCACAGGGCTTCACAGCCGCAGATGTCCTGCACGAAACGGGACAGGATGCGACCGCCTTGCTTGGTGTGGGTCACTTCCGGGTGGAACTGCACGCCGTAGTAGCCGCGGGTGTCATCGAACATGCCGGCGATCGGGCAGCTCGGGGTGCTGGCCAGTACGTGGAAACCGGTCGGCAGCTGGGTGACCTTGTCACCGTGGCTCATCCACACGTCCAGGCCCAGTACGCCGTCAGCGTCGATATGGTCCTCGATGCCGTCGAGCAGGCGGCTCTTGCCGACCACGTCAACGCGGGCATATCCGAACTCACGCAGGTCCGACCCTTCGACCTTGCCGCCCATCTGTTCGGACATGGTCTGCATGCCGTAGCAGATGCCCAGCACAGGCACATTCAGGTCGAACACGGCCTGGGGTGCACGGGGGCTGTTGGCTTCGTGAACCGACTCGGGGCCACCGGCGAGGATGATGCCGCGCGGGTTGAATTCGCGGATCGCTTCATCGTCCATGTCGAACGGGTGCAGTTCGCAGTACACGCCGATCTCGCGCACGCGGCGGGCGATCAGCTGGGTGTACTGGGAGCCGAAATCGAGGATGAGGATCCGGTGAGCGTGAATATCGAGGGCCATGGGGAATCTCTGATTCAGCTGCGAGCTTGAAGCTGCAAGCTGCAAGTTGATCGGGGAAAACGCAGTGGCTGCGCGAACGCAGCCACCGTCTGGAGCTTACCGCTGAGCTATCAGCCAACCCGGTAGTTGGGGGCTTCTTTGGTGATCTGCACGTCGTGAACGTGGGATTCGGCCATACCGGCGCCCGTAATTCGCACGAACTCCGGCTTGGTGCGCATCTCGTCGATGGTGGCACTGCCGGTGTAGCCCATGGACGAACGCAGGCCGCCCATCAGCTGGTGAATGATCGCAGCCAGTGCGCCTTTGTACGGCACACGGCCTTCGATACCTTCGGGTACCAGCTTCTCGGCACCGGCCGAGGAGTCCTGGAAGTAACGGTCGGAGGAGCCTTGCGACTGCGCCATGGCGCCCAGCGAACCCATGCCACGGTAGGCCTTGTAGGAGCGGCCCTGGAACAGTTCGACTTCGCCCGGGGCTTCTTCGGTACCGGCGAACATCGAACCCATCATCACGCAACTGGCACCGGCGACGATGGCCTTGGACAGATCACCAGAGAAGCGGATACCGCCGTCGGCAATCAGTGGCACACCGGTGCCTTCCAGGGCAGCGGCGACGTTGGCGATGGCGCTGATCTGCGGCACGCCGACGCCGGCTACGATACGGGTGGTGCAGATCGAGCCAGGGCCGATACCGACCTTGACCGCATCAGCGCCCGCCTCGGCCAAGGCCTTGGCAGCAGCGCCGGTGGCGATGTTGCCGCCAATCACCTGCACCTGCGGGTAGGTTTGCTTGACCCAGCGCACGCGCTCGATCACGCCTTTGGAGTGCCCGTGAGCGGTGTCGACCACGACCACGTCAACGCCAGCGGCTACCAGGGCGGCAACACGCTCGCCGGTGTCCTTGCCGGTGCCGACTGCAGCGCCAACGCGCAGACGACCCTGGTCGTCCTTGCTGGCCAGTGGGTAGGCCTTGGCCTTCTCGATGTCCTTGACGGTCATCATACCCTTGAGGCTGAAGTGCTCGTCGACGATCAGCACTTTCTCGAGACGGTGCTTGTGCAGCAGCTCGCGCACCTCGTTCTTGTCCGCGCCCTCGCGGACGGTGACCAGGCGTTCCTTGGGCGTCATCACTTCGCGGACCTTGGCGTCCAGGCGGCTTTCGAAGCGCACGTCGCGGGAGGTCACGATACCGACCAGGTCACCGTTTTCCAGCACGGGCACGCCGGAAATGTTGTTCAGGCGCGTCAGGTCGAACAGGTCGCGCACGGTGGCGTCGGCCTCGATGGTGATCGGGTCCTTGACCACGCCAGCCTCGAACTTCTTGACCTTGCGCACTTCGCCGGCCTGCTGCTCGATGGTCATGTTCTTGTGGATGATGCCGATGCCGCCTTCCTGGGCCATGGCGATGGCCAGGCGCGCTTCGGTGACGGTGTCCATGGCAGCGGAGACCAGCGGGATGTTCAGCTCGATGCCACGGGTCAAACGGGTCTTGAGACTGACTTCATTGGGCAGTACCTCGGAATAACCAGGTACAAGGAGAATATCGTCGAAGGTCAGGGCTTCTTGGCTGATACGCAACATCGCGGGGGCTCCCGGGCGGGAAAAATGGAAGCGCGCCATTATACTCATGCGTGCCCTGCCACTCAATGTAAATCAAGCCTGAAGTTACAAGTGGCCGTTGCCGCCCTGCGCACCACGGCCCTGCCCCGCCCTCGTCAGGCGAGCCGGACCTGCACCACGGCCACCGGTTGGTCCAGCCAGTCGGCGAAGCTGTCGATGAAGGCCTGGGTGAACCCGGCATCGCCCCAGTTGTTGAAGATGAAGCCCAGGTTGGAGAAGGCGCAGGGTTGCAGGAACAAAAAACCGTTGATGTCGTCTTCGAACCCGCACAGCGGGCAGGTGAAATTGTCACTGACCCCGGGCATCCACTCTTCCAGGCTGTCGAACAACGGCTCGCCCACTTCGCGCCGGCACTGCGGGCAGCCCGCCTCTTCCTTGAAGCCTTCGGTGGGCGTATAGATGCAGCGCTTGAGCATCACCTCAAGGCCGTTGACCGGCGCATCGAAGGGCAGTTTTTCGGGGTGCAGCGCCACCTGGCGGGCACCTGGCCCAATGGCATGGGCCATACGGTTGCCGGTACGCCCGCAGGTGGTCAGCTGCTCTTGCACGATCTTTTCGCGGACCAGCCAGCGCAGGATGGCGCGGGCGCGGGCCTCGTGCACCGGGACGGTGGACTGCCTGGGAACGATGATGCTTTGGGTATTCATGAGCGGACAAGCCTTGGATCGGGTAGTCAGCCAATTCTACCCCCTGCTCAAGCGCTCATATAGCGAGCGATGAGCGCCAGGCCGCTGGCCAACACCAACCAGGTGACCAACCGGACGAAGGCCTCGCGTGACAGCCTGTGCGTGAGCCTGCGCCCAGCCCACAGGCCGATGACCATCACCGGCAGCAGGCAGGCCGCCATCAGCAGCAGTTGTCGATCGGCGTAGACACCGGCGACAAGGAACAGCGTCAGGCGCACCAAGGTGCTGCAACTGATCAACGCGCTCTGGGTGGCGCGCACCTGCTCCTTGTCGGGCAGGCGGGCGCTCAGGTAAAGCGCGTAGAGAAACCCGCCGCTGCCGAACAAGGCCCCGAACAACCCGCCCACGGTGCCCATCGGTGCCGCCCACCACCCGGCAAGCGACGCCGGGCGTACCTTCAGCGCCAGGCTATAGAGGGCATAGGCCGTGATGAACAGGCCCATCAGCAGCATCAGCAGGTCCGACTTGAGCTGCAGCAGGAACGCAACGCCCAGGGTGCACCCCAGCGCCATGAACGGCAGCAGGCGCAGCAGTTCGCCCCGTACCACATCGCGCCGTGAGGGCAAAAGGTTGCCGAACGCCGCCACGAAATCGAGTAACACCAGCAAGGGAATGATCTGCGACAGCGGCATGAAATGGATCAGCACCGGGCCTGCCACCAACGCCGTGCCGAAGCCGGCGATGCCGAACACCACGTAGGCCGCCGCGGTACCCAACACGATGGGTAGCCAGTCAAGCCCCGAGAAGGGTATAGCGAGGTCAGCGAGCATTGGCGCATTGTCCTTGAAGGTTCAGCGCACCATAACCAAACCCGCGCCATCCCGGCTAATATGCAATCTCGCCCTGATCCATCTCGAAATGGCATCGCTCATGATCTCGACCCGCCAGCTGCGTTACTTCGTGGAAATCGCCGAATGTGGCAGCTTCAGCGCCGCCGCCGAACGACTGTATGTCGCCCAGTCCGCCCTCAGTCGCCAGGTGCGCGAGCTCGAACTGCAGCTGGACACCGCGTTGTTCGAGCGCACGGCCAGGTTGCCTCGCCTGACCGATGCGGGCCGGGCGTTCCTGCCGCGCGCGCGCAACCTGCTGCTGGACCTGGACAAGGCTGGCGAGCTGGCCCGAGCCGTCGGCCAGGGCCTGTGCGGCAGCCTGAACATCAGCCACTCCAGCACGGTGCCGCTGACCGGTCGGCTGCTCGAGCACCTGGGTGATTACCTGCGGACAAACCCTGATGTGAGCATGGAGATCGCCCAGTTGTCCTCCGAAGGGCAGCTTGCAGCACTGGCCGAAGGTCGCCTGGACATCGGGCTGCTGAGGCTGCCGGTGCTGCGCCAGCACGATGGGTTGAGCATCGAGCCGTTGTTCGAAGAGCCCCTGCTGTTGGCGCTCGCCCCTACCCATGAACTGGCGGGGCGTGATTGCATTGCCTTGGCGGAGCTTTCCAGCCAGCCGTTCATCTCCATTCCCCACCACCAACGCGGTGGCCTGAGCTACCTGTCTGCCGAGCTGTGCATGGCGGCGGGGTTCTTTCCCCGGCCTGCGCGGGTGGTGTCGCGCAAGACCACCCAGTTGCAGCTGATCCAGGCGGGGTTCGGGGTGGCCTTGCTGCCACGCTGCATGCAGGACATCGCCCCTCCGGCGCTGCGGTTCATCCCGCTGACGGACCCCGGCTGCGTCAGCACCGTCGCCATCGCCCACCGCCGCGATGCCGGGCCACTGGTGAGTCAGTTCATCGAGCACATGACCTGCGCAGCGTCGGCAATCGGTACGCCAGGGCAGGCACCGGCGACCCAGGCCAGCTCCTGATCGACCGGGCACGACACCCGGCCCCCTCATCCTTTATAGTGCCTTCCCATGATCAAAGACCCTTTCGAACGCCTCGGCCTTGACCGTGATGTGCTCACCGTCAGCCAACTCAATGGCCGCGCCCGGGTGCTGCTGGAAGACGTGTTCCGCAGCGTATGGGTGGAGGGCGAGATTTCCAACCTGGCCCGGCCGGCCTCCGGCCACATGTACTTCACCCTCAAGGACAGCGGTGCCCAGGTGCGCTGCGCCCTCTTCAGGCAGAGCGCCACGCGGGTGCGCCAGGCGCTGCGTGACGGCCTGGCGGTACGGGTGCGCGGCAAGGTGTCCCTGTTCGAAGGCCGTGGCGACTACCAGCTGATCCTCGATACCGTGGAGCCTGCCGGCGATGGTGCGCTGCGCCTGGCCTTCGAGGCGCTCAAGGAAAAGCTTGGCGCCGAGGGCCTGTTCAGCACCGACAGCAAGCGAGCGCTGCCTGCGCACCCCCAGCGTATCGGCATCATCACCTCCCCGACCGGGGCCGTGATCCGCGACATCATCAGTGTGTTCGCCCGCCGTGCGCCCCAGGTGGAGTTGAACCTGATCCCCACTGCCGTGCAGGGCCGCGAAGCCATCGCCCAGATCGTGCGGGCCATTCGCCTGGCCGACAGCCGCGGTTTCGACGCCTTGATACTGGCCCGCGGCGGCGGTTCACTGGAAGACCTGTGGTGCTTCAACGAGGAAGCCGTGGCGCGTGCCGTGGCCGCGTGCAAGACGCCGATCGTGAGCGCCGTGGGCCATGAAACGGACGTGTCGATCAGCGACTTCGTGGCCGACGTGCGGGCCCCTACCCCGTCTGCTGCGGCCGAGCTGCTTGCGCCCGACAACAGCGGCCTGCAGCATCGCCTGGACGGCCTGCAACGGCGCCTGACCCTGCGCATGCAGAACCGGTTGGTGCATGATCGCCTGCGCCTGGAGTCCCTGATTCGCCGCCTGCGCCATCCGGGCGAGCGCCTGCGTCAGCAGGCTCAGCGCCTGGATGACCTGGACATGCGCCTGCGCCGTGCCTTCCTGCATAACCTCAATCAACGCCGCGAGCGCCTGGTGCGCCTGGAGACGCGTCTGGCTGCGCAACATCCCGGGCGTACTCTGGCTTTGCTGGGCCAGCGCCTGGACAGCCTGGCCGAGCGACTGCCCCGGGCCATGCGTGACGTGCTCAAGGACCGGCGCCAGCGCTTCCAGGCCCAGTTGCAGACACTGCAGATCGTCAGCCCGCTGGCGACGCTGGCGCGCGGCTACAGCATCCTGCTCGACGAACAAGGCCAGGCCATCCGCAGCGCCGAACAGACGCGCAACGGCCAGCGCCTGACTGCACGCCTGAACGAAGGCGAGCTGCAGGTGCGGGTCGAAGACAATCACCTGACTCCGGTCACGCTCTCACTTCTGGACTGACACATGCCCCGCTTGCTCGCGTCACTGCTCGCCCTCGCCTTCACCGTCCTGAGCGCCACAGCCCAGGCCAGCTACATCACGCGCACGCTGAACAAACCGGTGCCTGGCGGCGTTGCCGTGGTCGACCTGGGGCCGGCAGCCAGTGCTCCCAGCGCACGCTTCGGTGGCAAGCCCGTGCTGGTGGTCAAGGAACAGGACAACTGGCTGGCCATCGTTGGCATCCCCCTGACCCAGAAGCCTGGGCAGGCGGTGGTGCAGCAAGGCAGCCGAAGCCTGCCTTTCACCGTGGGGCACAAGCAGTACCCCGAACAGCGCATCACCTTGAAGAACACCCGCCAGGTTAACCCCAATCCGGCCGACCTCAAGCGCATCGATCGCGAACTGGCCGAGCAGATCAAGGCCTACCGCAGCTTCAGCCCGGCATTGCCGAGCAACCTGATCCTCGACAAGCCGGTCAACGGGCCGCTGTCGAGCAAGTTCGGCGTGCGCCGGTTCTTCAATGGCGAGGAACGCAACCCCCATGCGGGGCTGGATTTTGCCGTACCGGCGGGGACGCCGATCAAGACACCTGCCAACGGCAAGGTGATTCTGGTGGGCGATTACTTCTTCAATGGCCGCACGGTGTTCGTCGATCACGGGCAGGGCTTTATCAGCATGTTCTGCCATATGTCCCGTATCGACGTGCAGAACGGGCAGTCGCTGCGCCGTGGTGATGTGGTCGGGCGCGTGGGCTCAACGGGGCGCGCTACCGGGCCGCACATGCACTGGAACGTCAGCTTGAACGATGCGCGTGTTGACCCGGCGATCTTCATCGGTGCCTTTCAGCCCTGAGGCAGGGTTGACACTTCGTTGAGTGACGTTTGAGCCGCCCCGCAATACGGGCGGCGCTTGCCACAACGCAGGGCCCAGGAGGCCCTCACGCGACTGACACACCATTGCGCCAAAGAAAAATACCGCGCAACAAAACCTAAGTATTTTACTGGTATCAACAAGTAGATCTCGCCATATCACTTTTTTTAAGCATTCCTCTCAATTTTTTTTTCAACGCTTGCCAACCCACAGTCCACTGGTTAGGGTTGAGGCCATGAAAACCTTCAGCACCCTCATCTTGCTCCGACAACATCGCAGCCTCTGCCTGGTCAGCGCTCGACTACCAGGCTGAATCGCGTCGCCTCGCCCCCACCTCGTTACTGCTCGGCAGGCCCGATCTCGGCCGCACATAAAAGGATTGCTTCCATGACCATGCTCAAAGACCCGTCGAAGAAATACCGCGCCTTCCCTACCATCGATCTGCCTGACCGTACCTGGCCGTCCAAGACCATTACCGAGGCGCCGATCTGGTGCAGCTCGGACCTGCGTGACGGCAACCAGTCGCTGATCGAGCCGATGGATGCGCAGAAGAAGCTGCGGTTCTGGAAGACCTTGGTGCAAGTGGGCGTGAAGGAAATCGAAGCCTCCTTCCCTTCGGCCTCGCAAACCGACTTCGACTTTGTCCGCACCTTGATCGAAGACGGTCATATTCCAGAGGACACCACCATCCAGGTGCTGACCCAGGCGCGTGAAGACCTGATCGCCCGGACCTTCGAGTCCCTGCGCGGGGCCAAGAAGGCCATCGTTCACCTGTACAACGCCACCTGCCCGGCCTTCCGCCGCATCGTCTTCAACCAGGACAAGCAGGGCGTCAAGGACATCGCGGTCAATGCAGCCAAGCTGTTCGTCAAATACGCCGCACAGCAGCCCGACACGCACTGGACATTCCAGTACTCGCCCGAAACCTTCAGCGCTACCGAGATGGAATTCGCCAAGGAAGTGTGCGATGCGGTCATCGAGGTATGGAACCCCACGCCCGAGCACAAGATCATCCTTAACCTGCCGGCCACCGTCGAAGTCGCCACGCCCAACGTGTATGCCGACCAGATCGAGTGGTTCTGCCGCAACATCAATCGCCGTGACAGCGTGATCATCAGCCTGCACTGCCACAACGACCGGGGAACCGGCATCGCCGCGACCGAGCTGGGCCTGATGGCCGGCGCCGACCGTGCCGAGGGCTGCCTGTTCGGCAATGGTGAGCGTACTGGTAACGTCGACCTGGTGACCCTGGCCTTGAACCTGTACACCCAGGGCATCGACCCGGGCCTGGATTTCTCCGACATCGACGGTGTGCGCAAGGTCGTCGAAGAATGCAATCAGCTGCCGGTGCACCCGCGCCACCCGTACGTAGGTGACTTGGTGCACACAGCCTTCTCCGGCTCGCACCAGGATGCCATTCGCAAGGGCCTGGCCAAGCAGCAGGAAGGCGAGTTGTGGGAAGTGCCGTACCTGCCGATCGACCCGGCCGACATCGGCCGCAGCTACGAGGCCGTGATTCGCGTCAACAGCCAGTCCGGCAAAGGCGGCATCACCTACCTGCTCGAGCAGGAATACGGCATCAGCCTGCCGCGCCGCATGCAAATCGAATTCAGCCAGGTCGTACAGGGCGAAACCGACCGCCTGGGCCTGGAAATGACTGCCCAGCAGATCTACAGCTTGCTGCACAAGGAATACCTGCAAGCCAACGCACCGTATGCGCTGGTCAGCCATCGCCTGCAGGAAGAAAACGGTCACAGTGCCGTGGAAGTGGAAGTAGCCGGCGAAGGCGAGACCACGCTGCACTGGCGCGGCAAGGGCAATGGCGCCCTGGAAGCCCTGGTGGCCGGCCTGCCGGTTGCCGTCGAAATCATGGACTACAACGAGCACGCCATCGGCGCGGGCACCAACGCCAAGGCAGCGGCCTATATCGAACTGCGTGTAGCCGGCGGGCGTCCTGTGCATGGTGTGGGCATCGATGAAAACATCACCACAGCCAGCTTCAAAGCCCTGTTCAGTGCGTTGAACCGTTCGCTGAGCCAGCAAGAGGCCAAGGCGGCCTGAGTACCGTTAGGGAGAAAGCGGCCTCTTTAGCTGATGCTGTTGACTTGAGATTGTTGGGGCCGCCTTGCGGCCCATCGCGGCGCGAGGCCGCTCCCACAAATGACTGAGCTGCGCCCCAAATGTTGGACAGTTGGTTAGCCTATCTCAGCCTGAGTCCTGTAAGCCACAGGGCTCAGGCCGTTGAGCTTCATTTTGATTCGATCATGGTTGTAATAATGGATGTATTCATCCAACCCCGCCTTAAGCTCAGCCACGCTTGCGAAGCGCTCACGGTGGAAGTACTCCGATTTGAGCGTCCCAAAAAAGCTTTCCATCGCCGCGTTGTCCAGGCAGTTGCCCTTGCGTGACATGCTCTGTTCAAGCCCTGCTTCTTTCAACCGCTTGCAGTAGTCAGGGTATCGATAATGCCAGCCTTGATCTGAGTGCAAGAGCGGCCGGCTGTTAGCTGGTAGCCTATTGATTGCTGTCTCCAACATTTCGCCTACCAAGGTAAATCGGGGTCGGGAGTCGGTACGATAAGCAACGATCTCGCCGTTATAAAGATCCATGATCGGAGAAAGGTATAGCTTCTCACCTGCCACTTTGAACTCGGTAACATCCGTTACCCACTTTTGATTTGGCTGGTCTGCGCGGAAGTCGCGCTTAAGGATGTTGGGGGCGGCTTCGCCCATTAGCCCCCGATAAGATTTGTACTTCTTGGGGCGCACTGTACATTTCAGGTCCAGTTCGGCCATCAGACGGCGTACCTTCTTACTGTTAACCGATTGCCCTTCGCTACGCAGCGTAGAGGTGACTCGCCGATACCCGTAGCGGCCGCGGTGCTGGTGGCTGATGTCTTGTATCAACGTTTTGAGCGAGGCACACCGATCCCCAGCCTCGAGCACGCCGAGCTGGTAATAATAAGTGCTGCGCGACAAATGAGCTGCTTTGAGCAGCCAGGCAAGCGGGTAAAGCTTACGTAGCGCCGCGACTAGCCGGGTTTTTTCCTGGCTATCTTCTTCTTCGCCTTCTCCTCGTCTAGCTCCTCGAGCTTTTTTAGATAGGCGTTCTCCGCTTCGAGCTGGGCTAGCTTTGTCAGCAACTGCTCACGAGTGAGTTGCTCAGTAGGCGTGGATGAAACGTCTTCAGACTTGCGGGGTGCTTTAGGCATCGCGGTAATCACTGGCTTCTTACGGGGCGGTCGGGGTTGATGTCCGCCACTGTAATACTGTTCCTCCCAACTGCGAACCAGTGTGGAATTGCCAAGGTTGTAAAGCGCTGACGTGGCACGCAACGAAAGGTCTTCGCGCCATTTATGATGAAGAACGGCGAGCTTGAACTCGGCGCTGTAATGGCGGCCTGTTTTCTCCAGACTGGCCTGACCGTGCGTACGGTAGGCCACGACCCAGCGACGAAGGAGCGTCGGATCCATTTGGAACTGTGCGGCAACATGGCGAAAGCCATACCCGCGATCAAGAAAGGCCTGAATGGCTGACAGCTTGAACTGCTTCGAATACCTGCGCATAAAAACCCCAAAAGTGGACGGATGTCCAACATTTGGGGCGCAGCTCAGACCGCGTAAGGCCTGGGCTGACAGGCTCAGGCAGTGTGGGAGCGGCCTCGTGCCGCGATGGGCCGCAAAGCGGCCCCAACGACCTAAGGGCGCGCTTACCCTTCGTGTACGCGTACATAACCCGCAAACGCCAATCACCAGGCAAAAAAATGGGCGCCGACCAAGCGCCCAAAAAGCCGTAAAGCACACAACGAAATTCAGTGACCGTCCACCAGCGCCATGGCCTCGGCACTGCAGGCCTCGATGCGGGCCCAGTCGCCATTCTTGATCCAGCTGCTGTCGAGCATCCAGGTGCCCCCCACACACATCACATTGGCCAGTGCCATGTAGTTGCGCACGTTGGCCGGGTTGACGCCGCCGGTGGGGCAGAAACGGATGTCGCCGAACGGGCCAGCAAACGCTTTGATCGCCGCCACGCCTCCGCTGATCTCGGCGGGGAACAGCTTGAAACGGCGGTAGCCCAGCGCGTAGCCCATCATGATTTCGGACGGAGTACTGATACCCGGCAGCAAGGGGATCTCGCTCTCCACGCCCGCTTGCAGCACATCCTGGGTGATGCCGGGTGTGACGACGAACTGGGCGCCTGCGGCCTCGACGGCTGCGAACATGGTGCGATCGAGCACTGTCCCGGCGCCTACGCACAGCTCGGGACGCTGCTCACGCAGCACTTCGATGGCCTTCAGGCCATGCTGTGAACGCAGGGTCACTTCCAGCGTGCGGATGCCGCCGGCCGCCAGGGCGTCGGCCAGGGGCAGGATGTCCTGTTCGCGGGCGATGGTGATCACCGGCAGGATTCGCGCCGCTTCGCAGATGGCGTCGACCCGGGCGGCCTTGTCGGCCATCGAGAGCTTGGGCTGTGGACGTTCGAGGGTGATCATTGCTGTGGATCCTTGGCTCATGGGCACCAGTAGATGTCCAGGGGTGCGTGAAGAAAAGCGCGAATGGGCATTTCGGCGAGGTCGTCATCCGCCAGCGCGGCGCGCAGGGTAGCGAGTTTGCCTGGCCCTTGCACGGACAATGCGGTGAACCCTGCGGTGGCCAACAGCGCTCGGGTCATGGAAAGGCGCTGATGGGGAACGGTAGGCGCCATTAGCGGTAGGCAACGGCGAGGCGTGTTCGGATCCAGGCCCTCGGCAAGGTTAGGACTGGCTGGGAACAGCGAGGCCGTGTGGCCATCGTCACCCATGCCCAGTACCAGCACGTCGATGGGCGGCAGATCGGCCAGGGCGCGGTCAGCCTTTTCGGCGGCCTCTTCCAGCGAAGGCGCCTGCTGGTACAACCCGATGAAACGCGCCTTGGCGGCCTGCCCTTTGAGCAGATGCCGGGCCAACAGGCCGGCATTGCTGTCGACGTGCTCCACCGGCACCCAGCGCTCATCGGCAAGACTGACCGTTACCTTGCTCCAGTTCAGGTCCTGCTTGGCCAGTTGCTCGAGAAAAGGCACCGGGCTGCGCCCACCGGACAGCACGACGCAGGCCTGGCCTTTATCGTCGATGGCTGCACGCAGGCGCTCACTCACATCCTTGGCCAACGTGCCAGCCAACGTGCTGGCGTCGGGCAGTTGATGCACCTCGGTGCTCGCCGGAAATTGCAATTCGGACAATGCTTCAGATGTCGCCATACCAGGCCCTCCCATCGCGGGTGATCAATGCAATCGAGCTCATTGGCCCCCAGCTGCCCGCAGCATAAGGCTTTGGGGCGTCGCCCGTGTTGCGCCAACCGGCAATCAGCTGGTCACACCACTTCCAGGCGTACTCGATTTCGTCCTTGCGCACGAACAGGTTCTGGTTGCCCCGCATCACTTCGAGCAGCAAGCGTTCATAGGCATCCGGAATCCGCGCGCTACGCCAGGCGTCGGAAAAATTCAGTTGCAGCGGGCCACTGCGCAGTTGCATGCCCTTGTCCAGGCCTTGCTCCTTGGTCATCACGCGCAAGGAGATTCCTTCGTCCGGCTGCAGGCGAATGATCAGCTTGTTGCCCACTTGCAGACGCTGTTCCGGGGCAAAGATGTAGTGCGGCGTTTCCTTGAAGTGAATGACGATCTGCGACAGCTTTTGCGGCATGCGCTTGCCGGTGCGCAAGTAGAAAGGCACACCCGACCAGCGCCAGTTGCGGATGTCGGCGCGCAGGGCGACGAAGGTCTCGGTGTCGCTCTGGCTATTGGCATTGTCTTCTTCAAGGTAACCCGGAACCGGCTTGCCATCGCTGTAGCCGGCAATGTACTGCCCGCGCACCACCCGCGTGCTCAGCCCGTCTCCGGTGATCGGGGCCAGCGCCTTGAGTACCTTGACCTTCTCGTCGCGGATGGCGTCGGCCGACAGCTCGCTCGGCGGGTCCATGGCAATCAGGCACAGCAACTGCAACAGGTGGTTCTGGATCATGTCGCGCAACTGACCGGCCTTGTCGAAGTAGCCCCAGCGACCCTCGATACCCACCTTCTCCGCCACCGTGATTTCCACGTGGGAGATGGAGTTCTGGTTCCATTGGGTTTCGAACAGGCTGTTGGCAAAGCGCAGGGCGATCAGGTTCTGCACCGTCTCCTTGCCCAGGTAGTGGTCGATGCGATAGACGCGGCTTTCGGGAAAGAATCGCGCCACGGCATCGTTGACCCGGCGTGAAGACTCGAGGTCGTGACCGATCGGCTTTTCCAGCACCACACGGGTGCGCTCGCTCAGGCCCACCTTGTCCAGGTTTTCGCTGATGGCACCATACACGGCGGCGGCCGTGGCGAAATAGGCGATCAGGGGGTGCCCGTCGGGCACTTGCGCGGCCAGTGCCTGGTAGCCTTCTGGCTGCAGAAAATCCAGGTGCTGGTAATCGAGCCTTGCCAGGAAGCGCTCGAGGGCCGCGGCCTCGATGTCAGCCTCGGGCACATGCTTGCGCAAGTGGGCCTCGATGCTATTCAGGTGCTCCTGGGCACTGCCGGCCTCCCGCGCCAGCGCCAGCAGGCGCGTCTGTGCGTGCAATAGCCCGGCGCGGTCGAGCTGGTAGAGCGCAGGGAACAGCTTGCGCAAGGCCAGGTCGCCCAGGGCGCCAAACAGGGCAAATGTGCAAGGTTCGACACTGATTGCAGCCATGATGTTGGTTCTTTCCTAAAGTTGATTTAGAAATACCGTTTTCAGTTAGGGTTTTCAAGGACAAATGTAGTAAAAACCATAACATTATTCGGATGTATGACAGACAAGTGGTGCGCAACCGGTGCCACCAGTACGATAGACGACCCTGCAAACAGGCCTGCTGCTCCCTCAGCCGGCTGTCTTCCCGACCCAAGGACACCCCATGGACCGCGTGAGAAACCTCCTGGAACAAATCCAGGGACGCCTCGACGAGCTGAACAAGGCCGAACGCAAAGTCGCCGAAGTCATCCTGCTCAACCCGCAACAAGCCACACGCTTCAGCATCGCGGCGCTGGCCCAGGCGGCCAAGGTCAGCGAACCGACCGTCAACCGCTTCTGCCGCTCCTTCGGCGTGAGCGGTTACCCGGAGCTGAAACTGCAACTGGCGCAAAGCCTGGCCAGCGGCGCTGCCTATGTGAGCCGCGCGGTGGAGGCCGACGACGATCCGGCGGCCTACACCCAGAAGATCTTCGCCAGCGCCATCGCCTCGCTCGACAGTGCCTGCCAGCAGCTCGATCCCCAGCAGGTCAGCCGTGCGGTCGACATGATGATCCAGGCCCGCCAGATTCACTTCTTTGGCCTGGGCGCCTCTGCACCGGTGGCGCTGGATGCCCAGCACAAGTTCTTCCGCTTCAACCTGGCCGTGTCGGCGCACGCCGACGTACTGATGCAACGGATGCTGGCGTCGGTGGCCCATACCGGCGACCTGTTCGTGATCATTTCCTACACCGGGCGTACACGCGAGCTGGTGGAAGTAGCCCGCCTGGCCAGGGAAAACGGCGCCTCGGTGCTGGGCCTGACAGCGGCCGGGTCGCCGCTGGCCAATGCCTGCAGCCTTAGCCTGCACATTCCTCTGCCCGAAGACACCGATATCTACATGCCGATGACCTCGCGCATCATCCAACTGACCGTGCTCGATGTGCTGGCGACCGGCATGACCCTGCGCCGGGGTGTGGATTTCCAGCCACACCTGCGCAAGATCAAGGAAAGCCTCAACGCCAGTCGCTACCCCATCGAGGACGACGAACTCAGCTGAGCCGGTGCGCCTGCAGACTCAGATGCGCGCGCTGCCCCGGTGCCAGGCTCAAGCCGTCGTCGCTGCCGCTGGCGGCCTCCACACACACGAAACGCTGGCACTCGCGCCCGGTAACCCCCAATAAGGGCCGGCTGCCGGGGTGCCACACGACCGTATCGTCGCTGTCGCCGGTGTCGATACACAGCTGGCGCTGCCAGGCCGGATCATGCAATTGCACACCGGGAATGCCCGGATAGACCCGCTGGCAGCCGCCCTTGGGCTTGAGCGCCCCTTCCTGGCGGCATGCCTGACGGTTGAGGTGGTCGTACCCCTCGATGTCTTCGAGGCCGGACAGCGCTACCTCCGAGACGTCACTGATGCGCCAGTAGGCCAACAAGGCGTGACTCAACTGGCACGGTTCGCTGTCCTGGTGCTCGGTGCTCAGGCTCAACTCCATGCGGCTGCCCAGTCGCGCCTCCAGGTCGACCTGCCAGTCGCACAGTTCCAGGCGCCACTTGAGCACCACGCCCTGCGCGTCTTCATGGCTGTCCATCAGCTTCCAGTCCAGCAGGCGGGCCCAACCATGGGCAGGCCACAGGTCTTCGCTGGGATGGCGCCCGTACCAGGGCCAGCAGACCGGCACGCCGCCGCGAATGGCGCCCACCTGTGGCCATTGTTCGGCGCACCACAGCCAGGGCCGCTCACCTGTGGGTTGGAAATGCAGCAACTGCGCGCCCTGGCGACTGAACGCCGCCTGGCACAGGGGGTGATCGATGATCAGCACATCGCGCTGCTGGTAGCGCTCCCATTCGAACGTCGGCCGGGGCCGCCGTGCGGCGAAGAAGCGATGGAGCGGATGCTCAGGCATGGTGCAGGGCTCTTGTTGTTTGAGGTAGCGCTGTCTTGGCCTGTCCACGGCAACCACTGCAGGTCAGTGATTGCCGGGCGCCAAACGGGATTGGCGTAAATTTACAACAAATGGGCTTAGAAAGACGACTGAATCTTCAAGCCCGCCACCAGGGCATTGTCCACTTCATCCACGCCGCCGGGGCTCTTGATGTACTGAAGGTTCGGCCGCACGGTGAGCCAATTGGTGACGTGGAAACCATAGTACAGCTCGGCGTTGTACTCGGTACGTTGCAGCGGGACGAAGCCTGGGTTGTCGTAGTCGTTGATACCGCTCATGTCGTTGAGCTGGCGCGCACGCTTGCGCACATCGTCGTTGACGTGGATGCGGGCGATGCCGAAACCGATGTCGTCCTTGGGCCGGGCGTCGAAGGCACCTTTGTAGACCATGCCCACCTGCTGGTAGTTGTCCACCACGTTGGTGGCCTTGTCGTGCACCGTGAAGTTGGCGAACAGGCTCAGCCCACGGTTGACGTCGCCTGCCTGGGCCGTGACCTGCTGTTGCGCCACCACCCACCAGCCATGCTTGCTGGAGTGAGACTTGAAGCCCGAACCACTGAGCCCCTGGGCGTTGCCGTTGACGTCCTTGTATACATCCTCGGCATCGGCGGTGCTGTAGTAGTAGCCCAGGCGGTATTCGCCCGGCAGGCCGTTGAGCTTCGGCGTCCAGACCATTTCCACCGGCAGGATCGCGCCCTTGGTGCCGCTGCCGCTCAGCTTGAAGCCATTGCCGGTTTCCAGGTTGGACGGGTTCTGCTCATAGGCACCGACTTGTACATAGAATTCGGGGGTGACATTGTACTTGACCCGCGTTGCCCACTGGCTGACGGGCCAGTTGTACCAGATGCCACCCACCCAGTTACCCACTTGCGAGCCGCAGAACGCCAGGTTCTGGAAGTCGCAGGGGAAACTGTTGAAGTCCTCGCCCGGCCCGAAGCGGCCGAATTTCACGTCCAGCGCGCCGTCGAAATACTTCTGCTTGAACCACATCTGGGTCAGGCGCCAGGTCTGGCCACGCCCCCACACTTCCTGCACCGAACTGAACTGCCCGGCGCGTGGGTCGCTGATGCGGTCGTTGGACAGGTTGCGACCGCTTCGCTCGGTAATGGCCAGTTTGAATTCGGCATCGTGCCAGCCGAAGATCTTCTGCAGGTCCAGGTGCGCGCCCAGGGCGAACTGGTCGCTGTAGCGGGCGGTCTTGTCGTGGTTGTAGCCACCCTTAAGGTTGCCGGCCACTTCGCCGACATAATCGACGGTGAAGTCGTAGCCTTTTTCCAGCAGCTCGGTGCGGGTACCGCCCCAGTCACCGGTCATCCATTTCGACTCGCTGGAGAAAGCTTCGGCAGCCTGCAGGCCACTGCTGGCGGCCATCGCCAGCGGCGCAAGCAACGCCAGTGAGCCCCAGGTGGTAGTACGATTGCGCTGTTCCATTGCGTTGCGTCCTCTTTTTCTTATTGATGGTGTAGACGGTTCATCGGCCACCGAGGGCGGCCATGTTGTCCTTGACGGTAGAGGCAGTAGGGTTTGCATGCAGGCGCTCGCCGCTCTGGGCGTCGAACAGCAGCACCCGCGCCGGGTCCAATTGCAGGGCCAGGGTGTCACCCACCTGGCAGGCCACGTCAGGGGCCAGTCGGCAGCACACTTTGGTCTGGTTGAGGGTCACGAACACCAGCATGTCCGGACCAGTGGGCTCGGTGACCTGTACCTGGGCGCGAATGCTTGGCCCGCCGTTGCCGCCCTCAGCGCCCAGGGCAATCTGCTCGGGACGAATGCCCAGGACGATTTCGCGCCCTTCCAGGCCCAGGTCGGCGCCGGGCAGGGGGAGCTCGCAGCGTGCCTGGCCACTGTCGAGCACTGCATGCAGCTGACCGCCCTGGGCAACCAGCCGCGCCGGCACGAAGTTCATGGGCGGCGAGCCGATGAAGCTTGCGACGAACTGGTTGGCCGGGTCGTTGTAGATCTGCTGTGGCGTACCGAACTGCTGGATGATGCCGTCCTTCATGACCGCCACCTTGTCACCCAGGGTCATGGCCTCGATCTGGTCATGGGTGACGTAGACAGTGGTGGTTTTCAGGCGCTGGTGCATCAGTTTCATTTCGGTCCGCATCTCGACCCGCAGTTTGGCATCGAGGTTGGACAAGGGTTCATCGAACAGGTAGATCTTCGGTCGGCGCGCGAGCGCCCTGCCCATGGCCACGCGCTGCTGCTGACCGCCAGACAGCTGCGCCGGCTTGCGCGCCAGCAGGTGCTCGATCTGCAGCAGCTTAGCCACCCGCGCCACCTCCTCGTCGATGGCGGCCTGGGGCATCTTGCGGATTTTCAGGCCAAATTCGATGTTCTCGCGCACGGTCATGGTCGGGTACAGCGCATAGGACTGGAACACCATGGCGATGTCACGGTCCTTGGGGCTCATGCCGCTGACGTCCTGCTGGTCGATCAGAATAGCGCCGCCGGTGATCTGCTCGAGGCCAGCGATGCAGTTCATCAATGTCGACTTGCCGCAGCCCGAAGGGCCGACCAGGATCAGGAACTCACCGTCCTTGATCGACAGCTGGATGTCCTTGAGGGTATCCGGCAGCCCGGCACCGTAGGTTTTGTTCACGTTGCGAAGTTCGAGCGTTGCCATGACTTACCCCTTTACCGCGCCGGCTGTGAGCCCGCGCACGAAATATTTGCCTGCCACTACGTACACCAGCAGGGTCGGCAGGCCAGCGATCATCGCAGCGGCCATGTCGACGTTGTATTCCTTGGCCCCGGTGCTGGTATTGACCAGGTTGTTCAAGGCCACCGTGATCGGTTGCGAGTCGCCACTGGAGAACACCACGCCAAACAGGAAGTCGTTCCAGATCTGGGTGAACTGCCAGATCAGGCAGACCATGATGATCGGCGTGGACATCGGCAGGATGATGCGCCGGAAGATGGTGAAGAACCCTGCCCCATCAAGCCGTGCAGCCTTGACCAGGGCATCGGGGATGCTGACGTAGAAGTTGCGAAAGAACAGTGTGGTGAAGGCCAGGCCGTAGACCACATGCACCAGCACAAGGCCAGTGGTGGTACTGGCCAGCCCCAGCTTGCCCAGGGTGAACGAGGCCGGCAGCAGCACCGTCTGGAAAGGCAGGAAGCAGCCGAACAACAGCAGACCGAAGAACAGCTGCGAGCCACGAAAGCGCCACATCGACAGCACGTAGCCATTGAGCGCGCCAATGGCGGTGGAAACCAGCACCGCAGGCACGGTGATCAGAATCGAGTTCCAGAAGTAGCCGCTGACGGTGCCCCAGGCCTTGACCCAGCCAATGGCGGTGATCGCTGTCGGCCAGCTGAGCAGGTTGCCGGTACTGATGTCCTCGGGGGTCTTGAGGCTGGTCAGCAGCATGACCACCAGTGGCACCAGGTACAGCACCACGGCGATCAGCAGCACGGCATGAATGGCAAGCCGGCTGGGGCTGAGCGCGGGTTTGTCGACAGGGCTATGCATGGCGTTTGCTCCGCAGCTCCGAATACAGGTAAGGCACCAGGATGGCCAGGATCGCCCCCAGCATGAGGATGGCACTGGCCGAGCCCATGCCCATTTGCCCTCGGCTGAAGGTAAAGGCATACATGAACATCGCCGGCAGGTCGGACGAGTAGCCAGGCCCGCCTGCCGTCATCGCGGCGACCAGGTCGAAGCTCTTGATGGCAATGTGCGAAAGGATCATCACCGAGCTGAAGAACACCGGGCGCAAGCTGGGCAGCACCACGCGCCAGTAGATGCGCGGCAGGCTGGCACCGTCGATCTGGGCGGCGCGGATGATCGATGGATCGACGCCCCGCAGGCCGGCGAGGAACATCGCCATGATGAACCCCGATGCTTGCCACACCGCCGCGATCACCAGGCAGTACACCACCCGGTCCGGGTCCAGCAGCCAGTCCAGGCGAAAGCCCTCCCAGCCCCAGTCACGCAGCAGTTTGTCCAGCCCCATGCCTGGGTTGAGCAGCCACTTCCAGGCCGTGCCGGTCACGATCATCGACAGGGCCATGGGATACAGGTAGATGGTGCGGATGAACCCCTCGCGACGAATGCGCTGGTCCAGCAGCACCGCCAGCAACACGCCGATCGCCAGGCTGATGGCGATGAACAGCCCGCCGAACACCAGCAGGTTCTTGCTCGCCACCCACCAGCGGTCGTTGTCGAACAAACGCATGTACTGCGCCAGCCCCGCCCATTTGTAGGTGGGCAGGAACGTGGACGTGGTGAAGGACAGCACGAAGGTCCAGAGGATGTAGCCGTAGAAGCCCACCAGCACGATGAACATGCTCGGCGCCAGCACCAGCTTGGGCAGCCAGCGCTGTAGCGCATCCATGGGAGAGGCCCGCAGACGGGCGGTGGTAGTGGTCATGGTTCACCTCGAAGGCGCTGCTGCGCATGGCGCGCGGCAGCGACTGTCTTGCTCAGGTTAGAAGGTCGCTTGGGCGCTGCGTGGCGCCGTGTCGCGTGGCTGCGCGAGTTTGACGCAGCCACAATTCGAAGGCCCCCGAAGCCTGCGTTTCACGCAGGGCCCGATGGCGCAGCGCCCCGTCAGGCACGCCCGGCACCGGGCCGCACTAGCCCGCCCGTGGGCTACTTGGCTGCTCGGATGGCGGCTGCCAGCTTCTTCGCAGCGTCAGCCGGATCGGCCTTGGGGTCGTTGATGTAGTTGGTCACCACATCGAAGAAAGCGCCCTGCACGGCCAGCGTCGTGGCCATATTGTGCGCCATGCTCGGTTGCAGGCCGCCGGTCTTGGCGTCGGCGAGGAAGTCCTTGGCCGAGGTCTGGGCACACGCATCGAACCCATACTTGCCCATGTCGGCGAGCATGTCGTTGCGCACCGGGATCGAGCCCTTGTTGGTGCTGAACACCTTCTGGAACTCCTCACCCAGCACCTTGCGGGCGATATCCTGCTGGCCGGCAGCAGTGCCCTCATTGCTCTGCTTGAACACCACCAGCGAATCGATGTTGTACAGGAAGGCCTTCTCGGTGCCGGGGAACGGCACGCACTGGTAGTCCTTGCCGGCGGTTTTCTTGGCCAAGGTCCATTCGCTCTTGGCCCAGTCGCCCATGATCTGCATGCCGGCCTTGCCGTTGATGACCTTGGCAGCTTCCAGGTTCCAGTCCTGGCCTTTGCCATCAGGGTCCATGTACGTGGCGACCCGCTTGAGTTCGGTCAGGGCCTTGATCATGTCCGGGCCGGTCAGGGCGTCGTTGTCCAGGTCGACCAGGGCTTTCTTGTAACCGTCGACACCCATCACCGACAGCACGACGCTTTCAAAGACCGTGCTGTCCTGCCACGGCTGGCCACCGTGGGCGAGCGGGATGATGCCTGCGGCCTTGAGCTTGTCGGCAGCGGCATAGAACTCATCGAGGGTGGCGGGTGCCTTGTCGATGCCGGCCTTCTTGAAGGCTTCAGGGTTGATCCACAGCCAGTTGGTACGGTGGATGTTGACGGGAACGGCTACATAGTCGCCGTCGTACTTCACGGTGTCGGCGACTTTCTTGTCCAGCAGTGCATCCCACTTTTCCTGCTTGGCCACCTCCTTGAGCACGTCGCTGTCGAGCAGGCCGGTCGCGGCCCAGTCCTGGATGTCGGGGCCCTTGATCTGCGCGACGCCTGGCGGATTGCCAGCCACCGCTCGGCTTTTGAGCACGGTCATGGCGGTAGCGCCGCCACCGCCGGCCACGGCACCGTCCTTCCAGGTGAAACCGTCTTTCTCGACCTGGGCCTTGAGCACATCGACGGCCGCTTTTTCACCACCGGACGTCCACCAGTGCACCACTTCGACGGTGCCCTTGGCATCGGCAGCGTGCGCAGTCAGGGGGAACAGGGAAGCCAGGGAGATCGCGGCAGCGAGACGAAGGTAGGAAGTCATTTCTACACCTTATTGTTGTTATGCCGTGCAAGTCGTGCGCTTGCGTTGCATGGAGTCTAAACAGCGTGCGCGCACCGCCAGGTAACGAAGCGATGCGCGAATGTCATCGTTTGGTTACATTCAAGGCCACACCGGTCGCCAGGCTGCGTGCCAAGGGCAGGCCGGGTAGCACCAGGGCCTGGTAGGCATGGTACAGGTCGGGCTTGCCGGGCCAGATCGTGCCGGCTGGACGGTTGTCGACATCGAGTTCGTGGTGCCAGCTGCCGCCTGCAAGGTCGATGAAATGCTCGGATATGAAGTCCCAGCAGCGCCGGTACCACTGCTCGAAGCGCGCCTGCCCCGTGCGCTGCAACAGGGCCGCTGCGCATGCGCAGGCTTCAGCGTGAACCCAGTGCAGCCGCGCGCGAACCCGCGGCCGGTCATCCCAGCCAAGGGTGTAGACGAGGCCAGGCTGGCCATCAACGCCCCATGCCTGTTCGCAGGCGGTGTCGAACAGGGTGCGGGCACTGTCGACCAGCCAGGGCGGGGACGCGTGCCCGCAGCGGGCCAGGCTGGCCTCCAGGTGAAGCAAAAGCCTCGCCCACTCGAAGGCATGCCCTGGCGTGGTGCCATAGGGGCGAAAGTGGTCGGCCGGGTGTGCTTGGTTGTAATCCTTGAGCGGCTGCCAGGCAACGTCGAAGTGTTCCACCACTCGGTAGCCGTTGGCAGCGGCGTGGGTATGGATGATGCGCTCGGCAATGCGCAGGGCGCGTTGCAGCCACACAGGGTTGCCGGTTACATCGGCCAGGGCCAGGAACGCCTCGGTCGCGTGCATGTTGCTGTTGGCGCCGCGGTAGGGCTCAGGCGTCTGCCAGGTGCGATCATAGGCTTCGCGAAGCGCACCTTCCCCTTCGCTCCAGAAATGCCGCTCGATGACATCGATGGCGTCGGTCAGCAATGCCTCGGCGCCCTCGATGCCCGCCACCACGGCAGAGCTGGCCGCCAGGGCGACGAACGCATGCAGATACGCCGCCTTGCCGCTGGCCCCGTGGCCGTCCGCCTGGGCAAACCAGCCGCCGTAGCGCGCATCGCGCAGAGGGCCGCGCAGGGCAGTCACACCGTGGGTAGCCAGCCCCAGACAGCCCGGTAGGCCCTGAAGGTGAGCCAGGGCAAAACAGTGGGTCATACGGGCAGTGGTCAGGGTCTGGGCGCTTGCATCATCGGCAAGCCTGCCTGCCGCATCCAGGTCACCAAACCCTTCTGCGAGCCTTGCAGCCTTGGCGAAGGTCAGCAACCGCTGCCCCTCGGCCAGGCGCCATGCAGTGTGCCCAGGCGCTTGGAGCCAGGACACCTGTGAAGAAAGATCATTGTTCATCGCCAGCGAGGTCCTTGCCAGTCGTGTGCCGATTCTAGCCAGCCAGGCCACGGGGGATGTCACGAACGCGGGTATGATTGTCACGTGACTGTGACGTTCGACCATCTGCGCGCAGTTGTACGTTCAACGCGTGCAGGTGTGTCAATCCACGCCCCGTGGCAGGTACAAGGTTACCCGCAAGCCGCCTTCGCGCAGGTTGAGCAGGCTGACCTCGCCGCCGTGGCTGTGGGCGATATTGCGGGCAATGCCCAACCCCAGCCCGTAGCCTTGCTGATGACCAGCCAGCCGCACATGGGGTTCGAACACCTGCTCCATCTGCTGTTGCGGCACCCCCGGCCCCTGATCATCGACCTGCAGCACGAAGCCTGCCGCACCGTCGATGATGCGCAGCCGCGCCCGCTCGCCGTACTTGATGGCGTTGTCGATCAGGTTGCCGATGCAGCGCCGCAATGCCAGCGGCTTGCCTGGATACGGCGCCAGGGCATGCCCTTCGAGGGTGATTCGACCGTCTCGCAGGTACGGCTCAGCCAGCAGTTCGAGGATCTGATTGAGGTCCACCGGCTCGATGTTCTCGTGAATGTCGGTGTCCTTCACGCATTGCAGCGCGCCCTTTACCAGCAGCTCCAGTTCGTCCAGGTCCTGGCTGAACTTGGCTTGCAGGTGTTCGTCTTCAAGCAGCTCGACACGCAGGCGAAGCCGGGTGATGGGCGTGCGCAGATCATGGGAGATGGCGCTGAACAGTTGGCTACGCTCGGTGAGGTAACGGCTGATGCGTTCGCGCATGCTGTTGAAGGCCCGGCCCACCTCCACCACCTCGCTGCCGCCGCCTTCGGCCACTGGCGCTACATCGGCGCCCAGTGACAGCTCGCGCGCTGCACGGGCCAGGCGCTTGAGCGGCCAGCTTTGCCAATGCACCAGCAGCCCGATGAACAGCAACAACAACGCCGTGGTCAGGACGATGAAGCCGATCTGCTGACGCGGCAGACGCTCGGCTTCCAGGCTGGTGTAGGGCTCGGGCAACAACGAGGCGATGTACAGCCATTCGCCTTCGGCCAGACGAATCTGGGTGACCAGCACCGGCGGGTTGAGCGGTTCGAGGGTGAGTGAGTAATGCGCCCATGACCTTGGCAACTCGTCGAGCTTGAGCCCACTGTTGAAGATGCGCAGTTCATCGGGGTCGACGAATTCGACGGAGATGTCCATCTGCGGCCCGAGACGCTCATGCAGCACCTGCTGGAACACCTCCACCACGGCCTGCTTGCGCGGCGTGACAGGCAGTACCTGCATATCCAACGGCTTGGCGTTCAGGGAAACGAAAAACCGCGTGCCCCCCATGCTGCGCAACTGGTCGAGCACCATCGGCCGGTAAGCCACGGGCAGTGAACGAAAGTAACTGACGCTGGCGCTCATGGAGTGGGCCAGGCTGCTGGCACTGGCACGCAGCCCTTGCAACTGGCTGGCGCGCAGCTGGGCCACCCAGATGATGCTCGACAATCCTTGCGCCAGCAGAACCACCAGCAAGGTCAGCAGCAGCATGCGCCCCAGCAGCGAGCGTGGCAGCAGGCGCCAGCGCCGCTCAGGGTGCAGTGCAGACATGGGTCGCCAGCAGGTAGCCGCTGCCGCGCACGGTGCGGATCAGCCGGGGTGGCTTTTCGGTGTCGCGCAAGCGCTGGCGCAGACGGCTGACGGCCATGTCCACGATGCGGTCCAGTGGCATCGGCTCTCGCCCTCGGGTGGCGTTGCCGATGGTATCGCGGTCGAGAATCTGCTGGGGGTGGTCCAGGAACAGCTTGAGCAGCGCAAAGTCCGCACCTGAGAGAATCACCTCCTCTCCATCGCGGTGGAACAGGCGATGGCTGACCGTGTCAAGCCGCCAGTCGTCGAATGCCAGCACCGCCCCGCCCGGCGCTGCCTGCCCGAACTCGGCGCGGCGCAGCAAGGCTTTGATGCGGGCCTGCAGCTCGCGCGGGCTGAACGGTTTGCCGAGGTAGTCATCGGCGCCCAGCTCAAGGCCGATGACCCGATCGGTCTCGTCCGAGCTTGCCGTCAACATGATGATCGGCACCCGCGCCTGGCGCGGGTGCTGGCGTACCCAGCGACACAGGCTGAAACCGTCCTCGTCCGGCAGCATGACGTCCAGGATCACCAGGTCACACGCTGTGGTGTCCAGGGCATGACGAAACCCGGCGCCATCGGCCTGGGCATTGACCTGAAAGCCCGAACGACTGAGATAGGTTTGCAACAATTCGCGAATTTCCTGATCGTCGTCAACCATCAGGATGGATTTGCCGGCAGTGCTCAAGGGTATGTCCTTTTGTGCTGGCGGGTCTTGTTGCCCGCTGACCTGTGTCGCCTTGCAGGGTGCCCAGGCGGTTAACCTTGATCCAGGGCTTGCTGCAAGGCCACACCAGCGCCCAGCAGCCCGGAAAACTCGGCCGTCACCAGCCACACGGGCACGCCTTCGAAGTAACCGCTCATGCAGCCTTTGTCGCCGAAGCTGGCGGTGAAACCGCTGCGCAGGAACAGCTCGGCAAAACGCGGGATCACGCCGCCGACGATATATACCCCACCGCGCGCGCCCAGGGTAAGCACGTTGTTGCCCGCCACCCGCCCCAGGAACCGGCAGAACTGCTCGATCACCGCTCGCGCCCGCGGCTCGCCGCCCAGGGCTGCATCGGTGATCTGCGCCGGTGAAGTGTGCCGCGGGTTTTCGCCATCCAGGGCGCAGATGGCCTGGTACAGGCGCACCAGCCCGCCGCCGCTGAGCACTGTCTCGGCACTGACGTGGCCGATCTGGCCATGGATGTATTGGTGGATCGCCGCCTCTCGGGCATTGCCCACGGGCAGATCGACGTGCCCGCCCTCGCCTGGCAAGGCATGCCAGTGCTTGCCCCCCAGGCGCAACAACGAGCCGACACCCAGGCCTGTACCCGGGCCGATGACCAGCGCCGGGCGCAACGGATCGGCCTGCCCTGGGCATACTTCCCGAAACTCACCTTCGCGCAGGCGGGTCATGCCAAGGGCCATGGCGGTGAAATCGTTGATCAGCAACAGGTGTCCGATCTGTAACCGCTGGCAAAAGGCGGTCCGGCTCAGGCGCCAGTGGTTGTTGGTGAAGCGAAAGTCATCGCCATCGACCGGGCCGGCTACGGCCAGGCAAGCGGCGGCTACACCACCACGGGGGATGGCCAAGGCTTCTAGATACGCCTCGATGGCCTGTTCGGGGCTTGTGTAGTCCTCGGTGGCGAAAACCTTCACCTCGTGCAGCTGGTTGTCACGCCATAACGCAAAACGGGCATTGGTGCCGCCGATGTCGCCAACCAGCAGGTCATTCATTTCAGGTTCTCCAGGGCAGAGGTAAAGGCGCTGGCGCCCTGCTCTGCCGGGCTGAACGCCATGCGCATGAAACCGAAGAGCTCGCGTCCGCAACCCAGGTCATTGCCCTGGGGCGCGGTCGCCAGGTCACGCTGGGCCAGCTCGTCGGCCGGTACCATCACCCGCAACGTACCTTCAGCGCCATCGACCCGCACGATATCACCATCGCGCAGCCGTGCCAGCGGGCCGCCATCATAGGCTTCGGGGCACACGTGAATGGCGGCGGGTATCTTGCCCGATGCACCGGACATGCGCCCATCGGTCACCAGGGCTACCTTGTAACCGCGATCCTGCAACACGCCAAGGAATGGGGTGAGTTTGTGCAGTTCAGGCATGCCGTTGCAGCGCGGGCCCTGGAAGCGCACCACCGCGACGAAGTCCCGCTCCAGCTCGCCTGCCTTGAAGGCATCGGCCAATGACTGCTGATCGTGGAAGATGCGCGCCGGCGCCTCGACCACACGGTGCTCCGGTGCCACGGCGGAGACTTTCATCACGCCACGCCCCAGGTTGCCCTCCATCACCCGCAATCCGCCTTCGCCGGAGAATGGCCGCGCCACGGGCCGCAGGATGCTTTCGTCCAGGCTCTGCTGCGGCCCTTCGCGCCAGACCAGCTTGCCGTCCTCCAGGAACGGCTCCTGGGTATAACGACGCAGGCCGGGGCCGGCGACGGTGTTGACGTCCTCGTGCAGCAAGCCGGCATCGAGCAGCTCGCGGAACAGGAAGGCCATGCCGCCAGCGGCCTGGAAGTGGTTGATGTCGGCCTTGCCGTTGGGGTAGACGTGGGACAGGGTCGGCACGACTTCGGACAGATCGGCCATGTCCTGCCAGGTCAGCTGGATACCGGCGGCCTGGGCGATGGCCGGAATGTGCAGGGTGTGGTTGGTGGATCCACCCGTGGCATGCAGGGCCACGATCGAGTTGACCAGCGCCTTCTCGTCGACGATTTCGCCCAGGGGCATGAAGGTGCCGCTGGCTTTGGTCATGCGCGTGACCTGCTGGGCCGCCTCGGCGGTCAGTGCGTCGCGCAGCGGCGTGTAGGGGTTGACGAAGGAGGCACCCGGCAGGTGCAGCCCCATCACTTCCATCACCAGCTGGTTGGTGTTGGCCGTGCCGTAGAAGGTGCAGGTGCCAGGGCCGTGGTAGGACTGCATTTCCGATTCCAGCAGCTCCTCGCGGCTGGCCTTGCCTTCGGCGTAACGCTGGCGCACATCGGCTTTCTGCTTGTTGGAAATACCCGAGACCATCGGCCCGCCCGGTACGAACACCGTGGGCAAGTGACCAAAGCGCAAGGCCCCCATCATCAGGCCCGGCACGATCTTGTCGCAGATGCCCAGCATCAGGGCCGCATCGAACATGTTGTGGGACAACGCCACGGCAGTGGACATGGCGATCACTTCACGGCTGGCGATGGCCAGTTCCATGCCCGGCTCGCCCTGGGTGACGCCATCGCACATGGCCGGCACACCGCCAGCGAACTGGCCCACCGAGCCGACTTCGCGCAAGGCACGCTTGATCTGTTCGGGAAAATGCAGGTAGGGCTGATGGGCCGACAGCATGTCGTTGTAGGCCGAGACGATGGCCACGTTGGCCGCGTTCATCAAACGCAGGGTCTGTTTGTCCTCGCTGCCGCAACCGGCCACGCCATGGGCGAAGTTGGCGCATTGCAGGCTGGCACGCATCGGGCCCTCGCTGGCGGCCCCGCGGATCAGCTGCAGGTAGCGTTCGCGGGTGGCGCGACTACGCTCGACCAGCCGTTGGGTGACCTCAAGGATGCGCGGGTGCATGTACTGGACTCCAGGCTAATTGTAAGGGCGGTTTACCAAGTGACCGTGCCCTGCCGATTGCCGCCTAGGCTCAAAGGGACAGGCGCGCACTGCTTCGGAAGGCTGACGATCGAACCGCTCGTTGTAGGTTTAAACAAAATACTGCCACTAAAAAGGCTTGTTTTCTATCTGCAACTGAATAATCTTGTAATTCCAACAACAAAACCGTTTCAGTGAAGCACCTTTGTGCCACAGGTTTGACTCGGACTGCCAGAGGTATCGCCATGACCCTTCGCATCGCCATCAACGGATTCGGCCGCATCGGGCGCAATGTCCTGCGCGCACTCTATACCCAGGGCTACCGCCAGGACATGCAGGTCGTCGCCATCAACGACCTGGGCGACAGCACCATGAACGCCCATCTGCTCAAGTACGACAGCGTGCACGGCACCTTCGAGGCCAGCGTCGAAGCCGACCACGAAAGCCTCACCGTCAACGGCGACCGCATCGCGGTCAGCGCCATTCGCAACCCGGCTGGACTGCCCTGGAAAGCCCTGGCGATCGATGTGGTCTTCGAATGTACGGGGCTGTTCACCGAGCGCGACAAGGCTGCTGCGCACATCGCCGCCGGCGCAGGCAAGGTGATCGTCTCGGCGCCAGCCAAGGGCGCTGATGCCACCGTGGTGTATGGCGTCAACCACGACGTGCTGCGCGCCTCGCACCAGGTCATCTCCAACGCTTCCTGCACCACCAACTGCCTGGCGCCCATTGCCCAGGTGCTGCACCGCGAGTTCGGTATCGAGCAAGGCCTGATGACCACCATCCACGCCTACACCAACGACCAGGTGCTGACCGACGTGTATCACAGCGACCCTTATCGCGCCCGTTCGGCCACCCAATCGATGATCCCGAGCAAGACCGGCGCCGCCGAGGCCGTGGGCCTGGTATTGCCGGAACTGGCTGGCAAGCTCACTGGCATGGCCGTGCGGGTACCGGTGATCAACGTTTCGCTGGTGGACCTCACCGTCAACCTCAAGCGCGAAGCCACGGCCGAACAGGTCAACCAGCTGTTCCTGGAGGCCAGCAAGCATTCGCGGGTACTGGGCTACAACGCCCTGCCCCTGGTCTCGTGCGACTTCAACCACAACCCGCTGTCGTCGATCTTCGATGCCAATCACACGCGGGCCAATGGGCGCATGCTCAAGGTGCTGGCCTGGTACGACAACGAGTGGGGCTTCTCCAACCGCATGCTGGACAACTGCCTGGCGCTCTGCGGCGCGCAGTAACGGCTGTGCCAGCACGCGCTGGCCACTGGAATGGGCCACACGGCTGGTACTCAATGCTGGGGTATATAGCCCGTATCGTCGTAGCCGCTTCGCGGCTTCGGCGAGACCCGCGGCGCCGTTACGATTTGCCTACATAGTGCAGCTTGACCTCAAGCAGGGATGATAAGCATTATCATTGGCCGCTTGTCAGGTCAGGTCGCTCCGTGAGTCAGTCCCGGTTCAATTCCGTATTCCTCAGCCAGAGGCCCATCTTGCTGCGCACGCTCCAGCGTATGGTCGGCAACCCTTGTACCGCCGAAGACCTGCTCCAGGAAACCTACCTGCGCGTCTCACGCGCACTGGGCGAGCGTTCGGTCCAGCACATCGAACCTTTCGTCTTTCAGACCGCGCGCAATCTTGCGCTCGACCATTTGCGTGCCCGCCGCGTACAGGCCCGAACCCTGGTCGAAGACGTCTCTGACGAGGTGGTAAACAATGTCGCCGTGCCCGCCAGCAGCAACGAAGAGGCTGCGCATGCCGAGCACCTGCTCCGTCACCTGAGCGAAAGCCTGAAGCAACTGACCCAGCGCCAGCAAAGGATCTTCACGCTAAGCCGGCTGCACGGCGCCACCTATCTTGAAATCGCCCAGCAGCTGGGGGTTTCTGCGAGCACGGTGCAAAAGGAACTGAAGTTGATCATGGGTATCTGCCTGGGTGTTGCCCAGCGCCTGGACGACTGACGGGCCGCCGCGATGAGGCCTGCTTGCCACATCACGCCAGCGCCCTGATCATCTGCGCACGCCCGCTCAAGGATTCACCGTGACCGACAGCCCCGAACATCCTCCATCACCTGCCACGCCTGATGCGCGTCGTCGCGCCACGGACGAGGCCTTGGCGTGGCTGGTGCGTCTTGAAACCGCCGAGCCTGCCGACCACCTTGCCTTCGAAACCTGGCTGCACGCCAATCCTGAGAATGCTGAAGCGTTCGTGCAGGCCGAGGCCTTGTGGAACGGCGCAGCGCTCAAGCAGGCCGCTGCACAGCTGCAGGGCCACCCACCACGCCCTCGCGCCGGTCGTCTGCGTCGCCATTGGAAACCGCTGGCCACCGCCGCCGCGCTGCTGGTAGGCCTGTTCATGTTCGGCAACGTGCCAGTGCGCCTGCAAGCTGATCACCTGACGGTCGTGGGTGAACGTCACCGGGTGGAACTGCAGGACGATGCCCGGGTGCTGCTCAATACCCAATCAGCGTTAGCCAGCGAGCGCGGCGACGGGCAACAGGTCGCCCGCCTGCTGCAAGGCGAGGCATACTTCCAGGTCCCCAAGGGCGCGCCGGCCCCGCTTGAGGTGCAGGCCGGCCCACTGCGCGCCCAGGCACGCGACACTGATTTTGCCGTCCGCCTGCTCGATGGCCAAGCTTGGGTCAAGGTGCAGCGCGGCGACGTCGACGTACAAGGAGGTCGCGATCAGCGTATCCGTTTGCAGGCCGGCGAGAGTATTCGCGTCGGGCCCGACGGGTTCGGTGCACGCAGGCAACTGGACATGCGCAAGGACCTGGCCTGGGTCGATGGGCGCCTGGTCTTCGAAAACTGCCCCTTGAGCCAGGTGCTGGCCGAGCTGCGCCGCTATTACCCCGGGTGGATCATCAATCGCAATGAGCGGCTGGAGAAGATCGCCGTCACCGGCAACTACCGCCTCGACCAGCCGCTTGAGGCGCTACGTGCGTTGGCCCACATCACCTCGGCACAACTGCATGAGTATCCGGCGCTGGTCATCCTGAACTAAGGCGCCTGCCCACGCGCGGCAGCGCGCCACACGCCCAGCTGGGCGCAGGCGATTTATTTTTACGCGATAGCCCCCCCCTGTCCGTCTCGTCATAGCCAATGCAATTGATTCTTGTTCAATCAAGAACGCACACCCTATGAACAGTTCGCGCGTCAGGGAGCGCTTTCGATGCCCACCAGTCCTATCCGTTCGACCCTACGTCCCCGCCTGAAGGGGCAACTGTCCCTGTTATCACTCGCCTTGCTCACCACAGGCGCCTACTCCCTCCCCACGCTGGCGGCCGAGCCAGCGTCGGTGAGCACCTCGCGCGTGGGCGCTTACCATTTCGGCATCGCCCAACAGCCGCTGGTATCGGCCATCAATGCCTTCAGCCAGGTCACGGGCTGGCAGGTAGGCTTCGACGCCCGCCTGGCCGAAGGGGTCGCCTCCCCCGGCATACAAGGTGCACTGCCCCCGGAGCAGGCACTCAAACGCCTGCTACAGGGCACTGGCCTGGCCCCGCGCACCATCAGCCGCGGCAACGTGGTGCTCGAGCGCCAGTCAGGTCGCGAGGCCATAGCCCTGCAACAGGTGACCGTCAGCGCTACCCGCAGCGCCCAGGACGTGAGCCAGGTCCCCAGCACGGTCAGCGTGCAGACCCGAGAACAACTCGACCGGCAGAACGTCAACACCCTCCAGGACCTGGTGCGCTACGAGCCGGGTGTCTCGGTGGCGGGGACCGGGCAGCGTAGCGGCCTGAACGGCTACAACATTCGCGGCATCGACGGCGAACGGATACTCACCCAAATCGACGGTGTGGCCATCCCGGACAGCTTCTTCTACGGGCCCTACGCCCAGACCCAGCGCAATTACGTCGACCCGGAAATCATCAAGCGTGTGGAAATCCTGCGCGGCCCAGCCTCGGTGCTCTACGGCAGCAATGCCATCGGCGGTGCGGTGAGCTATTTCACCCTTGATCCTGAAGACATCATCAAGCCCGGCCGAGACGCTGGCGCACGACTGAAAACCGGCTACAGCTCAGCCGATGACAGTTGGCTGACGTCCGCCACCGTGGCTGGTCGTGAGGGCAGCCTGGACGGTCTGCTGCACCTGAGCCAGCGCAACGGTCACGAAACCCAGAGCCATGCCGATCACGGCGGCGTGGGCCTTGCACGCACCCGCGCCAACCCGGTGGATGCGCGCACCACCAACGTGCTGGCCAAGCTGGGCTGGGACTACGCCGACGACGCCCGGCTGGGCGTGACCTACGAACGCTTCAAGGACGACCGCGACCAGAACCTGCTCAGCGCCGTAGGCGGGCCGTTCATCCCGGGTATTGGTGCCATGAATTCGTACCGCATGCGCCAGGGCAACGACACCATCACCCGCGAGCGCTTCGGCCTGAACCACCGTTTCGGCCTGGACAGCCTTTTCGCGGACGAGGTCAAGTGGAGCCTGAACTACCAGATCGCCAAGACCGATCAGCGCACCGACGAGCTGTACGTCGCTTCGGGGCGTCAGGTACTGCGCGACCGCCAGACCACCTACAAGGATCGCCAGTGGATCTTCGATGCCCAGCTGGAGAAGGCCTTCAGCCTAGGCCAGACCGATCACTCGCTGACCTATGGCACCACCCTCAAGCACCAGAACGTCACCGGGGCGCGCAGCGGTACTGGCACGTGCGTGAACATCGGCGGCACTTGCCGGGGTATCGGCCAGGACAGCCCGCGCGACGGCCAGGCGCTGGTCAGCGACTTCCCGGACCCGACCGTCAATACCTACAGTCTGTTCGTTCAGGACGAGGTTCGCTGGGGCAACTGGACGTTCCTGCCAGGTGCGCGCTACGACTACACACGCATGGCGCCTCACTTTACCGACGCCTTCCTGCGCGGGCTTGACGCCAGCGGTACGGCCCCGGCTTTCCAGGATGATTCGGACAAGAAGTGGCACCGCGTGTCGCCCAAGCTGGGGGTGACCTATGCCTTCAACGACCACTACACCGGATACGCGCAATACGCCCAGGGCTTCCGCACGCCCACGGCCAAGTCCATGTACGGCAAGTTCGTGAACCTGGAGCAAGGCTACCGCGTGGAGGGTAACCCTGGCCTGCTGCCTGAGCGCAGCAAGGGCCTGGAAACCGGCCTGCGCGGCCGCTTCGACGCGGGCAGCTTCGATGTGGCGGTCTACTACAACAAGTACCGCGACTTCATTGACGAAGACGCCGTGCAGAGCGCCAACCTCGAACAGACATTCCAGGCCAACAACATCAAGCGCGCGACCATCAAAGGTGCCGAGGTAAGAGGCCAGCTGGAACTCGACCGGTTTGGCGCGCCAGCGGGGCTGTATGCACAAGGCTCCCTGGCGTACACCTACGGCCGCAACGACGACAGCGGCCAGCCGCTCAACACCGTCAACCCGCTCAAGGGCGTCGTGGGCCTGGGCTACACGCAGGGCGACATGGGTGGGCTGCTGAGCTGGACGCTGGTCAAGCGCAAGACGCGGGTCGACGACAGCACCTTCTATTCGCCCGATGGCTCGGCGTCGAAGTTCCGCACGCCCGGCTATGGCGTACTGGACCTGACCGGCTTCTACAACGTCACCGATGACATCACTGTGAACGCCGGCCTGTACAACCTCACCGACAAGAAATACTGGCAGTGGGACTCGGTGCGCAGCTACGACGGCCAAGGGGAGGCCGCGGTGACCCAGCCGGCCAACATCGACCGCCTGAGCATGCCGGGCCGTAACTTCGCCATCAACGTGGTGTGGGATATCTGAGGCGCTGGCGCAGCTGGGGCCGGCCGGGCCGCTGTGCACCCGGCTTGGCTTCCAGCACCCACGCCTGCTACTGCAGGGCTTTTTACGCCCCTGCCCCTGTTGATTCGTCTTGTATTGAAACGCTTCGCTTTCCAAGGACTGCATCATGAACAACCGCACTTCTTCGCGTACCCAACGCCTGAACCTGGTGACCCAGGCGCCCCATGCCGCACTCGACGCCCTGGTCAAATCCCATGCGCCATTCGATAGCCGCGAAAGTTTTGCCCGCTTCGTGGTTGCCCAGTACCTGTTCCAGGCCGAACTGCAGCCGCTTTACAACGACCCGCAATTGATCGCCCTCCTACCCGACCTTGCCGAGCGTTGTCGAGCCCGTCAGGCGCGTCAGGACCTGGCGGACCTGGACATGCAGGCGCCTGCCGAGCTACCGGGGGCGGTGCAACGTCCAAGCATGGCAGAGGCATTAGGCTGGATCTTCGTGTCCGAAGGCTCCAAACTGGGCGCCGCGTTTCTGATCAAGCGGGCCGCGGCGCTGGGCTTGTCGGAGACCTTCGGCGCCCGTCACCTGGGCGAGCCCGCTGGTGGGCGCGCCGAAGGCTGGAAGCAGTTCACGCGAACACTCGATGGCCTGATACTGTCAGCTGAAGAAGAGGCGGCTGCCGAACACGGCGCCGTCGCAGCGTTCGAGCGCTTCACCGTCTTGCTCAAACAGGCCTATGCCATGAATGCCGAGCAGGCTTGAAACACTTTCAAAGGCCCTCTGACCGGGGCCGTTCGTTCTAGCAGTGAGCCCATGACCCAACCTGCCCGCTCCAAAATTGCCCGTCTGCTGTATGCGATCCTGGCTTACGCAAGCCTGGGGGTAGGCCTGGTCGCCATTGTCATTCCGGGCTTGCCGACCACCGAATTCATCCTGTTGTCGGCGTGGGCGGCCACGCGAAGCTCGCCTCGCCTGTCCGCCTGGCTGGAAAGCCACCGGTTGTTCGGCCCTATCCTGTACAACTGGCGCAACGGCAAGGTCATCCAGCGGCGGGCGAAGGTCAGTGCGACGGTCAGCATGTTGCTCTGCGCGGTTTTGATGCTGGTGTTTCTTGAGCATCACTGGCCGGTATTCCTGGCCATTGCCGGTATGAGCCTGGGCAACCTGTGGATCTGGTCGCGACCGGAACGGCCGTTCACAGCCGGCTCACAGGCTCAGCAACCCTGACCAGAGGGCATAGCCTGCCAGCGCCGCACCCGATAGCACGGCGGCGAAGAGCAGCTTCTCTGTCAGCGTGAAAAGCTTAAGCCCTTGTTCATGTTTGGCCCGGGCAAACAGGATCACCCCCGGTGCGTACAATAGCGCCGAGAGCAGCAGGTACTTCAGGCCACCGGCATACAGCAGCCAGACGGCGTACACCACCGCGAGCGCGGCCACAAGCAGGTCCTTGCGCCGCTGGGCCGGTTGGCCTTCGTAAGTATCCCCCCGCACGGCCAGCGACATGGCGTACGCGGCGGACCACAGGTACGGCGCCAGAATCATGGACGAGGCCAGGTAGATCAGGCTGGTATAGGTACCGGCGGACACCAGCGTGATCAGTAAAAAACCCTGGATCATGCCGTTGGTCAGCCACAGTGCATTGGCAGGTACCTGGTTGGCGTTCTCCTGGGCAAGGAAACGGGGCATGGTCTGGTCGCGCGCCGTGGCGTAGAGAATCTCGGCACACAGCAGCGCCCACGACAGCAACGCCCCCAGCAACGACACCGCCAGCCCCAGGCTGATCAGCAACGCGCCCCAAGGGCCGACGATGTGGGCCAGGACCGCCGCCAGCGAAGGGTTCTGCAAGCCGGCCAGCTCCGGTTGCGTCATGACCCCTAGGGAGAGGACGTTGACCAGTACCAGCAGTGCCAGCACACCCACGAAGCCGATGACCGTGGCCCTGCCCACGTCGGCCCGCCGTCGAGCCCTGCCTGAGTACACACTGGCGCCTTCGATACCGATGAAGACGAACACCGTTACCAGCATCATGTTGCGCACTTGCTCGAGCACGCTGCCGAACGCCGGATTGCCCAGCCCCCAGATGTCCTGGGTGAAGATATCCAGGCGAAAAGCGCAGGCCGCGATGACGACGAACAGCACCAGCGGCACCACTTTGGCCACTGTGGTCACCAGGTTGATGAACGCCGCCTCGCGAATCCCGCGCAATACCAGAAAATGCACCGCCCACAGCAACACCGAGGCACATCCGATGGCCACTGGGGTATTGCCTTCACCGAACACCGGGAAATAGAACCCAAGGGTGCTGAACAACAGCACGAAATAGCCGACGTTCCCCAGCCAGGCACTGATCCAGTAGCCCCACGCCGAGGAAAACCCCATGTAGTCGCCGAACCCAGCCTTGGCATAGGCATACACGCCTGAATCCAGTTCGGGCTTGCGGTTGGCCAGCGTCTGGAAGACGAAGGCCAGGGCCAGCATGCCCACGGCAGTGATCCCCCAGCCAATCAGCACCGCCCCGGCCTGGGCACGGGCCGCCATGTTCTGGGGCAAGGAAAAAATGCCGCCACCGATCATCGAACCCACGACCAGCGCCACCAATGCCCCTAGACGTAGTTTCTGTCCTTGTTCGCCCATAGGTCTCCAAATATTTCCTGACAGTCGTGCAGTTGTAACAAGACGCTGTTTATTAATACAGGCTGACCTCAGTTACAGCCGTACTTTCATTTAGCCACTAAGCCATTAACGTCTAAGCGGGCGGTTGTTAAGAACTCCAGAGTGCCAACCGGTTCACACTATTTCGATAAAAGCATAAATACCGGTAAAAAATTTGCGCTCTGCCCAGAAGCGACTAGTTTCAACCTTCGCAGGCTAGAGGGATGAAGCGTAGCAAGACATGGAGGTGCCAGCGTACAAGGCCTGCAGCCATGGCAGTCGGCAATCTCCAGGAGTTCGGTAAGGTAATTCAACGGCCTTACCTTGCAATGCACTGATCCATATCAGCGTATGGCCACGGCATCAGATTTAATCTGGGGCCAACTTCCTCCTGGCAGGAGTTGTTAAATGTCTGATTCTCCCGCAAAACTAAAACTCGGTGCGTTAGTTGCGCTGGTCGTCGGCTCGATGATCGGTGGCGGCATCTTTTCCCTTCCGCAGAACATGGCCGCCAGCGCCGGCGTAGGCGCAGTGTTGATTGGCTGGGCTATCACCGCCGTGGGCATGCTGACCCTGGCCTTCGTATTCCAGACGCTGGCCAACCGCAAGCCTGACCTGGACGGCGGGGTCTATGCGTATGCCAAGGCCGGTTTCGGCGATTACATGGGCTTTTCCTCGGCCTGGGGCTACTGGATCAGTGCCTGGCTGGGGAACGTCGGCTATTTCGTGCTGTTGTTCAGCACCCTGGGCTACTTCTTCCCAGTGTTTGGCGAGGGCAACACGCCGGCCGCGATCATCGGCGCCTCGATCCTGCTGTGGGCAGTGCATTTTCTGGTGCTGCGAGGCATCCGTGAAGCGGCGTTCATCAACCTGGTTACCACGGTGGCCAAGGTGGTGCCCCTGGTATTGTTCGCGCTGATCTGCCTGTTCGCCTTCCGGCTGGACATCTTCACCGCCGATATATGGGGCATCGGTACACCTGAACTGGGCGGCGTGATGAATCAGGTGCGCAACATGATGCTGGTGACGGTGTGGGTGTTCATCGGCATCGAAGGCGCGAGCATCTTCTCATCCCGTGCGGAAAAACGCTCCGATGTAGGCAAGGCCACCGTCATCGGCTTCATCACCGTGCTGTTGTTCCTGGTGCTGGTCAATGTGCTGTCGCTGGGCATCATGACCCAGCCTGAACTGGCAGGATTGCAGAACCCCTCGATGGCGGCCGTGCTCGAGCACGTGGTCGGTCACTGGGGCGCCGTGCTGATCAGCGTCGGCCTGATCATCTCACTGCTCGGTGCGCTGCTGTCCTGGGTGCTGTTGTGCGCCGAGATCATGTTCGCCGCTGCCAAGGACCACACCATGCCGGCCTTCCTGCGCCGCGAGAACGCCAACCAGGTGCCTGCCAACGCCTTGTGGCTGACCAACGCCATGGTGCAGATCTTCCTGGTGATCACGCTGTTCTCCAACAGTACCTACCTGTCGCTGATCTACCTGGCCACTTCGATGATCCTGGTGCCCTACCTGTGGTCGGCGGCCTACGCCGTGTTGCTGGCGGTGCGCAGTGAAACCTACCAACAGGCGCTGGCCGAACGCCGCAAGGACCTGTTCATCGGCAGCGTCGCCCTGCTCTATGCCATCTGGCTGCTGTATGCCGGCGGAGTGAAATACCTGCTGCTCTCGGCGCTGCTGTATGCCCCTGGCGCCATCCTGTTTGCAAAGGCCAAGCGTGAAGTGGGCCAACCCGTCTTCACCCCCGTGGAAAAACTGATTTTCGCAGCCGTGGTCATCGGTGCCCTGGTGGCAGCCTTCGGCCTGTACGACGGCTTCCTGACGCTGTGATCCCTCTTCGACTCAATGGAGGATTGAAACCATGTCCGCTGAAAAACAGAAATACGGTGTGCATTCCGAAGCCGGCAAGCTGCGCAAGGTCATGGTGTGCGCGCCGGGCCTTGCGCACAAGCGCCTGACCCCGACCAACTGCGACGAGCTGTTGTTTGACGATGTGATCTGGGTGGATCAGGCCAAGCGTGACCACTTCGATTTCGTTACCAAGATGCGCGAGCGGGGTGTCGATGTGCTGGAAATGCACAACCTGCTGACCGACATCGTGCAGCAACCCGAAGCGCTCAAATGGATACTGGACCGCAAGATCACCCCCGACACCGTCGGGGTAGGCCTGACCAATGAGGTGCGCAGTTGGCTCGAAGGCATGGAGCCGCGTCATCTGGCTGAATTTTTGATTGGCGGTGTGGCTGGCCAGGATCTGCCGCAAAGCGAAGGCGCCGAAGTGGTCAAGATGTACAACGACTACCTGGGCCATTCGAGTTTCATCCTGCCACCGTTGCCCAATACCCAATTCACCCGCGACACCACCTGCTGGATCTACGGGGGCGTCACGCTCAACCCCATGTACTGGCCGGCACGGCGCCAGGAAACGCTGCTCACCACCGCCATCTACACGTTCCACCCGCAGTTCACAGGCGCCGACTTCCAGGTCTGGTACGGGGACCCGGACAAGGACCATGGTCAGTCCACCCTCGAAGGTGGTGATGTCATGCCCATCGGCAACGGCATCGTGCTGATCGGCATGGGCGAGCGTACCTCTCGCCAGGCCATCGGCCAGTTGGCGCAGAGCCTGTTCGCCAAGGGCGCCGTGCACAAGGTCATCGTCGCCGGCTTGCCCAAGTCCCGCGCCGCCATGCACCTGGACACCGTGTTCAGCTTCTGCGACCGCGACCTGGTCACGGTCTTCCCCGAGGTGGTCAGCGAGATCGTACCGTTCATCATCCAGCCCGACGAAAGCCGGCCCTATGGCATGGACGTGCGCCGCGAGCACAAGTCGTTCATCGAGGTTGTGGGCGAACAGCTGGGTGTGCGCCTGCGGGTGGTCGAAACCGGTGGCAACAGCTTTGCCGCCGAACGCGAGCAATGGGATGACGGCAACAACGTGGTGGCGCTGGAGCCAGGCGTGGTCATTGGTTACGACCGCAACACCTACACCAATACCTTGCTGCGCAAGGCCGGGGTAGAAGTGATCACCATCAGTGCTGGCGAACTGGGCCGCGGCCGCGGCGGTGGCCACTGCATGACCTGCCCTATCGTTCGCGACCCCATCGATTACTGACGTCCATCAACCAAGCCGCCCCTACCCGGTAGCGGCCCGGCGTTCACCACACCCAGGAGAAAAGTCATGGCGTTCAACATTCACAACCGCAACCTGCTCAGCCTGGAACACCACAGCACCCGTGAGCTGCGTTACCTGCTGGACCTGTCCCGCGACCTCAAACGGGCCAAGTACACCGGCACCGAACAGCAGCACCTCAAGGGCAACAACATTGCGCTGATCTTTGAAAAAACCTCCACGCGTACCCGTTGTGCTTTCGAAGTGGCCGCTTACGACCAAGGCGCCAACGTCACCTACATCGACCCGAACTCCTCGCAGATCGGCCACAAGGAAAGCATGAAGGACACCGCTCGCGTGCTCGGGCGCATGTACGACGCAATCGAATACCGCGGCTTCAAGCAGGAAATCGTCGAAGAACTGGCCAAGTATGCCGGCGTGCCAGTATTCAATGGCCTGACGGATGAATATCACCCTACCCAGATGATTGCCGACGTGTTGACCATGCGCGAACACAGCGACAAGCCGCTGCATGACATCAGCTACGCCTACCTGGGCGATGCGCGCAACAACATGGGCAACTCGCTGCTGTTGATCGGCGCCAAGCTGGGCATGGACGTGCGCATCGCTGCGCCCAAGGACCTCTGGCCCCACGATGACCTGGCGCAACGTTGCAAGCAGTACGCCGAGCAAAGCGGTGCCCGCATCACCCTCACCGAAGATGCCAAGGCCGCCGTCAAGGGCGTGGACTTCATTCATACCGACGTGTGGGTATCGATGGGCGAACCCATCGAAGCCTGGGGCGAACGCATCAAGCTGCTCAAGCCCTACCAGGTCAACGCCGAGCTGATGAAGGCCAGCGGCAACCCCAGGACCAAGTTCATGCACTGCCTGCCGGCGTTTCACAACTGCGAGACCAAGGTGGGCAAGCAGATCGCCGAGCAGTACCCGGACCTCACTAACGGCATCGAAGTGACCGATGACGTGTTCGAGTCCCCGGCCTGCATTGCGTTCGAGCAAGCGGAAAACCGCATGCACACGATCAAGGCGATCCTGGTGTCGACACTGGCCGATCTGTAGATCGCCGCCTGCTTTGGCATTGCGGCTGTTAGCGGGCCGCATTAGCCGTCCTGCAGCCGCTCACGACTTTCGATAAAGGACATTCTCCATGCGTATCGTTGTTGCACTAGGCGGCAATGCCCTGCTGCGCCGTGGCGAGCCCATGACCGCGCAAAACCAGCGCGCCAACATTCGTACCGCTGCCGAGCAGATTGCCAAGATCCACCCCGGTAACGAGCTGGTAATCGCCCATGGCAATGGCCCGCAAGTGGGCCTGCTGGCCTTGCAAGGGCTGTCGTACAAGCCCGACGAGGCCTATCCGCTGGACGTGTTGGGCGCCGAAACCGAGGGCATGATCGGCTACATGATCGAGCAGGAACTGGGCAACCTGCTGGACGTCGGCGTGCCGTTTGCCACCCTGCTGACCCAGGTCGAAGTGGACGCCGAGGACCCTGCGTTCAAGGACCCGAGCAAGTTCATCGGCCCGGTCTACAGCAAGGATGAAGCCCAGCGCCTGGCCGCTGAAAAGGGCTGGGTGGTCAAGCCTGACGGGGACAAATATCGCCGGGTGGTGGCAAGCCCCAGGCCCAAACGCATCTTCGAAATCCGCCCTATCAAATGGCTGCTCGAAAAGGGCAGCATCGTGATCTGTGCCGGCGGCGGCGGCATCCCGACCCTCTACGATGAACACCGTAAGCTCAAGGGTATCGAGGCGGTGATCGACAAGGACCTGTGCTCTGCACTGCTGGCCGAACAGCTCGAGGCCGACCTGCTGATCATTGCCACCGATGTGGAGGCGGCGTACATCGATTTTGGCAAGCCGACCCAACGCGCCATCGCCCAGGCCCACCCTGACGAGCTGGACACGCTAGGTTTCGCGGCAGGTTCGATGGGGCCCAAGGTGCAAGCGGCCTGCGACTTTGCCCGGCACACGGGCAAGGTGGCGGTGATCAGCTCGCTGGCCAATATCGAGCGCATCGTGAGCGGTACCGCCGGCACGCGGGTTTCGACCGCTGCCCCTGGGATCAGCTACCGTTGAATACCGTCGGCGGGCCATGTGCCCGCCCAATCTCATACAGGAGAGCCCATGGCCAAATATGAACCCGGTCACGTCCACATCGAGCGCACTGCGCTCAACAGCAGTGACCACAGCTATGACCTCAAGGTGGACTACGAGGCCTTTACCGACCCCCGTGAGGGCAGGGGCATTCAGTTCCGCATGAGGGGCAGTATCGAGGGCAAGCCTGTCGACGAGGCTTTCTTTCTGCCCAAGGATCAGGTGCTGCCCAGTTTTCTGATGCAACTGAGTCGCCGCGCCCAGGCTTACCTGGCCCCACCGAAGAAATTCGAAAGCCTGGCTTCACCCCACAGGATCTACGACTGGATGTTCGAGGACATCCGCGCCAAGCTGGACGTGAAGTCCGGTGACCCCATCAAGCCTGAGCATCTGGAGTAGGACGCGACCCGTCACGAGCAGGATCCGCTTGAGGCATACTAGCGCCCTACCCGGCCATTTCGTATTGCCCCATGCGTATCCATGTCAGCTTCATCGACCGCGTCGGCATCACTCAGGAAGTCCTGGCGCTGCTCGGTGCGCGCAACCTCAACCTCGATGCCGTGGAGATGGTGCCGCCGAACGTCTACATCGACGCACCGACCCTCAGCCCCGCCGTGCTGGAAGAGCTGCATGACGCCTTGTTCGACGTACAGGGTGTGAAGGCAGTGGAGGTGGTCGATATCCTGCCGGGGCAACGTCGTCACCTGCAGCTCGATGCACTGCTGGCCGCCATGAGCGACCCGGTGCTGGCGGTGGACAGGGCCGGCAAGGTGTTGCTGGCCAACCCTGCGCTGGTGGCGCTGTGTGGTCGGGAGTCGGCCGGGCGCTGCGTAGGCGAGTTGTTTGGCGACCCGGGCCTGCTGCAAGCGTTGCTCGACAGCAACTTTCACCTGCCCATGCGCGAAATGCAGCTCAATGGCCAGAGCCTGCTGCTCGACGCCATGCCAATCACCCATACCGGCGGCCTGCTGACCCTTTACCCGCCCACGCGATTGGGTGAGCGGCTATCGGCCCTGCGCCATGACCATGCCGAGGGTTTCGACGCCCTGCTGGGCGAATCACCCGCCATCCGTACCCTGAAGGCCCGTGCCTTGCGCGTGGCCACACTGGATGCACCGCTGTTGGTGCATGGCGAGACCGGCACCGGCAAGGAACTGGTGGCCCGCGCCTGCCACGCGATCAGCAGCCGTCACGCGGCCCCCTTTCTGGCCCTGAACTGCGCCGCCTTGCCTGAAAGCCTGGCCGAGAGCGAACTGTTCGGTTATGCACCAGGCGCCTTCACTGGCGCTCAGCGCGGCGGCAAGCCAGGGCTGATGGAGCTGGCCAACCAGGGCACGGTGTTTCTCGATGAGATCGGCGAGATGTCCCCCTACCTGCAAGCCAAGCTGCTGCGTTTTCTCAGTGACGGGAGTTTCCGCCGCGTGGGGGGGGACCGGGAAGTGAAGGTCAACGTGCGTATCATCAGCGCGACCCACCGTAACCTGGAGCAGATGGTGGCCGAGGGCACGTTCCGCGAGGACCTGTTCTACCGCCTCAACGTGCTGAACCTGCAGGTTCCCCCCCTGCGTGACCGCGGCCAGGACATCCTGATGCTCGCGCACTTCTTCATGCAGCAGGCCTGCACACAGATCCAGCGGCCTGCCTGCAGGCTCACCCCCGCCACCCACAGCGCCATGCTGGCTAACCCTTGGCCGGGCAATGTGCGGCAATTGCAGAACGTGATCTTTCGCGCCGCCGCTATCTGCGAAAGCAACCTGGTGGACATCGGCGATTTGGACATCGCGGGCACGTCTGTCAGTCGCACCCATGAGGGCGACGTGGCCAGCCTGGAACAGGCGGTGGGTGATTTCGAGCGTGAACTGTTGCAACGGCTGTATACCAGCTACCCCTCGACCCGGTTGCTGGCGGCCCGGCTGCAGACCTCACATACCGCCATTGCCCAACGCCTGCGCAAATACGGAATTCCTGGAAAAACCTGAGGTTGACGACAATTCCCTCTGTTTTAGCAGACTTTTCCTAGGCGTTCCCCGGATACGTCTTTCCTCACGCCTCGTAGAATGGCGCCAGTGCAATCCTGCCTGTCACCCCGCCAGACCGCCCCAGAGCGGTCAGCGGTCCGTTATGGATTCAACGAGAGTATCTGATGTTCGAACTCGATTTTTACGGCACGCTGGTGGCCGCTTCCCTGGTGCTGCTGCTAGGTCGCGGTCTGGTCGCACGCATAGGTTTTCTGCGTGCCTACAACATCCCTGAACCGGTCGCCGGCGGCCTGGTGGTCGCGATTGCCCTGCTGGTGCTGCGCACCTTCGATGTGCAAGTTCACTTCGACACCTCCCTGCAGACACCTTTGATGCTGGCATTCTTCGCCACCATCGGCCTGAACGCCGATTTTGCCAGCCTGAAAAAAGGTGGGCGTGCGGTGGTCGTGTTCCTGGCGGTGGTGACCGGCCTGCTGGTGGTGCAGAACGCCCTGGGCATCGGTCTGGCCACGGCGCTGGGGTTAGACCCGCTGATGGGCCTGCTGGCCGGCTCGATCACCCTGTCGGGAGGCCATGGCACCGGTGCTGCGTGGGGCGCCACCTTCACTGAAAAGTTCGGCCTGGCCTCGGCCTCGGAGCTGGCATTGGCCTCCGCCACGTTCGGGCTGGTCTTGGGCGGCTTGATTGGCGGTCCCGTGGCCCGCCTACTGATCAAGCGGGTCGCGACCCCTGGCTTGGCTAACAACACGCCTCAATTGCCCTCAGGCTTCGAGCAGCCGGAGAAAGAACGCCTGATCACCTCGTTTTCCGTGATCGAGACGCTTGCTCTGATTGCAGTAAGCCTGTTGACCGGTACCGTGCTAAATGAGCTGCTCAAGGGCACCGCCTTCGAGTTGCCAAACTTCGTCTGCGTATTGTTCGTGGGCGTACTGCTGCGCAATGGCCTGTCAGCCTTCGGCTTTTATCAGGTGTTCGAGCGGGAAGTGTCGGTACTGGGCAATGTGAGCCTGTCGTTGTTTCTGGCCATTGCGTTGATGTCGTTGAAACTGTGGGACCTGGCTGCACTGGCACTGCCGTTCTTCGTGCTGCTGGCGGCGCAGACCCTGCTGATGGCGCTGTTTGCCATCTTCATCACCTTCCGGGTCATGGGCCGCACCTACGACGCGGCTGTCCTGTCCGCCGGCCACTGCGGCTTCGGGCTGGGTGCAACGCCTACCGCAATCGCGAACATGCAGGCGGTGACCCAACGGTTCGGGCCTTCGCACGTGGCATTTCTGGTGGTGCCGATGGTGGGGGCGTTCTTCATTGACTTGATCAATGTGGTGGTGATCAAGGTGTATCTGGCGCTGCCGTTTTTTCAGTAATGAAGCCGTGATGGCGTTGCCGAACCGGTAAGCTGAAAGACTCCCGCACGATGAGCTGCGGGAGTCGTCTGTTTTGGGCTCAAGATGGCTAGAAACCTGGAAGCCCCTGTTCAGCGTGCCACCGTTTCACCTCGTCAACTACCGCTGAGGATGGAGGCAGGCCAGTTAGCCGTAACTAATTCAATACACTGTAATTGAATCGTTACAAATGCGGTGATGACGTAAATCACGGCGATCACAACCACCACAAAAATAAAGCGCGACTTAATGTAACGATTTCACTCCAAAAGCCGCTTACGCCACTTCGAGTCCTCACTCCAGGAAGCTGATATAGCTGGCCTGTGCACAGTTGGCCACGTTATTGCTTACTGAAAACCCACCAGAGCGCGAACCTAATCGTGCCACCCGGTCCACGAGGATTTTTCATGAGCGAGTTGCGTTTCACCGACGACCACGAATGGCTGCGTGTAGAAGCCGATGGCAGCGTCACCGTAGGGATCACCGCCTATGCCCAGAATGCACTGGGCGATGTGGTGTTCGTGCAGCTGCCGGAGCTGCAGCACTATGACAAAGGCAGCGAAGCGTCCACCGTCGAGTCGGTCAAGGCTGCCAGCGGCGTCTACATGCCGCTGGCCGGCGAAGTGATTGAGGTCAATGCCCAGCTTGAAGATAGCCCCGAGCTGGTCAACGAGGACCCGCTGGGCGAAGGCTGGTTCTTCCGCTTCAAGCCTGCCGACGCCAGCGCTGTGAGCGCCCTGCTCGACCAGGGTGCCTACGACCGCCTGCTCAACGCCAACGACGACGCCTGAGGAACCACGCCATGACTATCAACCTCGGCACTGCCAATGAGTTCATTGCCCGTCACATCGGGCCACGCAGCGAAGACGAGCAGGCCATGCTCGACACCCTGGGCTTCGATTCACTGGAGGCCATGACCGACGCCGTCATCCCCGCCAGCATCAAGGGCACCAGCGTGCTGGGCACGGACGATGGGCACAGCGAAGCGGATGCGCTCGCCGCCCTGAAGGCCATCGCCGGCAAGAACCAGCTTTTCAAAAGTTACATAGGCCAGGGTTACTACAACACCCACACGCCCGCGCCCATCCTGCGCAATCTGCTGGAAAACCCGGCCTGGTACACCGCGTACACGCCCTACCAGCCAGAAATTTCCCAGGGCCGGCTGGAAGCCTTGCTCAATTTCCAGACCCTGATCAGCGACCTCACAGGGTTACCGATCGCCAATGCTTCGCTGCTCGATGAAGCCACGGCGGCTGCCGAAGCCATGACGTTCTGCAAGCGCCTGTCGAAGAACAAGGCCAGCAACCGCTTCTTCGCCTCGATGCATTGCCACCCGCAGACCCTCGATGTACTGCGTACCCGCGCAGAGCCCTTGGGCATCGAGGTGGTGGTAGGCGACGAGCAGGCGCTCGATGATGCCAGCCCATTCTTCGGCGCCTTGCTGCAGTACCCCGCCAGCACCGGTGGTATCTTCGATTACCGGGAAGTGGTGCAGCGGTTCCATCACGCCAATGCGTTGGTGGCCGTGGCGGCAGACCTGCTGGCCTTGACCCTGTTGACCCCACCTGGCGAGTTCGAGGCCGACGTGGCCATCGGCAGCGCCCAGCGCTTTGGTGTGCCCCTGGGCTTCGGCGGGCCGCATGCGGCCTACTTCGCGACCCGCGATGCCTTCAAGCGCGACATGCCAGGGCGCCTGGTCGGCGTATCGATCGACCGGTTCGGCAAGACGGCCCTGCGCTTGGCCATGCAGACACGTGAGCAGCACATTCGCCGCGAAAAGGCCACCAGCAACATCTGCACCGCCCAGGTGCTGCTTGCCAACATTGCCAGCATGTTCGCCGTCTATCACGGCCCTGAAGGCCTCAAGCGCATTGCACAACGTACCCACAGCTTGACCGCCATCCTGGCACAGGGCCTGCGGGCGATGGCTGTGACAGTGGTGAACGACATAGCATTCGACACTCTGACCCTGGCCACTGGCGATGCCACCCTCAGCCTGCACGAGAAAGCCCGCGCCCAAGGCATCAACCTGCGCCAGGTCGACGCCGGCCATGTAGGCGTATCGCTGGACGAAACCACCACCCCGGCCGATGTACAGGCGCTGTGGCAGCTGTTTGGCGAGGGTCAAACGCAGCCTGACTTCCAGGCGCTGGCCGCCAGCAGCGGTGCACTGCTGCCCGAGGCCTTGCTGCGTCGTACGACGTTCCTCGAACACTCCGTGTTCAACCGCTACCACAGCGAAACGGAGTTGATGCGCTACCTGCGCAAGCTGGCCGACAAGGACCTGGCCCTGGACCGCAGCATGATCCCACTGGGCTCGTGCACCATGAAGCTCAACGCTGCCAGCGAAATGATCCCGGTCACCTGGGCAGAATTCGGCAACCTGCACCCCTTCGCCCCAGCGCAGCAAAGCCAGGGCTACTTGCAATTGACGTCGGAGTTGGAGGCCATGCTCTGCGCAGCCACGGGCTACGATGCCGTCTCGCTGCAACCCAACGCCGGTTCTCAGGGCGAGTACGCGGGCCTATTGGCGATCCGCGCCTATCACCGCAGCCGTAACGAAGGGCATCGCGACATCTGCCTGATCCCTTCTTCAGCCCATGGCACCAACCCGGCAACGGCCAACATGGCCGGCATGCAGGTGGTGGTCACGGCCTGCGACGCGCGCGGCAACGTTGACGTCGCCGACCTGCGTGCCAAGGCCATCGAGCACCGCGAACGCCTGGCGGCGCTGATGATCACCTACCCGTCCACCCATGGGGTGTTCGAGGAAGCGATCGGCGAGATTTGCGCCATCGTCCACGACAACGGCGGCCAGGTTTACATCGACGGCGCCAACATGAACGCCATGGTCGGCCTGTGCGCGCCGGGCAAGTTCGGGGGCGATGTGTCGCACCTGAACCTGCACAAGACCTTCTGCATTCCCCATGGCGGCGGTGGGCCGGGCGTAGGACCGATCGGCGTGAAATCGCACCTGGCGCCCTTCCTGCCGGGCCATGCCGCCCTGGGCACTGCCGAAGGCGCGGTATGCGCCGCACCCTTCGGCAGCGCCAGCATCCTGCCGATCACCTGGATGTACATTCGCATGATGGGGGGCGCGGGGCTCAAGCGGGCTTCGCAGATGGCCATCCTCAATGCCAACTACATCGCTCGCCGCCTGGAGGAGCACTACCCGGTGCTGTACACCGGCAGCAATGGCCTGGTCGCCCATGAGTGCATCCTGGACCTGCGCCCGCTCAAGGACAGCAGTGGCATCAGCGTCGACGACGTGGCCAAGCGCCTGATCGACTACGGGTTCCATGCCCCGACCATGTCGTTCCCGGTGGCAGGCACACTGATGATCGAGCCGACCGAAAGCGAATCACGGGAAGAGCTGGACAGGTTCTGCGAAGCCATGATCCAGATCCGCGAGGAAATCCGCGCGGTAGAGGACGGCACGCTGGACAAGGACGACAACCCGCTCAAGAACGCGCCGCACACCGCAGCGGAACTGGTGGGCGAATGGGCCCATGGTTACTCCCGCGAACAAGCGGTCTACCCGCTGCCTGGCCTGGTGCAAAGCAAGTACTGGCCGCCTGTGAGCCGGGTCGACAACGTCTTTGGCGACCGCAATCTGGTCTGTGCCTGCCCGTCGATCGAAAGCTACCAGGACGCCTGACAGCGCCGGATCGTGAGTGTGTCATTCGCCTGGCGGTCAATGTCCCCGGACATTGACCGAAACCCATGCAAGGAGTCATCGATGTCCGAAACACTGCTCAAAACCCCACTGCATGCCCTGCACCTGGAACTGGGTGCGCGCATGGTGCCCTTCGCGGGCTACGACATGCCGGTGCAGTACCCTCTGGGCGTGCTCAAAGAGCACCTGCACACCCGTGAACAAGCCGGGTTGTTCGACGTCTCGCACATGGGGCAAGTTCTGCTCAAGGGTCGCGACGCTGCCAGTGCCCTGGAAACGCTGGTGCCGGTCGACATCATCGACCTGCCCGTTGGCATGCAGCGCTATGCCATGTTCACCAACGAACACGGGGGCATCCTCGACGACCTGATGGTCGCCAATCTGGGTGACGAAACACTGCTGCTGGTGGTGAACGCCGCCTGCAAGGATCAGGACCTGGCGCACCTGCAGCGGCATATCGGCCAACGTTGCGAGGTCCAGCCGCTGTTCGACCAGCGTGCCCTGCTCGCCTTGCAAGGGCCGGCAGCGGTCAAGGTCCTGCAGCGTCTGGCGCATGAAGTGGCTGACATGACGTTCATGCAGGTGCGTCCTGTCACGTTACTGGGCCATCCGTGCTGGGTCAGTCGGTCGGGTTACACCGGGGAGGATGGTTATGAAATCTCCGTGCCGGTGGCGGGCGCAGAGACGCTCGCCAGGGAGCTGCTCAAGCAGCCAGAGGTCCAGCCGATCGGGCTAGGGGCCCGTGACTCGTTGCGCCTGGAAGCTGGCCTGTGCCTGTATGGCCATGACATGAGCGGCGACACCTCGCCCGTGCAAGCCAACCTGGTGTGGGCAATGTCCAAGCCACGCCGGGCCGATGGTGCCCGTGCCGGAGGCTTTCCGGGCGCGCAGGCCATCTTCGGCCAGCAACGTGAGGGTGTAAAACGCAAGCGCGTTGGTTTGCTGCCCCAGGAACGTACACCTGTGCGCGAAGGCGCCGAGATTGTCGATGCAGAAGGTACCCCGGTCGGCACCATCTGCAGTGGCGGCTTTGGGCCCACACTCAGCGCCCCTGTGGCGATGGGGTATGTCGACACCGAACATGCCGCCCTGGACACGCTTTTATATGCCCTTGTGCGCGGTAAGAAGGTGGCCTTGAAAGTCAGTAAAACGCCGTTCGTAGCGCCCCGTTACTATCGCGGTTAAGGCAGCTTCATCGACGACTTGGCAGTGCTCGGTATCTTCGTTTACGAACGTGGCGCGCGCCACTGCGAACATGGCGCCAGGCCAGGCGCCATGCACTTTCGGCGATTTGACCAAGGGTTGTAAAACAGTCACTTTTACACCCGCTGCAAGGCTTGTTTTTCGCTCGGCAGTTGGCGTAGAGTCAGTGCACTGTGTTTGCATGGGTCGCAACAGTTCGTGACCTGGGCCAGTAGCCGCAATCTGCTACAACCCGTTCGACGTCTCTTACTTTCCTGCAACCCAGCCCAGTACTCTTTTGCTTGTTTGAAAGCGAAAGAAAACTGTCATCCAAACCTAAGTTTCATAGGAAATAAGACCATGTCTCAGCGTCAGAACGGTACCGTCAAGTGGTTCAATGACGAAAAAGGTTACGGCTTCATCACCCCAGAAAGCGGTGCTGATCTGTTCGTGCACTTCCGCGCCATCGAAGGCAACGGCTTCAAGAGCCTGAAAGAAGGCCAGAAAGTCACTTTCGAAGCCGTACAAGGCCAGAAAGGTATGCAGGCTGACAAGGTTCAGGTTGCTGAATAAGCCTTGTTACCCCCCAAAAAGCCCCTGCTCAGTGCAGGGGCTTTTTTTTGCCCGTAGAATGGCGGCTTTGCGTGATGGAGCTGTTCTGCATGTCCAAGCCTGTACTGCTTCCCCAAGGTGATTTCCCTCCGGTCGGCCTCGGCAGGCGCCTGGCGGCGGTGTTCTATGATTTTTTGCTGTGCACGGCCCTGCTGATCGTCACCGCAGGCCTCTACAAGATGATCCAGATGGCGATCATCGGCCAGCAGCGTATGCGCGAACTCACCGAAGCAGGCGCGCTCGACGGCGACCCTTTGCTGTCCACGGTGCTGCTGTTCGTGCTATTCGGTTTCTTCGCCAAGTTCTGGACCCATGGCGGGCAGACACTGGGCATGCAGGTCTGGGGCGTGCGTGTGCAGAACGCCGATGGCTCGCCCATCACGCTCTGGCAGGCGCTGTTGCGGTTTGTCGTTTCCATCGCCTCGTGGCTATGCCTGGGGCTGGGTTTCTTCTGGGCCCTGGTCGACAAGCGCAAACGCAGCTGGCACGACATCTACTCCGAGAGCCAACTGGTTCGAGTCCCCAAGCCGAAGAAATGAGCGTTCTACTCAAGCGGCAGCGGCCCTGAAACACAAGGGGCCGCTATAGCGGCCCCTAGGGTCAAGCACGCAGCCATGCGGCTGCGCAGCAGGTTTATCCAGCGCGGCGCAACAACCACAAGCCTGCCACGGCGCAGATGCCGGCTGGCAGCACCACCGCAAGCAACGGCGGGAAGCCGAACACCTGGCTGGAGGGGCCCAGCAGGTCCTGGGCGATACGGAACACGAAGCCCACCAGCACACCGGTGAAGACACGCTGGCCAAGCGTCACCGATCGCAGCGGTCCGAAAATGAACGAAATGGCCATGAGTACCAGGGCTGCCGTAATGGCCGGTTGCAGGACCTTGGTCCAGAAGGCCAGCCAGTAGCGGGCGTTGTTCAGCCCTTGGTCGGACAGGTAGTGGATGTAGTCCCACAGGCCGGTGATCGACAGCGATTCAGGCGCCAGCACCACCGTGTTGAGCAACTGCGGCGTGACCGACACATCCCACTGTTCTTCAGGGTTTTGCACGACTTCGGTACGGTCGCCATGGAACAGGGTGGTGCGCACATCGGTCAGCAGCCAGTGGTCGTTTTCGTAACGCGCCCGGCGCGCGAAGCTGGAGCTGATGATATTGCGCTGGTCGTCGAACCGGTAGCGGGTCACACCCAGCAGAAGGCCGTTGGGCTGCACGGAGTTGATGTGCACGAACTCCTCGCCCTGCCGGTGCCACATGCCACGCTTGGAGCTTTGCGCTTCACCGCCACCCTGGGCCAGGGAGCGATCGGCCTGGGCTTTGTTTTCGGTGACCGGTGCCACGTATTCGCCGATCAGCAGGCCAACCAGCATCAGCACCAGCATCGGTTTCATCACCGCCCAGACGATGCGACCGATCGACACCCCAGCGGCGCGCATGATGGTCAGCTCACTGCTGCTAGCCAGCGTACCCAGGCCGATCAGGCAGCCGATCAGCGCCGCCATCGGCAGCATGTCGTACAGCCGCCGCGGCGCGGTAAGTAGCACATACTTGCCTGCTTCGAGCACCGTGTAGGTATCGCTCAGGTCGCCCATTTCGTCGATGAAGGCAAACAGCGAGGCCAGCCCCAGGATGATGCCCAGGACAGCCAGGATAGCCACCAGCACGCTCTGGCCGATATAACGATCGAGCTTAGCCACGGGCCACCTCCGCACGACGGGCTGCGCGCTTGAGGCGAAGGGGTTCCCAGTACATCAGGCCCAAGCCGATGAGCAGGAACAGCCCATGCACCCACCACATGCCAAGGGCGATGGGCAACTTGCCCTTCTCGAGTGCACCGCGCACGGAAATCAGCATTGTCAGGTACGCCATGTACAGGAGGATGGCCGGCAGCAGCTTGAGGAACCGCCCCTGCCGGGGGTTGGCCCGCGACAGCGGCACGGCAAGCAGGGTCACGATGAACACCAGGATCGGCAGGGACAGGCGCCATTGAAGTTCGGCGCGCTCTCGCAAATCCTGGGCACCGAACAGGTCGGTGGTGGGGATCGCCTCGCGCTCGGTGACCTCCTCGCTGACTTCAGGCTTGGGCAACAACACGCCATAGGTGTCGTACTTGATGGCGCGGTAGTCGGCCTGGCCTGGGTTGCCGTCGTAGCGGTAGCCGTTTTCGAGCACCAGGTAACGGTTGCCGTCAGCCTGGATTTCCTGGTGTCCGCGCTCGGCCACCAGCACCGACGGGGCGCGGTCCTTGGTCTTGTCCTGGTTGAAGCGTTTTTCCGAGATGAACACGCCGCCCAGGTTTACCCGGTCATCGGAAAGCTGCTCGGTGTAGGTCACCCGCGAACCATCGCGCAGGGTCTGGAAGCGGCCCGGCACCAAAGTGTCGAATTCGGTCAGGGCATCCTGCTGGCTGATGATCTTCTGTACCTGGGCCACGCCCAGGGGTGCCAGGCTCAGGCTCAGCCAGGCCACCAGCAGCGCCACCAGTGCCGCAGGCGCCATGGTCATGGCGAGCAGGCGCTGCTGGCTCATGCCGGTGGCCGACAGCACGGTCATTTCGCTTTCCAGGTACAGCCGGCCATAGGCCAGCAGAATACCCAGAAACAACCCCAGCGGCAGGATCAGTTGCAGGAAGCCCGGCAGGCGGAACCCCATGATCAGGAACAGGACGCCAGGGTCGAGCACCCCCTGTGCAGCCTGGGCCAGGTATTTGATGAAGCGCCCGCTCATGATGATCACCAGCAGCACGGCGCTGACGGCGCTCAAGGTCACCAGGACCTCGCGGGATAGATAACGAAAGACGATCAAACCAGACACTCCTGGGTTGTCAGCACGGACTGCCAATCGATGGCACCAGACGATGACTTAGTACATCCAAGGCCAATGCTGGTTCGCCCAAGGCGAACCTCCATATAAAGTGCGCGCATTATCCTGTGATTGACCGCGCCTGTCACTTGGCCGCGCATCGCACAGCACGCCGGGGTTGTCAGCACGCCGGCCGCAGGCTCAAACTGGCAGCTTTTCCACTGGCCTGCCACCGCGCAGCCAGTCGCGTTCCAAGCGCCGGCCAGCACGGCGCCACACGTATCGATCATTCGGGGACCCTGAGATGGAACTGGTTGTAAAAAGCGTAGCCGCTGCATCGGTCAAGACCGCAACGCTGGTCATCCCAGTCGGTGAAAAACGTGCCTTGGGCACCGTGGCCCAGGCCGTGGACCTGGCAAGCGAGGGCGCCATCAGCGCTGCGCTCAAGCGTGGCGACCTGGTCGGCAAGCCTGGCCAGACGCTGCTGCTGCACGCTGTTGCGGGCCTGAAGGCCGAGCGTGTGCTGCTGGTGGGTAGTGGCAAGGACGAGGCGCTGGGTGATCGCACCTGGCGCAAGCTGGTGGCCAGCGTTGCCGGTGTGCTCAAGGGCCTCAACGGCGCCGACGCCGTTCTGGCACTCGATGACATTGCGCTGAGCAACCGCGATACAGGCTACGGCAAATATCGCCTGCTGGGCGAAACCCTACTCGATGGCGAGTACGTATTCGATCGTTTCAAAAGCCAGAAGGCCGAGCCTCGGGCGCTGAAGAAAGTCACCCTGCTCACCACCAAACTCAACCAGACCGACGTGGAGCGCGCCGTGCGCCACGCCAGTGCCATTGCCACCGGCATGGCCTATACCCGTGACCTGGGCAACCTGCCTCCCAACCTGTGCCATCCAAGCTACCTGGCCGAGCAGGCCAAGGAGCTGGGCAAGGCGCACAAGGGCCTGAAAGTCGATGTGCTGGACGAGAAGAAGATCAAGGACCTGGGCATGGGCGCGTTCTACGCCGTCGGCCAGGGCAGCGATCAACCTCCGCGTCTGATCGTGCTCAACTACCAAGGCGGCAAGAAAGGCGACAAGCCCTTCGTGCTGGTAGGCAAGGGCATCACCTTCGACACCGGCGGCATCAGCCTCAAGCCCGGTGCCGGCATGGACGAGATGAAATACGACATGTGCGGCGCAGCCAGCGTGTTCGGTACCCTGCGTGCGGTGCTGGAACTGCAACTGCCCATCAACCTGGTGTGCCTGCTCGCCTGTGCCGAGAACATGCCCAGCGGCGGCGCCACTCGCCCTGGTGATATTGTCACCACCATGAGCGGCCAGACCGTGGAGATTCTCAACACCGACGCCGAAGGTCGCCTGGTGCTGTGCGATACCCTCACCTACGCCGAGCGTTTCAAGCCCCAGGCGGTGATCGATATCGCCACGCTCACCGGCGCCTGCATCGTCGCCCTGGGCAGCCACACCAGCGGCCTGATGGGCAACAACGACGAGCTGGTCAGCCAACTGCTCGAGGCAGGCAAGCGCGCCGATGACCGCGCCTGGCAATTGCCGCTGTTCGATGAGTACCAGGAACAACTGGACAGCCCGTTCGCCGACATGGGCAACATTGGCGGGCCGAAAGCCGGCACCATCACCGCCGGTTGCTTCCTGTCGCGGTTCGCCAAGGCCTATGACTGGGCGCACCTGGATATTGCCGGTACCGCCTGGATCAGCGGCGGCAAGGACAAGGGTGCCTCCGGTCGCCCGGTGCCCCTGTTGACCCAGTACCTGCTGGACCGTGCCGGCGCCTGACGGCGAGCGCCGGCAGTGCCTCGGGCACTGCCGGCCAACGGAACCCACATGAGCAAAGTCGACTTCTACATACTGCCCACCGATTCGCTGGAGGCGCGCCTGGATTTCGCCTGCAAGCTGTGCGACAAAGCCTGGCGGCTGGGCCATCGCGTCTACCTGCATTGCCAGGATGACGATCAGCGTGCCGCCTTGGATAAGCGTTTGTGGGCATTCAGGGGCGAAGCCTTCGTGCCCCATGACCTGGCCGAAGACCACGCCGATGCGCGCGTGGCGCTTGGTGTCGGGGATCATGCACAGGGGCACCAGGACTTGTTGATCAACCTGGGCGCCAATGTTCCCGGTTTTGTCAGCCAGTTCGAGCGGGTTGCCGAGATCGTGGTTGAAGAGGCCGCCATCCGCCAATCGGCGCGTGAGCGATTCCGTTTCTACCGTGAACAAGGCTATGCTCTGCAAGACCACCGCTTACAGCGATTTTGATAACGATGGACAAGCACGCTCCCCTGCCCGGCTCCACCCACCTGCTCGACGACCTCGAGTCGATTCGCCAACTGCTTGGCGATGCCGACCTGCAACCGCCTTTGCTCACCGACACGGTGGAACAGGCGCCTGCGCCCGTTGACAGCGCTGCCGACCCGGCTGCCAGCGACAACCCCCTTGATGACCCGCAAGCACGTCGCCAGGACACCCTGCTGCACCTTGAAAGCGAACTGCGCGCTGCAGCGCAGATGATCATGCAGGATGTGATCAACGACTTTACCCCGCACATCGAAAACGAGATCAAGCGTCGCCTCGATGCGCGCATCGAGCGGTTGATCAAGCGTTCGGAGTGAAGGGGCTGCTGAGCACCTGGCCTTTAAACCCCTGCAAGCTACGCCCCTCTGGTAGGAGCGGCCTCGTGCCGCGATGGGCCGCGCAGCGGCCCCATTTTATATGTTGTGATTCAAATACTGGGGCCGCTTCGCGGCCCATCGCGGCACGAGGCCGCTCTTACGCGCCAATCGCTAACGCCAACTGCGATGAAGACCGCTTGCCCACCCAGCAGCCGCTTGTCGCCTGCGCCCTTCGGCTTGGTTATACTTCCCGGCTTTCCCGAATAAATGCACAGGGTCCCGCCGCGCATGGATAAGACCTACCAGCCGCACGCCATCGAAACTTCCTGGTACAACACCTGGGAAGCCGAGAACTATTTCGCCCCACAAGGTGCAGGCGAGTCCTACACCATCATGATCCCGCCACCGAACGTGACCGGCAGCCTGCACATGGGTCATGGCTTCAACAACGCGATCATGGACGCCCTGATCCGCTTCCGTCGCATGCAGGGTCGCGACACCCTCTGGCAGCCGGGTACCGACCACGCGGGCATCGCCACGCAGATGCTGGTCGAGCGTCAGCTCGAAGCCAAGGGCCTGAACCGTCATGACCTGGGCCGCGAACAGTTCCTGGAAAAAATCTGGGAGTGGAAGGACCAGTCGGGCGGCAACATCAGCCGGCAGATTCGTCGCCTTGGCTCCTCCGTGGACTGGAGCCGCGAGCGCTTCACCATGGACGATGGCCTGTCCGAAGCGGTCAAGGAAGCGTTCGTGCGCCTGCACGAAGACGGCCTGATCTACCGGGGCAAGCGCCTGGTCAACTGGGACACCAAGCTGCACACCGCCATTTCCGACCTGGAAGTGGAAAGCCACGACGAGAAAGGCCACCTGTGGAACCTGCGCTACCCGCTGGCCGACGGTGCCACCACCGCCGAGGGGCTGGATTACCTGGTGGTCGCCACCACGCGTCCGGAAACCTTGCTGGGTGACGCTGCCGTCGCGGTTAACCCCACCGACGAACGCTACCAGGCCCTGATCGGCAAGTTCGTCGAGTTGCCGCTGGTTGGCCGTCGCATCCCCATCGTCGCCGATGACTACTGCGACCCTGAGTTCGGCACCGGTTGCGTCAAGATCACCCCGGCCCACGACTTCAACGACTATGAAGTCGGCAAGCGTCACAACCTGCCGCTGCTGAACATTTTCGACAAGAATGCCGTGGTGCTGCCAGCGGTCCAGGCGTTCAACCTCGATGGTTCGCTCAATGACCAGGTAGACACCGCCCTGCCGTCCCAGTACGCCGGCCTGGATCGCTTCGTTGCACGCAAGCAGATCGTTGCCGACCTGGAAGCCCAGGGCCTGCTGGTCGGCATCGACGACCATGCCTTGAAAGTGCCCAAGGGTGACCGCTCGGGCACCATCATCGAACCGTGGCTGACCGACCAGTGGTACGTTTCCACCAAGCCATTGGCCGAGCCTGCCATCGCTGCGGTCGAAGATGGTCGTATCCAGTTCGTGCCCAAACAGTACGAGAACATGTACTTCTCCTGGATGCGCGACATCCAGGACTGGTGCATCAGCCGTCAGCTTTGGTGGGGCCATCGCATCCCGGCCTGGTACGACGAGGCGGGCCGGGTCTACGTCGGGCGCAACGAAGAGGAAGTGCGCAGCAAGCACGGCCTCGGCGCGGACGTGAACCTGCGCCAGGATGACGACGTACTCGATACCTGGTTCAGCTCGGGCCTGTGGACCTTCTCGACCCTGGGCTGGCCGGAGCAAACCGAGTTCCTCAAGAAATTCCACTCCACCGATGTACTGGTGACCGGGTTCGACATCATCTTCTTCTGGGTTGCGCGCATGATCATGTTGACCATGCACCTGATCAAGAACGAGGACGGCACGCCCCAGGTTCCGTTCAAGACCGTGTACGTGCACGGCCTGGTGCGTGACGGCCAGGGCCAGAAGATGTCCAAGTCCAAGGGCAACGTGCTGGACCCGCTGGACATCGTCGACGGCATCACCCTCGATGCCCTGCTGGAAAAACGCACCAGCGGCATGATGCAGCCCAAGCTGGCCGAGAAGATCGCCAAGCAGACCAAGGCCGAGTTCCCCGAGGGCATTGCCAGCTACGGCACCGACGCCCTGCGCTTCACGTTCTGCTCCTTGGCCTCGACCGGTCGCGACATCAAGTTCGACATGGGCCGCGTCGAAGGCTACCGCAACTTCTGCAACAAGATCTGGAACGCCGCCCGCTACGTGCTGGACAAGGGTGAGGACTGCGGCCAGAACGGCGAAGCCTACGAGCTGTCGCTGGCCGACCGCTGGATCATCTCGCAGCTGCAGCGCACCGAAGCCGAAGTGACCCGTCAGCTTGAGCAGTTCCGCTTCGACCTGGCCAGCCAGGCGCTGTACGAATTCATCTGGAACCAGTACTGCGACTGGTACCTGGAGCTTTCCAAGCCGGTGTTGTGGGACGAGCAGGCCCCTGTGGAGCGCGCCCGTGGCACGCGCCGTACCTTGGTTCGCGTGCTGGAAGTGGCATTGCGCCTGGCCCACCCGTTCATGCCGTTCATCACTGAAGAGATCTGGCAGCGCATCGCGCCCCTGGCGGGCGTCGAAGGCAAGACCATCATGCTGCAGCCCTGGCCCCAGGCCAATGATGCACGCATCGACGTGGCTGCCGAAGGCGACATCGAGTGGCTCAAGGAGCTGATGGTCGGCTTGCGCAACATTCGCGCCGAAATGAACATCGGCCCTGGCAAGCCACTGCCGCTGTTCCTGAAGAACGCCAGCGCCGACGACCAGCGTCGCCTGCAGGAAAACGAAGCCTTGCTCAAGAAATTGGCCAAGGTCGAATCGTTTACCGTGCTGGGCGACAACGACGAGGCGCCATTGTCCGCCACGGCGTTGGTGGGCGACCTGCAGGTGCTGGTACCGATGGCCGGGCTGATCGACAAAAATGCCGAACTGGCCCGCCTGAACAAGGAAATCCAGCGCCTGCAAGGCGAAGTGGCGCGCGTGGGCGGCAAGCTGTCCAACGCCGCATTCGTCGACAAGGCACCGCCTGCCGTCATCGAGAAGGAACGTGCCAAGCTGGCCGAGTCCGAGCAGGCGTTGGCGAACTTCACCGAGCAGCATGCGCGGATTGCAGCGCTGTAACCTGACAATGCTGACCTGACCAGCGAGGGCTTCGCCCTCGTTTCGCGGCACAAGGCCGCTCCCACAGGAACGGCGCTGCCTTCAAGGAGCCCCACTATCCTGTGGGAGCGGCCTTGTGCCGCGAATGGGCCGCACAGCGGCCCCCTGGCCAGCACATGCAGCACCGGACCCGAGCATGACTCAAAATAAACCCACCCTGCACCCGCGCAACCGCCACCAGGGCCGCTACGACTTCCCGAGCCTGATCAAGGCCCACCCTGACCTGGCGCGCTTCACCATCACCAACCCTCACGGCAAACCCAGCATCGATTTCGCCAACCCCGAAGCCGTGCGAGTGTTCAACCGTGCCCTGCTCAAAGCCCAGTACGGGATCCAGCACTGGGACATCCCGGCCAACTACCTGTGCCCGCCGATCCCCGGTCGCGCCGACTACATTCATGTGGCCGCCGACCTGCTGGCTGCCGACAACGCAGGCCAGCCCCCCAAAGGCGCCCAGGTGCGCGTGCTCGACATCGGCGTAGGTGCCAACTGCATCTACCCGCTGCTGGGCCATAGCGATTACCGCTGGCGCTTTCTGGGCTCGGACATCGATCCCGTAGCATTGGCGTCGGCCAGGACGATCATTCAGGCCAATGGCCTGGACAAGGTCATCAACCTGCGCCAGCAGAGCAACCCTGCGCATATCCTCAGCGGCCTGCTCAAGGACGATGAGCGCTTCGATCTGACCCTGTGCAACCCGCCCTTCCATGCCTCACGCGAGGAAGCCACCCGTGGCAGCCAGCGCAAATGGAAGAACCTGGGCAAGCAGGACCCCAGGCGCAAACTGCCCGTGCTGAACTTCGGTGGCCAGAACAACGAACTGTGGTGCGAAGGCGGTGAGATCCGCTTCGTTACCCAACTGATCAACGAGAGCGTGCCCTACGCCAGCCAGACATTGTGGTTCACCAGCCTGGTATCGAAGGCCAGTAACCTGCCGGCGCTGGAGGCCGTCTTGAAAAAGACCGGCGCCGCGGCGGTGCGCGTTGTCGAAATGGGCCAAGGGCAGAAACAAAGCCGCATGCTCGCCTGGAGCTTCCATGACGATGCTGCACGCAAGGCATGGCGCGCCAAGCACATTTCACAGGCATGAAAAAACCGCGCTCGGGCAACCCGAGTGCGGTTAGGTCACCGCATCGACAATTACTTGTTGATGGCGTCGGTCAGCACTTTGGCCGGTACGAACTTGACGACTTTCTTGGCAGCGATTTCGATGGCGGCGCCAGTCGAAGGGTTGCGGCCGGTACGGGCAGGACGCTCGGAGACTTTCAGCTTGCCGATGCCTGGCAGGGTGATTTCAGCGCCGTTTTCCAGTTGGTCGGCAACGATCTGGCCCAGTTGCTCCAGAGCGTTCTTGGCGGTGGCTTTAGGCGCTGCGATCGATTCGGCGATGTCGGCAATCAGTTGGTCTTTGGTCAATGCCATGGTGGTGTTCCTTCCCTATCAAATTCGATGGTTATGCAGCGAACGACGACGTTATCGGGCCAGCCCCGACGAGATTGGAGGGCCGCGCCAATTGGGTATGTAGATACGCAAATCAGCGTTTGGTTCGACACGCCGAGCGCGTACTGCAGCAATGCGCCACAACAGGGGCGCAAGACCGCGCAAAACTACCACAGCAGCGGATAAATATCCGCTTCCGCCCCTGATTTAATGCAGGTTTTCAGGCCCTACTGATGAAAACACCGCGAATTTGAGCAAAAAACCGCCAACCTTCATTTCTGCTACGATCCGGCCACTGAATCACCGAGCGTCTGAGGTAAACTTCAGCGCTTTTGCAGCTGGCCGAGAACCCCATGCCAATCCGACATTGCATCGTTCACCTGATCGACAAAAAGCCCGATGGCAGCCCTGCCGTGCTGCACGCACGCGACGCCGAGCTGGCAGCGTCCGACGCCATCGAAAACCTGCTCGCTGACCTCAATGACAGCTACAACGCCAAGCAGGGCAAGGCCTGGGGGTTCTTTCACAGCGAGTCCGGTGCCTACCCGCTCAGTGGCTGGTTGAAGCAGTACCTGGACCAGGAGCAGGATTTCACCGCCTTCAGCCGGCTGGCCGTGGAGCACCTGCAAAAGCTGATGGAAGAATCCAATCTGTCCACCGGCGGGCACGTGCTCTTTGCGCACTACCAGCAAGGCATGACCGAGTACCTGGCCATCGCACTGCTGCACCACAGCGAAGGCGTTGCCGTGAACGCCGAACTCGATGTCATGCCCTCGCGGCACCTGGACCTGGGTCAGTTGCACTTGGCGGCGCGCATCAACCTTTCGGAATGGAAGAACAACCAGAACTCCAAGCAGTACATCTCGTTCATCAAGGGCAAGAATGGCAAGAAAGTCTCGGATTACTTCCGTGACTTCATCGGGTGTCAGGAAGGTGTAGACGGGCCGGGCGAGACGCGCACGTTGCTCAAGGCGTTCAGTGACTTCGTGGAAAGCGAGGACCTGCCCGAGGCCTCTGCCCGTGAAAAAACCCAGACGCTGGTGGACTACGCCACCACGCAGACCAAGCTGGGCGAGCCTGTGACGCTCGAAGAACTGTCCAGCCTCATCGATGAAGATCGGCCCAAGGCGTTTTACGACCATATCCGCAACAAGGACTATGGGCTGTCACCGGAGATTCCTGCCGATAAGCGCACCCTCAACCAATTCCGCCGCTTCACCGGCCGTGCCGAAGGGCTGTCGATCAGTTTCGAGGCCCATTTGCTGGGCGACAAGGTGGAGTACGACGAAGCGGCTGGCACCTTGATCATCAAGGGTCTGCCCACAACGCTCGTGGATCAGCTCAAGCGTCGCAAGGACTGACTGCACCGCATGCAGGTTCGGCGTTGTAGGAGGACACCAGTGCCTCTTTCGCCGACTTGCGCAGGCGCTTGACCAGCCTTTCCTGGCGCAAGGCTTCGCCTTTGTCCGGCCACCGCTCCACGTAGACCAGGGCCTGGGCAGGGCTGGTCTTGAAAAAGCGTGCACCCTGGCCTTTGCAGTGCGCCTCGAAGCGCCGCCGCGGGTCATCGCTGATGCCACAGTAAAGCGCGCCATTGGCCGCCCTGACCAGGTACACATACCAAGGTTTCATTACCTGATCCGGCACGTTTTCACTCACCACAACGGCTGTATCCATCATTAACTTCATGAGCCCACTCGACGAGGGCTCATCATGCTCCATTTACAGATTCGTTCACTGCTGGCCACTGCGGTACTCGCTGCAACCGCCAGCGCACAGGCTTCGACTGGCGCCCAGACCGCCGCCCGCATGCAGGAAAACTATAACGCCATCCCCACCCAGTGCGAGGGCAATGCCGTGCCGGCCCATGCCTGCTCTGGCGTCTTGCTGAGGTCCACGCGTCCATCCCCGCACTATCACACCTGGCATCATAGCCAGAACAGCAAGGACAAAGGTGGTGTTTCGTTTTCCTACCTGCGCAGTGACTTGCCGACCACTGGCCTGGCCGCCGATGGTCGCAGTGGCTTCACCTTGTATCCGCTGTTGCAGCGACCCGCCGGCTCCCTGCGCTATGAAATGCTCTGCGCATGGCCCACCGATGGCGACACATGGGAACGAGACAACCGGGGATGCGGCGACAATCGACAGACACCCGAACGTGAAGCGGCCTGCCATGAACAAGGCGTGCATACGGCCGAAGACTGGATCGCACGCTTCAGGCTGACCGGCGACTATAAGCGCCAATGCGCCTTCGACATACGCCGGGCGCGCGTACCGGAACGTGCACAAGCCTTCCACCAGACCCTGCGCGCGCAACGACTGTTTGCTGACGAGCTGCCCTTTGTCTGGAACGAGATAGTGATCGGCGCTTGGGATGAAGCCCGCGCGAGCGAGCTGCCCATCCAGTCATTCTTCTACATCGACGGGGAGTACGGTGCCCTGGAGCAAGCTCAAGCTGATCAAAAAGACTGGCACCGCACCCATGGCGGCTTCATACCCGTGATCAAGATACGGCTACCCTGGCAGGCCGGCGAGCGTGCCACGTTCACCTATCACGAGCCTGATCAGGCGGTCGCCGCCCCTTGAGCGTGCTGGTACGCCCGCAAGCCCTTGAATGCCTGGTGGCGTACTTTCGCTTGCAGCCAGGGTGTCCAGCCCAGCAGCAGCCCTGGCGCACCCAAGGCCTGGCGGGACCAGGCCCACAGGTCGAAGTTGTCTTCATGCCGGTGTATCAGCCCATCGCGGATTTCAAAACGTGCCTGGATGGTATTGACCACGCCTCGTCCGGTCTGGGCGAAGACGTAAGTGGCAATCCATTGCGCCGAACCACCGCGCTCATCGGCACGCACGTTTTCGTAGCGCAGGGAGAAATCCTTGGCGCGCTGGGTCAGCATCCGCCACATGTCGCCGGCGTCCTTGCCACGCAGCGTGCCGAAGACCGGATCACTGAACACCACGTCATCGCTGTAACAGGCGACCATGGCCTGGGCATCAAGCCGTTGGAAAGCCTGGTAGAAACGGGTGATCAACTCGCGGTTGGCATCGCTCATCAAATGGGCTTCCTGAGGGTGAAAACCGCACGATAATCTGCCTCGCCGGGTTCCGCCAGTACCACGGCGAAGCTATCAGACCTTCTCGCTGGTAACCTGCACATGCAACGCGCGCCCGGCCCCCAGGCCGAACACGATGGCCCCTGCACCGAGCACGGCAAACACCCAACCCAAAGCATTCCAGCCTCCGGTCAGGTCATGCACCAGGCCCACGGCGAACGGGCCCATCGACGCCAGCGTGTAGCCAACGCCCTGAGCCATGCTGGAGAGGTTCGCCGCCACATGCGCATCCCTTGAGCGCAGCACGATCAAGGTCAGTGCCAGGGCAAACGTGCCGCCTTGGCCCAGGCCCAGCAGCACTGCCCAGCCCCACAGCCCCGACAAGGGTGCGTAAAGGCAGCCGAACAGCCCGCACAGGGTCACCAGCATGACCACCACGATCGCCAGGCGCTGATCACGCCCACGGGTGGCCAGCCAAGGTGCTGCAAGCGAGCTGACCAGTTGCATGATCACCGACCCCGACAGCACCAGGCCCGCCTGGGTTGGGCTAAGGCCGCGGCCAATCAGAATCGAGGGCAGCCAGCCGAAGACAATGTAGGCGAGCGAGGACTGCAGCCCCATGTACAGGGTGACCTGCCATGCCAGCGGGTCACGCCAAAGGCCACGCACGCGATAGGCGACCTTGTGCACGCCATGACCGTTGCGCGCCTGAGGCAGCCATACCAGCATGGCCAGCACGGCCGGTAGCATCCAGAACCCCAGTGCCGGGGCCCAGTTGTCGCCCAACGCGTGCGCCAACGGCACGGTCGCCCCCGCCGCCATCGCCGCCCCCAGGCACAGCGCCATGGTATAGACGCCGGTCAGCGTGCCGGCATGCTGTGGAAAGTCGCGCTTGACGATACCCGGCAGCAGTACACCGATGATGCCGATACTGGCACCGGCCACCAGGCTGCCCAGAAACAGACCTGTCGTGCCCAGGACACTGCGCAGTACGATGCCCAGCGCCAAGGTCGCCAGAATGCCCAGCACCACCCGTTCGCTGCCCAGACGGCGCGCCAGCATGGGCGCGAGCGGCGCGAACAAGCCCAGGCACAGCACCGGCAATGTCGTCAGCAGGCCTGCCTGCGCTGCGCTGAGCCCCAGCCCGTCGGAAACCTGCCCCAGCACCGGCGCCATGCTCGACAACGCAGGGCGCAGGTTCAAGGCCACCAGTACCAGGCCGAGCAACAGCAGCCAGGGCTTGTGCCTGACCGGCGGCTGGCGCTGTACCTGCTCGTCGTCCGCCTCGGCGTCGATGAGCAACGGGTCGCGGTCAGGATCCACTGCGGGGGTTTTGGGCGTTCTAGGTTCAGGCATTGGTAACTCGTGTCAGAAGGCGAGCAAGATCAGGTGCGTCGCCTGGTCCGCACTCGTGGTTCGATAACCTTGAAAAAGACATTCGCCATGACCCTTGCGGGACATGGCGAACGCAACGGCGTCAGACCAGGGCGTCGAGCAACGCCTGATTCATTTCAGAAGTGCCAATGGTGATGCGCAGGAACTGATCGATCCGCGCCTGCTTGAAGTGACGCACGATCACCCCTTGCTCGCGTAGCCGGGCCGCGAGGGCGGCGGCATCGTGTTGGGGATGGCGGGCGAAGACGAAGTTGGCTGCCGATGGCAGCACCTCGAAGCCACGCGCTTGCAACTCGCCCACCAGCGCTTCGCGACTGTCGATCACTTTCTGGCAGGTCTGCTGGAAATAAGCGCGATCGGCGAATGCCGCTGCCGCACCGACGATGGCGGCGCGGTCCAGCGGGTAGGAGTTGAAACTGTTCTTGATCCGCTCCAGCGCCTCGATCAGGTCCGGATGACCTACCGCCAGGCCCACCCGCAGGCCGGCCAGGGAGCGCGATTTCGACAGGGTCTGGGTGACCAGCAAATTGTCGTAACGGCCTACCAGGCTGATCGCCGTCTGACCGCCGAAATCGATATAGGCCTCATCGACGACCACCACCGAATCCGGGTTCTGCTGCAACAGTTGCTCGATGGCCTGCAACGGCATCAGGCAGCCAGTCGGCGCATTGGGATTGGGGAAAATGATGCCGGCATTGGGCTTGCGGTAATCCTCGACGCGAATCTGGAACTGCTCGTCCAGAGGCACCTGCTCGTAGGCAATACCGTACAGCCCGCAATACACAGGATAGAAGCTGTAGCTGATGTCTGGGAACAGCAGAGGTGCATCGTGCTGGAACAGGCCATGGAAGATGTGCGCCAGCACCTCGTCCGAGCCGTTGCCGACAAACACCTGGGCAGCGGTGATGCCGTAGTAGTCCGCTACCGCCTGCTTCAGGTGATCGCCATTGGGATCAGGGTAAAGGCGCAGGCTGTCGTTGATTTCACCGCGCATGGCTTCGAGCGCCTTGGGCGACGGGCCATAGGGGTTCTCGTTGGTGTTCAGCTTGACCAGGCGGGCAAGCTTGGGTTGCTCACCAGGGACATAGGGCACCAGCGCCTTGACGAAAGGGCTCCAGAATCGACTCATGTTCAGTTCCCCTTCTCGGTAGTCAGAATGCGGTATTCGGCGCTGCGCGCGTGGGCGGTCAGCGACTCGCCGCGGGCCAGCACGGAGGCCGTGCGCCCCAGTTCGGAAGCGCCCTGCTCCGAACAGAAGATGATCGATGAACGTTTCTGGAAGTCATAGACCCCCAGCGGCGACGAGAAGCGTGCAGTCCCGGAGGTGGGCAATACATGGTTCGGGCCCGCGCAGTAGTCACCCAGCGCCTCGCTGGTGTGACGCCCCATGAAGATGGCGCCGGCATGACGGATGTGCGGCAGCCACGCCTGTGGATCTGCCACTGACAACTCGAGGTGCTCAGGCGCGATACGGTTGGCCACCTCGATGGCCTGCTGCATGTCGCGCACCTGGATCAATGCACCCCGCCCATTGACCGACTTCTCGATGATGTCGGCCCGCTCCATGGTCGGCAGCAGCTTGTCGATGCTCGCCGCGACGCGGTCGAGGAAAGCGGCGTCCGGGCTTACCAGGATGGCCTGGGCGTCCTCGTCGTGCTCGGCCTGGGAGAACAGGTCCATGGCGATCCAGTCAGGATCGGTCTGGCCGTCACACACTACCAGGATCTCGGAGGGGCCGGCGATCATGTCGATCCCGACCTGCCCGAACACATGACGCTTGGCCGTGGCGACATAGATGTTGCCCGGGCCGACGATCTTGTCGACCTTGGGTACGTTGGCAGTGCCATAGGCCAGGGCAGCCACCGCCTGGGCGCCACCGACGGTGAACACGCGATCGACACCGGCGATACAGGCCGCGGCCAGCACCAGTTCGTTGACCTCGCCACGCGGTGTGGGCACCACCATGACCACCTCGCCCACACCCGCCACCTTGGCTGGAATGGCGTTCATCAGCACGGATGAGGGGTAGGACGCCTTGCCGCCAGGTACGTACAACCCGGCGCGATCCAGCGGGGTAACCTTCTGGCCCAGCACCGTTCCATCGGCTTCGGTGTACTGCCAGGAGTCCTGTTTTTGCCGCTCGTGGTAAAGACGCACGCGCTGGGCGGCTTTTTCAAGGGCCGCACGCTGGGTGTCGGTGATGCGGGTCAGTGCGAGCTCAAGCCGCTGACGATCGAGGATCAAGTCCTGGATGGAGTCGGCTTGCAGGCCATCGAAGCGCTGGGTGAACTCTACCAGGGCGGCGTCGCCGCGCTCGCGCACAGCCTTGATGATGTCGAGCACGCGCTGGTTGACCGCCTCATCGGACACACTCTCCCAGCTCAGCAGGTGATCCAGATGTCGGGCGAAGTCCGGGTCAGCAGCGTTGAGACGGGCAATTGCAGTGGACACGGTCATGGCGAGGGCCTCGGTTGATAGCGAATGCTCAGGCGCCCTAGGCTACCAGTCCATCCGCGCGGGCACCTGAGAAAAGTGGCTATGACGCGGATAGACGGGCGCGACAGCGAAGGTCGCGCGCAGAAGTCAGCCGCGGTGTCGCGATTCGACCGCTTTGCGCAGGGTGTCGATCAGGCTTTGGATGCGGGCGTGCTGCATTTTCATGGAGGCCTTGTTGACCACCAGGCGGGAACTGATGTCGGCGATCATCTCCTGGGGTTCCAGGCCGTTGGCGCGCAAGGTGTTACCGGTATCGACCACGTCGATGATCTTGTCGGCCAGGTTGATCAGCGGCGCCAGCTCCATGGAACCGTACAGCTTGATGATGTCGACTTGGCGGCCTTGCTCGGCATAGTAACGTTTGGCCACGTTGACGAACTTGGTGGCCACCCGCAGACGCCCCTTGGGCTCTGGCGCACCGACCACCCCGGCCGTCATCAGCTTGCAGCGGGCAATCTGCAGGTCCAGCGGTTCGTAGAGACCTTGGCCGCCGTACTCCATCAGCACGTCCTTGCCAGCCACGCCCAGGTCGGCGGCGCCATGCTCGACATAGGTCGGCACGTCGGTGGCACGCACGATCAGCAAGCGCACGTCGTCCTGCGTGGTGGGAATGATCAGCTTGCGGCTCTTGTCCGGGTTCTCGGTGGGTGCGATACCGGCTTCGGCCAGCAACGGCAGGGTATCGTCGAGAATTCGGCCTTTGGAAAGCGCGATGGTCAGCATTGGAACGTCAGTCCTTAAGCGGCTACTGCTGGCAGGTCAACGACCTGGCGGCATTCAATTCATGAGGCGCAGGCAGGGCAAGCGAGGCTGCAAGCCTTCCTACACTGCGCCAACGGGCTCCTAGCCCGGAACGCGACGGATCTTCGCGCCCAGCATCTGCAGTTTTTCCTCGATGCACTCGTAACCACGGTCGATGTGGTAGATGCGATCGATCAGGGTGTCGCCCTCGGCAACCAGGGCCGACAGTACCAGACTGGCCGATGCGCGCAAGTCGGTGGCCATGACCGGGGCGCCCTTGAGCGCATTGACGCCAGTGACGATGGCCGTGTTGCCCTCGACCTGGATCTGCGCGCCCATACGGTGCATTTCATACACGTGCATGAAGCGGTTTTCGAAGATCGTCTCGATGACAGCGCCAGTGCCTTCGGCGATGGCGTTGAGCGAGATGAACTGCGCCTGCATGTCGGTCGGGAACGCAGGATAGGGCGCGGTGCGCAGGTTGACAGCCTTGGGCCGCTTGCCGTGCATGTCCAGCTCGATCCAGTCCGCGCCGGTGTTGATATCGGCACCGGCTTCCTTGAGTTTTTCCAGTACGGCTTCAAGGATGGTTGGATCGGTGTCCTTGACCTTGACGCGGCCACCGGTCACGGCAGCGGCGACCAGGTAGGTACCGGTCTCGATACGGTCGGGCATGACCCTGTAGTTGGCCGAACCCAAACGCTCCACGCCATCGATGGTGATGGTGTCGGTGCCCGCGCCCTGCACGTTACCGCCCATGGCATTGATGAAGTTGGCCAAGTCGACCACTTCAGGCTCGCGCGCCGCGTTCTGCAACACGCTGCGGCCTTTGGCCAGGGCTGCGGCCATCATGATGTTCTCGGTACCGGTCACGCTGACGGTATCGAAGAAGAAGTGCGCGCCGCGCAGCCCGCCTTCAGGCGCCTTGGCCTTGATGTAGCCGGCCTCGACTTCGATGGTTGCGCCCATGGCTTCCAGGCCGCGGATGTGCAGGTCGACCGGGCGTGAGCCAATGGCGCAACCGCCGGGCAAGGCCACTTCGGCTTCACCGAAGCGGGCGACCATGGGGCCGAGCACCAGGATCGAGGCACGCATGGTCTTGACCAGTTCATACGGCGCGACCAGGGTCTTGATGCTGCGCGGGTCGATTTCCACAGCCAGCTTTTCGTCGATCACAGGCTCGATGCCCATGCGCCCGAACAGCTCGATCATGGTAGTGATGTCGTGCAGGTGCGGCAGGTTGCCTACGGTGACCGGGCCATCGGCCAGCAAGGTGGCGGCCAGGATCGGCAGGGCGGCGTTTTTCGCACCCGAAATGCGGATCTCGCCGTCAAGACGAGCGCCACCAGTGATAATCAGTTTGTCCATTTGGAATCTCGCCGCCTTGTGGCTCAGGTGCGCTCAGCCCAAGCTGCGCTGCTGAAAAATTTCATGGTTACCGCATGAATGCTGCCATTGGCGATCCATGGATTGAGGTGGGCGTAGATCGCCTGCTGACGCTTGACCGGGCTAAGGCCAGCCAGCTCGTCGCTGATCACGTTCAACTGGAAGTTGCAGCCTTCGCCTTCAACTTCGACCCGGGAACCCGGCAATTTTTCTTCAAGGAAGCTTTTAACTTCTAGGGCCTGCATGCTCAACCTCAATCGGCGCCCGATGCGCACGGGTCGGCCATCATACAAAAAAGCCCCTCGCCTGCGAAGCCCAACGAAGGGGTTCACTGACCGAGGGGCGATTCTACCGCTAGCGCTTCAGCTCGCCAGCACCTCGTCGAGGTCATAAACCTGGGCGATGTCGCGCATGTCATCAGGCATGCCACGCACCTGGCAACGCTTGCCAGCGGCCTGGGCGTCGCGCAGGAAAGCCAGCAACAGCGACAGGCCCACGCTCGTGGAGTGCTCGACAGCCGTGCAATCGATGATCAGCTGCGCGTCACCGCTGGCCTTGATCAGCGCCTGGCCCTGCTTGCGCAGTGCAGGGCCACTGCGGTAGTCCAGCACGCCGGCCAGGCGCAGTACGCCAGGCTCGGCCATGCTTGCGGTGGCGGCCTGGCTCATTTGACAGCCTTTTCCGGCGAGCTGTCGGCGCTCTGCTTGGCCTTGGCCACTTCGCCGGCCCAGCCGTCGATGGTCTTGTCCAGGTCGTTGCCGTTGCGCTGCATGGCATCGGCGAACTGGTCACGGAACAGCTTGCCGATGTTGATGCCGTTGACAATCACATTGCGGACCTTCCACTCGCCAGCGATGTTCTGCAACGTGTACTGCACCGGGTATACCGCGCCGTTGTTGCCGGTGACCTTCATGCCAACGCTGGCACGCTTGCCATCATCGGCCTTGGCCGGGTCGACCACGATTCCTTCGTTGTTGTATTCGAGCAGGGCATTGCCGTAGAACTGCAGCAGGCTGCGCTTGAAGTTTTCCTGGAAACGCTGCATCTGCTCAGGCGTGGCCTTGCGCGAATACTTGACGGTCATGATGCTCCTGGAGATACCGTCGGCATCGACCACCGGACCGAGAATCCGATTGAGCGACTCGTAGAACGCATTGGGGTTGGCCTTGTACTGCTGCTTGTTGGCCTTCAGATCACTCAACAGCTCGTTGGTGGTGCTCTGGATTACATCGTGGGGCGATTGTGCCGCCACGGCCAGCAAGGGGAAAGCCGCCAGCAGAACCAGCAGGCCACGTCGCAGAATCGATATCATGGAAACTCCTCAGTTGTCCGGTTGCGCGTCTCTGGGTTCCTTGCCAACGGAGTTGAGCAGGAACTTGCCAATCAGGTCTTCGAGTACCAGCGACGACTGGGTGTCGTGAATGGTCGCACCCTCCTTGAGTACGTCTTCCTCACCGCCCACGCTGATACCGATGTATTTCTCGCCAAGCAGCCCGGCCGTCAGGATCGACGCCGTGGAGTCGGTCGGCAGGTTATCCACCGACTTGTCCAGTTGCAGCGTCACCCGACCGGTGTACGAATCACGGTCCAGGTCGATGGCGGTGACCTTGCCGATGGTAACCCCGGCCATGGTCACCTTGGCTCTGACAGTCAAACCGGCGATATTGTCGAAGTAGGCATAAACTTTGTACGTATCGGTGGCCGGGCTGGCCGATAGGCCACTGACACGCAGGGCCAGCATCAGCAACGCCAGAATGCCGGCCAGGAGGAACAGGCCGACACCGATTTCCAGGGTGCGGTTTTGCATCAGAAATCTCCAAACATCAAAGCGGTCAGAATAAAGTCCAGACCCAGTACAGCCAGCGAGGCATAGACCACGGTCTTGGTAGTGGCACGGCTGATCCCTTCGGACGTGGGCTCGCAGTCGTACCCTTGGAACACGGCAATCCAGGTGGTAACGAAGGCGAACACCAGGCTCTTGATCAGCCCGTTGAGCACATCGTCGGTGAAGGAGACACTGTTCTGCATGTTGGCCCAGAAAGACCCCTCGTAGACGCCCAGCCAGTCGACCGCCACCCACGAGCCACCCCAGATACCGACCACGCTGAAGATCAGCGCCAGCAACGGCAGCGAGATGAACCCTGCCCATAGGCGCGGCGCAACAATGTATTTGAGGGGGTCGACGCCGATCATCTCGAGGCTGGAAAGCTGCTCGGTTGACTTCATGTTGCCGATCTCGGCCGTCAGGGCAGAACCGGCCCGGCCTGCGAACAGCAAGGCGGTGACGACCGGGCCCAGTTCGCGCAGCAGGGTCAGGGCGACCATCTGCCCTACCGCCTGCTCGGAGCCGTACTTGGTAAGGATGCTGTAGCCCTGCAGGGCCAGCACCATGCCGATGAACATGCCCGAGACCACCACGATGGCCAAGGACAGCACACCCACCGAATACAGTTGGCGAGTGAGCAACTGAAAGCCGCCGCCGATGCCGCCGCGCCCGACCAGCGCATGGAACAGAAACAGGCAGGACCGCCCCAGCACCGCCAGCACGTCAATGGCCGAGCGCCCCAGCAGGCGCACACGTTCAAGAATGGATTTCTGACGCATCAGCGCGCCCCCAGCAGGTCGGCGCGGTAATCGGGCGCAGGGAAATGGAACGGCACGGGGCCATCGGGATCGCCTTTCATGAACTGGCGAATGCGCGGGTTATCCGAACCCATCAATTCGTCCGGGGTACCTTGCCCCAGCACCTGGCCATCGCCCACTACATAGATGTAGTCGGCGATGCTGGCAGTTTCTGCCAGGTCATGGGACACCACGATGCTGGTAATGCCCAGAGCATCGTTGAGCAGGCGGATCAGGCGCACCAGCACGCCCATGGCGATCGGGTCCTGGCCCACGAAGGGCTCGTCGTACATGAGGATCTGCGGGTCCAGTGCGATGGCCCGGGCCAGGGCCACGCGCCGCTTCATGCCGCCGGACAGTTCGTCCGGCATCAGGTCGATGGCGCCGCGCAAGCCCACTGCCTGCAGTTTCATCAGCACGATGTCGCGAATCATCTCGTCTGGCAGTTGGGTGTGCACGCGCAGGGGGAACGCCACGTTCTCGAAGACATCGAGGTCGGTGAACAGGGCGCCGCTCTGGAACAGCACGCCCATCTGCTTGCGTGCATCGAACAGGTCACTGCGTGAAAGCGCCGGCAGGTTCTGCCCGGCCACCCACACTTCCCCGCTTGCAGGGCGCAGTTGCGCACCCATCAGACGAAGCAACGTGGTCTTGCCGCAACCCGATGGCCCCATGATGCCGGTGACCTTGCCGCGTGGGATACGGATGTCGACATTGTTGAAAATGCTGCGTGAACCGCGTTTGAAGGTAACCCCCTTCAACTCGACCGCGCAGGCGCTATCCACACTCATCTAGACTCCTTGCTAGTGCAGCCCTGTCCTAGTGGACGTCAGCCTTCATCGGGAAGGCACACGCCCCGGGCCAGGCCGAATAGCCGCGAACTATAACACCGCTCTGAACGCCGCCCCAAGGCCGTACCGCCCGCTGTTCAGCTAGTCGACAGCGTTTGGGGATATTGCCTACGACAATCGAAAGCGTGAGGGTTTCAATCATTACCGCTATAATCGCCGCCTTTTTATCAGACACTGCTTTTTCGACATGAGCCAATCCAGCGAGCTGATCCAATCCGCCCAGCGTACCCTGCGCCTGGAACTCGAGGCCGTCACGGCCCTGATCGAGCGTATCGGCGACGACTTCGTCAAGGCCTGCGAGCTGATCCTGGCCAGCAAGGGCCGGGTCGTGGTGGTCGGCATGGGCAAGTCCGGGCATATCGGCAACAAGATCGCCGCCACCCTGGCCAGCACCGGCACGCCAGCCTTCTTCGTGCACCCGGCCGAAGCCAGCCACGGCGACATGGGCATGATCACCCGCGACGACGTGATTCTCGCGCTGTCGAACTCCGGCAGCACTGCCGAAATCATCACCTTGCTACCACTGATCAAGCGCCTGGGTATCAAGCTGGTGAGCCTGACCGGCAACCCGTCCTCATCCCTGGCCCAGGCTGCCGACGTCAACCTTGACGCCAGCGTCGCCCAGGAAGCCTGCCCACTGAACCTGGCACCCACATCCTCCACCACCGCCTCGCTGGTTTTGGGGGATGCCCTTGCCATCGCCCTGCTCGAAGCACGCGGGTTCACGGCCGAAGACTTTGCGTTCTCGCACCCCGGCGGTGCGCTGGGACGCAGGCTGCTGCTAAAGGTCGAGAACGTGATGCATGCCGGCGACGACCTGCCCAGGGTCACGCGCGGCACGCTGCTCAAGGACGCCCTGCTTGAAATGTCCCGCAAAGGCCTGGGCATGACCGTGATCATCGAAAACGATGGCACCCTGGCCGGCGTCTTTACCGACGGCGACCTGCGCCGCAGCCTGGACCGCAACATCGACGTGCGCACCGCCTTGATCGAGGAGGTGATGACGGTACACGGCAAGACTGCGCGGGCTGAAATGCTGGCTGCCGAGGCACTGAAAATCATGGAAGACAACAAAATTGGCGCATTGGTGGTGGTGGACGCCCACGACCGCCCCACCGGCGCCCTGAACATGCACGATCTGCTGCGCGCTGGCGTACTGTGAGGAGCTCCACGATGAATCAGGATCTGATGCAACGCGCCAAGGCCATCAAGCTGGCGGTCTTCGACGTCGATGGCGTGCTCACCGACGGGCGCCTCTATTTTCTTGAGGACGGCAGCGAGTTCAAGACCTTCAATACCCTCGACGGGCATGGCATCAAGATGCTGATGGCGTCAGGCGTCACGACCGCGATCATCAGCGGACGCAAGACACCGGTCGTCGAGCGCAGGGCGAAGAACCTGGGTATCGCGCATCTGTATCAGGGGCGCGAGGATAAACTCGTGGTGCTCGACGGCCTGCTCGCCGAGCTGGGCCTGAGCTATGATCAGGTGGCCTACCTTGGCGACGACCTGCCGGACTTGCCAGTCATTCGTCGGGTAGCACTGGGCATGGCCGTGGCCAATGCGGCGCCGTTCGTGCGCGAACACGCCCACGGTGTGACCCAGGCCCGCGGGGGCGAAGGTGCCGCGCGCGAATTCTGCGAACTCATCATGCAGGCCCAGGGCACCCTGGATGCTGCCAACGCCAATTACCTGTAGGTTGCCCATGTTCAGCAAGAAAGCCAGAAACATCGTGCTGCTCGGGGCCATTGCGGCCCTGCTGGTGGCCGTCGGCTACTGGAACGTCAGCCCGGAGAGTTTCCTGGAGAAGCCAGTCGCCCAGGTCGACGAAAGCGCCATCGACTACTACGCCATTAACGCCCACAGCGTTCAGTTTCTGCCCGATGGCAGGCTCCAGTACGAAATGACCGCCGACAAAGTCGAACATCTCAAGGCCAGCGAGGTCACGATGTTGACCACGCCGGACTTGCACCTGTACCGCGGCACGGCGTTCCCGTGGCATGTACAAAGCACCCGCGCCGAGGTCAACCCCGACGGCAGCGAGGTCGAGTTGATCGACAATGTGCGGGTTGCCCGCACTGACGAACAGAAGCGTGAGACCATCATCACCAGCTCGCGCATGACCGTGTTCCCGCAGAAGCAATATGCGCAGACCGAGCAAGCCGTTAGAATCGACGGCGCCGGTGGGACGACCACGGGCAAAGGAATGAAAGCGTACCTGAAAGAAGGCAGGATGGACCTGCTCTCTAACGTAAGAGGACAGTATGAGGCTCGTTAAAACCCTCCCCCTTTTGCTCAGCCTGAGCGCAGCACTGGGAAGCGCGAGCGCCCTCGCCCTGCCGAATGACCGTGACCAGCCGATTCGCATCCAGGCCGACAATGCGCACCTGGACGACAAGAAAGGCGTGGCCACCTACACCGGTGACGTGATCATCACCCAGGGCTCGATGATGATCAAAGGCAACACCGTGACCATCACTCGCACGAACGGTGGCGATATCGACGTGGTCACCTCGGTGGGCAACCTGGCCTATTTCGAGCAGCAACAAAGCGCGTCCAAGGCGGACAAGATGAAAGGCTGGGGCGTTACCATCCAGTACCAGGCCCAGAAAGACCTGGTGGTACTTACCGACCGAGCCAAGGTGGAGAACGAAGGCAATACCACCGAAGGCGAGAAAATCGTCTACAACACCCAGACACAAGTGGCCACTGCCGGTCGGGGTGGCAACGTAACCACGCCGCGTCAGCGCATCGACATGGTGATCCAGCCCAAGAAGAAGGCCGAGTAAATGGCAACCCTCAAAGCCCAGCACCTGGCCAAGAGCTACAAGGGTCGCCAGGTTGTGCGAGACGTCAGCCTGTCGATCGACAGCGGTCAGATCGTCGGCCTGCTCGGCCCCAACGGCGCCGGCAAGACCACGTGCTTCTACATGATCGTCGGCCTGGTTCAGGCCGATCAGGGACGCGTGCTGATCGACAGCCTCGATGTCAGCCACCAGCCCATGCACGGTCGCGCCCAGGCCGGTATCGGCTATCTTCCGCAGGAAGCGTCGATCTTTCGCAAGCTGACTGTGGCCGACAACATCAAGGCGATCCTGGAAACCCGCAAGGACCTCGACCGCGAGGGCCAGCGCCAGGCGCTCGAAAGTCTGCTACAGGAATTCCACATCACCCACATTCGCGACAACCTGGGCATGAGCCTGTCCGGTGGTGAGCGCCGACGGGTCGAGATTGCGCGGGCATTGGCAACCGCGCCAAAATTCATTCTGCTCGACGAGCCCTTCGCAGGCGTAGACCCGATTTCGGTCGGCGATATCAAGCAGATCATTCATCACCTCAAGGCCAAGGGCATCGGTGTGCTGATCACGGATCACAACGTGCGTGAAACGCTCGATATCTGTGAAACGGCCTACATCGTCAACGACGGTCGCCTGATCGCCGAGGGCGATGCCCAGACCATCCTGGCCAATGACCTGGTGAAAGAAGTTTACCTGGGGCACGAGTTCAGGCTTTGATCAAGACGCGCGCCTTGGGCACGGACAAAGACGCCCACAAGTTGGGCCAAGTTGTTACAGTGCTCTAGGCAAACGCTACAATTTAAGGCATAAATCTTGCTTGAAATGGCGCCCCGGCGCCCTCGTGTAGTGGAAGGCGCATGTGCGCCGGCGAACAAGGTACAAAGCATCTGCCATGAAACCATCGCTCGTCCTAAAAATGGGCCAGCAACTGACGATGACACCGCAGTTGCAACAGGCCATCCGCCTGCTCCAGCTTTCCACCCTGGACCTTCAGCAGGAAATCCAGGAAGCCCTGGAGTCCAATCCGATGCTCGAGCGCCAGGAAGACGGCGACGACTTCGACAACACCGACCCCATGGCGGATAACGCCGAGAACAAACCCACCATCGACGTTCAGGACAACAGCTTCCAGGAAACCACTGCCAGCGCCGAGAACCTCGAAGACGGCGAGTGGAACGAACGCATTCCCAACGAGCTTCCCGTCGACACCGCCTGGGAAGACATCTACCAGACAAGCGCCAGCAGCCTGCCGAGCAATGACGACGACGAGTGGGATTTCACTACCCGCACGTCGGCTGGGGAGAGCTTGCAAAGCCACCTGCTGTGGCAGTTGAACCTGGCCCCGATGTCCGACACCGACCGGCTCATTGCAGTCACCTTGATCGACAGCATCAACAACCAGGGCTACCTGGAAGACAGCCTGGACGAGATTTGTGCAGGGTTTGACCCCGAGCTCGACATCGAGCTGGACGAAGTCGAGGCAGTGCTGCACCGTATTCAGCAATTCGAACCTGCCGGTGTGGGCGCCCGTACGCTGGGCGAATGCCTGTTGCTGCAACTGCGCCAGCTGCCGGCCAGCACCCCGTGGATGACCGAGGCCATGCGCCTGGTCAGCGACTTCATCGATCTGCTGGGAAGCCGCGACTACAGCCAGCTCATGCGCCGCATGAAACTCAAGGAAGACGAGCTGCGCCAGGTCATCGAACTGGTGCAGAGCCTCAACCCTCGCCCAGGGTCGCAAATCGAGTCCAGCGAACCCGAGTATGTTGTCCCTGATGTGATCGTGCGCAAGGACAGCGAGCGGTGGCTGGTGGAACTGAACCAGGAGGCGGTGCCACGCCTGCGTGTGAACGCGCAATACGCCGGATTCGTACGCCGCGCCGACACCAGTGCCGACAATACCTTCATGCGTAACCAGCTGCAGGAAGCCCGCTGGTTCATCAAGAGCCTGCAAAGTCGCAACGAAACCTTGATGAAGGTGGCTACGCAGATCGTCGAGCACCAGCGCGGCTTCCTGGACCACGGCGACGAGGCGATGAAGCCGCTGGTGCTGCACGACATCGCAGAAGCCGTTGGCATGCATGAATCGACCATTTCCCGGGTCACCACCCAGAAGTACATGCACACCCCCCGTGGCATCTACGAGCTGAAATACTTTTTCTCGAGCCACGTCAGCACCTCCGAGGGCGGTGAATGCTCGTCCACGGCGATCCGCGCGATCATCAAGAAACTGGTTGCGGCGGAAAATCAGAAAAAGCCATTGAGTGACAGCAAGATCGCTGGTTTACTGGAGGCACAAGGCATCCAGGTCGCCCGTCGCACCGTCGCCAAGTACCGCGAGTCCCTGGGTATCGCACCCTCGAGCGAGCGCAAGCGATTGATGTAGCCCCTGAGATGTGCCACCGCGTTTGTGTGGCAGGTGCAACACCTGCCTCTTTGATGCACGGGCAACAAAAGGAGAAGCTGTATGCAAGTCAATATCAGTGGACAGCATGTAGAAGTCACCCAGCCAATGCGCGATTACGTGCTCGAAAAGCTCGCCCGCGTGGAGAGTCACTTCGACAAGATCACTAACGTGCAGGTCATCATGAAAGTCGAGAAGCTGCAGCAGAAGGTCGAAGCGACCTTGCAGATTCCTGGCGGTGAAGTGGTAGCCAACGCCGAACACGAAGACATGTATGCAGCGATCGACGCCTTGGCCGACAAGCTCGACCGCCAACTGAAAAAACACAAGGAAAAACAGCAAAGCCTGCTGCAAGGTGCAGCAGCCCGCTGATCCCCCTCATCCATGATCCGACTTGAAACCATCCTGACCCCCGGCCGTTCCCTCGTGAACGTGCCGGGCGGCAGCAAGAAGCGCGCCCTTGAAAAGGTCGCCACCCTGATTGCCGATCAAGTGCCTGAACTTGAAATGCAAGACGTCTTCGAAAAACTGGTGGCCCGCGAAAAGCTGGGCTCTACCGGTTTCGGTAATGGCATCGCCATTCCCCATTGCCGCCTTGAAGGGTGCTCCTCACCGGTCAGCGCCCTTCTGCACCTCGACGCGCCTATTGATTATGACGCGATCGATGGCGCGCCCGTGGACCTGCTTTTCGTTCTGCTGGTTCCGGTTGCGGCCACCGACGCCCATCTTGAACTGCTGCGCCAGATAGCCAGCATGCTCGATCGCAAGGACGTTCGTGATCGCTTGCGTGCAGCCCAGAGCAGCGAGGCCTTGTTCCAGGTCGTCCTGGACGTGCAGAACGAGCATTGAACATGCGCTTGATCATCGTCAGTGGCCGGTCCGGCTCCGGTAAGAGCACGGCCCTCGATGTCCTTGAAGACAACGGGTTCTACTGCATCGACAACCTGCCCGCCGGGCTGCTGCCGCAGTTGGCGGAAAGCGCGCTGCTCAACACCGAGTTGCCGCAGCCCAAGGTTGCCGTATCGATTGACGCGCGTAACCTGCCAAGCCACTTGTCGCGTTTTCCCGAACTGCTCGAACAGGCGCGTGCCCGTCACATCCAGTGCGATGTGCTGTACCTCGATGCCGACGAAGACACGTTGCTCAAGCGCTTCTCCGAAACCCGCCGGCGCCACCCGTTGACCAATGCCGATCGCTCACTGGCCGAGGCGATTCGCGTCGAACGGGATTTGCTGGGGCCGATCGCCGATCTGGCCGACCTCAAGATCGATACCACCCGCCTGAATCTCTATCAGTTGCGCGACTCGATCAAGCTACGCCTGTTGGACAAGCCAGAGCCGGGTACGGCGTTTCTGGTGGAATCATTCGGCTTCAAGCGGGGTATGCCGGTCGATGCCGACCTGGTGTTCGACGTGCGTTGCCTGCCCAACCCCTACTGGAAGCCAGAGCTGCGCGAGCACTCCGGCCTTGAACAGCCCGTGATTGATTACCTCGCCGCCCAGCCGGACGTCGAAGAGATGTTCACCGACATTTCCAGCTACCTGCTCAAGTGGCTGCCGCGGTTCGCCGCCAGCAACCGTGCCTATGTCACCATCGCCATCGGATGCACTGGCGGCCATCATCGCTCGGTGTACCTCACCGAACGGCTGGGCCAGTTGCTCCAGCAATCTTTGAAAAACGTCCAGGTTCGCCACCGCGACCTCTAGCCCAAGGATCCGCCAGCTCATGCCCGCCCGCGAAATCACCATCATCAACAAACTGGGTCTGCATGCCCGGGCGGCAGCCAAATTCGTCGGGGTTGCCGGTCGCTTTCCCTGCCAGGTCAGGGTGGGTCGTGCACCGGACAAGCTGGTCGATGGCAAGAGCATCATGGGGGTCATGATGCTGGCGGCGGGCAAAGGCACTCAGGTCTACCTGCATACCGAAGGCGAGCAGGACAGTGAAGCCATGGAGGCACTGGTCGAGTTGATCAACAACTATTTCGACGAGGGGGAGTGAACCCTCGGCACGGCCAGCAAGCGTTTCCATCGGCCGTCGCCAAGTGCGCCACCCTCCTCCTTGCGCCCGCAGTCTCACGGGCGCTTCAGGAAAGCGCGGTATCCATCACCATCATCAGGCAGAAACCGAGGCACAGCCCCAGGCTGGCCAGGCGATGGTTACCGTGGCTGCGTGATTCGGGGATGATTTCCTGGGTCACGACCAGCAGCATCGCCCCTGCAGCGCAGGCGAGGCCCAGCGGCAAGAGCAGTTGCGCCACATTCACAAGCCAGGCGCAGATAACGGCCGCCACTGGCTCCACCAGACCGGAGGCGGCGCCGATGAGAAAGGCCTTGAAGCGTGACATGCCTGCGCCGGCAAGTACCAGCGCAATGACCAGCCCCTCCGGTACATCCTGCAAGGCGATGCCCATTGCCAGGCTATCGGCGTCTGCCATGCCCCCGCCCGCTGATACGCCTATGGCCATGCCCTCTGGAATGTTGTGGGCGATGATGGCGAACACGAACAGCCACACGCGCGAGGCGATGACCGGTTCGCCAGAGGTCAGCCCTGAGGGTGAGCCTGCCGAGAGTTTCAAGTCCACCAGATAAAGGCACAGCGCGCCTGTCAGCAGGCCTGCGCTGATGAGGGCGCCGGCTCCCCATGCACCAAAGCCGATTGCCTGAGCGGCCTCCAGCCCAGGCACCAGCAGCGAGAAGGCCGTGGCCGCCAGCATCACGCCAGCACCAAAGCCCAACAGGGTGTCCGCCAGCGCCACGGGCATAGTGCGAATTACCAGTACGGGGACCGCACCCAGGGCCGTCCCCAATGCGCATAGCGCGCCGCCCTCCAACGCCCGCAACATACGTGGGTCCAGGTCGAGCCAGGCAAGTGCGCGCGCCACCAGCAACGCGGTGCCGGCCAGCAGCAACAGGGTGCCAAGCGCCAGCCTGAACAAGCGCACGCTGTTGACGGACATCACTTCGGCGCGCATACCTGCCTGGCTCATTTCATGGCATCGAGGTAGCGGCGGTTCACTTGCGCCCAGTCGATGACGTTGTAGAAAGCGCCAATGTACTCAGGCCGACGGTTCTGATACTTCAGGTAGTACGCGTGCTCCCAGACGTCCAGGCCGAGAATCGGCGTATGGCCGTGCATCAACGGGCTGTCCTGGTTGCCGCTGCTCTCGACCACAAGGGTCTGCTGCGGTGTAACGCTGAGCCAGGCCCAGCCACTGCCGAAGCGGGTCAGAGCGGCCTTGGTGAAGGCTTCCTTGAATGCCTCGAAGCCACCCAATTGTGTCTCGATGGCACGGGCTACCTCGCCCTGGGGTTCACCTCCACCACGGGGGGACATCACCGTCCAGAACAGACTGTGGTTGGCATGTCCGCCGCCATGGTTGATCACGGCGCCTTGCATCTTTTCAGGTAACTGCTCGACCGCCGCCACCAGTTTTTCCACAGGCCAGTCGGCCCATTCGCTGTTCTCGACCGCTGCGTTGAGGCCATTGACGTACGTCTGGTGATGCTTGGTGTGATGGATTTCCATGGTCTGCGCGTCGATGTGCGGTTCCAGCGCATCGTAGGCATAGGGCAGTGCAGGCAATGCATGGGGCATGTCAATGGACTCCGTGGGCAGGTTGAAGTGAACAGGCGCTGTGCCGATTGAGCAGGTGCTCGGTGCGCGGGTACTGGCCATGTTCGGCGATGAAACTCAACAACTCGGTATAGGTGCGGGCGCTGTGGCGCAGTGCTGCATCACGCAGCGCCCGTGGCAGGCACACGTCCTGACTGGCCTGTAATAGCCGTTGGTGCACGGCGCACAGGTAATCGGCGCTTTCATGGGGCTGCTGCAGGCGCAGGTGCAAGTCGGCCAGGTTGTGATGCGCAATCACCAATGAGGCCACGGCTTCATCGGCATCCTGCCAGCGCGTGAACAGCACCTGGGCCAATGCCAGGGCCTGGAGGTAGTGTTCGCGAGCGTCCACCAGCTCACCTTGCGAGAACAGGTGATTGGCGATTTGCGTGATGCGTTTCCAGTGCTGCATGACGAGCCTCCAGGGCCATTTCACCCATCAGATACCACCGGCGGTCAGCTTTTCCGGGTTCAGCAAGGCCTGCAACCGATCACGGGAAAGGTCGGTGTGTTCGAGCGCCACATCAATGATGGGGCGCCCTTGCGCGTAAGCGGCCTTGGCGATTTCGGCTGCCTTGAGGTAACCAATGATCGGGTTCAGCGCCGTGACCAGGATCGGGTTGCGCGCCAGCGCCTCGTTGAGTTTGTGTTCATTGACCTTGAATGTGGCAATGGCCTTGTCTGCCAGTAACCGGCTGGCATTGGCCATCAGTTCGATGCTTTCGAGCAGGTTACGGGCAATGACCGGCAACATGACGTTGAGCTCGAAGTTGCCGGACTGCCCCGCTACCGCGATCGTTGCGTCATTGCCGATAACCTGGGCGGCGACCATGGCGGTGGCTTCAGGAATCACCGGGTTGACCTTTCCAGGCATGATCGAAGAGCCGGGTTGCAAGCCCTGCAGCTCGATTTCACCCAGGCCCGCCAATGGCCCTGAGTTCATCCAGCGCAGGTCGTTGGCGATCTTCATCAGCGCCACCGCCGTGGTCTTGAGCTGGCCGGACAGTGCAACGGCCGTGTCCTGGGAGCCGATTACCGCAAACAGGTTCTGGGCAGGGCGAAACGCTAAGCCAGTCAGCGCGCTGAGGTGACGGGCGAAGCCGGCGGCGAAATCAGGGTGGGCATTGATGCCGGTGCCTACGGCCGTGCCCCCTTGGGCCAAGGCCTGCAGGCTGGGCAAGGTGGCCTCGATATGCGCCTTGGCCCCGGTGACCTGCGCCGCCCAACCATCGAGCACTTGGCTCATGCGCACAGGCATGGCGTCCATCAAGTGCGTGCGGCCTGTCTTGATATACGGACGAACCTGGACCGACTTGGCTTCGATCACCTGCACGAGGTGGCTTAGCGCTGGCAGCAGTTGCTCGTGAAGCGCCAGGGCGGCGCTGACATGAATGGTGGTCGGAATGATGTCATTGCTGCTCTGCCCGCAATTGACGTGATCATTGGGATTGATCGCCTCGCTTGAGCCCCGGCTGGCCAGCGTTGCGATCACTTCGTTGGCGTTCATGTTGGAACTGGTCCCGGAACCGGTCTGGAACACATCGACCGGGAAATGCACGCTGAAGTCTTCTGCCAGCAGTTGCTGTACCGCCGTGACGATCGCCTGGCCTTGCTGCGCGGACAACTGCTCCAGTTCGACGTTGGCGTTGGCCGCCGCTGCCTTGGCCAGCAGCAGCGCGCGTATGAACTGGGCAGGCATGCGCTGGCCACTGATGGGGAAGTTGTCGACCGCACGCTGGGTCTGCGCGCCGTACAGCGCGTCTGCCGGCACGTGCAACTCGCCCATGCTGTCACGCTCGATACGGGTATTGGTCATCATCGGATCCTTGCATCAATTCATCGGGGGAAATCGAGGGCAGCAAACGGCAATTGGCCAGTTGCAGGGCATAGGGCTGCCAGCGTTGGTTCTGCTCCTGCCGGTCGAGGTTGCGCAGGATCAACAGTGGCCGCCAGGCTTGATCCAGGCACTGGCAGCGCCAATGCCAAGGCAGCATGCGGTCGCAGGCGGTATCGAGCAGCAGGCGAAAGGACGTCAATGCCACGGTCCAGGGGGACGTTTGGGTGCAGCACACCAGGTAACGCCTTCCGCCAGGTAATGTTCGATCAGGCGCGGCTCATCGGGCTCGAGGGCACAGCGGATCCGGCGACTGAGCCAGCGCCAGTTTTCGAGATAGGGCAGTTCGCGGAGGGCGGTAGTCATGAACATCATCATCGTGTAGCTGTGAAATGATATTCATTATTAATTGATAAATAGAATCAGTTCAACCGGTAGATGGTATTGAGTATCTGCTGATTGATTTTTTGCCGTTAATAGATAGGACCGCCGCGATGGGCCGCACAGCGGCCCCACGGTCTCAAATGAAAAGGATCAACTGCCAGCAACCATCATCCGCTCGATCAGCACCGAGCCTGTGTGAATGTTGCTACGAGTCTCCAAGTCGCTGCCAATGGCCACGATCTGCTGGAACATGTCCTTCATGTTGCCCGCGATGGTGACTTCCTGGACAGCGTGCTGAATCTCCCCATTCTCGATCCAGAAACCAGCCGCGCCCCGGGAATAGTCCCCTGTCACCATGTTCAGGCCATGCCCCATCAATTCGGTAACCAGCAGGCCGCGCCCCATGCGCCGGATCAATGCCGCCTGGTCGTCGCTGCCATGGGTGACGAACAGGTTGTGCACGCCGCCTGAGTTGGCGGTGCTGGGCAGGCCCAGTTTGCGGCCTGAATAGGTACCGAGCAGGTAGGACACTAATTGGCCCTTGTCCACGAACGGTTTGGCATAGGTCGCCAGGCCATCACCATCGAAGGCTGCGCTGCCCAATGCGCGCGGGATGTGAGGGCGCTCGTCCAAGGTCAGCCAGGCTGGAAACAACTGTTGGCCGAGGGCGCCCTCCAGGAAGGAGGACTTGCGGTACAGGTTCCCACCGGAAACCGCCGACAGGAAGCTGCCGAACAGCCCGCCTGCCAATTCGGCCGAGAACAGTACCGGCACCTCACAGGTCGGCACCGGCCGTGCGCCCAGGCGACTGGCAGCGCGTTGGGCGGCACGGATGCCGATTCTGCGCGGGTCAGCCAGCAGGTGGCCTTGGCGATTGACGTCGTACCAGTAGTCACGCTGCATCTGCCCATCGCCCTCGGCGATCATCACGCAGCTCAGGCTGTGACGCGTGGAGGCGTAGCCACCGACAAAGCCGTTGCTGTTGCCATACACCCTGCACCCCTGGTGGGTGTTGAGCGAGGTGCCATCGGCATTGAGAATCCGAGGATCAGCGTCGAAGGCCGCAGCTTCGCATGCCAAGGCCATTTCAATGGCCTTCTCCGGCTCCAGGTTCCAGTCGTGATAAAGGTCGAGGTCCGGGATATCGCGGGCCATCAGGGCGGCGTCGGCAAGCCCGGCGCATTCGTCCTCGGAGGTGTGCTTGGCAATGGCCAGCGCGGCTGCAACGGTTTCGCGAATGGCATCCGGACCACTGGCCGAGGTGCTGGCCGAGCCTTTGCGCTGCCCCACGTACAGGGTGATGCCAAAGCCCTGGTCACGGTTGAATTCTACCGTCTCGACCTCGCGCTGGCGAACCGTGGTGGACAGGCCCTGCTCCAGCGACACCGCCACCTCGCAGGCGCTGGCGCCCTGGCGGCGGGCCTCGGCAATGATCGCTTCGACCTGCTCTTGCAAGGCTGGCAGATCGTTCGGGCCGATACTCTGGACTGCACTCATGGTTTTCTCCACTCAGAATTCTGCGTTCGGCAAGGGCCATTCAACGGCCGGGCCGGACAAGCGGCCCCCGACTGGTTATCATGGCGGCGATCTTTAGCGGACTGCCACCATGGTTGATTCAAACGACGACGCCTTCGACGGCGAAAAAAGCAAAACCCAGATCAAGCGCGAACTGCATGCGCTGGTCGAACTCGGCGAGCGGCTCACCACCCTCAAGGCCGATACCCTGGCGCGCCTGCCCTTGACCGATGAACTGCGCAAGGCATTGGCCGAAGCCAGCAAGCACACCGCACATGGGGCTCGCAAACGCCACATGTCGTTCGTCGGCAAGCTGATGCGTGTCCAGGACCTGGACGCCATTCATGCTCTGCTGGAACAGATGGACAGCTCCACTCGCCAGTACAACGAGCGTTTCCACGGTCTTGAACGCTGGCGTGATCGGTTGATCGACGGCAACGACGAGGACCTCGAACGGTTCGTCAACGAATACCCGGAGACCGACCGCCAGCAGTTGCGCTCGCTGGTGCGCCATGCCCAGCACGAGAAGGCCAGGAACAAACCCCCTGCCGCTTCGCGCAAGGTGTTCAAGTACATTCGCGATCTGGACGAGCTGCAGCGCGGGCTGCGCTGATCGCGGCGGGGCCGCCATGCGGCCCCAGCCGACCCTCACGCCCCGGTACCGCCCACCGTGATCGCATCGAGTTTCAAGGTCGGTTGGCCTACTCCGACCGGCACGGACTGCCCGTCCTTGCCACATGTGCCTACCCCACTGTCGAGCGACAGGTCGTTGCCGACCATCGACACACGGCTCATCGCCTCCGGGCCATTGCCAATCAAGGTCGCGCCTTTGACCGGTGCGGTGATCTTGCCATCCTCGATCAGGTAGGCCTCGCTGGTCGAGAACACGAACTTGCCGCTGGTGATGTCCACCTGCCCGCCACCTAAATTCGCGCAGTAGATGCCCTTCTTCACCGAAGCGATGATTTCCTGTGGGTCACTCTCACCGGCTCGCATGTAGGTGTTGGTCATGCGCGGCATCGGCAAGTGGGCATAGGATTCCCGCCGACCGTTGCCCGTCACCGCCATGCCCATCAGGCGCGCGTTGAGCTTGTCCTGCATGTACCCCTTGAGCACGCCGTTTTCGATCAGGGTGGTGCACTCGGTCGGCGTCCCCTCGTCGTCCACGCTCAAGGACCCACGGCGCCCTTCCAGGGTGCCATCATCGACGATGGTGCAGAGGCTGGACGCGACCTTCTGGCCTATCCGGCCGCTGAATGCCGAACTGCCCTTGCGGTTGAAATCGCCTTCCAGGCCATGGCCGACCGCCTCGTGCAGCAGCACGCCGGACCAGCCAGGCCCCAACACCACGGGCAAGGTGCCGGCAGGCGCGGCAACGGCTTCCAGGTTCACCAACGCCTGGCGCAGTGCTTCGCGGGCATAGCCCATTACTCGCTCCTCAGTGAAGAAGCGATAGTCGGTGCGCCCGCCGCCGCCCTGCCCGCCGCGTTCGCGACGGCCGTTCTGCTCGACGATGACACTGACGTTGAAGCGCACCAGGGGCCGCACGTCGGCCGCCAGGCTGCCGTCGGCGGCCGCGACCAGAATTCGCTCCCAGACGCCCGCCATGCTGACGCTGACCTGCTGGATACGCGGGTCCAGCGCGCGGGTGGCGGCATCGACACGCTTGAGCAGCTCGACCTTCTCGGCACGGCTGAGCACGTCCAATGGGTTATCCGCCGGGTAGAGCGTGGTCACGTCCTGGGCACGAAACGCCTGGACCGTGCCGTTCTGCCCGGCACGGGAAATCGACCGCGCGGCGCGCGCGGCAGAGGTCAAGGCTTCGAGGTTGATGGCATTGCTGTAGGCGAAACCGGTTTTTTCGCCGGCCTGGGCACGAACACCGACCCCCTGGTCGAGGTTGAAGCTGCCCTCTTTGACAATCCCATCCTCCAGCGCCCAGGTTTCCGAAATCTGGCCCTGGAAATACAGGTCGGCGGCGTCGATGCCAGGGCCGGCCAATTCACCCAGCACACTTTGCAGGCTGTCCAGGGTCAAGCCGCCTGGGGTCAGGAGCTGCTCGCTGACGGTGGATAACATCTGGCTCATAGTCACTCCGAGGTGTGCGCAGGCCGCAATGCGCCCTGCGAGAAGAAGCGCCGGTGATCGATCACCGGCATGCGCGCCCGAATGGACGCCTGTTCGTCACTGTCGCGCTCGGCAAGCAGTACCGCTTCGCCTTGCGCCTGTTGCGCCACGATGCGCCCCCATGGGTCGACGATCGCCGCGTGGCCGTGGGTCTGGCGCTGGCCGGGGTGTAGCCCGCCTTGGGCTGCGGCCAGCATGTAGCATTGTGTCTCGATGGCGCGTGCGCGGATCAGCACGTCCCAATGCGCCGCCCCAGTCACCGCCGTGAAGGCCGACGGTGCACTGATCAGCTCCGCCCCGGCTGCCCTCAGCTGGCTGTACAACTCGGGAAAGCGCAGGTCGTAGCACACGCTCAGGCCCAACCGCCCGACCGGCGTATCGGCAACCACCACTTGCGCACCTGGGGCATAGTCATCGGATTCACGATAACGGCCACGATTGTCGGCAACATCCACATCGAACAGGTGCAACTTGTCGTACCGCGCCACCTGCTGCCCATGCTCGTCGATCAGCAACGAGCAGGCATGTGGCTTGCCCCGGGGCTGACCATCCGGTGGCAGGGCAATGGTGCCTGCGACAATCCATAACCTGAGGTCGCAGGCCACGCGTTTCAACCAGGGCAGGATCGGGCCTTCGCCAAGGGCCTCGGCGCGGCCGATGGCCGCAGCGTCTGCACGCCCCATGGCAGCGAAGTTCTCTGGCAGCACAGCCAGCCTGGCGCCACCTGAAGCCGCCTGCTCCAGAAGCCTGCTCGCCTGACGCAGGTTACCCTGCACATCATCCTGGCTGACCATCTGGATTACCGCAGCCTTCATCGACCCTCCTGACGCTATTTCTGGAATGGTTTCACAAAGGTAATCTTAGGCTCTTTCCACGGCCCAACTACCCGGTAATGCACGCTGGCAAAGCGCGACACCCGGTCGCCGATCAGGCGGTCGACCAGGAACAGTGCGCCGCCCACGGCCGGAGCGCCGACGATCAACGCTGCCAGGGGAAGGTTGTTGGTGACCGGCAGGCTGACCTGCAGGTTGGCAGCGACCCGCTCACGCACCATGTCCAGCGTACCATCGAGTTCGAAATCGCTCGACGGGCCGGTGACCTTGATCGGCGTGCGGGTTACGTAGACCCCTTCACTGGCCACCAGCAGCCCCTTGAGCCGGTCGTAGGCCAGGCCCTTTTCGAACAGGTCGGAGAAGTCCAGGCGCAAGCGCCGGCCGATGGCGTTGAAGTTCAACAAGCCAAATACCCGCAACGCTTGCGCCCCACCATCTACCTCGACGAACTGCCCGCTGTGCAGCACCGCATCGAGGCTGCCGGAGAAGCGTTTCAGGCTGATCGCCGCCGGGGATCCCGGCCACCGCCCGTCCACGTCCATGCGAAAGTCCCGGCTGGTTACCGTCGGGGCAAAGCCCCAGGCAGTGAGCACATCGCCCAGTTGCTTGCCCTGCACGCGGCCTTTGTACCAGCTCGTGCCGCCAGCGCCATCCCAACCACCGCTGCCGTCGATACGCAGCCCCTTGAGGTTCAGATCGATGTCGCTGGCATTCACCCCGGTACGGGTCGGGCGCAGCTTGATCGCAGCGCTGCCGTACAGATCGTCACCGCGGTAGAACCTATCGATGCGTACGTCCAGCGGCGGCACCTTGCGCGGGTCGAAGGACGCCAGCGGATCGGCGCCGTCTTCGTCCTGCGCCTGGTCGGCATTGCCTGCAGGCAGGCGCAAGGTTTGCAGCCGCACGACGATAGGGGCGCCTTCGGCGTCTGGCACGCGCGCGTCACCGACCACCTGCCGACTGTCCAGGCGCACGTCCCAGGCCGCCGACCCACGTGCCAGGCGCACCCTCGACTGGTTCAGTTCCGTACCGTAAGCCTTCAGGGTTCCTATGCTCAGGTCCACGCTCTGCAAAGTCTGCCGCGCACTGCCGCCGGGATCGTCGCCTCCGAGCTTTTGCGCCTGAGCCTGCCAAGGCTCAAGGTCCAGGGTATCGAGGTACCCACGAACGCGCAGGCCGCGCCCGCCAGGAGGCTGCGCTTGCCCAGCGCCAAGCAGCAACTCGCCAGCACCCTGGTCCAGGTGCTCGGCGGGTGCTACATAGGCCAGCCGGGCGAGATCGGTGTAGGCGGCGTCGATGCGCCGTTGCGCGCCTTGCAGGTTCATGCTGAAACGGCTGGCCCGGCTGTCGGCGGGCGCTTTGCCAAAGGGTGCCGGCAGGTCGATCGACAGGCCTTTGAGGTCCGAATCGACGCTCAACAGGTTTTCACGTGCGCCAATGCTCAACTGCAGCTGGTACGGCAGCTCGCCCGAGGCTGGCAGTGACTGGTCGAAATGCAGCCATTGGGTCAGCGCCTGCAGCGAAACCCGACCGTTGGCACTGATTCGTGTCTGCATCTGCCCCGGTTCGCCTTCAGCCGCGATCTGCGCAGTGACCGGCTTGCCGAATGCCTGCAGGGAAATGCCCTTGCCACTGAGGCCCTTGTCATAGTCGAAGCTGAAGTCGCCCTTCAAGCGCGTGAGCTCAAGCTCAGGCGAAGCGATCTTGAGCCGCGCATCGCGCGTGGCGAAATCCACCTTTACCTTGGGCTGCTGCCCATGGGCCAGCGGTATGTCCAGCTTGACCTTGCCTTTGAGGGGGCCCTCGCCTTCCCATCCGGCGAAGATCTCATGGGTGCCGATGGGCGCTTGCTTGAGTATCTTGAGCCCGTCCACCAGGCCGCCGTCGAAATTGCCGTCCAAGTGCAAGTGGCTGTCACCGTTGCCTTCCACATGTGGAATGTCGACGTTCACGTCGCTGACCTTGGTATCGAGCAGCACGCCGCGTTGTGCCTTGATGCGCACACCGCTGTCCTCGATGAACACGTCCCCGTCCACATGCTGTACCTGTGGCCAGCCGGGCTGGAAGTCCAAGGTGGCATCATGAACCTTGAAGAACAGGCTGATGCTGCGGGCTTCGGGCCTGGCGCCGTGATTGAGCGAGCCTTGGTACTGGAAATAACCCTGGTCGACGCTGCCTTTGACGATTGCGCTGCGCAGCCATTGGTCCAGGGCCGGGCTCAATACCTCAGGCAGGTACTTGGCGGTGTAGCGGCCATCGCCATCGGTCAGACCGACACGCAGGTCCATGTAGTCTTCACGGCCTTGCTCGAACAACAGGCGGATGAGGAAGTCGCCTGCTATGTTGCCCTCCTCGCCCACGACCTTCAGATAAGGGGCAATCAGGGTGAAACCTGCCTTGTCCAGCGTCCAGGTCAGGCGCGCATTGGCTTTCTGGTAGTGCCAGGGTTTGGCGAAGATCGGATCCAGGTGCAGCATGAACGCGTCGGTATCCAGACGCAGCTCGCCGTGCCCAAGGTCGCCGCTGATGCTGCCATTCACGTTACCGGCAGCCGGGGCACCGTGATACGCATCGAAACCCACGCGCTCCAGGTTGCCTTCGAACGCCAACCGGCGATCACCGTCGGCATGGGGCCGGGCCGTCAGTTGCACGTTGCGCAAGGCACCTGTGACATTGAGGCCATCGACCACCGCCAGCGCCTGCTGGCCCATGGGCGCCAAGGCGTGGATCAACGGCGTGAGGGGGGTCAGCTCCAGACGATCGGCCTGCACCTGCCAGCTTTCATCAGCCGGCGCAGCACCGTTGCGCTGCCTCAACCGCAGCCGCGACGCCCAATGCGTGTCGCCAAGGTCCATCGCCAGCGAGTCGACAACGACGTCGAAGCCCTCATCCTGACGCTCGAACCAGGCATTGAGGGCCAGATTGTCTACCTTGGCCGGTTTGCGCGTGTCATAGGCCCCTTCGAGGTGCGGCGCATTCAGGCGTACGGCGCCCTGGTGCAACTGGCGGTCGCGCCAGTCGAACCAGGCCTCGCCGCCAGCCTGAAGCACCTGGGCATGCCACTGCCCCAACAGCCGAGGCGGCAACCAGCGCGCCCAGTCACTGTGCGGCAGGTTGAGGTAGCCGTCTACCTGCGCGTCACGCCAAGCCTCGGCCGAAGCCCGGCTGCGCGCGCTCAGCGTCAGGGGTTGGCCATCTGGCAAGGTTGCCCGTAGGTCCAGCGATTGCCGCGAAGGCCCTGCCAGCAAGCCTGCGCTGACATAGGTCAGCGTCAGCGGATCACGCTGCCAGGCGTGCAGGGTGACCTGACTGTCGAACACATCGACCCGCCCAAGCCGGCGCAGGTCCTTGAGCAATTGTTCGGGTTGCAGCGGTGCGTCGTCCTGCTTGGGCAGGCCCTCGAGCTTCCACTTGCCGGTTTCATCCTCGCGGGCGATCAGTTGCAGGCCGGCCAGCTGGATGCGCGCCAGGCGCACTTGACGTGCGACCAGGCTGCCCCAGACATCCGGCACCACGATGACGTCATCGAGCCGCAAGGCCGTGGCGCCTTCACCGATTTGCAGGTCATGTACGGTCAGCACCGGTGACAGCCTGCTCCAGCGGCCCTGGAGCGCGCCGATGTGCACGGGCACACCCAGTGCCTCGGCGACCCTGGCCTGCACCGTGCTGCGGTACTCGGCCACCAGCGGCACCAAGGCCCGGCCGAGGCTTGCGTACAGCGCCACTGCGATAAGCAGCAAGGCGCAAGCCCCCAGCCCCCAACGGGTCAGGACACTCAGAACGCGGCTTAGACGTCCCATGGCCATGGCCCTCCAGGTCGTATATGCATAATGGCCCGTGGTACCGTTTTCGCCACGCCGACCGAAGCGCGTCGGGGTTCAGCAGGCCTCAGAGCAGCACCACGTCATACTGCTCTTGCGAATACATCGACTCGACCTGGAAGCGAATGGTTCGCCCGATGAAGGCCTCGAGTTCAGCCACGTTGCCAGACTCTTCGTCCAACAGGCGATCGACCACCTTCTGATTGGCCAGCACGCGATAGCCTTCAGCCTGGTAGGCGCGGGCTTCACGCAGGATTTCGCGAAAAATCTCGTAACAGATGGTTTCGGGGGTTTTGAGCTTGCCTCGTCCCTGGCAGGCCTGGCACGGTTCGCACAGCACCTGCTCAAGGCTCTCCCGGGTGCGCTTGCGGGTCATCTGTACCAGGCCCAACTCGGTGATGCCGATGATGTTGGTTTTGGCGTGGTCGCGCTCCAGCTGTTTTTCCAGCGTTCGCAGCACCTGGCGCTGGTGATCCTCGTCCTCCATGTCGATGAAGTCGATGATGATGATGCCGCCGATGTTGCGCAGCCGCAGTTGCCGGGCAATGGCGGTGGCGGCCTCCAGGTTGGTCTTGAAGATGGTTTCTTCCAGGTTGCGGTGGCCCACGAAAGCGCCGGTGTTGACGTCGATGGTGGTCATCGCCTCGGCCGGATCGACCACCAGGTAGCCACCCGACTTCAGTGGCACCTTGCGATCCAGGGCGCGCTGGATTTCGTCTTCGACACCATACAGGTCGAAGATGGGCCTTTCGCCTGGGTAGTGTTCGAGCCGGTCGGCGATTTCAGGCATCAGCTCTTGCACGAACTGCGTGGTGCGCTGGAAGGTTTCCCGGGAGTCGATGCGGATTTTTTCGATCTTCGGGTTGACCAGATCGCGCAGGGTACGCAGCGCCAGGCCCAGGTCCTCGTAGATGACCAGGGGTGCGCCACAGGTCTTGATCTGCGCCCCGATCTGCTCCCATAACCGTCGCAGGTAGCGGATGTCCTGCAGGATTTCCTCAGCCCGCGCGCCCTCGGCGGCGGTGCGCAGGATGAAGCCGCCGGCCCCTTGTATGTTCTCGCTGTCCACGCAGTCGCTGACCACGCGTTTAAGGCGTTCACGCTCGGCCTCGTCCTCGATCTTGAGCGAAATGCCCACGTGGCTGCTGCGGGGCATGTAGACCAGGTAGCGCGACGGGATCGACAACTGGGTGGTCAGCCGCGCGCCCTTGCTGCCGATGGGGTCCTTGGTGACCTGCACCACCAGCGCCTGGCCTTCATGGACCAGGGCGGTGATGTTTTCCACCGCCGAGCCTTCGCGCTGCGAAATTTCCGAGGCATGGATGAATGCGGCCCGTTCCAGCCCGATGTCCACGAACGCCGCCTGCATGCCGGGCAGCACCCTGACCACCTTGCCCTTGTAGATATTGCCGACGATGCCGCGACGCTGGGTGCGCTCGACGTGCACTTCCTGCAGTACCCCGTTTTCCACCACCGCCACGCGTGACTCCATCGGGGTGATGTTGATCAGGATCTCTTCGCTCATGGCAGGTTCTCGTCCAGGGTCTTGTTCTAATGATGGATGGCGCAAACGGTGCTGGCTACTGCGGGCGTGTCACCTCAGGTGTCGAGGCCGCCGGTTGCCAGCAAGCGATGCCGAAGCGCTCGAGCAACTGTGCCGTTTCACTCAATGGCAGACCGACCACGGCCGAATAGCTGCCCACCAGCCCGGTGACGAATACCGCGCCCAGCCCTTGAATGGCATAGCCGCCCGCTTTGTCCGCCGGCTCGCCGCTGGCCCAGTAGCGCTGGGCCTCCTGCTGGTCGATGAGGCGAAAGCGGATAGTGCTGCTGACACACAGGCTCTCCACACGCTTGCCGTCATCGAGCGCCACTGCCGTCAACACCTGGTGTTCGCGGCCAGACAACCGGGCCAGCATGCCAAGCGCGTCGTCACGGTGCTCGGGCTTGCCGAGAATACGGCCGTCAAGCACCACGGCCGTGTCAGCGCCCAGCACCACAGCGCCTGCGTTCGCCATCTTGGCAGGTTCGAGACTGGCGCGACCGGCTGCAGCCTTGGCTTTGGCCAGGCGCTGCACATACGCCTTTGCGCTTTCGCCAGGCAGCGGGGTTTCATCGATGGGCGCGCTGGCCACCCTGAAGGGCACACCGATCTGCGTCAGCAGCTCACGCCGCCGTGGAGAGCCGGAAGCCAGGTATAGCGGGGTCATTCGGACATCTCCCTGTCAGCGGCCACCAAGCCGTCAATTGATGTGCAAGCGTCGGCGAAGATCGCGCAAGGCAAAGCTGATCCATGGCCAGAGCAGCGCGCTGATCACGGCCGACCAGACCAGCGCCAGGGTTGGCAGGCGGTTGCCGGTCAGGGCGCTGAGCCACAGCTGAAGCAACTGCGCAATGCCGAAGACCACCAGAATGATCAGGCTTTGCTGCCACATGGGGAACATGCGCAGGCGCTGTTGCAGGGACAGCACGAGGAATGTGATCAGGGTGAGGATCAACGCGTTCTGCCCCAACAGGGTGCCGTACAGCACGTCCTCGGCCAGGCCAAGCATGAACGCTGTGGCCATGCCGACCTTGTGCGGCACGTTCAAGGTCCAGAACGACACCAGCAACGCCAGCCACATGGGGCGAAAGACTTCCATGAACTGCGGCATGGGCGAGACGCTGAGCAGCAGGCCGACGACAAACGTCAGCCAGATGACCCAACCATTGTTGCGGCGCGATGCGGCCATCACTGCCTCCGGGGTTGAGTGGGCACAGCGGGTGCTGCGGCCGGGCTTGCAGGCTGTGCAGCGGGCGCTGTGGCGGGCGTACCGGGCTGGGTGGCAGGCGCAGGGGTCGCGGCAGGGGCGGTGTTTGCGGGCATGCCGTTCACAGGCTTGCCTTGACCGGTCGTACCAGTACCCTGAGCAGGAACCGTCCCCCCCTTGCGGTCCGCTTCTTCCTGGGCAATCGCGGCATCGGTGGCGCGCTGCTCGGGCGTGCGCCGGTCGCTGAACACCAGCAGCATGTAACGGCTACGGTTGAGCGCCGCGGTGGGGATGGCGCGCACGATGGCGAATGGCTGGCCGGAATCGTGGATCACCTCGTTGACGGTGGCCACGGGATAACCGGCGGGGAAACGTTGGCCCATGCCGGAGCTGACCAGCAGGTCGCCTTCCTTGATGTCCGCCGTATCGGCCACATGGCGCAGCTCGAGGCGCTCAGGGTTACCGGTACCGCTGGCAATGGCGCGCAAACCGTTGCGGTTGACTTGCACGGGAATGCTATGGGTGGTGTCGGTGAGCAGCAAGACCCGCGAGGTATAGGGCATCAGTTCGACCACCTGCCCCATCAAGCCGCGGGCGTCGAGCACCGGTTGACCGAGAAACACGCCATCGCGCTCACCCTTGTTGATCAGGATGCGGTGGGTGAAGGGGTTGGGGTCGACACCGATCAACTCGGCAACTTCGACCTTTTCGTCGACCAGCGCCGAGGAATTGAGCAGCTCCCGCAGGCGCACGTTCTGCTCGGTCAACGCCGCCAGCTTCTGCAGGCGGCCTTGCAGCAGCAGGGCCTCGGTCTTGAGTTTCTCGTTTTCGGCAATCAGCTCGTTGCGGCTGCCGAACTGGCCCGCCACCCCTTGCCAGGCGCGTTGCGGCAAGTCGGTGATCCAGTAGGATTCCATGAGCACCAGGCCCATCTGGCTGCGAACAGGCTTGAGCAGGTCGAAGCGCGCGTCGACGACCATCAACGCGACCGACACCACCACCAGGACGAGCAGGCGAACGCCCAGCGAGGGGCCCTTGGAGAAAAGCGGTTTAATGGGCCGTTCCTCGTGGACGACTCAGGAAGTCATTGGACATGGGACAAGGCACCAGCCTGGTTGCGAATTGATGGATGAGGCACCCGAACGGGCACCGGCCAGCACATACAGGTAGCACTGTGCGTGCTACCTGTAAACCGGGGCTCACGAGCAGCGAGTAAGCATCACTCGCTCGAGAGCAGGTCCATTGCGTGCTTATCCATCATTTCCAGGGCTCGACCGCCCCCGCGTGCGACACAGGTCAGCGGGTCTTCGGCGACGATGACCGGCAGCCCGGTTTCCTGGGCCAGTAGCTTGTCCAGGTCACGCAGCAGTGCGCCGCCGCCGGTCAACACCAGGCCACGTTCGGCGATGTCGGAAGCTAGTTCAGGTGGCGATTGCTCCAGGGCACTCTTGACCGCCTGGACGATGGTCGCCAGCGACTCCTGCAGCGCTTCGAGCACTTCGTTGGAGTTCAGGGTGAACGCACGCGGTACGCCTTCGGCCAGGTTACGGCCGCGGACATCAACTTCACGCACTTCACCGCCCGGGTAGGCAGTGCCGATTTCCTGCTTGATGCGCTCGGCGGTGGATTCGCCGATCAGGCTGCCGTAGTTACGGCGCACGTAGGTCACGATGGCTTCGTCGAAGCGGTCGCCACCCACACGCACCGATTCGGCATACACCACGCCGTTGAGCGAGATCAGCGCGATTTCGGTGGTACCGCCGCCGATGTCGACGACCATGGAGCCACGGGCCTCTTCGACCGGCAGGCCGGCACCGATGGCAGCGGCCATGGGTTCTTCGATCAGGAACACTTCGCGGGCACCTGCACCCAGGGCCGACTCGCGAATGGCGCGGCGCTCAACCTGGGTGGACTTGCACGGCACGCAGATCAGCACGCGGGGGCTGGGCTGCAGGAAGCTGTTCTCATGAACCTTGTTGATAAAGTATTGCAACATTTTTTCGCACACGCTGAAGTCGGCGATCACGCCGTCCTTCATCGGACGAATGGCTGCGATGTTGCCAGGCGTACGGCCCAGCATGCGTTTGGCTTCGGTACCGACGGCGACGACGCTTTTCTGATTGCCATGGGTACGGATGGCAACAACCGAGGGCTCATTCAGGACGATACCGCGCTCACGCACGTAAATTAGGGTGTTGGCAGTACCCAGGTCGATGGACAGATCGCTGGAAAACATGCCACGCAGTTTCTTGAACATGGGAAAGTGACCCTGGGGAAAGCGTGGGTAAAAAAGTGCGGCAAACTCTAACAATGGCAGGGATTTTGGGCAAGGAGCCAATATGTTAAATTGGCTGTTTTTCCGAGCATGCCAGCCGATGATCGCGGCCATTGGACCGCCAAAAAGCTGACATGTTCCTCATTGCGGACACTGAATCCGTTCTTTCTATCCTTCTGGAGATCCCCATGGCGCTTGAACGCTGCGACGTGGAAAAGATCGCCCATCTGGCCCGACTGGGCCTAAATGATGGCGAACTGCCACGCATTACCGACGCCTTGAACAGCATCCTCGGGTTGGTCGACCAGATGCAAGCGGTGGACACCGCCGGCATCGAACCCCTGGCTCACCCCCTGGAGGCCAGCCAGCGCCTGCGCCCCGACCAGGTCACCGAGCACAACCAGCGCGACGCTTATCAGGCCGTCGCCCCGCAGACCGAGAACGGTCTGTACCTGGTTCCGAAAGTCATCGAGTAAGGGATAGAGCCTGCCATGCATCAATTGACCCTGGCCGAGATCGCCCGCGGACTCGCCGACAAGTCGTTTTCCTCCGAAGAGCTGACCGGCGCCCTGCTGGACCGTATCAAGCAGCTCGACCCACAGCTCAACAGCTTCATCACCGTGACCGACGAGCTGGCCCTGGGCCAGGCACGTGCCGCCGATGCCCGCCGTGCCGCTGGCGAAGGTGGGGCGTTGCTGGGCGCGCCCATTGCCCACAAGGACCTGTTCTGCACACAGGGCGTGCGCACCAGCTGCGCCTCGAAGATGCTCGACACCTTCAAGGCGCCCTATGACGCCACTGTGGTGGCCAAGCTCGCCGAAGCCGGCATGGTGACGTTGGGCAAGACCAACATGGACGAGTTCGCCATGGGTTCGGCCAACGAATCGAGCCACTACGGCGCGGTGAAGAACCCCTGGAACCTCGAGCACGTACCCGGTGGCTCGTCCGGCGGCTCGGCCGCTGCCGTAGCCGCGCGCCTGTTGCCGGTGACCACCGGCACCGACACCGGCGGCTCGATCCGTCAGCCGGCCGCGCTGACCAACCTCACCGGCCTCAAGCCCACTTACGGGCGCGTCTCGCGCTGGGGCATGATCGCCTATGCCTCAAGCCTGGATCAGGGCGGCCCCCTGGCCCGCACGGCCGAAGACTGCGCGCTGCTGCTGCAAGGCATGGCCGGCTTCGACGCCAAGGACTCGACCAGCATCGAGGAGCCGGTTCCCGACTACAGCGCCACCCTGGGTGATTCGCTGCAAGGGCTGCGCATCGGTCTGCCGAAGGAGTACTTCGGTTCTGGCCTGGACCCGCGCATTGCCGACCTCGTACAGGCCAGCGTCAAGGAACTGGAAAAGCTCGGCGCGGTGGTCAAGGAAATCAGCCTGCCGAACATGCAGCACGCCATCCCGGCGTACTATGTGATCGCCCCGGCAGAAGCGTCCTCGAACCTGTCGCGTTTCGACGGTGTTCGCTTCGGTCATCGCTGCGAGGCGCCCAAGGACCTGACCGACCTGTACAAGCGTTCCCGTGGCGAAGGCTTCGGCGCCGAAGTGCAGCGCCGGATCATGGTCGGCACCTACGCCCTGTCGGCGGGCTACTATGACGCTTACTACGTGAAGGCCCAGCAAATTCGCCGCCTGATCAAGAACGACTTCATGGCTGCCTTCAAGGACGTCGACCTGATTCTCGGCCCGACCACGCCCAACCCGGCCTGGAAACTGGGCGCCAAGAGCAGCGATCCGGTTGCCGCCTACCTCGAGGACGTCTACACCATCACGGCCAACCTCGCGGGCCTGCCAGGCCTCTCGATGCCAGCCGGCTTCGTCGATGGCCTGCCGGTGGGCGTGCAGTTGCTGGCGCCCTATTTCCAGGAAGGCCGCCTGCTCAACGTAGCCCATCGCTACCAGCAGGTGACCGATTGGCACACCCGCGCCCCTAACGGCTTCTGAGGAACAGACACATGCAATGGGAAGTTGTGATCGGGCTGGAAATCCACACTCAGCTCGCCACCCAGTCGAAAATCTTTTCCGGTAGTGCCACCACGTTTGGCTCGCAACCCAATACGCAGGCGAGCCTGGTCGACCTGGGCATGCCAGGTGTACTGCCGGTCCTGAACCAGGAAGCGGTACGCATGGCGTGCATGTTCGGCCTGGCCATCGATGCCGAAATCGGCAAGCGCAACGTGTTCGCGCGCAAGAACTACTTCTACCCTGACCTGCCCAAGGGCTACCAGATCAGCCAGATGGACCTGCCCATTGTGGGCAAGGGCCACCTGGACATCGCCCTGGAAGACGGCACCATCAAGCGCATTGGCGTGACCCGCGCCCACCTGGAAGAAGATGCGGGCAAGAGCCTGCACGAAGATTTCAGCGGCTCCACCGGCATCGACCTGAACCGTGCCGGCACCCCGCTGCTGGAAATCGTGTCCGAGCCCGACATGCGCAGCGCCAAGGAAGCGGTGGCCTACGTCAAGGCCATCCATGCGCTGGTGCGCTACCTGGGCATCTGCGACGGCAACATGGCCGAAGGGTCGCTGCGCTGCGACTGCAACGTGTCGATCCGGCCCAAGGGCCAGATCGAGTTTGGCACTCGCTGCGAGATCAAGAACGTCAACTCGTTCCGCTTCATCGAGCGCGCGATCAACAGCGAAATCCAACGCCAGATCGACTTGATCGAGGACGGCGGCAAGGTGGTTCAGGAAACGCGCCTGTACGATCCGAACAAGGACGAAACCCGCTCCATGCGCAGCAAGGAGGAAGCCAACGACTACCGTTACTTCCCCGACCCGGACCTGCTGCCGGTGGTCATCGAGGACAGCTTCCTGGAAACCGTGCGCGCCGGCTTGCCGGAACTGCCCACCCAGAAAGTCGAGCGCTTCCAGAGCCAGTACGGGCTGTCGGCGTACGATGCCAACGTACTGGCCTCGAGCCGTGAACAGGCGGACTACTTCGAGGAAGTGGTCAAGCTCGGGGGCGACGCCAAAATGGCCGCCAACTGGGTCATGGTCGAGCTGGGCAGCCTGCTCAACAAGCTCGGCATCGAGATCGACCAGGCCCCGGTCACCGCCGCACAGTTGGGCGGCATGCTGGTGCGCATCCGCGACAACACCATCAGCGGCAAGATCGCCAAGACCGTGTTCGAGGCCATGGCCGCAGGTGAAGGCGATGCCGACACCATCATCGAAAGCCGCGGCCTCAAGCAGGTCACCGACAGTGGCGCTATCGAATCGATGCTCGACGAGGTGCTGGCGGCCAACGCCGAACAGGTCGAACAGTACCGCGCCGCCGACGAGGCCAAGCGCGGCAAGATGTTCGGCTTCTTCGTCGGCCAAGCCATGAAGGCATCCAAGGGCAAGGCCAACCCTGGGCAGGTGAATCAGCTGCTCAAGACCAAGCTCGAAGGTTGACCGTACCCTCCAGCGGGGGCTCGCCCTCGCTGACAGACCAGCCGAGGCTGACCAGCGCACCCTGGTCAACCTTGGTTTGTCCCGCGCCCGGTCACAAGCTGGGGCGCACTGGAGTACCTGCATGTTGAAACGTTCTCTGGCCAGTTTGGCCCTCTTTTCCTGTCTGGCAGGCTGCGCCAGCCATGACATCGACCCGCGAGGATATGACCGCACGGGTACTGCCTCCTACTACGGTGCCCGCCATCACGGCAAACGCACCGCCAGCGGCGAGGCGTTCAATCAGCATGGCCTGACGGCGGCTCATCGCAACCTGCCGTTCGGCAGCCGGGTGCTGGTGACCAACCTGGCCAATCGACGCAGCGTCGTGGTCCGTATCAATGACCGCGGCCCGCACGCCCGCAGTCGACTGATCGACCTGTCTCGGGCTGCCGCTGAAAAAATTGGCATGGTGCGTAGCGGAACGGCGCGCGTGCGAGTACAAGGTCTTAGTGACTGACGCCCAGGAGCCCTACCATTTTCGATCTGGCCACCCTCCCCACGTTCAGCCTGCTGCAGCTGGGCATCGCCTTGCTGCTGTTGGTCGCCGGCGCCGAACTGCTGGTACGGGCTGCACTGCGCCTGGCGCAACGCCTTCATGTCCGACCGCTGATCATCGGGCTGAGCCTGGTGGCATTCGGCAGCACCGCACCCCAGTTGACCCTCAGCCTGCAGGCCGCCTACCAAGGCGCACCGGACGTTGCCGTGGGCAGCGTCATCGGCAGCAACATCTTCAATGTGCTGGCCATTCTTGGCCTGGCAGCCCTGGTCATTCCGCTTCGCGTCTCTCGCCAGCTGGTACGCCTGGATATCCCGTTGATGATCCTGGCCAGTGCCTTGGTCTACGGGTTGGCTGCCAATGGCTATCTGGGCCGCGTTGAAGGCGTGTTGCTGCTGCTGGGGCTGGTGGGTTATCTGGCCATGCTCTGGCACCAGTCCCGTCACTACGCACGCACCTACCCTGCCCCGCCATCGGTGCCACAAAGCCCGGCGCGCTTCTGGTGCGCTGCGCTGCTGTTGGTGATGGCAGGCCTGGGGCTGCTGAGCCTGGCCGGTCATCTGCTGCTCGACGCGGCCGTGGAGGTGGCCACCGACCTGGGCCTGTCCGAGCGCGTCATCGGCCTTACGGTGGTGGCCATCTGTACGTCGTTGCCGGAACTGGCGGCAGCCCTGATCGCTGCCTTGCGCGGTGAACGCGAGATCGCCGTGGGCACCGTGATCGGCAGCAACCTGTTCAACCTGCTGGGCGTGTTGGGCCTGACCGCCGTGGTGACCCCCGAGCCCTTGTCGATTTCGCCCAATGCGCTGGATTTCGACCTGCCCGTCATGCTGGGCGTGGCCGCGTTGAGCTTGCCGGTGTTTTATTCGGGCTATCGCATCACCCGGGCAGAAGGGCTGGTGTTCCTGTGCCTGTACCTGGCCTACGGCCTGCACATCGCCGCTTTCACCATGGGCATGCCCCTGGCCGAGCGCCTGGAGCGCCTGATGCTGCTCTATGTATTGCCCGTGCTGGCGGTGGTGTTGGTGTACACCACGGTGCGCGCCTGGCGCCGCCAGCATTGAGTACCGAGCGTCGGATCAGCGGCTGGCCTGGCGAGCCTTCTTCAACTTGAAGGCTACCCACAGCAGCAGGATCCAGCCTGGGATCAACATCACGGAGATGCGAATAGGTGGCGTCAGGTACATCACCACCAAAATCAGCACGATGAAGGCCAGGCACAGGTAGTTGGTGAACGGATGACCCAAGCTCTGGTAGAAGGGCTGTACCCCTGCCGCGCGCTTGGCCTTGCGGAACTTGAGGTGGGTGATGCTGATGCTGGCCCAGTTGATCACCAATGCCGACACCGCCAGTGCCATCAGCAGGCCAAAGGCTTGGCCGGGCATCAGGTAATTGATCACCACGCACAGGCCCGTGGCCAGGGCAGAAATGCCTAAAGCTGCCAGGGGTACACCGCTGCGGCTGACCTTGAGCAACTGACGCGGGGCATCGCCTTGGCTGGCCAGGCCGAACAGCATGCGGCTGTTGGCGTACACGCAACTGTTGTAAACCGACAACGCCGCTGTCAGGACCACGATGTTGAGGATGGTCGCGACCAGGTCGCTGTCCAGTTCATGGAAGATCATCACGAACGGGCTACCGCCTTGTACCACTTTCTGCCAGGGGTACAGCGAAAGCAGCACCGCAAGCGCGCCGATGTAGAAGATCAGGATCCGGTAGACCACCTGGTTGGTGGCCTTGGGAATGCTCTGGCGCGGATTGTCGGCCTCGGCGGCCGTGATGCCTACCAGTTCCAGGCCACCGAACGAAAACATGATCACGGCCAGGGCCATGACCAGGCCGGTCACGCCGTTGGGGAAGAACCCGCCGTATTGCCACAGGTTGGCCACACTGGCATCCGGGCCGCCGCTGCCGGTGCTGAGCAACCAGGCGCCGAAGCCTATCATGCTGACGATGGCCACGATTTTTACCAAGGCGAACCAGAACTCCATCTCACCATAAACCTTCACCTGGGTGAGGTTGATCAGGTTGATCACCACGAAGAAGATCGCGGCCGTGGCCCAGGTTGGAAACTCAGGCCACCAGTACTGGACGTAGATACCCACCGCCGTCAGCTCGGCCATGCCGACCAACACGTAGACTACCCAGTAGTTCCAGCCAGACACGAAGCCTGCGAACTCGCTCCAGTACTGGTGGGCAAAATGGCTGAAGCTACCGGCGACCGGCTCTTCGACGACCATTTCCCCAAGCTGGCGCATGATCAGGAAAGCCATCAGGCCAGCAATGGCATAGCCCAGCAAGACCGAGGGGCCGGCCAGCTGAATGGTCTGGGCGATGCCCAGGAACAACCCCGTGCCGATGGCGCCGCCGAGCGCGATCAGCTGGATGTGACGATTCTTCAGCCCGCGCTGTAACCGCTCGGGCGTGCTCTGGTCTTGCATGAAGTGTCCTTTCGCTCAGTGAGGCAATGCTGTTGCTGTTGTTTGCAGTCAAGGATCTAGATCCATCCGCCCCACTGCAAGATGAAAATACCAATGTTGGTGGTGATCGCGGCCATCAGCGTGGTGATCACGATGATCGAAGCGGCCAGTTCATGGTTGCCGTTGGCCGCCCGCGCCATCACGTAGCTGGCCGCTGCGGTAGGGCTGCCGATGTAGAGGAACAGGATGCCCAGTTCGGCCCCGCGAAAACCACAAAGCCAGGCACCAAGGGTACCGATCAGCGGCAACCAGGCCATTTTTACCAGGCTGGCGTCCACGGCCAGCCGACCGCTGTCGCGCAGAGCCGTCAGCGACAGGGTGCCGCCAATGCAGATCAGGGCCAGGGGCAGCGTCATCTGCGCCAGGTAATCACCGGAGGTAAGCAGCCAATTTGGCAACGGGACTTGGCCGTAGGCCATGGGAATGGCGACCAGCACGCTGAGGATCAGGGGGTTTTTCAGGATGCTTTTGAGGATGCTCCACGGGTCGGACTTCAGATCGGGGCTGTAGACCGCCAGCACGATGGCAGACAACGAGTTGTACAGCAGGATCACCAACCCGGCCAACACTGCACCCAATGAGATGCCATAGTCGCCGTACAAGCTGGCGGCCAATGCCAGGCCAATCACGCCGTTGTTGCCGCGAAAGGCCCCCTGGGTGTAAATGCCTCGGTCGGCCCACGGGCTGCGCCAGACGGCCATGCCCCAGGCGATGGCAAATCCGGCCAGGGTGGCCACCGTGAAATAGAGCATGATCCCGGGCCGGACCGCAGCCGCCAGGTCGGCATGATAGATGCCCAGAAACAGCAAGGCCGGCATGCAGACGTTGAACACCAGTTGCGAGGCGACCTTGTTGAAGTTGTCGTCGATCAGGTGGATACGGCGAAGCAACACGCCCAGAAACAACATGGCGAAAACGGGCGCCGTGATGTTCAGCGTCTGGATGAGAAGGGCAAGCATGGGCGCACAATCCTGAAAGGGGGGTTGCCGTTAGGGGGCTAATGATACGCCAACGGCCAGGATTTGCGGGCATTGTGCCGTGATGGCCTTGCAAGCGGCCCTGCTGGAGTACTGAACCGGACGCGATGGGCCGCGCAGCGGCCGCAGGATTTCAAACTCGCAGCCCCAGTACATCTGGGCTCATCGCGGCCGGTCCGGCATCCGCCAAGATCGCGCCTGCAGCAGCATTCAACGCCGCACTGGCCGCTTCTGCAATTTGCGCTGCAATGTCCGGCGGTGCATGCCCAGCGCGCGCGCGGTCGCCGAGATGTTGCCCTCGTGCTCGTTCAACACGCGCTGGATGTGTTCCCACTGCAGACGGTCCACGGACATGGGGTTTTCCGGCACCAGGGTGTCTAGGTCGGTGTGCTCGGACAACAAGGCCGCCAGCACATCGTCAGCGTCGGCCGGTTTGCACAGGTAGTTGCAGGCGCCGCGCTTAACCGCTTCCACTGCCGTGGCGATGCTCGAGTACCCGGTCAGGATGACGACCCGCATTTCCGGGTCCAGCTCCAGCAGCTTGGGCAGCAGCACCAGGCCCGAATCCCCGTCCATTTTCAGGTCGAGCGTGGCGTAGTCCGGCAGGTCTTGCTGGGCCAGGATCAAACCTTCTTCGGCCGAGCTGGCGGTGCTCACCCGAAAGCCCCTGCGGCTCATGGCCCGGGCCATCACCCGGGTGAAGGTGGCATCGTCGTCCACCAGCAGCAGGTGCGGCAGCTCTTCGGTTTCAACCTGGTTTTCTTCACTCATCATGCTTCTCCTCGCGTGCCGTAGGGCAGGCGCAATTCGGTCAGGGTGCCACCTTGTTCATGACTATAGAGTTTCACTGAGCCACCCGCACGGGTGACGCTGGCCTTGCTCAGGAACAGGCCCAGGCCGAAGCCCTTGCCCTTGGTGGTAATGAAAGGTTTGCCAATGGCTTCGGCGATGGCTGGCGGTACGCCAGGGCCATGGTCGCGGATGCTGATGACGATGTCCTGGTGATCCCAATCCAGGCGCACCTCCAGATCATCGGGACAGGCATCGGCGGCGTTGTTCAACAGGTTGAGCAGCGCCTGGGTCAGATCAGGCGGCGGCGTCAGCCGGGGGACAAGACCATCACGCAGGCGCTGGAAGCGGTAACTGGCTTCCGGGCGCATCAGGTGCCAGCGGTTGAGGGCCTCGTCGAGCCAGACGGTGACGTCCTGCTCGACGATGGCCAGCCGGCGATTGGCCTCGGCTGCGCGAACCAGCTGTTGCAGGGTTTCCTTGCACAGCTTGACCTGGTCCTGAAGTATCTGCAGGTCTTCCTGCAGCAGCGGATCAGTGTGATCCTGGCGCATCTCGTTGAGCAACACGCTCATCGTCGCCAGCGGCGTACCCAGCTCGTGGGCTGCGCCCGCAGCCTGGGTGGCCACGGCCAGCAACTGCTCATCGCGCAGGCTTTCTTCGCGGCGCTCCGAGCGCAGGTGCTCCTGGCGCCGAAGTTCCTCGGCCATGCGCGCGGCAAAGAACGTGATCACCGCGGCGGCCAGCGCAATGCTCAGCCACATGCCGTAGACCTGCATCTTGTCCCGTGCCAGTGGCAGGCCTTCGAGCGGGTAGAACTGCACCAGCAGCAGGCTGTAGGCCGTCAGCGCGATGCCCGACAGAATCAGCGAATACAGCCAGGGCAGCGTAACCGCCGCGATCGCCAGCGGCACCAGGTAGTAGGACACGAAGGGGTTGGTCGAGCCGCCGGAGTAGTACAGCAGGGCGCTGTGTATCAACAGGTCGCACGCCAGTTGCAGGGCATATTCGAGTTCGGTGACCGGCAGCGACAAGCGCAGGCGCAGCGCCGTGAACGCGCACAGCAGCGAGGACAAGGCCAGGGTGCCGGCCAGCGACAGCCAGGGCAGTGGCAACAGCTCGGTCCAGTAGGCCACGCCCACCGAGCCGGCCTGGGCGGCCAACACAAGAACGCGAATGACGGTCAGTCGCCAGAGGTTCTGGCGTGTAGCGGACAGCGGTTGTACGGCGGCGAGCATGAGCTCTCCTGATGAGTGCTCCAGAAAATCGGCTGGAGTATACCGAAGCGGGGCATGCTGCTGCAGTGATGCGGCAAACCGCCACACTTTGTCACAGCTTCATGGGGCCAGCGCTGAACCCACTATACTGTTCCCGGTCTGATGGGCCATGCGTGGAATGGATGGCCACACCCCACGCTTTCATCTGCCAAGGAGCACCTTATGCTAATCCAACGTCGCGGCGCTGCCCTTCTCTTGTCCTGCGGTCTGCTGGCCAGCCTGCCAGCGCTGGCCGCCGATGAACCGCGCTTCAACCAGGTGTCGCTGCGCGCCGAAGTGAGCAAGGAAGTGGCACGCGACCTGATGGTTGTGACCCTCTACAGCGAAGCGCAGAACACCGACCCGAGCAAGCTTGCCAAGCAGATCACCGAGACCATGAACAAGGCCGTGCAGCAGTCGCGCCAGGTCAAGGACGTCAAGATCAGCCAGGGCAGCCGCAACAGCTACCCGGTGTACGACACCAAGGGCCAGAAAATCACCGGCTGGCGCGAGCGTGCCGAGCTGCGGCTCGAAAGCGCGGACTTCCCGGCGCTTTCACAGCTCACCGCCGAGCTGCTGCAAGACCTGAAAATGGGCGGCATGGACTTCTCCATCGCACCGGCTACCCGCAAGTCCAGCGAAGACGCGCTGCTCAAGGAGGCCGTCGACGCGTTCAAGGCGCGCGCCCAGTTGGCCACCGAAGCCCTGGGCGGCAGCGGTTACAAGGTGGTCAGCCTCAACTTGAACAGCAGCGGCTACCCACGTCCTTACCTGCGCAGTGCGCCGATGGCGATGAAAGCCATGGCAGCAGACGAGGCTGCGCCCGCGCCGGACATCGAGGCGGGCACCAGCGAAGTGAGCATGAACGCCGATGGCTTGATCGAAGTTCAGATGCCCTGACCGCAAGGTGGCAGGGGTAGGTCCAAGGCCAGCCCCTGACCAGCAGCAGATGCCCTGGCGCCTTCACTGGCCCGCCAGGGCTTTTCTTCTTCCCCTAACGGGTAGCCCGCATTTTAAGAGATTTCCTACACCCTCTTAAGCCTTTCCCGACATCTTCCTTTAATCAGCAATATTCTGCAAAAAGCCACCATTCTGCCCTCGCAAACGTTTAACTCCGTCAAAAGTTACAGCGATGCGACATTCATGTACTGCCGTGCCACATTTCAAGTCCCGACTAACCTTGTGCATATTGCATTGGGCCCACCCCTGCATAAGTATCCGCAGGTCGGCTCACGAGGCCGCCTCTTCTGAACAATGACAACAATGAGGCCAACATGCTCAAACATGCAGTCATTCCGTTCCTGCTAGGCGCAGGTTTGCTCACCGGCGCCCCGTCGGCCTTCGCCGCTTCCAACCTGGTGTTCTGTTCAGAAGGCAGCCCGGCCGGTTTCGACCCGGGGCAATACACCACTGGTACCGATTTCGACGCCTCTGCCGAAACGGTTTTCAACCGGTTGACTCAGTTCGAGCGAGGCGGCACCGCGGTCATTCCTGGGCTGGCAACGCGCTGGGAGGTGGCGGAGGATGGCAAGACCTACACCTTCCACCTGCGCGAAGGCGTGAAGTTCCACACCACCGATTACTTCAAGCCCACCCGCCCGTTCAATGCAGACGACGTGCTGTTCACGTTCAACCGCATGCTCGACAAGGACCATCCGTTCCGCAAGGCCTACCCCACCGAGTTCCCATACTTCACCGACATGGGCATGGACAAGAACATCGCCGGCGTCGAGAAACTGGACGACCATACGGTCAAGTTCACTCTCAACGACGTCGACGCCGCTTTCATCCAGAACCTGGCCATGAGCTTTGCGTCCATCCAGTCCGCCGAGTACGCCGACCAGTTGCTCAAGAATGGCAAGGCCGCCGACATCAACCAGAAGCCGATCGGCACCGGCCCGTTCGTGTTCAGCAAGTACCAGAAAGACGCGCAGATCCGCTTCAAGGGTAACAAGGACTACTGGAAACCCGAGGACGTGAAGATCGACAACCTGATCTTCGCCATCACCACCGATGCTTCGGTGCGCATGCAGAAACTCAAGAAGAACGAGTGCCAGGTCACGCTGTTCCCGCGCCCGGCCGATATCGCCCCGCTCAAGCAGGACCCCAAGCTGCAGATGCCCCAGCAGGCGGGCTTCAACCTGGGCTACATCGCCTACAACGTGATGGACCAGGTCAAGGGCAGCACCCAGCCCAACCCCATGGCCCAGCTCAAGGTGCGCCAGGCGCTGGACATGGCCGTGGACAAGCAGAAAATCATCGAGTCGGTGTACCAGGGGGCAGGCCAGCTGGCGGTCAATGCCATGCCGCCGACCCAGTGGTCGTATGACAGCAGCATCAAGGACGCTCCCTACGACCCCGACAAGGCCCGCCAATTGCTCAAGGAAGCCGGCATCAAGGACGGCACCGAAATCACTCTTTGGGCCATGCCGGTCCAGCGCCCGTACAACCCCAACGCCAAGCTGATGGCCGAGATGCTCCAGGCAGACTGGGCCAAGGTCGGTATCAAGGCCAAGATCGTCAGCTATGAATGGGGTGAGTACATCAAGCGCTCCAAGGCGGGCGAACAGGGCGCCATGCTCATTGGCTGGAGCGGGGACAATGGCGACCCTGACAACTGGCTGGGCACCTTGTATGGCTGCGACGCCATCGACGGCAACAACTTCTCCAAGTGGTGCTACAAGCCCTACGATGACTTGATCAAGCAGGCCAAGGCCACCTCCGACCAGGCCAAGCGTACCGAGCTTTATCAGAAAGCCCAGCACATCCTCAAGGAACAGGTGCCGATCACCCCGATCGCCCACTCCACCGTCTACCAGCCCATGAGTGCCAAGGTGAAGGACTTCAAGATCAGTCCATTTGCCCTGAACGCGTTCTACGGCGTCAGCGTGGACAAATAGCCTGAGGGCTGCGCCCGCCTGACGGGCGCCTGACCCACCCAATCCATACCCAGTCGTCCCGCTGCCAAGCGTGCGGGACAGGCGAACTGTTGCCGCGATTCGTGCCCGGAGCCGGCCCCGCACCCAAAAGGACTTAGCATGCGCCACCTGACCCGACTTTCTACACTGCTCGCCCTGACCCTCCTCGGCCAGACGCCAGCGGTGATGGCCAACAACCTGGTGTTCTGCTCCGAAGGCAGCCCGGCCGGTTTCGATACGGCCCAATACACCACCGCCACCGACAATGACGCCGCCCAGCCGATCTACAACCGCCTGGTGGAGTTTGAACGCGGCGGCACGGCGGTGCACCCTGCCCTGGCCACCCGCTGGGAAGTCAGCGAGAACGGCCTGCGCTACACCTTTCACCTGCGCGAAGGCGTGAGCTTTCACAGCAACAAGGCCTTCACCCCCAGCCGGCCCTTCAACGCAGATGACGTGCTGTTCACCTTCAACCGCATGCTCGACAGGCAGCACCCGTTTCGCAAGGCCTACCCCACCGAGTTCCCCTACTTCGTCAGCATGGGCCTGGACAAGAACATCGCAGGCGTCGAAAAAACCGACCCATACACCGTGGTGTTCACGCTGCACACGGTAGATGCCGCGTTCATCCAGAACCTGGCCATGAGCGTTGCATCGATCCTGTCCGCCGAATACGCCGAGCAACTGCTCAAGACCGGGCGGCCCAGCGACATCAACCAGCAACCGATAGGCACCGGCCCGTTCGTGTTCCAGCGTTACCAGAAGGACTCGCAGATCCGCTACAAGGCCAACCGTGCCTACTGGGCGCCCGAGCAGGTAAAGCTCGACAACCTGGTGTTCTCGATCAATGTCGACCCGTCGGTGCGCATCCAGAAACTGCGCCGCAACGAGTGCCAGGTCACCCTGCATCCGCGGCCGGCCGACCTGCCAGGGCTCAAGCAGGACCCCAAAGTGCAGGTCTTGCAGCAAGCAGGGTTCAACCTGGGCTATATCGCCTACAACACCCAGCACCCGCCATTCGACCGGCTTGAGGTGCGCCAGGCCATGGACATGGCGGTCAACAAGCAAGCCATCCTGCAGGCGGTGTACCAGCAAGCCGGGCAACGGGCGGTCAACGCGATGCCGCCCACACAATGGTCCTACGACACCAGCATCACCGATGCACCCCATGACCCAGACAAAGCCCGCCAGCTGCTCGAGCAGGCCGGGGTCAAGCCTGGCACCGAAATCACCCTGTGGGCCATGCCGGTGCAACGCCCCTACAACCCTAACGCCAAGCTGATGGCCGAAATGCTCCAAGCCGATTGGAGCAAGCTGGGCTTTAAAGTGCGCATCGTCAGCTACGAATGGGGCGAATACATCAAGCGCCTCAAGAGCGGTGAGCACGATGTGGCGCTGATCGGTTGGACCGGTGACAACGGCGACCCCGACAACTGGCTGGGCACGCTGTACAGCTGCGATGCCATTGGCAGCAACAACTACTCGCAATGGTGCGACCCGCAGTACGACAGCCTCGTCAAGCAGGCCAAGCAGGTCACCGACCAGGCCCAGCGCACCACGCTCTATCAGCAAGCCCAGCAGCGGCTCAAGCAGCAGGTGCCGATCACGCCAGTGGCCCACTCAACTGTCAATCAGCCCCTGAGCACCCAAGTGTCCGGGTTCAAGGTCAGCCCGTTCGGACGCAACGATTTTTCCGGCGTCAGCGTCGATTAGCACCGCCGGGCAGGCGTGGCGCGCAGGTGGGGAGACCCGCGCGCCATGCATGACCACCGTCCGCTTCAGCCTCGGTGATCCCGGGGCGCTCCAGGCAACACGGCAACACCCACCCGGCCCACAAGGCCGGCAATAACTAGAAATGAAAAGGAGCTTCTATCGTGAGACTGTTCAATTCGAGCGCGCTGGCGTTAGCCATAGGCGCGGCAACCTCCACCGCCCACGCCGACCCACAGAGCCAAGCCTACTTGCCGCTCACCGTCGCAGCCCAAAGCGCCCAGGCGCAGGCCAAGGGTTTCGTCGATGGCCAGAGCTTGAGCGGGACGACGCGCAACTGGTACGCCCGTGAACGCGCCACCCGCGCACCGCTATGGCGCTACTACAAGAGCGACGGTACCCGTCACCCCACCCACACGCGTGAAAACTGGGTGCAGGGCACCATCCTCAATTACACCTCGGGCTTTACCCAGGGCACGGTGGGCTTTGCCGTGGAGGCAGCCGGCTACAATGCCATCGCCCTGCAGCAGGATCGCGAAGCGATTGCAGGGCCCAACAACCGTACCCTGACCCACAGCGACGGCGATGCCATCGGCCAGTGGAGCAAACTGGGGTTGGGCAACGTCAAGGCGCGTATGTCCAATACCACCCTGACCCTCGGTCGTCAGGCCGTCGATACCCCGATGATCGCTTTCATCGGCAACCGCGCCCTGCCCTCCAGTTTCCAGGGCGCATTCCTGCACAGCGCTGAATTCGACAACCTGACGTTCGACCTGGGTACCTTCGACCGGGTCTCGCCACGTACCGAGCAGAGCCTGAGCAAGTTCCGCAGCGAATACGGGGCGGCCGGGGTGGAAACCGACCGCGCCAGCACGGTCGGTATCAACTACCAGCCCCTCAAGAGCCTGACCACCAGCCTGTACGCCACCAAGGTCGACGATTTCTGGAACCAGTACTATTTCGGCGCCAATCACATGTTCGGCGACAGCGCCGTGCTCAGCCTGTCCACGGGCCTTAACTACTACAAGACGGTGGACGCCGGCAGCCGCAAGATGGGCGACATCGACAACGACACCTACAGCCTGTCGCTGGGCCTGACCCATCAGGCGCACACCCTTACCGCCGCCTGGCAGCAGGTCAATGGCAACGAGTATTTCGACTACCTCCACGAAACCAACGGCATCTACCTGGCCAACTCGCTGCTGTCGGACTTCAACGGCCCGAACGAGAAATCGCTGCAGCTATCCTATGTGCTCAACATGGCCTACTACGGCGTGCCAGGGCTGAAATTCAACCTGTACAACGCGCGTGGCTGGGGCATCGACGGCACCCATTACCGAGGCAGCGCCTACGACGTCCAAGGCCTCGATGGCGAGACCCATTACGAGTGGGGCATCGGCACCAGCTACGCGGTACAGAGCGGACCGCTCAAGGACACCAGCATCCGCGCTACCTACACCACGCACCGCGCAAGCAAGGCACAGGGCGATGGCAGCCTGAACGAATTCAGGCTCGTGACCACCATTCCGTTCAACATCCTCTGACCGGCCGCCCGGCCCGCTTGCCAGCGGGTCGGGCGTCAGGCTGGAGCACAACGCAGGGAGAATTGATCCATGCAAGCTGTGACCAAGAAGACATCGGCACTGCGGCTGTTGCTGGCAACGCTGATCCTGGGCAGCACGTCTCAGCTGGCCGCCAAGCCGCTGGTGGTGTGCACCGAGGCCAGCCCCGAAGGGTTCGACGTGGTGCAATACACCACGGCGGTGACGTTCGACGCTGCAGCTGAAACCCTCTTCAACCGCCTGGTGGACTTCAAGCCCGGCACCACGGATGTACAACCAGCCCTGGCCGAGCGCTGGGACATTTCTGCCGACGGCCTGACCTATACCTTCCACCTTCGCCGTGGGGTCAAGTTCCACACCACCGACTATTTCAAGCCCAGCCGCGATCTGAACGCCGACGATGTGCTTTGGAGCTTGCGCCGCCAGCTTGACCCGAACCACCCCTGGCACGACAAGACCAGCATCGGCTACCCCTACTTCGAGAGCATGGCCTTCAAATCGTTGCTCAAGTCGGTGGACAAGACCGACGACTACACCGTGGTGATCACCCTGACCCGGCCCGAGGCGCCTTTCCTGCGCGACATGGCCATGGGCTTCACGTCCATCTATTCCGCCGAGTACGGCGATCAGTTGTTGGCAGCCGGCAAAACGGCAGAGCTCAACAGCAAGCCAATCGGCACCGGGCCGTTCATTTTCCAACGCTACAACAAAGATGCCCAGGTGCGCTTCAAGCCCAACCCGGACTACTTCCGTGGCAAGCCGCCCGCCGATGCCCTGGTTTTCGCCATCGCCACCGACAGTAACGTCCGCCTGCAGAAGTTGCGCGCCAACGAGTGCCAGGTTGCGCTGTATCCCAAACCGGACGATGTACCGTCGATCATGGCGGATCCGCGCCTGAAGGTCGCGCAGACCGAAGCGCTGGTGACCGGCTACATTGCCATGAACACCCAGCATCCGTACCTGAGTGATGTACGCGTGCGCAAGGCGATCAACATGGCCTTCGACCGCCAGACCCACGTCGACCAGCTGTTCGGCAAAGGCAATGCGCTGGTCGGCGTCAACCCGTATCCCCCTTCGATGATCGGCTATAACACCGCCAACCAGAACCCGCCACGCGATCTCGACCAGGCGCGTGCGCTGCTAAAACAAGCCGGTGTGCCCCAGGGCACGGTCATCACCCTGTTCACCCGCAATGGCGGCGGCCCGACCAACCCAAACCCGCGACTGTCCGCCGAGATGCTTCAGGCCGACCTGGCGCAGATCGGCCTTAAGCTGGATATCCGTGTCATGGAATGGGCCGAAATGCTGCGCCGTGCCAAGAAAGGCGAGGCGGACCTGGTGTCCAGTGGCTGGGCCGGCGACAACGGCGACCCGGACAACTTCCTCACCCCCTTGCTTAGCTGCGAGGCGGCCAGCAATGGCGAGAACTATGCACGCTGGTGCAACTCGAAATTCCAGGCACTGATCACCCGCGCCCGCGAGGTGAGCGACAACGACGAGCGTGCCAGGCTCTATAGCGAGGCATTGACGGTGTACGATGAGGACCAGCCCTGGATCAGCATGGCCCACCCCAAGGTGTTCACGGCCATGCGTGACAACGTGGAGGGCTACGTGATCAGCCCCCTGACCAGCAACAACTTCGCTACCACCCGAGTGAAGTAGAACAACAACGACCGCCGTTGCCCTGTGGGCAATGGCGGCTCTGCCGTGGCAGGTACCTGCCATGCGGCCTGATGAGGTAACTGCGACCATGTTGAGTTTTATTGCCCGGCGCCTCGGCCTGTTGATCCCGACCTTTTTCGGCATCACCTTGCTGACCTTCGCGCTGATACGCCTGATCCCCGGTGACCCGGTGGAAGTGATGATGGGCGAACGCAGGGTCGACCCGCAAATGCACGCCCAGGCCATGGAACGGCTGGGCCTGAACAAACCGTTGCCAGCCCAGTACCTGGACTACATCGGCAAGCTGGCCCAGGGCGACCTGGGCGAGTCGCTGCGCACGCGCGAGAGCGTATGGAGCGAGTTCACCACCTTGTTCCCGGCCACCCTGGAACTGGCCATGGCCGCCTTGCTGTTCGCCGGCGTGGTCGGCTTGCTGGCCGGGGTGATCGCCGCGCTCAAGCGCGGCTCGCTGTTCGACCATGGGGTGATGGGGATTTCGCTGGCCGGCTACTCGATGCCGATCTTCTGGTGGGGCCTGATCCTGATCATGTTCTTCTCGGTGAGCCTGGGCTGGACTCCGGTATCCGGGCGCATCGACCTGCTCTATGACATCGAACCCAAGACCGGCTTCATGCTCATCGACACCCTGCTCAGCGATGAAGAAGGTTCGTTCAAGGATGCGGTGATGCACCTGATTCTGCCGGCCATCGTCCTTGGTACCATCCCGCTGGCCGTGATCGCACGCATGACGCGCTCCTCCATGCTCGAAGTGCTGCGCGAGGACTACATCCGCACGGCACGCGCCAAAGGGCTTTCCCCGGCCCGGGTCGTGTTCATGCACGGCTTGCGCAACGCCCTGATTCCCGTCTTGACCGTGTTCGGCCTGCAGGTCGGCACCTTGCTGGCCGGTGCAGTGTTGACCGAAACCATCTTCTCCTGGCCGGGCATCGGCAAATGGCTGATCGAAGCCATCGGTGCCCGTGACTACCCCGTGGTCCAGAACGGCATTTTGTTGATTGCCTGCCTGGTGATTCTGGTCAACTTCGTCGTGGACATTCTCTACGGCCTGGCCAACCCACGCATCCGTCATCAGCGCTGAGGCCCCGTCATGACCAACCCGACTGCAAAAAACCTGTCCCCGGCCAGCCCGGTGGACCAGAGCCTTCTCTACCCCTCGCCCTACAAGGAATTCTGGCAGGCCTTCGCGCGCAACAAGGGCGCGGTGATGGGCCTGGCGTTCATGTGCGTGGTGGTGTTCTGCGCGCTGTTTGCGCCCTGGGTCGCCCCCCACGACCCCAGCGAGCAGTACCGCGATTTTCTGCTCACCCCTCCGGTGTGGCTGGAGGGCGGCACCTGGCAGTTCATCCTGGGCACCGATGAGCTTGGCCGCGACCTGCTCTCGCGCTTGATCCAGGGGGCGCGCCTGTCCTTGCTGATCGGCTTGTCATCGGTGGTGATATCGCTGATCCCCGGCATTCTGCTCGGCTTGCTGGCAGGCTTCTTCCCGCACTTCGTCGGCCCTTCGATCATGCGCCTGATGGACGTGATGCTGGCCCTGCCCTCGCTGCTACTGGCCGTCGCCATCGTCGCCATCCTCGGCCCTGGCCTGATCAACACCGTGATCGCCATTGCCATCGTCTCGCTGCCCTCGTACGTGCGCCTGACCCGCGCCGCCGTGATGGGCGAGCTTAACCGCGACTACGTCACCGCCGCCCGGCTGGCAGGTGCTGGGCTGTGGCGCCTGATGTTCGTGACCGTGCTGCCCAACTGCATGGCGCCGCTGATCGTGCAGGCCACCTTGAGCTTTTCCTCGGCCATTCTCGATGCCGCCGCCCTGGGTTTCCTGGGCCTTGGCGTGCAACCCCCGACGCCGGAGTGGGGCACCATGCTGGCCTCGGCCAGGGATTACATCGAGCGCGCCTGGTGGGTGGTGAGCCTGCCGGGCCTGACCATTCTGCTCAGCGTACTGGCGATCAACCTGATGGGTGATGGCCTGCGCGATGCGCTCGACCCCAAACTCAAGAACGCCGCCTGAGGAGCACACCCATGTCTTTGTTGCAGATCAACAACCTCAACGTGCGTTTTGGCGACGCGGACGCCGTGCCGGTGGTGGACGGGCTGGACTTGCAGGTTCAAGCCGGCGAAATCCTGGCCATCGTCGGCGAGTCCGGTTCGGGCAAATCGGTGACCATGATGGCCCTGATGGGCCTGGTCGAGGCCCCGGGCCGGATCACCGCCGATGCCATGACCTTCGACGGTACCGACATGCTCACCCTCAGCGGCCGGCAACGGCGCAAGGTGGTGGGCAAGGATATCGCCATGGTCTTCCAGGACCCGATGACGGCCCTGAACCCCAGCTACACCGTGGGTTATCAGATCGAAGAAGTGCTGCGTCAACACTTGGGCCTCAAGGGCAAGGCGGCGCGGCAACGGGCCCTGGAATTGCTGCAGAAGGTCGAGATCCCGGCCGCCGAGAGTCGCCTGGACGCCTATCCGCATCAACTGTCCGGCGGCATGAGCCAACGGGTGGCCATCGCCATGGCCATTGCCGGCGAGCCCAAGCTGCTGATCGCCGACGAGCCGACCACGGCGCTGGACGTGACCATCCAGGCGCAGATCATGGAGCTGCTGGTCAACCTGCAGCAGGAGCGCAACATGGCCCTGATCCTGATCACCCATGACCTGGCGGTCGTGGCCGAGACCGCGCGCCGGGTGTGCGTGATGTATGCAGGCCAGGCTGTGGAGGTGGGCCAGGTGCCTGAGCTGTTCGACATCCCTGCCCACCCCTATACCGAAGCCCTCCTGGCGGCGATTCCCGAGCACAGCCTGGGTGCCGAGCGATTGGCCACCCTGCCCGGCATCGTTCCGGGCCGCTATGACCGCCCCACGGGTTGCCTGCTGTCGCCACGTTGCCCGTATGTGCAGGACAACTGTCGAGACCAGCGCCCGGCCCTGGACCCCAAAGCCCAGAGCCTGGCCCGCTGTTTCTACCCACTGAACCAGGAGGTGGCGTGATGGCCGTCGTTCTATCGGCCCGGGACCTGACCCGGCATTACGAAGTCTCCCGCGGGTTGTTCAAGGGCCATGCGCTGGTACGCGCGCTCAATGGCGTTTCGTTCGAGCTGGAGGCGGGCAAGACGTTGGCGGTGGTCGGTGAGTCCGGTTGCGGCAAGTCGACCCTGGCCCGCGCCCTGACCCTGATCGAGCAGCCCACCTCAGGCTCGCTGCAGATCGCAGGTACCGAGGTAACCGGTGCCAGCAAGGTCGAGCGCAAGCAACTGCGCCGGGACGTACAAATGGTCTTCCAAAGCCCTTACGCCTCGCTCAACCCGCGGCAGAAGATCGGTGACCAACTGGCCGAGCCGTTGCTGATCAACACCACGCTGAGCAAGGCGCAGCGGCGTGACAGGGTGCAGAAGATGATGGAGCAGGTGGGGCTGCGCCCGGAGCATTACCAGCGCTATCCGCACATGTTCTCGGGTGGACAACGCCAGCGTATCGCGCTGGCACGGGCCATGATGTTGCAGCCCAAGGTGTTGGTGGCCGACGAACCGACGTCTGCGCTGGATGTGTCGATCCAGGCCCAGGTGCTGAATTTGTTCATGGACATGCAACAGCAGTACGGTACCGGTTACGTGTTCATCTCCCACAACCTGGCGGTAGTACGGCACGTGGCCGACGATGTACTGGTCATGTACCTGGGCAGACCGGCGGAGATGGGGCCTAAAGCCGATATCTATGAAAAGCCGCTGCATCCGTATACCCAGGCCCTGCTGTCTGCCACACCCGCTATTCATCCAGATCCGTCCAAACCGCGTATCCGCATTGCCGGCGAGCTGCCCAACCCGCTCAACCCGCCGGATGGCTGCGCTTTTCACAAACGCTGCCCCTACGCGACCGATCGCTGCGCCAATGAAGTACCGGCGTTTAGGCAGGTGGAGACCCGGCAGGTGGCTTGTCACTATGCGGAGCAGTTTCTCTAAGGAAGGTATGGATCGGCCGGTCCGGCGGGCCGGCAAGACCGCTGCCAATTCACTGGCTTTCAGAACCGGTGCAAGACGACAGATCGACAAGTAAGACATAAACGAAAAGGGCCGCTAAGCGGCCCTTTTCGTCAGTGCATGAACAGTGCAATCAGAATGATGATTGGAATCGGTACACCCAGCATCCATAGCAAAATCGAGCGCATGTTCGTTCTCCTTACTTAGCGTTGAATAGTGCGGTGAGCGACGTAGTCGCCTTCAAGCCACTGGACCTGGTCGCGACGACGACCACCGTACAGCGCGGCGAGGCTGGCGAAGAAGGCGCCGCACAGCAGGGCCACGAAGGTCCACAGGGCAGTCCAGGCAGCCACTTTGGCGGCGGTGTCTGCAGCCTGCTTGGCATCGGTCTTCAGTTGTTGAACTTGAGCCATGACCTGGTCGACGCGCGCTTCAGCTTCCGGCTGGGACAGGCGGGTGCGCTGGGCAACCAGCTGCGCCAGGTAGGCACGGTCTTCAGGTGCCAGGGCGCCGTCACCGGCAAAGCCTTTGGCCAGGATGCGAGCGGCAACGCCATTGGCCGCATCATCGCTGACAGGCGCTGGGCCCTCGCCACGGAACAGGCCGTCGACGAAGTAGTCCAGGGACTCGTCCGAGGCATTGGAGGCGGCAGCACCACCGGCAGCAGCGGTCATGCCGGCCGCTTGAGTCGCTGCACTGGCACCTGCACCGACGATGTTGCCGGCGGTACCCAGTACCAGCATGGCCGTCACCAAGGTAGCCACGGCCCACGACAGGAAGCCGTGTGCAGTGTCGCGGAAATACACTTCGTCACCGTGCAGATTGGCCCATTTCACCCGCAGACGGCCGGCAATGTAGCCGCCCATGCCCGAAGCGATGATCTGAGTCAGCAGCAACCAGACAATGGTGGAAATACCCAGGGCTTTGGCACTGGCCCCTTCATCTGCCCACGGCGAAGTCGCGGCAAAGCCGAGCCCTGCACCGAGCACTACCAGAAGGAGAGAGATGGCAGCAGCACCGGCTGCGCCAGCGAAGATCGCTGCCCAGGAAACACCTGAGCGGCTTTGTGTATCGACAACGGGATAGTCGGCAGATGAGATCATGATGTGGTCGCCTGTGTTGTTAGCGAGAAGTCCATTCGCGCATTAAACGTTGCAGCCGCTGTGCCAGTTGCCATAAAAAATCCCCCCCTTTTAAATCAAGGAGTTACAAAAACAGGTTAATTATCGACCGTGCAAAATGCGCGAATCGGCCTCCAGCATCAGGTGTTCTGCAATTCTTGTCGCCACGCCAGGGAACAGGCATGATCCTGCCATGACCCTGCCCGATGGCCCGTCCCAGACGCCGATCACCGCCGACACCGTGATGCGCTACCACCTGTGCTGGAAGCATCGCGATCTCGATGGCGTGATGGCGCTGTACCACCCCGACATTCAATACCACGACTTCTTCCAGAATCGCGTGCTGAGCCATGCCGAGCTGCGTGCGTACGTGAGTGCCTGCCTGCCCCATGCCGCCGGCGAGGACATCGTGCACAGCGACCGTATCCGCGTCGATGGCTGTACGGCGTACATTCAGTACCAGGTCACCGTGCAGGGCGGAGACGGCCTGGTGGCGTTCCAGTCCAGCGAGGCGATCACGGTAAAGGACGGCCTGATCTGGCAGGTCAATGAGTACGCCACACTCGTGCGTCAGCAAAGTGCCGGCAGCACCCGTCGTACTTCTCGGCCCGCCACCAGCCGGCTAGGGCTGTCCCCGCGTCAGTTGTCGACCATGGCGCAAGACCTTGAACACTACTTCCAGCGACAACGCCCATACCTGGACCCTGAGTTGAGCCTGCAACAGGTCGCTCAGGCCAGCGGTTACAGCCGCAATCAGATCTCCTACTTGCTGAACCAGGTGCTGGGTCAGAGCTTTTATCGCTACGTCAACCAGGCGCGCCTGCAGCACCTGATGACGATCCTGGCAACTGACAACGGTCAGGCGTCCATCGATGACCTGGCGTTCAACGCCGGTTTCAACTCGCTGTCTGCGTTCTATAAATGCTTCCGCGAGCATACCGGGCTGACGCCCAAGGCCTACCTCAAACAGATTTCCTCGCGTGCACGCACGTAAGACAACCGCTGCCGTTGCCCACTAGCATCGCTCCATCACCTGACCGCTTGTGGAGCCCGGCCCATGCAGCCCCTGCGTACCCTCAGCTTGTGGATGGACCAGCTGCAAGAGCCGCTGTGCGCGCGCCCTGCCCTGCGTGAAAACGTCGAGGCCGACGTCTGCATCATCGGCGCTGGCTATACAGGCCTGTGGACCGCTTACTACCTCAAGCGCCAGGCGCCGCACCTCAACATCGTGGTGATCGAGGCCAACATCGCCGGGTTCGGTGCCTCGGGGCGCAACGGCGGATGGCTGATGGGCAATTTGCTGGGTGAAGATCGCCTGCTGGCCAGCCTGTCGCCGCTGCAGCGCCGCGCCAGCATCGACCTGCTGCATGACATTCCGGACGAAGTACAGCGCGTCTTGCACCGCGAACAGCTCGATTGCGACTACCGCAAGGGCGGCGTGTTGTACTGCGCGGCGCGGTATCCCGAGCAGGAGCGAAGCCTGCGTGCTTACCTGGACCACTTGTACAACCTGGGCATGACCGAGGACGATTACCGCTGGCTGCGCCCAGCACAACTGCAGGGCCAGTTGCGCGTGAGCAACACCTATGGCGCCATCTACAGTCCGCACACGGCCACGATACAGCCGGCCAAGCTCGTCCGTGGCCTGGCCAGCGTGGTCGAGGCCATGGGGGTGCCAATTTACGAGAACACACCCGCGCTGGACTGGCAGCCTGGCGAAGTGACCACCCCGTTGGCACGTCTGCGGTGCAACTGGATCGTCCCGGCGGTGGAAGGCTATGCCGCCAGCTTGCCGCCGTTGGGCAAACACCAATTGCCGGTTCAGAGCCTGATGGTGGCCACCGAACCCTTGCCGCAAGCCACGTGGGCGCAGATCGGCCTCGACCAGGGGCAAGCCTTCAGCGAGGGCAGCCGGCAAGTGACCTATGGTCAGCGCACCGCCGACGATCGCCTGGTGTTCGGTGCCCGAGGTGGCTACCGCTTCGGTGGCAGGTTACGCGAGGACTTCAACCTCCAGGCCCATGAGATCGAGCTGCGTCGCTACCTGTTCAGCGAGCTGTTTCCACAACTGCGCCATGTGCGCATCACCCATTCGTGGGGCGGCAACCTGGGCATGGCGCGGCGCTTCCGGCCGCACATGCTGTGCGACCGCCAGCGGGGTATCGCGTTGGCCGGTGGTTATGGCGGCGAAGGCGTAGGCGCGACCAACCTGGGCGGTCGCACCCTGGCCGCACTTATCCTGAATCAGCAGAACGCGCTTACCGGACAGCCCTGGGTACACGACAACAGGCCGCTATCGAGCTTGGCCAGCTGGCCTGCGGAGCCCAGCCGCTGGCTGGGGTACAACGCCATCATCCAGAGCTTCGTCCACGAGGATCGCACCCTGGCCAACCCCGCGACTCCGCCATGGAGACGGCAACTGGCCACCAAGCTGGCAGATTTCATGGAAGGCTTCATGCACTGATTCTTCACCCAAACAGGATCGACCTGTCATGAGCATCACTCAGTTCAAACGGGCAGACAGCGCCGTTTTACAGTCCAGCAGCCCTGTTGCCGTACCCCTCGGCCAGCCCGTGGCGGTGACATCGATCACGTGCGTGCAACGCAGCGATGGCGTGGAAACGGGCATCTGGGAATGCACCCCAGGACGCTGGCGACGGCAAATCACGCAACAGGAGTTCTGCCATTTCATCAAGGGCCGCTGCACCTTCACCCCTGACGATGGCGAACCCTTGGTCATAGAAGCCGGAGACGCATTGATGCTACCGGCCAACAGCACCGGCACCTGGGATATCCAGGAAACCGTGCGCAAGACCTACGTACTCATCTTCTGATCCGCTGATCGCCTGCCTTCGATAACAACACACAAAGCAAGGTAACCCGACATGCGCACGCTAATCATCGCCCCCTTGATGCTGGCCGCCAGCGTGGCCAGCGCGGCAGAAACCGTCAAGATCTACAACTGGTCCAGTTATATAGCGCCCGACACTTTGAAGCAGTTCCAGCAAGCCACCGGCATCGTGCCCACCTACGACGTCTACGACAGCAACGAGACCCTCGATGGCAAGTTGATGACCGGCAATTCCGGCTACGACGTGGTGTTTCCCTCCAACCATTTCATGGCCCGGCAAATCCAGGGCAAAGCCCTCAAGCGGCTGGACAAGTCGCAGTTGCCCAACTGGAAGAACCTCAACCCGGTGCTACTCAAGGCACTGGAAGGCAATGATCCGGGCAACCAGTACGGGTTCCCGTACCTCTGGGGCAGCACGGGCATCGGCTACAACATCGACAAGGTCAAAGCCGTATTGGGCGACGACGCGCCGGTCGATTCCTGGGACCTGATCTTCAAGCCGCAGTACATGAGCAAGCTCAAAGGGTGTGGCGTGGCGGTACTGGACAATGGCCCCGAGTTGCTGCCCATCGCCCTGCACTACCTGGGTCTGCCCCACCACAGCCAGAACCCGGCCGACTACGACAAGGCCAAGGCGCTGCTGATGCAGGTGCGGCCGTACATCAGCTATTTCCACTCATCCAAGTACACGGCGGACCTGGCCAATGGCGACGTCTGCGTCGTGGTCGGGTTCTCGGGGGATGTGCTCCAGGCAAAAAATCGCGCCGAGGAGGCCCACAACGGGGTCAAGGTCGGCTACTCGATACCCAAGGAGGGGGCGCCGATGTGGTTCGACATGGTGGCCATGCCCGCCGATGCGCCGGACGAAAAGGCCGGGTATGCCTACATGAACTACCTGCTGGAGCCGCAGGTGATGGCCGCCATCAGCAACCACGTGCAGTACGCCAACGCCAACCTGCAAGCCGATGCGCTGGTTGATTCGGCGCTCAAGGCCAACACCATGATCTATCCAAGCGAAGCGGTGATGGGCAAGTTGTACGCGCTTGAAGCGATGCCGGCCAAGATTGACCGTATCAGGACACGTATCTGGACCAGTGTGAAGGCGGGCAACTGATACCTGCCCTTGCGAACGGTTGAGACGAGCGAGACGGGCGTCGAGCCGCCCTCTTCGCCCAACGGCCTGGCCACCGAAGTGGCCGGGCCCTTTACGCTCAGTGGTGCTCGCGCGTGGCGCGGAACTTGACGTCAGGCCAGCGCTCTTCCATCAGCGACAGGTTGACCCGGGTAGGTGCCAGGTAAGTCAGGTGCCCGCCACCATCGATGGCCAGGTTCTCCATGGCCTTGTTCTGGAATTCCTCCAACTTCTTCTTGTCATCGCAGGCGATCCAGCGCGCCGACCATACGGTGATGGGCTCATAGGCGCACTCGACCTTGTACTCTTCCTTCAGGCGGCTGGCCACCACGTCGAACTGCAGCACACCGACCGCACCGAGGATGATGTCGTTGCTGCGCTCGGGGAAGAACACCTGGGTAGCACCTTCTTCGGCCAGCTGCTGCAGGCCCTGACGCAACTGCTTGGATTTCAGCGGGTCTTTCAGGCGCACGCGGCGGAACAGTTCCGGGGCGAAGTGCGGGATACCGGTGAAGCCCAGCGCCTCGCCTTCGGTGAAGGTGTCACCGATCTGGATGGTGCCGTGGTTGTGCAGGCCGATGATGTCGCCGGCAAAGGCCTCTTCCAGTTGCTCACGCTCGGAAGAGAAGAAGGTCAGCGCATCACCGATGCGCAGGTCCTTGTTCAGCCGCACGTGGCGCATTTTCATGCCCTTTTCGTACTTGCCCGAGCAGATACGCATGAAGGCGATACGGTCGCGGTGTTTCGGGTCCATGTTCGCCTGGATCTTGAACACGAAGCCGGTGAATTTCTCTTCCACGGGCTCGACGGTACGCTCGTGGGCGACACGGCCCAGCGGACGCGGCGCCCAGTCGACGACGGCATCGAGCACGTGGTCGACACCGAAGTTACCCAGTGCGGTACCGAAGAACACAGGGGTCAGTTGACCGTTGATGAATTCGTCCTGGTCGAACGCGTGGCAGGCGCCCTGCACCAGCTCCAGCTGCTCGACGAACGCGTCGTACTGGTCGCCCAGGTGAGCGCGGGCTTCGTCCGAGTCCAGCTTGCGAATGATCCTGGCTTCGGTACGCTCGTGGCCATGGCCCGGCGTGTAGACGATGATGTAGTCACCGGTCAGGTGGTACACACCCTTGAAGTCACGGTAGCAGCCGATAGGCCAGGTAATCGGCGCGGCCTTGATCTTCAGAACGGCCTCGATTTCGTCGAGCAGTTCGATCGGGTCGCGGATGTCACGGTCGAGTTTGTTGATGAAGCTGACGATGGGCGTATCGCGCAGGCGGCACACGTCCATCAGGGCGATGGTACGCGGCTCTACACCTTTACCGCCGTCTAGCACCATCAGCGCCGAGTCCACGGCCGTCAAGGTGCGATAGGTGTCTTCGGAGAAGTCTTCGTGGCCGGGGGTGTCGAGCAGGTTGATCATGTGCTCGCGGTACGGGAACTGCATCACCGAGGTGGTGATGGAGATGCCGCGCTGCTTTTCCATTTCCATCCAGTCGGAGGTGGCGTGGCGGTCGGACTTGCGCGACTTCACGGTACCGGCGACGGAGATGGCCTTGCCCATCAGCAACAGCTTCTCGGTGATGGTGGTCTTGCCGGCGTCGGGGTGGGAAATGATTGCGAAAGTGCGGCGCTTCGCGACTTCGGCGGCCTGGTTGGTCATGGGAAATCGCCTGACTGGGGGATTTGAAAGGGGCGATATCATACCTGAACTCTGGCGTCAGGCCAAAACCTGCCGCCAGGCGCTGGGCTGCTTCAATGATCGTCCATAAGCTCCTGGCCGACATGCAGAACGTCCAGTTCCAGATCCATGGGCTGCCCACCCTCAGTGACCACATAGGCATACCAGTGACCTGCCACCGTTTCCTTGTGATAGGCCTGAAGCGGCAGGTTAGAGCGGGTATGTATCCGGCCACGAATCGTCTGCCCTGGCTCGACGATGGATGTCATGCTCCGCCACTGGCCCTCCTCGTCCATCTGCATGAACTTCCACAATGATTGCTCGGCGGGAGGTGCAGCATAGAGGCCGGCATAGCCATTGTGGCTGCAGTCGAGGTGGCAATTGGCAGACTGAAAATCCCGCCCCGTCTTTCGGCTCCAAGACTGGATGTCGTAGTACGGACGGCCAATCGCGGCGTCGAACAGGCAACGGAACATGAACATGTGTGGCGCCCTTGTCACCAGGGAGGTGACGATCATCCAGTCATCGGCGGCGCGGGCAGCCTGCTGGTCGCGCTCGACCAATTTGGCGCAGTCGAGATACCCCGGCGCGTCCAGGGATAGACAACGTACCTGGGCGATGAACGATCGGTCATAACTGTAATTCAACATGGCACGGCACCTCTGCAAGATTAAGAAAAACGACTTTTTTCCAGTTCGCCACAGCCCAGTATTGAAGAGGCCTACGAGGGTAATGGGCACCTGGAAACAATGACTTGCGAGCTGCACAGGGCTGGCCAAATGCCTCCCCAAATGGGAACCTTAGTGCCCAAGGAGACGTCCATTGCCCTGAATTCCACCGCAACTTAGGGCTGGATTCATCAGCATCTTCGATGCCCGACGGGGCTCGACTCACTGCATGAACGCTCAGCTTCAACGGCATCATGCTGCTACTCGCGAACACACCACCGCCGCCTTCGAGGGTTGGCCAAGAAGAAGTGTGCTCGCCGACGACAAGAAGGAGTCCACCTGTGGCGACACGCTACGGAAAAGGGCTGTTGGGATGGGCCGCCGTGCTCGTCATCCTGGCCCTGCTGGTCCATTGGATCGGCCTCGACACAATCGCGCGCTACCGCGATGATCTGACGTTCTACCTGCAAGCGCACCTGGTTCTGGTGCTGGCTTCGATGGCGGCGGCATTGGCCGTGGGCATCCCCGCCGGCATTGCCTTGAGTCGACCGCACAGGGTCGACAAAGCCGAGCGGTTCATGCAGTTCTTCAACATTGGCAACACCATCCCTCCCCTGGCCGTACTGGCCATCGCCCTGAGCGTGCTAGGCATCGGCGCCGGGCCTGCCATTTTCGCCCTGTTTCTCGCCTCCCTCCTGCCCATCGTGCGCAACACCTACGAAGGGCTTAAAAACGTTCCCGCCTCGCTCAAGGAAGCCGCTACCGGTATCGGCATGACGCCGCGCCAGCAGTTGTGGCAGGTCGAGCTGCCCAATGCCGTGCCCATCATCGTCGGTGGCGTGCGTGTGGCGCTGGCGCTGAACGTAGGCACCGCCCCGCTCGCCTTCCTGATCGGTGCCAATAGCCTGGGCAGCCTGATCTTCCCCGGCATCGCCCTGAACAACCAGCCTCAGCTCTTGCTGGGCGCCGCTTGCACGGCACTGCTGGCATTGCTGCTGGACGCACTGGTGACGTTCGCCAGCAAGCGCTGGCTGGAACGTGGCCTGGCCCAATAACCCGAGGAAAACCATGAAGAACGCAATCGCCTTGCTCCTGGGCGCGGTCCTGCTGTCGGCGGGTTTTGCCCAGGCGGCAGACAAACCGTTGATCCGTATCGGCGCCCGGGTGTTCACCGAACAGACCGTGCTGGCCGAAATCACTGCTCAATACCTGCGCGCCAATGGCTTCGAGGTGCGCGTCACTGGCGGCCTTGGCAGCAGCCTGGCCCGTCAGGCGCAGGAAACCGGGCAGCTTGACCTGATGTGGGAATACACCGGGGTCTCGCTGGTGTCCTACAACCATGTGGAAGAACGCATGCCCAGCGCGGCGGCCACCTATGCCAGGGTCAAGGCTCTGGACGCCGAAAAGGGACTGGTCTGGCTCAAGCCTTCCAAGTTCAGCAACACCTATGCATTGGCATTGCCCAGCGAAGTGGCCAAGGCCTACCCACAGGTCAACACCATCAGCCAGTTGAACCAGGTGTTGGTGGACGAGCAGGCGCGCAAGCATGTGGTTGCGCTGGACACCGAGTTCGCCAACCGGCCCGACGGCCTGGATGGCCTGCAGGCGCGATATGGCATGCACCTGGGGCGCGCCAACATCCGTCAGATGGACGCAGGCCTGGTCTACACCGCGCTGCGCAATGCCCAGGTGTTCGCAGGCCTGGTGTACACCACCGATGGCCGACTCAACGCGTTCAAGCTCAAGCTGCTTGAAGACGACAAGCACTACTTCCCGGATTACACGGCAGGCCCAGTGGTGCGCAAGGCCGTGCTCGACGCTCACCCGCAGTTGGCCAGCCTGCTCGCCCCCCTTGCCGAACAATTGGACGACGAGACCATGCGCCAACTCAACGCCAAGGTCGATGTGCAGCACCAAAGCCCCTCCTCGGTCGCGGCCGCCTTCCTGCGAGAACATCCCCTGAAGGAGGTGACGCCATGACATTGTTCGATACCTTCGCGCACCTGGACTGGGCCCTGGTGTTACAGCTGACCTGGCAGCACATCATGTTGGTGGGCGTGGCCGTAGGCCTGGCCATCCTGATCGGCGTGCCGCTGGGCATCGTCATGACCCGCTTCCCCTTCCTGGCCGGGCCCGTGCAGGCCAGCGCCACGGTACTGCTGACCATCCCGTCGATCGCCCTGTTCGGGCTGCTGTTGCCGTTCTACTCCACCTTCGGCCAGGGCCTGGGCCCGCTGCCTGCCATCACGGCGGTGTTCCTCTATTCCTTGCTACCAATCTTGCGTAACACCTACCTGGCGCTGACCAACGTCGAGCCCGGTATTCGCGAGGCTGCCCGGGGCATCGGCATGACCTTCGGCCAACGCCTGCGCATGGTCGAGTTGCCCATCGCAGTGCCGGTGATCCTCGCCGGCGTGCGTACTGCCGTGGTGATGAACATCGGCGTTATGACCATCGCCGCCACCATTGGGGCCGGTGGCCTAGGCGTACTCATCCTCACCTCCATCAGCCGCAGCGACATGTCGATGCTGCTGGTCGGCGCAGTACTGGTCAGCCTGCTGGCGATCATCGCCGACCTGCTCCTGCAAACCCTGCAACGTGCCCTGACTCCAGAAGGAATGCGCTCATGATCGAACTGAATAACCTCAGCAAGACCTTCAACGTCAACGGCAAGGACGTCAAGGCCGTGGACGCGGTCAGCCTCACGGTCAACGAAGGCGAAATCTGCGTGTTCCTGGGCCCGTCAGGGTGCGGCAAGAGCACCACCCTGAAGATGATCAACCGCCTGATTACCCCCACCTCGGGGCAGGTGTTCATCAATGGCGAAGACACAAGCAGCCTGGACGAAGTCAGCCTGCGTCGTCACATCGGCTATGTGATCCAGCAGATCGGCCTGTTTCCGAACATGACCATCGAGGAGAACATTACCGTCGTGCCGCGCCTGCTCGGGTGGGACAAGCAGCGCTGCGCCGAGCGCGCCCGCGAGCTGATGCACATGATCAAGCTCGAGCCCAAGCAGTACCTGCAGCGCTACCCCCGCGAACTCTCCGGTGGCCAGCAGCAGCGGATCGGGGTGATCCGCGCCCTGGCAGCCGACGCCCCGGTGCTGTTGATGGACGAGCCGTTCGGCGCCGTGGACCCCATCAACCGGGAGATGATCCAGAACGAATTCTTCGAGATGCAGCGGGCCTTGAACAAGACCGTGATCATGGTCAGCCATGACATCGACGAGGCTATAAAGCTGGGCGACAAGATTGCCATCTTCCGGGCGGGCAAGCTGTTGCAGCTGGATCACCCAGACACCTTGCTGGCGCACCCGGCCGATGACTTCGTGAGCAACTTCGTCGGCCAGGACAGCACCCTCAAGCGGCTACTGCTGGTCCGTGCCGAAGATGCGGCTGACAATGCACCGGCGGTGAGCCCGCAGACCCCAGTGGCTGATGCGCTGGAACTGCTGGACGAACATGATCGCCGCTACGTGGTGGTGACCGACGCCGCGAACAAGGCGCTCGGCTATGTGCGTCGACGCGACATGCACCGTCAACAAGGCACGTGCGCCGACTTCCTGCGGCCGTTCAACGCCACGGCGGCACACGATGAAAACCTGCGTATCCTATTGTCGCGCATGTACGAGTTCAACCGCGCCTGGCTGCCGGTACTGGACGCCGAGCAGGTGTTCCTGGGCGAGGTCACCCAGGAGTCGATTGCGGCCTACCTGAGCTCGGGCCGCTCACGCGGGGCGAAATCCACCATTGTCTCGCCCGCCGAGATGGTGACGTCCTAAAAGCCTTTCATCGTAAAAAAAGCGTGACGAGGGCGGACGGAATAAAAAATTCATGGACCGTTTTCTGAACGCCAGTACCAGGGTCGGGTGGCCATAAATATGAACACCCGAGCCTACCCGCCGCACCGCTGGATAATCTAGTAAAGCGCGTCGTGCCCATGCAGAGGGGCTTGGGTTTACGCCCCCTGCCCAGGGCTATTCCACAATTCTTTACGTCTGACGCGCACTGGGGAACATCAGCCGTTCACATGGGTCGTTTATCCCAGGCGTGGCCACTCGAACATCGCCGATTCGCCAGGGATTGCCTGTTGATTCTGCCGAGTTCACGCCCTAAAGTGCGCGCCGAACGTCCATGCTGGAAACGATCCATCCGGCTCAAGTACTGAGTAGGCGAACCAAAGTGGGGATACGGAGGGCGTTCAGTTTGCAGCCACTTAAATTTTCAGTTTGCCCATGGAGTCCCTGAGCATGTCGATCCAGGTCGAAGACTATTTCGCACGCGACACCTTCCAAAAGATGAAGGCGTTTGCCGACAAGCAGGAAACGCCGTTCGTACTCATCGATACCCAGATGATCAGCAAGGCTTATGACGACCTGCGCGCCGGGTTCGAATTTGCCAAGGTGTACTACGCCGTCAAGGCCAACCCAGCCGTCGAGATCATCGACTTGCTCAAGGACAAGGGCTCGAACTTCGACATCGCCTCCATCTACGAGCTGGACAAGGTGATGAACCAGGGCGTCAGTGCCGATCGCATCAGCTACGGCAACACCATCAAGAAATCCAAGGACATCCGTTACTTCTACGAGAAGGGTGTGCGCCTCTACGCCACCGACTCCGAGGCCGACCTGCGCAACATCGCCAAGGCCGCGCCGGGTTCGAAGGTGTATGTGCGTATCCTGACCGAAGGCTCCACCACTGCCGACTGGCCGCTGTCGCGCAAGTTCGGTTGCCAGACCGACATGGCCATGGACCTGTTGATCCTCGCCCGTGACCTGGGCCTGGTGCCCTATGGCATCTCCTTCCATGTGGGCTCGCAACAGCGCGACATCAGCGTGTGGGACGCCGCCATCGCCAAGGTGAAGGTGATCTTCGAGCGGCTCAAGGAAGAAGACGGCATCGAACTGAAGCTGATCAACATGGGCGGCGGCTTCCCGGCCAACTACATCACCCGCACCAATAGCCTGGAAACCTATGCCGAGGAGATCATTCGCTTCCTCAAAGAAGACTTCGGCGACGACTTGCCGGAAATCATCCTGGAGCCGGGCCGTTCGCTGATTGCCAACGCCGGCATTCTGGTCAGCGAAGTGGTGCTGGTCGCACGCAAGTCGCGCACGGCAGTCGAGCGCTGGATCTACACCGACGTCGGCAAATTCTCGGGCCTGATCGAAACCATGGACGAGTCCATCAAGTTCCCGATCTGGACCGAGAAAAAGGGCGAAACCGAGGAAGTGGTCATCGCCGGCCCTACCTGTGACAGCGCCGACATCATGTACGAGCACTACAAGTATGGCCTGCCGCTGAACCTGGCAATCGGCGATCGCCTGTACTGGCTGTCGACCGGTGCCTACACCACCAGCTACAGCGCGGTGGAGTTCAATGGGTTCCCACCGCTCAAAGCCTTCTATCTGTAATCCATGACGGGGCCCAAAGGCCCCGTTTTCATGTCTGCGCACAAAGCCGACCGCACCTCGATCATCAACGCTACGCCAGCAGCTACTCACCTTGTGAATGTGAACGAATCTCAATTGCCGCGTGCTGGAGCTTCCATTAACATCCGCCAGCGCGACGCAGGGTGCGGCGGCGACACAGGGTGATAGAAGGTGTTGAAGAAGACGCTGTTCCAGCTGCATTGGTTATTCGGCATCACGGCCGGGCTGGTACTTACAGTCATGGGTATCACTGGGGCGCTCTATTCGTTTCAGGACGAACTGCTGAGCGCGTTCAATGCCGATGTACTAAGCGTGAAGGTCCGTCCTGAGGGTGTGCTGCCGCCCGCTGAACTGGTGCGGCGCGTTGAGGCCCAGCAACACGACAAGGTCGCCATGCTGTGGGTCGACGTTCGTGAAGGCGAAGCCGCGAGGATCTTTTTCACCCCTGCACCGGGCGAGCGGCGCGGTCCGTTGCGCTACGCAGACCCGTATACGGGCCAGCTGCTGGGCGAGGTGTCGGGGCAAGGCTTCTTCACCCTCATGCTTACGCTTCACCGCTTTCTGGCCATGGGCGGCACGGGCAGGCAGATCACCGGTGCCTCGACGCTGCTGCTGGTGTTCTTTTGCCTGTCGGGCCTGTACCTGCGGTGGCCGCGCCATGCCACAAACTGGCGAACTTGGCTGACGCTGGATTGGGCCAAAAAAGGCCGTGCGTTCAACTGGGACCTGCACGCCTTAGCAGGCACCTGGTGCCTGCTCTTCTACCTGTTGTTCGCCCTGACGGGTCTGTTCTGGTCCTACGAATGGTACCGGGAGGGTCTGAACCGGCTAATGGCCGATCCGCCGGTCGCCGGGCAGCCGCAGCCGCAACTGAAAAAAGACCGGCGCTCCGGAGCTGCGTCTATCGACCCAAAGGCACCGGCGCTGAACGTCGACTACGACGCCATCTGGGCCAGCCTGCGCAACGCCGCAGGTCCACGCCTTGCCAGCTACAACCTGCGCCTGCCCCCAGTCGGCGGTCAACCTGCCAATCTGTTCTATCTGCTGGATAACGCCGACCATCCCAGGGCCTTCGACACCTTGGTCCTGGACCCTGCCAGTGGCAAGGTCAGCCTTCACGAACGCTACAGTGACAAGTCATTCAAGGCCCAATTGCTCCAGAGCGTGTACGCACTGCATGTCGGGGAATACTTCGGCCTGGTTGGGCGCATCGTCCTGACCTTGGCCAGCCTGGCCATGCCGGTCTTCTTCGTCACAGGCTGGCTGCTCTACCTGGATCGACGGCGCAAGAAACGTCAGGTTAGGGCTGCCCGCCGCCGCGTGACCCCCGATGAAGTCAACAGCGAGAGCTGGCTGATCGGCTACGCCAGCCAGAGTGGTATGGCCGAGCAGCTGGCCTGGCAAAGCGCCGGGCAACTACAGGCGGCGGGCTTGCCGGTGCAGGTCAGGGCGTTGGGTACGTTGTGTGAAGAAGATCTGCGTGCGGCACGCCGTGCGCTGTTTGTCGTCAGCACCTTCGGGGATGCAGAAGCCCCTGACAACGCGCGAGGCTTTGAGCGCAACGTGCTGGGTCAGCCTTTGCCCTTGCAGACACTCAGCTATGCCCTGCTGGCGCTGGGTGATCGTCAATACCCACAGTTCTGCGGGTTCGCCCGTCGGCTTCAGACGTGGTTGACCGAGCGTGGTGCTCGCTGTGCATTTGACCCCGTGGAGGTCGACAACGCCGATCAGGCAGCCCTTCAGCAGTGGCATCAGGCGCTGGCGCTTCTGACCGGCACCGCGCCGGTATCCGCTTGGCAAGCCCCCCGTTTCGGCAACTGGTCGCTGATCCGCCGTGAACTGCTCAACCCTGGCAGCCAAGGCCAGCCGGTGTATCTGCTCGGCCTGCAGGCGCAGCAGCCTGCCGTGTGGGAAGCCGGCGACCTGGTGGAGATTATGCCGCTCAACGGTCGGCCGAGGGTCGATGCCTTCGTCAGAGACCTGGGGCTGGACGCCGACACGCACGTGCAGGTCGAGGGGGTGGTAGTCAGGCTTGCTCAGGCACTCGCAGGCCGTCAGTTACCTGCCGTCGGTGGGCATCTGGTCGGGCTGCATGCCCAGGCGGTAGTGGACGCACTGGTGCCGCTCGGCAGCCGCGACTATTCCATCGCCTCGATTGCCAGTGACGGGGTGCTGGAGCTGATCGTGCGCCAGGAGCGACACCCAAGTGGCGACTTGGGCGTAGGCTCTGGTTGGCTGACAAAATACCTGCCGCTCGACGGCACACTGAGCCTGAGGCTAAGGCGCAACAGTGGCTTCCATACGCCCCAGGGCAATGTACCGATGATCCTGATCGGCAACGGCACTGGCTTGGCGGGCCTGCGCAGTCTGCTACGGGCCCGGGTCGCCGCGGGCGAGCGGCGTAACTGGCTGCTGTACGGCGAACGCAACCGCACCCATGACTTTCTGTGTGGCGAGGAGCTGCAAGGCTTGCTCGCTACTGGCGACCTGGCACGGCTAGACCTGGCGTTCTCTCGGGACCAGGCCGAAAAAATCTACGTGCAGGATGTGTTGTTGCAGCAGGCGGATCTGTTCAAACGCTGGATAAGTGAAGGTGCCTGCGTATACGTCTGCGGCAGCCTGCAGGGCATGGCCGCTGGCGTCGATGCGGCACTCGCAGGCCTGCTTGGAGATGCTGCCGTGCAACGGCTGATCGAAGAGGGGCGATACCGGCGGGATGTGTACTGATCGGCAACAGGCAAAGCCCGCGTCCTGGCAGTAAACCTCCAGGATGCCGGCGCTGCGATCAGTGCAGCTCGAAGGTATCGGCATCCAGGTTGGCCGGAAACTTGGCTCTGTAGGCAGCCAGTTCCGAGGCACTCAATACCACAGTGAACACGCCATCGGCCTCTCCAGCACTGAGCAAGCTCTCGCCCTGAAAATCCAGCACCTGGCTGTCACCGCTGTACGCGAAGCTCTTGCCGTCAATGCCCACCCGGTTCACCGCGGCCACATAGCACAGGTTTTCGATCCCTCGCGCCGGCAACAGGCGGTTCCAGTGCAGGCGCCGCGCCGCCGGCCAGTTGGCTGTGTACAACAGCAGGTCGGTGTCGGTGGCATCCCGGCTCCAGACCGGGAAGCGCAGGTCGTAGCAGATGAGCGGGCGAATGCGCCAGCCCTTGAGCTCGAACTGCACCTGCCGCTCGCCCGGCGTGTAGTGCTCGTGCTCACCGGCCATGCGGAACAGGTGACGCTTGTCGTAGTGCAGGATCTCGCCATCAGGCCGTGCCCAGAGCAGGCGGTTCCGGTGGCTGCCATCGGCTGCCTGAATGATCACGCTGCCCGTGACCACGGCGTTGCACTTCTGCGCCTGAGCCTTGAGCCACTTGTACGTGGGGCCATTCTCCGGCTCGGCGAGGCTTTCGGACTGCATGGAAAACCCGGTGGTGAACATTTCCGGCAAGATCACCAGGTCCACCTCCCCCACCTGCTCAAGCAGCACGTCGAAATGGGCGAAGTTGGCTTCCCGGTCGTGCCAGGCCAGGGTGGTCTGCACCAGAGCCAGCCTGAGGTCTGGCAGCGTACTTAGATCGCGCATAGTTTCTCCGCTGCCTGACGCAGCGTCTCCTCTCGTTTGGCAAAGCACAGGCGCAGCAGGCGTTGCTCAGGGAAGGGCTGCTGGTAGAACGTCGAGATCGGGATGGTTGCTACACCATGCTGATGGGTCAACCACAATGCCATGTCGACATCGCTCAGGTCTGGGCGGATTTGCGAATAATCCACCAGTTGGAAATAAGTCCCCGTAGTGCAGGTAAAGGTGAAACGCGAGTCTGCCAGCAGACCGCAGAACAGGTCGCGCTTGGCCTGATAGAAGGCCGGCAGCTCATCGATATGCTCGGGGTGTTCGGCCATGTAGTGCGCAAGCGCGCATTGCAACGGAGTCACCCCACAGAAATTCACATATTGATGCACCTTGCGCAACTCGGCACTCAGCATCGGCGGGGCGATCACGTAACCGGTCTTCCAACCGGTGACGTGATAGGTCTTGCCGAACGAGCTGACAACGAACGCCCGCGCATACAGCTGCGCATGGGCCAGTATGCTGGCGTGGCATGCGCCATCGTAGACCAGGTGCTCATAGACCTCGTCGCTGAGCACATAGATATCTCGGTCAGCAATCAGCCTGGCCAGCTGGTCGAGGTCTTGGCGGGTGATCAGCGCACCGCTGGGGTTGTGCGGCGAGTTGAGGATCACCATGCGCGTACGCGGACTCAGCGCATCGAGAAACCTCTGCCAGTCGATACTGAAGTCGTCTGCACCGAGTTGGACATGCACACAGCGGCCACCGGCAAGCACGACGGACGGCTCGTAGCTGTCATAGCAAGGGTCGAAAACGATCACCTCGTCCCCGGCCTGCACTACCGCGTGGATGGCGCAGAAAATCGCTTCGGTGGCACCGTGGGTAATTGTCACTTCCCGATCACTATCCACCTGGGCCCCATACAGACGCTCAACCTTGGCTGCCACCTGCTGGCGCAGCGCGGGTAAGCCGGTCATGGGTGAATACTGGTTATGCCCGGCGGCCACATACCGACCAACGGCATCGAGCAGGGCCGGCGGGCCATTGAAGTCGGGAAAACCTTGCGACAGGTTTAGCGCGCCGGTTTGCACGGCGAGCTCGGACATGGTGGTGAAGATGGTCGTGCCGACGTTCGGCAGTTTACTGCGGATCATGAAGCCCTCTTTCCTGGGGTGTATCCGGCACGGGGTGAGGTCCGAGCATAGCGGATCAAACTATCAGGAAAAAGGTTTAGGCGTTCAGGAGCGCGTGAGTACGACTTGGGAATCCTGCCAGGGGGGTTGCCGTGATTACGGTACGACAACCCCTATTCCTCGCGCGCTGATCAAGACTCTATTTACGCAACAAACTCGAGTATGAAAGTCGCTGGTGGCGCCACCTGCGCAGTATAATAGCGCAACCTATCGCTTGGCTGGCTCTCCCAGACGGGCACCTTTTCCATCGCGTTGGGCGTGAGCCCGGTCCAGGTAAAGGGTACTCGACGCTTTTCGTAGCGAGTTATCACTCGGTGATGAGCTGACACATAGCGGCTGTCCAGGGTCTGTAATTGAACCTCATTAAGCCTCGGATTACCGTCGACGTCTCCTGCCAAATGCTTGATCTGCATGGCCGGTCCTGGTGTGCCCAAATCGTCATGCGAGCCATGCAGTACGCGCCCACCACGTCCCGTGACTTGCTTGCCAGAGGACGTACGAAATTCGAAAGCTATATCTCCATCGAGCGAGGGATGAGCGAGCATCCCTATGTCGAAGCATTCAGGCTCATCCAGTATGCCCCCCACTTGCAGCTCGTCTTGATTGACGATGATCGCGTAGCGATCGCCATCTTCAAGTAAGTACAGCTTACCTTTGGCTTTTTGTAAGTAGATTTCGCTCATGAGACTCTCCCTTGATTGATCCAGCACCGTGCTCACAGGTAGGTGAGCCGCCGATACGCCATCAGCGGGAAACACGGGTTGTGCTCCCATCTGAATGGCAGAAAAAAACTACTGGCGGTTAATGGAGACTGGCAGGGATCATCATTTCCTCCCGGCCTGACAGCAAAGCCACACACGGGAGGAAACAGGTGCAAGGGCGCGGCGCTTGAGAGGCGCGGCAAGGCTGGCGACAGAATGAACTGGCACCGTAACGGTGCTCAGTTGGCTCGCTATCGCTTATCGCGGCGTTTCTTCTCGGCCTTCTTATGGTGCGACATCAAGCGACGCTTCTTGTTGACCTGGCGATCGGTGAGGGTGTTCTTCTTGCCCTCGTACGGGTTCTCACCGCCCTTGTACTCGATGCGAATCGGCGTGCCGACCAGCTTGAGCACGCGACGGTAAGTGTTTTCCAGGTAACGCGAGTACGACTTGGGAATGCTGTCGGTCTGGTTGCCGTGGATCACGATCAGCGGCGGGTTGGCCCCACCCAAGTGCGCATAACGCAGCTTGATGCGACGGCCATTGACCAGCGGCGGCTGGTGCTCGCTGACGGCGTCTTCGAGAATCTGCGTCAGACGGCTGGTCGGCCAGCGGGTCACAGCTGAGGTGAATGCGGCCTGCACCGACTTGTACAGGTTGCCCACGCCGGTGCCGTGCAGGGCCGAAATGAAGTGGATATCGGCGAAGTCAACGAAGAACAGCCGGCGCTCCAGTTCGGTCTTCACATAGGCACGCTCACCCGGCTCCATGCCATCCCACTTGTTCAGGGCGATGACGATGGCGCGGCCAGCTTCCAGGGCAAAGCCCAGCAGGTTCAGGTCATGATCGACCACACCTTCGCGAGCATCCATGACGAAGATCACCACGTTGGCGTCCTTGATCGCCTGCAGCGTCTTGACCACCGAGAACTTTTCGACTTCCTCGTGGATCTTGCCGCGCCTGCGCACACCGGCGGTGTCGATGAAGGTGTACTTGTCACCATCACGCTCGAACGGGATGTAGATACTGTCGCGGGTGGTACCCGGCTCGTCGTAGACCACCACACGCTCTTCACCGAGCATGCGGTTGACAAGCGTCGACTTGCCGACGTTGGGGCGACCAATGATGGCAATCTTGATGCCATCCTTTTCGCTTGGGCCAGGGATGCGCACGGCCTCTTCGCCTTCGGCGACATCCTGGTCCAGGGCTTCTTCTTCGGCATCGCGCGGCAAGTGGCCGAGTACGGCCTCCATCAACGCATTGATACCTCGACCCTGGGAGCCTGCTACCGGAATGGCATTGCCCATGCCCATCGGCGAGAACTCGGCGCGGGCGACGTCAGCGTCGATATTGTCGATCTTGTTGGCGACCAGGATCGCCGCCTTGTTGCGCTTGCGCAGGTGCTCGGCAATCATTTGATCTGCTGCCGTCATGCCCGCCCGGGCATCGACCAGGAACAGCACATAGTCGGCTTCTTCGATGGCCATGAGCGACTGCTCGGCCATTTTTTCGTCCATGCCCACTTCATCACCGGTGATGCCACCGGTGTCGATGAGGATGAAGGAGCGACCCTGCCAGCTGGCATCACCGTACTGGCGATCACGGGTCAGGCCCGACAGGTCACCCACGATGGCATCGCGGGTCTTGGTCAGGCGGTTGAACATGGTGGATTTGCCGACGTTCGGGCGGCCCACCAGGGCGATTACGGGAACCATTCGGCTCTCCACTCTTGAATTCTTGAAAATACAAAGGCCGCTGCAAGGCAGCGGCCGGAGTTCGGGCGGCGTGTCCTACGCCGCAGCCTGAAGCCGCACGGCTTCAAGCATAGCTTCAGCGGATGGTCAGTGCCTCGAGCTTGCCGCTGTTGCCGAAGACATAGATGGTATCCCCAACCACCAGTGGCCGTGCGCGCAGGCCACTGCTGTCGACACGCTCACGGCCAACGAAGCGACCGTCGACCTGGCTGAGCAGGTGCAGGTAACCTTCGAAGTCGCCTACTGCCACGTAGCTGCTGTACACCTCGGGGGCGGTCAGCTGGCGACGGGCCATGGCATCGTTGGACCACAAGGCGCTAGAGGAACGCTCATCGACGCTTTCCACGGTACCCGAAGCTTCGCTCACGTAGACGTTGCCAAAGCCCTGGGCGACCCCTACGTAGCTGGAGGCATCGCGCTGCCAAAGCACACGGCCACTTTCAAGGTCCAGGCCCGCAACGCGCCCCTGGTACGTGCTGACGTACAGGGTACCACCCGAAAGCAGCAGGCCGCCGTCGATGTCGACGACTCGCTCAAGCTCCGAACGGCCCTGCGGGATCGCCACACGGCTTTCCCATACAGGTACGCCATTGTTGATGTCGACTGCCACGACCTTGCCGGTGGACAGGCCCGCGACCGCCAAGCGGTTGGTCACGATCGGCGCGCCGGTGCCGCGAAGGGTCAGTACCGCCGGGGTGCTTTCATAGATCCAGCGACGGCCACCGGTGGCGGCATCCAGCCCGATCAGGCGATCGTCCTGGGTCTGCACCACCACCACATCACCGTTGTTGGCCGGAGGCGCCAGCACTTCGCTGGTCACGCGGGCGCGCCAGCGCTCCTCGCCGGTGCTCGAGTCCAGGGCGATCACTTCACCTTTGAGGGTGCCGAGCATCACCAGGCCGTAGCCTACGCCAACCGCACCGGAAACCGGCAGGTCAAGGTCCTTGTTCCACACCACGTTGCCCGTGACGCGGTCCAGGGCATAGACATCCCCAGTGACGTCAGAGGCATAGATCCGGTCATTTTCGATGGCCGGCACGAGGGTGTTGTAGGTCTCACCCTGGCCATCACCGATGGAGCGGCTCCACTGCTTCTTGAGCACCACTTCCTCAGTGAACTTGGTCAGCTCGGCAGGAGGCAGTTCCTTCTTGCTGTTGCTGCTGCACCCTGCGGCCAATACCGCCAAAGTCAGCACTGCTGCTTGTTTCCAACCGATCACTTACGCGTCCCCTCTGGCCAGATCATCGAGCTTCAACTGCAAGCCACCCACTGCCGCCTCGTCGGACAACGCAGCCTTGGCCTTTTCGTAGGCACCGTGCGCGTCAGCAGCGCGGCCCAGCTGTACCAGCAGGTCCCCTTTCAACTCCTCGCGACTGGCGAGGAAGGCTTTCTCGGCATCCCCGTCCAGCAACTTGAGGGCATCCTCGGCCTTGTTCTGGGCAGCCAGCACACGGGCCAAGCGCTGGCGTGCGATCTCGCCAAGGGTGGCGTCTGCTGGTTTGTCCACAATAGCCTTGAGCTCGCCAGCGGCATCGTCGAGCTTGCCGCTCTCGACCGCTACCTTGGCCACGAACAGGCTGCCGTACTGGGCATAGGCCGTGCCGCCGAACTCGCTCTTGAGCTTGCCGGCCAGTTCCGCAACCCGGGTGGCGTCCGGCTGACCCGTAGGCGTGAGGCTGGTTTCCAGCAGCGCCTGATACACCTGCGAGGCACCTTGCGACTGGTTGTTCTGGTACTTGTGCCAGGTGTTCCACCCCAGCACCACCACGCCGGCGAGCAGCGCGCCGGTCAGCAGCGGCTTGCCGTTACGGTTCCACCAGTCCTTGACCCCTGCCAGGTCATCATCATCGGTACTCGACACCCCAATACTCCTTTTCGCCTATTCGCTCGTTGAACCGCGTTACGCGTGTGCGATCGCGGTTTCCAGGTGCCCTGCAAGGGCATCCCAGGCAATGTTCTGTTGTTCGCCCTGACCACGCAGGGGTTTGAAGCCGACTTCCTGTTTGGCCAACTCGTCATCGCCAAGAATCAAGGCGAACAATGCGCCGCTCTTATCGGCTTTCTTGAACTGGCTCTTGAAACTGCCCCCGCCCGCATTCACGGCCAGACGCAGGCCGGGCAGACGGTCACGCACCGCTTCGGACAGTCGCAGGCCCGCCAACTCGGCCTGCTCGCCAAACGCGCAGAGGTAGACATCGACCTGACGGCTGATGGAGTCCGGTACCTTGCCCAGGGTTTCGAGCAGCAGAATCAGACGCTCGATACCCATGGCAAAGCCAACGCCAGGGGTGGGCTTGCCGCCCATTTGCTCTACTAGCCCATCGTAGCGGCCGCCGGCACACACAGTGCCTTGGGCGCCAAGCTTGTCGGTGACCCACTCGAAGACGGTCTTGCTGTAGTAATCCAGCCCCCGCACCAGCTTGGTGTTGAGCACGAATGGAATGCCGGCAGCGTCCAGGCGGGCCTTCAGGCCTGCGAAGTGCGCACGGGATTCTTCGTCCAGGTAATCTTCGAGCTTAGGCGCATCGACCAGCACCGCCTGAGTATTGGTGTCCTTGCTGTCGAGGATGCGCAGCGGATTGCTCTTGAGGCGGCGCTGGCTGTCTTCGTCCAGTTGCTCCAGGCGCGCGGACAGGAACTCTACCAACGCGTCGCGGTAGCGGGCGCGCGCTTGGCTGGTGCCAAGGCTGTTGAGTTCGAGCTTGACCGCATCCTGAATACCCAGCAAGCCCCATAGGCGCCAGGTCAGCATGATCAACTCGGCATCGATGTCCGGGCCATCGAGGTTGAACACCTCCACACCGATCTGGTGGAACTGCCGGTAGCGGCCCTTCTGGGGGCGCTCGTGGCGGAACATTTGCCCGATGTACCACAGCTTCTGCACCTGGCCATTACCGGTGATGCCATGCTCCAGCACCGCCCGGACGCAGGCCGCAGTCCCTTCCGGACGCAACGTGAGCGAGTCGCCGTTGCGGTCCTCGAAGGTGTACATCTCCTTTTCGACAATATCGGTCACTTCACCGATCGAGCGCTTGAACAGCTCGGTGAATTCCACGATGGGCGTGCGGATCTGGCTGTACCCGTAGGTGTCCAGCAGGCCGGCAACGGTACCTTCGAAATAGCGCCACAACGGCGACTGCTCAGGCAGGATGTCGTTCATGCCACGGATGGCTTGCAGCGATTTGCTCACGAATGATCCTTACGAATTCTGTGTATCAGCCACGGGCGATCAGTGCCGCGTCGGCTTCGACCTTCTCGGCCGCTTTCTGTCGGATGAGCCTTTCGAGATCATCGACCAGGTTGTCGTTGGTCAGTTTCTGCGCAGGTTTACCGTCGATGTAGACCAGGTTGGGCGTACCACCGGTGAGGCCGACATGCGCTTCCTTGGCCTCCCCCGGGCCATTGACCACACAGCCGATGACGGCCACGTCCAACGGTACCAGCAGATCCTCGAGGCGCCCTTCGAGCTCGTTCATGGTTTTTACCACATCGAAATTCTGCCGCGAGCAGCTCGGGCAGGCGATGAAGTTGATGCCTCGTGAACGCAAATGCAGGGACTTGAGGATGTCATAGCCTACCTTGACCTCCTCCACCGGGTCTGCCGCCAGCGAAATGCGGATGGTATCGCCAATGCCTTCGGCCAGCAGCATACCTAGGCCAACGGCAGATTTCACCGTACCCGAACGCAGGCCACCGGCTTCGGTGATCCCCAGGTGCAGGGGTTGCACGATTTGCCGCGCCAGCAGGCGATAGGCTTCGACGGCCATGAACACGTCCGACGCCTTGACGCTCACCTTGAAATCCTGGAAGTCGAGGCGATCAAGGTGCTCCACATGACGCAGCGCCGATTCGACCAGGGCAGCGGGCGTAGGCTCGCCGTACTTTTTCTGCAGGTCCTTTTCCAGTGAGCCTGCGTTGACCCCGATACGAATCGGGATACCGCGGTCGCGAGCGGCGTCCACGACGGCCCTGACCCGGTCTTCACGACCGATGTTGCCGGGGTTGATGCGCAGGCAGTCCACACCCAGCTCGGCCACGCGCAAAGCGATCTTGTAGTCGAAGTGAATGTCGGCGACCAGCGGCACGCTGACCTGCTGCTTGATGCGGCCGAAGGCTTCGGCGGCGTCCATGTCAGGTACCGAGACGCGAACGATGTCCACACCGGCATCGACCAGACGCTGGATCTGCCCCACCGTGGCGGCGACATCATTGGTATCGGTGTTGGTCATGCTCTGCACTGCAATGGGCGCATCACCACCCACCGGCACATTGCCGACCCATATCTTGCGGGATTCGCGACGTTTGATCGGGGATTGGCCGTGCATGAATTACTGTCCCAACTTCAGGCGAGCGGTTTCGCCACTGGTGAACGGGGCAACGTCGACGGACTGGCCGTTGTAGCTGACCTTGGCGCCACGGGCAAAGCCCAGGCGTAGCGCAAAGGGCGCCTTGCCAGTCAGCTCGAGGTTGTCCCCCTTGCGCTTGATGCCGCTGAACAGCACCTTGCCGTTGCCATCGGAAACCTGGGTCCAGCAGTCGGCGACGAACTCAATCGCGACCTTGCCGCTGCCCGCTGGCGCGGTTGCGGCCTCGGCTGCGTCTGCACTTGTCGCAGGGGTGGCTGCCGTCGGCGCGCTGACAACAGGGGTAGCAGTGGCCGGCACCGGAGCCGGCTGAGGCGTTGCGGTGCCAGTTACCGGAGCCGACCCAGCGGCTGGCGTGTCGGCCGCCGGTGCCTGACTGGTACTTGCAGCCTGCTGCTCGTCGGTGCTCTGGGCCAGCGGCAGGGGGGCGCTTTCAGGTTGCTGGGCGGCAGAGACGGCTTGGTCTTCGGGTTCGTCAAGCGGGTGAATCTGGGTGGTGCCGTCGGCGCTTTCGACCTCAACGTGCTCGAGGGCAACGCTAGACAGGTCCTTGCCGCGCATGCTGCCCTGGTCCTGCCACCAGACGAAACCGCCACCCACCACAGCCAGCAGCAACAACAGGCTGACCCCGCGCAGGATATTGTGGGACAACCGTGAAGGCTCTTCGATACGCCCCAGCGAATGGACGTCGCTGCCTTTGGCGTGAGTCCCGGTGTAGCGATCGAAGGCTTCGACCAGGGCGGCCTGGTCCAGCTCCATCAACTTGGCATAGGCGCGAATATAGCCTCGGGCGAAGGTATGCCCGGGCAGCTTGTCGAAGGCGCCGGTTTCCACATGGTTGAGCGAGCTGACAGTAAGATTGAGCTTGCGGGCCACCTCGGCTTGGGACCAGTCCCGTTTCTCACGGGCCAGGCGCAACAGCTCACCAGGGTTCTGGCCAGGCGCTACAGCTACTTCGGGATGCGCGGCGTTCATCGTTGCTCCGACAGGTATTGCTGATATTCCGGCGTACCGGGATAAAGTCGTTGTAATTGCTGCCCCAACTCGGCCACCGTGCCTTGCTCGTCGAACACCTTGGCAAGGCGGCTACCCAGCAGCAGGCTCCGGGCATCGTGGCCACTTAACCGGCTGAAACGATCGTAGTAATCCCGGGCCGGCACATAATGCCTGTTTTCGTAGGACAACTCAGCCATTTCCAGCAACGCTTGTGGTTGTCGCTGGTTAAGCTGCAATGCTTTTTGCAAATAGGCGTGAGCCTGATCGCGCTGGCCGAGCCTCAAGGCTGTCAGGCCAAGGTTTTCATAAACCCGTGAACGCTCAGGATACAGGGTATCGGCGCTGGCAACGCGAAACATCTGCTGCGCTTCGGCAAACCGGCCTTGAGCATAAAGGAAACTGCCGTAATTGTTGCGAATTCGCGTGGTGCTGGCACCAGCCCCGAGCGCCTGCTTGAAGTGACGCTCGGCCAACGCAGGCTCGCCTTCGGCCTGATAGACCAACGCCAAGGCTGCATGCGCGTCGGCATCGTTGCCATCCAGCGCCAATGCCTTTGCCAAGGGCGCCTTGGCCTGGCCCAGCATCCCCTGTTGTAGATAGCCTAGCCCCAGTTGCACATAAGCGCGCCCGGCCTCGACCCTGCGCTGTTCAGCCACCTGTGCATCGCTGCCCCCACCCGACATGCAGCCGGCGAGCAGCGAAAGCGCAAGGATCGGCAGCGCAGCGCGCAGGTTCATAGGCCAGTTCCGGTCAGTGGGCGGCCGGGCTGTCCGGCCGCTCGGCGTCAGCCGACAGTTGCCGGACGGCGATGTAACGTTCGCTGCGCCGTGTGCGGTCGTTGACCTGCCCCACCAGCTGGCCGCAGGCTGCATCGATGTCATCACCGCGGGTGGTGCGCGTCGTCACGTTGTAGCCGCCGTGGTGCAGCAGGTCCTGGAAACGACGAATGGCGTTGTTGCTGGGGCGCTCGTAACCGGAGTGCGGGAACGGGTTGAATGGAATCAGGTTGATCTTGCACGGTACGTCGCGCAGCAGTTCGATCATCTGCGCCGCATGCTCGGGCTGGTCGTTGACGTCCTTGAGCAGGGTGTACTCGATGGTGAGCACACGCTTGCCACCCAGGGTCGCCATGTAACCCATGCACGAGTCGAGCAGCATCTTGAGCGGATACTTCTTGTTGATCGGTACCAGCTTGTTGCGCAGCTCGTCATTGGGTGCATGCAACGACAAGGCCAGGGACACATCGATGTGCTTGGCCAGCTCATCGATCATCGGCACAACACCCGAGGTGGACAGGGTGACGCGACGCTTGGAGATGCCATAGCCCAGATCTTCCATCATGATCTTCATGGCGGCGATGACATTGTCGAAATTGAGCAGGGGTTCGCCCATGCCCATCATGACCACGTTGGTGATGGCGCGGTCGATCTTGGCAGGCACGGTCCCGAAGGATTTGTTCGCAAGCCACACCTGGCCGATCACTTCGGCGGCGGTGAGGTTGCTGTTGAAGCCTTGTTTACCGGTGGAGCAGAAACTGCAGTCCAGGGCACAACCGGCTTGCGACGACACGCACAGGGTGCCGCGATCGTCGGTGGGAATGTAGACGGTTTCGACGCAGCTGCCAGAGGCAACGCGGATCACCCATTTGCGGGTGCCGTCTGCGGAAATGTCTTCGCTGACCACTTCCGGCGGGCGAATTTCGGCAACGGCCTCGAGCTTTTCACGCAAGACCTTGCCGACGTTCGTCATGGCGGCGAAATCATCGACGCCAAAGTGGTGAATCCATTTCATCACCTGACCGGCGCGGAAGCGCTTCTCTCCGATGGAATCGAAGAATTGTTCCATTTCCTGCAGGGTCAAGCCCAGCAGGTTGATTTTGTCAGTCGATGTCGTCATGGATTCACCCTCACCCGTAAGCTTTCGCTTAGCGAGTGGTTACCTCGGTAGCAGCGAAGAAGTAAGCGATTTCGCGAGCGGCAGCAGCTTCGGAGTCCGAACCGTGAACGGCGTTGGCATCGATGGACTCGGCGAAGTCGGCGCGGATGGTGCCGGCAGCGGCTTCTTTAGGGTTGGTAGCGCCCATCAGCTCACGGTTCTTGGCAATGGCGTTCTCGCCTTCCAGCACCTGAACGACAACCGGACCGGAAGTCATGAAGGCAACCAGGTCACCGAAGAAGCCGCGCTCGCTGTGCTCGGCGTAGAAGCCTTCGGCCTCGGCCTTGGACAGTTGCTTGATTTTCGAGGCAACGATTTTCAGGCCGGCTTCTTCGAAGCGGGTGGTGATCTTGCCGATGACGTTCTTGGCAACGGCGTCAGGCTTGATGATGGAGAAAGTACGTTGAACAGCCATGGAAAACTCCAGAATATGAGTGTTACGAAAAATTAAACCCGCGAATTATACGCGGGTTCCAGGGGATTGCCTAACCTGCGGTACGTGTTCAGTAGGTTTCGTCGATCCAGGCCGCCTGGATGGCCTCGAGCACCTTCTCGCCGGCGCGCGACGGATCGTCGCTGAAACCAGGCAATGCCACCACCCAATGGTGCAAATCGACGAAATTCACATAGCGAGGATCGACGTCCGGCTTGCTTTCTGCAAGCTCGATGGCGATATCAAGTACATCAATCCATTTCAGACTCATGTCCAGGACCTCAGTGCGGCGCTTCGGCAGCGTGGTTGAGCGAATACTTGGGGATTTCGATGGTGAGGTCCTGATCGGCTACCACCACCTGGCAGCCCAGGCGTGACTGCGCTTCCAGGCCCCACGCCTTGTCCAGCATGTCTTCTTCGAGCTCGTCGGCTTCTTCGAGGGAATCGAAGCCCTTGCGCACGATGCAGTGGCACGTAGTGCAAGCCTTCACCCCGCCGCAGGCGCTCTCCATCTCGATGTGATGGTCGTGGGCCAGCTCCAGGATGTTGGTGCCGGCAGGCACGTCCACGGTCAGCCCGTCCGGGCAGAACTTCTCATGCGGCAGGAATGTCACCAGCGGCATCGGTTACTCCTCGATCTCATTCAGGTTGCGCCCGGCCAGTGCGGCTTTGACCGTCGAATCAAGGCGTCGGGCGGCAAATGCGTCGGTCACCTGCGACAGACGCTTGGTCTGTTGCTCGATGGCAGCGCCATCGGTGCCCGCCAGCAAATCACGTAGTTCTTGCATCTGGAATTCAATGGCATGGCGCTCTTCTTCGCTGAGCAAGCGCTGACCGTCGGCGTCCAGGGCGCCCTGCACCGCTTCGAGCAGCCGCTCGGCGTCCACCTGGTGCTCACGCAACTGGCGGGCCTGCTTGTCGATACCGGCATGCTCGAAGGAGTCCTTGAGCATGCGCGCGATTTCGCCATCGGTCAGGCCGTAGGACGGCTTGACCTGAATGCTGGCTTCCACGCCCGATGCCAGTTCGCGGGCAGCGACGCTGAGCAGGCCATCGGCATCGACCTGGAAGGTGACGCGAATTTTCGCCGCCCCTGCCACCATGGCCGGGATGCCGCGCAGTTCAAAGCGCGCCAGTGACCGGCAATCGCTGATCAGTTCGCGCTCGCCCTGCAGCACATGGATCATCATGGCCGACTGGCCGTCTTTGTAGGTGGTGAATTCCTGAGCGCGCGCCACCGGGATGGTGGTGTTGCGCGGGATCACTTTCTCCATGAGCCCACCCATGGTCTCAAGGCCCAGCGACAGTGGAATCACATCGAGCAGCAACAGCTCGCCGCCTTCGCGACGATTGCCGGCCAGGGTATCGGCCTGGATCGCGGCACCGATGGCCACGACCTGATCGGGGTCGATGGAGGTCAACGGGCTACGACCGAACAGGCCACCGACGGCCTCGCGAACACGAGGCACGCGCGTGGAGCCACCTACCATGACCACGGCGCTCACTTCCTCGAGCTCGACACCGCTGTCACGCACGGCACGGCGGCAGGCCTTGAGGCTGCGCGCCACCAGCGGCTCGATCATCGCATCGAAACCGGCACGGGTGAGCTCACCCTGCCAGGCGCCATGGGTGACGCTCACCACCTCGGCATCGGTCAACGCTTCCTTGGCGGCGCAAGCGGTCTGCAGCAGCGCACGCTGGGTAGCCGGATCGAGGTCGGAGGACAGGCCCGCCTGCTCGATGATCCAGCCTGCAATGGCGTGGTCGAAGTCATCGCCACCCAGGGCGGTATCGCCGCCGGTGGCCAGCACCTCGAACACCCCCGCCGTCAGGCGCAGGATGGAGATATCGAAGGTACCGCCACCCAGGTCGTAGATGGCGACCACGCCCTCGGCGTTCTGGTCAAGGCCATAGGCCACGGCGGCGGCAGTGGGCTCGTTGAGCAGACGCAGTACGTTCAGGCCAGCCAGGCGTGCCGCATCTTTGGTGGCTTGGCGCTGGGCGTCGTCGAAATAGGCGGGAACGGTGATCACCGCACCTACCAGTTCACCTCCCAACGTCGCTTCGGCGCGCTCGCGCAGCACCTTGAGGATGTCTGCCGACACCTGCACCGGGCTCTTGGGGCCCTGTACCGTGTCGATGAAGGGCATGTGCGATTCGCCACCGACGAAGCGGTAGGGCAACTGCTCACCCAACTGCTTGACGTCGGCCAGACCGCGACCCATCAGGCGCTTGACCGACAGCACGGTGTTCAGCGGATCGCTGGAGGCAGCGTCACGCGCTGCCTGCCCGACGTCGCTGCCGCCAGCTTCGAGGTAACGCACCGCCGAAGGCAGAATCACATTACCTTGCGCATCGGGCAGGGGCTCGCTGACGCCACTGCGCAATGCAGCAACCAGCGAGTTGGTGGTGCCCAGGTCAATCCCTACCGCCAGGCGGCGCTCATGGGGCTGGGGCGTTTGACCGGGTTCGGCAATCTGCAATAGGGCCATGCTTATCTGAATACCTTAGGTGCCATCACGGGCAGCACCGGGTTAATCGTCGAGGCGCTCTTCCAGTTGGCGCACTTCTTGGGCGAGCTTGTCGAGGAATTGCATGCGGCGCATCAGGCGTTCGGCCTGCTCACGCGCGTCGGCAACATCCCAGCAGGCGGCGAAATCCTCGTTGAGCGTGTCCTGAGCAGCCTTCAGGCGCTTCTTGAACACGGCCACGCCATCGAGGTCGGCTTCGTCCTGGAGGTCTTCGAGCTCTTCACGCCACTGCATCTGTTGCAACAGGAAATCCGGATCATGGACCGTGACCTCCTGCGGCACTTCGTGGCCACCGATCGCCAACAGGTAGCGCGCACGGCGTGGCGCACTGCGCAGCGTCTGGTAGGCGTCGTTGAGGGCAGCGGATTTCTCCAGCGCGGAGCGTTGCTCGCGCTCGGAGGCGTCGGCAAACCGATCAGGATGGACTTCGCGGGCCAGCTCGCGGTAGCGAGTGGCCAGCATCTCCAGGTCCAGTCGAAAACTCGGCTGCAGGTCGAACAGTGCAAAATGACAAGGAGTACCCACGGTCGGCCTCAGACGTTGAAGCTTTCGCCGCAGCCACACTCACCGCGCACGTTGGGGTTGTTGAACTTGAACCCTTCGTTCAACCCTTCCTTGACGAAGTCCAGCTCGGTGCCGTCAAGATAGACCAGGCTCTTGGGATCGATGATCACCTTGACGCCATGGTTCTCGAACACCTGGTCCTCGCCAGCGAGCTCGTCGACGAACTCCAGCACGTAGGCCAGGCCCGAGCAACCGGTGGTGCGTACGCCAAGGCGAATGCCTTCACCCTTGCCACGCCCTTCCAGGGAACGCCGCACGTGGTTGGCGGCGGCTTCTGTCATGCTGATAGCCATGAGAACTCCTTACCTTGCAACGGGCGACGTTAGATCAAGCCTTTCTTCTGCTTGTAATCGCGAACAGCAGCCTTGATGGCATCTTCGGCGAGTACCGAGCAGTGGATCTTGACCGGCGGCAACGCCAGTTCTTCAGCCAGCTGCGTGTTCTTGATGGTCTCAGCTTCGTCCAGAGTCTTGCCCTTCATCCACTCGGTGGCCAGGGAGCTGGAAGCGATGGCCGAACCGCAGCCGTAGGTCTTGAACTTGGCGTCTTCGATCACGCCCTGCTCGTTGACCTTGATCTGCAGGCGCATCACGTCGCCACACGCCGGTGCGCCGACCATGCCGGTGCCAACATCCGGGTCCTCGGCATTCATCTTGCCGACGTTGCGCGGGTTTTCGTAGTGGTCGATGACCTTTTCACTGTATGCCATGGTGCAATTCCTTCCTCATCAGGGAGCCGCTCTTGCCGGCGACTGCTTAGTGGGCGGCCCACTCGATCTTGGAGATGTCGACGCCGTCTTTGTACATGTCCCAGAGTGGGGACAGTTCACGCAGCTTGTTCACGGCCTCGCAGACTTTCTGCGCGGCGTAGTCAACTTCTTCTTCGGTGGTGAAGCGGCCGAAGGAGAAGCGGATGGAGCTGTGTGCCAGCTCGTCGTTACGGCCCAGTGCACGCAGCACGTAGGACGGCTCGAGCGAGGCGGAGGTGCACGCCGAGCCAGACGAGACGGCGATGTCCTTGAGCGACATCAGCAGCGATTCGCCCTCGACATAGTTGAAGCTCAGGTTCAGGTTGTGCGGCACGCGAGCAGTCAGGCTGCCGTTGACGTACAGCTCTTCTAGGCTGGAGACCTGCTTGAAGAAGCGGTCGCTCAAGGCCTTGATGCGTGCGTTTTCAGCCGCCATGCCCTGCTTGGCAATGGCGAATGCTTCGCCCATGCCGACAATCTGGTGAGTCGGCAGCGTACCCGAACGCATGCCGCGCTCATGACCACCGCCGTGCATGGCTGCCTCAAGGCGTACCCGCGGCTTGCGGCTGACATAGAGCGCGCCGATCCCCTTGGGGCCGTAGACCTTGTGCGCGGAGAACGACATCAGGTCGACCTTGAGCTTCTGCAGGTCGATTTCGACCTTGCCGGCAGACTGAGCGGCATCGACATGGAACAGCACGCCGCGCGAACGGGTCAGTTCACCGATGGCGGCGATGTCGTTGATCGAGCCGACTTCGTTGTTCACGTGCATCAGCGACACCAGGATAGTGTCGTCACGCAGGACCGCCTCGACCATGGCCGGGGTGACGATGCCATCTTCGCCCGGTTCCAGGTAGGTGACCTCGAACCCCTCACGCTCGAGCTGGCGAGCGGTATCGAGTACCGCCTTGTGCTCGATCTTGGAGGTGATGATGTGCTTGCCCTTGGTCTGATAGAAGTGCGCAACACCCTTCAGGGCCAGGTTGTCGGACTCGGTGGCACCGCTGGTCCAGACGATTTCGCGCGGATCGGCATTGATCAGCTCGGCGACCTGGCGGCGACCGTTCTCCACCGCTTCCTCGGCCTTCCAGCCAAACACATGGGAACGCGAAGCCGGGTTACCGAAGTTACCATCGGCCGTCAGGCACTCGGCCATCTTCTGGGCTACGCGTGGATCGACCGGGGTGGTCGCGGAGTAATCGAGGTAGATCGGCAACTTCATTTTTCTCTCCTATCAGGCGGTGGCGTCGCTCGTCGTCCCGAAGGATCAATCGACGGCGGACGTCTCAATCTTGTCCAGCGGGGCAGACAGACCGGCGACGCGACGCAGGTCCTGGCGCTGGGCGACTTCCTGCACCTCGCGGCGCATGACGAGGTCGGCCAGACTGATGCCACTGAGGAACTCGTGGATCTGCTGACTGAGGTCGCACCACAGGTGGTGGGTCAGGCAGGTATCACCGGCATGGCAGTCCCCGAGCCCTTGGCAGCGGGTGGCATCGACCGATTCGTTGACCGCGTCGATGACCTGGGCGACCTGGATGGTTTCCATGCCGCGCGACAGCTGATAGCCGCCACCGGGGCCGCGAACACTGGAAACCAGGCTGCTGCGGCGCAGCTTGGCGAACAGCTGTTCCAGATAGGAAAGGGATATGCCCTGGCGCTCGGAGATGTCGGCCAAAGACACCGGCCCATGCTGCGCGTGCAACGCCAGGTCGAGCATGGCAGTCACGGCGTATCGGCCTTTGGTAGTCAGTCGCATGGCTATTGGGTACCACGGGAGTTACGGGATGTGTGCAAGTATGCGATTCCCGAGCATTTAAGTCAACTATTAGACCTAGTGCCTTAGTCGGGTTTGCATGAGGGGAGGCGGCCGCGATTGTAGCAGACACGGGGGCGATAACACACGCCCCTGTGCCAGACACCGCGCCTGGCGCGGCGGTATCAATGCGGCTGGATGTCGCGCTTGGCCAACTGCGCCTGTTCGGTGAAGTCATCTTCTGGCAGCGCAGGAAGCTCCTTGGCACAGTAATCGCTGCCCATTCGCGTGAGCGCCCCGCACATACCCTCCAGGCGCTCATCGACGGCCTGCAGGTGATCGAGCATCTGGCCAATGGCGCGGGCGACCGGGTCAGGCATATCGCCACTGACCCCATAGGCATCGAAACCGATCTTCTCGGCCATGGCCTTGCGCCGTGCCTCGACATCGCCCTGCTCGTCCTTGACGATGATGCGCCCAGGGATGCCGACAGCCGTCGCACCGGCGGGCACGGCCTTGGTCACGACCGCGTTGGAACCGATCTTGGCCCCCGCACCCACGGTGAAGGGCCCCAGCACCTTCGCCCCTGCCCCGACCACCACGCCATCTTCGAGCGTTGGGTGGCGCTTGCCTTTATTCCAGCTGGTGCCGCCCAGCGTTACGCCTTGGTAGAGCGTGACGTCGTCACCAATCTCGGCGGTTTCGCCAATGACGATGCCCATGCCGTGGTCGATGAAGAACCGCCGACCGATGGTGGCGCCCGGGTGAATCTCGATACCGGTCAACCAGCGACCGAAGTTGGACACCAACCGTGCCAGCCACTTGAAATCCCGCCGCCACAGGGCATTGCCCAACCGGTGCAGCCAGATGGCATGCATGCCGGGGTAGCAGGTCAGCACCTCGAAAGCGTTGCGCGCCGCCGGGTCACGGTGGAATACACTTTGAATATCTTCACGCAGACGTTCCAGCATCTGTCAGTCCTTCCGTTTATGCGGCTCACCCCGGACCACTTTCTGGGTCTCGGTAAGAATGCCGCGCAAAATGCTCATTTCCGTGCGCTCCACTGCCACCCGACCGTATAGCCGGCGAAGACGCGGCATCAGGTGCTTGGGCTTGTCGGGGTCAAGGAAACCAATGCCAACCAGGGTTTTCTCCAGGTGGTCGTAGAACAGCTCCATCTCATCCATGGTCGCCAAGGCGTCGGCATCGGGCTTCTCGACCTGGGCCGGCGAGCGGTCGGTCGCAAGGCTGGCCATGCGCACTTCATAGGCAAGCACCTGAACGGCTGCAGCCAGGTTCAGCGAACTGAAGTCCGGATTGGACGGAATATGCACATGGAAGTGACATCGCTGCAGCTCTTCGTTGGTCAGCCCGGCATGTTCGCGCCCGAAGACCAGGGCGATCTGCTCGCCCCCGGCGGCGTGCTGCACTGCCTTGTCGCCGCACTCCCGAGGGCCGATGAGCGGCCATGGGATGCTGCGCTCGCGTGCGCTGGTGCCCATCACCAGGTTGCAGCCGACCAACGCCTGCTCCAGGCTGTCGACAACGACGGCGTCATTGAGCACATCGTCCGCGCCGGAGGCGCGAGCACTGGCCTCTTCGGCAGGAAACTGCCTGGGCTGCACCAGCACCAGACGCGACAAGCCCATGTTCTTCATGGCGCGCGCAGCGCCGCCGATATTGCCGGGGTGGCTGGTATTGACCAGCACGACACGAATATTCTGCAGCAAGGTCTCGTGCTCACAGTGGCGGAAATCAGGGCCTGGAATCTTACAGAACCGACAGGCGTAACGCCACGCACGCGAATGCGCACTTCTGCCGCCCTATTTTTCTGATAGAATGTTCGGCTTTCTTCTTTAACATCTCCAGGTGACCCGCCCATGCAGCCTATGCTGAATATCGCCCTGCGCGCCGCTCGCAGCGCCAGTGAACTGATCTTCCGCTCCATCGAACGCCTGGATAGCATCAAGGTCGATGAGAAAGAGGCCAAGGACTACGTTTCCGAAGTCGATCGCGCCGCCGAGCAGAGCATCGTCAATGCTCTGCGCAAGGCCTACCCGAACCACTCCATCCTGGGCGAGGAAACCGGCCTGCACGCCGGCTCCGGCGAAGAAGGCAAGGACTACCTGTGGGTCATCGACCCGCTGGACGGCACCACCAACTTCTTGCGCGGCATTCCGCACTTCGCCGTCAGCATCGCCTGCAAGTACCGTGGCCGCCTCGAACACGCCGTGATCGTCGACCCGGTTCGCCAGGAAGAATTCACCGCCAGCCGTGGCCGTGGCGCCCAGCTCAATGGTCGCCGCCTGCGCGTCAGCTCGCGTACCAGCCTGGACGGCGCCCTGCTGGGCACCGGCTTCCCGTTCCGGGACAACCAGATGGCCGACCTGGACAACTACCTGGGCATGTTCCGTAGCCTGATCGGCCAGACCGCTGGCATCCGCCGCGCTGGCTCGGCGAGCCTGGACCTGGCCTATGTTGCCGCAGGCCGTTTCGATGCATTCTGGGAGTCGGGCCTTTCCGAATGGGACATGGCCGCAGGCGTGCTCCTGATTCAGGAAGCGGGCGGCCTGGTGAGCGACTTCAATGGCGGCCATGACTTCCTCGACAAAGGTCACATCGTCGCCGGCAACATCAAGTGCTTCAAGGCAGTACTGACTGCCATCCAACCGCACCTGCCAGAAAGCATGAAGCGTTGAACATTTGACGCAGGAAAACAAAAGCACCCCTCGGGGTGCTTTTTTTATGCCTGCCAGCCATGCATCAGTGGCGCCGGCACCGGGCCAACGCCGGCAGCAAGATCACTGACCCGCGTCGCTGAGAATCAACTTGCCGTTCTTGTCCACCGGAATGGTGGGCCCTGGCTCACGATTCATTTTCACCTGGCCGACCTGATCGCCGATGGTGTACTTGACGTTGTAGCCCACCACTTTTTCACTGACGTCATTGACCGTGTTGCAGCGGGTCTGGGTCGTGGTATAGGTGTCACGCTGCTGCATGCCCTCCTGCACCTTGTTGCCCGCATAACCACCACCCACCGCACCGGCCACGGTCGCGATTTTCTTGCCAGTGCCGCCGCCGATCTGGTTGCCCAACAGGCCACCGGCCAGCGCGCCGACCACGGTGCCGGCGATTTGATGCTGATCCTTGACTGGCGCCTGGCGAGTAACGGTCACGTCCTTGCACACTTCGCGCGGGGTCTTGACCTGCTGCTTGATCGGCTGCACGTCGGTGACCTGAGCATACTCAGGCCCTTTGTTCACCAAGCTGTAGGTCGCCACAGCACCTCCGGCAGTGACACCGACAGCACCTAGCACCGCACCCACCAGCATTGATTTATTCACGTGAACCTCCTGATCGTACATACGGGACTTGGCCCGCTTTCTCCTTGCCTTGGAGCAAAAAAAAGGGCGCGAGTTCAACACTCGCGCCCTTTCGTCCGCCAAGCGGAGCGTCAGTGGGTCATGGACGGTCGTCCACACCCTCGGTCTTGGCCGGCGGAATCAGGTCTTCACTGTTCAGGTTGAGCCAGATCAGCACCACGTTGGCGATATAGATCGACGAGTAGGTACCGGCCATGACGCCGATGAACAGTGCCAGCGAGAAGCCAAACAGGTTGTCACCGCCGAAGAACAGCAAGGCAGCAATGGCCAGCAAGGTGGACACCGAAGTCGCCACGGTACGCAGCAACGTCTGGGTGGTGGAGACGTTGATGTTTTCGATCAGAGACGCCTTGCGCATGACCCGGAAGTTCTCGCGCACCCGGTCGAACACGACGATGGTGTCGTTGAGCGAGTAGCCGATAATGGCCAGCACCGCCGCCAGCACCGTCAGGTCGAAGGTGATCTGGAAGAACGACAGAATGCCCAGGGTCACGATCACGTCGTGGATCAGCGAGATGATGGCCCCCACAGCGAATTTCCACTGGAAGCGGAACGCCAGGTAGATAAGGATGCCACCCAGCGCCAGGAGCATGCCCATACCGCCCTGGTCACGCAGCTCTTCACCCACCTGCGGGCCGACGAACTCGACACGCTTGACGGTAGCAGGGTTGTCACCGCCAACCTTCTGCAGGGCCGCGGCTACCTTGTTGCCCAGCTGCGGGTCGTCACCCGGCATGCGCACGAGCAGGTCGGTAGTGGCACCGAAGCTCTGCACCACCGCCTCGTGGAAACCCGACTCGACCAGCTCGGCCCGCACCGCCTTGAGATCGGCCGGGCGCTCGTAGGTCAGCTCGATCAACGTGCCGCCGGTGAAGTCCAGGCCAAAGTTCAGGCCCTTTTGCCACCAGCTGAACAGGGCCAGCACGGTGAGCAGTACGGTGACGCCGAAGGCGACATTGCGTACGCCCATGAAATTGATGGTTTTCATCGCAGCTCCCTCAAACCCACAGCTTCTTGATGTCACGCCCGCCACAGGTCAGGTTGACCATTGCGCGGGTCACCATGACGGCGGTGAACATCGAGGTGAAAATCCCGAGGGACATGGTGACCGCAAAGCCCTTGACCGGGCCGGTACCCATGGCGAACAGGATACCGCCGACCAGCAGGCTGGTCAGGTTGGCGTCGATGATCGCGGTATAGGCGCGGTTGAAACCTTCATGGATGGCGCGCTGCACCGACATGCCGGCTTTGAGCTCTTCGCGGATACGCGAGAAGATCAGTACGTTGGCGTCCACCGCCATACCCATGGTCAGCACGATACCGGCAATACCCGGCAGGGTAAGGGTGGCGCCAAGCAACGACATCAGGGCCAGCAGCAGCACCATGTTACCCGCCAGGGCGATGGTGGCTATGACACCGAAGCCGCGGTAGATGGCAATGATGAACAACGAGACGAACAGCATACCCCACAGCGAGGCGTCGATGCCCTTGGTGATGTTGTCGGCACCCAGGCTTGGGCCGATGGTACGCTCCTCGGCGAAGTACATCGGTGCAGCCAGGCCGCCGGCACGCAGCAGCAGGGCCAGCTCCGACGATTCGCCCTGGCCGTTCAGCCCCGTGATACGGAACTGGCTACCCAGCGGCGACTGGATGGTCGCCAGGCTGATGATCTTCTTCTCTTCCTGGAAGCTCTGGACCGCAACGTCCTTCTCGACACCGTCGACCGTCTGCTTCACGTAGCGCGTGACAGGCTTCTGCTCGATGAAGATCACCGCCATGCTGCGACCGACGTTGCTGCGGGTAGCGCGGCTCATCAGTTCGCCGCCATGCCCGTCCAGACGAATGTTCACTTGCGGGCGGCCATGCTCATCGAAGCTGGCCTGGGCGTCGGTCACCTGGTCACCGGTGATGATCAGGCCACGCTCGACGGGCGCCGAACGCCCCCCTTCACGGAACTCGAACACTTCGGTGGTGGCTTTGGACGCGCCCGGCTCGGCACCGAAACGGAACTCCAGGTTCGCCGTCTTGCCCAGGATACGCTTGGCTTCGGCAGTGTCCTGCACACCTGGCAGCTCGACCACGATGCGGTTGGCGCCCTGGCGCTGCACCAGCGGCTCGGCGACGCCCAGCTCGTTGACACGGTTGCGCACGGTGGTGAGGTTCTGCTTGATCGAGTATTCGCGAATCTCGGCCACTTTCGCCTGAGACAGCGCCAGACGCAGCACGGCGAGATCGTTGCGCTCGGTGGTGGTCAGGTCGAAATCGTTGAAATTCTTGCGGATCAGGGCGCGTGCCTGTTCGCGTGTAGCGTTGTCAGCAAAGCCGAGCATGATGCCGCCATCCTGCTGCGGCAGGCTGCGGTAGCGGACTCGCTCCTTGCGCAGCAAGGTCTTGACCTCGCCTTCGTAGACTTTCATGCGGGCGCTCATGGCCTTGTCCATGTCCACTTCCAGCAGGAAGTGCACGCCACCGGACAGGTCCAGGCCCAGCTTCATGGGGCTGGCACCCAGGTTGCGCAACCACTGCGGGGTGGTTTGTGCCAGGTTCAGCGCCACGACATAGTCATCGCCCAGCGCCTTGCGCACCACATCCTTGGCGGGCAGCTGGTCTTCCTGATTGGTCAGACGAATCAGGCCACTGCCCTTCTCACCCAGGCTCACGCCTTTGACTGCGATGTTCGCATCGACCAGCGCCTTGCTGACGCGATCGAGATCGGCCTGGTTGACCTGCAGCGCCGAGCTGGCACCGCTGATCTGCACGGCCGGGTCATCCGGGTAGAGGTTGGGAGCGGAATAAATGAAACCGATCGCCAGTACCAGCAGGATCAGTGCGTATTTCCACAGAGGGTATTTGTTCAGCATCACGCCGCCCGTTCAAGACGCGGGGCGCGTTGCGCGCCCCGACTGGAAAAATGAAACCGGTAACTCAGATAGCCTTGAGCGTACCTTTTGGCAGGGTCGCGGCAATGGCGCCCTTCTGGAACTTCAGCTCGACAGTGTCGGACACTTCCAGCACCACGAAATCATCGGCCACTTTGACGATCTTGCCGGCGATACCGCCGTTGGTGACAACTTCGTCACCTTTTTGCAAGTTGCCCAGCAGGTTCTTCTGCTCTTTGGCGCGCTTGGCCTGTGGACGCCAGATCATCAGGTAGAAGATGACCAGGAAACCAACCAGGAAAATCCACTCGAAACCAGTACCGGCGGGGCCGGCGGCAGGGGCTGCAGCGTCCGCGTATGCGGCGGGGATCAAGAAGCTCATGGGTGCACTCCTAATGCAAATATTTTAATAATGGATGCAGACAGTCAGTCCAAGGGCGGTACAACAAGCCCGCGCTTGGCGTAGAAGGCGTCGACGAAGGCGGCCAATTTACCTTGTTGAATAGCCTCGCGTAAACCGGCCATCAAGCGCTGGTAATGGCGCAAGTTATGGATGGTATTCAACATGCTGCTGAGCATTTCGCCGCACTTGTCCAGGTGATGCAGATAGGCGCGGGAGAAGTTGCTGCAGGTGTAGCAGTCACAGGTCGGATCCAGTGGCGATTCATCATGGCGATGGAACGCGTTGCGGATCTTGATCACCCCCGTGTCGACGAACAGGTGGCCGTTGCGCGCATTGCGCGTAGGCATCACGCAGTCGAACATGTCGACGCCGCGGCGCACACCCTCAACGAGATCCTCCGGTTTGCCTACCCCCATAAGGTAACGAGGTTTGTCAGCCGGCATTTGCCCTGGCAAGTAGTCCAGCACCTTGATCATCTCGTGCTTGGGCTCACCCACCGACAGGCCGCCAATGGCCAGGCCGTCGAAGCCGATGTTCTCGAGCCCCTCCAGCGAGCGCATGCGCAGGTCCTGGTACATGCCGCCCTGAACGATGCCGAACAGCGCGGCGGTGTTGTCGGCATGGGCGTTCTTCGAGCGCTGGGCCCAGCGCAGCGACAGCTCCATGGAGGTACGAGCGATGTCGTGCTCGGCAGGGTACGGGGTGCACTCGTCGAAGATCATCACCACGTCCGAGCCCAGGTCGCGTTGCACCTGCATGGATTCCTCCGGGCCCATGAACACCTTGGAGCCGTCCACGGGAGAGGCGAAGGTCACGCCTTCTTCCTTGATCTTGCGCATGGCGCCCAGGCTGAAGACCTGGAAGCCACCGGAATCGGTAAGAATCGGGCCTTTCCACTGCATGAAATCGTGCAGGCCGTTGTGCTTCTTGATTACCTCGGTGCCCGGGCGCAGCCACAGGTGGAAGGTATTGCCCAGGATCATCTCGGCGCCAATGGCCTCGATGTCACGGGGCAGCATGCCCTTGACCGTGCCATAGGTGCCCACCGGCATGAACGCCGGGGTTTCGACCGTGCCACGGGGGAAGGTGATGCGGCCACGACGGGCCTTGCCGTCGGTGGCCAGCAGTTCGAAGGACATTCGGCAGGTGCGACTCATGCTTGCTCCTCGGGGCCGCGAGGCGCCGGATTGCGGGTGATGAACATGGCATCACCGTAACTGAAGAAGCGGTACCCCTGCTCGACCGCCGCCGCGTAGGCAGCCATGGTCTCGGGGTAACCGGCGAAGGCCGAGACCAGCATCAGCAGCGTGGACTCGGGCAGGTGGAAGTTGGTGACCAGCGCATCGACCACGTGGAACGGGCGACCGGGGTAGATGAAGATATCGGTGTCACCGCTGAAGGGCTTGAGCTGGCCATCACGGGCGGCGCTTTCGAGCGACCGCACACTGGTGGTGCCCACGGCGATCACACGCCCGCCACGGGCGCGGCAGGCCTTGATGGCGTCGACCACAGCCTGGCTCACTTCGAGCCATTCCTTATGCATGTGGTGGTCTTCAATCTTGTCGACCCGCACTGGCTGGAATGTGCCGGCCCCCACGTGGAGGGTAACGAACGCCTGCTCTACCCCCTTGGCGGCGATCTGCTCGAGCAGCGCTTCGTCGAAATGCAGGCCCGCCGTGGGGGCGGCGACAGCACCTGCCTTTTCGGCGTAGACCGTCTGGTAGCGCTCCCGGTCGGCGCCTTCGTCAGGGCGATCGATGTAGGGCGGCAGCGGCATGTGACCAACCCGGTCGAGCAGCGGCAACACCTCTTCGGTGAAACGCAGCTCGAACAAGGTGTCATGGCGCGCGACCATTTCAGCTTCACCACCGCCGTCCACCAGAATGACCGCGCCCACCTTGGGCGCCTTGCTCGCCCGCACGTGAGCCAGCACGCGATGGCTGTCGAGCACGCGCTCGACCAGCATTTCAAGCTTGCCCCCGGACGCCTTCTGGCCGAACAGCCGTGCCGGAATGACCCGGGTGTTGTTGAACACCATCAGGTCGCCAGGGCGCAGGTAGCCGAGCAGATCGGGGAATTGTCGGTGCTCGAGTGCACCGCTTGGCCCATCGAGCACCAGCAGGCGGCTGCCATGGCGCTCGGCCAATGGATGGCGGGCGATCAGGGTATCGGGAAGTTCGAAGGAGAAATCGGCAACGCGCATGATGATGTTCGGTTCGGCAGGGCCGGGAAGTTTAGCCCAAGGAATGAAAATTGACCATGAAAGACGATTGACCGACCGACGGCACCTCTCTATACTGCGCGCCACGCCCTGATGGCGGAATTGGTAGACGCGGCGGATTCAAAATCCGTTTTCGAAAGGAGTGGGAGTTCGAGTCTCCCTCGGGGCACCAAATCCGAAAAGCCGACCTTAAATGGTCGGCTTTTTTTTTGCGCCGTGAAAACCGCTCAGTGCATCACATTTGCCTGGCGTCAGCCCATTGATTCGCTGGTGACTGACCATGCAGCAATGCTATTGGCCAGTGGCCATACCCGCCGCCTACCCTCACTTCGTCGGATAAAAGCCGAACGCATTGCCTAACTGATGGCATTTAGCCATAGTGCGGCTCCCCTCAACCCCCTTCCCTTGTGTGATCAATGAAAACAACCGCGCCCTGTATGGCGGCAATGATGCTGCTGAGTGGGTGCAATGGAGTGCCAACGTCCTACGTTTCAGACCCGGTCTACAGTCAAGCTTTCGTGGTGACGTCCGGAGCGCCGCTGCCCATGCTGCTGATGGCAAGCGCCATCCAGTGGAATGCGGATTATGCAGTCACCGCCAAACACACCCCTTTCCTGCGCAACGTGGTCCATGAAGGCCTGGGCGATGTGGTGTTCTTCAAGCACAAGGCCAGTGAAATACCGCGTTGGCGTCAATATGTGCCTGGAGAAGCGGTTACGGCGGTGGGCTACAACAGCTTGATGATGCCCGTGCAGGGCAAGGGCCACGCGCTCTCGTCACTGGTCCGGCTCGATGGCACCCCTGGCAGCGTGTTCTATTCGGTGCACGACGGGCCGATCACCAAGGGGATGTCTGGCGGCCCGGTATTCGCCGATGACGGTAACGTGGTAGGCATCAACATCGCCATCATCCCCACCAGCGGCATTGATGCCCTCAGGCGACCGGACCTGGTGGGCAAGGACCGGGTCAGCGTGTTCATGTCCTTCAGCGAGATCGACAAGGAGTGGCGGCGCTACCAGTACATGCTGGCGCGCAAGTCCAAGCCTCAGGCCCCAACGTCGGTCAAAGGCTTTGTGGCTGTGGCTGCAAAACCCTGATCAGGCGGGTTCAGAGGCCTGGGGCGCCAGGACGATGCAATTTCGCCCGGCGCGCTTGGCGGCATACAACGCCATATCGGCGGCATGCAGCCAGGCTTGGGCATCGGTAATGCCTGCATGGTAAGGGGCGATACCGATGCTCAGGCTCAGGTTAAGGTGCGGCAGCGCTGGGTCGCGGAACGCCTCCACGGCCAGGCGCAGCCGCTCAAGCACTTCCCTTGCCTGCCCTGGCGTCGTGTCAGGCAGCATCACGCAGAATTCGTCCCCGCCATAGCGCGCCGCAGGGTCATGCTTGCGCAAGTGCAAGGAAAGCGTGGCACTGATCACCCGCAGGATATTGTCACCCACCTGATGGCCATGACGGTCATTGATCTGCTTGAAGTGGTCGACGTCGATCAGGGCAAGGCAACTGCTCCCTGTGCTGGCTCGGCAACGTATAAATTCGCGCAGCAGCAGTTCCTGCCACGCCCCGTGATTGCGCAAGCCCGTGAGGCTGTCGGTCTGGCTCAGGCGGGCCAGTGCACGTTTATGCTGGCCCAACTGGACGGTCACCTGATAGCAGATCATGCCGATGGCCATGGGGTAGATCAGCAGGATCGGCAGGCACGCCAGCATCTGCGCCTGCGTGGTGGCCGGAAAAAGCGGCGGCGCGAACAGCCATAGGCCCAGGGCGATGCCGATACCCTGGGCAAGTACCGTTTTCATGAATAGGGGCCAGCCGCCTGCCGCGATCTTGTCCATGGCGATCATCGACAGGATGATCACGCTGGGCAGTGGGTTGAGCCCCATGACACCCGCCCAGCAACCCCCGGCGAATCCATCGACCACCAAGTTGCGCTGTTCGGTCTTGTAGGGCTGGGCGGATACCCGAGCAATCTGAAACGCCAGGTGCGGCCAGACAAAACCGTGTGCCAGTAACAGCGCCCACACCCATCCCCCTGGCTGCAATGGCGCGATTCCGATCATCACACAAAAGAAGCCTAGGCCAGTTCCGATGGCGCGTGGGGCATACATGCGTTTGGCGAAGGAAAGGCCTGTGCCGGTGCGCTCGTTCATGGCGGGGTACCGAGAAGATAAGGCTGAAGGTGCAGGGCACAACTGCGGAGCATGTGCATGCTGAGGCAAGGCATTGTGCCACCATCCAAATCAGGCCGGCAAATGCGTCTGGATGAAATGCACACAGCCTGCGGATGTTACGCCAGCATCTGTCAGCCCACATGCGTTGCAACAACACCGTCCAGAACCTTCGGCGCTACCCGACGTCCGATCCAAGGTCCTGAACCCGTAAAGGTGCGCCATTTGAAAGACGTCATCCTCCGCAAATACCGCTTGGTCGTGAAAACCTTCGGCTACATCGGTTGGTCATTGTTCTGGCTGCTGATCTGGGACGTACTGGTCACTATTGATTTCATGCTGTTTCTCAACAGCAAGTTCACTCTGCCCCTGATACCGCTTTCGCTGATGGGTTCGGCGCTGGTCGTGCTGGTGAGCTTTCGCAACAGCAGCGCCTACAACCGCTGGTGGGAAGCACGTACTTTGTGGGGTGCCCTGGTCAACAGTTCCCGCAGCTTCGCCCGCCAGACGCTGACCCTGATCGATGACCCCGACGATGGGCTCAATCCGGTCAAGGCGACCCTGCTGCGTCGGCACATCGCCTACATCAACTGCCTGGCGGCGCACCTGAAGGGGGAGAAATGCCCGCAGGAGCTGGTGGCGTTTATCCCTGAGGCAGAATTTGAGCGGCACCACGGCTCCAACAATTTTGCCAATGACATCTTGAGTGGCTCGGCCGCGTTACTGGCCAGGGAATATCAGGAGGGCCGGCTGGACAGCATCCGCTTGGCTCGCCTTGAGTCCACGCTGGTGGACTTGTCCAATGCACAAGGGGGCATGGAGCGAATCGCCAATACGCCACTGCCCTACCCTTATGTCTATTTCCCCCGGTTGTTCATCACGCTGTTCTGCCTGATCGTACCGGTCGGCCTGGTGGAGTCGCTGGAATGGTTCACGCCCCTGGCCTCCACGGTTGTAGGCTTCATGCTGCTGGCGATCGAGCGCATCGGTACCGACTTGCAGAGCCCATTCCGCTTCAGCGAACACCAGATCCAGATGGATACCATCTGCGAGACGATCGAGCGCAACCTGGAGTCGATGCAGCGCGGGGCGCAATCGGCCGAGGCCGTGAGCGCTTGAGAACAGGCAGCGGCCGCAGGGCCGCTGGCCTGATCAGGCCCTTACGAAACGCTGGCGCAGTACATCACTGAGCGCATCGACCAGGAACACCAGCACCAGCATCCCGATGATCACCGTACTGGCCTGGGCTTCCTGAAACAGACTCAAGGTGGTGTAGAGCATCTGCCCCAAGCCTCCAGCACCCACAAAGCCCAGCACACTGGCCATGCGTATATTGTTTTCCCAACGGTACAAGCTGTAGGCCAGCAACTGCGGCCACAGGTTAGGCAAGGTGCCGTAGCAGAAGGCTGCTACCTGCCCCGCGCCTTGCAGGCGAATGGCTGCGGCAGGTTCAGGCGAGGCGTTTTCCAGCGCCTCGGCAAACAGACGCCCCAGTACGCCGGCGGTGTGCAGCGCCAACGCCAGTGTGCCAGCGTTTGGCCCAAGTCCAGCTGCCAGCACGGTCAGCGCGGCCCACACAAGCTCCGGAATGGCGCGCAGCGCATTGAGCAGCAACCGGGCCAGCCCCTGCAACGGCCAGCCAAACCGGCCCGCCGCCGGCAGCGCCAGCAACAGGCCCATGACGACAGCCAGCAACGTGCCGATACCGGACATGGCCAGGGTTTCCAATGCGCCATGCGCCACCGCACGCAGATGCTCGCTGGACAGGTCCGGGGTCAGGAACCGTCCGGCATACTCACCCATTTGGGCCAGCCCACCATTGCCGATCAATGCCCCGAAATCCAACCCCAAATAAGCGAACGAACCGACGATGGCTGCCAGCAGCGCGGCCAACAGGGCCAGGTTGATCAGCCGATTCATGCAAGCCTCCCGCGCAATAGGCGGCTGAGCCCATCGGCAAGCATCACCAAGGCCAGGAACGTCAACAACATGCTGGCTACCTCGGCGCCAGCGAACATGCGCATGGACAGGTCGATCTGCTGACCCAGCCCGCCGGCCCCCACGAACCCCATCACCACCGATGCCCGTACTGCACATTCCCACCGGTATACCGTGTAGGACACCGCTTCGCTGACGGCATTGGGCAAGATGCCGTAGAAAAAGGCGGCCAGCCGTCCACTGCCCGCCTGCAACAAAGCGTGGGCGGGCCGCTGGTCCACCGATTCGAAGATTTCCGCATACACCTTGCCCAGCATGCCGCTGTAGGTAATGGCGATTGCCAGCACCCCGGCCGTGGGCCCGAGGCCTACGGCGCGCACGAACAACAGTGCCCAGACGATCTCAGGCACGCTGCGCAGGAAGATCAGCACGCCCCGTACGGGCAGCCGCACCAGGCGCGACCAGGCACCCGGGCGCCCGCCACGTGAGGCAGCGCTCAGGGACAAGGCGCGGCTGGCCAGCAACCCTGCCGGCACGGCCAGCAGCCAGGCTAGCGCCATGCCGGCGGTGGCCACAGCCAAGGTCTGCAGGGTGGCCTCAAGCAACAGCTCGAGAAAGTCGCGCTCATGTGCAGGTGGCCAGAATGCCCCCGTGAAACTCGCCATCTGCTCGCGGTTTTCGGCCTGTAACAGCACGGCTGGGTTCAACTCGCTCAACTGGATACCCGGCCACAGGATCGCGATGGCCAGCAACCCGATCAGTATTCTTGGCGCCATTGCCGGATCACGTTGACTGGCGTTCAGCATCTGGGCAACTGCACGTGGGGGCTCGCATTAACGCCGTGCTTGGCCACCAGCTGCTCGTTGGCATACAGCGCTTGCAGCAGCTCATCGGTCACCGCCTCGGCTGGGCAATCAAACAGCACCTGCCCTTCGCGTATGCCGATCACCCGGGGAAAGTGGGCCAGAGCCAATTCGACCGCATGCAGGCTGGCTACCAGCGCCACGCCAGTGGCCTGGGCATGCCGGTTGAGCAGCGCCAGGCTGTGATCGGCCAATACCGGGTCCATCGCCGACACCGGCTCGTCGGCGAGCATGATACGAGGCTGCTGATACAGCACCCGCGCAATACCCACCCGCTGAAGCTGGCCACCGGACAGTTGACCGCACTGCACGAACAGCTTGTCTGCTAGCCCCAGTTCGGCCAAGGCTTGGCGCGCACCAGGCACATCGCAGGGATACAGCAGGTTGAGCAGGCTGCGACCAAGCCCCCACTGGCCCAGACGGCCCGCCAGCACGGCAGTGACCACCCGCTGGCGCGGCGGCAGTGGCGGCGCTTGGTGAACCAGACCTACCTGGGCCCGCAGGCGCTGCCGGGCCCCTGCCGACAACGCCCATGGCTGCTGCCCGAGCACCTCCAGACGGCCGCTGCTCGGCCTGGTCGCCGTGGCCATCAAGTGCAGCAAGCTGGACTTGCCCGCCCCCGATGGGCCGATGATGGCGACGCGCTCAGCCTGCGCAATGCGCAAGGTCACGCCCTCCAGGGCGCGCACCGCGCCATGCCGCAAGCTTGCGCCTTGCAGCGCGATGACTGCCTCAGAAGGCACGGCAGACGTCACTTGAGCAAGCCAGCCTCGCGGGCGGCTTGCTCGGTGCCCGCGTAGTTTTCCGGCTTGGTTTCGACGAAGCGGCTGGCTGCCTGCAGGTCGAGAATGGCTTTCTGTTCTGGATCGGCGGGGTCAAGGTTCAGGAAGGCCTGCTTGATCTTCTCCTTGAGGGCCGGGTCCATGTTGCCACGCACCGTCCAGTTGTAGTCGAAGTAGGTCGGGGTCGTAGCGAACACGCGCACCTTGGCGGTATCGACCTTGCCGGCGTCCACCAGTTTCTGCCAGACGCTGGCGTTGAGCACACCGGCATCGACCTTGCCAGCCTGTACCCAGGCCACGGTGGCGTCGTGGGCACCGGAATAGGCTACGCGGCTGAAGTACCCTTCAGGTTTGATGTTGTCCTGCTTGAGCATGAAATAGCGTGGCATCAAGCTACCGGACGTGGAAGAAATTGACCCGAAGGCGAAGGACTTGCCCTTGAGGTCCGCCAGGCTTTTTACCGCAGGGTTGGCAGTGATGAACTTGGAGGTGAATTGGGCGTCCTGCTCGCGCTGCACCAGCGGCGTGGCAGTCGGGTCCTTCAGGTGCACCTGCACGAACGTGAACCCGCCCAGCCACGCCAAGTCCAGCCGGTCGGAGGCCAGCGACTCGACCACGGCCGGGTAGTCAGCCACCGGCACAAACTTCACCTGCATGCCCAACTGCTTGGACAAGTATTCGCCCAAGGGTTTGAACTTGCGTTGCAGTTCGGTGGGCGCTTCGTCGGGAATGGCGCTGACACGCAGTGTCTCTGCGGCCTGGACGGCCAGGGCACAGCAGGACAGCACGAGGCTGGCGGCGAGCGCCAAGGGACGTTTGAGCATGGGTTTCTCCGGTTCAATAGCGGGGAATGGGGTGAGTTCGAGGCTGCGCGCAATAACAGGCAGTGCAGGTGGGCTGCCTTGCCGACGTGCAGTTTGCAGCTCGATGCGAGTCATTGACCCGACGATTATAAGAGCCGCAGTCCCAATGACCAGCTTTGCTACAATCGCGCGATAAATTGACCTGCCGAGGTACACATGAGCGAGCCGATTCGCCTGACCCAGTACAGCCACGGTGCCGGCTGTGGCTGCAAGATATCCCCCAAGGTGCTGGACGTCATCCTGGCCGAAAGCGGTGCCCAGGCCCTGGACCCGAAGCTCTGGGTCGGCAATGCGTCGCGCGACGATGCCGCCGTGTATGCCCTGGACGAGGAGCGCGGTGTGGTGTCGACCACCGACTTCTTCATGCCCATCGTCGATGATCCCTACGATTTCGGCCGCATCGCGGCAACCAACGCCATCAGCGATATCTACGCCATGGGCGGTGACCCCCTGATGGCCATCGCCATCCTGGGCTGGCCCGTCAACGTCCTGGCACCAGAGGTTGCCCGTGAGGTGATCCGCGGTGGCCGAGCGGTATGCGCCGAAGCCGGTATCCCGCTTGCCGGTGGTCATTCCATCGATGCACCCGAGCCGATTTTCGGCCTGGCGGTGACCGGCGTGGTCAGCAAGCGCCATCTCAAGCGCAACGACACCGCCACGGCGGGTTGCCGCCTGTATCTGACCAAGCCCCTGGGCATCGGCATCCTCACCACCGCCGAAAAGAAAGCCGTGCTGCGCGAGCAGGATCGAGGCGTGGCGCGCGACTGGATGTGTACCCTGAACACACCAGGCAGCCGCTTTGGCAAGCTCGACGGGGTCAAGGCCATGACGGACGTCACCGGGTTCGGCCTGCTCGGCCATCTGGTTGAGCTTGCAGAAGGCAGCGGCCTGACCGCACACCTGGACTACGCCAAGGTGCCCCGCCTGCCGAGTGTCGAGCACTACCTCGCCGCCGGCTGCATTCCAGGGGGGACGCTGCGCAACTTCGAGAGCTACGGGCACAAGCTAGGCGCGCTCAGTGACGATCAGAAGCACTTGCTGTGCGACCCGCAGACCAGCGGCGGGTTGCTGGTGGCCGTAACCCCGGAAGGTGAGGACGCATTTCTCGCGGCAGCCGCTGACCTGGGCTTGCAGCTGTCGCCTATCGGCTACCTGGCGGAGCGACAGCGCCACGCAGTCGAGGTCGTCTGATGCGGCCCGACTGCACTGATTTCCGCCAGTTGTTCCTTGACGATGTGCCGATGATGGACATGCGTGCGCCCGTCGAGTTTGCCAAGGGCGCCTTTCCCGGCGTGGTCAACCTGCCCCTGATGAACGATGTGGAACGGCAGAAGGTTGGCACCTGTTACAAGCAGCAGGGCCAGGCTGCCGCCATCGCCCTGGGTCATCAACTGGTGGGCGGCGCCACCAAGCAGGCTCGTCTGGAGGCGTGGGTGGCATTCACCCAGGCTCACCCGGAAGGCTATCTGTATTGCTTTCGTGGCGGCCTGCGCTCGCAGATCGTCCAAGAGTGGTTGCGCGATGAAGCCGGTATTCGCTACCCGCGTATCACCGGGGGCTACAAGGCGATGCGCAACTACCTGCTCGAGACCACGGAGCAGGCCGTAAGCGAGTGCGATTTCGTGTTGGTTGGCGGCTTGACCGGTACTGGCAAGACCGATGTGCTGCAACAGCTGGGCAACGTACTGGACCTTGAAGGCCATGCCAATCATCGCGGGTCGAGCTTTGGCAAACGCGCCACCGGGCAACCGGCTCAGATCGACTTCGAGAACCAGCTGGCCATCGATGTGCTGAAAAAGCGCGCGCAAGGCATTGGCCAGTTCGTGCTGGAGGATGAAGGCCGCATCGTTGGCAGTTGCACGGTGCCTTTGTCTTTGTATCAGGGCATGCAGCACTACCCGCTGGTGTGGCTGGAGGACAGTTTCGATGGCCGGGTCGAGCGCATCCTGCGTGACTATGTCATCGACCTCAGTGCCGAGTTCATCGCCCTGCATGGCGAGCAAGCCGGGCAGCAATTGTTCGCGCAGCGCATGTTGCAGAGCATGGCCAACATCCGCAAGCGCCTGGGCGGTGAGCGCCATCAGCGGCTCACCGCGCTGCTCGAGCAGGCCCTGGGAGAGCAATTGCGTAGTGGCTGCGTGGACCTGCACCGAGGCTGGATCGAGGGGTTGCTCAACGAGTACTACGACCCGATGTATGCCTATCAGCGTAAGGCGAAGGCCGAGCGGATCGAGTTTGTTGGGGATGCTGTGCAGGTGCGGGAGTATCTGGAGCAACGCGCGCGGCGAGGGATAGGATTGAGTCAAGCAGCCAGATTAGGTTAGCAACTCTCAGCTCTCGACCCTACTCATCTCTTGATCTTGATCTTGATCTTGATCTTGATCTTGATCTTGATCTTGATCTTGATCTTGATCTTCGCGACTTCAGGAGGCCGAACGCAGGTCTTGCGGAGGGAGGTGACAGGCATGGATGCCTGTCAAGCGCTGGGCCCCAGGATGGGGCCTGCAGCGCGGTCCTCCCGGGAGCAAGACCGGAGTGAGGGAACCCCGAAGCGCAGCGTAGGGGCCGTATGAATGGAGCGCAGCGTTTTTTGGTTACTTTTTGTCGCGTTTGACAAAAAGTGACTCGCCGTTGAACTGACCCCCAAAAGTTGGACAGTGAGCGCTATGGGGCCAGCGCGTGGGTCCGAAATTGTATCGGACTCAGGCCATTAAGTCTGAGGCTGATGCGTTTTTGGTTGTAGTAAGCGATGTAATCATCAAGTCCTGAAGCCAACTGCTCGACATTTTCAAACGACTCCAGGTAAAAATATTCGCTCTTGAGTGTGCCGAAAAAACTTTCCATTGCGGCGTTGTCTAGGCAGTTGCCCTTACGCGACATACTCTGCTCAATGTTCTTCTCGGCCAGCATATGCCGGTAAGTGGGCTGCCTGTACTGCCATCCTTGATCGGAGTGCAATATCGGTTTATCACCTGGATTCAGCCGCTCAAAGGCTTGCTCAAGCATTGCCGAGACCATCTTGAACTCCGGGCGCCGGTTAATCTGATAAGCGAGGATTTCGCCGTTATACAGGTCCATCAACGGCGAAAGAAACAGCTTCTGCCCCTTCACTTTGAACTCTGTCACGTCGGTTGCCCATTTCTGATTAGGGGCTCCTGCCTTGAATTCTCGCCTGAGCAGATCAGGCGCAACCAGTCCCTCTGAGCCTCGGTACGAGCGATATTTCTTCGCCCTGACCAGCGACTGGAGACCCATCAGCTGCATCAGTCGCTGCACCTTCTTGTGATTAATCATCCGACCGTTGTGCTTGAGGGTCTCAGTGATCCGGCGATAGCCATACCGTCCCTTATGCTCGTGATAGACGTTGTTGATACTCTCTTTCAAAGCCGCATGCTTGTCAGTCAACAACACCTTGCTTTGGTAATAAAAGGTACTACGTGCAAGCCCGGCAGCACGTAACAGCAGAGCGAGTCGATGCCCGTGCCTCAATCCCTGGACAGCCTTCGTTTTCTCGCCTGCGCAGTGCGAGGGTCCGCTTGGATCAAGGCATCGAGCTTTTTTAGATAAGCATTCTCCGCACGCAGATATTCCAGCTCTTCGAGCATTTGCTCGGGTGTCAGGTCGCTATCCGAAGCGGTAGGAGGACTTGCGCTGGTTTTTTTCGATGGCTTACGGGGCATGCTCAACTCTCGGGTATGATGCGGATGAAGTGCTTCAACTCCGCCTTGATCATACAACCTTTTCCACTGCCTGATGCTACTTGGACCACGGATATCAAACTAGATGCAGGCTTGCTGGGCAGACAATCCTTCTTGCTCAATGCACTGCAAAACCTTCAATTTGAACTGGGCATCGTAGCGGCTGTACTTGGCACTTAAACCGGCTGCGCCGTGTTTTTCATAGCCCTTTACCCACCGACGTAGCATCGATGGACTGAGGTCATGCTTTAGCGCCACTTCATGAATGCTAGGAGCAGAAAGGCACTCTTCGATGAGTGCCTGTTTGAGCGCCAGGTTGTATTTCGTCATGGAACACCCTCCGGTGAGATAGGTGTCCAACATTCGGGGGTCAGTTCACGTAATGGCGAAAAGGTGATTAAGCGTCGCCATCGCAAATAGAGTATGCTCTCTTTCAATACCCACACTCAGCAATAAAACTTCAAACTTCAAACTTCAAACTTCAAACTTCAAACTTCAAACTTCAAACTTCAAAGCGTGGGCGCATACTGCAGGTTGGTATACATTGGCGAGGGTGGCGCACAGTCACCTTTCCGCCCTTACGGCGGCTCACTTTTTGTCTTGTCAAAAAGTAAGCAAAAACCGCCTGCTCCTATCATCCGGCCCCTACGCTACGCTCCGGGGTTCCCTCGCTCCGGGCTTGCTCCCGGGAGGACCGCGCTGCAGGCCCCATCCTGGGGCCCAGCGCTTGACAGGCATCCATGCCTGTCACCTCCCTCCGCAAGCCCTGCGCTCGGCCTCCTGAAGTCGCGATCTGCGGCGCCTGAGCTACCGCGCGCTTAGAAGCAACTGCAACTGCAACTGCAATGTATAAATTCAATAGATGAGTTGACGCTTGCAAATCCTTTGAATACTACACAGTTCTATGTATGAGCGGCCTTGCGCCGCGATAGGCCGCGCAGCGGCCCCAGTCATTAGCGCACTGCCTCAACGCTTGGAGCCGCTGCACGTTTTATCCTACAGAAGACATATACCGTGGCAAGTTTAGAACTCATCACCGCTGCGGTTCCATAACCCGCTCAAGTTCCGCCGCCCTCTCTCGGGTCATGTCCATCAGGCAGGTCCCGCCCTCCAGCTGCGCCATTGTGCCGCCACTGGCCTTGCGATGAAATTGGCAGTTGCCATCCCGATAGACCAGCCACTTTCGCTGCACATCACGCAGACTTTTTTGCTGATCCGCCGACAGTTTACCCATCAGCTGCTTGTAGACGCGGTTCAGGCGTTGGTCCTGTGCCTGCGTCTCGGCCTTGAGGCATTCACCCATGGCCAGGGTACTGGAGGCACCCTCCATACAGCGGGTATAGGCTGGAGAAGGTTCGGCGGCGATCGCCAGCGGCGTGCAGCACGCCAATGCCAGCCCCGCCAGGTAGTGCTTGATCATGCAAACTCTCCTTGAGTGTCAAAGCGTTTGAGGTTGCTCCGGCGGCATTAATACCCTGCTCGGCTCGAAGCGCAACGACGGCATCTGCGTGGCGGCATACAACGTCACCGCCAATGCCGCAATCAGGGTAACGTCCGCCCAATTCCACCCAGGCATATCAGCAGCCTGGCGCGCTTTCAAACAGTACCAGCCCTGACCAAGGCAAAATACCAGCATGGCCGCCACCCACACATAGAACCCTGCCGCCAGACCTGTCAGATCGTGAAACTCATAACTTTGATTGTCCGGCAGGCGGTCGATACCCAAACTGGTTGCCGCCAGATACAGAGCACAAAGCCCTAGCAGCAGGGCCAAGCGGCGAAAGCGCCGATGCGCCAGAATGGCCAGGGCGAGCAATGGGTTGGCGAACCACTGGTTCAGGCCGAAGGGTACGCCCCAAGGCCCGTACAGCAACATCTGCAGGGCGGGCATGTGGTGGCCATCGCTCATCGAGGCGCCATCGAAGCACAAAGCGACCAAGTAAAGCAGGAGCGTGATGCTGAGATAAAAAGCGGGCAAAGGACACCTGGAAGGACGGTACAGGGGATGACCATAACCCATGTCATCCCCCGCTTCCAAACTGGGTATTCGCAATCTTTCAAGCCACCGGCGGTTCGAGCAGCAGCCCGTAGATGCCCGAGTCGGATAGCTCACCGCCTACGCACCAGCGCGCCCGCAGGGTGCCCTCCAGCACAAATCCCTGGCGCTCCAACGTTCGCGCCGAGCCTTGGTTGCGAGGGTCGATCTCGCCTTCCAGGCGGCGCATGTGCAGGGTATTGGCGATGTAGTCGATAAAGCACGTCAATGCTTCATCCATATACCCCCTTCCCTGCACGGCGCTGGCCAGGCAATAGCCGATCTCACCTCGCCGGGAGGTGTCGTCGATGTTGAACAGTTGAACCATGCCAATCAGCTCGCCGTTGTCCCGGCGATACATGCCAAGCTTGAGTTGCTCACCATTGGCATACGCCTCACGATCAGCTGCCAGTGCGCTCTGGGCTTCAGCCAGACTCTGCCAGGGCGCGTGGTGCCAGTACCGCATGACTTCCGGGTCGGCCATGATCGCCAACCACTTTGCCGCATCTGCGTGGCGCATGGGGCGCAGGTAAAGGCGCGGGCTATCGAGACACAGATCACTCGGGAAACTTCGGGGTGGGGTCACGCCGGCTCACCTGTCCATTGCTGGGTAAGATGACAGTTTAGCGTCAAGCGCGGCCTTCAGGCATTGCAAAACTCCACGGCGGTGCACAGATGACAGCCAGGACGCTCAACTGCGCGTCTCAGCCTTGTCAAAGATTGCGACTATGCCCGACTTCCATGTCATGGACTCAGGTGAAGGACGCTCATAAGCGAACGCCTACATGCCGACTTAGGCGACCTCAGCCCCATCATCGGGCCAATGGGGCTCATTGGCCCCAGGCGGAGTCAATGGCGGTAGACCGTAGGCGGCCCGGGCGGTATCACAGCGTGGGTTGTGTACGCCCCCTTCCCACGACGCCTCGAACTCCCGGCAAGTGCTGGAACGGTTGGCGTAGATGGCGCAGGCAACGCCTTGCCCCACCTCGCCCTGCAGGCTAGTGCAACGGCAGGGCTTGGCGTCGGTGCCAATCATGGCCACCCGAGACGGACTCACCTGCACCACCAGATCGTCAGGCACCACACCGCCGGAGGACTGGCATTCACCCCAGAAGAAGGACACACGGAAATACCCGCAGCAAGCGCCGCAGTCAAGGCAAGGGTTATATTCGGACATGATTGCACGGAAGGAAGGTGGTTGAGATCGGGGCTGGCCCGAGCAGCCATTCTCGGGCCAAGCGGGGGTGATTGAATAGAGGGGCAGAAAAAAATAACTGCAGGCGATTGACTGTCACCAGACACCCTCTTCCCCCTCGGGTCAAGTTAGCGCAACGCTTTATAGGTATCCCCATCGCAATGCGTCAGGCCAAGACCTGCAGCTGGGCAATAGGGATCGCCGCGGACATGGCTGAAGGTCGTTTGCCGGGTGCCCTGATGTAACAGCCTGTCGTCACGGCTACCTTCGGTCATGACGGTGTAGGACTTGCGACGCATTGCTTGGTACTGGTCTTCACAGTCCGCCATTGCCTTGTGATAGCCCATCACTTGTTCCTCACTCAAGTCCAGGCACTTGGCCAATTCGACACCCCAGCGCCTGAGGCACACTTCGGCGTAGTGCCTGACCACCAAGCCCGGCTCGACCAGCACTTGGCCGCTGCCAGCACCGTCAACCGACGCGTTCCCCACCAGCGTCGCGTGCCGACCCGGCATGGGAAACACGCCTATCCGCGTACCGGGCTGCACGCCTGGCACCACACAGGCGAACCCTTTGGAGCGTTCGTCACGGGAGTAGAACCCTACGTACTCACGCACATTGGCCGACAGCATCACGCGCTCTGGCTGCACATTGCCAATGCCTGGAACCGGGTCAATGGTAAAAATATTGACCGGGACATCGCACAGCTCAGGGTCCTTGGCCATGGCATTGGCCAGCATGTGGCAGCTGATGCCGCCGCGACTCCAGCCGACCAGGTTGACCTGTTTAGGCACAAGCGGCTTACGAAACAGATGAATGATGCGTTCCTGTAGTGCCTGCGGCGTAGGCTGGCGGTCACCGTAGTCATAGGTTCTCCAGAACCACGAAGCGGTCGAAGCCACTTCCGGCACAGGGACGCCGGCATCTTTGAGCCGCTCATATTCGGCCTCGCTGAGTTTGGTGCGCTGCCAGCGGCTTTCACCTTTGATGATCTGAAGCACATGGCTGACGTTTTCTTCCCAGCCGCGGCCAAACAACTGCCCTGTCCAGTTGTAATAACCGCCGGGATCGACGAACAGGCTGTCGTCCTGAAGATTGCCGCTGCCCGGACCGTCGACAGCGACCCAGTGGGCAAACTCGCGGCCCTGGTCATGGCTGGCCAGGGTCGAAACCAGTTCGCCATTCCAGAAATTGGTGTTGGTGTCGTCGAAGCGATGGGAACCTGTCCCACAGAAATAGGCGGTAAAAACACTCATGTCACTATCATCGTGAAAGAAATGAGTGCCGAAATTAACCAGTTAGCGGGACAGGGAACATACGGAAGTCCGCCCCGCCATTGAGCGCAGCGCTGCCGCCGGAAAAACCAGCGGCAGGCCGTCGAGGGCTACTTGCGCGCCAGCCCGTCAGCCCGAAACATCTGGCGAATCCCGCGAATGGCCTGACGGATCCGATCCTGGTTTTCGATCAGGGCGAACCGTACATGGTCATCACCGTAGTCGCCAAAGCCGATACCTGGCGACACACACACCTTGGCCTCGGCCAGGAGCTTCTTGGAAAACTCGAGCGAACCCAGGTGTGCGTACTCAGGCGGGATCTTGGCCCAGACGTACATGGACGCCTTGGGGTTTTCGACCATCCAGCCCAACTCGTGCAAGCCCTTGACCAGCAAATTGCGACGCTGACGGTACTGCTCGGCAATCTCCCGTACGCACTGCTGATCCCCTTCCAGCGCTGCGATGGCAGCCACCTGCAAAGGCGTGAATGTACCGTAATCGTGGTAACTCTTGATGCGCGCCAGGGCGTTGACCAGTTCGGGGTTACCGACCATGAAGCCGATCCGCCAGCCGGCCATGTTGTAGCTTTTAGACAAGGTGAAGAACTCCACCGCAATGTCCTTGGCGCCAGGCACCTGCATGATAGACGGCGCTTTCCAGCCGTCGTAGACGATGTCGGCATACGCCAGGTCGTGCACCACCAGCACGCCATACTGCTTGGCCAATGCCACCACGCGCTCGAAGAAGTCCAGCTCCACGCACTGGGCGGTCGGGTTGGACGGGAAGCCGAGAATCATCATCTTGGGCTTGGGGATGGACTCGCGAATGGCCCGCTCAAGCTCGTTGAAGAAGTCCACGCCCGGCACAAGCGGAACAGAACGCACCTGGGCCCCGGCGATCACAGCGCCGTAGATATGAATCGGGTAGCTGGGGTTGGGCACCAGTACCGTATCGCCTTGATCCAGGGTGGCCAGCATCAGGTGTGCCAGGCCCTCTTTCGAGCCAATGGTGACGATAGCCTCTTCTTCAGGGTCTATGTCGACCTCGTAGCGCTCCTTGTACCAGTTCGAGATGGCGCGACGCAGGCGTGGGATGCCGCGGGATGTGGAATAGCCATGGGTATCCTCGCGCTGAGCGACCTGCACCAGCTTCTCGACGATATGCGGCGGCGTGGCGCCATCGGGGTTACCCATGCTCAGGTCGATGATGTCCTCGCCACGGCGGCGGGCAGCCATCTTGAGCTCGGCAGTGATGTTGAAGACGTAGGGCGGGAGACGATCGATGCGCGCAAAGCGGCGCGGCAAACCTGGATTAGCCATGGTTTCCTCTGAAAACGTAAGCGCCCGGAACCGTCCGAGCGACGCTGACCGCATGGGGCGGCCTGATTCAGAAGATAGTGCCGATAGAGCCGACTTGTAAAGGGTAATTTACTGTTTTTTTGGATCTATTCAGGAGCATTTTTTGCCAGCTGCACACGGATAGTCCCATGCTGGTAAGCCAAAAAAGAAAGCTGTGTACCGGGCCCGTCACCTGGCTTACCAGCGACAGGCCCCGCATAGGTAAAAAAAACCCCGGCACACAGGCCGGGGTTTTCGTGAAGCAGGCGTTGGTTTCAGCGTGCGTAGGTCATCAGCACGTCAGCAGCCGTCTGGCTATCCACACCCATCATCAGGCTCAAGGCCATGACGGTAAGGATGGAAAAGCCAAACACTTTGCGTGCCCACTTGCTGTCATCTTCGGCCTTGTAGCCACCCCATGCCATGTACAGCCAGTAAAGGCCCATGGCAGCTGCCACGGCCATGTAGCCGAGGCCGGCGTAACCGCCGAGGGTGAGCATCAAGGTCGCAAGCACGAATGCCAGCACATACAGCACGATCTGTTTTTTCGCAGCCAGGATACCGCGCGCCACCGGCAATACCGGAATGTTTGCGGCACTGTAGTCCTTGAAGCGGAAGATGGCGATGGCAAAGCTGTGCGGCATCTGCCACAGGCTGAACATCACCAGCAGGGTCACAGCCGCCAGGTCGAAGCTATTGCTGACAGCGCAATAGCCAATGACAGGCGGCATGGCACCGGACAGGCTGCCGACCAAGGTGCCGTGCACCGATTTACGCTTGAGCCACAGGCTGTAGAAGCCCACATAGACCACGAAGCCGATCAGTGCGCAGTACGCGGACAAGGGGTTGGCCTGGACGTAGAGCAAGCTGAAACCCGCCACCCCAAGCAGGGTGGCATAGATCAGCGCGAGGGGCAGTGACATGCCACCCTGTACCATCACGCGGTTCTTGGTGCGCTCCATTTTCTGGTCGATGTCGCGGTCGATGCAGTTGTTGAATGCACAACCGGACGCCACCACCAGGGAAGTACCAAAAACCACTGCCAGCAGCAGGGCGAAGTCCACATGGCCCTTCGCGGCAAGGAAGAAACCGCCTGCCACGGAAAGCACGTTACCGAAAATGATCCCCGGTTTGGTGATTTGGATAAAGTGCTTAACGGACATGCAGTCTTACCTCACTTGGCCAGCATTTCGGCGTGGATGCTGAACATGATCCACAGCGACAGGCCAACCAGCAGCGCGATCACCATGACGGTGAACAGGAACGTCGATACGTTGTTGCGTTGCCCTTTCGAGCGGTCCATGTGCAAGAAGTACACCAGGTGTACCACCACCTGGATCACGGCCATGGCCACAACGACCAGAACGGTCAGGTTCTTCGGCAGGCTTGGGAACATCACCAGGCCGAACGGGATCGCGGTCAGGATGATCGACAGGACGAAACCGATCATGTACGACTTGACGCTGCCGTGGCTGCCTTCGTGATGAGTGTCGTGTGCGTTAGCCATTACAGAACCCCCAGCAGGTAGACGACGGTGAATACGCAGATCCAGACTACGTCCAGGAAGTGCCAGAACAGGCTCAGGCAGCTCATGCGGGTCTTGGCGGTCGGCGTGATGCCGTGCTTGTTGATCTGGTACATCATGATTGCCATCCAGATCAGACCAGCCGTCACGTGCAGACCGTGGGTGCCCACCAGGGCGAAGAAGCCCGACAGGAAGCCACTGCGGTTCGGGCCGAAGCCTTCGCCGATCAGGTGATGGAACTCGTAGATTTCCATCGCGATGAAGCCTGCACCGAACAGGAAGGTCACAGCCAACCAGCCCAGGACGCCTGCCTTGTTACCGGCGAACATCTTCAGCATGGCGAAGCCGAAGGTGATCGAGGACAGCAGCAGGAACAGCGTTTCAACAGCTACGAAATCGAGCTGGAAGATGTCATGACCCGACGGGCCGCCGGCAAAACTGCCGGACAGCACCGCGTAGGTGGCGAAGAGCGACGCAAACAGGATGCAGTCGGTCATCAGGTACAGCCAGAAGCCCAGTACGGTCATCTGGCCCGAGTCGTGGTGGTGATCGTCGTGCCCATGGTCGTGACCATGAGCACCGTGCATTACTTGACTGGACATTGATTACACCCGCTCAAACGATTCGACACGTGCGCCGGCAGGCAGAGCACCTGCATTGGCCAACGCTTTCATGCGCTCGCCTTCGATGCGCGCCACTTCTTCGGCCGGAACCATGTAGCCCTGGTCGTCACGCGCAGCGTGGCGAACGAAGACAGCGATGGTTGCAACCAGGCTTGCGCCGACCAGCCACCAGATGTGCCAGATGAAAGCGAAGCCGAAGATGGTCAGGAACAGACCCATGAACAAACCGGTAGAGGTATTGCTCGGCATGTGGATCGCTTCGTACTTGCCCGGCACCTTGTAGGCAACACCGGCTTCCTTGGCTTCGTGCCAGGCATCCAGGCCAACCTTCTCAGGCATGTGGGCGAAGTTGTAGAACGGAGGTGGCGAGGAAGTCGACCATTCCAGGGTACGGCCGCCCCATGGGTCGCCGGTCACGTCCAGGTTCTGGTGACGATCGCGAACCGATACGAACAGCTGGATCAGCTGGCAGGCGATACCGAACAGGATCAGCACGGCACCAACCACGGCAACGTACAGGTAGGGTTCCCACAGTGGGTTGTCCGAGTGGTTCAGACGACGGGTCATACCCATGAAGCCCAGTGCGTACAGCGGCATGAACGCCACGTAGAAGCCCGAGATCCAGAACCAGAAGGCAGCCTTGCCCCACTTCTCGTTCAGGGTGAAACCGAAGGCTTTCGGGAACCAGTAGGCGAAGCCGGCGATGTAGCCGAATACCGCACCACCGATGATCACGTTGTGGAAGTGGGCGATCACGAACAGGCTGTTGTGCAGCACGAAGTCAGCACCCGGTACAGCCAGCAGAACGCCGGTCATGCCACCGATGGAGAAGGTGATCATGAAGCCCAGGGTCCAGAGGATCGGCGCGGTGAAGCGCAGACGGCCCTGGTAGATGGTGAACAGCCAGTTGAACAGCTTCACACCCGTCGGGATGGAGATCAGCATCGTTGCCAGGCCGAAGAAGGTGTTGACGCTGGCGCCGGCACCCATGGTGAAGAAGTGGTGCAGCCAAACCGCAAAGCCCAGTACAGCGATCGCACCCGATGCGTAGATCATCGCGTGGTGGCCGAACAGGCGCTTGCCGGAGAAGGTGGAGGTGACTTCCGAGAACACGCCGAAGGCCGGCAGGATCAGGATGTAAACCTCAGGGTGACCCCACGCCCAGAACAGGTTGACGTACATCATCGGGTTCCCACCAAGCTCGTTGGTGAAGATATGGAAGTCCAGATAACGGTCAACGGTCAGCAGTGCCAGTGCAGCGGTCAGGATCGGGAACGAAGCCACGATCAGGACGTTTGCCCAGGTGCAGGTCCAGGTGAAGATAGGCATGTCCATCAGCTTCATGCCAGGTGCGCGCATCTTCATCACGGTGACGAGGAAGTTCACGCCTGTCAGTGTCGTACCCAATCCTGAGAGCTGTAGCGCCCAGATATAGTAGTCGACACCCACGCCCGGACTGTACTGAATGCCCGCGAGCGGCGGATAGGCAACCCAACCGGTCTTGGCGAATTCACCAACGCCCAGCGAGATGTTCACCAGCAGCACGCCTGCCAGCAGCAGGTAGAAGCTCAGGGAGTTCAGGAACGGGAAGGCCACGTCACGTGCACCGATCTGCAGAGGAACCGCGAGGTTCATCAGGCCGGTGAAGAATGGCATCGCCATGAAGATGATCATGATCACACCGTGGGCGGTGAAGATCTGGTCATAGTGTTCAGGCGGTAGGTAGCCCTCGGAACCACCGGTGGCAACAGCCAGCTGGGTCCGCATCATGATGGCGTCGGCAAAGCCGCGCAGCAGCATGACCATCGCGACGATGATGTACATCACCCCGATTTTCTTGTGGTCGACGGTTGTCAACCACTCGGTCCACAAGTAGGACCACTTGCGGAAGTAGGTGATTGCACCAACGACAGCGATACCACCGAGCGCGATTATGGCGAGTGTCACCATGACTATCGGCTCGTGATAGGGTATCGCCTCCAGGCTTAATTTACCGAACATCTCTTACTCCTCTGCACCGGCAGCTGGTTGCATACTCGATTCCACACCCTTGGTAGTGGCCAGGTCTTTGCTGCCAGCTTCTTCGTGGCTCGAACGACCGCGGTTCATGCCTTCGTACTTGTCGACGATCAGCTGGAACTGGTCAGGCGAGGCCTCGCTATACAGCGTGACTGGGTTGTTTTCGCTTGGTTTGGCCAAGGCTTCGTATTCGGCCTTGTCCAGCTTCTTCGGCGACTGCTTGACTTCGGCGACCCACTTCTCGAAGTCTTCCTGGGACGTGGCAGTAGCCTTGAATTTCATGCCGGTGAAGCCAGCACCGCTGTAGTTGGCGCTGATACCGTCAAACACGCCGTTTTCGTTGGCGATCAGGTGCAGCTTGGTGGTCATGCCCGCCATGGCGTAGATCTGGCCGCCCAGGCCCGGGATGAAGAACGAGTTCATCACGGCGTCGGAGGTGACGCGGAAATTGACCGGGGTATTGGCCGGGAATACGATCTTGTTGACCGTGGCGATACCTTGTTCCGGGTAGATGAACAGCCACTTCCAGTCTAGCGCGACGACGTCGATCTGCACGGGCTTCACGTCGGAATCCAGAGGACGGTACGGGTCGAGCTTGTGGGTGGACTTGTAGGTCACGTAACCCAGCACGATGATGATCAGGATCGGGATGATCCACACCGCAGCCTCGATCTTGGTCGAGTGCGACCAGTCAGGGGTGTAGGTGGCTGCCTTGTTGGAAGCGCGATACTTCCAGGCGAACACCACGGTCATGATGATGACTGGCACGACGACCAGCAGCATCAGGCCGATTGCGATCAGGATCAGGTTCTTTTGCTCAATGCCGACCTGTCCCTTCGGGTCGAGCAGGGTCCAGTTGCACCCACTGAGTAAAAGCATGCCTAAAAAGGGCAATATGCCAAACAGTCTGGGGTAACGCTTTTTACTCATCTCACGACCTCTAGATCAGCTTGCTTCAATGCAATTGGTGTTTGATAGCCAACACTTCGTCCAACCAAGTGAGGCATTGCGCGCCCGTACCCGCTCCTGCCCGGGCCCGACTGCAGGACCTTGGCTTCAAGCGAGTTAGCGGTGCTTTTGGTTTCGTAGGCAAAGGCCTGTATAGCAGACCAATTCCATTTGGTGCGGAAAACGCGGAGGGGGGTCCGCCCGGTATCGCCGTTGGGCGAAACTTGACGAAGTCAGCAAAAAGGAGCGCTGGGGCTTCCTTCAATCCTGCGACTTGCAAGCAGTGCCGAACGGAAATTGGGGGCGATTGTAGATAGGTCGCCAACCCTTGACTATGACTTATTGAGCAACAGTCCTTTACAGGTTCTGTAACAATAGCGCCAAAAAATTCAACTTCGCGACACTTTGTCGCACCCCTGGCTATAGCCCTGTAACCCGCATCCAGCAAGGGCTACAGCTTGATCTGGATCAACTTGCCAGGGGTTTTCGTACCTCGATGGAGCCCGCGAAAACCTTGTCGTATTCAGGGACTTTTGTCTAAGGACGGCGACGGTTGCGGTAGATGCCAAGTGGCACCAGCAACGCCGTCAGGACGAAGGCGATCAATGCCCATTGCGCCAGTGAAAGGCCCAGCACCGGTGGGTAAGGCGTGCTGCAGAAACCATCCACCTGAAACGCCAGCGGCCAGACCTTGGCCAAGGGCAAGTCATCGACGATGGGCTGCAGGGTATCGATGCCACAACTGACCATGGGGTTGGCGAGTATATACACATGGTTGCCGGCTGCAATGATTCCGCCAATGGCGCTGATCACCACCAGTGCCTCGAAGAAGGTCAGGCTGCGTCGCCCGGGCATGGCTGCAGCCAGGAATGCGAAGACGGCGATGAACAGGAGCGCATAGCGCTGAAGAATGCACAACGGGCATGGCGCTTCGCCCAGCACCACCTGCATGTAGAGAGCGCCACCGATCAGCGAAACGCAGATCAGGCCCAACAGTACCAGAAAGCGCCGTTCCCGATTCAGGCGCGATGTTTGATCATTCATTGCCGGTTCCTTGGATGGATAGTCGCAGCGTAGTCCGCCAGTTTGGCGCAATTCTACACAGACGCCGGTGGCCTGGGCGCCCCGCCTTTCACGGATAGATACTCCTGGCGACAATGGGGTGTGGCTCAGACCGGGCGTTGGCAGAACGGTTCAACGAGGGGGCAGCAAAAATTGAAGCTGCCGGACAGGCCGCAGTTGCCGCCTGCTTGTCGTTCAGCAGGAGTGAATGGCAGCTGGGTTAATGCAGGATTAACGCATCAGGCAAGCATCGCCCTGGCGGGTTTCGCCAACACAGCAAGGGGCTGCTATGCAGCCCCTGACGGCCGACCTTCGGCGTAGCCGTTACGCTTCTTTATATATATAGTCACTAGGCACTAAGGCCCTTACACCAACGCCGCGGCCGGCCCGAAGAACTCGTAGCGGGTCTGCCGCTCGGGTACGCCCAGGGCCAGAAGCTGACGTTTGACCGCGGCCATGAAGGGCTTCGGCCCGAGGAAGTAGACGTCCACGTCGCGTTCACGAGGGAGCCACTCGCCCAGCAGATGCTGGTCCAGCAAGCCCACGGCATTGGCGTGGGCGGCATCATCCGCTTCGGCGTAGCAGTAGAAACGCTTGAGTTGCGGGTGCTGCGCTGCCTGGGTGTCGAGCCACTCGCGAAACGCATGCACCTGCCCGTTGCGCGCGCAGTGAATGAAGTGCACCGGCCGGCCGGTCGGCAAGGCCGCCTCTAGCATGGCCAGGGTAGGCGTTATGCCCACGCCCCCGCTGATCAGCACCAACGGCTTGTCACTGGCGGCCAGTGTGAAATCACCGGCTGGTGGGAACAATTGGAGGGTGTCACCTACCATCAGGTGGTCATGCAGGTAGTTGGAGACCGTGCCACCCGATTCGCGTTTGACGCTGATCCGATATTCACCACCGTCGCACAACGCAGAAAGCGAATAGTTGCGACGATGCTCTACACCATCGATCATCAGCCTCAGGCCGATGTACTGCCCAGGTTCGGCCTTGAGCACTGGCTTGCCGTCCACTGGGGCGAAGTAGAAAGAGACGATTTCGCGGCTTTCCTCTACCCGCCGCGCCAGTCGGAACTCGCGGGTCCCTCGCCATCCGCCGTCGGCCTCTTCTTTTTGCTTGTATAGGCTTTCTTCAGCATTGATGAGAATGTCTGCCAACTGGCCATAGGCTGCGCCCCAGGCGTTGATCACCTCGGTCGTGGCAATGTCCTTGCCCAATACTTCCTCGATGGCACGCAACAAGCAGCGGCCAACGATCGGGTAATGCTCGGGCAGGATCTGCAACGCCACATGCTTGTTGATGATCTGGCCCACCAGACCGCCCAACTGTTCGAGCTGGTCGATGTGACGGGCATACATCAGCACGCCATTGGCCAAGGCACGTGGCTGGTCACCGCTGGCTTGGTGCGCCTGGTTGAACAGTGGACGTACCTCGGGGTACTCGTTGAGCATCATTTGGTAGAAATGAGTGGTCAGTGTCTCGCCGCCGGTTTCCAGCAATGGAACGGTGGCCTTGATGATCGCACGTTGTTCGGCATTGAGCATTGCAGCAACTCCTGAGCCATGGGCTTCGAATGATGCCTGGGTCATTTCACCATTCGTGCCAAGTCCAGGGCCCTGCAAATTCGGGGCCTTCAAGCCCTAGCATGTCGAAATGACACACGATGGCTTATAGTCAATTAGACACACAGGAGTCCCTATGACTACCAAGCCATTGCTTACCGCCTTGCTGCCACTGGTCAGCGACCTGTCCCGCGACCTGCCCGATCAGGAGCGCTATCGCCGTTTACTGCAAGCCATGCGCAGTCTGCTGCCCTGTGACGCTGCCGCCTTGCTCCGGCTCGATGGCCAATGGCTAGTGCCCTTGGCCGTGGACGGCCTGAGCCCAGATACCGTTGGCCGTCGCTTCAAGGTCAGTGAGCACCCACGTTTTCAGATTCTGTTGAGCAGCCCCTCCCCTACCCGCTTTGCCAGCGACTCCGAGCTGCCGGACCCCTACGATGGCCTGGTCAATACGCCGGACGTGGACCTTGAGGTTCACGACTGCATGGGTTGCCCCTTGATGGTCGATGAGCGCCCGTGGGGGCTGGTCACCCTCGATGCCCTGACGCCCGGCCAGTTTCAGAGCCTGGAGCTCGACGCCTTGCAAGCCTTTGCCAGCCTGGCCGCTGCCACCGTGACCGTGGCCGAGCGGATCGAACGCCTGGCCCTGCGCGCAGAAAACGAGCATCAGCGAGCAGAGGTGTATCGCCAGGCCAGTGGTCAGGACCGAGAGCTGATCGGCCAGAGCCCGGCCCACAAGCGCATGCTGGAGGAAATCCGATTGGTGGGCAGCAGCGACCTCACCGTGCTGATCACCGGCGAGACCGGGGTGGGCAAGGAGTTGGTAGCCCAAGCCCTGCACCAGGCGAGCAGCCGCGCCCACAAGCCGTTGATCAGCCTGAACTGCGCAGCGCTGCCCGACACGCTGGTGGAAAGCGAGCTGTTCGGCCACGTGCGCGGAGCCTTCACCGGCGCCCATGCAGAGCGCCGAGGCAAGTTCGAACTGGCCAATGGGGGCACGCTGTTTCTCGACGAGGTCGGCGAGTTGCCGCTAGCCGTACAAGCCAAGCTGCTGCGCGTGTTGCAAAGCGGGCAGTTGCAGCGGCTGGGCTCGGACCGCGAACACCACGTCGACGTGCGCCTGATCGCCGCCACCAACCGCGATTTGGCCGCCGAGGTGCGCAGCGGGCGATTGCGTGCCGATTTCTACCACCGCCTGAGCGTATATCCCCTGCATGTCCCCCCTCTGCGGGAACGAGCACGCGACGTGCTACTTCTGGCGGGCTACTTCCTCGAACAGAATCGCTCACGCCTGGGCTTGAGCAGCCTACGTCTGGACGCGGACACCCAGGCTGCACTTCTGTCCTACGACTGGCCGGGCAACGTGCGTGAACTGGAGCATCTGATCGGCCGCTCGGCGCTCAAGGCGTTGGGCCGACAAACGGTACGTCCCAGGATTTTGTCCTTGACCGCTGCCGACCTGGATCTTCAGCCACTTGCTTCGCTGCCTGCACAGCTCGCCCCCGCCCATGAAACGGCGGTGCCGGAACTGGGTGCTGGAGGCCTGCGCCAAGCGCTGGACACCTACCAACGCCAGTTGATTCAGGCCTGCCTGGATCAACATCAGGGCAACTGGGCAGCCACCGCAAGAGTGCTCGAACTCGACCGCGCGAACCTCAGCCGCTTGGCCCGGCGGCTGGGCATTCGCTAGGGATGCCTCACAAAAGGATTAACCCAGAAAGCCTCTGGTTGGTCTGAACACGGCTGCTATATCTCCTAAACGCCCACGCCTCGACTGACCGGTCGAGGCTGCCGCATCGCGTTCCAGAGGACCTGGTGCAGCAATGCCGGCCGCATTCAGGCCGGGGGGGGATCAGTCGACCAGCAGGGAGCACTTCATGGAAAACATCGTCGTCGCCGATAAGCAGTCCGCCGTCGCCACCCAGAATGCCTGGGGCAATATCACTCTCAATGGCCCAGGCGTCGTGCAGATGCCCGTCGCGCCCGACCAGGTCGCCACCGTCACGCAACGCGGGCAGGATTTGATCGTCACGCTCAAGTCCGGCGAAAAGGTCACCATCGGTAATTTCTTCGCGGTGAACCAGGCAGGCGTCGGCAGCGACATGGTGTTCGTCGGCGAAGACGGCACCCTCTGGCAAGCCGAATACGATGCTCAGGCTTTCACCGGCTTCACCTTCAACGAAGTGGCTTCTCTGGACGAACTGGTTGCAGGCATCGGTACGGCGGGCGACGCGATGCCGACGTGGGCCATCGCAGGCTTGGGATTGCTCGGCGTGGGCGGCGGCGCGGCGGCGGTGGGCGGCGGTAGTGGCGGCGGCGGCGGCGGTGGCGGTGCAGTACCTGACACCACGGCACCGGCAACCCCCATCGACCTGCTGGTCTCCCCGGATGGCCTGCGCCTGTCGGGGCGCGGTGAAGCGGGTGCGATCGTGAACATTCGCGATGCCGCTGGCAACCTGCTCGGTACCGGTACGGTCGGGGCCGATGGCAGCTTCGATATTGCGCTCAACGCCCCCCAGATCAACAACGAAAACCTGCAGGTGACCTTGACCGATGCAGCCGGCAATGTGTCTGCACCGGGCACCGTGACCGCGCCGGATGCGACCGCTCCGCTGGCGCCGACCGAACTTGCCATCGACGCTCAGGGTACAACGCTCACAGGCCGCGCCGAGCCCGGTTCCACGGTGTCGGTCAGAGGGGCTGACGGCGTGCTGCTGGGCTCGGCCACGGCTGGGGCGGACGGCTTGTTCAGCGTTACCCTGCAACCGGCACAGACGGCGGGCCAGGCGTTGCAGGTCACGGCCGAGGATGCAGCGGGCAACACGTCCGCCGCAGCTGGTATTGTGGCTCCAGTGGTCGATGGCACCGACACCACCGCTCCTGATGCGCCCGTGGCGCTCGTTGTCTCCGCTGATGGCACGCGCCTGTCGGGCCGCGGCGAACCCGGCACCACGGTCAACGTTCGCGACCCTGCCGGCAATGTGATCGGCAGCGGCGTGGTGGGGGCCAATGGAGCCTTCGAGGTGGTGCTCACACCGGCGCAGCTTGATAGCCAGAACCTGCAAGTCACCCTGACCGACGCCGCTGGCAACGTCTCTGCACCGGGTGCCGTCGTTGCGCCAGACCTCACGGCGCCGCTCGCACCGACCAACCTGGCCGTCGATGCCCAAGGGGCCACCCTGACCGGGCGGGCCGAGCCTGGGTCTACCGTTTCGGTACGCGGCCCTGGCGGTGCGTTGCTGGGCACCGCCATCGCGGGCGCCGACGGCCTGTTCAGCATCACACTGCAACCCCCGCAGACCACTGGCCAGGCCTTGGCGGTGAGCGCCACCGACGCAGCAGGCAATACGTCGCCGGCAGCCAACATCACCGCGCCCTTGGTCGATGGCGGTGACACCACACCGCCGGATGCACCTGTGGACCTGGTGGTCGGCCTGGCCGGCACACAGTTGAGCGGCCGCGGCGAAGCCGGCACCACCGTGCAAGTGCGCGACGCGGCAGGTAACCTGCTCGCCACAGGCACCGTCGGTGCCGATGGGACCTTCACCGTCAGCCTGGACCCCGCCGTCAAGGACGGCAGCAGCCTCCAAGTCACCCTGACCGACGCGGCAGGCAACACTTCGCCGGCCGCCAGCGTGGCATCGCCAGATCTCGTGGGGCCTGCGCAACCCACCGACCTGGCCCTGGCCGATGGCATCACCTTCACCGGCCGCGGTGAGCCAGGCGCTACCGTACAAGTGCGCGATGCCGCCGGCACCGTGATCGGCACAGGCACCGTGGGCGCAGACGGCGCCTTCAGCATCATCCTCTCCCCTGCCCAGGCCAACGGCCAGGCACTGGACGTACGCCTGGTCGATGGGGCAGGCAATACCTCGGCGCCCTTGCAGTTCGACGCCCCTGACATCACTCCGCCAGAAGCGGTCACCAATGTGCTGGTCGGCCCTGGCGGTACCGTCATCGGTGGCCGAGGCGAGCCAGGTGCAACGGTCGAGGTGCGCGATGCGAACGGTACCCTGCTGGGCAGCGCGGTGGTCACTGCCAACGGCACCTTCCTGGTCAACCTCGACCCCGCCGTGCAACCCGGCGAGCAACTGAGCCTGGTGCAGACAGACCCTAGCGGCAACGCCTCGCCCGCAGTCGACTACGAAGTGCCCCTGACCCCAGCCCTGGAAAGCCCAGCCAACCTGGCGGTAAACGCCGACGGCACCGTGCTCACCGGTACTGCCCCGGCAGGCTCGCGCGTCGAAGTGCGCGATGCCAGCGGTGCGTTGATCGGCAGCACCATCGCCAATGCCGACGGCAGCTTCAGCATCGACCTGAACCCGGCCCAGGCCAACGGCGAACTGCTGGATGTGGTGGCCATCGCCGACGATGTATCGTCACTGCCCGCCCAGGTCACCGCCCCCGATATTACGGCCCCCGCCGCTCCCGCAGAGCTGGCAGTGAGCGCCGATGGCACCGTGGTCACGGGTCGCGCCGAGCCGGGCAGCACCGTGCGCATTCTGGCCGCTGATGGCACTGAGTTGGGCTCGGCAGTCGTCGGCGCCACCGGCGTGTTCAGCATCACCCTGAACCCTGCCCAAGTGGATGGCGAAGTACTGCAAGCCACTGCCACCGATGCATCGGGCAACGTATCCCAAGCCAGTGCAGTCACAGCACCGGACATCGATGGCGGTGGTGACGTCACACCGCCAGACGCGCCCGTGGACCTGGTCATCGGGCTAGCAGGCAGTCAACTGACCGGCCGCGGCGAAGCCGGCACCACCGTGCAAGTGCGCGACGCGGCAGGCAACCTGCTCGCCACAGGCACCGTCGGTGCCGATGGGACCTTCACCGTCAGCCTGGACCCCGCCGTCAAGGACGGCAGCAGTTTACAAGTCACCCTGACCGACGCGGCAGGTAACACTTCGCCAGCCGCCAGCGTGGCGTCGCCAGATCTCGTGGGGCCTGCGCAACCCACCGACCTGGCCCTGGCCGATGGCGTCACCTTCACCGGCCGCGGTGAGCCAGGCGCTACCGTACAAGTGCGCGATGCCGCCGGCACCGTGATCGGCACAGGCACCGTGGGCGCAGACGGCGCCTTCAGCATCACCCTCTCCCCTGCCCAGGCCAACGGCCAGGCATTGGACGTACGCCTGGTCGATGCGGCAGGCAATGCCTCGGCGCCCTTGCAGTTCGACGCCCCTGACATCACTCCGCCAGAAGCGGTCACCAATGTACTGGTCGGCCCTGGCGGTACCGTCATCGGTGGCCGAGGCGAGCCGGGTGCGACGGTCGAGGTGCGCGATGCGAACGGGACCCTGCTGGGCAGCGCGGTGGTCACTGCCAACGGCACCTTCCTGGTCAACCTCGACCCCGCCGTGCAACCCGGCGAGCAACTGAGCCTGGTGCAGACAGACCCTAGCGGCAACGCCTCGCCCGCAGTCGACTACGAAGTGCCCCAGACCCCAGCCCTGGAAAGCCCAGCCAACCTGGCGGTAAACGCCGACGGCACTGTGCTTACCGGTACTGCCCCGGCAGGCTCGCGCGTGGAAGTGCGCGATGCCAGCGGTGCGTTGATCGGCAGCGCCATCGCCAATGCCGACGGCAGCTTCAGCATCGACCTGAACCCGGCCCAGGCCAACGGCGAACTGCTGGATGTGGTGGCCATCGCCGACGATGTATCGTCACTGCCCGCCCAGGTCACCGCCCCCGATATCACGGCCCCTGCCGCCCCTGCAGAGCTGGCGGTGAGCGCCGACGGCACCGTGGTCACGGGCCGCGCCGAGCCGGGCAGCACCGTGCGCATTCTGGCCGCTGACGGCACCGAGCTGGGCTCGGCGGTAGTCGGCGCCACCGGCGTGTTCAGCATCACCCTGAACCCTGCCCAAGTGGACGGCGAAGTGCTGCAAGCCACTGCCACCGATGCATCGGGCAACGTATCCCAAGCCAGTGCAGTCACAGCACCGGACATCGATGGCGGTGGTGACGTCACACCGCCAGACGCGCCCGTGGATCTGGTCATCGGACTAGCAGGCAGTCAACTGGCTGGCCGCGGCGAAGCCGGCACCACCGTGCAAGTGCGCGACGCCGCAGGCAACCTGCTCGCCACGGGCACCGTCGGGGCCGATGGCACCTTCACCGTCAGCCTGGACCCCGCCGTCAAGGACGGCAGCAGCCTCCAAGTCACCCTGACCGACGCGGCAGGCAACACATCGCCAGCCGCCAGCGTGGCGTCGCCAGACCTCGTGGGGCCTGCGCAACCCACCGACCTCGCCCTGGCCGATGGCGTCACCTTCACCGGCCGCGGTGAGCCGGGTGCTACCGTGCAAGTGCGCGATGCCGCCGGCACCGTGATCGGCACAGGCACCGTGGGCGCAGACGGCGCCTTCAGCATCACCCTCTCCCCTGCCCAGGCCAACGGCCAGGCACTGGACGTACGCCTGGTCGATGCGGCAGGTAACGCCTCGGCGCCCTTGCAGTTCGACGCCCCTGACATCACTCCGCCAGAAGCGGTCACCAATGTACTGGTCGGCCCTGGCGGTACCGTCATCGGTGGCCGAGGCGAGCCAGGTGCAACGGTCGAGGTGCGCGATGCGAACGGGACCCTGCTGGGCAGCGCGGTGGTCACTGCCAACGGCACCTTCCTGGTCAACCTCGACCCCGCCGTGCAACCCGGCGAGCAACTGAGCCTGGTGCAGACAGACCCTAGCGGCAACGCCTCGCCCGCAGTCGACTACGAAGTGCCCCAGACCCCAGCCCTGGAAAGCCCAGCCAACCTGGCGGTAAACGCCGACGGCACTGTGCTTACCGGTACTGCCCCGGCAGGCTCGCGCGTGGAAGTGCGCGATGCCAGCGGTGCGTTGATCGGCAGCGCCATCGCCAATGCCGACGGCAGCTTCAGCATCGACCTGAACCCGGCCCAGGCCAACGGCGAACTGCTGGATGTGGTGGCCATCGCCGACGATGTATCGTCACTGCCCGCCCAGGTCACCGCCCCGGATATCACGGCTCCCGCCGCTCCCGCAGAGCTGGCGGTGAGCGCCGACGGCAGCGTGGTCACGGGCCGCGCCGAGCCGGGCAGCACCGTGCGCATTCTGGCCGCTGACGGCACCGAGCTGGGCTCGGCGGTGGTCGGCGCCACCGGCGTGTTCAGCATCATCCTGAACCCTGCCCAAGTGGACGGCGAAGTGCTGCAAGCCACTGCCACCGATGCATCGGGCAATGCATCCCAGGCCAGTTCGGTCACCGCGCCGGACATTGACGGCGGCGGCGATACGACGCCGCCTGAAGCGGCTTCCAACCTGGTAGTGGGTGTGGCGGGTACCCAGTTGAGTGGTCGCGGTGAAGCCGGAGCCACGGTCCAAGTGCGCAATGCGGCCGGTGACCTGATTGCAACCGGTACCGTGGCCGCCGATGGCACCTTTACTGTCAACCTGGACCCCGCCGTCAAAGACGGTAGCGACCTGCAGGTCACGCTCACCGATGCCGCTGGCAACGTGTCCGAGGCCGCGACCGTTACCTCCCCTGACTTGATCGCCCCGGTACAGCCAACCGAACTGGCCTTGGCTGGCGGCGTGACCCTGACTGGCCGCGGTGAAGCAGGTGCGACCGTGCAGGTCCGTACCGCAGCCGGTACCCTGATCGGCTCGGCAATCGTTGGCGACGACGGCCTGTTCACAGTCACCCTCTCCCCTGCCCAGGCCAACGGCCAGGCATTGGACGTACGCCTGGTCGACGCAGCGGGTAACACGTCTGACCCGCTGCAGTTCAACGCCCCGGACATCACGCCACCCGAAGGCGTGACCAACCTCCTGGTCGGCCCAGGGGGTACCGCACTCAGTGGCCGTGGCGAAGCCGGTGCCACGGTTGAAGTGCGTGACATCGATGGCAACCTGCTGGGTCGCGGCGTGGTTACCGCCAACGGCACTTTCCTGGTCAATCTCGACCCTGCCGCGCAGCCCGGTGAGCAACTGAGCCTGATCCAGGTGGACCCCAGCGGCAATGCTTCGATCGCCGTGACATTCGCGGTGCCAGCGACCAATCCGCCCGCCAGCCCTGCTGAACTGGCACTGTCAGAAGACGGTACCGCCCTGACCGGTACCGCCCCGGCAGGTACTCGGGTAGAAGTGCGCGGCGCGGACGGTGCGTTGCTGGGCAGCGCAGTCGCAGGCCCTGACGGCAGCTTCTCGGTCGAATTGGCACCCGCGCAGGCCAACGGCGAACTGCTCGATGTGGTCGCGATCGACGGTGCAGGGCTTTCTTCCCTGCCCACCCAGATCATCGCCCCGGACATCACTGCGCCTGCAACGCCAAGCGAACTGGCCGTCAATGCCGACGGCACGGTGCTCAGCGGACGTGGCGAGCCAGGCAGCACTGTGCGCGTGCTGGCAGCCGATGGCACCACGGTATTGGGCAGTGCAGTGGTCGGCGCCACCGGCAGCTTCAGCATCACGCTGAACCCGCCGCAGGTCGACGGCGAGGTCTTGCAGGTCACGGCCACCGACGCGGCGGGCAACACCTCTGCTGGGGGCAATGTCACAGCGCCCGACATCGACGCCGTGGACAACACGCCGCCTGCACCTGCCACGGGCCTGGCCATCAACCTTGCCGGCGCGCAACTGAATGGGCGCGGCGAGGCTGGCGCCACCGTGCAGGTACGCGATGGTCAAGGCAACCTGTTGGCCAGCGGCACCGTCAATGCCGACGGTACCTTCCAGGTCACCCTGGACCCTGCGGTCAAGGACGGCAGCACCCTGCAAGTCGTGCTCACCGATGCCGCCGGCAACGCCTCCACCCCAGCCACCGTGGTCAGCCCCGACCTGGTGGCGCCTGCCCAACCAACCGCGCTTGCCCTTGAAGGCGGCGTCACGCTGACCGGTCGCGGCGAGCCTGGCGCAACAGTGCAGGTACGCACCGCGGATGGGGCCGTGATCGGCACCGGCCTGGTCGATGCAAACGGCAACTTCAGTATCACCCTAGCACCCGCGCAGGCCAACGGCGAAGCGCTCGATGTACGCCTGGTAGATGCCGCCGGCAACACCTCGACACCGCTGCAGTTCGAAGCGCCGGACATCACGCCGCCGGCTTCGGTAAGCAACGTGGTGGTGGGTAACGCCGGCCTGACCGTGGCCGGTCGAGGCGAAGCGGGCGCGCGCGTAGAAGTGCGCGATGCGAACGGTAGCGTAATCGGCAGCGGCATCGTGAGTGGCAACGGGACCTTCCTGCTCGAACTCAACCCACCTGCCCAGCCCGGCGCACGCCTGAACCTCGTGCAGACCGACCCAAGCGGCAATGCGTCCGAACCGCTGCTGTTCGACGTTCCTCTGGTTCCGGCCCCGGCCAGCCCGAGCGATCTGGTGGTGGCCGAGGACGGCACCAGCATCAGCGGCACGGCCCCGGCAGGCAGCCAGGTGCAGGTACGCGATGCCGATGGCAACGTAGTCGGCAGTGTGGTGGTAGGCGCCGGTGGCACATTCACCGTCGTGCTCAACCCGGCTCAGGCGAACGGCGAATTGCTCGACGTGGTGGCCATCGATGGCGCCGCAAATGCCTCCCTGCCTGTGCAGGTGACGGCGCCGGACATCACGCCACCGGCCATCCCCGGCGAGCTGCAAGTCAATGGCGACGGCAGCATCGTCACGGGGCGCGCCGAAGCTGGCAGTACCGTGCGCGTGCTGGCCGCTGATGGGGTCACTGTGCTGGGTTCGGCCGTAGTGGGTGCGACCGGTGTCTTCAGCATCACCCTGAATCCGCCACAAGTGGCCGGCGAGCAGCTGCAGGTCAATGCTACCGACGCCGCCGGCAATGCCTCATTGCCGGGCTCGGTCACTGCGCCTGTGATCGACAACGGCGGCGACACCACGCCGCCGCAACCTGCCACCGACCTGGTGATCAGCATCAATGGCGCCACCGTTTCCGGGCGCGGCGAAGCCGGCACCACTGTCCAAGTGCGCAACGACCAGGGCCAACTGCTGGCATCCGGCACAGTACAAGCCGACGGCAGCTTCGTGGTGCAGTTGCAGACGCCGGTGATCGACGGCTCGGCGCTCCAGGTCACCCTCACCGATGCAGCGGGCAACGTCTCCGTGCCAAGCTCGCTGGCCGCGCCTGACCAGGTGGCGCCGTTGCAACCGGCCAACCTGGCGCTGGAAAACGGCGTGACCTTGAGCGGTACGGCCGAGGCCGGCGCGCGCGTTGAAGTGCGCGACGCCGCCGGCACCCTGATCGGCAGCGCCATCGCCCAGCCCGGCGGCACCTTTACCCTCACACTCGACCCGCCGCAGGCCAACGGTCAGGCCCTGTCCGTGACCGTCACCGACGCCGCAGGCAACAGCTCGGTGCCGCTAGGCTATGTCGCCCCCGACATCACGCCGCCGGTACCGGTCAGCAACGTGCAGGCAGGTGCGGGAAGCCTTGCCGTTGCAGGCAGGGGCGAGCCGGGCGCCACCGTGCAGGTGCGCAATGACGAGGGCCTGGTCATCGGCACGGGCACCGTCGCGGCCAACGGCACCTTCGTCGTCAACCTCGATGCGCCGTTGGTGGCCGGCCAGGCCATCACGCTGGTGCAGACCGATGCAGCCGGCAATGCTTCCACGGCGATAGACGTCACCGTCTCGCAAGCCCCCGTACCGGCTAGCCCGACCGACATCGTGGTGGCTGGCGACGGCACCTCGGTCAGCGGCACAGCCCCTGGCAACAGTCAGGTGGAAGTGCGCGATGCTCAGGGCAATGTCATCGGCACCGTTCAGGCCAACCCTGACGGCAGCTTCACCGTGGGCCTCACACCGGCCCAGGCCAACGGCGAAACCCTGGATGTGGTCGCCATCGATGGCGACGGCAACCCCTCGCTGCCCGTGCAAATCGTTGCCCCCGACATCACGGCCCCCAATGAACCTACCGATCTGCAGTTGAGCACCAACGGTAGCGTGTTGACCGGACGTGGCGAGGCAGGGGCCACGGTGCAGGTCACCGATGCCGATGGCAACGTGCTCGGCACGGCTCAGATCGGTGCCAACGGCGTCATCAGCGTGCAACTGACGCCGCCGCAGACCGATGGTCAGACCCTGGAAGTCACCGTGCGCGATGGCGCAGGCAATACCTCGAGCGCCACCGTCACGGCGCCCGATCTGGACGGCCCGTTGCAGCCTTCCGCGTTGGCTATCGACACCGCGGGTATCCATCTGAGCGGTGTAGGTCAGGTCGGCTCGATCATCACCGTACGCGACGCAGGCGGCGCTGTGCTGGGCAGCGCAACCGTGGGCGCCGACGGACGCTTCGACGTCACCCTGTCCGCTGCCCAGCGCAACGGCGAAAACTTGAGCGTGGAAGCCACCGACAACCTGGGCAACAGCGCAGGCCCGGTACCCTTCACTGCGCCGGATACCACGCCACCCCAACTGGTCGCCGACGCCGTCATCAACGGCGCAGGCAGCGTGGTGAGTGGCACTGGCGAAGCCGGCGCCACGGTGACCGTGCGCGGCCCGAACGGCGCCGTGTTGGGCTTTGCCCAAGTGGGCGACAACGGCGCATTCTCGGTCACGCTCGACCCCGCGCAGACCAATGGCCAGGTGCTGAGCATCGAACAGCGCGATGCCGCCGGCAACCTGTCCCAGGCCGTCGACCTGACTGCACCAGACAATGAACCGCCTGCCATACCCGGCACCCTGCTGGTGTCCGCTGATGGCACCGTCGTCACGGGCACGGGCGAGCCCGGCGCACAAGTCACGGTGACCGGCGTCGCCGGCATCGTGCTGGGCACTGCCGAGGTCCAAGCCGACGGCAACTTCAGCGTTACCCTGGTACCGGCGCAACTCGGTGGCCAGGCGCTGTCGATCACCCAAACCGACCCCGCCGGCAACGCCTCCGTGCCTGGCACCTTGACGGCGCCTGACCTCGAACCGCCTGTGGCGGCTGTTGGCCTCACGCTCAATGGCGCAGGGAATGTACTGAGCGGCCAAGGTGAGGCCGGGACCACTGTCGAGGTCCGCGATGTCGCCGGCAATGTGCTGGGCAGCGTCGAAGTAGGGGTCGATGGCAACTTCGAAGTCCCTCTCACCCCCGCACAAACCAATGGTGAAGTGCTGTCGGTAATCCTCATCGACGCACAGGGCAACCTGTCACCTCCAACCACGCTCACGGCTGACGACAGCACTCCACCGTCAACCGCCACGGGTCTGGTCATCACCCCGGGCGGCACTGCCATCCAGGGCGTTGGCGAACCTGGCGCCACGGCAGAAGTACGTGCCGCTGACGGCACCGTGCTGGGCAGCGTCGTGGTGCCTGAAGGCGGCAATTTCATCGTCCCCGTGTCACCTGCGCAGCTCGATGGGCAAGTGCTGGACGTCGTGCTGATCGACGGTGCCGGCAACGTTTCGTTGCCCGGTCAGGTCACCGCGCCGGACATCACCCCACCTGCGCAACCCACTGGCGTTGTGGTCAGCGAAGACGGCACCACCATCACCGGCAACGCACCTGGCGCCCAGACCGTCACGGTACGCGACAGTGCCGGTGCTGAAGTCACTGTCCCGGTAGACGCCGACGGCGGCTTCAGCGTGACGCTGCCCACCCCGCAAAACAATGGCGAGACGGTCACCGTCGTGGTCACCGACCCGACTGGCAATGCGTCTGCGCCGATCAGCGTGACAGCACCGGACAACACCGATCCGCTGCCAGCTACCGATGTCAGCGTGAGCCCCGATGGCACCACGGTCGGCGGCACGGCCGAACCTGGCAGCACGGTGGTCATCCGCAATCCTGATGGCTCCGAGCGCGGCAGTGAAACGGCAGGCCCGGACGGCACCTTCGTGATCCCGGTCGACCCGCCCCTGAGCACGGGCGAAACGGTCGACGTGGTCGTGATCGACCCGGCCGGCAACGCGTCCACCGAAGTACAGCTGCAAGGCCCGACCGGCAACGAAGTCGCGGCCCCAAGCAACCTTGCGATCAGCGATGACGGCTTCCTGCTGACCGGCCAGGGCACCGTCGGTACCTTGATTACCGTGACATCCGCCGGTACCACGTTGGGCACGGCGACGGTTGGCACCGATGGCATCTTCCGCGTGTTCTTCCTCAATGCCCAGCTCAATGCGCAGAAATTGCAGGTCACCGCGCGAGCGACCGCAGGCGGTCAGCCCTCGGTGCCAGCCACCGTGGTCGCCGAAGACACCACGCCACCGGATGCACCGACAAACGTGGCCATCGACCGGATCGGCAGCACCTTGACCGGCCAGGGCGAAGTGGGCGCCACCGTGCGCGTCAGCGATAGCCTGGGCAACTTCCTGGGCAGCGCGACCGTGGGCAGCAATGGCCTGTTCACGATCAACTTCGTTCCGCCAGTGGCCAATGCCCAGAACCTGATCGTGACCCAGGCGGACGCGGCCGGTAACGTGTCATTGGCCGCGACCTTGCAAGCCCCCGATCTGCAGGCGCCTCTGGCTGCCGACAACCTGAGCCTGAACAACGCAGCCACGGTCGTCAGCGGCCAGGGTGAGGCCGGGGCGCTGGTGACGATTCGCGATGCCAGCGGCGCGGTACTGGCCACCGGTACCGTCAACCAGAGTGGCCAGTTCCAGATCACCCTGCCCAGCGCCCAGACAACCGGTAGCGCGCTGCAGGTCACCCTCAGCGATGCAGCTGGCAACGTGTCGGCACCGGCCAGCCTGGCCACGCCAGATCGCACACCGCCGGCAGCCGTGAGCGACGCGCAGTTGAGCAGCGATGGCCGGCAGCTGTCTGGCAGCGGTGAACCCGGCGCTACCGTGCAGGTGCGCAACGCCTCCGGCGCCGTGCTGGGAACGGCGACTGTGGGTGTGGACGGCCGCTTTACCGTGGTGTTCGATACGCCCCAGGCCAATGGCCAAGCCATCGGCGTCACCCAGGTCGATGCCGCCGGCAACACCGCGGTTGCCGTCAACCTCACCACGCCAGACCTCACACCCCCGGCCGCCCTGACCAACGTGGTGCTGAACAACAACGGCCTGACCCTGACCGGCCTGGGCGAAGCAGGCGCTACCGTCAGCGTACGCGGGGTCGACGGCACCATCCTCGGTACAGGACTGGTCGCGGCCAATGGCAGCTTCACCCTGACCCTGGACAGCGCCCAGCTCAACGCGCAGCGCCTGAGCGTCACCCAGACCGATGCGGGCAACAACACATCGGTGGCGGTTGCCGTGACTGCGCCGGACTTCACGGCCCCCGACACGCCGATCGACTTGCTGCTCGCCCCTTCAGGCCTGCAGATGACCGGCAGCGCCGAAGCAGGCAGCACGGTGACCGTGCGCGACAGCGCCGGCAACGTGCTAGGCACGGCAGTCGCCGCTGCCAACGGTACCTTCCAGGTCACCCTCAATGCCCCCCAGACCAACGGTCAGGCCTTGCAGGTGACGGCCACCGACGCTGCCGGCAACGTCTCGAGCGCTGCGCCCTATACCGCAGCGGACACCACGCCGCCAGCTGCCGTCAGTAACCTGGCCGTGTCCGCCGACGGCGCGAGCCTGGTGGGCACCGGTGAGGCCGGCGCCACCGTGCGCGTCAGTGCAGCCGATGGCAGCCTGCTGGGCACAGCCCTGGTCGCAGCCGACGGTCGTTTCAACGTCAGCCTGAGCCCTGCGGCACTGGTAGGTGAAACCCTGAGCGTGGTGCAAGCCGATGCAGCGCAGAACGTATCGCCTGCCCAGTCGATCAACGCCCCTGGGCCCTTGGCACCGGCAACCCCGGCAGACCTGGTCCTGGCAGCCGACGGGCTGTCGGTATCGGGAACGGCAGCCAGCGGCACCACCGTCAACGTGTACGGCACCAATGGGCAACTCCTGGGCAGCAGCCCAGTGGCCAATGACGGCAGCTTCACGGTCAACCTTGGCAGCGCGCAGGCCAACGGCGAAGTGCTTCTGATCGCCGCCACTGGCACCGACGGCGCGGTTTCGCTACCTGCCACGCTGCAGGCGCCGGACACCACGGCGCCGCTGCCGCTGACCGGCCTGGTGCTGTCAGGCGATGGCCTGGTCGTGACCGGCCGCGGCGAACCGGGCGCTACCGTGACCATCACCGGCGAGGGTGGTATCGAACTCGGCACTGCCGTGGTCGATGCCGCTGGCAACTTCAGCGCCACGCTGGCGACGGCACAACTGGACGGCGAGCTGCTCAATGCCAGCCAGGCCGATGTGGCCGGTAACGAATCGAACGGCGTCAGCCTTACCGCACCGGACCGCACCGCGCCAACACCTGCACAGGACCTGGCCTTCGCTGGCGGTGGCAGCCTGCTCAACGGTACAGGCGAGCCAGGCGTCACCGTGCGGGTGATCGCTGCCGACGGCAGTGTTCTGGGTACCGACACCGTGCGCGTCGATGGCACCTTCCAGGTCAACCTCACGGCGCCTCAGGCCAATGGGCAACAGGTTCAGGTGCTGCTGACCGACGCCGCCGGCAACCAATCGGGCGCCAGCGTCATCACCGCGCCCGACACCACGCCGCCAACCGCACCGGCGGAGCTGGCGGTTTCCAGCGACGGCGTCACCATTACGGGGCGCGGCGAAGCCGGCGCAGAAGTGACCGTCACCAACGCAGCGGGTGAGGACATCGGCAGCGCCATCGTCGATGCCAGCGGCAACTTCACGCTGACCCTCGACCCGCCGCTCACCAATGCCGAGGTGCTGAGCTTCACCCAGGCCGATGCGGCCGGTAATGTCTCGCCGATCGCCACCTTGCAAACGCCTGACTTCACCCCACCAGAGCCATTGACTCAGGTGGCAATCAACGCCGATGGCAGCGTGGTCACCGGCTTGGGTGAGCCGGGATCCACGGTAACCGTCAGGGATGCAGCGGGCGTGACGCTGGGCACGGGCACGGTCCTGGCAGACGGCAGCTTCCGTGTGGACCTGTCGCCGGCTCAGATCGATAACCAGGTGCTATCCGTGCTGCAGGCCGACCCACCTGGCAACGTCAGCGAGGCGGTCACGGTGCAGGCGCCCGACCTGACGCCGCCAGCAGCAGCGACCGAGTTGCGCCTCAATGCGGCAGGCGACACCCTAGGTGGCGTCGGCGAAGTGGGCGCCACCGTGCGGGTGTTCGTGGGCACGACGCAGATCGGCACGGGAGTGGTGAGCGCCGCAGGCACCTTCACCATCGCCCTGCAAACCCCGCAGCTTAATGGCGAGCGGTTGCAGGTGACCCTGACCGATGCTGCCCAGAACGTCTCGCCGGTCAGCACCCTGACTGCCCTGGACATCACGCCCCCTGAAGCGGTGGTGGCGACCATCAACAGCAGCGGCACCCAGGTGGTCGGCACAGCCGAAGTCGGGGCGCGCGTGACGGTGCTCAACAGCCAGGGCGACTTGGTCGGCCAAGTGGTCGTCGCCGCTGACGGCCGCTTCGTGGTGGCACTGACGCCGGCACAGATCAACGGTGAAGTGCTGACACTCATCGCCCAGGATGCCACCGGCAACCCATCGCCCGGCGTGGAACTGCAAGCACCTGACCTCACCCCACCAGTGCAGCCGGGTGACCTTGTGCTCAATGCCACCGGCCAGACCCTCACGGGTACGGCCGAAGCCGGCACCACCATCAGCGTGCGCGGGCCGGACGGTGTCGAGGTCGGCACCGCCCAGGTAGCGGCGGGTGGTGCCTTCACTGTCACTTTGAACCCCGCCCAGAACAACGGCCAGCTTCTGACCGTGGTCTCCATCGACGCAGCAGGCAACGCGTCGATCCCGGCCACCTTGCTGGCCCGGGATACCTCGCCGCCCGGTGCCGTTACAGACTTGGCGGTGGACAACACCTTCACCGTGATCACAGGCCGTGGCGAGCCAGGCGCAACCGTCACCATCAGCAAAAACGGGACGGTGATCGGTACCGGTGAAGTCAGCGACGCCGGGACCTTCCAGATCGTCACCAGTCCGCCTGCCGGCTCGGTGGCGTCGCTGGTGGTCTACCAGACCGATGCGGCGGCCAATACGTCTGCCAGCATCACCTTCGTCACGCCGTTGGCACCTCCTCCGGTACCCCCTACCAACGTCGTGCTGGCCAGCGATGGCCTGACCTTGTCGGGCAATGCGCCTTCGGGAACGGGCATTCGGGTATACGATGCGGCGGGCAACTTGATCGGTGACGGCGGCGCCACGTTGAATGGTACGTTCAGCCTGCAACTGACGACCGCACAGCTCAACGGGCAGCAACTGACCGTCACGGCCGTTGCCTTGGTTGGCGGCGAGTCGCAGCCAACCTTCGTGGTGGCGGCAGACATCACCCCGCCTGCAAACCCGGTCATCGTCGCGTTGTCGAGCAATGGCCTGGTACTGACCGGCACCGGCGAAGCGGGCGCGACAGTGACCGTGCGCAGCGCCGGCAATGCGGTGCTGGGCACCGGGCAGGTCAACGCCGCCGGCGAGTTCAGCATCAACCTCAACGCCCCGCAGTTGAACGGCCAGGTGCTGAACGTCAGCCAGACCGATGCGGCGGGCAACGCCTCTGGCAACACCGCCTTCACCGCGCCTGACGTCCAACCACCTGCTGCGCCGACCAACGTGGTGGTCAACGGTGCGGGCACCGTACTGACCGGCAACGGTGAAGCAGGCGCTACCGTTACCGTGCAAGGCCCAGGTGGCCAGGTCGGTACCGGTGTGGTGCAGGCCAATGGCACCTTCTCCATCGCCCTGACCTCACCGCAGAACGATGGACAACTGCTGGTAGTACGCCAGACCGATGCCGCCGGTAACCTGTCCGGCAGCGCCAGCGTGCTCGCACCCGACACCACGCCGCCTGCAGCGCCGCTTGCCACCATCAACCCCACCGGCACCGCCGTCAGCGGCTCGGGCCAGGTCGGCAGCACGGTGCAGGTGCGTAACAGCGCCGGCACCGTGCTGGGCACTGCCACGGTCGGCAGCAACGGTTTGTTCGTGGTCAGCCTGGCGGCTGCGCAGATCGACAACCAGGCGCTGTCGGTCACGCTCACGGACGCAGCTGGCAACGCTTCAACGCCTACTGCATTGACGGCGCCGGACTTCACTCCGCCAGCGGTCGCCGGCAACCTGCAGGTCAATGCCGACGGTACCAGCCTGACCGGTACTGGCGAGCCCGGCGCCACCGTCACCGTGCGCAGCGCGACCGGCACGGTGCTGCAAACCGGTACCGTGCAGCCTAACGGCAGCTTCACCGTGGCCTTGAACCCACCGCAGGACAATGGCCAGCTGCTGTCGGTGACCTTGAGCGACCCACGCGGCAACGTGTCGGGCAATGTCACCGTTACCGCGCCCGATGTGGACGCCAATGCACCGGTCATCGCCAGCGACAACCTGGCCACTGCGGTGGTCAACCTTGCGCCCGTCGTCAGCAGCCGCACCTACCAGGACTCGTTCAGCACCCTGCTGGCAGGCTTCAGCAAGACCTTTACCTGGACAGTGGGCGCAGGGACAACGGCGGACCCGACGCTGACGCTCAACACGGGCAGTGCCTTGGCCTTGCTGGACAACGCCACCTTCACCTTGCAGGTAAAAAATGCCAGTGGCGCCTGGGTGACGCTGGCCACCGGCAACAGCCAGGGCCTGCTCGACCTGGTATTGCTGCCGCTGGGCCAAGGCCTGCGCGTGGACATCGGCGAGCTGCGTGCCGGTGACTACCGGCTGACCGTGGGTAGCGGCGGCATCGGCCTGCTGACCACGGTCAACACCACGTTGCAGGTCGATACCACCAGCCTGACCCAGTTCACCGGTACAGGCGCTGCAACGTCCGGCAACGTGGTCACCGACGTGGGTATCGATGGCACTACCGATGCGCGTGGGCCGGACAGCGACGCGGTCCTGCAGGTGCTCAAAGGCGGGAGCTACGTGACCGCTGGCAGCGCCACCACGGTGCAGGGCCAGTACGGGACGCTGGTGATCAGGGGCGATGGCAGCTACACCTACACCCCCAACGGCAGCCCGAGCAGCGTCGGCAAGGTGGATGTATTCAGCTATCAACTGGTGCATCCGAACGGCAAGTCCGACACCGCCAACCTGTACGTGCGCATCGACAGCCCTCAAGCCACCGAGGTGTGGAGCAACACCAACTATGCAGCGCCAGCCACCGTGGTGGATGCGGTGAACGACGTCGACAACACCAACATCAGCCTGGTGAACCTGCAAACCAGCAGCACCACCACGTTCTCACCGCTGTCCTTGCCGGTGCTCGGTACCCGCTCGGCCACCTACACCACCACCGTGGCAGCCAACACCACTGCTGATGTACAGGTCGTGCTCAACTCCACCAACCTGCTGACCCTACTCAACGGCACCACGCTCGAACTGCTCAAGCTCAACCCGGCCACCGGGCAGTACGTGACGGTGCAGACCGTGGGTGGTGGCTCATTGGTCACCCTGCTGGGCGGCGGTGCGGGCTACACCTTCCAGAACCAGGGCGCCGGCACCTACCACGTGCGGGTCACCGCAGGCGGCATTGGGCTGCTCAGCTCGCTGACCACCACGGTCAATGCCACGGCAACTCACCTCAACGAGTTCGTGGTGGGCAGCTATACGCCGGTTACCGGCAACCTGCTGACCGACGGCGCGGGCGCCGACAGCCTGGGCTCGCCCCTGACGGTGCTGAGCGTGCTGACGGCGGCGAACACCTTCACCATTCCGGGCTACAACGGGGCCATCGTCCAGGGCAATTACGGTACCTTGGTGGTACAGGCCGACGGCAGCTACGCCTATACCCTCGACGCCGGTCTCAGTTCGTCGGTGATCGGGCAACGGGAAGTGTTCACCTACGAGCTGACCCACCCCAACGGCACCACCGACACCGCCACGCTCACCATCAACCTCGACCCGGTCACCGGCTTTGCCGCCACCGCTGCGATCATGGCGGACACCGGTGAGGAGGGCGCGGCGCTGGCCAGTGTCGCCGCAGTCGCTGCCAGCGAGGTAATCGCCGGCACCGATGGCAATGACACGCTGGTGGCCAGCACCGGTAGCGCGGTCACGCTTGAGGGGGGCGCGGGCAACGATACCCTGGTCATCAGCGACCAGGCCTTTGCCAGCATCAACGGAGCAAACGGGAGCGACACCCTGCTCTGGAATGGCGGCGATGCCAGCATCGACCTGGGCAACCTGGTCGGGCGGGTGCACGAGATCGAAACCATCGACCTCAACGACACCAGCGCAGTGACCCTGACATTGACCCTGGCCGATGTGGTGGCGGTCACCGACAGCGCCAGCGACACGCTGATCATCAAGGGGGACGAAAGTGACTCGGTTCACATGACCGACACCTGGAGCAAGGTGGGGAACCAAACTGCCGACGGTATCGACTATAACCAATACACGGCCCAGGAGGATCCGAGTCACCACTTGTGGGTGCAAAGCGGTATCCATGTGGTCTGAGGCCGCTGCAAACCCGCCGGGTACACCCCCGGCGGCAAGGACGATGACCAGCAGTAAGGATACTCTGTGAAGCCAAGCAGTACGCTGTCACCGTGGTTGCTGGGAGCCTTCGGGCTCCTGGCCTTGAATTTTCAACCGGTGGCCCAGGCCGCCGATGACATAGACCCTGCATTACGCCAGATCGGGCCGTCCCTGCTCAGGGACGCGCCTGACGCGGTACCGGCAAGGCCCGCCGTGGGCATGGCCCCGGTCGCCGGCGCGCAGCCCCTGGGGCTGTCCGAGGCCGTGTTGCAAGCCGCGCAATGGCACCCGAGCATCGCCGAGGCCATCGGCAACCTGTACAAGCAAGGCGAAGGGATCAATGTCGCCCGCGCAGGTTATTACCCGCAGATTTCCGGCGGCCTGCGTACCGGGTATGACACCGGCTACGGCGGTGACCGCAGCAGCCAGGCCATCAACCTGTCGCTCAAGCAGATGCTGTACGACTTCGGCAAGGTCGATCATGCGGTCAGCGCTGCCCAGGCCGCAGCCGCCCGGGCCCAGGCCAATATCCTGCTGGTGGTCGATGACCTGGCCCGCGACACGGCCTACGCCTGGATTGAAACGCGCCGCTATGAGCAGCTGATCGGCATTGCCCGTGACCAGATCCGCGGGGTAGGCGACATTGCCAGCATGGCCCGCCAGCGCAGTGACATGGGCGCCAGCACCCGCTCCGACGTGGTCCAGGCCGAGTCGCGGGTACAAAGCGCCCGCGCCGTGCTGGAAGAATACAGTGCCCAATACGAGCGCTGGCGCTCGACCCTGGCGGCCTTGCTCGGACGCGCCACGCCGGTCTCCCTGGACGAACGAACGCCTCGGGAACTGGCCCAGGCCTGCAAGCGGCCGAGCCAGGGCGACGAGCGCCTGCCAGCGGTACTGATGGCGCTTGCCCAACGTGCCCAGGGCCAGGCCGAACTGGCCCAGGCCAAGGCCGAGGCCTACCCTACCGTGTCGTTGCAGCCCCAGGTCAACCACTACCTGGACAATGACTACAACCGTGACAACTCACGCCTGGACCGTACCCAGGCCGGTATCTACCTCAACGTGGAGGTGCCGATCTACCAGGGCGGCTCCATCAGTGCCCGCAGTCGCGCGGCGGGCTATGCCCTGACGGCCGCCGATTCGGCCGAGGATGCCGCGCGCTTGCAGGCCCGCCGCGGCCTGGCCGAGGCCACCGCGCAAACAGCGGGGCTGGGCCGCCGCCTGAACTCGCTCGAGGCCCGCCAGGACAGCATTCAGGAAGCGCGGATGCTTTACGGCCGCCAGTACCTGGACCTGGGCACGCGCCCCCTGCTCGACTTGCTCAATGCCGAGCAGGAAATCTACCAGTCGCGCTTCGAACTGGCCGGCACCCGTTCCGACCTGCTGCGCCTGGACGTGGACTGCCTCTACAACACGGGCGCCCTGCGGGCGGCCTTCGGCCTCGAGGGGCGTAACCTGCAAGGTGTGGAGATTCAGCCATGAGCGATCCGGTCAATGTGACACTGCCCGAACAGGCCCACACCCCGGCACCTGCCACCAGCGCGCGGGCTGACCTCGGCCCTTGGCTGGAGGTGATGCTGCAGGTCGCGCACCATTATCGTCTGGACGTGTCCCCCCAGCGCATCCGCCTGGCCGCCGATGAGGATGCCCGGCCCCTGGACGAAATCCTGCGCCACATGGCACGCCAAGCCGGCCTGGCCTTGCGCTTTGTGCGTTTCGACGCAAAAGGCTTGCGGCAATGGCGCACGCCGCTGGTGCTGGAGCTTGATGACGGCCAATTGGCCGTGGTCGAGTCGGTGACCCAGGAGGATGACCTGGCGGTGGTCTTCGCAGGCGATCAAGGGCTGACCTCGCGCCTGCCCCGCGATGCGCTGCAAGGCAGGATCACCCGCGTTGCACTGCTGCGCCCTGCACGGCCACTGCGCGATGTGCGCACCGATGACTACACCGCCCCGTACGACCGTCACTGGTTCGCCCGCATCGTGCTGCGCGACCTGCGCCCGTACGGGCAAGTGATGATCGCCTCGCTGGTCGCCAACGTACTGGCGCTGGCTGGGGTGTTGTTTTCAATGCAGGTCTACGACCGCGTGATTCCGGCCGAATCATTGCCGACCTTGTATGTGCTGTTTGGCGGCGTGGTGCTGGCGCTGCTGTTCGACTTCAGCATGCGCCTGCTGCGGCTCAAGGTCACCGACCTGTTGGGCAAGCGAGCCGACCTGCGCGTCAGCGACCTGGTCTACGGCCACGCCCTGCGCCTGCGCAACTCGGTGCGGCCCAAGTCCACCGGCTCGTTCATTTCGCAGTTGCGCGAGCTGGAGTCCATCCGCGACCTGATCACCTCCAGCACCGCGACGGCACTGGCCGACCTGCCCTTCTTCCTGCTGTTCCTGTTCGTGTTCTGGCTGATCGGCGGCGTGCTGGTGTTCGTGCCGATCGTAGCCCTGGTGGCGATGGTGGTGCCGGGCTTGCTCGCGCAGCGGCGCCTGGCACGGTTAGCCAATGCCTCGATGCGCGAGTCCTCGTTGCGCAACGCCATGCTGGTCGAGAGCATCCAAGGCCTGGACGAGATCAAGGCCCTGCAAGCCGAGGCGCGTTTCGAGCGGCAATGGAACCAGTACAACGCCGCCTGCGCCCACACCAACCTGCGCCTGCGCACCCTCACCAACGGGCTGGTGGCCTGGACGCAGAATGTGCAAGGGGCCGTGTTCGCCGTGGTCATCGTGATCGGTGCGCCCATGGTGATCGCCGGTGACCTGACCACCGGCAGCCTGGTGGCCGCCTCCATGCTGGCCTCGCGCATGATGGCGCCGCTGGCCCAACTGACCCATGTCTTGACCCGATGGCAGCAGGCCAAGGTGGCCCTGCAAGGGCTGGACAAGCTGATGCAATCGCCAGTGGACCATCCTGAAGGCGAAGCACGGGTGCACATGCCTGCCCTGCGCGGTGAATACCGCTTGCGCCAGGCCACCTTCCGCTACAGCGAAGAAGCGCCGCCTGTGCTCAACATCGCGCAGCTGGACATTCGTCCGGGTGAGCGCATTGCCGTGCTTGGCCGCAACGGCGCTGGCAAGTCGACGTTGCTGCAGGCGCTGGCCGGCAGCATGGACCTGATGCAGGGCGAGGTGAGCCTGGACGGTATCGCCATGGCGCACCTGGACCCGGCCGACCTGCGCCGTGACGTAGGCTTGCTGGCCCAGTACGCCAGGCTGTTCCACGGCACCTTGCGCGAGAACCTGACCCTGGGCGCCGGCCAGGCCAGCGATCAGGAGCTGGTGGCGGCGCTGTCGGCCACCGGTGCACTGGATTTCGTGCGTCGCCTCCCCAAAGGCATGGATCACCTGATCCTCGAAGGCGGCCTGGGCCTGTCCGGTGGGCAGCGCCAGGCCCTGGTGCTGTCGCGTTTGCTGGTGCGCCAGCCGCAGGTGCTGCTGCTGGACGAACCTACTGCTTCGCTCGATGACATTACCGAGCGCCGGTTGCTGGATAACCTGGACCGCTTCTGCCAGGGCCGCACCCTGGTGATCGCCACCCACCGGTTGAGCGTGCTGCAGCGGGTGGATCGCATCCTGGTGCTCGACGGCGGCCGTATCGTGATCGACGACGCGCGCGACGCCGCGTTGGCCAAACTGCAAGGAGCGCAGGCATGAGCAACCATGAACTTCCCGCCTCTTATCTCGATGGTCAGGATGACCAGGCGGTGTTTCGGGCCGGGCGCCTGATCACCCTGTGCGCGGTGATGCTGGCGGCATTCCTGGCTTGGGCTGCCTGGTTCGAGGTGACCGAGGTGTCCACCGGCACGGGCAAGGTCATCCCCAGCTCCCGCGAGCAGGTCATCCAGTCGTTCGAAGGAGGCATCGTCGCGCAGATGAGCGTGGCCGAAGGTGACCTTGTCGAGCGCGGCCAGGTCCTGGCCCAGCTTGACCCGACCAAGACATCATCGAGCGTGGGCGAAAGCGAAGCCAAGTACCGCGCGGCCAAGGCCAGCCAGGCGCGGCTGCAGGCAGAGGTCACGGGCAAGCCGCTGAAATTCCCGGCCAGCCTGCGCGAGTCGCCCGAGCTGATCGAGGCGGAGACGGCGCTGTACACCACCCGCCGCCGTGGTCTTGAGCAGACATTGGCCGGTATCGAGGACTCGCTGCGGCTGGTGCGCAGCGAACTCAAGATCACCGAAAACCTGGCGAAGATGGGCGCCTCCAGCCGCGTCGAGGTCATCCGCCTGAACCGTCAACGCTCGGAACTGGAGCTCAAGGCCACCGAGGCGCGCTCGGAGTACCTGGTGCGAGCCAGGGAAGAGCTGGCCAAGGCCAGTGCCGAGGCCGACAGCCTGTCGGAGGTGATTCGTGGCCGCAGCGACTCATTGACGCGCCTGACCCTGCGCTCGCCTGTGCGGGGCATCGTCAAGGATATCGAAGTCAACACCCTGGGCGGTGTGGTGCAGCCCGGCGGCCAGGTGATGAAGATCGTGCCGATGGATGAGCGCCTGCTGATCGAGACCCGCATCGCGCCACGGGACATTGCCTTCATTCACCCCGACCAGGCCGCGAAAGTGAAGATCAGCGCCTACGACTACTCGGTGTACGGCGGCCTGGACGGCAAGGTGGTGGGGATTTCGCCGGATACCCTGCAGGACGAGGTCAAACCTGAAATCTATTATTACCGGGTGTTCATTCGTACCGAACAGGACAGCCTGCAGAACAAGGCCGGCAAGCAGTTTGCGATCGTACCGGGGATGATCGCCACGGTGGATATTCGCACCGGGGAGAAGACCATACTCGACTACCTCATCAAACCCCTGAACCGGGCCAAGGAAGCTTTGCGCGAACGTTAGCGCAGGCGCCCCTAAAGCCTTGACGGAACAGGCCGATAACCTGTTATCCCCTGTTCCCCACCGAAGGTCACCATGGCCAAGCAAAATGCCCGCGCGGACGCGTTGTCCCTGCTGTTGTTCACTCTGCGCAGCGGCAAGCTGATGGCAATCAACCTGCTCAAGGTCAGCGAAATCATTCCGTGCCCGGCGCTGACCAAGCTTCCCGAGTCCCACCCCCATGTCAAAGGCGTAGCGACCCTGCGCGGGCACCCGCTGTCGGTCATCGACCTGTCCCGCGCCATTGGCGAGCGACCGCTGGCCGACCCCAACGCAGGGTGCTTGATCGTCACCGAGATCAGCCGCTCGCGCCAGGGCCTGCACGTGCAGGCGGTCAGCCGCATCGTGCACTGCCTGAGCACCGACATCAAACCGCCCCCCTTTGCTTCGGGCACCCGCTCGTTCATCACCGGCGTAACCCGGGTCGACAACGCCCTCGTTCAGGTGCTGGACATCGAAAAAGTCATCCACTCCATCGCCCCACCGGTGGCCGATGCGCCCCACGGCACCTTGAACGAGGAGGACGCCAGCCTGCTGGCCGCCGCCAATATCCTGGTGGTGGATGACAGCCAGGTGGCCCTGCAGCAGTCGGTGCACACACTGCGCAACCTGGGCATCGAATGCCACACCGCGCGCAGCGCCAAAGACGCTATCAATGTGTTGCTGGAACTGCAAGGCACCGCGCAGGAAATCAACATCATCGTCTCCGACATCGAAATGAGCGAAATGGATGGCTACGCATTCACCCGCACCCTGCGCGAAACACCTGACTTCCAGCACTTGTACGTGCTGCTGCACACCTCGCTGGACAGCGCCATGAGCAGTGAGAAGGCAACCCAGGCCGGGGCCAATGCCATCCTCACCAAGTTCTCCTCTCCAGAGCTGACCGATTGTCTGGTGGTGGCCGCCCGTGCCGTGCGCTCAGACTGTAGAGTGCACAAATAGTCAACTACTAATTTTACCAATTTTACCGGTATGGTTTCCGGTACAGAATCGGGCATCCATCTTAGTAGCAAGCGAGACGTGCTCATGCTCCGACACCTTCGTTTTTACGCGAACGACCAACTTGTCACAGAGATTGATTCGTTCAGTCAACGTGTGTACTTTCGGTGCAATAGCTTACCCATCGCAACTGTTACCGCGACATCTTCAGGCAAAACCCTAGCCCTCCTTGGCACGGACAGACAGCATACGGTACTTATTGAAAAAACCCTTCAAGGCAGGCTTTTCAAAACGTATACCCCTTATGGTTTATGCGCATCAACCGAACAAAACCTGCTGGCATTCAACGGCGAACGCCAAGAGCACACTGGGCATTATATTCTTGGCAACGGCTATCGCAGTTTCAACACAACCCTTATGCGATTTGAAAAACCGGATAGCTACAGCCCCATGGGCATGGGCGGCATCAATGCTTTCACTTATGGACTGGGAGACCCCGTAGGCCACCATGACCCAAGCGGTCACTTTAGTGCAGCGGTAATGAAAAGCCTCAAGGAATGGTCCGCACGCGCAAAATTACGTACGATGTTCGCCAAAGCACCTGAAGCAAACATCTATCTCGACGACGCCGCGCAGCAACTTGGCAAAATCTACGGCGCCAGTTGGGTTCCAGCGCCACAAAAAACCTGGGCCCGCGCCTGGGAAAAAACTCAGCAAAAGTATGCTGGCGACCCTACTCTCCTTAAAGACATTGTCAGAAACGCGCTAGTCGCGAAAAAAAGAACTGCCCCTCAGATCGTCAAGGCCATTGAAGCCTTGGGTGGAAAATACAAATACATTGACGCTTCAACAGACCCCCTTGGCTACAGCGGAATCAATGCGATCATTCCGACACCCAATGGCCTTTGGGGGGAAATTCAAGTAATCCCGAAACGGATGTCGTATGCTCGATTTTCACCTGAACTCTCCCCAACTTCCATGAGCAAGCGGTCCTTTGACAGAATTAATAACCATGCCGAAAGCTTGGGGCTGAGTGCTGGCGTGGGACACAAATACTACAGAATATTCAGAGAGGCTAACGCTAGCATCAGAGACAAGGCGGAGGCAGCAAAGCTGAGCAAAGCATACTACGGAGCACTCGTGAAACCTACCCCGGTATAAATTCAAACCACTCGGCACCAAAAAATATTAACCCTGAGACATAAGCCAATAGCCACCCGCTCAATGACCAGGCGAATAGAAACAAAGCACATCTGGAAAACTTCAAAAATAAGCGATTCCATTTATAAATCTTTGGAAATCTTCCTATCATTTTCTACGACAGAATATTCTGGCAAAATTCACTCACCCAAACGCTTTCTGGAAATCTGTATGAAGCCTTTCTGCTCTCTCATGGTCGCCTACGCCCTCTTCAGCGGTGTCGCCCAAGCCTCCAGCAGCCAGGCCTGGAACGAGCACCGTCAGCAGATGCTCAAGGCCTGCCTGGCTGCCAGCCAGTTCAAGAACGCCCATGCTCGCGGCAAGCCCGCCGAATTCGACGATCAGTCCGGCATGAGCGCACTGCTGATCGAAGGCGTGTACCCGCAAAAGCACATGAAGCAGCGTACCGGTACCGAGTTGTGTCTGTATGACCGCAAGCAGCAGCGGGCGTATGTAAGTGAATGGAGCCCGCAAACCAAGTGAGCGATAGCCTGCGTTTCGCCTGCACCGGCTGCGGCAAGTGCTGCAGCGGCCACCATGTGCCCCTGACCCTGGTCGAGTCGCAGCGCTGGGCCCGCGACGGTGGGCAGGTGATCGTGCTGATAGAGGCATTCGTCGTCGACGGCCCTGGCATGCCTCCTGAGCAACGCGAACATGTGCTGTTGCGCTCTCACGCCGTGCCCAGTGCCGACGGCCAGATCCGGGTGTCGGTAACCTTCGCGGCCTTCAACCCTGGCCGCTGCCGCTATCTGGACGACAACGACCTGTGCGCCATTTACGACCAGCGCCCACTGGTGTGCAGGATCTATCCGGTTGAAATCAACCCGCACATCCCCTTGCGGCCCGAGAGCAAGGATTGCCCGCCTGAGGCCTGGCAACAGGGGCCTGAGCTGATCCACGGCACGCAGTTGGTCGATGCCCAGTTGCAGGCGTTGGTGCAGGCCTCTCGGCAGGCAGACAGGGAGGACATCGCAGCCAAGGTAGCGGTCTGCCATGCACTGGGCATGACGACTAGCGCGCTCAAAGGCAACGGCTTTACTGCCTACTTGCCTGACATGCAGGCGTTTGCCACAGCGCTTGCAGATCAGCCTCAGGACACTTGGTGTTCTTGGGCTCTGCATGTCGAGGATGCGGCATTGCAGGCTCAGTTACAGGCGCTTGGGGTGCAGGTGACTGTCCAGCCACCGGTTTATTATGCGTTTATCGGGTTCTAGGGGCGGGGCCGTTTTGCGGCCCCGGCAATGTGAGCTGCGAAGCTGAGCACCTGCAGCTGCCACCTTCGTGGCCGTTCTGGCCGAGGCAAGCGTGCGCTCCGACCACGTCCGGTAACCGCCTGAATGTGAGCCCCCTAACGCCCACTCTGAACTTCGTCTCTCACAATTTCCCTACAAGGCTCTAAACCGGGCATTTCAAAGAAAATCCCCGCCATTCCAGCCCCGATACTTACCTTTTACGCAACAGTGCTTATCCAACTTCGCTCTGTTTAAACTGCCTCCACACGACTAACTTTACCCCTGTCCTCATTAGCACTTGCACCGCAAGAAGGTAGTTAGAAATGTCCAACAGTATGGGTATTGCCAGCGTGTTCGTCCTGTCGTCCCTGTTGTTGTCCCCTCTGGCCATGGCCGAAGAATCGCCTGCATTCGTGGCCCGCAACGCCGAGTTCGCCGCGGCCCATCAGGACGCCCGTGAAACAGTGGCCACACAGCTTGCCGACACTGTCAAAGGCTCGCCACAGACAGCGTCCAAAGCGGTTGTCGATACCGACGCCGACAGCTGAGCCTACGCCCCGGCGCGTTCAACAAGCGCCATGGGATTCATCTGTTTCAATATGTTAGCCTCTAAAAGCCGCTGCCCGATCAGCGGCTTTTTTTCGTATGCGCTGTGTTTTTTCCTGGCAGTTTTGTCATGCGCCAAGCATGGCCATCCCTTATAACAAGCACTGCCCCGCCTACCGATCAAGGAGTCTATACCGGTGTCTTTCGCGTTTCGCTTCACCCCGCTTTTCATTGCGCTCAGTGCAAGTATTCCCGTCACGGCTCAGGCCACCGATGACAACGCCGAGGGTTTCGTCGAGGGATCGTCGTTGAACCTGCACCTGCGCAATGCTTATTTCAACCGCGATACCCACAATCACGGTGCACGCGATACGCGGGAATGGGGTCAAGGGGCAGTGGCGCGCTTCGAATCCGGTTATACACCAGGCACTGTCGGTTTTGGTCTGGACGCGCACGCCATGCTGGGGGTGAAGCTCGACGGTGGTGGTGGTCATGCAGGCACCAGCATCCTGCCGACCCATGTGAAAAGCGACGGTGAACTGGGGGCAGCCCCGCATTCGTTTTCCACCGCAGGCGCGGCACTCAAGCTCAAGGCGCTGGACACCGAGTTCAAGGCCGGTGATCTGTTTCTGACCAACCCCGTGATCGCCGGTGGCGAAACCCGGATGCTGCCGCAGACGTTCCGGGGTATCAGCCTGACCAACACCAGCGTCGAAGGGCTGCTGCTTGAGGGTGGCAAGGTCAGTTTCACCAAGCCCTACAACCAAAGCGGCCATCGCCGTATTGACACCTACTACGGCTCACTGGATGAGCGCGGCAAAAGCAAGCACCTGAGCTGGGCGGGCGCAGCCTGGAGCGGTACACCCAACATCACGACCAGCGTGTATGCGGCTGAACTCAAGGACATCTGGAACCAGTACTACGCCGACTTCGACTACACCTATGTGGTCAACGAGCAGGTCAGCCTCAACCCTGGCGCTCACTTCTACCATACGCAAGACACAGGCCGGGCCTTGCTGGGCAGCATCGACAACAACACCTACAGCCTGCACCTGACCCTCAATGCAGGCGCTCATACCGTGACCGCCGCCTATCAGCGGGTTAACGGCGATACGCCGTTCGACTACATCAACCTCGGAGACAGCGTCTACCTGGACAACTCGCGCATGTATTCGGATTTCAACGCGCCGAACGAGCGGTCCTGGAAACTTCAGTACGGGTATGACTTCGCCGGTCTCGACCTGCCTGGCCTGAGCGCATCGCTGTCGTACTCGCGGGGCAAGGCCGACCTGACCAAGGCCGCCCAGGACAACAGCCACTACGACTACTACCGGGCCGATGGCAAGCAGGCCCAGCACTGGGAACGTGACCTGGACATCAAGTACGTGTTCCAGGAAGGCGACCTCAAAGACCTCTCGGTGCTGGTCCGTTACGCCACGCACCGCGGCGGCCAAGGCTACGCCTCGATCGACGGCAACAGCAACAACGACGAAGTGCGCGTCATCGTCGACTACCCCCTGAACGTGTTCTGACAGCCTGGTGCAGCCACTGGCTAATCCGTGCGGCAGGGCGATCTCTGCCGCGCTGTGATTCCGTCGGGCGAACTTGTCCGACAATCACCACTTGCCTAGAATGTCGCCGCCGCAAATGGCCCCCAGCAGTCGCGACCATGCCTACCTCACCGTTACGCCTCGCCCCTTCCCGGTCGCACCCTGAACTGGCTCTTGTGCTGGGCAGTTGCCTGGCCGTGCTCGCCATCGTGGCCATCGTCAGCTACTTGCTGATGCGCGAGCGTGAGAGCGTGGAGCAGTCGGCCGTACGCTCGGCCAACAACATCGTGCAATTGATCGAAAGTGACATTCTGCGCAATGTCGAGCTTTATGATCAGGCCCTTCAGGGGTTGATCTGGGCGGTAGGCCGCAAGGAGCTGCTCTCGGTACCCGCCCCCCTGCGCCAACGGCTGCTGTTCGATGACACCTTCGCCGACCGCAAGCGCGGGGACGTACTATGGCTGAACAGCAATGGTGACGTGGTGGGTGATTCGACCAGCAGCGTACCGCGCAAGGCCAACTTCCGGGACACGGGCGTATTCCAGACCCACTTGCACAACCCAAACACTGCCCTGCTGGTGGGGCCGCCGTTCAAGGCCCGGTTGGGCGACCTGGACTGGTGCATCAGCTTCAGCAGGCGCATTACCGACCCGAACGGCAATTTCGCCGGGATTGCAGCCGGCGCACTGCGCCTTGGCTATGTCACCGATCTGTTCAAACGCCTGGATATCGGCGCCAACAGCAGCGTGAACCTGTTCAACGTCGAAGGCCAGCTGCTGGCCCGCCAACCCATGGGCCCGTCCGACCCATCTGTGGGCAGCCAGTACGCGGGCAAGCCTAATTTCCAGCGGATACTCGGGCAACAGAGTGGCAGCTTCGTCGCGGCCTCAGCCGGGGATAACAGCGAGCACATGTATACCTTTGCCCGGGTGGGCGACCTGCCGCTGATCGTGCTGGTGGTGCATGCCACCGACGAGGTGTTCGCGTCCTGGCGCCGCACGGCGCTGCTGGTCAGCGTCGCCACCGGGCTGCTGTGTGCAGGGATCATCTGGTTGACCTGGCTGCTCGGCCGGGAGCTGCGTCGGCGCTACCAGGCTGAACAGCGCCTGGCGACCTTGGCCGCGACCGACAGCCTGACCGGCCTGGCCAATCGCCGGCACCTGGACCAGGTGCTGCGCCATGAATGGGCACGTGCCCAGCGTACCCGCCAGCCACTGACGGTGCTGATGGTGGATGTGGATCATTTCAAGGCGTTCAATCAGCGCCACGGCCATGCGGGCGGTGATCACGCACTGCGCGAGGTGGCAAAGGCCATTGAGGCCTGCATCCATCGGCCGGCCGATCTGGCCGCTCGGTATGGCGGGGAGGAATTTCAGGTGGTGCTGCCAGAAACCGATGTGGAAGGAGCACGGATGCTGGCAGAACGAATATGCCGCAGCGTCGAGCGACTCGCTCCTTTCGGCGACGATACCCAGCCGGTCACGGTGAGCATCGGCATTGGCAGCCTCAACGCAAACACCCAGCAGGGCCTTGCAGCCCTGCTGGGTGGTGCGGATGAAGCGCTCTACCGGGCCAAGGCCAAGGGCCGCAACCGGGTAGAAGGCCCGGTCATTTAGGACTGGGCGCGGACCTTGTCACGCAGTGCTTTTACTTCATCGTGGTTTTTCTGCACGCCTTGCAACTGACGATCAACCAGCACCAGGCTGTTGGCAGCAGCAGGAACGTTGAGTTTGGTGAGCTTTTCACGCGCTTCACGGTATGCCTTGAGGGCATAATCCTGGCCACGCTCGGTCTCATTCATCACCGCTTCGTCATCGTGACTGGTGAAGGCTGTCTTGATTTCGATCCAGGCACGGTGCAGGTCACCGGTGAAGCTGGTGGACGTCTCCGGGTCACCGCCCAAGTGACGGACCTCGGCTTGAAGCTCCGAAACAGCTTGGCCACAACCAGCGGCGCGCTCAGTCAGGAAGGCTTTGAGGCTTGGATTCTTAACGTCTTCTGCCGATTTCAGAAAGCCTTTCTGGCCGTCTTTGCTGTATTCGATCAGGTCGTTGAGAATATCGATCACGTCTTTGTTGGTATCGCTCATGACTCAAACTCCTTGAGGGTTGATGAGTAGACAGGAGCAGCCTTCGTGCCAGCTTTTGAAAAAAAATAAGTCCTTATAAATCAATAGATTAAAAGATAACGGCAAATTGACATACGTCGCGTTATGCATGATCCGCTTCGGTTGGTCGTGCAGTTTGCAGTATGGTGAGCCTCTTTCAGACGAGCACAAAAATGTTCAACCCGGAACGTCTCGAACTGTTGGTGACCCGCAGCATGCCGTTTGGCAAATACCAAGGCCGGATCATTGCCGACCTCCCAGGCGATTACCTGGCGTGGTTTGCGCGCAAGGGCTTTCCTACAGGGGAGCTGGGGGAGTTGCTGGCCTTGATGCATGAGGTCGACCATAACGGCCTGGGTGACCTGTTGGTGCCATTGCGGCGTAAGCATGGGTGTTGAGCGGGTTCGCCGACCGTGCCCTCGTTGAACGGCACTGTATGGGGCTGAAATATTGGACTGCTTCGCAACCCATCGCGGCACAAGGCCCCTCCCACAAAGTTGTGTGAGCCAGGCACTCAGGCGTCACGCGGTCAGTGTGGGAAGCGGCCTTGTGCCGCGATGGGCCGCGTAGCGGCCCCCAGATTTCAGCTTCGCAGCTCATATTGCCTGGGCCGCTACGCGGCCCATCGCAGCGCAAGGCCGCTTGTATGGTTAGACTTGAAGGGGTGGTGGGACGCGAAAGCCGATTCTGACTGTCAGCAGCAGTACAGACTGTGGGAGACATCGCCCCACCCCTTCCACCAAAGCGCCGATAAAGAATGCATCGTTTTTGAACGACGATAGAAGCAAGCCAGCGCCTCTTGGTGAAACCCCCTTCAAGCCCTAGAACCATAACGTGAGGAGCCACCCATGGCAATGCAGGTAGATCGGTTAATCGTGGGTGTAGATGTCGCAAAAGCGGAGCTGGTTATTCATCACGACGACCGCGATGAAATTATCAAGATTAAAAACGCTAAGCCAGAAATCAAGAAGTGGCTCAAACAGCAAGCGGCCCACACGGCGATCGCCGTTGAGGCTACCAATGTCTACCACTTGGACTTGGTTGAACTAGCCCACGGGATGGGTTTTCAGGTTTATGTCGTCGACGGATTCCAGTTAAACAACTACAGAAAAGGTGTCGGGGGACGTGTAAAGACTGATCCATCTGATGCTCGACTACTATCCCGTTTCCTTAGGAACGAAGGTAACGAACTCCGGCCCTGGAGCCCTCCGCCAGCCGTCTACGGCAAGCTCCAGAGCCTGCTGCGGCGCCGGGCGGCTTTGGTGACTGCGCGCACTGCGATGACCCAAAGTTGGGCCAACGAAAATCTGCTTAGAGCCGCCTTCGAGACCTTTGTGAAATCGATTGATCGGCTGGACCAGTTGATCCAAAAGAAACTGAAAGAAGTGCTGCGCGAGGCTGGATTGCAGGAGCAAGTTGCACGTTGCCAGGCAGTGGAAGGAATCGGTTTTCTCACCGCCACCGCATTGGTAATGGCATTTGTGAGAGGTGAATTTAAGAGCAGCGACTCATACATCGCCTTTTTGGGGATGGACTTGAGAGTGAGCGATTCTGGGCAGAAGAATGGACGTCGCCGTCTTACCAAGCGCGGCTGCTCGGAGATCCGTCGTCTACTTCATAACGCTGCGATGGCAGCCAGCCGATCGGCGGCATGGAAAGAGCTTTATGAGAAACAGCGCACGGCAGGAAAAGCGACGACCCAAGCACTGGTGATTTTGGCTAGGAAACTTGCGCGGGTGGCGTTCGCCCTGATGAGAAATCAGGACGAATATGTCACCAGAAAGGGGAAACTGGCTTGCTGAAAACCATAGAATCTCCCACAGTGATCGCGTAATGTCGGAGCGAACGTATTCATCGGCCCATCCTGGACTTCATGTGAAAGCCAGCACGCCCGATGAGCGACATCCGTGGCCATGAAAGTGTTGCCGTTGAGCAACCTTACCCCTTGACCGGCGCCACCATCAGCTCGACGTTTTCGTTCTTCTTGATCAGCGCATACACCACCGCCGTCAGCAAGCTACCTGCGACAATCGCCAACAGGTACAACGCGGCATGGTTGATGGCGTTCGGGATCAACAGGACGAACAGTCCACCATGGGGCGCCATGAGTTTGCAACCAAAGTACATGGACAAGGCCCCAGTCAGCGCGCCCCCTGCCAGGCTCGCCGGAATCACTCGCAGCGGATCCTTGGCGGCGAATGGGATGGCCCCTTCGGAAATGAAGCACAGCCCCAGTGCCAGGGCCGCCTTGCCCGCCTCCCGCTCGCTCTGGGCAAACTTGCGCCTGGCCAGGAACGTGGCCAAGCCCAGGCCAATCGGCGGCACCATGCCGGCGGCCATGGTGGCGGCCATCGGGGCATAGCTCGAAGACGCCAGCAACCCTACCGAGAACGCATAGGCGGCCTTGTTGATCGGTCCGCCGAGGTCGACGCACATCATGCCACCAAGCAGCAGCCCCAGCAGGATTGCGTTGGTGGTGCCCATGCTGTCGAGAAACCGCGTAAGGCCTTCGAGCATGGCCGCCACCGGCTGCCCCACCACATAGATCATCACCAGACCGGTGAACAGGCTGGCCAGCAAGGGAATGATCAGGATCGGCTTGAGCGCCTCCAGACTGGTGGGCAGCTTCGCCCAGCGGGCAATGGCTTTGGCGCTGTAGCCGGCCAGAAAGCCCGCCACGATGCCGCCGATGAAGCCGGCGCCCAGGGTGCTGGCCAGCAGGCCGCCGATCATGCCTGGGGCCAACCCTGGCCGATCGGCGATGGACCAGGCGATATAGCCGGCCAGCAGTGGCACCATCAGCTTGAAGGCCGCTTCACCGCCGATCTGCATCAGCGCAGCCGGTAGCGTCCCCGCTTGCTTGTAGGCTTCGATACCGAACACGAACGACAAGGCGATCAGCAGGCCCCCGGCCACGACCATGGGCAGCATGAACGAGACACCGGTCAGCAGGTGCTTGTAGACGCCGGTTTTTTCGCCCTTGCTGGCGGCGGCATTGGCAGAAGCAGTCCCACCCTCCTCCACTTTGGCTTCGGCCAATGCCTTGTCCAGGGTGGCGCGGGCCTGCTTGAGCGCAATGCCAGTGCCGCAGCGGTAGATGCGCTTGCCCGCAAAGCGCGCTGCGGGCACCTCGATGTCAGCGGCCAGCAGCACCACGTCGGCAGCTGCGATGGCTTGGGCCGAAAGCGGGTTGCGTGCCCCGACCGAGCCCTGGGTTTCAACGGTGAGCTGGTAACCCATCTGTTGCGCGGCCTGTTGCAGGGCTTCGGCCGCCATGAAGGTATGGGCGACGCCCGTCGGGCACGCAGTGACTGCAACGATGCGCACTTCCTCGCGGGTGTCGACATCGGGGGCTACGGCCGTCAGCGGCTGCGCATTGGCAGCTGCTTCGTCGAGAAAACCTTCGCGGTCAGCCAAAGCCTGGGACGGCGTGCTCTGGTACACACGCTTGCCTACAAAGCGGGTAAGGTCCACCGGGCCGGTGCTGACCACCAGCACCCAGTCGGCGTCGGCGATCTGCGCTGCGTCGAGCTGTCGTTCGGGATGCTCGGCATCCTGCACCTCGACCTGGGTGGTCCAGCCACGGCGCTGAGCCGCAGCCGCCAGCAGACGTGCGCTGAGCACGCTCGATACCTGGCCGTTGGGGCAGGCAGTGAGAATGACAATGTTCATTGGCAACCCTCTTGTTGTTCTGTCAGGCTCACAGCGGCTTGCAGGCGGGCCAACTGGTCATGGTCGTTGATGCCGAAACCCACCTGGGTGACGGCCTGTGCGGCGATGGCGGTGGCACGGGCCAAGGTGCGCGATGCGGCTTCACCCTGCAACAGCCCGTGGACCATGCCGGCCACGAGGGAGTCCCCAGCACCGACCGTGCTGGCCACCTTCACCTTGGGCGGTACCGCCGCCAGGGTGAAATCATGGGCGAACCAGCGTACCCCGTGCTCGCCGGCCGAAACCACCACGTGCTCGACGCCCTCATCCAGTAGCTGCCGGGCGGCCAGTCGCTGTTGACTGGCATCGTCCACGGGCGTGCCCAGGGCTTCGCCCAACTCTTCGGTATTGGGCTTGACCAGCCAGGGCAGGCTTTGCAGACCGACGCGCAGCGCCTGACCGCTGGTGTCCAGCGCCACTTTCAAGCCCATGGCCTTGAGCTCATCGAGCAAATCACCAAACCATTGAGGGCTAATCCCGCGTGGCAGGCTCCCAGCAACGACCACGGCGTCATGCCCCGGTGCTTCCTGGCGCAACAGGCGCAGCAAGGCATCGCGGGCGGCCGCGTCCACTTCCGGGCCCAGGCCATTGATGTCGGTGACGCGGCCATCGGCCTCGACCAGCTTGAGGTTGCTGCGGGTTTCCCCAGGCACGCGCACGAAGCAATCGCAGAAGCCGCGCCAGTCGATCAGCGCTTCGAATGCCTGCAGGTTGTCCTGCCCAAGAAAACCACTGACGGTCACGGTATGGCCCAGGTCGGCCAGCACCTGGGCGACGTTCAAGCCCTTGCCAGCTGCGTGGCTGTGCTGGGCCTGGCTGCGGTTGACGTGACCGGGGCGCAGGCTGTCGAGCCCGATGGTGATGTCCACGGCAGGGTTGAGGGTCAGGGTCAGGATCTTGGCCATTCAATAACGCTCCACCAGCGCGCGAACCGCGGCGGCGCTGTCTTGTTGCAAGGCCTCGCGCGCCAGGGCGCGGGCTGTACGGGAATCGGCCTGGCGCACCAGGGCCTTGACTTCGGCAACGCTGCGCGACGCCACGCTCAGCTCGTCCACTTCAAGCCCCAGCAGCACCGCGACGGCCTGCGGGTCAGCCGCCAGTTCGCCGCAAACCCCCACCCACTTGCCATGGGCGTGGGCGGCGCGCACTGTCATGTCGATCAGGCTGAGGACCGCAGGATGCAGCCCATCGGCCTGGGCGGACAGGCTGGGGTGGCCACGGTCGATGGCCAGGGTGTATTGGGTCAGGTCATTGGTGCCGATGCTGAAGAAGTCCACCTCGCGCGCCAGTTGCGGCGCCAACAAGGCTGCCGAGGGCACCTCGACCATGATGCCCACCTGCAGGTCTGCCATGGGAATCTCCATACGCAGGCGCTCGACCATCGCACGTGCCTCGCGCCACTCGTGCATCTGCCCGACCATGGGGAACATGATGCGCAAAGGGCGTTGATCGGCGGCGCGCAGCAGGGCACGCAGCTGGTCTTCCATCACCTGCGGGCGCTGCAGGGTCAGGCGCACGCCGCGCACGCCGAGGAAGGGGTTTTCTTCCGCGGCGATCGGCCAGTAGGGCAGCGGTTTGTCACCGCCCACGTCCAGTGTACGCACCACCAGCGGGCGCCCGTCCAGGCCATCGAGCACGCGCCGGTACTCGGCCTCTTGGGTGGCCACATCCGGCGCCTGGGAATGGGCCATGAAGATCAGCTCGGTGCGCAACAGGCCGACGCCTTCGGCCCCCTGCTCCACCACTTTGGCGATACCGCTGCTTTCACCAATGTTGGCGAACACTTCGATGGCATGGCCATCACGGGTCACGGCTGGGTCGAAACGTTTGGCCCAGGCGGCTTGCAGACGCTGCTCGCGCAGGTCGCGCTCAGCCAATGCACGCTGCAGCTCTTCGGCTGGCGGCGCGACGTTGACCACACCGCGCTGGCCGTCGAGCAGCAGCGGCGTGCCATTTTCCATTAGCAGCACGCTGGCGCCGGCTCCGACCACGGCAGGGATACCCAGCGCCCGGGCGACAATGGCGCTGTGCGCGGTGGCGCCACCCTGGGCCGTGACGATACCGGCAACCCGCGCCGGGTCGAGCCTGGCGACATCTGAGGGGCCGACCTCGCTCATCACCAGTACGTAAGGTTGGTCAGGCTCGCTCTGCGTCTGGACCCCGCACAGCTGGGCCAAGACGCGGCGGCCCACGTCGCGCAGGTCGGCAGCCCGCTCGGCCAGCAAAGCGTCATGCAGCGCTTCCTGCTGGCTGGCGGCTGACTCGATCACCGCCACCCACGCGGCAGCGGCACTCTCCCCCTGGGCCAGGCGTTGCTCGACGTCGTCGGTCAGAGCCGGGTCGGCCAGCATTTCCTGATGGGTGACGAAAATCTCGCCGATGGCCGCGTCGCTGCGCTGCACCAGCACCTGAAGATCGGCACTGACGGCAGCCACCGCCTGGGTCAGCTTGTGACATTCCTGATCGTACGACTCGCCGTGCAGCGGGTAGTCGTACGTGCGCTCGGTCACGACGTGGGCAGGGCCGCACGCGATACCCGGGGCAGCGCCCACACCCTGTACGCGGCTGCCGGCCGCCGGCGCCTTCGCCGTTTCGATGGCTGGCTGCGCAGAGGCCTCTGGGACAAGCGGCAGCGCCTCCACCTCCTCGCCCAGCCCTTGCTCGATGGCTGCCAGCAACGCAGGCAGGGCATCGGCGGCGATAGCGGGCTCGGCCACCAGTTCCAGTTCCTGGCCACGGCGCGCGCCCAGGCTCAACAGCTTGCTCAGGCTTTTCACCGAGACGCCAGGCTGACCGCTCTCGACCACGCGCACGCGAATGTCGCCCTCGAAACGTTTGGCCAGTTGCGCCAGCACCTTGGCTGGGCGGGCATGCAGGCCGTGGGCATTGGCCAGCAGGATGCGTGCGCTCGGCCAGTCGGCAGGCGCCTCGCCGCCGAGCACTTCGAGCACGGCGCGGCTGCTGGTGGCCTGGTAGAGCATCTGCCCGCGGCCTTCGATCAACACTTCGCACAACCGTTCGAGCAATGCCTGGTGGGCAGCCCCCAGGCTGGCCAGGCAGAACAGGCCAGTCAGCGGTTGATCGCGATAACGCACAGGTTGTGCCGGGGTGACGAAGGCCAGGCCTGGCTGGCGAACCTGGCGTTCGCTGTGCAGCCACCACAAACCCTCTCCCAGCGGCAGCGGCTCTGCCTGCTGGAGCACGGCGGCAAAGCCGCTGTCCACGCAGTTGGCGCGCTGCAACAGGCGCGCACCGCGCCAGGCCAGCTCATCGAAGTCTTCGGCCGGAAGGTTCAGGGCGATCAACTGCGCATCGAGCGCCAGCGCCTGCGGTGCACCCTGCAGCAGTTTGAGCAAGGCCTCGGCCGAGCCCGCACGGCGCAGGGCTTCTGCCAGATCGGTTTCGCCCAGGGCACGGGTCAGCAATTGCAGAAGGCGCAAGTGCTCGTCAGAGCGCGCGGCGATGCCAATGGCCAGGTACACGATCTGCCCATCCCCCCAATCCACACCCTCGGGAAACTGCAACAGGCGCACGCCCGTGGTGTACACCAGGTCGCGGGTCTGCGGCGTACCGTGGGGGATGGCGATGCCCTGGCCAAGGAACGTGGAACCTTGCGCCTCGCGATCCTGCAACCCTTGCAGGTAGCCCTCGGCGACCAGTCCGTCGGCGACCAGGCGATCCGCCAGCAGGCGCAATGCATGTGCCTTGTCTGGGGCCGTCTGGCCCATGGCTATCTGCTCCTTGGCGAGCTCAAGCATGACCTTCTCCCTTTGCAGTTCCCGGATGGGTACTGGAGTATTGTTGTGAAATTCACGGAAATGGCCAGTTCAACCGCCTTGCACAGTGGGCAGCAGAGGCAGAAAATCAGGAGGCTGAAACGTTTAATCTGACCAGGCGGCCACGTTACTCGATAATCTGCCGATGAAAAAGCCCCATCCTGTCGGACAATTGCGACAATGCTCGCCTGCGCTCGCTGCGGTATCAGGGTCAAATTGCCTGGTCATCGCCTACAGCCAGCTTTGGTCATAACAAGGAAAACTCGGTGAAACTCAGCGATATCGCCCGCCTGGCCGGTGTGTCCGTCACTACCGCCAGCTACGTCATCAATGGCAAGGCCGAACAGCAACGCATCAGCAACAGCACCGTGGAGCGCGTGCAGGCGGTGGTGCAGGCCCATGGATTTACGCCCAACCCTCAAGCCGCTGGCCTGCGCAGCCGGCATACCCGCACGCTGGGCTTCATCCTCCCGGACCTTGAGAACCCCAGCTACGCGCGTATTGCCAAGCGCCTTGAGCAAGGGGCTCGGGCCCGGGGCTACCAGTTGCTGATCGCCAGCAGTGACGACCAGCCCGACAGCGAGCGCCAGTTGCAGCAGCTGTTCCGGGCGCGCCGATGCGATGCCTTGTTCGTCGCCAGCTGCTTGCCGCCGCACGATCAGAGCTACCGCGAGTTGCAAGACAAGGGCCTGCCGGTCATTGCCATCGACCGAGGCCTGGACCCCCGGTATTTCTGCTCGGTGATCAGCGATGACCATGATGCCAGTCGTCGTCTGGCCGCCAGCCTGTTGAGCACCTCGCCAGGCAGCATTGCCTTGATCGGCGCACGCCCTGAACTGTCGGTCAGCCAGGCACGCGCCGGTGGCTTCGACGATGCGCTACAGGGCTTTGCCGGTGAGGTGCGCCGCTACCAGGGCGAAGCGTTCAGCCGAGAGTGCGGGCAGCGCCTCATGCAGCAATTGATCGATGAGCTGGGTGGCCTGCCCGATGCCTTGATCACCACTTCGTACGTGCTCCTGCAGGGAGTGTTCGACGCGCTGCACGCCCAGCCCACCGAGTCGCGCCGGTTGCAGCTGGGTACATTCGGCGACAACCAGTTGCTCGACTTCTTGCCGCTGCCGGTCAATGCCATGGCCCAACGTCACGGTGACATGGCCGCCAAGGCACTGGAACTGGCCCTTGCCGCGATTGAAGAAAAACGCTACGAACCAGGCGTGCATGCGGTCTCGCGCACCTTCAAGCAACGAATCGACCCGTCATGAACCTGCGTCTGATCGACACCCACACGCACCTGGACTTCCCGGACTTCGACGCCGACCGCCCGAGCCTGATGGCCCGTGCAAGCGCGCAAGGCGTCGAGCGAATGGTGGTACTGGGGGTTCATCAGGCCAACTTTCAGCGGGTATGGGACCTGGCCTGCAGCGACTCACGCCTGGCCGCGGCGCTTGGCCTGCACCCGGTCTACCTTGAAGATCATCAACCGAGCCACATCGAGCAGTTGCGCGCCTGGCTGGAGCGCTTGCGTGGCGATAGCCGCCTGTGTGCGGTGGGCGAGTTCGGACTGGATTACTACCTCCCTGAACTGGACAAGGCTCGTCAGCAGGACGTGTTCGAAGCGCAGTTGCAAATGGCGTGCGACTTCCAGCTACCGGCCTTGCTGCACGTGCGCCGCAGCCACGCCCAGGTGATTGCCACCCTCAAGCGCTACAAGCCCATGCGGGCGGGTATCATCCATGCATTCGCCGGCAGTTACGAAGAGGCACGTGAGTACATCAAGCTAGGCTTTCGGCTTGGGTTGGGCGGCGCGGCGACCTGGCCCCAGGCCTTGCGGCTGCGCCGTACGATTGCCCGCTTACCGCTCGACAGCGTGGTGCTGGAGACCGACGCACCGGACATGGCGCCGGTCATGCATCCGGGGGTGCGCAACAGCCCCGAGCACCTGCCAGACATCGCACAATCGCTGGCAGAGTCAATGGGCGTGCCCGTCGAGCAATTGGCCGAAGCGAGCACGCGCAATGCCTGCGAGCTGTTTGGTTGGCAAGCCCTGCGTTGATTCGCACCGGCCCGCCCCGCGCGGTCAGGCCAACACGGTCCACAACGCGAAAGCGGCATACCACAGCACACCACAACGCAGCACCAGGTCCCATAGGCTATCCAGGCGCCGCATCCCGCAATCATTCTCACTGGCAGTGCCGGCATTAGTGCCGTCATCAGCCATACGCCCGACGCGGGCTACCAGGTGCGCGGCAGTAATATGCCAGTTCAACAACTCGTGCAACATTTCGCGGGCAACGGCGACGAAGTTGCCGACCAGGGCAAAGCTCAATGCCACCACCCTGACCGGCACCCAGTCCATGAGGTGGCGAAGCTGCTCGGCGCGGTGCCGGAGTGCGGGTCGCTGACTGTGCGCTTGGCACAACGCCAGAAGGCGGTAAGCCAGGGCAATGGCTGGCCCCAACAGGAAATACCAGAGGATGACGGCGAAAAAGCCCTGATAAGCCTCCCACAGCAACCTGCTTTGCAGGCGTTCGCGCAGGTTGCGTGGCCCATCGGCCACTATGCCAAGGTCACGTGCAGCCACGTGCAGCGCGGCTTGTTCATCGCCCCTGTGCCAGGCGTCACGCACAGGCCCAAGGGAAGCCTTGGCATCACCACGTCCCAGGCTATAAACCAGCACCAGAAGATGCACCGGCAAGGCCAGCAGGCCGTAGGCAACGGGCTCAAGCACATGTAACAGCAGTGTCAGCACCAGCACCGGAGCCAGCACCACAGCGGCCAGTACCCACCCTACCGGCAGCCCACCTTTGCGCTCAAGGCGCGCCAGTTCGCCAAGGAAGAAACCGTCACGCTGGACCAGATGGCGCAAGCCGGAAAATTTCTCGAACCACAGCACCAGGATCAACACCAGAAAACTCATGCCTCAGCCCTCCTCGCGCTGTAACGCCTGGCGATACCGCACCCAGTCGAAGGCAGGGCCGGGGTCGGTCTTGCGCTGGGGGGCGATATCGCTGTGCCCTTGGATACGCTCAAGTGCGATGGCCGGCCAGGCCTTGCGGATGTGCCGCGTCAAGCGGTCGAGGGTCAGGTACTGCGCCTCGGTATACGGCATATCGTCAGTGCCCTCCAGCTCGATGCCGATCGAGAAATCGTTGCAGCCCTCACGGCCGTCGAAACAGGAGACGCCGGCATGCCAGGCCCGATCATGCAACGAGACGAACTGGGTCACCGCCCCCCCACGCTCGATGAACAGGTGTGCAGAAACTTTCAGGTGCTCGATGCTGGCGAAATACGGGTGTGCGTTCGGGTCGAGCCGGTTCTGAAAGAACGCCTGGACGTAACCGCCGCCGAAGTTGGCCGGCGGCAAGCTGATGTTGTGAAGCACCAGCAGAGAAATCTGCTCACCTTGCGGGCGAGCATTGAAATTCGGTGAGGGGCAGTGGGTGATTCCGTCTCCGTGGAACCAGCCAGTGGCACGGTCCAATTGCATGAGGGGCCTATCCTGAAAAGTGCTGCACAGAGCGTCAGTATGCCCTGCTGCCGCTAGCGTTGACACGGTAATCATCACAAGGCAGCGGGCCCGCTCCTGTGCAAATCCTCTATGACCGCTTCCAGGGCGCGCTCGAACAAAGGACCGTCATCCAGTACGCGAACGGTGCCGGCTTCCAGGGCCTGGGTGAGGCCTGCGCCACTCCACTCCCGCACTTTCATACCGCTGCGATTTGCAAAGACGAGCTTGTCGCAACTGTCCAGGCGTGCCACCAACTTGCAGCGCTGAATGCCACTGTCATCGGACACTTCAATCCAGGTGCCCATGCGCAAGCGTTGCACCTTCTGCGAGACCTTGCCCTTGTCACCGGCCGGTTGCTGCCCAGGCCCGTCTGCCTCTTCGGCCAACGCCAACAGGATGTCCTGGGTGACCAGGATGTCGTCCTCGTCTGCCTCGGCGCCACCTGCATAAGCACGTATGTGCAGTTGTTCGAGTTTGCGGAAAAATTCACGGGTCACCAGCGAGTCGGTCCCGACACTGGCCAGCCCATCGCGCAACGACTTGAGTAACGGTGGTACCTGATGCACCAGGGCCTGCGGCTGAAGCGATGGCGTCACACTGGCCAGCAAGGTATCGAGGGTCTGCAGCGCACTGCGCCAGCCCAGAGACGCTTCGCCGTGTCTGAGCCAAGCCAGCATCATCACCTGGCTCCAGTTGTTGATCAGCATCTGTACCACTGCCTGGGGCCAGACCCGTCCGCGCAGGCGCTGGCTGAGCACGTGTTGCACCTGTCGCCTGGCAAGCGATGCATTGGCCCGCCCCTCTTCGGCATCCCGGGTGCGCTGCTCGAACAACTCGGTACGCCGCCGTTCATGCTGGGTCTGCCCGAGAAAGTCCTCGAGCAGCTCACCGAACAGACGCGTGTCTTCGGCAAAGTCGATGAGCAGGCGCTGAACCACACGTTCAGCGCGCAGTTGCAACGCATCACCCTGCTCTTGCTCGCGCGGATCGCAGCCGAGCCCCGCCGCCGCCATTTCGTTGAGCAGCCGTCGGGCGGGATGACTGGCGCGGCTGAGCAGCCCCCTGTCCAGCAGCGCCACCTTGAGCAGCGGGATCTGCAGGCGCGCCAGCACGGCTCGCAGGCAGGGGGGTAGATTGTCGTCGCGAGCAATAAACCTGAACACGTGATCGATCAGGTTGATCATGTCTTCGTCGTCCCCGCCAATAAAGCGGCGGGTACCGCTACGCACGCTGATGGTCAGCAGCAACTGCTCCACTTGCTGGCCAAGGGCGAAATCGTCAGCCGCATCGGGCTCTGGCACATAGTGCTGCAGATGTGAGAGTAACCGCAGCAGATCGGCTCTGCTGACCGGCTGGGCGCCGGCCGGTGCCTCCAGGCGAGGCGCGAACAAACCACGTGCGGATCGCAGAAGCGGTTGCAGGGAGGCGAACAACGCATCGCCTGCGGTATCTTCGCTCGCTTCAGGCTCATGGTAGGAGCGCTCGTCCGGCTCTGCCAGCAAGTAACTGTCCCCGGCTCGTCGGCAAGGCGTCGGTGGCAGCTGACCCAGCACGCCTGCCGCAATCAGCAGCCTGTTGGCTTCGCCGTAGATGACTTGCGCGTCGCACAATACATACCGCTCGAACAGCTTGAGCAGCACCAGCTTGACGCGCGGCCCTACACCCAGGCTTTGCCCGGCCTCGAGAAAGCAGCGACACAAGGCAATCGGGTTCAGGGGGTTGCACTGCTCAGGCACATGACGTTCGAGCAGCGTCTGCAAGCGCAGGCCCAGCTGCTGTAGCGCGACGCCATCACGGGCCTTTACCCTGGTCACCATCGCCTCCACCGCTGCTGCACGCTCGGACTGACCGGGGGTGAACGACAATACGGGAGCGACGGTTGCCGGGGTATGCTCAGGCTCAGGCTCGGCCAAGCGCGCGAAGGCTTCATGGACGGTATCGAGAAATAGCCGCTCGATGCTCTTGCGCTTGAGTCGCAAGTCGCGCATGGCTTCGAAATACAGGTGCTGAGCGAACCGGTCCGCTGCCTTGTCGGCCATTTCGAACAGGGTATCGTCAGCATTGTCGAACAGCGCCTGCAAACCCTGGCGCAGTTGCAGGGCGGCCTGATCGCGCACCTGCAGCAGCGCGATGGGCAGACTCGTGGGGGGCGTGCGCCGTCCATGTTCAGCCGCCGCCAAGGGCACTACCTTGCCCTCTTTGTGCATCCTGTACTCCTTGCAGGGTGTCGGGCCTAGACGCGGCCAGTTTCGCCAATAGCATGACGCCAAATATCAGACAGCATTATCAGGAATAATTCCTTTTACTGCCAGACGCGTTTCCTTGCTAAATGTCTTGACCCTGCACAGGCAGTGATTGCTCAACCCGTTGCGTCATGGCAGCCGAGCACCGGCTGTACACGCCTGCGCCCTGCCCTATAATCGCGGGCATCTCGCTTGTGGAGCCAACCATGCCTAACCTACGCCTTGCCGACCTCACCGCCGAAATCGAAGCCAACGTGCGCCGTGCGTTGCTGGAGGACATCGGCAGCGGCGACATCACCGCCCAGCTCATCCCGGCCGAGCGGCTGGCCAAGGCAACGATCATTACCCGCGAAGCGTGTGTGGTGGCCGGTACGGCCTGGGTCGATGCGGTGTTTCGTCAACTCGATCCACGCGTAGCCGTGCACTGGCAGGTGGTAGACGGCGATCGCGCCCAGCCCAACCAACCGCTGTTCCACCTGGAGGGCCCGGCGCGGGCGCTGCTCAGCGGCGAGCGCAGTGCACTCAACTTCCTGCAGATGCTGTCCGGGGTCGCCACGCGCGCGCGCACGTTGGCGGATCTGGTCCAAGGCACTCACGTACAGTTGCTGGACACCCGCAAGACCTTGCCGGGCCTGCGCCTGGCGCAAAAGTACGCAGTGACTTGTGGCGGCTGCTACAACCACCGCATAGGCTTGTATGACGCTTTCCTGATCAAGGAAAACCATATCGCCGCCTGTGGTGGCGTCGCCGAGGCGGTACAAGCCGCACACCGCATCGCCCCCGGCAAGCCGGTGGAAATCGAGGTGGAAAGCCTGGAGGAATTGCATCAGGCGCTAAGCGCGGGTGCCGACATCATCATGCTCGATGAGCTGACGCTCGACGAGATGAAAGAAGCCGTCGGGATCACCGCTGGCAAGGCCAAGCTGGAGGCCAGTGGCGGCGTCAGCGAAACGACCCTGCGGGCCATCGCCGAAACCGGTGTGGATTACATCTCGATAGGTTCGATGACCAAGGATGTGCGAGCGGTCGACCTGTCGATGCGCCTGAGCCTGTAACACGGGGCCGCCAGGCGGCCCCGGTCGAGGGATCAGAACGATGCGTTGGCCAGGCCGTCCAGGTAGCGCTCGACGTCCAGGGCGGCCATGCAACCAGCACCGGCCGAGGTGATGGCCTGACGGTAGACATGGTCAGCCACGTCACCTGCGGCGAACACACCCGCGACGTTGGTGGCGGTGGCGTTGCCTTCACGGCTGCCGCTGACCACCAGGTAGCCGTCCTTGAGGGTCAGCTGGCCCTCGAACAGCGAGGTGTTCGGGGTGTGGCCGATGGCGATGAACACGCCATCTACCTTGATCTCGTCAGTGCTGCCATCGTTGTTCTTCAAGCGCGCGCCGGTCACACCCATGTTGTCGCCCAGGACTTCATCCAAGGTAGCGTTGAGCTTGAGTTCGATCTTGCCTTCGGCGACGCGGGCATGCAGCTTGTCGACCAGGATCTTCTCGGCGCGGAACGTATCGCGGCGGTGCACCAGGGTCACCTTGCTGGCAATGTTCGCCAGGTACAGCGCCTCTTCAACGGCCGTGTTGCCACCGCCAACTACTGCGACCGGCTTGTTGCGGTAGAAGAAACCATCGCAGGTGGCGCAGGCCGATACGCCCTTGCCCATGAACGCTTCTTCCGACGGCAGGCCCAGGTAGCGAGCACTGGCGCCAGTGGCCACGATCAGGGCGTCGCAGGTGTAGGTGCCGCTGTCGCCGGTCAGGGTGAACGGCTTGTTGGCCAGGTCCACGGCATTGATGTGATCGAAGACGATTTCAGTCTCGAAACGCTCGGCGTGCTCCTGCATGCGTTGCATCAGTGCCGGGCCGGTCAGGCCGTGCGGGTCGCCTGGCCAGTTGTCGACTTCGGTGGTAGTGGTCAATTGGCCACCGGCCTGCATGCCAGTGATCAGCAGCGGCTTGAGGTTGGCACGGGCCGCATAGACCGCTGCGCTGTAACCGGCAGGGCCGGAGCCCAGAATGATGACGCGCGAATGACGTGCTTCGGACATGTCGAACTCCTGTCGAGCGGGCTGGAAAGGCCAGCTGTGCAAATGAAGTAGGGCCTGCACCACGGGCAGGCCGGTGACGCTGAAATATGAGCGCACTGTAGCGAGGTGGCAAAGAGTAAGGAAATATCCTTAGACAATCCACCTCATAGCCATCGTCTATGCGCGTCGTTGCGTTGGCAGGGTCCGATCATTGGCTTTTGTTACCACCGGTTTCACCCAGATGGCGCAGCTTCCGCATCCCCCCGAAACTCGGTAATGTCTGCCAACCACCTTTTCTGCGGAGTGATACATGCAAGCCCCCGTTCTTTCCGGGCCGCAGTACCTGCGCGAAGGCCTGAAGCTGATCCTGAGCCCTGGCCTGCGCTTGTTCGTGCTGCTGCCGCTGACCATCAACCTGCTGCTGTTCGGTGGCCTCATCTATTTTGCCGGCCACCAGTTCAGCCAGTGGCTGGACGCGCTGGTGCCCACACTGCCAAGCTGGCTCAGCTTTCTGACCTATATCCTCTGGCCCCTGTTCGTGGTGTTGCTGGTGCTGATGGTGTTCTTCACCTTTACCCTGGTGGCCAACATCATCGCCGCGCCGTTCAATGGCTTTCTGGCTGAGAAGGTGGAAGTGGTGGTGCGCGGCGACGATCACTTCCCGGCCTTCAGCTGGGCCGAGCTGCTGGCGATGATCCCCCGCACACTGGGCCGCGAAATGCGCAAGCTCGGCTACTTCCTGCCGCGCGCCACCGGCTTGTTCATCCTGTCGTTGATCCCGGTGGTCAACGTGGTCGCCGCGCCGCTTTGGCTGATTTTCGGCGTGTGGATGATGGCCATCCAATACATCGACTACCCGGCCGACAACAACAAGATGAGCTGGCAGGACATGCTCGCCTGGCTGCGGGAGAAGCGCTGGCAGTCCCTGGGCTTTGGCGGGGTGACCTACCTGGCGTTGCTGATCCCGGGGGTGAACGTGGTGATGATGCCGGCGGCGGTGGCTGGGGCTACCTTGTTCTGGGTGCGTGAGAACGGGAATGCACGGGCCGTGAACACACCTGCGCATCGAGCCTGAGCCTGCCCCAGGCGTTACCCTACCTCATCTACAGGAGCAGACCATGAACCGCTTCAGTCCCGCCAAACTCAAGCTGTCGAAATGGACCGCGACGCAGCCGGTGAACCGTGAAAAGCACTTCCTGGTCACCGACCTGGAGCACGACGAAGCGGGCGTGTTGCTGCGCGTGGAACTGCAGGCGGTGCACAGCGGGCGCAGCGAGTGGCTGGATTGGCGGGTGCTGCGCGACGCCCAGGTATGGGCGATGGGCTGGCGATGAGCGAGTGACTGACCGAACCGGCCGCGTGCCCGTCAGGCAGCGGCCGATCTTAGGCGCGTCCAACGGGAGCGCCGCCGCGTCGCCTCACCATGGAACACAACTGCCCAGCATCACTGCCCCAGGCGGCTGGAGAACTGCCCCACCACATCCACCACCCGCCTGGCCCCTTCCTGGATTTCCTCGATCACGTTTCCGGTCTGGTCCGCCAGCGCGCGGCCTTCTTCGGCCTGGCGCTTGCTGGTGTCGATGATCGACACTGCAGCCTGGGCCAACTGCTCGTTTTGCTGCACCACACGGGCTATTTCCTCGGTAGCCGTACTGGTGCGCGAGGCCAGCTGTCGCACCTCATCGGCCACCACCGCAAAGCCCCGCCCCTGCTCGCCAGCACGGGCGGCTTCGATGGCGGCGTTGAGCGCCAGCAAGTTGGTCTGCCCGGCGATATCGCTGATGGTCTTGATGATCGAACCGATGACCCGCGACTGGGTATCCAGCGCCTGGATGCCTTCGGCAGCCTGAAGCATCGAGGCTTCGAGCCCACGCATGACGCTGACGCTCTGCCCGACCACCTCTGTGGCCCGACGGGCGCTGGTGTCCGTTTCCCGGGAGGTGTTGTAGGCGACGTCCGCCGCCTGGGCCACCGCTTGTTCCTGGTTCACCTGATCGGTGATGACCGTGGCGAACTTGACCACTTTGTACAGCTCATCGTGGGCGTTGAAGATCGGGTTGTAGGAAGCTTCCAGCCAGATCACCCGGCCATGGGCATCGATCCGACGGAAGCGTTCGGCAATGTACTCACCGCGGCGAAGCTTGTCCCAGAATGCCTGGTAGGCGGGTGAGTTGACCTCGGCCGGTTCGCAGAACATGCGGTGGTGCTTGCCACGGATCTGATCCAGCCGGTACCCCACTGCCGACAAGAAGCGTTCGTTGGCGGTCAGGATCATGCCATCGAGATCGAACTCGATAACCGCCGTCGAGCGCATCAGCGCCTTGATCAGGCTCTCGTGCTCGCGGGAGGTGACGATGGTACGGGTCAGGTCGCTCGAATGCAGGGTGAAATACTTGATGCGCCCGTCGCTACCCTTCACAGGTTGCAGGATCGAACGTAGCCAGGCTTCCTGGCCGTCCCCGCGCAGCAGGCGAAACGCGCCATTGAAATGCTCGCCCCGGCTGATGGCATTTTTCATGCGCTGGTGAAAATCCAGTGACTTGACGTGGGCAGGCACGATGTCGTCGATGTTGCGCCCAAGCAATTGGTCAGCCCGATACAGCATCTCGGTTTCGAAATTGCCATTGACGAGTTCGATCCGACCGGCAGGATCGAGTTGCAGCACCAGCATCTCGCTGTCCAGGCTGCTCTTGATCTGGTCGATGATCATCAGTTCTTCACGCAACTGCCGGATTTCTTGCTTGAGCTTGTTGTTGAACATCACCGCTCTCCTGGAGCGTGGGGGCGAATGCAACTGCATCGGCGGGCAACTGCGCCTCTTGAGTGCAGCCTTGATGAATATTCGTGCGCGTTACAGGCGTCATGCCCCCTGCATCATGCCGACGTCACTTCGCCGTCATGCCTCGGCAATGCAGCAAGTGGATAATCTGTTCATGAATACACCAGCTCTGCACATCTGCCTCGTCAGCGATACCTTCGCCCCGCACGTCAACGGCGTGGCCTGCACACTGTTGAACCTGAGCGAAGGGCTGCGCCTGCGTGGCCATCACGTCAGGATCGTGCGCCCCCGACAGCCAGGAGAGCAGGCTTCGGGGCACAACCCTGGCGTGCGACTGTGGCGCGACTGGCCACTGCTCGGCTATCCGGGTTTGCAACGGGACAAGGTCTCCCTGCGCACGCTGGCAAGGCACTGGCGCCGGCAACGGCCTGACGTCATTTACATCGCCACTGAAGGCCCCCTGGGGCTGAGCGCATTACGCACCGCTCGGCGATTAGGGATCGCCGTTGTTAGCGGATTGCATACCCACGTTGCGCACCTTTCAGGGCAACACGGCATGGGCGTAGTGGGACGCCTGCTAAGCCTTTACCTGCGCTGGTTTCATCGCCGGGCCGTCTTGACGCTCGTGCCCAGCTTGAGCCAACGGCGTTGGCTGGAACGCCGCGGCTTCGAGCGGCTGGTGCACATGCCGCACGGTGTGGACGCGGAGCTGTTCAACCCGGCCCGTCGCAGCCAGGCGCTGCGCGAACACTGGGGTCTGGGCCACGATGATATCGCCGTCCTGCATGTGGGGCGGTTGGCACCGGAGAAAAACCTGGGGCTTTTGCAAAGCTGTTTCGAGGCTTTGCAACGGGCTATGCCACAGCGAAGGGTACGCCTGATCCTGGTGGGGGACGGGCCACTGCGGGGGAAGCTACAGCAGCAGGTCCCCGGGGCTGTGCTATGCGGCGTCCAGCGAGGCGAACAACTGGCCGAGCACTATGCCAGCAGTGACCTGTTTCTGTTCCCCAGCCTGATCGAGACGTTTGGCCGTGTGGTGCTCGAAGCCATGGCGTCAGGGTTGGCGGTGGTCGCTTATGACCAGGCAACGGCTGCGCAGCACATCGGCCATGGCCACAATGGGGCGCTGGCCATGCCAGGGGATGCGGCAGCCTTCATCGATGCCGCTTGCTGGCTGTTGCAAGACAGCGAGACCCTGCGGCGGGTGAGGCTCAACGCTCGACAGCATGCCAGCCACCAGGGGTGGTCGAAAATCGTCGACCAGTTCGAAGCGCACCTGCTCAGCGCTTCACAGAGCGTTCATGCGCGCCAAGCGACCTCGATACAGCCCATGCCGCCGCTGTGAAGCCACTGCAGCGGCCGAGGTGAGCACCCGGTGCATGATCAGCCCAGGGCCTTTTCGATGGCCTGGACCACCGCAGGATCATCCGGCGCCGTGCGCGGGGAGAAGCGCGCCAATACCCGCCCGTCCTTGCCCACCAGGAATTTCTCGAAATTCCAGGTAATGTCCCCCGGAAACTCCGCGCCCTCGCCCGCCAGAAGGCGATACATCGAATGGCGCTGAGGCCCGTTCACATCGAGCTTGGCGCCGAGCGGAAAGCTCACGCCGTAGTTCATGCTGCAGAATTCCTGGATTTGCGCTTCGCTCCCCGGCTCCTGCCCTGCGAACTGATTGCAGGGCAGGCCAAGGATCGTGAAGCCTTTGTCCTTGTACGTCTGGTAGAGCTGCTCAAGCGCCGCGTACTGAGGTGTCAGGCCGCACTTGGAGGCCACGTTGACCACCAGCACTACCTGCCCCTTGTACGGCTTCAAGGACAGATCGCCACCGTCAAGCGCGTTCAACTTCAGGTCGTGAAATGCACTCATGCTGTAATCCCCTTTTCAGGTCGCCGACGGCACCTGGGCAAATTGCGCCCACTAAAAAGGCGTTCGTTCAAGCCGTCGCCTTCCTTGGGAAGGCAGGGGGGCTTGCCCGAACGCCTGGCGACTTTCTGAGCTTAGCGCAGAAAGATCAGTGGTGATGGCCACCTTCACCGTGGATGTGACGGTGAGCGATTTCTTCTTCGCTGGCGTCACGTACGTCAACGACCTTGACCTGGAAGTTCAGGCGCTGGCCGGCCAGTGGGTGGTTGCCATCGACGGTCACGTCGTCGCCGTCCACGTCACGGATGGTGACGATCTGCATCTGGCCATCGGGGGCCGAGGCGTGGAACTGCATGCCCACTTCCAGCTCGTCGACGCCTTCGAACAGGCTGCGGTTCAGGGTGCTGACCAGCTCGGCCAGGTATTCGCCGTAGGCCTCTTCAGGCTCGATGGAAACGGTCAGCTCGTCGCCGGCCTGTTTGCCTTCCAGGGCTTTTTCCAGGCCTGGGATGATGTTGCCGGCACCTTGCAGGTATACCAGCGGCGCGCCACCGGCGGAGCTGTCGATGGTCTCCCCGGCGTCGTTAGTCAGGGTATAGTCGATGGAGACAGCCTTGTTGGCGGCGATCAGCATGGGGCAAGACCTTTTGCAAAAGAATGTAGAACGCACAAGTGTAACCAAGCCATCGCCCGATTGCGAACCTCGCCTGGATCCGCCCATGCCCATCAGTCGGATCATCGCTTTTTCCCAGGATGCCGAAGGCCACTGGGTCGCCCAGTTGAGCTGTGGCCACACCCAGCACCTGCGCCACGTACCGCCCTGGCAGCTGCGCCCATGGGTGCTCGACCCCGAACAGCGAGCGCAGCGCATTGGCCAGGCGTTCCCGTGCGGTTGGTGCGCACAGGGTGCCGATAGCGCTACCCTTGATCGCTGATCCCTTGCACCGCTTATTTCGAGAAGCACGCATGCAGACTTTTTTCATCGCACCAACCGACTTTGGCGTCGGCCTTACGTCCATCAGCCTGGGCCTTGTGCGCACACTGGAGCGTGCCGGCCTGAAAGTGGGCTTCTTCAAGCCTGTTGCCCAGCCCCACCCGGGCGACACCGGCCCGGAGCGCTCCACCGAGCTGATCGCTCGTACCCACGGCATCATGCCGCCGACGCCGCTGAGCCTGGCCCAGGTCGAACGGATGCTGGGCGATGGTCAGCTGGACGAGCTGCTCGAGTCAATCGTTCGCCTGTACCAGCAGGCTTGTGTCGGCAACGACGTGGTAGTGGTCGAGGGCATGGTCCCTACCCGTCACGCCAGCTACGCAGCCCGCGTGAACCTGCACCTTGCCAAGAGCCTGGATGCCGAAGTGATCCTGGTATCGGCCGCCGAACAGGAAGTGCTCAGTGAACTGTCCGGCAGGGTCGAGCTACAGGCCCAGCTGTTCGGAGGCCCGCGCGACCCCAAGGTGCTGGGTGTGATCCTGAACAAGGTGCGCACCGACCAGAGCATGGAGCAATTCTCGACGCGTCTGCGTGAGCACTCGCCGCTGCTGCGCGGCAACGATTTCCGCCTGATCGGCTGCATTCCCTATCAGCCGGAACTCAATGCCCCGCGCACGCGGGATGTGGCAGAGCTGCTCGGGGCCCAGGTCCTCAATGCCGGTGACTTTGAGCAGCGCCGCATGACCAAGATCATCATCTGCGCCCGCACGGTGGCCAATACCGTGCCGCTGCTGACATCTGGAACGTTGGTGGTGACGCCCGGCGATCGCGACGACATCATCCTCGCCGTGAGCCTGGCAGCGATCAACGGCGTGCCGTTGGCAGGCCTGCTGCTGACCAGCGACAGCAAGCCCGATGCGCGCATCCTGGGGCTATGCCGCGGGGCGCTGCAGGCAGGGTTGCCGATCCTGTCGGTCAGCACAGGGTCATATGACACCGCCAACCAGCTCAATGCCCTGAACAGGGAAATCCCGGTCGATGACCGCGAGCGCGCCGAGTTCATCACCGACTTCGTGGCCAGCCACCTCGACGGCGCCTGGTTGAGCCAGCGCTGCGGCGCTCCGCGCGAGATGCGCCTGTCACCTGCGGTATTTCGCTATCAACTGATCCAGCGCGCGCAGCAGGCCAACAAACGTATCGTCCTGCCCGAAGGGGCCGAGCCGCTGCTGGTGCAGGCGGCGGCCATCTGCCAGGCACGCGGCATTGCCCGCTGCGTGCTGCTCGCCAAGCCTGAAGCGGTCGATGCCGTGGCCCGAGCCCAGGGCATCACCCTGCCCGAAGGGCTGGAGGTGTTGGACCCGGACCTGATCCGCGAGCGCTATGTCGAGCCCATGGTGGCGCTGCGCAAGAGCAAGAACCTCAACGCACCGATGGCCGAACAACAGCTTGAAGACCCGGTGGTCATCGGCACCATGATGCTGGCCCTGGACGAAGTCGATGGCCTGGTCTCGGGTCTGGTGCATTCCACGGCCAATACCATCCGTCCTGCATTGCAGCTGATCAAGACCGCACCGGGCGCCAGCCTGGTTTCTTCGGTCTTCTTCATGCTGTTTCCGGACCAGGTGCTGGTCTACGGCGACTGCGTGATGAACCCCCACCCCAATGCCGCCGAACTCGCCGAGATCGCGCGTCAGAGTGCTGCATCTGCACATACCTTCGGCATCACGCCACGGGTCGCGATGATCAGTTATTCAAGCGATTCGGCAAGCGACGAGGAGGTGGAAAAAGTGCGAGAGGCCACACGCATGGCCAGGGAGGGGGCCGAGCAGCTGTTGATCGATGGGCCGCTGCAATACGATGCGGCTGTCAACCCTGCCGTTGCACGCGACCTGGCGCCGCGCAGTCAGGTGGCCGGCCGCGCCACGGTGTTCGTATTCCCGGACCTGAACACCGGCAATACCACACACAAGGCCGTGCAGCGCAGTACCGACGGCGTGAGCCTGGGGCCCATGCTGCAGGGGCTGCGCAAGCCGGTGAACGATCTACCGCGCGGGGCGCAGGTCGACGACATTGTGCACACCATTGCCCTGACCGCCATTCAGGCAAGCGAAGTGCGCTGAATACGGGGGCCATCAAGTGGCCCCCACCTTCGGGTCAGGGATACTGCTGAACCTGGCCCTGCTGCTGATCGTACTGCTGGCCAGGGATCGGCTTGAGGTTCACTTCCACGCGGCGGTTCTGCGCACGGCCATTGGCATCGGCATTGCTGGCGATCGGTTGATCCGGGCCCATGCCGCGCACGGTGACCCGCGAGGCGTCCACACCCTGGGAAGTCAGGTAGCTGCTGACGGCCTGGGCACGACGCTGGGACAGGTCCATGTTGTGCTGGCGGCTACCGGTGCTGTCAGTGAAACCCACCACTTCGATGTTGTTCTGGTTGAACTGCTTGAACGAGCCAGCCAGGTTGTTCAGCGGCGCGTAGAAGCTTGGCGAGATGTTGGCCGAATCGGTGGCGAAGGTGATGTTGCCGGGCATGATCAGTTTGATCTGGTCGCCCTGGCGCTGAACCTCGACACCGGTGTTGGCCATTTTCGCGCGCAGTTCGGCTTCCTGCTTGTCGGCGTAGTAGCCGTAGCCGGCCGCCGCGGCGCCAATGGCCGCAGCGCCGATCAGTGCGCCCTTGCCACGGTGATTGTGATCGATCGCGGCGCCGGCCACGGCACCGGCCAGGGCACCAAGGCCACCGTACTTGGCGGTCTTGCTCATGCCGCCGGCCTCTTGCCCCTGGTTCTCATAGGGGTTTTGCCCCGCACAGCCGGTCATCAGGGCAGCAGTGGTTGCGACGATAATCAGGCGACGCATGGTGAACATGGGCAAGCTCCTCGTGTTGGTCATGTATGCCGTAGGTCTGGAACGGCTCTATGTCAGGCTTGGAGTGTCTTGCCGGGTGAAAATTCCGCGCCCGCCTGCGCATTTGTGCACCGCCCTGTTCACCCCTCAGGGCAAATACAACCGGAACAGGCCGCCCCCGAGCGCCCCCCCGTTGGAGATGTCGATGCGGCCCTGCACGCCGCCGCTTTCATGCAAGGCCGCAATGCGCGCAGCGAAATACAAGCCAAGGCCCGTGCTGCCACTGGTGGAGTCGATGCCCTGGATGTATTCCTGTTGCCGTTCGATCATGCGCGCCGGGTAGCCGGGCCCGTCATCGTTGATGCAGATGACCAGTTGGTTGTCGGCCTCTTCGATGGTGATCAACAGGGCCTTCTCGGCGAACCGCGTGGCATTGGTGATGACGTTGGTCACCACCGATGCCACCAGCTCGCGATCGAAAAAGCCCAGGGGATTATCGGTATCGATGCGCCAGTTCGCCTCGATGGCATTGTGCTGCAAGACTTCTTCGTGGGCTGCCAACTGCGCCTCGATGAAGTCGTCGAGTTCGTGGTAGTCCGGGCATACCGGCAGTTGATTCACACCGAGCTTGTACAAGCCCAGCAACTGCACCAGCATGCCATTGAGGTGCCGGAACTCATGCTCCATCACCCCCTGTTCCGCGCCACCGCGCAGCTCTTCGGGCAAGCGCTGGACCCACTGGCCGTGGGACTGGATCAGTGCCGAGAGCGAATTCTTCAGGTCGTGCACGGTGGAGGCGATCACCGTGGAAAAATCCAGCCCCTGATTATCAAGATTCATGCGCCGAACACCCGGGTATGCAGTTTGCGGTAGCGGTCATAGCGGTTATCGCTGGCGGGGATACCGGCCACGCTGGTCAAGGCGTCGCGGCATTCCTGCATGATCGCAGGCTGAGGATTCTCTCCGCCAATGCGCAGCAGCGCCTGGGCGGTATTGAGGGCGATACTGATGTTCCTGGGCTGCAGGCCCAACGCTTTACGGAACAGCTGCAACGCCTCGCCGAGCTGACCTCCCTGGTAACTGCGCACGCCCTGACGATTGAGCGTAACGGCTTCGGTGATGGCGTTCAGCACACTGGGGTCATCCGTCAGCTGGCCTACTCTTTCCATGACCTTGGGGTCGTCGCCATAACTCTCCACACAACTTCTGAGCACGCCGATGGCCGCGGCATCCTGCCCCGACGCCTGCAATTGTCGGGCAACGGTCAGGGCCGCATCGACCGAGAAGAACTGGTTCATCTTTTCCAGGCGCTGGACGGCCTGGTCGGTCAGCTTGGCCGCGGTCTCCGGGTCGCCGGCCTGCTGCAGGCTGGCGGCTTTCATCATGCGGGCACGCACCTGAAGGCCTTGGTCTTCCGGGTTTTCCTTGGCCACCTCGCTGAGCGTGGTGTTGATCTCGACCCGGGTGCGAGCGTCCAGACCGAAGCCTGCATTACGGCTCATCAAGGCCTGCACCAGGCCCAGGTTGTTCTCGGCATCCTTGTAGCGTGAGCTCTGCCCCTGATTCACGGCGTGCCGGAACGCCTTGGACGCGCTGTCGAAGTCTTCGTTGGCCAACGCCAGCTTGCCCAGCTTCGATTGGCGCCGAACCGATAACGGCGAAAGCCGCACGGCCTCCTCCAATAGCCCTTGGGCGCGCTTGGTTTCGCCTTGCGCCTCCAGCACATCGGCCATGCCATCGTAGAGACTGGGCATGATCGGGAAGGCCTTGAGCGCCTGCTCGTAGACGGCCTGGGCCTGGGCATGCTGGCCGCGCTTGTGCATCAGGCTGCCCAATGCCGCATAGACCCAGGGCTGCGGGCGGCTGGCGAGAATGGCCTTGAGAAACTTCTCGAGCTCTTCGAAGCGGTTGAGGTTGCGCAGCGCATCGGCCCGGTAGCGTAGGCACAGCGGCGCCAGACGCGGGTCGCGCTTGCACAGCTCGGCACAGGCTGCCAGCACTTCGCCTGGGCGGTTGCGGTCCAGGGCCTGGAGAATCGGTTTCAACAGCGCTTTGCGCTGGTAGAGCTTTTCCACGCGCTGGGCAAGGCCTACCCGGTTGAAGGGCTTGGTCAGGTAGGCGTCGGGCTCGTGCTCGATGGAGCTCAGTACAATGGCCTGGCTGCTTTCGGCAGTGACCATGATGAACACGCATTCGTGGCTGATGTGCTTGTCGATGATCAGGTCTTCGAGCACCTGCTGGCCGTTTTTCTTGCCATCGCCCAAGTGAAAGTCTTGCAGGATGCAGTCATAACGCTTCTGGGCGCACATGCGTAGCGCCTGCTCGCCACTGTCGGCGGTGTCCACGTCGCGAACGCCCAGCTCGCGCAGCATGGAGCGGGTCGACGTGCGAAAGTCGGTGAAGTCGTCAACGATCAGAAAACTCTTTTGCCCGAACTGCAGCATCAACACGACCTGCCCTGGAAGAAATGGAAAGATGGCACGAGGCGAACCACCGAACGCTGTATCGGCAGGCGGTCGGAAAAGATAAGCGTGGCGTACGCGCCACTTCGAAGGTGGCATCAGGCCAGCATTTTAACTATCCACCGCACCCCCTGCCAGTGTCACTCCAGCAAGCCAAGTGCCTTGGCCTTGGCTACGGCCTGGGTGCGGCGCTCGACCCCCAGCTTGCTGTTGATGTGGCTGGCGTGTGTCTTGACCGTGTGCAGCGAGATGAACAGCCGCTCGCTGATCTGCTGGTTCGACCAGCCCTGGGCGATCAGCTCCAGCACAGCCCGTTCGCGGCTACTGAGTGCATCAGCACTGGCGGTGGTGCATGGCAAGCCGGGCAACCGTTCGAGCAGCTGGGCCCGAACCGAACTGTTGTCGCTGCCCTGGACCTGCTCGCGCAGCCACTGCGGGTAGCGTTGCAGCAGTTCCTGGAACGGCTGCAGCACACCGCCACTGGCCGCCTGTAGCAGTGCCGGCAGCAACCGTGCTGCCTGTGCCTGGTGCCCCTGGTCAAGGTGCAAGGCGATCAACGGGCACAAGGCGCTGACCGCCAGCATCATGCCCCCACAGCCCTGGCCACGCTCGGCTAACTGTTCAAGGTTGCGCGCCGCCTGTGCCTCACGCCCCTGAATGCGATCAAGCGCGGCTTGCTGCAACGCGACATGGCAGGGCAACAACGGGTGGAATTCGGGCGCCAGGGCCGCCTGCGCGCCGCCGTAAGTCTGCCCCAGGCGCGACAGCCATGACTCGGCAAGGTCCATGCGCCCTTGCGCGAGCCAGAGCTCGCATTTGACCAAAGTGATCATCGCCAGGTAGTACACAGGTGGCACGTCCCAGATATGCATCAGACGTTCGGCTTCGGCGAGTTCAGTGAACGCCTCGGCGAAGCGCCCTTCCCGGCCGTCGAGCATAGCAATCACGCAATGACCGATGAGCACACTGATGTCACGGCAGGCACGTGCCTCGCCCAGGCCACCACGCAGCCGAGCCAGCCCCTGCTCCGGACACAGGCGCGCGACCAGCAGATAGCCTTCGTACAAGGTCAGCCGCGCCCGGATTGCATACAACCGCTGTGCAGACAACCCGTGCAAACGCTGTAGCCCTTCACGCACTTCGCCCAGTGCACGCACGACCTCGCCTCGGGCATGCAATACCCGGGCCCTGTCGTAGTGGGCCAGGGCCTCGAACAGTGGATTGCCGACGCGCTGCGCCAGCTCCAGCGCTTCCCTGTTCCAGCCCCGCGCACGCCAGAAGTCGCCCTCGGCGATGGCCAGGTTCGACAACGTCGACAGGCACACCAGACGCTGGCCATACCGTTTGCAGGGCAGGCTGTGCAGTGCTTCGGTGCAGCAGGTCAGGGTGCGTTCACGATCGCCCCGGCCTCTGGCGATCACGCCGCTCAGCGCCAGCCACTGGGCGAGCATGGACTTCTGGGCAGTGGCAGAAGGCGCCGGCAGAAAGCGCCCCAGATGGCTTGCCAGTTCCTCGGCAGCGTCGAGCTGACACGCCAGGCCAAGGGCCCAGCTGTACAACACGATCAGGCGCGGTGTGCTGACCAACAGGCTGTCGGGCAGGTCCATTTTCCAACGCAGCAGCATCGCGACGTTCTGCTCGGCCAGCAGTTGCTCTTCGGACAAGCTTTGCACGAGATCGGCCGCCGCGTTCAGATCGCCCCCGCGCAACGCCTGCTCCACCGCCTCGTCCAGCAAGCCCTGGGACTGGAACCAGCAAGAGGCGCGCAGGTGCCGCTCGGTCAAAGGCTCGCGTGCCTGGCGGCTGCGAAGCAGGTCGGAGAACAGATGGTGGTAGCGAAACCACCGGCCGTGCTCATCCAGTGGCACCAGGAACACCTGGTGCGATTGCAGAAAATCCAGGATGGCGTTGCTGTCCTGTTGCAGCCGTACCGCGTCGCACAGGGGCGCGCAGAAGCGTTCCAGGCATGCCGTCTCGTCGAGAAAGCGCTGCACAGGCGCCGGCAGTATGTCGATCACCTCTTCGAGCAGGTAATCGCGGATCAGGCCTTCGCCACCGTGCAACGCCTGGGGCAGAACGTTTTCATCGCTGGACTCGCTAGCGGCCAGCTGCCAGAAACGCAGCCCGGCCACCCAGCCATCGCTACGCTGGATGAGGTTGTCCAGCGCCTGGCCACGCAGCCCAGTGGGCCTGCGCCCCAGCACCGCCAGCGACTCTTCGGCGGTCAGGCGCAGGTCCTGCTCGCTCAGCTCGGCCAATTGCCGGGACAGGCGAAGGCGTGCCAGGTGCCAGTCCGGGCGCTGACGGCTGGTCACCAGCAGCACGAGGCCTGCGGGCAAGTGATTGAGGAAGAATTGCAGGCAGTGGTCCAGGACAGGACCTTGGGCAAGGTGGTAGTCGTCCAGCACCACCAGCAAGGGCGACTCGCTGCGCAAGTGCAGCGCCAACGCGTCGAGCACCGTGCCAAGCCACGGCTCGAAAGCAAACGGCTGGTGGCGCTGGCGCATCTTCAACAGCCCCATCGCCTGCCCCCCCATGGCGGGGCAGTGCTGCTGCAACCCGTCGAGCAGGCGCTCGAGAAAGCGCCCGGGATCGGCGTCTCGCTGGCTCAAGCCCAACCACAGCGTGCGCCAATGGGCAGGCAGCGTCTCGCAGAACTCGATGGCCAGCGAACTCTTGCCGAAACCCGCTGGCGCACTGATCAGCAGCAATCGCCCGCCTAGCCCGGCCTGCAGGCGCTGGCACAGGCGCTGACGCGGGACATGGCCATCGGGCAAGGGCGGTCGAAAGAAGTGCTCGTCCATCAGGCCCACGGCCTGGCTGGTGCATCCATGCGTACGGGACAGATCTGTCATGGCCGGCTCGTTCTGGGTGGACAAATACGGCGTAGGGGTGGTTGCGAGACTAGCGGTTAACGCCCTGCATTTGAAGTTGACGGGGAGACTGCGCCGGAAAAAGACTACGACAAAAAGCAACAGCGCCGATCGACGCAGGCTGGAACGGGGGTTTTGGCGGGGTATTCAGACGGTTTATCGCAATGGCCCGGCGCTTCTGCCGGGGGCTGGCACCCCCTGCATTGGCGCGATGGGGCCACCGAGGGTGGCCCTGTCACTTACTTCTTCGGTATCAGCGGATGCCTGACTGACGCAGGGCCGCAGGCTGGAAGTCGGCCTTGCTGGCAGTGAAGCCGAAGTCGTAGGCACGTTTTTCTTCGTTCTTCATGCCCAGGGCCAAGTAGCGCCCCGATTGCAGGTCATAGATGGCTTCCAGGGTGATCCACGGTACCTCGACGTTGTAGTACGGCTGCGCATGGGCTTCAGACACACGCCAGAGCTGGTTGCGCCCGTCATACTGGTCGATCACGGCGGCTTGCCAGGTGTCCTCGTCGATGTAGAAGTCACGCTTGGCATAGATGTGTCGCTGGCCGGGCTTGAGCGTGGCCACCACGTGCCAGACGCGACGCAGCTCGTAACGTGCCAGGTCCTGGTTGATGTGCCCTGCCTTGATGATGTCGGCGTACTTGAGTTTCGGGTCGTCGAGCTTGAAGGCGTTGGAGGCGATGTACAGTTCCTTCTTGCCTTCGAGCTTCCAGTCATAGCGGTCCGGGGCGCCGTTGAACATGTCGAGGTTATCGGAGGTTCGCAGGCCGTCTGCAGCGGTCCCCGGGCCGTCGTACGACACCTGCGGCGCCTGGCGCACGCGGCGTTGACCGGCGTTGTAGATCCACGCCTTGCGCGGTTCCTTGACCTGGTCGAGGGTCTCGTGAACCAGCAACACGGTGCCTGCAAGGCGAGCTGGCGCAGTCACTTCCTGCTTGAAGTAGAACAGGATGTTCCCTGGATTGTTGGGGTCGTAGTCTTTCATTCGATCACGGAACACGAACTGATCGGAGAACGACACCGGGTTGAATGATCCATTCTGCTGCGGGGTCGCCTGGATGACCTGGCGGCTCACGCTGCCGCCACGGTAGCGAGTGATGTGGTTCCAGATCACTTCCAGACCGTTCTGCGGGATAGGGAACGGCACCGCCGTGCGGAAGTTGTTCAGGCCGTTACCCCCCTCCACCAGGGTGGCCTGAGTGGCGTTTTCCTTGATTGCAGCGAACACCTCGGCCGGTACCGTTGCCCCACGGTGCGTCTTGTAGACGGGAAGCTTATAGGTGTCCGGGTAGCGCTTGAGCATGGCCATCTGGCCTGGGGACAGCTTGTCCTTGTACTGCTCGGCGTTCTGCGCGGTGATGGTGAACAGCGGTTTCTCAGTACCGTAGGGGTCGGCGAGGAAACCTTTGCCATCGACGCTGCCGGCCGTCTTCGAGAGCGGCTGCCATGGCCCGATGGAGCCATCGGCATTACCGGCCTTTTCCGCGCCCATGGGGGTCAGGGTGGCACCCAACTTGGCTGCTTCGCCGGCCGGTACTGCCGCCATCACGCTGGTAGCCAGCAGGGACAGGCCCAGCACACCGGCTTGCAGCAGACTTCTGGTGTTGTTCATGTCGTGTCGTCCTGGATCCGTATGCTTAGAAGTTCACGCCGAAGCTGAGGGCGAGGAAGTCGCGGTCATCCACGGTGCTGTACTTGCCGTCGAAGAAATTGGTGTACGACAGGCTGGCGGTGTAGGTGTTCTGGTACTCGGCATCCAGCCCCAGGCTGACCGCCTTGCGTCCCTCCTCGAAGTTGCCGCCAGGGCCTGGCGAATAACCGGAGACGTCATGGGACCAGGCCACGCTCGGCTTGAGGTTGACGCCTGCGAACACATCGTTGTAGTCCCAGATGACCCGGGCGCGGTAGCCCCACGAAGTGCTGGTGGTATAGCCGTCGTTCTCGCACTTGCGGTTCAGGTTGGCTGTCGAGGCACCGGCGCCTGCACCACTAATGGTGCTGGTGTTGAGCGCCTGGCAGGTATTGGCCCCACCGGTGGCGGGCAACGGGCCGGGGCCGAACACCGGGTCGCGGCCGTAGCGTGTGTCGTAGGCGCTTTCCAGGCCGCCGACATGGGTCACGCCCACCTCGCCCACCACGGTCATGCGGCTGGCACCCATCACTTGGTCGAAGAAGTGGGTCAGGGTGGTCTGGAACTGGGTGACTTCCTTGCGCCGGTAGCCATGCAGGTCCTGGCCAGGCACGCCATCGAGCAGCGAAGCGTTGCTCAAGGCGCCGCCCAGCGGGCGCACACCGGCGAACAGGATGTCGGTGGTGTTGAGCTGCACAGGAGCGTTGGGACGGTAGCTGATTTCACCGCTCCAGGCGGTGCCGGTGGGCAGGGTGGTGGAGAAGCTCAGGCCATACAGGCGGATGTCCTCGGGGTACTCGACGAAGTACTTGGAGTTGCCGGCCACGATCAACGGTGCCAATGCACGCAACTGCGCTGGAAGGGTCGGGATCGCGGCGAAGACCGAAGGCGAGGCGCCGGTTGCGCTGAAGATCGGCGCACGGCTGTGATAGTTCATGAAGTAGGCGCCAAACTCGGTGTCCAGCGGCTCGAACATGTAGCGCATGGCCACGCCGAACTGCCCGCTGTCACGGGCATCACGGTCGCCGCCACGGCGCACCATCACCCCTTCTTCGTTGAGGTTGACGCCGCGGGTGGCCAGGAACTGGCGAGCGGCGGCAGGCACGGTACGGCTGCTGTTGAGCACACGCAGGTTGTCGGTGCAGCCGTCGGCAATGATGTCTGGCTGCGAGAAGAACGTGCCGCAGTTGTCGACGACGGTCTGGTCCCACTCAAGCTGGTAAAAGGCCTCGGCCGACAGGTTGTCGGTCAGGCTCTGGGAAACATAGAACATGTTGACCGGAATCAGGCCTTCCTTGATCTCGGCCCCTGGCCGGCGAAACGCCGACACGTCAATTGGGTTGACGGCATTGATGCCGCTGCCGATGAAGGTGCTCTCGCCCCAGCTGACCACTTGCTTGCCCAGGCGCACCGAGCCTGGCTGATCGCCGATGGAGTAGTTGTGGTAGACGAAGGCGTCGAGCAGCTCGGCACCCGAGGACTTGGCCCCTTCCTTGCGGTTGGAGTCGCTGATGTCCTTGAATTGCCGGCCCTCGTCCTTGAGTTCGAAGTCGTACCAGTACTTGCCGCGCACGAAGATGCCGGTATCGCCGTACTTGAGCTCCAGGTCGTGGATGCCTTTGAAGATCTTGGAGAAGGTCTCGCCCTTCTTGAAGTTGAGGTGGCCATCGTCGGACGTTTGCGAAAGGCCCTTGCCGCCGTTGTTGACCCCGATCAGGTTGCGGTTGGGACTGGCTGTCGACCAACTGGCGCCGATGGAGAGCGAGGAGTCGAACTGGCCTTCGATTTCACCGATGTTGAAACTGACCGCGAAAGCGGGACTGGCAAGGGTGGACGCCAGGCTTACAGCCATGGGCAACCTGGCCCTGCGCCAGAACGGGTTTGCAGATTTCATCGACGCTACTCCATGTTCTTTTTTGTTATGGCAGTGGTGCTTCCAGGAATGGCCCGAACGACCGGTGTGCAAGACAGCGCCTGCTCACCCTCCCCTCCCGAAAAGCCCCTGGCCCCGACTATAGCCACCAAGGCACAGGCGCTCGATCCCTCTAAAGTGTGATTTGCGCTCCGTGCCGCCTGGGCGGTGCTGTGTGCTCCGATTGCGCCCCGGCCGTGCTGAAGAATGGCGCATTTGCGCCATTTGGCAAGCACTGCTCCGCTCTGGCATGCGGGTTGGCCCAGGACAGATTGCCGCATACCCGCTTTCACAGGGTGGACAGGAAGGCACTGTTACAGGCCTGCCACTCGATGATGTCCTGGCGGATGCGTTTCTTGTCGAGCTTGCCGACACTGGTCTTGGGAATTTCAGTAACAAGGGCGATCTGGCTGGGGATGGCCCACTTGTTGATGCGCCCCTGCTCCACGAAAGGCTTGAGGTGTTCCTTGAGTCCCCTGGCATCGATCACCTGGCCTTCGCGCACCACCACCAGGGCAAACGGGCGCTCGCCCCACTGGGGATCGGCCGCCCCTACCACAGCCACTTCCCGCACAGCCGGGTGCGCGCTGATCATGTCTTCCAAATCCAGCGAGGACAGCCACTCACCACCGGTCTTGATCACATCCTTGATGCGATCGCGGATGTCGATAAAACCCATGCTGTCGAGCGTGGCGACGTCGCCGGTGTGCAGCCAGCCGTTCTCCCACAGCGCCTGGCTCTTTTCCGGCTCCTTGAAATAGCCCTGGGTCAGCCACGGCGCACGCAACACCAGTTCACCCTGGGTTTCACCGTCGGCGGGCAGGAAACGCCCTTCTGCATCGATGATGGCCGTTTCCACCAGCGGCACCGGTACACCGGCCTTGATGCGGTAGCTGATGCGCTCATCTTCGGTGCCGGCCTGCAATTCGTCGTTGAGGTGCGCGGCACTGATCAATGGGCACGTCTCGGACATGCCGTAGGCCGCTGTCAGCTGAATGCCGCGGGCAAAGGCCGCATCGTAGAGCGAGCGGTTCAGCGCACTGCCGCCGATGATGATTTTCCAGCCGGCGAAATCCACACCTGTGCCGTGGGGGCAGTTGAGCAGCATCTGCAGGATGGTCGGTACGCAGTGTGAGAAGGTGACCTGCTCTTCGCGCCACAGCTTGAGCAGCATCTCGGGCTCGTAGCGGCCCGGGTACACCTGCTTGATGCCCAACATGGTCGCAACGTAGGGAATACCCCAGGCATGCACGTGGAACATGGGGGTGATGGGCATGTACACGTCATTGCTGCCCAGCAGCCGCACGCTGTCGATGCTGCCCATGACCGAGGCTTCGGCCAGGGTATGCAGGACCAGTTGCCGATGAGTGAAATACACCCCCTTGGGGTTGCCCGTGGTGCCTGTGGTGTAGAAGGTGGTGGCGACCGAATGTTCGTCGAAGTCGGGGAAATCGTACTGCGTGCTCGCCCCAGCCAGCAGCTGCTCATACTCGCCGACCAGGTTGGGCAAGGCCGCATGGGTATCCACCCCGTCGGTCAGCAGCACAGTGCGCTCGACCGTGGTCAACTGGCCGGCAATGGACTGGTACAGCTCGATGAAGTCACTGTTGACCAGCACCAGGCGGTCTTCGGCGTGATTCATGGTGTAGAGAATCTGGTCGGGCGAGAGGCGCACGTTGATGGTATGCACCACTGCGCCGATCATCGGGATGGCGAACATGCACTCAAGATAGCGGTGGCTGTCCCAGTCCATCACTGCCACGGTGTCGCCGGCCTTGACGCCGGCTTCGCTCAGCACGTTGGCCAACTGCGCGATGCGCTGGCTCAACTGCGCATAGGTCAGTCGCACCTGGTCCCGGTAGACGATCTCACGGGTCTTTTCGTAGCGGCTGGCCGACATCAGCAGGCGCTTGATCAGCAGGGGGTAGGCGTAGGCGTCGTCGGCGGGCTTGAGGAGACGGGTCTGCAGCATAAATATCCCTTTTATTGAGGCGCGGGCTTGCAAGGCGTGGCGTCACTGTAGTGCGCGACTGCGCCGGTCAAATCAGCCGAAGGAATGATTTGGCCGGTGGAGCCTGCGGCTTCAGGCGTTGACGGGCGGCAAGCAGGGGCTGGACACTGATCCACAGGCGTCAACCAGACCTTCATCCCCTTTTGTTGAACCGGAGCCCACCTATGCCCAGCTCGCGCCACGCCGTTTTTCTCGACCACGACTCCCTGGACCTGGGCGACCTGGACCTGACGCCGCTGCATCAATCGTTCGATTCACTGGCGCTGTTCGCCGCCACGACGCCAGAGCAGGTGGCCGAACGTCTTCAAGGCGCTGTTGCGGTGATCAGCAACAAGGTGGTGCTCGACGCCGCCTGCCTCGAAGCCAACCCACAGCTCAAGCTGATCCTGGTGGCTGCTACCGGCACCAACAACGTCGACCTGGCCGCCGCCCGGGCGCAAGGCATCACGGTCTGCAACTGTCAGGGCTACGGCACACCTTCGGTTGCCCAGCACACCCTGGGCCTGCTGCTGGCACTGGCCACGCGCCTGTGTGATTACAACAAGGCGGTGGCCGAGGGACGATGGGCCAATGCCAGCCAGTTCTGCCTGCTGGACTATCCGATCGTCGAGCTGGAGGGCAAGACCCTCGGCCTGCTCGGCCATGGCGAACTGGGCGGTGCGGTGGCACGCTTGGCCGAAGCCTTCGGCATGCGCGTGCTGAGCGGGCAGATTCCAGGCCGGCCGAGCCGTGCCGACCGCCTGCCACTGGATGAGCTGCTGCCACAGGTCGACGCCCTCACCCTGCATTGCCCCCTGAATGAGCACACTCGGCACATGATCGGCGAGCGCGAACTGGCCCTGCTCAAGCCCGGTGCACTGGTGGTCAATACCGCACGTGGCGGGTTGATCGACGAGCAGGCGCTGGCCGATGCATTGCGCAGTGGTCATTTGGGCGGGGCTGCAACCGACGTGTTGAGCGTCGAGCCTCCGGTAGACGGCAACCCCTTGCTCGAACCTGGCATCGAGCGCCTGATCATTACCCCTCACAGCGCTTGGGGGGCTGTCGAGGCGCGCCAGCGGATCGTGGGCCAACTGGCGGAAAACGCCCAGGCGTATTTTGCCGGGCAGGCACGCCGCGCGGTCGGCTGAGGCACAGTCGCGGCTCTGCTACACTGCGCGATTTTTCGGAGGCGTCGTCCATGGACCCGCGCAGTGAAGTGTTGCTCCGCCAGGCAGAGCTGTTCCAGGGCCCGCTGCTGATTGCCGGGGCCCCGGCCGATGGCCTGTTGGCCCAACTGCCCCAGGCCCATGCCTGGACCTGGCACGCAGGCGATCACGCCCTGCTCGAAAGCCGCTTTGTCGGCCGCTGCCACTGCGCGGTGGAGCCCCCGGCGGTGGACGTGCCCACTGCCGTGCTGTTTCTTCCCAAGTCGCGCGAGCTGGCGGCTTACCTGCTCACCACCCTGGCCGCACGCCTGCAAGGCGGCACGTTGTACGTGGTGGGTGAAAAACGCGGAGGGATCGAAAGCGTCGCGCGGCACCTCCAGGCTTTTGGCAAGCCGCGCAAACTCGACAGCGCCCGGCACTGCCAACTGTGGCAGGTCAGCGTTGAACAGGCGCCGCAGGCAGCCGCGCTGCACACACTGGCCAAGCAGTTCGAGCTGTCACTGCCAGACGGCCCCTTGCAGGTGGTGAGCTTGCCTGGAGTCTTCAGCCACGGCCGCCTTGACCGAGGCACGGCGGTGCTGCTGCGCCACCTGGAGGCGCTGCCAGAGGGCCACGTGCTGGACTTCGGCTGCGGCGCTGGCGTGCTGGGTGCGGCAGTGAAACGGCGCTACCCTGGCAGCCACGTGACGATGCTGGATGTGGATGCCTTCGCCGTGGCAGCCAGCCGCCTCACCCTGGCGGCCAACGGCCTGGAGGCCGAGGTCGTGCAAGGTGACGGTATCGATGCGGCCCCTTTGGACCTGGAGGTGATACTGAGCAACCCGCCATTTCACACCGGGGTCCATACCGATTACCAAGCATCGGAGAATCTTCTGCAAAAATCGGCCATTCACCTGCGAAAAGGCGGCCAAATACGCTTGGTTGCCAATACTTTCCTGCGCTACAAACCGATCATCGAAGCGGCGCTGGGCAACTGCCAGGTCCTGGAGGAAGCCGACGGGTTCAGGATCTACCAGGCAACACGCTGATAAAAACAGCGCTTGCCGAAACCGTTTCGCCTAGGCAGAATCCGCACCGTCCTAGGGGAGTAGTCTCCCGCGAGCGCCACGCTCGCCCGGTACGCGTCAACATACTTGGTCCACAGACCATGGCGCGTGCGACCCACCATGCAAACGTGCATGACCAGGCCTGCGCAGACAGGCCCGGGGTTTGACAAGACCTATGACACGAACACCTTACCCGGGGCGGGGAGGTCGTACGTGTCATAGCCGTGTCGACCCGCCCCCGTAGGAATCCTGATGCTGGAATCTCTGCTGGTACCCACCGCAATCGTTGCCCTGGCCGAAATCGGCGACAAGACGCAGCTGCTCGCGCTCATCCTCGCTGCCCGCTTTCGCAAGCCCTGGCCCATCATTGCCGGTATCGTCGCCGCTACGCTGGCCAACCATGCCGCAGCAGGGGCCGTGGGCGCCTGGTTCGGCAGTTTCTTCAGCGACGCTGCGCTGCATTGGATCCTGGCCGCCAGCTTCACCGCCACGGCCCTGTGGACGCTGGTGCCGGACAAGATGGACGACGACGAAAACCCTGCGCGCCGCTTCGGACCGTTCCTGACCACGCTGATCGCCTTCTTCCTGGCCGAGATCGGAGACAAGACTCAGGTCGCCACGGTCATGCTGGCTGCACAGTACCCTCACCTGATCATGGTCATCGTCGGGACCACGCTGGGCATGCTGATCGCCAACGTGCCCGTGGTGCTGGCGGGTAATTTCGCCGCGGACAAACTGCCGCTGACGCTGATTCGCCGCCTGGCGGCCGCCGCGTTCTTCGTGCTCGCGATCGTTGCGGTCTACACGGCCATGAAGGCCAGCGGCTGGGTGGGTTGAGGCACGGGCGGGCAGAGCGGAGCCTTCATGGCACTTGCTTGCCCGCCTGCAGCGGGCCTCAGGGCTTGGCCGCTGCCTGATACAGCGGCATGACTTTGGGGATGGCTGCCTGCAAGGCGGCAATACGGCTGGCCGAAGCCGGGTGAGTACTCATGAACTCCGGCGGGGCCCCTTCCGAAGCCTTGCTCATCTTGTTCCACAGGGTGATGGCCGCGTTCGGGTCGTAGCCTGCACGCGCCGAGAGCTCGAGACCGATCAGGTCTGCTTCGTTCTCGTTGGCCCGGCTGTTGGGCAAGGTCATGGCGTAGTTCACCACAGTGTCGGCCAACGCCATGCTGTCCTGACCCAGGCCGAAGATGGCGCCTGCACCCTGACGCGCCATTTCCACGCCGTAGGCCTTGGACATCGCTTCACGGCTGTGCTCGCGCAAGGCGTGGGCGATTTCGTGACCGACGACGGCCGCGATCTCGGCGTCGTTGAGCTTGAGCTGATCGATCAGGCCGGTGTAGACGATGATCTTGCCGCCTGGCCCGCAGTTGGCATTGAGCTCATCGCTCTTGATCACGTTGACTTCCCATTTCCACTGCGCAGCGTCCGGCCGGAACTGGGGCGCCTGGGCAATCAAACGGTTGGCGATGGCCTGTACGCGCCTGGCATCTGCACTGGATTTGTCGAGTAAGCCCTTGCTGGACGCTTCGCCCAGGGTCTGCTGGTACGACTGGGCGTACATGGTGTTGACCTCGTCGGGCGAGAGCATGCTGAACATGTACTGCTTGCGCTCAACGCCCACCGCACCGCCGCTGGTGGTGTTCACCCCTTGGCAGCCAGCGAGCAGGATGCCAGCGCTCATTAGGCTGATGACAAAAGACTTACGCATGGAAACACTCCTTTTTACATGCGCCGTATCCTAGGATGACTCATGGGTGGGCCGCCATAGCCGCAGGGAAGATTTTGTACACCCGCCCGCTCTGCGCGGCGAGCAACCGAGCATGCACTGGCACTCAGGCCGGGGTGAGGCACTCGGGCGCGTCCAGTTTCGGGTCGTTGACGAAAGGCGCCAGGGCCCGCTCGCGCAAGGGCACCGAGGGGCTTGCCAGCAATTCCTGCAAACGGATCAGCGGCGTCTGCGGGTCCAGCCAGGCAGCCTGCCCTGCTTCGTCCAGAATCAGGGGCCTGCGTTGATTCATCGCCGCCTGGGTGACCACGGCGCAGCTGAGCCAGACTTGTTCCTGTACGGCATAAGCCTCCCACACAGCGGCGAAATACAGCGACGCCCCCTCGCCCGGTGTCAGCCAAAAGGGCCGTTTGCGCACGCTGCCTCGCCACTCATAGAAACCGTTGGCCGGTATCAGGCAGCGTCGTTGGCCAAAGGCTTCGCGGAACATCGGCTGCTCGGCCAGCGTTTCGGCGCGGGCATGGGCGGGGGTGCGGGAAAGGTCGGTGAGCCACGGCGGCGTCAGGCCCCAGCGCGCCTTGGCCACTTGCAGCTGCCCGTCCAGCTGGCGCTGGATGAGGACGGTATTGCCGGGCGAAATATTCCACTGGGCAGGCTGCCCGGCGGGAAAGCCAGGCAGGCTGGCCAATGCCTGGGGCCAGCGGAACAGGGCGTAACGTCCACACATGAGGTAATTCTAAACCTAGCAGATCAAGGTACCGGGGAAGCTCTCCGGCTCGTCGCCAATCAGCGGCTGGGCGCCATTGTACGCATCGATCAACTGCCGTGCGTATTCGGCCTGTTCATCGGCCACCGACAAGCCCAGCAGCCCGTGCAGGGGCAATTCGCCGGTCGCCCCGACCAGGTCGCGGCCCACCAGGTGCGCCTGCACCCCTTCGCTGGCGAGCATACCGGCCAGCATTTCTGCTTCGAGCAGGCTTTCGGGTTCGTAGATACGCCTCATCACGCATCGTCCTCACGTCTGACATCGAGCATCCATTCGTCGTCATGCACCTGCAGCACGAACACGATCGGCTGACAGCACACCTGACAGTCTTCGGTGTATACCTGGTCGCCGCCGGACAGATCGACGGAGGTTTCCACCCGCTCGCCACAATAAGGGCAATCGTAGAACTCTGTTTCCAGCATCAGGGCCTCCACGACGAGTTATGCGTATAATTGCCGCTCTGTTTACAGGGCCACGTGCGTCCGAGCCGTTTTTCGGAGCCTGCCCGTACTTCATTATTACCCTAGCCGTTTCCAACAAGAGAGCATGATGGGCGAATTCGATGCCATCCGACCATACGACGACGCTGAGGTCCCTGGAGTTCTGGCACGCCTGCTCAGCGACCCGGCATTCCTCGATATCCTGACTCATTTCCGCTTCCCGCGTGCGGCCGGTGCCCTTGGCTGGCTGCTTAAACCGCTGATCGCCCGGCGCCTGCGCAAGGAGTTCGCTGGTGTGACCTGTGTATCGACCCTGCAGGACAAGGTCGAGCACTACGTTGATCGCACCATCGACCGCGCCACCGATGGCGTGACCTATTCGGGTGTGGAACAGCTCAAGGCCGGCACGGCTTATCTGTTCCTGGCCAACCACCGTGACATCGTCATGGACCCGGCATTCGTCAACTACGCGGTGTACCACGCCGGCCTGCCCACCCCGCGCATCGCCATTGGCGACAACCTGCTGCAAAAACCGTTTGTCAGCGACCTCATGCGGCTCAACAAGAGCTTTATCGTGCACCGCTCGATCACCGGCCGTCGCGAGAAGCTGGCCGCCTACCAGCTGCTGTCGGCCTACATCAATCACTCCATCGTCAACGACGCCACTTCCATCTGGATCGCCCAGGCTGAAGGCCGCGCCAAGGATGGCGACGACCGGACCGATTCGGCCATCCTCAAGATGTTCCACATGAGTCGCAAGGACGAGGCGTTCGGCGCGGTCATCCAGAGCCTGAACCTGACGCCGGTATCGATCAGCTACGAATACGACCCCTGCGACCAGGCCAAGGCCCGTGAGTTGTACATCCGCGCCACCACGGGTACCTACCAGAAGGCACCTGGCGAGGACGACCACAGCATCGCCAAGGGCATCACCGGCTACAAAGGTCGCGTGCACATCAACTTTGCACCGCCGGTGACCCAGTATTACGAGGACACCAAGCAGCTGGCCGCGGAAATCGACCGGCAGATACTCGGCGGTTATCGACTGTTCCCGGTGCATTACCTGGCCTACGCCATGTGGGCCGAGCAGGATGACACGCTGCAGGTGCCAAGCGCCGAGCAGGTGTTCCCTGCCGACGAACTGGCCAAGGCCAAGGAAGAATGGCAGCGCCGGCTGGATGCCTGTCCTGAAGAGCAGCGGCCTTACCTGGTGTTGCAGTACGCCACGCCGGTGCGCAATCAGTATCAGGTCAGGCAGCAGGCACCGCTTGCTTGAGCAGTGAGGGGGCGCTGTTGAACGCGAGCATCCCGATCAGCATGAGCCCCCAATTTACTCAGGCCCAGGTGCTGACCCACGACAGCACCAGCGCACTGGCCAGGCAGGCGAAGCCCATACCGTAGCGCTGCCTGGGCACCCACCCTGCGAATCGCGCATACGGCCTTTGCAGCCCTCCCGGCCCTGGCTGTGCATCGGCCGCGCTTCGCCTGGCGCTGTGCAACAGCAGCCCGCCTGGACACGTCAGCAGCAAGGCCAGCACATTGATGAGCTTGGTGGGATGGGCGGCAATCAGCCCCCAGAGCATGTGCATGGACATCGCGTCACCTCGGCGTAGACCTGAACAAAAGCCAGCATTCTACCCAACCCACCTGACGCTGCCTGCACGGTACCGACCGCGTGTCATTTAATTTCATCTGTCATCGGTTCGTCATCAGAACAGGCCACCCTGTCGTCCTTCCTAGCACCGGAGCTTGTCATGCTGCATGCCGAAAACCAGGACCGCCTCTACCTCGTTGCCCAGAGTGATGAGCAACAGGCGCTCGTCGATGGCCTGGCCATCAATGTGCAAGACCGTCAATGGCTGGTCTACTGCGCCCTGGGCGGGCATGCCCATGAGCACTGGCCCGAGGTGGATGCCCAGACCGGGATCAGCCTGCTGGACCTGCGCATAGCGACGGCCTGATACCGGTACGCGGCATAAAAAAACCGCTGGCCGTCACCGGGCAGCGGTTTGGATGAGCCATTGAAGGCTATTGCGCCAGCACCTGACCGATACTTGGGTCCTTGAACAACCGGGTCAGCGCGTCGCTCAGCACATCGCTGACCAACTGGGTGTTGGTGTCCTGGTTCGGCGCCATGCCAAAGCGCTGGTCCAGCGAAGCGCCATAGCGACCGGTGTAGCGGCGACCATTGTTGGCGACGTCAGCACGGAAGGTGGCGCCGATGGTGGCTTCGGTCACGTACAGTTTGTCCTTGGGCGACTGGTACTTGAGCTCGGCCAGGGTAACGGTCAACTGGGGCGCGTTGCCTGCAGTGGTGGGCGTAAAGCCCAGCAAGCGCACGGCAGCCTCGGCCTGGGCCTGCAGCTTGGGCACCACCTGGTTGCCGCTGACACTGATGGTACTGGTTTCCGGGTACATGCCACCGCGGGTGCCCAGCGACGGTGAAGGCCTGCCGTCTACCACTCGCACCACCACCGGCTGCCCCTGCCCCACCGGGGTGAGTTGCGCCGTGAGCTTAGGCTGCGGATTGAGTTGTTGCGGGCTGTGGGCACAACCGACCAGGCTGAGGCTGGCTACGGTGATCAAACCGAACAACAGTCGTTGCAACATGCGCGATTCTCCAGAAAATGCGGCGATGGCGCACAGTATACCTAGCGGCAAGGGCCTGGCTACAAGCGGCGTGCACCGCTTGCACCCGGTACGTCCGAGGTTGTCACAAACGCTTAACCGGCAACGCTTAATGTGGCTGCACGCTCACCTGCACAGGACATCTGCCATGGTCTCGCTTTTGCACCTGCTGTTGCCTGCTCCTCGCCACACCGCCTACGCCCTGCTCGACATGAATGGCACGTGCCTGGCCTTCAAGCACTGCTCGCAAGCACCTGAGGGCGATGGCTGGGTGCAGGTGCACGAGGTGCAGCTTGCCTGGCTGGGTCATGCACTGCCGGACGGTGCCCGGGTTTGCAAGCCGACAAGTCGCCGCTGGCATCAACGCAACCTGGCTGCCTGAAAAACCCTGCAATAAAACCGCGAAATGGCGACATTTCTAGCTGCGACCTCGCTATAATCTCCCCCCGATTATAAGGACGTCTCCTGATCGGGCCCCGCATCCGCCGTCTGACCACGGCAAATCTACCCGCCTCGCCCACAGAGAGCCTTCCACTCAGGTCTTGCATCGGCTGTCGTGCCTGCTTCCATGGCCGTCACACTGCATAGAACCTGCGGGTTGCCATCGCGCAGTCCCCTTTTGAGGTTCACGTCTCCAAAAGAGCGTGAAAAAACGGTTTTCACTACTTCACAAGAGTGTGGCGAGCAAATGAACAATCTGGCATGTGCAAAAGCGGCAGGTGTGTCCCCTTCAGCCCTGAACAGGCAGCAAATGGCCCCAACCTGGATGCGTGTCTGAGCGGCTTGCATAGCGTATCCGACGGTCGTTGACCATAAGTCGAATTGCCGCACCTGGGGCAAACAGGGTTCAATAGGCAAACCCAAAGACTGGTTGGCGGTGTCCGCGGACGTTGCATGAACTGCGAAAAGTCGGACATGGCGATCCTGGAGAACCCGGTGATCCTGTGCTGTCAATTAGGTAGCTGTAGATTGTGGAGACGCGTTAAATGGCGCAGAACGAATCGGTTGATGTAGTACTGGTAGGCGCAGGCATCATGAGTGCCACCCTGGCCGTACTGCTCAAGGAGCTCGACCCGACCCTGAAACTCGAAGTGGTCGAGGCGATGGACTCCGGGGCCGCAGAGAGTTCCAACCCCTGGAACAACGCAGGCACCGGCCACGCTGGCTTGTGCGAGCTGAACTACACACCCCAGGCCGCTGATGGCAGCATCGACATCAAGAAGGCCGTGCACATCAATACCCAGTTCGAGGTGTCTCGCCAGTTCTGGGCCTACCTGAGCAAGAAAGGCAACTTCGGCCCGGCGCGGGCGTTCATCAACCCGGTACCGCACCTGAGCTACGTCGAGGGTGACAAGGGCATCGCCTTCCTGAAGAAGCGCTACGAACTGCTCAAGCAGCATCACGCCTTTGCCGAGATGGAGTACACCGACGACAAGGCCGTGATGAACGAGTGGATGCCGCTGATGATGCCGGGCCGCCCAGCTGACCAGCACATTGCCGCCACCCGGGTGCTCAAGGGGACCGACGTCAATTTCGGGGCCCTGACCAACAAGCTGCTCAAGCTGCTGGGCGACGCGCCCGACGCGCAGGTCAAGTATTGCAAGAAGGTCGTAGGCCTGCGTCGCAACGGCGCCGGCTGGACGGTCAGCATCAAGGACGTCAACAGCGGCAACAGCCGCGAAGTGGACGCCCGCTTCGTGTTCCTCGGCGCCGGTGGCGCTGCCCTGCCGCTGTTGCAGGCCTCCGGCATCCCCGAGAGCAAAGGCTTTGGCGGCTTCCCGGTCAGTGGCCAATGGCTGCGTTGCGACAATCCGGAAATCGTCAGCCAGCATCAGGCCAAGGTCTATAGCCAGGCCGCCGTCGGCGCGCCGCCCATGTCCGTGCCGCACCTTGATACGCGCGTGGTCGACGGCAAGAAATCCTTGCTGTTCGGGCCGTACGCCGGCTTCACCACCAAGTTCCTCAAGCACGGTTCGCTGCTGGACCTGCCCCTGTCGGTACGCCTGGGCAACCTGGGCCCGATGCTGGCGGTGGCCCGTGACAACATGGACCTGACCAAGTACCTGGTCAGCGAGGTGATGCAGTCGATGGAGCAGCGCCTGGAATCGCTACGTCGCTTCTACCCCGAAGCCAAGGCCGAAGACTGGCGTCTGGAAGTGGCTGGCCAGCGTGTGCAGATCATCAAGAAAGACCCGAAAAAAGGCGGTGTTCTGCAGTTCGGTACCGAGTTGGTGTCTGCCCAGGACGGCAGCCTGGCGGCGCTGCTGGGCGCATCGCCCGGTGCTTCGGTGACCGTCTCGATCATGCTGGAGCTGATCGAGCGCTGCTTCCCGGAGCAGGCGAAAGGTGCCTGGGCAGCCAAGCTCAAGGAGATCTTCCCGGCACGCGAGAAGACCCTGGCCACCGACGCTGCGCTTTACCAGAAAATCAGCGCCGATAACGATGCGGCACTGGACCTGGTGCAAAGCAGCCCGGCAGCCAAGCATTACGCCTGAACCGCCCGGCCAGTGAAAAACGCCCCTCGGGGCGTTTTTTCATGCCCCAGAGCGGGCGTTTTCGATGATTTCGATGTACTCGTCGCCATTGCGCTGATCGGCAATCTGCTCGGCGAACGTCTTGCCATGCTCGTCCTTGCCATCGAGGTCGAAGCCTGCTTCGACGAAGAAGCCGACGAAACGCCGGAAGTCATCTACGCGCAAGCCGCGGTACGCCTTTAGCAGTTTGTGCAGCGAGGGCGACGTGACCCCATCGGCGGGCTCGAACTGGAGAAACGCCTTGATGTAGTCGTCACTGATTTCGTCACCGATTACCTGTTTCTTGTCTTTACGCATTGCCGACTCCAACTGGACCATCACGATGTTCAAAGGGCGGCAGTGTACCTTCCGCCGCGCGCGAGCCTCAACGCGTACGTACGGTGCCAGTGTGCAGGTCCGCCCAGATGTGCCCGTTGGCATAGGTGAGAAACTGCACATACAGGGTCTCGTTGCGCAGCAGGTCCATGATGACCCGGTAATCGCTGAGCGGATAATTCAAGTTCAGCGTGCGAGTCTTTTCGTCGTAGACCGGCTTTTTCAGGCTCTTGGCCGCTTCGCCGTCGAAGGTCAGCAGCACCTGGGTCATGGTGGCCGCCTTGCTCAAGGGCTTGCCCTTGAGGCGCACCTGCAAGGATGAGGTGATCGGAATGGGTTGCTGGTCCGACTGGCGCTGGGCGCCGACTACCACGGTGTAGTCGGTGACTTGAAGCAGTTGCTGAGCGGTGGGCGCTGCCTGGCGCAGGGATTGGTCATCGGGCGGCAGGAATTGGCTGTGCATCGGCGCGGCAGCCAGGGGCAAGCTGACTGCCAGCAGGAACGGGATGAACGCACGCATGTGAGGCTCCTTGGCTTGAAGGAGCACTCTAGCATGCTGCACCTGAGCGGCAGGTAGGCTGCGCTCAGAGCCCCTTGACGGCGAAGATGCCGTTGGCGTTGCGCCAGTAGCCCTTGTAGTCCATGCCGTAGCCGAAGATGTAGCGATCGATGCACGGCAAGCCCACGTAGTTGGCCTTGAGGTCCGGGCTGGCCTTGCGGTCGTGGTCCTTGTCGATCAACACGGCCGTGTGCACGGCGCGGGCGCCGGCGTGCTTGCAGAAATCGATGATGGCGCTGAGGGTGTGGCCCTCGTCGAGGATGTCATCGACGATCAGCACATCGCGGTCGATGAACGAGACTTCCGGCTTGGCCTTCCAGAACAGCTCGCCGCCGCTGGTCTGGTTGCGGTAACGGGTGGCGTGCAGGTACGAGGCTTCCAGCGGGAACTGCAGGTGGGTCAACAGCTTGCCGGCGAAGATCAGGCCGCCGTTCATCACGCAGAACACCACGGGGTTCTTGTCGTGCAGTTCTTGGCAGATCTGCTCGCCGACCTTGGCGATGGCCGCTTCGACTTCGGCTTCGGTGTACAGGCAGTCTGCTTCACGCATGACTTGACGGATATGCTCGAGATCGGCGGACATGGCGCTCTCCAGGAGGTGCATTTTGGAAAAGCGGGCAAAGGTACGCATCCGCTCGTCACAGATCAAGCGTTTATGGACTAACGTGCAAAATGATCAGACGACAGCACAGGCTGAATAGATTAATCTAGCGCGGTTTTTTTGCCCGCCTTTCGGAGCCCCCCTATGCCCACTCGTGAGATCCGCCATCCGCTGATCCGCCACAAGCTCGGCCTGATGCGCCGTGCTGATATCAGCACCAAGAATTTTCGCGAACTTGCCCAGGAAGTCGGCGCCCTGTTGACGTATGAGGCCACCCAGGACCTGCCGCTGGAAACCTACGAAATCGACGGCTGGTGCGGCAAGGTTGCCGTGGAAAAGATCGCCGGCAAGAAGATCACCGTCGTGCCGATCCTGCGCGCAGGCATCGGCATGCTAGACGGCGTGCTCAGCCTGGTGCCGGGTGCCAAGGTCAGCGCGGTGGGCGTGGCCCGCAACGAAGAGACGCTTGAGGCCCACACCTACCTGGAAAAGCTCGCGCCGGACATCAATCAACGCCTGGCCCTGATCATCGACCCGATGCTGGCCACCGGCGCCTCGATGGTTGCCACCATCGACCTGCTGAAAAAGGCCGGTTGCCGGGAAATCCGCGCCATGGTCCTGGTAGCTGCCCCAGAGGGCATCGACGTGGTGCACAAGGCCCACCCGGATGTACAGATCTACACGGCCTCGATCGACCAGCGCCTGAACGAACATGGCTACATCGTTCCAGGCCTGGGTGATGCCGGCGACAAGATCTTCGGCACCAAGCAAAAGGACGCCTGACCATGCAGGACGGCTACAACGACCCGCTCTGGCGTCAGGTCGTTTCAGGCGCGCAGATGCTCTTCGTGGCATTTGGCGCGCTGGTGCTGATGCCCTTGATTACCGGCCTGGACCCTAACGTCGCGCTGTTCACGGCGGGCCTTGGCACCTTGCTGTTTCAACTGGTCACCGGGCGTCAGGTGCCGGTTTTCCTGGCATCGAGCTTCGCTTTCATCACCCCGATCATTCTCGCCAAGGGTCAGTTCGGCCTGGCAGAAACCATGGGCGGCGTCATGGCCGCCGGGTTCGTCTACACCTTCATGGGCCTGATGGTGAAGATCAAGGGCACAGGCTTCATCGACCGCATGCTGCCCCCGGTGGTGATCGGCCCGGTGATCATCTCCATCGGCTTGGCCATGGCACCGATCGCGGCCAACATGGCGATGGGCAAGGCTGGCGATGGGAGCGTGCTGCTGCCCTACAGCACCGCCATGCTCATTTCCATGCCGGCCCTGCTGACGACGCTGATCGTGGCCGTGTTCGGCAAAGGCATCTTCCGCCTGGTGCCGATCATCGCCGGCGTGCTGGTGGGTTTTGCCCTGTCGTTCGCTTTCGGGGTGGTCGACACGGCAAAAATTGCAGCCGCCCCTTGGCTGGAATTGCCCAACTTCACCGCCCCTGCCTTCAACTGGCAGGCCATCCTGTTCATCGTGCCCGTGGCCTTGGCACCGGCGATCGAGCATATCGGCGGGGTCATCGCGGTAGGCAGCGTGACGGGACGGGACTACCTGAAAACGCCTGGCCTGCACCGCACGCTGCTGGGTGACGGCATCGCCACCACGGCAGCCGGCCTGTTCGGTGGACCGCCCAACACCACCTACGCCGAGGTGACCGGCGCGGTCATGCTGACCAAGAACTACAACCCGAAGATCATGACCTGGGCTGCGGTGTTCGCCATCACCCTGGCCTTCATCGGCAAGTTCGGCGCCCTGCTGCAGAGCATTCCGGTGCCGGTGATGGGCGGCATCCTCTGCCTGCTGTTCGGCTCGATCGCAGCCGTGGGGCTCAACACCATGATCCGCCACAAGGTCGACCTCGCCGAAGCGCGGAACTTGGTGATCGTGTCGGTGACCCTGGTGTTCGGTATCGGCGGGGTACTGGTCGGCAGCGGTGACGGCCCTGACGATTGGGGCCTCAAGGGCATCGCGCTGTGCGCCATCGTGGCGATCGCGCTCAACCTGATCCTGCCAGGCAACGATGCCTGGAAACACAAGCAACAGGATGATCAGTTGCCTTGACGCCTGAGCCGCCTGGCTTGTCCCAGTCCTCGACGGGGTCAGGCCAGGCAGGCCATTACGCGTTTTCGCAGAGCTTGGCCAACACCTTCACCCATTCGGGGTGTTCGTTCATGCAAGGCACCAGCACCAGCTCCTGACCACCGGCCTCGACGAATTGCTCGCTGCCGCGCATGCCGATTTCCTCGAGCGTCTCGATGCAGTCGGCCACGAAGGCCGGACACATCACCAGCAACTTCTTCACTCCGGCCTGGGCAAGCTCGTCCAGCCGCGTCTCCGTATAGGGTTCGATCCACTTGTCCCGCCCCAGCCGCGACTGGAACGACACCGACCATTTGCCCGCCGGTATGCCCAGCCTCGTCGCGAACGCCCTGGCCGTGGCCAGGCACTGCCCGCGGTAACACACGGCACGCACCTCGGCGCTGGCGCCTTCGCAGCATTCGGCTGCACGCAGGTCATGTTTCGTACCGCTGGGGAAGAGCTTCTTCAAATGGCGTTCGGGCAGGCCATGGAAGCTGAGCAGCAGGTGATCATAGTCCTGCTCCAGGTAGGGCCGGGCACTGGCGACCAATGCGTCGATGTAATCCGGATCATCGTAGAACGGTTGCAGCACGCGCATCTGCAGCGGCAGTTGCTGCTCGGTGATGGTCTGCCGGGCGAGTTCGACGACGGTGGTCACCGTGCTGTCGGCAAATTGCGGGTACAGGGGGGCCAAGGTGACCTTGCGTATGCCCTGCGCCGCGAGCCGCTCCAGTACCTGGGGCAAGGCTGGCTGACCGTAGCGCATGGCAATTTCAACCGGCCCATGGGGCCAGTGGTCGACCATGGCCGCTTGTAGGCGACGGGTAAGCACTACCAGCGGCGAGCCCTCGTCCCACCAGATCGAGGCATAGGCGTGGGCGGACTGCTCGGGGCGCTTGATCAGGATCAACGACACCAGCAGGCGCCGGATGGGCCAGGGCAAGTCGACCACATAGGGGTCCATGAGAAACTGATTGAGGTAGCGGCGAACATCGGCTACCGACGTGGAGGCCGGTGAACCCAGGTTGACCAGCAGCAAAGCGTGATCGGTCATGCAGCATCCTATGTCAGAGGCGACTGGACAAATTGCCCAGCGCCGATTGCAGATCGTTGAAGCGGAATGTGAACCCGGCCGCCAGCAACCGCGCGGGGTAGGCACGCTGGCCACCGAGCAGCAGGTTCGACATCTCGCCCAGGCCGGCTTTTAGCAGCAACCCAGGCAGGGGTATCACAGCAGGCCGGTGCAGCGCCTTGCCCAGCTGCTTGGCAAATTCACGATTACGCACAGGTTCAGGTGCACAGGCATTGTAAGGGCCGCTGGCGTCGGTGCGCTGCAAGAGAAAATCAATCAGGGCGAGCTGGTCGTCTATATGGATCCAAGGCATCCACTGCCGACCGTTGCCTATCGGCCCTCCTAGTCCCAACTTGAAGGGCAAACGGAGCCGGGACAGGAAGCCGCCGTCGCTGGCCAGCACCAACCCTGTACGTACCAGCACCACCCGAATGCCCTGCGCTTGCGCACGACACGCCGTTTCTTCCCAGGCAATGCACAGCTGGCTGGCGAAATCTTCGACCACAGGAGGCAGGTCTTCGGTCAACTCGCGTTCGCCGCCGTCACCATACCATCCCACGGCCGAACCTGAGATCAGCACCCCAGGACGCTGCTCACGCCTGCCCAGCCATGCCAGCAATTGCTCCGTAAGGGCGATGCGGCTTGACCAGAGCAGGTTGCGCCGAGACGCCGTCCAGGGTCGGTCGGCAATAGGCGCACCGGCCAGGTTGACCACGGCGTCGAGGTGGTCGGCCGCCTCCAGCTCATCAAGCTCGGCAATGCCCCTGACGCCTTCGCCGCAAAGCATCGCCACTGCTTCTGGACGTCGACTCCACACGGTGAGCCGATGCCCTTGAGCAAGCCAGTGACGGCACAAGTGCCGGCCAATCAACCCGGTGCCGCCTGTCAGCAGGATGTGCATGGCAGTGTCCTCATGGAATAAGGCAGTGGTCTATTTTTAACATCAAGGCACTTTCTAGCGCCCATGCTCTCCCATAAACATAGGCCAACCAATCATTACTTACGGGATATACTTATACACATTCGAATGATTGTACAGGTTTGCCTGACAGCGTAGTCTGCGCATAGCAAGGTTTGAAGAGGCCATCATGACCATACCTATTGCCATCATCGGGGCAGGCATTGCCGGCCTGTCAGCCGCCCAGGCACTGCAGAGCGCCGGGCAGACCGTGCACCTTTTCGACAAGGGCCACGGCAGCGGCGGGCGCATGGCCAGCAAACGCAGCGAAGCCGGCGCCCTGGACCTGGGGGCGCAATATTTCACCGCCCGCGACCGCCGTTTCGTCGAAGAACTGCAGCACTGGGTAACCGCCGGCTGGGCGGCGCAGTGGAAACCGCAGCTGTACAACTACCGTGACGGGGCGCTCACTCCCTCCCCCGACGAACAGACGCGCTGGGTGGGCGTACCACGCATGAGCGCCATTACCCGCGGCCTGCTCAAGGACATGACCGTGAACTTCGCCTGCCGTATCACCGAAGTCTTTCGCGGCAAGGACTACTGGCACCTGCAGGACACCGACGGGTGCAGCCACGGTCCGTTCAGCCGGGTGGTGGTTGCCGTGCCAGCGCCACAGGCAACGCCGCTGCTGGCTGCCACGCCAAAGCTCGCAGCCGTGGCCGCCGGGGTGCAGATGGAGCCGACCTGGGCGGTGGCGCTAGGCTTTCAGGCCCCTCTGGATACGCCCATGCAAGGCTGCTTCGTCCAGGAAAGCCCGCTTGACTGGCTGGCCCGCAACCGCAGCAAGCCAGGGCGCGACGAGACCTTGGACACGTGGGTGTTGCACGCCACTTCCAGTTGGAGCCGACAACACATCGACTTGTCCAAGGAGGAAGTTGTCGAGCACCTGCGCGGCGAGTTCGCCGAACTGGTCGGTTGCGTCGTGCCTGAGCCTACGTTCGCCCTGGCCCACCGCTGGTTGTATGCACGCCCTGGCAGTCATCACGAATTTGGCGCCTTGGCCGACGCCGACCAAGGGCTATATGCCTGCGGGGACTGGTGCCTGTCCGGGCGGGTGGAAGGTGCATGGTTAAGTGGCCAGGAGGCCGCGCGCCGTTTACTTGAACACTTGGACTGATCGGCTATCTACACACTAAGGGTTCGCATCGGGCCCGCTATGTGCTGGAATATTCCTGTACATAATTTATGATTTGTACAGGTTTATGGAGGCAGCTATGCACGACCCCGCAGTTCACAACAAGCCGCGCATCGCTATCAGTGCCTGCCTGACCGGGCACAACGTGCGTTACAACGGTGGCCACAAGTCCTCGGACCTGTGCCGCACCCAGCTGGAAGAACATTTCGAATGGACGACGGTGTGCCCAGAAATGGCCATTGGTCTGGGGGTACCCCGTGATCCCATCCGTCTGGTGGGCGACCCTGAACATCCTGAAGTCGTAGGCACGCGCAATCCTGGGCTGGACTATACGAGCCCCTTGCGTGATTACGGCAAGCAAATGGCCGCCGAACTCGATGATATTTGCGGCTACATCTTCATGCAGAAGTCGCCCTCGTGCGGTCTTGAGCGTGTGAAGGTCTACCAGGACAACGGTCACCCAGCCATCAACGGCGGTCGTGGCGCCTATGCGCAGGCTTTTTGCGAGCTAAGGCCAGACCTGCCGGTCGAAGAGGAAGGCCGCCTGCACGACCCTGTGCTGCGCGAAAACTTCATCAGCCGCGTGTACGCGTACGCCGATTGGCAGCATCTACTTGAAGAAGGCGTGAGTCGCCACGCACTGCTGGCTTTCCACGCCCGCTACAAGTACCTGCTGATGGCGAACAACCCGCAGGCGTATCGCACCTTGGGACGCATGCTCGGCACCATGAGCAAAGACGACGACCCTGACGTTATTGCCCCCCGTTATTTCTCCGAGCTGATGCAGGCCTTGCGCCGCCGCGCCAGCCGTGGCACTCACAGTAATGTGCTGCAGCACCTGAGCGGCTATTTCAAAAATGCCCTGACCCCTGCCGATAAAGCCGAGCTGCAAACGTTGATCGGGCAGTATCAGCAAGGGGTCGTACCTTTGATCGTGCCGCTGACCCTGCTCAAGCATCATCTGCGCAACCACCCCGACCCCTACCTGCTGCAACAAGCCTACTTGCAGCCTCATCCTGAACGCCTGGGGCTACGTAATGCGGTCTGAGATTCTTTTACCAATTGGTGAGTTGGCCCGGCGCACGGGCGTCAACCCGGTCACCCTGCGCGCATGGGAGCGGCGCTACGGTTTGCTCAAGCCACAGCGCACGCCCAAGGGGCATCGACTGTACCCGGTCGAACAGGTCGAGAGAGTAGAAGCGATCCTGGCATGGTTGCAGCGAGGCGCATCGGTCAGCCAGGTGGGAGAGTTGCTGGACAAGCCACTCAGCACACCACCGACTGGGGACTGGCAAACCCGTCAGTTCCAGATGCTCGAAGCCATCGCCAACCTGTCGCAACGGGCGCTCGATCATCAGCTGAACCAGGCCATGGCGCTCTACCCCGCCGTCACGTTGTGCGAGCAGTTGCTGCTGCCTTTGCTGGACCTGCTGGAACTGCGCTGGCGCAACTACTTCAACGCACGGCTTGAGCAGGTGTTCTTCCACACCTGGTTGCGCAGCAAACTGGGCGCGCGGGTGTATCACGACAATCAGTTGCTACAGGGCCCACCGGTTCTGCTTGCCGAAGACAGTGACCGAGGCTTCGACCCCGGCCTGTGGCTGTGCGCATGGCTGTTCACCAGCAATGGCTTTGCGGTGGAAATCCTCGAGCAGGCCGTGGCCGGTGCGCAGTTGCAGAGTGCAGCTGCGGCCTTGAAGCCACGCGCAGTGCTCTTGAACCTCGGCCCGCGCATCGATACCCGCGCGTTGCAGCGCACGCTTCAGAACCTGCAATTGCCCACCCTTGCCGGGGGTGCCTTGCTCGCCCTGCATCAGACCCAACTGGGCTCGCTCGACCTGCCTCACCTGCACACCTTCGATACCCCTCAAGCGGCCTTGCGACTACTGCAAGGCCTGTGACTGCCAGCCTGGAGAGATTCCGATTTCATGCATTTGACCTGGCTTCGCAGTGACCTGCGCGTTACCGACAACACGGCCCTTAGCGCCGCCAGTGAACGTGGCCCAACCCTGGCCCTGTGGCTTATCAGCCCTGGCCAATGGCAGGCCCATGACGATGCGGCCTGTAAAGTGGATTTCTGGCTACGCAACCTGCGCGAAGTGCGGCAGTCGCTTGACGCGCTCAACATCCCACTGCTCATACGCAAGATAGACACCTGGGATGATGCGCCTGAGGCTGTGCTCGATGTCTGCCGAAAGCACAATGTCCAGAGCGTTCACTGGAACGAGGAATACGGCATCAACGAGGCCCGCCGTGACGCAGCCACGTGCAAATTGCTCAAAGCTTCAAAGGTTGAGGTTCACACTCACCTCGACCAACTCCTGTTCCGTCCTGGAACGGTGCTGACCCGTAGTGGCGGCTACTTCCAGGTGTTCGGCCAATTCAAGAAAAATTGCCTGGAGCACTTGCACCGCAGCCTGCCCTCGATGGCCGCACCGGTTAAACGCCAAGCCCCGACATCGATCAAGAGCGACCCGATTGCGCAACATGTCGAACCCTTCGAAAAGCCCGCAGACGCGCTGCGCAAACGTTGGCCCGCTGGCGAGAAGGAGGCTCTGGCAAGGCTTGCCCGGTTCACCGATGAAATCATCGACGACTACGAGACGCTGCGTGACCTTCCTGCTCGGGAGGGCACCAGCCAGCTGTCAGCCTATCTTGCAGCGGGGGTCATCTCACCCCGCCAATGCCTGCATGCCGCGCTGGCCCACAACCGGGGCGAGTTCGACAGCGGCAGCAGCGGCGTCCAGACCTGGGTCAACGAATTGCTCTGGCGCGAATTCTACAAGCACATCCTGACGGGCTATCCCCAGGTGTCCCGGCATCGTGCCTTCCGTGCGCACACCGAGGCGTTGCCCTGGCGTAAGGCACCCAAGGAGTTCGAAGCCTGGCAGCAGGGCCGAACCGGCTTCCCGATTATTGATGCGGCCATGCGCCAGATGCTGGCCACCGGCTGGATGCACAACCGGCTGCGCATGCTGACTGCCATGTTCCTGAGCAAGAATCTGTTGATCGACTGGCGGCTGGGGGAACGTCACTTCATGCGCCATCTGATCGACGGGGATCTGGCAGCCAACAACGGTGGCTGGCAGTGGAGCGCATCCACCGGTACCGACTCGGTGCCCTACTTCCGGATCTTCAACCCCGTGTCGCAGTCACAACGCTTCGACCCCAAAGGCCGCTTCATCCGTCAATGGGTCCCTGAATTGCAGGGCATCGACGACAAAAATATCCATGACCCTGGAAAATGCCACGGCTTGATTGATGCTAATCTCTATCCCAGTCCTATCGTCGATCTTCACAGTAGTCGACAGCGGGCGCTCCAGGCTTTCAAGGAGTTGCCCCGCTAGTCGTGTATAGAGGGCAATGCCGTGAGCGGCTCACGCAGTTTTTGGGTTACGGGCGCAACGGATGGGCTGGGCCTGGCACTGGTCCGCGATCTTTTGACAAACGGGCACCGTGTCGCCGCCAGTGCAGGTGCAAGCGAGGAACTCGATCGCTTGTGCATGCACCATGGCGATCGTTTGCTGCGGCTTCCAGGCCAGTTGCAGCAGCAGCCTGATGCTGACGAGGCAGGCCGCATGATCGGCCATGCCTGGGGATCCTTGGATGGCTTGATCCTGAATGCCGCCACCTGTGATTACCTGCTTCCAGGCACCTCGGACGGCGAGTTGTTCGAGCATCTGATCACCACCAACCTTCAGGCGGCACAGCACTGCCTTGAGTACGCCACGCCCCTATTGGCCAAGGGCGATACGCCCCAGATAATGGCTGTTTTCAGTCGGTACTCCGCCGCGCAGCTTTACGCGCCGACGCAGTGTCCTGCTGGCTGGAACAACGCCGTGCAGTGGGTGAGGGAGCAGCGCCCGTCGTTGCTTGCCAATGGCATAGCGTTGACGGTGGTAGCACCGCAGTCCCTGAAAAACCCCGTGACGGCCGTCAGCGCGGTGCCTGAGGACTGGACTGCCGACACTGCCGCGCTAGAGCTTCTGACGCGCTTGCCTGCACGTGAGCCTGAGCTGGTGCTCGAGACGCTGAACCCGTCGAACCTCTGGCCGCTGCCGCAGCACTAGGTGGTACTGCGAGGGTAGAAACGCCAGTCATGCAGGGCACTGCTCAGGACGTGAAACGTTCTACGTCCTGAGATGGGTGCCACAGCACCGGAAGGATATCCATCAACGCACGTGGTTCGGCGCTGGTCCAGAAGCGGGTCAACCGAGCTGGGCCGCGTGCAAGCAGATCAGCCCCTGCGAGCAGGCGTTCGAGTTGACGGGCCACGGCAGCGCCCGTATCGATGACGGCCACGTGCGGGGGCACCGTTTCAGCCAGCAAGGGTTTCAAGAACGGATAATGCGTGCAGCCCAGTATCAAGGTATCGCAGCCTGCCGCCAGAAGCGGTTCAACGTAACTGCCCAGCAAAGTGCGTAACACCGGGCTGGTCAGGTCCCCCGTTTCGATCAGTTCGACAAGCCCAGGGCAAGGCTGGGTGACTACCCGCACGTTACTGGCAAAGCGATCGAGCAAGGCGGCGAACTTGGCGCTCTGCAAGGTCCCGGTCGTGGCCAGCACGCCGACTATCCCTGAACGGGTAGCCGCTGCGGCAGGCTTGACCGCCGGCTCCATGCCCACGATCAGCCAGTCAGGATAGTGCGCACGCAGGTCGGCCACCGCAGCCACGGTGGCCGTGTTGCAGGCCAGTACCATGGCCTTGGCGCCTTGCTGATAAAAGAAGGCGGCGATGTGGCGACAGCGTTCGCGAATGTAGTCCGGCGATTTTTCCCCGTACGGTACATGGCCACAATCGGCGAGGTAGTGAAGCGTTTCGTTGGGCAAGCGCTGACGAATCTCGGCAAGCACTGACAGCCCCCCCACCCCGGAGTCCATCACCCCGACTGGCCCCTCGCGCTTAGCCACCGCGCTTGCCACACACCGCGCAGCCAGGGTCGCGTTTGACCCGCAATTCACGGATACGCGTGCCCAAAGCGTCGATCAGCAACAGTCGCCCTACCAAGGGTTCGCCGAAGCCGGCCAGCAGCTTCATGGCCTCCAGCGCCTGCAAGCTGCCCACCAAACCTACCAGGGGGCCGATCACGCCCGCCTCGCTGCAGGTCAGCTCAGCCTCGCTGCCGTGACCATACAGGCAGTGATAGCAGGGGCTGTAGTCGCGGCGCGGGTCGAAAACCGAGAGCTGGCCTTCCAGGCGGATCGCGGCGCCACTGACCAGGGGCTTGGCAGCCGCCACGCAGGCCGCATTGACCGCCTCGCGCGTCCCGAAGTTATCCGAGCAGTCGAGGACCAGGTCCACGGCCGCTACGGCAGCGGCCAGCGAGTCCTCATCCAGCGCCTGCCGGTGGGCAACCAGGTCGATTTCCGGGTTGATTGCCTGCAGACGCTGCAAGGCCGAGTCGACCTTGCTCATGCCCACGCTGGCACTGTCATGGATGACCTGGCGCTGCAGGTTCGTCAGGTCGACCGTATCGAAATCTGCCAGGTGCAACTCGCCAACGCCAGCAGCCGCCAGGTACAGCGCCACGGGCGAGCCCAGGCCGCCAAGTCCGACGATCAGGGCCTTGCTGTGCTTAAGGCGCAGCTGGCCGTCGATGTCGATCTGGGACAGCAATACCTGCCGACTGTAGCGCAGCAGCTCCTGGTCGCTCAGCATGGCAGGTGCCCCAAGGTGATGCGCGGGTGGCCGCCCAGATCGGTGCGGCTGCTCACCTCGACAAAGCCGTTTTCCCGCAGCAGCACCTGGACGGCATCAGCCTGGTCATAACCATGCTCGAGCAGGAGCCAGCCGCCTGGGGTGAGGTGGCTTGGCGCCTGCGCGGCGATGACCCGCAGGTCATCCAGACCATCGACCCCGGCTACCAGCGCGCTGCTGGGCTCGAAGCGTACGTCACCGTCGATCAGGTGCGGGTCTGAAGCCGCGATATAGGGCGGGTTACTGACGATCAGGTCGAAGCGTTCGCTGGAAAGGCCGTCGAACCAGTGGCTGACCTGGATGCGGGCGTTGGCCAGGCCAAGCCGCTGGCGGTTGCGCTCGGCCAACGCGGCGGCCTCGGGCACGCGATCGATCGCCGTTACCTGCCACGCCGGTCGCTCGCTGGCCAGCGCCAGGGCAATTGCACCGGTGCCGGTACCCAGGTCGAGCACCTTGGCCGGCAGCGCAGGCAGCAGCTCCAGCGCCGTCTCGACCAGCAGTTCGGTGTCCGGGCGCGGGATGAGCGTATGCGGGGCCACTTCCAGGTCGATCTTCCAGAAGCCCTGCTGGCCCAGGATATAGGCCACGGGCTCTCCGTCCCTGCGCCGCTGCAGATAGCCGTCGTAAGTCTGAGCAGCGTCGCTGCTGACGATGCGTTCTGGCCAGGTGTGCAAATAACTGCGCGATTTGCCAAGCGCCGCCGCCAGCAGCAACTCGGCATCCAGGCGCTCGGTAGGCGAATCGGGTAACTGCGCGTTGCGCAGCAGGCTGGCGATGATGGTCATCAGTCCCCCAGAGCAGCCAGTTGGTCGGCCTGGTATTCGGCCAGCAGGGGCTCGATCACCGCATCGACCCCACCGGCCAGCACGTCGTCCAGCGAGTACAAGGTCAGGTTGATGCGATGATCCGTGACCCGACCCTGTGGGTAATTGTAGGTGCGAATGCGCTCGGAGCGATCCCCGGAGCCCACCAGCAGCTTGCGCTCACTGGCGATGGCGTTCTGAGCGGCACTGGTCTGCATGTCGTTCAACTTCGCCGACAGCCAGGACAAGGCGCGCGCACGGTTCTTGTGCTGGGAACGCTCTTCCTGGCATTCAACGACAATGCCCGTGGGCAAGTGCGTGATGCGGATGGCCGAGTCGGTCTTGTTCACATGCTGACCGCCTGCGCCGGACGCGCGGTAGGTGTCCACGCGCAAGTCGGCTGGGTTGATCTCGATGGCCGCTTGCTCATCCGGCTCCGGCAAGACCGCCACGGTGCAGGCCGAGGTGTGAATGCGGCCCTGGGATTCGGTTTCAGGCACGCGCTGTACACGGTGCGCGCCGGACTCGAACTTGAGCTTGCCGTACACGTTCTCGCCCTCGACGCGGGCGATGATTTCCTTGTACCCGCCGTGCTCGCCTTCATTCTCGGAGAGGATTTCCAGCCGCCAGCCGCGCTTTTCCGCGTAGCGCGAATACATGCGAAACAGATCGCCCGAAAAGATCGCCGCCTCGTCGCCACCGGTACCGGCGCGAATCTCGAGAAACACGTTGCGCCCGTCGTTGGGGTCCTTGGGCAGCAACATGCGCTGCAGCTGAGCCTCCAACGCCACCAACCGGTCCTTGGCCTCGCGCACCTCCTCCACGGCCATATCACGCATGTCCGGGTCGCTGTCCTTGAGCAGCGCCTGGGCGCTTTCAAGATCGTCCTGGACTTTGCGCCATTGCTGATAGGCCGTGTGCACCGGTTCGACTTCGGCGTACTCGCGGGAATAGGCGCGAAAACGTGTCTGGTCGGAAATGACCTCGGCATCACCAAGCAAAGCGGTGAGTTCTTCGAAGCGGTCCTGGAGAATGTCCAGTTTATTGAGCAGCGACGCTTTCATTACAGGGATTTGTCCGTGGAGCCCTCTTGGAGGGCAAAGAGTTCCTGGGCCATGGCCAGCGCATCGAGGCGGCCCTCGGCCGAGAGCTTTTTCAGCTGCACGCTGGGCGCATGCAGGAGCTTGTTGGTCAGGCCGCGCGCCAATTGGGCCAATACGTCTTCAGGGTTGCCACCGTTGGCCAGCAAGCGCTGGGCCTTTTGCAGTTCTTCATCACGCAGCCGTTCGCTTTGCTGGCGGTAGGCCCGCAGCACATCGACAGCAGCCAGCTCACGCAGGCGCGCCATGAAATCCTCGGCCCCCACCGCCACCAGTTCTTCGGCGGCCTGGGCGGCGCCCTGGCGGCTCTTGAGGTTTTCGGCAACCACGTCATGCAGGTCGTCGACGGTATAGAGGTACACATCGTCGAGCTCGCCCACTTCGGTCTCGATGTCGCGCGGGACGGCGATATCGACCATGAAGATGGGTTTGTGCCGGCGCTGCTTGAGGGCGCTTTCGACGGCGCCCTTGCCCAGAATCGGCAATTGGCTGGCGGTGGAGCTGATGACGATATCGCTGTTGGCGAGCTCTTGGGGGATATCGGCGAGTAGCACGGCGTGTGCACCGAATTGCTCGGCCAGGGTGCTGGCGCGCTCGAGTGTACGGTTGGCCACCACGATGCGGCGTACGCCCTGCTCGTGCAGGTGGCGGGCGACCAGGGTGATGGTTTCACCGGCGCCGATCAGCAGGGCCTGGCTGCGGGCCAGGTCGCTGAAGATCTGCTTGGCCAGACTGACCGCCGCGAAGGCGACCGACACGGGGTTTTCGCCGATGGCGGTGTCGGTACGGACCTGCTTGGCGGCGCTGAACGTGGCCTGGAACAGGCGCCCGAGCAGCGGCCCCACGGTGCCGGCTTCGCGGGCAACGGCATAGGCGGACTTCATCTGGCCGAGGATCTGCGGTTCGCCGAGCACCAGAGAGTCGAGGCCGGAGGCAACGCGCATCATGTGCCGGACGGCATCGTGCTCTTCGTGCACGTAGGCGCTGGCACGCAATTCGTCGAGGCTGAGGCGGTGATAGTCGGCCAGCCACTGGAGCACGGCATCGGCCGACAGCTGGTCCTGCTCGATGTAGAGCTCGCTGCGGTTGCAGGTGGACAGGATCGCTGCCTCGCGACTGGTGGTGAGGCGGCAGAGCTGCTGCAGGGCATCCACCAGCTGCTCCGGGGTAAACGCCACGCGCTCGCGTACGTCTACCGAGGCAGTCTTATGGTTGATACCAAGTGCAAGAAAGGCCATGCAAGATCGCTGGTTGTGACAGGAAGCCGATAATTGTCCTCTTTCGCAGGTTAGAGGACAACCACCGTTCGCTATTGCGCTGATAGTCGTGCGGCTATCACCTTTTCGTAGCCTGCCCAGGGAGTGTTTTCAAGTCTTGCCGGCTTTTGATCCTGACCTTGATATTCACGATTTCAGCAGGCCGAACGCGGGCCTTGCGCATGGAGGTGACGGCATGGAAGCCCGTCAAGCGCGGGGCCCTAGAATTAGGCCTGCAGCGCCGGTCCTCCCGAGAACAAGCCCTAAGCTCGGCCTCCTGAAGTCGCAATCTGCCGCACCTGATCTACTGCTCGCTTGAACACAACAGTCACAGAAAAAGCCAGAGCCATCGGCTCGACATCGCCCTGGCCAATCACGCCGACCGGGTCGAGGAGACTTTTGAAATATGTCAACAAGACTTGTCCACAGTCTTGTAGTCCATTTCCCAAATATATGCTCGCCTGTTGCCCTACCTTCCTTCCGCAACTAGTCTTGAGACCGTTACATCGATACTCCTCACCGAAACAGCGATACCAGCGGGATAACATCGCGTTAGCAGTCAGACGCTTTATTCGTACTGAAAAATAATTTTCTATGCTGGGTTAGGCTTCATGCGTGGCCGGAAGCCATTTAATAGGCGCGAGCAATGGAAGAGTTTACAGCATTTCGCAGGCACTCAGCGCTTCTTTGGGGCGTTAACTTGTGTGCTATTTCGGCCTCTACGCTGAGCTATATTTATCTCTCCTACTATATTTATGCGCATACTGCTAGCCTAATCCTTTCCCAAGTGGTGCTGTTTGCACCCATGGTTCTGCCGGTCATTCTTGTCGCTCCAATCTACCGTCTGGCTGACTATCTAGCGCCACGCACCTTGCTGTGGAGTGCCAACTTGCTGTCGTTAGTCTGCGCGGCGGTCACCTACAAGAATCTGCCACATCATGTGGAAGTCGCCGTTTTAGGCGCGCTGGTCATTGGCACCCTGGATGCGCTGCAACGGGTAGGGCGTATTGTTGCCATCAAGTGGTATTTCCCGGGCGCGCAAATCGCCAACTCAGTGCCTCTGACACTTACCGCACAATTCATCGCCGGCGGCCTGGCAGGCCTCAGTCTAGTACTGTTCAAAGCCAGTATGACGCCTGGGTTAGCCCTGCTCATTACTGTCAGTCTTTTTTCCATCGCGGCTTTGGCGGCCTATCTACTGCCTGCGTCAACAAAGCCTCCGATCACCGCGCAGGTCGCCCCACGACTATTGAAAGCCCTTGGCTCGCTTTTGCAGGAGCATCCCGCGCTACGCCTCAGCCTCTGGCAGTTCATCATCTTCGTCAGTCTTTTTCAGGGTTTCTTCAATGTGTCCAGGGTGCTGTTGCCGGCCCATGTGCTGGGCTTGGGAGAGGTATATGTCGGTTTGTTGCAGGCCGTCAATAGTGTGGCAGCTTTGGTAGGCGCAGTACTGTTCTACCGTTTGAGCAAGTGTAATTTGCGCCCACCACCAACGCCAATGGCTTTAGTCAGCGGCCTGTTCATGATGTTCGCAGCGTTCGGCAATGATATTCATTCCAGTTACATTGCGTATTTTTTCTACATCTTCTTTTTTGAACTGGCATTTTTCAAATTGCAGGCCGATCTTGTCAGGAGCACACCTACCCGTGCAATGCCGTTGATGGCATCTGTCCAATATGCCGGGGTTTACTTAGGCATGATAATTACCATCTTTGTCGGTTCAATTCTGGTTAGGTATGCAGGCCTGTTCAGCACGAGCGTTATCTTCGTTGCTTTCTATTTTTTCGCAACCAACGCCCTTCGGAAGACAGTTGCGATAAACGGAAAAAAATCTATCTAAATAGCTTCTTCAAGGTGAACTCTATGCCCACATTGGCGCGTGCATTTCCGTTCGTACGTCTTTTGGATTTTGCGAACGTATTAACACTGTTCAATATCGGCTTGGCCTTCGGCACTTTTTATTTTGCGTTGCTAAGACGGTTTGTTCTGGCGGCAACGGTGATTTGCCTGGCCGCAATGCTCGACTTCCTTGACGGCCACATAGCCCGACGCTACCTGGCGGCGAACAATGCGCAACGGGCCTTTGGCAAGCATCTAGACAGTTTTGCCGACTTGCTCAATTTCAGCATCACGCCAGCCCTTATCATTCTAATCCTCCAGCCGTCTCTTTCGGCCACGCTGGCCGCAGCAACCCTGGTTTTCACGGCTATTTTGCGGCTGTCGCTGTTTGGCATGTCCAGCACATCGGCTGATGGGGGGTATCAGGGGCTACCCACCACCTATTCAGGATTTGTCTTTGCGCTGGCGCTGATGGGGCTATCGGCCGGGCATTACGGTGCCGGCGTGATCGTCGGCCTGGTGACCCTGGTCGGCATCCTCCAAGTCACCAGCTTGAGAATTCCCAAATATGGCGCACCTTCGACGGTCGCGTGCTTTGCACTGCTGTTCGGGCTCAGCACTCTTTACTTTCGTCTCTGGTAATCCGAGGTCCCAATGAAACACGTGGTTTTCGTCGACAGCACCGTAAGCGGCCTGCTGGCTTTTGAGGCAGCCAAACAGCTTGGCTGCCATGTCACCTTCATTCATCAACGCGACGCCTCATTCCTAACAATTTCGATCAAGGACGACACCTCCCGTCTGGAGCCTTACCTGCGATATGTTGATACCTATTTGCGTATCGATAATCTGGAAGACGGCGAACTCAGCCAGTTGTTGGCCAACCTGCACGCAGAGCATCCTATTGACGCCCTCCTATCTACCTCTGAAGCAGCCATATTACCGGTGGCGCGTGAGGCTCAACGTATCGGCACCCTCTACCCGAGGTACGAAGTTCTGTGGGGCGCGGTATATAAGAGTCGATTGCGCGAAACGCTGCGGGCACACGGAATACGCTCTCCTGATTTTGAAGTACTAAGCGAAGATCAACTGATCAACGGGGTAGTTCCGAGTTTGTCACTGCCATTCGTTGTCAAGCCGACCCGAGGATTCGCCAAGCAATTTTCCGCCATTTGCCACAGCCAGGCCGACTTTGACGCCTTTCTTGCCGAGCTGCACCAGAGTCGCAAGTGTGCTGACCCTATGATCAACCACTTGATAAGCCGGGACTATCTGGTCGAGCAATACATCGGCGGTACATTGCATTCAGCGGAAGTCATCGTCCAAGACGCCAAGGTCTCCTGCTTTGCGACCACCATCCGTTTCCGCGCCGACTATAGCGAAATATTAGAGATGACTGCGACCATGCCGTCAGGCCTTGACGCAGCACAGCGCGACGAGATCAAAGCCTATGTGCAAGCAGTGTTCAGCGCTCTGGGGCTGGACGTTGGCCTCTATCATGTTGAACTGTTGCGCGATGCCAAAGGACCCTGTCTAGTGGAGATCAACGCACGCATGATGGGTAGCGTAGCGCCGCAGATGTACCGGATGCTGACGGGCATCGACCCGTTCGAACTACTCATCCGTCTGCACCTGGGCGAGCCCATTCTAATTGACGACTCAGTGCTTCAGCGCGCAGGTAGCGTCGTAACTGTCGCCTCCCGCAATGGCGGTCATATTTCCAACGACTACGTACCTGACACCCTACAGTCATTACTGGACAAGTACGGCATCCGGTTTTGCACCGCCCACGTCGCGCCTGGCCAGGCGGTAAACGTCTATAGCGGCAACATCGGCACAATTGGCCACGTCATCGTTGAGGACGACTGCCCCTACGCTGCGGCGAAAAAGGGCAATCGCTTCCTGCGCGAGCTGTCCTCACTTTACGGCCTTGAACTCGCGACTTATACCGGCGTCGAGTTGGATTAAACGTGAAATAAACAGCCCCCTGCGAAGGACTGATTCGACTGATTAGGGAAGACATATGCACTCGGTAAATCCTTCTCCCGTGTTCGCTTTCTCTGGCAAGGCCGATACTCTGCAGCAATTGGGACCACCTCTGAGCACCGGGCAAGTGTTGCCCCTTCATCGATTCACCGTGGCACAGTGGCAGGAGGACTCGCAGGCTGTGATCGCGCAATGCCAGGCGTTCTTTGGCGACGAGCCGCTAATTGTACGATCCAGCTGTCTAGCCGAGGACCGCCACGGCCATTCCTGTGCAGGAATGTACGCGTCAATTCTAGATGTGTGTGGCGGCCAAGCACTCGTCGAAGCCATCAAGACGGTGATCGCCTCCTACGGCCTAGCTCGCGAGCGCGATGAGGTACTGGTGCAGCAGATGGCGTGACCGGAGAAGTCAAAGGCATCGGTCGCGAGATGGCCAGCGATTTCCAGACGTTGCATAAGGACGATTTTCTAAAGCTGCACGGTCATGTCCGGCCGGGTACCTATGATATACGCGTGGCACGCTACGACGAGACGCCCGAGCGTTATTTTGACTGGCAGCGCCCAGTACAGCGCCCCCCAAAACCTATGAACGGACTAACTGTATCTCGGGCCCAAGTCAACGCTATTCAGCAAGCTTTTGACCAGTGTGGTCTTAACGTTACCGCCGAGCAGTTCCTGCAATTTGCTCAGCACGCTATTGAATCGCGCGAGAAGCTCAAATACCTCTATGCAGCTTTTGTTTCGGATGTTTTGCGCTCACTGTGCGACTGGGGTGAGGTCCATGGTTTTGACCGCGACCAACTCAGCTTTGCGCAAATCGCCGACTTAACTGGCGTTTACGCCGACATCGATCGTAAACGCTTGCATCAATCGATCGCCCACAACCGCAGCCGCTGGTATGAAACGCAGTTAGTCCGTACGCCAAGCATCATCTGTCAGCCGCAAGATCTTTTCAGCCACCGAGTGCACTGGTGCAATCCCAACTTCATTACTCGGCGAGTCACTCAGGCGCGGGTGGCTCAAGTGCGTCCAGGACAATGGGCACCGGACATAGAGGGTTGCATTGTTTTAATCGAAAACGCTGATCCGGGTTTTGATTGGATTTTTACCCACCGTATTGCTGGCTTCATCACCGCCTACGGGGGCGAGAACTCGCATATGTCGATCAGAGCCCGAGAGTTTGCCATTCCCGCAGCTATCGGCGTGGGCGATACTCGATTCAAAATCCTATTGGCGGCGACGAGCCTGCTGCTCGACTGCGCCGAGCGGCGTATACAGGTGCTGGCGTGATTTTGGTTGGGGTGACCATGCTCAGGGTGTTCAACGCCGAACGCCAGGAATGGCGGGACGCGCTCGACCAGCGCTGGGTCGAATTCTTAAACCAATGTGGGCTGACCCCGCTGTACCTTCCAAACGACTCACGCGTCAGCATGGCGCTAGTTCAATCATTGCGCCCTCAGGGCCTCTTGCTTACTGGCGGAGGGAGTTGCCAGGCCCTGAGTGGTGCAGCCGACACACGCGACGTCACCGAGAGGGTCTTGCTTGATCTTGCGGAAAATCTACGGCTTCCGGTGTTCGGCGTATGCCGCGGCATGCAGGTAATGTTGACGCGAGCTGGCGGCACTTTGGAACCTTTGGAAGAGCACGTAGGCGAACACATGATCAATGTGCAAGAACAGCGGCGGCGAGTGAATTCCTATCATGAGTATGGCTTTCGCAAGGCGCCTGACGGCTACCGCGTACTGGCCCTGGCCGACGACGGGGTGATCGAGGCTGTGTATGACCACCACCGTCGGCATACCGGAATCATGTGGCACCCCGAGCGAGAACTACCTGCCGATCCATTGGATATTCACCACGTGCGAAATGCCTTTGGAGCTTTTTCATGAAAGCCATTATTCTTGCTGCAGGTCGCGGGAGTCGCTTAAAACCCCTGACCGATGAACGTCCCAAGGCCTTGGTACCCTTTAATGGTGTGTCACTGCTGCAGCGGGCGATTGAAACGCTCCGTCGATGCGACGTCAGCGAGGTCGGCATCGTTGCAGGCTATCGAAGCGAGATGCTTACATCCTTCGCCGACACTTTATTTCACAACCACCGCTGGCACAGCTCCGGTATTTTCAGCTCACTAAATTGCGCCAGCGATTGGTTGAGCAAAGCGCCTTGCCTTGTTAGCTACGGTGACATCTTCTACGACAGCACCCTGGTATCCGAGTTAATCAACCATCCAGCCGATATTGCCCTGGGCTACGATCCCGCTGCAGTGAACCTCTGGCAGCAACGCTTCAACAATCCGTTACCAGACCTGGAGAACTTCCGCTTAGTCAATGGAGTGGTGAGCGCTATTGGACAGGCCGCTACCAGTCTCGAGGTCATTCAGGGCCAGTACATAGGCTTGTTCAAAGTCACGCCAGCGGGTTGGCAGGCGTTGAAAAGGCAATTGAAAGGGCTCACGCCTCAGGCACGCGACCAAATCGACATGACATCGCTTTTAGGGGCACTCGTCAGCAAAGGTTTTCCAGTCGCCGGCGTGGCGACGCACGCTCCGTGGGGAGAAATTGACTGCCCCAGCGACGTGGCACTGTACGAGCGGATCTATCCTGACCTGTGATTTCGACAAAAGTATCGGGGCGACTAGCGCTGAAGGTAGAGTCGAGGATCGCAGCGGGTGACTACCGTTACTATCGGACCTTTTTAAGTGTCTCTTGCACCACGTGAAAATTGAGTAAAGGAAAAGTCCCCCGGAATATGACAGCCACAAAACTTTGACAAGTACGCCTGATCCGCGTCTGGTAAATGGTCCAAGGTTTTGCAGGCTCTGGTGGCTGAACCGGACATAGAAGTGGATGTTCCAAGGCTCACCCGCACAGTGCCGGTTCTTCCAGGGCCATAAAATTACAGGCAGGGGCTGGTTCATTGCGTCAAAAGTCCCTTCGAACCTCTACCCCATCCCGCGGTCCCACTCTGCATCACCCAGCCTGTAAACCACGACCTTTGCAGGTGGGTTTGCCCCAACGCTTGTGTCATCATGCTCCCACCGCCGGTGAGTCCTTTTTAAAGCCCTCTATGAACAAACCCTACGCATTGCTGCTTGCCTTCGCCCTGCTCCAGGGCTGCCAGAGCCTGCCCGCACACAAGGCCGAGCCTGCTGCTGCCGACGCCGGCAAACCCGAAGCCGAGAAGCCCATGGTGTACGGCTCGTTCAAGCAGGATACGCTCTATAACCTGTTGGTAGCCGAGCTTGCCGGGCAACGCAATCGCTTCGACATCGCCCTGGCCAACTACACCGATGAAGCCGCGCGAACCCAGGATCCTGGCGTCTCCGAACGCGCCTACCGTATCGCCGAATACCTGGGCGCCGATGAACCTGCGCTGGACAACGCCCTCATCTGGGCCCGCAACGACCCGCAGAACCTCGATGCGCAACGCGCCGCCGCCATCCAACTGGCCCGCGCAGGCCGCTATGACGATGCCATGGCCTATATGGAAAAGGTCCTGCAAGGCCAGGGCGATACCCATTTCGATTTTCTGGCCCTGTCGGCTGCCGAAACCGACCAGAGCACACGTGACGGCCTGCTGCAGAGCTTCGAACGCCTGTTGGTCAAGTACCCTGACAACGGTCAGTTGATCTTCGGCAAGGCCCTGCTGCTGAACCAGGACGGCAAGGCCGAAGAGGCGCTCGAACTGCTCGAATCGCACGCGCCACAAAACGGCGAGATTGCACCGATCCTGCTGCGCGCTCGCTTGCTGCAAGCCCTGGACCGTGGTCCAGAAGCCCTCCCCCTGCTGCGCAAGGCGATTCGCGAAAACCCCGACGACAAGCGCCTGCGCCTGACCTATGCCCGGACCCTGGTCGAACAGGACCGCATCGCCGACGCCAAGGGCGAATTCGTCAGCCTGGTCCAGCAGTATCCCGAGGACGACGAGCTGCGCTATTCCCTGGCGCTGGTGTGCCTTGAAAACAAGGAGTGGGATGAAGCCGAAGGCTACCTGCAGGAGTTGGTCGAACGCGACAGCAACACCGATGCCGCGCACCTGAACCTTGGCCGCATCCGCGAAGAACGCCACGACCCGGCAGGTGCCCTGCGCCAGTACGCCCTGGTAGGGCCAGGGCCCGACTACCTGGCCGCGCAACTGCGCCAGGCCGACATCTTGATCGCCAACGGCCGCGGCACCGAAGCCTCTCGCCTGCTCGCCGAAGCCCGCGAAGCCCAGCCCGACTACGCGATCCAGCTGTTCCTGATCGAATCGGAAAGCTACAGCAACAACAACAAGGACGCCCAGGCCAACCAGGTGCTGCAACAAGCCATCCAGCGCTACCCGGACGACCTCAACCTGCTCTACACCCGTGCCATGCTCGCCGAAAAGCGCGATGACCTGGCCCAGATGGAAAAGGACCTGCGCGCCATCATTGCCCGCGAGCCGGAAAACGCCATGGCCCTGAATGCCCTTGGCTATACCCTGGCCGACCGCACTACCCGTTACGCCGAAGCCCAGGCCCTGATCGACAAGGCGCATCAGCTGACTCCGGACGATCCAGCGGTGCTCGACAGCCTGGGCTGGGTGAACTATCGCCTGGGCAACCTCGACAAAGCAGAGGGTTACCTGCGCCAGGCCTTCGCCAGCTTCCCCGACCATGAAGTCGCCGCCCACCTGGGCGAGGTGCTGTGGGCCAACGGCAAGCGGCGCGAAGCCCGCCAGGTATGGGCCAAGGGCTTCGAAGCCCAGGCCGACAGCCCTGTGCTGCGCAAGACCCTCCTACGCCTGACCGGATCCGAGACCCTTTAAGACCATGCTATTGCGCCATTTCGTAACCTTCACCCTCATCGCCCTCCTGGCCGGCTGTGCCGGCATTGGCAGCCGCGAAGCCTTGCAGGGCCACGGCGACCCACAGCAGTGGCGTGCCCACAAACAGCAGTTGAGCAGCCTCGACGGCTGGCAGATCAACGGCAAGGTGGGCATCCGTGCCCCACGCGACTCGGGCAGTGGCACCCTGTTCTGGCTGCAGCGCCAGGACTACTTCGACATTCGCCTGGCCGGGCCGCTGGGCCGTGGGGCCGCACGTCTGACCGGCCGGCCTGACGCCGTGGTGTTGGAAGTGGCCAACCAGGGCCGCTACGAAGCCACCAGCCCCGAAGCGCTGCTGGAAGAGCAACTGGGCTGGAAGCTGCCTGTTTCCCACCTGGTCTGGTGGGTGCGCGGCCTGCCAGCGCCGGACACCAAGAGCAAGCTGACCCTTGACGGCGACAGCCGCCTGGCCAGCCTTGAACAGGACGGCTGGCAGGTCGAGTACCTGAGCTATGCCGAGCATAACGGTTACTGGCTGCCTGAACGCCTCAAGCTGCACGGCAAGGACCTGGACGTAACCCTGGTGGTCAAGGACTGGCAGCCCCGCCAGCTGGGGCACTGAGTCGATGCAAGCGCTTACCCTGCCCGCGCCGGCCAAGCTGAACCTGTGGCTGCACATCATTGGCCGCCGTGCCGATGGCTACCACGAGCTTGAAACGGTCTTCCAGTTTCTCGACCACGGCGACGAGCTGAGCTTCGCTGTGCGTGAGGACGGCATGATCCGCCTGCACAGCGACCTCGATACCGTTCCCCATGACAGCAACCTGATCGTGCGTGCCGCTCGCCAGCTGCAGGTCCAATCGGGTACGCCCCTGGGCGCGGACATCTGGCTTGACAAGGTGCTGCCGATGGGCGGTGGCATCGGCGGCGGCAGCTCGGATGCCGCCACCACCCTGCTTGGCCTTGCGCACCTGTGGCAACTGGATTGGGACGAAGATCGCCTGGCTGCCCTGGGCCTCGGTCTGGGTGCCGATGTACCGGTATTCGTGCGCGGTCATGCCGCCTTTGCCCAGGGTGTGGGCGAACAGCTCACGCCGGTCGATCCAGAACAACCCTGGTATGTGGTGCTGGTTCCGCAAGTGTCTGTAAGCACAGCAGAAATTTTTTCACATCCGCAGTTGACACGTGATTCACTCCCCCTTAAGATGCGCCCCGTTCCCAAGGGAAACAGTCGAAATGACTGCCAACCGGTGGTAGAGCAGAATTACCCGGAAGTTCGCAACGCGCTGAACGCACTGGGAAAATTCACAGAGGCTCGACTAACCGGAACTGGAAGTTGTGTGTTTGGGGCCTTCCCAAGCAAAGCCGAAGCTGATAAAGTTCTGGCCCTTCTTTCAGCGACCCAAACAGGGTTTGTGGCGAAAGGAAGCAATATTTCGATGTTGCATCGCAAGCTGCAAAGTCTGATCAAGAAGTCGAGTGCCTAGCGCTCGCAGCAACAGATACAGGGGCGTCGCCAAGCGGTAAGGCAGCAGGTTTTGATCCTGCCATGCGTTGGTTCGAATCCAGCCGCCCCTGCCATTTTCCTTATACTCATCCAGGTATACCCTCAGCCTTCAGGTACTGCGCGTGTCCAAGATGATGGTCTTTACGGGGAACGCTAACCCCGATCTGGCTCGGCGTGTCGTACGTCAGCTGCATATCCCTCTCGGTGACGTCTCTGTCGGTAAATTCTCCGACGGCGAGATCAGCACTGAGATCAATGAAAATGTCCGCGGTAAAGACGTCTTCATTATTCAGCCGACCTGTGCACCGACCAACGATAACCTGATGGAACTGGTAGTGATGGCCGACGCCTTCCGCCGCTCCTCAGCTTCCCGAATCACCGCCGTGATTCCTTACTTCGGATACGCCCGCCAGGACCGCCGTCCGCGTTCGGCACGTGTAGCCATCAGCGCCAAAGTCGTCGCTGACATGCTCACTGTCGTGGGTATCGACCGTGTACTCACCGTCGACCTGCACGCTGACCAGATCCAGGGTTTCTTCGATATCCCGGTCGACAACATCTACGGTTCGCCCGTACTGGTCGACGATATCGAAGACCAGCGTTTCGAGAACCTGATGATTGTCTCCCCGGACATCGGTGGTGTCGTGCGCGCACGTGCTGTCGCCAAGTCCCTGGGTGTCGACCTGGGTATCATCGACAAACGCCGTGAAAAGGCCAATCACTCCGAAGTGATGCACATCATCGGCGACGTCGAAGGGCGCACCTGCATCCTGGTAGACGACATGGTCGATACCGCCGGCACCCTGTGCCATGCGGCCAAAGCCCTGAAAGAGCACGGCGCTGCCAAGGTTTACGCCTATTGCACGCACCCTGTCCTGTCGGGCCGCGCGATCGAGAACATCGAGAAGTCGGTCCTGGACGAGCTGGTGGTGACCAACACCGTTCCGCTGTCCGCCGCTGCTCAAGCCTGTGACCGTATCCGCCAGCTGGATATCGCACCGGTTGTCGCCGAAGCGGTTCGCCGCATCAGCAACGAAGAATCGATCAGCGCGATGTTCCGCTAAGCGGAACGCACGCTGACGAAAAGCGCCCCGCCCCAGCACATCTGCTGGGGCGGGGCTTTTTTGCCATCCCCGCTGGCGCTGGTCGCAAACGCCCTCGGGGGGCTATTTTGGAGAAACAAAATGACTGATTTCACTCTGAACGCCCAAGCGCGTACTGACCTGGGGAAAGGTGCGAGCCGCCGCCTGCGTCACTCCGCCAACATCCCAGCCGTTGTATACGGTGGTGATAAAGAAGCTCAATCCCTGACCATCGTGGCCAAGGAAATCACCAAGCTGTTCGAAAACGAAGCGGCCTTCAGCCACGTCATCGAACTGAACGTTGACGGCGTCAAGCAGAACGTCATCATCAAGGCCATGCAGCGCCACCCGGCCAAGCAGTTCATCATGCACGCCGACTTCATCCGCGTCGTTGCAGGCCAGAAACTGACCGCCAAGGTACCGGTTCACTTCATCAACGAAGAAGGCCCGGTCAAGAAAGGCGGCGAAGTTTCGCACGTTGAGTCGGAGCTGGAAGTTTCCTGCGAAGCCAAAGACCTGCCTGAGTTCATCGAGGTCGACCTGGCCAATGCTGAAATCGGCACCATCATCCACCTGTCGGACCTGAAAGCTCCGAAAGGCGTAGAGTTCGTCGCTCTGGCCCACGGTGATGACAAAGCAGTTGCCAACGTTCACGCACCACGCGTGTCCGCTGAAGCAGAGGAAGAAGGCGCTGCCGAGTAATCCACTCGCACGCCGGCGTTGATCGGGTTACAGTGCCGCGCGCCCTGTAACCCACCAACTCCAAGGAAGAGCCCCTGACGTGACCGCCATCCAGTTGATCGTCGGCCTGGGTAACCCCGGCCCCGAATACGAACAGACCCGGCATAACGCAGGGGCTCTTTTCGTTGAACGCATTGCCAGCGCCCAGCGCATCTCGCTGACCGCTGACAAGAAATATTTCGGCCTGACGGCTAAATTCAGCCATCAGGGCAACGATGTTCGCCTGCTGATCCCCACCACCTACATGAACCGCAGCGGCCAGTCCGTGGCGGCGTTGGCCAATTTCTTCCGGATTAAACCGGAGGCCATCCTGGTGGCGCACGACGAACTCGACCTGCCTCCTGGCGTTGCCAAGCTCAAGCGCGGCGGCGGCCATGGCGGGCACAACGGCCTGCGCGACATCATCGCGCAGCTCGGCAACCAGAACGACTTCCATCGCCTGCGGCTCGGTATTGGCCATCCAGGCGACGCCAAGCTGGTCTCCAACTTCGTCCTGGGCCGCGCACCGCGCGCCGAGCAGGAGAAGCTCGACGCCAGCATCGACTTTGCCCTCGGTGTGCTGCCGGACGTGCTCGCTGGCGACTTCGCCAAGGCGATGCGCGAGCTGCACAGCCAGAAGGCCTGATTTCCTTTAGAGAGGGGAATACCCATGGGTTTCAATTGCGGCATCGTCGGCCTGCCCAACGTCGGCAAGTCCACCCTGTTCAACGCCCTGACCAAGTCTGGCATCGCGGCAGAGAACTTCCCTTTCTGCACCATTGAGCCGAACAGCGGTATCGTGCCCATGCCCGATGCGCGCCTCAATGCGCTGGCTGAAATCGTCAAGCCCAACCGCATCCTGCCCACCACCATGGAATTCGTCGACATTGCAGGCCTGGTGGCCGGTGCTTCGAAAGGCGAAGGCCTGGGCAACAAGTTCCTCGCCAACATCCGCGAGACCGACGCGATCGCCCACGTGGTGCGCTGCTTCGAAGACGAGAACGTGATTCACGTTTCCAACAGCGTCGATCCCAAGCGCGACATCGAGATCATCGACCTCGAACTGATCTTTGCCGACCTCGACAGCTGCGAAAAGCAGTTGCAGAAAGTGGCCCGCAACGCCAAGGGTGGCGACAAGGACGCCCTGGCGCAGAAGGCCATTCTGGAACAGCTGATCCCGCATTTCACCGAAGGCAAGCCAGCGCGCAGCCTGATGAAGAACATGAGCGCCGATGAAAAGGCCCTGATCCGTAGCTTCCACCTGCTGACCAGCAAGCCGGTGATGTACATCGCCAACGTTGCCGAGGACGGTTTCGAGAACAACCCGCACCTGGACGTGGTGAACGCCATCGCCGAGGAAGAAGGCGCGGTGGTCGTACCGGTGTGCAACAAGATCGAAGCGGAAATCGCCGAGCTGGACGACGGTGAAGAAAAGGACATGTTCCTCGAGGCCCTGGGCCTGGAAGAACCTGGCCTGAATCGTGTGATCCGTGCCGGTTACGAGTTGCTGAACCTGCAGACCTACTTCACCGCCGGCGTGCAGGAAGTACGTGCATGGACCGTGCGCGTAGGCGCCACTGCCCCGCAAGCGGCCGGGGTGATCCACACCGACTTCGAGAAAGGCTTCATCCGTGCCGAAGTCGTGGCCTATGACGATTTCATCCAGTACAAGGGTGAGAGCGGCGCCAAGGAAGCCGGCAAGTGGCGCTTGGAAGGCAAGGATTACATCGTCAAAGATGGCGACGTGATGCACTTCCGCTTCAACGTTTGATCGACGCTTAACCGCAGCGTAAACAAGCAGGAGCGTTCAGCAGCCCGATTGAGGGTCTGCCGAACGCTCCTGTTTTTATTCAAGCCCGCAAAAAGCGGGAGCACGGCGCCAGTGCGTGCGGCTTACTCACCTCCCAGACCGCTGCTCGCCTGCCAGCATCACCAGCAAGACGATCACCATCACTGCGGCACCCAGGTTGTAGAGCATGCCGGCCACAAACGCATGCACATACTGGCCGGCTTGAACGACCAAGTCTTCCCCTGGCAGCGCTGCCGCGAAGAAAATCCCCACCACGGCCATCCCCAGCGCCGCACCGACCTGCTGCACGGTCGCGATCACGCCCGAGGCCATGCCCGCCTTCGCTTCGTCGACCAGGGCCAGTACCAGGTTGAGCAAAGGGGTCATCACCAACCCCTGCCCCGCACCTACCATGATCAGTACCGGGATCAGCCAAACTGGCACCAGCTGTGCGCCTGCCGCCTGGACCTGGGCAATCAGCAACCCGATCGACAGCGCGTACAGCAAGGCCCCTACCATGATCGCTCGTATTCCCCAGCCCGCAACCAGCCGCGGGGCAGCAAGCGATGCCAGTACGAAACCCACACTGCAGGGTGCGAAGATACTGCCCGCCATGAAGGGATCCAGACCCAGCCCGCTCTGCATCAGCAGGGCGAAGCACAGAAAGAAGGAACTGGATGTGGAATAGACCACCAGCACCAGCAGCGTGCCCAGTGCAAAGCGGCGCTGCGTCAACAGTTGCATGTCCACCAAGGGCAACCTGCCGGTCGCTCGTCGCCGTTGCTGCTGGCGCTTGAACAGCGCGAGCAAGCCCAATGCCAGGCCGAGCGCGAAGAAACTCCAGGCAGGCCACCCCTGCCCCGGTCCTTCGATCAGCGGCACGAGTAGCAATGCCAGGCCTACGCTGACCAGCGCCACGCCTGCCCAGTCCAGGTCCGGGCGCTGGAGCGCGCGGGTCTCGGGGATGTAGCGCGCCGCCACGATAGCCAGCAACCCAATGGGTACATTGATCAAAAAGATGCTGCGCCAGCCTGATCCGAACAGGTCAGCATGTACCATCCAGCCGCCCAGCACGTGGCCTGCGATGGCAGCCAGCCCCAGCGTCATCCCTAGCAAGCCGAAGGCGCGGCGGCTGTCCTGGGCGTCGAAGTTGACCCGAATCGAAGCATAGACTTGAGGGAACAGCAGCGCGGCGGCCAGCCCCTGCCGAGCGTCGCCATCTGTTCCTGCTGGCACATGCCCGTCCACCCGCAGAACCAGGCAAGACCTGGTGTGTCTTGCCGCCGCTGGTGAGGCGTTTGATGCACGACCTGCCGCACGCGGCCTTCGTCCTCAACCTGCGCGGGGATGTAATGGGGTTCAATGGGCTAGCCGACGCACTCTTCGGCTTCGCCGCGCACCCGCCTGAGCGCCGCAACCTGCTCTGGCTGCTGTTTACCGACCCGACGATGCATAGGCGCTTGTACGACTGGGACAGCCAGGCCCCAATGATGCTGGCAAGCTTTCGCCGCGACTTCGCCCGGGCCACGCAGGAAGCCGATATCCACGCATTGGTGGACGAACTGGAGCATGTCTCGCCGGCCTTCAAGGCCGGCTGGCGCACCCACGACGTGCATGCATCCTGCAGCGGCGTGCGCCAACTGGTCATTGATGGGCAGGCCCAGCCGTTCGAGCATACCTCGCTGACCGTCGATGAAGACCGGCACCTTCGGCTGGTGGTATACGCACGCCAAGATGGGCCGCCAGGCAGCCCATGATTCACGCGTCGTTTTCAGCTTCGGCCGGGCGTTGCCCGTCCTGCAACAGCACCATGCTCTGCGGCGCAGAGAGGGCGATACCTTCGTCGCGCAGGCGCCCCAGTATGGTGAACAGCAGGTCACTGCGGGCACCGCCCACCAACCGCGGCCCTGCCACATAACCACTGACGCCAATCACCATGCCGGCATTGGTCAGGTCCTTGAACGACACCGACGGCGCCGGTGCATCGAGGATGGCCTCGTGCTCCTGGAAGGCAGTCAGCAGCAGCTCACGGACCCGGTTGGCGTCGGTGTCCAGGGGCAAGGTCAGGGTAATACCGACCACGCCAAGGGCATTGCCCATGGTCACGTTGCGCACGTTCTGGGAGATGAACTGCGAGTTAGGGACGATCACGGTGGAGCGGTCCGACATCTGGATCTCGGTAGCGCGCACGTTGATGCGACGGATATCCCCCTCGACACCTGCCAGGCTCACCCAGTCACCCACCTTGACCGGGCGTTCGGTAAGCAGGATCAGGCCGGAGATGAAGTTCTGCACGATCTGCTGCAGGCCGAAGCCGATACCGACCGACAAGGCACTCACCACCCAGGTCAGGCTGGTGAGGTTGATGTGCAGGGTCGACATCACCAGCATGGCCAGGAACAGGAAGCCCAGGTAACCCACCAGGGTGACCAGCGAGGCGCGCATGCCGGCGTCCATGTCGGTTTCCGGCAGCAGGCGCTCACTTAACCAGCGCTTGACCACACGAATGGCCAGCATCCCGCCTACCAGTATGCCAAGCGCCAGCACGATGTCCTGGGGCACGATGTTCAGGTTGCCAAGTAGCTTGCCGCCCGTGCCATCCCAGTCACCCAGGCTCAGCAACAGTTCGCTGGGGCTGGTGCCCGACGGCATCAAGGTCAGCAGCAGGGCCAGGATCACCACGACGGTGCGACCAATGCCGGCGAGCACCGTGCTCGCCTGCGCCTGGTGCCGGGGTGCCAGGCCCAGCGTCGAGGCCAGCGCCAAGCCACCCGGTTGGCGAGGCGAGAGCAGCATTTCGCACAGATCACTCAGGAACGTTGTGAGCAAGTAGGCGCACGTGACGACCAGGCTTACCCATAGCAGCTTGGCTGTGAGGAAATAGGCCAGGGTGAGGTACCCGGTGATCAGCGATAGCAGGATCGCGGCTAGCCACACCACCATCACGAACGGGATCAAGCCGGCCAGGCCCGTCGCCCGGTCAATGCCATGCCGACGCCGAGCACGGCGGTAGGTCATCAGGGCGCCGGCGAAAATCAACGCCACCACCAGTGCAGTAAGGCCATTGACCGCCACGGTCAGGGCCAGGCTGACGCCGATCACACTGTTGACCCGCTCCAGGGTCATCATCACCATCAAGGCCAGTGCCAGCACCTTGGGGAACCAGCCCAGGGCCTCGGCCACTTCGTCGGCAATCGCCGGCAAACGCCAGGAGGGACGCTGCAACATCAACAGTGCCCGGCCAAGGCCGGTAATGAAGGCGCTGAACACCACCAGGGCAAGAATATGGTCGGTCAGGCTGGCCAGGTCCGAACCCAGTTGCGCACTGCTTTCAACGCCCCAGCGCAGCAGCGATACCGAGCCGGCAATGGTGCCCAGGGTTGCCAGGCTTACGCCCACGGCCAAGGCACTGCGACGCAAGCGTCCCTCCGGTAACCAGCGCACCATGGACCTTGCCAGCAGCCGCTCCAGCAAACCCCGCACCAAGGTCCATACCAGGATCGAAGCGATCAGGCTGGTGAAGAACAGCCAGCGGTGTTCAGCGCTCAGGGCACTGTCGAGCGCATCGGTGATCTCGCCGCGCAGGTCATGCAGCCGTGCCACATCGTCCTGGGTCGGGCGGATCATGCTCTGCCAGAACGCAGGGCTCAACGGCGACGCTGCCCGGCTGGATATCTGCGAGTTGAACAGGCTGCGGCGCAGGTTGACGATCTGCGTGGACAGGTCCCGCGCCGACTGGGTCAGCTTGGTGGCCTGATCCTGCTGGGTCACCAGGGTTTTCTTCTCGGCCTCCAGCGCCTTGCGCTGCTGGGTCAAGGTCGCAGGCTCGTCCGGCTGAGCGGGGCCGATGACCTTCAACTGATCGTCCACCTTCTGCGCATCGGCTGCACGCTGGGTGCTCAAGGCATCGGCCTGGCGCTGGACCTGCACGGCCGCCATGCGCAGTTGCGCCAGCAGGTCGTCGTTGGCATCACTGGTGACGCCCTGGCGAATCTGGTCCAGTCGGTCGCTAAGCTGGTCGACGGTCGCGGTTTCGTCCAGTGCTGGTGCGTCAGCGGCAGCCTGCGCCGTCGTCGCAGGGGCAGGTGCCGACCAGGCTGGGTTGGACGCTGTCACAATCAGCACCAGCAACAGCATCACGCTGTGACTAAAGCGGGAAAGGCTGACACGCCTCATCGAACATTCCTCTTTGCAATTCGATCTGGCGAGCGATTCTACGCCGCTTCGGGCCATCAGGAGAGGGCTGTTTCGCGCGCCAGCAATTGCCGTTTGCGCTCGATCCCCCAGCGGTAGCCGCTGATGTCGCCGTCCCGGCGCACCACCCGGTGGCATGGAATGGCCACGGCAATACGGTTGGCCGCGCAGGCCTTGGCCACTGCCCGCACCGCCTTGGGGGCGCCTATGCGCTCGGCGATGTCGCTGTAGCTGACCCGGCAGCCAGCGGGTACTTCACGCAGCGCTTGCCACACGCGCTCCTGAAAGACGGTGCCCTGCGCATCCAGCGGCAGGTCCAGGCCGAGCGCCGGCGCCTCGACGAACCCAATGACCTGCGCCACGACCTGTTCGTAGGCGGCATCGGCACCGATCAGCTCGGCGTTGCAGAACTGGTCTTCCAGGGCGTGCACCAGCGCCTCAGGCTCATCGCCGAGCAAAATCGCGCAGATGCCCTTTCCACTCTGGGCAACCAGGATGGCACCTAGTGAGCACTGGCCCACGGCGAAGCGAATGGTCACCCCGGCACCACCTGCGCGAAACTGCCGGGGTGGCATGCCCAGCCGCTGCTCAGCCCCGGCATAGAAGCGGCTGCTGGAGTTGTAGCCCGCCTCGAAAATGGCATCGGTGACCGAGCCCTGCCCATGCCCCAGGCTGGTCCTCAGGCGCTGGGCGCGGAAGGCCTCGGCGTAGGCTTTGGGTGTAAGGCCGGTTTGCGCCTTGAACAGCCGATGCAGGTGGAACGGGCTGACGGCCAGGCGCTCGCCCAACTGCTCCAGGCTGGGCGGTAGCTCGCACGCCTCGATCAGGCGACAGGCATCGCTGACCAGGCGCCGCGTACGCGCCGAAATGGCAGGCCGGCCCGTGCAGCGCTTGCAGGCGCGGTAGCCCGCTGCCTCGGCCAATGCCGGGGACTCGAAGAACTCCAGGTTGCTGCGCAGGGGGAGCCTGGCCTTGCAGCCTGGATAGCAGTAGATGCCGGTGGTGCGCACGGCATAGACGAAATGGTCCGCCGCCTCGGCAACACGTGCCGCAACGGCCTGCCAGCGCTGCTCGGGAGTGGTGTAGGTTGTCATGTTCGTCTTCCAGACTGAGTGCAGTTCGGCAAGCGCTCAGGCCCGCCACAAGTACCAGGCGGCGACGGTGCGATAAGGTCGCCAGGCGGCGCCCAGCGCGCGCATCTGTGCAGGCGTCGGTGCTTTTTCCAAGCCCTTGAGCCGCCGATAGCCCTCCCGTACGCCAAAGTCATCGACCGGCAACACATCCAGACGCTCCAGGCTGTAGATCAACAGCATCTCCACTGTCCATCGCCCTACCCCGCGCAGCGTCACTAGGCGCTCGATCAATTCATCGTCAGCCATGCCCAGGGCCTGCTCGCGGGTTGGCACCACACCGTCCAGGCGGCCTTGGGCAATGCCCAGCACCGTGGCCAGCTTGCTGGCCGAAAAGCCGCAGCTGCGCAAAGCGGCGGGGTCCGCTGTCAGCAGTTGCGTGGGCGTGGGGAAAGCCTCTTGCCCAAACAGCGCCAGCAGTCGCCCAAGGATGGCGTCGCCTGCACGGGCGTGCAGTTGTTGGTAAGCGACCGACCTCACCAGTGCCTCGTAGGGTTCGCGCCCTGGGGTAGTGCGGTGGCGGCAGGGGCCGACGGCGGCAATGTGCCGCGCCCAGTCCGCATCCAGGCCACCCAGGTATTCGGCCGCTTGTCGGTAGGCGAGGGGTTCGGCGTCGATCAACATTGAAGCGGCTCCATCGATCAGTGGAGATGCCAGCTTAACCCAGCCACTCATCGGCCGACTGCCGGATCTTGCGCAAGTAATTCCTGAGGCAGCATTGCCCGCCATGGCCTTACCCGCATAGAATTGAGAACCATTCACAATCACATCCGACAGGAACCGACCGTGGCGACGATGCAGCTTCCCGACACGCTCAAACCGACCGAGGTCGCCCTGCTCTACCAATCCCACCATGCGTGGTTGCGCGGCTGGCTACGCAGTCGCGTCGGTTGCAGCGAACATGCGGCCGACCTGGCCCAGGACACCTTCGTGCGCCTGTTGCGCGCCCGGCAGACCTCGCCGTTAAAAGAGCCTCGCGCCTACCTCAGCAGCATCGCCCGCGGCCTGATGATCGATCAGTTTCGTCGCCGTGCGCTGGAGCGGGCCTACCAGGACAGCCTGGCGCACCTACCCGAAACCGATATCCCGAGCGAAGAACACAGGCTGGTCATTCTCGACAGCCTGGAGCGCCTCGATCGTGCCCTGCACCAGCTCAAGCCGCGTGCTCGCCAAGCCTTTCTGCATGCGCAACTGGACGGGCTGAGCATCATCCAGATCAGCTTGCTCCTGGGCGTTTCGAAAGCGACCGTGGAGCGCGACCTGGCCAAGGCGCTGAAGACTTGCTACCGGTTGCGTTATGCCGACGCCTGACCAAGCACCCGCCCAGGCCCGGGTCGACCAGGCCATCGACTGGTTGGTGAGGCTACGCTTCGGCAGCCCAGGGCCGGATGCCGAGGCGCAGTTCCAGCAATGGTTGTCGTTGCACCCTCACAATGGGTTGGCCTGGCAGCGCGTCAGCAACCTGGGCGATGAGCTCGCCGGGCTACCCAAGGACCTCAGCCGTCGTACCCTGCAAGGCAGCGAGCGCCAGGGCATCAGCCGGCGCGACCAGCTCAAGCTGGGGGCCCTGTTGGTGGTCGGCAGCGGCCTTGGCTGGATGGCGCGCGAGCCGCTGGGCCTGCCGGAGCTGCTGGCCGACAGCGCCACTGCCACCGGCGAGCGCCGACAATTGCAAGGCAGTGATGGCAGCCGCATCCAGCTGAACACCGCCAGTGCTATCGACCTGCGCTTCACGGCGAGCCAACGCCGCCTGGCGCTTCTGCGCGGTGAAGTCAGCCTGGACAGCAATTCTGACGACAAACGCCCGTTCTTCATCGATACCCGAGTAGCCACCCTGCGCACCCTCGACGGGCAACTGCTGGTGCGCCAGAGCGATCACGGCTTGCTGGTGGCGGTGCGCCGGGGCGAAGTCACGGTGATGACCGGTGCTACGCCAGTGCGGGTGCATTCCGGCGAGACCTTGCGCGTGCAGGCCAATGGAAGCCATCAAGCCGTCACCCCGCCCAGTGACCCTTGGGGCTGGACGCAGGGTGTGCTCAGCGTTCGGCAAATGCCGCTGGCAGATTTCGTCGCTGAGCTGAACCGATACCGGCCCGGTCTGCTGCGCTGCGCCCCAGCGGTGGCGAAACTGATGGTTTCCGGGACCTACCAGCTGGCCGACACCAATCAGATCCTGCAGCTACTGGCCCGCAGCCTGCCAGTGTGTATCGATTACCACACCCGGTATTGGGTCAACATCGACGCCGCTTAGGTCACTGACACGGCTCAGTTGGTAACCACCGGAGCGAGCTGCAATGCCGTTCCTGCAGGCAAATCCGCTAGCTTTCAGAGGGGGTGCAGGACGGCTGCTCACGCCGATAAGACTGCCGTGCAAAGCACACGAACAGCCCGGCCATCAATGCCAGTGCCATGGGCAGCCCGTGGGGCGCCACGTCCATGGCCGCGCCGCTGATCAGCGGCCCCACCAGGCTGCCGACGCCCCACAACAAACCGACGCTGGCATTGGCGGTGACCAGGTCCTGCCCTTTGAAACGCTGGCCTATCAACACCAGTGCCAGGGTATAGATGCCGCCCGCGACAGCACCCAGTACTACCAGCAATGGCCACAACAGCCACGTCATGTTCAGCAACCAGGGCAACCCGATGCCAATGGCCATGGCCACTACCCCGCACGCCAGGTGCAGGCCGGTGCGCTCGACGCGGTCGGCAAGCCAGCCCAACGGCAGCTGGAACAGCATGTCCCCTGCGAACACCACGGTCACCATCAGCGCCGCCACACCCACGGCAAAACCGTGGCTGCTGGCGTACACCGGCAAGAGCGAGAGCACCACGGCATCGAAAAACGAGAAAAACAGCACAGCCACGCACAGCGCCGGGGCCACGCGAAAGAAACCGGCCAGGCCGAAGCTCTTGTCGTCTTCAGCGTGCAGCACCCGGTCATTGGGCACCGTCACCACGATGCACGCCAACGCCAGGCCATAGCAGGCCGTGACCACGCCGGTAATCCAGGGGCTGTGGGCACCAAGCATCGCCAGCATCGCCGGCCCAAGCACTTGGAAACCGGTAAAGCTGGTGGCGTAGAGGGCCATGATCTTCCCCCGGTTGTGCTCCTGGCACAGTTCGTTGACCCACGACTCACCGAGAATGATCGCGATGCCCATGCCAAGGCCCAGCGCCAGGCGCAAGATCGCCAGCCACCACAACGAGGCAAATGCAGGTTCCAGCAGGCCGATGCTCAGTGTGCACAGGCTGAAACACAGCAAATAGAGTGTGCGTCGCTTGAAATACCGGCAGCAGGCATCAACCAGAAAGGCCGACAGCATCATGCCAGCCGCCGGAATGGCGGAAATCATCCCGATTTCAAGGGTGCCTGCGCCAGCCTCGTGCAGGCGCAACGACACCAGGGGCAGGGTCGCGCCCAGGCTGAACCCCACGACCGAAACGGCGAACAGTAAGCCCGCCAGCAAACGCATGTTCATGAACCACTCCCAGCAAACCGATAAGACGTGCAGACAAAGGCACCCACCAGCACGGCGGACGCTGTTCAAACGCTGATCAGTTCAGGTGGGGCGAGAAGGTGAAGGCAAACAGGACGCTACGGCGGCGCTTGAGCACGGTGTCGCTCGGCCAGGCACGGCGCAGCCCATCCGGGGCAGGCTGACGGCGACAGGGCAAGGACAGGAAACGGCGCATTGCTTTGGCTACTACGCAGAAAGTGAGCAAGAGGCGGCACTCTAGGCCAGAGCAGGCGATACCGTCAATTGCCTCAGTGCCTGTGGCGTCAAGGGGGCATCCCTGCCCCTTTTTGAGCATCAGCGCTTGCCCGTGCTCGGCAGCAATACCGCCAGCACCCCGAACAGGGGCAGGAACGAGCAAAGCCCGTACACGTATTCGATACCGCGCAGGTCAGCCACATAGCCCAGCAATGCCGCGCCGATGCCGCCAAAGCCGAACATCAGGCCAAAGAAGATGCCCGCGATCATACCTACGCTACCGGGCACCAGCTCCTGGGCATACACCACGATGGCGGAGAATGCCGAGGCCAGGATGAAGCCGATCACCACGCTCAGTACCGTTGTCCAGAACAGGTCCGCGTAAGGCAGTGCCAGGGTGAACGGTGCCACGCCCAGAATCGAGAACCAGATCACCGCCTTGCGCCCGATGCGATCGCCGATGGGCCCGCCGAAGAAGGTGCCCGCCGCTACCGCGCCCAAGAACAGGAACAGGTGCAACTGCGAACTGGCGACCGATACGCCGAACTTCTCGATCAGGTAGAAGGTGAAGTAGCTGGTGAAGCTTGCCATGTAGAAGTATTTGGAAAACACCAGCAGCCCCAGCACCACCAGCGCGGCAACCACGCGCCCGCGGGAGATGCCGTGGGTAGCCTGTACCGCCTTGCGCGCCTTGGCTTGGCTCAGGTGCTCGATGTACCAGCGGCGCAGCATCAGGGTCACGGCGAGAAAGAACAGTGCAGCCACGCCAAACCAGGCGACATGGGTTTGCCCGAACGGGATGACGATGGCCGCTGCCAGCAACGGGCCCAGGGCAGAACCTGTGTTACCGCCTACCTGGAAGGTCGATTGCGCCAGGCCAAAGCGGCCTCCGGACGCCAATCGCGCAATACGCGAGGTTTCGGGATGGAATGTCGAAGAGCCGATGCCCACCAGGGCCGAGGCGAGCAGAATCATCGGGAAGCTGCCGACGAACGCCAGCATCACGATACCGATCAGCGTGCACACCGTGCCCATGGGCAGCAGGTTGGGCGTAGGCCGGCGGTCGGTGAAAAAGCCCACCCAGGGTTGCAGCAGCGAGGCGGTGATCTGAAACGTCAGGGTGATCATGCCGATCTGGGCGAAGCTCAAGTTGTAATTGGCCTTGAGCATCGGGTAGATGGCCGGCAACACCGACTGGATCAGGTCATTGATCAGGTGCGCCAGGGCGCAGAAGCCGATGATGCGCATCACCAACGGCGTAGCGGTGCTCGCCTGCGCTTGGGTGGACGCCGGGGCGGCGCTGGGGATGGCCATGGCCTGGATCTCCGTCGGAAAGCTGGGCTCCGATTATCGGGATACAAATAGATACATAGCTACCTTTTTTTCTACATCAGGTCTGGCCAGCCCTTTCTTCCAAAGCTCTGTGGATGCTCCGACAGGGCCGAGAGCGTCCGGGGCTCGAGCCGGTAAATACCGAAATTGAAGCCGATCAACCATACGATTTGGGGTTTTCAGGGGATGGATAACGCTGCGCGCACCGCGATCGCTCGCTAAGTTTTTGAAAGCGTGCAAATTTTTTTTATAAAGCGTGTTGACAGGGGGGCCGTTCAAGAGAATAATGCGCGCCATCGGCTACATAGCTCAGTTGGTTAGAGCATAGCATTCATAATGCTGGGGTCCGGGGTTCAAGTCCCTGTGTAGCCACCAAACAAGACGAAGGGCTTACCGCAAGGTAAGCCCTTTTTCTTTGCCCGCCAGAAAGTCAGGTGGTCTTCGCGAGCGTGCGCAATCACCTCACACCGCTCATCGCCAAAAACACAGCTACCAGGCTATCCACGCCAGTGCGCGAGCGACATGGGCGCGCGATAGGCCACGTTAAGCCACAGCGGGATTGCTGACTCACCTGGGCTTGCTGCAAAAGGATGACGCCGCACTGCCGTCACCGCCCCAGGTGCGGTAGCCGGCCGTGTCCAGATGAATGCGACCGCTTGGGTAGCGGCCAAGGCCCATGCCCCACGCCTGACCGTGCTGCTGCCAGAAACGGCACAGCGGGTTGGGGTCGGCCCAGGGCGCCAGCAAGACATCCACGGCAAATGCTTGGGTATGCGCACTGCCAATCGCCCCGCCGGCACAGCGATTGAGGCCTGGATCACGGTAGGCGGAGACCACTTCGAAATCGGGCAAAGCCCCTTGCTCACCCAGCGTTCGGAGCAACGACAGCGTAGCGCGCACAGCCGGCCACTGTTGCTCGGGCGGCACGGCAAACGGTGAAGCCCGGCACAATTTCCAGTCCGAGGCCGAGCGCAGCAGCTGATCAATGGGCACCACGCCGTAGACGCGCGCCTGCACGAGCATGTCCCGAAAAGGCCGTGTCGGGTGCTCACCCGCCCACTGGGCGAACATCCTCAGGTCGCGATCATCGGCCAGGGCCCCGCTGGACGCCGAATTTACCGCCAGCAACAGCGCGGCAACCACACTCCGTTTCTTCGACATCGCACACCCCTGCACGTCTTGGCAGCGGCCCTGCCGCTGGCTCAGTCCGGGAACAACGTGCAGGCCATCACCAGCGCATCCTCGCGACCACCCGCAGCTGGATAATAGTCGCGACGGCGGCCAATTTCATTGAAGCCGAAACGCTCGTACAAGCGATAAGCCGGGTTGCTGGCCCTCACCTCCAGGAAACACTCGCGACCGTTGAGCTGGTAGGCGCGCGACATCAGGTGTTCGAGCAGCCGCAAGCCCAGGCCGCGCCCCTGGTTTTCCGGCTTGACGGTGATGTTGAGCAGGTGAGCTTCGTCGATGATCACGTTGATCACGCCGTGGCCAACCTGTTGCTGCCCATCGAACATCAGCCAGACTTCATAGGATTTCAGGGCATCCAGAAAGATGCCGCGGGTCCAGGGGTGGCTGAACGCGGCATATTCGATTTTCAGCACGGCATCCAGATCCGCCTCGGTCATGGGGCGAAAGCTGATCGAGTCACTCATTCAACGCGTTTCCAGCGCGCCATCAGCTGGCGCATGGCTTTCCAGACGTCCGCTTTACGCTGCGGCTCGTCCATCAACAGTTCCAGGCCCGGCAAGGCCCACGCCTCGCCCAGGCCGTCGAGCTTGAGGGTTTGGTAATAAGCCTGGTCGTCGGCGCCGGCAGCAAAGCGCAGCGCCGGCATGCCCACCAGCCACAGGCAGGTGCAGGGCGCTTCTTCCAGGCGCGCCTGGACAAAACCCTGTACAAAATCGCGGGCTGCGTCCGGGCCCTGGTCCATGTTGCCGCGCATCAGCAGCGGCCAGCGCACTGGCTCACCCACGATCTGCGGGGCATCGGGTAGGCCAGCGGCGCGCAGCATGTCCTTGAGCAGCAGGTAGGACGGGTCACGGCTCTGGAAAGGCTGGCCGGTGGCCAGCTCGACCAGCAACAGGCAATCGCCAGCGCGCAGCAATTGCAAGGCAAAGCGCGGAGGCGGTACCGGCACTGGGCGAGGGGTCGCAGCCTGCTCGGGCGCCTCCACAGGCTTGGCCGCGGCCTTGGCGGAAACGCCAGGGCGCGGGACCTCGATCTTCGGCCGCTCGACGACCCGTGCCTGGGGAGCGACAGGTGATTTGTCGGATATCTGGCGTGGCGGCGGTTCGAAATCGATGTCCTCGGGCGGCGCCAACGGCAGCAGCAGCTCGGGCCGTGACGGCGCGGCGAACGGCAGCTCAGCGCGCGGCAGCCAGTGCACCACTTGCATGGCGGACAGGTAGGCGCGGCGACGTTGTTCGGTAAGCAAGGCGGTCATCCGAGGGGGGTTGGGACAGGTGCGCATTCTAACGCCGATGACCTGCCAGTGCCGCATCTGCTCGGCGGTTTTTTACGCATCCCCTGCCTGCCTGGGCAAGCCACAGGAAGCGCGTGGTCGATCAGCCTGTCGCACTCCAGACCAAGCGAATAAGAACCAACCCGTCGGATGCAGTACAATCGCCCCCTTTTTCTTGGCAACGAGTCCAAGCCGATGATCGAACCCAAGCGCGTCCTGCGTGCCCTAGCCGAACACTGGGCCCTGATCGAGCCGCTGTGCGAGCGTTTCGACCAGGGCACCCTCAGCCTGGTGGAGCTGCGCCAGCATGTGGCCCGCCAGCAGATCGAGAGCACCCCGCAGGACATTACCCAACTGCTCGATGTGTGGATCCGCCTGGACATCCTGGTACCCGTTGCCAAGAGCCCGAACCGCTTCGAGCTCAATGCCCAGATCCACGACTTTCTCGCCTACCTGCGCCGTGAACATCGCCTCGGCCTGTGCCTGGAGATCGAGGCCTACCTGCGTCACCTAGAGCGCCTGGCCGGGCACATCCAGGATGCCTTCGACACCCGCGACAGCGACGACCTGGCGCGGCAACTGCGGTTGCTGGACATGCGCGTGCGGGACGTGCTGAAAAAGCTCGACAACGATGAGCAAGCCCTGGTGGCCGTCGCCGAGCGGGCCAAGACCAGCAGCCGCCAGATACCGCTGCGCCAGCGCTATGCCGAGGTGCTGGCAACCTGGGACGAATACGTCGAGCCGATGATCCAGCTGGTCAACGCCGACGGCGCCTTCGAGCAAGGTGTGCGCAAGGTCGAGACCGTGCTGCTGAAGCTACTCGGTGAACAGGCGCGCCTTGGCCACCTGGTTGACGACGACATGCTGCTGCGCACCCATGCGCGCATTCTGGAGATGCAGACCAGCGCCCAGCTAACCCTGCGTCATGCCCGTGAGCTGCTGCTGCCGCTGCGCGAGGAAGCACGGCGTCATAACGCAGTTACCCGTGGCGCAGCCCTGGCACTGTCGGTGGTGCGCCGCAAGGGCCTGGACGCGCTGCCGCAGGCGGCCATGCCGTTGTTCACTCGGCCGCAGAGCACCTTCCTGGGTAGCGCCAGCCAGGTCGAAGCCTATGTCTATGCCTTGGCGCGCTTCGAGCCCAAACCGGCGCGCTTTCCCAAGGCGCACAAGAGCACGTCCGACGCCAAGCCTCGCGCACCGCGCACGGTCAAGGAAATGACCGAACGCTGTGAACAGGCACTGCCTCTGCCAGACCTGATGGTGTGGCTGCTGGAGCAGGAGCCCGAAGGCGCCACCGACGAACTGCTGTACTGGTTCTCGCGCCTGTCACGGGAAAAACGCTTCAACCGCGAGCGCCTCGAGCGGCGTGACTACGACACCCAGGAACACCGCGTCAGCCTGCGTTCGTACGCCCTGACCTCCAGCCGCGAAGCCGCCGCCAGTGCGTCCTCAGAACCCCACGCGAGCCCAGCCCATGCATCTTGATCTTTCCGAACTGTCCCAGCTCGCACCGATCTTCCGCGAGCTGTTCAAAGGTTTTCACATCAGCCGCCGCGACCCGGAGCTGTACGCGCAGTTGTCCAACTTCCAGGACCAGTACCGCAGCCTGTTCAAGGCCCTGGGCTTCGAGCTGGTGTGCGACACCCGCGGCTTCTACTACTTCGTGCCGGACATGACGGCGGCGCAGGTCAACAAGACGGCGCAGCGCCTGTCGCTGTTCACCTTCATCCTGGTCGAGCACCTGGCCGATCAAGGCCGTGACCCGATCGCGGTGCTCGACGGCGGCAGCGTTGGTCGCGACGAACTGCCTTCGTTGCTCGACAAATACCGTGACTTGTTCCTGCAAGCCGAGGTGCAGACGGTCGAGGACCTGGAAGAGAAGATCCTGCGCCGCATGACCCAGCTCGGCTTCGCCCATGAAGAAGGTGGCATCTACCGTTTCCTGCCGCCGATGCACCGGTTCCTGGACGTTTGCCTGGCCGTGCAGCAGGACCGGGACCTGGCGGCGACGCTGCACAGCGCCCTGCCCTTGCCCACCCCAGTGCTGGCCGAAGACCACGCCGAGCCAATGCTCGAACACACCGACGATCCGCTCGATCTGACGCCGTTCGAGGCTGAGGAAGACGAAGAACAGGCCCTGGCTCGTGCCATTCGCCAAGAGCAACAGGAGATCGACGCATGAGCCAGGAACGCTACGGCATCCGCCGCTTCGCATTGCTCAACACGGCAGGCTACAGCCTGGGTCTGTTCCCGCTGGAGCACCCGCTGTCGGTGTACGGCGCCAACAACCTGGGCAAGTCGGCATCGATCAACGCCCTGCAGTTCCCGATCCTGGCCCGCATGTCGGACATGAGCTTCGGCAAGTACAGCCTGGAGCAGTCGCGCCGCTTCTACTTCGCCAGTGACACCTCGTACATCCTCTGCGAACTGAGCCTGCCCCACGGGCCGCACGTGATCGGGGTCGTCGGCCGTGGGCCGGGTGGCGGCTTCGGGCACCAGTTCTTTGCCTACCAGGGCGAGCTGGACCTGGCGCACTATCAGAAGAACGACACGTGTCTGCGCCAGAAAGAGCTGTTCACCAACCTTGAAAGCAAGGGCATCAAGGCCTACGAGCTCAAGCCGGACGAGCTGCGCCGCCTATTGGTCGGCGGTCATACCTCGGTGCCCCTGGACCTGACCCTGATCCCGCTGCGCTCGACCAGCGAGCAGAGCCTCAAGACCTTCCGCGCGTTGTTCATCAACCTGCTGCACATGCGCGAAATCACGGCGGCCAAGCTCAAGCAGCTGTTCCTCGATGCCTTCGAGCACAGCCTGCGTTCTGGCAGTGTCGACTACATTGCCGCCTGCGAAGAAGCCTTCCGCGATGTGCGACGCATGGAACAGGACTACAACGCCCTGGTCGCCGCCGGCCCACTGGTCGAGGCACTGGCCGGCGGCGTCGCCCAACGCGACATCCTGCGCGGCAAGCTGCACCGTATTTCGCCGGTGCTCGACAACCTGCTGGGTACCTGGCAGGACTACGCCATGGCGCGCAAGGAAGAGCTGGTCATCCAGGCCGAGCATTACCGGGGTGAACAGGACCGCTTGCAAAACGATCAGCGCGGCGGCACCCAGGAGCTGATGCGCCTTGAGCGTGAAATCACCGGCATCCAGCGCTGGCTGGGCGAGCTGTCGGTGTTGCGCCATCGTTTTGCCTTGGTCGATGACGTCAAGGTGCTGGAGCAGCAGTTGCTGGCGGCCAAGGATGCCCATGACGAGCTCGCCGGCGCCCTGGCCCAGTCCCGTCAGTTCAGTGCCGAAGACCTCGATCAGCGCGTTGGCGACCTGGAAAAACGCCTCAGGCAGGTCAAGCAGCAGCTCGATCACGCCGACAACAACAGTTATGCCCGTTTGCGCGAAGAGTTCTCGCAGCAGGATGTCGACCGCCTGATGCGCCTGTTCAACGGTGCCCTGTTCAGCCTGCCATTGGGTGAGCGTGGCATCGAGCTGGACGACAGCGACCTGTGGGTGAAATCCCTTGAAGCGGTGCTCGACCGCTTCAAGGGTGAGCGTTTCGAGGTGCCTGGTCTGTCCATCGACCTGTCCCACATCGACCCCCCGGCCTTGCAGGCGCTGGCTGACCGCGCCGCGCTGCGTGATCAGAAGGAGCGCCTGGACAAGGAGCTGCGCCAGCTCAAGACCCAGCAGGCAGTGAGCGCCGACCGCTCGGCTTCAAAGGCGCAGACCGAAGCGCTGTACCAGCAGGTACTCGACGCCCAGAAAGCCCTGGAAGACTACCGCCGCAGCCAGACCCTGGCCGCCGAAGAGCCTGCCAAGCTCGAACAGCTCGCACAAATGGAGGCCGCTCAGGATGAACTCAAGCGCTCCAGCGATGCGTTCACCGAGCGGGTACAACAGCTGTCGGCCAAGCTGCAATTGGTGGCGCGCCAGCTGGGTGACCTGGAGTCCAAACAACGCACCCTGGACGACGCATTGCGCCGCCGTCAGCTGCTACCGGCCGACCTGCCCCTCGGCACCCCGTTCATGGAAGCCATCGACGACTCCATGGACAACCTGCTGCCACTGCTCAACGACTACCAGGACAGCTGGCAGAGCCTGCAGCGGGTGGATAACCAGATCGAAGCGTTGTACGCGCAGGTGCGCCTCAAAGGCGTGGCCAAGTTCGACAGCGAAGACGACATGGAGCGCCGCCTGCAGTTGCTGGTCAACGCCTATGCCCACCGTACCGACGAGGCATTGACCCTGGCCAAGGCGCGTCGCGCTGCCGTGACCGACATTGCCCGTACCCTGCGCAACATCCGCAGCGACTACGACAGCCTCGAGCATCAGCTTGCCCTGTTCAACCGCGAGATCAACCGACGCCAGGTGTCGAACCTGGAAAGCTTCCGCGTGGTGCTGGCACCGAACAAGGAGGCGCTCAAGCACATCGACCAGATCATCCACAGTGCTGGCCAATATGAAGAAGGCGAAACCCTGTCGGTGTTCGACCTCACCCAGAACGCCGACCAGGACAACCGGAACGAGCAGGCCAAGGAATACCTGGCGCGCCTGGTCGCCGCGAACCATAACCAACTGGGGTTGAAGGACCTGTTCGAGCTGGCGTTCGAGATCACCAAGGTCAACGGCCAGCCGATCATCCACGCCGACATCGACGGCGCGGCGTCCAACGGCACGACCATGACCATCAAGGCGCTGACCAACATGTACCTGTTGCTGCACCTGATGGACCGCGACTTGGCCGGGCGTGTGCGCCTGCCGTACTACCTGGACGAAGCGGCGGACATCGACGAACGCAACCAGGCGGCATTGCTGGAGACCAGCCTGCAACTGGGCTTCGTGCCGATCCTGGCGAGCGTCAAGCCGCAGGTTTCGGCACACGTGGCCATCGACCTGGAAGGCGGCAGCGGCCCCAACGGCATCTACATCGACGAATCGGACTGGAAGTTCATCAGCCCGCTGGAGGGGGTGAAGGTGGTGGTACGCGAAGATCAGGGTGAAGTGGTTATCTGACGGAGATCGTGGGGCCGCTGCGCGGCCCCGACAATGGATGTTGCGAAGCTGAGGTTCTGGGATTGACACGCCTCCCATCACCCCCACCTCAACACTCACAACGCATCCAACTCAAATCGACCCAGACCTGCCTATCACTGAGCCCACGGCAGAATCGGAATCGCCGTCACGGCATTCTGCGGGCTGCCTTCGACGATGCGGTCGCTGTATACCAGATACACCAGCGTATTGCGCTTCTTGTCCAGGAAGCGCACCACCTGCATGGTCTTGAATACCAGCGATGTGCGCTCCTTGAATACCTCATCGCCATCCTTGAGCTCACCCTTGAAGCTGATCGGTCCTACCTGACGGCAGGCGATCGAGGCCTCGGCGCGGTCCTCGGCCAGCCCCAGTCCACCCTTCACACCCCCCGTCTTGGCTCGCGACAGGTAGCACGTCACACCTTCGACCTTGGGGTCGTCGAAGGCTTCCACGACGATGCGGTCGTTCGGCCCCAGGAACTTGAAGACAGTGGACACCTGGCCGATTTCCTCGGCGCCAGCCAGCATCGGCAACCCAAGGGCTGCCACGACAAACAGTTTCTTCAGCATGTTCATACCAGCACCAGATTGTCACGATGCACCAGCTCAGGCTCGGCGCTATAACCCAGGATAGACTCGATGACGTCGGAGGATTGGCCGATGATCTTCTGCGCCTCCAGGGCACTGTAGTTGGCCAGGCCCCTGGCCACCTCCAACCCATCAGGGCCCACGCACACCACCATCTCGCCACGTCTGAAGCTGCCCTGGATGGCCTTGACACCCACTGGCAGCAAACTCTTGTTGGCCTGGCGCAGTGCCTGTACCGCACCCTCGTCCAATACCAGCGTGCCGCGGGTCTGCAAATGGCCCGCCAGCCACTGCTTGCGGGCTGCCAGCATGCCACGCTCAGGCGACAGCAAGGTGCCCAACCGCTCACCGGCCTTGAGACGATCAAGCACGCGCTCGATGCGCCCGCCAATGATGATGGTGTGGGCACCGGAGCGTGCCGCCAAGCGCGCAGCGCGCAGCTTGGTCTGCATACCGCCGCGCCCCAGTGCACCACCGGTGCTGCCGGCCACGGCGTCCAGCGCCGGATCATCGGCACGGGCCTCGAAGATCAGTTGCGCGTCGGGGTTGTTGCGCGGGTCGGCATCGAACATGCCATCACGGTCGGTCAGGATCACCAGCAGGTCGGCTTCCACGAGGTTAGCCACCAATGCCGCCAGGGTATCGTTGTCACCGAAGCGAATTTCGTCGGTCACCACGGTGTCGTTTTCATTGATCACCGGCACCACGCCCAGTTCGACGAGGGTGCGCAAGGTGCTGCGCGCATTGAGGTAGCGCTTGCGGTCGGACAGGTCGTCATGGGTCAACAGGATCTGCGCGGTATGCTTGCCATGCTCGCCAAAGCTCGACTCCCAGGCCTGCACCAGGCGCATCTGACCGATGGACGCTGCTGCCTGCAGCTCGTTCATCGCACTGGGGCGTGACGTCCAGCCCAGCTGGCTCATGCCGGCGGCCACGGCGCCCGAGGAGACCAGCACCAACTCCACGCCCGCTTCACGCAGCGCGACCATCTGCTCGACCCACACGGCCATGGCGCCGCGATCGAGGCCTTTGCCATCGGCGGTCAGCAGCGCACTGCCAATCTTCACGACCCAGCGCCTGGCGCCCGTCACCTTGCTTCGCATCGTCTTCCAACCTATGTCGAATCTGTAGATACCGTGGATACAAAAACGCCGCTCAAGCGAGCGGCGTTTAGTGTACTGCAACCGATCAGTCGCGCACGTAAATGATTTCCGGGCCGTCTTCGTCGTCCTCGAAGTCATCATCCCAGTCATCGTCATCGCCGATGTCGTGCACGCTCTTGACACCGGTACGGCGCAAGGTGCGAGCATCGTCCAGTGCCTGCAACTGGGCCCGCGCCTCGTCCTCGATGCGCTGGTCGAGGTCGGCCAGTTCCTCGGCATAGGCCGGGTCGTTGGCCAGGCGGTCGGCACGGTCTTCGAGGTAGCGCATCAGGTCGTGGCTGAGCTTTTCGGTACCTTGCTTGGAGATGGCCGAGATCACGTACACAGGGCCCTCCCACTGCAGGCGCTCGACCACTTCCTTGACCCGCTCATCGCGCTCGTCATCCATGACCATGTCGGCCTTGTTCAGCACCAACCAGCGCTCACGCTCAGCCAGTGACGGGCTGAAGCGGGTCAGCTCGTTGACGATGACTTCGGCGGCATCGGCCGGGCTGCTCTCGTCCAGCGGCGCCATGTCCACCAGGTGCAGCAGAACACGGGTACGCGCCAGGTGCTTGAGGAAGCGGATACCCAGGCCAGCACCGTCGGAGGCACCTTCGATCAGCCCAGGAATGTCGGCGATGACGAAGCTTTTCCAGCGGTCGACACTGACCACGCCCAGGTTCGGCACCAGAGTAGTGAACGGGTAATCGGCCACTTTCGGCTTGGCGGCCGATACCGAGCGGATGAAGGTGCTCTTGCCCGCGTTCGGCAGGCCCAGCAGGCCCACATCGGCCAGCACTTTCATTTCCATCTTCAGGTCGCGCTGCTCACCCGGCTTGCCAGGGGTGGTCTGGCGCGGTGCACGGTTGGTACTGGATTTGAAACGGGTATTGCCCAGGCCGTGCCAGCCGCCCTGGGCGACCATCAGCTTCTGCCCCGGCTTGACCAGGTCACCGATCACTTCCTGCGTGGAGGCATCGATCACAGTAGTGCCCACCGGCACACGCAGGAACAGGTCTTCACCCTTCTTGCCCGTGCAGTCGGTGCTGCCGCCATTGGCGCCGCGCTGGGCTTCGTGGTGACGGGTGTAGCGATAGTCGACCAGGGTGTTGAGGTTCTCGTCTGCCACCATGAACACCGAGCCACCGTCACCACCATCGCCGCCGTTGGGGCCACCGTTCTCGATGAACTTCTCGCGGCGGAAGCTCATGCAACCGTTACCGCCATCACCGGCCTTGACCCGAATGGATACTTCGTCAACAAACTTCATTCAAAAACCGCCTCTCGCCTTCCGACGAGTTGAACACTGATAAACATGAGGCTCTTGCAAAAATGAGCGCGGCGGCCCCGTACGACCGTAGAAACCCACGCCGGCAACCCATACAAACAGCTTTGCAAGAGGCTCACCACAAACGAAAAAGCCCCGTCGCATGACGGGGCTTCTGGAGCGACGTCGCGATTAGGCTGCGACGATGCTCACGTAACGGCGGTTGAACTCGCCTTTCTTCTCGAACTTGATCACGCCTTCGATCTTGGCGAACAGGGTGTGATCTTTACCGATGCCCACGCCGTAGCCTGGGTGGAATTCGGTGCCGCGCTGGCGGACGATGATGTTGCCTGGCTTGATAACCTGGCCGCCATACATCTTCACGCCAAGGCGTTTCGATTCTGAGTCGCGACCGTTACGAGTACTACCACCAGCCTTCTTGTGAGCCATGGTTCAATTCTCCAAATAAATTCAGGGGATCTAGGGGATTAAGCCTGGATGCCGGTGATTTTGATCTCGGTGAACCACTGGCGGTGGCCCATGCGCTTCATGTGGTGCTTACGACGACGGAACTTGATGATGCGAACCTTGTCGTGGCGGCCTTGCGAAACGACTTCGGCCACTACTTTAGCGCCAGCAACAACTGGAGCACCGATGGTGACTTCTTCACCGTTGGCGACCAGCAGAACGCGATCGAAAGTCACGGACTCGCCAGTGGCGACTTCCAGTTTCTCGACCTTGAGGAATTCACCTTCAGCGACTTTGTACTGCTTGCCGCCGGTAACGATTACTGCGTAAGACATGGTATTTCTCCGATAATCCTGCTCACCCAGCGCTTTATATGATGAGTATTGGCTGGCATGGCTGCACAGGGCTGGAACGGCCCGGCGCAATTGCGTAAGGCAGGTGCTGCCCAGGAAGTTAGGGTGCGCGATTGTACGCAACACAGGTTTTGCTTGCAAGTGCAGCGCCCGACCGACCGGCACCGTGCCTTGACACACCGGGACCCGCAACCTAGCATGCCGCGCAACCTCACTGGAGCAGCCGATGCAACCCCAAACCTTCTACCGTGCGGTGGCTGACGATTTCAGCGCCGTCGACGAGATCATCAAGAAGCAGCTGACCTCGCGCGTGCCGCTGGTATCGAAGATCGGCGACTATATCACGTCGGCCGGTGGCAAGCGCCTGCGTCCATTGCTGGTATTGCTGTGCGGCAAGGCCCTGGGCTACCGGGGCGACGACCTGCGGCTGCTGGCGGCAACCATCGAGTTCCTGCACACCGCCACCTTGCTGCACGATGACGTGGTCGACATGTCGGGCATGCGCCGCGGCCGCTCCACGGCCAACGCCCTGTGGGGCAACGCCCCAAGCGTGCTGGTCGGTGATTTCCTCTATTCCCGTTCGTTCGAGATGATGGTCGAACTGGGGTCGATGCCGGTCATGCAGATTCTGTCCAGGGCTACCCGGGTCATTGCCGAAGGTGAAGTGCTGCAGCTGTCGCGGGTTCGCGATGCCAGCACCACCGAGGACGTCTACATGGACGTCATCCGCGGCAAGACCGCCATGCTCTTCGAAGCCTCCACTCACAGTGCTGCGGCGCTGGCCCAGGCCTCCGATGCCCAGCGCGAGGCCTTGCGCATGTTCGGTGACCACCTGGGCGTGGCCTTCCAGCTGGTCGACGACCTGCTCGACTATGAAGGTGACGCCGAAGCACTGGGCAAGAACGTGGGCGACGACCTGGCCGAGGGCAAACCCACTCTGCCCTTGATCTATACCATGCGCGAGGGCACTGCCGAGCAGGCAGCGCTGGTGCGCCAGGCCATTCAGAAAGGCGGCCTTGAAGACCTGGAGCAGATCCGTGCCGCGGTTGAGGCCTCGGGTGCACTCAAGTACACCGCAGCCTTGGCGCAGGATTACGTCAAGCGCGCCATCGAGTGCCTGGAAGTGCTTCCTGCCAGCGAATACCGGGATGCGCTGGTCGAACTCAGCCAGTTCGCTGTCGCACGCACCCACTGACGGCACGCCCTTCCCCAGACGCGGTTCGTCCCCGAACCGCTACGAACTTTTGTACGGACATAATCACTTCTGAAACCAGACCTTCTACAATGGCGGCTTTTTCCGCCTGTTTGTTCGAGGAACCGAAGTGAGTACGTTGCCACCCTGCCCCAAATGCAATTCCGAATACACCTACGAGGATGGCACGCAGCTGATCTGCCCTGAATGTGCCCACGAATGGTCGGCCAACGGCGAAGCCGAACCTGCCAATGACGACGTGGTGAAGAAAGATTCCGTCGGCAATGTGCTACAGGACGGCGACACCGTGACCGTGATCAAGGACTTGAAGGTCAAGAGCTCGTCCCTGGTGGTCAAGGTCGGCACCAAGGTCAAGAACATCCGCCTGTGCGACGGTGACCACGATATCGACTGCAAGATCGACGGCATTGGCGCGATGAAGTTGAAATCGGAATTCGTGCGCAAGGTCTGATTTCACCCAGATCCGCCAATTGGTTCTTGCTATTTTGATAATAAGAATTATTCTCATTGGAAAGTTATCCAAGGAGAGTAGTCATGACTTATCTGATCGATGCCTGGCTGGACCGCCCTCATCCGTATCTGCGCATTCTTCATCGGGAGACTGGTGAAGTGTGCGCGGTGCTCGAAGCAGAAGCGCTGGACGAACTGCGCGACCAGGGCGATCTGGACCTGCGCGGGCTGAATTCGAATGAGCCGGGGGTGCTGAAGGAGTTGGTGCGCAACCTGTTTCTGTTCTGCTATGCACGGGCATTGCGCCCGGTGGGAACAGACTGGAACTGACAGTTCTAGCGAGCCGGGAAAGGGCCGCAACGCGGCCCCAGCGGTATTACAGAACGTCGAGCAGTTCGACGTCGAACACCAGCACGCTGTGCGGCGGGATGCTGCCGACGCCCTGGGCACCGTAGGCCAGTTCGCTTGGCACATACAGGCGCCACTTGCTGCCGGCGCTCATCAATTGCAGGGCTTCGGTCCAACCTGCGATCACGCCACCGACCGGGAATTCGGCCGGCTGACCACGATCGTAGGAGCTGTCGAACACGGTGCCGTCGATCAGGGTGCCGTGGTAGTGCACACGCACCTGGTCTTCGCGCGATGGCTTGGCGCCTTCACCTGTGCTCAGCGCTTCGTACTGCAGGCCCGAATCCAGGGTGACGATGCCGTCGCGCTTGGCGTTGTCGGCCAGGAACTGCTTGCCGGCTGCCGCTGCAGCCTCGGCCTTGGCGGCCGCCTGGGCTTGCATCACTTCACGGATAACCTGGAAGCTGGCCGACAGATCGGCCTCGCTGACGCGGCTGTCTGCACCGTTGAAGGCGTCGGTCAGGCCGGCCACGATCGCGTCCAGGCTCACCCCTGGCGGCGGGTTGTCACGCAGCTGGCCACCCAGCTGACGGCCGATGCCGTAGCTGACGCGGGTTTCGTCGGTAGACAGGTTGATCTCGGACATTGTCATGCTCCACTGCAGGGCGCAGCGCAGCCACGCCCTTGATGAAAAGGGCGAGCAGCCTAGCATATCGAGAGGCACCTCGCTGCACGCGGCAGACCACCGCGTGCAGCTGAAGTTGTGGTCAGTGCTTGGTGAGCTTGTCCAGGTAACCCATGCAGAACGCCGAGACGACGAAGGTCATGTGGATGATGACGTACCACATCAGGTAATCGGTGGAGATGTTCTGGGCATCCATGAACACCCGCAACAAGTGGATGGACGAAATGGCCACGATCGACGCAGCCACCTTCATCTTCAGCGAGGAGGAGTCCATCTTGCCGAGCCAGTTGAGCTTTTCCTTGCTCTCGTCGATATCCAGCTGCGAGACGAAGTTCTCATAGCCGGAAATCATCACCATGACCAACAGGCCGCCGACCAGCGACATGTCGATCAGCGACAGGATCACCAGGATGAGGTCGGCTTCGCTCAAGGCGAAGACGTTGGGCAGAACATGGACCACTTCCTGGAAGAATTTCAGCGCAAGGGCCAATAGGCCCAGGGACAGGCCGAAGTAGATGGGGGCGAGCAGCCAGCGGGAGGCATACATCGCATTTTCGAGAATACGTTCCATGGAGGATGAGGACTCGTAGGTGGCTGGAAAAAACGACCGCGAGTATAGCCAGCCGCTTCATGCAGCAAAAGCTGGATGACTGCCCCGGCCTGTTCAGGTCTCAGGATGGAACTGGTAATCGCCGAGGTTTTTGGTGCGCTCGCCGTTCATGCGCCGCAACTGCGCCTGCAAGTGCAGGCACCAGATGGGCGGGTCTTCGTTGAGCTGATACCCGTGCAGAGTCAGGCTGTCGACGATGGCATTGAGCACGGACTCGGCCACTTGCGGCCCGTGAAACGGCCCCTGGGCCTTTACTGCCGAGGGTTGTTCACCGGCCATGCCGGCGGCGAACAACAATGTCCACATACCAGTATCGCCAGCCAGGGGCCGAATGCTGCATTCGATGCGGGTCACAAGGCCCAGGCACTGACGTGTAAGGCTGAGGTTGCGCATGGCCGCGTCCTCTGAAAGCTCTGTTCAGCCCTGCGAATGGGCTGTCTTCATCCTGAACACTGATAGCGTCCTTGGTTCAGCATAGAAGAGCGCCAGCAAAAGATGGAAAACCGGCGCCGAACGGTAGCCACTGGCCGCCAGCGCCGGTTTATTGACTCAAGCAGGTTTAGCTTGCGCAATTACCTCTTCGAGACGCTCCTTCTCCGCCTTTTCGATGTCTTCCTCGCTGATCATCTCGGCAATCTCGCGCAGCCGTTCGACCACGCGCGCGTTGACGCTGCCTTCGGTAAACTGCCCTTTCTCGTCAGGCACACCCGCCTCCTCACCTACCAGCAGGCTCAGTGCCTCATCTGCCTGGCTGACCGCATACACGTGGAAAGTGCCGCTCTCAACCGCCTGCAGCACCCGTTCGTCGAGCATGAGCGTGGCCACGTTGGCACGTGGAATGATCACCCCCTGCTCACCGGTCAGGCCACGGGCTTCGCAGAGCCTGAAGAAACCTTCGATCTTCTCGTTCACACCACCGACCGCCTGCACTTCTCCGAACTGGTTGATGGAACCGGTGATCGCAAAGCACTGCTTGAGCGGGGTACGTGAAAGGGCCGAGATCAACGTGCAGGCCTCACCCAGCGAGGCGCTGTCGCCGTCCACGTAACCGTAGGATTGCTCCAGAGCGATGCTGGCCGAGATCGCCAGCGGGAATTCCTGGGCATAGCGACTGCCCAGGTAGCCGGTCAGGATCATCACCCCCTTGGAGTGGATGGGCTGGCCCAGGTTGACCTCGCGCTCGATGTCGACGATACCGCTGCCGCCCGGGTACACGGTGGCCGAGATACGCGCGGGCATGCCGAATGCCGAGTCGCCCACCTCCAGCACGGTCAGCCCGTTGCACTTGCCGATGGCCGCGCCCTGGGTGTCGATCAGGATGATGCCGGCCAGCATGTCGTCCAGCACCCGCTGCGAGACCCGCCCGGTGCGCGTCGCCTTGGCCTTGAGTGCACGTTCGATATGGCCAGCATCGGTCATTTCGTCGTTGGCCAGCTGACGGATGAAGTCGGCCTCGCTGACCAGCTGGAACAGATCGCCGATCCGGGCCGAGAGCCGTGCCTGGTTTTCAGCCAGGCGAGCGCTGTAGGTGGCCAGCCGGGCTACCGCGTCGCTGGTCAAGGGCGCCATGCCCTCCTCGTTGGTACGGGTGCGCAGCAGTTGGGCGAACTGCTCCAGGTTCTCGTCGACCATGGGCATGTCTTCGTCGAAATCCACCAGTACCCTGAACATCTCCTGGAAGTCCGGGTCGTGGTCCTGCAGCGCGTAATACAGCTGACGCGAGCCGATGATCACCAGCTTCACGTTGAGCGCAATTACCTGCGGGGTGAGGCTGACGGTTGCCACCCGGCCCAGCTCGCCCAGGGGTGACTCCATCTTGAGCTTGCGCGATTGCAACGCGCGTTTGAGCGCATCCCAGACAAAGGGCTCGCCCAGCATCTTCTCGGCTTCCAGGATCAGGAAGCCACCGTTGGCCCGGTGCAAGGCCCCTGGACGCAACTGCCGGTAGGAGGTGTAGAGCGCGCCCTGGTCGGTGCTGTACTCGATGCGACCGAACAGGTTGTCGTAGGTCGGATGCGGCTCGAACACCACCGGCGCCCCGCCGTCATGATGATGGCCCACGACCAGGCTGGGTGCGTACTGCTCTTCGAGCATCTTGCGCGCCACGGCGTCAGTCTTGCTGTCCTCGACCAGTTGCTCGACCACCGTGCGCAACAGGTTCAGTTGCACTGATTGCAGGTAGGCACACACAGCAGCGTTCTCGGCGTACTTTTCCGACAACGGTGCCAGCAAAGGCTCAAGCGCCAGGGTGATGGTTTCTTCGTTGAGCTGACGCAACTGGTTGTTCGATTCACGCTTCCATTGCGGGAGGCTGGCCAGCTCTTCGTTCAAACGCTCCTCGAGCAGGGCGATGTCTTCGTGAAACTGTTCGCGCACGTGCTCAGGCAACTGGGCAAACTCAGCCTCATCCAGAGCCTTGCCGTCTGCCATCGGCGTGAAGGCCACGTTGCTGGCATCGCGGTACAGGGCCACGTCCTTTTCCAGCGAAGCGCGCTCGATCACATCCAGGGCGCGGTCGTAGCGCTGGTTGAAGGCGCGGTCGATGGCGCCTTTTTTCTGCTGATACGAGGGGTGCTCGAACACGGCCGGGAACGTCGCCAGCAAGTTGTCGATCAACCCGTTCATGTCGGCGATGAAGTCCCCGGCACTGCCCGATGGCAATTCCAGGGCTCGCGGCTCGCGGGTGTCGTCGAAGTGATTGACGTACAGCCAATCGGATGGGGTCTGCTGACGCTTGCCCTCGGCCTTGAGGTAGCGTTTGACGAACGAGAAGCGGCCGGTACCGGGCTCGCCCATAACGTATACGTTATAGCCGGGGCGCGGCATGGCCACGCCGAATTGCAGGGCCTCGACAGCACGCTCCTGGCCCAGTACGCCGCGGAACGGCTCCAGATCGTCCGTGTTGGTGAAAGCAAACTGCTCGGGAGAGAAACGCCGGGTGAGGGCTTCAGGCGCAAGACGCAGGCGCGCAGCGACAGGATCGGGCATTGGGTTTCCTTACTTCGGCGGGGCAGATACGCAGCATTCTGGCGCTGCCTGCGCGCGGGTTGCAAGGCTCCTGGGGATTTATGTCGCAGGTGCGACGGTGTCTTGTACAAGCAAATTTTTCGCAATCAGTAACGCAACCTTTGGAACATGCCTAAACTCCAACTTGCGCGGGTGGGTGAAATGCTTTCCCGACCTGGCACCCGAGTTGCCAGAAACCTGACCCTTGGTTTAAGTCAAATAGAGAATAAATGCTATGAAACGGATTCTTCTGGGTACTCTGTTCACCGTCGCTTCGCTCAACGCCATGGCCGACGCGCCAGGCGGCCCGAACTGCGGCTGGGGCAACATGCTGTTCGAAGGCCAGCGCGGCACTCCGGCACACTTCCTGGCTTCCACCACCAACGGCACTTCCGGTAACGCCACTTTCGGCATGACCTCCGGCACCAACGGCTGCTCCACCAAGTCTGCACTGACCTACGGCGGCAAATCGTGGTTTGCCATGAACGGCATGATGAACGAGCTTTCCGAAGACATGGCCATGGGTCAGGGTGAAGCACTGACCACCTACGCCGTGGTACTGGGCGTGGCGCCGGAAGACCGTGCGCACTTCGCATCGGTTACCCACGACCACTTCAACCAGATCTTCAGCAGCGCCGACGTCAATGCTGAAACCGTGCACAGCAACACCCTGGCCGTTCTGAAGAACGACCCACGCCTGGCCAAGTACGCTACCGAAGCCTAAACGCGCGTTTCCCGCCCCGATTCCGGGGCGGGTCTCTCTTTCTTCGGCATCGTCTGGAAGTAGTTGCCCGATATGCTCAAACGCCTTGCCTCTCTGGCGCTGTTGCTCTGCGCCCCTGTTCATGCTGCGCCGATGCTGGATCAAGGCCGTCTCCAGCAGTTGGCCAGTACCCCCTACTGGATTGCTTTGGGCCATTACGAAACCGGCAAACTCGGTGGCTGGCGCAGCTACGTGGACGATGACGCCTTCTTCCTTGCCCAGGATGGCGCACATCACCCGGACCGTGAGCTGAAGGCGACGGTGCAGGCGCTGTATGCCCCGGCAAGCCTGGGCGACAAGCACGCCCAGTGTGTATTCCCGGCCCGTACACGCTGGCTGAAAGAGCAACTTGACCTACAGGATTTGCCGCAACCCCAGTGCCAGGAATTCAAGACCTGGTACCAGTCGATCGACCCGCACAGCGCCGCGTTGATCTTCCCGGCTGCCTACCTGAACAGCCCCTCGTCGATGTTCGGGCACACGCTGCTGCGCATCGACCAGTCCACTACCCGCAGTGACGACACCACGCTGCTCAGTTATGCGATCAACTTCGGTGCGTACATCGAAGGCAGCGACAACAGCATTCTGTATGCCTGGAAAGGGTTGGCCGGTGGCTATCCCGGGCTGTTCGCGCTGATGCCCTACCAGGAGAAACTGTCGGAATACCGCAGCCTGGAAAACCGCGACCTGTGGGAATACCAGCTGGACCTCACGCCAGAAGAAACTGGCCGCATGGTCGAGCACGTCTGGGAACTGAAACAGATTCAGTTCGACTACTTCTTCTTCGACGAGAACTGCTCCTATCGCCTGCTGGAGCTGCTGCAGGTGGCTCGGCCAGGCCTGGACCTGACCTCGCAGTTCCCGCTGACCGCCATACCAACCGACACCGTGAAGGCGGTGAAGCAATCGGGCTTGGTCGCCAGTGAAATCTACCGGCCATCGCGCGAACGCGAACTGCTGGCGCGTGCTGAGCCACTGGACCATGACGAGAAACGCCAGGTGCTGGCTGTAAGCGCCGACACGGCGCAATTGCAAAGCCCCGCATTCAAGGCACTGCCCCGCGAGCGGCAGGCCTTGATACAAGACGCCGCCTACCGCCTTGAGCGCTACCGAGCCAATGGCCAGGAACGTGACCCCGGCCAAGCCAAGCGCAGCTTCGAATTGCTACGCGCGATCAACACCAACCCGCCGCCGCCGTTGGCCATCGAGCGCCCGGGCTTGCCCGAGGACGGCCATGACTCGCGGACCTGGCAATTGGGTGTGGGCACTCGCCAAGACCGCGCCTATGCCGAGTATGGCCTGCGCATGGCCTACCACGATCTCAACGACAACGCCTACGGCTTCCCACTGGGGGCGCAGATCGAGATCCTGCAACTGAAAGTGCGTCAGTACGAAGGCAATGACTGGCAAGTGCAACGCCTGGACCTGGCAACCATCCGTTCGCTGACACCGCGCAACGAACTGCTCAAGCCTTGGTCGTGGCAAGTGGCCGGCGGCCTTGAGCGAGTACCGGGCAAACACGATGACGAGGTGCTGGTGAGCCACGTCAATGGTGGCGCCGGTGGCACCTGGCAGCTGGGTGATGACCTGCTGGGCTTTGCACTGGGCACGGTCCGTGTAGAACACCACAACGACTTCGCGCAATTCATCGCGCCTGCCGCAGGTTTCAATGGCGGGCTGCTGTGGCGCAATGGGCTTGGCAACATGACGCTGGAGGCCAAGGGCGATTACTTCACCAATGGCGAGGTGCGCCGAAGCGTCAGCCTGAACCAGCAGTGGGAAATCAGCCAGAACCTGGGGCTGCGCCTGAGTGCCGCGCGACAGTTCAGCCACCTGTCCACGGCGCAGAACGAGGTGATGCTGGAAGTGAAGTGGTATCACTATTGATGGGCTGGTCTGTTGCGAAAGCATTCATGTTTACGGCGATATTGCGGCCTGCGGCCTCCTCAACCCTTCTTTGACACGGTTTTGACAGCTCGCCCACAGGTGGCCTTCTAGACTTTACCTGGACGGCGTGAGGGCAAGGTCTATGGGGCGGTTCTGGTTGGGTCTGTGCGTGGCGATGCTGCTGTCGGGGTGCGAAACGACTCACGAGCAGATGCTTGGGCAGGGGTATCCCCCTGCCTACGCCGATGGCTTCGAGGACGGGTGCAGCAGCGGCCGTCAGGCCGCGGGTGTACCAGCAGGTGATTTTCGCAAGAACGTGCCGCGCTATCTTCAAGAACGGCAGTACGAGTCTGGCTGGGACGATGGCTTTCGCCAATGCCAGGCCATGCAGGAGCGCGCCGAACAGCAGCGCTACCACGAGCGTTTCTGGGACGAACGGGACCGTCAGTGGCAGCAGGAGAAAGACCGCGGCGCCGCCCGCGCCTGGCGCTGAAGGTGTCGCAGGTGGACATCGCTTGAAACCCCGCCCCTGCCATGATGGTCTTCTGCACAAGGAGGCACTCATGAGCCGAGCATTCGTCAACGAAGACCAAGCCGCCGCCCAGGCCGACCAACCGGTCGAGCGGCGTGTCAGCGACCAGCGTAATTACGTCACCGCCAACGGCCTGCGCCAGCTGCAACGGCGCCTGACCGAACTCAATACGTTGCGCAGTGAATTGCAGGCTCAGGGCGAGCGTGCCGACAAACAGCGGTTGGCCGAAGTCGAGCGGGATCTGCGGTATTTCGCCGCCAGGGTGCAAAGTGCCCAGGTGGTGCCGGCAGCCCTGTCCACCGAAAAAGTGCAGATAGGCAGCCGCGTCAGGTTCATTGACGATCAGGACCAGGAACACCTGGTGTGCCTGGTTGGGGAAGATGAGGCTGACGCGGCACGTGGCCTGATCAACTGGGGATCACCTCTGGGCAGGGCCTTGCTAGGCGCAGCCCCGGGAGATGAAGTGACATGGCGCCGGCCTGTAGGTGACCAGGCCATCGAGATCATCGAGATCGAAGCGGCAGGCCAATAGCCCACCGCAGCCGGCCCGGCGAGGCCGCTCAATACCCGAGTAGCCGGCGATGGGCTGCGAAGCCTCACCCAATCAGACGACCCCCTGGGCCAGCATTGCATCAGCCACCTTCACGAAGCCTGCAATGTTGGCCCCTTTCACATAGTTGACCCGGCCATCGTCCTGCTCACCAAAGTGAACGCAGGCGTGGTGAATCGACTGCATGATGCCATGCAGCTTGCTGTCCACTTCGCCGGCAGTCCACAGCAAGCGCATGGCGTTCTGCGACATTTCCAGGCCCGACACCGCAACGCCACCGGCGTTGGACGCCTTGCCGGGCGCATAGAGGATGCCCGCCTCGAGGAAGATGTCCACAGCCGCCAGGGTCGTCGGCATGTTGGCGCCTTCTGCAACGCAGATACAACCGTTGGCCAACAGCGCCTTGGCATCCTCGATGTCCAGTTCGTTCTGCGTCGCGCATGGCAGCGCGATGTCGCAGGCCAGGCTCCACGGCGTCTGGCCCTTGCGGAACTCCAGGCCGAACTCCCCAGCCAGCTCGCTGATGCGGCCGCGCTTGACGTTCTTGAGGGTCATCACCGCTTCCCACTGCGCGTCGGTGAGGCCCGCTTCGGCGTACAACGTGCCTTCGGAATCGGACAGCGAGATCACCTTGCCCCCCAGGTCCATGACCTTGCGCGCCGCATACTGCGCGACGTTGCCCGAACCCGAGATCGCCACGCGACGACCGTCGATGCGCTGACCCTGGCGCTTGAGCATCTCCTCGGCAAAATACACACAGCCATAGCCCGTGGCCTCCGGACGAATCAGGCTACCGCCATAGGTCATGCCCTTACCGGTCAGCACGGAGGTGAACTGGTTGGCCAGACGCTTGTACTGACCGAACATGTACCCAATCTCACGGGCGCCTACCCCGATATCCCCGGCCGGTACATCGCAGTCGGCGCCGATGTGACGGTACAACTCGCTCATGAAGGCCTGGCAGAAGCGCATCACTTCGGCGTCGCTCTTGCCCTTGGGATCGAAGTCAGACCCACCCTTGCCACCGCCCATGGGCAGTGAGGTCAGGGAATTCTTGAAGACCTGTTCGAATGCCAGGAATTTCAAAACACTGAGGTTCACCGAAGGATGGAAGCGCAGGCCGCCTTTGTAAGGGCCAATGGCGCTGTTCATCTGGATACGGTAACCGCGATTGACCTGGACCTTGCCCTGATCGTCCACCCACGACACCCGGAACAGCACTGCACGCTCAGGCTCGACCATGCGCTCTAGAATGCCCGCTTGCAGGTAGTGCGGGTTGGCTTCCAGAAAGGGCCACAAGGTGCGCAGCACCTCTTCGACAGCCTGGTGAAACTCCGGTTGGCCAGGGTCCCGCTGTTGCAGGCGTGCAAGGAAATTGTCGACGGATTCGATCATGGTAGACATCTCACCAAGAGGATTGGACTTATTGGTTTTTCCCGAATGTACCAAGAAGCAATTGCCCTGCAACAGGGCGAAATGTCGTTTTATTGAAATAATTTGGTGCGTTTTATGTAAATGTATACAAACCTTCGGGAAAGATGGGGGCGATCGTTCAAGCAACACGCGTGAGATACAAGGCGCTAGAAGGTCTGCCGTAGGCCCTCACGACCTGCCGACAGGATCGTGCCAAGTTGTGCTACACGCACGAAAATGGGGCCCCTGAGGGCCCCATTTCTGTGCAGCAAGATCTGGCTTATTGCGCCAGCTTCTTGTGCCGCACACGGTGCGGCTGTGCAGCGGCGTCGCCCAGGCGCTTCTTGCGATCGGCTTCGTACTCGGTGTAGTTGCCTTCGAAGAACACCACGTTCGAGTCGTCCTCGTACGCCAGGATGTGAGTCGCGACGCGGTCCAGGAACCAACGGTCGTGGGAAATCACGATAGCGGCGCCGGGGAAGTCCAACAGTGCCTCTTCCAGGGAACGCAAGGTTTCGACGTCCAGGTCGTTGGACGGTTCGTCGAGCAGCAGGACGTTGCCGCCCTCTTTCAAGGTCAGCGCCAGGTGCAGACGGCCACGTTCACCGCCCGAGAGGTCCTTGACGAACTTCTGCTGGTCGCCACCTTTGAAGTTGAAGCGGCCCACGTAAGTACGCGACGGGATTTCGTAGTTGCCGATACGGATCATGTCCGAGCCGTCGGAAATCTGCTGGAACACGGTCTTGGCACCGTCCAGGTCCTCGCGGCTCTGGTCGACACAGGCCAGTTGCACGGTTTCACCGATCTCGATGCTGCCCGAATCCGGCTGCTCCTTGCCCATGAGCATGCGGAACAGGGTGGATTTACCGGCACCGTTACCCCCGATCACGCCCACGATTGCACCCTTGGGCATGGCGAAGGACAGGTTGTCGATCAGGACGCGGTCGCCATAACCCTTGGTCACGTTCTTGAATTCGATGACCTTGTCGCCCAGGCGCGGACCGGCCGGGATGTAGATCTCGTTGGTTTCGCTGCGCTTCTGGAATTCCTGCGACTGCAGTTCTTCGAAACGCTGCAGACGTGCCTTGGATTTGGACTGGCGAGCCTTGGCGCCTTTGCGCACCCACTCCAGTTCTTCCTTCATGGCCTTTTCATGGGCGCTTTGCTGCTTGGATTCCTGGGCCAGACGGTCGGACTTGGCTTCCAGCCAGCCCGAATAGTTACCCTCATAAGGAATACCAGCGCCGCGGTCGAGTTCCAGGATCCAGCCTGCGACGTTGTCGAGGAAGTAACGGTCGTGGGTAATGGCCACCACAGTACCGGGGAAGTCGTGCAGGAAGCGCTCGAGCCAGGCGACCGAGTCAGCGTCCAGGTGGTTGGTCGGTTCGTCGAGCAGCAGCATGTCGGGGGCCGACAGCAGCAGACGGCACAGGGCGACACGGCGCTTTTCGCCACCGGAGAGGTGCTCGATACGTGCATCCCAAGCCGGCAGGCGCAGCGCGTCGGCGGCCACGTCCAGCTGGCGTTCCAGGTTGTGCCCGTCGGCGGCCTGCAGGATGGATTCGAGCTTGGCCTGCTCGGCGGCCAGCTTGTCGAAGTCGGCGTCCGGCTCGGCGTAGGCCGCGTAGACCTCGTCAAGGCGCGCCTGGGCGTCCTTGATGACGCTGACGGCTTCCTCGACCACTTCACGGACCGACTTGCTCGGGTCCAGCTGAGGCTCCTGGGGCAGGTAGCCCACGTTGATGTCAGGCATCGGACGGGCTTCGCCGTCGAATTCCTTGTCGACGCCCGCCATGATCCGCAGCAGCGTCGATTTACCCGCGCCGTTGAGGCCCAGCACGCCGATCTTGGCGCCAGGGAAGAACGACAGGGAAATGTTCTTCAGGATTTCCCGCTTCGGCGGCACGACCTTGCTCAGCCGATGCATGGTGTAGACGTATTGAGCCAAAACCAAGCCCTCTAATTCAGATAGGTAAAGACATCGACGATCGCCCCAGCGGGTCGGCCAGGGGTCGGGTGTCGTTGAACAAAGTGGACCATTCTACGCCAACGCGCAGTATTTGATAGGAGGCGCCGACCGCAACAACGCGCCGGCATCACGGCGCTGTACACGCCTGAATCTGCCGGCGGTGCAGGCCTGGAACGGTCGTCGAGCAGCAGCGATCATGCCCTGTGGCCGCGCCTGGCGAGCAGCCCTTGCTCAGACGTGACGCTGGCGCACCTTGCCCCGTGGCAGTCGGCAACGGTCGCCTTGCTCGGCCAGGCGCGCCGCCCAGGCGGACTTGACGCAAAACCCGCCCGAGCGCGCAGGCTGCGCAGCGGCGACACGGTTATCAGAGGTGCCGGACGTGACCGATGCCGCCGTCGGCGCACGTGGGGCGGCGCAAACGACTGCAGCTGGGACGGGTGCCTTGGCAGACTTGCGCAGCTCGGCCAGCGACGGCGCCTTGCTCTTGGTAGAAGTGGCCGCCTCGGGCTTGGCCAGTGAGCGCTGGCACGATTTGCAGGACACGTCCTCGGTCACGGCAGAGCTGACAAGGGTCTGACTGCTGCGCCCACAGGCGGAATCGAGGCCATTGATGGAAAAATGAGTAACCAAAACCGAACATCTCCCAGGCATTGTCATGTAAAGCGGGCGGTATTCTCGCACAGCAGGCATGCGCTTGCCGAATAGGGGCGGTCAGAAGCATGAATGGCACTGGCACTTTGCCATAATGCGAGGCATGCTAGCCGGTTTCGAGTGGTCGGCTTATAGTGCGCCACCGCGCATCGGTTACCTCATAAAAAAAGCATACGCCATGCCCGACCCCTCCCTGCCATCGCCAGGCCCATCGCAGGATCGACGCTTGATCACACTCACTCCACCGCCGTCATCGCGTAGCGTGTCCAAGGCGCCCGCTGCCAGCCTGCGCGGGTCGATCAAGGGTGCGCTGGCATTGCTCGCCCTGATTCTGCTCGGGCTGCTGCTATGGCAGCTGTTCGCGCAGTTCAGCCTGACCCAGGCCGAACTGCGCAACAAGCGCCTGGAAGACACGACCGAGCTGGCGGACCACCTGGGTCTGAACATGGCGCTCAAGGCGCAGCAGGCCATCAACCTGCTCCAGCCCTACCCAACCGTGGCGGCATCGGCAGCTGGGCCCCTGGTGGTCACGCTGCGCGAGCGAGTGCCTGCGCTGCGCAGCGTGGTCTGGATAGACGATGCCGGGCAGATCGTTGCCGACAGTGCACCTGCCAGCGACGACCACGCAGTCATCGGTGAGGTGCTGAGGCTCAACCAGGAGCGGCCCTATTTCTTTACCAATGCGCCCAGCAACGCCAACGTGTACCTGTTGCTGAGCCAATCACCAGGCCAAGGCCATTGGCTACTGCGCTTGTCGCCTGATTATTACCGCGCGCTTACCGGCCACCTGCACGAAGCTGACCATCTGCTATGGCTGCTGGAAAACAGCCGTACAGGCGAGGTGCTGCAACGCGACCTGGCCTCCGAGCGCCCCGACGCGCCCTTGCAGAGCGTCATGCTGGCGTTCATCGACAACAGTGCCTGGCAACTGCGCGGCCTGTTCGACGCTGACCGGGCGCGCAATGACCTGCTGCCTGCCTTGATAGGCAAATGCCTGCTGGTGCTGTTCTGCGCCCTGCTCCCAGTGCTGGCGCTGGTCAACATGCGCCGCCGGCAGCGGGCCTTGCAGGAAGACCGCAGGCGTTATCAGGAGATCTTCGAAGGCACAGGTGTGGCCCTGTGCGTGCTGGACCTGTCCAGTTTGCCCGGCCAACTGGACCGCTATCACGTGCGCAACCGCGCCGCGCTCAAGCACAGCCTGATGCTGGACCCTCACCTGCGCCGCTCGCTCCTGGCGCAACTGAAGATCACCGAAATCAACCAGGTAGCGCGCCAGCTGCTTCAACTCGAAGACCACCAGCAGGCCTGGCAGCGCCTGATCGACGACAGCGGTGACGGCCAGGACAGCGTTGGCATGCAGCTGCTCGAGGCCTTGATCGACCAACGCCCGTCCCTGGAGCTCGAGGTGCGCCTGCCTGCTCCGCATGGCGACGCACTGCACTTGTGGCTCACAGCGCGCCTGCCGCAATTGCGCCGCAACTACCAGGCCGTGATCCTCAGCATCAGCGACATCACCAGCCGCAAGAAGGTGGAGCTGTCGTTGCTTGAGCGCGAGCGGTTCTGGTCGGACGTGGTGCGTACCGTACCGGATCAGCTCTACGTCCAGGATATCCACAGCCAGCGGATGATCTTCAGCAACCGCCATCTGGGCCAGACGCTGGGGTATGACCGCACGGAACTGGCCCGCATGGGCGACCGCTTCTGGGAGCTGCTGCTGCACCCCGAAGACGCCGCGCATTACCAGGACCTGCGCCAACAGCAGCTCGACAACGGCCATGACTTGCCGCTGCACTGCCAGCTGCGTTTCCGACACCGTGATGGCAACTGGCGCTGCTACGACATACGCGAGCAAGTGCTGGCGCGTGACGCCGACGGCCGAGTGACGCGCATTATCGGTGTAGGCAAGGACGTGACCGTACAAATCGAGGCAAGCCAGTCGCTGCGCGACAGCGAACAGCGCTATCGGATGCTGGCCGAAAGCATCAGTGACGTGATCTTCTCCACCGACAGCCAGCTCAAGCTCGACTACGTAAGCCCCTCGGTGCAAAGCGTGCTGGGCTATCACGCCGACTGGATCTTCGCCAACGGTTGGCATTCGATCATCGCCAACCCCGCCCAGCTCACGGGCATCTACGGTTTGATGGAGCGGGTAAGCAAGGCGATGGACGACCCGGCTCAACTGGCCGAACTGCGTGGCCAGCTGCCGACCCAGCTGTTTCTGTTCGACTGCCTGCGCGCTGACGGCCGCAAGATCCCCATCGAGTTGCGCCTGGTACTGGTCTGGGATGACGACCAGCGTTTCGAGGGCGTACTGGGGGTGGGTCGCGACATCAGCCAGCAGCGCCGTGCAGAGAAAGACCTGCGCATGGCCGCGACGGTTTTCGAGCACTCGACTTCGGCCATTCTGATCACCGACCCTGCCGGCTACATCGTGCAGGCCAACGAGGCATTCAGCCGGGTCAGCGGCTACGCGGTCAGCGAGGTGCTGGACCAATTGCCGAGCATGCTGGTCATGAACGACCAGCAGCAGGCGCACCTGCGCTACATCCTCAAGCAGCTCAACCAGCGTGGCAGCTGGGAGGGCGAGGTGTGGCTCAAGCGCCGCGATGGCGACCACTACCCGGCCTGGGTAGGCATCACTGCCGTGCTGGACGATGAAGGCGACCTGGCCAGCTACGTGTGCTTCTTTACCGACATCAGCGAGCGCAAGGCCAGCGAACAGCGCATTCACCGCCTGGCCTACTATGACGCCCTCACACACCTGCCCAACCGGACGTTGTTCCAGGACCGGCTGTACAACGCCCTGCAGCAGGCCGAGCGGCAGAAGGCCTGGGTGGTGTTGATGTTTCTGGACCTGGACCGTTTCAAACCTATCAACGACTCCCTTGGCCACGCCGCGGGCGATCGCATGCTCAAGGACATGGCGCTGCGCTTGCTGGCCTGCGTGGACGAGGACGATACGGTCGCGCGCATGGGCGGCGATGAATTCACGCTGCTGCTACAGCCTCGGCCTACCCGCGAGCTGGCGTTGAACCGCGCCATTCACGTGGCCGAAAATATCCTCGGCAGCCTGGTCAAGCCGTTCGTGCTGGAGAACCGCGAGTTCTTCGTCACGGCCAGCATCGGCATCGCACTCAGCCCGCAGGATGGTAGCGAGTTGAGCCAGTTGATGAAGAACGCCGACACGGCCATGTACCACGCCAAGGAGCGCGGCAAGAACAACTTCCAGTTCTACCAGGCTGAAATGAACGCCAGTGCCCTGGAGCGTCTGGAACTGGAAAGCGACCTGCGCCATGCCATGGAGCAGAACGAATTCATTTTGTATTACCAACCGCAATTTAGCGGCGACGGCAAGCGCCTGACCGGTGCCGAGGCCCTGCTGCGCTGGCGGCACCCCACCCGCGGCCTGGTGCCACCGGGCGACTTCATTCCCGTCATCGAAGAACTGGGCCTGGTGGTGGACGTCGGTGACTGGGTGCTGCGCGAAGCCAGCCGTCAGCTGAAGGCCTGGCACAAAGCCAAGGTGCGTGTGCCGAAAGTGTCGGTCAACATCTCAGCGCGCCAGTTCTCCGATGGTCAGCTGGGCACGCGGATTGCCAACATCCTGGAAGAAAGCGGCCTGCCACCGGCGTGTCTTGAGCTTGAGCTGACCGAAAGCATCCTGATGCGCGAAGTGAACGAAGCGCTGCAGATTCTGGCCAGCCTCAAGAACCTGGGCCTGAGCATTGCGGTGGACGATTTCGGGACCGGTTATTCTTCGCTCAACTACCTCAAGCAGTTCCCGATCGATGTGTTGAAGATCGACCGCACCTTCGTCGACGGCCTGCCCGAAGGTGAGCAGGATGCGCAGATCGCCAGGGCGATCATCGCCATGGCCCACAGCCTGAACCTGGCGGTCATCGCCGAAGGCGTCGAGACTCATGAGCAACTTGAGTTCCTGCGTGAGCACGGCTGCGACGAAGTACAGGGCTATCTGTTCGGACGACCGATGCCGGCGCATCAGTTCGAGGCACAGTTCGCCAATGAGACGTTGTTCATGTTCAATTGAGCCGCCCTTGACCCTGCCTTCGCGCTGCGGTTGAAACGGCAGCGAGGCCTCTCACGCCTGGTCGCGCACCACACGCAGGCAACGCCAAAAACCGGACCTGAAAGTCAACTCGAATGCCCGCCCAGCCCAGCAACGGCGCGGGATGCAACATGAGCCCCACTGGTCCGCGACTTGATGCCACTTCATATGCCAGCGGCGGGTCAATGGGGTAGAATGCCCACCCACTTCACCCCCGATCCTTGAGGACCGCCATGTTCAGCCGTGATTTGACCATTGCCAAGTACGACGCCGAGCTCTTCGAAGCCATGCAGCAAGAAGCCCTGCGCCAGGAAGAGCATATCGAGCTGATCGCCTCGGAAAACTACACCAGCCCGGCCGTCATGGAAGCCCAGGGTTCGGTACTGACCAACAAGTACGCCGAAGGCTATCCAGGCAAGCGCTACTATGGTGGCTGCGAATACGTCGACGTGGTCGAGCAGCTGGCCATCGACCGCGCCAAGCAACTGTTCGGTGCCGACTACGCCAACGTCCAGCCGCACGCCGGCTCCCAGGCCAACGCCGCTGTCTACCTGGCCCTGCTGTCGGCCGGTGACACCATCCTGGGCATGAGCCTGGCCCATGGTGGTCACCTGACCCACGGCGCTTCGGTCAGCTCGTCGGGCAAGCTGTACAACGCCGTACAGTACGGCATCGACGGCAATGGCCTGATCGACTACGACGAAGTCGAGCGCCTGGCGGTCGAGCACAAGCCGAAGATGATCGTTGCCGGTTTCTCGGCGTACTCCCAGGTACTGGACTTCGCCCGTTTCCGCGCCATCGCCGACAAGGTCGGTGCCTACCTGTTCGTCGACATGGCGCACGTGGCGGGCCTGGTCGCCGCCGGCGTCTACCCTAACCCGGTTCCCTTCGCCGATGTCGTCACCACCACCACGCACAAGACCCTGCGCGGCCCGCGCGGCGGCCTGATCCTGGCTCGCAAGAACGAAGAGATCGAGAAGAAGCTCAATTCCGCGGTCTTCCCAGGCGCCCAGGGTGGCCCGCTGGAGCACGTGATCGCAGCCAAGGCCATCTGCTTCAAGGAAGCTTTGCAGCCAGAGTTCAAGGCCTATCAGCAGCAAGTGGTGAAAAACGCCCAGGCCATGGCCAGCGTCTTCATCGAGCGTGGCTTCGACGTGGTATCCGGTGGTACCGAAAACCACCTGTTCCTGCTGTCGCTGATTAAACAGGACATCTCTGGCAAGGACGCTGACGCGGCCTTGGGCAAGGCGTTCATCACCGTCAACAAGAACTCGGTCCCGAACGACCCACGCTCCCCGTTCGTCACCTCGGGCCTGCGTTTCGGCACCCCGGCCGTGACCACTCGCGGCTTCAAGGAAGCAGAGTGCCGCGAGCTGGCTGGCTGGATCTGCGACATCCTCGCCGACCTGAACAACGAAGCGGTGATCGATGCCGTGCGCGAGAAGGTCAAAGCCATCTGCAAAAAGCTGCCGGTGTACGGCAACTGATCGCTGATTGCTAACTGGAAAGCCCGGCCAGGTGCCGTAATGCTGTTCACTTAGTGCCGCTTCGCGACCATCGCGGCACAAGGCCGCTCCCACCCTGACTGCGTGACGCTTGAGTTGAAGGGCTCACAGGACAGTGTGGGAGCGGCCTTGTGCCGCGATGGGCCGTGAAACGGCCCCAACGATCTTAAGTGAACAGCATTACGGCCAGGTGCCGGGCTTTTTTGCATTCTGCGTTTGGAACCCGTTCCGGTTAGTCCCCTCGCGCACATCGTCATAGGCTCCTGAGCTCGTCCCTGAACACTGGAGGTCTACGATGAATCACAAAGCGCACTCTTTTCTCGCGACACTGTATGCAGCTGACTGCCCGTTGAATACCTTCGACAGCATGACCAGCGGTAATGTGGCTCTAGTAAGCCCCCTTACCACCCCTGGATACGCCGTGGACGGCGCCGCTACCCTGGGCGTACTTGATTGTTCCGACGACGACTGGACCCACGGTCAAGAGATGGGGCTGGTCACTTTCGAGAAGTCTTCTGCTGCCCTACCTCTGTTGCTCTACTTCCGGCACAGTGAAGACGGCTACCGTCTTTACGTTCGCAGCGGAGCACATTTCGGCGAGGGGGTTTTCGCAACAACCCATGGTCTGGTGGAAGTGAAGCCCATCAAGCAGCAAGACCCTACAGCTTGGAGAATCACACAAGCGTCGAGCGGCAACGCGTTTGATCTGACAACCTGCGAAGGCGATCAAGTCGACATCAAACTGGAAAGCAAGTCAGGGCCATGGGGGCGCAATGCGCTATACCCTGTTGGCGACTATTCGGTATGCCACACCAATGCAACTGGCTCTACGCTCAAACTGGTCATCCAAGAGCGGAGTGTAGATTGGCTGAATCCAGCGTAGCGCGCTGGATGATTATTGCTGGCTGAATGCCGATAGGATGCCCAGCGAGAAGCTGGGCTTTTTACGATGCGTGCCCAATTGTGTGTACGCGCGTGCTTACGGCCACGCACCCGCTTTCCAACTCCCTAGCCTGGCACAGACCCTCGCTACTGAAATTGCCTGGATTCGATACAGTAAGTCAGCAAGTCCTGGTCACTGTCGACATTGAGCTTGCGCATTGCCGACACTTTCTGGGCACTGACTGTCTTGTTGCTGCGCGACAGTTGCCGAGCGATATCACCTACGGTCATACCCGTGACAAAGAGCCGGACAACCTCGAGTTCTCTGGGGGACAGCTGATTGAAGCGTGCCTCGACCTTCACTGCTTCGCGCACCACGGATGTGGCGGGCGGCAGCGGGCTTCGGTACCGACGCCGCTTGCGGATGGCACTGAGCGCCTTTTCGATTTCATCATGCAGGTGATTTTTTTGAATGACCCCTGCCACCCCTAGTTCCTGAAGCCGGGAAAGAATCAACCCATTGGAAATCATGGTCAGAATGATGACCTGGGTGTCCGGAAAGTGACGCAAAATATACTCGATGAGTTTGAAACCATCCCCGTAGGTACAATCCCCCGGCATATTGAAGTCAGTGATCAGGGTGCGAGGGTGGTGCAGGCGCAGTTGATCGATCAATTCAGATGAATTGGTGGCTTGACCGACGACTTTATAACGCCCGATGCGCTGAACGACTTCACGCACCCCCAGCAGGACGATGGGATGATCGTCAGCGATGACAACCTTGTGATGAGGCATGCAGAAATACTCCAATAGGGGACAAGGCTCATCCGGGAATCTCGTCTGACAAGCGTTGCGCGACCTGGGCAAGCCGCTCGCACAGCGCACGGACTTGCCCGCCCAGGCGTGCGTCCAGCGGCAGTTCCTGCAACATGTTTTCCAGTCGCTGGCATGCGGTGTACAACGCCGTAGCGTTGATGCTGGCCAATGCACCGCTCAAACTATGCAACCGTTGTTCGACCAGAACCGCATCGTGCTCGATCACCCCCTTTTCCAACTGCTCAATATCGCTTGTCAACGTCTGGGCAAGCAATTGGCGCATGGGCTGGGACAATTGAATCCAGCCTGAAAAATCCTCACTGCCCGGGTCGGTTGCAGCCTGAGTACCAGTCGATCCAGGGCAGTGGTTCATCAGTACCTGCCGCAGGGCACCAAGGCTCAGAGGTTTGACTATCCATGCGGTCATACCCGCTTGCAGGCAACGCTCACCTTCTTCGCGCAGCGCATTGGCGGTGATGCCGATGATGGGTACGTCGACACCTGCCTCTCGCAGCGTGCGGGTCAGCGCGTAGCCGTTCATTTTGGGCATGTTGATGTCGGTGATGACCATGTCGAAACGCTTGGCGTGCCAGAGTTGAAGTGCCTGGTGGCCGTCAGCCGCGACGGTTGGGTAAGCCCCAATGGCTTCGAGCTGCTCACGCATGACCGCCTGGCTGACTGGGTTATCCTCAGCCACCAAAACGCTCAATTTCAACGGCATAGACAGCGCCTGCGACCCCTCTTTTTGTACAGGTACCACGGTCGGCGTGGAGGCCACGACGGGCAAGCGTATGAACAGTGAAAAGCTGCTCCCAAGGCCAGGCTCACTGACCACACGCATGGTGCCGCCCATCGACTCACTCAAGCGTGAACAGATGGAAAGCCCGAGCCCGGCACCTCCTCCTTCCTGCCCTGCCGATACCTGGTAGAACGGTTTGAACAGATGCTCCAGGGCCTTTTCGGGAATCCCTTTTCCGGTGTCCGTCACTTGCCATTGCAATAACACATCCTGATCGCTGCGCTCTTGAACGATCAAGCGCAGGCGTACGCGTCCTGAGGGGGTGAACTTGATCGCGTTGCCTAGCAAGTTGTGCAGGATCTGCCTGATCCGCCCGGCATCCCCTTCTACCTGTGCAGGCACATGGGCGTCTATTTCAGCTTCAAGCTGCAGCCCTTTACCTTGAGCTGTGGCTTCGAAACTGGCCTGTGCGTCGTCGACCAGCTGACGCGGATCGAAAGCGGCATGCTCGAATGCCATCTGCCCAGATTCGATCTTGGTCACATCCAGAACATTACTGATCAGCTGGAACAGCACTGTCGACGAGGTTTCGATGATCTGCAGGTAATGCCTCTGGCGTTCGCTGAGTTCGGTCAGCGACAGCAGTTCGAGATTGCCCAGCACACCGTAGAGCGGGGTTCTTATTTCGTGGCTCATGGTAGCCAGGAAAACGGTCTTGGCCTCATTGGCAGCCGTTGCACGCTGGTGGGCCTGGTTGAGCTGCAATTGCTCGTCGACGTGGCGGGTGATGTCATTGCAGCCGCAGAGAAACACGTCTTCTCCGTCGTAACGGGTAGCGACCGCCACCACCTGGACGTAACGCCCGTCTACCTGCAGGCACAGTTCGCCCGGCGCTTGGTCGCCGTGGTTATCGCGCAGCAGTTGCAGCACCGCTGCGGTAACGCCCAGTTGTACTGCGCACTCGTTTTCCAACAACACCCTGTGATCGTGGCGCCTCACAACGCACAGCCCGACCGGCACGTTGTGAAGGATGATGCGGCTGAAGGCCTCGCTTTCCGCCAGCCGGACTTGAGCTCGCTGGGCGGGCCGAACGATGCGCGACTTGTACCAGTGATTGACCCAAAGCCCTAGCAGGATCGCAGCGATGATTGTCAGCGCCAGGCCAAGCAGTGGCCATTTGGCGTAGCGCAGAAAATCCCCGTAGCTGATGGCGTATAGCCCAGTCCACGCGTCTCCCGACGATGACATCATCTTGAAACGCAAGCCGCTCCGGTTGAAGCTCAGGCCAAGCGGGGCCAGATCGCCCTTGCTGCGCTCCCCCATCAAGACCTTGCCATCTGGGGAAATCAGGGTGAACTGGTTGTAGACCGATAACCTGAGCACACGCTCGAATTCATCGACCTGCTCCGTATCCATTACCGCAGCCAAAACCATTTCCCGATCGCCCGTCGCACTCGGCTTGAGGGTGTGCTCAGGCGCCAACTTCAAAAGCGCGACCATGCGCAGGTTGTCGTTGTAAAGGCGTGCTGGCGCTCGCACCCAATGGACACGCTGGTCGGGCAGCATGTCGGGTTGGGCCAACAAGTGCACCAAGCGATCGACCACGGTTACATAATGGCGAGGCAGCAGGGGCTGATGCTGACGCTGGTCGCCAGCAGCGGGCACGGCAATGCTTGCACCCGTTCCCCGTTCGAGCACGAACAGTTGCGGCGATGCGTAGAACGAGCGGGCCCAGAACCCCCCGTAGTAGTCGGTCAGACGCAGCCCCAACCCCAAGGCGCCGCGTACCTCTTGGGCCTGGAAATTGCCCGGGTAGGCCAGGGTGAAGGGTAAGGAGAGTTCGAATCCTTTTGCTTTGACCAGCGTCTTGCCGTCGATGCTCGTTGAATCGAGCACCGTGACGCCCTGTTCCACAGGTGGAGGAAGCTCGCCACCGGCTGGCATGCTGTTGGCCAGATTCTGCAGGAAGATCTCATGCTCATGGATGATTTCGATCACCCGGGCAAAATGCAGCTCCAGCCGCTGCTGCTCCGATTCAAGAAGGCGCGAAACTGCCCAGTAACACGTACTGGACAACAGCAGCATCAGCCCGCTGAGTAGCAGGATTGCCTTGTTCAGGCGCTGAGAGCTGCGCGCAAGTTTGTCCATGCGCAAGCTTGCATTTTTCATGGTGTTGATCGTCGACATCACTCTATGAAGGTGAGAGTGCTCTAACAGACACAAAATTCATGCCATATAGCGACATATTTACGTGGCTGAAACGTTTCTTCGAGCGTCCGTTTTCTTATTCGACGCTCTGCCCATTTAGCAAGGAGAGCATGTTGTCTCGGTCCACGGCTGGGGAGATGATGAACCCCTGCACTTGGTGACACTGAGCCTTGCGGACAACCTCCAACTCATCTCGCGTTTCAACACCTTCTGCTACTGTCACCAGCCCCAACGCGCGCCCTAGGTGGACGGCACTGGCCAAGGCGATGGCCATGTCGGGGTTGCATGCACAACCATTGACCAAGGAGCGATCGATCTTCATTTCGGTGAAAGGCGTGGAGATCAGGTTGGAATAGGAACTGTACCCTTTGCCGAAATCATCCTGTGCCAGGCCGAAGCCCATCATGCGCAGCCGGCACGTCCCTGCAAAGTAATCGCTGGAGCGCCGGGTGGTCGACGTTTCTGTCAACTCGAAGGTGATGGTCCTGGGGTCGGCCCCTTGTCTTCGAACCTTTCGGTGCAGGGCGTCGACCAGATCGGAACGGTCCAGCAGGTGGGTAGGCAGATTGATCGAGACCGGCAGCCTGTATCCTTCTGCGGCCCAAAGCGATTGAGCGGTGAGCGTTTGCTCAAGCATGTTGTACAGCAACTGCAAATCGAGACTTGCAGCCTCCAAATCGGCCAGAAATGCCCGCGGCAGCAAGAGACCTTCGGCCGGATGCAGCCATCTGGCCAGGGCCTCGGCACCGACGATCCTGCCGTCGAGCATGGATTTCTTGGGCTGAAACCACGCCTGGACCTCGCCCGCCTGCAGTGCGCGGGTAAGCGCGCTGGCCGAATGACCACCCGAACAGGATCGAGGCTGCAAGTGGCCTTGAGCGCAGGCGCTATCCATGTAGCGACGCAATGCAGCGACATGATGCGCCTGCACGGGCTTGCTGATCATGCCGGCCAGGCGGATCCCGAGGTTTTCGGCGACCTTGCCAACACCTGCGAGCACGCGCGTAGAAGCCGCGGTCATCAGCCCCAGCGCCGGAGGCGTCGGTAGCAGGCTCATCTTCTGGATGAACTGTACGCCGTCCAATTGCGGCATCATCAGGTCAGTGACGACAAGGTCGTAGGCCTGGTTGCGCAACTGCTCGATCGCCAGGTTGGCATCGGCTTGCAGCGCGACGTCGAACCCTCCGACGGACCGGAACAGCTGTGCCAGGTGCTGGTGTTGAAAGGGGTGATCCTCGACGATCAAGACGCGATAGATCATCAGGCCGCGCCCTTACGGTACGGCAGCAGGCACTGGTAGAGCGCGTGCAACGTGAAGGGTTTGACCAGAAACTGATCCATTCCGGCGCCCAGGCAACGCTCCGCCTCATCGAGCATGGCGTTGGCGGTGGCACCCACGATGGGTATGGCATGGCCCTGTTGCCGCAGGTGCTGCGCCAACTGGTACCCGTTGATCCTGGGCATGTTCACATCGGTCAGCACCAGGTCGAAGACCTCCTTCTGACACAGCGCCAGCGCTTGCTCGCCATCATTGGCAAGGGTGACCGTGCAGCCGAGCTTCTCCAGCTGGTCCCGCAATATCAGCTGGTTGATGACATTGTCCTCAGCCACCAGCACATGAATGTACAGTTTGGTTTCGATCATTGCCTGACGGGCTGTCGCGCTGTGTCGAGCCTCGATGCCCTGGGCTTGGCTCACGGCCTGGTTGAGGCACTGAAGATTGTTCAGCCCCACCTGCCAGCATTGAGCCGAAGGACGCGAAAGCGCATGCTCATCGGCGCAGGCCACCACCAAGGGGCCAGGCCATTGCCCGATGACAGCCGAGCTGGCAGGCCCTGGACATAACTCGACCAGTACGATGCCCGGCTCATGACGTACGTCCGGCACGCCAATCGCCTGCGCCCGGGCACCCCAGCGACGCAGCCACCCAGCGGCATGATCGGCCAGTTCGGGAACAGGTGAATAAACCATCACGCCTTGGTTGAGCAATGGCTGGGCCCAGCTCTGATCTTCATCGAGCGCCAATTGCCCGAGCGGCAGCGTGAACGAGAAGCTGCTGCCCAGGCCCGGCTCGCTGAACACACGAATCGACCCGTTCATCAACTCGACCAGCCGCTTGCAGATGGACAGGCCCAGGCCCGTCCCTGCCACCGTGTTGGTACTGGGACCACTTTGGAAGAACGGCTCGAACAGGTGTTGCTGGTCCTGCTCGGGGATGCCCTGCCCCGTGTCCACTACCTGCCAGCGCAGCATCATGCGCTCTCCTTCTACCCCAACCAGATGAAGCCTGACCATGATCCGGCCACTGCGGGTGAACTTGACCGCATTACTGAGCAGATTGCCAAGGATCTGGCGGGTACGCGTCGTGTCGCCCACCACCTGTTCAGGAAGTTGCGGGTCCATGCAGCTGAGCAACTGCAAACCTTTGGTCTGTGCAGCACCCATATAGCCCTGCATGACGTCCTGGGTCAGCTCGACGGGTGAGAACGCACTGACTTCCAGCGCCAGTTGCCCGGCCTCGATCTTGGACACATCCAGCACATCGCAGATCAGCTGCAGCAAGGTGGCCGATGAGCCTTCGATGGCATTGAGGTACCCCCTTTGCTGGCTATCGAGGTGAGTGCGTGAAAGCAGTTCGAGCGTTGCCAGCATGCCGTAGAGCGGGGTGCGGATTTCATGGCTCATGGTGGCCAGAAACAGTGTTTTCGCTTCATTGGCAGCATCGGCCAGCGCCCTGGCCTGTTGCAGCGAAAGCTCGGCGGTTTTTCGTTCGGTGATGTCGCTGAAGGCGCAGATCAGAACATCTTCCCGTCGATAGCGGGTAGGTGCATAACTCAGACACAGGTGACGACCATCGGCCATTTGCAGCTCTTCTGTGCAACTGGTCTGCGCAGGCTTGCCAAACGCACGGGTAATCCAGTCCTGACAGGCTCGGGTTCGCTCATCGCCCATTACAAGCCACTGCTCGCTCAGCCGATTGGCCAGCACTACCGCACCGTCACGACGACGCAATACACACAGCGCAACCGGGGCGGTGCGGATGACGGCACTGCTGAACGCTTCGCTTTCGACCAATGCCTCGATTCGAGCAGCTGCCGGGCGGATGAGCCGCAAGTCGACCCGGCGGACTAGCCACAGCATCAACAGTGTGACGGCGACACTGATCAACACTGCCAGCCCGAACGGCAGAATCAGCGCTGGGACGATAGAGCCCAAGGGCGTGCTGTAGATGATCTGCCAATCCGAATGGTCGAGCTGTTTGCGAATGCTCAGGCGATCCGGGAGCCAGTAGCCGCCTTCCCAACCGAAACCATCATCCACGCGCGTTGCCGTATGGCGCTGGGAAGTCAATTGCTGCTCGCGGTCCTTGCTGGCGATGATCTGGCTTGCACTGTCGACCAGCTGGAATTCACCCGCCTGCTCATGGCGCAACGCTGCGACCAGCTGCGGGCCCTCTACTTCAAGCCCCAGCCAACCTGAAGCGCGGTCGCGCTCATCCATGGCAATGAAAATGTAGAGCGAGGGCGGTTTATCGTCTCCAGGGTCCGCCAGCCAGATTTGCTCATTCTCAGGTTCGCCGGGCGATCCGCGCAGGCGTTGCAGCACGGCGTTGGGGACCAGGGGTAGGACCTCGGGCCGGCTATAGAGCCACTGCACCGACGCATCCAGAGCGTGCGGCACGTATACCAGGTTGGTCTGCTTGGTGCGCAAAAAATCCAGCATGCGCGGCGTCAGCCACAAGCTCCAGGTACCGCTGGGCTGACGGAGAACAATATGGACTTCCTCGCCCGGAATGTAAGTTTCGCTATCGCTATCGCTGGCAGTGGCAGCGTGCTTGACCGTCGAGAGCCCCAGCGACTTGAGCAAGGTCTGACGGCTGACAAAGAAATCCTGGGCGTTGAAGATGGCCTCGTTCATGTACCTGCGCCGGGACGAAATCTCCTCGTTCAGGGTCATGCGCATGTAACCGTAGGCGCCGACATAGACACCCGCTACGAGGGTGATCGCAAACAGGCGTAAAAGATTACGCGCTGCAATAGGCGTCGACAGGTTCCACTGGGCGGCAGGTAACAGGTTGGCTAGCTTCATGCAGCCAGCCTAGGGGCGGGACGGATGGACCTGAATAAGACGAGTCTCAATCTGGCGAGAAGGCAGGCGACCCTGCTCCATCACTGATGGGCACCAGATGCCTAATGGGCCGTTCACCATTGTGGGCATTGCCATCATCGTCCAGCCATGAAAAACGAAATGTTGCGTCGCTAGGCACGGTGGCCGGTGCCGTCTGCCGTTGCGTACTGAACGGTGCCAGCAAGGGCGCATCCAGAACGATCGAGCCCTTGCCTTCGCCGATCTGCGCGTGGGAGAGGGAGATGTAGAACGGCGTCGGATTGCGCAACTGCACACTGCGACCTTCGGCTATGACGACCAGGTGCGAGGGTGCCCGCTCGGCCTTGCTCGACAAACCCTGGGGCCGGTAGATGACTTTCAACTGAGTGCGAAGCGTGATCGTCAGGCGCGTCGCACCCTCGTCCAGCACCTCGGTCGGCCGAGGTGGAATCTCGTACACATTAAGCCAGTACAACGACTCTCGATCCTGGGCAAGCACCCGCCCGGTCGTGACGAGGCGCACGCTTCGCTGCTGTTGGGGTTCAAGCCTGAACATCGGGGGAAGCGGCATGATCGGTGCGCTTGCGGTGTCCGGCGTGACAGCCAGGTCCCCATTGTCGACCCAGGTCTGGACCACGACCGGATAGGCGTTTTGATTGACCAGTGCCAGTGAGGTTTCGCGCTGGCCTTCATGCACGATGACCTTCGTCCGCTCGGCAGTGACCCCAGCGTTGGCGAGCGTGCAGCTCAGCATAGCGACCAGTAGCAGCAGACGTTGCCCACAGCTACTGAACACGTATCACCACCTGCGCTGTGGCCTCGACCCGGCCAGGCCTTACGGTAGGCAGGGTGCCGGTGGAGAGTTTCTCCAGACGGGCTCGGAATGTCTCGGTGTACTGGCCGATGCCATTGACGCTACCGGTCAGGTTGGCAGCGCTGCTGATCACCGGGTACCAACCCCGGCCAGCCGCACCACTGCCATTGGCAGAATCCTCATTGGCCAGCAAATTGATGGGCGCACCGCCGCGCAGCAGCCGTATGCCTACTCCCTGCGCCACACCTGCCTGGCCATAACGGTCCGCCAGCAGGTAGGTCAGGCCGCCCTGGGCATTGACCAGGCCCAAGGAAGAAGACGCAGCCAGGGCACCGGAGGAAACCTTGATGCCAATGGCCGTACCGTTGGCGCTGGTGCTGTTCACGATGTTGCTCTGGCAGCGAAAGTTGATCTGAAAAGGCATTTCGCGGCGGCCGCCCGCGTTGATTTCGCTCACGCTGATCGAGGGAAACACTACATAGGGGGTGACACTGGTGACGCTGCAGGTGGGATAACGCTTGAGCGTGACCTTGTTGTACAAGCCCAACGCACCAGGCCAGTTTCCGTACCAGCCACTCCAGTTTCCATAATGCGTTTGACCCACTGTCGGATAGGCCAGCCCTGGGCCCTTGATGGCGATGTAGGCCGCCGGCTGTGCGTAGCCGTAAAGCTGCGATGAGACCGTTTCGCTGTAGTAGTTGTAGCTGGGGTCTTTCGGCGCACTGAACAGCTCCGCGCGAACGGCACTGAGGTTCTTGGCCTTGACCAGCTGATACCCTCGCGAGTCGGTGTCCAGCCCCGTGAGCCGCCGCTCTTGCCAGACGTCGGTGAACAGTTGGCCGGTTTCCAGGTGAGTCAGGCGCAACAGCACATTCGTCCAGGCTGTCCGGTAGGCGCTGCGCAAGCCCAGGGTGTTGCCGACGCTGTCGCCCCCCTGGAACCAGCCGCTGTAGACGTCGTCACCGTTGGTGGAAAACATCTCGTAAACCGCATCTTGGGCCTCGCAGCGGAAAAACACGTATTCCGGGTTGAATCCGGCCGTAGCACCATACTGGGTGAAAGGCGCCACCGAACTGGCAATCAACGAACCGTAGGGCTGAAAGCTGGGGTCGCTGACATTGATCACGCTAGGTAAGCCCAATGAGCCATTGCAAGTATCACAGCCACCGGCCCACGCACCGGCAGTGCCCTCGCCGGGCCGGATGGCATCGTTGGCCGTGGTAGTGGCGGCGCCCACGTAGGTGACCTTGTAACAGGTCGCCCAGGCGTTCTGAACGGTTGCGAACACAAAGGCTGCCAACAGCCAGGCCCTGAGCGTCATGAGGGTTCCTCGTTAGGCGTGCATGTACTTTTCAGATGAATGAAGCCCTGGCTGTCATGGGCGTTGCTGCTGTTGACGTCGAAGGGCAACAGGCATGCCTGGTCAGGGCCTGAGCCCCAGCGGACCTGCAGGCGCCCGCTGTCGGCCTGGGCGCGTGCATACACCTGCCCGCCCTGCCCCACCATGCCAATGACGGTGCCCTGCTCGTCCAGCACATCGGCGCCCAGCGCAATGGCACCGCCGCCTGGCAAGCTGGCCTGGATCAACAGGGCATGGCCGATCAAGGTCTTGAAATCGACCAGCACCGCAGCACCGGCGTAGGGCGCGACCTTTCGTTCCGTTTCGATCAGCTCGGCCTGGTCACCCATGCCGCTGGGGTCGAGCCCTACCGGGTTGTACCGGTAGGGTGACAGCGAAGGCACCACCGCGTAGCCATCCGCATTCACACGCGCCCCCTGCCCACCCCGGATGATCGCGCCACCTGCGCCCTTGGCCCGCACCAGCGCGAAGGTGTCCCCCACATAGGGCCCCAAGGTCAGGCCGCCTCCATGCAGGACGGCTGCCCCGCGAATGCCACCATTGACCTGCCGGTAATCGGCGCTTTGCGAGTAACCGCCGTTGAATGTGGCAACGGCGCTTTGTGCCTGGAGATTGCCCGTCCAGTTCGTCCCGCGTCCGGCGCTGTCACGACTGGCCGCGATTGCGTAGCTCATGTCGCGCTGGGCTCCCAGGGTGCCGTTGATGCCCGTCTGGAAACTGCTGCCCTTGGTATCACCTGAGCGCTGCGTCAGCATCGAGCTGATACTCGGTGCCCGGGTCGAGCTGCCCAGGGGCATGGAGAGCGTCAGCGTCAGGGTATTGGTGCGATTGCTGGTGTCGTGCTGGTCTGCCTGGTTGGCGAAATCGGGCACGGCAGCACTGGTCACCGTGTCCCGGTACCACGTCGTGCGCTGGCGTGAATAGGCCAGGCTGTAATTGAGTTGCCGCCAGGTGTTGGAATAACCGAACTGCACCTGCGTATCACGGCTTTTGCCGTCGTAGTAGTCGCTGCTCGAGCCAGACAGATACAGGTTTCCGTATCCCCCCAGCCCTTGGTTGACCAGCAAGGTCAGTTGATTGCGCTGCTTGAAACTGGTCGAGTCCCAACTGTCACCCCGCTCGGAGGCCTGCCGCGCACCCAGCGCATCGGCCAGATCCCGGTACCCTTGGGTTGAGTATCGATACCCCGCAAGGTTGAGGGTGGTGTTGGTGGGCTGGAAGGTACGGCTGTAGCTAAGCCCCATGCGCCAGCCTTGCTTTCGCTGTTGGTTTTCAACGGTGGCACTGGAAAACGTGCTGTTGACGCCGAAGGCGCCATAGGGCGTTGCCAGTACGCCACCGCCCAGCACGGCCAGGTAGTCCTGCGCTACCCGAGCGCCCAGGTTGGCCGAAATTGCATTGTTAAGGCCCCGTTGGTAAGTAGCCTCGGCAAAAGCCCCTTGGTTCGCACCGGTCTGGCGTACCTCACCCAGCGTGGCGCTGTAGCGAGAGATGCCGGGGCGGATGGAGTCGGGCACCGCCGCATAGGGGACAGTGAAACGCGTGATGCTGCCGTCGGCCTCGATTACCTGCACATCCAGGTCACCGTTGTAAGCCGTACCGTACAGGTCGTCGATAACAAAGGGTCCTGCCGCCACCGTGGTTTCATGCACCTTGCGGCCATTCTGGCTGATCACCACGCGAGCGTTGCTCACCGCCGTGCCGCGCACCTGCGGGGCATATTGACGCTGTGAGTCAGGCAGCATGCGATCGTCACTGGCCAGGCGCACGCCCCGAAAGCCGATGCTGCCGAACAGGTTGCCTTCGGTGAAGCTGTCGCCGACCGTCAGTTCGCTCTGCCAAGGGGCAATGGCACGCTGTGCATACGTGCGAATGCTGTTCCAGCGGCTGACCGCAGTGCCCCCAAAGCTTGAGTAGCTGTAGTTGGACTGGTGCCGCAAACGCCACAGCCCGACGTTCACGCCCGTGTTCAGACCCAGGTAGCCGTAGTTGGCCGCCTGGCTTGCTGATGCTTCGTAGCGAGAGTTGTAGAGGCTTGCGTCGTAGTTGACGAAGCCCATCGTGCCGCCTGCGTCCCAGTCCTGCGGATCGACGTAGCCGCGCGGCTTGATGTCGAGCAATGCCTGGGGCACGGAGAGGTCCAGGCGCAGGCGGGCTGAATCATATTGAAACGTTGCCCCCGGTAGCCGCGTGCTCAGCGCCAGGCACTGGGCCGCGTCGGCGGTAGGCGTTTCAAGCGTGCGGGCGTTCATGTGTTGATGCAGGTACCGTTCGGAAAAACAGGGCTCGACGACATCGTCTTGCAGTCTGAAACTCACTTCGCTTCGGTTGACGTAAAGCGTGTTCACGTACACATCGACCAGGTAAGTACCCGGGTCGATCTGCTGCGCTCGATTGAAACGCTCCAGGCTGCCACCGGCCAGACCCGAGCCAAGCAACAGGCTGTCGTCGAAGCGGTACTCACCTTCGCCATGGGCCAGCCGGGCCATCATCCAGGCGAGGCCGCCCAGCAGGACCGAGGTGCGCCGCAGATTAGCGCTGCAAGCCATGAGTGATGCCCACACGTGCACCGTAGTCGTTGATCAACTGCGCGTTGAGCTGCGCCGCTGTACCTGTGAGCGCTCCGCTGGCCTCTGGCGTCCACTGCACCGAGCCGTAGGGCGGCACCATGGCAGCATGCAGTTTCACCTGTCTGTTGCCGACAGTGATCGTCGCCGCCCCGAACGAGGCATGGAAGCCCGTCGGATTGTCGACGAGCACGTGCCAGCTGGCGCCGTTCTCGACCAGACTGAAACCTAGTTTTTCAGGCAACTGCTCGGCCGTACCGGCGATGCCAGCAGGGCGGTAGAACAGCTTCAGGCGATTGCGAAGGATCAGCAGCATCTGGCTTCTGTCGGCCTGTGCGGCATTGCGCGGGGGGATCTGGAGCACGTTCAGATAGAACACCGACTCGCGGTCCTGAGGGAGCGCCGCGCCGGTATAGATGAGCCTCAGGGATTGTCCGCTGCCCGGAGCCACGCGTGACACGGCCGGATTGACCATGAACGGCGCCTTGGCAGTTTCTGGCGTGGACGCAGGGTCATCGACATCCACCCAAGCTTGCACGACATTGGCGAAGGGGTCCTGATTGGTGAGCTGCAGGGTTTTTTCCTTCGCATTACCGGGGTAAATGACCCGTGTACCCGTCACTACCACGCTGGCCTGGACGAGGGACGCGCCCATCATGCCGAGCACGAAGGCAAGCGCAATGGCGACCAGCCTGAGCCGACCCACTGACAAAGTTCTCATGCGGATATCTCGAAGGCCTGCCGCCCTGGATACGAGCCCCAGGGCGGCAGTCGGAAAAAGTGGCGTGCGCCAATTACTCGTAACGCAGGGTGTAGGTGACCGCGCCGAGCACAGGGCCTGCAGTAACGGTGGCGGCCTCGGATACGTAACGCACGGCATAGTCGTGGCTTGTGGAGGTCTGGCCGGAACTCAGGATGATTTGTCCGGCGCTGACGGCCGCACCTCCTGCCAGGTTCACCGGGCTACCGCCGGGTGCGTCGAGCAACTGCAGTGCAACGCCGGTCGCGCCATTGGTGGCGGTGTTGGTCAGGTTACCCAGCGATGTCGGGTTGGTGGCCTGGAACAGCGTGGTGAATTGCTCGTTGGCATCGGTCGGTGCGGCGCAGCCGGTCAGGCGCAGGGTGAATTTGGTCTCCCCGGTGTTTTTGCCGGTGCTGCCGCTCAGCGCACTGGCTGGCACGCTTTGCATGACGACGGTTGGCTCGGTGTTGCCATCGACGACAGCAGAGCAGGTCTGATCGGTGACTTCTCCGCTGAAGGTGATGGTGTTGGCCGCGTTCGCCAGGCCGGGAACGGCCATGGTTGCAGCTGCAGCGAAAGCGATAGCGCGAATATTCATTACAGCGTCCTGTGGTTGTTATGTGGGCTGCGCATAGAATGCAGCCCTGGCGCTGTTGGATAACTCAGACGAGTCTTAAAACGGCCACACGCGCTCGATTGCCGCATCGCGCTACAGCGCTGCACTTTTTCCAAGCAGGTACGTTCTTGACCAGAGACCAACTCGAAACCCGGCAGACACCCCTTTATTTCGCCACCGTGCTGGTGGCCATCGCCTTCGGCCTTGTAGCCGATGCCAGTGCCTCTGTCCTGGAAGCACTGATCACGCCAGCCATCGCCGTGCTGATGTACGCCATGTTCCTGCAGATACCCTTTCTGCACCTGCGCGCGAGCCTGGCCAATCGGCGGTTCATGACTGCCTTGCTCCTGGCTAACTTCGTGCTGGTGCCCGTCCTGGCGTGGGCGTTGACCCGTGGGCTGACAGGCCACCCGGCCTTGCTGATCGGCGCCCTGCTGGTCCTGCTGGCGCCCTGTATCGACTACGTGGTGGTGTTCACGCACATGGGCAAGGGCGATGCACGGCTCATGCTGGCCGCCACACCCGTGCTGTTGCTGCTGCAGCTGGTACTGCTGCCGCTTTACCTGGCGCTCATGCTTGAAGACGGCGACCACATAAGCCTGGCGCTCGGGCCTTTCTTGCAGGCGTTCGTGCTGATGATCGTCGTGCCGTTGGCCTTGGCGGTGCTGACCAGTGCACACGTGGCCAAATCAGAGCGGGTCAGTCGCTGGAACGACGCCTGGGCCTGGATGCCGGTGCCGGCGATGGCACTCGTGTTGTTCGTGGTGATCGCTTCGCAGATCGGCATCGTGTTGCAGGCGCTGGATCAACTGCTGCCCGTGGTGCCGGTGTTTCTGGGCTTTGCGCTTTTGGCACCGGTGATTGGCTGGGCGACGGCACGGCTGATGGATTTGCCTGTACAACAGAAGCGCGCCGTCATGTTCAGTGCTTCGACGCGCAATTCGTTGGTGGTGTTGCCGTTGGCGCTCGCCTTGCCAGAGCAGATACGAACGCTGGCAGCGGCGGCGGTGATCACGCAGACAGTGGTCGAACTGATCTGCGAGCTGGTGTACGTGCGGGCGTTTCCAGTGGTCGCCCGCACGTAGGCGGGTTCAGCTGACCACGTGCAGGTAGTGCAGGTGGCGCTCGTACTGGTCGAGGATGTCGCCGATCACATCTTCACGGCTCCAGCCCATGACATCGTAGTCCTGCCCGCCTTCGCGCAGGTACACCTCGGCACGGAAGTACTTGCGTGCATCGCTGTTGTCATCGGCATCACGCATGACGAAGCTTGGCGTATTGAAGGCGCGAGGGCGAACCTCGTATTTGAAGCGGCCCTCACCGGCATGAGAAAGCTCCAGCGTGATGCGGCCGTCTTCGCGCTCCTCCACCGTCACTTCGTAGCCCTGCTTGCGCAGCTCCTGCGCCACTTCCTCGCACGCGGGCTTTACCACCTCTCCAATGAAGCGAGTGACATGGGCCCTGCGCGGCATCATCGCGATATTGCGCAACCGACGCTGCCAGCCGCCGTGGTTCTGACGGCCCTGCCGCTGGCCCGGCAACGCCTGGGTTCGCAAACCACGCCGTGTGGCATCCAGCCCCAGTGCCTTGAACAGCCCCCACATGGAAAACAGCAAGATGATCGCGAACGGCAGGGCGCTGGCGATGGTGGCAGCCTGCAAGGCCTTCAAACCGTTGGCCAATAGCAGTGCAATGGCCACTGCACCCATGCTGACCGACCAGAACACACGTTGCCAGAGCGGTGAATGTCCCCTGCCAGACGAAGCCAGCATGTCCACCACCAAGGCGCCCGAGTCCGCTGAGGTGACGAAGAACACGACGACCATCAGCACCGCCAGCATCGAAATGGCCGTAGACCAGGGGAAATGCTCGAGGAACGCGAACAAGGCCAGCGAACTGTCCTGATCGACCACCGTGGCCAGGTCCTTGATGCCGCCGTGCAGGATCATGTGAATGGCCGAATCGCCAAATACGGTCATCCACAGCAAGGTGAAACCTGCCGGTACGAACAGCACGCCACAGACGAACTCACGAATGGTGCGACCACGGGAAATCCGTGCAATGAACAGCCCGACGAAGGGCGACCAGGACAACCACCAGCCCCAGTAGAGCAAGGTCCAGCCACCAATCCAGTCGGTGGGTTCATAAGCGAACAGGTTGAACGTCTTGTTGACGATATCGGACAGGTACGCACCTGTGTTCTGCACATAGGCCTGGAGCAGGAAGACCGTAGGCCCGACTGCCAGGACGAAGATCATCAGTACCACGGCAAGACCGAGGTTGAGCTCCGAAAGAATCCGGATACCCTTGTCCAGGCCGCTGGCTACCGACAGCGTGGCCAGCGCACAGGTGACGGCGATCAGGATGACCTGGATCGTGGTACTGATCGGAAGGCCGAACAGCTGATGCAGGCCGCTATTGATCTGCAGCACACCGTAACCAAGCGAGGTCGCCACGCCGAACACGGTGCCCAGGATGGCGAAGATATCAACCGCATGGCCAATGGGCCCGTAGATACGCTCCCCGATCAGCGGGTACAGCGCCGAGCGCAGGGTAAGCGGCAGCCCGTTGCGAAAACTGAAATAAGCCAATATCAGCGCCACGATGGCGTAGATCGCCCAGGCATGCAGGCCCCAGTGGAAAAAGGTGATGTTCATCGCTTCGCGGGCTGCAGCCACCGTATTGGGGTCACCCACAGGCGGATTGATGAAGTGCATCACAGGCTCGGCCACGCCGAAGAACATCAGGCCAATGCCCATGCCCGCCGAGAACAGCATGGCGAACCAGCTCTTGTTGGGGTAATCGGGCTCGCTGTGGTCCGGGCCCAGCTTGATATCGCCGTAGCGGCTGACGGCAAGGAAGACGACGCTGATCAGCACCAGGGCGACGGTAAGGATGTAGAACCAGGCTGCATTGGTGACGATCCATTGCTGAACATGCTCGAAGACGCTTTGGGCATGCTCCTGGAAAAGCGTGGCGTATAAAACCAGCAACAGCACCAGTATCGCACTGGTGAAAAAGACAGGTGGGTTGATGGTGCTCCTGCGGTGTTGTTCTTCAGGCATAGGCATTGCTCCTTCTGGCGTTCAGCGCTGCGCTCCATGGTTGGGCAGTCAGAACACGACTGCCCGTGGCGCATGATGAATGGAAGATGCTGAAACCTTACCGTCAGTTCCGGCGTTTCCCAAACTTAAACGCTTCGCTTGCTTTGCAGATGCCCTTGAACCCGTCAGCCGAGGCGCTGTTTGAGCTCGGCAATGTGCTCAGGGCCAATGCCGCAGCAGCCACCTACCATGCTGGCGCCGCGTGCACGCCAGTCCTTGGCCCAGGCCAGGTAGCCCGGTGGGTCCAGGTCTTCGCGCAGTTCGTCCAGCCCGTCGTTGGCGGTGGCTTCCTTGGGCTGGGGTGGGAAGGCGTTGGCATAGGCACCGATGGCGACTTCGCCACCTTGCTGATCGATGACCGAACGGGCGACATCAATGGCCGCGCCGATCACTTCTGTCTGGCTGCAGTTGAACAGCACCGCTGCTGCGCCCAGTTCGATCACCGCCTGCACGGCATCGGCCACCGGCTCACCGGAGCGCAGGCGCGGCACCGTATCGACGTCTTCATCCTGCAAGGTGAAGGACACCCAGAACGGGCGACCGTCCTCGGGCAGGTGGGCACGTATGGCGCGGACTTCAGCGATCGCGCTCTGGGTTTCGGCAAGCCACAGGTCAACGTGTGGCGCCAGGCCCTCAAGCAGCGGCCGCAGGACTTCCTCGACGCGCTCAGGCTGGAACAGGTCGGGACGATAGGACCCGAACAACGGCGGCAGCGAACCGGCCACCCTCACCGGGTGCGGGCCGGTGTCGGCTGCGTGGCGGGCCAGTTGCCCGGCAACATTGGCCAACTGCCGGCCTTCTTCGGCAAAGCGCGCTTCACCAATGTGGAAGGGGACGACCGCGTAGCTGTTGCTGGTGATGACCTGAGCACCTGCGGCAATGAACGCCGCATGCACCCCCACCACCGCTTCCGGCGCCTCGGTCAACGCCAGTGCAGACCACTCTGGCTGGCGGAACGGCGCACCACTGCGCTGCAGTTCGCGGCCCATGCCACCGTCGAGAATCACCATCGCTCGCTCTGTCATATAACTACTCTGAAGGTGCTTATGAATAAAATTCATTATGTGGGTTAGATATATAACTATTTAATACCCTAATACTCATTTGGCCAACACTTCAGGTATGAACATGCGTTTTTCCACATTGCTCGGTGCAAGCCTTGCGCTGCTTGCGACCGCCACCCAGGCTTTTGCCGGCGCCACGCTGGAGCGGGTCGAATCACGCAAGGAACTGGTCAATGTACTGATGGAGAGCTATCCCCCGTTCTCGTTTCTCAATGACCAGAACCAGCTCGACGGCTTCGACGTGGACGTCGCCAAGGCAGTGGCGGACAAGCTGGGCGTGAAGCTGCGCCTGGAGACGCCTTCCTGGGATGTGATCGCCGCCGGTCGCTGGAGTGGGCGCTACGACATCTGCATCTGCTCGATGACCCCCAGCAAGGCCCGCGCCCAGGTGTTCGACTTCCCTGTGGAGTACTACGCCTCCCCGGCTGTCATCGTGGTCAATGCCAAGGATGACCGCATCCACGGTGCAAAAGACCTTGATGGGCGCAAGGTCGGCCTGACCAGCGCGTCGAGCTATGAGAGCTACCTGAACAAGAATCTGGTTATCGAGGGCGACGAGGGCCGAACCCTCGACTACCCCTTCGACTTCGTGCAGATCGCCCCGTATGACACCGACAATGTGGCGTTCCAGGACCTAGGGCTGGGCGCGGGCGTGCGCCTGGATGCAATCCTGACCAACCTGGTCACGGCCAAGCCGCGCCTGGACCAGGACAAGCGTTTCAAGCTCGCCGGTGCGCCGTTGTATGAAGAACCCAACTCGGTCGCCATCGAGAAGGGCGACCCAGAGTGGGATGCCAAGGTTCGCCAGGTGTTCGCCGAGCTCAAGGCAGACGGCACCCTGAGCAAGCTGTCGCAGAAGTGGATCGGCGCCGATATCAGCAAATGAGCACGTTTCCGCCCTCCCCCAAGCCCGTGGCCAGTACCACGGGTACACGCCTGCTGGGTTTTCGCACACGGTTGATGCTCACCTGGCTGGTGATGTTCGCACTGTTCGTCGGGTTCTTCCTGAGCTTCGACCTCAAGTTTTCGATCATCCTGGAGAAGTTTCCCAACCTGGCCGGTTTCAAACTGGGGCCCAATGGTTTTCTGCAGGGTGCAGCGCTGACACTGTTCCTGTGCGTGTGCTCGATGGTGGTGTCGGTGGCGTTGGGCTTTGCCGCCGCGCTGGCACGCTTGTCCGGCAGCGCGGTGCTGGTGGGTGTTGCCAGTTTCTACACGTCGTTTTTTCGCGGTACACCGCTGCTGATCCAGATTCTGCTCATCTACCTGGGCTTGCCCCAGATAGGCCTGGTGCCCGGCGCGATCAGCGCCGGTATCATCGCCCTGTCGCTGAACTACGGCGCTTACCTCAGTGAGATCTTCCGCGCGGGTATTCTGGGTGTTGCCCGCGGCCAACGGGAAGCGGCGCTGGCGCTGGGCATGCGCCCGCCGCAAATCTTCTGCCACATCGTACTGCCGCAGGCCATGCGGGTGATCATCCCGCCAACCGCCAACCAGTTCATCTCCATGCTCAAGGATTCGTCGTTGATCTCGGTGATGGGGGTGTGGGAAATCATGTTCCTGGCCCAGTCCTACGGACGGTCGAGCTACCGCTACCTGGAAATGCTGACCACTGCGGCCGTGATCTACTGGGTGTTGTCGATCGCGCTGGAGCTGGTACAGGCGCGCCTTGAGCGGCATTACGGCAAGGCCTATCAGCGCTGACGGTGCCTAGCGCCTGCCCCTGGCCAGGGGCAGGCGTTGCGTTCATCGGCAGCCGTGCTGCCGGATCGGACTAACGCCCCGCCTCCGCCACCAGTTTCGAAGAGAATTGGCCCACGGCGGTGACCACTTCCTGCGCACCTGACTGGATTTCCGTGATCACGGTACCCGCCTGCTGGGCCAGGCTCAGGCCCAGTTCAGCCTGTTTCCTGCTCTCGACCATGCTGTGTACCGCCTCCTCCACCAAGGCGTTGTTCTTCTGCACCACCTCGACGATTTCCTGGGTCGCAGCACTGGTTCGCCCGGCCAACTTGCGAACCTCGTCCGCCACCACGGCAAAGCCCCGGCCTTGATCACCGGCACGCGCGGCTTCGATGGCCGCGTTCAGGGCCAACAGGTTGGTCTGCTGGGCGATGCCGCCGATGGTCGACACGATGGACGTAATCAGGTGCGACTGATGCCCCAGTGCCTCGACGCCAGTGGACACATTCGAGACCTGCTCGACGATGCGGTTCATGGTTTCCACCGTGTCCCTGACCGCCTCCGCGCCGCGCTGGGCCGAGCTGTCAGTCTTCATGGAGATCTCATAGGCAACGTCCGCCGCCGAGCTGACCTGTTTCTCGCTCTCGACCTGAGCGGTGATATCCACCGCAAACTTCACGACCTTGTACAGCCGCCCGCGGGTGTCGCGCACCGGATTGTAGGAGGCTTCGAGCCACAACTCGCGACCGCTCTTGTCGAACCGCTGAAAGCGCTCAGCAACGAAGCGACCGTCGTTGAGGCTGGCCCACAGTCGCTGATAATCCGCCGACCGGGTGTAGGCCGGATCGCAGAAGATGCTGTGATGCTTGCCGACGATTTCCGGGAGCGTGTAGTTCACCGTATTGAGGAAGTTCTGGTTGGCGGTGAGTATGGTGCCGTCCAGTGCGAACTCGATCACCGCCGTGGACCGGGAAAGCGCCTTGATCAGCTCGTCGTTTTCACGGGCCTTGTCGATGGCGGCGGTGACCTCGGTGCCGTAGGCCGTCATATGGGTCACCTCGCCGCTGGGGGCCTTGACCGGGCACCACGCCGCGCGCATCCACACCAGACGCCCATCAGCCGCGATGTAGCGGTAGTCGTCGCTCACTCCAGTGCCCTGGCTCATCGCGGTCTGGAAGTCCTTGTAGCACGGCAAGTCCTTCACATAGTCAGGCGTGAGCGCGCCCATCGATGTGCCGACAAGCTTTGAAGCGTCGATCCCCACGAAGCTGGAAAACCGCGGGTTGACGGCCGTGATCAGCAGGTCGCGGTCCACGGTGATTTCAAGCATCTCTGTGGACCTGCTCTGTTGCGCAGCCCTGAGCCCATGCAGCTCCCGTTTGAGTGCCTCGACCTCATCCCTAAGCGCTTTGTTGAACATGGCGATCCTCGTCATTGCGGATGACAACTGTTGGGATTGAACAGGCGCTGACAGGCAGCGCACACCGAGTGCTGCTTCACCTAACGTCAGGCTTGCCGCGGCTGACGCAACCATGCAGCCAGGTCATCTGCCGGGAGGGGCCTTGCGTAATAATAGCCTTGCCCTTGATCACAGCCCCACCCCCGTAGCACATGATGGTGCAGGTCCGTCTCCACACCCTCGGCCACCACCGTCAGGCGCAGGTCGCGCAGCAGGCTGACCAGCCCACGCACGATGTGCCAGTCATTGCCGCCAGGCTGCAGTTCGGCGAGCAGGGAACGGTCGAGCTTCACGCTGGTGGCGGGGATTTTGCGCAGGTAGATCCAGTTGCTGTAGCCGCTGCCAAAATCGTCGATGCCGATCGAAATGCCCAGGGCGCGGAAGCGCTGGAGCTGCTCCTGCACGGCATCGAAGTCGGCTACCAGGGCGCTTTCGGTGAACTCGAGCTCCACCAGGCTCGGGTGCACCTGGTGTCGGGCCAGCGCTCGCGTGACATCTTCGTACAGCTGACCATCACCCAGATCGAGGGCCGAGATGTTCAACGAGACCTGCAACATCAGGTCGCTGGCCTGCCACTGGGCAATTTGACGGCACACCTGTTCCACCACCCAGCGAGTTATGCCGCGGATGGAAGCGGTGGTTTCCGCCAGCGGAATGAACTCTGCCGGGCTGATCACGCCCAGTTGCGGATGCGTCCAACGCAAGAGTGCCTCGACCGCCACGCAGCGGTTGCTGCCAAGGTCGATCCTGGGCTGGTAGGCCAGGCTCAACTGGTCGGGTGCCAGCAGTGCGGCTTCCAGGGCATTGAGTATCGCGGTGTTGCGCCGCAGGTTGGCGTCCACCACCGGGTCGTACGCCAACCAGCGCTGCTCGCTCTTGCGAGCGGTGTCGGTCATGCTGGCTAGCAGTCGCAGGATATCCGGCGAGGCGCTGGCGTCCACGCCCAGCGTCAGGACACTGATACCGACATCCGGCGTGACCGGTATGTGACCGCTGCGCAGTGGCCCACCGAGCGAAGCCACCAGCGTCTGAAGCCAACCGGCAAGAAAACTGGTATCGCATGCATCAATGACCGTCATGAAGCCCAGGGTACTGGCCCGATAAAGGCGGCAGCCGGGCGGAAGTGCTGTGAGCAGCACTTCTTTGACTGCCAGCATGAAATCGGTGAAGAACTCGATGCCCAGCGCCTTGAACAGTCGGTCCATACCCGCAGCCGACACCGGCTCGATGAAAACAGCCACCTGGCCGGCCGTCACGGCACCTTCCTTGAAGTCCGTCTCGAAGCGCCGCCGATTGGGCAACCCGGTCATCGGATCGTAGAAGTTCTGCCGGTGGATAGACTGCAGGCGGGCCACCACCACTTTGGCGGCGTTGGTCAGCAGATTACGGTCGCGCTCCGACAAGGCTTGGCGCGTGGCATGGTCGATGATGCACAGCCCACCCAGGCTGACGCCTGGCCGAACGATCAGCGGTGCGCCAGCGTAGTAGCGAATATGGGGGGCCGATTGCACAAGCGGATTATCCACCGTGCGCGGGTCCTGCAGCGTGTCGCAGATCTCGAGCACCGTTTCCTGGCGCAGGCCATGGGCGCAGATGGACATTTCGCGCGGCGTGCGGTCGTCGGCCATGCCGATCTTGGCCTTGAATACCTGGTAATCGCGGTCGACGATGCTGACCAGCGCGGAAGGGACGTCAAAGTGCGCACAGAGCATGTTGACAACGCCGTTGAGCACCGGATCCTCTCCATTTGCCAGGTCCGATGTAAGGCGGTCCACTTCAACCAGGCGCAAGCGCTCGTCTCGAAGGGTCGTCAAGTTGTCCATGAAAGCTCCGGTCGCGGTAACAGCAAATTCTAGCCCAGAAGGCACATTGCCAGCTTAGCTGTGATGAGTTTCTCTCGACAATTGAGCACCCCAACCGGTGGTCGGCCAAAAAATCTATTGGACGCCTGCGGTCAGCTAGCCTAAAAGGCTGTCAGCCGCGCTTGGCACGGCAGATCGCTTAGATGATGCTCAGCCTGTTACGGAGTCAGCCTTGGCCTGGTTCAAAGAAAGGATTACCGCCATCCTGCAACGCCTGCGACGTGCCGAACCGAGCACGGCCAGCCGCTACGTGGGCGCCGCGTTGATCATCGCTGCGTGCTCCCTGGCGCGCGCGCAAATGTCGCCTGTCGCGCTCCCCTACCTGTTTTTCATTCCTGGGCTGATGCTGATCGGGTTCTGGTTCGGCGCAGGTCCGTCCCTGCTGGGCTGCATCATGGCGGTACTGATCGCCCAGTATTTTTTCATCGGGCCGCTGGGTTTCGATGCTGACTGGGCCACATGGGCCAACAGCCTGAGTTTTGGCGTGGTGACCTTCGCCATGGCGGTGGTATGTGCTTCGCTCAGGCGTAACCTGAGCGCCGTGGAACGGCTCAACGATACGCTCGAGCAGCAAGTGCAACACCGAACGGGGGAGCGCGACAGCCTGTGGAACGTATCCCCCGACCTGATCTGCACGTTGTCCGAAAACGGCCAGGTGCTGTCGGTGAACCCGGCGTGGCAGGTAGAAACGGGCTTCACTGAAGAACAGCTCAAGACTGGGACGTTCTACAGTTTCATCTCTCCCGCACAATTGGCGAACGCATTGCGCGAGCTCAACCACAAACCCATTGTTGAGCTCGACACCCAGAGCGTGCGCCACGATGGCCAACCCTTGCTGCTCAATTGGCGTATTGCCGGGTTCGAAGGCCGTTACTTCGCCGTGGCGCGGGACGTCACCCAGTATCGCGAACGGCAGCAGGCGTTCGAGCAGGTCAGCCAGCAATTGCAGCAAAGCCAGAAGATGGAAGCGCTCGGGCAGCTCACCGGGGGCCTGGCCCATGACTTCAACAACCTGCTGACCGTGATCACCGGCACGCAGGACATGATCGAACAACGCCTGGCGCAGGGTCGGCACGACGAACTGGGCCGTTACCTCTCGTTGGCCAGGACTGCCACTCGCAAGGCCAGCACCCTCACCCACCGCCTGCTGACCTTCGCCAGGCGGCAACCGCTGGCCAGCACCACGGTCGATGTGGTGCTGCTGGTGGACGACATGAAAGAGCTGCTGGCCAGAACCCTTACACCCAAGATCGAGTTTCAATTTACCCCATTGCCTTCGCCAGCCTTGTGCTACTGCGACGCCCACCAACTGGAAAATGCGCTGCTCAACTTGTGCATCAACGCACGTGACGCCATGCCCCAAGGGGGCCGTTTGCAGGTGCGGGTCAGCAAGGTGACAAGCGGCACGGCTGAGCTGGAGCAGCTTGGGCTACGCGCGGGCGACTACATTCAGGTAAGCGTCACCGATACGGGCCTGGGGATGCCAGCCAGCGTTGCCGAGCGGGCCTTCGAACCGTTCTTCACCACCAAACCGCTAGGGTCGGGCACGGGTCTAGGGCTGTCGATGGTCAAGGACTTCGCTCGCCAGGCGGGCGGTACGGCAGTGATCGAATCGGTTATGGGCAGCGGCACCACGGTCAGTCTGCTGTTGCCCGTTCACCTGGAGCCCGTCCGGTCGAGCGTCACAGCGATCACGCACGCCACCCTGGCGTCCCGCACCGACAAACGCGGCAGTGCACTGGTGATCGAAGACGAGGGCGCGATCCGGGAGCTGGTCGGCGAAGCCTTGAAGGAGCTGGGCTTTGAGGTAATCGAAGTCACTCATCCTGCCGATGCGCTGCACCTGATCGAGCAGTGCCAAGACCTGCAGCTTGTGGTGACCGACCTGGTCCTGCCCGGCGGCCTGACGGGGGACAACATCGCCCACGGGGTGCGGGCGCGGGTGCCGGCGATGCGAGTGCTGTTCATTTCAGGGTTGATCGAGGCGCCCGCCAGCCTTACCGAGCAGCAGCCACATACACGCTTGCTGTCCAAGCCCTTCACGCTCGGTCAGTTCAAGGCGTGCGTCGAAGGGATGTTCAGTGACCAGGATGCACCCTCGCTGCTGGACCAGGCCGAACGCCGCTAGCGCCATGGCCGACAAGCGTCACATACCTCAGGGCTGCGAATCGATCGACGCCAGAAACTGACGCGTCTGCCGGTTGGAGCGCAGGTGCACGACCCGGCACCCCGCAGGCGCCGTCGCCATCAGGTGCTTGATCTTGTCCTGTGAAGAATGCCGCGTGGACCAGATGAACCGGATGAAGCCAGGCAAATTGCGCAGCGACTCGGGGCAGTCATCTGGCAGGTCCGGGCGGGTGCGGCCCAACTGGGTCAGGGTTCTGACCAGCACACGCCACAATCGGACCGTCAGGGAACGGTCAATCCAGATAAGCATTTCGGCCCTGGCAAGACGGTTGTCCCAGGTCGCCGAATGCCCGCCCTCGAAGATCCACCGTTCGCGCGCCTCCACTTCATGGCACAGGCGGGTCTTTTCGTCCCGGCTGCGCTCGACCCAGCCGGGTAGCCAGTGAATGGTATCGATATGCACGACCGGCAAGCCGGTTCGCTCGCCCAGGTGGCGAGCCAGCGTACTCTTGCCGGCGCCCGGTTGACCAACGATCATGACGCGTTTCATGGGGACTCCTTTTCAACCCGCCATTTTGAACGTCAGGTCAGCGATGTAAAGCCGCGTTGCGCTGGCAGACAGTGAGTCGAATGGTCTGAAGCCGGGACGCGCCATCGAGTGTATGCAGGTCAACGCCAGCACATCCTGAAAACGACAAAGCCATCCGGTCCCTGACGGAACTCGGATGGCTTGAAGGGATGCAGCCTGCTGCGCACGTTGCAAAGGCAACGTCAGCCGCTGGGCTGCATCAAGGGGCCACGGGGCAGCAGGCTACCCCGCCGTGCCCCAGGCTCAGCGTTGTGCCACGGTGTAGTGCGTACCTCCCGGCACTGCGCCTTGGCGGGCGCTGCGCTCGATCAACACCGCGCGGATGCCGGCCACACCCGCCTTGAGCCGCAGCTTGGCAACAGCCAGGCCTTGGCTTGCCAGTTCTTCGTCGGAAACCGCCGCCGCCGGAACCGGTGCATCGATACGCAGCGTGCCGTTGCTGAACAGCATGACCTGGATGGTGACGGCGGTGCCGTTGCCGTCACGGACCTCGGCACGGGTCCAGGCCGAGTGATTGCCGCTCAGGTCAGGCACTGCCTGTACCGCATCGGTGGTGGACTCGAGCGTGATGCTGTTGCCCAGGTCGGCTGCGCGGTAACGGCCTTGAAGCTGCGCGCGGTCACCCTGCTCCAGGTTGAACACGCCCAACGTACCGCGGGTAGTCGGCTCAGGCGCCTGGTCAGCCAAGGCCAGGCTCAAGCGTCCATGGCTGCGCAGCGGGGTATCGAGCACCAGCGCCTGAGCATCACGCCCGTCGAAGGTAGCCGACGTGGCGTCAGCGTACAGCGGCCTGTTGGCGACCTGCTGGCTGCTGGCAAGCTGGTCGGCTACCAGCGCGTCGCTACGCTCGACGAACAAGGCAGTACCGTTTGCGCCCTGCGCGTCGGTGATCAGGCCGACTGGCGTGAACAGCACCGGCTCGATGACCCCTTCGCCCACCAGCATGGCCGGGTCGATGCGGTAGTTGCCGGCATCGGCACCGCTGAGCAGCAGCTCTGCAACGCTCACCGGCTTGCCCGACCCGGCCACGGCTGTTGCGTAGTGGCCAGTGCCCGAAGCGCTGACAGTATCGCCGCCGATCACGCCGTCCAGAACGATTCGTTCGATGGGCGCCTGGGTGCTGCCATCGTAGGGCCTGCTGCCAACCACCACCGTGCCGCCGAGGGTCTTCGGCGTAATGGAGGCACGGCCGATCGATGCGGTAGTGTCGAAGCTGTAGTTGCCCGCCTCCTCGCCCGTCAGCACGATACCTGAACCGGAAACGGACTTGTCGGTCCCCGCCTGCTTGTCGACGAACGCCCCTGTGTTGCCTGCGCCGACGACCTTGTCCTGGTCACCGTCAACCAGGCCAATCAGACCCACGTTGCCCAACTGCGCGACCGTGTTGCCGTCATACACCTTGTCGGCCACATCGGCAGTGCCGGTCAGTAGCTTGCGGTCGATGTTGGCCTTGCCGATCTCGGCAGTGGTGTCGAAGCTGTAGTTGCGGGCTTGTTCACCCGTCAACGCCACACCTGCGCCGGTGACCGACTTATTGGTGCCTGCGTTCTTGTCCACGAAGGCGCCGATGGTGCCGGTACCGTCGACTTTGCCCATGTCGATATCGAGGATGCCGATCAGGCTGATGTTGCCCAAGTGCGCGACCGTGTTGCCGTCATACACCTTGTCGGCCACATCGGCAGTGCCAGTCAGCAGCTTGCGGTCGATGTTGGCTTTGCCGATTTCGGCAGTGGTGTCGAAGCTGTAGTTGCCTGCTTCTTCGCCGGCCAGGACGATTCCCGAGCCGGTGACCGACTTGTTAGTGCCCGCATTCCTGTCGACGAACGAGCCGCTGTTGCCACCGCCGGTCACCTTGCCCTTGTCGCCATCGACCACCCCCACCAGGCCAACATTGCCCAATTGCGCGAGGGTGGTGCCGTCATAGACCTTGTTGGTGACATCAGCGGTGCCGGTCAGGACTTTGCGGTCGATGTTGGCTTTGCCGATTTCGGCGGTGGTATCGAAGCTGTAGTTACCGGCTTCTTCGCCGGTCAGGGCAACGCCTGCGCCGGTGACCGACTTGTTGGTGCCAGCGTTCTTGTCCACGAATGCGCCGGTGGTGCCGGTGCCGGTTACCTTACCTTCGTCGCCATCGACCACGCCAATCAGGCCCAAGTCGCTCAGTTGAGCGGTAGTGGTGCCGTCATAGGTTTTGTTGGCCACGTCGGCTTTACCGGTCAGGACCTTGCGATCAATGTTGGCCTTGCCGATTTCGGCGGTGGTGTCGAAGCTGTAGTTGCCTGCTTCTTCGCCGCTCAGCGCAATACCGGAGCCAACGACCGACTTGTTGGTGCCAGCATTTTTGTCCACGAACGCGCCGGTGGTGCCGGTACCGGTTACCTTGCCTTCGTCGCCATCGACCACGCCAATCAGGCCCAAGTCGCTCAGCTGAGCGGTAGTGGTGCCGTCATAGGTTTTGTTGGCCACGTCGGCTTTACCGGTCAGGACCTTGCGGTCGATGTTGGCCTTGCCGATTTCGGCGGTGGTGTCGAAGCTGTAGTTGCCTGATTCTTCGCCGGTGAGGGCAACACCGGAACCGGTTACGGATTTTTGGGTACCAGCGTTCTTATCGACGAATGCACCTGTGGTACCCGTACCGGTTACCTTGCCCTCGTCGCCATCAACCACGCCAATCAGGCCCAAGTCGCTCAGTTGAGCGGTAGTGGTGCCGTCATAGGTTTTGTTGGCCACGTCGGCTTTACCGGTCAGAACCTTGCGGTCGATGTTGGCCTCGCCGATTTCGGCGGTGGTGTCGAAGCTGTAGTTGCCTGCTTCTTCGCCAGCCAGCGCGACACCTACGCCGGTAACCGACTTGTGGGTGCCTGCATTCTTGTCCACGAACGCGCCAGTGGTGCCGGTACCGGTTACCTTGCCTTCGTCGCCATCGACCACGCCAATCAGGCCCAAGTCGCTCAGTTGAGCGGTAGTGGTGCCGTCATAGGTTTTGTTGGCCACGTCGGCTTTACCGGTCAGAACCTTGCGGTCGATGTTGGCTTTGCCGATTTCAACGGTGGTGTCGAAGCTGTAGTTGCCCGCTTCCTCGCCGGTCAGGGCCACGCCTGCGCCGGTGACCGACTTGTTGGTGCCAGCGTTCTTGTCCACGAAAGCGCCCGTGGTGCCGGTCCCGGTCACCTTGCCTTCGTCACCATCGACTACACCGATCAGGTCCAGATCGCTCAATTGCGCAGTGGTGCCACCGTCATAGACCTTGTTGGCCACGTCGGCTTTACCCGTCAGGACCTTGCGATCGATGTTGGCCTTGCCGATTTCAGCGGTGGTGTCAAAGCTGTAGTTGCCTGCTTCTTCGCCGGTGAGGGCAACACCGGAACCGATTACGGTTTTTTGAGTACCAGCGTTCTTATCCACGAATGCACCTGTGGTACCCGTACCGGTTACCTTGCCTTCATCGCCATCAACCACGCCAACCAGGTCCAGATCGCTCAGCTGAGCAGTGGTGCTGCCGTCGTATACCTTGTTGGCCACATCGGCTTTACCTGTCAGGACCTTGCGGTCGATGTTGGCTTTGCCGATTTCGGCGGTGGTGTCGAAGCTGTAGTTGCCTGATTCTTCGCCGGTCAGTGCCACACCTACGCCTGTGACCGACTTGTTGGTGCCGGCGTTCTTGTCTACGAAGGCGCCGGTAGTACCGGTGCCAGTGACCTTGCCCTCGTCGCCATCAACCACGCCAACCAGGTCCAGATCGCTCAATTGCGCACTGGTGCCACCGTCATAGACCTTGTTGGCAACGTCGGCTTTACCGGTCAGGACCTTGCGGTCGATGTTGGCTCTGCCGATTTCGGCGGTGGTGTCGAAGTTGTAGTTACCTGATTCTTCGCCGCTCAGCGCAATACCGGAGCCAACGACCGACTTATTGGTGCCAGCATTTTTGTCCACGAACGCGCCTGTGGTGCCAGTCCCGGTCACCTTGCCCTCGTCGCCATCAACCACGCCAACCAGATCCAGTTCGCTCAACTGAGCGGTGATGCCACCGTCGTAAACCTTGTTGGCCACGTCGGCTTTACCGGTCAGGACCTTGCGATCGATGTTGGCCTTGCCGATTTCAGCGGTGGTGTCGAAGCTGTAGTTACCTGCTTCTTCGCCGCTCAGCGCAATACCGGAGCCAACGACCGACTTATTGGTGCCAGCATTTTTGTCCACGAACGCGCCTGTGGTGCCAGTTCCGGTCACCTTACCTTCGTCACCATTGACTACACCGACCAGATCCAGGTCGCTCAACTGAGCGGTGATGCCACCGTCGTAGACCTTATTGGCCACCTCGGCTTTACCCGTCAGTACCTTGCGATCAATGTTGGCCTTGCCGATTTCAGCGGTGGTGTCAAAGCGGTAGTTACCTGCTTCTTCGCCGCTCAGCGCAATACCGGAGCCAATGACCGACTTGTTGATGCCAGCATTCTTGTCCACGAAGGCGCCGGTAGTGCCGGTGCCAGTGACCTTGCCCTCGTCGCCATCGACCACGCCGACCAAGTCCAGGTCGCTGACCTGAGCAGTGATTCCACCGTCATAGACCTTGTTAGCCACATCAGCTTTACCGGTCAGGACTTTACGATCAATGTTGGCCTTGCCGATCTCAGCCGTGGTATCGAAACTGTAGTTACCGGCCTCTTCGCCGGTTAGCGCAACGCCCGAGCCTGTCACCGTCTTACCGATGCCAGCGTTCTTGTCGGCGAATGCACCTGTGGTGCCTGTACCGGTTACCTTGCCTTCGTCACCATCAACGACGCCGATCAGGTCCAGATCGCTCAGCTGAGCAGTCGTACCGCCGTCATAGACCTTGCTGGCCACCTCGGCCTTACCGGTCAGGACCTTGCGATCAATGTTGGCCTTGCCGATTTCAGCAGCGGTGTCGAAGCGGTAGTTGCGCGCCTCATCGCCGGTCAGGGCCACACCTGAACCGATCACCGTCTTGCCGGTGCCCGCGTTCTTGTCGACGAACGCGCCCGTGGTGCCGGTGCCCGTCACCTTGCCCTGGTCGCCATCGACCACGCCAACCAGGTTCAGGTCGCTCAACTGGGCAGTGGTGCCACCGTCATAGACCTTATTGGCCACCTCTGCCTTGCCGGTCAGGACCTTGCGATCAATGTTGGCCTTGCCGATTTCAGCCGTGGTGTCGAAGCTGTAGTTGCGCGCTTCTTCACCGGTCAGGGCAATGCCGGAACCGATGACGGACTTGTTGCTGCCTGCGTTCTTGTCCACGAACGCGCCGGTGTTGCCGGTGCTGGTGACCTTACCTTCGTCGCCGTCGACCAGACCCACCAGGTCAAGGTCGCCAAGCGTGGCAGTGGTGCCACCGTCATACACCTTGTCCGCTACTTCGGCCATGCCGGTCAGCACCTTTCGCGCGATGCTGGCCACGCCGTTGGCGGTGGCATCGAGCAGGGTGTAGTTGCCGGCTTCGTCGCCGCTCAGGCCCATCTCGCTCAGCACCACGGCCTTGTTGCTGCCCGCGTTCTTGTCGGCGAACAGGGCTTTGTCCGAGTGACCCGCGACTTTGCCCTGGTCCGCGGCGATCACGCCTTGCAGCTCGATACCGGTCACCGAGGCATTGCGGCCTCCGTCATAGGTCTTGTCGGCAACGGCCACCTGTCCGACCGTAATGCCCTTTGGCGTAATCGATGCCTGGCCTGTCAGCGCAACGCCGGTCAGGTCCACTTCATAGTTGTTGGCATCGGCGCCGAGCAGTTGCAGCCCGCTCACCTCGACGGTCTTGCCATTGCCCGCATTCTTGTCGCTGAAGGCGCCATTGCCTGAGGCGTGCAGCTGATCACCGTCCACCAGGTTATCGAAGGCTACGTCGGTCACTTCGGCGACTCGCGTGCCGTCGTAGACCTTGTCGCTGACCTGCGCCGCGCCGTTGCCGCCGTTGGAGAGCGCCAGCTTGCGCTTGTCGATGACGCCGATGTCAGCTGACGCGGTGTCGGACTCCAGTTGATAGCCGTAGACCTTCACCTGGCCATTGCTGGCTTCGCCAATGGCGATGCCCGTGGCACTGACGTTCTTGCCGACACCTGCCTGTTTGTCGTCATAGACCGCGTTGCCGCCGGGGGCGATGACGAAATCGACCTGGTCGCCATCGATGGCACCGGTGCTGGTGTAGTTGCCAGCCCCCAGGGACGCCTGGTTGTTGCCGTCGTAGGTCTTGCGCACTTCACCGGTCAGGCCGACCTTGACCACCGGCGCCACTTTGTAGATGTGACCATTACCGCTGGCTTGCGCGATGGTGTCGCCGAACTGGGTATTGTACTGCTTGAAATCCACCGCCAGGCCGTTGCGGATGTCCTGCTGCGGCGACGTGGAGTAGGTCAGCCAGCGCCCGGCACTGTTGGTGCTGAGCAGGGCGTTGGCACCAGCGTTGTTGTAGAAGTTGCGGGCCGCCGCCAGGACGACCGCGTCGCCGCTGCCATTGGCCTGCACACTGCCACCTGTACCGATGACCACATCGCCCACACCGGCCTTGCCGATCACGTGGCCGGTGGCGTTGCTGTTGCGCAGCGCGCCGTCCACGCGCAGCTCACCGTTGAGCAAGGTCAGGTTGTTGTTGGCATTGAAGCTGAAGCCGCTGCTGTTGACGGTGGTGATGCCCGTGCCGTCGGTGCGGCCGATGGTCAGGTTGCGGATGTTGTCGAGCTTGCCAAGGGTATCGGCGGTGGCAATGCCATCGGTGCCATCGAGGGCGATATTGGTCGCGGCCAGCCAGGGCTCCAGGGCGATGCTCGCCGTGGAGACGTTCTGCAGGCGGGCCTGGGTGAAGTCGATGTTGGTCGCCCGCAGGGTCAAGGCGCGATCGCCCGTGTCGAGTTTGACGGTGCTGCTGAAGTTGATATTGCCGTCGGTGTGGATCGAGGCGCCGCCGAGCATGGTCAGCGGCGTGGTGAAGTTCACGTCGCCGCTGAGACTGAGCAGGCCGCCCAGGCGTTTTTCACCCGTGGAGCCACCCAACGCGCTGGCGCCCATGGCATCGCCGAAGTACAGGCGACCGCTGCCCAGCGTGACGTCACCGTTGAGGGTGGCGATGCTTTCGGGGTAGCTGGTGGTGCCGAACGACAGGTACAGGTTGCCGCCGTGGGTGTTGATCGGGGTATCGATGGTCAACGCCCCCCGCCCGCCGTTGTCCGAGTCGCTGGACAGGCGCACGTAGCCGCCGTGGGTGGTCAGCGAGCCGGCGATGGTCAGGCCGTCTGCCCCGAGCAGGGTGATACTGCCGGCACCTGGGGTACCGGAGCCCGCCGAGTTGACGTTGTGTACGGGCAAGGCCGCCACGTCCGGGTTTGCCCCGGCGCCATGCGCGATCAGGTTGGCGACGTTGCTGATGCTGCCGGTACCCGTGCCGCCGGACTGGAAGTACAGGCTGCCGGTGCCGGACACCTCGATGGTGTTGTTGGCATTGTCGAAGCGAATGGCGCTGTTGCTGTTGGAGCGGTTGCCCGCCTCGACCCGCAGGCTGACGTTGTCCTGCATCGTGATAGTGCCGTCGCCACCGTTTTGCAACAGGTCGGCGAAGGTGATGATGCCGGTGGCGGTCATCAACACGTTGGCTGCCTGGGCTTCCAGGGTTTTTTCGTAGACGGTGATGTCGCCGCTGCCGGCCGACCAGTCACCACTGACCCCGGAACCACCCGAGACGGTGATGTTGGTTGGGTCGAGCAGCAGGTCACCGGTGCGGCCCTGGCTGGCCCGCGCGTCGGTGGCGCCGTCGTAGCGCAAGGTCTGCTTGCCGGAGACTTCAGCCTTGCCACCGTCACCGCCCTGCTCGCCCCCGCGCACGGCAACGCGGCCGGCGAAGCGGTTGTCCTGGTCGGACCAGGCGACAACGGTGCCGCCGTCGCCCTTGACCGTGGCGTTGGCCTGCAGGCGTGATGCCTTGTCCACATCCAGCTGTTGCGCATGGCGCACGCTGGCGTCCTGGCCTTGCCAGCCGCCGCCGACCTTGATCGTGCCACCGCCCTGCGCGCCGTCGGCAGTGAGCGTGGCCCCTTGCAGCGCCACCTTCTCACCGGTCACGACGATGTCGCCGCCCTTGCCCTGCCCCGAGGACACATCGAGGGTGCCGGCCACCTGGGTCAGCCCGCCATCGGTATCGCCGTCCAGGACGATGCGCCCGTTACGGGCCACCAGGCTGTGCGCCTCGATCACGCCCGTGTTGTTCACCACGCTGCTGATGGCCGCATCGGCCGAACGGGCGCTAAGGGTGACCCTGCCGCCGTCAGCACTGATGTGCCCATCGTTCTTCACCAGCGCGTCAAGTACGCCGCGCTCGACGTTGACACTGACCAGGCCGTCGCCCTGGAAGTCCAGGCTGACCTTGTCACCGGCAGCCATGACCGTGCTGCCGCCCGGGGTGCTGATCGACCCCGAGTTGCTGACCTGCGGCCCGATAAGGGCAACCATCGAGCCTTGTGCGGCACGGATCTCACCCTGGTTGACCACGGCGCCTGCGTTGGCACCGCCGGTCAGGCGTGCCTTGCCCGCCATGAAGTCGGCGTCGGTCATTTGCAGCGACGAGGCCAGCAGGCCGCCGACGTTCACCTGGGCGCCCTTGCCGATCACCACCCCGTTGGGGTTGAGCAGCCAGACTTGCCCGTTGGCGTCGAGCTTGCCGAGTATCTGGCTGGCGTTGCCGCCGCCGACCACCCGGTTCAGGGCGATGCTCTGGGTATTGGGCTGGTCGAAGCGGACCGAGGCATCGGCGCCGATGTCGAAGCTGTTCCACTGGGTGACCATCTTGTCGGAGGTCTGGTGGATGTTCATGTGATTGCCGCTTTGGCTGATGCTACCGGTACCGGCGACGATGTCGCCTGCGGTCGGCAACGGCCCTGCACAAGCCAGGCCGCTGCCCAGCAGCCCCAGTGCCGCCAGTACGCCGACCACGCCGCCGCGCTTGCCGCGGGCAGTGGATGTTTCGGCAACCGCCACGAAGGCCTGGGCGGTGTCGCTCCAGACCAGGCGGTAGACATGGTTCAACGATGCGCTTTTCATAAGCTGTTCCTCAAAAAGGTATCAGTGCCCGCCGGGGCGATTGTCAGAACGCCACGGAGGCTTGAATCCATGCGCGCCAGTCGCTGGAGCGGCTGTCGGCGTCCAGCCCATTGACGCTACGGCCAGGGTTGTCACCCAGGGTGCGAGCCACCGCCGTACGCAGGGTCCAGCGGTCGAACCAGACGTTCACCCCAGCGCCCACCGCATTGAGGTCGTAGCGGTTGCGCCCGGTCGCGTTGTTCTCCGAGCCCTGCCAACGGTCCTGGTGCAGCCAGACCCTGCCGGTGTCGAGGAAGCCGAGCGCTTGCACGCGCAGCTGGGGAATGCCGGTGTCGATCATGCGGCGCACTTCGAGGGTGCCCAGCCAGCCGTGGTCGCCTGCTGCCTCACCGATGGGGTAGGCGCGCACGCCAGCCGGGCCGCCGAGGAGGAATTTCTCGGCCGAATCCAGGTTCTGGTCGGCCCACTGGGCCGACAAGCCGGCGTACAGGCTCCAGTCACTGCCGGCGCCTAGGTTCTGCAAGCGCGACACACGCAGGTTGACCTTTTCGAAGCGCCCGTCGCTGCCGGCTGTACGGGCATCGGCGAACGCATCGGCACGGTTGCCGCTCAGGTCCAGCTTGCCCAGGGTCAGGCTCACCCCGGCATCGGTTACACCACCGCTGGCGAAGTCGTCGAAACGGTTGCCGCTCAGCCCAAATGTGAAGTTATCCAGGCTCCGGTCGCGCAGGTTGCTGCCCAGGGCGCGGTCTTCCAGCGCCTTGTGCTCGTAGCCGGCGGTCACGTACAGGTTTTGCAGGCGCGAGCGGATCAGCGGGTAGCTCAGGCCGATCGATGCGGTACGGGCATTGCCGCGCAGGTCGAGCGAGCGGAACTGCTGCTGATCGACGTCATAGCGCAGGTAGGATGCACCGACCTGCAGGCGCAGGCCCGACGGCGTCAAGGGCAGGCTGTAGCTGGCGCCGAAGATGTCGCTGCCGGTGGTCTTGCTGGCCCCGAGTGTGAGTTGATCGCCAATGCCCAGCGGGTCGTTGAGGCTCACCTGGGCGTTGAGGCGGGCAGTACCCGTGCTGCGGTTGCCGTAGTTGTCGGCCGAAACCCCACCGCTGACCCGTTGTCCGGCCTTGGCATCGACTAGCAGGCGGCTGGTGCCTGGCTGGGTACCACGCTCCAGCGCCGAACGGGCGCTGACGCCTGGCTGATCGTTGATCAGCAGCAGGGCCCGCTCCAGGTCTTCGGCGCGCAGCACTTCGCCTTCGGGCAATGCCGAGGCGGCGATGGCGCGCAGGCGTTCAGGGTTGCTGCGGGTGGTGCCACCTACCTCGATTCGCTGCTTGCCCGATTCCAGCCGTCCTTGCATCAAGGCGATTTCCAGCACACCGTCGGTCAGGTCCTGGCGCGGCAGGTAGGCACGCGCCAGCACGTAACCGCGACCGCGCAGGTAGCGGGTCAGGGCATCGGCGATCTGCTGCAGGCCGGCGTGGTCCAGGGTCTTGCCAAGCACCGGCTTGACCCGCGCTTGCAGGTTTTCTTTCTGGGCCAGGGCGATATCGCCGCTAAAGCGCACGGCTGTCAGGGTCACGCGCAATGCCGAATCTGCGATCTGGCGGGTTTCGGTGGGCAATTCGAAGGCCGGTGGCGGCTCGGTGGACTGTGGCTCGGCAGGTACGGTCTGCTGGTACTCGTTGAGCAACTGGCCCGCGTTAGGCAGGGTCGCGGCACAGACGTAAGGGGCGCACGCCGTGCTCGCCATGATCAGGGACCAGCGCACCAGTGGCCAGCCGGATCGCACGGACGTCGGGAAGGAACTTTGCATCGAGGAACTCACTCCATGAAAACCAGAGGATCATCCGCACCTGCGCAGGCTGACCGGATGAGTAACCCCGAGAGTGTTCCCGTTTCCCAACTGTCGCACTTTTGCCAGAACACCCGAAACCTTTGCCAGACCGGATGCCTTCAACATTTCGTTTAACCAAAAGCGCCGATCAGTGCTTCCAGCGCACCGTCACCCCTGCCGTGCGCTGCTGCCCCGGCAAAGCGGCATAGTCCCCCGCGCCCAACTGCGCCGAGATGGCCGTGACATACTCGGTATCGAAGGCATTGCGCAGCCAGCCAGTCACCTCCCAGCCCGCCCTGACCTGGCGTAGCCCCAGGCGCAGGTCGGCCAGGCCGTAGCTGTCGATCTGGCTGCCCTCCCCACCTTCAAGGCTGCCCTGGTAGCCGCTACGCCAGCTGTAGTCCACACCAGCGAAGGCCTCCAGGCCTTGCCCGAGCGGTACGCGCTGCTCGACGCCCGCTGACGCACTCCACGGCGGCGCGTTGAACAGCCTGTGACCGCTCAGGTCACACTGGCTTGCCAACTGCCCGGCACTGCATGGCCCATTTTTGAAGTCGCGGTAGCGGGCATCGCTTAAGGCCAAGGCCAGGTGTAGGTCCAGATGGTCAGTGGGTCGCGCCAGCGCCTGGACCTCGATGCCGCGCAGGCGCACCTTGGGCACGTTGATCAGGTTATCGCGCAGCGGAGGTGAATACAGATCGACCGGCGGGCTGGTCGTCAGCGCCTGGTAGTTGCGCACCTCGGTCTGGTACAGCGCCAGCCCCAGCTCAAGGCGACTCTGCCAGAAACGGCTACGCAGCCCGGCTTCCCAGCTGGAGGCCCGCTCACTGTCGTAGCGAGGCGGCACGCGCCCGCCGATGACGTCCAAGTTGAAACCACCGGCCTTGAAGCCGCTGCTCCACCCCACGTACAGGTCGTTGTGGGCGTCGAGCGCGTAGTCGAGCAGCACGCGCCCGGTCAATGCTTCATCGCTGCGGGCCTCCTTGCGCTGGTAATCGGCGCCCAGCGCGACGCCCCGCAGCAACTGCCCGCCGGTGCGTGACACCAGGTCGGTGCCCAGCGGCGACAACCCTTCTACCTGACGTTCGATGCTGGCCTGCTTGCGCTCGCGGCTGTAGCGCGCGCCGTAGGTCACCTTCAGCCGCTCGCTGGCCTGCCAGTCCAATTCACCGAACACCGCCTGGGCCTGGGCTTGCTGTCGCGCCTGGCCACGCTGCCAGGCGCCGTTAAGCAGCGACGCCGGCACTTGCCGCGGGGTTAGCCTGAGCAAGCGCGCTTCGGGCCGGTCACCGATGAAGAAGGCAGCTGCGTCCGGGCCGAAACCCACATCCAGCCCACGGTCGAAACGCTGGTCCAGGTAATAGGCGCCCACTCGGTATGCCAAGGCATCAGTGAGCTGCGCGTCGAAGCGCACTTCCTGGCTGAATTGGCGGTGCTTGAGGGCCAGATCGGTGGTAGCGATGGCCAGGCCCAGGTTGTCGCCATCCTGCCGGGCCGCATAGCGCCAGTCCCGGTAACCGGTGATGCTGGTGAGCGTGGCGCGCTCGCCCAGCGTGCGCGACGCCACGAATGTGAGGCCGTGCTGCTCGGAATGCTGGGTGCCTGGCTGATCCTGATCGATGCGGCGCCTGGCCGGATCGGCTGGCAGCAGCGGGTACTTCATGAAGGCCGCCCGTTGTCGGGTTTGCGCGCTGTAATGGGAGGCCGGCAGTACGGCGGCGCGTTGGTCGGTCTGCACGGTGTCGAGCATCAGGCGCAGGGACGTGGCGTCGTCCGGCAGCACCTGAAGTTGCCCGCGTGCGCCTTGGCGATCCTGGTCGTTGTAGCGCCCGGCGTCGCGCACATTGTCGATGTCGCCGTCGGCGCGCACCTCGAAGGCACTCAGGCTGCCGGCCACGCGGTCGCTCACAGGGCCGGAGGCGGCCGCGCGGGCTTCACGCTGGCCCCGTTCGCCCAGGCCCAGTTCGGCCTGGGCCGCCGGTTGCCAGGTTGGCGTGAAGGTATGCAGGTGGATCGAGCCGGCCGTGCTGCCACGTCCCCCGGCCGTGCCTTCGGGGCCGCGTTGCACCTCGATGCGTTCGAGGTCGGTGAAGTCGGCCAGGCTCATACCCGCCCGGCCCAGATACACCTCGTCGAGGTAGACGCCGACACTGCCTTCCAGGCCATCGTTGAAACCACTGGCGCCCAGGCCCCGCAGCCCGTAGCTGGCATAGCGGGGGTTGGGGTCGGAAACCAGCAACGACGGCACGCGTCCGGCCAACGTGGCGGGGCTGTGCACCCCGGCGGCTTCCAGCGCGCGGGCGTCGAAGGTGGTGAGGTTGGGCGGTACGGTGCGCTCGTCCGCTGCTGGCGCCTGGACCATGACGCTGTCGAGCGCAACGCCGTCGGCTGCAGCGCACGCGTCGAACGCTGCCAGCAGCACGACGCAGGGCCAGGTGTGCGGGCGGTACGCGCTCATGAACGCTGGGCCCGGCCGCCCAGCAGCCTGTCGAGGGTGGCAAGGATGTCGCGGCTATCGGCCGGCTTGAGCAGTGCCGCATCGAACTCCAGCCCAGCCGTGGCGCAGCCTGGCCGTGGTGGCGCAGCGGAGTACAGCACCACGGGCAACGACGGCCAGCCCTGGCGGATGTGGGCCAGCAACTGCCAGCCGTCCATGGTGGGCATCATCTGGTCGCACATCACCACGTCCACCGCATCGTCGTGCAGCGCCTGCAAGGCCTGCACGCCATCGGCCGCGGTAGTGACATCGAAGCCGTAACCGGTCAACAGGTCGTTCAGGGCCGCCAGGCCCTCGGGTTGATCATCGACCAGCAACACTCGGCCGACGTGCTCGGGCATGGGGGCATGCCCCTCGATGAAGGCCAAGTCCAGCGCCTGCTCGTCGCCGATGGCCAGCGACAACTCGAAACTGAAACAACTGCCCTGGGCCGGCTGGCTCTGCACATGCAAGGTGCTGCCCATGGCCTGCAGCAACTGGGTGACGATCGACAGCCCCAGCCCGCTGCCCGTGGCCGGCTGCGCATTGCTGCCGCGACGAAACGGCAGCAGGACCTGATCCAGCTCGGCGCCTGCGATACCCATGCCGGTGTCGCGAACCTCGAAACGCAATCTGACCTGCCCGTCGTCCATGCCGAGGTTTTCCACGGTCAGGCTGATCAGCCCGTGCGCGGTGAATTTGGCCGCATTACCCAGCAGGTTCAACACCACCTGACGCAGCCGGCGGAAATCGGCCGTGACGACGACGGGCAAGGGCGAAGGCAGGTGGTACTCGAACCGATTATGGTGACGCTGCGCCAGGTCGGCGCCTTCGGTCGCCAACTCTTGGATGAAGGCATAGACGTAGCCCGGCACCGGCTCGATCTGCACCTGCCTGAAACTGTCGCGGGAGAATTCGATCAGCTCGTCGATCAGTGCCAATTGCTGACGCGCCTGGCGCTCGATGCGCTGGGCGTGGGCGCCTTCGGGGCTGTCCTGCAAGGCCCTGGCGTGGTCCAGGATGCCCACCAGTGGCGAGCGCAAGTCATGGCTGATGCGCGCCAGCAGACTGCTGCGGTCCAGCAAGGCGGTGTGCAGTTCTTTGGTGCGCAGGGCGACGGTCTGTTCCAGGCGTTCGTTCTCGGCCTGCTGCGCTTTGTACAGGGCACGCCGGGCGGTGCGTTCGCGCTGGCGGCTGCTTCTGACCACCATGATCAACGAGCACGTCAGGAAGAACACGCCCCCCAGGCTCGAGGACAGGCTGTAGAAGGTGCTGCGTTCCTGCCAGGGCAGGTCTTCAAGGCGCAGCACATAACGGGCCAGGCACTGCGCCGCCAGCGACCCCACCACTACCCAGGCCAGCCAGTTGTAGTTCAGACGCTTCCACCACCCCCAGCAGAACGCGACGATCACCACCGGGTACATCAGTTTCAGCAACCAGTAGACGACCGCGCGACCGGCGACGGCGTCCACCATCATTCCGTACAGCCAGGCTGCGACGTAACCGAACAGCAGCAGGCTGAACAGCGCCCCCACCCACCGGGACAGTTCGCGGACGCGTAGCAGTTCGCGCAAATAGGCCAGAAAGGCCATGAACGACACCGCAGCCAACACGCTAGTCAGCGCGCTGGACCAGGACAAGGCTTGCGGCCAATACAGCAGGTAACCGCTGATCAGGCAGGCCAAGCCTGCATAGCTGCCTACTGCCACCGCGTGCAACAGCAATAGGCGTGACCGGAAGATCCAGCTGACCAGCAAGCTGAACGGCACCACCAGCAGGACGATGCCCAAGGCGATGCCGTCATGGAAATAGGTACGCTCGCGGTCTTTGTGCAACGCCGCATCGGTCCAGACATGGGGGTTGAGCAGCAAGGCGTTGGTACTGCTGACCCGCGCCAGCACCGTCTTGCCCTCCCCCGGTTCGAGCGTTATGGGAAACGCCGGCTGGCGCTCCTTGGCCGCCCAGCGCTCCAGCGGGTAGTCACTGCCGCCAACCAGCCTCTGCCAGCCCGAGAGCGCCGGCACGAAGACTTGCAGGTTTTCCAGCCGAGGCTCGCCCAACGTAAGCCAGCATTGCACGCGGTTCGCCGACGGGTTGACCACCGGCAGGCGCAGCCAAATGGCCGAGCGCGTCGGCACCTGCGGAACCACTTGGTTCAAAGAGCCGAAGCGCTGCGGTGCCAGGGCGGTCACCTGCTCGACAGACAGCAGGCCGTGCGGGTCTTCCAACGCCCCTGCCCCGCTCGCCAGGTGTTGTTGCGCCACCTCGCACGGCCCGGCCAATGTCCACGCGCTGATGAACCACAACACCAGCAGGTGCCAGCGCACACGCTTCATTCGGTGGACGTTCGAGTGACAGCCTGGTTGCGAAACTCCCGAGGCGTCATGCCGCTGTATTCACGAAACGCCGTGGCGAAGTTGCCGGCGGTGCTGAAGCCCACATGGGCGGCGATGTCCTGCACGCTCATGTCGCTGGTGGCCAGCAACGCCTGCCCCGCCCGCAGGCGAGCGCCGCGTGCGAAGGCGAAGACCGTAGTGTTCAAATGCTCGCGGAACAGCAAGGACAAGCGCTTGCTGTTGGTACCCACCGCCTCGGCCAGGGCATCGAGTGACGGCAGTGCGTCCAGGTGCTCGTCGATAAATCGCATGGCCGCGCGCAGCACGAGCTGATCGCTGTCCACGGCGTCGCCGCCTGTACCGGCATCGGCACCGGTCTGGCGCCAGGTCAGTTGCAGGTGAATGCGAATCCGGGCGATGACTTCGGCGGGCTGGTAGGGCTTGACCACATAGTCCACCCCACCCAGGCTCAGGCCTTCGAGCCGGTGCTCCAGCTGGCTGGCAGAGGTGAGAAAGATGATGGGTACATCGCGGGTCACCGGCGACTCGCGCAGCAGCCGACTAACCGAGAACCCGTTCATTCTGGGCATGTGCACGTCCAGCACGATCAGGTCGGGCCGCAGCGCCAGGGCCCGTTGAAAACCTTGATGCGGTTCATGGCACACCGACAGCTTCCAGGGTTGCGTGCTGAGCTGGGCCAGCAGCGGGCGCAGGTCTTCGGGGGAATCGTCGATCAACAATAGGTGTGGCTTACGTGCCACTTTCAAGCCCTCGGGCATTGTTGTTATCCCATGTAATCATTCACTTCACCCGTGTCAGGCACGCGCTGGCTTGGGCTTGTAGGGTGCGGCGCAGAGCGGGTAATACGGGTGCAGGCGCTGGAAACGAGGCTCTGACTGGCGTGCGAAAACCGAACCGGTGCGCTGCGACGGGGCGCAGTATGATCAAAATTTGTGCTGTGGACAACGCGTGAACATGCTCGGCGGTACCCTGCTTGTAAGCGCAGCGTAGTGTTGCTAGTGTCGGGCAATGCTCATCTACCGCTCGACCCCGACAACCACCACCACGACCGCCCTTGGTGGAGCGTGCGAGGTGTCGTGAGCACATAGCGAACAGACTTCAAAGGCCCGCCAGTGATGGACAGGGCCTTTTTTGTGCCCTTGCTTCACTGGCCTCATGCAGGGAAACGCACGAATGTACGCGCTAGTGATTCTGGATGTTCAAGTTGGGTTGGTGCATGGCCAGGAAACGCCATGGCGTTGCGAAGCCCTGTTGGAAACCATCAATGAACTGATGGACAAGGCGCGCAGTGCTGGCGCGCCGATCTTTCTCGCCCGCCATGTAGGGCCCGCTGACTCGCCGATTGCGCCGGACAGTGCATTGACGCAACTTGCGCCGGAGCTGCGGCTTGCGGGTGGCGAGGTGGTGTTCGAGAAGCACCGGCCCAATGCGTTTACGCGGACGGGCCTGGCTGAGGATTTGCGGGCGCTTGGGGCGACCGGGGTGGTGATTACCGGGATGAAGACCCAGTACTGTGTGGACAGTACCTGCAGGGCCGCTCGGGATCTTGGGTTCGAGGCGGTGCTGGTTGCGGATGGGCATAGTTGTACGGATACCGCGCAGATGCGGGCTGAGCAGATTGTGGCGCATCACAATGCGACGCTTGAGGGGGCGTTTTGTGAGGTGGTGTTGGGGCGAGATTGGACTTTCCGGTGATTAGTGCGGTGATGCCTGCTTGGGCGGGCGTTACGAGAGAGCGCGTATCGCATCGAAAGAGGCCTTGCCTCGCGCCCTGTTGGCTGTGGAGCAGGCAAGCCGATTACAGATGATCTAGGAAAGCGCGAATCGGTGACCGTCTGGATCAATGAATACGTAGCTCGCGGCCTATATCATCGGCCCCGAGTACGATCCAACGCGATGGTTGATGTGCGAATTTCTGATCGCTACAGCACGCCGTTGATATCTAACTCGAGCCCGAACCACGGGACAATGCTGAATCTGATTCTGGACAAATAACGAGCATGGACAAAGCGCAACTGTTGTTGAATCAGGCAGGCAGCCTGGTAAGGGAGACAGAAGCCAAGCTCGCAGCAAGCGGTGAGCTTTTCAATATCTTCTCCATCACCCGAATCGAGCGGGCCGAGGTCAATACCCACTCTGCGATGATTGCAGAACTGTTGAACCCCAAGGGCCGCCACGGTCAGGGTGAATGCTTTCTCGAACTGTTCCTGGCGACAATCGGCTTCGACTACCAAGGCAGCATCAGCGACGCCAAAGTCAATAAAGAGCAGTTTTTTGCGGGCTACGGCCGTGTCGACGTGGTGATCCACCTGCGGGACCACCTCATCCTGATAGAAAACAAGATCGACGCCCCTGACGGCAACCAGCAACTCAAGCGCTATAACGACATTGGCAAGGCCTCACGCAAGCCGTGGCAGTTGTGGTACCTGACAAAAAAAGGCACGCAAGCGCACGCAAACAGTCACTGCGGCGTGAGCTACCGCCAACTGTCCTACCAGGAGCACATCCTCGGCTGGCTTGAGCAGTGCATCAGCATCTCGACCGCAACGCCGGCGCTTCAGCACGCGTTAATCCAGTACAAGCATCTGGTCCAGAAAATCACCGGGCAAACCATGACGCATACAACACGACATGCACTGATCGAACTTCTCATTGCCGGCGACAATTTGCGGGCCGCCGAAGCCATTGCCCAGGCACTGCCCCATGCGAAGGGGACGGTATTGTTTGGCTTCTTCAATGCAGTACGACATGGGTTGTCGGCACAGTGCACACCGGTGTCAGCGCCGCCAGGCTTTTCTGGGCATGACTGCAGCGAGGAGAATTGCCGCAAATGGTTCTATCCCAAGGCTTCGAGATTGAAGCACGTGGGGCAGTTTTTCGACATTGGCGTCGATGGCATGCTGCTTAGAATTGAGGTTGCGTCTGAGGCGCTGCACTACGGGGTGGTGCGGATCACGGGCGGGAAGATGGCGAGCGAGGGTGAGTTATCTGGGCAGACGCTTTCATTGCCCTCATCGTTGATGTGGAGGAATTGGAATGCGTTTAAATGGTATTCCTGCCTGTATCAGGACAATGTTGCTAGCGGCATGGAGGGTTTGTCTGATGCTGGGCCGTTGGTCATGGAGGTGCTGCGTGTGGTTGAGTTGATCAGATGTGGTGGGGTGGATCGGCCTGGATTGCAGCTTGAAAGTGCATTGAGCTGAATCGCTGTCAGAGTTTGGTACACCCGTTACATCGTTGGGGGCGGTCCGACGCCCTGGCAAGGCCGCTCCGGTGGTCGTGTGATGCCAGGGGGGACGGGATAGGCTGCTAGGCCGTTCTGAGTGAAGAGCGTGGTGCCCTGAGGCGGCTTTTGCGGGGGTTCCTACGTATCAGAAGAACGCGCGCTTAATTGCTGATTCTAGAAAAAATGGACAGGTTTATTTTTGGTGAGCGCGTCGAAAAATCGTAAGGGATCCATCATCCCCACATTCCAAGCGTCTACCTGATGCCCGATGCTGCGCTCCCGATTACTTTCAGGAGCCAGCGCACCATGATGCGTCCCGACAGCAAAGTCGAAAAGGTGTACCTCTATCCCAAGCCCGTGGACTTCCGAAAGTCCATCGACGGCCTCACTGCCCTGGTCGAGCTGGACATCAAAGTCGCCGTGTTCGACCCCGTGCTTTTTGTCTTCCTCAATAAAGCCCGTAATTGCATCAAGGTCATGTATTGGGAGCGCAACGGCTTCTGCCTGTGGCTCAAGCGCCTCGAAGCCGAACGTTTCAAAACATCGCCAGATGCCAGCGACGAAGCGATTGTCTTGACCGTCCAGGAACTCAACTGGCTGCTCGACGTTTTCGACCTCTGGCGCAACCGTCCGCATCAGGTTCTGACGCCCCGTTTCGTGGCCTGACCCGGTATAATCCGGGCCATGATTTCAGTGCCCGACAACCTCCCCGATGATCCTGTTCTGCTCAAGCAAATGCTGCTTGAGAGTTACGCTGCTCGTGCGTGTGAGCAATCTGCTGCCCATGCATGCGAGCAGGAGGTCAAGGCGGCTTATACGACACACATCGACGACCTGAAAGAGCAAATCAAGTTATGGCGTGACCGTTTCTTTGGCCGTAAGTCCGAGCAAACCGTCGATCCCAATACGCCGCAACTGGCGGTGGTTGACGATGCCGACGAAGAAGTCGTAGCACCTGCCAAACGTCGTGGCAAACGCAAGCCACTGTCGGCCGATCTGCCTCGGGTCGAAGTCATCCACGACCTGCCCGAGCATGAACTGACCTGTATCTGCGGTTGCCGCAAGCATGTGATCGGCGAGGAAACCAGCGAACAGCTCGACATCGTACCGATGCAGATCCGCGTACTCAAACACGTGCGCAAGGTCTATGGTTGCCGTGGTTGCGAGACCGCTCCAGTCACTGCTGACAAGCCCGCCCAACTGATCGAAAAAAGCATGGCCAGCCCCAGCGTGCTGGCCATGCTGCTGACGACTAAGTACGTCGATGGCTTGCCGCTGCACAGGTTTGAACGTGTGCTGTCGCGCCACGGCATCGAGATTCCACGACAAACCCTGGCCCGTTGGGTGATCCAGTGCAGCGAGCACTTCCAGCCGTTGTTGAACCTGATGCGTGACCGGCTGCTGGAAAGTCCGGTGATTCACTGCGACGAAACACGCGTACAGGTCTTGAAAGAGCCAGACCGCGACCCGACCAGCCAATCCTGGATGTGGGTGCAGGCCAGTGGCCCGCCTGATCGCCAGGTCGTGCTTTTCGACTACACCACCAGCCGTGCGCAGGAAGTACCACTGCGCCTGCTGCAAGGGTATCGCGGCTATGTGATGACCGACGATTACGCCGGTTATAACGCACTGGCGTTGCAACCTGGCGTCGAGCGGCTGGCGTGCATGGTTCACGCGCGCCGCAAGTTCGTCGAGGCGCAGAAAGTGCAGCCCAAGGGTAAGACGGGCCGCGCCGATGTGGCACTGGCGATGATCAACAAGCTGTACGGCATCGAGCGCGACCTCAAGGAGGTCAGCGACGAACAGCGGTTCCTCGGTCGCCAGGAAAGAAGCCTGCCGATCCTCGGCCAGTTGAAAAGCTGGCTGGACAAGACGTACTCCCAGGTTACACCGCAAAGTGTCCTGGGCAAGGCCGTGCATTACCTGGCGAACAACTGGAGCCGGTTGGAGCTCTATGTCGAGGCTGGGCATTTGCCGATCGACAACAACCTGGCAGAGCGTGCGATCAAGCCATTTGTCATCGGGCGTAAGGCCTGGTTATTCAGTGACACACCCAAGGGCGCCACGGCCAGTGCGCAGATCTACAGCTTGGTCGAGACCGCCAAGATCAACGGCCAGGAGCCCTATACGTGGCTGCGCCACGTACTTGAGCGCCTGCCGTATGCATCGTCGGTGGCCGACTACGAAGCCCTACTGCCGTGGAACTGCTCGCCAGAGATGCCACGGTAACCTGTTGCCCCATCATGTGATAGGTGGGCTTATGGATCGCACTCGAAGGATTGGATATCGGGTGACGATGAACTGGCCGCACTGGGCCAGGAACTGGAAGCAATAGGTCTGGCGTTGATCGAACGCATTGAAGATGACGACGACAGCAAACTCTGCAGCCGCATACCTGCCCAGCCCACCTGCTACTGCCTTGTTTCCAGCCTCGGCCTACCAGGAACTGCACATACTATCGCCACTTGGCGATGGCTGGGCCGTCGGCCACTCGCAAAGTGAACCCGGCACCGCTCTGATCGACTTGAGTAAATGGCCCGAAATCCGGGAGGTGCGCCACGCTAACGCAGAGGTGAGCAGCCCCCATGCCAAGCGCTCAGACGGCCTGTACGCCTGGGTTCGCAGCCTCCAGAACCCTCCCGAAAACACCCAGGGCATTTACGAAGAGCTCTATCACGAAGAACTCTGCTACGCCACCGGCCCGCTACACGATTGCAAAATCGTACATACCCTGCCCCTACGCGCCCCGCAAAGCATGAGTCAGCAAAGTCTCCCCGACTACGCCCTGGCGTTCGTTGGCAACGACCTGCTGGTAGCCGATTCTTACGGTATCTCTATCTATCGCGAGGCAGAAACTCCCGAGCAGCCACCCGTGCGAGAGCACTTGCTGGAATTGCCACCCTCCGACTTCAGTTCCACTCCCCCCGCCATCATCCAGACCGAGCGCGGCCGCACCTTTGCCTTCTGTCAGCAGCAGTTGTTCGAGTGGTGTAACGATACCCTGCAGCGTATGCCGTTCCCGGTCGTTGATGAAGACGACCCGCAGGGTATCTCCGCCTTGAGCGCCCAAGGTGATGCCATAGCCTGGATACAGGCAGGCATGCTCTGCAAAGGCGACCCCGAGACTGGAGAGATCACAACCTATACCTTGGCTGGCATGCCCTATCACGACGCGCTTCAGCTTGAGCGCGTTCATAACGATTGGCTGCTGATCCGCCATACCGCTGGCCAGCACCCTGCAACCGATATCGCGCAGCTATGGCATCTGGATTCAGGTCATGTGTTACGTATCCGGCACGGACATCTCGCGCTGGAACACGGCCTTGATCATTGGATAGAACTACCTGACGAAAGCATTCTCGTCAGCAGCTATAGGCAATGCGTCAATATTGGCCGCTTCGATGACCTCATTCAACGTCTGGGGCCTGTGTGACGTTATGCCGGCCACGCCGTAACCGAATACCTGACGCCTAACCCACCGCCGCGTCCGCCGGGCGCGCAAGGAGTGAACTATGAACTTCCCAGGCAAACGCCCCGTCCGGCTGGGCGACAAGACCACCCACGGCGGTGCCGTTATCGCCACCCCCAACCGCAGCTCGGCCGGGGGCATCCCGCTGGCGGTGATCGGCGATGCGGTCAGTTGCCCCAAGTGCGGCCCGACCACGATTGCCGAGGGCGATGCCACCTGGACTATCGACGGCAAACCCGTGGCACTGAATGGCCACGCCACCGACTGCGGTGCCAAGCTGATTGCCAGCCTGCCCGCCTGAAACCGGCCATAGACTGGGGCCGCCGCTGCACCGCCGATGTGAGTACGCATCATCAAGGAAATGGCTTGTCGTTACGGGCGGCCGTAAATCAACACGGAGCAAGAAGACACCAGCATACTGATACTTTCACGCCATCCGGGCCAGACACTGATGGTCGGCGACAACATTCAGGTAACGATTATCGAGGTAAAGGGCAACCAGGTACGCATCGGCATACAGGCACCCAAGGAGGTCGATGTTCATCGGCAGGAAATCTACGAGCGTATTCGTGCCGGTCTCCCCAAGCCCAACTCCGGCAACCATCCACAGTATTAAATCGCATTACCTGATCAGCCTTCGCTGATCAGGAAGGAGAATTGACCATGCTGTTCCTGACCCGCCGGCGCGGCGAAGTCGTAATCATCGGCGACGCTATTCAAGTCACGGTCATGCAGTTCGATCTGCATCAGGTTCGCCTGGGCATCCAGGCGCCCGGTGACCTCGAGATTCACTGGCAGGAGAACGCCCGTGATATCCGCACCCGCGCCCAACCGCAAAGCCCGGTTATCGTAGACCGCCGGCATACTGAAACCGTGACGATTGGCGGCAGCATTCAGATAGCGATATTGCAAACCGGCCTACACCAGATCCGCCTTCGCGTTGAGGCACCCCGGGATGTTCGCGTCGATAGAGATGAAGTCCATCACCGCCCCCAGGTAAAACACGCCAGCGAGGCCGCACCGCCGCCAGCCCCAGCCCCAGCCCCAGCCCCAGCCAAGCGAACCCTGCGCACGCTCTCGCTCAAACGCCACTGATCATATTTCGACCGGGCCATTTTTGGCCCGGCCTAGCCAAAAATGGCACAGTTAAAACCCTTTATTTTCAATCACTTAATATATTCCAGGCCAAAAATGGCCCGCCGCAACTGGATTCCACCTCGATTTACCCGGCCACACACGCGCCACCACCGCATCAGAATATCCACGCAGCCCAGTAAGTACGCAGGGTTCAAAGAAGCTTCCGGGCAAAAACACGTATTGGCATGCCCCCTGCAATGTCGTCCTCCTCCCCGCATGGGACGGCATCAACGGCCACTGCGGCCCTCTCGACGACATAAGGAATCCGTCATGTCCACACCCGCCTACATCGCCATCACCGGCAAAACCCAGGGCAAAATCACCCAGGGCGCCTTCACTTCCGATTCGGTCGGCAACGTCTACCAGGAAGGCCACGAAGACCAGATCCTGGTGCAGGAAATCAAGCACCGCGTCACCACCCCTACCGACCCGCAAAGCGGCCAACCGTCCGGCCAGCGTGTGCATAAGCCGTTCGTCTTCACCTGCGCGCTGAACAAGGCTATCCCGCTGCTGTACCAGGCCCTGGCTACCGGCGAAACCCTGAGCAAGGTGGAAACCCAGTGGTTCCGCACTTCGGTCGAGGGCAAGCAGGAACACTTCTTCACCACCCTGCTCGAAGACGCCACCATCGTCGACATCAACACCGTGCTGCCGCACGCCCAGGACACCAGCAAGTCCGGCTACACCCAGCTGATCGAGGTCAGCATGGCCTACCGCAAGATCACCTGGACTCACGCCGTGGCCGGCACCGAGGCCTCGGACGACTGGCGCAAGCCTGTCGCCTGATGAGCGAACCGCCGCTGCCGGCCAGCGCCGGCAGCGGTTTCTCTTTGCCTACGGACTGCCGGACACTCCATGCCGGCCCGCAAGGAGCACGTCATGCCGCGCCAATCCGACCTGCGCTTCACCGTCACCGCACCTGCCGGCGATTTCGAGGTGGCCGCCTTCTCCCTCGACGAGGCCCTCTCCACACCCTTTCGCCTGCACCTCGAACTGGCCAGCTTCGACCCGGCCATCGATTTCGCCAAACTCCTCGACCAGCCCCTGACCCTCCACATCGCCCAGGGCAGTGTAGTGCGCCATGTCCATGGCTTGGTCAGCACCTTCGAACAAGCCGACACCGGCCACCGCCGCACCCGTTACCGTGCCACCGTCGAGCCCGCCCTGGCCCGCCTCGGCCTGTGCGCCGACTGGCGCATTTTTCAGGCGTTGAGTGTTCCCCAGATCATCGAACAGGTCATCGCCCAGCACAGCATCACCGATGTCGAACTCGTTTCCACCCGTGAGCACCTGCCGCGCGAGTACTGCGTCCAGGCCGGCGAGACCGACCTCGATTTCGTTGAACGCCTCGCCGCCGAGGAAGGGTTCTACTACGCCTTCGAGCACCGCGCCGACGGCCACCGCCTGGTCTTCAGCGACCGCCTCTACAGCCACGGTGCCATCGACGGCGAACCCGTCACCTACAACCCCAAGGCCGGTGGCGATGCGCCCAGGCCCGCGCTGCACCGCTTCGTCTATGCCGAGCAGGTGCGCACCGCCCGCCAGACCCAGCGTGACTACACCTTCAAGCACCCACGCTACAACCAGCAGCACAGCGTCGACGGCGTTGAGCTCGACCACCAGCGCAGCGACTACGAGCGTTACGCGTACCCTGGCCGCTACAAACAGGACGAGGCTGGCAAGCCCTTTACCGAGACCCGCCTGCTTGCCCTGCGCGGCGATGCCCGCCTGGCCCGTGTCGAAGGCGACGATGCCCGTCTGCTGCCCGGCCCCGCGTTTACCCTCAGCGGCCACCCGCGCGAGGACATGAACCGCGGCTGGCGCACCCTGCGCTTGCATCACGAGGGCGTGCAGGCCACCAGCCAGCAGGAAGACGCCGCCGACGCCGAACAGGGCACCCGCTACCACTTCAGCGCCGAGCTGCTGCATGACCACACCGACTGGCGCGCCCCGCTGCCGCCCAAGCCACGTATCGACGGCCCACATATCGCCACCGTGGTCGGCCCCGCCGACGAAGAGATTTACTGCGATGAGTTCGGGAGGGTCAAAATCCAGTTCCCCTGGGATCGCCTCGCCGCCTGCGACGAGCACAGCTCCTGCTGGGTGCGTGTCGCGCAGAACTGGGCCGGCCCGGCCTGGGGCCATATCGCCATCCCCCGTATCGGCCACGAAGTCATCGTCGATTTCCTCGACGGCGACTGCGACCAGCCCATCGTCACCGGCCGCGCCTATCCGGCCACCCACCCCACGCCCTACAAGCTGCCGCTGCACAAGCCCCTCAGCGCCATCCGCAGCAAGGAGCACCAGGCCGGCCGGGCCAACGAGCTGCGCATCGACGACACCCATGGCGAAATCAGCGCCGCGCTGATGAGCGACCATGCCGACACGGCCATCCACCTGGGCTACCTCACCCATCCCCGACCCAGGGGCGGCGAGCCCCGTGGCGAGGGCTTCGAGCTGCGCAGCGATGCCAGCGGTGCGTTGCGTACCGCCAAAGGCCTGCTGCTCTCCACCGAGGCGCAGCCCGGCGCCAATGGCGGCCAGCTCGACCGCGAGCAGGCCATCGCCCTGCTGGAGCGCGCGCTGGAGTTGGCCAGGAACCTCGGCCAGGTGGCCGGTGACAACCAGGGTATCGGCCACGACCCCGACCCGCAGCAGACCCTGACCACCGCCGTGCGCGAGCTGGACCACGGTGCCAACGACCACCCCGAGGGCGCAGGCCAGGGCGGCGAACCGCTGGTGGCCGTCAGCGCCCCGGCCGGCGTGGCCGTGGCCACCTCGCGCAGCATCGCCCTCGCCGCCAGCGAGCATATCGACAGCGTGGCCCAGCAGCACCAGCACCTCACGGCCGGCAAGAACATCGTGCTCAATGCCGGCGACCAGATCGGCCTGTTCGCCCAGAGTGGCGATATGCGCCATATCGCCCACCAGGGCGAGGTGCTGGTGCAGGCCCAGCACAACAGCATCAAGGTGCAGGCCGAGCAGAGCATCGAGCTTAGTGCTTCCCAGCAGTACGTGCAGATCGACGCCGGCACGCACATCACCCTGCTGTGCGGCGGCGCCTACCTGAAAATGGAAGGCGGCAACATCGAGCTGGGCATGCCCGGCAGCTTTATCGTCAAGGCGGCGAATCACCAGCAGGAGGGGCCGGGACAACTGAGCCGGACGGTGAACACCTGGCCGCACGCGAAGTTCGACGACAAGTTCCAGGTGCTGCTGCATGACGGCAAGCCTGCTGCCAATTACGCCTACGTCATTACCCGTGCCGACGGCGCGACGATCGAGGGCGTTACCGACAGCCAGGGCATGGTCGATGTTCAGCGTGGCCTGAGCATGGAATCGCTTTCCCTGGAAATCCTTGAACCGAATGATGCTAATTGACAGGAGACCCCGGCATGAGCACGGAAGAAACCACTTGCCGCCAGGTGGGCTCGCGGCTTGACAGCAAGACCGCCAACTGCCGCTTCGACCATACCCTCACGCCGAACAAGCGGACTGATCTGGTGCAGCTGCGCCTGCCGCCACCGCAGCAGGGTTTGGCGATCTACCCGTTGCGCTATGCCGTGCTGCGCCATGAGTTCCCCCGCGCCAAGTTCCCGACGCTGAATTTTTCCGGTTATGCCGAACTGGGCGACGGCTACCATCTGGGCGTACGCGAGCTGCGCCCGCGCACCCAGCTTTACCTGCTGTACACCGAGAATGGCACGTTCAAGTACAAGCATTACCAGGTAACGGATGCGGTGCAGTTCGCCGAGTTTGTCCCGCCCGAAGATGCCGGCGAAACCACGACCTCGACCGATCAGCAGGGCAACCCGATTACCGTCATGCCCACAGTCTCGTCGGCTGTCGGCTTCATCACCGCGCCGCTGCCAACCGCCGAGCGTGACATCGGCGACACCGCCTATCTGCTGACCTGCGATACACAGCTCACCGCTACCGTACTGGGCAAGCTGGAACGCAATGAAGGCGGGCTGCGCACCGCCACTACCACGGAGATCCGCCTCAAAGGTGGCCCCCGGCAACCCCATGTGCTGGGCACCGAAACGCTGAAGGACATACCCGCCCTGGCCGAGGACGAAAAACAGCGTCTGTCACTGCTTGAATGGAGCGAAAACCAGCCACAGGAAATGCTCGGCGGCGAGACGATTCACCTCGTCTGTCAACGCCGCTCCCAGCAGCCCGGCCAGTCGCAGCGCCAGGCCCCCGTGGCCGTGGCGCTGCATGACCCGGTTGGCGTCATGAGCGAGTTCGGCCACCTCACCGGCAGGTGCGTGCTGGATCTGCAGGAATGGTCTGATCGCGAGCAGGTGCCGCGCAAGGTCATGGTCTCCCAATGGATAGATGAACTGGGCCAGCAGAAGGCCCGCAGCGTCGAGCTGGATACCTACAACAATGACGCTATTGGCAGCGCAACCCGGGGAGCCTCCGGTGGCGCGGCCAATGCAGCTCGTGACCGGGCGTACCGCGCGGGTCTTGCTGCACGCGACAAGCGCCTGGAAAGCGCCCGCAACGATAAACGCCGTGAGTTCATGGCCACCTACGAGCAGAAGCGCGATGAGTTTATCGCCGCCATCGACAAGACCGCTGCAGCGGCCTACGCCATGTACAGTGCCCTGGAGCTTCGCCACGGCGCCGTCATGCAGCTTTACGATGAAACCGATGTAGAAAGCTTTATCTGCCTGCGTCGCGCCGTTACCTACTCGATGACCGTGCTCGCCTGCGACCCGCAGGGCCGCAAGGTGCTGGAGGCCATGTTGCCCGAAGCCGGCCCCACCGGCCTGATGGCGCGTGCTATCACGGGGTTTCCGGAATTTGCGGACTTCATTCAAGTTGGCGTCGCCATGGCCCAGCAGGGGGGCCTGGTGGCGGCCAGCCTGGTAACAGACCGGATACGGCAACTGGCAGAGCGGGTGCCGCCGGACGATGCCAGCCGCTATCTGAGCCATGTCATCGCCGAGCTGGTGGCCCGCAAGCGCCTACGCACGGCAGAAGCGTTCGAGCGTAGCCTTTACTTCCGCGCCCTCCAACTGTTGGAAGGTACGCTGGTTAGCCATGAGCCGACTGACCCCAGGCAGGCCGGCAAGTGGTTGCTGGAACGCACTGGCGGCAAGGCAGTTAATGGCTTTCGCCCCAGCACTCTGGCCCGCCACGCCAATGAGTTGCTCTCTCTCTACAAGAGCGAGCCGGTACAGAATCATCTGTCGGAGATCAATCGTAACGCCAAAGCGCTGCGGGAGTCGTCCAACCACTGGCATAGGCTCAAGTTCAGCTTCGGTGCCTTTGGTATTTTTTTGGGGACATGCAACCTACAAGAGGCGATCGACAAGCTGGGCAACGCCGATGGTCCGGTGCTCGTCAACTCTCTCAGCCTGGTATCTGGCCTGCTCGCTACAGGCAGCTCCATGGCCGTGGTCGGAGAGGCAAGGCATCAGGGCCGGGAGGCCGCAGCCAGAACCCGGGCGAATGCAGGGGCGGCTACACAAGCACAGCATAGGGCCACGCGCTACGGTAACTGGGCCGTGGGCATGTTGGCGGCCTCTGCAGCGACGACCAGTTTCAAGGAATTGTTGCTTGCCGCCAATGCAAACTCCGTCGGCCAGGCCACCGCCCATGCTGCAGGTAGCGTACTTCAGGCTGCCGCCGCAACTACTGGGGGCTTGCACCTGATGGGGCAGCTAAGTACGCAACAACATGCCGGGGCCTTGTCGCAACTATCAAGAACAGCCATGACCAGTATGGGAACGCGCGCCGCCGGTACGGGGGTTGCTGCCAGTACAGCTCGTTTGGCCCTCGGAGTCGCCAGGCTGGGGTCAGGCCCGATAGGCTGGACTCTAATCGCACTGGAACTCTCGTATCAGGTCATTCGGACATGGAATGAGAAAAACACCGAAGAACGCAAAGTAACGGATTGGATAGCCCGAAGTATCTGGGGAACAGGGATACACCAGAATCGGATATTCAGTAACGAAGTTCTCTCTCCCTTTACATCCGAAGAAGAAATCATTGGGTTTTATTACTTCTTTATGAAACCTCATATCGAAACGGATACGGCGGTACTGCGCACGATAGGTTCGCTGACTATTCCGGTATGGGGTGCGGTCAATCGGGCAAATCATGGCAGCCAGTTGCCAGCAGATGCCCGTACTGTCACCGTGGCATTTCCCGGCTGGCAGCCGCAAGTTAGCGCCTACACCATCACCCAGCATAATGAATTCAAGTTTACCGGCATACAAAAAACGCTAGATGACCCGGATCTTGTTCAAGTTCGCGATGGTGTCGGTTATATTAGCTACCCTACGGACACATTGGGCGGCAACATTGAAGTTAAATACTGGCCTAATGCCTTTGCCGAACCCAACCAGGTGCTTGAAATGGAGAAGACGTGAGCCAACAACCACAAGAGGCGCCGCTAAGTACAGACGAGTTGGAAACTAGAGTAGCCGCATTATGGCGTGGCGAACTGGAATGGGTGCGCCAGCACCCTAATCCTGATCTGTCCATGTTTGATGCGGAGTTTGAAAAGGAATTAAGCCGGACTGAAATACATGAGCTTCCTGCGCTTGATATTGCCATGTGGCCAAAAGACTTAAATTTCAATATTGATACCAGTGATCCAGGCAAATTCAATGATCGCTTTATCGAGATACCGGCCAAGTGCAGCAGCTCTGCAGCCCTCTTATTAATCAGCATTCATCATGTCGTCCTGATGTTTATTCTGGCATTGGCAGTATTCACTGGTGCATCGCCTGTTGAATTTGCTCCTCTATATTTGTTTGCCCTATTAATTCTGGCACCACTTACGTACTACGCCATAAAATCCAACAAACTATCCGCAGGTAGAATCCGCTATAACCGTCAGGCCCAACTGATCCATATTGATAATGGTCAAGGCCGTATTGCACATATCCCCTGGCGGCATATCAGGCCGGCAGTGGACAACCGCTACGGCCCAATGGGTGCCCTACAGCTCTACGCCCCCCATCCACATGCAGCAATAGAGAGCAATAAGCTGCGCACATCAGGAAACCCTCACCCCTCTTACTTGATGGAGCCCTACACCTGCGGTAGCGGAATTGAGGGGTTATATGACCTGCAGCGGCTTGAGTTCCTGCGCCGCTATATGGAGCATGGCATTAAGGCGGTTCAGCCGCAGCCGGGAACGATCACGCCGCAGCAGAAGGCCACTTATTCCAGGCACAGGCTGTCTCCACTGCTTCGCGTATGGCACTGGCTTTGCTTTATCCCGTTACTCGATAGGTACATGCGCCATGGCGCTGAAAACGCTGAATGGAGCGACGAAGTGCAGAATCTTTGCGGCCCAGCTCCCGATCTGCGCGGGTTGGATACCCGGCCGGTCAAATCCCGCACCGATATCTACTACCGCCCGGCCTACGACCATCCCGTCAGCTTCGGCTACCGCCTGGTGAATCGCCACGGGCACCCGTTACCGCAGCCGGCTCAGTCACTATCAAAAAGGAAATGACTCTAATGGAAATACGGTTCGAGCAGGCAGACGAAAATGCACATGACACGATCTTCAAGTTGCTGCAGGACGAAGGGCATCAAGTTGATAAAATCAGGATGGATCACAACTTCAATGTGATCGAATCGGACGGCAATAGGCTGATAGACCAGCGCGAGTCCGATATTTCTCTTCTCGTCGACAGGGCACTTGGCAAGCCTGAAAAACAGGCTTTCGACTGGCTGAACGAACATTGCCGACTACGCCCCGCCAAGCACAAGGACGTCTGGTTCTATGCACTTTGTGCCTGTGGCGTCTGGACACTGCTCCGCTCACCCTACCTTGTGGAGGATGCTTCATTTATCGAAGCGGCAGTGCTTCTCGGCATGAACTTGCTCTCCACTGCCTTGTTCGTGCTGGCCTATCTCATCGCCCGTACCAAATCCCGGCAGGATACGTCCGGACAAGCCTTCGGTATCAGGAAGAACAAGCTGTTCTGGGCAGGAACGGTACTTGTGGCCTTGCTGTTCCTGTTCGGATTGGTGGCCCTGATCGACGCTCCCGAACTTGCCGCCGTATCTCTTCTACCGATCATCAGCCTCGGAACCGCCGCCATAGCTTTCCATAAGGCACGCTACTTTCACACACTCGAAGCGTTGCAAGGCCATGAGGTATCAGCATGATCCAGCGATTCTTCTCCCTTGCCCACAAGGCCTTTCCTATCCTTGCCTTGGCGGTGTTGTTCCCGGTACTTACAGCCTGTGAGCCGTCGCCGGATAAGGCGCTGTCACAACAAGCGAAATCTGGCGACCCGGCCGCTCAATATGAATTGGCCCTGGCCTACTCCGACCTGCAGCAATATGAAAAAGCCGTTCATTGGTGGAAGCAGGCCGCCGAGCAAGGTCATGCACCGGCCCCACGTCATCCCGCCAAGAATGCTGAGTGTCATCAGGGATCAAGGCCCCTGCGACCTGTGGGGATGTCCTCTAGCGCGGGACTCGCGGCTCCTTACGTCCGGGAGCAAGGGCATCTCATGATCTGGCCTCCTGAACACCTTTACCGGTGGGCGGGTGGAGGCTGCATTGGCTGACGAGACCAGTGCCGCGAGATCCTGAGCCGGGAGAACGCAGCGGTGGGATGACCGGGACATGCCTGAATATCAGTCAAGTGCAGTCCATTCCTTAGTCTGCGGCACCATCATCTACATCGCTGTTGCTGATGACATCGGCGTTTGTCACATCGATTGTCACGAGTGAAGTTGCCGCAAAGCCAAATGCGATGAGGGCTGCAGCAGTGTTAGAAGCGCCCGTCCTTTCCAGGAGAAAGAGACGGGCACAGGTTGGCGCAAGATTCGGCCAAGCAGAAAGGTTGCTGCAGGGCGGCGAAGTAGGAAGTGTTGTCTGGCGCACGAGGGCCATCGTCTGAAGTAGGCAACCATCACCGGGGAGGTGACCGGGCGAGCTGCCGGACGCTAATCGCCATTTGGGGGAAGAACCACCGCAGGAGCGGCGTGACCTTGAAGGCTCGGGTCACCTGGGGTGCTGTCAACGACAGCCTTTGCACTGTCTTTTCTACGCCCGCAATCCGAGAGGGTCAAGCGACTCGCCCGCTGGATTTTGCAGTTGAAAATGACGTTGGGTGTGTACGAAATCCCGCGGTTTCCAGTGGCCGATTTAGTGTTTTTGATTTTTCAGATGAGGTCCATCCAAACAGGGCGGCTTTGCAGCCCTGTTTGAATGGACCCGCATGGAAACGCGGATCACCGACGCTTCAAAGCCGTGCGCTCACTCGACTGCGCCACGCCTTGCTCGTAGGCTAGAAACGTTTGCCCCGGTCTGATTCGCGAACTCATGCGGCGAGATATGCTCCTGCCGGTTCGCTTCGAGGTAACGGCTCCACCAACTCATAATCATTCGCCGCTCCTCCAGGAACTCGGCCTTGTGGATATACGCCGCCCGAACATTGTTGCGCTCCCTGTGGCTCATCTGCCGCTCGATAGCCGTCTCTGGCCACAGCCCGGATTCGACCAGGGCACTGCACGCCATGGACCGAAAGCCATGCCCGCAGATTTCGGTCTTGGTGTCATAGCCCATGTTCCGCAGAGCGCTGTTGACCGTGTTCTCTGACATAGGCTTCCAAGAGCGAGCGTCACTAGTGAACACCAGATCGAAATACCCCGTAATCGCATGATTCTGTTCGAGCAATGCCACCGCCTGCGGTGACAGGGGGACGAGATGGATGTCGCCCGCCATCTTCGTCCCTCTGGTCGAATACGGCACTCCGTCCAACGCGGGCCGCGTGTCAGGTATGTCCCATATGCCGCGCTTCAGGTCGAACTCACTCGAGCGTGCGAAGCGCAGTTCGCTGGACCGGACAAACACATGAAGCGACAACATCACAGTCAGCCGAGTGAGCGTGCGCCCCTTGTAGTTCTCGATGCGGTCCATCAAATCAGGCAGACGTGACAGCGGGAGTGCAGGTCGGTGCGTAACCCGTGACGCGCTGATGAAACCCTCAAGGTCATACGCAGGGTTCACCGTGATCAGCCGTAACCGCTTCGCCTCACGCATGATGCTCTGTAGGTAGTTTTGCACCCTCAAGGCCACGTCGATCGTGCCGCGTTTCTTGATCGCCTCAAGCGGCTGCATGAGGTCAAAGGTATCCAGATCAACGATGGCGCGTGCGCCGAGCAGCGGAAAACGTGAGTCTTCAAACGACTGAGCACTGTCCGGGAATGACCCGGCGCCCACTTCACGGACATTTCCTTGTGCCAGTCCAAGGCAACACGTTCGAATATTTGCCCTCAGACACGCGCATCGGCCTTGGCTTGTTGCTTGGATGCAAAAGGATCATTGCCGCTCAGCCAGCATCCGCTTGTTCTTCAGACTCTTCTGCCAGCATCTGCGAGACCGATGACGGGATAGTTGCCAAACGAGGTCAGCTCCTCTCGCCCATGCGGTTTCACATGCCTCAAACACCAGCTTTTGTGGCGATTGGAGTGAGCGCGGGCTGAAGACCCTCATCTTCGGAAGGCTGGCAGGGGCGCTCAAAGGTTTGTTAGAGCGGTATGCGGTGTCGGTCGGGGGTGCGGTAGCAGGGGCGTTGAGCTGGAGAGGCTGTCGGATTTTTACAGAATGCTAGATCGTTGGGGCCGCTTTGCGGCCCATCGCGGCACGAGGCCGCTCCTACAGTGGTCGTGTGATGGCTGGGGTGACGGGGGTGGGCTGCGAGGCTGTTCTGGATGAACAGCGTGGCTGCCAGAAGGCGGGTTTTACGGGGGTTCCAGAGATTTTGGTAGCCTTCGCTGGAACCTGAAGTGGTGCCGGAGACAGGAATCGAACCTGCGACCTTCGCGTTACGAGTGCGCTGCTCTACCGACTGAGCTACACCGGCGTGTAGCGCAACGTACCACTGCTGCACCCGTTACGCAAACCTCTGTTTCCATTCGTTTATTGCGTCATCCTTACGGCGCGGCGCAGCCGTTGGGGGCGAGGTCGGTTTCGATGTCGGTAGTGCAGGCCCAACCGGTGGCTGAGCGGGTCAGGGTCAGGGCCTTGCCCAGCACGGTCGCAGGGGCGTCGACCAGGGTGCAGACGATGCGGCCACTGGCATCGCTGGCCTTGCCGGTGGCGGTGATCGCGCAATGGGCGGTGCTGGGCTGGCCGCCGAGGCTGGCGACGTCGGTAACGTCGCGGCCTTCGTTCAAGCGCAGGTCCATCGCTGTTTTCAGGGCGCTGATCTCCAGCAGGCCGGCGGCGGCCTTGGAGCGGGCTTGGTGGTTGGTGTACATCGGTAAGGCGATGGTCGCCAGAATGCCGATGATCGCGACGACGATCATCAGTTCGATCAGGGTGATGCCGCGTTGCCCTTTCATGAACAATTTCCTTTTCGATACGCAGACTCAGTGAGGTCAGGCTTGCCTCGACCGGCAGCGGCGCAGTAGGCCTGAACAGACACCTTTTGTCACCTCTACCCGCTTGGGCTTTGCCCTCGCTGCACTACTCTAGTGACCATCGGAAAGGCGCGCCTTTCCATGGATGGGGCAAGCTGTTTCCAGGCTTGTCACAGGGACGAAAAGGACATGTACATGACGTCATCTACGCATCTCTATACCTGGCAGGGCACGGACGCCAGCGGCGCACCCGTCAGCGGCCAGACCACAGGGCGCAGCGCGGCCTATGTACAGGCTGCGCTAATTCGCCAAGGCATCACGGTGGCGCGGGTGCGACCTGTGGGTGGGCTGGCACTGACCTGGCCGCGTTGGCAGACCAGGCCGGACACGGCGGGTTTCAGTCGGCAGCTGGCGACCTTGCTGCGAGCGGGGGTGCCGTTGTTGCAGGCGTTCGAGGTGATGAGCCGTAGCGGCTGCCCTGAGGGGCAGGCGGCGGTGTTGCTGGCGCTGAAAAAAGACCTGGGCGCAGGGCTGGGGCTGGCGGATGCCTTGCAACGCCATCCTCGCTGGTTCGATGGGCTGTACTGCAATTTGGTACGGGTGGGTGAGCAGTCGGGGACGCTCGATCGGCAGCTCGAACAGTTGGCGTGCATGCTGGAGCAGCGGCGCACGCTTGAGAAGAAGGTGCGAAAGGCGATGGCCTATCCCATCCTGCTGTTGCTCACGGGGTTGGGGGTTTCGACCATCTTGTTGCTGGAAGTGATTCCGCAGTTCGAATCGATGTTCGTCGGCATGGGTACGGCATTGCCAGCCCTCACCCAGTGGGTGATAGACCTGTCGGCTGGGTTCGGGCAGGTGGCGCCCTGGGTGGCGCTGGCAGGGATACTGCTGGGCATCGGTGGGCGCCAGCTGTATCGCCAGCATACACCGGCACGCCTGTGGTGCGCGCAGCAACTGCTAAGCATGCCGGTGTTCGGAGCGTTGTTGGGGCAGGCTGCGCTGGCGCGGTTCGCCCGCAGCCTAGCGACCAGTTATGCGGCTGGGGTGCCGTTGCTGGACGCGCTGGGCACGGTGGCCAGGGGGTGTGGGAGTGAGCTTCACGAGCAGGCGGTGATGCGGTTGCGTCAGGCACTGGCGAACGGTCGGGCCCTCAATCAGGCGATGGCTGAGGAGCGCGTGTTCCCGCCCCTGCTGGTGCAAATGACGGCAATCGGCGAGGCCAGCGGGACCTTGGACCAGATGCTGGACAAGGCTGCCATCCATTATGAGGACCAGGTCAGCCAGGCCCTGGACCAGCTGGCCAGTCTGCTGGAACCGGCCATCGTGCTGGTGCTGGGAGTGCTGGTCGGTGGGCTGGTGGTGGCGATGTACCTGCCGATTTTCCAACTGGGTAGCCTGATCTGATATGACGGTCTGGACACTGCAGGGCATGGAGCCTGCGCATTTCATCGCCTGGGCGGTGCTGCTCGGTTTGCTGGCAGGCAGCTTCATCAATGTCGTGGCGCATCGTTTGCCGATCATGCTCAAGCGGCAATGGCGACGCACTGCTCAAGAGATACTGGAGCTACCCCCAACCTCGTCTGCGCGGTTCGACTTATGGTTACCCGGCTCCCATTGCCCTTTGTGCAAGCACGTCATCCGTGCGTGGGAGAACATCCCTGTGCTCAGTTACCTGGCACTCAATGGCCGTTGCCGGGGGTGCAAGGGACGGATCACCGTGCGTTATCCCTTGGTCGAGGTGGCCAGTACCCTGTTGTCGATGGCCATTGCCTGGCGCTTCGGCCCGTCGGAGCAAGCGCTTTTTGCGCTGCTGCTGACCTGGTGCCTGCTGACGCTGAGCCTGATCGATGCGGATCAACAGCTGTTGCCCGACGTCCTGGTGTTGCCGGCAGTGTGGCTGGGGCTGATCGTCAATGCTGGCAATGTGTTCGCGCCACTTGGCGATGCGCTGTGGGGCGCCGTGCTGGGTTATCTGAGCCTCTGGACCGTCTACTGGGCATTCAAGTTGCTGACCGGCAAGGAAGGCCTTGGGTATGGTGACTTCAAATTGATGGCGCTCATCGGTGCCTGGGGTGGCTGGCAGGTGCTGCCCCTGACCCTATTGCTGTCCTCGGTGGCGGGCACATTCATAGGGTTGTGCCTGATCGGGCTGCGCCGGCATGCCATGGGGGCGGCAATGCCCTTTGGGCCTTATCTGGCTATTGCGGGGTGGATTGCCGTGCTCTGGGGTGATGAAATACCCACCTCCTACATGCAACTGCTTGGATTCCAATGACCACAGCGGCCACAACACCCTGGATTCTCGGCCTCACCGGCGGCATCGGCAGCGGCAAGAGCGCCGCAGCCGAGCGATTCGTCGAGCTTGGCGTGCACTTGGTCGATGCCGATCAGGCAGCGCGGTGGGTGGTCGAGCCCGGCCGCCCGGCCTTGGCGAGCATCGTCGAGCACTTCGGCCCTACCGTGCTGCAGGCGGATGGGCAGCTTGACCGTGCCGCGCTGCGCCAGTTGATCTTCACCGACCCGGCGCAGCGCAAATGGCTGGAGCAATTGTTGCACCCGCTGATCGGCCAGGAGATTTTCAGTTACCTGGCCAAAGGGCAATCGCCCTATGCGGTGTATGTCTCGCCCCTGCTGATCGAGTCGGGGCAGTATAAGAAAACCCAGCGCGTACTGGTCATCGACGCCCCGCAGACCCTGCAGGTAGCACGCACCCTCGCCCGCGACCACACCAGCGCCGAGCAGGTGCAGGCCATTCTTCAGGCCCAGCTGCCGCGTGAAGAACGCCTGCGCCATGCCGATGACGTGGTGGTCAATGACGGCGACCTGGGTCACTTGCATGCGCAGATCGACCGACTGCACCACTTTTATCTGACTTTACGAGGAGGCCAGCCATGAGCCAGCCATTGACCGTCGATTGCCCGACCTGTGGCGCACCTGTGGAATGGAACGAGAAGAACACCTTTCGGCCATTCTGCTCCGACCGCTGCAAACTGATCGACCTGGGCGCCTGGGCGTCCGAGGAGCACAAGATTCCCGGGGCCGAGGACTCGGAAGACGAATTGTATTCGGGGGATCTGGAGCCTCGTCACTGATCACTTTGGGAGATACACCAGCTAGATGCTGTGCAGCGAGGCATGGCTGTCAGTCACCGCCTTCCTTCCAGGGAGCCTGCAGGTATCGAGTGCGGTTGAACGTCTCCAGCCATTCGGGGCAGAAGACCACCAGTGCGCTGATGACGGTTCCGTTGATAAACGCTTCGGGAAACATCATCAGCCACAGGTAGCCCACGAAATCACTCAGCCACTCCGGCATGGCGAACAACCCATCGAGCCAGAGCAACCCCAGCGCGGCACTAAGGCAGACGACCACCGTCAGTGCCGCCGGGAAAAACCCTGAGCAAAAGATGTACACGAAAAGGTTTTGCGGCTGCGCGCGTTCCACCGCGATGGCACAGACTTCGGTGACCAGGACCGGCAGGCCGACCAACAGCAGGCCGTTGACCCCTAACGCAGTCAACTCCTGACGCCCGAGCAGCAGCAGGCCCACTTGCGCCATGAAGCCACCCAGTACTGCCAGCGGCCAGTCCAGCAGCAGGGTGACGGCGGTCATGCCGATGAAGTGGTAGGACACGCCCGTGTCGAAATCACGCCGAACCAACCACAGCGCGAACAACCCGACCACGGTGCCGAACAGCAAGTGCTGGCGCCGTCGGTCGGTGACCAGCTCGACCCAGCGGGCCTGACTGGTGGCCCAGGCGAGCAGCGGCACGTAGCCGAGCCAGCCAACGGTCAGCGTTGTTCCCGACAGCACCTGCGCGCTGATCATGTAGGAATAACCTCAATCAATGCATGGACAAAGGCGAGTCTACACGTATTGCCCAAGTATCAACGTGTCCCTACACCACAAGCATGCAATTCATTGATTCAAGGCGCGATCAACACCTGATCGTCATCAAATTACAGCTAAGCTTGCTTCATGGATGATTCCGATTACCTGCGCCTGCTGACCATCCAGGCCGAACAAGCCAATGCGTTTCTGTCCAATGCCCGCAAATGGGAGCGTGAGCGTTGGGTCTGCCAGCGCCTGCTACAAGGCCTGAACATCGCGTATCGCAACGAAGACTTCACACCCGCCGGCCAGGAGCCGCCTGACGTACTGTTCCGCGATGCGGCCTTCGAGGTGTTCTTCGTGCTGGACGAGGGTCGCCGGCTTAACGATGAATGGCGAGAAGAGCTGCAACGCAGGCGCAGCGCCTTTTCACTGGCGCAACTGGTGCGACGCGAAGCGCGCCCTCGCCGCATCAGTGCCACCGAGTTGCTGGGCAGGCTGGCACCTACCCTGCGCAAGAAAGCGCACAACTACCGTGAGCGCGGGCTGGACCTGAACGAGCTGGACATCATTGCCTTCGCCAGCCTCAAGCGCGAGGTGCTGGACCTCAACACCCACTTCCCGCCGCCCACCGAGTATTTGCGCCAGGGCTGGCGCTCCCTGTCGCTGGTCGGGCCAACCTTTGCCCGGGTGTTGTTCGCTCACCCGGATGCGCCGGACTTTCTTCGCGGCAACCTGGGGCGCAGCATCGTCTTCGATGTGGGGATCAGCCTTTGATCCTGTGCAGTGATCGTTTGCGATGACGTACACTCGGCGGCGCGGATAGAAAGCATTATCATTTGTTACAGCCGCGTGAGCGACCACTGTAGCGTTTGCCCCTGCACGAACGTCTATCCGTAGAGGCCCAGCATGACCCACGCCTGAACCCTGCGTGTCAGCCAGTGTCGATGATGACCTGCAAGCCCTGCATACATTGGGGTCGAGCATCTCGCCACCCCCGCTGTCTTGGGTCTGCGCCCGTTGAGTGGACCGGAGCTATGAGCTGCCTTGCGCTCGCCCTCCCCTCTTACCCCGTGCGGCCGGCCCGTTGGGCCAAGAATTCCGTAAACCTTATGAGATATTCCCATGACTCATCGCATCGTGATTGTCGGCGGCGGCGCCGGCGGCTTGGAATTGGCGACCCGCCTGGGCAAGACCCTGGGCAAGCGCAAGCAGGCTGACATCACCCTGGTGGACACCAACCTCACCCATATCTGGAAACCGCTGCTGCACGAGGTGGCCGCCGGCTCCTTGAACTCCTCCGAAGACGAACTGAACTACGTGGCGCAAGCCAAGTGGAACCACTTCAACTTCCAACTGGGGCGCATGAGCGGCCTGGAGCGTGAGAGCAAGCGGATCCAGTTGGCCGCCACGCTCGATGAAGACGGCCGCGAACTGCTGCCCGCGCGCACCCTTGCCTACGACACCCTGGTCATTGCCGTGGGCTCGAACACCAACGACTTCGGCACCTTGGGTGCGGCGCAGCATTGCCTGTTCCTGGACACGCGCAAGCAGGCTGAACGCTTCCACCAGCAACTGCTCAACCATTACCTGCGCGCCCATGCAGGCGATGTGGCCAGTGAAAAGATCAGCGTAGCCATCGTCGGTGCAGGTGCCACGGGCGTGGAGCTGGCTGCCGAGCTGCATCACGCGGCCCATGAACTGGCGGCCTACGGCCTGGACCGCATTCAACCGAAAGACATGCACATCACCTTGATCGAGGCAGGCCCGCGCGTGCTGCCGGCACTGCCGGAGCGCATCAGCGTGCCCGTGCATCAGACCCTTGAGAAGCTGGGGGTGAAGGTAATGACCAACGCGGCCGTCAGCGAAGTGACGGCCGAAGGTCTCAAGACCAAGGACGGCGAAGTGATCCAGGCCAGCCTGAAGGTCTGGGCAGCGGGCATTCGGGCGCCGGGTTTCCTGAAGGAGATCGATGGCCTGGAGACCAACCGCATCAACCAACTGGTCGTACGGCCCACCCTGCAAACCACCCGTGATGACGATATTTTCGCCTTCGGTGACTGCGCCGCCTGCCCGCAGCCAGACAGCGATCGCAACGTACCGCCCCGGGCGCAGGCGGCCCACCAGCAGGCGTCGATGCTGGCGCAGAGCATCAAGGCGCGCCTTGAGAACAAGCCGCTGCCGACCTACCAGTACAAGGATTATGGCTCGCTGGTGTCGCTCTCGCGCTTCTCGGCCGTGGGTAACCTGATGGGTAACTTGATGGGCAGTGTGAAGCTCGAAGGCTGGCTGGCAAGGATGTTCTACGTGTCGCTGTATCGTATGCACCAGATGGCGTTGTACGGTTTCTTCCGCACGGCCCTGATGATGCTGGGCAGCAAGATTGGTCGCGGCACTGAACCACGGCTGAAGTTGCACTGACCTGGCTGCTGGCTGGGTGCACTCGCAGGCGCCCGGCTAGCGTCGCGTTCGAACGATTTCCTCGGCTGCCAGACGGCCGAGGTGGGGCGCTAGCACGATTCCAGGATGTGCCACCAAGGCGTACACCCCCTCGACGCCAGGAAGGTAACCCATCACAGGCTTGCCTTCCGGGGTCATCGGTCGGTGCCCGATACTGACCGCGCGCAGCGAAAGCGCCGTGGCGCCGATGAACATCTGCCGGATGGCTTTTGTGGTGCGCTCGACCAAGGCTGGCAACCCTGCCTCACCCTCGGCAGGCGCTTCTTCGGCGCAGGCCACGCCCCCTTCCAATGCCGGGCGTAACTCCAAGCCATTACCGTAGACCAGGTGCCGCACTACACCGGCTGGCGCCGCGAAGCGCATCAGTACAGCAGGCCGGGTAAGCAAGGGCAAGGGCAGACCTACACCTGCTGCAAGGCCGATTGCGGCACCGGCATTGGCCAGCACCACGGTATCGGCGGCGTAGGTTTGCGTTGCGCACCTGGCGGCCGTCACGCGTCCGTTGTGCGTCTCTATGCCATCGACCCGCCGGCCGTATAGAACCTCTGCCCCGGCTTGCTCGGCGCCGCTCAACAGCATTTTCGCCAAGGCAACAGGTTCCACGGCAAAATCGTCCGGCGCCCAAGCGGCCAGTGTGGGTGGCGTGATCATGCACGGCTCAAGTGCGCTTATCTGCTGGGCGTCCAGTGGTTGAAGGTTTACGCCGGCAGAACGTTGCTGGTGGATGAGGGCGGCCGTTTGCGCATCGTTGTCCAACCACACCATGGCGCCACGGGCGGCAATCGGCAAAGGCCCGAGGTCAAGCGCCAGCCGGTTGAAGTCGGCGATGGCCTGCAATGTGGAGGAAAATGCCGCCGGGTTGTCCGATGCACTGGCGCTGGCAGTGCCTACCCAACCATATGACCAACGGGTAACGCCACTGGCGGCTCGAGACCCTTGCTCCAGAACAGTGACCCGAGCACCGAGCCTTGCAAGGTGCCACGCAATGGAAGCACCCATGATGCCTCCACCCACGACCACGACACTTGATGTGTTGGCTCCCATGCCAATAGGTCCCCAGACTGCGAAAGACACAGGCCAGAATAGCGGATTTGCGGGAAAACACAGGGCTTAGAAAAACCGAGGCAAAAGAAAAAGGGCATCTCATTCGAGATGCCCTTCTTACATGGTGGGTCGTGTAGGATTCGAACCTACGACCAATTGGTTAAAAGCCAACTGCTCTACCAACTGAGCTAACGACCCGGAAAATGGTCGGGGTGAGGGGATTCGAACTCCTGACATCCTGCTCCCAAAGCAGGCGCGCTACCGGACTGCGCTACACCCCGAGATTGGCTCCGCGACCTGGACTCGAACCAGGGACCCAATGATTAACAGTCATTTGCTCTACCGACTGAGCTATCGCGGAACTGAACTTCGGTACAACCTTACATCTTCGAAGCTTGTGTTAACTTCGGTCTCTTTGGCTATCCGCTTTCGCGTTATCGCTGCTGAGGCCGGCTATTCTACATTCTTCGTTTTGCTTGTCAACCACTTTTTTTCATTCAACTTACTGATTTCTAAGTTGTTTTGCGGTCACCGGTGTTGCTGGTGATTCGCTTAGTGCCTGACAACGCGGCGTATATTAGGGCCACTCGATTGATCATGCAAGCATAAATTTCAAAAATTTCAGCAAGTTATCTTGGATTAGCGCAAAGGCCCGGTTTTACGGGGGTTGGCCGGGCTCGTCGATGACAGCATAAGGGTTGTCAGGGCCGCTTTGCGGCCCATCGCGGCACGAGGCCGCTCCTACCCTGACCGCATGATGCCTAATGCATCAGGATTTGGAGCGACATTGCCGGGGCGCCGGACCAGCCGCAATGGGCCGCGAGACGGCCCCAACAACTTAACGTCACGCAAAGACGATCTCGTCGCCTTCCACCGTGGCAGTGATCGCCGTACCTGGCACGAACTTGCCCGACAGGATCAACTGCGCCAGCGGGTTTTCGATCCAGCGCTGAATCGCGCGCTTGAGCGGCCGCGCACCATACACCGGGTCGTAACCCACGGCGATCAGCTTGTCCAGGGCTTGCGGGCTCAAGCTCAGCGAAAGCTCGCGCTCCATCAGGCGGCTGCGCAGCCGTCCCAGCTGGATCTCGGTAATGCCGGCGATCTGCTCGCGGCCCAGCGGTTCGAACACCACCACTTCGTCGATCCGGTTGATGAATTCGGGACGGAAGTGCGCGCCCACCGCATCCATCACGGCGGCACGCTGCGCCTCGCGATCGCCCACCAACTCCTGGATCTGTGCCGAGCCGAGGTTGGACGTCATCACGATGACCGTATTGCGGAAGTCCACGGTGCGCCCGTGGCTATCGGTGAGGCGTCCGTCTTCCAGTACCTGCAACAGCACGTTGAACACGTCGGGGTGAGCCTTCTCTACCTCGTCGAGCAGCACCACCGAGTACGGCTTGCGGCGTACGGCCTCGGTCAGGTAACCGCCCTCCTCGTACCCCACATAGCCTGGTGGTGCACCAATCAGCCGCGCCACGGAGTGTTTCTCCATGAACTCGGACATATCGATACGCACCATGGCCTCCTCGGTATCGAACAGGAATTCGGCCAGCGCCTTGCACAGTTCGGTCTTGCCCACGCCGGTCGGGCCGAGGAACATGAACGAGCCGCTGGGCCGGTTAGGATCGGACAAGCCTGCCCGGGACCGGCGCACCGCGTTGGCCACGGCGGTAACGGCCTCGCTCTGGCCAATTACACGCTGATGCAGCAGCGCTTCCATTTTCAGCAGCTTCTCGCGCTCGCCTTCCAGCATCTTGGACACAGGGATGCCCGTCCACTTGGAAACCACTTCGGCGATTTCTTCCTCGGTCACCTTGTTGCGCAGCAATTGGTTATCGGTCTTGCCGTGCTGGTCCACCATCTGCAGGCTGCGCTCCAGGTCCGGGATTACCCCGTACTGCAGCTCAGCCATGCGGCTCAGGTCGCCTTTGCGGCGGGCGGCCTCAAGTTCCTGACGCGCTTGCTCGATCTTTTGCTGAATCTGGGCCGAACCCTGCACTTCAGCTTTTTCCGACGCCCAGATCTCTTCGAGGTCGGAATATTCACGCTCAAGGCGCTCGATTTCCTCGGTCAGCTTCTCCAAGCGCTTCTTGGCAGCCTCATCCTCTTCTTTCTTGAGCGCCTGGGACTCGACCTTAAGCTGGATCAGACGGCGGTCGAGACGGTCGAGGACCTCAGGCTTGGAGTCGATTTCCATCCGAATACGGCTGGCTGCCTCGTCGATCAGGTCGATGGCCTTGTCAGGCAACTGGCGATCGGTGATGTAGCGGTGGCTGAGCTTGGCCGCCGCGATGATGGCGCCGTCGGTGATGGCCACCTTGTGGTGCACTTCATAGCGTTCTTTCAGGCCACGCAGAATAGCGATGGTGTCCTCTTCGCTAGGCTCCTCCACCAGCACCTTCTGGAAGCGACGCTCCAGGGCCGCGTCCTTCTCGATGAACTGGCGGTACTCGTTCAAGGTGGTGGCGCCTACGCAATGCAGTTCACCACGGGCCAGGGCCGGCTTGAGCATGTTGCCCGCATCCATGGCACCCTCGCCTTTACCGGCGCCGACCATGGTGTGCAGTTCGTCGATGAACAGGATCACCTGCCCTTCCTGCTTCGACAGTTCGTTGAGCAGGCCTTTGAGGCGCTCTTCGAATTCACCCCGGTACTTGGCGCCGGCAATCAGGGCCCCCATGTCCAGGGCGAGCAAACGCTTGCCTTTCAGGCCATCTGGCACTTCACCGTTGATGATGCGCTGGGCGAGGCCTTCGGCAATGGCGGTCTTGCCCACGCCGGGCTCACCGATCAGCACGGGGTTGTTCTTGGTACGGCGTTGCAACACCTGAACGGTGCGGCGGATTTCGTCGTCACGGCCGATCACAGGGTCAAGCTTGCCTTCTTCGGCACGCTTGGTCAGGTCGACGGTGTACTTGTCCAGTGCCTGACGCGATTCCTCGGCGTTGGCATCGTTCACGGCCGCACCACCGCGCAGGTTGTTGATGGCGTTCTCCAAGGCTTTCTTGCTCACGCCCTGGCTGAGCAGCAACTTGCCCAGCTTGCTGTTCTCGTCCATGGCCGCCAGCACGACCAGCTCGCTGGAAATGAACTGATCACCCTTTTGCTGGGCCAGGCGGTCTGCCTGGTTGAGCAGGCGTGCCAGATCCTGCGACATGTTCACATCGCCCGTGGGGTTCTGGATTTTCGGCAGTTGGTCAAGTTCCTTGACCATCGCCTGACGCAGGCTATTGATGTCGAAGCCGACCTGCATCAGCAGTGGCTTGATAGAGCCACCTTGCTGTTCGAGCAAGGCCTGGAGCAAGTGGACAGGCTCGATGGCGGGGTGATCCATGCCAACGGCCAGGGATTGCGCATCGGATATTGCAAGCTGGAGCTTGCTGGTCAAACGGTCTATTCGCATGATGTACCTTCCTGTAAAGGGCAGGTCGGAGCGATGGACAGCGCCTGTTTATGAAGAAACCTGCCTGAGATGTCTTATAGATAAGGCTGATTCTGGAAGATTCAAGCGTAGCGGGGTTGACGGAGGTCAAGCTGTTGGATTTGCACTGGTGTAAGGGCAGGTGCAGCCCATTGCTAGCGCGGCGCCAGCCACACCAATGAAGCGAAACGCCCACCTTGCGGGGTGCGCCGATAAGAGAAGAACCGCTCGTCGCTCACCGTGCACAAGCCGCCACCGTAAACAGCCGTGACCCCACGGGCTGCCAGGCGAATACGGGCCAGGGCGTAGATATCGGCCATCAGCTTGCCGGGGCGTTTGCCGTCGACGAATGCCCGCGCGGCCTCCGGGTGCACCGCAGTGAAGGCATCACGCACTTCCAGGCCCACTTCGAATGCCTGGGGCCCAATCGCCGGGCCCAGCCATACCAGCACCTGAGCCGGTGGTACGTCCAGGCGATCCAGGGTGGCCTCCAGCACGCCCCCGGCAAGCCCGCGCCAGCCCGCATGGGCTGCCGCCACCTGCGTACCAACCTGGTCACAGAACAGTACAGGCAGGCAATCGGCGGTCATCACCGTGCAGGCGATGCCTGGCCGGTCGGTCCAGCTGGCATCGGCTTCGACCACGCGGGACGGGTCGGCATCGGCGACGGCCAAGCCGTGCACCTGCTTGAGCCAGGCGGGCTGGATGTCGAACTCGCCGCTCAGGCGCAGACGGTTCTGGGCAACGGCCGCAGGGTCGTCCCCCACATGGTCACCCAGGTTGAAGGTATCGAAAGGCGGCAGGCTGACGCCGCCCTGGCGGGTGGTGACGCAGGCGCGAACCGAGGCTGGCGCAGGCCAGTCCGGTGTCAGCAGCCACTGCGTCAGGCCACTCATCCGATGAAACTCTCGCGATCCTGGTTGAGCAGCGACAGCAGCCAGACGAAATCATCGGGCAGCGGCGATTCCCATTCCATGCGCTCGCCCGTCGCCGGGTGCACCAGTGCCAGGAAGCGTGCGTGCAGGGCCTGACGCGGGAAGGTCTTGACCGCCTCGACCATGGTCGGGCTTGCCGCAGGCGGGATGCGGAAGCGCCCGCCGTAGGTCTGGTCACCGACCAGGGGGAAGCCGACGTGGGCCATGTGCACGCGAATCTGGTGGGTACGGCCGGTTTCGAGCTTGACCCGCACGTGAGTGTGCGACCGGAAACGCTTGAGCACACGGTAGTGGCTGACTGCTGGCTTGCCACCGTCTGTGACAGCCATGCGCTGGCGCATGCCGCCGTGGCGACCGATGGGGGCGTCGATCTTGCCGCCGGCGGTGACCACGCCCACCACGATGCATTCGTAGATACGGCTGACCGAGCGCTTCTGCAACTGGTCCACCAGGTGGGTTTGCGCCTGCAAGGTCTTGGCCACGACCATCAGGCCGGTGGTGTCCTTGTCCAGGCGGTGGACGATGCCGGCACGTGGCACGTTGATGATGTCGGGCACGTGATGCAGCAAGGCGTTGAGCAAGGTACCGCTGGCATGGCCGGCAGCCGGGTGCACCACCAGGCCCGCAGGCTTGTTGATGACCAGGATCTGGTCGTCTTCATAGACGATGTCCAGCGCAATGTCCTCGGCCTCCCATTCGCCCTGGGCTTCCTGCTCGGCTTCCAGGGCCAGCACGGCACCGCCATGCACGGTGTCACGCGGGCGCAGGACAGCACCGTCGACCGTCAGACGGCCATCTTTGATCCATGCCGTCAGCCGCGAGCGCGAATACTCGTCGAACAATTGGGCGGCGACCTGGTCGAGGCGTTGACCGCCCAGTTCGGACGGGACCTCTGCGCTAAGTTGAATGATCTCGGACATGCTCGATTCAGTGGGCGCACAGCCTTTGGTTTCAGCTGCGAGCTTGTGGTTAAATACGGCTTCTTTTGTCCCGGGGTTGGCCGGGGCGCTCATCATAACAGGACGGCCCCGCCCAAGACAGCGGCCGTCAAAGGGACGCAAGCCGCCATGCAAGTGAAACACCTGCTGCTGATCGCCATCCTCGGGCTCACCGCGGCCTGTTCCTCTAATAAGGAAGTCATCGACGAGAACCTCAGCGAGGCCGAGCTGTATCAGCAGGCCCAGGCTGACCTGGACAATTCCAGCTACACCAGCGCCGTAAACAAGCTCAAGGCCCTGGAGTCGCGTTACCCGTTCGGCCGCTATGCCGACCAGGCGCAGCTGGAGCTGATCTACGCCAACTACAAGAACTCGGAGCCGGAGGCTGCCAAGTCGGCTGCCGAGCGCTTCATCCGCCTGCACCCGCAGCACCCGAACGTCGACTACGCCTACTACCTCAAAGGCCTGACCTCCTTCGACCAGGACCGTGGCCTGCTGGCGCGCTTCCTGCCGCTGGACATGACCAAACGCGACCCGGGCGCGGCCCGCGACTCGTACAACGAGTTCGCGCAGCTCACCAGCCGTTTCCCCAACAGCCGTTACGCGCCGGACGCCAAGCAGCGCATGATCTACCTGCGCAACCTGCTGGCCTCCTATGAAATCCACGTGGCCGACTACTACCTCAGCCGTCAGGCATACGTGGCTGCCGCCAACCGTGGCCGCTACGTGGTGGAGAACTTCCAGGAAACGCCTTCGGTCGGCGACGGCCTGGCGGTGATGGTCGAGGCGTACCAGAAGATGCACCTGGACGACCTGGCTGCCACTAGCCTCGAGACCCTGAAGCTCAACTACCCGGACCACCCGAGCCTGGCCGATGGCGAGTTCCAGCCCAAGCAGACCGAGTCTGACGGTCGCGGCTGGCTGTCCAAGGCTACGCTGGGCCTGATCGAAACCGACACCCCGCTGCCACCGGGCCAGACCCGCGCTAACCAGGACGTGATCAAGCAGTTCCAAGATGCGCGTGACGAAATGCCCAAGGAGCTGCTGCCCAAGGACGAAAACGGCGACCCGATCGAGCCACCAGGGCCCAAGGAAGCCGACAGCAACCGTTCCTGGTTCAGCTACATGACCTTCGGTCTGTTCGACTGATTCAGGCGTTGCATGAAAGGGAGGTCCTGGACCTCCCTTTTTTATTGCCTGCGCCCTAGACTGTCATCCTCTTTCATTCGACAAGCTGAACACCATGGTTCGCCTACTTTTCTGGATCGTTCTGATCGCCGCCGCGTTCTGGCTGTGGCGCAAATTCAAACTCAGCCAGCAACCGCGTCAAGAGGCCAAGCTCGACGCGCCTTTAAAAATGGTTCGCTGCGCGCATTGCGGCGTGCACCTGCCCACCGATCAAGCACTGGCGCAGGGCAACACCTGGTATTGCAGCCAGGCGCACTTGCAGCAGGGGCCTGGCCGCCAGGGTTGATCGGGCGGTTAGCCAAGACGCCCATGGGGGGCGTAGGGTGCCGGGTCGATGATGGGCTCGGCGCCACTGAGCAAATCGGCCAGCAGTTGGCACGAGGCTGGCGCCAGCACCAGCCCGTTTCGATAATGGCCGCAGTTCAGCCATAACCCATCAAAACCTGGCACCGGCCCGATAAACGGAACGCCTTCAGGCGAACCTGGCCGTAGCCCGGCCCAGTGGGCCACCACGGGCGCGCCATCCAGGCCGGGCAGCAGATCCACCGCCGATGCCTTGAGGCTTGCCAGCGCCTGATCGGTGGGGGTCTTGTCGTAGCCGGCATACTCCAGCGTGCTGCCAACCAGAATGTGCCCATCCCGGCGTGGAATTGCATAACGGCCTTTGGCAAGCACCATGCTTGGCAGAAAATCTTCAGCGCATTTGAACAGGATCATCTGCCCTTTCACCGGCTCGACCGGAAGCTCAAGGCCCAGGTGGCGTAGCAGTTCGCCGCTCCAGGCGCCGGCACTGAGTACGACTTCGTCGGCGGCCAGCTCGCCTTCAGCGGTGCTCACCCCAACGATACGACCGTCCTGCTGCACAAAACCCGTGATCTGGCAGTGCTCACGCACACTCACATTGGGTAATGCCAGCAACGCTGCCTTCAGCGATTTGACCAGGCGTGGGTTGCGCACATTGGCCACGCCTTCCATGTAGAGGGCCCGCTCAAAGCCTGGCCCCAGCACAGGGACTGCGTCGTACACCGCCGAAATGTCCACGGCGCTCAGCGGGCGCTGCTCACGGCCCGCCCAAGCCAAGGCCTGGGCTTGATCATCCAGGTCGAGCCAGTAAAGCCCGGTGGTATGCACTTCAGGGTCCAGGCCCGTGCTGGCGAACAGGCGCTCGCCCAGCTGTGGATAGAAGTCTTGCGACCAATGCGCCAGGGCGGTCACTGCCGGGCTGTAGCGCCACGGATACAGGGGTGAGACGATACCGCCCCCGGCCCAGGATGACTCGCGGCCTACCTCGCCCTGGTCGCATATCACCACCTGGTCAACGCTCGCCGCCAGGTTGAATGCCGTCAGCAGGCCAATGACCCCGCCACCGACCACCACTACTTGCTTGCTCATCTGTCGATTCAACACCTGAAGTAAAAAACCGCGATGCACCGGGCACCTGTGACCGTTCAGCCTCCCCAGCAGCGCGCGCTGTCGCTGGCGCCGTGGTTGCGCCCTACCCCAGCTTGATCAAGCTCGAAATCGCCACAGCGGTCCTCGGCCATGAGCCCTGTGGGCAAACGTCGGGCACGCAGGGTGAAGGTCTGGTCCTCGCGCAGCGCTTGCAGGCTGTAGTAGCGGTTGCCCGAAGGCAGACTCGGGTCGCCGTCGGCATACTGGCCAGTAAGCAAGCGATGGCGTTCCAGGCGCAATGCGGCATCGTGCAACAGGGCGACCACCTCGTGGCGCGCTGCCTGCCGCAGGTGGTCGTTGTAACGGGGGTAGGCAATGGCTGCCAGAATGCCGGTGACGGCCAGCACAATCAACAGCTCGATCAGGCTGATGCCTTGCTGCATGTCAGTCTCCTCTGAATCTTTGTCGCCACGCCATGCGGACAAGCTCACCGCCATCGTTGGCATACACCGCTTCCACTGCCTGCCGCGGATGACTTCGCTGGCTGACCGCGGTGACCCGGAAAACTGTCACTGGTCGCCCCATCGGGATAGCCACGGCGCGTTGCGTAGTGCCTAGGTTCTGCACCTGAAAAAAGCCTTCCGGCCCGGCTTGCCAGGCCCCGGCCAGGCGATGAGGCTGCTCAGGCGGCAGACATACTTCACACGGCGGTGGCGGCGCCTGCACGATCGATTGCTTGCCAACCGCCAATGTGGCTTCGGCCTGCTCGAAGGCCAGCTGACCTTCTTTGAACAGGCCTACCATTTGCGTTTCAACGGCGGCTGCACGTAGCGCCGAAGTGCTCAGCACCCCCAACAAAAGGCTCAGCACCAACGCCAACAGCAGCACCACCCCCCGCTCACGTGTCATGGCTCGCCCCCGTTGCGGCGGGCCACACTGACAACGTACTGCTGCTCCAGCGCCAACAAAGGGTCGAACAGATTCAAGTGCAGGTCGATGCGCTGGCCATCGTCCGCAGCCACCACGTGCAGACGGCGCACATGCTCAAGCAGGGGCTGGGTGCTGCTGCCACGGGTGAAGTACAGGGTATCGTCCCTGACGGCGTAACGATGCCGGGTGATGGGGATGGCCATCAGCGGCGCGGCGGCGTGGACATGTCCACGATGTACTTTGGCGTATCCGACGCAGTCAGTGAGCAGGGTCCATTGGGGCTTGAGCGAATGGCCCGGAAGGTCGGCCACTACCACCGTGAGGCTTGATTCCTCGACTTCCAGTGGTCGGCTAAAGGCGGCAAGGGTGTCGCCGTCCGGCAGATCAGCGGGCTCTAAGCGCAGGCAGCCGAACATGCCAGCCATGCGGACGTCCTGGGCCATGCGCAATAGGGCCAGCCGTGCATCTTCCTGCATGCGCAGCGCACCCCCTTGCAACTGCCACGCCCGGTGGGCAGAGGTGAACAACTGGCTGGCGCCGGCCAACAGCATCAACCCGAGTGCCAGCGCCAGCAGCAGTTCGAGCAATCCGACCCCGTTTTGCCGAAGCCTCATGGCAGCGCCTGCTCATGTGCACTGGCAGATGCCAGCACCGCCTGCACCTGCTGCCGAGCGTCATGCGTGGCCTGCAAAGCCTGCATGTGCAGCGCCGCTGCGGCAAACATGCCCACGGCAATCACTACCATGCCCAACAGCGTTTCCAAGAGCGTCATGCCCCGTTGCGTTACCTGCATCCCTGCAGCTCCTGCGACTTTTCATGCGTTGTCGATGTACGCCTGCCACTGGAAGGGTGACCCGGCGTGCGTGAAGCTAAAGCCAAGCACGTCCAAGGAGAAATGCACGGTGAAGCAACAGGGAGTAACACTGATACAAACGGTGTCGGCGCTGGCGGTGCTCGCTGTCCTGACGCAGCTTGGCGCGCCTGTCTACGTCAAGCTCAGCGATGACCTACACCGTGCTGCCGTCACGCGGGACTTGGCGCAAACGCTGCGTAGCGCACGCGGGCACGCCATGCTGTTGGGTGAGGATGTGCGGGTGCAGGCGCTCGACGATGCGTGGGGCAACGGATGGCGAGTGATGCTGGAGCAGGATTCGCGGGTGCTGCGTGAGCAACGCCTGCGCCGGCCTCTGCAGATCGCCGCGAACCTGGGTACGACGATGACGTTCACGGCCATGGGCCTGCCAGTCAACCCTGCCGGCAACTGGCTGGCGGCGACTTTCGAGGTATGCACGCGCTCGGCCGGCACCAGCCAGCATCAAGTGGTAATGGCGTCCAGCGGCAGGGTCAGAGTATCGAATGAAATCCGCGATAGTCGAAGGTGCACAGGTGCTGGGGCCTGAGCGTTTATGGATAAACGCTCAGGCCCGCGCAGGCGATCAGATCAATGAGCGCACACGCAGCTCTTTGGGCATCGAGAAGGTGACGTTCTCTTCACGCCCGTCCAGCTCTTCGGCGCCCGTAGCGCCCCATGCCTTGAGCTGTTCGATGACGCCGCGCACCAGCACTTCCGGCGCGGACGCGCCTGCGGTGATGCCGATGCGGCCAACCTGGTCGAACCAGGCCCGCTGCAGGTCTTCAGCACCGTCGATCAGATGGGCCGGGGTGCCCATGCGCTCGGCAAGTTCACGCAGGCGGTTGGAGTTGGAACTGTTGGGGCTGCCGACCACCAGGACCACATCACACTCGTCGGCCAGTTGCTTCACGGCATCCTGGCGGTTTTGCGTGGCGTAGCAGATGTCGTCCTTGCGCGGCCCGCCGATGTTGGGAAAGCGCGCACGCAGCGCGTCGATCACGCGACTGGTGTCGTCCATCGACAGGGTAGTTTGCGTCACGAATGCCAGGTGGTCAGGGTCTTTGACCTGCAGATTGGCCACATCGTTCTCGTCTTCTACCAGGTAGATGGCCCCGCCATTGCTGGCGTCATACTGCCCCATGGTGCCTTCGACTTCCGGGTGCCCGGCATGGCCAATCAGGATGCACTCACGGCCATCGCGGCTGTACTTGGCCACCTCGATGTGCACCTTGGTAACCAATGGGCAGGTGGCATCGAACACCTTCAGGCCGCGCCCACCGGCTTCCTGACGCACGGCCTGGGAAACCCCATGGGCGCTGAAGATGACGATGACATCGTCCGGCACCTGATCGAGCTCCTCGACGAAAATGGCGCCGCGGCTGCGCAGGTCTTCGACGACGAACTTGTTGTGCACCACTTCGTGACGCACATAGATGGGCGGGCCGAACACTTCCAGCGCGCGGTTGACGATTTCGATTGCCCGGTCGACCCCCGCGCAGAAGCCGCGCGGGTTGGCGAGTTTGATTTGCATGATCGGCTCCAGGCCTACAGGGCCTTCACCTCGAGGATCTCCACCTCGAAGGTCAGGGTCTTGCCAGCCAGTGGGTGATTGAAGTCGATGGTCACCTGATCGTCGTCGAAGGCCTTCACCACGCCCGGCAGTTCGGCGTTGGCGGCGTCCTTGAAAATGATCAGCAAGCCATCGGACAGCTCCATGCCTTCGAACTGGGACCTCGGCATAACCTGCACATTCTGTGGGTTAGGCTGGCCGAAGGCGTTCTCCGGGGCAACCTCCACGGTACGCTTGTCGCCAGCCTTGAAACCGAACAGCGCGGCCTCGAAGCCCGGCAGCAGGTTGCCGTCGCCCACCTTGAAGGTGGCAGGTGCCTTGTCGAACGTGCTGTCGACCGTGTCACCGTTTTCCAGGTGCAGGGCGAAATGCAGGGTGACTTCGGTTTTCTGGCCGATACGAATGTCAGTCATGGACCGGCTCCTCGGATTTCTTGCTCTTGAACATATCCAGCGCCAACATGATTGCGCCGACGGTGATGGCGCTGTCGGCCACGTTGAAGGCCGGGAAGTAGTGGCGGTTCTGCCAGTGCACCAGGATGAAATCGACCACATGGCCCAGCACGATGCGATCGTAGAGGTTCCCGATGGCACCGCCCAGTACCAGGGCCAGCGCTACGGCCAGCCAGGTTTCATGACGACCGAGGCGCTTGAGCCACACCACCAGCACTGCGCTGACCACTACGGCGATCAAGGCGAACAGCCAACGCTGCCAGCCGGCGCCATCGGCCAGGAAACTGAACGCAGCGCCAGTGTTGTAGGCCAGGGTCCAGCTGAAGTAGTCGGGAATGACGACAATTTGCTGGTACATGGTCAGGGCGTTGTTGAAGTACAGCTTGGTGGCCTGGTCGACGACCAGGACCAGCACGCTCAGCCACAGCCATGCGAGGCGCCCGAAGCGCCCCGCTGCAAGGTTAGGCATAGTGGCGCACCTCGCCGGAGCCGGTCAGGTTTTCCACACAGCGACCGCAGATTTCCGGGTGCTCCGGATGGCTGCCGACGTCTGCACGGAAGTGCCAGCAACGGCCGCACTTGGTGTAGCCGGACTTGACCACTTTCAGCTTGAGGCCTTCCACTTCGGTCGCCACCGCCTCGGCAGGCGCCTGCGCGAACGGCACAACGCTGGCAGCCGAGGTGATGAGCACGAAGCGCAGCTCGTCGCCCAGCTTGTTCAGGTCGGCGCTCAGGCCCTCGTCCGCATACAAGGTGACTTCGGCCTGCAGGTTGCCGCCGATGACCTTGGCGGTCCGCTGGTTTTCCAGTTCCTTGTTGACCGAAGCCTTGACCGCCATGACTCGATCCCAATAGGCGCGATCGAGTTCGGTGCCTTCCGGCAGCTCGCTCAGGCCCTCATACCAGCCATTGAGCATGACCGACTCGTTACGCTCACCCGGCAGGTACTGCCAGATTTCGTCGGCGGTGAAGGCCAGGATCGGCGCGATCCAGCGCACCAGCGCCTCGCTGATGTGGTACAGCGCGGTCTGGCAGGAGCGACGGGCGACGCTGTTGGCACCCGTGGTGTACTGGCGATCCTTGATGATGTCGAGGTAGAAACCACCCAGCTCCTGTACACAGAAGTTGTGCACCTTGGAGTAGACGTTCCAGAAGCGGTACTCGCCGTAGTGCTCTTCCAGCTCGCGTTGCAGCAACAGGGTGCGGTCCACCGCCCAACGGTCCAGGGCCAGCATGTCCTGCGGCGCGAGCAGGTCGCGGGCCGGGTCGAAGCCGGTCAGGTTGGAGAGCAGGAAGCGTGCGGTGTTTCGAATACGCCGGTAGGCATCGGCGCTGCGCTGCAGGATCTGCTCGGACACTGCCATTTCGCCGGAGTAGTCGGTGGCAGCTACCCACAGGCGCAGGATATCGGCACCCAGGGTGTTGTTGACCTTCTCGGGCTCGATGGTGTTGCCCAGCGACTTGGACATCTTGCGGCCGTTCTCGTCCACGGTGAAGCCGTGGGTCAGCAGCTCGCGGTACGGGGCGTGGCCGTCGATGGCGCAGCCGGTCAACAGCGACGAGTGGAACCAGCCGCGGTGTTGGTCGGAACCTTCCAGGTACAAATCGGCGCGGGGGCCGGTGGCATGGCCGATGTCGTGGGAGCCGCGCAGTACATGCCAGTGCGTGGTGCCAGAGTCGAACCATACGTCCAGGGTGTCGGCGATCTTGTCGTACTGCTCGGCTTCGGCGCCCAGCAACTCGGCGGCGTCGAGCTTGAACCAGGCCTCGATGCCCTGTTGCTCGACGCGCTTGGCAACCTCTTCCATCAACTCGACGGTGCGTGGGTGCAGCTCACCCGTCTGCTTGTTCAGGAAGAACGGGATAGGCACGCCCCAGTTGCGCTGGCGCGAAATGCACCAGTCAGGCCGGTTGGCGATCATCGAGTGCAGGCGTGCCTGGCCCCACGCCGGGACGAACTTGGTGTCCTCGATGGCCTTGAGGGCACGCTCGCGCAGCGGTTCACCGTCGCGTGGCTGTTTGTCCATGCCCACGAACCACTGTGCGGTGGCACGGTAGATCAGCGGCGACTTGTGACGCCAGCAGTGCATGTAGCTGTGGCTGATGGTCTCGGTGTGCATCAGCGCACCGACTTCGCCCAGTTTCTCTACGATGGCCGGGTTGGCCTTCCAGATGAACTGCCCGCCGAAGAACGGCAGCGATTCGACGTACACCCCGTTGCTCTGCACGGGCGTGAGGATGTCATCGTTGACCATGCCGTAGCGCTTGCAGGTCACGAAGTCGTCTTCACCGTAGGCCGGCGCGGAATGCACCACGCCAGTGCCTGCGCCGAGTTCGACGTACTCGGCCAGGTAGACCGGCGAGAGGCGGTCGTAGAACGGGTGACGGAAGTTGACCAGTTCAAGGGCCGAGCCTGGAGCGGTGGCGATTACCGAACCTTCCAGCTCAAAGCGCTTGAGGCAGGACTCGACCAGCTCTTCGGCCAGGACCAGCAGGCGCTCGCCGATATCGACCAGAGCGTACTGGAATTCGGGGTGAACGTTCAGTGCCTGGTTGGCAGGGATGGTCCACGGGGTGGTGGTCCAGATCACGATGGCGGCCGGCTTTTCGAGTGCCGCCAAACCGAAAGCTGCGGCCAGCTTGGCGTCATCGGCGACAGGGAACGCCACGTCGATGGTCTGCGACTTCTTGTCGGCGTATTCGACTTCGGCCTCGGCCAGTGCCGAGCCGCAATCGAAGCACCAGTTCACCGGCTTGAGGCCCTTGAACACGTAGCCCTGCTTGACCATCTCGGCCAGGGCGCGGATTTCACCGGCCTCGTTGGCAAAGTTCATGGTCTTGTAGGGGTTGTCCCAATCGCCCAGCACGCCCAGGCGAATGAACTCGGTCTTCTGCCCTTCGATCTGCTCGGCAGCGTACTCGCGGCACAGCTCGCGGGTACGGTCGGCGGTCAGGTGCTTGCCATGGGTGACTTCGACCTTGTGTTCGATCGGCAGCCCATGGCAGTCCCAGCCCGGCACGTACGGCGCATCGAAGCCGGCCAGGGTCTTGGAACGGACGATCATGTCCTTGAGGATCTTGTTCAGCGCATGACCGATGTGGATCTTGCCGTTGGCGTAGGGCGGGCCGTCGTGCAGGACGAACTTGGGACGATCCTTGCCAATCTCGCGCAGCTTCTGGTACAGGCCAATGCTGTCCCAGCGCTGCAGAATCTGCGGTTCGCGCTGAGGCAGGCCGGCCTTCATGGGGAAGGCGGTGTCCGGAAGGTTTAGCGTGGCTTTGTAGTCGGTCATTTCAGGCTCTTGGTTAGCGGTTGAGCGTGCCAATGTGCACGTGCGGCGGCGATATCCGCATCGATCGCCGACTTCAGCGCCTCCAGGGAGGCGAATCGCTGCTCTTCACGCAGCTTGTGGTGGAACACCACCGTCAGGCGGCGGCCATAAAGGTCACCGGCATAGTCCAGAAGATGGATTTCCAGGTGCGGGCGTCCGTCACCGGCAACGGTAGGACGCACGCCAATGTTGCCGACACCCGCCCAGGCCTTGCCATCGATCTCGATACTGGCCAGGTAGACCCCGGCCAGCGGTATACGACGGCGCTTGAGTTGGATGTTGGCGGTGGGTGTGCCGAGCTGGCGGGCCAGCTTCTGGCCATGCAAAACGCGGCCGGTGATGCTGTACGGGCGGCCCAGCAGGTGCTCGGCCAGCTCGAAGTTGCCTTGCGCCAGCGCCTTGCGCACCTCGGTACTGCTGACCCGCAGGCCGTCCTGGATCACGGTGTTGGCGGCTTCTACGGTAAAACCATACTGCGCGCCTGCCTGGACCAGGAAGGCGAAGTCGCCTTTGCGGTCACAGCCAAAGCGGAAGTCGTCACCCACTTCAAGATGCTGCACGCCCAGGCCATCGACCAGGATGGTACTGACGAAGTCGTCGGCGTCGAGCTCACCCAGGCGCTGGTTGAAGGCCAGGCACAACACGCGGTCGATGCCCTCCCCGGCCAGCAACGCGACCTTGTCGCGCAGCCGGGCCAGGCGGGCCGGCGCGGTGTCGGGCGTGAAGTACTCACGCGGCTGCGGTTCGAAGATTACCACGCAGGTCGGCAGGCCCAGGGCCTGGCCGCGCTCGCGCAGGCGCTCCAGGATTGCCCGGTGGCCACGATGTACCCCGTCGAAGTTGCCAATGGTGGCGACACACCCCCGGTGTTCGGGGCGCAGGTTGTGAAGACCTCGAACCAGCTGCATAACGCGCTTCTTGCTCATAAAGTGGCCGATTATAACCACACCCGGGCGCCGGTGACAGGCAGCAGCGCCCAAGGGCGGCGTGGATTGCGAAAAACCGACGCCTGACGCGCCCGCCGCCTCAGTGCAAGGCTTTGCGGGCGAACTGCCGAGGCCGGAAACCGCACAGGTACAGGCAACCAAAGTAGGTGACGACGCCCGCCATGATCAGCGCCATCAGCCGCATCAGTCGTTCAAGCATGTTCCCCTCGACCCAGGCCGGCAGGTAGTGCATGCCGGCCAACAGGACACCGGACATCAGGCTTGCCGCCAACACCAGCTTGAGCAGAAAAACGGCCCAGCCCGGTTGCGGCTGGAACAGCTGCTGGGTGCGCAGTTTCCAGAACAGCAGGCCGGCGTTGAGGCAGGCGCCAAGGCTGATGGCCAGGGCCAGTCCGGCATGCGCCAGCGGGCCGATGAGCACAAGGTTGAACAGTTGCGTGCAGACCAGGGTGAAGACGGCAATCTTCACTGGCGTGCGAATATTCTGCTGCGCATAGAAGCCCGGCGCCAGCACCTTGACCATGATGATTGCCAGCAGACCAACGGAATAGGCGATCAGCGCCTGCTGGGTCATGGCCGCATCGGTCGCGCTGAATTTGCCGTACTGGAACAGGGCCACGGTCAGCGGCTCGGCAAGGATCGCCAGCCCCAGCGTACACGGCAGCACCAGCAAAAAGCACAAGCGCAGGCCCCAGTCGAGGATGCGCGAGTACTCTTCCCGGTCCTTGTTGGCGTAGGTCTTGGCCAGGGTCGGTAGCAAGATGGTGCCCAAAGCGACGCCCAGGACACCAGACGGAAGTTCCATGAGCCGGTCTGCGTAATACATCCAGGAGACAGAACCTGCCACCAGGAACGAGGCGAAAATAGTATTGATGATCAGCGATATCTGGCTCACCGAGACGCCGAGGATGGCAGGGAGCATCTGCTTGAGCACCCGCCACACGCCTGCATCTTTCAGGTTAAGCCGCGGCAACACCAGCATGCCGATCCTTTTCAGGGCCGGAAGCTGGTAGAGCAGTTGCGCCAGGCCACCGGCCAGCACGCCCCAGGCCAGCGCCATGATCGGCGGATTGAAATACGGCGTGAGCAATACGGCGAACACGATCATCGCCACGTTGAGCAAGGTCGGCGTGAAGGCCGGCACGCTGAAGCGGTTCCAGGTGTTGAGGATGGCGCCCACCAACGATGACAGCGAGATCAGCAATATATAAGGAAAGGTGACCCGCAGCAGGTCGGTGGTGAGCTGGTATTTCTCGGCGTTGTCGACGAAACCAGGCGCCGTGGCCCACACCACCCAGGGTGCGGCCAGTATGCCGATGCCGGTCACAACGGCCAGTACCAGCGTCAGCAAGCCGCTGACGTAGGCCACGAAAGTACGCGTGGCCTCTTCGCCCTGCTGGCTTTTGTATTCGGCAAGAATGGGCACGAATGCTTGGGAGAACGCCCCTTCGGCAAAGATGCGGCGCAGCAGGTTGGGTAGCTTGAATGCAATGAAGAAGGCATCGGTGGCAACGCCGGCGCCGAAAATACGCGCCAGGATGGTGTCGCGGACAAAGCCCAGCACCCGCGAAATCATGGTGATCGAGCTTACCGCAGCCAGGGATTTGAGCAGGTTCATCGAAAAGATTCACGCCAATGACAGTGGACGCTGCCAGAGCGCGCCCGAATGTGCGATACTCCCGCGCCTTCGCAGGGGAGCCAAAAATTCCCGAGTGTACAGGTCGCGCAGCAGAAAGGAATCTTTCCCGCTTGTTGGCGCACCGCTCGGCGGAACCTTGCAAGTGGCCTTGACATCCGTCCGACTGATCGGCATGATTCGCGGCCTATTTTGTTTGCTATTTACCTAAAGTCTTTCGAGGAGCTCGACGGTGGCCAACTCACCTTCCGCCAAGAAACGTGCAAAACAGGCTGAGAAGCGTCGCAGCCACAACGCCAGCCTGCGTTCCATGGTCCGCACCTACATCAAGAATGTAGTTAAAGCCATTGACGCAAAAGACGCCGAAAAAGCGCAAGCCGCTTACGTTCTGGCTGTACCTGTAATCGACCGTATGGCCGACAAAGGTATCATCCACAAGAACAAGGCTGCTCGTCACAAAGGCCGTCTGAATGGCCACATCAAGGCGCTGAAAGAAGCTGCAGCTGCCTAAGCGACGCGCTAGTCAAAAAACCGACCTCAGGGTCGGTTTTTTTATGCCTGCGTTTTGTGAGTTTCCCGGTTCGCGGCTCAACGCACGCTCTGAAAAGTTGCAGGGCCGCATGGCGGCCCTGCCCTGTATCACTTGGCGATCTGGATCTTGGGTGCCCACTGCAGCCATTCGTCTTCGGCTTTTTCGAACAGCGGAAAGGTTTGCCTTGGCCGAGCCGGGGTGCCCATGCGTTCACCCTCGGGCGTCGCGAAGGCGATACCGCCATCGATCAGTGTTTCCAGCGACTCCGTGCGCACGGTGGCGCCCTTGAACAAGCCCCAATCGAAGCCGAAGCCGCTGCTGTTCCAGAAGCGGCTGCCGCTACGTACCAGGCTGGCATAACGTGGCTCGATCAGAATGTGGATCAACACCCTGTCGGCACTCTGCCCCAGTTCGACATCGGTCACCTTGCCCACCGCCACCTCGCGGAATGTCACGGGCACACCGGGCTTGATGGAGCCTAGCCGAGGTGCGCTGAGGGTCACTGGCAAACCCACTTCGGGCCCCGCAACCTCGGGCGCTTCGGCCAGTGCGATGAAGTCACGCTGAGGGCCCCTGTCCTTGATCGCAGGCTGTACCTCCAGGTACTGCCCGCCTACCAGCGTGTCGAGGTTTTCGGTGCGCACCAGGCCGAAGGATGGCTTGACCACCCAAAACTGAGTGCCGGCACGGGCAATGCGCTCTGCCGCTTCGGTAATACGCGCCTTCAACAGCACTGCGTCCATGTCCTTGGTAAGGTCCACACTTTCTACACTGCCCACATCCAGCCCCCGGAAGCGGATGGCGGTGCCTGGCTTGAGCCCATCGGCACGCTCCACGCGGATCGTGATAAGGGTACCGGCACGATTGGCTGCCTCCTGGCTCTCATGCAAGCGGAAACGCGGGATATGGCGCTTTAGCGGCACATTGGGCCGTGGCGTATCGAAGGCAATGCCGCCTGCCATCAAGGTCTGCAGGGATTCACTCTTGATCTTGATGCCAGACAGGCCACCGGTGAGGGTAATACCACTGGCGTTCCAGAACCGTGTCGAGCCGTTTACCAGTTTTTCGTATTCTTTCTCGATGTGCACACCGATCAGAATGCGGTTGCTGTCACGGGCGAACTGATAGCTTTGCACGCTACCTACCTTCACCTGCTTGAAGATCACGGGGCTACCTACTTCCAGGGAGCCCAGGGTATCTGCGAACAGCACCATGTGCAGGCCCGGCGCCTTCAGGTCCAACGGCGGCGCTTTGGCGCGCGCTTCGAACTCGCGCTCAGGGCGAGCGCCTTTCTCGCCAGGGCGGATGGCAATGTAGTTACCCTTGACCAGCGCTTCCAGGCCCGTGATGCCCGCCAGGGAAATGGAAGGCTTGACCACCCAGAACTGGGTGCCATCAACCAGGTAGTCTTCGGTCAATGGGTCCAGCGTCAGCTCGGCGGTGGCGCTGGATAGGTTGTCTTCCATTTTCAGGGTCTTGAGAGAGCCCACCTGGATACCTTTGTACATGACGGGCGTACGGCCTGCCTGCAAGCCCTCGTAGTCGCTCAGCTTTACCTTTACCCGAATACCGGCCTGGGCTGCATCGAAGTCCTCGTACAGGCGAAATGGCAGGCTTGGGTCAGTGGGCGGGCTGTCCTTGCGGTGCTCTGGCGTGGCAAAGGCGATGCCGCCGGCGACGATACTCGACAGCGACTCGCTGCGCACCTTGACCCCCGACAGCGAGGCGTCGATGCTGACGCCGCTGGCGTTCCAGAAGCGTGTGTGCTTGCGCACCAGACTCGCATAGGCCGGCTCAATGAAAATCTTCACCTCGACCGTGCTCTGGTCTTCGGAAAGCCGGTAACTCTTCACGCGGCCGACCTGGATTTGCTTGTAGAAGATCGGGCTGTCTTTATTGAGCGACCCCAGGCGCTCGGCCTTGAGGGTCAGGTGCAAACCAGGCTCGGAATCCGACAGGGGCGGTGCCACCTTGAGCGCGGTGAACCGCTTGGTGGGCTCCCCTTCTCCAGGGCTGACGGCAATGTAGTTACCAGACACCAACGTCTCGAGGCCGGATATGCCTGCCAGGCTGACGCTCGGCTTGACCAGCCAGAAACGCGTGCCCTTGTTCAGATGCCCTTCGGCCGCCTGGTTCATCTCGATGGTAGCGATGACACCCTGATTCTCGCCCTCTGCATCCAGCACCAGGCTCTTGACCTTGCCGACCGGCATGCCTTTGTAGATGACTTCGGTCTTGTTGGCGACGATGCCTTCGCCCGACTCGAAACGCACCTCGATCTGCACGCCAGCCTCACGGTAAGCCTGCCATGCGAGCCAGCCTCCGATCATCAGCGCGATCAGGGGCAGGATCCAGATGGCCGACCAATTGGAGGCAGGGCGGGTTTTAGCCGTTGGCAGGTCACTCATGGTCGTCATCCGACTCCGTGTTATCCCAAATCAGTCGGGGATCGAAAGTCAAAGCAGCAAGCATTGTCAGGATCACCACAGTTGCGAAGGCGACAGCGCCCAGATTGGCTTCGACATTGGCTATCCTGCCGAAATTCACCACTGCCACCAGAATGGCGATGACGAAAATGTCGAGCATGGACCAACGTCCTATGAATTCGATGAAACGGTACATCCAGATCCGTTGACGCGCCGACAGGGGCTGCCTGCGCTGCACGGAATACAACAGCAGGCCGATCCCCACCAGCTTGAACGTAGGCACGAGGATACTGGCCGTAAATACCACGGCCGCAATCGGTACCATGCCGTGCTTGAGCAGGGCAATGACGCCCGACATGATGGTGTCGGGCGTGCCTTGACCGAATGAGCTGACGGTCATGATCGGCAGCACGTTGGCCGGAATATAAAGAATGGAGGCAGCGATGAGCAGCGCCCAGGTGCGCATGATGCTGTTCGGTCGACGCGGATGCACCCTGGCACCGCACCGCGTGCAGGTTTGGGATGCGTCGCCTGTGGCTTGCCTGTTCAGTTCATGACACTCGTTGCAGACAACGATACCTGCATCAATCGCCCGCATGCGGGTCCTCCCCCGATAATGCACTCCAGACCTGGTGCGGTGACATGACGACCTCCAGCCAGACCTGAATCAACAGCAGGCTGATGAAGCAGAACAGCCCAACCCCTACGGTAAGTTCTGCCAGGTCCACTAATTTGACGATAGCCACGAGCACGCCCATGAAGTAGACCTCGAGCATGCCCCAGTCACGCAAGTGGTGATAGGTCCTGTACAGCAATAACCCTAGCCTGCGCCCTGTGTTAAGCCGAATCGCCAGCAAAACGACCAGCTGACACATCAGTTTTGCCAGCGGTATGGCCATGCTGCACAGGAAAACCACGATGGCCACCCCCTGCATGCCCGAATCGTACAACCCCAGTACGCCGCTCCAGACGGTGTCGTCCGATGTCTGGCCTAGCAGATGCAACTGCATGATCGGCAGGAAATTGGCTGGGATGAACAGCGCGAGCGCCGTCAGCACCAACGCCAGGCTGCGATTGACCACATTATGCCGGTGCGCATAGAGCTCGTAGCCGCAGCGTGGGCAAAGCGCTTTTTCACCGGGGTGAATCACAGGTTTGCGTAAGAGTAGATCGCATTCATGGCATGCGACCAGGTCTTCGAGTGGCAGATCAGCCAGCGTTTCTGGCTCGACGGGGTTGGACATAGGACGCTTCTGAGTAAGTGCGTGGGGTTATTCTAGTGATCTTATGGAGGGCGGCATAGGCTGGGGATACAGCTTCGAATGGCCCGGCGATCTAAATTTGGATTCTTGCCGATCAGGGAGGGGTGGCTTGAGCGACAGGCAGGCTTGGAAAATTTTTTTGACGCCCAAAGACAAAACCCCTACCTGCATACGCAGATAGGGGTTTTGCGAAATGAATCTTGACGATGACCTACTCTCACATGGGGAAACCCCACACTACCATCGGCGATGCATCGTTTCACTACTGAGTTCGGGATGGGATCAGGTGGTTCCAATGCTCTATGGTCGTCAAGAAATTCTGTAGCCAGAATGTCCTGTTGGACAGCCCAGCGAATTCGGATATGTGATATTTGCGATGCGTTGCGAACTTTCGGTTCATGTCATCTTCACCACCGCAATCTGCAGGAGCAAATTGCTTGGGTGTTATATGGTCAAGCCTCACGGGCAATTAGTATTGGTTAGCTCAACGCCTCACAGCGCTTACACACCCAACCTATCAACGTCGTAGTCTTCGACGGCCCTTTAGGGGATTCAAGATCCCAGTGAGATCTCATCTTGAGGCAAGTTTCCCGCTTAGATGCTTTCAGCGGTTATCTCTTCCGAACATAGCTACCCGGCAATGCCACTGGCGTGACAACCGGAACACCAGAGGTTCGTCCACTCCGGTCCTCTCGTACTAGGAGCAGCCCCTCTCAAATCTCAAACGTCCACGGCAGATAGGGACCGAACTGTCTCACGACGTTCTAAACCCAGCTCGCGTACCACTTTAAATGGCGAACAGCCATACCCTTGGGACCGGCTTCAGCCCCAGGATGTGATGAGCCGACATCGAGGTGCCAAACACCGCCGTCGATATGAACTCTTGGGCGGTATCAGCCTGTTATCCCCGGAGTACCTTTTATCCGTTGAGCGATGGCCCTTCCATACAGAACCACCGGATCACTAAGACCTACTTTCGTACCTGCTCGACGTGTGTGTCTCGCAGTCAAGCGCGCTTTTGCCTTTATACTCTACGACCGATTTCCGACCGGTCTGAGCGCACCTTCGTACTCCTCCGTTACTCTTTGGGAGGAGACCGCCCCAGTCAAACTACCCACCATACACTGTCCTCGATCCGGATAACGGACCTGAGTTAGAACCTCAAAGTTGCCAGGGTGGTATTTCAAGGATGGCTCCATGAGAACTGGCGTCCCCACTTCAAAGCCTCCCACCTATCCTACACAAGCAAATTCAAAGTCCAGTGCAAAGCTATAGTAAAGGTTCACGGGGTCTTTCCGTCTAGCCGCGGATACACTGCATCTTCACAGCGATTTCAATTTCACTGAGTCTCGGGTGGAGACAGCGCCGCCATCGTTACGCCATTCGTGCAGGTCGGAACTTACCCGACAAGGAATTTCGCTACCTTAGGACCGTTATAGTTACGGCCGCCGTTTACCGGGGCTTCGATCAAGAGCTTCGCTTGCGCTAACCCCATCAATTAACCTTCCGGCACCGGGCAGGCGTCACACCCTATACGTCCACTTTCGTGTTTGCAGAGTGCTGTGTTTTTAATAAACAGTCGCAGCGGCCTGGTATCTTCGACCAGCAAAAGCTTACGGGGCAAGCCCTTCACCTTCGCCGGCGCACCTTCTCCCGAAGTTACGGTGCCATTTTGCCTAGTTCCTTCACCCGAGTTCTCTCAAGCGCCTTGGTATTCTCTACCTAACCACCTGTGTCGGTTTGGGGTACGGTTCCCAGTTATCTGAAGCTTAGGAGCTTTTCTTGGAAGCATGGTATCAACCACTTCATCGCCTAAAGGCAACTCGTCATCAGCTCTCGGCCTTGAAATCCCGGATTTGCCTAAGATTTCAGCCTACCACCTTAAACCTGGACAACCAACGCCAGGCTGGCCTAACCTTCTCCGTCCCTCCATCGCAATAACTGGAAGTACAGGAATATTAACCTGTTTTCCATCGACTACGCTTTTCAGCCTCGCCTTAGGGACCGACTAACCCTGCGTCGATTAACGTTGCGCAGGAAACCTTGGTCTTTCGGCGTGCGAGTTTTTCACTCGCATTGTCGTTACTCATGTCAGCATTCGCACTTCTGATACCTCCAGCAAGCTTCTCAACTCACCTTCACAGGCTTACAGAACGCTCCTCTACCGCATCACCATAAGATGATACCCGTAGCTTCGGTGCATGGTTTGAGCCCCGTTACATCTTCCGCGCAGGCCGACTCGACTAGTGAGCTATTACGCTTTCTTTAAAGGGTGGCTGCTTCTAAGCCAACCTCCTAGCTGTCTAAGCCTTCCCACATCGTTTCCCACTTAACCATGACTTTGGGACCTTAGCTGACGGTCTGGGTTGTTTCCCTTTTCACGACGGACGTTAGCACCCGCCGTGTGTCTCCCATGCTCGGCACTTGTAGGTATTCGGAGTTTGCATCGGTTTGGTAAGTCGGGATGACCCCCTAGCCGAAACAGTGCTCTACCCCCTACAGTGATACATGAGGCGCTACCTAAATAGCTTTCGAGGAGAACCAGCTATCTCCGAGCTTGATTAGCCTTTCACTCCGATCCACAGGTCATCCGCTAACTTTTCAACGGTAGTCGGTTCGGTCCTCCAGTCAGTGTTACCTAACCTTCAACCTGCCCATGGATAGATCGCCCGGTTTCGGGTCTATACCCAGCGACTAAACGCCCTATTAAGACTCGCTTTCGCTACGCCTCCCCTATTCGGTTAAGCTCGCCACTGAATATAAGTCGCTGACCCATTATACAAAAGGTACGCAGTCACCTAACAAAGTAGGCTCCCACTGCTTGTACGCATACGGTTTCAGGTTCTATTTCACTCCCCTCTCCGGGGTTCTTTTCGCCTTTCCCTCACGGTACTGGTTCACTATCGGTCAGTCAGTAGTATTTAGCCTTGGAGGATGGTCCCCCCATATTCAGACAAAGTTTCTCGTGCTCCGTCCTACTCGATTTCATTGATAAGAGATTTTCGTGTACGGGGCTATCACCCACTATGGCCGCACTTTCCAGAGCGTTCCACTAATCTCAAATCAACTTAAGGGCTGGTCCCCGTTCGCTCGCCACTACTAAGGGAATCTCGGTTGATTTCTTTTCCTCAGGGTACTTAGATGTTTCAGTTCCCCTGGTTCGCCTCTTGCACCTATGTATTCAGTACAAGATAACCAGCTTGTGCTGGCTGGGTTCCCCCATTCAGAGATCTCTGGATCACAGTCTGTTTGCCGACTCCCCAAAGCTTTTCGCAGGCTACCACGTCTTTCATCGCCTCTGACTGCCAAGGCATCCACCGTATGCGCTTCTTCACTTGACCATATAACCCCAAGCAATCTGGTTATACTGTGAAGACGACATTCGCCGAAAATTCGCACGTTGCTCTTACGAGCAGAACTCACAAATTTTACCTTAGCCTGAATTCCAGCAGTGAAACTGGTCTTCAGTCTATTTCTATCACATATCCGAATTTTTAAAGAACGATCTGACAAAAGTCAGAAATCAACATTCACACCGGAATGTTCATTTCTGTGTTCTGAACAGTGCTGCAAACCTGAAGCCTGAAGGATTGGTGGAGCCAAGCGGGATCGAACCGCTGACCTCCTGCGTGCAAGGCAGGCGCTCTCCCAGCTGAGCTATGGCCCCGTATTCTACGGCTGAACCAAGTAATGGTAGGTCTGGGCAGATTTGAACTGCCGACCTCACCCTTATCAGGGGTGCGCTCTAACCAACTGAGCTACAGACCTATAACAGGGTCGCTTTACAACATCGTCTTTTACAATGAATCAAGCAATTCGTGTGGGAGCTCATCAGCAGGCTGATGTCGTCGATTAAGGAGGTGATCCAGCCGCAGGTTCCCCTACGGCTACCTTGTTACGACTTCACCCCAGTCATGAATCACACCGTGGTAACCGTCCCCCGAAGGTTAGACTAGCTACTTCTGGTGCAACCCACTCCCATGGTGTGACGGGCGGTGTGTACAAGGCCCGGGAACGTATTCACCGCGACATTCTGATTCGCGATTACTAGCGATTCCGACTTCACGCAGTCGAGTTGCAGACTGCGATCCGGACTACGATCGGTTTTGTGAGATTAGCTCCACCTCGCGGCTTGGCAACCCTCTGTACCGACCATTGTAGCACGTGTGTAGCCCAGGCCGTAAGGGCCATGATGACTTGACGTCATCCCCACCTTCCTCCGGTTTGTCACCGGCAGTCTCCTTAGAGTGCCCACCATAACGTGCTGGTAACTAAGGACAAGGGTTGCGCTCGTTACGGGACTTAACCCAACATCTCACGACACGAGCTGACGACAGCCATGCAGCACCTGTGTCAGAGTTCCCGAAGGCACCCATCCATCTCTGGAAAGTTCTCTGCATGTCAAGGCCTGGTAAGGTTCTTCGCGTTGCTTCGAATTAAACCACATGCTCCACCGCTTGTGCGGGCCCCCGTCAATTCATTTGAGTTTTAACCTTGCGGCCGTACTCCCCAGGCGGTCAACTTAATGCGTTAGCTGCGCCACTAAAATCTCAAGGATTCCAACGGCTAGTTGACATCGTTTACGGCGTGGACTACCAGGGTATCTAATCCTGTTTGCTCCCCACGCTTTCGCACCTCAGTGTCAGTATCAGTCCAGGTGGTCGCCTTCGCCACTGGTGTTCCTTCCTATATCTACGCATTTCACCGCTACACAGGAAATTCCACCACCCTCTACCGTACTCTAGCTTGCCAGTTTTGGATGCAGTTCCCAGGTTGAGCCCGGGGCTTTCACATCCAACTTAACAAACCACCTACGCGCGCTTTACGCCCAGTAATTCCGATTAACGCTTGCACCCTCTGTATTACCGCGGCTGCTGGCACAGAGTTAGCCGGTGCTTATTCTGTCGGTAACGTCAAAATTGCAGAGTATTAATCTACAACCCTTCCTCCCAACTTAAAGTGCTTTACAATCCGAAGACCTTCTTCACACACGCGGCATGGCTGGATCAGGCTTTCGCCCATTGTCCAATATTCCCCACTGCTGCCTCCCGTAGGAGTCTGGACCGTGTCTCAGTTCCAGTGTGACTGATCATCCTCTCAGACCAGTTACGGATCGTCGCCTTGGTGAGCCATTACCTCACCAACAAGCTAATCCGACCTAGGCTCATCTGATAGCGCAAGGCCCGAAGGTCCCCTGCTTTCTCCCGTAGGACGTATGCGGTATTAGCGTTCCTTTCGAAACGTTGTCCCCCACTACCAGGCAGATTCCTAGGCATTACTCACCCGTCCGCCGCTGAATCAAGGAGCAAGCTCCCGTCATCCGCTCGACTTGCATGTGTTAGGCCTGCCGCCAGCGTTCAATCTGAGCCATGATCAAACTCTTCAGTTCAATACTGCTTGGGTTTTTAAGAAACCCTAAACTTGGCTCAGCAATCTCAAATGACTATGTGATTTCTCGCATGGTCACTTGTGATGCTGATAATCTTTTTGACTATCAGTCCGTACTCACAAGCACCCACACGAATTGCTTGATTCGATTTGTTAAAGAGCGTTTGGCTGAGAGCGTTTCGCCTCAACCGAGGCGCGCATTCTACGCTTTCCTCATTGCCTGTCAAGCGTTTATTTTGAAGTTTGTTTCGAGAAACTCGTTCAACTTCAAACACTTGACTCGCTTCGATCTCTCGTAGCGGGAGGCGAATTCTACAGCGTTTCAACACGCTGTCAACCTTCTTCTCAACCGCTGCCGATCTGTTCGATCGTAACCCTTACAGCACCACCCGAACTAGCTAACTCATTGAATCTCAAGGAGTTTCGCGTTCCGATGTCGCTGGAAGTGGGGCGCATTATAAGGGGATTCGAAACCGCGTCAACCATTAATTTCATGTATTTGAAATGCTCTGGCCGTGGGCTGGGAAGGCGCCGCTGATGGATGAAGCACTACGTTATATAGAAGAAGGAGGCCCCATGGCCTCCTTGCTCCCCAACAGCACGCTTACAAACTAGGGAATGCGAACTGCGATGCTTCATGGCTGGCCCGCTGCGGCCAGCGTTGAGTAATGGCCTTGCGCCGCGTGTAGAACCTCACGCCGTCTGGCCCGTAGGCATGCAGATCACCAAACAGCGAACGCTTCCAACCGCCGAAGCTGTGATAGGCCACAGGGACCGGCAGCGGAACGTTAACCCCTACCATGCCTACCTCGATTTCATCGCAGAACAACCGCGCCGCTTCACCGTCACGGGTAAAGATGCAGGTACCGTTGCCGTACTCGTGATCATTGATCAGTTGCATGGCCTGCTCGAGGCTGTCGACCCGTACTACACACAACACCGGCCCGAAGATCTCTTCCTTGTAGATGCGCATTTGCGGGGTCACTTTATCGAACAAGGTGCCGCCGACGAAATAGCCCTCTTCATTACCCGACACGCTCAAGCCGCGCCCGTCCACCACGAGCCTGGCGCCCGCCGCCACGCCTTCATCGATGTAGCCAACCACCTTGTCGCGAGCCGCCGCCGTGACCAGCGGCCCCATGTCCAGGCCGCACGATGTGCCCGCACCGATCTTCAGTGCCTTGATTTGCGGCTCAAGCTTGGCAATGAGCGCATCGGCCACCTGGTCACCCACGCACACCGCGACCGAAATGGCCATGCAGCGCTCACCGCACGAACCATAGGCAGCCCCCATCAGCGCACTGACGGCATTGTCCAGGTCGGCATCGGGCATCAGCACTGCATGGTTCTTCGCGCCGCCCAGTGCCTGGACGCGCTTGCCACGCTTGGTACCCTCAGCGTAGATGTACTCGGCAATTGGCGTAGAACCCACGAAGCTCAACGCCTTGACCTCCGGCGCCTCGATCAGGGCATCCACCGCTTCCTTGTCACCGTGCACCACATTGAGGATGCCCTTGGGCAAGCCCGCTTCCAGCAACAGCTGGGCGATGAACAGCGTCGAGCTGGGGTCACGCTCCGACGGCTTGAGGATGAATGCGTTGCCGCACGCGATTGCCAGTGGATACATCCACAGTGGCACCATCGCCGGGAAGTTGAACGGCGTGATCCCCGCTACTACCCCCAGCGGTTGAAAGTCGGACCAGGCGTCGATGTTGGGGCCCACGTTTCGGCTGTACTCGCCCTTGAGCAATTCAGGTGCAGCGCAGGCGAACTCGACGTTCTCGATACCACGCTTCAACTCCCCGGCGGCGTCTTCCAGGGTCTTGCCATGCTCCTCGCTAATCATTTGTGCAATTCGCGCTTCGTTCTGCTCGAGCAGTTGCTTGAAACGGAACATGACTTGGGCGCGCTTGGCCGGCGGGGTGTTGCGCCAGGCCGGGAACGCGGCCTTGGCAGCATCGATGGCTTGCTGCACGGTCGCACGACTGGCCAGTTCGACCTTGCGAATGGCCTGGCCAGTGGAGGGGTTGAACACATCGGCGGTGCGCTCGCCCTTGGTAACCAGGTCACCGTTAATCAGGTGCTGAACAATGCTCATGTAACACTCCAGATAGAAAAAGGCGTGGCAGGCGTGTGTGCGACAGGCGCCTGCCTTGAACGCAGGAAATCAGTCGATCAGGTTCAGCGTCTCGCCCACGGCATCGAACAGACGGTCCAGCTCTTCAGGTTTGGTGTTGAAGGTTGGGCCGAACTGCAAGGTGTCGCCGCCGAATCGCACATAGAAGCCCGCTTTCCACAGCTTCATCGCCGCTTCATAAGGGCGCACGATGGCATCTCCGTCCCGGGCGGCGATCTGGATGGCGCCTGCCAGGCCATAGTTGCGGATATCGACGATGTTCTTGGTGCCTTTGACGCCGTGCAGCAGGTTCTCAAAATGCGGCGCCAGGTCTGCAGCGGACTGTACGAGGTTTTCCTTTTGCAGCAGATCCAGCGCAGCAAGCCCTGCCGCACAGGCGACCGGGTGTGCAGAGTAGGTATAGCCATGGGGGAATTCCACGGCATAGTCCGGCGTCGGCTGGTTCATGAACGTGTGGTAGATCTCGCTGCTGGCAACCACCGCCCCCATGGGGATCGCCCCGTTGGTCACCTGCTTGGCGATGCACATCAGGTCAGGCGTAACGCCAAAGGCCTCGGCGCCGGTCATCGCGCCCATGCGGCCGAAGCCGGTGATCACTTCGTCGAAGATCAGCAGGATATTGTGCTGGGTGCAGATTTCACGTAGACGCTTGAGGTAACCCTTGGGCGGCGGCAGCACGCCGGCCGAACCTGCCAGCGGCTCGACGATCACCGCTGCGATATTGGATGCATCGTGCAGCTCGATCAGCTTGAGCATCTCGTCAGCCAGCGCGATGCCGCCTTCCTCCGGCAGGCCCTTGGTGAACGCGTTGACCGGCAATACGGTGTGCGGCAGATGATCGACGTCCAGCAACTGCCCGAACATCTTGCGGTTGCCGTTGACCCCGCCCAGGCTGGTGCCGGCGATGTTAACCCCGTGGTAGCCACGGGCGCGGCCAATGATCTTGGTCTTGGTGGCCTGGCCTTTCAGGCGCCAGTAGGCGCGCACCATCTTCAGGGCCGTATCGGCACATTCGGAGCCTGAGTTGGTGTAGAACACATGATTCAGGTCACCCGGCGTCAGTTCGGCAATCTTTTCAGCCAGCTGGAAGGACAGCGGGTGCCCGAACTGAAACCCTGGCGAGTAGTCCAGGGTGCCGATCTGGCGCGACACCGCCTCGGTGATTTCCTTGCGGGTATGGCCCGCGCCACATGTCCACAACCCTGAGAGGGCATCGAAGATCCTGCGCCCCTTGTCGTCCACCAGATGATTGCCATCGGCCGCCACGATCAGCCGAGGATCGCGCTGGAAATTGCGGTTGGCGGTATAGGGCATCCAGTGCGCATCCAGCTTGAGCTGGCTGGCGATACCGGCAGGCGCGGTTTGGAGCATGTTCATCGGCGGTTCCTCGGAAGACGATTAGGCAACGATGGATGTTGTTGCAGCTAACTTGGCACGGCGATAAAGTCTGAAAAAGCCTGCATTTCTAACCTTTACACAGGCCACGACTAAACTGATGAGCCGACGCCCCGATCCGCTTGCACAAGTCAGCGACTTCGATATTCGCCTGCTGAAAATCTACCGCAGCGTGGTGGAATGTGGCGGGTTTTCCGCCGCAGAAAACGTGCTGGGTATCGGGCGATCGGCTATCAGTCAGCAGATGAACGATCTTGAACAGCGTCTGGGCTTGCGCTTGTGCCAGCGCGGGCGTGCAGGGTTCTCGCTGACCGAGGAAGGCCGAGAGGTCTATCACTCGGCGCTGCAACTGCTCAGCGCGCTGGAAACCTTCCGTACCGAAGTCAACGGCCTGCACCAGCATCTGCGCGGCGAGTTGAACATCGGCCTGACCGACAACCTCGTCACCTTGCCTCACATGCGCATTACCCATGCGCTGGCTGAACTCAAGGACCGGGGTCCGGACGTGCGCATCCAGATCCGTATGATCGCACCCAGCCAGGTGGAGCACGGTGTACTCGATGGCAGCCTGCATGTGGGCGTCGTCCCCCAGACCAGCCCGTTGTCGGGGTTGGAATATCAACCGCTGTATAGCGAACGCTCGCTGCTGTACTGCGCCGTCGGTCATCCGCTGTTCTACGCCGATGACGATCTGCTCGACGATGAACGCCTCAATCGCCAGGAGGCCATTGCCCCGACCTTCCGCTTGCCTGCCGAAATCCAGGCGCACTACCAGGTGCTCAACTGCACGGCCAGCGCGTCGGATCGCGAAGGCATGGCGTTCCTGATCCTGACAGGGCGCTACATGGGTTACCTGCCTGATCACTACGCTGCGCTCTGGGTCCAGCAAGGACGACTACGAGCGCTCAAGCCTCAGCAACGCTTCTATGACCTGAGCTTGAGCTGGGTGACGCGAAAAGGCAGACGGCCCAACCTGGTGCTTGAGAGTTTTCTGGAAAGTCTGGCTGCGACACGTTGATGCCACTCTCTGCCGCCAATGCTTGTTACTTTGCCGTGGGAAGGTAATCTTGTCCTACAGACGCAGCCATCCCCCTGCACGGAATCGTTCATGACATTAGAAGTCCCTGCGCACCGCCTATCCGCCTCCGGCAAACCCGCAGGCCGTATCCGACAGAAAAATGAACAGGCCATCATCAAGGCCGCCGAAGACGAGTTCGCCCGTCATGGCTTCAAGGGCACCAGCATGAACACCATCGCCCTCAAGGCAGGGCTGCCCAAAGCCAACCTGCATTATTACTTCACCAACAAGCTGGGCCTTTACATTGCCGTACTCAGCAACATCATCGAGCTATGGGACAGCACCTTCAACGCCTTGAGCGTCGAGGACGACCCGGGCGAGGCGCTCAGCCGGTACATTCGCACGAAGATGGAGTTCTCAAGGCGCAATCCGCAGGCGTCGCGAATCTTCGCCATGGAAGTGATCAGCGGCGGCTCCTGCCTGACCGAGTACTTCAGCGCTGACTACCGCGAGTGGTTCCGGGGCCGGGCGGCAGTGTTCCAAGCCTGGATGGATGCAGGCAAGATGGACCCTGTCGATCCGGTCCACCTGATCTTCCTGCTGTGGGGCAGTACCCAGCACTACGCCGATTTTGCCACGCAGATCTGCCAGGTGACCGGTCGCAGCCGGTTGACCAAGCAAGATATGGAAGATGCCAGCACCAACCTTATCCACATCATTCTCAAAGGATGCGGCATCGCGCCAGTTGCCTGACCGACATTTATGCCTTCTACCCTGCTCGACCTCTGCGAATACCGCGAGGACATTCGCAAAAGCCGCTTCATTACCCTGGCCGGGCCCATCGCCAGTGCCAGCGATGCCATGAGTTTCATCGAGCGTCACAGCGACCTCGACGCCACCCACAATTGCTGGGCATGGAAAATCGGGCCCCAATACCGCAGCAGCGACGACGGCGAACCCGGCGGCACGGCCGGCCGCCCGATTCTGTCAGCCATCGAGGCACAGGACTGCGATCAAGTGGTGGTACTGGTCATCCGCTGGTACGGTGGCATTCAGCTTGGTACCGGCGGATTGGCCAGGGCATACGGCGGCGGCGCCAACAAGTGTCTGCAACAGGCACCCAAGCGCCTGCTTGTACAGCGCAGCGAGTTCAGTTGCAGTTGTGCGTTCAGCGAGTTGGCTCTGGTGAAACTGCGGATCGCCGACGTTGAGGGTCTGGTGCTTGAAGAGCACTTCACCGCCAACGGCGTAGACCTGAAGATTGCCTTCGAAGATGTCCACAGGCTGCCTCTGCAACAACAATTGGCAGACCTGAGCCGCGGCCGAATCGTGCTGGCAAGTTGCTGAGTGTTGCCCACAGCAACTGTGGGCCTGGCTGTGGATAAGCTTGGGGCATACGCCTAGAACCCAATGAACATGCCCCCTCGCTAGACTTGTTCAAAATTTGACCAGGTTTGCGAAATCGGCAGTTTCAGTTAAGCCAGCCCAAGTTATCCCCATGCGCAGGCGGTCATGCGGCCAGATGACTGCGGTTTGCACACATTAATTGTGGAGCAGCCTGTGGATAACCCGTGAGTGAAACGACCGGGCACCTGTTGCACAAGGCCGCGCCGAGGGTTGCTCATTTTTCAAGCAGCAGGGCGACGCAGTGCAACGTCACAAATGGCCGGGCACACCCAGGCGTCCGATGAATTATGCTCACAGGCTCTAACAACCCTATGGAGCACGCTCATGGCCGATTCAAAAACCGCTCTGATCATCGGGGCCTCACGCGGCCTGGGATTGGGCCTGGTCAACCGCCTGTACGAAGACGGGTGGAAGGTCACTGCCACAGTACGCAATCCGCAAGAACCAGGCGCTCTAGCTGATGTTCCGGGCGTGCGTATCGAACAGCTGGAAATGAATGACCCAGCCCAACTCGACACCCTGGCTGAGCGCCTGACCGGGCAGCTATTCGACCTGGTATTTATCAACGCAGGTGTCATGGGCCCTCTCCCACAGGATGTGGAAAAAGTTACGCACCAAGAAATTGGTGATCTGTTCATGACCAATGTCGTTGCACCGATTCGTGTCGCACGCCGTCTGGTTGAACATGTACGCGAACAGACCGGTGTACTCGCCTTCATGAGTTCCATTCTGGGCAGTATCGCAGTGCCTGATGGCGGGGAGATCTGCTTGTACAAGGCCAGCAAGGCTGCCCTGAACTCCATGATCAACAGTTTTGTGGTGGCCCAGCCGCGCCATGACCTGTGCGTATTGGCCATGCATCCAGGATGGGTAAAAACCGACATGGGCGGAGAAAACGCGGAGATCGACGTGCTGACCAGCACCCGTGGCATGCTTGAGCAGATCAAGGCCCAAAGTGGAACGGCGGGCCTTCGCTTCATCAACTACAAGGGCGAACCCTTGGTCTGGTGATTGTGCAGGTTGCCGCCATTGGGGCGCACGGCCAGGCCTGGCCCTGTAGAATGGCGGCAACCGTACCTGATTGAGATCACCTTATATGTATGACTGGTTGAACGCCCTGCCCAAGGCCGAACTGCACCTGCACCTTGAAGGCTCCCTGGAACCCGAGCTGCTGTTCGCCCTGGCCGAGCGCAACAAGATTGCCCTGCCCTGGGCTGATGTCGAGACGTTGCGCGGTGCGTACGCCTTCAACAACCTGCAGGAGTTCCTCGACCTGTACTACCAGGGTGCCGACGTTCTGCGCACCGAACAGGACTTCTATGACCTCACATGGGCGTACCTGCAGCGTTGCAAAGCGCAGAATGTGATTCACACCGAGCCCTTCTTCGATCCACAGACACACACCGACCGCGGCATTCCTTTTGAAGTGGTGCTCAATGGCATCAACCAGGCACTCAAGGATGGCCGTGACCAGTTGGGCATCAGCAGCGGCCTGATCCTGAGCTTCCTTCGCCACCTGAGCGAAGACGAAGCCCAAAAGACGTTGGACCAGGCCCTGCCGTTTCGCGATGCGTTCATTGCCGTTGGGCTGGACAGTTCCGAAATGGGCCACCCACCCAGCAAGTTCCAACGTGTGTTCGACAGGGCACGCAGCGAAGGCTTTGTGGCCGTTGCCCATGCCGGCGAGGAAGGCCCGCCCGAGTACATCTGGCAAGCGCTGGACCTGCTCCAGATCAAGCGTATCGATCACGGCGTGCGCGCCATCGAAGACGAGCGCCTGATGCAGCGCATCATCGACGAGCAGATTCCCTTGACCGTGTGCCCATTGTCCAACACCAAGCTGTGCGTGTTCGACCACATGAGCCAACACAACATTCTCGACATGTTGGAAAAAGGCGTAAAAGTCACCGTCAACTCAGACGACCCAGCCTATTTCGGGGGCTACGTGACGGAAAACTTCCATGCCCTGCACACTCATCTGGGAATGACCCAAGACCAGGCTCGCCGGCTTGCCCAGAACAGCCTGGATGCGCGCCTGGTCTGACGCACTCAGCCCACCTGCAGCGTCTCGACCCGGGCGATGCGATTGATCTGCTGGATACCCAGCGGTGATATGTGCAGCGCCCGGGTATCCTCGGCCTCGCGTATCCATCCCGATTGCAGGAACAGGCGGAACAGCGCCTGGCCCAGAACGCCCCCCAGGTGCGGCTCCATGTCATGCCACTCGGTGCAGCGGCACATCGTGCATGCTCGGGGCTGATGCGGTGCCAACGCATCGATGTATACGCCGAGGCTAGCCAGTTGCGCCCGCCCCTCATCGCTGACCACCAACTGCCGCCCACAACCATCCAGCCATCCGGCCACTACCAGGCGGTGGTAGAGTTCGGCCGCAAGCTCACCGCCCAGGTGATCGCCGCACCGTCTGGCGCGTCGCACGGACATGGGCAATGTAGGGCGCGGCGTGTGGGCATGACGATTTCTTGCCTGTTCGAGCTGCACGCTGGCAAGGGCCTCCACAGCGGCGCCCACCTGAGGCGTTGCCAGGCGGAAATAACGTTTGCGCCCCCGGGCCTCATGCCGAAGCAGACCCGCTGAAGAAAGCAGCGAAAGGTGTGCACAAGCCGATGAGGCGCTTAGCCCGGTCATGATGGCCAACTCATTGGCCAGGCGGGGTGTGCCATCGATCAAGGCCCATAACATGGCACTGCGCTTGGGGTCGGCCATCAGGCTGGCGATCTGGCTGATGCTGCTGGCTGCGTTCATGTCCCTGTGACTCCCTGCAAATTCACTGTGTAGATGCGATGGCCGACCCTGGCCCACGAACGCCCTCGCTCGCGCTGGCCTGGCTCGTCAGTATAAGCCGCCCCTGGAGCCACCCTGGCGCCACTGCCGGGCCTGGTTGTCGCAAAAATGCCACTGGGTAGGGCTACCCTTTGCAGGAGGCTTCTTCAGCGGCATGTTCGCAAAACAGCCTGTATCTCGGCGGTTTGACAGAAAAAATCGCTCAGCATGGGATGAGTCAAGGCATATCGCTTATTGCGAATTCGGAAGATGCCCACAGCCGTCTTCACCAAATAGCGCAGGTACTATCGAAGGTTCTTCATGCCTCACACCGAGCGCCTGGATTGCAGGCGCCGCGTCAACAGCGCAACCGTGACCACCAGCGCCCCGCACAGGCTCATCACCAGCGCCATGGGCACCGCGCTGCCATCGTGCAGTACACCGACCAACGCCGCGGCCCCTGCGGCAACACTGAACTGCACGCAGCCCATCAAGGCAGAAGCGCTACCCGCCCGAGCGCCCTGCCCGCTCATGGCGCATGCAGAGGCATTAGGCAGAATGAAACCCAGGCTCGCGATGCATACGAACAGTGGTACCAATAGCGGCCAGAGCGCTGCAGGCCTGATCGCCGCCATGCTCAGCAATGTCAGGCCTGCTGCCAGGTATACCCATACCGCCCGGGTCAGCAGCCAGGCCGGCCCGCGTTTGGCCAGCAGGCGGGCGTTCACTTGAGCCATCAGGATGAACCCCGCAGCATTGGCACCGAAGAACCAGCCGTAATGCTCGGCAGGTACCCCGTACAACTTGATGAACACGAACGGCGAGCCTGCGATGTAGGCGAACATGCCGGCAATGGCGATACCGCCCGTCAAGGCGTGCCCCAGGAACACGCGGTCGGCGAGCAGGCGCAGGTACTGACGCAAAGCGCCTGACAATGGCTGCCGGGGAATATGATCAGGCATGCTTTCAGGCAGCCCAAGGCTGACGGCGAGCAGGCAGCCGGCACTGAACAGGCTCAGGGACAGGAATATGAACTGCCACCCAACGTGGTTGACCAACACGCCGCCCAGCATGGGCGCAAGGATCGGCGCCAAACCCATGACCAGCACCAGTTGCGAGAACACTTTGGCCGAAGCCACCGGGTCGCACTTGTCGCTGACGATCGCCCGCGACAGCACCATACCCGCGCAGCCGCCCAGTGCCTGGACAAAGCGCGCCAGGATCAGGGTGTCCAGGTTGGGCGCATAAGCGCAGGCCAGCGATGCCAGGGTAAAAAGCGCCACGCCGAACAGCAATGGCTTGCGCCGACCGAAACGGTCAGCCACCGGGCCATAGAGCAACTGCCCGATGGACAGCCCGAGAAAGTAGGCGGCCAGGGTAGTCTGGACGTGTTTTTCATCAGTGGCGAACGCCTGGGCTATCGCCGGAAAGGCAGGCAGATAGAAGTCGATCGCCAAAGGCCCGAACGCACTGAGTGCGCCCAGGATAAGGACCATTCGCAGGTTCATCGGGAATCCATAGCAAGCTAACGAAGTTGCGCATTCTACCTGCTGTGGACCCCGTCCTGCGCAAAACAATCCAACAATCGCGTTACCTGGCTCGAGCGCTTATGCAATCTCGGCCTGGTAACCCTCTTCCTGGATGGCCGCCCGTATCTGCGCCGGGTTGGCACTGCTGTCGACGCGGACCTGCTTTTTTGCCAAGTCCACATCGACCTTGGCAGCGCCATCAAGCGCCTGGACGGCTTGGGTAACCGCCTTCACGCAATGGCCACAGGTCATGCCTTCTACCGAGAATACGTGCATGGGAATACCTCCTCTGGGTTTTCAGCGAGTTTCAAGCTTGCCATGGGGGCAAGGTCAAGCGTGCGTGTCTGGAGGTGGCAATTCGCGTCCACCTCGGCCAAGCTGCGACTTTGAAACAGGCAAGCAGGAGAGTGTTCATGTTCAGGACAGCAATGGGCTTCATCGGGCTGCTGGGTGCGCTCGCGGCGGTGCCGCCGGCCATCGCCGAAGACAACTCGGCCTACAGCGTGCTGATCATTTCCCGCGAACGGCTTGAAGTGGCCACCAGTTGCGAGATCGGTGTCTACCTGAACGATCAACTGTCGGGGCGCCTGTTCCAGGAACAGTCCACGTCGTTCAACCTGCCTGCGGGCCCTGTCGATGTGCGCCTGCGCCTGCTGCCTGGGCAGACACCCGGTTGCGCCCCGGGCCTTGAAGATCAACGTAGCACCCGGTTGAACCTGCAAGCCGGGCAGATCAACAAGTACCGCATCGCCATGGGCCAGTATGGGATGGAGCTCAAGCGAACGCCGTTGGACTATTGACCTTCCCCGCATGGCAAGGTTGATGCTGGCAGCGTGCCCAAGGAGGAAATCATGTCCACGCCCGTCACTTATCACCTGCCCGTTTCCGGCATGACCTGCGCCAGCTGCGCTGGCCGAGTGGAACGTGCCTTGCGCAAGGTCACCGGCGCAGAACACGTCACCGTCAACCTTGCCAACGAGCAGGCCCGTGTGCAGGCGCCGGCCGATAGTCTGGATGCACTGGTCAACGCTGTACACTCAGCCGGTTACGCGGTGCCCAGCCATACCGTTGAATTGCAGATCGCCGGCATGACCTGCGCCAGCTGCGTCGGGCGGGTCGAGCGTGCGCTGGTCAAGGTGCAGGGGGTTCTCAAGGTCAGCGTCAATCTGGCCAACGAACGTGCTCACCTGGACGTCCTCGATGGCGTGCAGGATGCGGCGCTGATCGATGCGATAGGGCAAGCCGGTTACCACGCCAGCCTGCCGCACGCATCCGATAGTGAACAGGCGACGACCCAGCGCCGCTTGCGCCGGGAACGCCTTGCAGTCGCCGCGGCGCTGCTGCTGGCTTTTCCCCTGGTGTTGCCCATGCTGGTACAACCGTTGGGCCTGCACTGGATGCTGCCAGCCTGGGCGCAGTTTCTGCTGGCAACGCCGGTGCAGTTCATCCTGGGCGCCCGCTTCTATGTGGCGGCCTGGAAAGCCGTGCGTGCGCGCAGCGGCAACATGGACCTGCTGGTCGCCCTCGGTACCAGTGCCGGTTACGGCTTGAGTCTTTATCAATGGGCCAACGCGCCATCGGGTACCACACCACACCTCTACTTCGAAGCCAGTGCAGTGGTCATCGCCCTGGTCATGCTGGGCAAGTACCTGGAGAGCCGTGCCAAGCGCCAGACCGCCAGTGCCATACGCGCGCTGGAAGCGCTGCGTCCCGAACGTGCGCTGAGGGTCATCGATGGCGTGGAGCAGGAGGTCGCCATCACCCACCTGCGCGTGGGTGACCTGGTCATGGTCAAGCCTGGTGAACGTTTTCCGGTCGACGGCATCGTCGAAGACGGCCACAGCCATGCCGATGAAGCCCTGATCAGCGGCGAAAGCCTGCCAGTCACCAAGCAACCCGGAGACAGCGTCACCGGGGGTGCGATCAACGGCGAGGGTCGGTTGCTGGTCCGCACGCAAGCGCTTGGCACAGAGACCGTCCTGGCTCGCATCATCCGCCTGGTCGAAGACGCCCAGGCTGCCAAGGCTCCCATTCAGAAACTGGTCGACCGAGTCAGCCAGGTCTTCGTGCCGGCGGTACTGATACTCGCCGCGATGACCTTGTTGGGATGGTGGCTGGCCGGTGCGCCGTTTGAAACCGCCGTGATCAATGCAGTGGCCGTTCTGGTCATCGCCTGCCCATGCGCGCTAGGGCTGGCAACGCCGGCCGCGATCATGGCGGGCACAGGCGTTGCCGCACGCCACGGCATCCTCATCAAAGATGCAGAAGCACTCGAACGCGCGCAGGCCGTCAACCGCGTCGTATTCGATAAAACAGGTACGCTCACCTCCGGCAGCCCGAAAGTGGTGCATAGCCAAGCGCTGGACGGCGATTCGGACAACCTTTACCGATTGGCCGGCGCGCTTCAGCGCGGCAGTGAACACCCGCTGGCCAAAGCTGTGCTGGACGCCTGCGCCGACCGTGGCCTGCGTGTGCCCGAGGTGGCCGACAGCCAGTCCCTGACCGGTCGCGGCATTGCCGGACGTGTCGATGGGCGTGACTTGGCACTGGGCAATCGGCGCCTGCTGCAAGACCTTGGCCTGGCGCCCGGTGAACTGGCCGCATCGGCTGACGCCTGGGAAGCACAGGGGCGCACCTTGTCCTGGCTCGTCCAGAGCGGGACCTCTCCCAACGTGCTTGGCCTGATCGCGTTCGGTGACAGCCTCAAGCCCGGGGCCGATCAGGCGGTCCAGACCCTGCGCAATCAGCACATCAGCAGCTACCTGCTCACTGGCGACAACCGGGGCAGCGCCATGGCCGTGGCGGCCGCCCTCGGCATTACCGATGTCTACGCCGAGGTGCTGCCAGCGGACAAGGCCGCCACCGTGGAGGCCCTCAAGCAAGGCGGTGCCGTTGCCATGGTCGGCGATGGCGTCAACGACGCACCGGCGTTGGCGGCTGCAGACATCGGCATCGCCATGGGCGGTGGCACGGATGTGGCCATGCAGGCCGCCGGCATCACCCTGATGCGCGGTGATCCGCGGCTGGTGCCAGCAGCCCTTGAAATCAGCCGTAGAACCTACGCGAAGATTCGCCAGAACCTGTTCTGGGCGTTCATCTACAACCTCGTCGGCATCCCGCTGGCTGCCTTCGGTTACCTCAACCCGGTCATGGCAGGCGCGGCCATGGCGCTCTCCAGCGTCAGCGTGGTCAGCAATGCGCTGTTGCTCAAGGCCTGGAAGCCCGCCCTGGATCAGGAGGCACCATGAACATCGGCCAAGCGGCAGCCCGTACCGGGCTCAGCACCAAGATGATCCGCTATTACGAATCCATCGGCCTGCTCAAGCCTGCCCTGCGCAGCGACAGCGGCTATCGGATCTATCAACCTGCGGACCTGCATGCCCTGGCCTTCATCAAGCGCTCGCGCGACCTGGGGTTTTCCCTCGAAGAAGTCGGCAAGTTGCTCACCTTGTGGCAGGACCGGCAGCGAGCCAGTGCTGATGTCAAGGCACTGGCCAACCAGCATATCGATGCGTTGAACAGGCGCATCGAGGAACTGGTTGGCCTGCGCGACACCCTGGTCGAGCTGGTTTCCAGTTGCCACGGCGATGACCGCCCGGACTGTCCGATTCTCAAGGAACTGGCCAACGAAGCGCCGGGGCGCTGCTGCCGCTGAGCATTTCCGACAGCCCCGCAACCAAGCTCATAGGGCATACCCGTCCAAACGCGACCGAATAGGCATCAATAGCGACTTCGCCCCATATTTACGGGCGTTTTCCTACATAAAATTCGGTTGCTGCCGATGCATTAGGTACCTGCCTCATGTGTCGACAACAATAATTCGGGAGCGCCGATGAGCATCAAACAGAAACTGACCTGGGCCTTTGCGATCATCGCCGCCCTGCCCATCGTGCTGGTGGCCACCTTGGTGGTACTGAACCTACGCGGCGAGGCCAGGGACGGCTTCCTCGACAGCAGCAGCCGAGAAATCCGTCAGGTCAGCAACGCGATGAACATCTTCTTCCAAGGCATCAGCCAGAACGTGGAGTACATGGCCTCGCAACCCTTGGTGGCGGCCACTGGCAACGAACTGACCAAGTACATGAGCGCCACGCCGTCCTACGAACTGGGCGAGCAATCGAGCAAGATTCTGGCGTTCATGACCAGCCTGGCCAATGCCCATCCTGCCTATGCCTACCTCTCCTACGGGGTCGCCGACGGGGGCTACGTCGGCTGGCCGGCAGGGCAGAAGTTCGTCAACTACGATCCGCGTACACGCCCTTGGTACCAGCTGGCCATGGCCAACCCCGGCAAGACCCTGCGCACCGGTGCCTACTACTGGGCCGCCGACGATGCCGTGCTGGTCAGCACCGTACGTGCCGTGGCCAACCAGCTGGGTAACCCTGGCGGCGTGGTCAACGTCGACGTTTCCATCAAAGGCCTCACCGAAATCGTCAAGCAGATCAAGCTGGGCGAGAGCGGGTACCTGCTGCTGGTCGAAAACAACGGCAATGTCCTGGTAGACCCGCGGGACACTGCGCACAACTTCAAACAACTGGCGAGCTTCGGCGACGGCTACGCCGAGCTTGCCAAGCACGGCAAGGGCCTGGCTGAGGTCGAGCTGGACGGTGTTCGCTACATGGCCAATATCTACCCGGACGAACAGCTGGGCTGGACGCTGATCGGGCTGATCGAGCAACGCGAGGTGATGCAGACCACCACCCGCCTGACCTGGCTGATCGGGATCGTCGCGCTGGTACTGGCTGCCGTGTTCGCCGTCGTGGGTGCCACGTTCGCCAAACTGATCGTGCGCCCGATCAACAGCGTCACCAATGGGCTTGAGGACATCGCCCAGGGCGAAGGGGACCTGACCCGCAACCTGGAAATCCGCGGCCGTGACGAAACTGCCCAGCTGGCGAGCTGGTTCAACCAGTTCCTGGGGGCCATTCGCAGCCTGATCCAGCACATCAGCGCCGCAGCCGGCAACATCCTCAACACCTCCACCAGCTCGACACGCGTGTCCAGCGACATGGCTGAGGCCGCCGGGCGCCAGCGTGAGGCCGTTGACATGGTGTCCACCGCCTTCCATGAAATGGTCGCCACTGCCAACGAGGTCGCGCGCTCCTGCAGCCAGGCGGCGCAGTCGGCCGACAGCGGCCAGCAGCAGGCGCGCGAAGGCCAGCAGCAGATCGATGCCGCCGTCAGCAGCGTCGACCGCCTGAGCCACGAGATCGAGCAGTCAGCGCAGTCGATCCAGCAGCTTGAGCGCGACAGCAACGCCATCCAGTCGATCCTGGGCACCATTCGCTCCATTGCCGAGCAGACCAACCTGCTGGCGCTCAACGCCGCCATCGAAGCTGCCCGTGCCGGTGAGCAAGGGCGCGGGTTCGCGGTGGTGGCCGACGAAGTACGTGCCCTGGCCAAGCGAACCGCCGACTCCACGGCCGAAATCGACGGCCTGCTGGGCAACCTGGCCGGGCGCACGGCCGAGGTGGCGGCGCAAATGCACGCCAGCCTCGAAGTTTCGCAGCAATCGGTGAGCCGTATCGGCATGGCCCGCGACAGCTTTGGGCAAATACGCGAGTCGGTGGACGTGATCCGTGACATGAACACGCAGATCGCCACGGCAGCCGAAGAGCAGCACCAGGTAGCCGAGGACATCAACCGGCACATCAGCCAGATCCACGGCGATGCCCAGCTGGTGGCGGAACTGGCCCAGGCCGCCCGCCAGGACTCCGAAAGCCTCGCCGGCCTGTCCAACGAGCTGGACTCACTGGTGCGCAGATTCCGTACCTGACGGCAAGAGCTTCGCGAGCATCGGGCCTGCACGTTCACGGGCTCGCGCAGCGCCGCACCCGGTAAGCCGCTAGAGTTTCAACTCGCCCGGCGTGGCACCGAACAGCTGCTTGAAGGCGGCGATGTAGGCGGAGGTCGAGTCGTACCCGCAGCCCAGTGCCGCGTCAGTGACCGTGTGCCCCGCCTCGAGCGCGGTCAAGGACGACAGCAAGCGCATGCGCTGGCGCCAGTTGCGAAAGCTCAACCCAGTCTCGCGCTGGAACAGCCGCATCAGGGTCTTTTCCGAACACCCCAGTTCGCACGCCCATTGTTGCAAGGTCTGCGGCTGATCCGGGGCAGCGATCAGGCCATTGCACAGGGCAAGCAAGCCTGGGTTTTGTGGCAGCGGCAACGAAAACGCCACTTCCGGCAACGCCTGCAATTGGTCAAGCAGCACAGCGACCAGGCGCGCCTGCGCGCTATCGCCTTCGGGGTAATGTGCAGGGTATAGGCAGAACTGCTTGATCAGCTCACGGGCCAAGGGGGTCACTTCCAGTACACGACAACGCTCCGCGGCCCACGAGCAGGCATCGCGCCGTATATAGAGGCTGCGCATTTCGGCCTGCATCGAACTGGACACGGCATGCTCGGCCTGCGCCGGTATCCACACGCCCCATTGCGGCGGGGCGAAGTAGCTGCCTTCCTGGGTATACACCCCCAGTACGCCACTGATGGCATAGGAAAACTGCACCCAGTCATGTTGATGCGACGTCGTCCACGAGCCGGCCACCAGTCGCTCGGCGCGTGCATAGAGCGGTCGAGGCAGGCAATCGAGCGTTGGAATGGGACGAGGATGTCCGATGGCAGGCATGGCGATTTCTTATCATGATGATCGGCCAAGCCTACCAGCCTAAATGCCCTCGGCGTTATCCGGCTCCATGTGCACCTTCGGTCACCCAGCCGGATGAATACCGACGCTCACCGCTCGACGATGACCGTAACGCCCTGCCCGCCTGCGGCGCAGATCGAGATCAGGCCGCGTCCTTGGGGCGCCGTGGACAGCAACTTGGCCAAGTTGACCAGAATGCGCCCACCGGTGGCGGCAAATGGATGCCCTGCCCCAAGTGAGCTGCCCTTCACGTTCAGCCGGGAACGGTCGATCGCCCCCAGCGGCGCATCCAGCCCAAGGCGCTCCCGGCAGTACTGGGCATCCTCCCAGGCCTTGAGGGTGCACAGCACCTGGGCTGCGAATGCCTCATGGATCTCGTAGTAATCGAAATCCTGCAGCGTCAGGTTGTTGCGGGCCAGCAAGCGCGGCACCGCATACACGGGCGCCATCAGCAGGCCCTCGCGGCCATCGACGAAATCCACCGCGGCTGTTTCGCCATCGACCAGATAGGCGAGCACCGACAGGCCATGCTGGTCTGCCCACTCCTGGGTTCCCAGCAACACCAGCGAGGCGCCATCGGTCAATGGCGTGGAATTGCCTGCCGTCAAGGTGCCCTCATCGCTGCGGTCGAAGGCCGGTTTGAGCTTGGCCAATTGCTCCAGCGTCAGGTCGGGACGCAGGTTGTTGTCCCGGGTCAGCGACCGAAAAGGGGTCATCAAATCGTCTTGCCAACCTTCCTGGTAGGCACGTGCCAGGCATTGATGGCTACGCAGCGCCAATTCGTCCTGCTCGACCCGGCCAATGCACCAGGTTTTGGCCATGCGTTCGCAGTGCTCGCCCATCGACAACCCGGTGCGTGGCTCGCCGTTGCGCGGCAGCGAAGGCTTGAGGTGGTGAGGCCGCAAGCCCAGGAAAGGCTTGAGGCGGTCACCCAGCGCCTTGCCCCGGTTGGCTTGCAACATCATCCGGCGCAGGCCTTCGCTCACGGCGATGGGTGCGTCGGACGTGGTGTCGACGCCGCCCGCAATGCCGCAGTCGATCTGCCCGAGGGCAATCTTGTTGGCCACCAGCAATGCCGCTTCCAGCCCGGTGCCGCAGGCCTGCTGAATGTCATAGGCGGGGGTCGAGGCCGACAGGCGCGAACCCAGCACGCACTCGCGCGTCAGGTTCATGTCCCGGGCATGCTTGAGTACCGCGCCTGCCACCACCTCGCCAAGGCGCAGGCCGTGCAGACGGTAACGTTCGATGAGCCCCTCGAGTGCGGCAGTCAGCATGTCCTGGTTGCTGGCTGTGGCGTACGCACCATTGGAACGGGCGAATGGAATTCGGTTGCCGCCCAAAATAGCGACCCGGCGAAGTGAGCGCATGCGCATGTTCCTCCTGAAACAATTTGATCCGTAGAGCCTAGGTGTTTTTGCCGCATTCGAACGACCTGGCCACAATCCTGGTCCACACTGTCAGACTTGCTTTCGGAGGACCCACCATGAGCGATCGCTACCTTGGTTTTGCCAACTCCAGCCTCGGCCGCAAACTTGTCGACAGCCTTGGCCTGCCTCGTCCAGCCACCCTGGAGCGCTGGGAAGCGGGCCGCATGCGGCCAGTGGACGGGCCGTTGGTCCTTGGCGGCGGCCCCTTGGCACGCCAGGTCGAAACACTCGCAGCGCGGTTGACCGACGCGGTTTACGGCTTCAACGGCCAAGGCCTCCAGTGCGAACCCTGGGTCGCTGGGTTGGGCCCCAAGATCAAGGCGTTAGTGTTCGATGCCAGTCACTTGTCCGACAGCGATGCGCTCACGCAGTTGCGCGAATTCTTCCAGCCGCTACTGCGCAACCTGGCGCCTTGCGCCCATATCGTGGTCTTGGGTCGCCCGCCTGAGGCCGTCGCCGACCCGATGGCCAGTGTCGCCCAGCGTGCCCTGGAAGGGTTCAGCCGTTCGCTGGCCAAGGAACTGCGCAACGGCGCTACTGCCCAGTTGCTGTACGTGGGTGACGGCGCCGAATCTCAACTCGAAGGCGCGTTGCGCTTCTTCCTGTCGCCCAAGAGCGCATTCGTGTCGGGCCAGGTGCTGCGCCTACAGCCCTGCCAGGCTCAGGTCGAGGACTGGACACGGCCGCTCAGCGGCAAGCGCGCGCTGATCACTGGGGCTGCCCGCGGCATCGGCGCCGCCATTGCAGAAACCCTGGCCCGCGACGGTGCCGATGTGCTGCTGCTCGATGTGCCCCCGGCCAGCGAGCAATTGCAGGCGCTCGCTGCGCGCCTGGGTGGCAAGGCGCTGGTCCTGGACATCTGCGCCGGTGACGCTGCCGAGCAGTTGCTGGCGGCATTGCCCGATGGCCTCGACATCCTGGTGCACAACGCAGGTATCACCCGTGACAAGACCTTGGCGAACATGACTCCCGAATATTGGGACGCCGTACTGGCGGTGAACCTCAAGGCTCCTCAGGTGCTGACCCAGGCCCTGCTCGATAACGGCGCATTGCACGAGGACGCCCGCATCACCCTGTTGGCCTCGGTCAGTGGTATCGCCGGCAACCGGGGGCAATCCAACTACGCTGCCAGCAAGGCTGGACTGATTGGCTTGGCCCAGGCCTGGGCACCGACGCTTGCCGAACAAGGCATCAGCATCAACGCAGTGGCGCCTGGCTTCATTGAAACCCATATGACGGGCGCCATGCCCATGGGCTTGCGCGAAGCGGGGCGACGCCTGAGTTCGCTCGGCCAGGGCGGCAAGCCCCAGGACGTGGCCGAAGCCATCGCCTGGCTTAGCCAACCTGGCTCTGGCGCCGTTAACGGCCAGGTGCTGCGGGTGTGCGGCCAGGCACTGATGGGGGCTTGAGCATGCAACGACAATGGCACGACCTGCATCAACCCGCCAGCCGCGCCAGCCTGTACCTGCGCGCAGCGGGCAAACGCCGCATCAGCGGTGATCAATTGCCGACGCACGGGCTGCGCTGCACCCTGGCGGTTCAGCCTGAGCAACTGCATGCCTACCGGCAATTGTGCCGTTTCGTCGACGATGGCCGGCTGCCTGCTACGTACCCGCACATCATGGCGTTCAACCTGCAGCTGCAGTTGATGACCGCCGAGCAGTTCCCCTTTCCGTTGCTGGGCCTGGTCCACCTGCACAACCGCATCGATGTCATCCGCCCGCTTGGGGGCATCGAGTCGCTGCGCATGGCGGTTCATGCCGACAACCTGCAGCCCCACCCCAAAGGCGGAACCTTCGACCTGATCACCGAGGCGGCGGACGGTATTGGCGTGCTCTGGCGGGAAACCAGCCGCATGCTCGTGCGCGGGTTGAAACTCGACGGCAACCTGGCAGAGGCGGCCGAGGGTCAGGCCAGCGACTTGCCTGAAGTCACGCGCTGGTATGCCGATAGTGATATCGGCCGTCGTTATGCCAAGGTCTGCGGCGACTACAACCCCATTCACCTCAGCGCACCCAGCGCCCAGCTGTTCGGTTTCCCCACCGCCATCGCCCACGGCATGTGGAGCAAGGCCATGGCCATGGCCGCGCTGCACGGGCACTTGCCTCACAGTGGCTACCGGTTCGAGGTGGACTTCCAAAAACCCGTGCGTTTGCCCTCGGAGGTGGTGCTCAGCGCCAGCCAGGTCGGCCCTGTGGGTGAGCTGCGCCTGGACGGCCAGACGGACGTGTTACACATGCTCGGCCGCTGGGCCTGCTTGCAGGGCTGACTGGCGCATGCTGCGCCCCGTGCAGGGAAGCTTGCTTTGCAATGGCCCTGCGCGGAAGCTATGCGCCATGAGGAGAACCCGATGAACCTGCAAGAACTGACTCAACGCCTGCATCAAATCCGCGATACCAATGACTGGCAACGTTTCCACAGCCCAAAGAACCTGGCCATGGCCGCCAGCGTCGAAATGGCCGAGCTGGTTGAAATCTTCCAGTGGCTCAGCGAGGACGAGTCACGTCGCCTGCCACCCGAACAGTTGGCCCACGCCGGGCAGGAAGTGGGCGATGTCGTGCTCTATTTGTTGCTGTTGTGCAGTGAACTGGGGCTGGACATGGACCAGGTGGTCCGCGCCAAGCTGGCTGACAGCGAAAGGCGCTTCGCACGATGAACGACCGTCATTTCGATGAACTGGCCACCCGTTTTGCAGAGAAGATCTACGGTGGCGCAAAGGGGGCGATCCGGCTGGCAGTCTTGCAGGCCGACCTGGCCGAAGCCCTGCCGGATCGCCCATTGCGCATCCTCGATATCGGTGCCGGCCTGGGGCACATGGCGCTATGGTTGGCCCAACGCGGCCACCAGCTTACGCTGGCCGAACCCGCCGAGCCCATGCTCGAAGGGGCACGGGCCCGCTTTGCCGAGGCCGGCCAGGCGGCAACGTTCATCCAGGCGCCCTGGCAAGCGCTGCTGGGTGAGCTGACCGAGCCCTACGACGTGGTCGTGTGCCACGCGGTACTCGAATGGCTGGCTGAGCCGGAAAGTATCCTGCCCGTTCTGCATCAACTAACAGCCCCCGGGGGTTGGCTGTCGCTGGCGTTCTATAACCGCGATGCCTTGGTCTACCGCAACCTGCTCAAGGGCCATTTCCGCAAGCTTCGCAGTAATCGCCTTGAAGGGGAAAAGCAGAGCCTTACCCCGCAGAAACCACTTGATCCGCGGGCGCTCAGGGCGCAACTTGAACCTCTGTGGCGGGTCGAAAGTGAAAGCGGCATACGTGTTTTCCATGACTACATGCCCAAGGAATTCCAGGACCGCGCCGAGCTGCTGGACGTGCTGGAAATGGAGCTCGCTCACCGCCGCCATCCGAGTTTTGCCGGCCTGGGCCGTTACCTGCATTGGGTCTGTCGCCCACGTTGACCTGCCGTGAGGAGCAAGCATGCCGTACCGTCTGTTGCCACTGGCCCTGCTGGCTTTGGTTCTGACCGGGTGCCAAGGGACCAATCCCTACGTCGCCAGCAGCCGCCCACTGCCACCGGCCCCGCCTCAGGCAGCGACCACGTTCGACGCAAGCGCTTATCCCGCACCTGCAAGGGACTACGGCCGCTACCGCAGCTGGAGCTGGCGTAACGGGCGTCTGCCCAGCGGCTCGGCCAATGCCGACCCTGCACAGCTGGCCGATGCCGTGGCCGCAGCGCTCGATCAGCAGGGCTTGCGCCCCGCCCGCAGCGGCGTTGGTGATCTGCTCGTCGGCGCCGATATCCGCCTGGAAAAACGCCTGCGCCAAGTGCGCGACTACGACAGCTACGACCCTTACTATGGGCCCTACGGCAACGTGGGCTATGGCGGTTACCGCAGCGGTTATGGGGGTTACGCCAGTGTTCCGGTCGTACGCACCTATCAGGTTGAGGTCATGGTAGTGCGCATCGACCTGTACGACAGCCGCAGCGGCCAGGCCATCTGGAGCGCAAGTGCCGAAAGCGGCAACGACCAGGGTTCACCGCGGGACCGTGAAAATGCCGTGCGCGACGCCGTGCGCAAGGCTCTCAGCGGCTATCCTCCCAGTTAACGCCTAACGGAGATTCATCATGTTGCGCCGCCTGTTACTCGTGTCGTTTGCGGCCTTGCTGGCTGCCTGCTCAAGCCATAACGTGCAGCAGGACTACGACGCGAGTCGTGATTTTGCCGCCTACCGCAACTGGGCCTGGCAGGAGCCCGGCCTGCAATATCGTCCTGACGATCCACGCATCAAGAGCGACCTGACCGAGCAGCGCATCCGCCAGGCGGTCAGCGACCAGCTCGATCAGCGGGGCCTACGCCCAGCGCCCCCTGGCGCGCGTGCTGACCTCAACGTGCGCACCTACCTGATCGTGGAACAGCGCCAGCAACAGGTCACCACCAACTACGGCGGCGGTTGGGGTGGCTATTGGGGAGGGTACTGGGGTGGGCCGATGTACAACGAAACCCGCAGCGTCGACTACAAGGTCGCGACTATCCAGGTCGACTTGCTTGATGGGCGCGATGGCAAGCTGGTCTGGCGCGGCAGCGCCGAGCAGATCATGAACAACTACCCACCAAGCCCGCAGGAACGCAACGAGGCTATTCAGAAGACGGTGGCTCAGGTACTGGGTAACTATCCACCTGGCAGCAAACGCTAGCGGGGGCACGCTCTGCCTGCATCCCGCCTCGTAGCGGGGTGCAGGCAGAAGCCCCGCGACAGGCGACGACTGCGACAAAACCTATTCTCCCAACGCCTTTTCCTCGCGGCACACGGCCGTCATGCAGGTTCCAGTCTATCTTGACTAAGGAAACCTGACTGAACGGGTAAGTGTTCATCTACTAGGAAAGGCGACCTGTCGATGCAAAGCATTGTTCTTCTTCTGTGGCTTGCCTTGTGTACCGAACAGGATGTGCGCCAGCGCCAGCTCCCGGACCTGTTGACGCTGGGCGCAGCTGTAGGGGCCCTGCTGTGGCTGTTCGCAACCGGCCACACCTGGCTTGGCGCCGATCCCAGTTCGGCAGGCTGGGGCCTGGCCATCGTCATGCTGCTCACCTTGCCCGGCTACATGCTCGGCCACTTCGGCGCCGATGACGTCAAACTGATGGGCGCGCTGGCATTGGCCACCGGCACCGATCATGTGCTCGGGACCTTCATCGGGGCCGGGGTCGCGCTGTTGATCTGGCTGACCACCCGAAGGCGCTTGTGGACGCTGCTCAACCCCAAGGTGAAAAAACGCCTCCAGGCCTTGACCGAAGCCATGGGCGACAAGCAGGCATTCGTCCCCTACGTGCTGGCTGGCTACCTTCTGACAGCTGTATGGATCCAATGAAGAATCCAGCGGTCCCTAACCTTGTACACACCTTGTACAACTACGAGAGGTACGGCTACTTTTAATCTGCCAGAGCGTCTAGCCCGGGAGCAGGGCCGTATATTCACAGGGAGTTGATCGTGTCCAAACCTGTAAGTGAAATGAAAGTGCTGGTAGTCGATGATCAGCCAGTCATCGTCGAACAGCTATGCGAGTTCCTGGAAGCCAAGGGATACAGTTGCGTATCGGCACTCTCCACAGATGAGGCGGTAAAACGCTATGAGGCCGACCCCGCCATCGGTCTGATCATCTGCGACCTTCACATGCCCGGACGCGATGGCATCGAGCTGATGCGCGCCCTGAAGCAGATCGACGGTAGCCACCGCATGTTCGAAGCCATCATGCTGACCGGCCGTGCCGAAAAGCAGGACGTCATTCGGGCGCTGCGCGAAGGCTTTGCCGACTACTACCAGAAACCGATGGATCTCGACGAGCTGCTCGAAGGGGTACGCCGCCAGGAGCAGGTGCTGCAGGAACGTCAGCGCGGCTTCCACGACCTCAGTGGGCTCAATCAGCGCCTGCAGGATCTGGCAGAGTCCGTCGACGAGTTGTATCAAGACCTGGAAAAAGCCCGCGGACAAGGGGCTCACCGGCGCGCCGGCGACATGGAGGAAGCCGAGGCCGAGCTGCCCTCGGTATTCGAAAAGCTGTCGCCACGTCAATTGGAAGTGGCGCGGCTGGTGGGCAAGGGCAAGACCAATTACCAGATCGCCTGTGAACTGGGTATCACCGAAAACACGGTGAAACTGTACGTGTCCCAGGTGTTGCGCCTGACCCATATGCACAACCGCACGCAACTGGCCTTGGCACTGACACCAGGTTCATCCCCGGTGAATCAACGGTTCACGGCGCACTGACAGGTGCCGGTGCCACGGCACCGGCACACCGCCATACTACTCATTGACCTGAAACACTACCCGCGCCGTTTCACCACTTTCGTCCAACGCACTCAACTCGGCCTGCCCTGCCTGCGGCAGGCGCACCATCAGGCTGTCCTGCCCTTGGGTTTCGCCCAGCGGTTGCCCATTGAGGAACCACCAACGCCGCCCACTACCGCCCAGCGCCGACACCGCCACTTGCAGCGGTTCCCCACTGGTGGCGGGGCGACGCAGATGGTCGCCAGAACGAATACCGGCGATGGCCAGCGGCGGGGCACTGACCGGGCCTTGCGGTGGGCATGTGGGGTCCATGGCCGGTAGACGGGCAGCCCGCCGTTCAGCCCGAGGCAACCAGGGTTCCAGGGGGGCGGGCCACAGGGCCACCTCGCGCGCCTGGGCGCCTGGGCAATTGCTGTCGACGCGCAAGCCGCGGTCGTTGACCCAGATGTGTTCGCGCAAACCCAGGCCCAGCGGCTGATCGGCCGCCTGCAACGTGGGAGGAACGGTGCCGTCCAGGGTCCAGGCAAAACGCTGGCGCCTGCAATTGCCGTCCTGGCGGCTCATCGCCTGCCCCAGAGGCCAGCAAATCGCCGCCACCCCGACATTGGCAGGCGTTCGCTGCACCGGGGCCTCTAACCCGCGCTGGCTGTCCCGGTTGCTGAGCAGGTCGTGCACTTGCAGCATCAATGGGGCGGCCGAGGCCAGGCCGAACTGCCCGGCCACAGGGGTGCCGTCGGGCCGACCAATCCATACCCCGATCAGGTAGCGAGGGCCGACGCCAATCGACCAGGCGTCTCGAAAGCCGTAGCTGGTGCCGGTTTTCCAGGCCAGCTGGGGACGGCGTACCAGTTCGGCATGCGGGTCGCGGTCGGGCCGAGCCTGGCCGCTGAGAATGCGCCGGATGATCCACGCTGCGCCCGGAGACATGAGCCGGTGCTCCACCAGGGGTGCCTGGGGCTGCAACCGCACCTGGGCGCTTCTACCCTCCCGGGCCAAGGCCGCGTAGCCACCTACCAGGTCTTCCAGGCGGCTACCGGCACCGCCCAGGATCAGCGAAAGATTGGGCTCGGCCAACGGAGGTAGCGTGAGCGGCAAGCCGCCCATGCGCAGTTGTGCGGCGAAGCGTTTCGGGCCGTACGCTTCGAGCAGCTGCACGGCGGGCAAGTTGAGCGACAGGGCCAATGCCGAACTCGCTGACACCGGCCCACTGAAGCCGCTGGAAAAATTGCCCGGACGGTAGTCACCGTAACGCCGGGGTACGTCCTGCAACAGCGACTCGGAATGAATGAGCCCATCGTCCATCGCCAGGCCGTACAGAAACGGCTTGAGCGTGGAGCCAGGCGAGCGCAACGCCCGCACCATGTCCACGTGCCCGAAACGCCGGGCGTCCGTGAGGTCGACCGAGCCCAGATAGGCGCGTACAGCCATGGTTTGCGCATCGACCACCAGGATGGCGGCAGACGTACGCTCCGGCAGACGCGCGCGCCATCCCAGCAGCAAGTCTTCCAGCCGGCGCTGCAACCCTGCATCCACGGTGGTACGGATCAACGGCGGGCTACCCGGGGTGTTCAGACGGCGGGCCAGCAAAGGCGCCAGTGCCGGCTCCTGACGCGGCGCCAGCACCAGCGGCTCTTCGGCCGCTTCGCGCAGGCGCTGCTCGGGCCACACCTGATACTGCGCCAACCGTTGCAGCACCTTGTTGCGTGCGCGTTCGGCGCGCTCGGGGTGGCGGTCGGGGCGTAGGCGGCTGGGGGCTTGCGGCAGTACCGCCAGCAGGGCTGCCTCCGACGGCGTCAGATGCAAGGGCGACTTGCCCAGATAAGCCCAGCTGGCAGCGGCAACACCTTGCAAGGTGCCGCCGAACGGCGCGCGGTCCAGGTAGATTTGCAGAATCTCCCGCTTGGACAGGTGCCACTCCAGCTGCAGTGTGCGCCACAGCTGCCGCAGCTTGCCCGCCACGGTGCGATCATGGGGATCGAGCAGGCGTGCCACCTGCATCGACAACGTGCTGCCGCCTGACACCACACGCCCTCCCCGCGCGTTCAACCACGCCGCCCTGACCAGGGCCATCGGGTTCACGCCCAGGTGCCGGTAGAACCAGCGGTCCTCGTACGTCAGCAACGCTTGCAGGTACAACGGCGAGACCTGTTCGGGGCTCACCGGATAGCGCCACACCCCGTCGGCATCGGCGAATCGCCACAACGGTGTGCCATCTTCTGCCAGCACGACCCGGGCCAGGTCGTCGGACGGCATGGGCAAAGGCCAGATCCGGTCGGCCAGCCACAGCAGGCCCATCAAGGCCACCACGCCAATCACCAGGGTACGCACTGCTTTGCAGGGTCGCGATCGCCACCAGCGGGCTAAGCTTGGCATCGGGAACCGACCTGCCCTGAAAAGGGCCAAAGCACTGGAAACGGCAAGAACGCCGCCATGTTGATCAGGAAGCAACTATGCATGTAGAAGGTTTTTTCGAATGGCTGGGGCAAGCACTGGGATCGCTGATCCGCATCGTCGTCGACGCGCTGAGCGGGTTGTTCAACCTGTTGGCCAATGCCGGCGGCAATTTCGTCGATGGCCTGTCGCGCACCTTGGGCATGGACACCTCGCTGGTCAGCATCCTGGCCCTGATCGTGGGCCTGATGCTGCTGTTCTCGGCGATCCGCGCCTTCATGCGTGCCTCGATCATCCTAGGCATCATCTGGCTGGTATTGGGCCTGTGGGTAATGAGCTGGGTGATCCATTGAGTGGCCGTGCGACGAACATGTGAAAGCCTCTGCTCGTCGCACAAGGCCTGCCCCTAGCGAGGCTTGACCGTCATCTCACCCTGCCCTTCCCCCACGGCCTGCAGATTCGGGCGGTACATCGACTCGACCTGCGGCGGTGGTACCCGGTAGGTGCCAGGGGTCACCGCTCGCGCCAGGTACAGCAGATGCGTAGTGGCGTAGCTGTCCAGCTTGAGCGCTGCGACGTAACGGTCGTCGCGATACTCCTGGTGAACCACGTTGGCATTTTGCATCGATTCGCGCCATTGCTTCACGGCGCCGCTGGCGTTATCCAGGCTGGCTGCACTTTGCGCAAGGTTCTGGTTTTCGAGCTCCAGGCCCGCAGGCAATAGATCGACCACCAGGGCATCGGGAACGCGCTCATCGGCCTTGAGGGCAAGGTGCACGAGTACCAGGTCGCCGCTGCGCAGGTTCGCCAGGTCCAGCGGCTGGCCCTTCATGCCCAGGTACTCGCGGCGGATTTGCATGCCATTGCTACTGGCAGGCGGCGCCTGACGCGGGTAACCCGACAGGGTCAGCTGCTGGTAGACGGTCTGGCTGCCCTGGTTCTGCACCGTCAGCGGCGATGCCAACAGTGGCCCTTCCAACTTCATGCCGGCTTCGGCGTTATTGAAGTCACGCAGCTCACCGGCGCTGTCCAGGCGGGCCTGCCACTTGACTTCCGGCGTGCCCAGCAGGCCACGCCCGGCCAGGAACAAGGCGTTGCGCTCCTGGGTGGACAGCCAGCGATTGGCAGCCACTTCATCGGACAGGGCGAAGAGCCGCTGGTCCACCTGGCCACTGGCAAGCTTGTTCTCCTGCAGCAGTGCCAGGATCAACGCCTGGTCACGCAGGGGGCTGCCGTAATCTGCCATCCAGTTCTTGCCGCGGCTGACGGCAAGCCCTGCCTGCAGGGCCTGGTCGGCACGAGGCTTGTCACCCATCTTGTCCAAGGCCACGGCCAGTTGCACCAACGGCAGACCTGAACGCGCGTCGGCGCGGCGCTCGAACAACCCGCGCAGCGCGCCCAAGGGCGCCTGCTGACTGCGCGACAGCACCAGCGCGGCGTAAGCCTGCACGGCGAAACGGGTGTGATCGGCATCGTCGCTGTAGTCCACGTCGATCAGGTTGCGCTCCTGCAGGTAGCGCAACAACCGCTCGTTGGCTTTCTTCAGCGCCTCGGCGGGTACGCCATAGCCTTGGTCGCGCGCGCGCAGGAGGAAGTCGGTGACATAGGCCGTCAGCCAGTATTCCTCTTCGCTGTCGGCACTCCACAAGCCAAAGCTGCCGTTGTAGCGCTGCATGCCCAACAGGTGCTCGATGCCCATTTCGATCTTGCGCTTGCGCACCTCGGCCGGTTCACCCTCGATGCCGAGCCGCTTGAGGGTATCGGCGTCCGCATACAGCGACGGGTACAGCCCGCTGGTGGTCTGCTCAAGGCACCCATACGGGTAAGCCTTCAGCGCCCGGATCTGTTCGGCGAGGTTGAGCGGGGGTCGGCTCGACAGGGCCAGCGTGCCCTCGAGGCCGGCAGGCTCGAAGGCCGCGAGGTCCGCCTCGGGCAGCGTCCAGGGCTGATCCTTCAAGGCCACGCGGAAGTGCTTGAGCATGGCGGGATAGGCCGGACGCACGCCCAGCGTCCATTCGCGCTCGAACGTGGTCGGCGCCTCGCCAGCCAACTGTAGGCCGGTCACCTGCACATGCACCTTGCCCTGCCCCAGGCCACCTTGGGCCTGCACCGGAATCATCAGGGTCGACCGCTGGCCTTCGGCCAGCGCTACAGACTGCGTGGCATTGCCGGTCAGGCTCACTTGTCCTTCGGTGATCACCTGCACGGTCAGCTGCTGGGCAGCTCCCGACAAGTTGGCCAGGTCCAGCGCCAGGCGCGTCTGATCGCCGCCTGCCAGGAACCGTGGGGCCGAGAGTTCGGCAATCAGCGGTGCGGCCACCACGGTCTTGCCCTCTGCCATGCCGAAGTGATCCTCGGTCCAGGCCTGAGCCATGAGCCGCAGCTCGCCGTTGAAATCAGGGATATCGACCGTGGCCTGCCCTTCTCCCTTGTCGTTCAGGGTCACCGGCAGGCTCTGCTGGGCCACGATGGTGACGGTGGTATTGGGGCGTTTGCCACCCTTGGCCATGGCCGCATCACCACCGAATGCCAGGCTGGCCAGACGCCCTTGCCCGGCTTCGATCAGTTGCCCGTAAATGTCGAGCTGGTCGGCACCGTAGGCCTTGCGGCCAAACAGGCTTGCGAATGGATCCGGGGTCTTGAAGTCGGTGATATTGAGAATGCCGACGTCCACCGCCGACACCAGCACCCGTATCTGTGCAGGCACGCTGCCGTCGGCGTTTGCCGCCTTGATCTTGACCGTCAGCGGCTGCTTGGGACGCATTTTTTCCGGTGCCTGCAAACTGACTGCCAGCTTGCGATCGGCACGGTCGAGCGGCAGGTGCAACACGCCTACCGCACGCTTGGGCGTGGCATTGGCCTTGCGTTCACCTGGGCGCACCACCAAGGTGCTGAGGTAAAGGTCGTGGCGTGCCCAGGCTTTGTCCAGCGGGATATCGAAGGTCTTGCCTTCTGCAGGTACCTGGATTTCCTGCCACCACAACGGGCCGTCGCTGGACTCGATCATCAAGTAACCACTGCCTGCGGCCGGCGGCGTAACCGTGACCTTGGCCGTTGCACCGTCGGCGTAGGAGGGTTTGTCCAAAGCCAGCTTGACCTGGTCGGGGCGTACAGCTCCGCCTTCGGCATTGTCCTGGGCGCGGTAGCCTGCCCAGAAGCGCTGACTGGACACCAGGCCGGTCTGCGGGTCTTCGACTTCCACGCGATAGGGGCCCCACTCGACCGGGAAGCTCAGCTTGGCCGTGGCGTCGGCCTTGACGCTTACCGTCTCTTCCACTTGGGTCAGGAATTTTTCGTTGTAGGCGTAGCTCCAGCCGTCATCTTGCGAGTAGTTCCAGTAGTAATCGCGTCGCTCGCGGATCAGCCTGACCTTGAGGTCGGCGGCGGCCAGTTTCTTGCCCTCGCGGTTAGCGACCAGAAACTCGAATTCCACCGGGCCTTCACTGTCGGCTTCATCGCCGTCGAACAGGCCACGCAGGCCTGGCAGGCGTTCAGCCGGCCAAACAGGTTGCTCGAGGCGGCGCGTAATGGGCCTGCCGCCGGACTCCTGCAAACTTGCCTGCACGGTCAGTTGCAACGGCGAACGCGCCTCTGCCCAGCGGCTGGAAATATCCAAGACCGCCTTGCCCGCCTGGTCGAGGGTGACTTCATCGAGCTCCAGGTCCTGCTCCAGTTCGCCTTCGGTAACCGACCCGAACTGGTAGCCCGGCAGTGCAGGTACCGCTTCACGCAGCGGGCGCACATAGGCCTGGCCACTCAGGCGATTGCCAGCGGCCGGCGCACCGTACAGGTAGCGGCCAGTCACCTCGATGCGCGCGTCCTGCTCAGGGGCCAGGGGCTTGCTGCTACCCTTGAGGTCGAGGGCCAGCCGCTCAGGCAGAAAGTCCTCGACCAGGAACTCGTAGACCTGCTTGCGTCCACCGCCCAGGTCGAGCAGCAGTTGCCAGCGGCCGGTCGGCGCCTCGGTGGCCAGTTGCAGTTGGTACTGGAACAGACCCTTATCGTCTGCTTCCCAGACGAACTTGCGGCTGACCTGTTCATCCGGCCTGCGTACTTCGACATTCACCGGCTGAGCCTTGACGGGCTTGCCGTCCTGGTCGCGTAGCAGGCCGTTCAGCAGCACCGTTTCGCCTGGGCGATACAGGTCGCGCGGGCCGAAGATAAAGAGTTGCAGCGGATTGGCCTGGGGGCCGGTGATGTCGAACTCTGCCAAGTCCAGGGCCGCAGTATGGAGCTGCAGCAAGGTCGTGTGCACGCCTTGGGTGGCGATGAGGGTATCGGCCTTGGACGTGATCGGCAGTTCAGCATGACCTTTTCCATCAGTGCTGGCCTGGGCCAGCAGCTTGCCTTTCTTGTCGTGGAGCTCGATGTTCACGCCATCCATCGCCTTGCCCCCTTCCAGGGCCTGGGCGAATACATCGATGCGATCACGGTAGCGATGGGCCGATACGCCAATGTCGCTCAAGGTGAACAGGGTGGCTGGCTGGGAGTAATCGTAGGTTCCCGAGGCGCGCATTACGGCCAGATACACACCGGGCTCCTGCAGCGGCTTGATGCCGGCAATGGGCAACAGCACGGTTTCGCGCGTGTTGCGTGCAGGGTTGAGGTCGAAGCGGCCACTGTAGACCAGTTCAGCCATGCTCAGCGTGTCCTTGGACTGGTAGTACTCCAGGCTGCTGCTGCGCCCCCAGTTGGCCATGAACGAGGAAATCATGTCGGGTTTGACGCGGAAGAATTCCACATCCACCTTGTTCACATTCAATGCGATGACCGGCAGGCCCTCTGCCAGCCGCGTCGGCAGTAGCGAGCCCCGGCTGGCGAAGCCAACGGTGGGTTGCATGTCGCGGGTTTCAAGGCGAGTGATCGACTCTTCCTGCAACGCCTTGCCGTTGACGGCCAGCAGCCCCTTGTCCACGGTCAGCACCAGCTTGCGCTGCGGTTCCAGGTGACGCAGGCGCAGCTCCATCTGGCTGTCGGACAGCTCCCAGGCGCCGTCCAGCTTGCCCTTGACCGTGTCCACCAGGTGGACCTTGTTGGTGAAGTCCTGGTCGGCATCCAGCGGCGCCGAGAAACTGACCGACAGTGTGGCCGCGCCATCGAGCTGTACTTCCGACACATCCAGTACCGTCAGCTCACGGCCCTCGTAGCGTTTGGCAAGCACCGCAGGATCTTCGCGCTGTGGCGTCTTGGCGGCGGCGCTGGCGCTGGCGGTTGGCTTCTGGGCAGGCGCTGGGGCGTCAGGCGTTGAGGAGTCACAGCCGCTGAGCAAGGCCAGCGCGCAGGCCAGCAACAATCCTTTGTTGAACATGGAGTAGACACTCGAAGGCAGGGTGTAGATGAAGGCAGCAACTATAGCGCAAGGCCAGGTGCTACACCCAGCGTTGTGCGCCAGATGAGACCTTGGTCGCACGCAATGGTTGCGTGGCCGTTACACTGTCGCCCTTGGCTTGCATTGCCGCCCGGCGGGCGCCCCGATCAAGCGCTTGCAGTCCTCGTTTTCGCTGGAATGAACATGCCCCGATTCTTCGCCGACTGGCACCACCGCCCCACCCACCTCAAGGTGTGGGGGCTGGCCGCGCCCATGATCCTGTCCAATGTCTCGGTGCCACTGGTGGCGCTGGTCGACAGCACCGTCATTGGCCACCTGCCCCATGCCCATCAGCTGGGCGCAGTGGCCGTGGGCGCTACGCTGTTTACCTTCATGGTCGGCTTGATGGGCTTCTTGCGCATGGGCTCGACAGGCTTCGCCGCCCAGGCCGCGGGCCGAGGCGATGGCGCCGCCCTGCGCCAGGTGTTGGTTCAGGGCCTGTTGCTGGCAGTGGGCTTCGCATTGCTCATCGGCCTGCTGGCCCTGCCCTTCAGCCAGTTGGCCCTGCACGCCATGCAGCCCAGCGCGGCCCTGGGGCAGGCCACACAAACCTTCTTCCACACCCGGTTGCTGGGCCTGCCGGCGGCACTGGCCAGTTACGCCCTGGTCGGGTGGTTTCTGGGGACCCAGAATGCCCGGGCGCCCTTGGCGATCCTGCTGACCACCAACCTGCTCAACATCGTGCTGAACCTGTGGTTCGTGCTCGGCCTGGACTGGGGCGTCCTGGGCTCGGCACGCGCGTCGGTGATTGCCGAATGGTGCGCGGCCCTGCTGGGCCTGGCGCTTACCCGCCCGGCCCTGCGCGCCTATCCGGGCCACATCGCCTGGGCAGCACTCAGACGCTGGCAGGCCTGGCGCCCGCTGTTGGCAGTGAACCGCGACATCTTTTTGCGCAGCCTTGCCTTGCAGCTGGTTTTCCTGCTGATCGCCGTACAGGGCGCACGCCTGGGCGAGGCGACGGTAGCGGCCAATGCACTGCTGCTCAACGGCCTGCTGCTGACGGCCTATGCCCTCGATGGGCTAGCCCACGCGGTCGAGGCGCTGTGCGGTCACGCCATTGGTGCTCGGGACCGCGGCACCCTGCGCCGTGCGCTGGTGGTAGCCGGTGGATGGTCGCTGATTGCAAGTTCGGTCTTTGCCGTTCTGTTCTGGGTGGGGGGACACCTGTTCATCGATCTGCAAACCGATATCGACAGTGTCAGGGCGGCGGCTTATCCGTACTTGCCCTATCTGGCGTGCCTGCCGTTGATCGCCGTGTGGAGCTATTTGCTCGATGGGCTGTTCATCGGGGCCACACGCGCCCGGGAAATGCGCAATGCCATGCTGACATCGCTCGCCATTGCATTGCCGTTGGCCTTTGCCCTGAGCGGGCTAGGCAACCATGGGCTGTGGTTAGCGTTTCTCGGCTTCATGGGCGTGCGCGCCATGACGTTGGCCTGGGTGGGGTGGCGCCTGCAGGGCAAGGACGCCTGGGTGGCGTGAGATGACTGGCATGGGCCAGCGAGCAACCCAAGGCGGTGCTCACCGCCGCCACGCTGCGAAGGCGTGGCGGCGATGCCCCCCTCAGGGGCTGAGGCTTCTCAGGACGAGAGGTAGGACGAACGGGTCAAGCCCAGGCGCAGCGCATCAAGGTACTGGGTACGCTCGCGCGCGGTGATCTTGGCGCTGGCCACCTTGTCGCGGTAGTGAGTCATCAGTTCCTCGGGAGACAGGTGCACGTAGCGCAGCATGTCCTCGATGGTGTCGTGGGTCTCGATACCGGCGTGGTACACGCTACCATCGGCATTCTGGTAGATGTTCACCGAGTCGGTGTCACCGAACAGGTTGTGCATGTCGCCCAGGATCTCCTGGTAGGCCCCGACCAGGAACACGCCCAGCAGGTAGTCCTCGCCCTCGTTCAGGGCATGCACCGGCATGCTGGTCTCGATGCTCTGCTCATCGACATACTGGTTGATCTTGCCGTCGGAGTCGCAGGTCAGGTCTTGCAACACGGCGCGCCGCAGGGGCTCTTCGTCCAGGCGGTGCAGCGGGATGATCGGCAGCACCTGGCCGATGGCCCAGGTATCGGGCAGGCTCTGGAACACCGAGAAGTTGCAGATGTACTTGTCCGCCAGCTTGTCGTTCAGCTCATCGAGTACCTGGCGGTGCGAGCGCTGGCGAGCCTTGAGCGAGTTGTACAGGCGACGGCACACCGCGTAGTAGCACTGCTCGGCCAGGGCTTTCTCGGCCAGGCTGATCTTGCCGTCGGCGTACTGGGCGGCCACATCGCCCATGTAGTGGGTGGCGCGCCAGTAGGTTTCGGTCACCATCTCGATATCGGTGGGCCCTAGCAGATCGGCTAGCCACTGCACGGTTTCCGGCAGCGCGTCCTTGTTCTCGATGGTCGGCACCTGGTCGTTGTGGCGCTCTACATCAGTGACCTGGATGACCAGCATGGCATGGTGAGCCGTCAGCGAACGACCGCTCTCCGAGAAGATGTGCGGGTGCGGCAGGCCCTGCGCGTCGCAGAATTCCTTGAGCATGCCCACCACCACGCCGGCATAGTCATCCATGTCGTAGTTGATCGAGCTGGCGTTGCGCGAGTGGGTGCCGTCGTAGTCCACCCCCAGGCCGCCGCCCACATCAATGTGATCCACCGGCAAGCCCAGAGCGCGCAATTCGCCGTAATAGCGGATGGCTTCCTTGAAACCGTGCTGGTAGTCCGCCAAGTTGGCGATCTGCGAGCCCATGTGGAAGTGCAGCAGGCGAATACCCTGGTCGAGGCCGGCGTCGCGAAAACGCTGCACCACGGAAATCAGCTGCGCGGCAGAAAGCCCGAACTTGGACTTCTCGCCCCCGGTGTCAGCCCATTTGCTCGATGCCAGCGACGACAGGCGCACGCGCAGGCCCACTTGCGGCTTGACCTTCAGGTCGGCCGCTTCCTCGATCACCAAGGCCACTTCGGACTCTTTCTCGATGACGATGAAGACGTTGTGGCCCAGCTTCTGCCCCATCAGCGCCAGGCGGATGAACTCACGGTCCTTGTACCCGTTGCAGACGATGGTGCCGCCCTTGGGCGCCAAGGCCAGCACTGCCAGCAATTCAGGTTTGGAGCCGGCTTCCAGCCCAATGGACACGTTCTGAGTGGCGATGATGTTTTCGACCACCGCCTCCTGCTGGTTGACCTTGATCGGGTAGAGCGCGGTGTACTGGTTCTGGTATTCCAGGCGCGCAATGTTGGCGTCGAAGGCGCCGGTCAACTGGCGCACGCGGTCCTGCAGAATGTCGGGAAAGCGTACCAGCAAAGGCAGCGACAGGCCGCTCTGGCGCAGCTGATCAACCTGCTCGTACAGGTCGATCGGCGAGCTGTCAGGGCCGTTGGGGCGTACTTCGACGCGCCCGGCTTCATTGATGGCGAAATACCCTGCGCCCCAATGGCGGATGCCATAAACACTGCGGCTATCGGCCACGGTCCATTGGCTACCATCGTCTTTGCGTGTGCGTCGTACGGACATTCAAGTCCCCTATAAATTGAGTCAAGACACTGCTGGGCAAACCGGGAAGGCAGTGTAGAAGCCAAAAATGACGGTTCGTCCGTGCTCTGGGGTAGACCCTGGTCACTGCGACGAGTTTAGAAAGCGCAGGGCGAAAACCTGCCGAGCGACTCAGCCGCCCGACTTTTTCGCCTTGAAGCCCTGCTTGATCAGCTCGGCGAGCAGCAATTGCACATGATCGCCCTGGATCTCGATGACGCCGTCCTTGAGCGCGCCACCGGTACCACAGCGGCGTTTGAGGGTGGCAGCCAGCTCCTTGAGCTGATCGGGCGGCAACGGCACACCCGTGACGGTGGTCACGGTCTTGCCGCCACGGCCTTTGCTCTCGCGGCGCACGCGGGCGATGCCATCACCCTCGGGGATGACCTGCTGCTTGCAGGTACAGGCATCCACAGGCTGGCCACAGTCAGGGCAATGACGACCGGCATCGGTCGAATAAACAAGACCGCCGAGGGCGGAAAGGGAAGAAGCTTTCTTGGCCACTTTTGTGCCTCGGTGCTGAGGACAAAAACTGGTCGTACCTGTACATGAGGCCGACCGCGAAGCCCCACTCTGGCAGGGGCGGCGCTACTGCCGCAACACGTGCGGCAGCCCGAAAAGGCCGCGCAGTGTAACGATAAACGGTGCAGTTGCTAAGTACCGGATTGCGCCATTTTGCGAATGTTTTGCGACCTTGCGTGCACGGGTTAAACGGGGCTGTTCCTGTAGCGCATCAATGCTGTCATCGAGTCGGGGCAATAAGGCCTGAGCCGACTGTCCTCCAGGGCTTGGTCAATACCGATGAAACGTGCCTCGATCACTTCCTCAGGCTGCAGCCGCAGCGGCGCATCGGACACTGCCGAGTACAAGGCGCACCACAGGCGATTGTCAGGCTGATCGAAGAAGAATCGCTCGTGAAAGCGCAGGGTCACGTCGGCTATGCCCAGTTCCTCGGCCAGTTCGCGCGCGGCCGATTCGGCGTAGGTTTCACCGGCGGCGACCATGCCGCCGGCGGCAACGTCCCAATACCCGGGGTACAGCGCCTTGCTCAGGGTGCGCCGGTGCACGCACAGCTCACCGGCACCATTGAACAGCAGAATGAACGTGCAGCGCCCAATCAGCCCGCGCTGGCGCAGCTGCGCCCTGGGCAATGCGCCGAGCACCTGGTCGTGCTCGTCTACCCAGGTGACCCGTTCCCGGTCCGAAGCCGCCCGGTGGGCGGCTTCATCAGGGCTGAAGGTCATCTCAGCCCTGCGACAGCAGCTGGCGCAGGTCGATGACCGCCGCGTTGGCGCGGGAGATGTAGTTGGCCATGACCAGCGAGTGGTTGGCCCACATGCCGAAACCACTGCCGTTGAGGACCATCGGGCTCCACAGGGGCTCTTGCGAGGCCTCCAGTTCCCGGATGATCTGACGCACACTCACGGTCGCGTTCTTCTTGGCCAGCACGTCGGCGAAATCGACTTCGATCGCACGCAGCAGATGCGACAGTGCCCAGGCCTGGCCACGGGCTTCGTAGAACACGTCGTCGATCTGCAGCCATGGGGTTTCCACGACTTCCTCGTCCACCTGCGGCGCCTGGCCAGCCACCACGGACTCAGTCTTGAGCGTGGTGTTGAGCTTTACGCGGCCTACGCTGGCCGAGAGACGTTGCGACAGCGAGCCCAGGCGGGTAGCGACGTCGCCCAGCCAGTTGTTCAGGTTATCTGCACGGGTATAGAAGATCGCGCCCTTGTCACCCGAAGCCAGGCGAGCCTGGTAGCGAGCCAGCGACTTGATGCCTTCTTCGAATTCCGATTCGCTGGACGGCAGGATCCAGCTCTTGTAATCGAAGTTGAAGCGCGGCTCGGCCTTGGCCAGGTCGGCATCTTCGGTCGATTGCGATTGGGAGCGAGCGAAGTCCTTGCGCAGCGCGCGGGAAAGGTCACGCACCTGGACCAGTACGCCGTACTCCCAGTTAGGCATGTTGTCCATCCACAAACCAGGCGGGAGACGGTCGTTGGCGATGTAGCCACCTGGCTTGTTCAGCAAGGTGCTCGCCACGGTCTTGAGCGTTTCGACGGTGGTGTAGCCCACCACCATCTGCTGGCCGTTACGCTCGGCTGCGCTCTGCGCGTTCTGCTGAACCGGGAACAATTCGGGCTCCTGGCTCCAGTACCAGGAAAGGCCGATACACACCAGCAGGTAAAGCCCAACCAGGGCCAACAGTGAGCGGCCCAACAGGCCACCAAAATAGCTACGGGCGGCAGCGCCGCGGCCGTCGACACGCTCGCGGGGCTCGGCTTTGGCCTCGCGGTTTTTCCAGTCCAGCATGGCTATATCCTTGATCAGTCACGACGGTTCAGGGGCTTTGACCACAGGCCTACGCCAGGGTGCCACGGCAAGCCCGCCTGACAGCACTATAAAGCAGACACCGCCTTACGCATAAGCGACCCCTTGGTCGGTAACTGAATAACCATTCAGCCCACTTTGTTGAAAGGGGGCACGCCTACGCAGCTCAAGAACTGCTAGCATAGAGCCATCACTGCCCCTGCATACCCCTAACGACAAGTAGCCAGGACATGAGCCAAGCAGTTGAGCCGAGCCCGCAGTGCCCCCCTGAGCATCTTGTGCGTAGCGGCCTGCGCAAGGACGACCCACGCGACCAGTTGCTGCTGGCGCCCCAGCGCAGGCCGGTCTATATCCTCTTGCAGGACCACGACCGCGCCGAACGCCTGGCCCAGCAACTGGAGTTCTTCGGCCTGGGCGTACAGGCCTTGCCCACTGCCGATGCCTTTCGCGCATCGGTAGGCGAATGCCCGCCTTCGGCGGTCATCATGGACGTCGACTTCAATGGGGTCGGCCAGGGCCTGGCGTTGGCGGCCGAAGTCCAGGCGCGGCAGGCCAAACCCCTGCCGCTGCTGTTCTTCAGCCACCACGAAACCGACACCCCCACGCGCTTGGCCGCCGTGCGGGCCGGCGGGCGCGATTTCCTCACCGGCACACTGGAGGCTTCCAGCCTGCTGGAGAAGGTCGAGCGCCTGACCGATGCCGCGCCGTACGATCCCCTGCGCGTACTGATCATCGATGACTCACGCACCCAGGCCCTGTTCACGGAACGGGTGTTGGCAGGCGCCGGGATGATCACCCGCAGCCTGACCGACCCGATCGCCACCATGGCCGAGCTGGCTGATTTCCAGCCTGACCTGATCATCCTCGACCTGTATATGCCGGCGTGCACCGGCCCTGAACTGGCCAAGGTGATTCGCCACAACGACCGCTACGTCAGCGTGCCGATCATCTACCTGTCGGCCGAGGATGACCTGGATAAGCAGCTCGAGGCCATGAGCGAAGGCGGCGATGATTTTCTGACCAAGCCGTTTCGCTCGCGCCACCTGATCACCACCGTGCGCAACCGCGCTGCCCGCGCCCGGCATCTGAAGGCGCGCATGGTCCGCGACAGCCTGACCGGGTTGTACAACCACACGCATATCCTGCAGTTGCTCGAGGATTGCAGCTTCCGTGCCCGCCGCGAACAGCAGCCGCTGAGTTTTGCCATGCTCGACATCGACCGGTTCAAGAAAATCAACGACCGCCATGGCCACCCCATGGGCGACCGGGTGATCAAGAGCCTGGCGCTGTTTCTCAAGCAGCGCCTGCGCAAGACCGACTTCATTGGCCGCTACGGCGGCGAAGAGTTCGCCATCGTCATGCCCAATACCGCCCTGGAGGCGGCGTACAAGGTGCTCGATGACATCCGCGGGCGTTTTGCCGAAATCCTCTACCCGGCCCAACCCCATGACCTGCGCTGTACGTTCAGTGCAGGCGTCGTGCAACTCGATGACGGGCTCGATGCCCTGACCATGGCCAGCGCGGCCGACGAAGCGCTGTACCGGGCCAAGCATGCAGGACGCAATTGCGTGGTGCGTGTGGAGCCCTGAAAGGCCGGGCAAAGAATAAAGGCACTTTGCCAGCCGACTGCGCGCTGCCGTCATCATCGCGTCACACGAACGCAATAACTTCAGGCCCTTGACTCTTCCCTCCCCCCGCAGGAAGCTCGCGGCTATGCGCCTGAAATGGCTGACCAATTTGAATACATTGTTGCTGGTGACGGTGTGCATCGCCCTGGGCGTTACGCTGTGGTGGTCGCAGCGGGCGCTGGAGCGTCCCTACCAGATGATGGAACGCTACCTGACCCTGTCGCGCCATTTTCAGACTGAAGCCGCCGAGAACATCCAGGCGTATCTTGGCAGCGGCGATGCCGTGCGCCATGCGGCGGCACTGCAGGCCACCGTGCAACTGCAAGCCTCGCTGGCCGACTGGCCCGAAGCGCTGGTCAGCCAGCTGCGCCCCAGCGTAAACGACCTCCAGGCCTTCAGCGCAGGCGAGTTGCTGGCAGCCGGCAAGCTGGCCGGTGACCCCCAGGCGCTGTTGCTGCAAGCCGAACGCGAGCTGGGGGCCAACCTGGAGCAACTGACCACCTATGCGCGAGACAGCGCCAGCCCCGACGCGGGGCGCTACCTGCTGCCGCTTGTCGAGGCAGCTCTGCACCTGAGCAGGCTGGGCCTGGCGCGGGAGAAGCTGGTGGGCAGCGGCCGGCCCGAGCTGGCAACCGAGCTGGAGCGCGAGCTGCAATTGATTCAGGCCCAGGCGCAGGTCATCGAAGGCTTGCCGCTGCTGGGCGTGACCCGTACCGCCGAATCGGGCGCGGATGACTTTGCCGCGCTGATGGGTTTGCAGACCGATACCCGTGCCCAGCAGGAAGACGTCGCCGTAGCCCTCAAGCGCGAGCTGCAAAGCCTGGTTGGGCGCTACCCGGCCGAGCTGCAACGTACCCGTGCCCAGATCGCCCAGCGCGCCGCCCTGGCGACCCGCGCCACGCAACAGCTGGAGGCAGTGCGCCAGGCCATCGCGGCCCTGGAGCCAGAAGTGCGCAGCCTGCATGGCACCATCGCGGGGGAAGTGCGCAGCCTGCAAGGGGCGATGATCGTGATGATCCTGCTGATCGCCCTGCTCATCGACACGCTGCAACGTCGCCTTGCACGCACCCTCACCGGCCTGGCGCCGGCGCTGTCGCGCTGGGCCGAGGGCGATTTTACCCAGCCTGTCGAGATGGGCAGGACCAACCGCGAATTGCATGACATCCAGGCTTCGCTCAATCGCCTGCGCCAGTACCTGGTCGAACTGGTAGACGCCTTGCGGCACAACGCCGAGCAAGTGGCCGGCAGCAGTCATGCGCTGGCCGACATGAGTGCTGCCTTGCACGATGGCGCACAACGACAGGCCGGGGATACCGGGCAGATTCGCGACGCACTCGGAGAACTGGAAGCGACCATCCAGCAGGTGGCTGGCGACGCCAGCGCTGCGGCCCTGGCCAGCCGTGACGCAGGCCGGGCCGTGGAACAGGGCCAGGCTGTGATCGGGCAAAGCCTGTCGGGTCTACGCACGCTGGTCGACGAGGTGCAAGGCAACGCCCGCATGATCGAGCAACTGGCAGAGGAATCGGCCACGATCGGTGGCGTGCTGACGGTGATCCGGTCCATTGCGGAACAGACTAACCTGCTGGCACTCAATGCCGCCATCGAAGCCGCCCGCGCTGGCGAGATGGGTCGCGGGTTCGCCGTGGTGGCCGACGAAGTCCGCACCCTGGCCCAGCGCACCACCGGCGCCACTGGGGAAATCCAGACCCTGATCGACAGGTTGCAGCAGGCAGCCAAGGGCGCCGTGGACGGTACGCGGGTACAACTGGAGCATGCCGAGGCCACTGCCAGCCAGGCCCAGACCGCCGACGGCGCATTGGACGAAATCGTGTGTGCGATTCGTACCATTGCCGACACTGCCCTGCGCATTGCCGAAGTGACGGCGCAACAAAGCGGTGCGGTGAGCGAGATCCGTGACCACAGCGAGCGGATTCATCAACTGGGCGGGGATAATCTGCAACGTATCGGCGAAGGGCGTGAGCAAGGCGATCATCTGCTCAGCCTGGGCAGCGCCTTGAACCAGGCGGTGGGTGCCTTCAGGGTCTGAACCGACCGCCCTGGCTCCACGAAATAGCTTTAGACCCTCACCGGCAAGGCTGGCGGGCCCACACATGGTTCCCTGAGCGCCAACTCCGTTATGATGCGCGGCACGTTCGATCTTGCGAGTTCACCATGCGCCGCCTGTTTTTCCTGTTGTGCCTACTGCTGGCCAGCCCGGTGTTCGCCACGGGGCTGCTGGACAATCGCCCCAGCGCTACCCTCGGGGCTTCCTCACTGGCCGGCAACGCCGATTTCCTCCCGGTGCACGAAGCCTTCAAGCTGAGCCTGATCCAGGCCGACGCCCATGCCATCAAGCTGCGCCTGGTGGCCACCGACGGCTACTACCTGTACCGCCACCGCTTCGTGTTTCGCACCGAGCCGGCCGACATCGCACTGGGCACACCGGTCATCCCGAAGGGCGAGGCCAAACATGACGAGTTCTTCGGCGATGTGGAGGTGTATCACGGCATCGTCGACATTGAATTGCCACGCAATGACCCCAGGGCCTTTACCTTGCAGGTGGGTTACCAGGGCTGCGCTGACAAGGGCTTGTGCTATCCACCTGAAACCGAACGCCTGAGCATTGAAGGTGAAGGTGCGCCGAGCAGCCAGGCCGCACACGCCTGGGAGTGGAAAGCGCTCTTGCTGTTCTTCATCGCCGGCGTGGGCCTGACGTTCACGCCGTGCGTGCTGCCCATGCTGCCCATTCTCTCGGGGGTGGTATTACGCGGCCAAGCAGGTGGGCTGCGTGGGCTGTCGTTGTCACTGGCCTATGTGCTGTCCATGGCCGCCAGCTTTGCCGCCCTTGGGGCCTTGATGGGCCTGTTCGGCGCAGGCCTCAATCTGCAGGCGCGCCTGCAGTCCGCCTGGGTGCTGGTGCCTTTCGCGCTGTTCTTCGTGGCTTTCGCCCTGGCCATGTTCGGCTTGTTTGAACTCAAGCTGCCCCACGCCCTGAGCAACCGCCTGGACGGCGTCGCCAATCGCACCCAAGGCGGCTCGCTGCTGGGCGCAGCGGCCCTGGGCGTGTTGTCCAGCCTGTTGGTTTCACCCTGCGTTTCGGCGCCGCTGGCGGGTGCGTTGCTGTATATCAGCGCCAGTGGAGACGCCTTGGGCGGTGCGCTCAAACTGTTCGCGCTGGGCCTGGGCATGGGTGCCCCGCTGCTGCTGGTCGCCACCGGTGGCGCCGCCTGGTTGCCGAAAAGCGGCCCATGGCTCAACAGCGTGAAGAACGCCATCGGCGTCCTGTTGCTGGGGCTGGCCATCGGTTTGCTCAGCAGGGTCTTGCCAGGGCCTGTCACCCTAGGGCTGATCGGTTTGCTCGCTGCCGGGGTGGCCGTGTTCCTGGGGACCCTGGAATTCGTCGTGAAGACGCCTCGCCAACGCCTGGCCCAACTGCTTGGCCTGACACTGCTGGTCTACGCCCTGGCCTGCTGGTATGGCGCCCTCAGCGGCCAGGGTGATCCGCTGCGACCGTTGCCCCCTACAGGAATGAGCACGGCTGGTCAGGCTGCGTCCCCTGCCCAGGCGTGGCAAACACTGACCACCGCCCAGGCGCTCGATGCTGCACTGGCCGATGCCAAGGCCGCTGGCCAGCCAGTGCTGCTGGACTGGTACGCAGACTGGTGCATCAGCTGCAAAGTCATTGAGCACGAGGTGTTGAATGCACCTCAGGTGCTGCCCCAGCTGGCGGGTTTCAAACTGCTGCGCTTGGATGTGACGCGCAGCGATGCGGCCCAGCGTGCCCTGCTGGACCGCTATCGATTGTTCGGCCCACCGGCATTGATGTTCTTTGCCGCCAACGGCAGCGAACTGACCGCTGATCGGGTGATTGGCGAGATAAATGCCGAGAACTTTGCGTCCATTTTGTCCCGCGTTCGCGGCCGGGCAGGCCTGTAACGGCCCGCTGGCATGGGAACATGTCGGCGATCAGTGACCGGATCCTGCTATCCGGTCACATACTTCGCGCGAATCTCGCTCATCGTGCTGGCTATTGCCGGGAACTGGACACTTGCCGTCGCTTTAGGCACACTCGCCGCGCTGTGTCGAATTGCCCTACAAATCCAAGGAACTCGCAGATGGCAACGCTACTGGTGCTTCACGGCCCCAATCTGAACCTGCTCGGTACGCGCGAGCCCGGCCATTACGGCGCCGTGACCCTGGCCCAGATCAACCAAGACCTGGAGCAACGTGCTCGCGCCGCGGGCCACCATTTGCAGTATTTGCAGAGCAACGCCGAATACGAGTTGATCGATCGTATTCATGCGGCACGCAACGAGGGTGTGGATTTCATCCTGATCAATCCGGCTGCATTCACCCACACAAGCGTTGCATTACGTGACGCGTTGCTCGCGGTGAGCATCCCATTCATCGAAGTGCACCTGTCCAACGTGCACAAACGCGAACCGTTCCGTCATCACTCCTACTTTTCCGATGTAGCCGTAGGGGTGATCTGCGGTCTGGGCGCCAGCGGTTATCGCCTGGCCCTGGAGTCCGCGCTGGAACAGCTGGCTGCCAACGCACAGCCCAAATGATGAAAGCCCTGGCCTCGGTGGCCAGGGTCAAGAGAAGCGTGTCGACACGCTTCAACAATTTCGCCCCCTGACCGAACCTTTGGGAGTTGATGATTAATGGATATCCGTAAAGTCAAGAAACTGATCGAGCTGCTGGAAGAGTCTGGCATCGACGAGCTGGAGATCAAGGAAGGCGAAGAGTCGGTTCGCATCAGCCGTCACAGCAAGACCCCAGCTGCCCAGCAGTTCTACGCACCTGCCCCGATGGCTGCGCCTGCCGCTGCCCCGGTCGCCGCTGCCGCACCTGCTGTCGAAGCTGCCGCCGCGGCACCGGCCCTCAAGGGCACCGTCATCCGCTCGCCAATGGTAGGCACCTTCTACCGCAAGCCTTCGCCGACCTCGCCGAACTTCGCTGAAGTGGGCCAGAGCGTGAAGAAAGGCGACACCCTGTGCATCGTCGAAGCCATGAAGATGATGAACCACATCGAAGCCGATGTCGGCGGTGTCATCGACGCCATCCTGGTAGAAGACGGCCAGCCGGTTGAGTTCGACCAGCCGCTGTTCACCATCGTTTGAATCGCGGAGAGCCAACGATGTCTGGGAAGCTCGAAAAAGTCCTGATCGCCAACCGCGGGGAAATTGCCCTGCGGATCCTGCGTGCCTGCAAAGAGCTGGGTATCAAGACCGTCGCCGTGCACTCCACCGCCGACCGTGAACTGATGCACCTGGGCCTGGCAGACGAGTCGGTCTGCATCGGTCCTGCATCGTCCAAGGATTCGTACCTGCACATCCCGGCGATCATCGCCGCTGCCGAAGTCACCGGCGCGACCGCGATTCACCCCGGTTACGGCTTCCTGGCGGAAAACGCCGATTTTGCCGAGCAGGTCGAGAAGTCCGGCTTTGCCTTCATCGGCCCCAAGGCCGACACCATTCGCCTGATGGGCGACAAGGTCTCGGCCAAGGACGCGATGATCAAGTCGGGCGTACCGACCGTGCCGGGCTCCGACGGCCCGCTGCCGGAAGACGAAGAAGTCGCGCTGGCCATCGCCCGCGACGTCGGCTACCCGGTGATCATCAAGGCCGCCGGTGGCGGTGGTGGTCGCGGCATGCGTGTGGTGCACAAGGAAGAGGATTTGATCGCCTCGGCCAAGCTCACCCGTACCGAAGCCGGTGCAGCCTTCGGCAACCCGATGGTGTACCTGGAGAAATTCCTGACCAACCCACGTCACGTGGAAGTACAGGTCTTGTCCGACGGCCAGGGCAATGCAATCCACCTCGGTGACCGCGATTGCTCCCTGCAACGCCGCCACCAGAAGGTGCTGGAAGAGGCCCCGGCCCCAGGCATCGACGAGAAAGCACGCCAGGAAGTGTTCAAGCGCTGCGTAGACGCGTGCATCGAGATCGGCTACCGCGGTGCGGGGACGTTCGAGTTCCTGTACGAAGATGGCCGCTTCTACTTCATCGAGATGAACACCCGTGTGCAGGTTGAGCACCCGGTGTCGGAGATGGTCACAGGCATCGACATCGTCAAGGAGATGCTGAGCATCGCCGCTGGCAACAAGCTGTCGTTCCGTCAGGAGGACGTGGTGGTCCACGGCCATTCGCTGGAATGCCGTATCAACGCCGAAGACCCCAAGAAGTTCATCCCGAGCCCTGGCAAGGTGAAGCACTTCCACGCACCGGGCGGCAACGGCGTGCGTGTCGATTCGCACCTGTACAGCGGTTATTCGGTTCCGCCGAACTATGACTCGCTGATCGGCAAGCTGATCACCTGGGGCAAGGACCGTGACGAAGCCATGGCCCGCATGCGCAATGCCCTGGACGAGATCGTCGTCGATGGCATCAAGACCAACATCCCGCTGCACCGTGATCTGGTGCGTGATGAAGGCTTCTGCAAAGGCGGCGTCAACATTCACTACCTCGAACACAAACTGGCCAACCAGGACTGATCGCGTAGTGTGAAGTACAAGAACCCCGGACTGGCTCCGGGGTTTTTTATTGCCTGTTTGGGCTTCATCAATGGCTGATGCGGCCCTTCAGGGTGCTTATGGCCAAGTCCGACCTAGCAGAGCAATCTGCGCATCCCCGTAACCCTCTCTGACTGGCGTGAATCAATGATCTGGCTTGTATGTTCGATCTGAAGACCGCAGGAGTCCGAACGCAGGTTCTGTGTAGGAAGGCCCCCTGAAGTCGCGATCAGCGGTGCCTGAACTGTCGCGCGGGCAGAAGCCGCAACAAGCTGCAGCTGCGACTCTACCCCTTCATACGAGGCATCTCGATGCGGTGCTCGTGCACCCGGCGATACAGCGTCGCACGCGAAATACCCAACGCCTGGGCAGCCTCGGCGGGCTTCCAGCGATGGCGAATCAACGCATCCAGCAACCGTTGCCGCGCTGGGCAGGACGCCTCGCTCGTTACCCGGCCAGCCCCCTGCCCACGAACCTCCTCCGGCAGGTCAAGCAGGCGCAACTGCCCTCCCTCGTTCACGGCGCAGGCATAACGCAACACCTGCCGCAACTGGCGCAGGTTCCCCGGCCAGCGATACTCCAGCAACGCCTGCAAGGCATCGTCGGCCAGCGCCACGCTCACGCCGCACGCATCGGCCTCTTCGGCCAGCAACTGGTGAATGAGCCCCAGCCGGTCTTCGCGCTCGCGCAGCGCCGGCAACGCGAAGCGGGCGTTGGCCAGGCGAAAATACAAGTCCTCACGAAACTGCCCCTGCTCCACCCTCGCCGCCAGGTCGCGGTGCGTGGCGCAGATCACCTGAATGTCCACGCGCTGGCGCCGCGCAGCCCCCAAAGGTGCTACCTCACCCTCGGCCAGTACCCGCAACAGGCGGGTCTGCAGGCTCAGTGGCATGTCGCCAATCTCGTCCAGAAACAGCGTGCCGCCATCAGCCTGGTGTACAAGCCCTTGCATACCTTTGCTCGACGCCCCGGTGAAGGCTCCCGCGACATAACCAAACAGCTCGCTCTCGATCAGGTTCTCGGGGATGGCGGCGCAGTTGAGCGTGACGAATGGGCCATTGCCGCGCTTGCTTTGCTGGTGCAGCTGGCGAGCAAAGACTTCCTTGCCTGTACCCGTCTCGCCCTGCACCAGCACGGCAAGGTTACAGTCCTTGACCCGCGTGGCCAGGCGCAAGTGTTGTTCGATGCGCCGGTCCAGGCCTTGCAGCAAAGGCTCGACCGGCGGCTTGCGCTGTGGGGCGCTGACCCGGCCATACAGCTCGCCCAACCCTGGCAGACGTTGCGCCGACGCGTTGCTGACACGTCGCAATTGCGCCTGGTCGAACAGCTCACCAATGTGCGCAGGCAAGCGCCCCAGGCGTTGCATCAGGCGTTGCCGTGTCAGGCTGTTCATCGCCTGCAGGCGGCCGTCGGCGTCCCAGGCCAGCAGGTAGTCAGGCTGGCTTTCCACGTAGCCTGGCGTGCCATGGGCACGCATCACCCAGTGGCCTTGGGCGCTGTGCATGAAAAAGGCGTTTTCGATTTCGCGTGCGGTCTGCTCGACCAATTGCCGGATCAGGTGCTGGCTGCGGCGGTCGTCGGGCGATCGCAGGGCAGAGACGTCCAGCACTCCCAGCAACTCGCCAAAGGGGTCGAAAACAGGCGCCGCGCTACAGGTCAGGCCGATGAAGGCAGCGCGAAAGTGATCGCGCTTGTGCACGGTGACCGGTGCCTTGGTGGTCAGTACCGCCGCTACCCCGCAGGTACCCTCCTCCCCCTCCGACCAGCAGGTGCCCAGGTACAGACCGGCCTTGCGGCAGTCAGTGCGAATGGTCGATTCGACCCGGTAATCGATGGTGCGGCCCTGTGCATCGGTCAGTAGCACGCAGTAGTCGGCCTCACGCACCTGTTCGTGCAGGCGTGCCACGGCGTCCCCGGCAATGCGCAGGAACAGCTCCGAGCGCTCTCGGCATTCATTGAGCAGTGCCTGGGAAAGAATACGCGGCCCTTGCTCGGAGGCGGGATCGAGACAGTACAGCTCCATGGAGCGACGCCAGGAATCGAGGATCAACGGCGGTACTGGCGCCTGGGGCAGACGGTCGGCGTTCTTCAGTACCCTGCTGACGCAGTCGACGTGAGCGCGGGAGTTCGCGGCAAGCATTCAGGCCCTCCGGTTCTCGTTGCTGTTCTTGTGGTTGTGCAGCCATTAAGCGCCTGCGCGCAGGCCTGGACAAGCACGGTGTGATCAAAGGTGTGGTTGAGACGCAGCGTCTCAACGTCTCGCCGCACAATGCCCAGGCCGGCACCTGGCGTCTCAGCACGGTAGCCCGCCTGGCAGCGTTAACGACCATGCAAGGCCTCTGCGACGGGCCTTTGCGGGGTTTCGTGCAAAGCTGGCACCGCGCTTGCTCTGGTCCTTGCAATCAAGACCACGAGGTGCGCCATGCCGCTACCCGCCCCACTGGTCGGCATCATTGCCAACCCTGCTTCAGGCCGAGACCTGCGTCGCCTGACCGCCACTGCCGGCTTGTACTCCAGCACCGACAAGGCCGCCGCCATCGCCCGCCTGCTCGCCGCATTCGGCGCCACGGGTGTCGGCCACGTGCTGATGCCCAGCGACATGACCGGCATCGCCGCTGCCATGGTCAAGGCCTGCGCCGGGCCGATGGCGCGCGACCAGCACTGGCCTGCCCTCGAGATACTCGACCTGCCGCTGACCCAGACCGTCAGCGACACCCGGCTTGCCACGCGCAACATGGTCGCGCGGGGGGTGTCGCTGATCGCTGTGTTGGGGGGCGACGGTACCCACAAGGCCGTGGCGGCAGAAGCTGGCGACGTACCCCTGCTGACCTTGTCCACCGGCACCAACAACGCCTTCCCGGAGCTGCGCGAAGCGACCAGCGCGGGGCTTGCAGGCGGCCTGATCGTCGGCGGCAAGGTGCCAACCTCCATCGGCCTGCGCCGCAACAAACGCTTGCTGGTCAGGGTGCCCCAGCAGCAACTGAGCGAATGGGCGCTGGTGGAGGTAGCGGTGTCGCCCCAGCGTTTCATCGGCGCGCGGGCGCTGAGCCGCAGCGAAGACCTGAGCGAAATCTTCGCCTGCTTCGCCGAGCCCCACGCCATTGGCTTGTCGGCACTGTGCGGCCTGTGGAATCCGGTCTCGCGGCAAGCGCCCCACGGCGCCTGGGTGCGCCTGGGCGAGAACGCCGAGCAGGCGCTGCTGGCCCCTGTGGCCCCTGGCGTGCTGCAAGGCTGCGGCATCACCGCCTCCGGCCACATGGCGCCCGACGAACCGTACCGCCCGGCCCTCATCCAAGGCACCTTGGCCCTGGACGGCGAGCGGGAAATCGAATTCTGCGCCCATGACACCCCCACCATCACCCTCGATCACCTAGGCCCGTTGAGTGTGGACGTGCAGGCAGTGCTCACGCATGCCGCCCAGCATCGTCTGCTGGCTGTACCCCTGGGCCACCCGCTGCACCCCGCGACCCGTTGAGACAACCCCGGAGAACAACAAGATGTCCAATCAACCGAGTTCCGCACAACTGCTGCATGCCTATGAAGTGATGCGCACCATTCGTGCCTTCGAAGAACGCCTGCACGTCGAGTTCGCCACAGGCGAAATACCCGGCTTCGTTCACCTTTACGCCGGTGAAGAGGCCAGCGCGGCGGGGGTGATGGCCCACCTGCGCGACAGCGATTGCATTGCCTCCAACCATCGCGGCCATGGCCACTGCATCGCCAAGGGCGTGGATGTGTACGGCATGATGGCCGAGATCTACGGCAAGAAGACCGGGGTCTGCGGCGGCAAGGGCGGCTCGATGCACATTGCCGACCTGGGCAAGGGCATGCTCGGCGCCAACGGTATCGTTGGCGCTGGCGCACCCTTGGTGGTAGGCGCTGCGCTGGCAGCCAAGCTCAAGGGTCGCGACGATGTGTCCGTGGTCTTCTTCGGCGATGGCGCCTCCAATGAAGGCGCAGTGTTCGAAGCCATGAACATGGCTGCGATCATGAACCTGCCGTGCATCTTCGTCGCCGAGAACAATGGTTACGCCGAAGCCACCGCGTCCAACTGGTCAGTGGCCTGCGATCACATAGCCGACCGCGCCGCCGGCTTCGGCATGCCAGGGGTCACCATCGACGGCTTCGATTTCTTCGCGGTTCACGAGGCCGCCGGTGCCGCCATCGAGCGCGCACGTGCCGGCCAGGGGCCGTCGCTGATCGAGGTCAAGCTCAGCCGCTACTACGGCCACTTCGAGGGCGATGCGCAAACCTACCGCGCCCCCGATGAAGTGAAGAACCTGCGCGAAACCCGCGACTGCCTGCTGCAGTTCCGCGACAAGACCGTGCGCGCGGGTCTGCTCGAAGCAGGCCAACTGGACAGCATCGATGCCCGCGTCGAGGACCTGATCGAGGATGCCGTGCAACGCGCCAAGTCCGACCCCAAGCCACAACCTGCCGACCTGCTCACCGACGTCTACGTCGCCTATCCCTGAGCCGCTCAAAACAAGAACAACAGGAGAACCACCATGGCAAGAAAGATCAGTTACCAGCAGGCCATCAACGAAGCCCTGGCCCAGGAAATGCGCCGTGACGATACCGTGTTCATCATTGGTGAGGATGTGGCCGGCGGTGCAGGCGCGCCTGGCGAAGACGATGCCTGGGGTGGCGTGCTGGGCGTGACCAAGGGCCTGTATCACCAGTTTCCAGGCCGCGTACTGGATGCGCCGCTCTCGGAGATCGGCTACGTAGGCGCCGCCGTCGGTGCGGCCACCCAGGGCCTGCGCCCAGTCTGCGAACTGATGTTCGTCGACTTCGCCGGCTGCTGCCTGGACCAGATCCTCAATCAGGCGGCCAAGTTTCGTTACATGTTCGGCGGCAAGGCCGTGACCCCGCTGGTCATGCGCACCATGTACGGCGCCGGGCTGCGTGCCGCGGCCCAGCATTCGCAGATGCTCACCTCGCTGTGGACGCACATCCCGGGCCTGAAGGTGGTGTGCCCGTCCTCGCCTTACGATGCCAAGGGCCTGCTGATCCAGGCCATCCGCGACAACGACCCGGTGATCTTCTGCGAACACAAGCTGCTGTACGGCATGCAGGGCGAAGTACCGGAGGAGGTGTACACGGTGCCGTTCGGCGAAGCCAATTACCTGCGCGATGGCAGCGATGTCACCCTGGTGACGTATGGCCGCATGGTGCATGTGGCCATGGAAGCCGCCAACAACCTGGCCCGCCAGGGCATCGACTGCGAAGTCCTGGACCTGCGCACCACCAGCCCGCTGGACGAAGACAGCATCCTTGAAAGTGTCGAAAAGACCGGGCGCCTGGTGGTGATCGACGAGGCCAACCCCCGGTGCTCGATGGCCACGGACATCAGCGCCCTGGTTGCGCAGAAGGCATTCGGTGCGCTGAAAGGGCCCATCGAAATGGTGACGGCGCCGCATACGCCCGTTCCGTTTTCCGACGCTCTGGAAGACCTGTATATCCCCGACGCGGCCAAAATCGAAACAGCCGTGCGCACCGTTATCGATGCTGCAAGGAGCGCCGCATGAGCCAGATCCATACCCTGACCATGCCCAAATGGGGCTTGTCGATGACCGAAGGCCGGGTGGACACCTGGCTCAAGCAGGAAGGCGACGTCATCACCAAGGGCGACGAAGTGCTGGACGTGGAGACGGACAAGATCAGCAGCAGCGTCGAGGCGCCGTTCAGTGGCGTGCTGCGCCGCCTGGTGGCCAGGCCGGACGAGACCCTGCCGGTGGGCGCGCTGTTGGCCGTGGTGGTAGAAGGCGAAGCCGACGACGCCGACATCGACGCCGTGGTACAGCGCTTCCAGGCCGAGTTCGTGGCCGACGGTAGCACCGACCAGGTCCAAGGCCCTGCGCCGCAGAAAGCCGAGGTGAAGGGGCGCTTGTTGCGCTGGTTCGAACTGGGCGAAGGCGGGACGCCCTTGGTGCTGGTACATGGCTTTGGCGGCGACCTCAACAACTGGCTCTTCAACCACCCTGCCCTGGCCGCCGAGCGACGGGTAATCGCCCTCGACCTGCCGGGCCATGGCGAGTCGGCCAAAGCCTTGCAGCGCGGTGACCTGGAGGAACTGAGCGAAACGGTGCTGGCCCTGCTCGATCACCTGGACATTCCACGTGCTCATCTGGTCGGTCACTCCATGGGCGGTGCGGTTTGCCTGGGCCTTGCGCGCCTGGCACCGCACCGGGTGGCCAGCCTTGGCCTGATCGCCAGCGCGGGTCTGGGCGAGGCCATCAATGGGCAGTACCTGCAAGGGTTCGTCGCGGCCAGTAGCCGCAACGCCCTCAAGCCGCAGATGGTGCAACTGTTCGCCGATCCGGCCTTGGTCACGCGGCAACTGCTCGAAGACATGCTCAAGTTCAAGCGCCTGGAGGGCGTAGACCAGGCGCTGCAGGTGCTGGCCTCGGCCCTGGCCGACGGCGACCGGCAACGCCACGACCTGCGCAGCGTCCTGGGCCAGCACCCGGCCCTGGTGATCTGGGGCGACAAGGACGCGATCATTCCGGCCAGTCATGCCCAGGGTCTGGAGGCCCAGGTGGTCGTCGTGCCGGAAGCTGGCCACATGGTGCAGATGGAGGCCGCCGACACGGTCAACCAGCACCTGCTCGCTTTCCTGCGCAGCCATTGACCCTTCCCGGCTTCTGGAGATTCCTATGAACGACTTGAGCAATCCACACATGCGCGCGGCGGTCTGGCACGGGCGCAACGACATCCGGGTCGAGCAGGTGCCCCTGCCGGCCGACCCTGCACCTGGGTGGGTACAGATCCAGGTGGACTGGTGCGGTATCTGCGGCTCGGACCTGCACGAATACGTGGCCGGGCCGGTCTTCATCCCGGTCGACGCGCCACACCCGCTGACCGGTATTCAAGGCCAATGCATCCTCGGCCACGAGTTCTGCGGCCGGATCGCCAAGCTCGGCGCAGGCGTCGAGGGATATGCCGTGGGCGATCCGGTGGCGGCAGACGCCTGCCAGCACTGTGGCACCTGTTATTACTGTACCCACGGGATGTACAACATCTGTGAGCGCCTGGCGTTCACAGGCTTGATGAACAATGGCGCCTTCGCCGAGCGGGTCAACGTGCCGGCCAATCTGCTCTACCGGCTGCCGTCCGGTTTCCCGGCCGAGGCAGGGGCCCTGATCGAACCGCTGGCGGTCGGCATGCACGCGGTGAAAAAAGCAGGCAGCCTGCTGGGCCAGACCGTGGTGGTGGTGGGCGCCGGTACCATCGGGCTGTGCACCATCATGTGCGCCAAGGCGGCAGGCGCGGCGCGGGTGATCGCTCTGGAGATGTCTTCGGCGCGCAAGGCCAAGGCATTGGAAGTGGGCGCCAGCGTGGTCCTGGACCCCAACCAGTGCGATGCGTTGGCCGAGATTCGTGCGCTCACCGCCGGGCTGGGGGCTGACGTGAGCTTCGAGTGCATCGGCAACAAGCACACGGCCAAGCTGGCCATCGACACCCTTCGCAAGGCCGGCAAGTGCGTGATGGTGGGAATTTTCGAGGAGCCGAGCGAATTCAACTTCTTCGAACTGGTGTCCACCGAGAAGCAGGTGATCGGTGCGCTGGCCTATAACGGCGAGTTCGCCGACGTGATCGCCTTCATCGCCGACGGTCGGTTGGATATACGCCCGCTGGTGACCGGCCGCATCGGGCTGGAGCAGATCGTCGAACTGGGGTTCGAGGAACTGGTGAACAACAAGGAGGAAAACGTGAAGATCATCGTGTCGCCGGGATTGGGTCGCTAGGCGCACGGTATCGAAGTTCCCCTGGGGCGGCCTGATCAGGCCGCCCCTACCCGAGGCCCCACCGCTTGCAAACGTGGCGCAAAGCCCCCTCGCCCCACCCGCCACTCGCTGTTTCAGGCGCTCGATCTGAGTCATAATCGGCGCACTCACTGCCCGGTCCTCGCCATGCGTCCACTGCTTCCCCTGACCCTGCTCCTGTTGCTCGCTGCCTGTGGTGATGGCGAATCCCTGAGCCCACCCGATGCCCGTCTGCCAGACGGCGGTCGCTACCGAGGCCAGGTCGTCGACGGCTTGCTGCAGGGCCAGGGCCGTATCGACTACCCCAATGGCAGCTGGTATGCCGGCGGTTTCAAGGATGGCCAATGGCACGGCCAGGGGGAATGGCACGGGCAGAACGGCGAAGTCTACCGCGGCCAGTTCGTCGCCGGCCTGTTCGAAGGGCTTGGGGACCTGACCACACCAGGTAGCCACTATGCGGGCACCTTCCGCCATGGCCGGCGCGATGGCGAAGGCACCCTCAAGCAGACTGGGCAAACCTACCGCGGGCAGTTCAAGGACGACCTCTACGAAGGGGCAGGCGAACTGGAGCTGGCCGACGGCAGTCGCTACCGGGGCCTGTTCGCCAAGGGCAAGCCCAACGGCGCCGGCGTGCGCAGCGATGCTAGCGGTAATCAGTTCAGCGGCAGGTTCGTGGACGGCCAACTGCAAGGCACTGGCACCTACGACAGTGTCGAAGGCGAGCAGTACATCGGCGAGTTCAAGGACAACCGCCTCGAAGGCCGCGGGCGCTACGAAAACGCCGAAGGCGATGTGTGGATCGGCCAGTTCAAGGACGGTTCGCTCAACGGCGAAGGCGAAATGCTGGGCAGTGATGGCAGCCATTACAAAGGCACGTTCCTCGACTGGCGCATGTCGGGCCAGGGCAGCCTGCAACTGGCTGATGGCAGTCAGTACGTGGGCCATATGCTCGATGATGCCTACCACGGGCAAGGGCGCCTGACACTGGCTGACGGCAAGGTACAAAGCGGTACCTGGGCCAATGGCGTTCGGGTTCGCGATGAGCGTGGCACCTTGCTGCCGGACCCGCTCGATATGGCACTGCTCAATCAAGGGCGCTTGCTCAAGGAAGCCTTGGCCGCCTTACCCCGGTCCCAGCCGGCAATCGAGCTGTACAGCCTGGTGGTGGGGGGCGACGGGCAGCAGAGCGTTTTTCTGCGCGAAGCCGATTACGTGAGCAACCTGCTGAAGGTACGCTTCGGTGCCAAAGGCCAGGTCACGCTGGTCAACCATCGTGACTTCATGGCGACGCGCCCCATGGCCACGCGGCAGAGCATCACCCGAGCCGCCAGCACCCTGGCCGAGCGCAGCGGCCCGGAAGACCTGCTGTTCATCTACCTCACCAGCCACGGTAGCCAGGACCACCAACTGGTCCTCGATCAACCACGCCTGCAGTTGGCCGACATTTCCGCCGACGAGTTGGCCGATGCATTGGCCCCCTTGAAAAATCGAGACAAGGTCATCGTCATTTCCGCGTGTTATTCCGGTGGCTACATCGATGCCCTGAAAGATTCGCGCACGCTGCTCATGACAGCCGCCCGAGCCGACCGGGTGTCCTTCGGTTGCTCGGAAGAAGCCGACTTCACCTACTTTGGCGACGCCCTTTTCGCCCAGGCCCTGAATCAGACGGACGACCTGAAACAGGCGTTTGAACTGGCGCGTACCCATGTTGCCGAACGTGAACGAAACGAAGGCTTCGAAGCGTCCGAGCCGCAGCTATGGGCACCGCCAAACGTGCTGGAGCACTGGCAGCGCCTACGCCGGAACCAGGCCGAAGAAGCCTTGCGCAATACGACACAGGCAGCGGTGGGGGCACAGGCAAAAACGCCGCGCAGCCACTAAGCTTGTGTGTAACAAGGGAGAGACATCATGTACTTGACGCCTCAGCATGTCCTGCTTGCCGGAGCGACCGGCCTGACTGGCGAGCACCTGCTCGACCGCCTGCTCAATGAGCCCACCATCACCCGCGTGCTGGCGCCTACACGCCGCCCTTTGGCAGAACATCCCCATCTGGATAACCCCGTAGGCGATCCGGCTGTATTCTTGCCCCAGCTGGAGGGCCGCGTAGACATCGCGTATTGCTGCCTGGGCACGACATTGAAGCAGGCAGGCTCGGAGTCCGCATTCAAAGCCGTGGACCTGGACATGGTAGTGGCCTTCAGCAAGCGAGCCCGTGAGATGGGGGCCAGGCACTTGCTGGTGATCAGTGCCGTGGGCGCCGACCCGACATCCTCGATCTTCTACAACCGCGTCAAAGGCGAGATGGAAGAAGCCCTCAAAGCCCAGGACTGGCCTCAACTGACCATCGTCCGCCCGTCGCTGTTGCTGGGAGAACGCACCGAGCCAAGGCTCACCGAAACCCTGGCCGCTCCCTTTTCCAAGCTGATGCCTGGCAAGTACCGGGGTATTGAGGCCTGCACATTGGCCCGAGCGCTGTGGCGCCTGGCGCTGGAGGAAGAGGACGGCATCCGGATCGTGGAGTCGGACGAGTTGCGCAAGCTGGGGAAAAACTGAACCGCTGCCGGGTTGCTAGCGGCTGCATGCAGCACTCAAAAGCCGCCGCTGCCGTGATAGTAGATGCCGGCGGCGGCTGGCAGGGTCAACGGCAGTAACAAGGTATCGAGAATAAAACTGACTGGCAGATCGAGGGAGGCGAACCGGGGCGCGTCGACACCGAAGCGCGCCTGGGGGCAACAGCCTCCGCTGATCGCATACCAATCCAGACGGGTGCCTGCATACACCACCGGCGCCCCTGGCTTGGTGCCATCCAGGGTGCGTACCGTGGCGCAGCCACCGAGCATCAACACAGCCAGCGTACCGGCCAGCCCTCTTTTCAATCATCCACCCCATAATGATGCTCACCCCAACGCGGCAGCATGTCCTGTGGGATGTTCAGCAGGTTGAGGATGCGCGCCACCACGAAGTCGACCAGATCGTCGATGGTCTGTGGCTGATGATAAAAACCAGGCGAGGCCGGTAGCATCACCGCACCCATCTGCGACAGCTTGAGCATGTTTTCAAGGTGAATGGTGGAAAACGGCGCCTCACGAGGCACCAGGATCAACTGCCGACGCTCCTTGAGGGTGACATCGGCAGCCCGTTCGATCAGGTTGTTGCACGCACCCGTGGCAATCGCCGACAGCGTGCCGGTAGAACACGGCACCACCACCATGGCCGCTGGTGCGCCGGAACCCGACGCCACGGGCGACATCCAGTCTTCCTTGCCGTACACCCGAATCTGCCCGTCGGCAGCGCCGGTGTATTCGGTCAGGAACGCCTGCATCGCCTGCGGTTTGGCAGGCAGGAGTACGTCGGTTTCGGTCGCCATGACCAGCTGTGCGGCCTTGGAAATCAGAAAGTGCACCTCCCGATCTTCGCGCACCAGGCAATCGAGCAAGCGCAGGCCATACTGCGCACCCGATGCCCCGGTCATCGCCAGGGTAATGCGTTCCGGCCCGCTCACTTGAGCGCCTCGGCCAGCTTGCCGTGCAGGCCGCCAAAGCCACCGTTGCTCATGATGACCACCTGGGTACCTGGCCGCGCCTGGCGCTTGACCTGCTCGATGATCGCCTCGAGGCTGTCGGCCACTACGCTGGGCACCTTGCATTGCGCGGCCGTGGCTGCCAGGTCCCAACCCAAGTTGGCCGGGGCGTACCAGATCACCTGGTCAGCATCGTTGACGCTCTCAGGCAGGCCATCGCGATGTGCGCCCAGTTTCATCGAATTGGAGCGCGGCTCGATGACGGCAATCACCGGTGCATCACCCACGCGCTTGCGCAGGCCGTCCAGGGTGGTGGCAATGGCCGTGGGGTGATGGGCAAAATCATCGAAGATGGTCACGCCTTGCACTTCGGCGACCTTTTCCATGCGCCGCTTGACGCTTTTGAACGCACTGAGGCCTTCGATACCGATCGCCGGTGCCACGCCAACGTGACGGGCGGCCGCCAGGGTCGCCAAGGCATTGGCCACGTTGTGCTGACCGGTCAGGGCCCAATCCACCACGCCCTGCACGTGCCCGTCGAACAGCACCTCGAAGCGCGACCCATCCGGGCTGAGCAGGCGTGCCTGCCACTGCCCGCCGTCGCCTGTTGTCTGCACGGGCGTCCAGCAGCCCATGTCGATGACCCGCGCCAGCGCGTGTTCGGACGTGGGATGGATCACCAGGCCTTCGCTGGGGATGGTGCGTACCAGGTGATGAAATTGTCGCTCGATGGCAGCAAGGTCAGGGAAAATGTCCGCGTGGTCGAATTCCAGGTTGTTCAGGATCGCCGTGCGCGGGTGGTAATGCACGAACTTCGAGCGCTTGTCGAAGAAGGCACTGTCGTACTCATCCGCTTCGACCACGAAGAACGGCGTATCACCCAACCGCGCCGATACGGAGAAATTCTGCGGCACCCCACCGATCAGGAAGCCAGGGCTCATGCCGGCATGCTCAAGCACCCAGGCCAGCATGCTGCTGGTGGTGGTCTTGCCATGGGTGCCGGCGACTGCCAACACCCAGCGGCCCTGCAGCACATGGTCGGCCAGCCATTGCGGGCCCGACACATAGGGCAGGCCCTTGTTGAGCACATGCTCCACCGCCGGGTTGCCACGGGACATGGCGTTGCCAATGACCACCAGATCGGGAGCCGGCTCCAGCTGGGCAGGGTCATAACCCTGGGTCAGCTCGATGCCCTGGGCCTGGAGCTGGGTGCTCATCGGCGGATAGACGTTGGCGTCCGAGCCGGTGACGCGGTGGCCAAGTTCCTTGGCCAGCACCGCCAGCGAACCCATGAAAGTGCCGCAAATACCGAGAATGTGAATATGCATGGTCGACCTCGCAAAACATCGAGGCAGGGTAGCCCAGGGCGCGACAAATCGCACCCGCTGTTTCGTCAGTCGGGCCGGGTGATGCCATGCTTGCGCAGTTTGCGATACAGCGTGTTACGGCTGATGCCCAGATGCTCGGCGACCCGGGTAAGCTGCCAATGCCGGGCCTCAAGAACGGCCAGCAGTGCCTGGCGTTCGGCCGTCTCCAATGCGGTCTTGCTCTCGGGTACCGGTGAACCCTCATCCGCCAAGACCGCCGTGGCCACTGGCGCTGCGCCTTGGCGACGCGCCGTGCGCACCACGGCAGGCAGGTCTGCCAGCGTGACGCGGCCCTCGTCGCACAGGGCAGCCAGGGTGCGCAGCACGTTGCGCATCTGCCGCACGTTACCAGGCCAGGGGTAGTCCAGCAGTACCTCACGCGCCTGGGGCTCGAGTTCAATCAACTGGCCTTGGGTTTCCTGGCGCAGCAGCAAGTCCAGCAACTGCGCTTTGTCGCTGCGCTCGCGCACGGCAGGCAAAGCCACTTCAAGCCCGTTGAGGCGGTAATAAAGATCTTCTCGGAACGTACCCTGGGCCACCCGTTGCAAAAGGTCGCGGTGCGTGGCACTGATGATGCGTACATCCACGGCCTGCGGCTCGCCGCCGATTGGCACCACCTGCCGCTCTTCGAGCACGCGCAGCAGCCGTGTTTGCAGATCCAGCGGCATGTCGCCGATTTCGTCCAGCAACAAGGTGCCGCCGTCGGCCTGCAGCAACTTGCCGCGCATGCCTTCCTTGCGTGCCCCGGTAAAGCTGCCGGCCCGATAGCCGAACAACTCGCTTTCGATCAGGCTCTCGGGGATGGACGCGCAGTTGATGGCCACGAATGGCTTGTCTCGACGCTCGCTGGCCTGATGCACGGCCTGGGCGAAGGCTTCCTTGCCGCAACCCGTCTCGCCGCTGAGCAACAGCGGCACATTGCGCTCGAACACCCGCACACTGCGGCGAAAATCCTGTTGCAGCGCAGGGTCCAGCAGGCAGACCTGCGGTGGCTGCCGGACGACGCGGCGCGAATGCCCGGCGGGTACGGTCCAGACCGGCGTACGTGCCTGGCCACGCAGGCTGGCGAACACCTGCCGGCCGTCCAGGGTCAGCAGCGGCCAGGCTGCGCTGCCATCGGGCATGGCACGGCTGAACAGCTCGTCATGGGTGCAGGCGAAAAACTGCTCCAGGGTCTGCCCTTGCACATCGGCGCGCACGCGGCCCAGCAGGTTCAGCGCACTCTGGTTGGCCGCGCAGATACGGCCATCGCCGTCGACCGCCAGCAGCCCCTCGCTGAACAGCCCGACCGACTCGGCCTGCAGGTGAAAACGCAGCAGCCAGTGATGCTCGAACTGGCGCATGAAATAGCAGCTTTCGATCATCTTGGCCGACAGGGTCACCATGGCCATGGTGTGGAATTCGCTTTGGCGCGAAACGTCGGGCCGCGCTGAAGACACGTCCAGCACGGCCAGCAAATGCCCCTGAGGGTCGAACACCGGGCTCGCCGAGCAGGTCAGCCCCGTATGCCGCCCACGAAAGTGTTCGTGCTGGTGAATGGTCAGCGCCTGACGTTCGACCAGGCACGTGCCGATGCCGTTGGTGCCCTCTCGCGCCTCGCTCCAGTCAGCGCCCAGCCACAGTCCTGCCTGTTCGAAGCTGCGCCGTTCGGTGGGAGCGGTGACGCAGTTGAGGATCACCCCACGGGCATCGGTGAGCAACACCGCATGGCCAGCACCGCAAAGCTGCTGGTGCAGGCTGTTCATTTCCTGATCGGCGATTTGCAGCACCTGGCGCATGCGTTCGCGGCTTTCCAGCAGGCGACCATGTTCGAGGACCACCGGTGCTTCGGCCAGCGCCGGATCCAGGTGGTAGTCCTCCAGGCAGCGCAGCCAGGAGCGGGCAATGGACGGGTCGCTGCCGCCTTCGACACGCCCGCCATGGGCGACCGTGTGCACTTGCCGGGCATGCTGGGTGAATGGGTTGCTCTGCATTATTGTGATTCTCCGCAGATAGAGGCTAAAGCCAGCATCCTCTACAGCAGGCCGGTTTGCAATGCACCCGCCACGAGGCGTGCCACCGGCGGTACACACTGTCACCCAAGCCTGTATCGAGCACGGTACATCGCGGGTCGCCAGAGAGCGTCGGTACCCGTCAACTGCTTGATTTCATTGAAGTGCAAAACGATGGCCCAACCTTTGCTCTACGCTTTGCACTCCACACAAACACAATAGCCAGGAGACACACCATGCGTTATGCACATCCCGGTACCGAAGGCGCGAAAGTTTCCTTCAAGAGCCGCTACGGCAACTACATCGGTGGTGAGTTCGTTCCTCCGGTAAAGGGTGAGTACTTCACCAACACATCGCCCGTGGACGGGCAACCGATTGCCGAATTCCCCCGTTCCACCGCCGAAGACATCGACAAAGCCCTGGACGCTGCCCACGCGGCTGCCGATGCCTGGGGTCGCACGTCCGTCCAGGACCGCTCCAACGTGTTGCTGCGCATTGCCGACCGTATCGAGCAGAACCTCGAAGTCCTGGCCATCACCGAAACCTGGGACAACGGCAAGCCCGTGCGAGAAACCCTCAATGCCGACATCCCACTGGCGGTCGATCACTTCCGCTACTTCGCCGGATGCATCCGCGCCCAGGAAGGCGGCGCTGCGGAAATCAACGAAAACACCGTTGCCTACCATATCCATGAGCCGCTGGGCGTGGTGGGCCAGATCATCCCGTGGAACTTCCCGATCCTGATGGCCGCCTGGAAACTCGCGCCAGCGCTGGCAGCAGGCAACTGCGTGGTGCTCAAGCCTGCCGAACAGACGCCCCTTGGCATTACCGTGCTGGTGGAGCTGATCGGCGACCTGCTGCCCAAGGGCGTGCTGAACGTGGTGCAGGGCTACGGCCGTGAAGCGGGCGAGGCGCTGGCCACCAGCAAGCGCATCGCCAAGATTGCCTTCACAGGCTCCACGCCCGTGGGCTCGCACATCATGAAGTGCGCAGCCGAGAACATCATCCCGTCGACGGTGGAACTGGGCGGCAAATCGCCGAACGTGTACTTCGAAGACATCATGCAGGCCGAACCGAGCTTCATCGACAAGGCCGCCGAAGGCATGGTCCTGGCCTTCTTCAACCAGGGCGAAGTGTGCACCTGCCCATCCCGTGCGCTGGTACAGGAGTCGATCTACCCGCAGTTCATGGAAGTGGTGATGAAAAAGGTGCTACAGATCAAGCGCGGCGACCCGCTGGACACCGACACCATGGTCGGTGCGCAGGCCTCGCAACAGCAATTCGAGAAGATTCTGTCCTACCTCGAGATCGCCCAGCAGGAAGGCGCCGAGCTGCTGACCGGGGGCAAGGTCGAGAAACTCGAAGGCGCGCTGGCCACCGGTTACTACATCCAGCCGACCCTGCTCAAGGGCAACAACAAGATGCGGGTGTTCCAGGAGGAAATCTTCGGGCCTGTGGTGAGCGTCACCACCTTCAAGGACGAGGCCGAAGCCCTGGCCATTGCCAACGATACCGAGTTCGGCCTGGGCGCCGGGGTCTGGACCCGCGACATCAACCGTGCCTACCGCATGGGCCGCGGCATCAAGGCCGGGCGTGTCTGGACCAACTGCTATCACCTTTACCCGGCGCACGCGGCCTTCGGTGGTTACAAGAAGTCCGGCGTTGGCCGTGAAACCCACAAGATGATGCTCGATCACTACCAGCAGACCAAGAACCTGCTGGTGAGCTACGACATCAACCCGCTGGGCTTCTTCTAAGCCCTGCGCCGGTCTTTTCGCCGGTCACGGTGCAAAGGCCGGTGTTGACTGGCCCTTTGTCCAGGGCGGTTGTCATGCACCAACCGCTCTGGCTCGCTTCCTGCAGTACAGATCACCAGCGGCCCGAACCCCTTGCGGCCACCAAGAAAAAGAACAGGTGAAACCATGCCAAGCGAACACCCAGCCGGTAGCCCGGCAGGCTCTTCCGTAGATTTCGAGAAAGTCGGTTCAGACTATTTCCAACAACGTGAACTCAAGAAAGGCGCCGCCGGCTGGGTGCTTCTGGTCGGCCTGGGCGTTGCCTACGTCATCTCCGGCGACTACGCCGGCTGGAACTTCGGCCTGGCCCAAGGTGGTTGGGGTGGCATGTTCCTCGCCACCCTGCTGATGGCCACCATGTACCTGTGCATGTGCTTCTCCCTGGCCGAACTGTCGTCGATGATCCCTACTGCCGGCGGTGGCTACGGGTTCGCCCGCAGCGCCTTCGGGCCCTGGGGCGGGTTCCTGACCGGCACCGCCATCCTGATCGAGTACGCCATCGCGCCGGCGGCCATCGCCACCTTCATTGGCGCCTATTGCCAATCGTTGTTCGGCATCGGCGGTTGGATGATCTACCTGGCGTTCTACGTGGTGTTCATCGGCATCCACATCTTTGGCGTGGGCGAGGCGCTCAAGCTGATGTTTATCATCACCGCCATCGCCGCCGTTGCACTGGCCGTGTTCCTGGTGGCCATGGTGCCCCATTTTGATGCAGCCCACCTGTTCGACATCGCCGTCACCGATGCCGCAGGGGCCAGCAGTTTCCTGCCGTTCGGCTATGTAGGCGTGTGGGCAGCCATCCCCTATGCGATCTGGTTCTTCCTGGCGGTTGAGGGCGTGCCATTGGCCGCCGAAGAAACCAAGAACCCCAAGCGCGACCTGCCACGCGGCCTGATTGGCGCGATGCTGGTGCTGGTGGCGTTCGCCCTGCTGATCCTGATCGTCGGCCCCGGCGGTGCAGGCTCCGAAGCACTCAAGGCCTCCGGTAACCCCCTGGTCGAGGCGCTGGCCAAGGCTTACGGCAGTTCCACCTGGATGGGCAGCTTCGTCAACCTGGTAGGCCTGGCAGGCCTGATCGCCAGCTTCTTCTCGATCATCTATGCCTACTCGCGCCAGATCTTCGCGCTGTCGCGGGCCGGCTACCTGCCGCGCAAGCTGTCCGAGACCAACAAGAGCAAGGCGCCGGTCATGGCGTTGGTGATTCCGGGCATCATCGGTTTTGCCCTGTCGCTGACAGGTCAAGGCGACTTGCTCATCCTGGTTGCCGTGTTCGGGGCTACCTTGTCTTATGTACTGATGATGGCGGCGCACATCACCCTGCGCATCCGTCGCCCGAAAATGGAGCGCCCTTACCGCACCCCAGGCGGCATCTTCACCTCGGGCCTGGCCCTGGTGCTGGCCTGTATCGCCGTGGTCGCCGGCTTCCTGGTCGACCCACGCGTGGTGATCGGCGCTGCCGTGATCTATGCGGTGCTGATTGCGTACTTTGCGTTCTACAGCCGTCACCACCTGGTAGCGGGCACGCCAGAAGAGGAATTCGCCGCGATCCAGAAGGCCGAAGAGGCCTTGCACTGATCGACGACACTCGCCGCGGGCCACCCCGCGGCCTTGGAGAATCTGCATGGCAAGTTTCGTACACACCGTGGGCAACCTGGTCTATCGCTTCGACAGCCTCAGGGAGGTGATGGCCAAGGCAAGCCCCGCACGCTCCGGCGACTACCTCGCCGAGGTCGCGGCTTCAAGCGATGGCGAGCGCGTGGCTGCGCAAATGGCATTGGCCAATATTTCGCTGTCGCATTTTCTGAGCGAAGCACTGATTCCCTACGAAAGCGACGAAGTCACCCGCTTGATCATCGATACCCACGATGCACAGGCGTTCGCACCGGTCAGTCACCTGACCGTAGGCGGCTTGCGTGACTGGCTGTTGAGCGAGCAGGCCGATGAAGACAGCCTGCGCGCATTGGCGCCGGGGCTGACGCCGGAAATGGCCGCCGCCGTGTCGAAGATCATGCGCGTCCAGGACCTGGTGCTGGTGGCCCAGAAGATCCGCGTCGTTACCCAGTTTCGCGGCACCATGGGCCTGCGCGGGCGCCTGTCGACCCGACTGCAGCCCAACCACCCCACCGACGAACCGGCCGGTATCGCGGCGAGCATTCTCGACGGCCTGCTGTATGGCAACGGCGATGCCATGATCGGCATCAACCCAGCCACGGACAGCACCGCTTCCATCTGTGCGCTGCTGGAAATGCTCGATGCCATCATCCAGCGCTACGACATTCCGACCCAGTCCTGCGTGCTCACCCATGTCACCACCTCGATCGAGGCGATCAACCGGGGCGTGCCCCTGGACCTGGTCTTCCAGTCCATCGCCGGCACCGAGGCGGCCAATGCGGGGTTCGGCATCAACCTGAACGTGTTGCAGGAGGGGTACGAAGCAGGGCTATCGCTCAAGCGCGGCACCCTGGGGCAGAACCTGATGTATTTCGAAACCGGCCAAGGCAGTGCGCTGTCGGCCAACGCTCATCATGGTGTCGACCAACAGACGTGCGAGACCCGCGCCTATGCCGTCGCACGCCACTTCAAGCCGTTCCTGGTCAATACCGTGGTCGGTTTCATTGGTCCGGAGTACCTGTACAACGGCAAGCAGATCATCCGTGCGGGCCTTGAAGACCACTTCTGCGGCAAGCTGCTGGGCGTGCCAATGGGCTGCGACATCTGCTACACCAACCATGCCGAAGCCGACCAGGACGACATGGACACGCTGCTGACGCTGCTGGGGGTCGCCGGGATCAACTTCATCATGGGTATCCCCGGCTCGGACGACATCATGCTCAACTACCAGACCACCTCGTTCCATGACGCCCTGTATGCCCGCCAAACCCTGGGCCTCAAGCCTGGGCCTGAATTCGAAGCATGGCTGGCGCGCACCGGCATCTTCACCCAGGCCGACGGCCGGATACGCTTTGGTGACAACCTGCCGCCAGCCTTCCGGCAGGCCCTGGCACAGCTTGCATAGGAATCGCCGATCATGGACAACCGCACCCCCACCCCCGAAAACCCCTGGCTGGCCCTGCGCAACCTGACCCCCGCCCGTATCGCCCTGGGGCGCGTGGGCACCAGCCTTCCGACCAGTGCGCAACTGGACTTCCAGTTCGCCCATGCCCAGGCTCGGGACGCCGTGCACCTGCCCTTCGACGTGACTGAACTGACCGCACAGCTCGATCAACGGGGGCGCGATAGCCTGGTGTTGCACAGCGCCGCAAGCGACCGTCATCAATACCTTCAGCGGCCCGATCTGGGCCGGCGCCTGAACGAGGATTCGGTCGCCACCTTGCGCCAGCATGCCCAGGCCAACCCAGGCGGGGTCGACCTGGCAATCGTGGTGGCCGACGGACTCTCCGCCTTGGCGGTACACCGTCATACGCTCCCGTTTCTGACGCGCCTTGAGGAGCAGGTCAACGCCGAAGGCTGGACTTGCGCGCCCATAACGTTGGTCCAGCAAGGACGCGTGGCGGTGGCAGATGAGGTGGGCGAGCTGCTCGGCGCTCGCATGACCGTGATGCTGATCGGTGAGCGGCCAGGGCTCAGTTCGCCGGACAGCCTGGGGCTTTATTTCACCTACGCCCCAAGGGTCGGGCTGACCGACGCCTACCGCAACTGCATTTCCAATGTTCGCCTGGAGGGGTTGAGCTATGGCATGGCCGCGCATCGGCTGCTGTACCTGATGCGTGAAGCCTGTCGGCGCCAGCTGTCAGGCGTGAACCTCAAGGATGAGGCTGAAGTTCACAGCCTGGAAAGTGACGAACTGGCCAGCCAGAAAGGTAACTTTCTTCTGGGCAAAGGCTGAGCACCTGCGCAGGAGGGTGGTGCTGCACCGGCTGCCCTGCTGCGCGCTACAGGCGGGCCACTGAACACGCTCGCCGAATCCTCCGTGTGGCGAGCGCGAACGATGAACGATGTCCACGACCTCGGTGTCTGTCTGCCGTACTACGACGCAGCTCACGCCTTCCTACTGCCGTAACCCCTCGCTACAAACTCTGCGGGCGTGATCCTGACTTCGCCGTATAATGGCCCACTTGTCATGTGTGAAATTTCACTCCTCCAGGTCACCGAGCCTTCGAACCAGACCACAGGTGCTGTACATGGATTTCAACCCGCTGGACCTCATCCTCCATCTCGATGCGTACCTTGATCTGTTGGTCACCAATTACGGGCCCTGGATCTATGCCATTTTGTTTGCTGTGATTTTTTGCGAAACCGGGCTGGTGGTGATGCCTTTCCTGCCAGGTGATTCCCTGCTGTTCATCGCCGGTGCAGTCGCTGCGGGCGGCGGCATGGACCCTGTCCTGCTGGCCGGGTTGCTGATGATCGCCGCCATCCTGGGCGACAGCACCAACTACGTGATCGGGCGAACGGCCGGCGAGCGCCTGTTCAGCAACCCGAACTCGAAGATCTTCCGCCGCGACTACCTGCAGCGCACCCACGACTTCTACGAGCGTCACGGCGGCAAAACGGTCACCATGGCGCGTTTTCTGCCCATCCTGCGCACATTCGCGCCGTTCGTGGCCGGTATTGCCCGCATGCACTACCCGCGCTTTCTCGGTTTCAGTATTGCCGGCACGTTGCTCTGGGTAGGCGGCCTGGTCACGCTGGGGTACTTCTTCGGCAACGTGCCGTTCATCAAGCAGCACCTGTCGCTGATGGTAGTGGGTATCATCCTGCTGTCGCTGGTCCCGATGATTCTCGGCCTGCTGCGCACCCGCCTGGGTCGCCCGGCCAAGGCGCACTGAGGCGCCTGATCGGGCATGTGGTCGTTCAGCGCCTGGCGGCGCAAGCGCACGTTGGCGCGCTTCCCGATCAGCGTCCAGCAATGGCAAGCCGTACGCGAGCGCTTGCCCATACTGGACGGTATCGACGACGCCGAGGACCAATGGTTGCGCGAGGCCAGCATCCTGTTCCTGAACGAAAAGCACCTGACGTGCCTGCCAGGCGTCGAGCTCGACGATGAGCAACGCCTGGTGCTGGCGGCACAAGCTCAGCTGCCGTTACTGCACCTGGGTGACCTGAACTGGTATCAGGGCTTTCACGAAATCATCCTCTACCCCGACGATTTCAAAAGCCCGCAGCGCCACCGGGACGCCAGCGGCGTGGAGCACGCCTGGGACGGCGAACACAGTGGCGAGGCCTGGCAGCAGGGCCCGATCATCCTGGCCTGCAATGGCGTGTTCGGCAGTGGCGGCTGGGAAGCCTACAACCTGGTCATCCATGAGCTGGCGCACAAGCTGGACATGCTCAACGGCGATGCCAATGGCCTGCCTCCCCTGCACAGCGACATGGCTGTGCAACGCTGGGCGAACGCCATGCAACAGGCCTTCGACGACCTCAACCGACAACTCGACCTGGATCCGGAAGCCGAAACGCCGATTGACCCCTATGCCGCCGAAAACCCCGCCGAGTTCTTCGCCGTGACCAGCGAGTACTTCTTCAGCGCCCCCGACCTGCTGCACCAGGCCTACCCCGAGGTCTACCAGCAACTGTCGCTGTTCTACCGGCAGAACCCGCTTGCACGCCTGGCCCGGTTGCAACGCGAGCATCCCGACTATCGCCATCCCCCCGTGTAGCGCCCGGTCCATTGGGCCAGACGTGGCATGCCCCGTCGGAATATGCCTATAATCGCCGCCACTTTTTGGTCAAACACGGGGGCACTGCCCAATGAGCTACAGCAAGATTCCGGCGGGCAAAGACCTGCCGAACGACATCTACGTCGCCATCGAGATCCCGGCCAACCACGCGCCGATCAAATACGAGATCGACAAGGACAGCGACACGCTGTTCGTCGACCGTTTCATGGCCACCCCTATGTTCTACCCGGCCAACTACGGCTTTATCCCCAACACCCTGGCTGACGACGGTGATCCGCTGGACGTGCTGGTGGTTACCCCTTACCCAGTGGCCCCAGGTTCGGTCATCCGCGCCCGTCCGGTAGGTGTCTTGAACATGACCGACGATGGCGGCGGCGACGCCAAGGTCATCGCAGTGCCCCACGACAAGCTGTCGCAGCTGTACGTGGACGTGAAGGAATACACCGACCTGCCTGCCCTGCTGATCCAGCAGATCGAGCATTTCTTTGCCAACTACAAAGATCTCGAGAAGGGCAAGTGGGTCAAGATCGAAGGCTGGGACGGCGCCGACGCCGCCCGCGCTGCGATCACCAAATCGGTCGAAGCCTACAAAGGCTGATCCTGATTGCATGGAAAAACCCGCTTCGGCGGGTTTTTTTTGGCGCGCGATAGGCTTCACAGCCAATCTAGGCCTAAGCGTTCTAAAACGTCCTACACCCGCGTCTGACTGCTCCTACATCTCCCCTTCCGCACATCAACATCCTGTTCATACCCTTGGTGGCACCGTGCCGCTACACTTTCTCCATGAACACATCTGGTGAACGTTTAAGAGCCCTTCTTCAGGAATGCGGCCTGACCCCTGCAAACTTCGCCGCCCAGCGCGGCGTGACGCCTCAGCACGTCAACAACTGGTTCAATCGCGGGGTCCCGCTGGCTCGCCTGGACGAGCTCGCCGACCTGTTCTGCGTGCACCGTCGCTGGCTGCGCACCGGCGAAGGCGCCAAACATCCCAATGCCATCCTGCGCACTTGTCCGCCACGCCCGGTGCCGATAGACGCCCCCATTCCGCGTGCAGTTCATCGCGGGCGCGTGGTACACGTACCGTTCCACGAGGTGCGCAATGGCCTGCTGTGCAAGGTGTCAGGGCGTGCCCTGCGCCTGCCTGCCAACGCCCTGCGAATGCTGGGCGTCAAACACGACACGTCCATCTGCATGGCCATGCCAGGCGGCAACATGACCCCTTTGATCCCCGTCGAAGCGACCCTGGCCATCGACATGAGCATGACCCAGATCGTCGAGGGCGAAACCTATGCCCTGCTGATCAATGGCGCGTTGCGCGTGCATAACCTGACCATGGGCGAGCACGGCACGCTTTACCTGCATAGTCATGACCGGCACAACTACGCCGTCGAGCGCTTGACCCCCAGCCAGCGCCAGGCGCAAGGGCTGGAGATCCTGGGGTGGGTCTATCACTGGTCGCATTTTCGCCGGCAACGACCCGGTTGAAACACCCTGTGCCATTTTTTGCTGGGCATCAGGTGCGTGCCCTTGTATGCTACGCGCACATCAGCCCCGACCGGCGCAAGCCGCAGTCCAGAGGGCTCGGCGATACCCCATACGGGCATCAGCCATCTCTTTCAGGCCTCTTTTGGCCACACCGTTAAGGCGATTGCGGCTTACCATAAATTAGTCGGAAGCGTCCCCGAGAAGCCGGCCACAAGCCGGCTTTTTAATGCCTGTTTTTCAGCCAGAACAAAGCGGCGAGACCCTGTAGGCGCCGCCGAATTGTCCTTTAGCACACGCCTTTAGAAATCGTAACGCGCACCCACCAGCACGCTGCGCGACGGGCCGTAGAAGTTGAACGTGGACGTCGAACCCACCCGCGACAGGTAATCGCGATCAAACAGGTTGTTGACGTTGACGGTGGCAGTCAGTTTGGAGGTCACCGGGTAGGAAAGCATGGCGTCCACGGTGGCATAACCTGGCGCATCGATGCGTACCCCGCCGTTTTCCGAGTGGAAATTGCTCATCGCCGAGACGCCGCCACCGATGGCCAGCCCGGTGAGCGCGCCTTGGCTGATGGTGTATTTGCTCCACAGCGACGCCTGGTGGCGCGGCATGATAAAGAACGTGGTTTCGGCATCGCCCTTCACGGTTTCGGTGTCCATCCAGGTGTAACCGCCCAGCAGCTCCCAGTTATCGGTCAGCTTACCGCTGACTTCCACTTCTGCCCCTTTGACCCGTGTCTTGCCGGCAGCTACCGAGTCCTTGGTCGCGACGCCTTCGCTGTCGTAACGGGTGGTGGCGCGGTTTTCGTCGGTCAGGCGAAATGCCGACAGGCGCGTATTGAGTGCGCCGCCAAAATAGCTGCTCTTGATACCCACTTCGTACTGCTCGCCTTCACGTGGCTTGAGTACTCGGCCGTCGCCATCGGTCGCCGATTGCGGCTTGAACACCTGCGAATAGCTGGCATACAGCGCATGGTTTTCGGACAGGTCGTAGACCGCACCGGTATAGGGTGTGAAATGACCATCGACCTGCTTGCTATCGTCCGCAGTGACACCGGTCTTGAGGGTCGTGGTGTAGAAATCGCCACGGTACCAACTGAACCGCCCGCCGGCGATCAACGCCAGGCGCTCGACCGGGCGGAAGGTGACCTTGGAATACAAGCCGTATTCCTCTTCCTGCATGCCCGTCTCGGTCGTGTAGTTCGCAGCGGGTTTGGCGAACTGCTTGGGTGAGTAAGTGTTGACGTTGATGTTGCCCAGCGTCGTGGCCCCGTTCAGGTACTCGGTGTCGTAGTTCTTGTAATCGCTGCCAACGACGAACTCACTGACCTGGCCAAAGGTCTCGAAGGGCTGGCTATAGCTCGCATCGACCGCGTAGGTGTCCTGGGTGAAATCGCGCGCACTGGCGCGTTCGGAGTTTTTGCCCGTGGTGGGGTTTGTGGCCGTGAACGCGTAGAGATAATTGGTATCGCGGTGCGATCCGCGTGCAGCGATGCGGCCATAGCCACCGTTGTCGAAGCGGTGGGTCAGCTCAGCGACCAGGTCGGTGGTCTTGCCGTCGAACGCGTTCCAGTCTGCGCCCAGAAAACGGGAATGGCTGAAGTCAGGCACCTTGCCGTCCAACGTTGCCGGGTAACCATTGTGCGGCGTAATGTTCTTGACCTCGTGGATCAGGCCGAACGACAGGGTAGTGGCCTCGTCCAGGTCGACATCCAGCGCGCCGTAGTAGCTGTTGCTGGTATTGGCGTTGTAATCGACTTCGCCATTGGTGTCGTCGCGCGAGGCGATGAAGCGACCGCGCACCCGCCCGTTTTCGTCCAGCGGCCCGCTCAGGTCCAGTTCCTGGTGATTGGTATCCCAGGTACCGTAGTAGCCCTCGACATGCCCCTGAAAGTCGGCCGTGGGCCGCTTGCGCACCATGTTGACGATACCGCCCAGTTCGCTGGTGCTGCTGAACAGCCCGGCCGGGCCACGCATGATCTCGACACGGTCGAATGCCACAAGCGATGGCACGGTCCCGAAGATGCTCGCCATCGGTGCTGGCAGGCCGTCGATGTTGAATTCGCTGTACTCATAGCCACGGGCGTAGATCGATGACCGACCACTGTCGTTGGTCAGGGTACGCAGGCCGGCCGTGTATTTGGCCAGGTCATCGAGGTGGACGAACTGCCGATCCTTGACGTAATCCTGGGTATAGACGGTGATCGACTGTGGGATGTCCTTCAAGGCCGCTGGCGTCTTGGTGCCCACGGTGGCGGCGTCCACGCTGTACCCGCCAGTGGCCTCGGAGGGCAGCATGTCGTACAGCCGATTGCCCTCGATGGTCAATGCCGGCAGGTCGAGGGGATCGTCAGCGTTCACCACCATGGCTACGTCTTGCGCCAATGCCGAAAGTGAAAACGGCGCCACCAGCCCTGCCACCAGCCATCCCCGCACGCGTCGCGCGCGCCCTGCCCCACTGAAAACGTTCATGCCGCACCCTTTGCCCATATGATAGTAATTCGCAAACGAAACATATTGCTTTTTGCGAACGATACCGGAGCAGGTACAGGGCATGCAGCAGCATTAACCTTCTTAACACATTGGGCCATTGCCTAGGGTCGAGTCCGGTGGGATGATTTGCAACTGATATAAATTCTCATTCAAGGCTCGCCGTGCCCACCTCCCTGCTGCTGGTCGAAGACGACCCACGCTTACGCCACGACCTTTACCGCCATTTCATCGACCGTGGCTTCGAGGTACACGCATGCGCGACGGGCGACGCGGCGCTGACCGATGCCCACCGATGCGTATTCGACCTGGCGCTGCTGGACATCATGCTGCCAGGTCTCGACGGGCTGAGCCTGCTCGATGCACTGCGGCGCAAGCAGGCAGTACCGGTGATTCTCATGTCGGCATTGGGTGCCGAGCAGGACCGCATCACCGGATTTACCCGGGGTGCCGACGATTACCTGCCCAAGCCCTTCAGCCTGGCGGAACTGGATGCACGGGTCGACGCACTGTTGCGTCGGGTCGCCTTCCACAGCACGCCGCCTGTGGCGACGCGTAGTGATGAGCCCGTATTTGATCACACTGCACAGGACGTCATGCATAACGGCATGCCGGCTGGGTTGACTGGCTCGGAGTTCCGCTTGTTGATCACCCTGCACGCCCATGCCGGGGAGCCGCTGAGCAAGCCTTTCCTGTACCAGACCGTCCTGCACCGTGGCTACACGCGCCTGGATCGAGGGCTGGATGTGCATGTGTGCAACGTGCGCCGCAAGCTGGCGGACATCGGCATACAGCATCTGCTCATCCAGGCTGTGCGTGGCCAGGGCTATGTCCTGGTCGTGCAGAGCCCAGCCTGATGCGGCGACATCCGCTGCTGTGGAAGCTGGCCCTGTTGCAGGTCAGCTTCTGCCTGCTGCTCACCTGGTTGATCTGGACCTGGGGCCTGACGGTGGAGCGCAGCACCTATTTCCTGGCCCAGGCCGACCAGGACTACCTGGCCCGCTATGCCGGGCAGGCCGAGCTCGCTTGGGAGCAAGGGGGAGCCATGGGCGTCGAGACCTGGCGCGAGCAGGTGCAAATGGCCGAGAACACCTGGGCAGCGGTCGTCGGCCCTTACCTGCAAAGCCTGGGCACCACACCGCTCACAGCCGAGGAGGCAGGTCACCTGACCTTCATGCGCAAGCTGAACTGGCCCATGAGCCGCCGCCTGCAAGGCGAACTGCCTTACGTCAGCATTGCTTTCCCGCGCCACCCCGAACACGGGCGCCTGGTCATGCAACTGCCCGAGCGGCTACTGCCCACCGGGCTGACACCCTGGACTCACCTGGTCACCCACGGCGTGGCGCCTGCGTTGCTGGCCCTGCTGATGGGGCTGGCACTGTACCGTCACCTTGTCGCCCCGTTGAACCGCCTGCGTGACCGCGCCGACGCGCTGCGGGCCAATGACCTGGACAGCCCAGGCCTGCCCCTGCAAGACCGGCGCGATGAGCTGGGCGAGCTGGCGCAGGCCTTCGATCACATGGCCAATCGCTTGCGCCAGAGCCTGGAACAGCAGCGGCTGCTATTGCGCACACTGTCCCACGAATTGCGCACGCCGCTGGCACGCCTGCGTATTGCCCATGACAGCAACTTGCCTGCCGCCCAGCTACGCGCGCGCATGGATTATGAAACCAGCCATATGCAGAAACTGCTGGAAGACACCCTCGACCTGGCCTGGATGGACACCGAACAGCCCGTCCTGGCCACCGAACCGGTCCTGATGACATCGCTGTGGGAGGCGCTGTGCCAGGACATCTGCTTCGAAAGTGGCTGGAGCCTCGCGCGCCTGCCATGCACGCTCGGGCAGGACTGCGTGGTCCAGGTGCACCTGGACAGTGTGGCCCAGGCGCTGGAGAACCTGCTGCGAAACGCCATCCGACACTCTCCGCCCGATGGCACCGTCTGCCTGGAGGGCTGTCGCGAAGGCGCGCATTGGCACTTGTGCGTGCGCGATCAAGGCCCCGGCGTGCCCGAGGCAGCGCTTGAGCGCATCTTTCAACCCTACCAGCGGCTGAGCGCCAGCGGCGCAGGCTTTGGACTGGGCCTGGCCATCGCCCGGCGCGCCGTGCAATTGCAGGGTGGCCGACTCTGGGCCTGCAATGCTCACCCAGGCTTGCACCTGCACCTGACCCTGCCGGCCAGCGCCAACGGTTTAGAAAGTTAAGGCGCTTTACGCGTGTTGGAGGCTGACTATCATCTGGCTGCTTGAGTTGCAGTGCCTGCAATGCCGTGAAGAGATGCCTGATGAACAGAATGATCCGGGGCCTGGCGTTTGCGCTGGCCCTTGTGACCGGTGCCGCCACGGCCCAGCCTGAGCATGACCAGCCGATGGATACGACGCTGCTGGCACGCAAGGACCTGGCCTACCGATTCACCCAACTGGACCTCGACTCGGCAGACGGCGCGCGTCACTACCGACTATGGGTAGGGCTGCCCAAGCGCGCCGCCCCCGCAACCGGCTACCCGGTGTTATGGATGCTGGACGGCAACGCAGCCCTGGGCGCCCTGGACCGGCAACGCCTCGACGCCTTGGCCGCCGGCCAGGCCCCCGTACTGGTCGCCGTGGGTTACCAGACCCACCAGCGCATCGACAGAGCCAGCCGAACCTACGACTACACGCCGGCGCTTGCCGGGAAGACCGAGCAGCGCGACCCTCTCACCGGGCAGCCCAGCGGCGGGGTGGATGCGTTTCTCGACCTGCTGGAGACGCGCATGCGCCCGAGGCTGGCAGCGCTGGTGAGCATCGATCCCCGGCAGCAGACCCTGTGGGGACACTCCTATGGCGGCCTGGCCGTGCTTCATGCCCTCTTCACCCGGCCCAAGTCATTCGCCATCTATGCGGCGGCCAGCCCCTCGTTGTGGTGGCACGACGGCGCGATCCTGCACGAAGCGGCAGGCCTGCCGTCGCAGTTGGGGGATGCCCAGCCACGCGTGCTGTTGATGCGCGGCGCACTGGAGCCGGCCAGCCCCCGCGAACCGGCCCAGCCCCACGCCGATCAGACGGCACGGAGCCTCGCCGCCAGCCTGGCCCAGGTCAACGGCGTGCAGGTGTCCTTCAAGCAGTTCGACGGCCTCGGGCATGGGCCGATGCTTCCGGCATCGCTGCACTGGCTGATCGATAGCCTGAGCAAAGCAGCACCGCAGGGCACCTCGTCCAGCCGCTGACAGCGGCCCCGATCATGACGGCGGGTTGCCAACCCAGGCACCGGGTGCGGTATGCTTGCCCGGTCTTCAGGGCGGGGTGAAAGTCCCCACCGGCGGTAAATCGAAAGATGAGCCCGCGAGCGCTCCGGCTGTGCCGGAGGTCAGCAGACCTGGTGAGATTCCAGGGCCGACGGTCATAGTCCGGATGAAAGAAGGCGTCAGGCAGGGGCCCCATGGGCACCCCTGCGCACGCATTTTGCTCGCCCCGAGACGTTCATCGATCACTTACGAGGAGCGTTTCATGTCTACTTTGCACCCTGTGCACTTTCCCAATGTCACTGCCGCCATCGCCGCGTTCAAGGCCGGCCGCCCCGTGCTGCTGCTTGACGATGACGACCGTGAAGATGAAGCGGACATCATTGCCGCTGCCGAGAACATTTCGTTGCAGACCATGGCCATGATGATCCGCGATTGCAGCGGCATCGTCTGCCTGTGCCTGGACGAGGCAACGGTCGATGAGCTGCAACTGGCACCCATGGTCCAGAACAACCAGGCCCGCCACGGCACCGGGTTCACGGTCACCATCGAAGCTGCCGAGGGCATCAGCACTGGCGTAAGCGCCCAGGACCGGGTCACCACGATCGCCGCTGCACTGCGCTCTTCGGCCGAGCAACGGCATATTGTCAGCCCTGGGCATGTTTTTCCGCTGCGCGCGCGCAATGGCGGTGTGCTCACGCGTCGCGGCCACACCGAGGGGTCGGTTGACCTGGCGCGCCTGGCCGGGCTGCGGCCGGCAGCGGTCTTGTGCGAATTGATGAACCCTGACGGCACGATGGCTCGCGGCGAGGAAGTGGCCGTCTATGCGCGCCAGTACAACCTGCCCACGCTGACCATCGATGAGTTGGCGCAGTATCGCCTGGCGCTGCAGGCGCAAACGGCTCCGGCGATCTGATCGACCTGGCCATCCAAGGCCTGGACGGCGGCGCCAACCCGGCGCTGCCGTGCCAATGGCGGTTTGCTCACCCCGCCCTGCTCTGCTAGTGTCGCGGCGTTCAGACTACCGCCGAGACTGCCGCCATGGCCCGCAAAAAAGCTTCCCTTGATTTCGAGCAATCCCTTGCCGAGTTGCAGGCACTGGTCGAGCGCCTGGAGAACGGGGAGTTGTCCCTGGAGGACTCGCTTGCCGCTTTCGAACAAGGCATTGCCCTGACGCGTGATTGCCAAGGCGCCCTGGCTCAGGCCGAACAGAAGGTGCAGGTGCTGCTGGAGCGCGATGGCGAACTGACCGCCCAACCCTTCGACGTGGAGCCTGAGGCATGATCGGTGCCTATCAGTCCGCCTGCCAGGCCCGTGTCGATGGCGCACTCGAGCCGTTGTTCATCGCCCCCACTCCCGAGCTCGAGCGCCTGTATGCCGCCATGCGCTACAGCGTGATGAACGGCGGCAAGCGCGTACGGCCGCTGCTCGTCTATGCGGCCTGCGAGGCCTTGGGCGCTCCGGCGGAGCACGCCAACGGCGCCGCTTGCGCAGTCGAGCTCATCCACGCTTACTCGCTGGTCCATGACGACTTGCCGGCCATGGACGACGACGACCTGCGTCGCGGCCAGCCGACCACGCACAAGGCGTTCGATGAGGCCTGTGCCATTCTGGCCGGTGACGGCTTGCAAAGCCTGGCCTTCAGCGCATTGCTCGACCCCCGCTTGAGCCCCCAGACCGACGCACTTCGCCTGGCCATGGTGCAGGCCCTGGCCACGGCCGCCGGCCCCGCTGGCATGGTGGGCGGGCAAGCCATCGACCTGGGTTCGGTGGGCATGAAGCTGGACCAGCAGGCCTTGGCGTTCATGCACCGGCACAAGACCGGTGCCCTGATCGAAGCCAGCGTCCGCCTGGGCGGGCTGGCCAGTGCCCGTGCCGACCAGGCGCAGCTCGATGCCTTGCAGGTGTATGCGCAGGCCATTGGCCTGGCCTTCCAGGTTCAGGACGACATCCTGGATGTGGAAAGCGATACGGCTACACTGGGTAAACGCCAGGGCGCCGACATCGCCCGCGACAAGCCGACTTACCCTGCCCTGCTGGGCATGGAGGCGGCCAAGGCCTACGCGATCGAACTGCGCGACCAGGCACTGGTCGCATTGGAAAGGTTCGACGAAAAGGCCGAACCACTGCGAGCCCTGGCGCGCTATATCGTCGAACGCCGCAACTGACCTGGTGAGTACCGCGCGATGGCTGCGAAGCCGCCCGCGCGTCACCCGTCTGAATGGGCAGCTTTTCCTACAATGGGGTAAACTGCCGCGTCTTAATACACCTATAACGACTCGCCTGATGCCCACGACGTTTCAAGAGATCCCCCGCGAACGCCCGGTCACGCCGCTGCTCGACCGCGCTGACACGCCAGATGGCTTGCGCCGCCTGGCCGAAGCCGACCTGGAGACCCTGGCCGACGAGTTGCGCCAGGAGCTTCTGTACACCGTGGGCCAGACCGGTGGCCACTTCGGTGCCGGCCTGGGCGTCATCGAGCTGACCATCGCCCTGCACTACGTCTTCGATACCCCCGATGACCGGCTGGTATGGGACGTGGGTCACCAGGCCTACCCGCACAAGATTCTGACCGGGCGCCGCAACCGCATGCTCAGCCTGCGCCAGAAAGACGGCGTAGCCGCCTTCCCGCGCCGTAGCGAAAGCGTGTACGACACCTTCGGCGTCGGTCACTCCAGTACATCGATCAGCGCGGCCCTGGGCATGGCCATTGCGGCGCGCCTGCAAAACAGCGCTCGCAAGTCCATTGCGGTCATCGGCGACGGCGCACTCACGGCGGGCATGGCCTTCGAGGCGTTGAACCACGCCCAGGAAGTCAACGCCGATATGCTGGTGATCCTCAACGACAACGACATGTCGATTTCGCGCAATGTGGGGGGCTTGTCCAACTACCTGGCCAAGATCCTCTCCAGCCGCACCTACACCAGCATGCGCGAGGGCAGCAAGAAAGTGCTGTCGCGCCTGCCAGGTGCGTGGGAAATAGCGCGGCGTACCGAAGAGTATGCCAAGGGCATGCTGGTCCCCGGCACGCTGTTCGAAGAGCTGGGCTGGAACTACATCGGCCCCATCGATGGTCACGACCTGCCCACGATGATCGCCACCCTGCGCAACATGCGCGACCTCAAGGGTCCGCAGTTCCTGCACGTGGTGACCAAAAAGGGCAAGGGGTTCGCCCCGGCCGAGATCGACCCGATCGGCTACCACGCCATCACCAAGCTCGAGCCCGTGGACAAGCCGGTTGCGCCGGAACAGGCCAGCGGACCGAAGTATTCCGCCGTGTTCGGCCAGTGGCTCTGCGACATGGCCGCTGCCGACGATCGCCTTGTCGGCATCACGCCGGCCATGAAGGAAGGCTCCGACCTGGTGGCGTTCAGCGAGCGCTACCCTGAACGCTACTTCGACGTGGCGATTGCCGAACAGCATGCCGTCACCCTCGCGGCGGGCATGGCTTGCGAAGGTAGCAAGCCGGTGGTGGCCATCTACTCGACCTTCCTGCAGAGGGCCTACGACCAGTTGATCCATGACGTGGCCGTGCAGAACCTGGACGTGCTGTTCGCCATCGACCGCGCCGGTCTGGTGGGTGAAGACGGCCCGACCCATGCCGGCAGCTATGACCTGTCCTACCTGCGCTGCATCCCTGGCATGCTGGTGATGACGCCCAGCGACGAAAGCGAGCTGCGCAGAATGCTCAGCACCGGCCACCTGTACAACGGCCCGGCTGCCGTGCGCTATCCGCGCGGTACAGGCCCTGGCGCGGCTGTCGACGAGGGGTTGGAACCACTGGAGATTGGCAAGGGCGTGGTGCGTCGCCGGGGTGAAAAGGTCGCGCTGTTGGTCTTTGGCGTACAGTTGGCCGAAGCCCTGCAAGTGGCCGAACAGATCAATGCCACGGTCGTCGACATGCGCTTCGTCAAGCCTCTGGATGAATCCCTGGTGCTGGAAATGGCAAGTAGCCACGAACTGCTGGTGACCATCGAGGAGAACGCCATCATGGGCGGTGCCGGTGCTGCCGTAGGCGAGTGCCTGGCCAGGGAGGCGGTGGTCAAGCCGTTGCTGCACCTGGGCTTGCCGGACCTCTATGTCGAACACGCCAAGCCTGCGCAGATGCTGGCAGAGTGCGGGCTGGATGCAGCGGGCATCGAAGCGAGCGTCAAAGCGCGCATGGTCAAGCTGGGGCTTTGACGTGCAGGGCTGCGCTGCAGCCCTGTTGCTCAGCCAAACGAGCCGGCATTCATTTACCCAACGAGGTCGGTGATTGCCGGCTTTTTCTTCGTTCATGGCGACTCTGAGGGCAAGGGCCTTTCTCCGCTGGGCCCCGTCGTGTTGGAGTGCGCAGACTTCGCAGATGTGTACCGCCCGTGAAAAGCCCGACCCTCGCCGCCCTGCTTTGCCTCCCTCTGCCCCTGCTGGCGTCCGAACGCGACGAAGCCCTGAAACTGCCCGATGTGCTCATCAGCGCCAACCGCCAGGTAGAGTCGCGCACCGCCACCAGTGCTGCGAACACCGTGTTCACCCGGACCGATATCGACCGCCTGCAACCGAGCAGCGTCATGGACCTGCTCAGCCGCGTGCCAGGCGTGCAAGTGGCACCGACCGGCGGACGCGGCAGCTTGCCAGGCCTTTTCATTCGCGGCACGAAGACTGCGCAAACGCTGGTGTTGGTCGATGGTGTACGCATCGCCAACGCGACCTCAGGCGACAGCGGCCTGCAGTTTCTCAACGTCGACCAGATCGAGCGTGTCGAAGTGCTTCGCGGCTCCCGGTCGGCGGTGTATGGCAGCGATGCCATTGGCGGAGTCATCCAGGTGTTCACCCGGCGCAGCGTCGGTGATGGCCTGCACCCGCGTGTGCGTCTGGCCGCCGGTAGCCGAAAAACCTTCGAGCGCAGCCTGGGTGTGTCGGGCGCCGACGGCTCAACGCGCTTCAACCTGGGCGCAAGCCTGGACGAAACGGCAGGCATCGATTCAACAGGACCGTCGTTCGGCAGCGACGCCGACCATGACGCTTACCGTAACAAATCGCTCAACTTCAGCCTGAGCCAGACGCTCGACGAGCGCGTGGAAGTCGGCATGAACCTGCTGCACAGTCAGGGCCGCAGTCAATACGACAACCCATTCGGCGGCTTCGACCCTGTCACCTACGAAAGCGTCGGCCAGCAGCCTTACACCGACTTCAGTATCGCCAGCCTGGGCAGTTACCTCGACGCCCAGCCCAACGACAACTGGCACACGCGGCTGGAGGTAGCGCACAGCGAAAACCGTGACGACAAGCGCGACACGTTGAGCAGTGAACGCTTTGTGTTCAACACCTACCGCGACCAGATGACCTGGCAGAACGATCTGGCCCTGAACGACCAGCACAGCCTGCTCGCCGGTACCGACTGGTATCAGGACCGCGTGCACGCCAGCACCGACTTCGAGAAGGACAGCCGTTGGAATCGAGCGGTGTTTCTTCAGCATCGCTATCAAGGCCCGCTGTTCTCCACTGAAGTGGGCGTACGCCAGGACCGCAACGAACAGTTCGGCACCCATACCACCTGGAGTGGCAGCGTGACCGTTGCGCTGGATGATCGCAATGATGTGGTGCTGTCCTACAGCGAAGGCTTCCGGGCCCCGACATTCAACGACCTGTATTACCCGCAGTTCAGCAACCCTGACTTGGACCCCGAGCACTCCAGGACGCATGAAGTGCAGTGGCGCAGCCAGCTGTCTCCCGACACCCGTCTGGAGGCGTCCCTGTACCGCACCGACCTGCGCGATGCGATCGTGTTCGGCCAGGATGCCATCCCCCGCAACGTAGCCTCGGCGCGCGTCGACGGTGTAGAGCTGGCCCTGGCCCAGCAGTGGGGCGACTGGAGCAGCCAGCTGGGCCTGGCGATGATCGACCCCCGTGACCGCGACAGTGGCCATACACTGGCCCGACGGGCACGCCGCACCCTGAGCCTGGACCTGGATCGCCGTGTCGGTCCCTTCGGCTTCGGCGCCAGTGTGCAGGCTGTCAGCAGCAGCTACGACGATGAAGCCAACCGCAGCCGTTTGGGTGGGTACGGGCTGTTGGGCCTGCGCGGCAGTTGGGCAGCCACCGAGGCGCTGACGGTGGAGGCGAAGCTGGACAACCTGTTCGACCGTGGCTACAGCCGCGCCCTGTACAGCTACGAGGGCAACCCCCACGCCTATCGGGAAGAAGGGCGCACGTTGTTGTTCAGCGTGACCTGGACACCGGCGCTCTAGCAGCTAGCAGTTCGCACAGGCGAGCCGTCGCTTCGATCATCTGCCCACTGGGGCGCTCGATGCCGTTGTCCGGTACCACCAGCAACCCGTCCTGCGCCACCGCGCGCAGCATCGGCCAAGCCTTCCAGCTGGCCAACTGTTGCACATCGGCGGCCAGGATGATGTCGGGGTCGCGGGCGATGACCGACTCCACGCTCACTTGTGGCGCTGCCGGGTTCAAATCCGCAAAGACATTCCGCGCACCACAGACGGCGAGCGCATCGCTGATCACTTGTTGCCCACCCAGGGTGTACAAAGGGCGATCCCAGACTTGGTAGAAGACCTGCAGAGGCCTGTCACGGCGGTATTGCTGGCGCAGTGCGTTCAATCGTGCTCGCAAGGCGTGAGCGTAGCGGCGCCCTTGATCAGCGCGGCCCACGTGCTCGGCAATTTCTTCGATCTGGCCAATCAACTGTTCGATGCCGCGGGGCTCTGCGCTGAAAGTAGGGATGCCTAGACGCTTGAGCTGGTCGCGCTGCGCAGGGGGTACGCTGCCCGGCCACAGCAAGAGCAAATCAGGGCGCAGACTGAGCAAGCGCTCCATATCCAGCTGGCCATAGCGCCCCACCGAGGGTAGCGCTCGCAGCGCAGGAGGCCGCTCCCCCCCATCGAGCACCCCCACCAGCAGATCGCCTGCCTGAAGTTCGAGCATGATGTCCGTCATCGACGGCGCCAGGCTGACGACGCGCACTGGCCCAGCGCTCGCCAGGCTACAGGCCAGAAGCGCCAGCCCTGCAATGAGCCGGCGCATCAGCCGAGCTGAGGCGGCAGGCGGTACAGGTACAGCAATACCACGGTGGACAAGGCCAGCAGCACCTGCGGGACGGTCTCCAGCCCTACCAGCACCGACACCGCGGCTACCCAGGCGGGGAAGCAGGCATAGGTCATGGCCAGGCGCCGCACGCGAGCCAGTTCGATCCACGCAGCAGGCTCGGCTTCGGTACCGAGTGCCTTGGAGGTGGCAATCAGCGCGCGCTTGTAGGCCCCGAAGCGCGGCAAGGTGAGAAACAATGTGGCTGCGCCAGCGATGAACAGCGGCATGGCCAACATGGGAATCATCGCCTCGCCACCGCCAAAGGCCCAGGCCATGACCGGCAGCGGCACGAGGCCCACCGCCAGGTATTGCCACCAGGCCAGGGCAAGACGCCGCTTGACCTCGGCACGGGTCACGCCTGGGGCACCTCGCCCTGGTGTTCGTTGCCCAGCATATGGCCCAGCTTGCCGGCCTTGGTCGCCAGGTAATGGCTGTTGTGCGGGTTGTGCCCGGTATGCAGCGGCACACGCTCGGCCACCACGATATCCATGTCGGTCAGGGCCTTGACCTTGCGCGGGTTGTTGGTCATCAAGCGCAACGCCTTGACTCCCAGGTGCTCGAGCATTGGCAGGCAGATGGCGTAGTCGCGTTGGTCGGCGGCAAACCCGAGGCGCTCATTGGCTTCGACCGTGTCCGCCCCGCCGTCCTGCAGTTCATAGGCGCGGATCTTGTTCAGCAGGCCAATGCCACGGCCTTCCTGGCGCAGGTAAAGCAGCACGCCACGGCCTTCTCGGGCGATCGCCTGGAGGGCAGCTTCGAGTTGCGACCCGCAATCACAGCGTTGACTGAACAAGGCGTCGCCGGTCAGGCACTCAGAATGCAGGCGCCCCAATACCGGCTGCCCATCGGCGATATCACCCAGGCTGAGCACCACGTGCTCGCGGCCGGTGGCTTCATCCAGAAAGCCGTGCATGGTGAAAGTCGCGAAAGGCGTCGGGAGTTTAGAGGCTGCAACAAAGACGACGGGCACGTTGTGCTCCTGGGATAAGTGGGAATTTCAATGGACCGATTGTATCAGCAGCTTACGAGCAGTGCTTCGGCAGTATACCGCCGGTTATTATCGAAAACCTCGATGCGTGGCAGGTGCGGTTATGCGCAACGCGCTACGGCTTGGCGCTGGTATCGAAAGGATAAGGCTGTTTCCAACGTTCGAATATCGGCCTGAGTTCGCCGCTGCGCACCAGTTCGGCCATGCGTTTGTCGAACACATCACGCAGTGCCTCACCCCGTTCACTGCGGGCGAACGCCAGGTACATGGGCAGCTCGACCACGTGGGTACGCCGGAATCGATCAGGTTGCGAGCTTTGCCCAATGACGTAGTCCACTTCGGTCATGGCGTCGACATAGAAGTCCACCCGGTCATGCTCAAGCATGGGCAGAATGCCTTCGCGCCGCTGGATTTCACGGTACTCCCGCACGCGGGGCAAGTATTTGCCATAGGCATAGCCACGCACCCAGGCCAGGCGATAGTCGCCTATGGTTGCCAGTGTGGGGGCCGGCTTGCTGGCAAGCCCGAGGGCGTAGACATGGTCGACGTCGAAATGCCAGCGAGGGTAGAGGTTGTCTTCACTTTCGTTCTTGTAGGAGCCGACCCAGGCATCAGCCTCGCCACGTTTGACCAGGCCAATGGCACGGCTGTAGGGCGCACTCTGCGGCACGACCTCGATCCCTGCGGGCTGGAACACCTTGCGCATCACGTCCCAGGCCACACCGGTGCCATCTGCGTTGGTGTAGTCGGCCCACTCCTCGCTGACCAGGTGAACCTGGTCAGGTTGGCTATCGCCGGCAGTCGCCCACGGGGCCGCGACCATCAGTAATGCCAGCAGCATACCCTTCAGCACCATGGCAGCCCCCGTTCTATGCGACAGCCCATACCAGAACCTGCATGCCCAACCAGGCGAAGACGCCGGCCAGCACGTCATCGAGCATGATGCCGACGCCGCCATGGACGTGACGATCAATCCAACGGATGGGCCAAGGCTTGAGGATGTCGAAGAAGCGGAACATCAGAAAGCCCGCCAACAGCCACTGCCAGCCATCGGGCACCAGCCACAGCGTAATCCACATGCCGACCATTTCGTCCCAGACGATGCCTTCATGGTCATGCACGCGCAAGTCATTGGCCACCTTGCCGCACAGCCAGAAGCCGAACAGCATGGTGATACCCAGTACCAGCCAGTAGCCCCAATCGGGCAGCATCTGCCAGAGCGGAATGAAGGGTATCGCCACTAGCGAGCCCCAGGTGCCAGGCGCCTTGGGCAAGGTGCCGGAGCCGAACCCGAACGCGATGAAGTGCCAAGGGTTGCGCCAGACCGATGGCGGAACGAACTCCGCAGGCACCTGATTGGGGTGGTCGGTCACGGTATCTCCCTAAAGTGTTGGTAGCCCCGCTGCCGAGGCGTGATGTCCTGACCGTGCGCGTCTCGCAGGGACACGCCCTGCCCTTGCAGTACGCGGCCAATGGGGTAGACCTGGATGAAGCCAAAGTGCGCAAGGTGCGTCAAGGCGTCCGGGGGTGCCGTGAACGCCAGGATGTAGTCGTCACCACCGGCGAGCGCTGCCTGCACGGCCGCCTCGCGCCCCAGGAACGCCTCCACTTCGGGGGACACCGGCACCTGCGCCAGGTTCACCTCGAGCGCCACGCCAGAGGCCTTGGCGATGTGACCGCAATCGGCTAGCAAGCCATCGGAAATATCGAGTGCCGCCGTAGCGTGCCCTCTGAGCAAGGCACCGAGGGTGAGCTGCGGCATGGGCGCCCAGTAGTGGGCCAGCAGCGGCGCTGCCACGGCCGGCGGTGCCTGGCGCTGCCCGAGCACCAGGGGCAAGGCGCCAGCGGCCTTGCCCAGCGAACCACCGACATACAGCAGGTCGCCCGGCTGGGCGCCAGTGCGTCGTAATGCCTGCCCGGTGGGCACACGGCCGAACACCGTCACGGTGATGCTCAACGGACCCCGGGTCGTATCCCCACCAATCAGGCTCATGCGGCAACGGTGTGCCATGCGGCTGAGCCCTGCCGAAAACTCCTCCAACCACTCGTGGCTGATGTCAGGCAGGGTAAGGGCCAGCGTGAAGCCGATCGCAGTAGCGCCCATGGCGGCCAGGTCACTGACAGCGACGGCCAGGCAGCGCTGCCCCAGCAGCTTCGGGTCGCAGACGGCAGGGAAATGCACGCCGGCTACCAGGGTGTCGGTCGAGACGGCCAACTGCTCACCGGGAGGGAGATCCAGCAGGGCACAGTCGTCACCGATGCCCAGCGCCACCCCTTCGCCCTCGCCGTGCACTGCACAGTGCGCGGAGGCGAAGTAACGGTTGATCAGCTCGAACTCACCCATGGCAAGGCTGCGCCGCAATCAGCGCTTGTTCGCCTTGACTTCGACTTCGCGCAGCGTCGGTGCCAGTTTGTCGAGCACGCCGTTGACGAACTTGTGGCCGTCGGTGGCGCCGAAGACCTTGGCCAGTTCGACGCCTTCGTTGATCACAACGCGATAAGGCACGTCGATGCGCTTGATGAATTCCCAAGTGGACAGACGCAACACGGCCAGTTCGACCGGGTCGAGCTCGTCGAGGCTCAGGTCCAGGCAGGGCTTGAGCGCACCGTCGATTTCGTCCTTGATGGCCGGAACGCCATGCAGGATTTCACGGAAGTAGGCGCCGTCGACATCCACAAAATCGTTATCGACCCGAAACTGCGCTTCGATCTCGTTCAACGAATGCTGCGCCATGTGCCATTGATACAGCGCTTGGGTCGCGAGCTTGCGGGCTTCACGGCGCTTGGCGCTCTTCGATGGCTTGCCGGCATCCGCAGGTTTGGGATCGCGCGGGTTGAAACGATCGCTTTCGTCGCTAATCACTTGGCCTCCAACTGCGCCAGCAGGCTTACCATTTCCAGGGCAGACAGGGCGGCTTCTGCACCTTTGTTGCCGGCCTTGGTGCCGGAACGCTCGATGGCCTGCTCGATGGAGTCGACGGTCAGTACGCCGAACGCCACAGGGACACCGAACTCCATGGACACCTGGGCCAGGCCCTTGGTGCACTCGCCCGCCACGTATTCAAAGTGCGGGGTACCGCCACGGATCACAGCGCCCAGTGCGATGATCGCGTCGTAAGCACCCTGTTGGGCGACCTTCTGGGCAACCAGCGGAATTTCGAACGCGCCAGGTGCACGGATGATGGTGATGTCGTTTTCGCTGACGCCATGGCGTACCAGGGCATCAACGGCACCACTTACCAGGCTTTCGACAACGAAGCTGTTGAAGCGGCCAACCACCAAAGCATAGCGACCTTTGGGGGCAATGAAGGTACCTTCGATGGTCTTCAGGGTCATTGCGATATTCTCATCTTCAAACGCAAGGCCGCTTGCTGGCGGCCTCGACAGGGGTATGGACTCGAGCTGCAGGGCGTCATTGCCGCCTCAAGTCACTCGGAGGGCACGTATTCTACAACTTCCAGGTCGAATCCGGATATCGCATTGAACTTCATCGGCGAACTCATCAGGCGCATCTTGCGCACACCCAGGTCACGCAGGATCTGCGAACCGGCACCCACGGTGCTGTAGGTGGTCGGGGTCTTGGCCGGTGCATCGCCTGCGCTTTCGCGGATATGCGCGAGCAGCACGTCGCCATCAAGCGGGTGCCCCAGCAGCAGCACCACACCGCTTCCGGCTTCGGCCACGGCGGCCATGGCGGCGCGCAGGCTCCAGCGGCCCGGCTGCTTGACCAGCAGCAGGTCACGCAGCGGGTCCATGTTGTGCACCCGCACCAGGGTGGGCTCTTCGGCGCAGATGGTGCCCAGGGTCAAGGCCATGTGCACGTCACCTTCCACCGCATCGCGGTAGGTGACCAGGTTGAACTCGCCCAGCTCGCTTTCCACCGACTGCTCGGAGACCCGCTGCACGGTGCGCTCGTGGATCATGCGGTAGTGAATGAGATCGGCGATGGTGCCGATCTTCAGGCCATGCTCGGCCGCGAACACTTCCAGTTCGGCGCGGCGCGACATGGTGCCGTCGTCGTTCATCACCTCGCAGATCACGCCGCTGGGTTCGAACCCGGCCATGCGTGCCAGGTCGCAGGCTGCCTCGGTGTGCCCGGCGCGTGCCAGCGTACCGCCTGGCTGAGCCATGAGCGGGAAGATATGCCCGGGGCTGACGATGTCTTCAGCCTTGGCGTCCCGGGCGGCAGCCGCTTGCACGGTGCGGGCACGGTCGGCGGCGGAGATGCCGGTGGTGACCCCTTCGGCCGCCTCGATCGAAACGGTGAACTTGGTGCCGAAACCCGAACCATTGCGCGGCGCCATCAGCGGCAGCTTGAGGGTTTCGCAACGTTCGCGGGTCATTGGCATGCAGATCAGGCCACGGGCGTGCTTGGCCATGAAGTTGATGTGCTCGGGCTGGCAGCATTCGGCTGCCATGATGATATCGCCTTCGTTCTCGCGGTCTTCGTCATCCATCAGGATGACCATTTTGCCCTGGCGGATGTCTTCGACCAGTTCTTCGATGCTGTTGAGCGCCACGCGGCACCCCCTTCTCAATCAGGATTTCAAGAAGCCGTTGGCGGCCAGGAAACTTTCGGTGATGCCACTGCCCTTGCTCGGCTCGGCCGCCTTGTCGCCCAGCAGCAAGCGCTCCAGGTAACGGGCCAGCAGGTCGACCTCAAGGTTAACCCGACGCCCTGCGCGGTAGTCGGCCATGATGGTTTCGGACAGGGTGTGCGGGACGATGGTCAGCTCGAATTCGGCGCCATTGACCTCATTGACCGTCAGGCTGGTGCCATCGACGGTGATCGAACCCTTGTGGGCGATGTACTTGGCCAGTTCTCGCGGCGCACGCACGCGAAACTGGATGGCGCGGGCGTTATCGCTGCGCGAGATGATTTCGCCCACGCCGTCGACATGGCCGCTGACCAGGTGCCCCCCTAGGCGGGTGGTGGGCGTCAGCGCTTTTTCAAGGTTGACCTTGCTGCCACTTTTCAGGTCGACGAAGGCCGTGCGCTTGAGGGTTTCCACGCTGACATCGGCCCAGAAGCCGTTGCCCGGCAACTCCACCGCCGTCAGGCACACGCCATTGACGGCGATGCTGTCGCCAAGCTTGACGTCACCCAGGTCGAGCTTGCCGGTGTCGACGTGCACGCGCACGTCGCCGCCTTTGGGCGTCAGGCTGCGGATGGTGCCGATGGATTCGATGATGCCGGTGAACATGGGTCTTCCTCGAAACGGTGTGCGCGGGGCAAGCCGCGCATTATACGCTGGGAGCAGGCAGCGGTACGGCTGTGACCCGCCAGTCATCGCCTACTGCGCGCATGTCGGTGATCTTCAGCCGCGGTGCCTCGCTCATGCGGTTCAGTGGCCAGTCCAGCAGGGGACGTGCGCTTGAGCCCAGGAAGGTGCCGGCCATGAACAGCTGGTACTCGTCGACAAGGCCTTGCTGGGCGAAGGCACCCACCAGACCTGCGCCGGCTTCCACCAGGATTTCGTTGACGCCGCGGGCAGCCAGTGCTTGCAGCAGGGCGCGCAGGTCGACACGGCCATTGTCGCCGGGCAGGCTAAGCAGTTCATGGCCGGCAGCGGCATAACGTGGGTCATCTGCGACGGCGGTCACCACCAGCGCCGGGCCGGCCTGGAAGAATGGTGCCTGCAAGGGCAAGCGCAAACGGCCATCGACCAGCACCCGCAGCGGTGCCCGGCTCAGGGCAAGCGCGGTGGTTTCGGCGTCCAGGCCCAACTCGGCGCCACGCACCGTCATGCGTGCACCGTCAGCCAGTACGCTGCTTGCACTGGTCAGCACCACGCTTGAGCGCGCGCGCAGGCGCTGCACGGCAGAACGCGCCGCAGGGCCGGTGATCCACTGGCTTTCGCCGCTGGCCATGGCGGTGCGACCATCCAGGCTCATGGCCAGCTTGGCGCGCACGAACGGCAAGCCCTGCTCCATGCGCTTGAGAAACCCAGGATTGAGTCCCCGTGCCTGCGCTTCGAGCACCCCGCTGGCCACGTCGATACCGGCCTGGGCAAGCCGCTGCAGGCCTTGCCCGGCTACCTGGGGATTCGGGTCCTGCATGGCGGCCACCACCCGCGCCACACCGGCCTTGACCAAGGCTTCGGCACACGGCGGCGTACGGCCATGGTGGCTGCAGGGTTCGAGGGTGACATAGGCACAGCCGCCCCGCGCACGCTCGCCTGCCTGGGCAAGCGCATGCACCTCGGCGTGTGGCTCCCCGGCGCGTACATGCCAGCCCTCGCCCACCACCTCGCCATCGCGGACGATGACGCAGCCCACACGCGGGTTGGGGTGGGTGGTGTAGAGCCCCTTGCGCGCCAACTCAAGCGCGCGGGCCATGTAATGGGCGTCAAGCACAGCTGCGGGGGTTTGCATGCTCACTCTTTGGCTGGCTCACGGGCCAGGCGGTCGATTTCTTCGCGGAATTCGTCAAGGTCCTGGAAGCGCCGATAAACCGAGGCGAAGCGGATGTAGGCCACTTCATCGAGCTTGCGCAACTCGCCCATCACCAGCTCGCCCACCACCAGCGACTTGACCTCGCGCTCACCGGTGGCCCGCAGCCGACTCTTGATGTGGGCCAGGGCGGCTTCGAGGCGCTCGACACTGACAGGGCGTTTTTCCAGCGCACGCTGCATGCCGGCCCGCAACTTGTCTTCGTCGAAGGGCTGGCGAGTACCGTCCTGCTTGATCAGCCGGGGTAGTACCAGCTCGGCGGTTTCGAAGGTGGTGAAGCGCTCGCCGCAGGCGACGCATTCGCGACGGCGCCGCACTTGCTCGCCCTCGGCGACCAGGCGCGAGTCGATGACCTTGGTGTCGTTGGCACCGCAAAACGGACAGTGCATGGTGGCAGGCAACAAAAAAAGGGAGGGCCATGGTAGCGCATCCCACTGGCAAGACAAGCCAAAGGGGTTAACATCCATGCAATTCTGCCCCTGAAGGACTACCCCATGCCTCTTCGCGCGCTTGCCGTGCTGTGCTGCGCCGCCCTGCTCACCGCCTGCGGCAGTGACCGGCCCAAGACCGAACAACCGCCTGCCCCGGCGCCCGCCAAGGTGGCCAAAAAGGCCCAGCCGCTTGGCCCCTTGCCGGCTTATCAGCGCGAGCTGAGCGGCACGTTGCTGGGAATCCCCGCAGGCGCAGAGGTGGAACTTGCCCTGCTGGTGATCGATGAGCGCGATCGGCCGCAACAGCTGCTGGCCAGTAGCACCCTGCCGGGTACCGGACAGGCCTTGCCCTACCAGCTGCGCTTCAATCCCGAGGCATTTCCGGCCGGCGCCAGGGTGGAGCTGCGCGGGCGAGCCAGCCGCTCTGGCCAGTTGATCATGCACTTGCCGCCGCTGCGCATCACCCAGGCACAGACCCAGGCCACCGGCCCGCTGCAGTTCGAAAAGGCACCGTAAGTGGCGCCAGTGGCATTGCAACAGGCCCTGAGCGGCCTGATTGGCGAAGCACGGCTGGTGATCAGCGACCTGCCCGGCTGCGCGTTGAAACTATGGCTGATCGATGACCAGAACATGGACCGCGCCTTCAGCAGTGAAGAAACCCGGCGCATTCTCGAAGACCCGCCGTACTGGAGCTTCTGCTGGGCCAGCGGCCTGGCCATGGCGCGCTACCTGGCCGAGCACCGGGAGTGGGTAGCCGGCAAGCGGGTGCTCGATTTTGGCGCCGGTTCCGGCATCGCCGGTATTGCCGCTGCCCGTGCAGGTGCGCTGGAGGTCTTGGCCTGCGACCTTGATCCGCTGGCGTTGGACGCCTGCCGTGCCAACGCCGCCCTAAACGAGGTGGAGCTGGGCTACAGCAGCGACTTTTTTGCCGAAGAGGACCGTTTTGACCTGATCCTGGTGGCCGATGTGCTCTACGACCGCGCCAACCTGCCGCTGCTCGATGCCTTCCTCGACCGGGGCCGACAGGCACTGGTGGCCGACTCGCGCGTGCGGGACTTCAGCCACCCTTTGTACCGATCGCTCGGGGTGCTCGACGCCTTGACCCTTCCGGACCTGGCCGAGCCGCACGAATTCCGCCGGGTCAGCCTGTACCACGCCAGCCGCGAGCCTTTATAGTGGTGCCATTCACGGATTTGCGAGAGTCGCGATGAGCCAGGACACCCCATACATCTTCGATGCCACCGATGCTACCTTCCAGCAGTTGGTGATCGAGAACTCATTCCACAAGCCGGTGCTGGTCGATTTCTGGGCCGAATGGTGCGCGCCGTGCAAGGCTCTGATGCCGCTTCTGGCGAAAATTGCCGAGGAGTACCAGGGCGAACTGCTGCTGGCCAAGATCAACTGCGACGTCGAGCAGCAGGTAGTGGCGCAATTCGGCATCCGCAGCCTGCCGACCGTGGTGCTGTTCAAGGATGGCCAGCCGGTCGACGGCTTTGCCGGTGCCCAGCCGGAATCGGCGATTCGCGCCATGCTCGAGCCGCATGTGCAGCTGCCGGCGCCACCCACCGCTTCGCCGCTGGAACAGGCGCAGGCGCTGTTCGCCGAAAGCCGTTTTGGCGAAGCTGAAGCCGTGCTGCAGCAATTGCTTGCAGAGGACAACAGCAACGCCGAAGGCCTGATCCTGTACGCCCGCTGTCTGGCCGAGCGCGGTGAACTGGGCGAAGCCCAGGTGGTGCTGGATGCGGTCAAGACAGAGGACCACAAGGCCGCTCTGGCCGGCGCCAAGGCGCAACTGACGTTCCTGCGCCAGGCCGCCAGCCTGCCGGAGGTTGCCGACCTGAAAAGTCGCCTGGCGCAGAATCCACAGGATGACGAAGCCACGTACCAATTGTGCATTCAGCAGCTGGCACGCCAGCAGTACGAGCCAGCGCTCGAAAGCCTGCTCAAGCTGTTCCAGCGCAATCGCGGTTACGAGAACGGGCTGCCACACAAGGCATTGCTACAGGTGTTCGAGTTGCTCGGCAGTGCCCATCCGCTGGTGGGTACGTATCGCCGTAAGCTGTTTGCTGCGATGTACTGACGGTTATCAGGCGTGGAGGCATGAGCAAGGTACGCCACCCTGCTCATGCCCTAGTGCTCAAACTCTGCTCTGGGATACGAGCGGCTCGGTACTGATCAGGCCCAGCACCTGTTGCCTGGGTTGCTCCGCCTTGCCCCGTGAGCCGGCCACTGACACGCTTGTCACGCCGTTCGAGGTCGTCTACGCCTTTTCGCCGGCCTGCCACACATACACCGGCGTTTCGCCCTCACTGAACACCCGCACTTGCCCATGGTGCCGCAACCGCACCAGCAACCGCTTGGCTGCGCCAAAGTCCCCCGTGAGCCCCTGCAAATGCTCAAGCAGCTCAGGCCCCTCCATCCGGCCAGCCGTGCGCAATAATTCGCAGGCTACCCGCCACGGCCCATCATCCTTTGCTGCTGCGGGAGGCACCGCGGCAGCTGGCTGGGGTGTCGAAGCGGGGAGCTGTTCGGCTGGACGTGCCAACTGCGCCCATTCCTGGGGATCAAGCTCGATGGTCAAGTCCACCGGCCACTTACCGATCGTTCCACGAATTCTCACTGTAGGTCCTCGCTCAAGTCATTGTCGCCATGCTACCGCAACATGAAACCTGAGCCACGAGGCTGGCGGCCTGCCAAACAATCGTTATAACATAACTACTCCTACAATCCGCTCCTGGAGTCGCCCATGCGTCGTCTGCTGCTAGCCTTGCCCTTCGCCTGCTTGCCATTGGCCATGACGGCCCATGCCCACGAAGAACACGAGCATGATCACGGCCATGGCACGCTTGCCGCCCATGAGCATGGCGTGGCCAAGCTCAATGCCGCGCTTGACGGCAATAACCTGGAGCTTGAGCTGGACAGCCCGGCGATGAACCTGGTCGGCTTCGAGCACATGGCCAGCAGCGATGCCGACAAGGCCAAGGTGGCCGCGGTGCGTCAGCAGTTGGAACAGCCCCTGAAGTTGTTCGCCTTGACGGCGGCCGCGGGTTGCACACCAGACCAGCAAGAACTGCAAAGCCCGCTGTTTGGGGATGCCGCCAAGGCGGACGACGATGCCGACGAGCACGAAAAAGGCCACGCTCACAGCGACATCAACGCCCATTACCAACTCACCTGCACAGCGCCCGAAAAGCTCACTCAGATCGACCTGTCGCCGCTGTTCAAGGCCTTCCCCGCCACGCAGAAAATCAATGTGCAATTGATCGGCCCGAACGGCCAGAAGGGGGTGGAAACCGCGCCAACCAAGGCTGTGGTCACACTCTGAATGAACCAGCCGCTGATCCACCTGCAAGACCTGGCGTTCGCCTGGCCGGGACAACCGCCGTTGCTGGATATCCCTGCCTTTGAACTGCAAGCCGGTGAAGCCGTGTTTCTCAAGGGCCCAAGCGGCAGTGGCAAGACCACCCTGCTAGGCCTGCTCGGCGGGGTCAACCGGCCAGGCCGTGGGCGAATCCAACTGCTTGGGCAGGACTTGGCCCTACTCGGCCAAGGTGCCCGCGACCGTTTCCGTGTGGACCACACCGGCTACATCTTCCAGCAATTCAACCTGCTGCCGTTTCTCTCGGTGCGGGAAAATGTCGAGCTGCCCTGTCGTTTCTCGCGCAGCCGCGCCCAGCGTGCCGTCGAGCGCCACGGTAGCGTCGACCAGGCCGCCCGCGAATTGCTTGCCCACCTGGGCCTGGGCGATCCGCAGTTGCTCACGCGGCGAGCCGACAGCCTGTCGATCGGCCAGCAGCAACGCGTCGCCGCCGCCCGCGCCTTGATCGGCCAACCCGAGCTGGTGATCGCCGATGAACCCACATCAGCGCTGGATGCCGATACCCGCGAAGCGTTCATCGCCCTGCTGTTCAACGAATGCCGCGCGGCAGGCTCGAGCCTGCTGTTCGTCAGTCATGACCAGAGCCTGGCCCCGCTGTTCGACCGACACCTGTCACTGGCCGAGCTCAATCGCGCCGCCAAGCCCCGGGAGGCCTGATGTACCTGCTTCGCCTTGCCCTGGCCAGCCTGGCCAACCGCCGCTTCACCGCCTTTCTGACCGCGTTTGCCATCGCCTTGTCGGTTTGCCTGCTGCTGGCCGTCGAGCGGGTGCGCACCGAAGCTCGCGCCAGCTTTGCCAGCACCATCAGTGGTACTGACCTGATTGTCGGTGCGCGTTCAGGTTCGGTGAACCTGCTGCTGTACTCGGTGTTTCGCATCGGCAATGCCACCAACAACATACGCTGGGACAGCTACCAGCACTACGCCCAGGACCCACGGGTGAAGTGGGCGATCCCCATCTCGCTGGGCGACTCGCACCGCGGCTACCGGGTGATGGGCACCACCGGCGCCTATTTCGACCACTATCAGTACGGGCGCAAGCAGCACCTGGCGTTGCGCGAGGGCCGGGAATTTGCCGACGATCCTTTCGAAGTGGTACTGGGCGTGGAGGTTGCCGACGCCTTGCACTACAAGCTGGGCGACAAACTGGTGCTGGCCCATGGCGTAGCGGCGATCAGCCTGGTCAAGCACGACGACAAACCATTTACCGTGGTCGGTGTACTCAAGCGCACCGGCACGCCGGTTGACCGCACCTTGCACATCAGCCTGGCCGGCATGGAGGCGATCCATATCGACTGGCACAACGGCGTGCCGGCCCGAGGTGCGGGACGCATCAGTGCAGAACAGGCGCGTGGCATGGACCTGCAACCCGCTGCGATCACGGCGTTCATGCTGGGCTTGAACAACAAGATCGCTACCTTCAGCCTGCAGCGCGAAATCAATGAATACCGCAGCGAGCCGCTGTTGGCGATTTTGCCGGGGGTGGCGTTGCAGGAGTTGTGGAGCCTGATGGGCACTGCCGAACAAGCCCTGTTCGTGGTCTCGCTGTTCGTTGTGCTGACCGGGCTGATCGGCATGCTCACGGCGATTCTTACCAGTCTGAACGAGCGCCGCCGGGAAATGGCGATCCTGCGCTCGGTAGGTGCACGACCATGGCACATCGCCGGGCTGCTGGTACTTGAGGCTCTGGCGCTGGCAACGGCCGGGATCGTTGCCGGGCTTGGCCTGCTGTACGCCGGCATCGCCCTGGCCCAGGGTTACGTGCAGGCCAACTATGGCTTGTACCTGCCATTGGCCTGGCCCAGCACGCATGAATGGTCGTTGCTGGCTATCATCCTTGGTGCAGCGCTGTTGATGGGCAGCGTTCCGGCATGGCGAGCCTATCGGCAGTCGTTGGCAGATGGTTTGTCGATCCACCTTTGAGAGCCTGTGATGATCCGATTTCTCACTGCCTGCTTCGGGGCTCTCCATGCGCTTGCAAGCGCATGGACATGCCGTGTGGGGGCCCGCCTGCCAACCGGTAGCCCCGCCCGGCGCCTGCTTTTTTCGCTGCTCGTGATACTTGCGGTACCTACGTGGGCATCGCAGCCCAGAGAGCTCGACTGGCCCGCCCTGATCCCAGAAGGCGCACCGGTCGTCGCGCCGCAACTGGCGCCCCTGCATGACATGTCGCAGCTCAGCGATGCACTGTCTGCCGAGTCCGCCCCGGCCGCGCGCCAGCAAGCGCCTGCTGCACCCGTGGTGAACAGCCTCGATGGCCAGCAGATCAAGCTGCCGGGCTACATCGTGCCGCTTGAGGTCAATGAGCAAGGCCGCACCACCGAATTTCTGCTGGTGCCGTACTACGGTGCGTGCATCCACGTGCCCCCGCCCCCGTCGAACCAGATTGTGCACATCGTCAGTGAAATGGGCGTACGGGTCGAAGATCTGTATCAGCCCTACTGGATAGAGGGCACGATGCATGTCAAACCCTCGAGCAGCGAACTGGCTGAGGCGGGTTACCAGATGGAAGCCGAGAAGATCTACGCCTACGAACTCAGATGAGCCTTCCGAAGGCCGGTGCAGACGCTTCTTTGAGCTGGGTCAAACTTTCTGTTTAGTTGCATCCGTACCATTGGACTACACGATTATCAACGTCCTTTGGGAGCTTCCATGAACAAGTCCTTGCTCGGTGCCTCACTCGTGGCCCTGGCACTCACCGCCCCGGCTGCGCACGCTTATCAACCCGGTGATTTCATCGTACGTGCTGGCGCCATCACCACTGCGCCCAACGAGAGCAGCAGCGACCTGAAGTTCGACGGCAACAAAGTGGCAGGCACCAAGGCGACCCTGGACAGCGATACCCAGCTGGGTCTGGCATTCGCCTACATGCTCACCGACCACATTGGCCTGGAATTGCTGGCAGCCACGCCGTTCAAGCACACGGTAGGAGTGAAAGGGCTGGGCGGTGGGCTGGATGGCAAGCTGGCCGACATCAAGCAACTGCCGCCGACCCTTTCGTTGCAGTACTACCCGATGGAGGCGTCGTCGAAGTTCCAACCCTATGCGGGCGTGGGCATCAACTACACCTTGTTCTTCGATGAAGACCTGAGCAGCAACCGCAAGCAACAAGGGTTCAGCAACCTGAAATTGCAGGATTCGGTCGGGTTCGCCGGCCAGCTGGGCATGGACTACATGATCACCGACAACCTGCTGGTCAACGCCGCTGTCTGGTACGTGGACATCGACACCAAGGCCAGCGTGAACGGCCCGAGCGCCTTGGGCTATAGCAAGACCAAGGTCGACGTGGACGTGGACCCTTGGGTCTACATGGTCGGCCTGGGCTACAAGTTCTGATCGAGCGCTGTAAAACACACGGGGCGGCCAAGGCCGCCCCGTTTCGTTACTGTCGTACTGAGCGCCGGACTGGGCGCCCATCGGTTGCTAACGGAGCTTGCCCAACAACCGGGAAAGCCCCTCCACCATCGAGGTGGCCCGCTTGAAGTCGAAGCGAGCCAGCAACCGCCTGTTGTCCGCACGCGAATGGCGGATGTCGCCCGAGCGCGGCGTGGTATAGCTGACTGCGGGCAAGCTGCCCACCACCTGCTGGAGCGCAGCGAGCATCTGGTTCAGTGACGTGGCCTGGTTGAGACCGATGTTCACGGCCCCCTCCTCGACCTGCGCTTGCTCGAGCGCCTGCACCATGACCTGTACCAGGTCAGCCACATACAGGAAGTCCCGCGTCTGCTCGCCGTCACCGAACACGGTGATTGGCTGACCTTGCAGTGCACGCTCGCTGAAGATGCTGATGACGCCCGAATAAGGCGAGGAAGGGTCCTGCCGCGGCCCGAAGATGTTGAAGAACCGGAATATCACAGGCTCAAGCCCATGCTGGCGCCGGTAGAAGTCCAGGTACTGCTCGCTGGCCAGCTTGTCCACGGCATACGGTGTCAGCGGCGCCTTGGGCGTATCTTCGGCAATGGACTGGCCTTCACCGTTGTTGCCGTAGACCGCTGCACTGGACGCGAACAACACGCGACGCACCCCGTGAACACGCATGGCTTCACACACGTTGAGCGTGCCGATGAAATTGCTCTGGTGCGTGCGCACCGGATCGTCGACCGAAGCCTGCACCGAGGCCACCGCAGCCAAGTGCACCACGGCCTGGCAGCCTGCCGCTGCGCGTTGAACCAATTCGGCGTCGGCAACGTCCCCCTCGACAAGCTCAAGCAGGGGGTGGCCCAGTTGCAGGTTGTCGCGCTTGCCCGTGGAGAGGTCGTCGACAATGCGCACGGCGTAGCCACGCGCCAGCAAGGCGTCGCTCAGGTGAGAGCCGATGAAGCCGGCACCGCCGGTGATCAGGATGGGGGCATCAGCCATGGCGATAGAACCGGTCCAGAAGAGGCGGCAAGCCTGCACGCCAGGCACGGGGCTTGATACCGAAGGTGTGAAGGATTTTCTTGCAGGCCAGCACTGCGTTCTGCGGCTCTTCGCTAGCATCCGGGCGCGCGGCATGGGCCTGCGGCGTTGGCGTCTGCACCGCGAGCTGTCGATGCTGGCCGGCCTCGGCGAGGATCGCCTGGCCTAGCGCCACAGGCGTGGTCGCTTCGTTCCCGGCGTAGTGGTAGGTACCCCACAACGGCGAATTGCAGTCCAGTTGCTTGAGCACCGAGAGAATGACCCTGGCCGCATCGTCGACGGGTGTCGGGTTGCCACGCCGATCATCGGCCAGCAGCAATTCCTGGGGTAGCTCGGCGCGCGTCAGGAAACGGCCAAGCAGGCCATCGATACTTTCGTCCAGCACCCAGCCGAACCGCAACAGCACATGTTGCGGGCAGGCCGCACGCACGCTTTGTTCGATACGCCAGAGCGCCTGCCCGCGCAGGCCAAGCGGCAATGGCTCGTCCTTTTCGCTGTAGGCGGTGGCACGCGAGCCATCGAACACGCGGTAGCTCGAGGGCTGGACCAGCGTGATCTGGTGGTGCTGGCACAACTCTGCCAGCCGCTCCACGGAGCGTTCCTGATGCGCCAGACGCTGCTCGCTGACCGACTCGGCCTGGAACCAGTCGAAGTAATACGCCAGGTTGACCACGGCGTCGGGACGATGATCGTCGAGCAACTGGGTAAGGCTGGCAGGCGCCCAGCCCTCCTCTGGAGGGCGCGGCGCCATGAAAGCGATGTCCTCCTCGGCCCCAAGACGAATCAGCGCTTGCCCGAGGGCATTGCCACCACCCAACAGCATTAGGCGCATACGCATAGAGTCAGCAGATCCGGAGGTTGTAAGGGAAAGCGGCCATTTTGCGGTTTCCGGGCGGGGAAGTCCAACGTGGGGCATGCAGATGCTGCAAGTGGTGGCAGTGCCGACGCCTCAAAAACGATGGAAAAATCATTCGGAGAAAAGCCCTACGATGCATTAGGCAATGACTGACTTCCACACCTCAGCGAAAGGGCTTTGAATTGCAGATTCGGCTGGCCTCAGTAGTGCTGAAGAGGGCCCTTGCTGCCTTGTTAGATGCACAGCTAGCCAAGCACAGGCAGCGCGCTACGCTCTTGGTCACGTTCGTAAAACCGCGGTTGGTAAGCGGCTGCATCCTCATGCTGCTCGAACTGCTTACCGAGCCGCACAACCCAATCAGTAACTGGCTAACACGCCTTTCGTAGAGACTGTATGCACATGCAAGCCTACTCCTGCGGGCGCCTGAAATGGCAATATGAAGAACCCGCTCCAGGCATGGAATGGTTTATCGACGAAGGATTCGGAAGCTACGAACAACAGGCCCGTCTGCTAGTACCCGATATGCAACGCGCAGCACCTGTTTATGTACTGGCGGGCGCTCGGTCCGATTTTACTCGGCTCAATCCACTGCTCTACCGCCTACAGGCTGCAGGTATCGGCTCGCTCACGGCCAACTTGTCAGGGCATAGTCTAGCCAGCGCACCAGGTGCAGCAGCGCCTTCGCTGGTTATAAACCTTGAAGAAGCATGGCGCTTTCATTCGCATATCGCGCTTGAGTGCCGAACCCTGATTGGTCACAGCCTCGGCGCAGCCTTGGCATTGAAAATGGCAGCACAGTTGCCGCATGTGGACACGCTTATCCTTGTCTGCCCTGCGATCTATCCAGACAGCGCCTACTCACTGCCATTTGGCCCGGCATTTTCGGCGGCCATCAGAAAGCCCTTCGCATTTTTCGATTGCGACAGCTACCTCTTTCTTGAACGATTTCCGGGCCGAGTTCTGTTGCTGATCGGCGAGCACGATGGGCTTGACTCGCGTCATCTCTCAAGACCCCCTGGCACAGGCGCGGGCCACGTGTGGCATGCAGGCGCAGAACGGTACAGCCCCATACCTGCAGAACTAATCAGCGCCCTAACACACTCGACTGCGCCAGAGCGTTTTCAGTGCCTCATTCTTGAAAACTGCGACCACGGTATCCCCTCCTATTTGCGGGCCAACCCGGATATCGCCGATCAGGTCACAAGCATTGTGACGGACTTCATTCTCGATGCTGTTTAACGAATTGCTCCCTACTCGACTTCAAACAACCCATTCCTGAGCGGGCCCACATCCAACCGCTCGCGGATGTCTTCATCTATGCGGGGGTCATCAGGCCGGTACAGTTTTACCTGGCGGTAGGCGTTGATGCGATTGATCTCCTGCCCCAGGTACTCCCACACCACTCGGGTACAGGCGGGATTGCGCCGGTCGCCGCTGGACACGCCGGCCTTGAGGCCATTGAGGCGGGTGATACGGCTTTTAAAGCTGGGGATGAGAATGGTCTGGCTCATCTCGTTGTAGGTAAGCGATTCGTAGTCGATCAGGAACACCCGGTCCTGCAACTGGAAAGCAGCCCCCAGGTAACGACAACGCACTTCGGCATGCTGGTCCGTTGCGCTCGACCGCTCCTGCCGCTCCTGGCGCTCGAACAGAAAGCGCCCGCCCTCCTCCCACAGATGCACCAGTGATACCAGGACCGTACCCGGCACCGACATGCAATTGGAGTACTCGAAGTAATACCCGCAGTAACGCGACAGGTTGCCCGCGTGATCATGCAGAGGCCGAAACAGCTCGCTGATCGGATCGCCGGTTTGCTCGACCGAGGACGGTACTCGCGCGCCGATCAAGCGTGAAAACTGATCGGCGGGCAGGTCAAGCTCGTATTCCTCCACCCCAAAGAAATCGCCAATGCGTTTGAGGTTGTAAGCCGTCGGACGGCTTTGCCCGCTCAGGTATTTGTTGAACTGGGCGCGATTGATCGACAGTTGGCGGCAAACTTCGGAGATAGAGCGGTAGTGGCTGCAAGCCAGCTTGAGATTGGTAGCGAAATGCTCGCTCATGACAAAGGCCTACGTGACGCGAATGGCGCCAGTTTAGCATCAACTCGCATCAATTAAGACCAAGCCGCGAAATTGTAACGACTCTTGTCATGGCCAACCATGCGCCCCAACGAATAGCGGTGCGCCTGCCGGCCGCTGGTCTTTCCACACGAAGAATAAGAATCGAGGTCATTTTCCAATGCTCGAAGTACTCAACGATTTCCTTTCGGGGAAACTGCTCATCGTGCTGATCGTGGGGCTGGGTAGCTACTTCACCCTCCGTTCCCGGTTCGTCCAGTTCCGCCACTTCGCACACATGTTCGGTGTGTTCAAGGAATCGCTGCGTGGCCAGGCAGGCCAACTGAGTTCATTCCAGGCCCTGATGCTGAGCCTGGCCGGCCGCGTGGGCGCCGGTAACATTGCCGGTGTCGGCATCGCCGTGACCCTGGGCGGCCCAGGTGCCGTGTTCTGGATGTGGGTCACCGCGCTGGTAGGCATGTCGAGCAGCTTCTTCGAATGTACCTTGGCCCAGGTGTACAAGCGCGCCGACGGCGACGGCCTGTACCGTGGCGGCCCGGCCTACTACATTCAGCATGGTCTGAAGTACAAAGGCATGGCGATCGTCTTCTCGATCCTGCTGCTGGTCACCTATGGCTTCGCCTTCATCGGCCTGCAGTCGTACACCGTGACCCATTCGCTGCAGAACGCCTTCCACTTCGATCCGCGCCACACCGGCATCGTGCTGGCAGTGCTGCTGGCCATCACCTTCATTGGTGGCATCAAGCGCATCGCGGCGGTGTCCGACCTGCTCGTACCGATCAAGACTTTGGCCTACATCGGCGTGACCCTGTACGTGATCGGCACCCAGATCGAACACGTGCCGGCCATGCTCGAGACCATCTTCAAGAGCGCTTTCGGTCTTGACCCGGCGTTCGGCGGCCTGCTGGGCAGCGCCATCGTCATGGGCGTGAAGCGTGGCGTATTCGCCAACGAAGCGGGCCTTGGCAGTGCACCGAACGTGGCCGCCGTCGCAGCCGTGAAGCACCCAGGTGCCCAGGGCGTGGTACAGGCGTTCAGCGTATTCCTCGATACGTTCGTGATCTGCACCTGCACCGCGCTGCTGATCCTGCTGTCGGGCTTCTACACCCCTGGCTTCGAGGGTGACGGCATTGTCCTGACCCAGAACTCGCTGGCTGCCGTGGTAGGCGACTGGGGCCGTATCTTCGTCAGCGTGGCGCTGTCGCTGTTCGTGTTCACCTGCATCCTCTACAACTACTACCTGGGCGAGAACAGCCTGCAGTTCCTCAGCCGTAACCGGGCAGTATTGATGGGCTTCCGTGCCCTGGTACTGGCATTGGTCGTGTGGGGCTCGATGCAGGACCTGACCACCGTGTTCGCCTTCGCCGACATCACCATGACGTGCCTGGCCTTCGTCAACCTGATGGCCCTGGCCCTGCTGTTCAAGGTCGGCCTACGTGTGATGCGCGACTACGATGACCAGCGCAAGGCTGGCATCAAGCAGCCCGTGTTCGATTCGGCCAAGTTCGCCGACCTGGACCTGGACCGCAATGCATGGCCTGCCAATCCGCAGGTGGAAACAGCCGCTGACAAAGCTGTCGGCCAGGCTCAGCCGCTGCGCTGATAGGCTGACATCGCCAGCCGCCCCAGCGAGGGTTGTGCCAGTTGTTTGAGTCACCAGGGGCCGCATTGCGGCCCCACTAGCCTTCCCTCCAAAGCGCGGCTCTTCTTTCCCGTTCATCGCTACGGACGCTTTCCATGCGCGCAGTAAAGAACCTCCTCGTGCTCTACACCGGCGGCACCATCGGCATGCTCGAAACCCCGGAAGGCCTCGCCCCATCCGGCGGCTTCGAGTCCCGCATGCGCGATCATTTCGCCGTGATGGCCGACGCCCCCGAAGTCACCTGGACGCTCCAGGAACTGGACCCACTGCTCGACAGTGCCAACATGCAGCAGCACAACTGGCTGGCGATGCGTGATGCGATCGTCGATGCCGTGCGGGTCCGTGACCATGATGCGGTACTGGTACTGCATGGCACCGACACCCTGGCCTACAGTGCAGCGGCACTGTCGTTCCTGTTGCTGGGGCTGCCGGTTCCCATCCTGCTGACCGGCTCGATGCTGCCGGCAGGCGCACCTGGCAGCGATGCCTGGGACAACCTGTGCGGTGCACTGCGCCAGTTCGATCACCCCCTTGAAGCGGGCGTGCAACTGTACTTCGCGGGGAAGCTGCTGCACGGTTGCCGCGCCTCGAAGCTGCGCAGCGAAGCGTTCGACGCCTTTGCAGCCCTGCCGCGCCATCGCCAGAGCGAGCACGTAGCCCCCTTGCCGGCACACTTGGGTTACCAGCAGCCCCGTCAGCGCGTAAACCTTGCGGTGGTGCCGGTGTTCCCTGGTTTGCAGGCCGGTCATCTGGACGCTTTGCTTAACAGCGGCGTGCAGGGCTTGTTGCTGGAATGCTATGGCAGCGGCACTGGGCCGTCCGATGATCAGGCGCTGCTCGACACCTTGCGTGCAGCACGCGAGCGTGGGGTCATGTTGGTGGCCATTTCCCAGTGCCCGGAAGGCGACGTGGTCTTTGATACCTATGCCGCCGGTAGCCGCCTGCGGGCAGCAGGCCTGGTCAGCGGGGGCGGCATGACGCGGGAGGCGGCCCTTGGCAAGATGTTCGCGCTGTTGGGTGCCGGGCTGGACGTGGATGAGGCCGAGCAGTGGTTTGCCCTGGACCTGTGCGGCGAACGCTAGAAGTGGCGGAAGGCAGCGGGAGTCGAACCTGCCCGGGAACGGATGCCGTCCCCAACCGGGTTTGAAGCCCGGCCGCGCCACCGGGCGCGATTGCCTTCCTTGAAATCGGTGCCTGGTCTGCTAGCGGGCCAGGGCACTGTCACTGCGGATGTACCGCTGATCGCCGACCCTGCGGGTCAGGCCGATCCGGTCGAAATACTCCAGAATCTGCACACTGCGCTTGCGACCGATGCCCAACATATCGCGAAATGCAGCAACCTGCACTACCGGCGTGTCACCCATGTGACGCTGCAGCAGCTCTGCCATGCGCTGTAGGGTCGGTTCTGGGTAGAACAGGTCCCGCACCACCTGGTGCAGCAGCCCCAGGCGCGCGAGCTTGCGCAGTAGCAGGCGTACATCGGCCTCAGCGCACTTTTCCTCGCTCGCCAACGTCCTGACCCAAGGCGGATCGTAGGCTGCGGCCAGCAGTCGGGGCTGCAGGCGGGCCCAGAGCGCCTCATCTGCGGCACTGAGCTGGACCTGATGATCAGGCAAGTGCAGCCAGGGGCCGCTGCTGGCCACTGCGCTCTCGGCCAGCAACTGCTCAAGTAAACTGACGAACCCCGGTCTGTCCAATGGCAACGCCGCGAAACGGCGCAGCCTGTCACGGTCCGGGCCCAATTGATCGGGCTCCTGCTCATGAAAGGTCGCCAGTTGGGCCAGCACACGTTGCTTGAGCGCCTGCCATTGGCTTGCGGCGAACAGCAACTGGCCTTGGCGGGTGGCGATCACGAGTACGTCGTCGGGTAATTGCCAGCTGTCACGCAGGCGATTGAACTGTCGCTCCAGGCGCTGTGGGTCCAGCCCACCCGGTGCGCTGGCAAGCAAACCCGGCAAGGCCTGCTCAAGGCCCGCACAGTCGCGCAGCACCTGCAACTGTTGCAGCCTTTCGGCGCTGCGGCGTTGTCGACTGGGGGCGAACGGGTCCAGGACCGTGCCGCCGCCAAGCGTGTACTGAGCGCGCTGATCGCGCAGCACCAGGCGGTCGCCATGCACCGCTTGCAAGGGGGCGTTGAGCAGCAACTGTGCGAACATGCGCTGCCCCGCCGCCAAGCTCTGCCCTTCGAGTAAAGCCACCCTGGCAGTTACGTCCTGGGTGCCCAGGTGCACGTGCACCGCACTGAAATGCTCGAAGGCACGGGCTTGGCCGGGCAGCAGGCTCAAGTCAATATCGATGCGTGTGCTGGGCGCGTGCAACCACTGCGGCACCAGCCAATCTCCTCGGCGTATCTGGTCCACCGTCAGGCGCTCGGCGGCTATGTTGAGCGCCACACGCTGCCCTGCCTCCGCCACCAGCGCGGGCTGATTCTGGGCATGCAAACCGCGCACCCTCACCGGCCTGCCGGCCTTGCCCAGCAGCAACGTATCGCCAGCGGTGACCCGCCCTGCCAGCGCCGTGCCGGTCACCACTACCCCCGCGCCCGTGACGGCGAACGCCCGGTCTACGGCAAGGCGAAAGCCTCCGGCCACACTGCGACGGCGGGCATGGGGCGCTGCCGCCAGCAGGGCCTGGCGCAAGGCGTCGATACCGGTGCCCGCGGTACTGGATACGGGAAATTGCGGCGCGTCGGCATACGGGCCAGGCGCCAGCAGTTGGCTGACTTGCTGCTTCACCGCTTCCACGCGTGCGGGCTCGACCCGGTCGCACTTGCTGATGGCCACCAGTGCCTGGGGAATGCCCAACAGTTCGATGATCGCCAGGTGCTCGCGGGTCTGCGGCATGACCCCATCGTCTGCCGCCACCACCAGCAGCACCAGGTCTATACCGTGGGCACCGGCCAGCATGTTGTGGACAAATCGCTCATGGCCCGGCACGTCGATGAAGCCAGTCAGTGGCGCCTGCTCGGCCAGCGACGCGTAGCGATAACCCAGGTCAATGGTCATGCCACGGGCCTGTTCCTCCTGGCGGTGGTCCCCGGCCTGGCCCGTAAGCGCTTGCAGCAGCGCCGTCTTGCCGTGATCGATGTGCCCGGCGGTCCCGACAATCACTGCAAGGCCCCCAATTGCAGGCCTGGCAGCTGTGCCAGCCATTGGGGTTCATCGTCCAGCTGGCGCAGGTCCAGCCACAGTGCATCGTTATCGATGCGCCCAAGCACCGGCACCGGCAACTCGCGCAGGGCGCGCTCCAGGGCATGCAGGCTGCGCCCGCGCAGACGCTTGGACACCTGCGCACGCACGCACAAGGCGGCGCTGGGCAAGCGTGCGACAGGCTGACTGCCGCTGCCGATCATGCCCAGCGTCGGCTGGACGCTGACGCACCACTGCTCGCCCAGGCAGGTTTGCAACGCTGGCGCCACGCGCAGGGCCTGGGTGTGAATCTCTGCCTGGGCACGGGTGAGCAGGCGCAGGCTGGGCAAGCGCTCGGCCAGGCGATCAGGGTTGCGGTACAGTGCCAGCACGGCCTCCAGGGCGGCCAAGGTGATTTTGTCCACGCGCAAGGCGCGCTTGAGCGGGTTCTTCTTGATCCTGGCGATCAAGTCCTTGCGCCCGACGATGATCCCCGCTTGCGGGCCGCCCAGCAGCTTGTCGCCACTGAAGGTGACAATGTCGGCGCCATCGCTCAATGCCTGGCGCACCGTCGGTTCGGCCGGTAGCCCCCAGCGCGTGAGGTCCAGCAGGCTGCCACTGCCCAGGTCCTCGAGTAGCGGCAGGCCGTGCTGGCGGGCAATACGGGCCAGCTCCGTGGTGGGTACCTGGGTGGTGAAGCCCTGGATGCTGTAGTTGCTGCAGTGCACGCGCATCAGCAACCCGGTGCGCGGGCTGATGGCGGCCTCGTAGTCGCGGGCGTGGGTGCGGTTGGTGGTGCCGATCTCATGCAACCTGACGCCAGCCCGGGCCATGATGTCGGGTATCCGGAAGGCGCCACCGATCTCGATCAGTTCGCCACGGGAGATGATGCCTTCCTTGCGGGCGCCCAGGCTGTTGAGCGCCAGCAACACAGCGGCTGCATTGTTGTTCACCACGGTGACGGCCTCGGCGCCGGTCAGTTCGCGGATCAACCCCTCGATCAGGTCATCACGATCACCGCGCTTGCCCGTGCTCAAGTCAAACTCGAGGTTCAGCGGGTAGCGCGCTGCGCACTCCATGGCCTCGATGGCTTCTTCAGGCAGCAAGGCGCGGCCCAGGTTGGTGTGCAACACCGTGCCGGTGAGGTTGAACACGCGGCGAACCTGGCTGCGCTGGTTGACATCGAGGCGTTCGCCGGCGCGGCCCAGCAGTACCTCGGGCGCCACCTCGGCAGCACCGAGCTGGCCATTGCGGACGAGGTCGCGCAAATCGTCCAGCAAGTGCCGCAAGGTCGACAGAACAGCTTCACGGCCGTAACGCTCGATCAGCGCTAGACAAGCCGGGTGGCGCAGGAGTGTATCGATGGAAGGCAGGCGAGGCGTGACGCTGGCTAAGCTGGAGGACATGCGGTACTACCTTGGACGGGTCCATTGTCTGCTGGCCTTGTGGAAGGCAAGCGACGGTAACGCAGACATCCGCAGGTTCGAGAACCTTCGAAATCCGTGTCAAGGGCGCTTGCCTGCGCAAGGCAACTCGGTCTCACAGTGTAGACAATCAACCGCTAGCCGGGCGAGACCATCAGGTTGGGTGCCAGACGATGGTACCCCTCCTCGTCCAGGCGCATGTCCAGGGCCAGGCTGGCCAGGTCGTCGGCCAAGGCTTCGGCTGCTGCGTCATTTTCCAGGTAGTGTTGCTTGAGGTAGCTGTTGCACCCTGGGCAACACTCGGCGCGCAGCGGCGCCTTGCCGGGCCCGTGACGGTCATCGTCGAGCGCGCTGTAGCGCAGGTCTTTGCTGGAGTCGCAATACACGCACTTGACCCGCACCACGTGCCACTCGCAGGCGCACAACGAACAGGCAAGGTAACGCAAGCCGTTGTGCTTGCCACGGTTGCGTACCACGCCCGCCATGGCCGGCGAACCGCATGCCGGGCATTGGGCAAGGCTGGCAGCGGGCTTGAGTTCGGTGCTTGGCAGTGCCAGCAACCAGCTTGACCAGGCAGCCTGCAGGGCTGCGCCCACGAACGGCACCAGTGCAGGGGGCACGGCATCGTACTGGCCGCTGAGCAGGGCAATTGCCCAACCCTTGCGCTGGGTATCGTCACTGATGCGCAGCATGTGCAGTGCTTCTTGCAGCGGGCCTTGGCCCGGCTCATCGAAATGATCGAGCAGCGCCTGCAACCAACCCAGCCATGCGCCTTCGCGCACAAGGCTGTCAGCCGCCAGGGGCGGTAGCCCGTGACTTATGCACAGGCGTTGGCGCTCCTGGGCAACAGGCAGCGCGCTAGGCGGGTTATCCACAAGCTGCTGCTGGATTCGGCATAGCCGCGCGATCAACAGCAAATAGTCGCCCATGGCATGGCCCTGGGCCAGGCGCTCCAGGCGAGCCGCCCGCACGTCGAAGAGGTTGCCTGGCGGCAGGTGCAGAAACGGCGGCATGACGGCCGACGCTTCGATCTGTCCAGGTTCAAGTACGGTACTCAAGCGTTCATCCTTCTTTTCGTCGGTGCTCGGTTGGCGTTTTGTCACTGGTCACGTCGCGATACCACAGTTCATGATGCTTGCGCGCCCAGGCCCGGCTGACCCAGCCATGCAGCATGGCGCCTACCGACCCCTTGATCCAGATACCGGCATAGATGTGCACGATGATGCTGAGCACCAGCACAAACGCCGCGAAGGCATGCAGCAAGGTGGCCAGGCGTATGGCGCCGATGTCGAAGAAGTGACTGAAGTAGGCGCGCCAGATCACCACCCCACTGACCATCAGGATCAGCATGCACACCAGCAGCGTCCAGAACAGCAGCTTCTGCCCGGCATTGTACTTGCCGATGGCAGGCACCCCTTCCTCCTGGTTGCGCATGACCCGATCGATTCTGCGCAACCACAGGCGGTCGTTGGCGGTAATGAAGTTGGCACGCCAGAAACGCACCACCAGGCCCAGGAAGAACACGAACATCGCCACACCCAGGAAAGGGTGCAGGATGCGCGTCCATGGCCCGCCGCCGAACAGATTGCTCAGCCAGAACAAGGCGGGGTGAAACAGCGCCAGCCCCGACAGGCCCGCCAGAAAGAACAGGATTGCCACTATCCAGTGGTTGCTGCGCTCGTTGGCGTTGTAACGCAGGATAGGCTTGTTGTCGTTCATGGCCGCTGCTCCCCTTGCCCATCGGACTTGTTCGGGTCGAACACATGCACTGCCGGGTCTACCTGGTGCACGCTGGTGTCGGACGCTGCAGGCTGCTCGTCCTCCTCGACACGCTGCGGCCCGACCCGTACGTAGTGGAAGAAGCCGGCCACCACCGCAGCCCCCATGGCCAGCAAGGCCAAAGGCTTGGTGAAGCCCTTCCACAGTCCCACCAGCGGGCTGATCACCGGCTGGTCCGGCAGCCCGGCATACAGCTTGGGTGTATCGGCATGGTGCAGTACGTACATCACATGGGTCCCCCCTACGCCATCAGGGTCGTACAGCCCAGCGTTCTCGTAGCCTCGGGACTTGAGGTCGACGATGCGTTCATCGGCATGCACCTTCATCTCGTCCTTGCTGCCGAAGACGATGGCGCCGGTCGGGCAGGTTTTCACGCAGGCTGGCTCCAGTCCTACGCTGACGCGGTCGGAACACAGGGTGCACTTGTAGGCCTTGTGGTCCTTCTGCGAAATGCGCGGGATATTGAACGGGCACCCGGTGATGCAGTAGCCGCAGCCTATGCAATGGTCCTGGTTGAAGTCGACGATGCCGTTGGCGTGCTTGATGATTGCACCAGGGCTTGGGCACGCCTTCAGGCAACCGGGGTCTGCGCAGTGCATGCAGCCATCCTTGCGGATGAGCCACTCCAGGTTGCCGTCGTCGCGCTCGTGCTCGGTAAAGCGCATCAATGTCCAGGTTTCGGCGCTCAGGTCCTGAGGGTTGTCGTAGGTCCCGTGGTTGTGCCCAACCTCGTCGCGCAACTCGTTCCATTCCGAACACGCCACCTGGCAGGCCTTGCAGCCGATGCACTTGGTGGTGTCGATCAGCTTGGCAACCTGCTCCTGCTCGCGTACCGAAGGCGGCACGGTGGTGGTGGCCGACCGGGCGATGATGTCTTGGCTGGCCATCAGAGTTTCTCCACTTTGACGAGGAACGACTTGGACTCCGGTGTCTGGGTATTGCCATCGCCCAGGAACGGTACCAGGGTGTTGGTCAGGTACCCGTGCCGCGTGGACCCGGTAAAGCCCCAGTGCAGCGGGATGCCGATCTGATGCACCGTCTGGTTGTTGACCTGCAGCGGACGTATCCGCTTGGTCACCACCGCAACGGCATCGATATGCCCGCGCTTGCTCGACACACGCACCCTGTCGCCCGCCTTGATGCCTTTTTCATTGGCCAGTACTTCACCAATCTCGACGAACTGCTCAGGCTGGGCAATGGCGTTGAGCCGGCAATGCTTGCTCCAGAAGTGGAAATGCTCGGTCAGGCGGTAGGTGGTGGCCGCGTATGGGAATTCATCATGTGTACCCAAGGTGTCCCACACTGAATCGAAGATGCGCCCTGCCGGGTTGCTGACCACCTTCTTGTTGTTCGGGTGCAGGGGGTTGATGCCAATCGGTGTTTCGAAAGGCTCATAGTGCTCGGGGAACGGCCCTTCGGCCATCTTGTCGATGGCGAAGAAACGCGCCACCCCCTCGGGGTTCATGATGAACGGGTTCATGCCCGCTTCCGGCGGCGAATCGACCTTGAAATCAGGCACGTCGGTCCCGCCCCATGCCTTGCCGTTCCACCAGACCAGACGCTTCTTCTCCGGATCCCAGGGCTTGCCTTGCGGGTCGCTGGAAGCACGGTTATAGAGAATGCGTCGGTTGGCCGGCCACGCCCATGCCCAGTTCTGCACCTGATGCATGCCATAGGGGTCGCTGTTGTCGCGGCGCGCCATCTGGTTGCCCTGCTCGGTCCAGCAGCCGGCGAAGATCCAGCAACCAGAAGCCGTGCTGCCGTCGTCCTTGAGCTGGCCGAAGCCCGACAGTTGCTGACCGGACTTGACGGTCGCACCGGTCGGGTCGGTGAAGTCCGTCACGGCCCAGCCGTTCATCTCCTTCGCCAGTTCCTCAGGCGACGGCTCTTGGGCGATCTTGTACGGCCAGTGGATGTTCAGCAGTGGATCGGGGTAGGCACCCCCTTCCTTCTGGTACCGCTGCCGCAAGCGCAGGAACAGCTCGCTCATGATCTGCACGTCAGTGCGGGTTTCACCCGGGCCGTCGGCGCCTTTCCAGTGCCATTGCAGCCAGCGGCTGCTGTTGACCAGCGAGCCATCCTCTTCAGCGAAGCAGGTGGTGGGCAGGCGGATCACCTCGGTCTGGATACCGGCCGTGTCCACATCGTTGAACGGCCCCACGTTGCGCCAGAACTCGGATGTCTCGGTGGCCAACGGGTCCATGACCACCAGCCACTTGAGCTTGGCCAGTGCCGCGGTCACGCGGTTCTTGTCAGGGAGGGCGGCAATCGGGTTGAAACCCTGGCACATGTAGCCGTTGACCTTGCCTTGGCTCATCATTTCGAACATGCGCAGCACGTCGTAGGCAGGCACGTCGAGCTTGGGCAGCCAATCGTAGCCCCAGTTGTTCTCGGCGGTGGCGTTGGGACCGTACCAGGCTTTCATGAGGCTGACGTGGAACTTGCCGTAGTTCTGCCAGTAGGACAGCTGCCCCGGGCGCAGCGGCTTGGATGCACGCTTGTCGATGAACGCGGCGTAGTCCTGCTCGGCGTCGCCGGCAAGCGTCAGGTAACCCGGCAGCGAGTTGGACAGCAACCCCAGGTCAGTCAAGCCCTGAATATTGGAGTGACCACGCAAGGCATTCACGCCCCCACCTGGCATGCCGACGTTGCCCAGCAACAGCTGCACCATCGCCGCGCTGCGGATGATCTGCGCGCCGATCGAATGCTGCGTCCACCCCAGCGCATACAGGATCGTCATGGTCTTGCCCGGCGCCGAGCACGTCGCGATTTCTTCCCACACCTTCATCATGGCGTCCTGCGGCATGCCACAGGTCATGCTCGCCAATTCCGGGGTGTAGCGGCTGTAGTGCTGCTTCATCAGCTGGAATACACAGCGTGGGTGCTGAAGTGTCGGGTCTACCTTGGCAAAACCGTCCTCGCCCAGCTCGTAACCCCAGCCAGACTTGTCGGCATAGATGCGCTTGCTCTCGTCATAGCCGCTGAACAGGCCATCCTCGAAGCCATAGGTGTCCTTGACGATGAAGGATACGTCAGTGTAACTGCGCACATACTCGTGCTGGATCTTGTCATTGCTCAGCAGGTAATTGATCAACCCACCCATGAACGCGATGTCGGTGCCGGTACGGATAGGCGCGTAATAATCGGCCACCGAAGCGGTACGGGTAAACCTTGGGTCGACCACGATCAGCCGCGCCTTGTTGTGCGCTTTGGCCTCGGTCACCCATTTGAAGCCGCACGGATGCGCTTCTGCTGCGTTGCCACCCATCACCAGGACCAGATTCGCATTAGCAATATCGGACCAGTGGTTGGTCATGGCGCCACGGCCGTACGTCGGGGCAAGACTTGCCACCGTCGGGCCATGTCAGACACGTGCTTGGTTATCGAACCCCAGCATGCCTGTTGCGCGAACGACCTTGTGAGTCAGGTAGCCGGCCTCGCTGGAGGCGGCTGAAGCGGCAAGAAAACCGGTGGTGAGCCAGCGGTTGACCGTCTGCCCCTGGGCGTTTTTCTCAATGAAGTTCGCGTCGCGGTCTTCCTTCATCAAGGTGGCCACGCGATCGAGCGCTTCGTCCCAGCTGACGCGTACCCACTCATTGCTACCCGGCTTGCGTACTTCTGGGTACTTGAGGCGGCTGGGGCTATGGATGAAGTCGAGCAGACCCGCGCCTTTGGGGCAAAGGGTGCCGCGGTTCACCGGATGGTCGGCGTCACCTTCGATGTGAATGATGTTCTGCTTGACGTTCTTGCCCGCATCGCCCTGGCTGTACAGGATCAAGCCGCAGCCGACCGAGCAGTAGGGGCAGGTGTTACGAGTTTCCTTGGTATGCGCCAGCTTGAAGTGGCGCACTTGCTCGGCGAACGCAGGCGTAGGGGCCATGCCCAGCGCCGCAAGGCTCGAGCCTCCAAGGCCGACGGCGGCGACCTTGAAGAATTGCCGACGGTTGAGATCCATCGTGCACTCCTGATCAGATTTGGGCGCACAGAACATGGCTGGCGCCTCTTGGTAGTCACGGTGACGGCGGTTTGAGGACCGCCAACAGGTAAGACTAGCAAGGAATCGAAAAGGTGCGATGACGTGGATCAATCGGGCGTGATTGACAATTTTGTAAGACGGGTCTGATGCACTTGTAGAACCAGTAAACGCAAGCCAAAAAAAACCCAGGGGTATGAACCCTGGGTTTCGATGGGAAACGCTTAACGTTCGATCAGAACGGAATATCGTCGTCAAAGCTGTCGAAGTCAGCCGCCGGTTGTGGCGCTGGCTGCTGCGGCGCCGGGCGCTGTTGCTGCTGCGGGCGCGGGGCCTGCTGGCGGGCCGGCTGCTGGTTGTACTGCTGCTGACCACCACCTTGGTTGTAGTTGTTACCGCCACCCTGGTTGTACGGGTCGCCACCGCCTTGCTGGTTCTGCGGACGGCCGCCCAGCAACTGCATGGTGCCGTTGATGTCAACGATGATTTCAGTGGTGTAGCGCTTGATGCCGTCTTTTTCCCACTCACGGGTCTGCAGCTTGCCTTCGATGTAGCACTGCGAACCTTTGCGCAGGTACTCGCCGGCAATCTCGGCAACCTTGCCGAACAGCGACACACGGTGCCATTCAGTACGCTCGACCTTCTGGCCCGACTGTTTGTCGGTCCACTGCTCGCTGGTTGCCAGGCTCAGGTTGGTCACGGCATTACCGTTGGGCAGGTAGCGGACTTCGGGATCCTGGCCACAAGTACCGACCAGAATGACTTTGTTAACCCCACGGGCCATAACGTTCTCCTAGGCTTCGCACGCCGCTGAGGCCGGATTGATCAGGCGCTCCAGGGTCGTGCGGTCCAAAATTTTCGTATCCAGTTTGATATAGACAGCTGACTCTTCCGAGACCACAACAGCGTCGGTCACGCCAGGCACGGCCATCAACCGTGCAGCCAGGCCAGCATCCTTGGTGGCCTCCGGCGACAAAGGCATGCGCAAGCTGGTCACATACGGTGGCTCGTTCATGCTCAAGGCAACGGCCAACCAGATGGCGCACAGTATCGCGCAACCAAGGAACACGGTGTTCAGCCCACCATGCTGGAACAGCCAGCCACCCAGGATGCCCCCTAGTGCAGCACCGAGAAACTGGCTGGTGGAGTACACCCCCATCGCCGTTCCCTTGCCACCTGCTGGCGACACCTTGCTGACCAGCGAAGGCAACGAAGCCTCCAGCAGGTTGAATGCGGTGAAGAATACCACGGTGCCGATCACCAGTCCGCGCAAACCGTCAGCCCACTGCCAGAAGAATAGCTCGACCAGCAGCAATACGCTGACGGCCCCGGCCAGCACGCGTTTCATCTTGCGCTTTTTTTCGCCGTAGATGATGAACGGTACCATTGCAAAAAATGAGACGAACAGCGCGGTCAGGTAGACCCACCAGTGTTGTTCCTTGGGCAGTCCGCCACGTTCGACGAAGGCCAGAGGCAGCGCGACGAAGCTGGCCATGAGAATGGCATGCAGGATGAAGATGCTCACATCCAGCCGTAGAAGGTCCGGATGCCGCAGGGTCGGGCCAATGGCCTGACGGGCTACGCCTGATTCGCGATGCTGCAAAATGTTGTGCGTGGCGGGTACTACGAAGGCAATCAACGCGATGCCAACCAAGGCCAAGCCGGCCGTTGCAAGGAACAATCCTGACAAGCCAAAGGCACTTGTCAGCAAAGGCCCGACGACCATTGCCACTGCGAAGGAAAGGCCAATGCTCATCCCGATCATGGCCATGGCCTTGGTGCGGTGCTGTTCCCGGGTCAGATCCGAAAGCAGTGCCATCACCGCTGCCGAAATGGCGCCCGCCCCTTGCAGAATGCGCCCTGCGATAACCCCCCAGATGGAATCGGCCTGGGCTGCCAGGACGCTACCCAGGGCGAACACGATCAAGCCTAGGTAAATGACGGGCCGGCGGCCGATGCGGTCGGAAATCATCCCAAAGGGAATCTGCAACACGGCCTGGGTGAGGCCGTAGGCGCCGATGGCCAGGCCAATCAGCGCGGGCGTGGCGCCGGCCAGGTCCATGCCGTAAGTGGCCAGGACCGGCAACACCATGAACATGCCCAGCATACGAAAAGCGAAGACCAGAGCCAGACCGCCGGCGGCGCGGGTTTCATTGCCGCTCATGCGCTCGTTGTGGGTGTCGTGCATGGATTAATCTCGTGTGAACCGGCGGCGATTCTATCAGTCCGACAGCTTGACGGCATCTACGCGACGCTTTGCCGCGTACTGGCAGGGCGCCGTATAATTCTTCGTTTATGCCCGCCGAGCGAGGCCGCAGTGGACAAGATCCTGATTCGTGGGGCACGTACCCACAACCTGAAGAACATCGACCTGACCCTGCCCCGGGACAAGCTCATCGTCATTACCGGCCTGTCGGGCTCGGGCAAGTCATCCCTGGCCTTCGATACGCTGTACGCCGAGGGCCAGCGTCGTTATGTGGAATCGCTGTCGGCGTATGCCCGCCAGTTCCTGTCGATGATGGAAAAGCCTGATGTCGACACCATCGAAGGGCTGTCACCGGCGATTTCCATCGAACAGAAATCCACCTCGCACAACCCCCGCTCCACCGTTGGCACCATCACCGAGATCTACGACTACTTGCGCCTGCTGTACGCCAGGGTCGGGACACCCCGCTGCCCAGACCATGACATACCGCTGGAGGCGCAAACGGTCAGCCAGATGGTCGACCTGGTGCTGGAGCGCCCGGAAGGCAGCAAGTTGATGCTGCTGGCTCCGGTCATCCGTGAGCGCAAGGGTGAACACCTGGCGGTGTTCGACGAGCTGCGCGCCCAGGGCTTCGTGCGCGCCCGCGTCAACGGCAAGCTCTACGAACTGGACGAGTTGCCCAAGCTGGACAAGCAGAAAAAGCACAGCATCGATGTAGTAGTCGATCGTTTCAAAGTGCGTGCTGATCTTCAGCAGCGATTGGCCGAATCGTTCGAAACCGCGTTGAAGCTGGCGGACGGTATCGCGCTGATCGCGCCCATGGACGACGAGAAAGGCGAAGAGACCATTTTTTCGGCACGCTTTGCCTGCCCTATCTGTGGTCATGCAATCAGCGAACTGGAACCCAAGCTGTTCTCGTTCAACAACCCGGCCGGTGCCTGCCCGACTTGTGATGGCCTGGGCGTTAAGCAGTATTTCGACACCAAACGCCTGGTCAATGCGCAACTCACCCTGGCCGAAGGCGCCATTCGCGGGTGGGATCGCCGTAACGTCTACTACTTCCAGATGCTAGGGTCGCTGGCTGCGCATTACGGCTTCAGCCTGGACGAAGCATTCGGCGAGCTCGCGCCGGAGCATCAGAAGGTGATCCTGCAAGGCAGCGGCAAGCACAGCGTGGATTTCAAGTACCTCAACGACCGGGGTGACATCGTCAAGCGCTCGCACCCGTTCGAAGGGATCATCCCCAACCTGGAACGTCGCTATCGCGAAACCGAGTCCAATACCGTACGCGAGGAACTGGCCAAGTACCTGGGCACCCAACCGTGCCCGGACTGCCGCGGCACGCGACTGCGGCGCGAGGCGCGTCACGTGTGGGTTGGCGAGAAGACGCTTCCGGCAGTCGCCAACATGCCGATTGGTGACGCCAGTGGCTACTTCAGCGCGCTTACATTGACCGGTCGCCGAGGCGAGATCGCGGCCAAGATTCTCAAGGAGATCTGCGAGCGGCTGCAGTTCCTGGTGAACGTGGGCCTGGATTACCTCACACTGGACCGCAGCGCAGAAACCCTGTCCGGTGGTGAAGCCCAGCGGATTCGCCTCGCCAGCCAGATCGGCGCGGGTCTGGTGGGGGTGATGTACATCTTGGACGAGCCGTCCATCGGCCTTCATCAGCGCGACAACGATCGTCTGCTTGCCACCCTCAATCACCTTCGCGATCTGGGCAATACGGTCATCGTCGTCGAGCATGACGAGGACGCAATCCGCCTGGCGGACTACGTCGTGGACATTGGGCCAGGGGCTGGCGTGCATGGTGGCAAGATCGTCGCTGAGGGCACGCCTCAGGAAGTCATGGACCACCCGGACTCGGTAACCGGCCAGTACCTGTCCGGCCGTAGAAAGATCGTGGTCCCTGCTAAGCGCACCCCGCGCGACAAGAAGCTGCAGCTCAAGCTTAAGGGCGCACGCGGCAACAACCTGCAGAACGTTGACCTGGAAATCCCCATCGGGTTGCTAACCTGCGTGACCGGCGTCTCAGGCTCCGGCAAGTCCACGCTCATCAACAACACCCTGTTCCCCCTTGCGGCCACGGCCCTGAATGGCGCAAGCAGCCTCGAAGCAGCGCCCCATGCCAGCATGGATGGGTTGCAGCACCTGGACAAAGTGGTGGATATCGACCAGAGCCCCATTGGCCGCACTCCCCGGTCCAACCCCGCTACCTATACAGGGATCTTCACGCCGATCCGCGAGCTGTTCTCTGGGGTGCCTGAATCTCGTTCACGCGGGTATGGCCCGGGCCGGTTCTCGTTCAACGTGAAAGGTGGGCGCTGCGAGGCGTGCCAGGGCGACGGCCTGATCAAGGTGGAAATGCATTTCCTCCCGGACATCTACGTGCCTTGCGATGTGTGCAAGAGCAAGCGCTATAACCGCGAAACCCTGGAGATCAAGTACAAGGGCAAGAACATTCACGAGGTGCTGGAAATGACCATCGAGGATGCGCGCGAGTTCTTCGATGCGGTGCCTGCGTTGGCACGCAAGCTCCAGACCCTGATGGACGTGGGCCTTTCCTACATCAAGCTCGGTCAATCGGCGACCACGCTTTCTGGGGGCGAAGCACAGCGTGTGAAGCTGTCACGCGAGCTGTCCAAGCGCGATACTGGGAAGACCTTGTATATCCTGGACGAGCCTACTACGGGCCTGCACTTCGCCGATATCCAGCAGCTGCTGGACGTTCTGCACCGGCTTCGTGACCACGGCAACACCGTGGTGGTCATCGAGCACAACTTGGACGTTATCAAGACTGCCGATTGGCTGGTGGACCTTGGACCGGAGGGCGGTTCAAAGGGTGGGCAGATCATCGCGTGTGGCACGCCCGAGGAACTGAGCAAGATGAAACAATCCTACACCGGGCACTACCTCAAGCCTCTGTTGGAGCGAGACCGGGCGTGATGAACGCGAAGGGGCGCCTCGGCGCCCCTTTTTCATCGGCTTGTAGCCCTTGTGCTAGAGCCGACACACGACTCAAGCACACAGCAATCAAGGCATTACATCTGTGATTGCAGATAATTCTGCAGACCGATCGCCTTGATCAAGCCTTGCTGCTTCTCAAGCCAATAGGTGTGATCCTCTTCGGTATCGGCCAGTTGCGCGCGCAGAATGTCACGGCTCACATAATCCTTGTGCAGTTCGCACAATTCGATCCCCTTGCAAAGCGCCGCTCGCACTTTGTATTCCAGCTTCAAATCAGCTTCGATCATTTCAGGGACGGTGGTGCCCACTTCAAGGTCATCCGCACGCATGTCCGGGGTGCCCTCGAGCATGAGAATGCGGCGCATCAAGGCGTCAGCATGCTGAGCCTCTTCCTCCATCTCATGGTTGATGCGCTCGTAGAGCTTGGTAAGGCCCCAGTCTTCGTACATGCGCGAGTGAATGAAGTACTGGTCACGTGCGGCCAGTTCGCCCTTCAGCAGCATGACGAGGTAATTGATGACGTCTGGGTGGCCTTGCATCGCCGGGGTTCTCCATATGGAAGCGTGTATGCCGCATAGTGTGAACCACGCTGTGCGCCTGGTCACTGAAAAACGCACGACTCGATGCAAAAAATCGGGCAAACGGTAGTGATATTCATTGAAAAACCGCCCAAATGAGGGCGGTTATTCTTATCACTTCGACTTAGGCGATATTCATTCCAAGCGCCTTAGCGACACCCGCCCCGTAAGCGGGATCGGCTTTGAAGAAGTACTGCAATTGACGCTGGATCACATCGTCGGTCACGCCGGCCATTGCCCCGGCGATGTTGCTGACCAGCAGCTCCTGCTGCGCCTGGCTCATCAACCGGAACAGGGCGCCCGCGTGGCTGAAGTAATCAGTGTCCTCGCGATGATCATACCGATCGGCCAAACCGCTAAGCGCAAGCCCGGGCTCTGCATGACGCGGCGATTGCTTGGGAGCATCGGCGTAGCTGTTGGGCTCATAATTGGGTGCCCCTCCGTAGGCACCCATCGCCATCGAACCATCACGCTGGTAGCTATTGACCGCACAGCGGGGCGCGTTCACCGGCAATTGCTGATGGTTGGTGCCTACCCGATAGCGGTGGGCATCGGCATAAGCAAACACCCGGCCTTGCAGCATGCGATCAGGTGACAGCCCCACCCCAGGGACCATATTGCTCGGCCCGAAGGCAGCCTGCTCAACTTCAGCGAAGTAGTTCAGCGGGTTGCGGTTGAGCTCCAGTACGCCTACTTCAATCAGCGGATAATCTTTCTGCGACCAGGTCTTGGTCACATCGAACGGATTCTCGGGGCGGTTCGCAGCCTCAGCTTCACTCATGACCTGGATGCATACAGTCCAGCGTGGGTGGTCGCCACGCTCGATTGCCTCGTACAGGTCGCGCTGGGCGTAGTCCGGATCGGTACCGGCCAAACGCGCAGCTTCAGCGGGCGCCAGATTCTTGATGCCCTGCTGAGTCTTGAAGTGCCATTTGACCCATGTACGCTGACCGTCCGCGCTGATCAAGCTGTAGGTGTGGCTACCGAAGCCGTGCATATGCCGATAGCCGTCAGGAATGCCGCGGTCCGAAAACAAGATCGTGACCTGGTGCAGCGCTTCCGGCGAATGAGACCAGAAGTCCCACATCATTTGGGCACTCTTCAGGTTGGTCTGAGGGTGGCGTTTTTGCGTGTGAATGAAGTCTGGAAACTTCAGTGGATCACGGATGAAAAACACCGGCGTGTTGTTGCCGACGATGTCCCAGTTGCCTTCTTCGGTATAGAACTTGACCGCGAAACCTCGAGGGTCACGCTCTGTATCGGCCGAGCCGCGCTCTCCACCTACAGTGGAGAATCGCAGAAACGTTTCGGTCTGCTTGCCAACCTGCTCGAACAGTTTCGCACGGGTGAGGTGGGTGATGTCGCGCGTCACCGTGAACGTGCCGTAGGCACCAGAGCCTTTGGCATGCACACGTCGTTCGGGGATATTTTCGCGGTTGAAATGCGCGAGCTTCTCGATCAGGTGGAAGTCGTCGAGCAGCAGGGGGCCGCGTGGGCCTGCGGTACGGGAATTCTGGTTATCCGCAACAGGGGCACCGCTGGCGGTAGTAAGCGTTTTGCTCATGAGCTTTCCTCGATCAGTCTCAAATGCCTGTATGTCGGCTTGGGAGAATTATCAGCAGGATCGCGATCAACGACAAATTCATTGAATTACTGACTACAATAGAGATTGTTAATGGCCTGAAACACAAAAAACCGGGCACTAGGCCCGGTTCTTTGTAGCAGACAAAACGTCTTACTCGGCAGCTTCTACAGCACCACCGACTGGACGATCAACCAGCTCGACGTACGCCATTGGCGCGTTGTCGCCAGCGCGGAAACCGCACTTCAGGATGCGCAGGTAGCCGCCCTGACGGGTGGCGTAGCGCTTGCCCAGATCGTTGAACAGTTTACCAACAGCGGACTTCGAACGGGTACGGTCGAAGGCCAGACGACGGTTGGCAACGCTGTCTTCCTTGGCCAGGGTGATCAGCGGCTCGGCAACGCGACGCAGTTCCTTGGCTTTCGGCAGGGTGGTTTTGATCAGCTCGTGCTCGATCAACGACACTGCCATGTTCTGGAACATAGCCTTGCGGTGAGAGCTGGTACGGCTCAGGTGACGTCCACTTTTACGATGACGCATGATTCATTCCTTACCAAACACTACGTTCGGTGATTACGACGATCAGGCGGTCGCCTTGTCGTCTTTCTTAAGACTTGCAGGCGGCCAGTTGTCGAGGCGCATGCCGAGAGACAGACCACGAGAGGCCAGGACGTCCTTGATTTCAGTCAGGGACTTCTTGCCGAGGTTAGGAGTCTTCAACAGCTCTACTTCGGTACGCTGAATCAGGTCGCCGATGTAGTAGATGTTCTCCGCCTTCAGGCAGTTGGCCGAACGTACAGTCAGTTCCAGGTCGTCAACCGGACGTAGCAGGATCGGATCGATCTCGTCTTCCTGCTCGACTACGACAGGCTCACTGTCACCTTTGAGGTCGACGAACGCGGCCAGCTGCTGTTGCAGGATGGTCGCGGCGCGGCGGATAGCCTCTTCAGGATCCAGGGTGCCGTTGGTTTCCAGATCAATGACCAGCTTGTCCAAGTTGGTACGCTGTTCAACACGTGCGTTTTCGACCACATAGGCGATACGACGCACAGGGCTGAACGACGCGTCCAACTGCAGACGGCCAATGCTACGGCTTTCGTCTTCGTCGGTCTGACGGGAGTCGGCCGGCTCGTAACCGCGACCACGAGCTACAGTGAGCTTCATGTTCAGGGCGCCATTCGACGCCAGGTTCGCGATTACGTGATCGGGGTTGACGATCTCGACATCGTGATCCAGCTGAATATCGGCAGCGGTAACCACCCCCGAACCCTTTTTCGACAAGGTCAGCGTAACTTCGTCACGACCGTGCAGTTTGATAGCCAGGCCTTTCAGGTTCAACAGGATTTCAATGACATCTTCCTGTACACCTTCGATCGCGGAGTACTCGTGGAGTACGCCATCGATCTCGGCCTCGACTACTGCACAGCCAGGCATGGAGGACAACAGGATGCGGCGCAGCGCGTTGCCCAGGGTATGGCCGAAGCCACGCTCGAGAGGCTCGAGCGTGATCTTGGCGCGGGTCGGACTGACTACCTGCACATCAATGTGGCGGGGAGTCAGGAACTCATTTACCGAAATCTGCATGGATGCACCTATTTTCTAGCCCTTACTTGGAGTAGAGCTCGACAATCAGGTTTTCGTTGATGTCGGCAGACAGGTCGCTGCGAGCAGGAACGTTCTTGAAAACGCCCGACTTTTTGGCAGCATCCACGTCAACCCACTCAACGCGGCCACGCTGGGCACACAGTTCAAGGGCTTGAACAATGCGCAGCTGGTTCAGCGACTTCTCACGAACCGCGACCACGTCACCCGGACGAACTTGGTAGGATGGAATGTTTACAGTCTTACCGTTGACGCTGATCGCTTTGTGCGAAACCAGCTGACGGGACTCGGAACGAGTCGAGCCGAAGCCCATACGGTAAACGACGTTATCCAGACGGCACTCGAGCAGTTGCAGCAGGTTTTCACCGGTTGCGCCTTTTTTCGAGGCAGCAGCTTGGTAGTAACCGCGGAACTGACGCTCCAGAACACCGTAGATACGACGGACTTTTTGTTTCTCGCGCAGCTGGGTACCGTAGTCGGACTGACGGCCACGGCGCTGGCCGTGGATACCTGGGGCTGCTTCGATGTTGCACTTCGATTCCAGAGCGCGAACGCCGCTCTTCAGGAACAGATCGGTGCCTTCACGACGAGACAGTTTGCATTTTGGACCAATGTAACGTGCCATTTATCTGTCTCCTGATTACACGCGACGCTTCTTCGGCGGACGGCACCCGTTATGCGGGATTGGCGTCACGTCGGTGATGCTGGCGATCTTGTAGCCGCAGCTGTTCAATGCACGAACGGCGGACTCACGACCTGGACCTGGACCCTTGACGTTTACGTCGAGGTTCTTCAGACCGTATTCCAGCGCAGCTTGACCAGCACGCTCAGCAGCGATCTGAGCTGCGAACGGGGTGGATTTGCGCGAACCACGGAAACCCGAACCACCGGAGGTCGCCCAGGACAAAGCATTGCCCTGACGGTCGGTGATGGTCACGATGGTGTTGTTAAAAGAAGCGTGGATGTGGGCGATGCCATCAACCACTGTCTTTTTGACTTTTTTACGAGGACGAGCAGCAGGTTTTGCCATGTCTATATTCCTGGGCGATTACTTGCGGATCGGCTTACGCGGGCCCTTACGGGTGCGTGCGTTGGTCTTGGTGCGCTGACCGCGAACCGGCAGACCTTTACGATGACGCAGGCCGCGGTAGCAACCCAGGTCCATCAAGCGCTTGATCTTCATGTTTACGTCACGGCGCAGGTCACCTTCAGTGGTGAACTTCGCGACTTCGCCACGCAGGGTTTCGATTTGCTCGTCGCTCAGATCCTTGATCTTAGCGGCTGGATTTACACCAGCATCCACACAGATTTTCTGTGCAGTAGTGCGACCGACACCATAGATGTAGGTCAGCGAGATAACAGTATGCTTGTTATCTGGAATGTTGACGCCTGCAATACGGGCCATTCAGTGGGACTCCAATTGACAGCTACCTACGCCCCGGAAGCCAAGAAATAGGGCGCGAGATAATATCGCTGTAGAAACAAATAATCAACCCAGCAGCACACTAGCTGCTGGGTTTGAAGCGCGAATCACACTCAGCCTTGGCGCTGTTTGTGACGCGGTTCCGCGCTGCAGATCACTCGTACGACGCCTTCGCGACGGATGATCTTGCAGTTGCGGCACAGCTTTTTCACCGATGCACGAACTTTCATTACCGACTCCTCGAACCTTAGGGGCGTATCAGCGCAGCAAACCGCTGCCACCGTAGCCTTTCAGGTTGGCTTTCTTCATCAGGGATTCGTACTGGTGCGAAACGAGGTGCGATTGTACTTGGGACATGAAGTCCATCACAACCACTACCACAATCAGCAACGAGGTCCCGCCAAGGTAGAACGGCACATTTGCTGCCACCACCAGGAACTGGGGCAGAAGGCAGACGGCCATCATGTAAAGAGCACCGAACATGGTCAGACGAGTCAGAACGCCATCAATGTAGCGTGCAGACTGCTCACCAGGACGGATACCCGGAATAAAGGCACCGGACTTCTTCAGGTTTTCCGCTACGTCTTTCGGATTGAACATCAATGCTGTGTAGAAGAAGCAGAAGAAAATAATCCCTGCACTAAACAGCAGAATGTTCAACGGCTGACCAGGAGCGATCGACTGCGAGATGTCCTGCAGCCAGCCCATACCTTCGGACTGACCGAACCAGGCACCCAGCGAAGCCGGGAACAGCAAGATGCTGCTCGCGAAAATGGCCGGGATTACCCCTGCCATGTTCACCTTCAGCGGCAAGTGGCTGGTTTGCGCAGCGAAGACCTTGCGGCCCTGCTGACGCTTGGCGTAATGAACGGCAATACGCCGCTGACCACGCTCGATGAACACCACGAAACCGATGATCGCTACTGCAAGCAAACCGATAGCGACCAGGGCGAAGATGTTGATATCACCCGTACGCGCAGACTCGAAAGACTGCCCGATTGCTCTCGGAAGACCGGCAACGATACCTGCGAAGATCAACATCGAGATACCGTTGCCCACACCGCGCTCGGTGATCTGCTCACCCAGCCACATCATGAACATCGCGCCTGCCACGAAAGTGGAGACGGCAACGACATGGAAGCCGAGGCCTACAGAAAACGCCACGCCCTGGTTGGCCAGGCCAATGGACATGCCAATGGCTTGAACCAGCGCCAGGATAACGGTGCCGTAGCGGGTGTACTGGCTGATCTTGCGACGGCCAGCTTCACCTTCCTTCTTCAACTGCTCCAGTTGCGGGCTGACCGCAGTCATCAGCTGCATGATGATCGATGCCGAAATGTACGGCATGATCCCCAATGCAAAGATGCTCATGCGCTCAAGCGCGCCACCGGAAAACATGTTGAACAAGCTAAGAATGGTCCCCTCATTCTGCCGAAACAGATCCGCCAGACGGTCCGGATTGATGCCGGGAACCGGGATATGTGCACCTATCCGATAGACGATGATCGCCATGAACAGAAAGCGCAGACGAGCCCAGAGTTCCGACATCCCGCCCTTACCGAGCGAAGAGAGAGCACCTTGCTTAGCCATTTATTCCTCGAACTTGCCGCCAGCTGCTTCGATAGCCGCACGCGCACCCTTGGTGGCTGCGATACCCTTGATGGTGACTGCGCGAGTGACTTCGCCAGACAGCATGATTTTCACACGCTGTACGTTCTGGCCGATCACGTTGGCATCCTTCAGGGATTGCACGGAGATCACGTCGCCGTCCACTTTGGCCAACTCGGACAGACGCACTTCTGCGCGGTCCATGGCTTTCAGGGAAACGAAGCCGAACTTCGGCAGACGACGGTGCAGCGGCTGTTGACCGCCTTCGAAGCCCGGAGCGATGGTGCCACCGGAACGGGAGGTCTGACCTTTGTGACCGCGGCCACCAGTCTTACCCAAACCGCTACCGATACCACGGCCCGGACGATGCTTCTCGCGACGGGAACCCGGCGCTGGACTCAGATCATTGAGTTTCATCGATTAACCCTCGACCTTCAGCATGTAGTAAGCCTTGTTGATCATCCCGCGGTTCTCGGGAGTATCCTGGACTTCTACAGTGTGACCGATGCGACGCAGACCCAGGCCTTTAACGCACAGAATGTGGTTAGGCAGACGGCCGGCGGTGCTCTTGATCAGCGTTACTTTAACGGTTGCCATGATCAGAAGATCTCCTCGACGCTCTTGCCGCGCTTGGCAGCAATGGATTCAGGAGATTGCATGGCTTTCAGACCCTTGAAGGTGGCGTAAACCACGTTCACTGGGTTGGTCGAACCGTAGCACTTGGCCAGAACGTTCTGAACGCCAGCAACTTCCAGGACAGCACGCATTGCGCCACCGGCGATGATACCGGTACCTTCCGAGGCAGGCTGCATGTAAACCTTCGAGGCGCCGTGGGCAGCCTTGGTGGCGTACTGCAGGGTGGTGCCCTTCAGGTCAACCTGAATCATGTTGCGGCGAGCAGCTTCCATGGCTTTCTGGATCGCGGCAGGTACTTCGCGCGACTTGCCACGGCCAAAGCCTACACGACCCTTGCCATCACCCACCACGGTCAGCGCGGTGAAGGTGAAGATACGGCCGCCTTTTACGGTTTTGGCAACGCGGTTAACTTGAACCAGCTTCTCGATGTAGCCTTCGTCGCGCTTTTGATCGTTATTTGCCATAACTTAGAACTCCAGCCCGCCTTCACGAGCAGCATCAGCCAGCGCTTTGACGCGGCCATGGTACTTGAAGCCGGAACGGTCAAAGGCAACTTGAGATACACCGGCGGCTTTCGCGCGCTCAGCTACCAGCTTGCCAACCTTAGTGGCCGCGTCGATGTTGCCAGTGGCGCCATCACGCAGGTCTTTGTCCAAGGTCGAGGCGCTTGCCAGAACCTTGCTGCCGTCGGCCGAAATGACCTGGGCGTAGATGTGCTGCGAGGAGCGGAACACGCACAGGCGCACGACTTCGAGTTCGTGCATCTTGAGACGTGCTTTGCGAGCGCGACGCAGTCGAGTAACTTTTTTGTCGGTCATTTGCTAGGCCCTACTTCTTCTTGGCTTCTTTACGACGGACTACTTCGTCCGCGTAACGCACACCCTTGCCTTTGTAAGGCTCTGGCGGACGGAAATCGCGGATTTCAGCGGCCACCTGACCCACCAGCTGCTTATCGATACCCTTGATCAGGATGTCGGTCTGGTTTGGGGTTTCTGCGGTGATACCGGCTGGCAGTTCGTAGTCCACTGGATGCGAGAAGCCCAGAGCCAGGTTCAGGACGGTGCCTTTTGCCTGTGCCTTGTAACCAACACCGACCAGCTGGAGCTTGCGCTCGAAGCCTTGGCTTACGCCTTGGACCATGTTGTTCACCAGAGCGCGGGTAGTACCGGCCATGGCGCGAGCTTGCTGATCACCATTGCGAGCGACGAAGCGCAGTTCGCCGGACTCTTCGGTAACTTCAACAGACGAGTGAACGTTCAGTTCGAGAGTGCCCTTGGCACCCTTCACCGAAAGCTGCTGGCCGGCGAATTTTACTTCGACGCCTGCTGGCAGCTTAACGGGGTTCTTAGCGACGCGAGACATGCCTATCTCCCCTTAGAACACTGTGCACAGAACTTCGCCGCCGACACCGGCAGCGCGCGCAGCGCGGTCAGTCATCACACCTTTGTTGGTGGAGACGATAGACACGCCCAGGCCGCCACGTACTTTCGGCAGATCTGTGACGGACTTGTACTGGCGCAGGCCTGGACGGCTGGAGCGCTTCAGTTCCTCGATGACCGGACGGCCTTCGAAGTACTTCAGTTCGATCGACAGGGAAGGCTTGGCCTCACCGGTTACCTGGTAACCAGCGATGTAACCTTCATCTTTCAGAACTTTGGCAACCGCGACCTTCAGGGTGGAGGAAGGCATGCTTACGACGGACTTTTCAGCCATCTGGGCATTACGGATGCGAGTTAGCATGTCCGCTAACGGGTCCTGCATACTCATGGGCTAGATGCTCCTGATACAAGAATTATTAGCCTTGCGGCTATCACAACCACCTAAACAGGCAGGGCACGAAGCCCAGGCTCAGGTGAGCCGATCATTCTAGACACAAGCCAGAAACGAAACAAGCCCCATGTAGGGGCTTGTTCGTGGGAAGAGTCACCGGTGGTCGGAAGATTAACCGCCTACGCCGATGACTCAACCTGCAGCGATTACCAGGAGGCCTTGACCAGACCTGGTACGTCGCCACGCATTGCCGCTTGGCGCAGCATGTTACGGCCCAGGCCGAACTTACGGTATACACCGTGAGGACGACCGGTCAGGCGGCAACGGTTGCGCAGACGGGCAGCGCTAGCATCGCGCGGCTGCTTCTGCAGAGCGACAACGGCAGCGAAACGCTCTTCCGGAGAGGCGTTCAGATTGACGATGGTCGCTTTCAGCTCAGCGCGCTTTTTAGCGTACTTGGCTACCGTTTGCTGACGCTTCAGCTCACGGTTTTTCATGCTCTTCTTGGCCATTTTCCTACTCCAATCAGTTGCGGAACGGGAACTTGAAAGCACGCAGCAGAGCGCGGCCTTCGTCGTCCGAACGAGCAGTGGTGGTCAGGGTGATGTCCAAACCGCGCAGAGCATCGATCTTGTCGTAGTCGATTTCCGGGAAGATGATCTGCTCTTTCACGCCCATGCTGTAGTTGCCACGACCGTCGAAGGACTTGGCATTCAGGCCGCGGAAGTCGCGAACCCGAGGCAGGGAGATCGCCAGCAGGCGGTCCAGGAATTCGTACATCTTGTCGCTACGCAGGGTCACCTTGACGCCGATCGGCCAGCCTTCGCGGACTTTGAAGCCAGCGATGGATTTGCGAGCGAAAGTCACGACCGGCTTTTGACCGGTGATCTTTTCCAGGTCGGCAACAGCGTGCTCGATGACTTTCTTGTCACCGATCGCTTCGCCCAGACCCATGTTCAGGGTGATTTTGGTAACGCGCGGAACTTCCATCACGTTCGACAGCTTAAGTTCATCCTTAAGCTTAGGAGCGATCTCGTTCCGGTAAATCTCTTTCAGTCGTGCCATGGTCTTCTACCTAGCAGTGTTCAAGCATCAACCGCTTTTTGGGTCGACTTGAAGACACGAATTTTCTTACCGTCTTCTACTTTGAAACCAACGCGGTCAGCCTTGTTGGTTTCACCGTTGAAGATGGCAACGTTGGAAGCGTGCAGAGGCGCTTCTTTTTCGACGATACCGCCCTGAACGCCCGCCATCGGGTTAGGCTTGGTATGACGCTTGACCAGGTTCACGCCACCGATGACCAGACGGTCGTCAGCGAGAACCTTCAGCACCTTACCGCGCTTACCTTTGTCTTTGCCGGCGATCACGATGATCTCGTCGTCACGACGAATCTTTTGCATGTCGGATCTCCTTACAGCACTTCAGGGGCGAGCGAGACGATCTTCATGAACTTCTCAGTACGAAGTTCACGGGTCACTGGCCCGAAGATGCGAGTGCCGATCGGCTCTTGCTTGTTGTTCAGCAGAACAGCAGCGTTGCCGTCGAAACGAATGATGGAACCGTCAGCGCGACGAACACCGTGACGGGTGCGCACGACAACAGCAGTCATCACTTGGCCTTTTTTGACCTTACCGCGTGGAATTGCTTCCTTGACGGTAACTTTGATGATGTCACCGATGCCGGCGTAGCGGCGGTGAGAACCGCCGAGCACCTTGATGCACATGACGCGACGAGCGCCGCTGTTATCGGCCACATCGAGCATGGATTGAGTCTGAATCATAAAATTTCTCCGACCCCTAGCCCTTAGACTTCAACAGCGCGTTCGAGGACTTCAACCAGTGCCCAGGACTTGGTCTTGGCCAGCGGACGGGTTTCGGTAATGGAAACCTTGTCGCCGATCTTGCACTGATTGGTTTCGTCGTGCGCGTGCAGCTTAGTCGAACGCTTAACGTATTTACCGTAGATCGGGTGCTTTACGCGACGCTCGATCAGAACGGTGATGGTCTTGTCCATTTTGTCGCTGACGACACGGCCAGTCAGCGTACGGACGGTTTTTTCAGCTTCAGCCATGATCACTTACCTGCCTGCTGGTTGAGCACAGTCTTCACGCGAGCGATGTCACGCTTGACTTGCGAGAGCAGGTGCGACTGCCCCAACTGGCCAGTTGCTTTCTGCATACGCAGATTGAACTGGTCGCGCAGCAAGCCGAGCAGTTGCTCGTTCAGTTGCTGTGCGGATTTTTCACGAAGTTCATTCGCTTTCATCACATCACCGTCCGCTTAACAAAGGAGGTGGCGAGAGGCAGCTTCGCAGCGGCCAGAGCGAAAGCTTCGCGCGCCAGCTCTTCAGAAACACCCTCGATCTCGTACAGGACTTTGCCTGGCTGGATCTGGGCAACCCAGTACTCAACGGAACCCTTACCTTTACCCATACGAACCTCGAGAGGTTTCTTGGAGATCGGCTTGTCCGGGAATACACGGATCCAGATCTTGCCGCCACGTTTTACGTGACGGGTCAGCGCACGACGTGCGGACTCGATCTGGCGAGCGGTGAGGCGACCGCGAGCAACAGCTTTCAAGGCGAACTCGCCGAAGCTGACTTTGCTACCGCGCAGTGCCAGACCACGGTTGTGGCCAGTCATCTGCTTGCGGAATTTTGTACGCTTAGGTTGCAACATTTGGCGTACCCCTTACTTAGCAGCTTTTTTACGAGGCGCTGGTGCTTGTGGTTTCAGTTCTTCTTGGCGACCACCAATAACTTCGCCTTTGAAAATCCAAACCTTCACACCGATCACACCGTAAGTGGTGTGAGCTTCGTAGGTGTTGTAGTCGATATCGGCACGCAGGGTGTGCAGAGGCACACGACCTTCGCGATACCACTCGGTACGAGCAATCTCAGCGCCGCCGAGACGACCGCTCACCTGGATCTTGATGCCCTTGGCACCAATACGCATGGCGTTCTGTACAGCGCGCTTCATGGCGCGACGGAACATAACGCGGCGTTCCAGCTGCTGAGCTACGCTTTGCGCAACCAGCATAGCGTCGAGTTCCGGCTTGCGGATCTCTTCGATGTTGATGTGCACAGGCACACCCATCTGCTTGGTCAGGTCCTGGCGCAGCTTCTCGACATCCTCACCCTTCTTCCCGATAACGATACCTGGACGAGCGGTGTGGATGGTGATGCGTGCAGTTTGAGCCGGACGATGAATATCGATACGGCTTACGGACGCGCTTTTTAGTTTGTCTTGGAGGTACTCACGCGTTTTCAGATCCTTCAACAGGTAATCTGCGTAAGTAGCACCGTCTGCGTACCAGACGGAGGTGTGCTCCTTGACGATTCCCAGGCGAATGCCAGTGGGATGTACTTTCTGACCCATCTGATCGACTCCGTTACTTGTCCGCAACCTTGACAGTGATATGGCAAGACCGCTTGACGATGCGATCAGCACGGCCTTTGGCACGTGGCATGATGCGCTTCAGCGAACGCCCTTCGTTGACGAAGACGGTGGAGACCTTCAGGTCATCAACGTCTGCGCCTTCGTTGTGTTCGGCGTTGGCTACGGCCGACTCGAGGACTTTCTTCATGATTTCAGCGGCTTTTTTGCTGCTGAAGGCCAACAGGTTGAGCGCTTCGCCCACCTTCTTCCCGCGGATCTGGTCGGCGACCAAGCGGGCTTTCTGGGCGGAGATTCGAGCGCCCGACAACTTAGCGGCTACTTCCATTTCCTTACCCCTTAACGCTTGGCTTTCTTGTCAGCCACGTGCCCGCGATAGGTGCGGGTACCGGCGAACTCGCCCAGTTTGTGGCCGACCATGTCTTCGTTCACGAGAACTGGGACATGCTGGCGACCGTTGTGAACCGCGATGGTCAGACCGACCATTTGTGGCAGGATCATCGAGCGACGCGACCAGGTTTTAACCGGTTTGCGATCGTTCTTCTCCACCGCCACTTCGACCTTCTTCAAGAGGTGAAGATCGATAAAAGGACCTTTTTTCAGAGAACGTGGCACTGTCGTATCCCTCTAGTTACTTGCGACGACGGACGATCATGTTGTCGGTACGCTTATTACCACGGGTTTTAGCACCCTTGGTTGGGAAGCCCCATGGCGATACCGGATGACGACCACCGGAGGTACGACCTTCACCACCACCATGTGGGTGGTCAACCGGGTTCATGGCAACACCACGAACGGTTGGGCGAACGCCGCGCCAGCGTTTGGCACCAGCTTTACCCAGCGAACGCAGGCTGTGCTCGGAGTTCGAGACTTCGCCCAGGGTCGCACGGCACTCAGCCAGGACTTTACGCATTTCACCAGAGCGCAGACGCAGGGTCACGTAGACACCTTCGCGAGCGATCAGCTGAGCCGAAGCACCAGCGGAACGAGCGATCTGTGCACCTTTACCCGGCTTCAGTTCGATGCCGTGAATGGTGCTACCTACTGGAATGTTGCGCAGCTGCAGGGAGTTACCGGCCTTGATTGGGGCCAGGGCACCTGCGATCAGCTGGTCGCCAGCGCTCACGCCTTTAGGGGCGATGATGTAGCGGCGCTCACCGTCTGCGTAGCACAGCAGGGCGATGTGAGCAGTACGGTTTGGATCGTATTCGATACGCTCGACAGTGGCTGGGATGCCATCTTTGTCGTTGCGACGGAAGTCGACCAGACGGTAATGCTGCTTATGACCACCACCTACGTGACGCGTAGTGATGCGGCCATTGTTGTTACGACCACCAGACTTCGATTTTTTCTCGAGCAGCGGTGCGTGAGGAGCGCCTTTATGCAGCTCCTTGTTGACCACCTTGACCACGAAACGGCGGCCAGGGGAAGTCGGTTTGCATTTAACGATTGCCATGATGCACCCCTTCCTTACTCAGCACTGCTGCTGAAATCGAGATCTTGGCCTGGCTGAAGGGAGACGATCGCCTTCTTCCAGTCATTACGCTTGCCCAGACCACGTGCGGTACGCTTGGTTTTACCCAGAACGTTAACGGTCGACACGTTTTCAACTTTTACGTTGAACAGGCCTTCGACAGCTTTCTTGATTTCCAGCTTGGTTGCGTCAGTAGCAACCTTGAATACGAACTGGCCTTTCTTCTCAGCCAGAACGGTAGCCTTCTCGGAAACGTGCGGGCCAAGGAGGACTTTGAATACGCGTTCCTGGTTCATCCCAGCAGCTCCTCGAATTTCTTCACGGCCGAGACAGTGATCAACACTTTCTCGTATGCGATCAGACTGACCGGGTCGGAACCTTGTACGTCACGAACGTCGACGTGCGGCAGGTTACGAGCAGCCAGGTACAGGTTCTGATCAACAGCGTCGGAAACGATCAACACATCGCTCAGACCCATGCCGTTCAGCTTGTTCAGCAGATCTTTGGTTTTCGGCGCTTCAACAGCGAAGTCCTGAACCACGACCAGACGGTCGCTACGCACCAGCTCAGCGAGGATGGAGCGCAGAGCTGCGCGGTACATCTTCTTGTTGAGCTTCTGCGAGTGATCTTGAGGGCGAGCTGCGAAGGTTACACCACCGCCACGCCAGATCGGACCACGAGTGGTACCAGCACGAGCACGGCCAGTACCCTTCTGACGCCATGGGCGCTTACCGCCACCAGCTACGTCGGAACGGGTCTTTTGCTGCTTGGTGCCCTGACGGCCGCCGGCCATGTAGGCCACGACTGCTTGGTGTACCAGCGTCTCGTTGAATTCGCCACCGAAAGTCAGTTCGGAAACTTCGATCGCCTGAGCGTCATTTACATTAAGTTGCATGTCAGTTTCCCCTTAACCGCGAGCCTTGACAGCTGGACGTACAACCACGTCGCCGCCAGTAGCGCCTGGAACGGCACCCTTGACCAGCAGCAGGTTGCGCTCAGCGTCTACGCGAACAACTTCCAGGGACTGAACAGTCACGCGCTCGGCGCCCATGTGACCGGACATCTTCTTGCCCTTGAACACACGACCAGGAGTCTGGCACTGGCCGATGGAACCTGGGACACGGTGCGACACGGAGTTACCGTGGGTGTTGTCCTGGCCACGGAAGTTCCAGCGCTTGATGGTACCGGCGAAGCCTTTACCTTTGGACTGACCAGTAACGTCTACCAGCTGGCCTGCAGTGAAGAGTTCAGCTTTGATCAGATCGCCAGCCTGGAAATCGCCTTCTTCAAGACGGAACTCCCAAACACCGCGACCAGCGGCAACGTTGGCCTTGGCGAAGTGGCCTGCCTGAGCGGCAGTCACACGCGAAGCACGACGCTCGCCGACAGTGACTTGCACTGCACGGTAGCCATCGGTTTCTTCAGTTTTGAACTGGGTGACGCGATTCGGCTCGATCTCAATGACCGTGACCGGAATGGAGACACCTTCTTCGGTGAAAATGCGGGTCATACCGCACTTGCGACCGATTACACCAATAGTCATGTTGTAAACCTCATGAGTGTACGGGGCTTTCACCCGCTATGGCCGCCCATTTCAGAGCGTTACACGACCAGACCGAAGTCTTAGCCGAGGCTGATCTGTACTTCCACACCTGCCGCCAGATCAAGCTTCATCAGCGCATCAACGGTTTTATCCGTTGGCTGGACGATGTCCAGAACACGCTTATGAGTGCGAATCTCGTACTGGTCACGCGCGTCTTTGTTGACGTGCGGGGAGACCAGAACGGTGAAACGCTCTTTGCGGGTAGGCAGTGGAATTGGACCACGCACTTGTGCACCAGTACGTTTCGCGGTTTCCACGATTTCCTGGGTGGATTGGTCGATCAGGCGATGGTCGAAAGCCTTCAACCTGATACGGATTTGCTGATTTTGCATTGGATTTCAGACTCCAGGCTGTTCCCAACGGACGCACTACGCCCGCTAAAAGGAGGCGTGATTCTATAGACGCCCCCAATTAGTGTCAACCCAATAAAAAAAGCCCCCGCTGAGCGGGGGCCTTTTTCAATCGGTCGAGTGATTACTCGATGATTTTGGCTACGACGCCGGCGCCGACGGTACGACCGCCTTCACGGATAGCGAAGCGCAGACCGTCTTCCATTGCGATGGTCTTGATCAGGGTAACAGTCATCTGAATGTTGTCACCTGGCATTACCATTTCAACGCCTTCCGGCAGTTCGCAGTTACCGGTCACGTCAGTGGTACGGAAGTAGAACTGAGGACGGTAGCCTTTGAAGAACGGAGTGTGACGACCGCCTTCTTCTTTCGACAGAACGTAGACTTCTGCGGTGAACTTGGTGTGCGGCTTGACCGAACCTGGCTTGACCAGAACCTGGCCACGCTCAACGTCGTCACGCTTGGTACCACGCAGCAGAACGCCGCAGTTCTCGCCAGCACGGCCTTCGTCCAGCAGCTTGCGGAACATCTCAACACCGGTGCAGGTGGTGGTGGTGGTGTCACGCAGACCAACGATTTCCAGCGGATCCTGAACGCGGACGATACCACGCTCGATACGGCCGGTCACAACGGTACCACGACCCGAGATCGAGAACACGTCTTCGATCGGCATCAGGAAAGGCTGGTCGATGGCACGAACTGGCTCAGGGATGTAGGAATCCAGAGTCTCTACCAGCTTCTTGACAGCGGTAGTGCCCATTTCGTTGTCGTCTTTGCCTTCCAGCGCCATACGAGCCGAACCGATGATGATCGGGGTGTCGTCGCCTGGGAAGTCGTAGGTGGACAGCAGGTCGCGAACTTCCATCTCGACCAGTTCCAGCAGCTCAGCGTCGTCTACCAGGTCAGCCTTGTTCAGGAAGACCACGATGTACGGAACGCCAACCTGACGGGACAGCAGGATGTGCTCACGGGTTTGTGGCATCGGACCATCGGCGGCCGAGCAAACCAGGATCGCGCCGTCCATCTGGGCAGCACCGGTGATCATGTTCTTCACGTAGTCAGCGTGACCTGGGCAGTCAACGTGAGCGTAGTGACGAATGGTCGAGTTGTACTCAACGTGAGCGGTGTTGATGGTGATACCGCGCGCTTTTTCTTCCGGAGCCGAGTCGATCTTGTCGAACTCAACGACTGCCGAACCGAATACTTCGGAGCAGACGCGAGTCAGAGCTGCGGTCAGAGTGGTCTTACCGTGGTCAACGTGGCCGATAGTGCCGACGTTAACGTGGGGAAGGGAACGATCAAATTTTTCTTTAGCCACGACAGTGAACTCCTAGCCTAAAGGGGCTGAATCAGCCTTGTTTTTTAATGAGAGCTTCGACGATGTTCGACGGAGCTTCAGCGTACTTGGAGAATTCCATGGAGTAGCTTGCGCGACCCTGAGACATGGAACGAACGTCGGTCGCGTAACCGAACATTTCCCCGAGCGGAACTTCAGCGCGGACGACGCGGCCAGAGACCGACTCATCCATACCCTGTACCAGACCACGACGACGGTTCAGGTCACCCATCACGTCACCCAGGTAGTCTTCCGGGGTTACAACTTCGACCTTCATGATCGGCTCGAGAACCACGCCGCCACCCTTCTGGGCCAGCTGCTTGGTTGCCATCGATGCAGCGATCTTGAACGCCATTTCGTTGGAGTCGACGTCGTGGTACGAACCGTCGAATACCGTGGCCTTCAGGCCGATCAGAGGATAGCCGGCAACAACGCCGTTCTTCATCTGCTCTTCGATACCCTTCTGGATCGGGGCGATGAATTCCTTCGGAATCACACCACCAACGACTTCGTTGGTAAACACCAGACCTTCGGTGATGTTGCCTTTTTCGTCCACTTCCGGCTCCGAGAAACGGATCCAGCAGTGACCGAACTGACCACGACCACCCGACTGACGAACGAACTTGCCTTCGATCTCGACGTTGGACTTGGTGATCTTCTCGCGGTACGAAACCTGAGGCTTACCGATGTTGGCTTCGACGTTGAATTCGCGCTTCATGCGGTCAACGAGGATGTCCAGGTGCAGCTCACCCATACCGGAGATGATGGTCTGGCCGGTTTCTTCGTCGGTCTTGACGCGGAACGACGGGTCTTCCTGGGCCAGCTTGCCCAGTGCGATACCCATCTTCTCCTGGTCGGCCTTGGTTTTCGGCTCGACGGACAGGGAGATTACCGGCTCAGGGAAGTCCATACGCTCAAGGATGATTGGATGATCGGCGTTGCACAGGGTTTCACCGGTGGTCACGTCTTTCATACCGATCAGGGCGGCGATGTCACCAGCGCGCACTTCCTTGATCTCTTCACGCTGGTTGGCGTGCATCTGCACCATACGACCAACGCGCTCTTTCTTGCCTTTCACCGAGTTGATCACGGAGTCGCCGGAGCTCAGAACACCCGAGTAGACGCGAACGAAGGTCAGAGTACCTACGAACGGGTCGGTCGCGATCTTGAACGCCAGGGCCGAGAACGGCTCGTTGTCGTCGGCGTGACGCTCATCTTTACGAACAGCCGGATCTTCCTTGTCCAGATCCTTGTCGTCCGGGTTGATACCCTGGATGGCAGGAATCTCGGTAGGAGCAGGCAGGTAGTCGATGACGGCGTCGAGAACCAGGGGAACACCCTTGTTCTTGAACGACGAACCGCAAACAGCTGGAACGATCTCGCTGGCCAGGGTGCGCGCGCGCAGGCCTGCCTTGATCTCGTCAACGGTGAGCTCACCGCCTTCCAGGTACTTGTTCATCAGCTCTTCGTTGGCTTCAGCAGCAGCTTCAACCATGTTGTTGCGCCACTCTTGAGCCAGCTCAAGCATGTCCGCAGGAATTTCTTCCTCGCGGTAGGTGGTGCCCTTGTCGTCGTCGTTCCAGTAGATAGCCTTCATCTTGATCAGGTCGACCTGACCCTGGAAGTTATCTTCCGAACCGATGGCCAGCTGAACCGGAACCGGGGTGTGGCCCAGACGGTTCTTGATCTGACCTACGACACGCAGGAAGTTGGCACCTGCACGGTCCATCTTGTTCACGTAAACAACACGTGGAACACCGTACTTGTTGGCCTGACGCCATACGGTTTCGGACTGAGGCTCGACACCGGAGGTGCCGCAGAACACAACGACCGCGCCGTCGAGTACGCGCAGCGAACGTTCTACTTCAATGGTGAAGTCAACGTGGCCGGGGGTATCGATGACGTTTACGCGGTAGTTGTCGTACTGACCAACGGAACCTTTCCAGAAGGTGGTCACGGCAGCGGAGGTAATGGTGATACCGCGCTCCTGCTCCTGCACCATCCAGTCGGTGGTCGCGGCGCCATCATGCACCTCGCCCATCTTGTGGCTCAGACCTGTGTAGAACAGGATCCGCTCGGTAGTGGTGGTCTTGCCCGCGTCAACGTGGGCACAGATACCAATGTTACGGTAGCGGTTAATTGCTGTAGTACGAGCCATAAAGCCCTCGCAAAATGATTGATGCTTGAATTAGAAGCGGTAGTGCGAGAACGCTTTGTTGGCTTCAGCCATACGGTGCACGTCTTCACGCTTCTTGACTGCAGCACCCTTGCCTTCGGCAGCATCCAGCAGCTCGCCAGCCAGGCGCAGCGCCATCGACTTCTCGCCGCGCTTGCGGGCGTAGTCTACGAGCCAGCGCATGGCCAGAGCGTTACGACGGGATGGACGAACTTCAACCGGGACCTGGTAAGTGGCACCGCCGACACGACGGGACTTTACTTCGACCAGCGGAGCGATGGCGTCGAGAGCTTTCTCGAAGATTTCCAGGGGGTCGCTGTTCTTGCGTGCTTTGACGGTATCCAGGGCACCATAAACGATGCGCTCGGCTACGGCCTTTTTGCCGCTTTCCATCACGTGGTTCATGAACTTGGCGAGAATCTGCGATCCGTACTTAGGATCGTCAAGGATCTCACGTTTTGCTGCTACACGACGTCTTGGCATGATAAGCCCTCAAACGGTCTTCAGGTTAGCCCGGGACCTGGGTCTACGACCCCCGCCCGACCTTACTCTTATCGACTCAAAAAAATGGATGTCTGCAAACGGCCGATTACTTCGGACGCTTGGTACCGTACTTCGAACGACCCTGGTTACGGCCTTTAACGCCCGAAGTATCCAGAGAGCCGCGAACGGTGTGGTAACGAACACCTGGCAAGTCTTTTACACGGCCGCCACGGATCAGGACGACGCTGTGCTCTTGCAGGTTGTGGCCTTCACCACCGATGTACGAGGAAACCTCGAAACCGTTGGTCAGACGCACACGGCATACTTTACGCAGTGCCGAGTTAGGTTTTTTCGGCGTAGTGGTGTACACACGGGTGCACACGCCACGACGTTGCGGGCAGTTCTGCAGCGCAGGAACGTCGGACTTCTCGACCGAACGCTTACGCGGCTGACGTACCAGCTGGTTGATAGTTGCCATCTACTAGCTCCACTGATTGTCTTGCGACTCTATTGTCTTGCAAGAAAGCCAAAAATTGGCGAGACGGAGCCTCACCAAATTTAAGGGTACAAAAGTCTAAAGAGGATCTTGCACCCAGTCAAGACAAGGCCCCGGCCCTCCCCGCCCGATCATCGCCAACATTTCATGTCGCCGACGACCGTTCGGGGTCAACCGGGGCCCTGCCCTGTACTCAGTTACCGCTGGAGTTCAGTGCTTCGGTCAGTGCGGCTTCTACCTCACTGGCGCTTACACGCAGCGGTTTGTCTGCATCACGACGACGCTTGCGCTCGCTGTGGTAAGCCAGACCCGTACCGGCCGGGATCAGACGACCCACGACCACGTTTTCTTTCAGACCACGCAGGTAGTCGCGCTTGCCAGTTACGGCCGCTTCGGTCAGTACGCGGGTGGTTTCCTGGAAGGAAGCCGCGGAAATGAACGACTCGGTCGACAGCGACGCCTTGGTGATACCCAGCAGCACACGGGTGAACTTGGAGATGAACTTGTCCTCGCCGGCGAGACGCTCGTTCTCTACCAGTACCTGAGTCAGTTCCATCTGGTCGCCCTTGATGAAGCTGGAATCGCCCGACTCGGAAATCTCGACCTTGCGCAGCATCTGGCGCAGGATGGTCTCGATGTGCTTGTCGTTGATCTTTACGCCTTGCAGACGGTAAACGTCCTGAATCTCGTTGACGATGTACTTGGCGAGTGCGCTGACACCCAACAAACGCAGGATGTCGTGCGGATCGCTCGGGCCGTCGGAGATAACTTCGCCGCGGTTTACCTGCTCACCCTCGAAGACGTTCAGGTGACGCCACTTCGGAATCAGCTCTTCGTACGGATCGCTACCGTCGGTCGGCGTGATCACCAGGCGACGCTTGCCCTTGGTCTCTTTACCGAAGGCAATGGTACCGCTGACTTCAGCCAGAATCGACGCTTCCTTCGGACGACGCGCTTCGAACAAGTCGGCAACACGTGGCAGACCACCGGTGATGTCACGGGTCTTGGACGTTTCTTGCGGGATACGCGCAATAACGTCACCGACACCGATCTGGGCACCGTCGGCTACGCCAACCAGGGCGTTGGCCGGCAGGAAGTACTGGGCAGGTACATCGGTACCCGGCAGGTACAGGTCCTTGCCAGAGGCATCCACCATCTTGATGGCCGGACGGATTTCCTTGCCTGCGGCAGGGCGATCCTTGACGTCCAGCACTTCAATGTTGGTCAGGCCGGTGAGCTCATCGGTCTGACGCTTGATGGTGATGTTTTCTTCCATGCCCACGAAGGTCACGGTACCTTTGAGCTCGGTCACGATCGGGTGGGTGTGCGGGTCCCACTTGGCGACGATGGCGCCAGCTTCGACCTTGTCACCTTCCTTGACCGAAATCACAGCGCCGTACGGCAGCTTGTAACGCTCACGCTCACGACCGAATTCGTCGGCAATGGCCAACTCGCCCGAACGCGATACGGCAACCAGGTTACCGTCTGCGCGCTCAACCTGCTTCAGGTTATGCAGACGTACCATACCGCCATTCTTCACCTGAACGCTGTCAGCAGCCGAGGTCCGGCTTGCAGCACCACCGATGTGGAACGTACGCATGGTCAGCTGGGTACCAGGCTCACCGATGGACTGGGCGGCAATGACACCGACCGCTTCACCGATGTTGACCTGATGACCGCGCGCCAGGTCACGGCCGTAACACTTGGCGCAGATACCGAAGCGGGTTTCGCAGCTGATCGGCGAACGCACGACCACTTCGTCGATGCTGTTCAGCTCGATGAACTCGACCCACTTCTCGTCTACCAGCGTACCGGCAGGAACGATGACGTCCTCGGTGCCTGGCTTGAACACGTCACGGGCGATCACACGGCCCAGAACACGCTCACCCAGCGGCTCGACAACGTCGCCGCCTTCGATGTGCGGGGTCATGACCAGACCTTGGTCGGTACCGCAGTCGATCTCGGTCACCACCAGGTCCTGCGCCACGTCTACCAGACGACGCGTCAGGTAACCGGAGTTAGCAGTCTTCAGTGCGGTATCCGCCAGACCCTTACGAGCACCGTGAGTCGAGATGAAGTACTGAAGTACGCTCAGACCTTCACGGAAGTTCGCGGTGATCGGCGTCTCGATGATGGAGCCATCCGGCTTGGCCATCAGGCCACGCATACCGGCCAGCTGACGGATCTGGGCTGCAGAACCACGCGCACCCGAGTCAGCCATCATGTACATCGAGTTGAACGATTCCTGGTCGACTTCATTGCCCTCGCGATCAATGACCTTCTCTTTCGAGAGGTTGGCCATCATCGCCTTGGACACTTCGTCGTTCGCCTTGGACCACAAGTCGATGACCTTGTTGTACTTCTCGCCCTGGGTTACCAGGCCGGAGGCGTACTGACTTTCGATTTCCTTCACTTCATCGGTAGCCGTACCGATGATGCGGGCCTTCTCATCCGGGATGACGAAGTCGTTCACACCGATGGAAACACCGGAAATGGTCGAGTAGGCGAAACCGGTGTACATCAACTGGTCAGCGAAGATGACGGTCTCTTTCAGACCAACCACGCGGTAGCACTGGTTGATCAGCTTGGAGATCGCCTTTTTCTTCATTGGCTGGTTGACGACATCGTAAGGCAGGCCAGCAGGTACAACCTGGAACAGCAGCGCACGGCCAACAGTGGTGTCGACGATACGGGTGTTCTTGGTGACGCTGCCATCACGTTCTTTCACGGTCTCGTTGATACGAACCTTGATTTTCGCGTGCAGGGCAGCTTCGCCGGCGCGGAATACGCGGTCGACTTCCTGCAGGTCGGCAAACACACGACCCTCGCCCTTGGCGTTGATGGCCTCACGGGTCATGTAATACAGACCCAACACGACGTCCTGCGACGGAACGATGATTGGCTCACCGTTGGCTGGCGACAGGATGTTGTTGGTCGACATCATCAGTGCACGCGCTTCGAGCTGGGCTTCCAGCGTCAGCGGCACGTGAACGGCCATCTGGTCACCGTCGAAGTCGGCGTTGTACGCGGCGCAGACCAGCGGGTGCAGCTGGATGGCCTTACCTTCGATCAGTACCGGCTCAAAGGCCTGGATACCCAGACGGTGCAGGGTCGGTGCACGGTTGAGCAGCACGGGGTGTTCGCGAATCACTTCGGCGAGAACGTCCCACACCTCTGGCAGTTCGCGCTCGACCATCTTTTTGGCAGCCTTGATGGTGGTCGCCAGACCACGCATTTCCAGCTTGCCGAAAATGAACGGCTTGAACAGCTCGAGGGCCATCTTCTTCGGCAGACCGCACTGGTGCAGACGCAGGGTCGGGCCTACGGTAATTACCGAACGGCCGGAGTAGTCCACACGCTTACCGAGCAAGTTCTGACGGAAGCGACCTTGCTTACCTTTGATCATGTCGGCCAGGGACTTCAGCGGACGCTTGTTCGAACCAGTGATGGCGCGACCACGACGGCCGTTGTCCAGCAGGGCGTCGACCGCTTCCTGCAGCATGCGCTTTTCGTTGCGCACGATGATGTCCGGCGCCGACAGATCCAGCAGGCGCTTGAGACGGTTGTTACGGTTGATCACCCGACGGTACAGGTCGTTCAGGTCGGAGGTCGCGAAGCGGCCGCCATCCAACGGTACCAGCGGGCGCAGGTCCGGCGGCAGCACTGGCAGGACGGTCAGGACCATCCACTCAGGCAGGTTGCCGGAGCCCTGGAAGGCTTCCATGAGCTTCAGGCGCTTGGACAGCTTCTTGATCTTGGTTTCCGAGTTGGTCTGCGGAATCTCTTCACGCAGGCGGCCGATCTCGTGCTCCAGGTCGATAGCGTGCAGCAGCTCGCGGACAGCCTCGGCACCCATGCGGGCGTCGAAATCGTCACCGAACTCTTCCAGCGCTTCGAAGTACTGCTCGTCGTTGAGCAACTGGCCTTTTTCAAGCGTAGTCATGCCTGGGTCGATTACGACGTAGCTCTCGAAGTAGAGCACGCGCTCGATATCACGCAGGGTCATGTCCATCAGCAAGCCGATACGGGACGGTAGCGACTTCAGGAACCAGATGTGTGCGACCGGCGAAGCCAGCTCGATGTGAGCCATGCGCTCACGACGGACCTTGGCGAGGGCAACTTCAACGCCGCACTTCTCGCAGATAACGCCGCGATGCTTGAGCCGCTTGTACTTACCGCACAGGCACTCGTAGTCCTTGACTGGGCCAAAGATCTTGGCGCAGAACAGGCCGTCACGTTCTGGTTTGAACGTACGGTAGTTGATGGTTTCCGGCTTCTTAACTTCACCGAACGACCACGAACGGATCATCTCTGGTGACGCCAGACCGATGCGGATGGCGTCGAACTCTTCGACTTGACCCTGGTTTTTCAGCAAATTCAGTAGGTCTTTCAAGGCCTTTCCTCCTGGCGGAGCAGGGAGCGGGCACTGCCTGCCCCACTCCCCTTCACGTCACGTGTTATTCGGTTTCCAGATCGATATCGATACCGAGCGAACGGATCTCTTTGATCAACACGTTGAAGGACTCGGGCATGCCCGGCTCCATACGGTGATCGCCATCCACGATGTTCTTGTACATCTTGGTACGGCCGTTCACGTCGTCCGACTTCACTGTGAGCATTTCTTGCAGGGTGTATGCCGCGCCGTATGCTTCCAGCGCCCACACTTCCATCTCCCCGAAACGCTGACCACCGAACTGTGCCTTACCACCCAGCGGCTGCTGGGTAACCAGGCTGTAAGAACCAGTGGAACGCGCGTGCATCTTGTCGTCCACCAAGTGGTTCAGCTTCAGCATGTACATGTAACCAACGGTCACAGGACGCTCGAACTTGTTGCCGGTACGGCCATCGAACAGCACCATCTGGCCGCTCTCAGGCAGGTCGGCCAGCTTCAGCATGGCCTTGATCTCGCTCTCTTTCGCACCGTCGAACACGGGCGTTGCCATTGGCACGCCTTTCTTCAGGTTATGAGCCAGGGCGAGAATTTCTTCATCGCTGAACTCGTCGAGGCTTTCCTGACGACCACCGATCTCGTTGTAGACCTCGGTCAGGAACACGCGCAGCTCTGCGGCCTTGCGCTGCTCCTCGATCATGCGATCGATCTTTTCACCCAGACCCTTGGCCGCGAGGCCCAAGTGGGTTTCCAGAATCTGACCCACGTTCATACGCGAAGGTACACCCAACGGGTTAAGTACGACATCGACCGGCGTGCCGTTGGCGTCATGCGGCATGTCTTCGACCGGCATGATCACCGAGACAACACCTTTGTTACCGTGACGACCGGCCATCTTGTCACCCGGCTGGATGCGACGGCGGATTGCCAGGTAGACCTTGACGATCTTCAGAACGCCTGGTGCCAGGTCATCGCCCTGTTGCAGCTTGCGCTTCTTGTCTTCGAACTTGTCGTCCAGCAGTCGGCGACGGTCGACGATGTACTGCTGAGCCTTTTCCAGCTGCTCGTTCAGTGCATCTTCGGCCATGCGCAGCTTGAACCACTGACCGTGCTCCAGACCGGCGAGGACTTCATCAGTGATGACAGTGCCTTTCTTCAGGCCTGCACCACCGTCGACCACCTGACCATCCAACGCAGAGCGCAGACGCTCGAAGGTTGCGCCTTCGACGATGCGGAATTCCTCGTTGAGGTCCTTGCGGATCTCGTCGAGCTGCATCTTCTCGATGGCCAGCGCACGGCTGTCACGCTCGACGCCATCACGGGTGAAGACCTGAACGTCGATGACAGTACCCTTGGTACCGGTCGGTACGCGCAGGGAAGTGTCCTTAACGTCGCTGGCTTTTTCGCCGAAGATCGCGCGCAGCAGTTTTTCTTCAGGGGTGAGCTGGGTTTCGCCTTTTGGCGTTACCTTGCCGACCAGAATATCGCCAGCGCCAACTTCAGCACCGACGTAAACGATACCGGCTTCGTCCAGCTTGTTCAGCGCAGCCTCACCCACGTTCGGGATGTCTGCAGTGATCTCTTCTGGGCCAAGCTTGGTGTCACGGGCCACACAGGTCAGTTCCTGGATGTGGATCGTGGTGAAGCGATCTTCCTGAACGACGCGCTCGGAGAGGCAGATGGAGTCTTCGAAGTTGAAGCCGTTCCATGCCATGAACGCGATGCGCATGTTCTGACCCAGCGCCAGCTCACCCATGTCGGTGGACGGGCCATCGGCCATGATATCGCCGCGCTGTACCATGTCACCCTTGCTCACCAGCGGACGCTGGTTGATGCAGGTGTTCTGGTTCGAACGGGTGTACTTGGTCAGGTTGTAGATATCTACACCTGCCTCGCCGGTTTCCACTTCGTCATCCGCTACACGGACCACGATACGGCTGGCGTCGACCGAGTCGATCACGCCACCGCGGCGAGCAACCACGCAGACACCGGAGTCACGGGCAACGTTGCGCTCCATGCCGGTACCTACCAGCGGCTTGTCGGCACGCAGGGTGGGTACAGCCTGACGCTGCATGTTCGAGCCCATCAGTGCACGGTTGGCGTCGTCGTGCTCCAGGAATGGGATCAGCGACGCAGCGACCGAAACTACCTGCTTGGGCGAAACGTCCATCAGAGTGACGTCTTCCGGCGCCTTGACGGTGAATTCGTTCAGGTGACGCACAGCGACCAGCTCATCGATCAGCTGCTTCTTGTCGTTCATCGCGGCCGAAGCCTGGGCGATCACGTGATCGGCCTCTTCGATGGCAGACAGGAATACGATGTCGTCGCTGACAACGCCTTCCTTCACCACACGGTACGGGCTTTCCAAGAAGCCGTACTGGTTGGTGCGAGCATACGCAGCCAGAGAGTTGATCAGACCGATGTTCGGACCTTCAGGGGTTTCGATCGGGCACACGCGGCCGTAGTGGGTCGGGTGTACGTCACGCACCTCGAAGCCAGCACGCTCACGGGTCAGACCGCCAGGGCCGAGTGCGGAAACACGGCGCTTGTGGGTGATCTCGGAGAGCGGGTTGTTCTGGTCCATGAACTGCGAAAGCTGGCTGGAACCGAAGAACTCTTTCACCGCGGCCGCAACCGGCTTGGCGTTGATCAGGTCCTGAGGCATCAGGCCTTCGCTTTCAGCCATCGACAGACGTTCCTTGACCGCGCGCTCGACACGCACCAGGCCTACACGGAACTGGTTCTCGGCCATTTCACCAACGCAACGTACGCGACGGTTACCCAGGTGGTCGATGTCGTCGACGATGCCTTTGCCGTTACGGATATCGACGAGAGTCTTCAGAACCTCGACGATATCTTCCTTGCTCAGCACGCCCGAACCTTCGATTTCGGTGCGACCGATACGACGGTTGAACTTCATGCGGCCGACGGCGGACAGGTCGTAACGCTCGGCGCTGAAGAACAGGTTGTTGAACAGGGTTTCGGCAGCATCCTTGGTCGGCGGCTCACCTGGACGCATCATGCGATAGATTTCGACCAGAGCTTCCAATTGGTTGCTGGTGGTGTCGATCTTCAAGGTATCGGAGATGAACGGACCGCAATCGATGTCGTTGGTGTACAGGGTCTCGATGCGGACGACCTGTGCCTTGGCGACTTTGACCAGCAGTTCGGTCGTCAGCTCGGTGTTGCACTCGGCAATGATCTCGCCGGTTGCAGGGTGCACGATGGCCTTGGCAGTCGTACGGCCCAGGACATACTCCATCGGCACGTTGAGCTGTTTGACACCGGCTTTTTCGAGCTGATTGATATGGCGCGCAGTGATACGACGGCCTTGCTCGACGATGACCTTGCCATTCTCGTCATGGATGTCCATGACCGCGACTTCACCACGCAGACGCTGTGGCACCAGTTCAAGGCTGAGGTTCTCGCCGGAAACATGGAACACGTTGGTGGTGTAGAAGGTGTTCAGCACTTCTTCAGTGCTGTAGCCCAGCGCGCGCAGCAGGACGGAAGCCGGCAGTTTGCGGCGACGGTCGATACGCACGAATACGCAGTCCTTGGGATCGAACTCGAAGTCCAACCAGGAGCCGCGGTAAGGAATGATGCGAGCGGAGTACAGCAGCTTGCCCGAGCTGTGAGTCTTGCCACGGTCGTGGTCGAAGAATACACCCGGCGAGCGGTGCAGCTGGGAAACGATCACACGCTCGGTACCGTTGATTACGAAGGTACCGTTCTCAGTCATCAGGGGGATTTCACCCATGTAGACTTCTTGCTCTTTGATGTCCTTGATCGCTTTGTTCGACGATTCCTTGTCGAAGATGATCAGGCGCACCTTGACCCGCAGTGGGACCGCGAAGGTCACGCCACGCAGGACACATTCCTTCACATCGAAGGCGGGTTCGCCCAGGCGATAGCCTACGTACTCCAAGGCAGCATTGCCGGAGTAGCTGATGATCGGGAATACCGATTTGAAGGCCGCATGCAGACCGACGTCGCGGAACTGATCCTTGGATGCTCCCGCTTGCAGGAATTCGCGATACGAATCCAGCTGGATGGCCAGGAGGTAAGGCACATCCATCACGTCCGGCAACTTGCTAAAGTCCTTGCGGATACGTTTTTTCTCAGTGTATGAGTAAGCCATCAGCGTTCCCCAGCTTGGTCACCTGCTTGTTTGGCTTCTCCCGGCGGGAGCAGCCAGAAAATCGTGCAAACCCTTGGTTTGCGCCACCCACATGGGTGTCTTGCAGCTTGTTATCGGGGCCGGCCTGACCGACCGCCAATAACGGAAAAAGGCCGGTGGCATAAGCCACCAGCCATCAGCCCTTTGCTCAACGCTCGGACTGGCGTCGCAAGGTCGAGATTACTTCAGCTCGACTTTAGCGCCTGCTTCTTCCAGCTTCTTCTTAGCGTCTTCAGCGGCTTCTTTCGAAACGCCTTCAGCTACAACCTGAGGAGCGCCATCGACTTTCTCTTTGGCTTCTTTCAGGCCCAGACCGGTCAGTTCGCGAACGGCCTTGATCACGTTCACTTTCTTGTCGCCAGCTTCAACCAGAACAACGTTGAACTCGGTCTGCTCTTCAACAACGGCAGCAGCAGCAGCTGGGCCAGCAGCGGCAACAGCAGCGGTAACGCCGAAGGTTTCTTCCATAGCTTTGATCAGCTCAACAACTTCCAGAACGGTTTTCTGGCCGATTGCTTCGATGATTTGCTCGTTAGTCAGGGACATGACTTAAATCCTGTATTGGGGTGACAGCCTACGCAGCCATCAAATTAAACGAATGATTTTGAAAGAGTTTCGCTTGCCTTAGGCAGCGGTAGCTTCTTTCTGGTCGCGAATGGCTGCCAGAGTACGAGCCAGCTTGCTGGTAGCGCCTTGGATCACGCTCATCAGTTTCGCAATAGCTTCGTCGCGGGTCGGCAGGGTAGCCAACACGTCGATCTGGTTCGCTGCAATGAAATTGCCGTCAAACGCAGCTGCCTTGATCTCGAACTTGTCCTGACCCTTGGCGAACTCTTTGAACAGACGGGCAGCAGCGCCCGGGTGTTCGTTGGAGAAAGCAATCAGGGTCGGGCCTTTGAACGCATCGTTGAGGATCGAAAATTCGGTGCCTTCAACAGCGCGCTTGAGCAGGGTGTTACGTACGACACGCACGTATACGCCAGCTTCGCGGGCCTCTTTACGGAGTCCGGTCATTGCGCTTACAGTCACACCACGGGCATCGGCCACGACAGCGGACAGAGCGACTTTGGCAGCCTCGTTGACTTCAGCGACGATGGCCTTCTTGTCTTCGAGTTTAATTGCCACGGGTTTACTCCTGGTTTTTACCGTTTCATCTGGCCGAAGCCGGATGTCGTTTTGGTGTCTGATTCGGTAACGAATCGGGAGCACCATCTGCGTGGGCTGATGTTTTAAGGCTTGCGCCGCCTACGGTCTTGGATAGCCCCCGCCAGGCAGGGACCCCAATTTTTGCTGGTGGCGTGACAGGTCACACCACCATGTTCTTACACGTCCAGCGAGCTCTGGTCGATGACCAGACCTGGGCCCATAGTGGTGCTCAGGGTAACGCGCTTGACGTAGATACCTTTCGAAGAAGCTGGCTTGATACGCTTGAGGTCAGCGATCAGCGCTTCAACGTTTTCCTTCAGCTTGCCGGCTTCGAAGCCGATTTTGCCAACGGAAGTGTGAATGATACCGTTCTTGTCGGTACGGTAGCGAACCTGACCAGCCTTGGCGTTTTTCACGGCAGTGGCTACGTCTGGGGTTACGGTACCAACCTTCGGGTTAGGCATCAGGCCACGTGGGCCCAGAACCTGACCCAGCTGACCTACAACACGCATGGCATCAGGCGATGCGATGACGACGTCATAGTTCAGGTCGCCGCCTTTCATTTCAGCAGCCAGATCGTCCATACCTACGCGGTCAGCGCCGGCAGCCAGAGCGGCTTCAGCAGCTGGACCCTGGGTGAAGACAGCAACACGTACAGTCTTGCCAGTGCCGTGTGGCAGCACGGTAGCGCTACGAACAACCTGGTCGGATTTACGTGGGTCAACACCGAGGTTTACCGCGATGTCGTACGATTCGACGAACTTGGCAGCCGGCAGCGAAGCCAGCAGAGTTGCCGCTTCTTCGAAGTTATAGGCCTTGCCTGCTTCGATTTTTTCGGCGATTGCCTTTTGGCGCTTGGTCAGCTTAGCCATTACACACCCTCCACGTTCAAGCCCATGCTGCGGGCAGAGCCAGCGATGGTGCGTACAGCTGCGTCCAGGTCAGCAGAAGTCAGGTCGGCTTGTTTAGCCTTGGCGATTTCTTCCAGCTGAGCGCGGGTAACGGTACCGACTTTAACGGTGTTCGGGCGAGCCGAACCACTGGTCAGGCCAGCAGCTTTCTTCAGCAGAACCGAGGCAGGAGTGCTCTTGGTCTCGAAGGTGAAGCTACGGTCGCTGTATACAGTGATGATCACTGGAGTCGGCAGGCCGGCTTCTTGACCCTGGGTACGGGCGTTGAAGGCCTTGCAGAATTCCATGATGTTCACACCATGTTGGCCCAGTGCTGGACCAACGGGTGGGCTTGGGTTGGCCTGGCCGGCCTTAACTTGCAGCTTGATGTAAGCCTGAATCTTCTTAGCCATGAGCTACTCCAATATCGGGTACGAACGCCTATTGGCTCCCCGGATGACTTGCGTTTTATCCCAGTGACGACAAAACCCCGCAGCACACAGGGCTGCGGGGTATGGGATGCTTCGTCCGCCTAGACCTTTTCGACCTGGCTGAACTCGAGCTCCACGGGCGTAGAGCGACCGAAAATAAGCACTGCAACCTGCAGGCGGCTCTTTTCGTAGTTAACCTCTTCGACACTACCATTGAAGTCTGCGAACGGACCATCAATGACTCGAACCACTTCACCGGGCTCGAACAGAGTCTTGGGCTTCGGCTTGTCACTGCCGTCGGCAACGCGACGCAGGATTGCCTCAGCTTCTTTATCAGTGATGGGTGCGGGCTTGTCCGCTGTACCACCGATAAAGCCCATCACGCGCGGGGTATCCTTGACCAAGTGCCAAGTCCCTTCGTTCATTTCCATCTGGACCAACACGTAGCCCGGGAAGAACTTGCGTTCACTCTTGCGCTTCTGGCCGTTACGCATTTCAACGACTTCTTCGGTCGGAACCAGGATCTCGCCGAAACCGTCTTCCATGCCAGCCAGCTTGACGCGCTCGATCAAGGAGCGCATCACATGCTTCTCGTAACCCGAGTAAGCATGCACAACATACCAACGCTTAGCCACGGGGCACCTTTAGCCTACGATCAAGGAGACCGCCCAGCCGAGCAGGGAATCGAGCCCCCACAGCAGCAGAGCCATAACCAGCACGACAGCCACAACAATCAGCGTGGTCTGGGTGGTTTCTTGGCGGGTCGGCCATACGACTTTACGAATCTCGGTACGCGCTTCCTTGGCCAGCGTAAAGAACGACTTACCCTTCGCGGTCTGCAAGGCAACAAAGCCAGCAACAGCAGCCAGAGCAAGAAGTGCGAGTACGCGGTACAGAATTGGAGCAGCAGAGTAATACTGATTACCCACTACACCAACAACCACCAAAGCCACTACAGCCAGCCACTTGAACAGATCAAAACGCGATTCTTGGGCTTCAGTTTTGGGGGTCATCGAGGAGGATCCTGTAAGAAGAAAGCCATCACACCGAGGTGAAATGGCAGGTCAGGAGGGAATCGAACCCCCAACCTACGGTTTTGGAGACCGTCGCTCTGCCAATTGAGCTACTGACCTGTAACGCTGTATCAGGCCGGCTATTATACCGGCCCAATCAAGTAAATCAACTACTTATTCAATAATTTTGGCTACGACGCCGGCGCCGACGGTACGACCGCCTTCACGGATAGCGAAGCGCAGACCGTCTTCCATTGCGATGGTCTTGATCAGGGTAACAGTCATCTGAATGTTGTCACCTGGCATTACCATTTCAACGCCTTCCGGCAGTTCGCAGTTACCGGTCACGTCAGTGGTACGGAAGTAGAACTGAGGACGGTAGCCTTTGAAGAACGGAGTGTGACGACCGCCTTCTTCTTTCGACAGAACGTAGACTTCTGCGGTGAACTTGGTGTGCGGCTTGACCGAACCTGGCTTGACCAGAACCTGGCCACGCTCAACGTCGTCACGCTTGGTACCACGCAGCAGAACGCCGCAGTTCTCGCCAGCACGGCCTTCGTCCAGCAGCTTGCGGAACATCTCAACACCGGTGCAGGTGGTGGTGGTGGTGTCACGCAGACCAACGATTTCCAGCGGATCCTGAACGCGGACGATACCACGCTCGATACGGCCGGTCACAACGGTACCACGACCCGAGATCGAGAACACGTCTTCGATCGGCATCAGGAAAGGCTGGTCGATGGCACGAACTGGCTCAGGGATGTAGGAATCCAGAGTCTCTACCAGCTTCTTGACAGCGGTAGTGCCCATTTCGTTGTCGTCTTTGCCTTCCAGCGCCATACGAGCCGAACCGATGATGATCGGGGTGTCGTCGCCTGGGAAGTCGTAGGTGGACAGCAGGTCGCGAACTTCCATCTCGACCAGTTCCAGCAGCTCAGCGTCGTCTACCAGGTCAGCCTTGTTCAGGAAGACCACGATGTACGGAACGCCAACCTGACGGGACAGCAGGATGTGCTCACGGGTTTGTGGCATCGGACCATCGGCGGCCGAGCAAACCAGAATCGCGCCGTCCATCTGGGCAGCACCGGTGATCATGTTCTTCACGTAGTCAGCGTGACCTGGGCAGTCAACGTGAGCGTAGTGACGAATGGTCGAGTTGTACTCAACGTGAGCGGTGTTGATGGTGATACCGCGCGCTTTTTCTTCCGGAGCCGAGTCGATCTTGTCGAACTCAACGACTGCCGAACCGAATACTTCGGAGCAGACGCGAGTCAGAGCTGCGGTCAGAGTGGTCTTACCGTGGTCAACGTGGCCGATAGTGCCGACGTTAACGTGGGGAAGGGAACGATCAAACTTTTCCTTAGCCATCGATACAATCCTCCGCAGAAGAAATAGTCTTGCGCTGATAAAACAAAGGCAGATATTTTCATATCTGCCTTGTTTATATGGAGCTCTTGAGCGGACTTGAACCGCTGACCTCACCCTTACCAAGGGTGTGCTCTACCAACTGAGCTACAAGAGCGAAACACGTTGTGCAATAACCAGCAAACTTGGAGCGGGTAGCGGGAATCGAACCCGCATCATCAGCTTGGAAGGCTGAGGTTCTACCACTAAACTATACCCGCGAGGCTTGCGGCTCTCGCTAAAACTGGTGGAGGGAGAAGGATTCGAACCTTCGAAGCTCTCGCAACGGATTTACAGTCCGTCCCCTTTGGCCGCTCGGGAATCCCTCCAGATGTGGCCGGCATTTTATTCATCTGCCGTCCTAGTGTCAAGCGCTTTTTCAAATTTTTTCAATCAAATCTGAAACTTAGCTGCGGTGACACCGCTTGCAACTCAACCACCTGAGTGGTGTTCCCTGCGAAGCGGGCGCCATTCTATCAAGCTATTCACCAGTTGCAATACCCTGGCAGAAAATAATTTGATGTTTTAAGTCTTTGAAATCATTGGAAAGCGCGTCAAGGGCCGCTGGGTCCAACAAGCGTTCACTTTCAGGCTCTACTTTGAGCCAACGCCCCTGGGCACCTGCGACCTGCCCACGGACTGGAGCCGTGGCGATGTCCAGACTTGTCAGCCGCTGACGAAGCGACTCGAGCACCTCGGTCGTCATTGCGCCTCCAACGATGAGGCACTCTTCGCGACGCCGATCAGGTGCCGCCACTCCCGCTTCCCGCAACAGGCGAATGTCCTGCTGACTGCCTTTATAAAGCAAAAGCGGCGTGACATCCTTGACCTTGAGTGGCGCCTCCTGCTGATTCCAGACGTAGTAAACACCATTGAGCATCAGCAGCAACAAGAACAACCAGCGCATAGGCACCTCAATTCAATGGGCAGGCCATGGCCAGGCCTACAAAGACCAAGTCGGGCACTACACGCGCGTCAGGCAACGAGTCCTTGACCAACGGGGCATCCCCTCCCGTCAGGAACACAGCAAAATCCTCGCCCCACATCTCACGCGCTTGCTCAACTTGTGTGCGCACGAAGCCTTGCAGCATCAGCACGCAGCCTCGTTCGACCGCCTCCACCGTTGAGCGACCCGGAGCCAAGCTGACCAGTGCACGCTCGGCAGACGCATCGTCATAGCGAATACGCCGCGTGTGCGTGCGCAGCTGGCTGCGCATCAGAGGCATGCCTGGACAGATGTAGCCGCCGAGATGCTCCCCATTGGCCGCCACGAAGTCCGCTTTGGCCGCAGTGCCCAGATCAATGACGAGGCAAGCGCCCTTGGCAAGGTGGAATGCGCCCAGCGTCGCCAGCCAGCGATCCATACCAAGGCGCTGATAGTCCTCATAGCCATTGCGCACGCCCGCCATCTCCGGCGCTGACCGTGCGACCTGTGCCTGGACGGCAAACACTTGAGCAATCAGTGACGTCAAAGCGTCGGTTTCTTCTTCACTGCGCACACTGACGATACGGCAAGCCGTAACCTGCACGCATGCCAGCGCTCTGATCTGGTCCATGAGTGTCTGGTCGGAATCCACGATTCCGCCACCCACGATCATCGCGTCGTGAACGTGAATTACCCGCCACTTGATGAAGCTGTTACCGCAATCGAGCTCAAGAATCATCACTCAACCTCAAACTAAGCTCGCCGCCGCTGAAAACTCTCTCCACGCCATCTACACACATGCGCAAACCGCCCTGCCCGTCCACACCCGCGACTACGCCTTGTACCTGGGTGGCTCCGGCAATGAGCGTGACATTGCGCCCCTGCCAGAGATGCGCCTGCTCCCATTCTTCCTGGAAAGCCGCGAATCCATATCGGCGGTGACGCCCCAGCTCATGCTCCAAGTGGTGGCTCAGCACCGCCACTAAATGATTGCGGTCTACAGACGCCCCCAATTCTCGACGCATGGATGTCCATCGTTGATCCACCTGCGCATTGGCCTGCATATTTACGTTTATGCCAATGCCCAGCACCACATGGCATACGTCTGCCGGATCACCGATCAACTCGAGCAAGATGCCGGTGACCTTGTGACCATCGACCAGCACGTCGTTAGGCCACTTCAAGCCTACATTCCTTACCCCGAATGCCTGCAATGTGCGCATGACCGCCAACCCCACGACCAGGCTCAGGCCCTCAAGCTGGCGCATGCCGCCATCAATGCGCAGCACCAGACTGAAGTAAAGGTTTTGCGCGAAAGGGCTGATCCATTGCCGGCCGCGTCTCCCGCGACCCGCAGTCTGCTGCTCCGCCAAGACGACGAAGGGCGCTGGCTGTCCTGCCGCCGCCAAGCGCATACCTTCAGCATTGGTCGAGTCGATCGACTCATGGATGAATGTGGGCCAGGCTGCCGCCTCCGCGTATCCTGCGATCGCAGCATTGTCCAGCAGCACCAACGGTGACGCTAGCTGATAGCCGCGTCCACGTACCTTGTGGATACTGAGGTTTAGCTCGCTTTCCAGGTGCTGCAACTGCTTCCACACCGCACTGCGACTGACGCCCAGAGCCGCCCCCAGAGCTTCTCCGGAATGGAATCGGCCATCCTTGAGGAGATTCAACAACTTCAGCATGCGCGTCTCGACTTCGAATGAGGCTGGCATGATAGCCATGGGGGATTGCCTTGCATAGGACAAGGACCTGCGATTGAGATTGGGGGGTACGTTGCACCGGTCCGGCTCAGATACCAGGCCGCCAACCCTCGGGGCTTCCACAGGTGCAATGCCGACCGGCTTATTTGACGCCCAAAGACAAAACCCCTACCTGCATACGCAGATAGGGGTTTTGCGAAATGAATCTTGACGATGACCTACTCTCACATGGGGAAACCCCACACTACCATCGGCGATGCATCGTTTCACTACTGAGTTCGGGATGGGATCAGGTGGTTCCAATGCTCTATGGTCGTCAAGAAATTCTGTAGCCAGAATGTCCTGTTGGACAGCCCAGCGAATTCGGATATGTGATATTTGCGATGCGTTGCGAACTTTCGGTTCATGTCATCTTCACCACCGCAATCTGCAGGAGCAAATTGCTTGGGTGTTATATGGTCAAGCCTCACGGGCAATTAGTATTGGTTAGCTCAACGCCTCACAGCGCTTACACACCCAACCTATCAACGTCGTAGTCTTCGACGGCCCTTTAGGGGATTCAAGATCCCAGTGAGATCTCATCTTGAGGCAAGTTTCCCGCTTAGATGCTTTCAGCGGTTATCTCTTCCGAACATAGCTACCCGGCAATGCCACTGGCGTGACAACCGGAACACCAGAGGTTCGTCCACTCCGGTCCTCTCGTACTAGGAGCAGCCCCTCTCAAATCTCAAACGTCCACGGCAGATAGGGACCGAACTGTCTCACGACGTTCTAAACCCAGCTCGCGTACCACTTTAAATGGCGAACAGCCATACCCTTGGGACCGGCTTCAGCCCCAGGATGTGATGAGCCGACATCGAGGTGCCAAACACCGCCGTCGATATGAACTCTTGGGCGGTATCAGCCTGTTATCCCCGGAGTACCTTTTATCCGTTGAGCGATGGCCCTTCCATACAGAACCACCGGATCACTAAGACCTACTTTCGTACCTGCTCGACGTGTGTGTCTCGCAGTCAAGCGCGCTTTTGCCTTTATACTCTACGACCGATTTCCGACCGGTCTGAGCGCACCTTCGTACTCCTCCGTTACTCTTTGGGAGGAGACCGCCCCAGTCAAACTACCCACCATACACTGTCCTCGATCCGGATAACGGACCTGAGTTAGAACCTCAAAGTTGCCAGGGTGGTATTTCAAGGATGGCTCCATGAGAACTGGCGTCCCCACTTCAAAGCCTCCCACCTATCCTACACAAGCAAATTCAAAGTCCAGTGCAAAGCTATAGTAAAGGTTCACGGGGTCTTTCCGTCTAGCCGCGGATACACTGCATCTTCACAGCGATTTCAATTTCACTGAGTCTCGGGTGGAGACAGCGCCGCCATCGTTACGCCATTCGTGCAGGTCGGAACTTACCCGACAAGGAATTTCGCTACCTTAGGACCGTTATAGTTACGGCCGCCGTTTACCGGGGCTTCGATCAAGAGCTTCGCTTGCGCTAACCCCATCAATTAACCTTCCGGCACCGGGCAGGCGTCACACCCTATACGTCCACTTTCGTGTTTGCAGAGTGCTGTGTTTTTAATAAACAGTCGCAGCGGCCTGGTATCTTCGACCAGCAAAAGCTTACGGGGCAAGCCCTTCACCTTCGCCGGCGCACCTTCTCCCGAAGTTACGGTGCCATTTTGCCTAGTTCCTTCACCCGAGTTCTCTCAAGCGCCTTGGTATTCTCTACCTAACCACCTGTGTCGGTTTGGGGTACGGTTCCCAGTTATCTGAAGCTTAGGAGCTTTTCTTGGAAGCATGGTATCAACCACTTCGTCGCCTAAAGGCAACTCGTCATCAGCTCTCGGCCTTGAAATCCCGGATTTGCCTAAGATTTCAGCCTACCACCTTAAACCTGGACAACCAACGCCAGGCTGGCCTAACCTTCTCCGTCCCTCCATCGCAATAACTGGAAGTACAGGAATATTAACCTGTTTTCCATCGACTACGCTTTTCAGCCTCGCCTTAGGGACCGACTAACCCTGCGTCGATTAACGTTGCGCAGGAAACCTTGGTCTTTCGGCGTGCGAGTTTTTCACTCGCATTGTCGTTACTCATGTCAGCATTCGCACTTCTGATACCTCCAGCAAGCTTCTCAACTCACCTTCACAGGCTTACAGAACGCTCCTCTACCGCATCACCATAAGGTGATACCCGTAGCTTCGGTGCATGGTTTGAGCCCCGTTACATCTTCCGCGCAGGCCGACTCGACTAGTGAGCTATTACGCTTTCTTTAAAGGGTGGCTGCTTCTAAGCCAACCTCCTAGCTGTCTAAGCCTTCCCACATCGTTTCCCACTTAACCATGACTTTGGGACCTTAGCTGACGGTCTGGGTTGTTTCCCTTTTCACGACGGACGTTAGCACCCGCCGTGTGTCTCCCATGCTCGGCACTTGTAGGTATTCGGAGTTTGCATCGGTTTGGTAAGTCGGGATGACCCCCTAGCCGAAACAGTGCTCTACCCCCTACAGTGATACATGAGGCGCTACCTAAATAGCTTTCGAGGAGAACCAGCTATCTCCGAGCTTGATTAGCCTTTCACTCCGATCCACAGGTCATCCGCTAACTTTTCAACGGTAGTCGGTTCGGTCCTCCAGTCAGTGTTACCTAACCTTCAACCTGCCCATGGATAGATCGCCCGGTTTCGGGTCTATACCCAGCGACTAAACGCCCTATTAAGACTCGCTTTCGCTACGCCTCCCCTATTCGGTTAAGCTCGCCACTGAATATAAGTCGCTGACCCATTATACAAAAGGTACGCAGTCACCTAACAAAGTAGGCTCCCACTGCTTGTACGCATACGGTTTCAGGTTCTATTTCACTCCCCTCTCCGGGGTTCTTTTCGCCTTTCCCTCACGGTACTGGTTCACTATCGGTCAGTCAGTAGTATTTAGCCTTGGAGGATGGTCCCCCCATATTCAGACAAAGTTTCTCGTGCTCCGTCCTACTCGATTTCATTGACAAGAGATTTTCGTGTACGGGGCTATCACCCACTATGGCCGCACTTTCCAGAGCGTTCCACTAATCTCAAATCAACTTAAGGGCTGGTCCCCGTTCGCTCGCCACTACTAAGGGAATCTCGGTTGATTTCTTTTCCTCAGGGTACTTAGATGTTTCAGTTCCCCTGGTTCGCCTCTTGCACCTATGTATTCAGTACAAGATAACCAGCTTGTGCTGGCTGGGTTCCCCCATTCAGAGATCTCTGGATCACAGTCTGTTTGCCGACTCCCCAAAGCTTTTCGCAGGCTACCACGTCTTTCATCGCCTCTGACTGCCAAGGCATCCACCGTATGCGCTTCTTCACTTGACCATATAACCCCAAGCAATCTGGTTATACTGTGAAGACGACATTCGCCGAAAATTCGCACGTTGCTCTTACGAGCAGAACTCACAAATTTTACCTTAGCCTGAATTCCAGCAGTGAAACTGGTCTTCAGTCTATTTCTATCACATATCCGAATTTTTAAAGAACGATCTGACAAAAGTCAGAAATCAACATTCACACCGGAATGTTCATTTCTGTGTTCTGAACAGTGCTGCAAACCTGAAGCCTGAAGGATTGGTGGAGCCAAGCGGGATCGAACCGCTGACCTCCTGCGTGCAAGGCAGGCGCTCTCCCAGCTGAGCTATGGCCCCGTATTCTACGGCTGAACCAAGTAATGGTAGGTCTGGGCAGATTTGAACTGCCGACCTCACCCTTATCAGGGGTGCGCTCTAACCAACTGAGCTACAGACCTATAACAGGGTCGCTTTACAACATCGTCTTTTACAATGAATCAAGCAATTCGTGTGGGAGCTCATCAGCAGGCTGATGTCGTCGATTAAGGAGGTGATCCAGCCGCAGGTTCCCCTACGGCTACCTTGTTACGACTTCACCCCAGTCATGAATCACACCGTGGTAACCGTCCCCCGAAGGTTAGACTAGCTACTTCTGGTGCAACCCACTCCCATGGTGTGACGGGCGGTGTGTACAAGGCCCGGGAACGTATTCACCGCGACATTCTGATTCGCGATTACTAGCGATTCCGACTTCACGCAGTCGAGTTGCAGACTGCGATCCGGACTACGATCGGTTTTGTGAGATTAGCTCCACCTCGCGGCTTGGCAACCCTCTGTACCGACCATTGTAGCACGTGTGTAGCCCAGGCCGTAAGGGCCATGATGACTTGACGTCATCCCCACCTTCCTCCGGTTTGTCACCGGCAGTCTCCTTAGAGTGCCCACCATAATGTGCTGGTAACTAAGGACAAGGGTTGCGCTCGTTACGGGACTTAACCCAACATCTCACGACACGAGCTGACGACAGCCATGCAGCACCTGTGTCAGAGTTCCCGAAGGCACCAATCCATCTCTGGAAAGTTCTCTGCATGTCAAGGCCTGGTAAGGTTCTTCGCGTTGCTTCGAATTAAACCACATGCTCCACCGCTTGTGCGGGCCCCCGTCAATTCATTTGAGTTTTAACCTTGCGGCCGTACTCCCCAGGCGGTCAACTTAATGCGTTAGCTGCGCCACTAAAATCTCAAGGATTCCAACGGCTAGTTGACATCGTTTACGGCGTGGACTACCAGGGTATCTAATCCTGTTTGCTCCCCACGCTTTCGCACCTCAGTGTCAGTATCAGTCCAGGTGGTCGCCTTCGCCACTGGTGTTCCTTCCTATATCTACGCATTTCACCGCTACACAGGAAATTCCACCACCCTCTACCGTACTCTAGCTTGCCAGTTTTGGATGCAGTTCCCAGGTTGAGCCCGGGGCTTTCACATCCAACTTAACAAACCACCTACGCGCGCTTTACGCCCAGTAATTCCGATTAACGCTTGCACCCTCTGTATTACCGCGGCTGCTGGCACAGAGTTAGCCGGTGCTTATTCTGTCGGTAACGTCAAAATTGCAGAGTATTAATCTACAACCCTTCCTCCCAACTTAAAGTGCTTTACAATCCGAAGACCTTCTTCACACACGCGGCATGGCTGGATCAGGCTTTCGCCCATTGTCCAATATTCCCCACTGCTGCCTCCCGTAGGAGTCTGGACCGTGTCTCAGTTCCAGTGTGACTGATCATCCTCTCAGACCAGTTACGGATCGTCGCCTTGGTGAGCCATTACCTCACCAACAAGCTAATCCGACCTAGGCTCATCTGATAGCGCAAGGCCCGAAGGTCCCCTGCTTTCTCCCGTAGGACGTATGCGGTATTAGCGTTCCTTTCGAAACGTTGTCCCCCACTACCAGGCAGATTCCTAGGCATTACTCACCCGTCCGCCGCTGAATCAAGGAGCAAGCTCCCGTCATCCGCTCGACTTGCATGTGTTAGGCCTGCCGCCAGCGTTCAATCTGAGCCATGATCAAACTCTTCAGTTCAATACTGCTTGGGTTTTTAAGAAACCCTAAACTTGGCTCAGCAATCTCAAATGACTATGTGATTTCTCGCATGGCCACTTGTGATGCTGATAATCTTTTTGACTATCAGTCCGTACTCACAAGCACCCACACGAATTGCTTGATTCGATTTGTTAAAGAGCGTTTGGCTGAGCGTGTTTCGTCTCAACCGAGGCGCGCATTCTACGCTTTCCTCATTGCCTGTCAAGCGTTTATTTTGAAGTTTATTTCGAGAAACTCGTTCAACTTCAAACACTTGACTCGCTTCGATCTCTCGTAGCGGGAGGCGAATTCTACAGCGTTTCAACACACTGTCAACCTTCTTCTCAACCGCTGCCGATCTGTTCGATCGTAACCCTTACAGCACCACCCGAACTAGCTAACTCATTGAATCTCAAGGAGTTTCGCGTTCCGATGTCGCTGGAAGTGGGGCGCATTATAAGGGGATTCGAAACCGCGTCAACCTTTAATTTCATATAAATCAAAAGCAAAGCGGGGAAGGCCCTTCGGCCTCCCCCGCTTATAGAGAGTACGCGCAGCGAATGCCTTACTCTGCCTTGAGCGTGACGCGTGCGAATGACTTCTTACCTGCCTGGCAGACATGGGTCGCGCCCAGTGCAACCACAAAGTCACGGTCAACTACGGCGCCATCGACCTTCACAGCCCCACTCCCCAATAGATCCCGCGCCTGCGCCGAGTTCTTGACCAGACCGGCACGGTTGAGCACCGCAGCAATGGGCAGCGGCTCGGCGGCAAGCACTTCGATCTCGGGCAAGTCTTCCGGCAACTCGCCGTCCTTCATACGATTCCCAGCGGCGCGATGAGCGTTGGCTGCGGCCTCCTCACCATGGAACCGCGCCACGATCTCCTCCGCCAGCTGGATCTTGATGTCCCGCGGGTTCGCCCCATTGGCTACATCCACGCGAAGCTGATCGATGTCCTCCATGGAACGGAAGCTCAGCAACTCGAAGTAACGCCACATCAGGGTGTCCGGAATCGACACCAGCTTGCTGTACATCACACCAGGCGCTTCCTGGATGCCGACATAATTACCCAGCGACTTGGACATCTTCTTGACGCCATCAAGCCCTTCGAGCAGGGGCATGGTCACGATACTCTGAGCTTCCTGACCGTAGGCACGCTGCAGTTCACGTCCCATCAGCAGGTTGAACTTCTGGTCGGTACCGCCCAGCTCGACATCCGCCTTGAGCGCGACAGAGTCATATCCCTGCACCAGCGGATAGAGGAATTCATGAATGGCGATGGGTTGATTAGTGGTGTAGCGCTTGTCGAAATCGTCGCGCTCCAGCATACGGGCGACCGTGTACTGCGATGCCAGACGGATGAAGTCGGCGGGTGTCAGCGTGTCCATCCAGGTGGAATTGAACGCGACCTCGGTCCTGGCTGGGTCGAGAATCTTGAAGACCTGCTGCTTATAGGTCTCGGCATTGTCCAGCACCTGCTCACGGGTCAATGGCGGGCGTGTGGCGCTCTTGCCACTGGGGTCGCCGATCATGCCGGTGAAGTCACCGATCAGGAACACCACGGTATGCCCCAACTCCTGGAACTGGCGCAGCTTGTTGATCAGTACCGTGTGACCGAGATGAAGGTCAGGAGCGGTAGGGTCGAAACCGGCCTTGATGCGCAAGGGCTGACCACGCTTGAGTTTTTCAACCAGCTCGGACTCCACCAGTACTTCTTCCGCACCGCGCTTGATAAGCGCCAGCTGCTCTTCAACCGACTTCATAGACAAACCCGCAAGGCTCAGATTCAGGGGGAGCCAACCATACAAGATCGGCCGTCAAATACAAGTTTTGCAAAGGAATGTGACCTGGGGGCGTGTGCGCAGCGTCTACGCGCCCTTGCGTGAAAATGGTTTTGGTTATATTTTATACAGTTATTTCATCTTCATCATGTCATTCATCTATTCCATTTCACCTTTTTCAAAGTCTCCTTACCCATGACCAACGAACCGCCTAAAGCGCCTCCGCTTTATCCGAAAACACACCTGTTGGCCGCCAGCGGCATTGCCGCCCTGCTTAGCCTGGCATTGCTGGTGTTCCCATCCAGCGACGTGGAAGCCAAGAAAACCACCCTCAACCTCGAGCTGGAAACCCCAGCCGAGCAACTGAAAGACGAATCCCGCGCGGCGCCACTGGTGCAGGCAGCCGGTGAGCAAGGCTCGCCGTTTGCGCAGATCGATGAGGCGGCTGCCTCCACCCAGAAAGCCGAACAGCAAACCCCGCCGGCCGAAGCCGCCGCACAGCCCGCGAAAGACCCTGCCCACCGGGAAGTCACCGTCGCAAGCGGAGATACCTTGTCAACGCTGTTTGCCAAGGTCGGCCTGCCGGCCAATGCCGTCCACGACATTCTTGCCAGCAGCAAGCAAGCCAAGCAGTTCAGCCAGCTCAAGCATGGCCAGGTCCTGCAGTTCGAATTGGACAAGCAAGGCCAGCTGGCCAGCTTGCACAGCAAGGTCGGCAGCCTCGAAACCATTCGCCTGACCAAGACGGCCAAGGGCTACACCTTCAACCGTGAAATCAGCAAACCCGTAGTGCGCACCGCCTACGCCCATGGCGTCATCAAGAGCTCGCTCTCGGCATCGGCACAACGCGCCGGGTTGTCCCACAGCCTGACCATGGACATGGCCAAGGTGCTGGGCTACGACATCGACTTCGCCCAGGATATTCGCCAAGGTGACGAGTTCGACGTGGTCTATGAGCAGAAGGTAATGGACGGCAAAGTGGTCGGCACCGGTAATATCCTCTCGGCGCGCTTTACCAACCGCGGCAAGACCTACACGGCCGTGCGCTATACCAACAAGCAAGGCAACACCAGCTACTACACGGCCGATGGCAACAGCCTGCGCAAAGCCTTCATCCGCACACCCGTGGATTTCGCGCGCATCAGCTCCCGCTTCTCTGCCGGGCGCAAGCACCCGATTCTCAACAAGATCCGCGCCCACAAGGGGGTGGACTATGCAGCCCCGCGAGGCACGCCCATCAAGGCCGCGGGTGATGGCCGTATCGAGCTGGCCGGCCGGCGCGGCGGCTACGGCAATACGGTGATCATTCAGCACGGCAATCGGTACAAGACCTTGTACGGTCACATGCAAGGCTTTGCCAAGGGCATCAAGACCGGCGGCTCGGTCAAGCAGGGCCAGATCATCGGCTATATCGGGACCACCGGCCTTTCCACCGGTCCCCACCTGCACTACGAGTTCCAGGTCAACGGCGTGCATGTTGACCCGCTGAGCCAGAAAGTGCCGATGTCCGATCCGATCGCCAAGAACGAGCGCCAGCGTTTCCTGCAGCAAAGCCAGCCGCTGATCGCACGCATGGACCAGGAAAAAGCCACGCTACTTGCCATGAACAAACGGTGAGCCCATGGGCCTTTACCTAGGTGTGATGTCAGGGACCAGCCTGGATGGGCTGGACATCGCCCTGGTCGAGCAAGGCGAGCACATCGAACTGCTCGCCACCCATTATCTGCCCATGCCAACGGAACTGCGGCAAGCGCTGCTCGACCTGTGTACTTCTGGGCCGGATGAAGTGGCGCGGGTCGCCCTCGCTGAGAACCTGTGGGCGGCCTTGGCAGCCCGAGGCATACTGGATTTGCTCGACCACCATGCCTTGCAGCCCAAAGACATTCGCGCTATCGGCAGCCATGGCCAGACCATTCGCCATGAGCCTGCCCGAGGCTTCACCGTGCAGATCGGCAACCCGGCGCTCCTGGCTGAACTGTCAGGCATCACGGTCGTGGCCGACTTTCGTCGCCGTGACGTAGCGGCCGGTGGTCAGGGCGCGCCGCTCGTCCCGGCGTTCCACGAAACGCTGTTCGGCCATCTCGAACAGCCGCTGGCCATTCTGAACGTGGGCGGTTTCAGCAACCTCAGCTTGATTGCCGAAGACAAGCCGGTCCGAGGCTTCGATTGCGGACCGGGCAATGTCCTGATGGACGCCTGGATCGAGCGCAAACGCGGCCAGGCATACGATGCCAACGGCGCCTGGGCGGCGTGTGGGGCTGTGCAACCTGCCCTGCTGACCTCCCTCATGGCCGACCCATTCTTTGCCGGCAGTGGGCCCAAGAGTACAGGCCGTGAAGTCTTCAACCTGCGCTGGCTGGAAAGCCATCTCGCTGCGCTGCCTGCCTACCGCGACGAGGACGTCCAGGCAACGCTGCTGGAAGTCAGCGCCCAAAGCATCATCGATTCGCTGAACACCGCACAGCAGGGCACCAGGACCCTTCTGGTATGTGGGGGTGGCGCCCACAATGGCGCCTTGATGGCTCGCCTTGCAACAGGCCTGCCTGGCGTGAAGGTATCCAGCACAGCCGAACAGGGGGTAGACCCTGATTGGGTTGAGGCCATGGCGTTCGCCTGGCTGGCGCATTGCTGCCTTGAGGGCATCCCTGCCAACCGTCCCAGCGTTACGGCCGCCAAAGGCTTGCGTGTTCTGGGCGCCATCTATCCGGCTTGAGCCATTGACCTGCCCAACGAAAAACGCCGCGCTTAAGCGCGGCGTTTTGACGAAGGCAAGGCTTCAGATCGAGAACGAAGAGCCACAGCCACAGGTGGTGGCAGCATTGGGGTTCTTGATAATGAAGCGCGAGCCTTCCAGGCCCTCCTGGTAATCCACTTCGGCACCGGCCAGGTACTGGAAGCTCATCGGGTCCACTACCAGCGAGACCCCCTCGCGCTCCACGATGGTATCGTCGTCGGCCACTTCCTCATCGAACGTGAAGCCATACTGGAAACCCGAGCAACCGCCACCGGTGACGAATACACGCAGCTTCAGGCGGTCATTGCCCTCTTCGGAAACCAGGTTCTTCACCTTCAGCGCAGCACCGTGGGTAAATTCCAAAACCGTAGGGGTGAAGGTTTCGACGCTCATGTTGATTCTCCCGGCCGACGGCCGTCATAAAACTCGATGACGGCCATTATCCGCTTTCCCGAGAAAATCGGTCAACAATAGGCGACGGGCAGGTCGCGATCAGCACAGCTCGCCGTAAGCCCTCCTCAGCTTACGGCAACAGGCCGGCATGGCTCAGCCCCATGCGCTCATCAAGCCCGAACACGATGTTCAGGTTCTGCACGGCCTGCCCGGAAGCGCCTTTGACCAGGTTGTCGATGACCGACAACACCACGACCAGATCACTCCCTTGTGGACGATGAACAGCAATGCGGCAGACGTTGGCGCCGCGCACGCTGCGGGTTTCGGGGTGGCTACCGGCGGGCATCACGTCCACGAAGGGTTCGTTGGCGTAGCGCTTCTCGTACAGCGCCTGGAGGTCGACCGATGTGTCGGCGACAGTCGCATACAAGGTGGCATGGATGCCGCGGATCATCGGCGTCAGGTGAGGGACGAAGGTCAGGCCAATGTCCTTGCCCGCAGCCAGACGCAGGCCCTGGCTGATTTCCGGAAGGTGACGATGCCCCTTGACCGCATAGGCTTTCATGCTCTCACCGGCCTCACAGAACAGCGACCCGACAGCCGCACCCCGTCCGGCACCGCTGACACCGGACTTGCAGTCGGCGATCAAGCGCGACGCGTCGGCCAAACCAGCTTCGAGCAACGGCAGGAAACCCAGTTGAGTGGCGGTTGGGTAGCAGCCCGGAACCGCGATCAGGCGCGCCTGGCGGATCTTGTCGCGGTTGACCTCGGGCAAGCCGTACACGGCATCGTCGAGCAGATCAGGCGCGCCGTGAGGCTGGCCGTACCACTTGGCCCACTCCACTGCGTCCTGCAGGCGGAAGTCGGCCGACAGGTCGATGACCTTGGTGCCCGCCGCCAGGAGTTCGCCCGCCAGGGCATGAGCGACACCATGGGGAGTGGCAAAAAACACCACATCACACGCGCCCAGGGTCTTGCTGTCAGGCACGCTGAATGCAAGGCCGTCGTAATGGCCGCGCAGGTTCGGATACATGTCGGCCACCGCCACACCGGCTTCCGAGCGCGAGGTGATGACCGCTACCTCGGCCTGTGGGTGCTGAGCCAGCAGACGCAACAGTTCGACGCCGGTGTAACCCGTGCCGCCGACGATACCGACCTTGATCATAACGCTTGCCCCTTATCAACGAGCCGTCTGGAAAACGCACGATGATAGGGGCGTGATGCGTCTGTCACAACACTTCAGGTGTCCCTGAGGGCGCCTGGGCACTACTATCTGACGACCGTGAATACCTGAAGGAATGCCCCGATGCTCTACCTATGGATCAAAGCGCTGCACATCGTCAGCGTCGTATGCTGGTTCGCCGGCCTGTTCTACTTGCCACGGCTGTTCGTCTACCATGCCCAGAGCCAGGACAGCATCAGCCAGGACCGGTTCGTGACCATGGAACGCAAGCTGTACCGAGGCATCATGAACCCGGCGATGATCGCCACCTATGTGTTCGGCGCCTGGATGCTCTACCTCACACCTGGGTGGCTGGGCCAGGGCTGGCTGCACGCCAAGCTGACACTGGTGCTTCTGCTGACCGGCTACCACCATGTGTGCGGGGCCCAGCGTAAACGCTTCGCCGCCGGCACCAACACCCGCAGCCATGTCTACTATCGCTGGTTCAACGAGGTACCTGTTCTGATCCTGCTGGCGGTCGTTATCCTGGTGGTGGTCAAACCGTTCTGATAATGGTGCCCAGCACTGGGGCTGCCAGGACGGTGCAAAGCTACTCGCCGATCGTCATAAGCGTCACTGACCGCCTATGCAGCGGCGCATTCCCAGGCTTGGGCAGCCCAGCAAAACGCAGCACCTGCCACCGCCAAGCTGTACACTAGATGCCCTCTTCGGCCCCAGGAGCCCTGCATGACCCGTTACGCCATGATCACCGGCGCTTCCACCGGCTTGGGCCTGGCCCTGGCGGAGGCCCTGGCACGGCGCGGGCGCAACCTGATCCTGGTCGCACGCCACCGTGAAACCCTGGAGCCGGTCGCCATCGAGCTTGCCCAGCGTTTCGGCGTCGAAGTGCTGTTGCGTGCGTGCGATCTGAGCCAACCGCTTAGGCTGTCAGGGTTCGTCCTCGAGCTGGAAGAAGGCGAGCGGCGCATCGATTTGCTGGTCAACTGCGCCGGTCAGCGCACCTACGGCCCATTCCTGGCCCATGAATGGGCCGACGAACAGGACCTGCTCGAAGTCAACGTGCTGGCACTGAGCCGCTTGTGTCATGCCATCGGCAATCTGATGGCGGTACAGGGCGGCGGCCAGATCCTCAACGTTGCCGGGCTGGCCGGCGTGGCCCCCGGGCCATGGATGGCCACCTATGCCGCCAGCAAGGCATACGTGATGAATTTCTCCCAGGCCCTGCGCGAAGAGCTCAAACCCACAGGCATCAAGGTCTGCGTGCTGTGCCCGGGGCCGGTGCGTTCCTCACGGCGCCACATAGCCCGGCTCGAAGGCAAAAGCCGCTGCCTCAGCCCCGAGGAAGTAGCGCTGTACACCGTTCGCGCGCTCGCCCGCAATCGCGCCTTGATTCTGCCGGGGCGACGCAATCGCTGGCTGGCATTCGCCCCGCGCCTGCTGCCGAACGGGTTGGTGCGCAAGCTGGCAGGTGTGATTCACCGGCGTTATTGTCCAGTCGGTATGGAATAGTCGCTGGGCGAGCGGCTTCGGCCTGAGTACACTCGGCCCGGACCCTCACCATGGAGCAAGTGCTGTGGACGATTTATTCCTCAAGATCATTAACCGGGAGATCCCGGCGAAGATCATCTACGAAGATGACCAGGTTCTGGCATTTCACGACATCGCCCCCCAGGCCCCGGTGCATTTTCTGGTCATTCCGAAAAAGCACATCCGCACCCTCAACGACCTGACCGAAGAAGACAAGGGCCTGGCTGGGCACATTCTGTTCACGGCCCAGCGTCTGGCCAGGGAACTGGGCTGCGAGGAAGGCTTTCGCGTGGTCATGAACTGCAATGAACAAGGTGGGCAGACGGTCTACCACATTCACATGCACGTGCTCGGCCAACGCCAGATGAACTGGCCACCGGGCTGATCCACCGCAAGCGACTCGAGCGCGATTGGGTTAAACTGTCGGGCACATTCTTGCGGAGGTGCCCGATGGCTACCGAACGTCACTATTCCCCGCTCGACCGCTTGTTGCTGCAGGCCGACACCGCCATGCGCACCTTGCTGCCGTTCAGCGGCCAACCCTCTCGTCCGTCCCCGGCCATCGTCAAGCCCGCCGTCGAACTCGAAGATCGGCAGGCACGTCACGTGGCAGGGCTGATGCGCATAAACCACACCGGTGAAGTCTGCGCCCAGGCGCTTTATCAAGGCCAGGCCTTGACGGCCAAACTGCCGTCAGTGCGCAAGGCCATGGAGCGCGCTGCGGATGAGGAAATCGATCATCTGGCCTGGTGCGAACAACGCATCCGTCAACTCAACAGCCACCCCAGCGTCCTGAACCCGCTGTTCTACGGCATGTCATTCGGCATCGGCGCTTTTGCCGGGCTGGTGAGCGACAAGGTGAGCCTGGGCTTCGTGGCAGCGACGGAGCACCAAGTCTGCAAGCACCTGGACGAGCACCTGGTGCAGATCCCTACTGAAGATGAAAAATCCCGAGCCATCCTCGAGCAGATGCGCGTCGACGAAGAACAGCACGCCGATACGGCACTGCAAGCCGGTGGCTACCGCTTTCCTGCGCCTGTGCGTTTTGGCATGAGCCTGCTGGCCAAGGTCATGACCAAGAGCACCTATCGCATCTGAAGGCTCGCCATGGCAACACGTTTCGATGCCAAGGACCTGGCGCGAGCGGTCGAGGCGGGGATTCTCCAGCCAGGCCAGGACGAGGCCTTGCAAGCCTTTCTCAGCCAGCGTCAAGTGGCGACAGGCAGCCTTCAACTGGCCCACAGCGTGTTCTATTTCGGCGCGCTGCTGGTCATCGGGGCCATGGGCTGGCTGCTCAACGAGGCATGGCTACGCATCGGCGACACCGCGTTGCTGGCCGTGGCCAGTGCCTACATCGGGTTGCTGACCCTGATCGCGCTCAGTCTTCAAAAGCGCAAGCAACCCATTGCGGCCGGCGTACTGGCCGCAGCCGCGGTCAGTATCGTGCCACTGGCGGTCTTCGCGCTGGAGCGGTTGCTCGGTTGGTGGCCGCTCGATGACGTGCAAGCCGATTACCACCAGTACTACACCCATGTACAGGGCGGTTGGCTGGCCATGGAGGCCGCCACCGTTGTTGCAGGTGTGGCGATGCTCCGCCTTGTCCCCTACCCATTTATCGTCATGCCCATTGCCGTTGCCCTGTGGTTCATGTCGATGGACCTTACCGAGTGGGTATTCGGCGCGCCATTTAGTTGGGACCAACGCCGAGTAGTATCTCTGTGGTTCGGGTTGGCGACCTTGCTGGTGTTTCTGGTAGTCGATGGTAGGACGCGGCAAGACTATGCCCACTGGGGCTATCTGGCCGGCCTTGCAGCCTTCTGGGGTGGGTTGACGATGCTCGACAGCGGCAGTGAATGGGGGAAAGCCACTTACTGCCTGATAAACCTTGTGCTCATGGGGGTTGCAGTGTTGCTACGCCGGCCCGTCTTCATGGTATTCGGGGCACTTGGCGTTGCCGCCTACCTGGGGTACCTGGCGTATGACGTATTTGCCCAATCCCTGCTGTTCCCGGTGTTGGTCAGCTTGATCGGCCTGGGCGTCATCGGGCTGGGCCTGCTTTACCAAAAACACCGGGAGGCGTTGAGCCAGTCGGTTAGAAGCGCACTACCAGGCTGGCTATACGCAACACTGCCAGCACTGCGCCATTAAGCGCCGCCGGCACGCGCCGCGCAGCTCGCACCCGTTGCTCAACCCAGTTCCACGATCTCGTAGCCATGGGTGATTTCGACCCCGGCACGCTCAAGCATGATCGACGCCGAGCAGTATTTTTCGGCCGAAAGCTCGACGGCACGCTTGACCTGGGCCTCTTTCAACCCGCGGCCCTTCACCACGAAATTCATGTGGATCTTGGTAAATACCTTTGGATCCTCGCCTGCCCGCTCGGCCTCGAGAAACGCTTCGCAGCTCTCCACCGCCTGGCGCGACTTTTTCAGGATGCTGACCACATCGAAACTGCTGCACCCGCCCAGGCCCAGCAACAGCATTTCCATCGGCCTGACGCCCAGGTTGCGGCCGCCGGCCTCGGGTGGGCCATCCATCACCACAACGTGGCCGCTGCCGGACTCGCCAAGGAACATTGCCTCACCGGCCCACTGGATACGTGCCTTCATCACCCGAACTCCTGAATTCGCAAAAAGGGTGTCAGCTTAGTCGTTGTGCCGCTGTGGGAAAAGTATGTAAGGAGGCGCTTTAATGCCGAAACATTTTGTAGTGTCTGATAAGCTGGCGCCAATCGAATGGCGTTTTTCCAGCCAACAGCCATGGACGCCCATGGACTGCACAGAACAGGATTTCGCGATGGCAGCCTCTGCCCTACCCCCAAAGATCAAGAACATCGACAAATTGCTGGTGCACTGCCAACGCCGGCGCTACAGCGCCAAGAGCAACATCATCAGTGCAGGTGAACGCGCGCAGACGTTGTCGTTCATCATCAAGGGGTCGGTCACCATCCTCATCGAAGACGAAAATGGCCATGAAATGATCATCGCCTACCTCAACAGCGGTGACTTCTTCGGTGAGCTAGGGCTGTTCGAACCGGTTGAGGCGCAGCAGCATCGTAGCGCCTGGGTTCGGGCCAAGACTGAGTGCGAAGTGGCCGAAATCAGCTACGGCAAGTTCCGCGAACTGGTACGACACGAGCCAGACATGCTCTATGCTGTCAGCAGCCAGATGGCCCAGCGCCTGCGCGACACTACCCGCAAGGTTGGGGACCTGGCCTTCTTCGATGTCACCGGCCGAGTTGCGCGGTGCTTGCTCGACTTGTGCAAGCAGCCCGACGCCATGACCCATCCAGACGGCATGCAGATCAAGATCACCCGCCAGGAAATCGGGCGAATCGTTGGTTGTTCACGGGAGATGGTCGGTCGCGTCCTGAAGGACCTGGAAGAACGCAGCCTGGTCCAGGTCAAGGGCAAGACCATGGTGGTACATGGCACGCGCTAGCTGACGGGCACCTCAGCCAGCACCTGCGCGTACGCTTGGGATAGCCGTGCGAACCACGGTGCCGCCGGTGCTACTTCATGCAAGGCGATGTGTGCATCGGCGCGGCATCGCTGTTCAAGGTTGCAGCACATATTGAAGTGGTTGACGGCAGCTACCATTGCCTCCCGGTCGTTATCCAGCAGCAATGCCCCATGCACCAGCACCACCGGGCCTTTGCCTGCGGCGGCCTGGCGCCAGCGCTGGGCGGTCCCCACCAACTTGCGGCCATTGAGGTTGACGTTGTACCGGCCATCGCAGAATGCACCCTCGATCTCGCCCACCGAGGCGACACCTCCCCACTCCTGCAGCACCTCGCACAGTGGCAGGCACAAGCGCTGGTAGGCTTTTTCGATACGCCCTTGATCGCCCTCACTGCGCGGGGCCGCATAGACCAGGGCGATATTTACCGTCGAATGGGACTGCGGTACAGGTTCGCCGCCGGTTTCGCGCAGCAGCACTGGCCAGCCAGCGCCAGCCAATTGCGCACTCGCCGCTTCAAAGTGCTCCAGCCGGCTCATCCTGCGAGGCATCACTAGCGCCTGGTCAGCGGGGCGCCAGAACAACACACCGTTATCGCGCTCGCCCCGGCAAACGGCGGCCAGCAGGTCCTGTTCGGCAAGCAGCCCTTGCTCGACGGTAAGGGCCAGGGGCTGGTCAGTCATTGATTCACCTTCGATTGAGTTACGCAGCCTGTGGCCACTACCGTTAGCGTCACAGCCTCTGCACGACAGGCATCAGGGCGAAAGCGCCCCTGAGCCAGATGGCAACCATGAAAAAGCCGGCAACATGGCCGGCTTGGTTCATTCAGTCCAGTTGCTGAATGGTCTTTTTCACTTGATCAGGGAAGAACAAGCGCTGGAGCTCGAGCCCCGGGTTCTCAGCCCGCATGAATGCCTCACCCACCAGGAATGAATAGACGCGGTTGATCTTCATCAGCTGCACATCGGCCTGATTGAGGATGCCGCTCTCGGTAATGGCGAGCCGATCCGCGGGGATACGTGGCAGCAGGTCCAGCGTGGCCTCCAGGTTCACTTCGAAGGTATGAAGGTTACGGTTGTTGACCCCCACCAATGGCGTGTCCAGCGTCTTGAGTGCGCGCTCAAGCTCAGCACCATCGTGCACCTCCACCAGCACATCGAGCCCGACCGACTTGGCCGTGGCCGCCAGCTCGGCCATTTTCACATCGTCGAGCGCCGACACGATCAGCAGCACACAATCTGCGCCCAGAGCACGGGCCTCGACGATTTGATAAGGGTCGACCATGAAGTCCTTGCGGATCACCGGCAGCGACACAGCTGCTCGCGCCTCTTTGAGGTAGTCGTCCGCCCCCTGAAAATAATCGACATCCGTTAACACCGACAGGCAAGTTGCGCCGCCTCTCTCGTAGCTCACGGCAATGTCTGCAGGGACGAAATGCTCCCGGATCACACCTTTGCTAGGGGAGGCCTTCTTGATTTCAGCAATCACCGCTGGCTGCTTGCGCTCGGCCTGACGCAGCATGGCGTTGGCGAAACCACGGGGCGCGTCGGCCGCCTTGGCCAACTGCTCAAGTTCGGCAAGGCTTACGCGAGCACTGCGCTCGGCCACTTCCTCGAACTTACGGGCGATGATCTTTTCCAGCACCGTTGGCACGCTCATGCTTCATTCTCCACCTTGAATACGGCCGTAAACGCACCCAGCTCCTGCAGTTTCTCCCAGGCCAACCCGGTGTGCAGCACGTCGTGGGCAAGTTCAACGCCGGCCTTCAGGCTCATGGCGTGATCTGCGGCATATAGGGCTGCACCGGCATTGAGCACGATCATCTCGGCGGCCTTCTGGCCGTTCTCGGTCTTGCGTCGACCCAGCGCATCACGAATCAGCGCCAGGGACGCTTGCGGGTCCTCGACCGCCAGGCCATGAAGGCTCTGGCTCTTCATGCCCAAGTCTTCCGGTTCAACCCAGTACTCGGAAATCTCGCCATTTTTCAATTCAGCCACGAAGGTGGGCGCTGCCAGGCTGAACTCGTCCAGTCCATCCTTGGAATGCACCACCAGCACATGCTTGCTGCCCAGGCGGTGCAGCACCTCGGCCAGAGGACGGCAGAGCGCCTGGGTGAACACCCCAACCACCTGATGCTTCACACCGGCCGGATTCGTAAGCGGGCCAAGCATGTTGAACAAGGTCCTGAGCCCTAGATCGCGACGCGGCCCAGCGGCATGTTTCATGGCGCTGTGGTGACTCTGGGCGAACATGAAGCCGATACCCAGGCTGTCGATGCAGCGGGCCACCTGAACGGGCGTCAGGTTCAGGTAGATGCCAGCCGCTTCCAGCAGGTCTGCGCTGCCACTTTTGCCGGACACCGCCCGGTTCCCATGCTTGGCGACGGTACAGCCAGCAGCGGCCAGTACAAAAGCGGATGCGGTAGACACGTTGAAGATATTGGCACCATCGCCCCCGGTACCCACGATGTCGACCACCCCATCAAGGGTGTTCAGCTCGACCTTGTCAGCCAACTCCCGCATGACCGACACCGCGCCAACGATTTCGTCGATGCTTTCACTTTTCATGCGCATGCCCATCAGAAATGCGCCAATCTGCGCTTCACTGCATTGGCCGGTCATGATCTGGCGCATCACGCCGCGCATTTCTTCGGTGGACAGGTCCAGATGGCCGACGATGCGACCCAGCGCGCTCTTGATATCCATATTCGTTCCTTAGCGGTAGCCGCCAGTCTGCTGGAGGAAATTGGCGAACAGTTCATGGCCCTGCTCGGTGAGTATCGACTCGGGGTGAAATTGCACGCCCTCGATATTCAACGTCTTGTGCCGTACACCCATGATCTCGTCGACCGAGCCATCTTCGTGTGCGGTCCAGGCCGTCACTTCCAGGCACTCCGGCAGCGTCTGGCGCTTGATCACCAGCGAATGGTAGCGGGTCACGGTCACCGGATTGTTCAGGCCGCTGAATACGCCAAGGTCGCGATGGTGGACGGGGCTCGTCTTACCGTGCATCACCTGGCGTGCACGCACGACATCGCCACCGAACGCCTGGCCGATGGACTGATGGCCCAGGCACACGCCCAGAATCGGCAGTTTACCGGCGAAATGAAGAATGGCTTCGATGGACACACCGGCTTCGCTCGGCGTACAGGGCCCAGGCGAAACGACGATGCGCTCCGGCGCGAGGGCTTCGATCTGGGCAATGGTCATTTCGTCATTGCGAATGACCCGCACATCAGCCCCTAACTCGCCCAGGTACTGGACGACGTTGTAAGTGAATGAGTCGTAATTGTCGATCATCAGTAACATCGGATGAAACCTCTTGAACCTACTGACTTCATGATTCGAACCTTCCTGTACCTGTCGCAGGCGCAACTTTGCCGCTAAAGACGTTGAGACAGGAAGGCAAACAGGGGCGGGCCGGACGGACCGGCAGAGGATAAAGTCAGGCGCGCCAACGCCAACGGGCGTGGGCCTTGATAACGCGCATCAAGAGTTTGCTGACGATCAACACAGGGTAGGTCTCGCTCATACGTCTCGGCACAGTAGCCTACCGGGGCGGCGGGCGCAATATGCCCGTAAACACTGGGAAACGAATGGCATCAGGTGCGATGCGCGGCGTTTTGCTAAGGTCGATGAAGTTGTCCTGATAAAAACAAAGAAAAGGATGTTTCTCGATGCTCAACGTACCGTTATTGCGCGTCACCGCCGCCTCACTGGCATTGGCCTGCGGCCAGGCATTTGCATCTGCTGACCCGTACGCTTCATTGATCGTATTCGGTGATAGCCTGAGCGACGCCGGCCAGTTCGCAGGCCTTCGCTTCACCAACCGCAATGCCGATGGCAGCTATGCACCTGTGTCGCCGATGATCCTGGGCGCTCGCCTGGGCCTGGGCGCCGATGCGCTTGGGCCTTCCACATCGCCGGTCAATGCGGCGCTGGGCCTGCCCGATGGCAACAACTGGGCGGTTGGCGGCTATACCACCAAGCAGATCCTGGACTCCATCACCACCACCTCCAGCACGGTCATCCCACCGGGGCGCCTGGGCGCGGGCCTGGTGCTTCGGGAAAAGCCTGGCTACCTGGCCACGGGCTTTCGCGCCGATCCCAATGCACTTTATTACGTGACAGGCGGCGGTAACGACTTCCTGCAGGGTTTGGTCAACAGCCCAGCCGACGCCGTGGCTGCCGGTGCACGCCTGGCCGCCAGTGCTCAGGCCCTGCAACAGGGTGGTGCCCGTTACATCATGGTTTGGCTGTTGCCTGATCTTGGCCAGACGCCCAACTTCAGCGGTACGGCGCAGCAAAATCCCCTGTCGTTGCTGTCCGGTGCCTTTAACCAGGCACTGGTCAGCCAACTCAGGCAAATCGACGCTCAGGTCATCCCCCTGAATGTCCCACTGTTGCTGAGCGAGGCCCTGGCCCACCCCGCTCAGTTCGGACTGGCCAGCGACCAGAACCTGGTCGGTACGTGCTATAGCGGCGAAAGCTGCGTCGGCAACCCCGTGTATGGCGTCAACGGCATCACGCCAGACCCCACGAAGCTATTGTTCAACGACGCCGTGCACCCGACCATTGCTGGCCAGCAACTGATCGCCGATTACGCCTACTCCGTTCTGGCCGCCCCTTGGGAGCTTACCCTGCTCCCCGAAATGGCCCACGCCAGCGTCAGCGCTCATCAGGATGAACTGCGCAACCAATGGCATGCCCCTTGGCAAGCGGTCGGTCAGTGGCAGCCTTTCATCGCCGCTGGTGCGCAAGACCTGGACTTCGGCGGGCAACGCAGCGCCGCCCACGGTGACGGCCACGGTTACAACCTGACTTTCGGCGGTAGCTACCGGGTCGACGATGCCTGGCGGCTGGGGCTGGCTGGCGGCGTGTACCGGCAGAAGCTGGAAGTGGGCAGCCATGATTCGGACTACACACTCGACAGCTACCTGGCCAGTGTCTTTGCGCAGTACCGCCAGCACCGCTGGTGGGCAGATGCGGCATTGACCGTCGGGCACCTGGATTATGACGATCTGAAACGCACCTTCGCGCTGGGGGTGAGCGAGCGCAGTGAAAAAGGCGATACCCAGGGCGAAACATGGGCCGTGTCTGGCCGACTGGGCTATAACCTGGCGCCGGACAATGCCCGCTGGCAGCTGGCGCCATTCCTGAGCGCTGACTATGCCAGGGTCAAGGTCGATGGCTATGACGAAAGGAGCGGTCGCGCGACGGCGCTGGGGTTCGATGACCAGGAGCGCACGTCACGACGGCTGGGCCTGGGCCTGCTGGGTAGCGTGCAGGTATTGCCTGCTACCCGGGTATTTGCCGAGGTGGCTCAGGAGCACGAGTTCGAGCATGACCAGCAGGACGTGCGCCTGAACTTCACCGCTTTGCCAGCCAATGATTTCACGCTCGACGGCTATACCCCCCATAGCAACTTGACCCGAGCGAGGCTTGGGGTCAGCCATGAAGTGGTGGCAGGGGTGAATGTGCGTGCCGGCTACAACTGGCGCAAGAGCGATGAGCTCAAGCAACAAGGTGTGAGCCTTGGCGTTAGCGTGGATTTCTAGCAAAGGGCCAGCCTGAAATTAACGGGGCCGCTTCGCGGCCCATCGCGGCACAAGACCGCTCCTACAAAACCCTTTGAGCCTACTAACTCAGGCATTACGCGGGCAGTGTAGGAGCGGTCTTGTGCCGCGATGGGCCGTGAAACGGCCCCAACGATCTTAAGTGAACAGCATTACGCTCATACAGGGGCTTGGACTGCGTCACCCCTCAGGCAACCGCCACCTACCGAGAAGTGGTCTGTTCGGCCAACGCCACCGCACGGAACATGGCCCGACGCTTGTTGATGGTTTCTTCCCACTCCAGCGCTGGCACCGAATCGGCAACAATGCCACCGCCGGCCTGTACGTGCAGCTCTCCACCCTTGATCACGGCCGTACGGATGGCGATCGCCGTATCCATGTTGCCGTTCCAGGCGAAGTACCCCACTGCGCCGCCATAAACCCCGCGCTTGACCGGTTCGAGCTCATCGATGATCTCCATCGCACGGATCTTGGGCGCCCCGGACAGCGTACCGGCAGGCAGGATGGCCCGCAGTGCATCCATCGCCGTCAACCCTTCGCGCAACTGGCCGGTGACGTTGGAAACGATGTGCATGACATTGGAATAACGCTCGATCACCATCTTCTCGGTCAGGCGCACACTGCCTGTGGACGATACCCGGCCGACGTCGTTGCGTCCCAGGTCAATCAGCATCAGGTGCTCTGCAATTTCCTTGTCGTCCGACAGCAAATCGTCTTCCAGCGCGCGATCGGCCTCCTCCGTCGCACCGCGTGGGCGTGTACCGGCGATGGGTCGCACCGTGACCAGGTTGTCCTCGACCCGCACCAGCACTTCGGGCGAGCTGCCGACGACATGAAAGTCCCCAAAGTTGAAGAAATACATGTACGGCGTCGGGTTGAAGCAACGCAAGGCGCGGTAGAGGTCGATGGGTGCTGCCTTGAAGTCGATGGACATGCGCTGCGACGGCACCACCTGCATGCAGTCACCGGCCAGGATGTATTCCTTGATACGGCCGACGGCATGCTCATAATCGTCACGCGTGTAGCTCGACCGGAAAGCAGGCTCGGCTGCCTGAGGCCCGCTCAGATCAAGCCCGCGGCGTGGCGTGATGGGTTGGCGCAGCGTTTCGAGCAGGCTTTGCAGGCGCGCCTGGCCTTGCTCATAGGCCTGTTCCTGGGCAGGGTCAACCAGCACGATGGCGTGCATCTTGCCAGCGAGGTTGTCGAACACCACCACGGCATCGGAGACCATCAGCAGGATGTCCGGCACCCCGAGAGGGTCCGGGTTGGGGCTCGCGCCCAAACGTTTTTCAACGTAACGCACGCAGTCATACCCGAAATAGCCGACCAGTCCACCGTTGAAGCGCGGCAGGCCCGGAACGTCGGCCACGTTGTAGCGCTGCTTGAAGGTTTCGACGAACGCCAGGGGGTCCTCGACGTCATGGCTTTCGACCTCGACGCCGTCCTGCAGGATGGACACGTGGTAGCCATGCACACGCAGCACGGTCCGCGACGGCAGACCAATCATCGAGTACCGCCCCCATTTCTCGCCGCCCTGCACCGATTCGAGCAGGTAGGAATTGGGCTGGTCAGCCAGTTTCAGGTAAATCGACAGGGGCGTATCGAAGTCGGCCAGGGTTTCGCAGGCCAGGGGGATGCGGTTATAGCCGGCAGCGGCCAGGCGCAGGAATTCTTCGCGGATCATGAGTAGCCTCGTGGCAAACAGCATTGGTTCGGGCAAACGGATGGGCCGGCATACGCCGGCAGGCAGGCATCAGGCGCGCCAACGCCATCGGGCCAGGGCCTTGATGACTTTCATCCAGAATTTGCCGGTAACCGCCACGTTGGACCCTTTTTGGTCTGAGGCTTGAAGGTCCGCCAACGTTATCCCAGTGGCAGGGTCTACGCAACCGGGCAACAAAGCCCGCAGGTCATCGATCACAAGGCTGGGCGATTCCTCTTCGATGGGCCGCCCGTGGTTGTAGCCATAGGTCAGCCCGACGCATTGCACGCCAGCTGCCTTGGCTGCCAGCACGTCGCTGCGCGAATCGCCGACGAACAACGCTTGCTGCGGGGTCACGCCGGCCATCTGCATCACGAACAGCAACGCCGCTGGGTCCGGTTTCTTCTGGGCCAGGGTGTCTCCGCCGATGATCCAGCGGAAATAGCTGCCCAGCTTCATCTGGTCCAGCAAAGGCCCCACGAAGCGCTCCGGCTTGTTGGTGATCAAGGCCATTTCCACACCGCGCTTGCGCAGCCAGCGCAAGGTGTCCTGCACGCCTGGGTACACGACCGTCAGGTCATGACTTTCGGCGTAGGCGTCCATGAACAGCGCCAAGGCCTGTTCGGCCAGGGCATCGTCCACCCCGGCGTGATCGATATCATCCGCCAGAGCACGGCGTACCAGCACCTGCGCGCCATTGCCCACCCACTGGCGCACGGCATCGAGGCCAGCGGCGGGTCGGCCGAGTTCGAGCAGCATGCGGTCCACCGCTGCGGCCAGGTCCGGGACGGAGTCGACCAAGGTGCCATCCAGGTCGAACATCACCAGCCTGGGCAGCGCTCCTGGGAACAGCTGCTCGAAGCCGCTCATGGGCGGGCCTGTGCCAGTTCGCTGCGCATCTGGGCGATGACCTGCTGGTAGTCGGGGGCGTTGAAGATCGCCGACCCGGCCACGAACGTATCGGCACCGGCGGCGGCGATCTCACGGATGTTGTTCACGTTGACGCCACCGTCGATTTCCAGACGAATGTCGCGGCCGCTGGCGTCGATCAGCGCGCGCGCCTCACGCAGCTTGTCGAGCGTGCCCGGAATGAACTTCTGGCCACCGAAGCCTGGGTTGACGCTCATCAGCAGCACCATGTCGACCTTGTCCATCACGTATTTCAGGACGTCCAGGCTGGTGGCCGGGTTGAACACCAGACCGGCCTTGCAGCCGCCGTCCTTGATCAGTTGCAACGAACGGTCGATGTGCTGGGTCGCTTCCGGGTGGAAGGTGATGTAGGTGGCGCCGGCCTCGATGAAGTCGCCGATGATGCGGTCCACGGGGCTGACCATCAGGTGCACGTCGATCGGCGCGGTCACGCCGTACTTGCGCAGCGCGCTGCAGACCATGGGGCCGATGGTCAGGTTGGGGACGTAGTGGTTGTCCATCACGTCGAAGTGGACGATATCGGCGCCTGCGGCCAGGACATTGTCGACCTCCTGGCCCAGGCGGGCGAAGTCGGCGGAAAGAATGGAGGGGGCAATAGCGTAGGGCTGCATGGCGCACCTGTTGGGCAGAATCACGGTGGCGCGCATTGTAACTCAGGCAAAGCGGTGAAGGCTGATTGGTATCAACGCATGTCGAGCAGCGGTTGCAACAGGCGCTGGCTTGTCTGCCGCCACACGGGCTGACAAGCCAGCACAGAAAGCGCTGTCAGGCCGGCTGCTGGGTGCGCAGTTTCTCGCTGCGCCCCCGTAGCCATTCCAGGGTCAGCAGCAGCACCACCGAAAAACCGATCAGCAGGGTCGCCGCAGCCGCAATGGTCGGGCTCAGGTTCTCGCGAATGCCACTGAACATCTGCCGTGGCAGGGTCGCCTGCTCTGGTCCGGCCAGAAACAAGGTCACCACCACCTCGTCGAAGGATGTGGCAAAGGCAAACAACGCCCCGGAAATCACGCCGGGCGCGATCAACGGCAAAGTCACCTTGCGGAACGCCAGCAGCGGCGAAGCACCCAGGCTGGCAGCCGCGCGCACCAGGTTGTAGTTGAAGCCTTGCAGCGTCGCCGACACGGTGATGATCACGAACGGCACACCCAACACCGCGTGCACCAGAATCAGCGAGGTGAAGCTGTTGCCAAGGCCCAGGGGCGCGAAGAACAGGTAGCTGGCCACGCCGATGATCACCACCGGCACCACCATCGGTGATATCACCAAGGCCATTACCAGGGACTTGCCGGGGAAATCACCGCGGGTCAGCCCGATGGCCGCCAGCGTTCCGAAGACCATGGCCAGCACGGTCGCCGCCGGGGCGACGATGATGCTGTTCTTCAAGGCCCGCATCCATTCGGCCGAGCCGAAGAAGTCCTGGTACCACTGCAGCGAGAAGCCTTGCAGCGGGTAGACCAGGAAGCTGCCGCTGTTGAACGACAGGGGCACGATCACCAGCACCGGCAGGATCAGAAACAGCAATATCAGACCACAGAGAATACGCAGGCTGTAGAACCAGACCCGCTCGATGGGCGACATGTAAGGGCTCAGCATGACAAGGCTCCTCAGCTCAGGCGCAGGCGGCTGGCGCCGACCAGCCAGCTATAGATCAGGTACAGCAGCACGGTGGCCAGCAGCAGCAGACCGCCCAGCGCGGTGGCCATGCCCCAGTTGATGCTGGTGTTGGTGTAGAACGCCACGAAATAACTGACCATCTGGTCGTTCGGGCTGCCAAGCAGCGCAGGCGTGATGTAGTAGCCGATGGCCAGAATGAATACCAGCAAGCACCCGGCACCTACCCCGGCATAGGTCTGCGGGAAGTACACTCGCCAGAAGCTGGCGAACGGATGGCAGCCCAGGGAAATGGCAGCGCGCATGTAACTCGGGGAAATACCTTTCATCACGCTGTACAACGGCAGGATCATGAAGGGCAGCAGGATGTGCACCATCGAGATGTACACGCCGGTGCGGTTGAAGACCAGCTCCAGCGGCTGATCGATGATGCCCATGGCCATCAGCGCACTGTTGATCAACCCGCCGGACTGCAGCAGCACGATCCACGCAGCCACCCTTACCAGGATCGAGGTCCAGAACGGCAGCAGGACCAGGATCATCAACAGGTTGCTCTGGCGTGTCGGCAGGTTGGCCAGCAGGTAAGCCAGCGGATAGGCCAGCACCAGGCAGATGGCGGTGATCACCACGCCCATCCACAGGGTGCGGGTGAAAATATCCAGGTAGATGGCCTGGTCCGGCGTGGCCTTGGCCAGTTCGCCCAGGTCGTCGATACGGTGGTCCAGCGACGCCAACAGGTAGAAAGGTGTCAGGGTACTGGTATTGCGGCGAATCGCCTGCCAATAGGCGGGGTCGCCCCAGCGCTCGTCCAGCGCCTGCAAGCCGTCCTTGTAGGAGGCAGGCTCGGCCTTGAAGGGCAGCGCCCGTGCGGTCTTGGCCAACAGGCTGCGGTAGCCGGCCAGCTCCATGTTCAAGCGCTTGGACAGGTCCCCCAGGGTCTGGTTCTTGCGCGATTCGGCCAAGTCCTGGCTCAACGCCTTGTAGACGTCCTCGCCAGGCAGGCCCTTGCCATCCCACTGGGTGATGATATCGACCGTGCGCGGCAAGCCGGCGACCACTTCCGGGTTACCGACGCTCTTGTACAACAAGGCTGCGATCGGCACCAGAAACACCAGCAGCAGAAACAGCGCCAGGGGCGCGATCAGCGCCTGGGCCTTCCAGCGGTTGACCCGCTCGGCGTGTTTAAGGCGCTGTTTGAGATTGGGACCGGCGCCTTCGTTGAGGGGCACTGCAATGGCCATGGCGAACTCCACGATACACACTGAAAGAGGGGCCGCCGCGCGGCCCCTTGCACTGGACGTTTACTTCTTCGCCGCCCAGGCGTTGAAACGTTGCTCCAGCTGCTCGCTGTTGTCCGCCCAGAAGGCCACGTCGATCTGCACCTGATTGGCGATGTTCTCAGGCGTGGTCGGCATGTCTTTCTTGACCTCTTCGGACAGCAGGTCGACCGCCTTGCTGTTGGCCGGGCCATAGGCGATGTTTTCGGAATACACCTTCTGCTGTTCAGGCTGCACGCTGAAGGCGATGAATTTCTTCGCCTCGTCGCTGTTCTTGGCGCCCTTGGGAATCGCCCAGGCGTCGAAGTCATAGATGCCGCCGTTCCACACCACCTTCAGGTTGCTCTCCTTCTGCACGGCAGCGATGCGCCCGTTGTACGCCGAACTCATGACCACGTCGCCCGAGGCCAGGTACTGCGGCGGCTGGGCGCCGGCTTCCCACCACTGGATGCTCGGTTTGAGCTGGTCGAGCTTCTTGAAGGCGCGGTCCACGCCTTCTTTGGTACCCAGCACCTTGTACACGTCCTTGGGCGCCACACCATCGGCCATCAAGGCGAATTCCAGGGTGTACTTGGCGCCTTTGCGCAGGCCGCGCTTGCCTGGGAATTTCTCGGTGTCCCAGAAATCGGCCCAGCTGCTCGGGGCGGTCTTGAGCTTGTCGGCGTTGTAGGCCAGCACCGTCGACCAGACGAAGAAGCCGACACCACAAGGCTGGATCGCACCTGGCACGTAGTCGGCCTCGTTGCCGAACAGCGCAGGGTCGAGCTCTTCGAACATGCCCTCGTCGCAGCCTCGGGCCAGTTCGGGTGATTCCACCTCGACCAGGTTCCAGGAGACACTCTTGGTGTCGACCATGGCCTTGACCTTGGCCATTTCACCGTTGTACTCACCGGCGACGATCTTGCCCTTGCCGGCCTTTTCCCACGGCTCGTAAAACGCCTTCACCTGGGCGGCCTTGTTGGCGCCGCCGAACGACACCACGGTCAGGTCCGCAGCCATGCTCTGGCCAGCGGCGAACAGCCCAAGGGCCAGGGCGGTCAGTTTCAACTGCTTGCGCATTTATTATTCTCTCCACAGTTCAGGGTTGGTGCTGCAAACCATCAATGGGCTTCGGTGATCGGATCCAGTGCACGGGCGTGTTCTACTTCCCAACCCAGTGGCACCACATCGCCCACGGCCAGGGCCGGGTCGAGTTCGGCGATGGGCTGCTTGACGAAGAAGTCGGCCTTGCCACACACCTCCAGACGAACGCGCACGTGGTCGCCCAGGTAGATGAACTCGGCCACGCGGCCGGAAAAGCGGTTGGCGCAGTGCTCGCTGTGGCCATTGAGCCGTACCCGCTCCGGACGGATCGACAGGGTCACCGCTTCGCCTGGCCGGCCCACGTTTACAGCCAAGGCCTCGACCCGCTCGCCGCGCGCCAACTGCACCTGGCAGCGGTTACCGTCATGGGTGAGCAAGGTGCCGTTGAGCCGGTTGTTCTCACCGATGAAGTTGGCGACGAACGTGTTGCTGGGTGCTTCATACAGGGTGCGTGGATCGGCGATCTGCTGAATCTCCCCCTGGTGGAACACCGCCACCCGATCGGACATGGTCAGCGCTTCGCCCTGATCGTGGGTCACGTACACCACGGTCACGCCCAGGCGCTGGTGGATGTGCTTGATCTCCATCTGCATGTGTTCACGCAGTTGCTTGTCCAGCGCGCCCAGTGGCTCGTCCATCAACACCAGTTGCGGCTCGAACACCAACGCCCGCGCCAAGGCCACGCGCTGTTGCTGCCCACCGGACAATTGGCCCGGGTAGCGCTTGGCGAAGCTGTCGAGCTGAACCATGTTCAATACCCGTTTGACCCGCTCGCTGATATCGGTCTTGCTCAGGTTGCGCACGGTCAGGGGAAACGCGAGGTTCTCGGCCACGGTCATGTGCGGGAACAAGGCGTAGTTCTGGAACACCATGCCGATATCGCGCTTGTGCGGGGGTACGTTGTTGATGGAGCGACCGGCCAGCTGGATTTCCCCGGCGGTGGGGGTCTCGAAGCCAGCGAGCATCATCAGGCTGGTGGTCTTGCCGGACCCGGAAGGCCCCAGCAGGGTGAGAAACTCGCCCTTGCGGATGTCGAGGTTGAGGTTCTTGACGATCAGCGACTCGCCGTCGTAGCTCTTCTGCACACCACGGAAGCTGACCAGCGTTTCGCCGGTGGCAGCGTTCGACTTCGCCTCGCTCATGCCTGCACCTTATTGTTGGATGACTGCGTGGGGCAAAGCGTAGAAGAGCCGCATCCCCCCGCAAATCGGGCGCCCAGAGAGAATGCCATCGTCCGGATGGAAGATTTGTTGTAGGGAACGCCCTACACGCATGGCGCTTTCAGAACACAGGCCCACACAGGCCCAGGCGCTTGACCGCCAGCCCTTGAGCGCAAGACCGCGCCTACGCAAGCAGCGGCGCTGCGGGCGGCGGAAGATACATGCTGGCAGCCTTCGTCTAGGCACCGGGTCACGGCAGCGATGGCGCGGCCGTGAATGTCGCAATCAGATCAGCTTGTGCTCCATCGCATACTTGACCAGCTCGGCCAGCGAATTCACTTTCAGCTTCTGCATCAGGCGCGCCTTGTGGGTGCTGATGGTCTTGCTCGACAACGCCAGTTGCTGGGCGATGTCATTGACGTTGGCGCCCTGGGCCAGGCGTTCGAACACCGAAAACTCCCGTTCCGACAGCAAGGTGTGCAAAGGCCTGGATTCGGTCAGGCCCACTTCGAACACCATGCGGTCTGCCAGCGCCGGATCGATGTAACGCCCACCGCCGGCTACCCGGCGTATCGCCGCCAGCAATAATGCCGGGTCGCTGTCCTTGGTCGCGTATCCGGCCGCCCCGGCCTTCAGGGCGCGGGCTGCCATCTGCGCCTCGTCATGCATCGACAGCATCAGGATCGCAGGCGCATCGTGCAGGGCACGGATGCGCGGGATCGCTTCCAGTCCACTCACGCCCGGCATCGAAATATCCAGCAGCACCACGTCGCACCGGGTGTGCCGCAGGCTGTCGAGCAACTGCTCGCCGTTTGCGGCTTCCCCTACCACCTGCATGTCCTTGGCCAGCCCGATCAACTGCTTGATCCCTTCCCGGACAATGGTGTGGTCCTCGGCCACCAGCACTCGAATCACGTTCGCTCCTCCTGCTCCAGGGCAATGGCTACGCTCAAGCGCGTGCCGTCGCCGGGCTCACTGTGCAGCACCATGCTGCCGCCCATCATCAATACCCGCTCGCGCATCCCGACCAGGCCAAACGAGCTGGGGCGCGGCTGGTCTGGGCAGAAACCCTGCCCGTCGTCACTGACCGTCATGCGCAACTGCCCGGCCTCGCGCACCAGCTCGATTTCCACGCTGTGCGCCCGGGCGTGGCGCATCACATTGGTGAGTGCTTCCTGAAGGATACGGAAAAGGCCCGTTGCCCGGGCGTCGCTCAACGCCGGCAGATGGTCAGGAACCTGTACCAGGCAAGGGATCTGGGTGCGCGCCTCGAAGCGCCGGGCTTGCCACTCGATGGCCGAGGCAATCCCGGCATCCAGAATGGGCGGGCGCAGCGCCGTCGCGACATCGCGTACCAGTTGAAACAACTGGCTGATCAGACGCTTCATGGTGGTCAGCCGCTCATTGAGGCCGGGGTCCAGTTCGGCAAAGGCCAGTTCGCACATGGATACTTCAAGCTTGAGTACGGTCAGCATCTGGCCCAGCTCATCGTGCACCTCGCGGGCGATTCGGGCTTTTTCCTCCTCGCGCACGCTTTCAAGGTGCGCCGAGAGTTCGCGCAGCTGCTCTTGGGAACGGGCCAGGGCCCGCTCGGCGCGCTTGCCCTGGGTGATGTCCCAGACCACCCCGTCCCAGACCAGCTGGCCGTTGCCCAGGCGCCGGGTGCTGGCCTTGATATCGGCCCAGCGTTGCTCGCCCTGACGCGTAAGGATGCGCCCCTGCCAGGCCCAGTCCTGCTCATTGGCCAGCGCCAGGTCTTGCACCCGGTGATAGTCGGCGCGGTCGTCGGGATGTACCAGGTTGCGCAGCCCCATCTGTGGGTGCTGGATCTCGCCAGGCGTATAGCCCACCAATGCTTCACTTCCCTCACTGACATAGGGAAATTCAAGTCCACCCTCAGCGGGGTCTCGTTCCAGGCGAAACACCAGCCCTGGTACGTTGCCAGCGATCCCCTTCAGCCGTGCCTCGCTTTCGCGCAAGGCAGCCGTGGCGCGATGGCGCTCGGTGACATCGGCCAGGTACACCACCAGGTATTCCGCATCGCGAAACCGCAGGAAACTCAAAGACAGCTCCACCGGCAGCAGACGACCGTCAGCGCGCAGGCATCGGGTTTCGAACTGCCCCACACCGCTGTCGCCTGAACGCGCACCTTTCCACAGGTCCAGCCAGCGTTCCATGCTCAACGAGGGCTCGAAGTCCCCCAACGGCTTTTCCAGCAAGGCGCCTTCGCCATAACCCAGCATGCGCTCGGCAGCCGGGTTGGCATAGCGCACATGGCTGTCCCAGTTGACCCAGAGAATACCCACAGTGCTCTGGTCGATGGCGAACTGGCTCAGGCGCGAGGCTTCATCGCGCGCATGCCGCTCTACCAGTCGCTCACGGGTGGCCAACAGGCTGCGCTCCAGCTGGCTCTGCTGGCGGCGCTGCCATACCAGGGTGATCAACGCGCAGATCAGCAACAGCCCCAGTAACAAGGCCAGGTTTTGCCAGAACCCCGGCGACTCGCTGATCCTGGGATACCTGGGCTGCAACCAGCGCTGATGCAGCTGTTCCAGTTCTTTGGCCGGCAGTGCCTGCAAACCACGCTCCAGCACCTCGGCCAACAGTGGCCAGTCTGGCCGAGAACCCATGCGCAGCAGCTGCGGCAGGCCGATATCCCCCACCACCGCCAGTTCGCTGAACTCGCTTTCACGGGACAGACGACTGAGTTGGGCCTCGTCCATGACGGCGTAGCTGGCCTGCCCTCCGACCACCAGTTGCAGGGCCTCACGGTCGTTCGGTACGCCCTGCAGGTTCAGGTTGCCGTAGTTGGCGCGCAGGTAATTGGCCAGAACCCCGGGCATTCTTACGGCCACGCGCTGGGCGGCGTCCAGTTTTTCCAGCTCAACGCCCAGCGCCGCGTTGCGGGGGCCCACGATCAACTGCGGCACGCGCATGTAGGGGTCGCTGAATAACCATAGGCGCAAGGTGGCCGGCGTCTGGGTCAAACCTGGCGCGAAGTCGATCTCCCCTGCTTGCAAGGCCCTTTCGAGATTGGCCTGGTCTGGATAATGGCGCCACGTGAGGTCCAGATGCAGCACTTTGGCCAAGCTGCTCACCAGCTCCACGTTAGCCCCGTACAGCTGCTGCAGGCGGCGGTCGAACTGGGCATAGGGGGCTTGCAATACCAACCCCACGCGCAAGCTGCGATGGGTCTCGAGCCATTGTTGCTGCGTCGGCTCCAGTATGACGCCAGGCACCGCCTCAGGCCTTGCCATGGCCATCAGCGGCAGCCACAGGCAGCCGATCATCAACAGGCGATGCACTCGCTTCATCTACACGTTCGTCCACACAGGGGCGGCCATCGACCGTGGCCGTAACGGGCAAATACCATTACGCTGCCGGTATCATTCTGGCTTTGGGTTGAGACATGTTCACACTCTATCGCACGACGCTGGCAATGTGCTGCCTGGTCTCGCTCCTTCCTGTGGCGGCGCTGGCTGACGACGCATCGGCTACCCCGCCCGAGACACCGCCTGCAGCAGAAGCTACGCCCTCGCGCCCGCCCCTGATCGAGCGCAGCCAGGAGGACGCCCAGGCACTCGAACGCCGCGTGCCCAAGGCCGAACAGCAGACCCTGCAAGCCGGTGCCGACAGCTTCCTGGCGTTGTGGAAACCCGCCAACGACAGCGACCCGCAGGGCGCGGTGATCATCGTGCCAGGGGCCGGCGAAACGGCCGACTGGCCCAACGCCGTGGGGCCCCTGCGCCAGAAATTCCCGGATGTGGGCTGGCACAGCCTGAGCGTAAGCCTGCCTGACCTGCTGCTCGACAGCCCATTGGCGCGTGTGCAGGCCAAGCCTGCCACGGCGCCTGTTCAGGCCGATGGGCAAACGGCGCCTGCCAAGGACGAACCTGCCGACGCCAACGCCAACGTGGCGCAAGCCACCGCTGCCGAGCCCGAAGCGGCACAAGGGACCGATGCCGAAGCTGCCAGCCAGCAGGCCGACCCCGCCGATGCCGAGCGCATTTTCGCCCGCCTGGACGCCGCCGTCGCGTTCGCCCAGCAACACAATGCCCGCAGCATCGTGCTGATCGGCCATGGCAGTGGCGCCTACTGGGCAGCCCGTTACCTGAGCGAAAAGCAGCCGCCAGAGGTGCAGAAGCTGGTCATGGTTGCCGCCCAGACACCGGCGCGTGTCGAGCATGACCTGGAGAGCCTGACGCCCACCCTGAAAGTGCCCACGGCCGACATCTACTACGTGACCCGCAGCGCTGATCGCAACGCTGCCATGCAGCGCCTGCAGGCCAGCAAGCGGCAGAAAGACAGTCAATACCGCCAGTTGTCCCTGATCGCCATGCCGGGCAATCAGGCCGCCGACCAGGAACAGTTGTTTCGTCGCGTGCGGGGCTGGATGCAGCCCTGATTGGGCGGGCAGGGCAGGATCTCTGCCGGCGCTCGGTCCCGGCTAGAAATCGCGGCGCTTACGGATCAGCGCGTAAGCCTGGTGCAGTTCGCGGGTTCGCTCGGTGGCTTCGCGTAGCTGCGCCTCGCTGGCGCCGGTGCCGGCCAGCTTGTCCGGGTGGTGACGACTGACCAGTCGCCGATAAGCCTGTTTGACAAGCGCGCCCTCGGTGTCGGTGTCCACGCCAAGCAGGCGCATCGCGGCCGCATAGGTCATGCCGACCCCTGCCATGCCAGCCGTTCGACGAGGTTCGTACTCCTGGGACATGGCCTGCACCTGGCGCCGGCTCATGCCCAGTTTGTGCCCCCAGTCCAGCAGCAGCTCACGCTCCTTGTTGCCCATCTTGCCGTCGGCCCAGACCATGCGCCAGCTGGCGCGCAAGGTGCCTTCCGCCCCATGGGGCTGCTGGCGGATCCGGCGCAGATAGCTGCCCAACCGCTCCTTGCCACCCTTGCCCCGATTAAAGGCATCGATCGCCCGCAACCTGGCTGCTTCATCCAGATTCAGCCGGGCCATTTCCTGCCGAGCCTGCTGGATATGCTGCTCGACCACACGCCCATCGCTCTTGGCCAGGCGCCCCAGCAGCACGAACAGCAACTCTTCGTCCCTTGGCGCCGGACGCCCGCCCAAACGCTCGCGCACATCGTCCCAGCCTTGCAGGCGCAGGTGACGGTCCATCATCTGCCCCGCCAGCGCACCGAGCAGGGCACCAGGAATGCTGGCGATGGCAAACCCTGCCCCAGCCCCGATCAACGTGCCTGGCCACCACATCTCAGCGGTGCTCGCCCAGCAGACGCTCGGCCTCGGCCAGGCGCTCGACGGTGCCAACGTCGACCCAGTGCCCGGCAAAATGCTCACCGCTCACCTGGCCGCTGGCCATGGCCTGGCGCAGCAAGGGCGCCAGCTTGAAGGCGCCGGGTTTGCAGCCTTCGAACAACGCCGGACGCAGCACCGAAATACCGCTGAAGGTCAACGTACCGGCTGCACCGTCCCCATCGACCACTTGGGTACCGGCCAGGCGAAAGTCGCCTTGGCCGTGATGCCCGGGGTTGTCCACCAGCACCAGGTGGGCCTGCCCTTGCAGCGGCGCCTGCAAACGCGAGAAATCGTAATCGGTCCAGACGTCACCGTTGATCAACAGGAACGGCGCATCTCCCAGCAAAGGCAAGGCCTTGAAGATACCGCCTCCGGTCTCCAGCGGTTCGCCTTCCGGGGAATAGGCAATACGCAAGCCGTAACGGCTGCCATCGCCCAAGTGGTCCTCGATCTGCTGACCCAGCCAGGCGTGGTTGATCACGACGTCGGTGATCCCTGCTGCGGCAAGGGCCATCAGGTGGTATTCGATGAGCGGGCGCCCCGCCAGTGGTATCAACGGCTTGGGCGTGTGCAGGGTCAGCGGGCGCATACGCTCGCCTTTGCCTGCTGCCAGAATCATCGCCTTCATGCACGCGCTCCCGCTTGCAGGCCAGCAATCAGCTTGCCCAGCTCGGCAAGCTCCGGCCGCCGGCCGATCACTTCTTCTATATAGGCGAAGAAGCGCGGTACGTCGGCCAGATAACGGGGCTTGCCGTCACGGTGGCAGATGCGGGCAAAGATGCCGATCACCTTGAGATGGCGCTGTACGCCCATCAGGTCGCTGGCACGCTGGAAGGCTTCGAACGTGCCCTGCACCGGTACGCCTGCGGCCTTGGCCTTGTGCCAATAATCGCGCAGCCAACCTTCGACCCTCACTTGCGGCCAACTGAGGAACGCATCCTTGAACAGACAGGTGATGTCGTAGGTGACCGGGCCGTAAACGGCATCCTGGAAATCCAGCACGCCGGGGTTAGGGGCGCTCTGCATCAGGTTGCGCGGCATGTAATCGCGGTGTACCAGCACCTGCGGCTGGTCCAGGGCGCTGTCGATCAGCAACTGGCTGGACCGCTGCCACGCTGCCGCCTGGGCCTCGTTGAACGCCAGGCCAAGCGCATGCTTCACGTACCACTGGGGGAACAGTTCCACTTCCCGGCGCAGCAGTGCCTCGTCATAGCGGGGCAACGGTGCGTCCATGGGCAGCGCCTGCAAGGCCAGCAAGGCATCGATGGCATCGGCGAACAGGGCATCGGCATTGTCGGCGTCGATGACGTCCAGGTAGGTCTGGCGGCCCAGATCGCCCAGTAACAGGAAACCGCGCTCTAGGTCCTGGGCATGAATCACGGGCACATGCACACCGCCTCTGGCCAGCAGGTGATCGATGGCGACGAACGGTCGGCAATCTTCCTTCGGCGGCGGTGCATCCATGATCACGAAACTGTGCCCTGCGCCCTCCCAGCGAAAATAGCGGCGAAAGCTCGCATCGCTGCTGGCAGGCGTCAGGCTGCCGGCCGGCACCGGGCCCCAGGCCTGGCGCAGGAAAAGGTCTTGGAGTTGCTGGTCGAGCCACGCGGACAGTTGCTGCAGGCGTACATCGTGTTCAGGCATTACAAGGGTCTCCGACGGCCCTAGCCGTCAAGCGGGTCATGCTTTATTATCCAGCATCTTTTTCAGACCATCGAGAGGCGTGCGGCCCCACACGCGGGCAGATGGCACGCAGGAAGCCCGGACTAATAAGATGGCATTGAAATCCCCCGCGTTTCGTAGAAAGTTTCCGTTGCTCGTCACCGGCAGTCTGCTGGCCCTGCAACCTCTGGCCATGTCGCACGTCATGGCAGCCGAACAATTCGACTGCCAAGTGTCCGCCTCCGGTGGTTGGGACTGCAAGCCCAAAACCGCCGTCACCAACCTGCCACCGCGCCCGGTGCACGAGGGTGCCGCCGCTGCTGGCGGTACCGGCACCGAAGCGGCCGGCGAAGCCGAGGCCGACCGGCCGGTGCTGGTCACCGAGGCCAAGGGCCGTGGGCTGAAGTCGCGCAGCGAGGACTACAGCCACCTGGACTGGGTCCCGCGTGACAAGCTGACCGCCGCGCAACTGGCTGAAACCGGCCCGTACTGCGGCGGTGCCTATGTCGAGCCGCTACGCCCCGGCATGGCTGACACCACGCCCAAGGACGAGTCGCCGACCTACATCAATGCCAAGGTATCCAAGTACCAGCAGGAGCAGCAGATTGCGACCCTGGCCGGTGACGTGGTCATGCGCCAGGGCAGCATGCAGGCCCAGGCCGACGAGGCCAACCTGTACCAGGCCGAGAACCGTGGCGAGCTCAAGGGCAACGTCAAGATCCGCGACAACGGCTCGCTGGTCGTCGGTGACCAGGCGCAGATCCAGCTCGACACTGGCGAAGCCCAGGTCGACAACGCCGAATACGTGATGCACAAGTCGCACATTCGCGGCAGTGCCCTGTACGCCAAGCGCGGTGAGAACGCCATCATCCGCCTCAAGGACGGTACGTACACCACCTGCGAACCGGGCAGCAACGCCTGGCAGCTCAAGGGCAACAACATCACCCTCAACCCGGCCACCGGGTTCGGCACCGCCACAAACGTCACGCTGCGGGTCAAGGATTTCCCGGTGTTCTACACACCGTACATCTACTTCCCGATCGACGACCGCCGCCAGTCCGGCTTCCTGCCGCCGTCGTTCAGCACCAGCAGCGACACCGGTTTCATGCTGGTGACCCCGTACTACTTCAACCTGGCGCCCAACTACGACGCCACCTTGTACCCGCGCTACATGACCAAGCGTGGCCTGTTGATGGAAGGCGAGTTCCGCTACCTGACGCCTTCGAGCGAAGGCCAGTTCGGCGGCGCCTACCTCAACGACAAGAGCGACGAGCGCAAGGACCAGACCGACTACAAAGACCAGCGCTACATGGTCAACTGGCAGCACAAGGGTGGCCTGAACGAGCGCCTGATGACCGAGGTGAACTACACCGACATCAGCGACCCGTTCTATTTCCAGGACCTGGAGTCGGACCAGATCGGCGTCGAGAACAAGGACTTCCTCGACCAGCAGGGTGCCCTGACCTACCGCGGCGACAGCTACACCGCGCGGTTGAACGTGCATGCCTACGAGGCGGCGACCATCTCGCAGATCACGCCTTACGACCGCCTGCCGCAGATCACCCTCAACGGTGTGCTGCCGTATCAGCCGGGCGGCTTGACCATGGCGTACGAAACCGAAGCGGCGCGCTTCGATCGTGACCTGAGGAACGGCCCGGTGTTCGACAAGGACGGTAATCTGGATCTTACCGCCGGCACTGACGGACGTCGTCTGGACCAGAACATTCAGGGTATCGAACGGGCCAACGGCACGCGCCTTAACGTGGCCCCCTCGATCAGCTACCCGATGCAGGCCAGCTATGGCTACCTGACGCCGAAGCTGAAGTATGCCTACACCCAGTACGATCTCGACCTCGACAGCCAAGGCAAGGCTGACGCTGTTCGCCTTGCCAACGCCAAGCCTGGCGCCTATGGCAGCTACAGCAGCTCGGTCAACCGCAGCGTCCCGATCTTCAGCGTGGACAGCGGCCTGTACTTCGACCGCAATACCTCGCTGTTCGGCACCAACTACAAACAGACCCTCGAGCCGCGCCTGTACTACCTGAACGTTCCCTACAAGGACCAGAAGGACATCCCGCTGTTCGACACAGGCGAGACGTTGTTCAGCTATGACTCGCTGTTCCGTGACAACCGCTTCAGCGGTAGCGACCGCATTGGCGACGAGAACAAGCTCTCGCTGGGCGTGACCACCCGCTGGATCGAAGACAACGGCTTCGAGCGCCAGAACTTCAGCATCGGCCAGGCCTACTACTTCAAGGACCGCAAGGTGCAGTTGCCGGGCCTCGACTACCGTGACCGCCAGGACTCCCAGTCGGACGTGTCGCCGTATGCGCTGGTGTACAACTACTACTTCAACCGCGACTGGCGCTTCAACTCGGACTTCAACTGGGACCCGGACAGCCACAGCACCCGCTCGGGCAGTGCGATGTTCCACTACCAGCCTGAAGACAACCCGAACAAGATCGTCAACCTCGGTTATCGCTACCGTAACGACACCATTGCCTACGACTCGGCCACCGGTACGTGGAAAGTGGGTGGTGGCGACTACGGCACCCCAGGTAGCCCGAACTACATCAAGGACTACTACAAGATCCAGCAGCACGACTTCTCGGTCATCTGGCCGATCGTCCCGCAGTGGAGCGTCATCGCTCGCTGGCAGCATGACTACAACCGCAACCGCACCCTGGAAGCCATGGGCGGTTTCGAGTACGACAACTGCTGCTGGAAGCTGCGCTTGATCAACCGTTACTGGCTCGACTTCGACGACTACAGCCAGGCACTGCCGCAGAACGAAAAAGGCGACCATGGCGTATTCCTGCAGGTCGTTCTCAAGGGCCTCGGCGGCGTCGTTGGCAACAAGGTCGAATCCTTCCTCGGCCAAGGCATTCAAGGTTACCGTGAACGTGAAGAACAAGCTTATTGATCGACTGCGCCCAGTGCTGCTGGGCGTCGCTTTGCTGAGTGGCGCGGTGCATGCCGCGGTGCAACCGCTTGATCGGGTGGTGGCCATCGTCGACAACGACGTGGTCATGCAAAGCCAATTGGACCAGCGCGTGCGTGAAGTTCAGCAGACCATCGCCAAGCGCGGCGGCAGCGTGCCGCCAAGCGGCGCCCTGCAGCAGCAGGTGCTGGAACGCCTGATCGTCGAAAACCTGCAGCTGCAGATCGGCGAGCGCTCGGGCATCCGCATTACCGATGAGGAGCTGAACCAGGCGATCGGCACCATTGCCCAGCGCAACGGCATGTCCATCGACCAGTTCCGCGCGGCCCTGGCCCATGACGGCCTGTCGTTCGACGATGCTCGCGAGCAGGTCAAGCGCGAGATGATCATCAGCCGCGTGCGCCAACGCCGGGTGGCAGAGCGCATCCAGGTGTCAGAGCAGGAAGTGAAGAACTTCCTGAATTCGGACATGGGCAAGATGCAGATGTCCGAAGAATACCGTCTGGCCAACATCCTGATCCCAACGCCGGAAGCGGCCAACTCCAGCGACATCCAGAAGGCTGCGCGCAAAGTTGGCGATGTCTACCAGCAGCTCAAGCAAGGTGCGGACTTCGGTCAGATGGCAATCGCCAACTCGGCCAGCGAGAACGCGCTCGAGGGCGGCGAGATGGGCTGGCGCAAAGCCGGTCAACTGCCCCCAGACTTTGCCAAGATGCTGAGCAGCATGCCGGTGGGTGAGATCACCCAGCCCATTCGCATCCCCAACGGCTTCATCATCCTCAAACTCGAGGAGAAGCGTGGTGGCAGCGAGAACGTGCTGCGCGACGAGGTGCACGTACGCCACATCCTGATCAAGCCAAGTGAAGTGCGCAGCGAAGCCGCCACCCAGCAACTGGCTGAAAAGATCTACGAGCGCATCGAAAATGGTGAAGACTTTGCCACCCTGGCCAAGAGCTTCTCGGAAGATCCGGGCTCGGCGCTCAACGGCGGCGACCTCAACTGGGTAGACCCGAACACCCTGGTGCCGGAGTTCCGCGAGCAGATGGCCAACGCACAGCAAGGCGTGGTGACCAAGCCGTTCAAGACCCAATATGGCTGGCATGTGATGGAAGTGCTGGGCCGCCGCGCCACTGACAGCACCGAACAGGCCCGTGAACAGCAAGCCCTGAGCGTGTTGCGCAACCGCAAGTACGACGAAGAGCTGCAAACCTGGCTGCGCCAGATTCGCGACGAAGCCTACGTTGAAATCAAGCTGCCTGGCGCTGACCAGGCCGTTCAGTGAAGCCCCTGCGCTTCGCCGTCACACCCGGCGAGCCAGCGGGGATAGGTCCTGACCTATGCCTGCTGCTCGCTGCCGACGCCCAGCCCCACCCCCTGATTGCCATCTCCAGCCGTGACCTGCTCGCCGAGCGGGCCACCCAGCTGGGGCTGGACATCACCTTGCTGCCTGTCATGCCAGGTCAATGGCCGAGTCAACCGGCACCCGCTGGCAGCCTGTATGTGTGGGACACGCCGCTGTCTGCCCCAGTGGTCGCCGGTCAGCTGGACAAGGCCAATGCGCCATTCGTGCTGCAGACCTTGACCCGTGCCGGACAAGGCTGCCTGGACGGCGATTTCGACGGCATGATCACAGCGCCCGTGCACAAGGGCGTTATCAACGAAAGCGGTATTTCTTTTTCGGGGCATACCGAGTTTCTCGCTGAGCTGACCCATACCACCCAAGTGGTGATGATGCTGGCCACCGATGGCCTGCGCGTCGCCCTGGTCACCACCCACCTGCCCCTGCGTGACATCGCCGAGGCCATTACTGCCGAGCGCATCGAGCGCGTGACACGCATTCTGCATGCCGACATGCGCGACAAATTCGGCATCGCCAACCCTCGCATCCTGGTATGCGGTCTGAACCCCCATGCGGGAGAAGGTGGCCACCTGGGCCGCGAGGAAATCGACATCATCGAGCCTACCCTGGCCCGCCTGCGTGCCGAAGGCATGGACCTGCGCGGGCCACTGCCGGCCGATACCCTGTTTACCCCCAAATATCTGGAGCACTGCGACGCGGTGCTGGCGATGTACCACGACCAAGGGCTTCCCGTACTCAAGTACAAGGGCTTCGGCGCTGCGGTCAATGTCACGCTGGGCCTGCCGATCATCCGTACCTCGGTTGATCATGGCACGGCCTTGGACCTGGCCGGCACCGGCAAAGTCGATACCGGCAGCCTGCGCGTTGCCTTGGACACCGCCTACCAGATGGCCGAGAACCGACCATGAACGAGCAATACCAACACCGGGCGCGCAAGCGTTTCGGGCAGAACTTCCTGCACGATGCAGGCATCATCGACCGCATCCTGCGCGCCATCAATGCCAAGCCAGGCGAACACCTGCTTGAAATCGGCCCGGGCCAGGGCGCATTGACCGAAGGCCTGCTGGGCAGCGGCGCGCAACTGGATGTGGTGGAGCTGGACAAGGACCTGGTGCCGATCCTGCAACACAAGTTTGCAGGCAATGGCAATTTTCGCCTGCACCAAGGTGACGCCCTGAAGTTCGACTTCAACCAGCTCGGCGTACCGGCACGTAGCCTCAAGGTGGTGGGCAACCTGCCCTACAACATCTCTACACCTTTGATCTTCCACCTGCTCAGCCACGCCGGCCTCATCCGGGACATGCACTTCATGCTGCAGAAGGAAGTGGTCGAGCGTATGGCCGCAGGGCCTGGGGGCGGTGATTGGGGTCGGCTGTCGATCATGGTCCAGTATCACTGCCGCGTCGAACACTTGTTCAACGTAGGCCCCGGCGCCTTCAACCCGCCGCCGAAAGTGGACTCAGCCATCGTCCGGCTGGTACCGCACGACGTGCTGCCTCACCCGGCCAAGGACCCGCAGTTGCTTGAGCGGGTGGTTCGCGATGCGTTCAACCAGCGTCGCAAGACGTTGCGTAATACCCTCAAAGGCTTGCTCGACAGCGCCGCCATCGAGGCCGCTGGCGTGGATGGCAGCCTGCGCCCCGAGCAGCTGGATCTGGCGGCTTTCGTGCGCCTGGCCGACCAGTTGGCTGATCAACCGGCCTGACCGGCCCCCTGCCCCGCTGACCGCAGTCAGCACCTGCAAGCTGATCGCCGCCCCGATGCTTGGGGCTTGCTTGCCGGGCCAGCCTGCCATCGCGCCGCTGGCCCTCTCCCCTCCCTATGGCCTAGACTGCATCATTGCGTCAGTTCCCCAAGGCCCTTGCATGACCGACCCTCGCTATCAGATCGACGTCAGCGTCGTGACCCGTTACCTCAAAGAGCAATCCGACCCTGAAAGCAGCCGTTTCGCTTTCGCCTACACCATCACGATCCATAACAATGGCTCGCTCAAGGCCAGGCTGCTGTCCCGGCACTGGCTGATCACCAACGGTGATGGCGAGGTCGAAGAGGTGCAAGGCTCTGGCGTGGTCGGTCAACAACCTACGATCGAGCCGGGCCAGAGCCATACCTACAGCAGTGGCGCTGTTATCACTACCCGCGTGGGGACCATGCAGGGCAGCTACGAAATGTTTGCCGAGGACGGCAAGCGCTTCGACGCACAGATCGCGCCGTTCCGCCTGGCAGTACCTGGGGCGCTGCACTGATGGCCACGTACGCCGTCGGTGACTTGCAAGGATGCCTGCAGCCGCTCAAATGCCTGCTTGAACGTGTGCGCTTCGACCCGGCGGTGGACAAATTGTGGCTGGTCGGCGACCTGGTGAACCGTGGCCCCGAGTCGCTCGAGACGCTGCGCTATCTGTATTCGATTCGCCAGTCGCTCACCTGCGTGCTGGGCAACCATGACCTGCACCTGCTTGCGGCCTGGCGCAACGTCGAACGCCTCAAGAAGAGCGACACGTTGCGCGAAATCATCGAGGCCCCTGACGCCGACCAACTGCTCGACTGGCTGCGCCAGCAAAAGCTGCTGCATTACGATGAACCGCGTGGCATCGCCTTGGTGCACGCGGGCATTCCACCGCAATGGACACTGGGCAAAGCCCTGGAGCTGGCTGCCGAAGTCGAAGAAGTACTGCGCGATGACAGCCGTCTGCCGCTGTATCTGGACGGTATGTACGGCAACGAGCCCGCCAAGTGGAGCAAGCGTCTGGCGGGTGTCGAACGCCTCAGGGTCATTACCAATTACCTGACGCGCATGCGCTTCTGCACCGCAGAAGGCAAACTCGAATTCAAGAGCAAGGAAGGGCTGGACAGCGCCCCCAAAGGGTACAAGCCCTGGTTCGCCCACAAAGGTCGGCGTTCGCGTCACGTGAAGATCATCTTCGGGCACTGGGCCGCCTTGCAGGGCCAGGTCGAGGAACCCGGAGTCATTGCGCTGGACACAGGCTGCGTATGGGGTGGGTCCATGACCCTGTACAACGTCGATGACGGCCAGTACCACCATTGCGATTGTGCCGATGACGGCACCCTGCGCCCTGCGGCGCCAACTACTCCAACCTTCAACGATCAACCCGGAACAGAGCCAACTCCATGAGCGAATTCAAGCGCATCCCTCCCGAACAGGCCCTGGCCCTGCGTGCGCAAGGTGCCGTCGTGGTCGACATTCGCGACCCGCAGGCCTACGCAGCAGGTCACATCACTGGTGCCCGCCACCTGGACAACCACTCGGTCGCCGACTTCATTCGCAATGCCGACCTGGACGCACCGACGCTGGTCGTCTGCTACCACGGCAATTCGAGCCAAAGCGCAGCTGCCTACCTGGTAGGGCAAGGCTTTTCCGACGTGTACAGCGTCGATGGTGGCTTCGAGCTATGGCGCTCGACCTACCCTGCCGAAACCGCCCAAGGCATTGAAGAATAAATTTTTCATCGTCACTGCAGCCCGCGCCATGCGCGGGCTTGAGTCCGTTCTGACGAACGGTCGCTAGCAACTTCCGTCACCCGTGCCCTTGACCTTGCCGATTACCAACTATCCTTAAGCGCAGGCCATCCGGAAAAAGGGGAGAGCCGGTACACCGGCGTGCGGGTCATCGGTAGCGCTATAGGGTGTTTGGGGGGTATATGGCAACCGGCAATGCCGCTTGCATACCAGCATCAGCTGACTGATCCGGCGTCGTCTCAACGTATCGAGCGAGGTGACGTCATGAGTATTTTTAGCCACTTCCAACAACGCTTCGAGTCCACGCGCCAGGAAGAACTCTCGCTGCAGGAGTACCTGGAACTGTGCAAGGAGGATCGTAGCGCCTACGCATCGGCATCCGAGCGCCTGTTACTGGCCATCGGTGAGCCAGAGCTGATCGACACCTCCACCAACTCCAGGCTGTCGCGCATCTTTTCCAACAAGGTGATCCGGCGCTATCCGGCCTTTGCCGACTTCCATGGCATGGAAGAGTGCATCGACCAGATCGTGTCGTACTTCCGCCATGCCGCCCAAGGCCTGGAAGAGAAGAAACAGATTCTTTACCTGCTTGGCCCGGTGGGTGGCGGTAAATCCTCCCTGGCCGAAAAGCTCAAACAACTCATGGAGCGGGTGCCCTTCTACGCCATCAAGGGGTCACCGGTCTTCGAGTCGCCGCTGGGGTTGTTCAACGCCGCCGAAGACGGGGCCATTCTCGAGGAAGAGTACGGCATCCCGCGGCGCTACCTGAACACCATCATGTCGCCGTGGGCCACCAAGCGCTTGCAGGAATTCGGCGGCGATATCAGCAAGTTCAAGGTGATCAAGCTCTACCCCTCCATCCTCAACCAGATTGCCATCGCCAAGACCGAGCCTGGCGACGAGAACAACCAGGACATCTCTGCGCTCGTGGGCAAGGTGGATATCCGCAAGCTTGAAGAATTCCCGCAGAACGACGCCGACGCCTACAGCTATTCAGGCGCGCTTTGCCGAGCCAACCAAGGCCTGATGGAATTCGTCGAGATGTTCAAGGCGCCCATCAAGGTGCTTCACCCGCTGCTGACGGCAACCCAGGAAGGCAACTACAACAGCACCGAAGGCCTGGGCGCTATTCCCTACTCCGGCATCCTGCTGGCGCACTCCAACGAGTCCGAATGGCACACCTTCCGCAACAACAAGAACAACGAAGCTTTCATCGACCGTATCTACATCGTGAAGGTGCCTTACTGCCTGCGGGTCAGCGACGAGATCCGCATCTACGACAAGCTGCTGATCAACAGCTCGCTGTCCAAGGCCCACTGCGCCCCGGACACGCTGAAAATGCTGGCCCAGTTCACCGTCCTCTCGCGCCTCAAGGAGCCTGACAACTCCAACATCTATTCGAAGATGCGGGTGTACGACGGCGAAAACCTCAAGGACACCGACCCCAAGGCCAAATCCATCCAGGAATACCGCGACTCGGCAGGCGTCGATGAAGGCATGAACGGCCTGTCGACCCGCTTTGCCTTCAAGATCCTGTCCAAGGTGTTCAACTTCGACCCTCACGAAGTGGCGGCCAACCCGGTGCACCTGCTGTACGTGCTCGAGCAGCAGATCGAACAGGAACAATTCCCGGCCGAGGTGCGCGAACGCTACCTGCGCTACCTGAAGGAATACCTGGCCCCCCGGTACATCGAGTTCATCGGCAAGGAAATCCAGACGGCTTATCTGGAGTCTTACAGCGAGTACGGCCAGAACATCTTCGACCGTTATGTGCTGTACGCCGACTTCTGGATCCAGGATCAGGAGTACCGCGATCCGGAAACCGGCGAGATTCTCAACCGCATCGCCCTGAACGAAGAGCTGGAGAAGATCGAGAAACCGGCGGGTATCAGCAACCCCAAAGACTTCCGCAACGAGATCGTCAACTTCGTGCTGCGCGCCCGGGCCAACAACAACGGCAAGAACCCAAGCTGGCTCAGCTACGAGAAGCTGCGGGTGGTGATCGAGAAGAAAATGTTCTCCAACACCGAAGACTTGCTGCCCGTCATCAGCTTCAACGCCAAGGCCAGCAAGGAGGATCAACAGAAACACAACGACTTCGTCACGCGCATGGTGGAGCGTGGCTACACCGACAAGCAGGTACGTCTGCTGTCGGAATGGTACCTGCGGGTCAGGAAATCGCAATAAAGCGGCAAGCGACAAGCCGCAGGCTTCACGCTGGCCGGCGCCGTGCACCCCTTCGGCGCCAGTGCCCGCAGCTGCGGCGGCTGCTCTTTCTTGCAGCTTGAAGCTTATGGCTTGCAGCTGCTCCCCGCAGGAGGAACCATGAGCTACGTTATCGACCGACGCCTGAATGGCAAGAACAAGAGCACGGTCAACCGCCAGCGGTTTTTGCGCCGGTACCGTGATCACATCAAAAAGGCCGTGGAAGAAGCGGTCAGTCGCCGCTCCATCACGGACATGGAGCACGGTGAGCAGATCAGCATCCCTGGTCGTGATATCGACGAGCCAGTGCTGCACCATGGCCGTGGCGGCAAGCAGACCGTCGTACACCCGGGCAACAAGGAATTCACCGCAGGCGAGCATATCCCCCGTCCGCAGGGTGGTGGCGGCGGCAGTGGCCGTGGCAAGGCCGGCAATGCCGGTGACGGCATGGACGACTTCGTTTTCCAGATCACCCAGGAGGAGTTCCTGGAGTTCATGTTCGAGGATCTGGAGTTGCCCAACCTGGTCAAGCGTCACCTGACGGGGGCAGACACCTTCAAGAACGTGCGCGCGGGTATTGCAAGCGAGGGCAACCCGTCACGCATCAATATCGTGCGCACATTGCGCTCGGCCCATGCCCGGCGCATCGCATTGACCGGCAGCAGCCGCGCCCTGCTTCGCGAAGCCCAGAAGGAACTTGAGCGCCTGCGCGTCGAGGAGCCTGACAACTTTACCGACATCCAGGAAATCGAGCAGGAGATCGAGCGGTTGAAGGCGCGTATCAATCGCCTGCCCTTCCTCGACACCTTCGACCTCAAGTACAACCTGCTGGTGAAACAACCGAACCCTAGTTCCAAGGCCGTCATGTTCTGCCTGATGGACGTTTCGGGCTCGATGACCCAGGCCACCAAGGACATCGCCAAGCGCTTCTTCATCCTGCTGTATCTGTTCCTCAAGCGTAACTACGACCGGATCGAAGTCGTGTTCATACGGCACCACACCAGCGCGCGCGAGGTGGATGAAGAAGAGTTCTTCTACAGTCGCGAAACCGGCGGCACCATCGTCTCCAGTGCCTTGAAGCTGATGCAGGAAATCATGGCCGAACGCTACCCGGCCAGTGACTGGAACATCTACGCAGCCCAGGCGTCGGATGGCGACAACTGGAACGACGACTCACCGATCTGCCGCGACATCCTCAACCGGCAGATCATGCCGCACGTTCAGTACTACACTTACGTGGAAATCACCCCACGTGAACATCAGGCGCTCTGGTACGAGTACGAACGTATCGGCGATGCCTTCCCCGATACGTTCGCGCAACAGCAATTGGTATCGGCCGGCGATATCTACCCGGTCTTCCGTGAACTCTTCCAGCGCAGGTTAGCCACATGACCGCCAGAGCACAGAGACGCCAGCCCATCTCCACCGGCTCAGAGTGGACGTTCGACCTGATCCGAACCTACGACCGGGAAATCGGCCGCCTGGCCGAACGTTACGCCCTGGACACCTACCCCAACCAGATCGAGGTGATCACTGCCGAGCAGATGATGGACGCCTACGCCTCGGTCGGCATGCCGCTGGGTTATCACCACTGGTCCTACGGCAAGCAATTCCTCAGTACCGAGAAATCCTACAGCCGCGGGCAAATGGGGCTTGCCTACGAAATCGTCATCAACTCAGACCCCTGCATCGCCTATCTCATGGAAGAGAACACCATGTGCATGCAGGCCCTGGTGATCGCTCATGCGTGCTATGGGCACAACAGTTTCTTCAAGGGCAACTACCTGTTCCGCACCTGGACCGATGCCAGCTCGATCATCGATTACCTGGTCTTTGCCAAGCAGTACATCGCCCAGTGCGAGGAGCGTCACGGAATCGATGCGGTGGAAGACCTCATCGACTCTTGCCACGCCCTGATGAATTACGGGGTGGACCGCTACAAGCGCCCCTACCCCATTTCCGCCGAAGAAGAGCGTCGCCGGCAGAAGGATCGGGAGGAACACCTCCAACGGCAGATCAACGACCTGTGGCGCACCATCCCCAAAAGTGCCGACAAGGCCAGTGAACGGGACGACGTGCGCTTCCCCGCCGAACCTCAGGAAAACATCCTCTACTTCATCGAGAAGAACGCACCGCTACTCGAACCCTGGCAGCGCGAGGTGGTGCGGATCGTGCGCAAGATCGCCCAGTATTTCTATCCACAGCGCCAGACCCAGGTGATGAACGAAGGCTGGGCGACCTTCTGGCACTACACACTGATGAACGATCTGTATGACGAGGGGCTGATCACCGAAGGCTTCATGATGGAGTTCCTTCAGTCCCATACCAGCGTGGTCTTCCAGCCGGGCTTCGACAGCCCCTATTACAACGGCATCAACCCTTACGCACTGGGCTTTGCCATGTACACCGACATTCGGCGCATGTGCGAAGCACCCACCGAGGAAGATCGCCATTGGTTCCCGGACATTGCCGGCAGCGATTGGCTTTCAACCCTCAAGTTCGCCATGAGCAGCTTCAAGGACGAAAGCTTCATCCTTCAATACCTGTCGCCCAAGGTGATGCGTGATCTGAAACTGTTCAGCATCCTGGACGATGACCAGCGGGACGAACTGTACGTGCCTGCCATCCACGATGATGCAGGCTATCGCACCATCCGCGAACAATTGGCCGCCCAGTACAACCTCGGCAATCGCGAGCCGAACGTGCAGATATGGAGCGTCGATCGTCGCGGAGATCGGTCGCTGACGCTTCGTCACCAGCAACACAACCGCAAGCCCTTGGGGGATTCGACCGAAGAGGTACTCAAGCACCTGCATCGCTTGTGGGGGTTCGATATTCATCTTGAAACCGTGCAAGGCGACCAGGTGATGAAAACCCATCACATGCCCCCTCGTGGCGAGCACGGCGAAGGTTCTGACTACGGGCGCCTGGACATGGCGGTCATTCACCACCTGTGATGCGCCCCCTGGCGGTCGGCAGGTTATGCTGTCGGCAATCAGGGGGAGTTACTTATGCACATTTACAAAGTGGGGGGCGCAGTACGCGACCGCCTACTCGGCCGCCCGGTCACCGATATCGACTGGCTCGTGGTAGGCGCCACGGTTGAAGACATGCTCGCCAAAGGGTTCCGCCCGGTTGGCGCCGACTTTCCGGTGTTTCTGCATCCCAAGACCGGCCAGGAATATGCGTTGGCCCGTACCGAGCGCAAGAGCGGCAGGGGCTACGGCGGGTTCACCTTTCACGCAAGCCCGGACGTCACGCTCGAGCAAGACCTGATACGCCGCGACCTGACCATTAACGCGATGGCGGAGGACGCGGACGGCACCCTCTACGACCCTTATCAGGGCAAGGCCGACCTTGATCGGCGCCTGCTGCGCCACGTTTCGCCCGCGTTTGCCGAAGATCCACTGCGTGTGCTGCGCGTGGCCCGTTTTGCAGCACGTTATGCGCCTTTGGGCTTCAAGGTGGCCGACGACACGCTGGGCTTGATGCAGCACATCAGCGCTTCGGGTGAACTGCTGGCGTTGACGGCAGAACGTACCTGGAAAGAAATCGAGCGGGCATTGATGGAGGCGCACCCCCAGGTGTTCTTCGAAGTTCTGCGAGCATGCAATGCCCTGCACGTGCTGCTGCCGGAACTGGAGCCTCATCCCCAGACCCTGGTCGCACTGGAACAGGCAGCCCGGCATCAGCTTGCGTTGCCCATACGCTGGGCCTGTCTGCTGCATCCTTTACCAACCGCGTCGATCAAGGCGCTCAATCAGCGCCTGAAGACCCCGCGGGAATGCCAGGACCTGTCGATGCTGACCAGCCAGTGCCTGGAGCAGGCCAACCAGGCCTTAGAGCTGCCTGCCCAGACGCTGTTGGATCTGTTGCAAACGTTCGACGTTTACCGCAGGCCGCAGCGTTTCGAGGACTTTCTAGCAGCCTGTCGGGCGATTGCGCAGGGCAACGGGCAGACAGACTACCGGCAGGCAGACTACCTGCAAGGGGCTATGGCCGCTGCCCGGGCCGTGGATGTAAAGCCGCTGGTTCAGGCTGGTTTCACCGGCCAGGCGCTGGGTGAGGCCTTGAAAAACGGGCGCTTGCAGGCGCTCGATGCCTACAAGGGCAGCTAGCTACGATGCCGCGCAGCTCACGCTCGACCTGCGCGACAACCCCAGCAGCAGCTGATGGCCGACATGCTGAGCCTTGCGTCCGACGGTATGAGCCTCAGGCAGGCGTCAGTTGCAACCCGCGCCACTCGAAGGCGACGGGCGCCAGGACCTGATCGATTTGCGACTCTTGCCACACCTGCGCCATGGTCTTGCCTACAGCCGGGTGCACCAGTTCAGGCGCCAGCAGCGACAACGGCCACAGCACGAAGGCATTTTTCAGAATCTCAGCCCGAGGCAGCATCAGCCCGTCGAAAGTGCCATGCAGGTTGTCATACATCAGCACGTCGATATCCAGCGGCAGGCCGAGTCGATCAGGGGCATACCGGCCATTGTCGGCCTCGATGAATTTCAGCCGCCGGTCCAGTTCGATCAACGGTAACGTCGTCTGTCCGGTCACCACGAAATTGATGAACGGCCCGCTCTTGATGCCCACCGCCTGGCTTTCGAACGCGGGCGAGCAACGCATGTCGGTCAGAATGGCCGCCAGCGCATCGAGGCCGGCACACAGGTGGGTGTGCCGATCGACGTTGCTGCCAAGGCCCAGGTATACCGTGCTCAGAGACATCCGCGCTCGATCTCCACGCCAACACCACCGCGCGCTGCCGGCACTGCGCCCGGCTTGGTGAGCTTCAAGCGCACCCAGGGGATGCCGAACTCGTCCATCAACACGGCAACCAGGCGCTCGGCGAAGGTTTCGACCAACTCGAAGCGTGCCTGCTCGGCGAACCCCTGGATGCGCGTCGAAACGCTCGCGTAATCGAGCGCCAGGGCGAGGTCGTCGCCCGCGGCCGCAGGCCTGTTATCCCAGGCGAAGCTCAGGTCAAGACGCAGGCACTGGCGAATATCCCGCTCCCAGTCATAGGCACCGATCACGGTATCGACTTCCAGGCCTTCGATGAACACTCTGTCCAAGCACTTCTCTCCACAGCACGACAAGGGCGACTGGCGCCGTTAGAATCAGGGCGTCCTCGCCCGGAATAGTTAGCATGTTTTGGTTACTGGCGCTGCTCGCCTACCTGCTCGGCTCGCTGTCCTTCGCCATTGTCCTGAGCCGCCTTGCGGGCAGCCCGGACCCGCGTTGCAGTGGTTCGGGCAATGCCGGCGCTACCAACATGCTGCGCCTGGCAGGGCGCAAGATGGCGATCCTGACCCTGCTTGGCGACCTGTGCAAGGGGCTGTTGCCGGTAATGCTGGCCCGCCTTGCCGGGCTGGACCTGCACGCGCAGGCCTGGATCGGTATCTGTGCAGTGCTGGGCCACCTGTTCCCCGTGTACTTTCGCTTTCGCGGTGGCAAGGGCGTGGCGACCGCGGCCGGCATGCTGGTCGGCTTGTACTTGCCTGCCGCATTGCTGGCCATCGTTGCCTGGGTGCTGACCCTGTACCTCACCCGTACCAGCTCCCTGGCTGCGCTGATCGCTACACCGCTGACCCTGCCATTGCTGGCCTGGCGCCAGCCCGAGGCCCTGCTGCCGATGACGGTACTGACCGTCCTGATCGTATGGCGCCATCGCAGTAACCTGCGTGACCTGTTTGCAGGCCGCGAGCGGCACTTCTGACCCCTACAGGGGCGGCAACTGCTCCATCGGCCAGCGCGCCTGCACGCTGATCGCCAGGTCTTGCTGCTGCCCCGCCAGCAGCCGCTGGCAGCCGGCATAGGCGATCATGGCCCCATTGTCGGTGCAGAACTGCGGACGGGCGTAATAGACATTGCCCTTGAGGTTGCCGAGCATGTCTTCCAGCGAAGCGCGCAGGGCCTTGTTGGCGCTGACCCCCCCGGCAATGACCAACCGCTTGAGGCCCGTCTGCTTGAGTGCCCGCTTGCACTTGATGGTCAAAGTCTCTACCACCGCCTGCTGGAACGCCAGGGACACGTCGCAACGGGTTTGTTCGTTGTCGTCACCAGCCTCCCGGCACTGCTGCCAGGTATTGAGGGCGAAGGTTTTCAGGCCACTGAAGCTCATTGCCAGGCCTGGCCGATCGGTCATCGGCCGAGGAAACACGAACCGACCCGGTGTGCCGCGCTCGGCAAGCCGGGCAATTTCCGGCCCACCAGGGTAGTTCAGGCCGATGAGCTTGGCGGTCTTGTCGAACGCCTCGCCGGCCGCATCGTCCAGGCTCTCGCCCAGCAATTCGTACTGACCAATGCCATCGACGCGCACCAGCTGGGTATGACCGCCGGAAACCAACAAGGCGACGAACGGAAACGCCGGCGGGTTTTCTTCCAGCATGGGCGCCAGCAAGTGGCCTTCCATGTGGTGTACACCGATGGCCGGGATGTCCCAGGCAAAGGCCAGGGCCTGGGCGCAGGAGGCACCGACCAGGAGTGCGCCGACCAGCCCGGGGCCTGCTGTATACGCGATGGCGTCGATTTCGGTGGCCACGCAACCCGCTTCGTCCAGCACTTGGCGAATCAGCGGCAGCATGCGCTTGACGTGGTCGCGCGACGCGAGTTCGGGCACCACGCCGCCAAACACGCGGTGCAGATCGATCTGACTGAACAGCGCATCGGCCAGCAGGCCCCGTTCACTGTCGTATAATGCGACGCCGGTTTCGTCGCAGGATGTTTCCAATCCCAGTACTAGCATGGGCTCGTCCCTTGTGGGGGCTGAATTCGAAGGCGCGCATGATAGTCCCCGTGCAAGGTGCCGACCAGCGGTTTTCGATCAGAGGCTTTGCATTCCGGCTTGCTAAGGGTTAACATCCGCAACCCTTGAAAACCGACGTTCTCCAGCACACCTTTGTTTTGCCAGGAGCGCGTCTACCCCGGTAATGAATTAAGGTAGCCCTGGATGCCAGCCGTCAAAGTTAAAGAGAACGAACCCTTCGACGTAGCTCTGCGTCGTTTCAAGCGCTCCTGCGAAAAAGCCGGTGTACTGGCTGAAGTTCGTAGCCGCGAGTTTTACGAGAAGCCGACCGCAGAGCGTAAGCGTAAGGCAGCTGCCGCTGTCAAACGTCACGCCAAGAAAGTTCAGCGCGAACAGCGCCGCGCCGTTCGTCTGTACTAATACAGACGCTCATCGCAAAGCTTCTGCCCTGCCCGGTTAACCACCGGGCGATGGCAGTGGTCGTTTCAAACTTGAGCAGCTTGCTCAAGGCTCCATGCACATGTTCAAGCACCGTGCATGCGGGCAACCTGCCTGAAACGTCAGAACTGGTCATTGTGTTGTAGGCCAGGCGTGCACGTCCGACTGACGGGCCTCATGGGCCGGCGACGGGCACTTATTCCCCGCATAGCTTCAAGCATCACCCGCTGCATTCGGCGCGTGAGCGATTAGACTTGCCAGTTGCCAGATTGACGAGACTGCCATGGCCGGGCTGATTCCCCAGAGTTTCATCGACGACCTCATCAACCGCCTCGACATCGTCGACGTGGTCAGCTCCCGTGTCCAACTGAAAAAAACCGGCAAGAATTATTCTGCCTGTTGCCCGTTCCACAAGGAAAAGACCCCCTCCTTCACCGTGAGCCCCGACAAGCAGTTCTATTACTGCTTTGGTTGCGGCGCCGGCGGCAACGCCCTTGGCTTCGTCATGGACCACGACAACCTGGATTTCCCCCAGGCCGTCGAGGAACTGGCACGAGTGGCAGGCATGGAGGTCCCGCGCGAGCAAGGCCGGCGCGACCAGAAACCGCGCCAGCCGACCGACTCACCGTTGTATCCGCTGCTGGACGCCGCCTCGGAGTTCTACCGCCAAGCCCTGCGCAGTCACCCGACCCGCAAGGCAGCGGTGGAGTACCTGAAAGGCCGCGGTTTATCCGGCGAAGTGGCGCGAGACTTCGGCCTGGGTTTCGCGCCGCCTGGCTGGGACAACCTGCTCAAGCACCTGGGTGCCGACACGCTACAGCAGAAGGTCATGATCGATGCCGGCCTGCTGATCGAGAATGCCGAAACCGGCAAACGCTACGACCGCTTCCGCGATAGGGTGATGTTTCCGATTCGCGACAGCCGTGGCCGCATTATCGCCTTCGGCGGCAGGGTGCTAGGTGACGACAAGCCCAAGTACCTGAACTCTCCCGAAACGCCTGTGTTCCACAAGGGCCAGGAGCTTTACGGGCTGTACGAGGCCCGCAAGCACAACCGCAACCTCGACGAAATCATCGTGGTCGAGGGCTACATGGACGTGATTGCCCTGGCCCAGCAGGGCTTGCGCAACGCCGTGGCCACCCTGGGCACCGCCACCAGCGAAGAGCACCTCAAGCGCCTGTTTCGCGTGGTACCGAGCGTACTGTTCTGCTTCGACGGCGACCAGGCCGGGCGCAAGGCGGCCTGGCGAGCGCTGGAGTCCGCCCTGTCGAACCTGCAGGACGGCCGTCGCGCGCGTTTTCTGTTCCTGCCTGAAGGCGAAGACCCAGACAGCCTGGTCCGCGCCGAAGGCACCGACGCCTTCATGGCCCGCATCAACCAGCACGCGCAACCATTGGCCGATTACTTCTTCGAGCAGCTGAGCATCGAGGCAGACCCTCGCTCGCTCGAAGGCAAGGCGCACATGGCCACCCTGGCTGCACCGTTGATCGAAAAAATCCCGGGCGCCAACCTGCGTCAACTGATGCGCAACCGCTTGCGGGAAATCACCGGGCTCGATCCGCAGCAGGTTGAGCAACTGGCGCAGCAGGCCCCCGCGGCGCCCAGCGCAGACTACGACCCAGGCTATGACTACGATGCCATGGTCAGCTACACGCCTGATTACGCCGACATGCCGCAGCCCGATTATGCTGGCGCTCATCAGGAACAGGCCTGGACGCCCAAAAAGGCCGGCGGCAAGAAAGCCTGGAGCGACAAACCCTGGGACAAGCATCGCAGGGGCGGCAAGCCGTGGCAGCGTGACGAGCCTGCGCCCCGCGTGCCGGCACCGGTCGAACCGCCTACGCTGGCGGCGCTGCGCACGCTGTTGCATCACCCGCTCCTGGCCGGCAAGGTGGAAGACGCCAGCCATTTTGCCGACGAAGAACAGCTCTACAGCCAACTGCTGGTGGCATTGATCGAAGCTGCACAGAAAAATCCTGGGCTAAGCTCAATGCAGTTGATCGCACGCTGGCATGGCACCGAACAAGGTCGCCTGCTGCGGGCGTTGGCGGAGAAGGAATGGCTGATCGTGGCCGACAACCTTGAACAACAGTTTTTCGACACCATTACTAGCTTGTCCGCTCGCCAACGTGAGCGAAGCCTGGAACAACTGCTCAGGAAATCCCGTCAAAGCGAATTGACCAGCGAGGAAAAAACCCAGCTTCTCGCCTTGTTGAGCCGGAATGTTCCCGCACAAAACCCGACCTCATCTGGCGCGTGAGGTCCATGCTCGGGTATAATCCTCGGCTTGTTTTTTGCCCGCCAAGACCTTCAGTGGATAGGGTGTTATGTCCGGAAAAGCGCAACAGCAGTCTCGTATCAAAGAGTTGATCACCCGCGGTCGTGAGCAGGGCTACCTGACTTACGCGGAGGTCAACGACCACCTGCCTGAGGATATTTCAGATCCTGAACAGGTGGAAGACATCATCCGCATGATCAACGACATGGGGATCAACGTATTCGAGAGTGCTCCGGATGCGGATGCCCTTCTGTTGGCGGAAGCCGACACCGACGAAGCCGCGGCCGAAGAAGCCGCTGCTGCGTTGGCGGCAGTTGAGACCGATATCGGCCGCACGACCGACCCAGTACGCATGTACATGCGTGAAATGGGTACTGTCGAGCTGCTGACCCGCGAAGGCGAGATCGAAATCGCCAAGCGGATCGAAGAAGGCATTCGTGAAGTCATGGGCGCCATCGCCCACTTCCCGGGCACTGTCGATTACATTCTCGGCGAGTACGACCGCGTCACCACCGAAGGTGGCCGCCTGTCGGACGTCCTCAGTGGTTACATCGATCCCGATGACAACATCGCTGCACCGACAGAGGAAGTGCCGATTCCAGGCGCCAAGACTGCCGCTGCGAAGGAAGAGTCCGAGGACGAGGAAGAAGATTCTGACAGTGACGACGAGGAAGAGGCCGAAAGCGGTCCGGACCCTGTCGTTGCAGCTCAACGCTTCGGCGCGGTCTCCGATCAGCTTCAGGCCACCAACAAGGTCCTGAAGAAGAACGGCCGTGATCACAAGGAAAGCATTGCTGCCCTGCAGGCACTGGCCGATCTGTTCATGCCGATCAAGCTGGTCCCCAAGCAGTTCGAAGTGCTGGTCGAGCGTGTTCGCAGCGCACTGAGCCGCCTGCGTCAGCAAGAACGCGCCATCATGCAGCTGTGCGTGCGTGATGCCCGTATGCCGCGTGCCGACTTCCTGCGCATGTTCCCCAGCAACGAAACCGACCAGACATGGAGCGGTGACCTTGCCAAGCGCAACACCAAATGGGCTGCGGCCCTGGGTGAAAAGGACGCAGCCATCGTTGCGTGCCAGCAGAAACTGATCGACCTTGAGACCGAAACCGGCCTGACCGTTTCCGAGATCAAGGAAATCAACCGTCGCATGTCGATTGGCGAAGCCAAGGCTCGCCGCGCCAAGAAAGAAATGGTCGAGGCCAACCTGCGTCTGGTGATCTCCATCGCCAAGAAGTACACCAACCGTGGCTTGCAGTTCCTGGACCTGATCCAGGAAGGCAACATCGGCTTGATGAAGGCTGTGGACAAGTTCGAATACCGTCGCGGTTACAAGTTCTCGACCTATGCCACCTGGTGGATTCGTCAGGCGATCACCCGCTCCATCGCCGACCAGGCACGCACCATTCGTATTCCGGTGCACATGATCGAAACGATCAACAAGCTCAACCGCATTTCCCGGCAGATGCTGCAGGAAATGGGTCGTGAGCCGACCCCGGAAGAGTTGGGTGAGCGCATGGAAATGCCTGAGGACAAGATCCGCAAGGTACTGAAGATCGCCAAAGAGCCGATCTCCATGGAAACCCCGATCGGTGACGATGAAGATTCGCACCTGGGTGACTTCATCGAGGACTCGACCATGCAGTCCCCGATCGACGTGGCCACGGTCGAAAGCCTCAAGGAAGCGACCCGCGATGTGTTGTCGGGCCTCACTGCACGTGAAGCCAAGGTGCTGCGCATGCGTTTCGGCATCGACATGAACACCGACCACACCCTTGAAGAAGTGGGCAAGCAGTTCGACGTGACCCGCGAGCGGATCCGTCAGATCGAGGCGAAGGCGCTGCGCAAGCTGCGGCACCCGACTCGAAGCGAGCACTTGCGCTCCTTCCTCGACGAGTGATGACCAACCCCGGCCCAGGCCGGGGTTTTTTCTGGGTTTCGTATACCGCTGGCCATCCGTCTCCAAGGCCCTGTTAAGCCTGAAAAAATCTCCCTGACACCCATCCCAGAGCTAATTGGCCGTCTACACTCGACTCAGTCCATTTGAATGCGAGAGGCCGCTATGCCCCTGATGCCGGCCATCCTGCTGGTGGCCCTGAGCCTGTGGACCACAACGGGCGTTGCGCAAGTGCAACAACCAGGTCCGGTCGCCGAGTACGTTGCCGTAGCGGTACCCGGCCAGACCACGGCGCAATCCGCCCCCCCGCAAGCCTCCGCACAACACGGCACTGCGCGCATGTTCTGGTCCGATCTGGTGGTGTATGGCGTGCCCACCGTATTGTTGCTGGTACTGGTGCTGGCCACGGTCATGCGTATCAACCGGCGCCTGAGTTCCGAAATCTCCCGGCGCATCGCATTGGAGCAGGAGCTGCGCAGCAGCGAATACCATTACCGTGGCCTGGTCGAGAGCCTTTCAGCCATCGCCTGGGAAGCGGACGTAAACGATTTCACGTACAGCTATGTATCGCCCCATGCCGAGGACCTGCTCGGCTATCCGCTGAGCAACTGGCTAAAGCCTGGCTTCTGGCGCAGCATCGTGCACCCTGACGATGCGCTATGGGCCCAGGCCTACTGCGAAAGCGAAACTGCTGCCGGGCGCGACCACAGCCTGGATTACCGGGTAATTCGTGCCGATGGCCAAGCGTTGTGGGTACGCAACATCGTCAGCATGATCAAGCATGGCCACCAGCCCGTCATGCGCGGTCTGATGATCGACATCAGCGAAACCAAGCGCACCGAAGACGCACTGCGTCTGTCCGAGCAGAAGTTTGCCTCGGTGTTCCAGCAGTGCCCCGACATCTTGCTGATCGCTCGCCACAGCGATGGCTGCCTACTGGAGGTCAACGAAGCGTTCGAAGAGCAGATAGGCCTGACGCCTGGTCAGGTCATCGGCCGGACGGCGACCGAGCTCAATCTATGGGCAGTCGAGGGTTCAGGGCCTCGCCTACTGGAGCGCCTGCACCTGGGCGGCATCCGCAACCTGGAGATGAGTTTCAGACGCAGCAACGGCCAGTTGTTCACAGGGCTTACGTCCGCTGAAACCTTCGAACTCGACGGCACGCCTGCGCTGGTGGTCGCCGTACGCGACATCAGCCAGCTCAAGGAAACCCAGCAGCAGCTGCAGATTTCCGAGGAAAAGTTCGCCAAGGCGTTTCATGCCTCCCCAGACGGCCTGTTGCTGTCCCGTCAGCACGATGGCTTGCTGCTGGAGGTCAACGACGGGTTTTGCCGCCTTACCGGCTACGCCCTACACCCCACCCTGGACCAGACGTCGCTCGACCTTGGCATCTGGGTAGACCTCAACGAGCGCAAGCGCCTGCTCGACCAGCTCAACCGAGAGGGCTTCGTACGCGACTTCACCTGCCATATCCGCCGTAGCGACGGGCAGATTCGCCTATGCGAATTGTCTGCGCGCCCGCTGCCAATCGCCGGCACCGACTGCATGTTGACCATCGCCCGGGACATCACCGAGCGCCACCTGATGCAGGAGAAACTGCAACTGGCCGCCACGGTGTTCGAAAACACCGCCGAGGGCGTGCTGATTACCGACATCGACCAGCGCATCAGTGCGGTCAACCGTGCTTTCAGCGAAATCACCGGGTACAGCGAGATCGAAGCGCTGGGCCAAACCCCTCGCCTGCTCGCCTCGGGCCAGCATGACAGCGCCTTCTACGCTGCCCTGTGGCATCAACTGACCGATGAAGGGCACTGGCAGGGCGAGATCTACAATAAACGCAAGAACGGCGAGCTGTACCCCAGCTGGCTGACCATCAGTGCCGTGCGCAATGCCGAGCGCGAGATCACGCACTTCGTGGCGGTGTTCGCCGACATCTCCAGCATCAAGCATGCCCAAGCCGAACTGGACTACCAGGCACATCACGACCCTCTCACTGGCCTGCCCAACCGTACCCTGTTCGAAAACCGCCTCCAGGCCGTGCTGACGTGTGGACAGCTGTCCAACCGCCAGGGCGCCGTGCTGTTCCTGGACCTGGACCGTTTCAAGCATATCAACGACAGCCTTGGCCATCCGGTAGGCGACCTGCTGCTCAAGGGTATCGCGCAGCGTCTCAAAGAGCAGGTGCGCGATGTGGACACCGTGGCGCGCTTGGGGGGCGACGAGTTCATCATCCTGCTGCCCGGCCTGCACAAGCCCAGTGACGCGAGCACCATCGCCAACAAGCTGCTGGCGTGTTTCAACGCCCCCTTCCAGGCCGGCGAGCATGAGTTCTTCACCAGCGCCAGCATTGGCATAAGCCTCTACCCACACGACGGCAGCGATGTCGCCACGCTCATCCGCAACGCCGATGCCGCCATGTACCGCTCCAAGGCCAAGGGGCGCAACCGGGTGGAAGTCTATACCCGCGACCTGACCGCCCAGGCCAGTGAGCGTGTCGCCTTGGAGCACGAACTGCGCCGGGCCATCGAACGCAACGAGATGAGCCTGTGCTTCCAGCCCAAGCTCAGCCTGCAAACCCAGACCCTGGTCGGTGCCGAAGCCTTGATCCGCTGGAGCCACCCGACGTTTGGCGAAGTGCCACCGGAGCATTTCATTCACCTGGCAGAGGAAAACGGCACCATCCTGCAACTGGGTGAATGGGTACTGGAACAGGCCTGCCGCCAGATGCAGGCCTGGAAACAGCGGTACGAACCCTTTGGTCCGCTGTCGATCAACCTGGCCGGCGCGCAACTGCGCCAACCCAACCTCGCACGGCGCATCGAGGTACTGCTCAGGCAACACCAACTCAAGGCCGGCGACCTGCAGCTGGAGATCACCGAGAACTTCATCATGAGCCAGGCCGAAGAAGCCCTGGCGGTGCTGCACCAGTTGAAGAAATTGGGCGTGCAACTGGCGATCGACGATTTCGGCACCGGTTATTCGTCGCTGAGCTACCTCAAGCGGCTGCCGCTGGACATCCTCAAGATCGACAAATCCTTCATCCGCGGCTTGCCCGACGACCCCCACGATGCCGCTATCGCACGCGCCATCATTGCGCTTGGCCGCAGCATGCAACTGACCATCATTGCCGAAGGCGTCGAGAACCAGGCCCAGCAGCGTTTTCTGGCTACCGAAGGCTGCGAGCAGATCCAAGGCTACATCGTCAGCCTGCCCTTGCTGCCGGAGGAATTCGCTGCGCGGTTTCTTCGCATAGCACTAACGGATCTTTCGGATGGCACAGGTGCGAAACCCTCGTTATAATCGCGCCTCCTACTGAGGGCCTATAGCTCAGTTGGTTAGAGCAGAGGACTCATAATCCTTTGGTCCACGGTTCGAGTCCGTGTGGGCCCACCACACTCAAAGCCGCGCACTGCGCGGCTTTCGGCTTTTTGGGTCGCGGCGCGAGCAGCAAGGTCATCGTGGCTCAGGCCAGCAAACGGTCGATCAACGCCTGCTCGTAATCATCGAGAGGCTGATCCTCGTAGAGCTTGTCGGAAGCCGCGACCAGCGCCTGGCCCTCGACCTCACGCCCAGTATCGCCATAAACATGCCCAAGGTTCTCCAGCGACTGCAGGTTGCCGTGCAGAGAGAACGAAATCAGGTACCAGCGCTCTGCCGCCTCGAGCTCGCCTAAACGGTGATAGGCCACAGCCAGGTTGTGCTGGGCGTAGACGTGGTCGGATTCCAGGGCCTGCAACAACGCCTGCTTGGCCTGCTGATAGTCTTCGAGCTGCAAATACAGAAGGCCAAGATTGTTGTAGCCGTCGACATTGCCCAACTCGGCAGCGCGCCGGTAGGCCTGCTCAGCCTGCGGATAACGTTCGGCATGCAGATGGACGTCGCCGAGCAGGTTCAGCGCCTCTGGATGATCGTGGCGCACGGCGTTGTTGAGGTGCTCGACGGCGGCATCGTGATCCCCATCCTGGTAGGCCATGCTGCCAAGGTAGAAGTGGCTGCGGGGACAATCGTACTCGGCGGCTTTCTGGAAGTACTGGCGGGCAGTGTCGTGATCACCCTCCTGGAAGGCCATGCTGCCGAGGTTGTAGTGGCTGCCCGGATAATCGTGCTCGGCAGCCCTCAGGAAGTGTCGGCGGGCGACCTCGTGATTACCGTCCTGGTAGGCCATGATGCCCAAGTTGTAGTGGCTGCCGGGATAGTCACGATCAGCGGCCCTCTGAAAGTGCCGATGGGCATCGGCGCGATCGTCACGCGCCAGGCTCACCGCGCCCACGCCATTCATCCAGCGCGGGTCGTCGGGACACGCTTTGGCAAGGTTTTCGAAGCACTCCTGCGCGGTGTCCAGATCCTGCTCTCGGAACGCCGCCCAGCCCTGGTCATTGAGCGCAGTCGCCTGCTCGGCACTGAGCGTTTTCTTGTTCATGAACCACATAGTGTTTCCTGCCTTGCGAGGGCCTCCCATTCTAGAGGCGTGTATAGAAGCCAACAAGACAATGGCTCTGCTGGGCAGGTTTGAACCACCCTCTGCGAAATCGCGCAGTTGTGCGGCTTTTTTTCATCTTCATATCGGCGTATGGACCCGACGCCCGCGTTGAAACCGCTCATCAGGCCGCTTTTTTCCCTCCATTCATTAGACAGTGAGCCGAATAGCAGGCATTATCGGCTCACTGAGTGAGCCGAATAGGCTCGCTAATCGGCTCACGTGAATGCTACCCATGAACGACCCGCAATGGATCTGGCAGCAGCCCGATTGGCCAGCGTTTACCTGGCAAACTGAAACACTTGCCCCGCTGCTGCGCACCTGCGGCCAGGTACAAGGCCGTCTATTGGGGATGCTCGATGCCGTAGGGCATGACACTGAAGTGCAAAGCAGCCTGGATGCCCTGCTGCAGAACATCGTCACGTCTTGCGCCATCGAGGGCGAGCAACTGAATGTGGGTTCCGTGCGCTCATCGCTGGCGCGGCGCTTAGGGTTGAACGAAGAAAGCCAATCGACCACACCACGCTCCGAAGGCCTGGCAGCATTGCTGCTCGATGCCACTCAGGGGTATCAACAAACGCTGGACACAGAACGGCTCTTCATTTGGCACCGTTGGTTGTTTCCAAGCGATGACCCGTTGCTGGCGAGACCTCTGCACATCGGCACACTGCGCGGCGATGAGCCCATGCAGGTGGTGTCCGGCCGGATCGACCGCCCGACGGTCCATTTCGAAGCGCCTCCGCGGACGGGATTGGAAACACAACTGGCGGACTTTCTAACGTGGTTCGAGCGCAGTCGCAGCGATGCGAACCTGGATCCTTTCTTGCGTGCAGGTATCGCGCACCTCTGGTTCGTTACCCTACACCCGTTCGATGACGGTAACGGCCGTCTTACCCGTGCGCTCACCGACTTGGCATTGGCGCAGGGTGAACGACAAACCATCCGTTTCTATGCGATGTCCGCGAGCATTCTCGACGACCGCGCCGGTTATTACCGTATCCTGGAAGCCAGTCAGAAAAGCGGACTGGATATCACCCGTTGGCTGTATTGGTTCCTCACCACCTTGCTCAACAGCCTGGAAAAGGCTCTTGTACGTATTGATCGAGTACTGGCAAAGGCGCGATTCTGGCAGGTGCACCGCGGCCAGGGGTTATCAGCAGAGCAGGTAAAAGTACTCAACCGTCTGCTCGACGGTGGCGAGCGCGGCTTCGAGCACGGCATCAACGCGGCGCAATACCAAGCCGTGGCGAAGGTATCCAAAGCCACTGCGACTCGCCACCTCAGTGACCTCCTGGAAAAAGGCTGTATCGAACGCCTGCCCGGAGGCGGCCGCAGTACCCGTTATCAAATAGCACAGCGAGCCCCAAGAAAAGGCTGAGCGCACTCGTGCACGCCTCCTTGCCCCCACCCACCCAGGCTAGCTAGGCTACCTCCCCACTTCCCGTCGCCGAGCCACGCCACGCCACGCCATGCCAGACCTTCGCCCATTTGCCCTGGATGAAATCGACCGCCAGCTGATCGCCCTGTTGCAGATCAATGCCCGCGAGAGCGTGGCCATGCTCGCGCGCCAGTTGGGCATCGCTCGCACTACGGTCAACTCACGGCTCGAGCGGTTGGAGAAGAACAAGGTGATTTCCGGTTACGGCGTGCGCTTGGGGCAGCAGGTGATGGGCGGCGGGCTACAGGCGTATGTGGGCATCAAGGTGCAGCCACGCTCGGGCAAAGAGGTCGTCAAACGGCTAAGCGCGATGGCCGCTGTGCGGCAGTTGTGCGCGGTGAGCGGCGAATTCGACTACGTGGCCTGGCTGCACACGGAGTCACCGGAACTACTGGACCAGTTGCTGGACCGCATCGGCAATGTCGAGGGCGTCGAAAAAACCACCACGTCGATCATCCTCAGCAGCAAGGTGGATCGCGGTCAGGCGCTTTGAAACCTGTGTTCACAAACATGAATTCGTCAAAATGCTCACAAACCACGTCACTATGACCAAATAGGAGACATTTCGACCTCATTCTGCTTCTTAATAACGAAATGCCCCCTCTCTAAAATGACCGCCAGACGTCTCCTATACTCAGGCTCAGCACATCGCGCAGCCGCTCTGGCAAGGTCCTTCAATGAACAAGAACAACCGGCACCCTGACGACGGCAAGAAACCCATCACCATTTTCGGCCCTGACTTCCCATTCGCCTTCGATGACTGGCTGGAGCATCCGGCGGGCCTGGGCACGATTCCGGCGCAACGCCACGGCGAGGAAGTCGCCATCATCGGCGCCGGAATCGCCGGCCTGGTGGCCGCCTACGAGCTCATGAAACTGGGGCTCAAGCCAGTGGTGTACGAAGCCTCGAAGCTGGGTGGCCGGCTGCGCTCGCAAGCCTTCAATGGCACCGATGGCATCGTCGCCGAGTTGGGTGGCATGCGCTTTCCGGTGTCGTCCACGGCGTTCTATCACTACGTGGACAAACTGGGGTTGCAGACCAAGCCCTTTCCTAACCCATTGAGCTCGGCCTCCAGCAGCACGGTGATCGACCTCGAAGGGCAAACCTACTACGCCGAAACCCCTGCCGATCTTCCCAAGCTGTTCCATGAGGTGGCTGATGCCTGGGCTGACGCGTTGGAAAGCGGTGCGCAATTCGCCGATATCCAGCAAGCCATCCGTGATCGCGATGTACCACGCCTAAAGGCGCTGTGGAACAAACTCGTACCGCTGTGGGACGACCGCACCTTCTACGACTTCGTCGCCACCTCGCGCTCGTTCGCCAAGCTCAGTTTTCTGCACCGGGAAGTATTCGGCCAAGTGGGCTTCGGCACAGGCGGTTGGGACTCGGACTTCCCCAACTCGATGCTGGAGATCTTCCGGGTGGTCATGACCAACTGCGACGACCACCAGCATCTGATCGTGGGCGGCGTGGAGCAGGTACCGCAGGGTATCTGGCGCCATCGGCCCGAGCGCTGCGCCCATTGGCCCGAGGGCACCAGCTTGCGTTCCCTGCATGGCGGCGCACCCCGCACCGGGGTCAAGCGGATCCAACGCGCTGCCGATGGCCGCCTGGCCGTCACCGACAACTGGGGGGACACCCGCCACTACGGCGCTGTGCTCGCCACCTGCCAGACGTGGTTACTGACCACCCAGATCGACTGCGAAGAATCGCTGTTTTCCCAGAAAATGTGGATGGCACTGGACCGTACCCGCTACATGCAGTCGTCGAAAACCTTCGTCATGGTCGACAGGCCGTTCTGGAAGGACAAGGACCCGGAAACCGGCCGCGACCTGCTGAGCATGACCCTGACCGACCGCCTGACCCGCGGCACGTACCTGTTCGATAACGGCGACGACAAGCCGGGGGTCATCTGCCTGTCCTATGCCTGGATGAGCGATGCCTTGAAGATGCTGCCGCACCCGGTGGAGAAACGCGTGCAGCTGGCCTTGGACGCGCTGAAGAAGATCTATCCGAAAACCGACATCGCCGGCCACATCATTGGCGACCCGATCACCGTTTCGTGGGAAGCGGACCCGTATTTCCTCGGTGCCTTCAAGGGCGCCTTGCCGGGTCATTACCGCTACAACCAACGCATGTACGCCCACTTCATGCAAAAGGACATGCCCGCCGAGCAACGCGGCATCTTCATTGCTGGCGACGATGTGTCGTGGACGCCTGCCTGGGTGGAAGGCGCCGTGCAGACTTCGCTCAATGCGGTGTGGGGTATCATCAATCACTTCGGCGGGCACACCCACCCCGAGAACCCGGGGCCGGGCGATGTGTTCGACGAGATCGGCCCGATCGCGCTGGCCGACTGACCCAGGAGCTGTCATGCGCATAGCCTTGTTCCAAGCCCTGCCTGGCCCGCTGGATGTGCCCGGCAACCTGCAGCGGTTGCGCGATCAGGCTCAGTTGGCAGCCGGCCAGGGCGCGTCATTGCTGGTTTGCCCTGAAATGTTCCTGACCGGCTACAACATCGGCTCGCCTCAAGTGCAGCAACTGGCCGAAGCCTGCGATGGCCCGTCAGCACAGCACATCGTGCAGACCGCGCGCACCTGCGGTATCGCCATCGCCTACGGCTATCCGGAACGGGATCCGAACGGTGCCGTTTTCAACAGTGTGCAATTGATCGCTGCCGATGGCCGCCGCCTTTGCAACTACCGCAAGACGCACCTGTTCGGCGAGCTCGATCGCACGATGTTCGAGCAAGGGCCGGATCACTTTCCGGTCGTCGAGCTGGACGGCTGGAAAGTCGGCCTGCTGATTTGCTACGACATCGAGTTCCCGGAAAATGCCCGTCGGCTGGCCTTGGCCGGCGCTGAACTGATCCTGGTCCCGACGGCCAACATGCAGCCCTACGACTTCGTTTGCCAGGTGACGGTGCGGGCACGGGCTCAGGAAAACCAGTGTTACCTGGTGTATGCCAACTACTGCGGCGCAGAAGACGCCATCGCCTATTGCGGACAAAGCAGCATCGTCGGCCCGGATGGCGGCGTATTGCGCATGGCAGGCCATGAAGAGTGCCTGCTGCTGGCCGAGCTGGAACAGCAAGCCGTGGTGCAGGGCCGTCGGGCCTTCCCCTACCTCACCGACCTGCGTCAGGCCTTACACGGACGAACGCCCCAGCAGGATCACTGACAGCGCAACGCTTGCAGGCTAGCATGGTCGGACCACACGGAGCCCCCATGCCTGACACCATCCGCCAGCTCACCCTTGCCAACGGCCTGCAGCTCACCCTGCGCCACGCCCCTCGTCTCAAGCGCGCGGCGGCGGCGCTCAGGGTGCACGCGGGCAGCCATGATGCCCCTGCCAAATGGCCTGGGCTGGCGCATTTTCTCGAGCACCTGTTCTTTCTGGGCACAACGCGTTATCCCCTGGAAGATGGCCTGATGCGCTACGTGCAGGCGCTCGGCGGCCAGGTCAATGCCAGTACCCGCGAGCGGACGACGGACTTCTTCTTCGAAACCCCGCCCACAGCTTTGGCGGGCGGTTTGATGCGGCTGTGCCAGATGCTGGCCGAGCCGGACCTGGCCATCGCCCGCCAACGCGACGAGCGCGAAGTGATCCACGCCGAATTCATCGCCTGGTCGCGTAGCCGCCAGGCCCAGGCGCATCATGCCTTGCTGCAATCCGTGGCGCCGGGGCATCCGTTGCGGGCCTTCCAGGCCGGTAACCGTTATACCTTGCCGCTGCAAGACCCCGCCTTCCAGCGAGCGCTGAGCGAGTTTCACCGACGCTATTATCAGGGCGGCCAGATGGTGCTGGCGGTGAGCGGCCCTCAGTCCCTGGATGAGCTGGAACAGTTGGCCGTACAACCCGCTCGACTGTTCGCCAGCGGCACGCGCGTGCTACAGCGCCCTCCACCCCCACTGGGCACAAGCTGCAACCGGCAACTGTTCGCCCATGAACAGATGCCGGTCGGCGCTGAACACGCCCTGGCGCTGCTGATCAGTTGTCTGAACGACAGTCGCCCCGGCATGTGGCTCGCGGCCGCGCGCCAGCACTGCGGATTGCAGGCCATCAAGGTGGAAACGCTCTATGCCTTTGCCGGGCAGCTGCTCTGGCACATCGACCTGACGCCGGGCGCCGGTATGCCAACTGGGCAGGCCATGGCCCTGCTGCACGGCTGGTTCGGATACATGCAGAACGCGGATTTTGCGCAGCTCAATCGAGAATTCGGGCGCTTGCAAAGGCGCCGTGAGCACAGCGCCAGCGCCATGGAGCTGGCACGCAGGGACAGCGCAGGGCTTCCCTTCACCGCGCTTGATACACAAGGGCAGCACGCCTTTACTGCGCTTCTGGCGAGCTTGCCACGTTCCGACCTGGGCCGCTGGCAGTTCCCTTCGAGCGAGCCATTGCTGCACACGCGGTTGCCTGAAGCCGGTGAGTGTTCGTTACCCGGCGGGCTGAGCATTAGCGACGCCTTGCCCACCGCGCGTCAGCACGCCGCCCTGCTTGTACGCTGGCATGTGCCCCTTGCTTTGAAGGAATCACTGCATGCTGTTCTGGACCAAGCCCTTGCCCCACTCAAAGCGCGCTGTGAGCGCGCCTCGGTACAGCTACAGTTCAGCAGCGCGGGCCAGGGATGGGAGCTGGGCTGTGCAGGCGTAGCCTCGGCCGTGGTCACCGCCATCGGGATTGCCCTGCCCTTGTTGAAGGCCCCGCCGGCCGACTGTTGGTCTGACTGTACTGGACCACCCAGTGAACCCATGCCCATCAGGGCATTGCTCGAACAGTTGCCAAACGCCGTGGCAGGCCTCGACGTGCAAGCGGTGGCCGGGTCACGACAGAGCCAGCGCCAACTCGACAGGCTCTGGCAGCAGGCCACCTGGCACGGGTTGGCCGTCGGTTTCGATGCAGATGCACAGCAGGCACTGTCAGCCGTCCTGCAAGGCCTGCCCGGCCATGGCGGCGCGCCTGTTCCCGTTCCGCCGCTCACCCGTCGTTGGTACACGGTGGGCGGGTACGGCAGCGAACATGCCTTGCTGGTGTTCTGCCCTCTGCCAGCGGGCATGGAGGCAGCGGGCAGGCTGCTGGCTCACCTGCTGCAAGGCCCTGTCTATCAACGTCTGCGGGTCGAGCTGCAACTGGGCTATGCGGTGTTCAGCGCCTTGCGCCAGGTGGAGGGGGTGCACGGGCTGATGATCGGCGTTCAATCGCCTCACGCCAGCCCGGACATGATTCTGGAACAGGTGGTCACGCTATTGCGCGAGCGCGTCACGCTGGACGTTCCCTCGCAGCAACTGCTGGCCGATCAGTTCGATGAAGTGGTCATGAGCAATGTCGAGGTTGTGGAGTGGGCCTGGCAGACACACCTGGCTACACAACCCCGGACGCTAGATGACGTACGCAAGGCTATCCTCAACGTGCGGCAGCATGATCTGGAAAGGCTACAGGATGCATTGCTCGATGGGCAGGCGCCCTGGACCTGTCTGGCCAACGCTGCCGCGCCACCTGACTTTCAGGCGCAGCAGCGCGAGATTGTTGCACCTGGTGCAACGCTACTTTCCTGATACACAGTCTTCGGATGAACGGTTTTCTTGTAAGATAGCGCAACCCTGATTCAGGGAACCTCCTGCCTATGGCGGTACCCAAGTAGTAGTCAAGCGTTCCTCAAACCCATTCGGAAGGAGTAATCCCATGTGGACCAAACCTGCATACACTGACCTGCGTATCGGCTTCGAAGTCACCATGTACTTCGCCAACCGCTAAGCACGGCTTAGGGTACGACGCCTCGGCCTGCCGGGGCGTTTTCGTTTTTTGGACATGACTTTCCGCACAGCATAGAGAGCACCCATGTATATCCAGGTTCTCGGCTCGGCCGCCGGTGGCGGGTTTCCGCAGTGGAACTGCAACTGCGTCAACTGCAAGGGCTTCAGGGACGGTACCCTGCGGGCCACTGCCCGCACCCAGTCATCCATCGCCCTATCCGATGACGGTGTGCATTGGGTGTTGTGCAACGCTTCGCCAGACATTCGTGCACAGCTCCAGGCCTTCGCGCCCATGCAGCCTGCCCGAGGTCTGCGCGATACCGGCATAGACGCCATCATCCTGCTAGACAGCCAGATCGATCACACCACTGGCCTGCTCAGCCTGCGCGAAGGTTGCCCGCACTCGGTGTGGTGCACGGATATGGTCCACCAGGACCTGACCACCGGCTTTCCGCTGTTCACCATGCTCAGCCACTGGAACGGCGGCCTGCAATGGAACCGAATCGAGCTTGAAGGCAGTTTCGTCATCCAGGCCTGCCCTAACCTGCGGTTCACCCCTTTCCCGCTGCGCAGTGCGGCACCGCCCTATTCCCCACACCGCTTCGACCCGCACCCAGGCGACAACCTTGGCCTGCTGGTCGAGGACACCCGCACCGGTGGCAAGCTGTTCTATGCCCCGGGCCTTGGCCAGGTGGACGAGCAGTTGCTGGAGATGATGCAAGGCGCCGATTGTCTGCTGGTCGATGGCACCTTGTGGGAGGACGACGAGATGCAGCGCCGCGGGGTGGGCACGCGTACCGGCCGTGAAATGGGACACCTGGCCCAGAACGGCGCCGGCGGCATGCTCGAAGTGCTCGACGGCTTTGCGCGCCAGCGCAAAGTGCTCATCCACATCAACAACACCAACCCGATTCTCGACGAAGACTCACCCGAGCGCGCCGAAGTGCTGCGCCGCGGTGTGGAAGTAGCCTTCGACGGCATGAGCATCGAGTTGTAACGGGCCTGCCCGCCACCCCCGCCTTCCAGGAGCCAGCCGAATGAGCGATGCACTGCCAATGTCCCCTGCCGAGTTCGAGCAGGCCCTGCGCGCCAAGGGCGCCTACTACCACATTCACCATCCCTACCACGTAGCCATGTATGAAGGCCGTGCTACCCGCGAACAGATCCAGGGTTGGGTAGCCAACCGCTTCTATTACCAGGTCAACATCCCGATGAAGGACGCCGCCATCCTGGCCAATTGCCCGGATCGCGAGGTACGCCGGGAGTGGATACAGCGCTTGCTCGACCACGATGGCGCACCTGGTGAGGACGGCGGCATCGAAGCCTGGCTGCGCCTGGGCCAGGCGGTTGGCCTTGACCCTGAGCAGTTGCGCTCACAGGAATTGGTATTGCCGGGGGTGCGCTTTGCCGTGGATGCCTACGTGAATTTTGCCCGTCGCGCCAGTTGGCAGGAAGCGGCCAGCAGCTCGCTGACCGAGCTCTTCGCCCCGCAGATCCACCAATCACGCCTGGACAGCTGGCCGCAGCACTACCCCTGGATCGACCCGGCAGGCTACGCGTATTTCCGCACGCGCCTTGGCCAGGCTCGCCGCGACGTTGAGCATGGCCTGGCCATTACCTTGCAGCACTACACCACCTGGGCTGGGCAGCAGCGTATGCTGGAAATCCTCCAGTTCAAGCTGGACATCCTGTGGAGCATGCTCGATGCCATGAGCATGGCCTATGAGCTGAACCGGCCGCCCTATCACTCCGTCACCCAGGAGCGGGTGTGGCATAAAGGAATCACTCTATGAAATTCGATCGTCAGCAAGTGCCCAGGTGGCGCCAGGGTTACCGCTTCCAGTACGAGCCTGCCCAGAAAGGCCATGTACTGCTCTACCCTGAAGGCATGATCAAGCTCAACGAAAGCGCCAGCCTGATCGGGGGATTGATCGACGGCCAGCGCGATGTGGCAGCCATCATCGACGCACTCCAGCAGCAATTCCCCGATGTGCCGGAAGTGGCCGACGACATCGAGCAGTTCATGGAGGTGGCCCGTGCCGAACACTGGATCGAGCTTGCCTGAGCTACCGCCCACGCCCGAGGTCGGCCTGCCGCTGTGGCTGCTGGCCGAGTTGACCTACCGCTGCCCGCTGCAGTGCCCCTATTGCTCCAACCCCCTGGATTTCGCAGCCCAGGGCCAGGAACTGAGCACTGCGCAGTGGTTCAAGGTCATGGCCCAGGCCCGCGAGATGGGCGCTGCGCAGATTGGGTTTTCCGGGGGCGAGCCGCTGGTTCGCCAGGACCTCGCCGAGCTGATCGCCGAGGCCCGCCGGCTAGGGTACTACACCAACCTGATTACCTCGGGTATCGGCTTGACCGAGGCGCGCATCGCCGCCTTCAAGCAGGCCGGCCTGGACCATATCCAGATCAGCTTCCAGGCCAGCGACGAGCAGGTGAACAACCTGCTGGCCGGTTCCCGAAAGGCGTTCGCACAGAAGTTGGAAATGGCCCGCGCCGTGAAGGCCCATGGTTACCCCATGGTGCTCAACTTCGTCACCCACCGGCACAACATCGACAAGATCGACCGCATCATCGAGTTGTGCATCGCCCTGGATGCGGATTTCGTCGAACTGGCCACGTGCCAGTTCTACGGTTGGGCGCACCTTAACCGGGTTGGGCTGTTGCCCACCCGTGATCAGCTGGAGCGGGCCGAGCGGATTACCAACGAGTACCGCGACAAGCTCAAGGCCGAAGGCAACCCGTGCAAGCTGATCTTCGTCACGCCGGACTACTACGAAGAGCGGCCCAAGGCCTGCATGAACGGCTGGGGCAACCTGTTCCTGACCATCACCCCCGACGGCACCGCCCTGCCATGCCATGGGGCCCGTCAGTTGCCGGTGCAGTTCCCCAGCGTGCGTGAGCATGACCTGCGACACATCTGGTATGAGTCGTTCGGTTTCAACCGCTTCCGTGGCTACCAGTGGATGCCGGAACCCTGCCGCTCCTGCGATGAAAAGGAGAAGGACTTTGGTGGCTGCCGCTGCCAGGCCTTCATGCTCACCGGTGATGCCAGCAATGCAGACCCGGTATGTGCCAAGTCGCCCGACCATGGCTTGATCCTCAAGGCCCGCGAGCAGGCGCAAAGCGCCGACCTCGCCATAGATCAGATGACTTTCCGAAATGAACGAAACTCCCGTGTCATCGCCCGAGGCTGAGTTCACCGCCGCCCAGGCCGTCGCTGCCGGCACCGATTTCGCCGAACTCAAGGTCGGTGATGCCGGCCTGTTCTGGGTCGAATTTCGGCCGGCCGACGACGCTTGCCGCATCTGGCACTGGCATCATCACCAGGCACGTTGCCTGACCCCGGACGGCTTCAGTGTACGCAGCCGTGTCTACGAATATGGTGGGGGCAGTTTCTGCCTGGGCGGGGACGGACTCGTGTTCGTCAACGAAAAGGACCAGCAGGTTTACACCCAGCCCTTGGACAACACGCCGCCGCGCCCCCTTACCCAGGACCCCGCCTGCCGCTATGGCGATGTGCAATGGCATGGCGGGCAGGCCCTGGCTGTGGAAGAGCGCCATGGCGAAACCGTGGAGCACCGCCTGGTGGCTTTGGCCGAGGGGACGCGTCAGGTGCTGGCCGAAGGCGCCGATTTCTACGCCTCGCCCACGGTCAGCCCGGACGGGCAGCGCCTGGCCTGGATCGAATGGGACCGCCCGGCGCAGCCGTGGACGGTAACGCGGCTGATGACCTGCCGTCGCGAGGCCAGCGGCCAATGGGGGGCAGCGCAAACGGTAGCAGCGGGCGGTGAATCGCTGCAGCAACCTCGCTTCGATACGGCTAACCGCCTGTACTGCCTGTCCGATCGCAATGGTTTCTGGCAGCCGTGGGGTGAGCTTGATGGCAGCTGGCAAGCGTTGGCAAGCGAGCCTGCCGACCATGCCGCAGCACCGTGGCAACTGGGTGCCAGTACCTGGCTGGCACTCGGGCCACAGCATTACCTGGCCACTTGGTTCGAAGCAGGTTTCGGGCAACTGGGTCTGCGCACGCTCGATGGTCGCAGCGAGCGATTCGCCAGCGCCTACACCCGCTTTCGCCACCTGGCCATGGACGCCACCTGCGTGTATGCCATCGCCGCCTCGCCCATCAGCCCTGCGGCGGTCATTGCGATTGCCCGTGACACCCATGAAGTGAGCGTACTGGCCGGTGGCGCCGAGGTATTACCGGCGCATCGGATCAGCTTGCCCCAGTCATTTCATTGCGGGGCTGGAGAGGCGCTGGCCCATGGCTTTTTCTATCCGGCTGCCGGCAGTATCACGCCATCGCCGCTGATCGTCTTCGTTCATGGCGGCCCGACCTCGGCCTGCTATCCCGTGCTCGACCCGAGAATCCAGTTCTGGACTCACCGAGGTTTCGCCGTTGCCGACCTCAACTACCGCGGCAGTAGTGGCTATGGCCGTGAGTACCGCCATGCCCTGCACCTGCGTTGGGGCCAAAGCGATGTAGAAGATGCCTGCTCAGCCGTCGAGCGTCTGGCTGCCGATGGCCTGATCGACAGGACCCAGGTGTTCATCCGGGGCGGCAGCGCCGGCGGCTACACCGCTCTTTGCGCACTGGCGTTCACGGACGTGTTCCGGGCAGGCGCGAGCCTGTATGGCGTCAGCGACCCGGTGGCACTGGCGCGTGCCACGCACAAGTTCGAGGGTGACTACCTGGACTGGCTGATCGGTGATCCGGTCCAGGATGCCGAGCGCTACCGGCAGCGCACGCCGCTGCTGCACGCCGAGCGAATCAAGGTGCCGGTGGTGTTCTTTCAAGGGGAACTGGATGCGGTCGTGGTGCCAGAGCAGACCCGCGCCATGCTCGCAGCGCTCAATGCCAATGGCATCGAAGCCCAGGCACATTTCTACGAGGGCGAGCGGCACGGGTTTCGCAAGGCCCGTAACCTGGAGCATGCGCTCGATCAGGAATGGCGATTCTACTGCAAGGTGCTTGAGCAGCATTGAGCCGGCGGCTCACGGCTATCCGTGAGCCGCACGGAATTCAGCGCCTGGCGATGATGTACACCGCGTGCACGATGCCTGGGATATAGCCCAGCAAGGTCAGCAGAATGTTCAGCCAGAAGGCTCCACCAAACCCCACCTGCAGAAACACGCCCAAGGGCGGCAGAATGATTGCGATGATAATCCGGATAATGTCCATGCGAGTCTCTCCGTAAGGGGTTACATCACAGACTCGCCGCCGCTTGCAGAGGTTCCACAGGCAAAAAAAACGCCCAGGGCCGAATGTGACAGGCCCGGGGCGGTGCGCAGAAACGCCAGACGGTTCGGTTTTACGTGGGTGGCCTAGGCGGGCATCTTTCGTCCCGAGGCCTGGACAGCGTGCAGTCGCGCGAACGCGCGCGAAAGCCTCAACAGCATTTCGTCGACATTGCCGCGGGTCACCGTTAGCGCCGGCGAGAACCGCAGCACATCGGCCTGGGGCGCACCGACCAGCAGGCACTCTTGCAATGCCGCACGCTCCAGCGCCCGTGCCAGGGGATCATTGAGCTGCAACGTCCACAACAGCCCACTCCCGCAGACCTGGCCCTGGCCAAAGCGGCCCGCCAGGCGGCTAAGTCCCTCACGTAGATGACGGCCAGTGTCCTGCACGTGCTCGAGAAAGCCTGCATCCAGCACCGTCTTCAGGACTGCCAGGCCTGCTGCGGCCGTCACCGCATTGCTGTACCGGGCATCCGGCAGCCCTGCCAACGGCGCGCAGCAAGCGCTGTTGCGCACCAGCACAGCGGCAAGTGGCACACCCCCACCAAGGCCGGCACCCAGCACCAAGATGTCGGCTTGCACGCCGTACAGGGTTTCGGCCAGCAATGCACCGCAGCGGCCCATGCCTGTGCGCGCTTCATCAAGAATCAGCAGAATGCCCAGCTCGCGGCAAAGGGCCTCAGCGCCCTTGAGGTATTCGGCGGTTGCAAGAACGATCGCACCCTGGCTTTGCAATGGTTCCAACACGATGGCTACCGTGCGCGACTCGACTGCGGCGTGCAGTGCAGCCAGGTCATTGAACGGCACATGGCTCAGATGGGCGCGTTCCGTTTTGGTATGGCTTGCACTGCTGGCCACAGGCGCACCGTACACGTCTTCCCCGCCCTGGCGGGCAACGATGATATGGCCCGCGCCGTGGCGGTGGCGTTCACCCCAGTGGCGAGCCAGGCGAATAGCGGCTTCATGTGCCTGTGCCGCGCTGTCGAAAAGCAGGGCACGTTCACTCCCGGTCGCTTGGCAGAGCTGGTCGCTCAATGCCAGAACGCCCTCGTGCGAGCGCCCCACACCCGGATTGATCAAAGCCTGAGCCTGGTTCGCCACCGCCTTGACGATCGACTCGGGGCTGTGCCCCAGCGTGTTGACCCCGTCGCCTTGGTTGAAGTCCAGACAGGCTTGGCCTTGGTCGTCCCAAAGCCACGCGCCTTGCCCTCTGATGAAAACAGGTGAGTCAGGGGCCGTGGCATCGATACGAGGCCGAGCGCGTGCTGGCTCAGACAACGTTTCAATTCCGACAGCACGCGCTGGACGGCGAAGGTTGAACAGGTTCATCGAAGTTATGCACGCTTGGATGATGGGCAGGGCTGGAACGGCCTTAATGGAGGTGAAATGCCGTGCCTATGGATAGGGAGTCAGACCGTGGTAAGGATGAGGTCCTCGTGAAGCCTGTAACCCGTTGTTATACCGCGATAGACTAGGCGCCGAACGCCGATTCCGACATTTCGATTTAGCAGTATTTTCAATAAGTAGAACTTATGGATTTTCGCCAACTGCGTTATTTCGTCGCGGTCTACGAAGAAGGCCATGTCGGGCGTGCCGCCGAGCGCCTGTCATTGTCTCAACCGGCCCTGTCCCAGCAGATTCGCCAGCTCGAGCATGGCCTGGACCTGAGCCTGTTCGAGCGCAGTAACAAGCGCCTGCTGCCTACACTGGCGGCGCACACCTTGTACAACCATGCCCTGCCCTTGCTCGATGGCTTGCAAAGGGCCCATGAGGCGATGCGAAACTTCAAAGGGCAGGCACTGCGAACCCTGGCGATCGGCGTCTTGCAAACGGTTCGGCCGAGCCTGGTACCGCAGCTTCTGGAACGACTGCGCAAGGCCCAGCCGCACCTGGTAGTGCAGATCTATGAGTTGTCGGGGTTGGAAATCGAGAAGCGCCTGATCAGCGGCACGCTGGACATCGGCATCAGCTACCTGCCCGCGCGCCAACCTGGGCTGCATGGCGTTTTGTTGTACGAGGACGAATTGCAGTTGGTCATCCCAGCGACCCACCCGCTCAAGGACTTCAAGAAGGTGTCGATCCGCCAGGCGGCGGAACTGCCCATGCTGATGCTGGGCGAGGAATTCCAGATGCGTCAGATCTGGCAGGCACAGCTGGCCAGCCAAGGTCGTCGCCCGCAGGTTCAGGCAGAAATGAATAACATGGCAGGCATTCTCGACAGCCTGTCGCACACCTCACTGGCGACCATCCTGCCGGGGCGGGCCAAGGAAGCCGAACAGGCGCAGCAAGGGCTACTGTGGAAGCCGTTGAGTGAACCCAGGGTGCCCTTAAAGGTAGGACTGGTGTTCCGTGACGCTCAGCGTCAGCAGGCCTCAATAGAACTTCTGCGTGGCCTGCTCGAAGAAGAGACTGACTTGCGTGGACCGGCGGCTTCGCCACTCGATGCACTGGGCTGAACGTGACGCACAAGAAAAACCCCGCCGAGGCGGGGTTCTTCAGACTGTTTCCCTGTGACATCCGTATCGCCCCACCATCCTGGCAGGAAATCCTTCGTCGTCTTCCGTGATCTGTCCTATGCGCTTCCTGCGCAACGTCCATGGAATAAAGATAACCCTGGATCCAATCTGAGAACAGTGGTGAAAAGTCACCACGTGCTGTAGGAAAAGGCTTACAAAGGGTAATCATTCCTATCTCCACCCTTTGTAATGGCGCCCACCCTGAAGCGGGCGCCCTTAGCTACGGCCGTATTCAACATCTGCGCCAGTCTTAGAACTGCTCCGCATCCAGCAGGTACAGCGTTTCGCTACCCGCCTTGACCGAGGCGATGAGCGAGTCGACGCGCGGCAGCAAGCGAGCAAAATAGAAGCGTGCCGTGCCGAGCTTGCCTTGGTAGAACGCTTCATCACCCTCGCCTGCCAGGGCAGCCTGGGCCATCAATGCCCACATGTAGGCATAGGCGACATAGCCGAAGGCATGCAGATATTCAACCGACGCTGCCCCGATCTCGTTCGGATTGCCCTTGGCTTGTTGCAGCACCCAGTCGGTCACTCCGTCCAGCTGGTCGAGCGCGGCGCCTAGTGGAGCGGTAAACGCAGCCATGTCAGCCCCGGCACCGGCAATGAACTGACGCACTTCGTCGGAGAACAACTGGTAGTACGCGCCACCACTGGCCACCACCTTGCGGCCCATCAAGTCCAGCGCCTGGATACCATTGGTACCTTCGTAGATTTGGGTAATGCGCACATCGCGCACCAGTTGCTCCTGCCCCCATTCGCGGATATACCCGTGCCCACCGAACACTTGCTGGCCGTGAAGGGTGCACTCAAGGCCCAGGTCCGTCAGAAATGCCTTGGCCACAGGGGTCAACAGCGCCACCAATTCTTCGCTGCGCTTGCGTACGGCACTGTCTTGCGCGTATTTGGCGCTGTCCAGTTGCATGGCCACGTAGCTGGAAAACGCCCGTCCGCCCTCGGTCAGCGCCTTCATGGTCAGCAGCATGCGCCGCACATCCGGGTGCACGATGATCGGGTCAGCAGGCTTTTCCTTGGCTTGCGGCCCAGTAGGCGCACGGCTTTGCAGGCGATCGCGGGCGTATTCGACAGCGTTCTGATAAGAGCGCTCGGCCGAGGCGAGCCCCTGTATACCAACGCCAAGCCGCTCGTAGTTCATCATGGTGAACATCGCGGCCAGGCCCTTGTTGGGCTCCCCAACGATGTAGCCGACCGCCTCGTCGAAATTCATCACGCAGGTGGCCGAGGCCTGGATACCCATCTTGTGCTCGATGGACCCGCAGGTCGCCGGGTTGCGGGCACCCAGGCTGCCGTCGTCGTTGACCAGGAATTTGGGGACCAGAAACAGGGAGATCCCCTTGGGCCCGGCCGGTGCGTCCGGTAGCTTGGCCAGGACCAGATGAATGATGTTCTCGGTCAGGTCGTGCTCGCCACCGGTGATGAAGATCTTGGTGCCGGTCACCCGGTAGCTGCCGTCAGCCTGAGGCTCGGCCTTGGTTCGGATCATGCCAAGGTCAGTGCCCGCATGGGGTTCGGTCAGGCACATGGAGCCTGCCCACACTCCTGAATACATGTTCGGCAGATACGTGTGCTTGAGCGCCTCGTCGGCGTGCGCGTTGATCGATAGGCAGGCGCCTGCGGTGAGCATGGGGTACAAGCCAAACGACAAGCTGGCTGCGTTGACCATCTCCTCGACTTGGGCCGATACCGCCTTGGGCATGCCCATGCCGCCGAAGGCTGGGTCACCACCCACGCCTACCCAGCCACCTTGAGCATAGGTGTCATAGGCTTCGATGAACCCCGCGGGCGTATGCACCGCGCCATTGTCCCAGCGGCAGCCTTCCTCGTCGGCAGCGCGGCTAAGCGGTGCGATGCTGCGTGCAGTGACCTTGCCCGCCTCTTCAAGCACCGCCATGGCCGTTTCGGCATCGACCAACTCGGCCAGGCCCGGCAGTTGCGCCCACTGCTGGCCTACGTTGAAGACTTCATTCAGTACGAAGCGCATGTCGCGCAGGGGCGCTTTATATTCAGCCATGACAACCTCTCGCTGGTCAGGACGGGCGGCGATGAGCACCGCAGCACGGGTAGTGGAACCAGTGTAACCGAACAACTTTTACGACACATAGGGTCATCAACAGACTGTAGAGTCAGCAATGGTCACGCTTCCCGCACCGCTCCCCGACGGTTTCTCAGGCCGTGCACCATCAAGCAGTTGCGCCCTGCGGCCTTGGCAGCGTACAGCGCCTGGTCGGCAGCCTTGAGCACCTCATCAACGCTACGGTTGTCGCCCTGCCGCTCGGCCACACCCAGGCTGATGGTCACCGTAACCGTGTCGCCGCTGCTGCCCGCGCGGCGCTGGCGCCCGGTGTTGTCATCCAGCGGACGCGCACTTTGGTCACGCAAGTGCATGCCATAGCCGGCGATCGCCTCTCGAACCGCTTCCAGATGCGGCGCGCACTGCTCGGCCGTCTTGCCCGCGAACACCACGGCGAATTCTTCACCGCCGTAGCGATAGGCGCGGCCTCCCCCTTTGACCTTGCTAAGCCGGCTGGCAACCAGGCGCAATACCTGGTCGCCGACATCATGCCCGTGGGTATCGTTGAAGCGCTTGAAATGGTCCACGTCGGCCATGGCGATCACGTAGGAGCGCCCTAGTCGCTGCATGCGCTCATTGAGCGCGCGACGGCCCGGCAACCCGGTGAGCTCGTCACGAAACGCCATCTGGTACGCTTCATGGGCGACTGCCGTGGCAATCATCAGCATGACCTGACTGCACATGATGTTAAGCGTGAAGGGCAACACGAACGTCTTGGGCAGCATCCAGAAAATACCGATCAGGCCCACGATCAAGGCGCCATGCAGGGGCCTGGGCGCGCGCAGGTACTGCACGACGAGTAACGCCAGCATGCCCATGAACACCGGGTAGGCCAGCTGAATCAGGCTCATCCACTGGCCGTGCAGGACTGGCCAGCGGATTTCCGCCAGGCTGGCCAGCAACGCCTCGGGAAAGCTTTGCTCGAAGCCTGCCGCCACCGCGGCCGTGGCCACCAGCACCGCACACCGGGCGACCAGGTCCTGGAGCAGATGCGTGCGCTCCTGCCAGATGCCATAAAGGCCATACAACGCCGGTAGTAGCAGGCACACCAGGTGAAAGATCACGGCAGCATCTTCACGAACGCGGCCGTTGTCCCGGTAGAAGTCGGTCTGGGTATCGAGCAGGAAATAGGCGATGTACACCGTGAGCATCAGAAACAGCTCCCGCTGGCGCCTGTATACCGCGCAGTAGGCGCCACCCATCAACAGCACGAGGGTTGGCAAAACATTGAAAAGCGACGTGAAGAAAACGCTGAGGTCCTTGACGTAAGCCGCAGCCAAGCCTGCCCCCAGCAAGACGAGAGAGGGTACGAAGTGGCTTGCGCGAACAGCGTCAAGGCGAAGCAAAGGCAATTCCAACCTGGCAGACCAATAGTGGCATTGTGCCCTTAGTTGATCGGCCATTCACCTGTACACTTGAGCACCTTTGCTATTGGCTTGCGCCAGACATAAAAAAACCGTCTGCCGGAGCAGACGGTTCGCGTACAACCTGAGGTGAATCAGTAAGCCAGGCCGAAGTGTTCTTCGTCCATGGCCATCAGGTTGTCCGCACCGGACAGCATGGCAGCCACATGCGTACGGGTGCGCGGCAGGATGCGCTGGAAGTAGAAACGTGCCGTCTGCAGCTTAGCGGTGTAGAACGCCGCTTCACTGGTACCTGCTGCCAGCTTTTCGGCAGCCAACCGGGCGATGTCGGCCCAGAAGTAAGCCAGGCAGGCGTAGCCGGAGTACATGAGGTAGTCCACCGAGGCCGCGCCCACTTCCTCACGGTCCTTCATGGCGGCCATGCCTACCTTCATGGTCAACTCACCCCATTCCTTGTTCAACGCAGCCAGGGGCTGAACGAACTCGTTGACGGCTTCGTTGCCTTCCTGCGACTGGCAGAACTTGTGCACGATCTTGGTGAAGCCCTTGAGGGCCTCGCCTTGGGTCATCAGCACCTTGCGGCCCAGCAAGTCCAGGGCCTGGATACCTGTGGTGCCCTCGTACAGCATGGAAATACGGCTGTCACGAACGTTCTGCTCCATGCCCCACTCGGCGATGAAGCCATGCCCACCGTAGACCTGAACCCCATGGTTGGCAGCCTCGAAGCCTACTTCGGTCATGAAGGCCTTGGCGATTGGGGTCAGGAACGCCAGCAAGGCATCGGCCTTCTTGCGCTCTTCCTCGTCCTGGCTGTACTTGACGATGTCCACCTGCTTGGCGGTGAAGTACACCATCGCACGGGTACCCTCAGCGAAGGCCTTCATGGTCAAGAGCATACGACGCACATCCGGGTGGACGATGATCGGGTCGGCGGCCTTCTCAGGCGCCTTGGGCCCGGTCAGCGAGCGCATTTGCAGGCGCTCGCGGGCATACTTCAAGCCACCCTGGAAGGCCACTTCGGCATGGGCCAGGCCCTGCAGCGCAGTACCCAGGCGTGCCGTGTTCATGAAGGTGAACATGCAGTTCAGGCCTTTGTTGGCCGGGCCAATCAGGTAACCGGTGGCTGCGTCGAAGTTCATCACACAGGTGGCATTGCCATGGATGCCCATCTTGTGCTCAAGGGAGCCGCAGCTCACACCGTTGCGCTCACCCGCTGCGCCTTCGGCGTTAGGCAGGAACTTCGGCACGATGAACAGGGAAATACCCTTGGTACCAGCCGGTGCATCGGGCAGGCGTGCCAGCACGATGTGCACGATATTCTCGGCCATGTCGTGCTCACCGGCCGAAATGAATATCTTGGTACCGCTGACTTTGTAGCTGCCGTCGGCCTGGGGTTCAGCCTTGGTGCGCAGCATGCCCAGGTCGGTGCCGCAATGGGGTTCGGTCAGGCACATGGTGCCGGTCCACTCACCCGAAACCAGCTTGGTCAGGTAGGTGTGCTGCTGTTCGGCAGTACCGTGGGCCGAGATCGTGTTCATCGCGCCGTGGGACAAGCCTGGGTACATGCCCCACGACCAGTTGGCACCGCCTACCATTTCGCTCAGGGCCAGGCCCAGCGACTCGGGCAGGCCCTGACCACCATGCTCCACATCGTGCGCCAGGCTTGGCCAGCCGCCTTCGACGAACTGCTGGTAGGCTTCCTTGAAACCGGTCGGCGTCTTCACGCCCGCCTCGCTCCAGGTGCAACCTTCCTGATCGCCTACGCGGTTGAGCGGCGACAGTACCTGTTCACAAAACTTCGCACCTTCCTCAAGGATCGCGTCCACCATGTCGGGCGTGGCGTCCTGACAGCCTGGCAGGCTTTGATAGTGCGCCTCGTAGCCGAGCAGTTCGTCACGCACGAAGCGAATATCACGCAGGGGGGCTTTGTAGTCAGGCATGGCGATGAACCTCTAGGTGAGTTCTGTGGGGACCGGCACACGCGGCAGGGTCTATCAAACAGTTGTTTGAAACTTACGTTTACCGCTGCCGGATGTCAAGAAGGCCCCACGATGCCATTTACGCCACGAAAAATGGCGAATCTGCCATCCGCACACATGCCCGCGTCCCCGCAGGGACGAGGACGCTTCGAGCGAAGAAGAGAAAACGAGGCAGTGCAAGCTTCTGAGCGTTGCGTGTCAGGCGAGAACGCGCTATTGACCGTCAGGCATAGGTGTCGATGATACGACCCAGCATTTCGTCGGATGCCTTGACGACTTTGGCGCCAAGTTCGACTTCGGTTCTGCCCAAGGCCATTTGCACGGTGCTGGTGGCCATGTCCATTTGCTGACTTCTGTCGACGGCACGCAGCCGCTCGGCCTGAAAATCACTCGATTGACTGGTGGCGGAACGTTCGGCGGTGGTGTTGGCGATCTGGCTGGCGGCCTGGTCGACGCGATTCTGACCAGTGTGAATGGCGCCAAGGCCGGCGTAAAAAGTGGAGCTACCGGTGATTTCCATGTCAGGACTCCATCGACACTGGATGACGGTGAGGCCCCATTAAAGCAGGCCAGCCACAAAAAAACCCGTTTAAATCGCTAATGGCTCGGTGCCACTTGATAGACCTTGACCATGCCAGCATCGGGGAACCTTCATACGCTCGACCCCATCCGCACCGCAGGTACGCGCAGGTTATGCCAGCAAGTCCAGCTGCAAATGCTCGGCCACCTTGTCTGCCGTGGCTTGCTTGAGCTTGGGCACGCGGCCCAGACAAGGCGCCGGCAGCCGTTCGGCCAGGCTGGCCAGGTTATCTTCGAGCCGCGACGTTCTTGGCTCGATAATATTCGCCACCCATCCGGCGAGCTGTAGTCCGTCACGCTCGATGGCTTCGGCACTGAGCAGTGCGTGGCTGATGCAACCCAGCCTTACCCCTACCACCAGGATGACCGGCAGCTTCAATGCAACCGCCAGGTCCGACAGATTCTCCAGACCCGAGAGCGGCACCCGCCAGCCGCCGGCACCCTCGATCAAGGTGAAATCGGCCTGGTGCTCCAATACCGTGCGCATGTCTGCCAGCAGCTGCGCCACCGCCAGCGTCACACCGGCCTCCCGCGCGGCGACATGGGGGGCGATGGCTGGCTCGAAGGCGAATGGGTTGACCTGCTCGTAGGCGAGCTTGATGGTGCTTTCGTCGATGAGCGCCAGGGCGTCGCTGTTGCGCAAGCCCTTGGCGGTCATGTTGCAGCCCGATGCTACCGGCTTGGCGCCCAAGGTGCTCAGCCCCTGCAACTTCGCTGCGTGTAGCAGACCGGCGGCAATGGTGGTCTTGCCGACATCGGTGTCAGTTCCGGCAATGAAATACGCCTGACTCATGAAGTACTCCTATGCCACAGGTTTGCGCAGCACGCCGTAGACCACTTGATAAGTGGCAGGCAGCCCTTGTGGCTGGCGATAGGCTTCGTATGCCTGAAGCATACCCTGTACGCGGGCGCGCCCGGTGAGCCCGGCGGGACGACCCGGGTTGAGGTTGTGTGCCCCCAGCGCCTTGAGCTCATGGGTCAATGTGCGCACGTCCGCATAATGCAATACATGCGGCAACTGTTGCAGGGTCAGCGTCTCGAGCGTGCTGGCTGCACATGAATGTTGGTATTCGTCGAAGCGCCTGAAGCGGTTGACATGCACTTGGCCATCCACGGTCTGCCAACTGCCGCGCAATTCATCGAGCGTACCCACGCACAGGCTGCTGAAGGCCAGGACACCGCCCGGTCGCAAGATACGCAACGCTTCATCCAGCACTTGGGCGAAATGGCTGCACCACTGCACGGCCAGGCTGGAAAAGACGAGATCGACGCAACCCTCGCCCAGCGGCAGGCGCTCGGCATCGCCGACGATGTAGCACTGGGCGCCATCGGCTCGACCGCGAGCATGGCGCAGCATGCCTTCGGCGATGTCCACGGCGATGCCGCTTGCAGGCCCGTAACGCTCGGCAAGCGCCCGGCTGAAATGGCCCGTGCCACTGCCCAGGTCCAGCCAGCGAGACGGTTCGAGGTCAGATGGCAGCATCGTCAACAGGTTCATGCCGACCGCACGCTGCAGGGCTGCCACGCTGTCATAGCTAGCGGCCGCACGCGAAAACGACGCGGCCACCTGGCGTTTATCGGGCAAGGCGCCAGGCAAACCTGGCTGGGATAGGTCAGTCATCGCCACTCTCATGCAGAAAACTTTTGATACCGCTGGCCAGTTCTTGTGGATACTCGAGCACAAACGCGTGGGAACTGTCTTCCACAAGGCCGACTTCCACGTCGGGCAACAGCTCGCTCAACCCCTGCGCAGCTTCGGCTGGCACCAAGGCATCTGCGCCGGCAAAAAGGTGAAGCTGCGGGCCGGCGAATGCCTCGAGGGCTGCGCGGGTATCCAGCTGGGCCAGTACCTGCAGCGCCGTGGCCAGGTACAGCGGGTCAGTGTCTGGAACGCCTACGCCCAGCTGCCGAAGCAACGTGCGCGGTTGCATCGCCCCATCACTGCACAGGGTGCGAAAGCGCTTGAGCGTGACCGAAGGATGGCTGCGACAACCATCCAGAAACGTTCCGAAGGTGTCTTCGGCCATCCCATGAGGCCAATCGGCACGGGCCACGAAACTGGGGTTGCTGGCCAGGGTGAGCAAGCCGCAGCAGTGGTCGCCGCGCTTGTCGGCCAGGGCACTGGCCAGCATGCCGCCCAAAGACCACCCCCCAAGCCACACATCGTGGGGCACCTTGCGATCCAGGTGTTCGACCCACCCCTGCACATCACAGTGATCCAGCTCCGGCAAGGGCATCAGCGTCACCTGAAGCCCAGGATCCTGGGCGCGCAGGCTGGCTGCAAGCGGCTCAAGGGAAGCGGTTCCCAGGCCCCAGCCTGGTAGCAGTACGAGTCGGTTACGCATCGGCGCGCTCCAGCTGTGGATAACACTCTGCCAATGCATTCAACAATAGCTGCACCTGGGCTGCCGTGTGGGCGGCGCTCAAGGTAACGCGCAATCGCGCACTACCGACCGCCACCGTAGGTGGCCGGATAGCGGTCACCAATAGGCCTCGCTCGCGCAGTAGACGCGACAGGCGAAGCGCTTGGGCGCTGTCACCGATGACAATCGGCTGGATCGGCGTCTGGCTCTCCATCAGGCGCAAGCCCAGTTGTTCTGCGCCCTCGCGAAATTGTTGTATCAGTGCCGCCAGGTGCTCGCGCCGCCAGTCCTGTGTCCGCACCAGCTCAAGGCTCTTGAGGGTGGCGCAGGCCAAAGCGGGCGGCTGGCTGGTGGTGTAGATGTAGGGCCGGGCGAACTGGATCAGCGCCTCGATCAACGTTTCACTGCCTGCCACGAACGCACCCGCCGTACCGCACGCCTTGCCCAGCGTACCGACCAGTACCGGGACATCCTCCACGCCAAGGCCATAGTGCTCGACGACCCCACCGCCGCCCGCACCCAGGGTGCCCAGGCCGTGGGCATCGTCCACCATCAGCCAGGCGTCGCGCGCACGCGCCGCCTGGGCCAGCGCCGGCAAATCGGCTACATCACCGTCCATGCTGAACACGCCATCGGTCACGACCAGCGCATTGCCTGTAGCCTTGGCCAGACGGTCACTCAGGCTGCCAACATCATTGTGCAGGTAACGGCTGAAGCGCGCGCCGCTGAGCAGGCCGCCGTCGAGCAGCGAGGCATGGTTCAGGCGGTCCTGCAACACCGTATCGCCCTTGCCCACCAAAGCGGTGATCACCCCCAGGTTGGCCATGTAGCCGGTGGAGAACAGCAGCGCTCGCGGCCGCCCGGTCAGTTCGGCCAATGCTTCCTCGAGTTGGTGGTGTGCCGTGGTATGGCCTATGACCAGGTGCGAAGCCCCCCCACCCACACCCCAGCGATCGGCACCCGCCTGCCAGGCCGCGACCACGTCGGGGTGATTCGCCAGGCCCAGGTAATCGTTGCTGCAGAAGGCCAGCAGCGGCTGGCCATCGACCACCACCCTTGGCCCTTGTGGGCCTTCCAGCAAGGGGCGCTGTCGATAAAGGTCCGCCGCACGCCGTTCGGCCAGCCGCGCGGCCAGGTCGAAGGCCATGTCAGGCCGACGCTGCGTCGTAGAACAACGCGTCGTTGCGCTGCTCGACCAGCGCCTGCTCGATCGCAGCCTGGTGCACTTCGTCGGCGTGCTCTTCACGGGCTTCAGGCTGGATCCCCAGGCGTGCGAACAGCTGCATGTCCTTGTCGGCCTGGGGGTTGGCCGTTGTCAGCAACTTTTCACCGTAGAAGATCGAGTTGGCACCGGCCAGGAAGGCCAAGGCCTGCATTTGTTCGTTCATCTGCTCACGGCCTGCCGAAAGGCGCACGTGCGACTTGGGCATGAGGATACGGGCCACCGCCAGCATGCGGATGAAGTCGAACGGATCGACGTCGGCCTCATCGGCCAGCGGCGTACCGGCCACCTTGACCAACATGTTGATCGGCACGGACTCCGGATGCTCGGGCAGGTTGGCCAGTTGGATCAGCAGGCCTGCGCGGTCATCGAGTGTCTCGCCCATGCCGAGGATGCCGCCAGAGCAGATTTTCATGCCGGCATCGCGCACATAGGCCAGGGTCTGCAAGCGCTCGGCGTAGGTGCGAGTGGTGATGATGCTGCCGTAGAACTCGGGGGAGGTATCGAGGTTGTGGTTGTAATAGTCCAGGCCCGCCTGGGCCAGCGCCTGGGTTTGCTCCTGGTCGAGCTTGCCGAGGGTCATGCAGGTTTCCAGGCCCATGGCTTTGACACCTTTGACCATCTCCAGCACATAGGGCATGTCCTTGGCCGAAGGGTGCTTCCACGCAGCGCCCATGCAAAAGCGCGTAGAACCAATCGCCTTGGCGCGCGCGGCCTCCTCGAGCACCTTCTGCACCTCCATCAGCTTCTGCTTTTCCAGGCCGGTGTTGTAGTGGCCGGACTGCGGGCAGTACTTGCAGTCTTCGGGGCAGGCACCGGTCTTGATCGACAGCAACGTGGAGACTTGCACCCGGTTGGCATCGAAATGCGCACGGTGTACGGCCTGTGCGTTGAAGATCAGGTCGTTGAACGGCTGTTGGAACAGCGCCTTGACCTCGGCCAGGGACCAGTCGTGACGTGTTGTTGCAGTTGTGCTGGCGCTCATCGGCGTTTCCTTGTTTAGGCTCTAGCAGGCGCCGGGCAAGCAGAACGCCCGCGCTTCACGGATAGCCGAAATAGTCAGGGAAGGCCCATGAACTGTCAACTTAAGCTTAAAAGACTGGTTTACAAATGGTCACTAATTAACCAGACGTGTGGTTTATGCAGTGCACCTGCGTTGCAACCTTACGCACTGTGCGAGCCATGTGAACAACAATTGCCCTGGCTGGATGATGACCACTGCATACGCTGCGCCCTGCCTCTGGCCATGGCAGGCATGGAGTGCGGGCAGTGCAACCGCAGGCCGCCAGCATTCGAACGGGTGCTTGCACCCTGGCATTTCACCTTTCCGGTGGACACCCTGATCAGTCGGTTCAAGCACAACCGCCAGTGGCCGCTGGGACGCCTGATGGCTGAGATTGCCGGTAATGCATTGAGCCATCACTACGCCGAAGATCTGCCCCGCCCCGACGTGCTGGTTCCCGTACCCATGGCACGGCGCCGGCTGCGTGAACGGGGGTTCAACCAGGCCGCGATGCTGGCGCGTTGGTGGTCCAGGCAATTGGCAGTGCCCTGCGTCGAACATCTGCTGGTACGCACCCGCCACACCACGGCCCAACAGCATTTGAGCGCCAAGGCTCGATGGCGCAACCTGCGCCAGGCGTTCGCCGTGTGCGATGGCCTGTACGGCCAACATGTCGCGCTCGTCGACGATGTACTGACCACCGGTGCGACGGCGCAGGCTATTGCACAGGTCCTGCGCAAGGCAGGTGCCGCACGTGTGGACGTCTATTGCCTGGCACGTACACCCAAGCCCGGCCATGCATAGCCTGCAGACCAGTGATGGCGACGCAGTGGTACGCTACGCCCACCCCGTACACTGGCCCATCACCGAACCGGTCGGATGCCCATGCCCTTACCTGCCCCACTGACCCACCACATTACCCGCCGCCCACAGCGCGTGGCCCTCTTGCAGCATATTGCCGAGCAGGGTTCCATCACGCGCGCCGCCAAGGCTGCCGGCATGAGCTACAAGGCTGCCTGGGATGCCATCGATGAACTCAACAACCTGGCCAGCAGCCCCCTGGTGGAGCGCAGCACGGGTGGTCGCGGTGGCGGGGGGGCACGCCTGTCTACCGAAGGCGAACGGGTGCTGCGGCTGTATCAGCGTCTGCAAGCCCTGCAGGCTCAGTTGCTCGAAGCCACCGATGATGTGAGCGACCTTGACCTGCTCGGTCGCCTGATGCTGCGCACCAGCGCCCGAAACCAGCTGCAAGGGCAGGTCAGCGCCCTGCATCGCGTGGGATGGCATGACCGGGTCGGCCTCGCACTGAGCGGGGGGTTACAGATCCAAGCCTTGATCACCCATGACAGCACCGAGCGCCTGGGGCTGACCCTGGGCACGACGGTGGTGGCCTTGCTCAAGGCAGGCTGGGTGCGCCTGCTGGGCCACAGCGACCAGGCGGATCAACAGCACAACTGCCTGCAGGTGACCGTGGACGCGCTTCTCACGGGCACCGACGGCCCCCACGAAGTGCGCCTTGCGCTTGGCAATGGTCAGATCCTGTGCGCCTTCGCCGAACCGGCCTGGCTGGCAGAGCACCAGGTGACAGTGGGTAGCGCCCTGCGTGTGCAGTTCTCTGCCGCTGATGTGGTGATTGGCATCCCGGCCTGACCTGTCGCGGCCCTGGCAAATGGCCGAGTCCCCTGCGGCGCCTGGCTGGCCAACGCGGTAACATGAGGACCACGCTGCCTACCGCCGGAGTCATCATGTCCCACCCGTTCGCCACACTTACCCCCGACTTGGTGCTCGACGCCGTGGAATCCCTGGGGTTTCTCAGCGATGCGCGGGTATTGGCGCTCAACAGCTATGAAAACCGCGTTTACCAGGTGGGTATCGAGGGCGAGCAGCCCTTGATCGCCAAGTTCTACCGGCCCGGGCGCTGGAGCGATGCAGCCATCGTCGAGGAGCACCGCTTCACGGCCGAACTGGCCGCCTGCGAAGTGCCGGTGGTAGCGCCCCTGCAGCATCAAGGCAACACGCTGTTCGAACACGGTGGCTTTCGCTTTACGCTGTTTCCGCGACGTGGTGGCCATGCCCCGGAACCCGGCAACCTCGATCAGCTGTACCGCCTTGGCCAGTTGATCGGTCGTCTGCACGCCGTGGCTGCCAGCAGACCGTTCGAACATCGGGAGGCGCTGGCTGTGGATAACTTCGGGCATGCCTCGCTGGACACACTGCTCAAGGGCGATTTCGTTCCTCGAGAATTGCTGCCCGCATTCGAATCGGTTGCGCGCGATGTGCTGGCACGCGTGGAAGCCGCCTATGCCCGCACCCCGCACCAGACCATCCGCCTGCACGGTGACCTGCACCCGGGCAACCTGATGCACCGCGACGAGATCTACCATGTGGTTGACCTGGACGACTGCCGCATGGGCCCTGCGGTGCAGGACCTGTGGATGCTGCTGGCGGGCAATCGGGATGAGCGTCAGGGCCAGCTGGCCGAACTGGTTGAGGGCTACAACGAATTTCACGACTTCGACCCGCGCGAGCTGGCGTTGATCGAGCCGCTGCGTGCCCTGCGTCAACTGCACTACAGTGCCTGGCTGGCGCGTCGCTGGGATGACCCGGCATTCCCACCCAGCTTCCCCTGGTTTGGTCAGCCGCGGTACTGGGGCGATCAGATTCTGGCGCTGCGTGAGCAAATGGCCGCCCTTGATGAGGCCCCACTCAAGTTGTTCTAGATCGACCGTCGGCTCTGTCTACAATAACTGCCGTTAATCAGCATCTTAAGCAAGGACTCTGCATGCACGCTGCAAACCCGCGTCGCGGGTATCTCCTGGGCCTGAGCGCCTACATCATCTGGGGCCTGTTCCCCCTGTACTTCAAAGCCATCCAGAGCGTGCCCGCCGTGGAGATCATCGTCCACCGTGTGCTGTGGTCAGCACTGTTCGGCTCGGTACTGCTCGCCTTCTGGAAGCACCCCGGCTGGTGGCGTGACCTGCGCGACAACCCGCGGCGCCTGGCCATCCTGGCGTTGAGCGGCACATTGATCGCAGCCAATTGGCTGACGTATGTCTGGTCGGTAAATAACGGACGCATGCTCGAGGCCAGCCTTGGCTACTACATCAACCCGCTGATCAACGTCCTGCTCGGCATGCTCATTCTCGGGGAGCGACTGCGCCGCCTGCAGTGGCTGGCGGTCGGCCTGGCCGCGCTCGGCGTGATGCAACAGGTCTGGCAAGTGGGCAGCTTGCCCTGGGTATCCTTGGCACTGGCGCTGACCTTCGGGTTTTACGGGCTGATTCGCAAACAAGCCCCCGTGGCTGCCCTGCCTGGGCTGGTGGTCGAGACCTGGATGCTGGTACCGCTGGCGCTTGGGTGGCTACTGCTGCACCCTGCCGCCATGAGCGCGCAGGGCGGGTTCTACACCACAAGCGAGGCCTTGTGGCTGATGGCTGCAGGTCCCGTGACGCTGGTGCCGCTGGTATGTTTCAACGCTGCCGCACGGCACCTGCCTTACACCACGCTGGGCTTTCTGCAGTACCTGGCACCAACGCTGGTCTTGCTCCAGGCCATATGGCTGTTCGACGAGCATCTGTCCCCAAGCACGCTCACGGCATTCATGTTCATCTGGGCGGGGCTGGCGCTGTACAGCGTCGATGCGTGGCGGAGTTTGCGTAAAAGCCGCTGATCAAAAAACGATCATGTCTCTGTATACCTTGATTTCCAAGGGCTGCAGAGACATCTCCAGAGCTTATCCACACCCTCTTCCCCGTCGTTTGTGAACAACCCCCCTCTGCATTGATCAATTTTCGATCAAATCTCCGCAGCCCTTGCAGGCCGGGCGCTCGGGCGCGATAGCCCCAGCTTATCCACAAGGCCGTCCCCTTTAAACAGGGATAACCCCTGCAAGCTTTACTGCAAGCGCGATCGGCATTCAGTCATCCGCGCGTAGTCGCAACTCCACCATCAAGTCATCGGCCAGGGCCTCCAAACGTTGCTGCAGTTGCTCCAGAGGAAGGGACGCGGGCAATGCCAGAAGGGCCTCGGCATGGAACAGCGGTTCGTTGCTCATCGGTGCCGGACGTACCTCCGTGGCGATCCGTTCGACGTTCACGTTCAGCTCGGCCAGCACACGGGTGATATCGCGCACGATCCCTGGCCGGTCGTTACCAACCAGGTCCATGCCAAAGGGTTTGGATGCATGGGTAGGCTCGCCGCCACTTTCTGCCAATTGCACGCGAATGCCGTGTGCGGACAAAGCCCCAAGCGCGTCTACCAACGCGTCATACCGATCCGCCGGCACTGCTACCCGCAGGATGCCGGCAAATTGCCCAGCCATGCGCGACATGCTGCTTTCCAGCCAATTGCCCTCGAAATCAGCGATGCACTGGGCGATCCGCTCGACTTGGCCAGCCTTGTCCGGGGCGATCACGGTAAGCACAAGATGTTCCACGGGATGTTCCTCGAGTGGGGTTCAGGCCCTGCAGGGGCCGGGGTGTCGCCACAGTATAGGCACGGCGCGTCAACCTGCCGCAGGGCAATCTGCCTTATAAATCGTGTACTGTTTTTAGATTTATCTGGAACAATCACTCGTTTTTTTGCGAACATGGCGCTTCCTTGCATGATCCTGTGCGACCAACAGGTCGCCTGACGCCGCTTTTAGTCTGATAGTGCCCAGCCGGCTGCTTCATGTAGTATCCGTGGGCACGGACTACACAACGTCGTTTGAAGGTCTGTCGAGGCGCCTGTGAAGAATGCACGCTGCTTGCCGTCAGGCAGGTAAACCGCACCCAGCCGCGTCCGGGCTCCTACCGGAGGCATGCACTGGTGCCGTGCGAGGAGAAGCGCTACAGGCTCAATACAAAAGAGCGAAATAGCTGAGCAGAGTGAGGCAAGCAATGACTGGATACGTTCAAGTCGGTGGCCTTCAGGTCGCCAAGGTCCTGTACGACTTCGTGAACAACGAAGCCATCCCCGGAACCGGCATCGTCGCCGAGCAGTTCTGGGCAGGTGCTGAAAAGATCATCAACGACCTCGCTCCAAAGAACAAAGCCCTCCTCGCCAAGCGCGACGAGCTGCAAGCCCAGATCGACGCCTGGCACCAGGCCCGCAAAGGCCAGGCCCACGACGCCCCGGCCTACAAGGCTTTCCTTCAGGAAATCGGTTACCTGCTGCCACAAGCCGACGATTTCCAGGCCACCACGCAAAATGTGGACGAGGAAATCGCCCACATGGCCGGTCCGCAGTTGGTGGTACCGGTCATGAACGCACGCTTTGCCTTGAACGCCGCCAATGCCCGCTGGGGCTCGCTGTACGACGCGCTCTACGGCACCGACGCGATCAGCGACGAAGGCGGTGCCGAAAAGGGGCAAGGCTACAACAAGGTACGTGGCGACAAAGTGATCGCTTTTGCCCGTGCCTTCCTCGATGAAGCGGCACCGCTGGCGGCAGGTTCGCACGTCGATTCCACGGCTTATCGCATCGAGGCCGGCCAATTGGTCGTCACCCTCAAAGGCGGTAGCAACACCGGCCTGCGCGACGATGCCCAACTGGTTGGGTTCCACGGCGACGGCAACGCCCCGACCGCTGTGTTGCTCAAGCACAACGGCCTGCACTTCGAAATCCAGATCGATGCCAGTACCCCGGTGGGCAGCACCGATGCCGCAGGCGTCAAGGACATCCTGATGGAATCGGCACTGACCACCATCATGGACTGCGAAGACTCCGTGGCGGCCGTCGACGCCGACGACAAGGTGATCGTGTATCGCAATTGGCTAGGGCTGATGAAAGGTGACCTGGCCGAAAGCGTCAGCAAAGGCGGCAAGACGTTCACCCGCACCATGAACCCTGATCGCGAGTACGCAGCGCCCAACGGGGGCAGCGTCACCCTGCATGGTCGCTCGCTGCTGTTCGTGCGCAACGTGGGTCACCTGATGACCAACCCGGCCATCCTCGACGCCCAAGGCAACGAAGTCCCGGAAGGTATCCAGGACGGTCTGTTCACCAACCTCATGGCGCTGCACAACCTCAACGGCACCACCAGCCGTCGCAACACCCGTACCGGCAGTGTGTACATCGTCAAGCCGAAGATGCATGGCCCGGAAGAAGTGGCGTTCGCCGCCGAGATATTCAGCCGGGTCGAAGACCTGCTGGGCATGAAGCGCAATACCGTCAAAGTCGGCATCATGGACGAGGAGCGCCGCACAACGGTCAACCTCAAATCCTGCATCAAGGCCGCTGCCGAGCGCGTGGTGTTCATCAATACGGGCTTCCTCGACCGCACTGGCGACGAAATCCATACCTCCATGGAAGCAGGCCCGGTCGTGCGCAAAGGCGCCATGAAAAACGAGAAGTGGATCGGCGCCTATGAAAACAACAACGTCGATGTCGGCCTTGCCACCGGCCTGCAAGGGCGTGCGCAGATCGGCAAGGGCATGTGGGCCATGCCCGATCTGATGGCCGCCATGCTGGAGCAGAAGATCGCTCACCCGCTGGCCGGTGCCAATACCGCGTGGGTGCCTTCGCCAACGGCCGCCACCCTGCACGCCCTGCATTACCACAAGGTGGACGTGCAGGCGCGCCAGCGCGAGCTGGCTTCGCGCACACCGGCTTCGGTCGATGACATCCTGGCCATTCCGCTGGCGACCAACCCCAACTGGTCGGACGAGGAAATCCGCAACGAGCTGGACAACAATGCCCAGGGCATCCTGGGCTATGTGGTTCGCTGGATCGACCAGGGCGTGGGTTGCTCCAAGGTGCCCGACATCAACAACGTGGGGCTGATGGAGGACCGTGCCACCTTGCGCATTTCTGCCCAGTTGCTGGCCAACTGGCTGCGCCATGGCGTAGTTAGCCAGGAGCAGGTGCTCGAAAGCCTCAAGCGCATGGCGGCGGTGGTCGACAAGCAGAACGCCAGCGACCCGCTGTATCGCCCGATGGCGGGCAACTTCGACGACAACGTTGCCTTCCAGGCGGCAGTCGAGCTGGTACTCGAAGGCGCCAAGCAACCCAACGGCTATACCGAGCCTGTGCTGCATCGCCGTCGCCGTGAGTTCAAGGCACGCAACGGACTTTGAATGACCGGTGGGTAAAGTGAGCTGCTTGCAGCGTTGATCGGCGGGGCCTCAGGGCCCCGCTTGCGCGTCAGGCCATCTTCAGTTCGCGCTTCACCAGTTCGAGCAGCTTCGTGAGGTCCACGGGCTTCAACAGAAAGTCCACAACCCCCAGGTGCATGACATCAACGGCCTCTTTCACATCGGTATCGCCTGATACCACGATGATCGAAAGCGCGGCCCGGTCCGCCTCCGGCATCTCGCGCACCTTGTGGATAAGGGACAGCCCATCCTCGGGCTGCATCCGCAGATCGGTGATCATCAGCGCGATCCGAGGTTCGTAATGGAGCTTGAACAGCGCCTCCTGGGCGCCATCGGCCGTCATGCCGTCGATACCCTTGCTTTTGAGGTACAACATCAAGGCTTCGCTGTTGACCGGATTGTCGTCGACCACGAGCACCACCGGCCGGGCAGGCGGTGGCGCGCTCACAGCAGCCAGTGCCGCGCGCTCTGCGTCGCTCAAAATGTCGGTGTGCTCAGACATGGTCGTCTCGTATCCATTCGCTCTACAGGTAAGACCGCGGATTTTCCGACACCCGATTTACCTTTCGTCGGATTATTGACGTGGTCGCGCCCTAGACTTACGTCCAATGGGCACCAAGCCCCTGCAGGCCGACCATGAACGCCGAAAACAACAAAGCCGGCCCTATAGATAGATATATATAGTTCGGCGTAGCGATACGGTCAGGTCGATGAGCAAAAAAGACGCCTACCAGCAAGCGGGTAGAACTGCGGTGCTGCAGAACATTCAGGGCACCCTGCAATTCCTCCAACGCTTTGCCCCCTTCAATCAGATGGAGCAGAGCCATCTGGCCTATCTGGTCGAGCAGTGCCAGCTGCGCTTCTACGCCAGCGGCGAAAGCATCATCAAGCCAAGCGACGGGCCGGTTGAGCATTTCTACATCGTCAAGCAGGGCCGCGTCGTCGGAGAACGGCAGCACCTGGTCAAACCGGGGGTTGAGACCACGTTCGAGATTACCCATGGCGAGTGTTTTCCATTGGCGGCCCTGCTCGGCGAGCGAGCCACGCGTACGGAGCACCTGGCCGGTGACGACACCTTCTGCCTGCAACTGAACAAAGCGGCATTCATCCGCGTCTTTTCCCTCTCCGAGGTGTTCCGCGATTTCGCCTTGCGAGGGGTCAGCAGCCTGCTGGACCAAGTCAACCAACAAGTCCGTCAGCAGGCGGTGCAGACCCTAGGCACCCAGTACTCCCTGAATACACCGCTGGGCGAACTGGCCATGCGTCATCCCGTGGCCTGCGCCCCTGAGACTCCGCTGCGCGAAGCCGTAAGGCTGATGCATGAGCAGCAGGTTGGCTCGATCGTGATCGTCGATGGGCAGCGCCAGCCCACGGGCATTTTCACCTTGCGCGACCTGCGCCAGGTGGTGGCCGCAGCCGATGCCGACCTGGGTGCACCCGTGGCGCGGCACATGACCGCCGCACCGTTCTACCTGAGCCCCCAGGCAAGTGCCTTCGATGCCGCCATGGCAATGACCGAGCGGCACATCGCGCACGTCTGCCTGGTGGAGAACCGGCGATTATGTGGGGTGGTGTCCGAGCGCGATCTGTTTTCCCTGCAGCGGGTAGACCTTGTCCACTTGGCGCGCACCATTCGTCATGCACCGCGCCTGGACACCCTCATTTCCCTGCGAGGCGAAATCAGCCAGTTGGTCGAGCGCATGCTCGCACACGGTGCTTCCTCTACGCAGATCACTCAAATCATCACCTTGCTCAACGACCACACGGTGTGCCGAGTCATCGAACTGGCGCTGGCAGAGCGTGGCGATCCGGGGGTGCCATTCAGTTGGCTCTGTTTTGGCAGTGAGGGGCGGCGCGAGCAGACCCTGCACACCGACCAGGACAACGGCATCCTCTTCGACGCGGCCGATGACACCGAAGCCCAGGCCATTCGGGCGCGGTTGCTACCGTTGGCGCAGTACATCAACCAATGCCTGGCGCAGTGCGGTTTTACGCTGTGCAAGGGCAATGTCATGGCCGGCAACCCTGCGCTGTGCCTGTCGCACAGCGAGTGGTCACGGCGCTTTGCCGGCTTCGTGCGTGACGCAAGCCCGGAAAACCTCCTGGGCTCGAGCATTTACTTCGACCTGCGGGTGGTCTGGGGCGATGAGCACACCTGCGAGGCGCTGCGCAGCACATTGCTGAAGCAGATAGCCGACAACCGTATCTTCCAACGCATGCTGGCTGACAATGCCCTGCGCCAACGCCCGCCTGTGGGCCGTCTGCGCGACTTCGTGCTGACCCGCCAGGGCACTGACAAGGCTGGCACGCTGGACCTCAAGGTTCAGGGCCTGACGCCCTTCGTCGACGCCGCACGTGTGCTGGCGCTGGCTCACGGGATCGGCGCCTGCAATACCCTGGAGCGCATTCGCCAACTGGTGGGCAAGGGCGTGATCGACCCACTGGACGGCGCCGCATACGAAGAGGCGTACCATTTCATCCAACAGACCCGCATGCAGCAACATCAACGTCAGGCACGCGAGCACCTGGCCTACTCCAACCGCCTGGACCCAGATAGCCTCAATCACCTGGACCGGCGCATCTTGCGCGAGTCCCTGCGCCAGGCTCAGCGGTTGCAAAGCAGCCTGGCCATGCGGTACCAGCTGTGAGCTTGTTCGCATGGCTGCGTCCCCATGCTCCGCAGCTTGCGCTTTCGCAGCGTGAACGCCTGGCGGCCTTGCCTGCACCCACTGCGCTTGGCACCTGCACCCTGCGCGAGCAGCGCTGGGTGGTGCTTGACCTGGAAACCAGCGGCCTGAACACCAACCGCGATCAAGTGCTGTCCATAGGCGCAGTGGCTATCGAGGACGGGGCGCTGGACTTCTCGCAGCAGTTCGAACGAACCCTGTACCGACCTGAGCAGAAAACCAACCCCAGCGTCCTGATACACGGCCTGGGACCAAGCGCCTTGGCAGCGGGCTGCGACCCAGGGCACGCACTGCTTGACCTGCTCGAGTTCATTGGCACCAGCCCGGTACTGGCGTTCCACGCGCCATTCGACGAACGCATGCTTGCACGGGCCCTCAAACAGAGCCTGGGTTATCGTCTGCAAATACCCTTTCTCGATGTGGCTGAGATGGCACCCATGCTCAATCCCGACACGGTGTTGCGAGAGGCCGGGCTCGATGACTGGGTGGCGCGTTTCGGGCTGCAGGTACAGGCGCGTCATCACGCCAGCGCCGACGCACAGGTGACCGCCGAGCTGGCGTTGATTCTGCTGAGCCAGGCGCGCCGCCAGCACATCCAGAGCCCGGCGCAACTTGAGCAATGCCTGCACAACTGGCGACGTCGGATGGCCCAGCGACACGGCCTATAGGCAACGGTGGCGTGACCTGGCAGCCGCGCCTTACTGCGTAATGGCAGTAGCGGGCTAGCACGCACGCCCCTGCCATATCGCCCAGGCTCGCGATCTCTCTAAAGGAGTTCGCATCATGCCATCCGTCTCACCCTTGCAACATTTCGAGTCATTCGACGCTGCAATCACTGCCCTGTTGTCCCACCTGCCTTCACCCGACCTGCAGCTTCCACCGTTGACGGGCCGGCAACAGTTCTTCGGCGCGCTTGCAGACTACTGGAACCTGCCGGACGCAGCAGGCAACAACCGCCGTACTCGGCTCATTGCGCTTCGGCGACAACAGCTTCAGGCCGAAATGGACCTGCGCATCGCTGACGCGACATTGGAGCCTCTGGCGGCATCGCTGTTACAGACGTGCCTTGACCACCCCATGTCCTGGGCTCGCCAAGGCATCGAGGCATCCAAGCGTCCACAGCTCTATCGCCTGCTGCTCGACTGCTCACGACCCAACTGGAGGGCCTACTTGCCAGGCGCCGTACTGCTTGTACAAGGCGGTGTCGAGGGGCAGATGATGACGGGCGATGCGGGCAGCGGCCCAGCCTTGTTATGCAGCCTCTCCCACGGCATCGAAGCGTTCGCCGATGTTCAGAGCCTGCACCTGGAACTGTGCGAGCGGCTGGATGATCCCCTGCAAAGTCAGCCGATGCTCACGCTGCTGGCGCCGGGTGATGCCGACCGCGCCCATAACGCACAGCGACTGCGTTACGACTGGCTGCCCGACGATCTTGTGGAAGTCCAGATCCAGGCTTTGATTGATGCCCAGCATGGGCGATTGAACGAGGCATGGAGTAGCCAACCCATGGATCAACCGGGTTTTGCCGAGCGCCTGGCCAAGGCCGCAGACCTGCTGCCTTGGGTGACCAGCAAGGCAGCGCTGCCGACGCGTTATGGCCTGCTGCTTGAAAAGCACGCTCCTGCCTGGCTCAAGAAGACCTCTACCCAAGGGCTCACGCATATCATGCAGACGATGCAAGAGCTGATCGTAGCCATTGATCAGGCCGCAGCGCCGGGCATTCCTACGCTTGAACAATTCACCGAACGTAACAGCCTGCTGCAGTGGACCCGTGCCCGCCTCAGCGAGCGCCTGAGATTGGACCACCAACTCGATCTGGCACCGGAGCAGATCTTCATCAGTGTCACCATTGCCCGTCAGACCGGCCCGGTGATGCCTCCAGGTCAGCCCAGCAGCTATATACCTATCGCTAGCCGGCCGCAGACAGGGGATACCGTGGAGCTGGTCAGGCAAACCTACAGCCTGGATCAATTGGCGTTGGTGAATGTGGGCTTGCTAGACCTGGACTATTGGCTGACCGCTCGAGTCCACCACAAGGACGAGACGAACGTTCAAGGCTTGTCCCCTGCGCAGGCTCGCCAGATGGTCCGTGAACTCAATGTCGGCGACAGCTATTCACGTTTCCTGCGCAGCCACCTGATCGACTTGGCACAAGGCCAGTGGCGACGGGATGCGCATGCGCGCATCAACTGTGCTCGCATGCGGGCTGAAGCCGCCAAGGCCCGCTATGCCGGCCACTTCATACCCGACCCGCTCGAACTGGGCTATCGCTGGAGCAGGGCCGTTCTCAACTACCCCGACAGCGACTGGCGCCCCTTGGTGCAAGAGAACCGCCTGAGTGTGCGGCAGTTGTTGATTGCCGGGCACACCGTACAGGGGGTACTGCTGGTTACGCCTGAAACACCGCAAATGCAGCGCTTTCTGGTGTATGCGCCAGATGCACCGGATCGCAGGCCTTGGCGCGAATACGCCAATGCGCGTGCGCTTTTCCGATCGCTTCGCGCCAGCTCGGATCTACGCACTTACGTGATGGACCGCATGCCCCTGGCCCGGCGCAAAACCGTCGAGCGCCTGCTGAGCAAAGGCGGGCTCGCTCCACGGCTGAGTCGTCCGGTCATCTCCGGCAATTTTCTGCACGCCTGTTATCTGGCAGAGGTCCGCGCATTAATGTCGGCGGTCGATGCCAGCACCAACACCAAACGTGAGCTGCTGGGCGAGGCCAGCCTGCATGCGTTGTGGATCATGCTCGATTTGATCAGCTTCGTGATTCCGGTCCGTGCCCTGACGCCGCTGGCATTCGCCCGCGCTGGGCTGAGCGTACTGGACAGCCTTGAAGCACTGGAAAAGGAGGATCGGGTAGGCGTGCTCAAGCATATGGTGGAGGCTTTTACCCATATGAACGATGGCATCAACAGCATCGGCGGCACGACAGTGATCAGGCGCGCCATTCGCGCCATGCCTCCTACTCCGCCATTGATGCTACCGCCCACCTTTCAGGTACGCCCGGACACCGCCAAGTTGCGTTACCGAATCGATGGTATCCATAGCGAAGGCGTGTATGAAAAGCCATCCGAACGTGCAGGGCTGGCCCTCTACTACATTCAGGACAAGCAAGGCCGCTACTACCAGGTAGCATTCGACGGTTATCGCTGGCGTGCCATAGACCCCAGGCAACCCGATGCCTACAGCAAGGTGGCGGTCAGACGGAACGCTGAAGGCGAGTGGATCGTCGACTCACCCGTCCTGTGGCACGACGGCCTGCCAGACCTCACCGCATTGCTGGAACACTGTCAGCTTCCCGCGACCCCGGATGGGGTACCACTGGAAGGGGCGAGTGAACTGTACGAGAGCGATGGCCAACCCTACTTGCTCGCCAGTGGCCATGCCTTGCCCGTGCGTGCCCACCTGCTAGCCGATCACTACCATCTGCTGATACCCGGGCAGCCTGCCGCGACCACCACCGCCTGGGCAATCCTGCGCTGGCGCGACGGCCAGTGGCGTATACGCGTGCGCCAACCGGGGCGAAGCAGCGACTGGCTGGCGCTGCCTGCCGCTTATGCCGTTAACGTAGGCAGCACCTGATCGAGCCGTTTGTGCAAGGCACTTTCAGCCGGCCAATTGCGCAGCAATCGTGCCCGGTCCCGAGCGAAGGCGGGCGCGAAGCTGCCCTGGCTGCCGTGCTGACACATGGCGTCCAGGTCGATCAGCGACCACCGGCCCTGATCCCAAAACAGGTTGTGGCCCTTGAAGTCACCGTGGCTGATGCGCTCGCGGATCAGCTGTTGCATGAGCTGCACCAAGGCCTCCACCTGTTCGGCCGGCGCATCGCCCTGCTCGACGAAGGGGGCAAAGCACTCGATAAGGTCGGGGCCGTCAATGTAGTCGGTGACCAGGTAGGCACGCGTGCGCAATCCCAGCACTCGCTGCTCCAGCACCGCCAGTGGGCGCGGGGTAGCGATGTCGAGAAACGACAGGCGATGCCCTTCGATCCATGAGTGCCAGGCCCTGCTCGGTCGCCAGAAGCGCTTGAGCCAGTGGGCGGTGTTCTTGATGTTGTAGCGTTTGATGACCCGTTTGCGGCCATCCACCTCGACCCGTGCCACGCTGGCCGCGCCGCCAGTCTTGTACAGGTGCCCACGATCGATCAGCGCATCCGCCTGTTCAAGCACTGGCAACAGGGCCTGGGCCTCGCTACGGACCACCGCCCGCAGGGCGGTCAGGCTGCGCTCGACACTGAACAGGCTACAATCGCGGCCGGCCTTGTCCAGGAAGTCGCGTTGGCGCCAGGCGCGGACTTTGTCTATTTGCTTCTGCAAGGCCTCCATGGGCAATGCGTGCTCAGCATTGGCCAACAGGTAATGCACCAGCAGTTCTTCAGTGAACGGCTCCAGCCGCTTGGGTAGCTGCGCGAAGAACACACCCAGGTTTTCCAGTACGCGAGGGCGCGAAAGCTGCTGGCCTGGCGTTTCAGCCTTGATACCGGCCCCATCGATCAGGTACAGCTTGCCTGCATGACGCAGCAGGTTGTCCAAGTGCAGGTCTTCCTGCCACAGCCCCCGGCGGTGCATCTGCGCCACAGCCGCCAGGGCCTCGCCCAGTACCTGCTGCTGCTCGTCGGCAAGCACAGGCAGGTGCTCGACCGCGGACCAGGCATCGGCCAGGCTTTGGGCGCCATCGAGGTATTCGAACAACAGCCAGCCGCCCTCGCCCTCCACCAGGCCATCGGCGAGCAGTACCGGCGTGGTCAGCCCCTGCGCCGCGAGCAGCTTTACCCCTTGCAGCTCACGCTGGAAGTGACGCGCGGCATTGCTGCCCACCAGCAACTTGGCCAGTACCGGCCTGCCACGCCATACCCCGGCCCCCACGTAACGCTGGCCCGGCAGCACGCGCAGCAGGCTGAGCAATTGCAGCTCAGCGCTACCGGCGGCATCGGCGAGGTTGACGGCAAGCGGCAGCGATGGGCTGCGACCTGTTCCCTTCAGCTCGGAAAGCTGCATCAGCGAGCCTCCTTATGATGACGGCGTTGTACCAGGCGGTTGACCCAGGTTTCGACCAGCGTGCTGTCGATGGGTTGTGCGAGGTAGGCTGCCAGCAATGTGCGTATCTCGCCGTCACTCCATACCGGCGCCCGGCGCAGCAAGGGCTCGAGGTCCTTGAGGCGGTCGCGCATGCCAAAGAGCAAGGGACGGGTTTTCTCCAGGTCGATCAACTGCGCTTCCCAGCCTTCTCTGCGCTTACGCAGGAAGATGTGCTTGGGATAGAAGCAACCATGCACCTGCCCAGCACCGTGCAGTGTGCGCGCCAACTGGCCGCAGGCCTGGAGCATGCCATTGCGTACCGATGCATCGAGTTCGGGCCATTGCAGCAACTGGCTGTCGAGGTCGTGCCAGCCGTCCAGCGCGCGGGTCATCAACAGGGCTCGATGCTGGCCACCTTGCTTGCGCTCGCCGTAGAACACGGCTTCCAACGCAGGGATGTGCAGCTTCTGGTAGCGAACGATATTGCGAAATTCGCGAGCGAAGGTCGGCTCGCCAAAGGGCTTGTGCAGGCTGCGGGTAAGGTAGTCGCTCTGGCGCTTGAGGTAATAGCCCTTGCCCTCGAGTTCCAGGCGGTAAACGCTGCTCCAACCGCCGCGGCCGGTATTGGGCTCGTCCACCGCGTCGAGTTCGAGTGCCCACAGCGCCTCGAAGTCGTCCAGGCCATGGCGCTGGAGCAAGGCACGGTCTGCACTGGCCATATAGTCGGTCATTCCCTTCCCTCGAAAAAGCCCAGCACCTGACGAATGCGCTTCTTGTCACGGGCGTTCAGCCGGTCGCGGCCTCGGTACTGCAAGTAAAAGCGCAGGCGCTGGGTTGCCGAAAGGTGGTACTTGGCGACCTTGTCCAGGCAGGCCAGATCCTTGATCAGGCGATGGCGCCACATGAACCCACGCCAGAAATCACCTGTGGGGCAGTCGATGAAGAACAGCGTCCCTTGGTCATCGACCAGCAGGTTGCGCCACTTCAGATCGTTATGGGCGAAGCGGTGCTCGTGCATGACCCGGGTATGGCGTGCCAGCTGGCGGCTGATGTGGTCCACCCAGGCGCGATCGGCCAGGCGGGCATCGTTGCGCTCGGCCAGCGCCGAGAGGTCCTCGGTGTTGGGCAGCTCGCGGGTAATCATCGCGCCACGGCCGAACGCCAGGCCATTGCGTTCGAGCCCCCAGGCGACCACCTCGGCCGTGGGAATGCCCCACTTGGCGAACTGCTTGAGGTTCTGCCATTCGGCCTTGATACGTGGGCGGCCCAGGTAGCGGCGCATGTGCTTGCCAGCGCCGGTGTAGCGCTTGACGTAATAGTTGACGCCTTCACGCTCGACACGCACCACTTCGCTGAGCGGATCACGGGTCAGGCGTTCGCCCTGAACGGCGAATACCGCCTCGAGGCTGCCAAAATCCTTCGCCAGGTGCTCGTAACCTGGCGCCAGTGTCCAACTGGCCATCAGAGTGCATCCCCATAGCGTTGTTTACGGTCGTAGAGTTTCTGCGCCTTGCGCTCAAGCCAGGCGAGCAGTGCAGCTTCGTCCTTCATGACCTGACGCAGCGGGCGCTGGAAGTAGCTGCGCAGAAAACGTAGCTTGTCGCGTTGGGTCAGGCCAATGTCCAGGGCTGAGAAGTACAGGGCGGCCAGGTCCTTGTTGCGCCAGCGGCGGCTAATGGCGGGGCGTGTCTGGGCGCGGTGCAGGTCGATCACCGACAGCTTGAAATCATCGGCCGTCACGGGCCGGTCGGTGTGCAGCAGGAAGTGACAGATGTAGCAGTCCCGGTGGTTGACGCCGGCACGGTGCATGCCACCGGTCATCTCGGCCACGCGCGCGATCAGGGCACGCTTGAGGCGTGGCGCAGGCGGCTGCCGGAGCCAGTCGATGCTGAAGTCTTCCAGGCTGACGGTCGGCGCCAGTTCCTCGGTGATGATGAAGGAGTGCTGGGTGGCCGGGTTGCCGCCCCGCTCACCGAAGGCCACGGCCGTCATGGTTGGCACGCCGACCTGATGCAGGCGCTCGATGGCTTGCCACTCCTGGCCGGCGCCCAGTACCGGCAACTTGGCCGTGAGCAGGTTCTTGAAGATCTCGCCCCAGCCGATGCCACGATGGATCTTCACGAAGAAGCCTTCGCCGGCGACCTCCGTACGCAGGGTACGGCGCCCTTCAAGTTCCCGATAGACTTCGCCTTGCAGCGCTTCTACCGCCTCGAAGGCATCGCGCCCCGCCCAAAGCCGCTTGAAGGGCTCTGCCACGATCAACTTCATGCCCCCTCCTGCCCTAGGATCACATCGGCGGCATGCTGCGGCATGCTGTAAAGGTCGGCCGTATCGGCATACGCCAGGCCGTTACGCGACCAGTCGGCCCGCGCCGCGGGGTCATCGAGCATACGCTGCAGGTAGCGGTTAAGCTGCTCCTGCTCGAACGGCTCGTCCAGCACCAGACCGCAGTCGGCCTCGGCGATGTAGTGGGCATAGCCGCACACGCGCGACACCAGCACCGGCAAGCCCGCGACCAGGGCTTCGAGCAGCACGGTACCGGTGTTCTCGTTGTAGGCCGGGTGGATCAGCAGGTCGGCGCCCAGCAGGAAGCGCGGGATATCGCTGCGCCCCTTGAGAAACTGCACCTGGTCGCCCAGGCCCAGCGTCGCGCTCTGCAACTGGAAGACCTTGGGGTCATCCTGACCGATCACCAGCAATCGGGTGCGCTTGCGCAAGGCCGTGGGCAATGCCGCCAACGCCTTGAGGCTGCGGTCCACGCCCTTGGTCTTGAACCCTGAACCGATCTGCACGATCAGCAACGCATCCTCGGCCAGATCGAACTCCCTGCGCAGGTCGGCACGGATTTCAGCGGCGTTGGGCGGTGCCCGACGATCCTGGGAGATGCCCGGCGGCAGCAGGTGAAAACGCTCGACCGGCGTGCCGTAGTGCTTGATGAACAGCGGCTGCTGCACCTCGGAGATCATCAGGATCTCGGTACCGGCCTCCTTGGCGAACACCGCCCGCTCGTATTCGGCGAAATGCCGGTAGCGGCCCCAGCGCCGGTACAGGTCGCTGCGCAGGTTCTGCGCCTTGTCCTCGAAGCAGCCGTCGGCGGCGTAGTACACATCCAGCCCAGGCATCTTGTTGAAACCGATGAGCCGGTCCACCGGACGCTTGGCCAGGTCGGCCTGCATCCAGGCGGTGAGTTTCTCATTGCGCCGGTGATTGAAGATCGCCTTGACCGGCGCCACCAGCACTTCGAAACCTGGCGGAATGTCGCCCTCCCAGATCAACGTGTAGACCCGGATCTGGTGGCCGCGCTGCTGGCATTCCAGGGCTATGCGCATGAAATCGCGCTGCAGGCCGCCAAAGGGGAAGTATTTGTAAAGTACGAAAGCCAGTTGCATCAACGGACATCCTCAGCCAGCAGCAGCGCGCTCAGGCGGCTCGCTACATGCTCGGGATTCAGGCGAGTGAAGCACAATGGCCACTCGCGGTTCAGATCGTACCGGCGCAGGTCTTCGGCGCTCGGTTTGTAGGTGCACTTCTTCTGCAAGCAGGGTGCGCACGGCCAGTCACTGGCCTGGTGGATCTGGGTCCGTCCATAGGCGCCGGTCAGGCCCGGGTTGGTCGGGCCGAACAGCGAAAGCGTCGGTACATCGAGGGCTGCCGCCAAGTGGCCCAGGCCGGTATCGACGGCGACGCAGGCCTTTGCAGCGGCCAGCACCCGTGCGACGCCAGCCAGATTCAATTTGGGCAGCACTTGGCAATTGTTCAAGCCCTGGGCGATGCGCTCGGCCCTGGCCTTCTCGGCCGGGTTGCCCCAGGGCAGGCGCACTTCCAGCCTGCGCCGGCCCATGCGCTCGGCCAACTCGCGCCAGTAGGCCTCGGGCCAGTGCTTGGTGGCCCAGGTGGTACCGTGCAGGAAGACCACATAGGGCGCTGCCGGCGGCAACTGCAGGCGCTCAAGGTCCAGGCCGTAACGGCCGATGCCCTCGGGCAAGTCATAGGCCAGCGCCATGGCGAACAGCTGGCGCACGCGCTCGACGGCATGCTGGCCGACCGCAACCGACAGGCGTCGGTCGTAGAAGCGGCTGGCCCAGCCTTCACGGGCCGAATACCTGTCCAGGCCTGCAACCGGTGCCTTCACGTAGCGGGTCAGCCATGCTGACTTGACCAGGCCCTGGGCATCGATCACCAGGTCGTACTGGCGCTCGCGCAGGCGCTGCTTGAAGGCCTTCCACTCGCCGCTGCGGACGGTCTGCCAGAGGTGCTTGCGCCAGCGACGGATGGCCACCGGAATGACCTGATCGACCGCCGGATGCCAGCTGGGTATCTCGGCGAAACCTTCCTCGACGACCCAGTCGAAGCGGATGCCGGGGATGGCATGGGCTGCATCGGTGAGCGCTGGCAGCGTGTGGATCACATCACCCAGCGAGGACGTCTTGATGATCAGTACCCGCACTTAGTCGACCTCGGTCAGCACGTCGATGATGTTCGCACCGCCCAGGCGGGTCAGCGCGGCGATGACCTGACCGGGTTCGAGCAGACGCAGGCAGTTGTAGTGACCGAAGCGGCAGGTGCGATCGAAACACGGGCTGCATTCGATGCCCAGGCGCACCACCTCGACCTGGCTGGCCAGCGGCGGTGTGAAACCAGGCGATGTGGAGCCGTACACGGCGACCAGCGGGCGATTGAGCGCCGCCGCCACGTGCATCAAGCCGGAATCATTGGAGACCACGGCGTCTGCGCAGGACATCAGGTCGATCGCCTCGGCCAGGGAGGTTTCACCGGCCAGGTTCACGGACTCTTCGCGTAGCCCAGGGATCAGCCGTTCGCGGATCTGCTCACCCACTGGGTGATCGCTTTTCGAACCGAACAGCCAGACCTGCCACCCCTGGCGGATCATGGCATCGGCCACGGCGGCATAGTGCTCGGCCGGCCAGCGCTTGGCTTCGCCGAACTCAGCGCCTGGGCATAGCGCCAGCACCGGACGGTCCAGCTCCAGGCCGAACTTGGTCAGAGCCGCTTCACGGCTGTGTGGCTCGATCTGCAAGCTGGGCTGGGGGTAGGGCTTTGGCAGCTCGGCACCGGGGGCATAGGCCAGGGCCATGAAGCGCTCGATCATCAACGGGTAACGCGCTTTGTCCAGCTTGCGGACATCGTTGAGCAAACCGAAACGCATTTCGCCACGCCAGCCGGTGCGTTTGGGGATACCGGCAAAGAACGGTACCAGCGCCGATTTCAGCGAATTGGGCAACAAGATGGCCTGGTCGTACTGACCGCTGAGCGACTTGCCGATGCGCCGCCGTGTGGCCAGCTCCAGCGCACCGTGGCCGAGCGGGAAGCTCAAGGCCTGGCGCACCTCGGGCATGCGCTCAAGGATTGGCCGGCTCCATTCGGGGGCCAGCACATCGATCACGCAGTCGGGGTGCTGCTGTTTCAGGCACTGGAACAAGGTCTGCGCCATCACCATGTCGCCGACCCAGCTGGGGCCAATGATCAGTATTCTCATGCTAGGTCCAGAAACGCTCGGGGAGGCGACAGGCTGCAATTCAGCCCGGCCTCCCCTCTTTATATTCAGGCTATGTGGCCGACAGTGTAACACCGGGGCTGCTTCACGCCTCACTCACGGCGGATCCTCACCCTGAGGAGCCGCCTCGACTGGGCTCAGCTCAGGCCGAGCTCGCTCCAGATACGCCGCACCTGGCGGCGCTCATCGGCAAACTGCGCGGCATCGATCACCCCGGCCTGCTTCTGCAGCGCCTGGCGGTGAGAGGCCGCGCGAAATGCCTTGTATACCTCGCGCAGCAGCACCGCGTCGGCGGCAGGCATCAGCCCCACTTGCTCCAGCTCTTCCAGAATGCGGATGTTATCGGTCCATCGAACCAGGCCCGTGTGTTCATGGGACCAGGCCAAAGCGGCGTATTGCACCATAAATTCGATATCGACGATACCGCCCGCATCCTGCTTGATGTCAAAGGGCATACCCGGCTCGAAGGCGTTGGGTGCGGTGCCGGCGACAGTGGCCTTCGTGCCCAGGCTAGCGCGCATCTTGGCGCGCATTTCACTGACTTCGATACGCAGCTTCTCAAGGTCGCGGGGTTGCCCCAGCACCTGCGCCCGCACCCTCTCGAACGCCTGTCCAACCCGCGGGCAGCCCACCAGCACGCGGGCACGGACCAGTGCCTGGTGCTCCCAGGTCCAGGCCTCGCTTTGCTGGTAGCGCTCGAATGCGCCCAGCGAGCTGACCAACAGGCCCGCGGCGCCTGAGGGCCGTAGACGCATGTCCACGTCATACAGCTGGCCCGAGTTGGTCTGGGTGGTCAGCAGGTGAATGATGCGCTGCCCCAGCCGCGTGAAGAACTGGGCACCGTCGATAGGCTTGGCGCCGTCGGTTTCGGCCTGGGGGTCGCCATCATGGATGAACACCAGGTCCAGGTCCGACCCATGTCCCGTCTCCAGGCCGCCAACCTTGCCGTAGCCGATGATGACGAACCCCGGGTCGCAGGGAATGCCGTCGCTGCCCATCGGTTGGCCGTGGCGGGCAACGGTCTGGCGCCAGGCCAGGGCAAGTACCTGGTCGAGGATGGCCTCGGCTAGCCACGTCAGGTAGTCGCTGACCTTCATCAACGGCAGGTTGCCACTGATTTCCGAGGCGGCCACGCGCAAGCTGTGCGCCAGTTTGAAATGACGCAGCGCCTCCATCTGCTGTTCCAGGTCATCTTCCGGAATGCGCGTGAGGCGCTCGCGCAATTCGCTGGCCAGCTCCGGTGCCAGGGGCGGGCTGAACAGGCGGCCTTCATTGAGCAACTCATCGAGCAACAACGGGTAGCGTGCGATCTGCTCGGCAATCCATGGACTGGCTGCGCACAGGGTCAGCAGACGGCGCAGGGCACCGGGGTTCTCGGTGAGCAATACCAGGTAGGCAGAGCGCCGCGCCACGGCCTCGACCAGCGGCAGTACTCGCTCAAGCACCAGGTCGGGGTTCTCGTGCTCGACCGCCTGGGCCAGCAATCGCGGAATGAAGGCGTCCAGCCGCTCGCGCCCAAGGCGCTGCATCGAACGCAGCTGCGGGCTGGCACGCAGAGCTGCCAGGCGCCGCAAGGCCTCGCCCGGCAGCTTGAAGCCGGCCTCCTCCAGCTGACGGCCAGCAGCCTCTTCATCCTGGGCCTGCTCCCATAACGGCGACCATTCACCGCCGACCACCAACTCGCTTTCGCTTTCGTCTTCGTCGGGGTCGGCGATGACCTGCCGGAAATGCCAGTCAATGCGCTCACGCCACTGGCCAAGTTGAGCCTCGAAGGCTTGCCAGTCGGCGTAGCCCAGCATGTAGGCGACACGGGCCTGATCGGTTTCGTTCTCCGGCAACATCTGCGTCTGGCGGTCGGCAATGGCCTGGATGGCGTGCTCGGTGTAGCGCAAGAATGCATAACCCTCCCGCAGCTCGGTGACCACGGCAGGGGGCAGGTAGCCTTGGCCTTCCAGGGTAGCCAGCACCTTGAGCAGAGGCCGCTGCTGCAAGCTGAGGTCGCGACCGCCGTGAATCAGCTGGAAGGCCTGGGCGATGAACTCCACTTCGCGAATGCCGCCTGCTCCCAGCTTGATGTTGTCCGCCATGCCCTTGCGCCGCACTTCCTGCTGAATCAGCTGCTTCATGGTGCGCAGGGCTTCGATGGCCGAGAAATCCAGGTACCGCCGGTAGACGAACGGGCGCAGCATGTCCTGCAGCTGAGCGCCGGCGGCCTGATCGCCTGCCACTACCCGTGCCTTGATCATGGCATAGCGTTCCCAGTCGCGGCCCTGGTCCTGGTAATACTGTTCCAGCGCGTTGAAGCTGAGCACCAGTGCACCGGACGACCCGTAAGGGCGCAGGCGCATGTCGACGCGAAACACGAAGCCATCGACCGTGACCGGGTCCAGGGCCTTGATCAGGCGCTGACCCAGGCGGGTGAAGAACTCCTGGTTGTCCAGCGAGCGTTTCACGCCTTCGGTTTCGCCGCCTTCGGGGAATGCGAAGATCAAGTCGATGTCCGAGGAGAGGTTCAGCTCGCGTGCACCGAGCTTGCCCATGCCCAGCACCACCATGTGTTGTGGGTGGCCGCTGCGGTTGCCGATCGGCGTGCCGAATTGCTGGCAGTGCCGTGGGTACAACCACTGGTAGGCCTCGTCGATGGCGGCATCGGCCAGGTCGGAAAGATCGCGGCAGGTTTCACCAAGATCGGCCTGGCGGGTAATGTCACGCCAGATGATGCGTACCTGCTGGCGGTTGCGCTCGCGACGCAGGTTGCGGGCAAGCTCGTCCTCGCTTTGCGCCGCCTGGGCAACCTTGGCAACATAGTCGCGCAGCTCGCCTGGCCCGTAGCTGCGCTCCAGCTCGCCGCTGCGCATCAGGCCGCAGAGCAGGCCCGGGTCGCGCTGCACCTGGGTCAGCACGAAGTCGCTGACGGCCGCCACCTGGTCGAACTGCCGAGCATGCCGCTCGCTCCAACTGCCCAGGTCCAGTTCGGGGTGTGCGGCCACCGCCTCGTGCAGAAACTGTTGGTTGCGCAGGGTCAGTGGTTGAAGAACGGCAGGCAGCTGGCAAGGCAAAGGCAGGCGCATGGGCTATCCTTGATCGGCGTGAAATGGATGAGGAAAGGCGGCCAAGGGAAAGCCGGACCACGGTTGGACTGTCATACAAAAGTTGGAAATAGCTGAAAACATCGAATTCGTGGCATGGAACATCAACAGTTACCCGTTCGTGGAACATTGCCAACCAACATGAACGTTTTTCCTCACAAGCCAGGATGCGACCAAACGTCGCACAAATGTAGTTTTACTACTGTGCCTGTCGCGCAAAAGCATGAAATGCGAAAGCAAATGTAGTAAAACTACACGGCGCCGGACGAAGATCCCGGTAATCCAAGAATTCACGACGTCTGCCCATAAGGCCAGTCGCAATCTCAGGCAATCGATTCTGGTTGCCTTTCCGCCCTGGAGCAAGCCATGCAAGACCTCGATCCAATCGAAACCCAGGAATGGCTGGATGCCCTGGAGTCGGTCCTCGACAAAGAAGGCGAAGACCGCGCTCATTACCTGATGACCCGTATGGGCGAGCTGGCCACCCGCAGTGGCTCCCAGCTGCCATATGCGATCACCACGCCATACCGCAACACCATCCCTGTCACCCACGAAGCACGCATGCCTGGCGACCTGTTCATGGAACGCCGCATTCGCTCGATGGTGCGTTGGAACGCCCTGGCCATGGTCGTGCGCACCAACCTGAAAGACTCGGACCTGGGCGGACACATCTCCAGCTTCGCCTCCAGCGCCACCCTGTACGACATCGGCTTCAACTACTTCTTCCAGGCGCCGACCGAAGAACACGGCGGCGATCTGATCTTCTTCCAGGGCCACGCCTCGCCGGGCGTCTACGCCCGCGCCTTCATGGAAGGCCGCATCAGCGAAGAGCAGATGAACAACTTCCGCCAGGAAGTCGATGGCAACGGCCTGTCCTCGTACCCACACCCTTGGCTGATGCCTGACTTCTGGCAGTTCCCGACCGTTTCGATGGGTCTGGGCCCAATCCAGGCCATCTACCAGGCACGCTTCATGAAGTACCTGGAAGCCCGTGGGTTCATTCCGGCAGGCAAGCAGAAAGTCTGGTGCTTCATGGGCGACGGTGAGTGCGACGAGCCCGAATCCCTGGGCGCAATCGCCCTGGCCGGCCGCGAGAAGCTGGACAACCTGATCTTCGTCATCAACTGCAACCTGCAGCGCCTCGACGGCCCGGTTCGCGGCAACGGCAAGATCATCCAGGAACTCGAAGGCGTGTTCCGCGGCGGTGGCTGGAACGTCAACAAAGTGGTCTGGGGTCGCTTCTGGGATCCGCTGCTGGCCAAGGACACCAACGGTGCCCTGCAACGCCGTATGGACGAAGTCATCGACGGCGAGTACCAGAACTACAAGGCCAAAGACGGCGCTTACGTGCGTGAGCACTTCTTCAACACCCCAGAGCTCAAGGCCATGGTCGAAGACCTGTCCGACGACGAGATCTGGAAGCTCAACCGTGGCGGCCACGACCCGTACAAGGTCTATGCGGCCTACCACCAGGCGGTCAACCACAAGGACCAGCCTACCGTCATCCTGGCCAAGACCATCAAGGGTTACGGTACCGGTGCCGGCGAAGCCAAGAACACCGCGCACAACACCAAGAAGGTCGATGTCGACAGCCTGCGTCACTTCCGTGACCGCTTCGATATTCCCGTCAAGGATGCGGATCTGGAGAACCTGCCGTTCTACAAGCCCGAAGAAGGTTCTGCCGAGGCCCGTTACCTGGCCGAGCGCCGTGCAGCCCTGGGCGGCTTCGTGCCCCAGCGCCGCGCCAAGAGCTTCAGCGTGCCGACCCCTCCTCTGGAAACCCTCAAGGCGATCCTGGACGGCTCGGGCGACCGCGAAATTTCCACTACCATGGCGTTCGTGCGCATCCTGGCGCAATTGGTCAAGGACAAGGAAATCGGTCAGCGCATCGTCCCGATCATCCCTGACGAAGCCCGTACCTTCGGCATGGAAGGCATGTTCCGCCAGCTGGGCATCTACTCGTCGGTTGGCCAGCTCTACGAGCCGGTCGACAAGGACCAGGTGATGTTCTACCGCGAGGACAAGAAAGGCCAGATCCTCGAAGAAGGCATCAACGAAGCCGGCGCCATGTCGTCGTTCATCGCTGCCGGTACTTCGTACAGCTGCCACAACCAGCCGATGCTGCCGTTCTACATCTTCTACTCGATGTTCGGCTTCCAGCGTATCGGCGACCTGGCCTGGGCCGCTGGCGACAGCCGTACCCGTGGCTTCCTGATCGGCGGCACCGCCGGCCGTACCACGCTCAACGGCGAAGGCCTGCAGCACGAGGACGGTCACAGCCACATGATGGCCGGTACCATCCCGAACTGCCGCACCTATGATCCGACCTACGGCTACGAGCTGGCGGTGATCATCCAGGACGGCATGAAGAAGATGACCGAAGAGCAACAGGACATCTTCTACTACATCACCGTGATGAACGAGTCCTACCAGCAGCCAGCCATTCCGGCCGGTGCCGAGGAAGGCATCATCAAGGGCATGTACCTGCTTGAGGAAGACACTCGCGAAGCCGCACACCACGTGCAGCTGATGGGTTCGGGCACCATCCTGCGCGAAGTGCGCGAAGCGGCGAAGATTCTGCGTGAAGAGTTCAACGTCGGTGCCGACGTGTGGAGCGTCACCAGCTTCAACGAACTGCGTCGCGACGGCCTGGCCGTGGAACGTGCCAACCGCCTCAAGCCTGGCCAGAAGCCACAGCAGACCTACGTCGAGCAGTGCCTGAGCGGCCGCAAGGGGCCAGTCATCGCTTCCACCGACTACATGAAGCTGTTCGCCGAGCAGATCCGCCAGTGGGTGCCGAGCAAAGAGTTCAAGGTCCTGGGTACCGACGGTTACGGTCGCAGCGACAGCCGCAAGAAGCTGCGTCACTTCTTCGAAGTAGACCGTCACTTCGTGGTACTGGCTGCCCTGGAAGCGCTGGCTGACCGTGGCGAGATCGAACCCAAGGTTGTGGCTGACGCCATCGTCAAGTTCGGCATCGACCCGGACAAGCGCAACCCATTGGACTGCTGAGGAGTATTTTTAAGTGAGCGAACTCATTCGCGTACCTGACATCGGCAGCGGTGAAGGTGAAATCATCGAGCTGTTCGTCAAGGTCGGTGATCGTATCGAGGCTGACCAAAGCCTGCTGACCCTGGAGTCTGACAAGGCCTCCATGGAGATTCCGGCGCCAAAGGCCGGCATCGTCAAGGAACTGAAAGTCAAGCTGGGTGATCGCCTGAAAGAAGGCGACGAACTGCTGGTTCTGGAAGCCGAGGGTGCCGCTGATGCGGCCCCTGAGGCACCTGCGGCCGAACAGAAGCCAGCACAGGCCGAAGCGGCCGCACCGGCACCTGCTGCCGAGGCCGCGCCAGCACCCGCTGCCGCCCCGGCTGCCGCTAGCGTGCAGGACATCCACGTGCCGGACATTGGCTCGTCGGGTAAGGCCAAGATCATCGAAGTGCTGGTCAAGGCAGGCGATACCGTCGAAGCCGATCAGTCGCTGATCACCCTGGAGTCCGACAAGGCCTCCATGGAAATCCCTTCGCCTGCCGCTGGCGTGGTCAAGGAAGTCATTGCCAAGCTTGACGACGAAGTGGGCACCGGCGACCTCATCCTCAAGCTGGAAATTGCAGGCGCAGCGCCTGCCCCAGCGCAGGCTCCAGCCGCCGCTGAACCGGCCAAGACCGAAGCCGCACCCGCCGCTGCCCCTGCCGCTGCTGCCCCGGCTGCCGCTGCGCCTGCGCCAGCCGCAACCGCCCCGGCTGCCGGCAACAACGCCAAGGTGCATGCCGGCCCAGCCGTGCGTCAGCTGGCCCGTGAGTTCGGCGTAGAGCTCGGTGCCGTGGCAGCGACCGGCCCACACGGCCGCATCCTGAAAGAAGACGTGCAGGTTTACGTCAAGGCCATGATGCAGAAGGCCAAGGAAGCGCCGGCAGCTGCCGGTGCAACCGGCGGCGCTGGCATTCCGCCAATTCCGGTAGTCGATTTCAGCAAGTTCGGTGAAGTCGAAGAAGTGGCCATGACCCGCCTGATGCAGGTCGGTGCTGCCAACCTGCACCGCAGCTGGCTGAACGTGCCGCACGTGACCCAGTTCGATTCCGCTGACATCACTGAGCTCGAAGCCTTCCGCGTTGCCCAGAAAGCCGTCGCAGAAAAGGCCGGCGTCAAGCTGACCGTCCTGCCGCTGCTGCTCAAGGCCTGCGCCTTCCTGCTCAAGGAACTGCCAGACTTCAACAGCTCGCTGGCACCAAGCGGCAAAGCGGTCATCCGCAAGAAATACGTGCACATCGGTTTTGCCGTGGACACGCCCGATGGCCTGCTGGTACCGGTAATCAAGAACGTCGACCAGAAGAGCCTGCTGCAGCTGGCTGCCGAAGCGGCTGCACTGGCCGAGAAGGCGCGCACCAAGAAGCTGTCGGCGGACGAGATGCAGGGCGCCTGCTTCACCATCTCCAGCCTTGGTCACATTGGCGGCACCGGCTTCACGCCGATCGTCAACGCCCCCGAGGTGGCCATCCTGGGCGTCTCCAAGGCGACCATGCAGCCTGTCTGGGACGGCAAGGCCTTCCAGCCCAAGCTGATGCTGCCGCTGTCGCTGTCGTACGATCACCGTGTGATCAACGGCGCCGCCGCTGCGCGCTTCACCAAGCGTCTGGGCGATGTGCTGGGCGATATCCGCACCATGCTGCTGTAAAGCAGCGCACTGCCCCTCCTGGGGAGGGGCAGCTTCTTTTTCGAGCTGCCACGCTCGTACCTCAACCCCGTCGATTGACGGGGCTTTTTTTGCCTGGAGCAAAGTAGGCGCTGAGCGGGAACAGGATGGTCCCGGCGCACGGCCGCGTTGCCGAGCATCGCTGCAAACCCGCACTGAACAGCCGTCCTACAGATTTCGTGGTGTCGGCCGATAACCCTGTTACAGCTTCGTACATGGCCGCTTGCCAGCTATAGGGACATGATGCAACCTTGCCAGATTCGACGCGGTCCAACGGGCGCGTTCCCTCTTCAAGCGAGTCTTCGATGAAAAGCCAACCCGATGCTGGCAACCGTGTGACGGGCGAGGTCGTCACGCAGTTACCCGTGCCCTCGCGGTTGGGCATGCTGCGCTTCGAAAGGCTCAACGAAGCCAGTTGGTCGCTGCTCTACCTGGACCCGGCCTGCGAGCGCCAGTTCGGCGTTCATGCCAGTGACCTCTGCGCGCTGGTCGATGCCCCTTACGCCAGCCTCATGGAACCCGAGGCCCGCTACCGACTTCATGACGACATCCAGCTGCAACTGTCGCAACGCGGCTATTACCGCGTGCGCTACACCCTGCACACGCCAGGCGCCTCCGTGCGCATGCTGGAGGTCGGCGAAGTTTTCAAACAGCATGCACGCCAGTTGTTATGTGGTTACCTGAGCGTACTCGACGATCACCCGGAAGACACGGGCGAGACCGCCAGTGACCTGGAGTCACGCAACAACCGCCTGCAGTTGGCCCTGCAACTGAACCAGCGTGCCCAGCGTGAGCAGCTCGAGCACCTGGAGCGCGTGCGCAGCCAGCAGGACCTCATCCTGCGCCTGGCCCGTCAACGCTACAGCGCCGAGAACTCGTTGCTCGAAGCCGCCGAACTGATCACCCGTAGCGCTTGTGAGATCTACAAGATCGACTGCGCCGGTATCTGGCACTTGGAAGGCCAACGGCTTGAGCCGATCACCGCCTGGTACAGCGACGTGCAAGCGCACCGCCAGCCCGAGGCCATCGATGCCAGCCGTTTCCCGGATTACCTTGAGGCCTTGCATGCCAGCCGTGCGATCGACGCGCACAACGCCGGGCACGATCCCCGTACACGTGCATTAATGCAGAGCCTGGGGCCTGGCAACAAGGCGATGCTCGATGCCAGCATCCGCGTCGACGGACAGGTGGTGGGCGTCTTGTGCCTGGAGCAGGCCGGCCAGCCACGCGCCTGGCAGTCCGATGAGATCGCCTTTGCCGGTGAGCTGGCCGACCAGTTCGCCCAGGTCATCACCAACCACAACCGCCGTGCGGCGGCCAGTGCGCTGCACCTGTTCCAACGCGCCGTGGAGCAGAGCGCCAGTGCCTTCCTGCTGGTGAACCGGGATGGGCAGGTTGAGTATGTGAACCCAAGCTTCACCGCCATCACCCAATACAGCACCGAGGAAGTGCAAGGGCGTCACCTGGGTGAACTGCCCGCCCTTGAGAACCTCAACGAGCTGCTGTTCGACTCGCCTTCGAGCCTTGCCATGGGTAACAGCTGGCAGGGCGAATTCAAGAGCCGGCGCAAGAACCTGGAGCCCTATTGGGGGCAGCTGTCGATTTCCAAGGTGTATGGTGACAACCGCGAGCTGACCCATTACATCGGCATCTACGAAGATGTCACCCAGAGCAAGCTTGCGCAGCAGCGCATCGAGCGGCTGGCCTACACCGACAACCTGACCAACCTGGGTAACCGTCCGGCGTTCATCCGCAGCCTGGACGAATGCTTCGCCCGGGATGTGCAGAATCCGATGTGCCTGCTGCTGGTGGACATCGACAACTTCAAGCGCATCAACGACAGCCTGGGCCATCATACGGGCGACAAGTTGCTTATCAGCCTGGCCAGGCGCCTGCGCAACAGCCTGCATGCCGGCGGCATCCTGGCCCGATTTGCCAGCAACGAGTTTGCCGTGTTGCTCGACGACACCAGCCTGGAGGCTGGCCAGGGGGTTGCGCAACAATTGTTGCGCACCCTCGACAAGCCAATGTTCGTCGACAACCAGCTGATCAATGTCACTGCATCGGTGGGCCTGGCCAGTGCTCCCCAGCATGGTGCCGACCCCACCAGCCTGATGAAAAACGCCGGGTTGGCACTGCACAAGGCCAAGGCCAACGGCAAGCACCAAGTGCAGGTGTTCACTGAGGTCCTCAACGCCGAAGCCAGCTACAAACTGTTCGTCGAGAACAACCTGCGCCGCGCATTGACCCAGAACGAGCTGGAGGTGTTCTATCAGCCCAAGCTGTGCCTGCGCAGCGGCCGGCTGCTGGGCTTGGAAGCCCTGCTGCGCTGGAACCATCCCGAACGGGGCATGATCCGCCCTGACCAGTTCATCAGCGTGGCCGAAGAAACCGGTCTGATCATTCCCATCGGCAAATGGGTGGTGCGCCAGTCGTGCCGCATGAGCAACGAACTGCGTGCAGCAGGGCTTGGCAACCTGCACGTTGCGATCAACCTGTCGCCCAAGCAGTTTTCCGACCCTGATCTGGTCGCCTCGATCAGTAGCATCATCGGGGAAGAAGGCTTGCCTGCGCACCAACTGGAGCTGGAGCTGACCGAAGGGTTGCTGCTCGAAGCCAGTGAGGACACCCATCGGCAACTCGACGAACTCAAGGCATTGGGCCTGACCCTGGCCATGGATGACTTCGGCACCGGTTACTCCTCGCTGAGCTACCTGAAGAAGTTTCCGATCGACATTCTCAAGATCGACCGCAGCTTCATCAAGGACATCCCCGACAACCAGGACGACATGGAAATCACCTCGGCGGTGATCGCCATGGCCCATAACCTCAAGCTGAAGGTGGTGGCCGAGGGCATTGAAACTCCTGCGCAGCTGGGTTTCCTGCGTCGACACCGGTGTGACATCGGGCAGGGCTATCTGTTTGACCGGCCTATCCCGGGGCGAGAGCTGGCAGAGCGCCTGCAACGCTACCCGCGAGGCCCAGCCGCCTGACAGCAGCGCAAACCTCGGGCACACTAGAAACCATTCGGGCTGCATCGCAGGCTGGTCCGTCCTCACAGATCGCGCAGGTCATGTGATCGGGAGCGGACTTGTCGGCGATAGCCCTGACGCTATCCAACTGAATAGACACAGAGGAACGGCCATGGTCCTGCGTTCGGAAATACTGGTGAACAAAAATGTCATGCCCACTGCGGAGCAGGCCCTGCCTGGCCGCGAAACGCCGATGAGCCTGCCCGAGTACCACTACGTGTTCAAGGAGACGCCGCTGCTTGGGCCATTCTTCGAGGACGTGGATTTCGCGATTTTCGGCCTGGGGTGTTTCTGGGGCGCGGAACGCCGATTCTGGCAGCGTGAGGGGGTGGTCAGCACCGTCGTGGGTTATGCCGGCGGCTTTACGCCGAACCCGACCTACGAAGAGGTCTGCTCAGGCCTGACCGGGCACACCGAAGTGGTGCTGGTGGTCTTCGACAAGAGCAAAGTGAGCTACGGTGATCTGCTGACCATGTTCTGGGAACTGCACAACCCGACCCAGGGCATGCGCCAGGGCAACGATGTCGGCACGCAGTACCGCTCGGCCATCTACTGCACCAGCCCCGAACAGCTGGAACAGGCCACGGCCAGCCGCGACGCTTTCCAGGCCGAACTGAGCAAGGCTGGCTTCGGCGAAATCACCACTGAAATCGACCAGGCACCGACGGTGTACTTCGCCGAGGCCTACCACCAGCAGTACCTGGCCAAGAACCCGGACGGCTACTGCGGTATCGGCGGCACGGGCGTGTGCGTGCCGGCCAGTTTGCAAGGAAACTGAGCATGAGCACCATGACCCTGTTCCACTCGCCCCTGTCGCCATTCGTACGCAAGGTCATGGTGGTGTTGCACGAGACCGGCCAACTGGACCGAGTGGCACTTGAGCCTGTGAACATCAGCCCGGTCAACGGGGACGAGCAGCTCAACGCCGGCAATCCGATTGGCAAGATTCCGGCGCTGCGCCTGGCAGACGGTACCGTGCTGCACGACAGCCGGGTGATCTGCGAGTACCTGGATCAGCAACATGTGGGGTTGCCGCTGCTGCCCCGTGAAGGCTCTGCTCGCTGGCGACGCATGACGCTGGTCTCCCAGGCGGATGCCATTCTGGATGCGGCCGTCTCGAGCCGCTACGAAACGTTCGTGCGACCAGTCGAGAAACGTTGGGATGGGTGGCTGGAGGCGCAGGGGGACAAGATCCGCCGTAGCCTGGCCAACCTTGAGCACGCCCACCTGGCGGAGCTGATGTCAGGGTTCGACTTGGCCGCGATCGGCGTTGCTTGCGCGTTGGGGTACCTGGACTTGCGCCAGCCTACGTTCGGCTGGCGTGAACGCCAGCCTGGCCTGGCAGCCTGGTATGCCGAGGTGAGCATGCGGCCTTCGATGGTGGCAACGGCACCGGATGCCTAACAGACGGCCAGTGGAGCGGCCGCACCGATGCGCCTGCTCAGGCAACGATGATCAGCAGTCAGGCTTGCCAGCGGTGAATCGTTTTGCCGGATTCACCGCGCCCTTGAACTCGCGCAGCGCCTTGGCACCCACCAACAGCGGGTAGTTGAAGTTGCTGCGATCCACCAGGTTGACCTCCACGGTTCGCTTCACGTCTCCCAGGCACAGTTCCAGGTCTACCACCGGGCGCTTGGCACTCTCGGGTGTATCGCCCTCATCCTCGTCATCGGCACGGCCCTTGATCTTGCTGATACGCGAGACCTGGTGCTCGTAAACCTTGCCGTCGGCATCCTTGGTCGCCAGGCGGAAACGTACCCACTCCTGCCCATCGCGGGTGAACAACTCGATGTCCTTGGCCGACAGCGACGCCGTATAGGCCCCAGTGTCCATCTTGGCCTTGAGCGTCTGGCCAATCTCCGGCAGCGCGATATTCTCGTAGCGCCCGTACAGCGTAGGTTCGGCGGCCATCACCGGTAGCGTCAACAACGTCAGCACGGCAAACAGTGATTTCACAAGCAAGCTTCCTTGATCGATTTACGGGTTAGACCGCACAAGCAGCCCAGGTTCGCGGTCCAAAGCCTAACCAACATAATGTGAAACATTTGTCCGTGCCGCCGGGCCTTGGAGGTTTGGCGTAGTCCGCAAGCCTGCTTATCATTGCCGATCGTTATGGTTCTGACAGAAAGAGTCTCCTTATGCGTCGCGTGCTGACCGGCATACTCACAGCCACCTTGCTGCTGCTCAACACCTTGGTGTTGATCGGGCCCCTGCTGGTGTTCGCCTTGTTCAAACTGGTGCTACCTGGCCGTGGGCGCGACCGTGCATCAGGGGCCGTGATGTGGGTGGCCGAAACCTGGTCGGAAATCGACAAAGCCATCTTTGCCTTGTGCACACCCACCCAATGGGACATTCGCGGTATCGAAAACCTGCGTCGTGACACCTCGTACCTTGCAATCAGCAATCACCAGAGCTGGGTGGACATTCCCGCCTTGATCGAGAGCCTCAACCGGCGCACCCCCTTCTTCAAGTTCTTCCTGAAAAAGGAATTGATCTGGGTGCCGCTGCTGGGCCTGGCATGGTGGGGCCTGGACTATCCGTTCATGAAGCGCTACAGCAAGGCCTTTCTGGAGAAGCACCCCGAGCTCAAGGGCAAGGATCTGGAAATCACCAAGGCTGCCTGCGAGCTGTTCAAGCGCCAACCGGTAACCGTGGTCAATTACCTGGAAGGCACCCGCTTCACCGAGGCCAAGCGCCAGGCGCAACACTCACCCTACCGCCATCTGCTAAAGCCCAAGGCCGGTGGCGTGGCGTTCGTGCTCGCAGCGCTGGGTGAGCAGCTCGATGCGTTGCTGGACGTCACCATTGTGTACCCAGGCGACAAGGCGCCAGGTTTCTGGGACTTGCTCAATGGCAGTGTCAGCCGGGTAATTATCGACATTCAGGTGCGCGAGCTCGACCCAGCGCTGTGGGCGGGCGATTACGAAAGCGATCCTGTTTTCCGTCAGACAGTGCAGGCGTGGGTGAACCAGCTGTGGCTGGAAAAGGATGAGCGGATCGGGCGGTTGCGTTGGGAATGAATGCACTTTGTTGCTTCTGTGGCTCTAGCGCCGGCAAGCCGGGGCCTGAAGGATCATGACAGCCATCAGGACATTCAGGCGGTAGGGCTACTTGACGCTGGAACAGCCTGCCAATGCCCGCCAAACTTTTTTCGGCCTCCTGATACTTCTTGTCACACACCCCTTTTGTGGATAAAGATCGATCACAGACAACTACAAAAAACTCTGGATCGACTGATGACCCAACCATCAAGCTCAGCCCCACCCCAACTCCGTCGAGTTCTGGGCCTTCCTGCCCTGGTATTCTTCGGCCTGGTGTACATGGTCCCGCTGACCATTTTCACCACTTACGGCATCGTCACCGAGCTCACCGGTGGCCGTACGGCAGGCGCCTATCTGATCACGCTGATGGCCATGCTGTTCACAGCCGCGTCCTACAGTTTCATGGTCAAGCGCTTCCCTGTCGCAGGTTCGGCCTACTCCTACACCCACATGGCTTTCGGCCAGAACACAGGCTTTCTGACGGGCTGGTCGCTGCTGCTCGACTACCTGTTCCTGCCGATGATCAACTACCTGCTCATCGGCCTGTTCCTGAATATCGCCTTCCCAGCAGTGCCGGCCTGGGCTTTCGTCCTCGCCTGCATCGCCTTGGTGACCGTTCTCAACGTGGTCGGTATCAGCTCGGTGGCCAAGACCAGCAACCTGATCGTGGGCGCGCAAATCGTCTTCATTGGGGTGTTCATCGCGCTGTCCTGGCAGACCCTCAATCACGGCCAGCCCATCGACTGGCTGGCGCCGCTGCACGGTGACGGTAGCGCACCTGGCTTTGGTCCGATGATGGCAGGCGCGGCAGTGCTATGCCTGTCCTTCCTGGGGTTCGATGCCGTCTCCACCCTCGCCGAGGAAAGCCGCGATGCTCGGCGTGACGTGCCTCGGGCGATCATCCTCACCACGCTGTTCGCCGGCCTGCTGTTCACCGTGCTGGCCTATGTGAGCCAGCTGGTGCTGCCAGGCAGCACCTTCGCCAATGCCGATGCTGCTGCGAACGAGGTCATGCTCAAGGCGGGCGGGCAGTTCCTGGCCAACTTCTTCACTGCCGCTTATGTCGCCGGCAGCCTCGGGTCGGCCTTGGCCTCCCAGGCCGCAGTGTCGCGCATCCTCTACACAATGGGCCGTGACCGAGTGCTGCCGCAGCGCACCTTTGGCCACCTGTCGCCACGCCTCGGCACACCGGTATTCGCCATTGTGGTGGTGTCGGCGTTCTCACTGCTGGCGCTGGTGATCGACTTGTCCACCCTGGCCTCGCTGATCAGCTTCGGCGCCTTGGTGGCGTTCTCGGCGGTGAACCTGGCGGTGGTGAAGACGCATCTGATGGACGATGCCAGCCTGCGCACTGCGAAAGGGCTATTGAGCTATGGCGTAGTGCCACTAGTGGGTTTGGGGTTGACGCTATGGCTGTGGACCAGTCTGTCGGCGCTGACCTTGGTGATTGGCCTGTGCTGGTTTGCGCTGGGGCTGGCATACCTGGCAGTGCTGACCGCCGGCTTCCGCCGCCCGGTGCGCCTGGTGGACTTCACCGAGGCTGCCTGACCCAACCATATCGCGGCCTGCGCGGCCCCTCGAGCGGCCTTGCCGGGGCGCCGGAGCGGTCGGAAAGGGCCGCGTAGCTGTCCCGGCAATCTCCGAGGCGAAGCTGAAATTCCGGAGCCGCTACGCCAGGGCGGCTCCCCTGAAGTAGTCTGAAGCCAGCGGCGTGCACTAGTAATTCTGCTAGTTGTACCTGGCCTCGAAAGCGCCAAAACTCAGGCTTACCGACTTGCAAGGCCAAACCCTGTGTCAGCAGCGCTGCGTGCCTATTGCCCTTACGGGTACCACCAAAATCAAGCAAGCCCTGCATCCATGCTTGGCTTCAATGGTGAGCGATACGACCCGTTTACTTATGGGTATGCCTTGGGTCAAGGCTACCGTTGCTACAGCCCGACATTGATGCGTTTCCAAGGGCCAGACGACCTCAGTCCGTTTCTAGAAGGAGGGTTTAATACCTATATTTATTGCAAGGGTGATCCCGTTAATTACCAAGACGACTCAGGGCGTGCTCCGACGCCCGCGCAACTGAATGCGGCCATCAATAAGCTGAAGCCCGTTTCATCGGCCCGTGCCGAACAGCAAATCTTTACCAAAACAAATAGGGGCCACGAGCAACCCGCCGCCCGTGCGATTAAAATGAAGCAGAAGGCAAAAAGCGTGAGTTTTGCGGGAGACACCATCTTTGAAAGGAACCGCTCTGCTCATTACAGGGAGTACCAAGAGCGAAAAAAACTTATCAACGAAATGAATCGGCTTCATACATTCAATGAGTTACTGAATAACGACCTAAATCAACTCTGGAGCCCTGTCACTCGAAGCACCTATCGAGCGTATAACCTCTTATCCGCTTATCGGCGCCGGCTTGAGTCGATCAATCACAGCCTCCGTGAAGTGCAGTTGGAAAAGGAAGCAATCCAGTTACGCCTGCAACAAATCCGGCGATAAAGCACGCTATTTCACACCGACGGAGTGGCTGCCGCTGCTGGCATAGTCCATAGACTACCCAGATTCTGCAACAACGACCCGGCAATCCCCTGCTGCCCTAGGTACTGCAGCAGCAACGGCGCGAACTGCCCGATCATCACGGTATCCATACCCAGCGCCTTGAACGCATTATCCAGGTCGCTGCGGCTCTGCTATTTTTGCTCGCAGTAACTGACCTGACATTTCTGCCAGTAGCCATTGATTCGAAAGCGCTCAATACTAAAGCGCCGAACCAACCAACTGCAGGGAACTACCTCATGAAAAAAAATGTTGAAAACACATTTTTCTTTTATCGAGATAAAACATTCGTCACCGCCAAGTCAGGGCAACACTCGCAAGGAGTTTTACGCATTTCCAATGAATGCCTCGCCCAGTATGGCACTGGAGGCACTCGGATACTGTCCATTGACGAAAATGGATCAGTAATGCGAGTAGACGATGCCTCGAAGAGCGAAATCTACAGCTACGCGGTATACGGATACACTTCGACACTGACACCACCGAAATCACTGATTGGATTTAACGGAGAAAGATTTGAAAACTCGCCGCATATTTATTTATTGGGCGCAGGCTACCGAACCTATAGCGCAAAGCTCCACCGCTTCCACAGCCCTGATAATTTAAGCCCATTTGACGTAGGCGGATTGAATTCTTATAGCTATTGCACTGGCGACCCAGTAAACACCACAGATCCAAGCGGACACTCTGGTCTTCTCACAAGACTGTTCAAAGGACTAGGCAATATGCTTGGCCTCAGAAAACGAAACAGAGTATCCATTCACACCGGAACGCCTGCTTATAACTCAAACAGTGCCCATTCCTTAAATTTTGCCGGCGTGGCGAACACCATCACACAGAGTGAAATAGCAGATTCTGTATCTGGAAGAAGTAGTGTTACTACCCGCTCCATGGTCTCCACTCTTGATTCCTTTCGAAAGTCCACGACCCAATCACTGCCTGAGAATCTCCACTCAAATCAAATCAGCGAATTCGATTCATTTGCCAAACTAAAAAAAATGGACACCCGCGCTCGCACATTATTATGGGTTGACAACACACGTAACGTCACGAATGTAGAAGCCTTTACTGGGTTACCTGAAGAGCTCCTGATAGATTCAGTCAGTAAAAGCCTGGTCACTCAGCACAATGGAATCATCAAGAACAAGCTACTAAAAAGAGGCGTGCACAAGTACCCAGCAAATGGACCCGGCATCATGTATAAAGGTCGTGTCTATACAAGCACGCAAAGAATCCAACGCTTAATCCGGGAGCGAAACAACTGAAGGCGCGCTTCCACAAAGTGCGCCCCAGCTTGTTGCCATTGGCCAAGACTGCACCCTTCATTAAGCCTTTAAACAGCAGTCAGACCGAAGGCTGTACCAACGGCGCCGGCGACGTCCACAAACTCCCCAGGTTCTGCAGCAACGACCCGGCAATCCCCTGCTACCCCAGGTACTGCAGAATCAACGGCGCAAACTTCCCGATCATCCCGGTATCCATCCCCAGCGCTTTGAACGCATTGTCCAGGTCGCTCCGGCTCTGCACATCGTAGCCCAACGCCTTGTTCAAGGCGGACTGGCTGCCCTTGTCATTGCCCAGCAATTCACCCAGCCCGCTCAACCCGCCCAGGACATTGGCGCCCGACAGCAGGTCCAGGCGCGGCACGGCCTTGGTCAACTGGCCATAGTCGTCGCTGCTCAGGTTGTTACGCGCCAGCCCCAGCATCGCCCCTGCCCCGCCCACGGCCTGCTCGGGGGTGATGTTCAACTGGCTGCCCAGCGTGTTGAGCAGGTTGGCCTGCCCTTCAGGCGCCTGCACCTGGCCTTGTTGCTGCGGGTTCTGCATGGCGGAGACGGTGTTGGCAGCATCGCTGAGGTTGAAGGCGAACACAGGGCTTGCGGCGAGGGTCATCAGGGCTGCCAGGGTGAATGCTTGCATCGGGAGGGACCTCGTTGGCCGGGATGGCCTGGGAAACGACGGTTTTGACTCGGTAATTGGGAGATTGTTCCGATACTGTTGTCAGTGGGTGTTTTTCGGCCAGAGCCGCTAGCCAGGCCTGTTATTTCTGCCAGTAGCGGTGTGCGCAGATCGCCGAGATACTCAGCAGTGCCCATTGTAACGGGGCGAAAAATATGTTCCGCCTATACAGCGAGCACAACGAAATGAACAAAATCGATGCGCACGCTTATTCTGCCTATGGCTATGCCGCAACGTTCCACTCAACTCATCAATTGCTCGGCTTCAATGGTGAGCACGCGCAAGCGCCGACGTCGCTCTATATTCTGGGCTCCGGCTACAGGGCTTATAACACCGACCTGATGCGTTTCATATCACCTGACAGCCTTAGCCCGTTTGGCGATGGTGGATTTAACACCTACGCGTATTGTTCAGGGGACCCTATAAACTACCTCGACCCATCGGGCCAGGCCTCTGTCGCACAGCTTCTAAAAGTCCGCTCGCAAAGACCATTACTGAAGAGCGCGGCAGCCAGAGAGCGCCATCCTCTTGGATTACTCAAACCCCAAGCCGCTCCAGGTCCAACAGAAAGCGTCCCAGAAGGGTTCAAGTTGGTGGGTTATCATGGTAGTTCAGTAAAGCACAAAAAATCTTTAGAGGCCGGGATCAGGCTTCAAGGTAATGATGACAATACTATGGGTGATGGCTTTTACTTTTCTTCGAATCGTGAAGTCGCCTCAATGTATGCCATGAACTACGGAGACAGAGGGGTAGTCTACGGTGTATATGCAAAAAATTTCAAAACACTCAAGAAGGGAAGTGATTTTGACTACTTTGGCGGTAGCAAGGAACTGTTTTTTATTCGCGAGCAAGCATTTGATAACTTTGTTGTCAGAGAGCGCATAGAGGGTGCACTTATCCGTAGAAACTCATACTCTAACAAGCGTGCGAATAGGCGACGGTAGCCTTTACCGGAGGCGAGATTGCTTAGAGGTGCACGATGAGTCCACAGATCGCATAACGTGCCGATACGGCAATCAGCACTCATGGGTCACCATGTTAATTCTTCCAATATCCGGTTCGGGGGTGATCTCCAATTCGCTGCCCAGTGTGTTTGGCAGGTTGGCCCGCGCCTCTGGCGCCTGCACCTGGCCTTGCTGCTTCTGGTTCTGCATGGCCGACACGGTATTGGCGGCATCGCTGAGGTTGAAGGCGAACACCGGGCTTGCGGCCAGGTTCATCAGGGTTGCCAGGGTGAATGCTTTCATCGGGAGAGACCTCGTTGGCCGGGATGGCCTGGGAAACGCGAGGTTTGACTGGGATTTGGCAGGTGTGTTCCGACCCGACTGTCGACCATTTTTCCAGTCCGTCTCAATGCTTATGACCTGTTAAAACTGCTAGTAGTAATGGGTTCACAGACCGCGCAAGGTGCCGATACAGCAACCAACACTCAGGTCACTATCATGAGTACCTCTTCGTCCAGCAAAAGCAAACAGGCGCTGGCGCCGCAGCAGATCCTGCATTTTTATAAAAATGATCAATTGGCAACAGAAGTAGCCGTCAGCGGCAATCGTCACGTGTTATTGGCAAATGACGTGGCGCTGACCCAGTTCGATAAATCACAACCAGCAAAGATGCTGCGCGTTGACCTGGCTAATTCAGTCTTAGGACTGGCATCTGAAGCAATGGCGTACTCACCCTACGGATACCTGGCCCCTGAAAAAATGAAAGCGCTGCTTCAGTTTAACGGGCAGTGGTGTGATCCGTTTACTGAAGGTTACCACTTGGGGCAGGGGCGTCGGGTATACAGCCCCCGACGCATGCGTTTCTGCAGCGATGACCCGTTGAGCCCATTCGGAAAAGGTGGGCCGCACCCATCTGCTTACTGTGAAGGAGATCCAGTTAATCGGTATGACCCTACTGGCCAATTCTTCCAGTTTATAAAAGCGCTTCCCAACAGAGCTGCGTCGCTCGTGCTCACCAATTTCGGACGTTCTATAAACTTCGCCACCAGCGGAATTAGTCGTAATCCGACGACCATTGACCCCCGGCTTCAAAAAACTTATTCAGCCGCTCGCAACTTCAAACATATTTCTACCGGGCCGCTGTACACCAATCAGGCTATACCTCTCCCCGCGCTGAACCCATCGCACTCAAAAAATCCAGCTACTCCATCATCCTTTACTAAGACTGAGACCGCTGCTCACATACCCGATCGTGCTTCCCGCCCTGGGACCCAGGAAAGGCAAATGCCCACTCAAACTTGGTCTTACCCCGGCGAAATATATCGCCGTAGCCCAGCCCAAATGGCCGTTCAACATGTGCTCGGCATAGGGCTAGGTTTAGGGATTGCCGCGGCAATAATCGCTATATTTGTGGTAGCGATTAGACATGGCGCCAAACATAAAGATTAATCCATCACCATTTATTAAAAAAGCGGCTGTTTTTTCGACAAAGGCATAACGCCCCGGACGGGAGTTATGCTCTAATGTTATTCAGGGTGGTGGCCCCTCCCGATAAAAAACCAATGCTTAAGATAGTCCCCGATCCACCCAACACCTCCCATTCCCTTGAAGATACCCTCATCCAGGCCACGGACTACGCGCTGTGCGCACAAACTGTTGCGCATCAGGCAATTCTGCTGCAGCCCAAGTCACCGGCCTCGATTCTGATCATGGCCACGCTGCATGAGCTGGAAACGCTGCGGTTACTGCTTGAGACGGCGTTGATCCACGTGCAGATGCCGGCGGAGCCGCGAACGCTGCATTAAGGCTTGAGATTTATGTTGGCTGGGCTGGCCCTTCGCGGCTGAAGCCGCCCCTACAAGGATTGCACAAGGCCTGTACAAGCGGCTTTAGCCGCGATAGGGCCAGGCTTGGCAGTCGAGAAATTTCAGGGAGCTTGAATGCTGTCCAGCGACGACACCAGGACCACCGTAGGCAAGACCTTTTTCTACCAAGGTGAAGGCCACACCCACCCGCTGCTCTGCATTGCCCCGGGCATTCCCTGCCAGAGTGCCCGCGAACAGGCATCGGAACTGATTGGAGTATGTACGCGATTTGACCATCGACGGCCTGATGGACAACAAGCCGCAACTGCTCTGGGCTTCACATTATCTGAGTGCGCTGGCCAAGGCGCTGATGGATGATGCCGAGTTGGGGATGATGCGCTGAGCCTTGTATTGGCTGGGCCGGCCTCTTCGCGGGCACGCCCGCTCCCGCAGGTTCCGTGTCAGGCTATAAAACTAGTATTTCTGCCAGTATCAAAATCTCTGCGGCTGTTCAGAATGGGCCTCAGGCAGCCCTTAATCTTCCAGTGCGGCAGGGACATGAACCATGAGCAAAGCACCGAACAGTTCGCTTTTCTTCTACCAAGGCGACAAGCTCATCACGGTGAAAAAAGGTGATGAGCATCGCTCCATCTTCCGTAATGCGGAACAACCGCTGGCAGAGCTGAGTGCAGACGACACCCAAACCGACGTGTTGCTGGCCACCGATGACAAAGGCTCTGTCCTTGCCGTGCAAGGCTCAGGCAAGCATCCATAAAAAAGCCCCTCGAGATTAGGGGCTTTTCGTTACATCACGACCTCACGCCGCGCCCCACATCTTGTGCGGGTCGATGACGAATTTCTTCGGGACACCGGCATCGAACTCGCCATACCCTTCCGGCGCCTGATCCAGGTTGATCACCTGCACGCCCACCACTTCGGCAATGTTGATACGGTCCCACATGATTGCCTGCATCAGCTGGCGGTTGTACTTCATGGTTGGGGTCTGGCCGGTGTGGAAGCTGTGCGACTTGGCCCAGCCCAGGCCGAAGCGGATGCTCAGTGCACCGATTTTGGCAGCAGCGTCCACCGCACCCGGATCTTCGGTCACGTACAGGCCCGGAATACCGATCTGCCCAGCCACACGGGTCACCTGCATCAGCGAGTTCAATACAGTTGCCGGTGCCTCGTGCTTGGCGCCTTCATGGCCATGGCCGCGAGCTTCGAAGCCTACGGCATCGACGGCGCAATCCACTTCCGGCTCGCCGAGAATGTCCACGATCTGTTCGTGAAGCGGCGTGTCCTTGGACAGGTCGACCACTTCGAAACCCTGGGACTTGGCGTGGGCCAGGCGCGCAGGGTTCAGGTCACCGACGATGACGCAGGCGGCGCCCAGCAGGCGGGCCGAAGCGGCAGCAGCCAGGCCTACTGGGCCGGCACCGGCCACGTAGACGGTACTGCCAGGGCCGACCCCAGCGGTCACCGCACCGTGGTAGCCGGTCGGCAGAATATCGGACAGGCACGTCAGGTCACGGATCTTTTCCATGGCCTTGTCGCGCTCAGGCAGCTTGAGCAGGTTGAAGTCGGCGTATGGCACCAGCACGTATTCGGCCTGGCCACCCGTCCAGTCACCCATGTCGACATAACCGTACGCACCACCGGCACGGGCCGGGTTGACGGTCAGGCAGACGCCCGTGTGCATCTCCTTACAGGAGCGGCAGCGACCACAGGCGACGTTGAACGGTACCGAGACCAGGTCGCCGATCTGCATACGCTCGACGTCACTGCCCTTCTCGACGATTTCGCCAGTGATTTCATGGCCCAGCACCAGGCCGACCTGGGCAGTGGTACGGCCGCGGACCATGTGCTGGTCGGAACCGCAGATGTTGGTGGAAACCACCTTGAGGATCACGCCGTGCTCGATCTTCTTGCCGCGTGGGTCTTGCATTTTCGGGTAGTCGATTTTCTGCACCTCGACCTTGCCCGCGCCGAGATACACCACTCCACGATTGCCAGACATGCTCTTACCTCGCTTTATTTGTATTTATGCAGCGGTGGTGAACGCGCCGCCATCCATGGGCGGCATGTGTTACTGGATGAGGGAATTGTGGGCTCGATGGGCGATGTCGCAGTGACTGGTTGCGACAGGGGTATGCCTGTTAGCGGCGCCTACCGCCTGGAGGGTGAGCGGTCGCAGCCAAGCCACTACCTGGTATTTTCGTCAGTAGCCGGAAGCCCTGGTTTCACGCACCCTGCCGGTACTTGGCTCAGACCACAGTCGATCAGGGACGCCAATGAGCACACACGTCTATTTCATCGAGCTTTTCTATCAAAAGGGTCTGCCTGGAACAGTCAGGCACCAGGGCCAATACCGCCAATGGTTACGCAACGCTGGAATGCTCCTGGCTGAGCGGGTGACCGGACAACGGCAGGGGTGTCTGCTTGCAGTCGACGACAATGGTTCTGTCTTGAAGGGACTGACGGGTAGTAGCGAAGATGCTGCTCCTCGTTTCACAGCCTATGGGCATGGCGCATGGTATCCCTCTGCGTGCACGCTGGCCGGGTTCAAAGGCGAACGCTTGGATCCCCTTACACGAGGTTATCTCTTGGGAAATGGCTACAGGCTGCACGCGCCCACTTTGATGCGGTTTGGCGCGCCTGACAGCTTGAGCCCTTTCTATGAAGGCGGCTTGAACGCCTACGCATACTGTGGCTGCGACCCCATTAACCATGAAGACCCATCAGGCCATGCCTTTGGGTTCAAGACACGAACGCGGGGCTATAGAACATCATTCAATACTGCTTTGCGCAGGCGCCCTGCCGTTCGGATAGACATCCCTGGCAAACTGGCATCGCATGCCGAGCTTTTGATCAACAAAGTCTTGGATAACCTGCCATCCAGCGCGCTAGAGAACCTGAGCAAGGCAAGCCCAGCCCTTGAACCGATTATCGCCAAACGTTCGTCAAAAAACCTGGACGTTTTCATGCAGACCTCAAAATTCGAGGGGCTCCAGCCAGCGATTGAAAACCCGCCTCTCGGGGTCCGCCAAAAAGAGGCAAGCGAACGACTGCAGGCCCAGATCAGCCGAAACGTGCGGCACGAGGTAGGTACCTATCTCGGCCTGTTTAACAACGTTTTGAATGACCTGCCTGCAACCGGCCGCAAAATACGCGATACGTGATTGCCGTTCAGTCCCGCACGAGCCTGCAACCATCACGTCAGTCTTGGGCGAGCCAGTGCCCACTTCGATCAAAGCACAACCGTGCGATTGGCGTTGAGAAACACCCGTCTTTCAATGTGGTACCCCACCGCCCGCGCCAAGGTCAGGCACTCGATATCTCGCCCTTTGGCGATCAGGTCCTCGGGGTAATAGGTATGGTCCACCACCTCAACGCCCTGGGCGATGATCGGCCCTTCGTCCAGGTCGTTGTTGATGTAGTGCGCCGTGGCCCCGACCATCTTCACACCCTTGTTGTACGCCTGGTGGTAAGGCTTGGCGCCTTTGAAACCGGGCAGCAGTGAATGGTGGATGTTGATCGCGCGGCCATCGAGTTGCCGGCACAGTTCGGGCGAGAGCACCTGCATGTAGCGGGCAAGGATAACCAGCTCTGCGCCGGTCTGTTCGATCACCTGCAACACCTTGCGCTCCTGCGCAGGCTTGTCTTTGGGATCGAGCGCGAAGTGGTAGTAGGGAATCTTGTGCCAGTGTGCCAAAGGCTCGAGGTCGGGGTGGTTGGAAACCACCGCCACCACGTCCATACCCAGTTGACCGATGCGCTGGCGATACAGCAGATCGTTCAGGCAGTGGTCGGCCTTGGACACCATAATCACCACCTTGGGGCGGTGGTTGGGGGCCGTCAGCTCGAACGCCATGCCAAACCCCTCGCTACGCTCGGCAAGGCCAGCACGCAACCAGTCTTCGTCGAAGCCGTCAGGCACGCGAAACTCCACGCGAATGAAGAAGCGCCCTGACAGCCGATCATCGAAGGAATGGTGCTCCGTCACGTAGCAGCGCTGCTCGAAGAGGTAACGCGTCACCACGTCGACGGTACCGAGCATGCTCGGGCAGTCGGCGGTGAGAATCCAGGTATCCGGTGCCCGACTCATGGCAGTTCTCCTTAAGCCTCGATGGCCAGCCCGTACTCGGCCGATGCGTCCTGCAGCCACAACCACCAGTAATCGGAGAAGCTGCGGCGGATGACCAGCTCCCAGGTGTCTTCGGCGGTGCGCCGAATCACCAGTTGCGACTTGGCGAACACCGTGCCGACAGCCTTGCCGACCGGGAAGTTGTTCGGATGCACGTCATAGCTGGTGGATTTCATCAGCACTTCGCGCACGTTCGGGCCGCGCAGTTCCAGCAGGCTCTGCCCACCGCTGACGTTAACCACCTGGATGTGTTGCCCTTCCAGGGCATCGCGCAACTTTTGCTCGATCGCCACTTCCTGTCCACCCGGGACGATCAGTAGCCACTCGTCAGGGCCGACCCATTGCAGCGACAGGTCACCGCTGGCCACAACGGTCAATGCCACCGGCAACTCCAGGCCAAGGGCCTTGTGTACGCCACCGGCAAAGGCGGGATCATGGCCGTTGCCACGCAGGGTCAGGTGGCCGAGGAACTTGCGCTCGCGCAGGGTCACGCCGGCGTTGTTGCGGCCCTTGCCCACCAGGCTTGCCAGGTCGGCGTGGTGCAATGGCGACTCGGCCTTGGCCGAGGCACCGGGGTTTTGCTCGAAGACGTTGATAGCGCTCATTTCATACCTGCCTAGAATTCTTGTTCGTCGATGGGATGCAGGCATCCGGTCCAGAAAGCTCCGCCGGCCTCATCACCGGCGAGCCTGCGCCTACTAGAAGCGCATGAACCTCGATGTCTACACCGCGCCTGAGGGAGCCGGCTTGCCGGCGATCGGCCCGGCCTGCTCCCCCAAGGGCCCGGAGTCAAACGTTCTGCCGCTCACCCTTCGGATCGAAGAACACCGAAGACACGATTTCTGCCTCGATCACGCTGCCATCGGCCTGAGGCGAGTAGACACGCTCGCCCATGCGCTTCAAGCCACCTTTGACCACGCCCATGGCGAACGAATAGCCCAGGGAGTTGGCGGCGTAGCTGGAAGTGACGTGACCAACCATGTCCATCGGGATGGGCTGCTTCGGATCGAACACCAGCTGGGCGCCTTCGGGCAGCCACTGGTTCGGGTCGATCGGTTTCAGGCCAACCAGCTGCTTGCGGTTTTCACGCACGCAGTCTTCACGGTTCATGCCGCGCAGGCCGATCCACGAATACGGCTTGTTGCGCCCTACGCACCAGCTCATGTTGAGGTCGTCCGGGGTCATCGAGCCGTCCGTGTCCTGGCCGACGATGATGAAGCCCTTCTCGGCACGCAACACGTGCATGGTCTCGGTGCCGTACGGGGTCAGGTTGTACTTCTTGCCTGCCTCGACGATCTGCTCCAGCACGCCCATGGCGTAGTTGGCCTGCACGTTGATTTCGTACGACAGTTCACCAGTGAACGAGATACGGAATACACGGGCCGGCACACCGCCGACGTTGCCTTCCTTCCAGGTCATGAACGGGAAGGCTTCCTTGTCCATGTCGATGTCGGTCAACTCGCTGAGCAGCTTGCGGCTGTTCGGCCCGGACAAGGTCATGGTCGCCCAGTGGTCGGTCACCGAGGTGAAGTACACCTTAAGGTCCGGCCACTCGGTCTGGTGGTACAGCTCCAGCCACTGCAACACGCGCGCCGCGCCGCCAGTGGTGGTGGTCATGATGAAGTGGTTGTCGCCGACGCAGGCGGTCACGCCGTCGTCGAACACCATGCCGTCTTCCTTGCACATCAGGCCATAGCGCGCCTTGCCCACATCGAGCTTGGTCCAGGCGTTGGTGTACACGCGGTTGAGGAACTCGCGCGAATCCGGGCCCTGGATATCGATCTTGCCCAGGGTAGAGGCGTCCAGGAAGCCGACGCTGTCACGCACCGCCTTGCATTCACGGGCAACGGCGGCGTGAATGTCTTCACCGGCCTTGGGGAAGTACCACGGGCGCTTCCACTGGCCGACGTCCTCGAACTCGGCGCCGTTCTTCACGTGCCAGGCATGCAGGGCCGTAAAGCGCACGGGCTCGAACAGGTGCCCACAGTGACGGCCCGCCACCGCGCCGAACGTCACCGGCGTGTAGTTGGGGCGGAACATGGTGGTGCCCATTTGCGGGATGGTGATGCCCATCGAACGCGCCGCAATGGCCAGGCCGTTGATGTTGCCCAGCTTGCCCTGGTCGGTACCGAAGCCCAGCGCGGTGTAGCGCTTGACGTGCTCGACCGACTCGAAGCCTTCACGGGTAGCCAGCTCGATGGCAGCGGCCGTGACGTCGTTCTGCTGATCGACGAACTGCTTCGGCGCACGGGCGGTGCCCTTGTCGTGTGGCACCTGGAACAGCGCCAGGGTGGCATCTTCCTTGCGCGAAACGGTTTTCGGCAAGGTGCCTACGCTCGCCTTGAAGCCTGCTTCGGTGGCTGCACGCACGCCGCCTTCGAAGCCGTCGGCAATGGCATCGCCCAGCGGGTAGACACCGTTGATGCCGCCAACACACTCGCGCTTTTGCGGGGCATTGCCCGGCACGAAGCCCAGGATGTCTTCACGCCATACCGGACGGCCACCCAGGTGCGAAGCCAGGTGAACCACAGGGCTATAGCCCCCGGAGGTGGCGATCAAGTCGCACTCGAGGGTTTCACCAGGGCTGGTGACCTTGTGGGCCTGCACATCGATGGCCGCCACACGAGCGCCGGTGACGTGCTTGCTGCCCTTGGCTTCGATGACGGCACTGGAGGTGAGGATACGAATACCCTTGGCGCGCGCTTCTTCGACCAGCGAGCCACGTGGGTTGTGGCGCGCATCGGCGATGGCCACCACTTGCAGCCCAGCATCGTGCCAGTCCAGCGCGGTACGGTAGGCGTGGTCGTTGTTGGTCGACAGCACCAGCTTGCGGCCTGGTGCCACGCCGTAGCGACGAACGTAGGTCGAAACGGCGCCGGCCAGCATGTTGCCCGGCACGTCGTTGTTGCCATACACCAGCGGGCGCTCATGGGCGCCGGTGGCCAGTACCACACGCTTGGCCCGTACACGGTGCACGCGGTGGCGCACCTGACCGAGCGGAGCACGGTCGCCCAGGTGGTCGGTGAGGCGCTCATGGATGGTCAGGAAGTTGTGGTCGTGGTAGCCGTTGACCGTGGCGCGTGGCAGCAAGGTTACTTCCGGCAGGCCTTCGAGCTCCTTGATGACGCCACTGACCCATTCAGCGGCCGGCTTGCCGTCGAGGGTTTCACGGGTGTCCAGCAGGCTGCCACCGAACTCCTCCTGCTCGTCCGCCAGAATCACGCGAGCACCGCTGCGCGCAGCGGCAAGGGCCGCCGCCAGGCCTGCGGGCCCTGCACCGACGATCAGCACGTCGCAGTGCTGGTTCATGTAGTCATAGCTGTCCGGATCATTCTGCAGCGGCGCGCGGCCAAGGCCGGCTGCCTTGCGGATGTACTTCTCGTACGTCATCCAGAACGACTTGGGGTACATGAAGGTTTTGTAGTAGAAGCCCGGCGGCATCATGCTGCCGCCCACCTTGCCGAGGATACCCATGACGTCATTGTTGACGTTCGGCCAGCCATTGGTGCTGGTGGCGACCAGGCCCGAATACAGGGCTTGCTGGGTGGCGCGCACGTTGGGGATCTGGGTGGCTTCGCTGGAGCCGATCTGCAAGATGGCGTTCGGCTCCTCGGTGCCTGCGGCAATGATGCCGCGCGGACGCGAGTACTTGAAGCTGCGGCCAACGATGTCGACGCCGTTGGCCAGCAGGGCCGCTGCCAGGCTGTCGCCGGCATAGCCCTGGTAAGTCTTGCCGTTGAAGGTGAAGTTCAACACCTTGCTGCGGTCGATACGGCCGCCGCTGGCGAGGCGATAGGTCTGGCTCATACGTTGACTCCCCGTTCGTTTACAGCAGCCGAGCGCGCCGGTGTGTGTTCACGGGCGCTGACTTGCGGCTTCTCGCCAATCTTGTAGGTTTCCAGGATCTCGTAGGTTTCGGTGTTACGGGTGACGTTGAAATACTGACGGCAGCCGGCAACGTGATCCCAGAGTTCGTGGTGGATACCGCGCGGGTTGTCACGGTAGAACATGTACGTGCCCCACTCCTGGTCGGAGCAGGCGTTGGGGTCCAGCGGGCGGGCAATGTGCGCCTGGCCAGAGGCGTGGAACTCTTCTTCGGAGCGCAGCTCGCCGCAGTGGGGACAGAAAATATGCAACATGACGGTGTCTCCGGTTAGTGGGCGACGGCGGCAGCGCCGTGTTCGTCGATCAGGGCGCCGTTGTAGAAGCGGTCCATGGAGAACGGCGCGGCCAGTGGGTGCATCTCGCCCTTGGCCAGGCTCGCGGCGAAGACGTTGCCCGAACCTGGGGTCGCCTTGAAGCCGCCAGTACCCCATCCGCAGTTGAAGAACATGTTCTTGACCGGGGTCTTGGTGATGATCGGGCAGGCGTCCGGCGAGGTGTCGACGATGCCGCCCCATTGGCGGTTCATGCGCACACGCGAGAGGTTGGGGAACATCTCGACGATGGCCTGCAAGGTGTGCTCGATCACCGGGTAAGAACCACGCTGGCCATAGCCGACCCAGCTGTCGATACCCGCACCGATCACCAGGTCACCTTTGTCCGACTGGCTGATGTAGCCGTGCACGGCGTTGGACATGATGACGCTGTCGATGATGGGCTTGATCGGTTCGGAAACCAGTGCCTGCAAGGGGTGCGATTCGAGCGGCAGGCGGAAGCCGGCCAGCTTGGCCATGTGGCCGGAGTTACCTGCCGTGACCACGCCCACGCGCTTGGCGCCGATGAAGCCCTTGGTGGTTTCCACGCCGATGACCGCGCCGTTTTCCTTGCGGAAACCCGTCACTTCGGTCTGCTGGATCAAATCCACGCCCAGGGCGTCGGCGGCACGGGCGTAACCCCAGGCCACGGCATCGTGACGGGCAACGCCGCCACGGCGCTGTACGGTAGCACCCAGGATTGGGTAACGGGTGTTCTTGGAGCAGTCCAGGTACGGAATCTCGGCCGCGACCTGGGCGGTATTGAGCAGCTCGCCATCGACGCCATTGAGGCGGTTGGCGCTGACCCGGCGTTCGGAGTCACGCATGTCCTGCAGGGTATGGCACAGGTTGTACACGCCGCGCTGGGAGAACATCACGTTGTAGTTGAGGTCCTGAGACAGGCCCTCCCACAGCTTCATGGCGTGCTCGTAGAGGTGGGCCGACTCGTCCCACAGGTAGTTGGAGCGCACGATGGTGGTGTTACGGGCGGTGTTGCCGCCGCCCAGGTAACCTTTTTCGATCACCGCGACATTGGTGATGCCGTGTTCCTTGGCCAGGTAGTAGGCCGTGGCCAGACCGTGGCCGCCACCGCCGACGATGACCACGTCGTACACCTTCTTCGGTGTCGGCGTACGCCACATGCGTTGCCAGTTCTCGTGGTGGCTGAGGGAGTGCTTGAGAAGGCCGAAGCCCGAGTAACGTTGCATGGTGTGGGACTCCACTCAGCGGTAAACAGGGAAATCTGCGCACAGCGCCGCGACATTGCTGGCCACATCGGCTTCGACGTCAGCGTCACCGAGGTTGTCGAGCACGTCGCAGATCCAGCCGGCCAGGGCCACGCATTGAGCGACCTTGAAGCCACGGGTGGTGACCGCCGGGGTGCCGATGCGCAGGCCCGAGGTCACGAACGGCGATTGCGGGTCGTTGGGTACGGCGTTCTTGTTGACGGTGATGTGCGCGCGGCCCAGGGCAGCGTCGGCATCTTTGCCCGTCAGGCCCTGGCGAATCAGGCTGACCAGGAACAGGTGGTTGTCGGTGCCACCGGAAACCACGTCATAGCCGCGTTCGATGAACACCTGCGCCATGGCCTGGGCGTTTTCGATGACCTGCTTCTGGTAGCTCTTGAACTCAGGCTCAAGCGCTTCCTTGAAGCACACCGCCTTGCCGGCGATCACGTGCATCAGCGGGCCGCCTTGGGCGCCCGGGAAGACGGCAGCGTTGAGTTTCTTCTCGATCTCTTCGTTCGACTTGGCCAGGATCAGGCCGCCACGCGGGCCGCGCAAGGTCTTGTGGGTGGTGGTGGTCACCACGTCCGCGAACGGGATCGGGTTCGGGTAAAGGCCCGCAGCGACCAGGCCGGCCACGTGGGCCATGTCCACGAACAACAGCGCCCCGACTTTGTCGGCGATGGCGCGAAAACGCGGGAAATCCAGGGTCTTGGAGTAGGCCGAGAAGCCCGCGACGATCATTCTAGGCTTGTGCTCGACCGCCAGTCGCTCGACTTCGTCGTAGTCGATCAGGCCGGTATCGGTGTCGATGCCGTACTGCACGGCGTTGTACAGCTTGCCCGAAGACGACACCTTGGCGCCGTGGGTCAGGTGGCCGCCATGGGCCAGGCTCATGCCCAGGATGGTGTCGCCAGGCTGCAGCAACGCCAGGTACACCGCGCTGTTGGCCGAGGAGCCGGAGTGGGGCTGGACGTTGGCATAGTCGGCACCGAACAGCTGCTTGGCGCGCTCGATGGCCAGCGCTTCGACCTTGTCGACATGCTCGCAGCCACCGTAGTAGCGCTTGCCTGGGTAGCCTTCGGCGTATTTGTTGGTCAGGCCGCTGCCTTGGGCCTGCATCACGCGCTTGGACGTGTAGTTCTCCGAGGCGATCAGCTCGATGTGGTCTTCCTGACGCTGCTCTTCGGCACTCATCGCCGCCAGCAGTGCATCGTCGTAACCTTGAATCTGGTCTTGCTTGCTGAACATCTTGTATCTCCCGGCAGCGATCATTTTTTGTTCGGAGGGTTCACTTTGACCCTTTGTGGCGATGGTAGGGCTGGCCGGGGTGTGCCAGATGCCTGCGCACGCCTTGCAATGGCGCGTTTACGACATTGGTCAGCGTCCCGATCACACTGACCACACGTACGGCTTGCGTTGGGGGGCGCTGGCCTGAACACCCGCCAGGCCACGGCCCGTTTCTTCATCGGGCCAAGCTCACTGACCTGACGCTTCGGCACGCCTGCCTGGATTTGGATACAGCGAAGCCCGTGAACAAATGCGCTTGAAACGCATGGGTATCGGGGTTGTATAGTCAACCGCTGAATCGATGGTTTAGAGTGCTGTCCTGCGTCGTTCACAGGACAGTGTCATGACAGATAAGAGCCAACAATTCGCCAGCGACAACTATTCCGGCATCTGCCCGGAAGCCTGGTCTGCGATGGAAAAAGCCAACCACGGCCACGACCGCGCCTACGGCGACGATCAATGGACGGCGCGCGCTTCGGAATACTTTCGGGCCTTGTTCGAAACCGACTGCGAAGTGTTCTTCGCTTTCAACGGCACCGCCGCCAACTCGCTGGCCCTGGCCTCGCTGTGCCAGAGCTACCACAGCGTGATCTGCTCGGAGACCGCGCATGTCGAAACAGACGAGTGCGGCGCCCCGGAATTTTTCTCCAACGGCTCCAAGCTGCTTACCGCCCCCAGTACCAACGGCAAGCTCACCCCCGAGTCGATCCGCGCAGTGGCGCTCAAGCGCCAGGACATCCACTATCCAAAGCCGCGCGTGGTCACGCTCACGCAAGCCACGGAAGTCGGCACCGTCTACCGCCCCGACGAACTCAAGGCGATCAGCGCCACCTGTAAGGAATTGAGCCTTAACTTGCACATGGACGGCGCGCGCTTTACCAATGCTTGCGCTTTCCTGGGCTGCAGCCCGGCCGAACTGACCTGGAAAGCCGGCGTCGACGTATTGTGTTTTGGCGGCACCAAGAACGGCATGGCCGTCGGGGAAGCCATCTTGTTCTTCAACCGGCAGTTGGCCGAAGACTTCGACTACCGTTGCAAGCAAGCCGGGCAATTGGCTTCGAAGATGCGGTTTCTGTCTGCGCCTTGGGTCGGGATACTCGAAGACGGTGCCTGGATGCGGCACGGCAAGCATGCCAACCACTGCGCCCAATTATTGGCATCACTGGTGAGTGATTTGCCAGGCATCGAACTGATGTTCCCAGTGGAAGCCAACGGGGTGTTCCTGCAAATGCCCGAACCGGTGATCGAGGCCTTGCGAGGCAAGGGCTGGCGCTTCTATACCTTCATCGGCAGCGGCGGTGCGCGGTTCATGTGCTCCTGGGACACTGAGGAAGAACGTGTGCGCGAGCTGGCAGCAGACATCCGGGCCATCACCGGCACTTGATACTTCTGCCAGTCGGCTTCACCTGAAACTCAGTCATTGAGCAACTGGGGAAAACCGTGAAGCGTGGGGGCGAGGTTAGCCGCTCCCCACTTGGCTTGGCCAACGACCTCTCACTGCTCGGCCATGGTCCGAACGATCGCGTCGACGGTGGCGTCGATCTGCGCCTGGGTCCGGGCAAGCGTCTGCTGATGCTCCTTCTGCAGTTCAACCTGCTTCGAACACAGGTTCAAGGCTGCCAGCACCAGCAGCTTGTCGCCGATCAACGTCGGATACGAACGCTTGGTCTCGGCCAGGGCCGTGTTCAACATACGCACCGCGTGCGCCAAGGTTTCTTCCTGGCCTTCGGGCGCCTTGATCGAATAGTCGTTGCCAAGAATCGACACGACATTGACCGGCTGCGCTTGCAGGTTCATGCGTTGACGACACCCGCGCTGGCGCGCTCGACCAACGCCTGGATACGGGCAGCGGTGGCGCCGTTCTTTTCTTCCTGCTCCATCAAGGACAGCTGCAGGGTTTCGTTCTCTTCGTTTGCCTGGGCCAGTTGCTGGCCGAGTGCGTTGTTCTGCTCGGTGAGTTGAGCGTTCTTTTGCATCAGGTCGCTGACCAGTTGCTCGAGTTGATTGAGGGAAGCTTCAAGCATGGGTCTATCTCAGGTTGTTGCGAGGGGCGCACACGATAAAGAAAACCGTTGCCCATCGCCATTAAATATCGGATTCACAAGGTTTCTACCCCGCACATTGACAGGGTAACCCCCCTCTTGTTCCGACCTGAGTCAACCATCGGTCAGTCAAACACAGGGAGCTGCACGGCAGCCCCCCTGACAGATCCAAGGCCGTGCCAGAAACTCAGTAGTCGATGCGCACATCCCCTTTCGGCACGCTGCAGCACGACAGGATGTACCCCTCGGCTTCATCTTCCTCGGTGATACCGCCGTTGTGCTCCATTTCGACTTCGCCGCCCAGCTTGAGCACCTTGCAGGTACCGCAAATGCCCATGCCGCAAGCTTTCGGGATCATCAGTCCGACCTTGGCCGCTGCAGCGTGCACGGTTTCGCCGGGGGCGATGCGGATGCTCTTCTCGCTGCCGATGAACTCCACCAGGTTGAGGTCGGCGGCGTCCACTTCCGGTGCATCGGCGGCCGCTTCGGCGTGTTCGACCGCATCGGCCTTGGCTTCGGCTGGCGTCGCCCCGAACGACTCCTCGTGGTAATTGTTCATGTCGAAGCCGACAGCCTCGAGCATGCGCTTGACCGCCGTCATGTAAGGGGTCGGGCCACAGCAGAACACCACACGCTCCATGTAGTCCGGCGCGATCAGCTCCATCAGCCGCTGGTTCAGGTAGCCACGGTAGCCCGCCCAAGGCTCGCCCAGGCCATGCTTCTCGCAGATGATGTGCAGGCTGAAATTGGGCACGCGGGACGCCATCTGCTCCAGTTCGCGATGGTAGATGATGTCCTTGGGTGAACGGGCACTGTGAACGAAGACCATGTCGACATTGGCGTTGGTGTCATAAAACCAGCGGGCCATCGACATGACCGGGGTGATGCCCACGCCGCCAGACAGGTACAGCACCTTGGCGCCTGGAAAATCGATGGCGTTGAACAGCCCCACAGGTCCGTGTACCGGCAGCTCGGCACCTTCGTGCATGGTGTCATGCAGGAAGTTGGACACCAGTCCGCCGGGTACGCGCTTGACCGTGATGGAGAAGCTGTAGGGCACCGAAGGCGAGCTGGATATGGTGTAGGAACGCATGACCGGCTTGCCTTCGATTTCCAGCTCCAGGGTCACGAATTGCCCGGGCTTGAAGAAGAACATGATCGGCTGGTCTGCCATGAAGCAGAAGGTGCGCACGTCCCAGGTCTCCTGGATGACCTTGACGCAGCGCACGATGTGGCGGCCGTTGGCCCAGGTCTGGGTAGTGACCGGATTGAGGAAGGTTTCGGACATGTTCATCTCCAGCAGCCGACAGTTGGCCTTTTTATGGCTCGGATGATGCTCAAGCTTGCGACCTTGAACATTCCTGCCAGCGACATCGGCGTACTTATCGCGACCAGCCCCGCACGACAAGGGTTGCGGCGTCGTAATTCAAATCGGCCATGTCGCCCATGGATACGGTTCACGCCGCCTTCGGACGCACACTCCACCGCAAAACAACACGCTGTTCATGGTTAACAGCCTTGCGGCACCACAACAACGATTAGCCACCTTTTGCCGGCCGCACACGGCCCCGAGGAATACACGATGGACGTCACCGCAACCCTGAGCCTGGGCGATCCACTTGAACCTGCACGCAAGGCGACTGCCCAGATGCTGCAGAACCGCGAGCGCACCTACTCGCTGCCCCAGCCGTTCTACACCGACGAGCGTCTGTTCCAGATCGACATGCAGGAGATTTTCCACAAGGAGTGGCTGATCGCCGGCATGACCTGCGAGATCCCGGCGAAGGGCAATTACCTCACGCTGCAGATCGGCAAGAACCCGATCATTGTAGTGCGTGGTACCGAGGGCAAGGTGCATGCGTTCCACAACGTGTGCCGTCACCGCGGCTCGCGCCTGTGCGTCAGCGAAAAAGGCAAGGTGGCCAAGCTGGTGTGCCCTTACCACCAGTGGACCTACGAACTGGACGGCCGCCTGCTGTTCGCCGGCACCGAGATGGGCGCCGACTTCGACATGAAACAGTACGGCCTCAAGCCTGTGAACGTGAAGGTCGCGGGCGGCTACATCTTCATCAGCCTGGCGGAAAACCCGCCAGCCATCGACGAGTTCCTGGCCACCCTGGACCACTACATGGAACCGTACGACATGGAAAACGCCAAGGTGGCGGTGCAGACCACCTTGATGGAAAAGGCCAACTGGAAGCTGGTGCTGGAAAACAACCGTGAATGCTATCACTGCAATGGCTCGCACCCGGAGCTGCTGCAGACCCTGCTGGAATGGGACGACACCAACGACCCACGCGCCAGCCAGGAATTCAAGGACCACGTGGCCGCCTCTGCTGCCGCCTGGGAAGCCGAGAAGATCCCGTACCTGCACAAGAGCCACGGCCTGCGTAACCGTATCGTGCGCATGCCGCTGCTCAAGGGCACGGTCTCGATGACCATGGACGGCAAGCAGGCCTGCCAGAAGCTGATGGGCCGCATCAAGAACCCAGACCTGGGCTCGATGCGCATCCTGCACCTGCCGCACTCCTGGAACCACTGCATGGGCGATCACATGATCGTGTTCACCGTGTGGCCGATCAGTGCCCAGGAAACCATGGTCACCACCAAGTGGCTGGTGCACAAGGATGCCGTCGAAGGTGTGGACTACAACCCTGAGAACATGCGAAAGGTGTGGGACGCCACCAACGACCAGGACCGTCGCCTGGCAGAAGAGAACCAGCGCGGGATCAACTCCACCGCGTACCAGCCAGGCCCGTATTCCAAGACTTACGAGTTCGGCGTGGTCAACTTCATCGACTGGTACAGCCAGCGGGTGTTGAACAACCTTGGAGCGGAGCCGGCGCCGTATCTGAAGGAAGTGCAGGCGCAGTAATGATTGCCTCCTTGTGGCACGGCTCTTCGCCGTGTCACAAGGAGGTTTCTCTAACGCTATCCCTTCGCTCTTCAGGTGGGGCGCTCGGCGGCATGCCAGCTCCCCAGCTCCGCCATGTTTCCGCAGCTGCCCGATAGCTGGAAGCGATCCTTCCTCCCAGCGCCCTGACTCCGCCCCACAAGTAGGACACCCCTTCAGCAATCATCTTCACGCCTGTGACTTCATAGGCCGTCTGCCAGGCAACCCTGCCCGCCGACACTCCCGGCTGCCCCAACCCGCGCCATACGGCCTGTGCCGCCTCAGCGTTGGAAAACAGGCCTCCACTGATATTGCCAATGGCATTGCCAACACCCAGACGTTGCCCTTGGCTGGCCAACACATTGCCAATCCACCCTTGTTCGACACCGCTCAGCACTGTGCTGCCAATGCCCATCGCTCCGGTATAGAACAGGCTGGTATTGCCAATACGCGACCTAAGGCTCGGCTCGACGTAGATCGCATTTGTATGCTGGCTGTGCAAGCGTGTGACCACATTCCTGGCCGTTCGGGTAACAGCTCCGCCCAGGGTTACCGAACTTGAAAAGATGCTGACGCCGCTAATGAACCTGCTCAGCCAGTTTTCCCCACTGGGATCGAACCGGTTGACAGGATCGCCTGCACAATAGGCGTAGGTATTCAGCCCACCCTTGGAGAACGGGCTCATCGGGTCAGGGGATAAAAACCGCATAATCGCCGGGTTGTAGGCTCGCCGGCCATTTCCGAGGTGGTAACAGCCAGTCAGGGGGTCGAGAGCCTGACCCGCAAAGCCGAGCAGATCTGCGTCAATCGCCCGATTAGCACCATACGGTGTATACGACTTTGCTCCCCTGGCGACAGGATTTGCAGTATTCACAGGCATCATGGAAGCTCAACCTTAGGTGATGCTCCAAGCTATCCAACTGCGAGAGTTCTGGAAACTATCAAAAATGCCAGGCGCCGAGACTTACCCACAAGCATTGCAAGATGCAGCGGCGAACTGTGCTTTCAGTAGATGCAAGCTAATTCTCAAGTCATCGATCAAATTTTGATCATAACCACGAAACCCTTACCAAAAAGGGCTGCAGCGGAGTTCATAAACTTTGTCCACAGAGACGCCAACAGAGAATGTGAGAGAAGGCACTACGCACGGCATTTGTCCTGTAGATAAACGACCCGAGACCTTATTCATCTGGATTAGCGGCGGTATTCCGGGGTTTTTGGATATTTTTTGATCAATCTCATCTGACCCTTGATTTAGGAGGCATACAGCCAATACCAAACAGTTTATCCACAGGCCGGTTAACCGTCACTGTGGGCAAATTGGCCCCCTAAACGCCACTAGCTCAGCTCAGCTCAGCTGACAATACCTGATCATTTTTCACCCACTTCGCCACAAGCCACGCAAATCTTGGGTTGTAGCGAAGCGCCAACACTTTATCCACACCTTGGCGAACAGATTTAGTGGGCAAAATCTTAAACGCAACTGACATAGACGCAGGAGCGGCCTTGCCAGCGAGCTCCTGCAAAAAGCGTAGTCAGGCTCAGCGCAACACCCCCTCCTCCACCAGCAGCTTGAGGATGGCCTCGGCGCCTTCCTGTGGCGAAACATCCTTCAGCACCTTGCCGCCGCCACCGCTGGCCTTGGCGGTAGCTGCCTTCATCCGGTCCGCGCCGCTCTTGGCCTTAATCACCTTCAGCCGCTTGGGCCGTGGCCGTGCCGGTTGCAGCTCGGCGTCAGCCAGCAGTTCATCCTCGACGATCGCTACATTGCGTGCCGCCAGCACACCGCGACGCGCCGGGCCGAAGGCGCTCTGGCGGGGCTTGGGCGCTGCGTTATCCACAGTCGCCAACAGTGGCAGGCGCACCTTCAACCGGCGCCGCTGACCGCGTGGCAAAGCCTGCAGCACCTGAGCGGTGCCGTTTTCTATCGACTCCACTTCGGCCAACCCCACCACCAGCGGCCAGCCCAGCTTCTCGGCCAGCAGGAACGGCAGCATGCCCGACCCTTCACCGGTCTCGGCCTGGCTACCGGTCAGCACCAATTGGGCGCCAGCATCGCGCAGGTAATCACCCAGCACGCCCAGCACATCGGCGCCGGCCGATTGTTCCAGCACGTCTAGATGGTCCAGGCCCATGCCCAGGTAGGCGCGCAGCGCCTCCTCCCGCGGGTCGCCGGCATGTACCACCTGTAAGTTATCCCCAGCCAGCTGCAAGCCCAGCTCCACCGCACGGGCATCCTGCTCGGCGCGACGGGCGCGGCCGGAACTGGGGTGCGCACCGATCGAAACCAGGCTGATGACTTTCGTACTCATGCTCGTGCCCTTATGCCGCGTCACGCTGGGCGCCGTTGCGGAACTGCTCCACAGCGTCGATCAGTGCCTGAAGAATCGCCGCGCTGTCGCCAATCACCGACAGGTCGGCGCGTTTGATCATGTCGCAACCCGGATCCATGTTGATCGCCACCACTTTGTCGCACGCACCGATGCCCTGCAGGTGCTGGATCGCGCCAGAGATACCTACCGCCATGTACACCCGAGCCGTTACCCACGTACCCGTGGCGCCGACCTGGCGATCACGCGGCATGTGGCCATCGTCCACCGCCACTCGCGATGCGCCTTGGGTCGCGCCCAGTGCCGTGGTCGCCTTGTGGAACAGGGCCCAGTCCTTGACACCGTTACCGCCGGATACGATGAACTCGGCTTCGGCCATGGCGATCTTGGCCGGGTCGACGGCCACCGAGCCCAGGTCCTCGATGCGCGAGATACTGCGCGCCACACTGCCGGACAACTCGACCGGCAAAGCCTCGTGACGGGTTTCGCTGACAGGCTCTGCACATTCGGCCGCAGCCAGGATCAGGCGTGGCAGCGCGCGTTGCATGTCTTGCTGGCCCGCACCGGCGCGGCCGATGCACTGCCCGTCCTTGACCTGCCAGACGCGTGTTGCCGGGCGCTCGCCCAGCGCAGCACCCAGGCGTCGGCCGAGCTCGCCACCGCCGGTGCGGCTGTCTGGCAGCAGCCAGTGGCGCGGAGCGAACTGGTTGTCGACAGCGCGCAGGCCCTGCACCAACTGCTCCGGTGCATACCCTTGATACGCCTCGCCTTCGATGACCAGCAAGCGGTCCACGCCTGCGCCGGCAAAGTTGGTTTCCTTGTGCTCGCCGAACACGATTGCCAGCACCGCACCATCACTGCCCGCCAGCCCGTGAGCAAGGCCCAGCAGGTCGCGGTCGTGGCTACCCAGGCGTCCGCCGATCATGTCCGGTACTACGGCAATGTAGAACGCAGGCTCTGGCACCTGGTGCAGCGGCAACTGCACTTCGGCCGCAGCGCTACGGCGTGCGCCACCACTGGTGCCCTGCTGGGCCCCCGAGCGGTCGATGCGCTTGAGGCCGTTGGGGCCGATGAAGCCTGCTGCACTGGCGTGCGGGTTCTTGCGCACGAGGCCGTTGGGCCCCATCCAGCTGGTCTGTTGCGTCTGCATGGCTGCATGCAGCGGATGCAGACGGTTACGGGCGATCCACTCGGCGCGAGGGTCGCGGCGGATGATGTCGCTCATCAATGCACCTCCGCAGGTTCACGTTTGGATTTCGCAGGCTTGGCAGCCGCTGGCTGGGCCTCTTCCTCGATCAGTACATCGGCCACCAGTTCGGCCAGGTCCTTGATCAGCGGCCGTGGCTCTACTACCCCTTCAAGCATGGCCGTGCACTGCGGGCAGCCCACGGCAACCACTTCGGCTTCGGTGGTGCGGATGTCGTCCATGCGCATGTCGGGAATACGCTGTTTGCCAGGGATGTCAGTGATCGGCGCACCGCCGCCCCCGCCACAGCAACGTGAGCGAAAGCCCGAGCGCTCCATTTCGCGAACTTCGATGCCCAGCGCGCGGAGCACCTCGCGAGGCGCCTCGTACTCGCCGTTGTAGCGGCCCAGGTAGCACGGATCGTGGTAGGTGACGCTGCCGCCCTTGTGCTGACCCAGGTTGAGCTTGTTGGCGCCAATCAGCTCGGCGATGTAGGTGCTGTGGTGCTGCACCTGGTAGTTGCCGCCCAGTGCGCCGTATTCATTCTTGAGTACATGGAAGCTGTGCGGGTCGCAGGTGACGATGCGCTGGAACTTGTACTTGGCCAGGGTCTGGATATTGCGTTTGGCCAGTTGCTGGAACGTCGCTTCGTCACCCAGGCGGCGCGCCACGTCGCCGCTGTCGCGCTCCTCCAGGCCCAGCACGGCGAAGTCCACACCCGAAGCCTTGAGTACCTTGACGAACGAACGCAGCGTGCGCTGGTTGCGCATGTCGAACGCGCCGTCGCCCACCCAGAACAGCACCTCGGTGCTCTTCACCTCGGACAGCAGCTTGAGGTTCAGGTCGGCAGCCCAGTTCATGCGGCCACCCGGGGCGAAACCACCGGGGTTGTCAGTGGCAATCAGGTTGTCGAGCACCTCGGCACCCTTGTTCGGGGTGGCGCCCTTTTCCAGGGTGAGGTGGCGGCGCATATCGACGATGGCATCGACGTGCTCGATCATCATCGGGCACTCTTCAACGCAGGCGCGGCAAGTGGTGCACGACCAAAGTGTCTCGGCATCCACCAGGCCGTTGACGATCGGCTGGTGCGGATGGCCACCATGCTCGCCAATCGGCTTGCCGGGGTAAGGGCTGCCGGCGAACTTGGCGTCAGTGCCACCGGCCAGGCCGACGACCATGTCCTGGATGAGTTTTTTCGGGTTCAGCGGTTGGCCGGCAGCGAAGGCCGGGCACATGGCCTCGCACTTGCCGCATTGCACGCAGGCGTCAAAGCCCAGCAGCTGGTTCCAGGTGAAGTCCACCGGCTTTTCCACGCCAAGCGGCGCACGTGGGTCTTCCAGGTCCAACGGCTTGAGGCCGGTCGAGCGGCCGCCACCGAAACGCTCGGCGCGCCGGTGCCAGGCCAGGTGCAGGGCACCGGCGAAGGCGTGCTTCATGGGCCCGCCCCAGGTCATGCCGAAGAAGAGCTCCGACACGCCCCACAGCACGCCCAGGCCCAGAATGCCGACCATCACCCAGCCGCCCGTGTTGGCCGGCAGAATACCGGCCACCGGCAAGGTGGCGATGAAGAAGCTGGCAGCAAATACCAGCAGGCTCTTGGGCAGGCGCATCCACGGGCCCTTGGACAGGCGCGAAGGCGGGTTCAGGCGACGCTTGAAGACGAAGATGGCGCCGGTGAACATGATCACCGTGGCCAGCAGCAAGGCGTAACCCAGGATCTTGCTCTGCAGGCCAAAACCGTGCACCAGGATCGCCAGCAGCGCCGAGAGCACGAAACCACCAGCGGTGGCCACGTGGGTGTTGGACATGTACTTGTCGCGCTCGACCACATGGTGCAGGTCCACCAGGTAGCGGCGCGGCATGGCCAGCAGGCCGCCGACCAGGTCCACCTTGGAGGGCCGGCCACGGCGCCACATGTTCACACGGCGCAGCGCACCGAGCACGGCAAGCCCGAGCGCGGCGAACAGCAGGATGGGTAGAAGGGTGTTCAACATGGGAAGCTCCCACAACAGCTAGATTCTTGCGCCACCCCGAAGGCCAGCGCGGGCCCCTGTAGGAGCGGCCTGTTGCCGCGAAAGGGCTGCGGAGCGGCCCCAGCATCCGTGGTACTGATCAAATGCTGGGGCCGCTTCGCGACCCTTTCGCGGCGCAAGGCCGCTCCTACAGGGGGGCCAGTCCCGCTTTCAGAAAGGCGGTGCGATCAGAAGTCCTTGCACAGACGCAAGGCATCGTAGATCGCCGCATGCACGTTACGCTGGGCCACACAGTCGCCGATGCGGTACAGCAGGTAGCCTTCGCCTGGCTGGCTCAGGATCGGCTGTGGCTTGATGGCGAACAGCGCCTCCACGTCGATCTGGCCCTTGTTGCGCGAGCCGTCCTTGAGGGCGTAGTACAGCTGCTCGTCCGGACGCACGCCGTTCTCCACCACCACCTGATCGACCACCCGTTCTTCCTTGGCGCCGGTGTACTCGTTCTCCAGCACAGCCACCAGCTTGTCGCCCTCGCGGTAGACTTTCTCCAGCATCATGTCCCCGGTCATGATCACTTCCTTGGGGTACATGCTGCGGTAGTAGGTCGGGAAGGTCGTACCGCCCATGGCCACACCCGGCTTGATGTCGTCGGTGACGATCTCGACCTGGCTCCCCTTGTCAGCAATGAAGTCGGCCACCGACATGCCGGTGAACTCGCAGATGGTGTCGTACACCAGCACGTTCTTGCCCGGCGCGACCTTGCCATCGAGCACGTCCCAGCTGCTGACCACCAGCCCTTCTGCCGCACCCCAGTGTTCGTTCTGCTCCAGGAACGAATGCCCGCCCACGGCCAGCACGATGATGTCCGGGCGCAGATCCTGGATGGTGTCTACATCGGCCGCGGTGCCCAGGCGCAGGTCCACCTTCAGGCGGGCCAGTTCCAATTGGTACCAGCGGGTAATGCCAGCAATCTGGTCACGTTGCGGCGCTTTGGCCGCGATGGTGATCTGGCCACCGATCTGGTCGCGTTTTTCGAACAGGGTCACATCGTGGCCACGCTCGGCGGCCACGCGCGCCGCCTCCATGCCGGCAGGGCCGGCACCGACGATGACGACCTTGCGCTTGGCGCCGGTGGTCTTCTCGATGATATGCGGCACGCCCATGTACTCACGGGAGGTCGCGGCGTTCTGGATGCACAGCACATCCAGGCCCTGGTACTGACGGTCGATGCAATAGTTGGCGCCGACGCACTGCTTGATCTGGTCGATCTGGCCCATCTTGATCTTGGCGATCAGGTGCGGGTCGGCCATGTGTGCACGGGTCATGCCGACCATGTCCACATAGCCACCTTCGAGAATCCGGGTGGCCTGGTTCGGGTCCTTGATGTTCTGCGCGTGCAGGACCGGGACCTTGACCACTTCCTTGATGCCAGCTGCCAGGTGCAGGAACGGCTCTGGCGGGTAGCTCATGTTCGGAATGACGTTAGCCAAGGTGTTGTGGGTATCGCAACCCGAGCCCACCACACCGATGAAGTCGAGCATGCCGGTGCCATCGTAGTAGGCAGCGATCTGCTTCATGTCCTCGTGGCTGAGGCCATCGGGGTGGAACTCGTCGCCGCAGATCCGCATGCCCACGCAGAAGTCGTCGCCCACTTCGGCACGCACGGCCTTGAGTACTTCCAGGCCGAACTTCATGCGGCCTTCGAAGCTGCCGCCCCACTCGTCGGTACGCTTGTTGACGCGCGGGCTCCAGAACTGGTCGATCATGTGCTGGTGCACCGCCGACAGCTCGACGCCATCGAGGCCACCTTCCTTGGCACGGCGCGCCGCCTGCGCGTAGTTACCGATCACCCGCCAGATCTCTTCCACCTCGATGGTCTTGCAGGTGGCGCGGTGCACCGGTTCGCGGATGCCCGAGGGCGACATCAGGGTCGGCCAGTTGAAGCCATCCCAGCGCGAACGACGACCCATGTGGGTAATCTGGATCATGATCTTGGCGCCATGCTTGTGCATGGCGTCGGCCAGGTTCTGGAAGTGCGGAATGATACGGTCGGTGGACAGGTTGACCGACGACCACCATTCCTGCGGACTGTCGATGGCCACCACGGACGAGCCGCCGCAGATCGCCAAGCCGATGCCACCCTTGGCCTTCTCTTCGTAATACTTCACATAGCGGTCGGTCGTCATGCCGCCGTCAGTGGCGTAGACCTCGGCGTGCGCGGTGCTGAGCACGCGGTTGCGGACGGTCAGTTTGCCGATCTGGATCGGCTGGAACATTGCTTCGAATGCCATGACGCTATCTCCGGCTTACAACGGCTTCGTTACGAACAGGCCATCTTCGTGGCCTTCTTCCGACCCGCCATATACCTGCTCGGCAACGGTGCGGATCGAGCTGCCGCGGGCAGCGAGAATCTGGTCCATGGCACCGGCGAACCAGCCAGTGAACATGTAGTCGACCTTGCGGCCGCACTTGCCATAGACGTAGACGAAAGCCGAGTGCTTGAGCTTGACGCTGCACGTGCCCTTGTCCAGGTCGATGTCCTGGATCTCGAACAGCCCCCAGCCACGCTGGCTCAGGCGTTTCATGTAGTGCTCAAAGACCGCGACCCCTTCCAGGCCATGGCACTCGGCTTCCTTCTCGCACCAGTGCCACGCCGACTTGTAACCGGCCTTGTAGAGAATTTCGGCGTACTTGTCGGCGCCCAGGACTTCTTCGATGCCCATGTGGTTGTTGACGAAGAAATGGCGTGGCACGTACAGCATCGGCAAGGCGTCGCTGGTCCAGACACCGGTCTCGCTGTCAACTTCGATTGGCAATTGCGGGGCGATCTTGGCCATGGAAACTCAACTCCAGAAAAAATTTTTATTGGGTTGCCCCGGCGTTGCTGGCAGGGGCTTGAAGCTTGGAGAGCGGCTTATTCGCCCCAGACGTCTTTCAACACGTTGACCCAGTTCTCGCCCATGATCTTGCGAACCACGCGCTCGGAGTGGCCACGTTTGAGCAAGGTCTCGGTGAGGTTGGGGAACTCGCCCACGGTACGAATGCCCAGTGGGTTGATGATCTTGCCGAAGTTGGTCAGGCGACGGGCGTAGCCCTTGTCGTGGGTGAGGTATTCGAAGAATTCCTTGCCGTGACCTTGGGTGAAGTCGGTACCGATGCCGATGGCATCTTCACCCACGATGTTCATGGTGTACTCGATGGCTTCGGCATAATCGTCGATGGTCGAGTCGATGCCCTTGGCCAGGAACGGTGCAAACATGGTCACGCCGACGAAACCTCCGTGGTCGGCGATGAACTTCAGTTCCTCATCGGACTTGTTGCGAGGGTGCTCCTTGAGGCCCGATGGCAGGCAGTGGGAGTAGCACACCGGCTTTTTCGATTCGAGGATGACTTCTTCGGAGGTTTTGGAGCCGACGTGGGACAAGTCGCACATAATGCCCACACGGTTCATCTCGGCAACGATCTCGCGACCGAAGCCTGAGAGGCCGCCGTCGCGCTCGTAGCAGCCGGTGCCTACCAGGTTCTGGGTGTTGTAGCACATCTGCACGATGCCCACGCCCAGCTGCTTGAACACCTCCACGTAACCGATCTGGTCTTCGAAAGCATGGGCGTTCTGGAAGCCGAAGAGAATACCGGTCTTGCCCAGTTCCTTGGCCTTGCGAATGTCGGCGGTGGTGCGCACGGGCATCACCAGGTCGCTGTTCTCGCGGATAAGCTTCTGGCTGGCGGCGATCTGGTCGACGGTGGCCTTGAAACCTTCCCAAACCGACACGGTGCAGTTGGCGGCGGTAAGGCCACCTTTGCGCATATCCTCGAACAGCTCGCGGTTCCACTTGGCGATGATCAGGCCATCGATGACGATGCTGTCGGCGTGTAATTCGGCTGGGCTCATCAGGCGTCCCCTTTTATTGAATGGGCTGGCGCCAAACCTTGTGCCGGCGCTTTGGGGCCAGCATATGCCTGTGCCCCGAGGCGCCCCGATGCAAAAACGACAGGGGGTTTGCCGAAAGCGTCAACGCGCGACAACACGCGCTCTGGCGCGGTCTGTGGCGATGAGACCCAGTCTCGATAACGACCATGGAAGGTCCTTTGATGAAGAATCTGCCCAGGTGATACCGTACGCGCCGAGAGTGCGCGAGAATCGTCGGCATTCGTCAGCCGATGGAGGAAACAGCGAATGAAAGCGATGGCAGGGATGGTACTGCTGGCCGTGGTGGCGGTAGCCCAGGCCGGTGAGGAGGAAAATACCCCGTGTGACAACGTCGAGACCGAGGCGCAAGCCCATGCCTGCGCAGCGTTCAACAAGCAAGCCTCCGAGCGGGAGCTGAAATCGGCTTATGACGAACTTCTCCAGCGCGTTCATGACGCGTTCGACGACAAAGGCAGCATTGCAGCAACGATGATCGAGCGCTTGAAACAGGCTCAGGGACTATGGACGCAGCTTCGCGATGCCGATTGCAAGGCAGAAACCTTCGCCCTGCCAACTAACGGCGGGGCTTACCAGGCAGCCTGGGACACCTGCGTCGCACAGCGCACTGATGACCGGTCCGAGTACCTGCAATCGATTCTGCAACAGTAGAGCGGGACTGCCTAATTAGTAAAGTTTGCGGCTTATTCATCAAACTGCCTCGTATCAAAGTGAGTGCCAAGTGCCCTTATCCAAGGCGCTTCACCCACTTAACAGGAGTCGCAGATATGACCGTGAACCTCACTAAAACCGACATGGACAGTGCCACCGCAGCCTTGAAGAAAGAGGGCGAAGAGCGGGCCGTCATGGTGGCCAACACCGTGTGCATCTTCGCACCAGACGTACCGGCCAGTATCGCTGAAGACGTGCTGGACGGCATGCGCCTGATGAACCTGTCGGCAAACAAAGAAGTTCGACAAGGAAACGCAGCAGCGCGAGTGGTACAACTTCTGCAATGACGGGCCGGGCAAATTTGGCTGGCCGCTCACTGGCGCCGCCCACGTTGAAGAGGCAATCGACAAGGACACCCATACTCTGGCAACCCTGGTACCGGAAATCGTCTCGGTGCAGATTGGCCACAGTCATCGCCTGAACCGCTGCGTCAAACGCTCTTTCGAAGTGATCGCCGAGACACCCAAGGCTCAGCAGCTGCTTGAAGAAAGCGCCGCGAGCGTTTCTGGTAAATCCAGCGCCGTGCAGGTTTCGACCTGCGAAATGTCGCCACAGGGGCTGCCGATCATGCACATGACCAGTGTTCAACTGAGCTACGACAAAGCTGAGAAGACTGCCGGCGCCACTGGCCGCACCCTCGACAAATCCAATACCCGTGTGTATCGCGGTTCGCAACAGGGTTCGTTCAGCATCCGCCACTTCAATGCCATGCGTCATTTTCTGAACAACCTGGAGCGCTACGGCGCCTTTTTATTCGAGCGGACTACCAGGACGATACCGTACGTGCCCACCGAGACAGTTTTCGAAAACATCTTCTCGGGTTGATACCTGTCCCCAAAGGCAAGAATCTCAAGTTCCAACGTGTGGGCAACGACATTCTGCAGGGCCTGAAGCAGCCAGACCTGGCCTTGCTGAAGACTCGATCGGCAAGCTCACACATGCTCATCGACTTCGACACTGACGAGGCGCACGGCCCGTGGCCATCACTCTGCACACGGCCTGCTCGACCCACCCAGATACGAGTCGAACCAAGGCGTTGCTTTAACTGGATCACCTGGGTATCCGGCTTGTCGATGAGTACGCAGCGCTGCACAGAGACTGCGTGGAGCGACGTCTCGAGGCGCATAGCAGCATCGATCACTCCTAATTCGGCGGTGACGACTTCACGATCTTGCGCTCCTCGCGTGGGCAGCGCCCGAAGCGTCGCTTGTAACGTCGGGTGAAGTACGACGGCAGTTCAAAACCGCATGCCACGCTGACCTGGGTGATCGTCATCTGGGTCTGGCGCAGCAACTGGCAGGCCTTGTCCAGGCGCAGGCCAAGGTAAAAGCCGCTGGGCGTATCGTTGAGATGCAACCTGAACAGGCGCTCCATCTGACGACGCGTGATCATCACGCGCGCGGCCAGTTCCGTTGTATCAAGGGGGTGCTCGGTGTGCTTTTCCATCTCTGTGATCACCTGCACCAGCTTGCGGTTGCTGATGCCATAGCGTGCAGCGATCTGCATGCGCTGATGATCCTGGCGCGGTCGAATACGGCTCAACACGAACTGCTCGGAAACCTGCACGGCGAGCTCGGCGCCATGGGCCTGGGCGATCAGATCGAGCATCAAGTCGATCGAAGCGGTCCCGCCCGCACAGGTGATGCGTTGCCGGTCAATTTCGAACAGCTCCTGGGTGGCATGCAGGCTGGGATAGTTTTCCCTGAACGCATCCAGCGCCTCCCAATGCACGGTCGCACGATGACCATCAAGCAAGCCTGCCTCGGCCAGTACCACAGCGCCGGTATCGATACCGCCCAGCATGACGCCCTCGTGACCCAGGCGCCGTAGGCTTTGCTGAAGCTTGGGGGCGTAGCAGCCCAGGGGTTCGAAGCCTGCCACGATCAGCAATGTACGGCAGGGCATATGCGCGCCCAGCGCTGCATCGGCATTGACTGACATGCCATTGCTGGCGTTCACGGCGCTCCCATCCAGGCTCAATACCTGCCAGTGGTATGCCTGGGCTTTGAACCTGTTGGCCACGCGCAGGGGCTCCAGGGCACTGATGAACCCCATGGCAGAGAAACCGGGTAACAACAGAAAGTGGATGATCTGCGCCATGGCATGCTCCAGCGAACAGGTCGCCTGCGTGCAAATGTTGGTCGCCGGCGTGCGATTTTCAATAGTGCCACCAGCGTAGCGTGTTCACACGGTCCGCAGAGGCCGCCACCATAACAATCTGTACTGCCGATGGAGAGCCACCATGCACAGCTTGATCCGCCGCAGCCTGTTGACCTTGGCCCTGACCAGCCTTGCTACCCCCTCGCTTTACGCCGCCGATGCCGCTGCTTGCAAGAATGTCCGTCTGGGCGTGGTCAACTGGACCGATGTGATCGCGACCAGCGCCATCGCCCAGGCTTTGTTCGATGGCCTGGGTTACACCACCAAGCAGACCAGCGCGTCGCAGCAGATCATCTTCGCTGGCATTCGCGACAAACGCCTGGACATGTTCCTGGGCTACTGGAACCCGATCATGACCCAGACCATCACCCCCTTCATCGATGCCGGGCAGGTCAAGGTCATGGACAACGCCAGCCTCGAAGATGCCCGGGCCACCTTGGCAGTGCCCAAATACCTGGCGGACAAGGGGCTGCGCACCTTCGCCGATATACACAAATTCGAGAAGGAACTGGGCGGCAAGCTCTATGGCATCGAGCCGGGTTCGGGCGCCAACACCCAAATCAAGGCCATGATCGCCAAGAACCAGTTCGGCCTGGGCAAATTCCAGCTGGTCGAGTCCAGCGAAGCGGGCATGCTGGCCGCCGTGGACCGGGCAGTACGGCGCAAGGAAGCCGTGGTGTTCTTCGGCTGGACCCCACACCCCATGAACGTGAACATCGACATGGTGTACCTCGGGGACAGCCAGGACGCGCTCGGCCCGGACGAAGGCCGCGCGACGGTGTGGACCGTCACCGCACCCGATTATGCAGCGCGCTGCCCCAATGCCAACCGCCTGTTGGCCAACCTGAGTTTCAGCGCCGAGGACGAGAGCCGCATGATGCAGCCACTGCTCGATCACAAGGATGCGCTGGAGTCGGCGCGCCAATGGCTCAAGGATCACCCCGAGGACAAGGCCCGCTGGCTTGAGGGTGTAACCACCTTCGATGGCAAGCCGGCCGCCGACAATCTCAAGCTTACCGCCAACTGAAACAGCCCCATCACCGACAAACCAGCCCCTACAGATCCATGGACACCAAGGTTCGTCCAGAACCTTGCAGGGGTCGGCTTGCCGGCGAAAAGCCCACAACAGATCGCACAGGATCCCCCATGAACCACGACGTCATCATTACGTGCGCCCTGACCGGCGCCGGCGACACTGCCTCAAAAAGCCATCTGGTCCCCGTCACGCCGAAGCAGATCGCTGCAGCGGCCGTGGAAGCCGCCAAGGCCGGCGCCACGGTGGTCCACTGCCACGTACGCGACCCGCAGACGGGGCGCTTCAGCCGTGATGTGGCCCTGTATCGCGAAGTCATGGAGCGCATTCGCGAAGCCGACGTGGACATCATCGTCAACCTCACTGCCGGCATGGGCGGCGACCTGGAAATCGGGCCCGATGAAAACCCCATGGCATTCGGGCAGGGCACTGACCTGATCGGCCCGCTCGAACGCCTGGCCCACGTGGAGGCGTTATTACCGGAAATCTGCACCCTGGACTGCGGCACCCTCAATTTCGGTGACGGCAATTCCATCTACGTTTCCACGCCCGCGCAACTACGCGCCGGCGCCCGGCGCATTACGGAGCTGGGGGTCAAGGCAGAGCTGGAAATCTTCGATACCGGCCACCTGTGGTTCGCCAAGCAAATGATGAAGGAAGGGCTGCTCGACAACCCCTTGTTCCAGCTGTGCCTGGGAATACCGTGGGGCGCACCGGCTGACACCACCACTATGAAAGCCATGGTCGACAACCTGCCCGCCAATGTCACCTGGGCCGGCTTTGGCATCGGCCGCATGCAGATGCCCATGGCCGCGCAGGCCGTGTTGCTCGGCGGCAACGTGCGAGTCGGCCTGGAAGACAACCTGTATCTGGATCGTGGCGTACTGGCGAGCAACGGCCAGTTGGTCGAGCGCGCGTTAGAGATCATTTCGCGCCTGGGTGCCCGAGTCCTGAGCCCCGCCGAAGGCCGGGCGAAGATGAACCTGAACCGTCGCTGATCGCTTCTGGAGACCCGCATGAACTTCATCACTGACATCAAGACATTTGCCGCGTTGGGCAGCGGCGTGATCGGCAGCGGCTGGGTTGCACGCGCCCTTGCCCATGGCCTGGACGTGATTGCCTGGGACCCGGCGCCAGGCGCCGAACAGGCCCTGCGCAAACGCATTGACAACGCCTGGCCTGCCCTGGAGAAACAGGGCCTTGCGCCAGGCGCATCGCAAGCCCGCCTGACCTTTGTCGATACCGTTGAAACGTGCGTGCGCGAGGCTGATTTCATCCAGGAAAGCGCGCCTGAGCGGCTGGACTTGAAGCTCGACCTGCATGCACGGATCAGCGCCGCTGCCAAACCCGATGCGATCATTGCCAGCAGCACGTCGGGCTTGTTGCCCAGCGAGTTCTACGCCTCGGCCGTTCACCCTGAGCGCTGTGTGGTAGGCCATCCTTTCAACCCGGTGTACCTGCTGCCGTTGGTCGAGATCGTCGGCGGCAAGCAGACTGCGTCGCAGGCCATCGAGGCGGCCAGCACTGTTTATACCGCCCTTGGCATGCGGCCACTGCACGTGCGCAAAGAAGTCCCCGGTTTCATCGCCGACCGGTTACTCGAAGCGCTGTGGCGCGAGGCGCTGCACCTGGTCAACGACGGGGTCGCCACCACGGGTGAAATCGACGACGCCATCCGTTTTGGCGCGGGCCTGCGCTGGTCGTTCATGGGCACCTTCCTGACCTACACCCTGGCCGGTGGCGATGCCGGCATGCGTCACTTCATGTCGCAATTCGGGCCGGCACTGAAGCTGCCGTGGACCTACCTGCCGGCGCCTGAGCTGACCGACACGCTGATCGACGATGTGGTGGAAGGTACGTCGCAGCAATTGGGTGATCGCAGCATCGCCGCGCTGGAACGCTACCGGGATGACACGCTGCTGGCGGTGCTGGCAGCGGTGACCACCAGCAAGGCCAACCATGGCATGTCGTTCAGCGACTGAGGAGAGCACGATGCCGGCATTGATCACCTACCGGACCCAAGTGCTGGAAGACTGGGTCGATTACAACGGGCATCTTCGCGATGCCTTCTACCTGCTGATCTTCAGCTACGCTACTGATGCATTGATGGAGCAGATCGGGCTGGACGCCGACAGTCGTGGACGCAACGGTCGTTCGCTGTTCACCCTGGAAGCACACATCAATTACTTGCATGAAGTGAAGCTGGCCACCGAAGTGTGGGTGCAGACACAGATCATCGGCCTCAACAGTAAGCGCCTGCATATCTATCACAGTTTGCACATTGCAGATTTCAACGACCCCTTGGCAGCCAGTGAGCAGATGTTATTGCACGTCTCTTTGAACCCACCGAAGGCGTGCCCATTCGATGAGCAGACCACCGAATGTTTGCAACGCCTGATTACCCTCCAACGCGACGTGCCACCGCCTGCGTACGCAGGACGCACGATGAGTCTTTCGCCCCGCCAATCCGGGCCGAGCGAAGTGCCAACAGGCTAATTGACCCAGCTGTTCATGGCGCTCATCGTGGCGGTCAATCCACCGCTCGCCATTGCTGATCATCGCCTCCCTTACAGAGCGCCAGTGTAGGCGACGGCTTTTTTCAGACAGCGCCTGTTAAAGAAGCGGTGAAGCTTGCTGCCCGGGGGCTTGAGGCTCAGACCAACGCCAACGCTGCAGCGGGTTAGAGGCATCGCAGTAAGTTAGCTCCACCCTATCGCCTGCTGCCTCGACAGCCAGGCAAAAGCCGTTGTCGGGTTTACCCCACCCCAACATGAACGAACCGTCTATTTGAAAAAACGGGGTCCAGACCAGCCAGGGGGCCTGTTTCGGGTCTGTGCAGCGTGTCAACACCAAATCCCCGCGAAGATCAAATGAACCGACGCACTTATTTGAGCTGTTCAGCGATAGGGTGAAATTGTCGTTGATGTAAATTCGCTTCCAGATGAACTCCGGATTGGGCTCGGCACTTTCTGGGCATGCACGAGCAACCAGCGCCCTCTGCTCCACAGTTGTCAGGCACGTGGTCTTACCGCTTTCCTGATGGCCGTGGTTGATAAGGTAGGGAGGCATGGGCGGATAAAAGTTCTCGACCGTTTCCCTGTACTCATCAAACTGACGCGCAACATCATGGTTTTGAACCGTGCCCAACGCTACGTTTTCATATGTCAACCGCGGATTAGAGAAGTAAGGTATTGCGCCGTGGGAGGTGATCTGCCGAGTATAGAAGTTTGGCGAGTAATGGCGATAACCATGGTTGTAACTTTGGGTGGGATCAGTGCCCTCTAACCCGTGGCCAGCACCAAGATTGTGCCCAAGCTCATGAGCGAGAGAGACCGTACAGCTGATGGTATTGAAGCCTGTTTCCTTTCGCGACCAGCTGTAGGCATTCCCACATATTGAAGTCTCAACGTTATATAGTGACACCAAATCTGCCCCTGACGACGTTCGCCAGGTGGCGACTTGAGCGCCCAACGCACTGTCAGGATTTGCCATTTCCTTCAGCATTACCCACTGGTTTTTTGAATCTTCGCTGTAATCGGCATCGAAAAAGCCCGCCAACTCGTACGTGAGCGGCACTCGGCTGTTGATCAAATACTGGTTAGCATCCTGCAAGGCTTGCACCAGCTCGGTTCGATAATGGGGGGATCGTGACCGACGCTCATTGGTTGTTACGAACATAACCCTGATCGTACTGTGAGGGGATTGGGCAGACTTTTTAGCGCCTTCAACCTGAGGGGAACCCGACGGTGCAATGAAGTTGCCATCGGGTGGCATCTTGGTTTCATCGACCTTGATCAACACATGCTGACCTGCGCCTGTCGGCTCCAGCCTATAGCGCTGTCCTGCAACGTGAATATTGCCTACGACCTGATCGTCGTCCCGGACCAGCGAGATCCAGCTGAATGGATCAAAGTCCACTTCGTCAGAGGACGTATAACGTTGCCTTCTATCAGACGACACATCACCGATCCACCCATGCATTCCCGCCACGTCGCTGGACCGCCTGAGATTGAAGCGAACGATGCCTTGTTCAGGCATTTTGACTGCAAGCTCGGAGTTATTAGCACCCAGCAGTGCAGGCTTGATATTGACCAGCCATACCGTTTGCGAAGAGGGGGCTGTCAACAATGTTGATAGTGAAGGATAGACACCAAGCCGAGATGCGAGCATGTCCAACGTGTGACGATCCGTCCGTGTCTCTTCGAAGAGCAGCGCCTCGCCGCCACCGTCATCAGTCACTTGATTGACTCCGTAAGAGCATGCTGAAATCAACACAAAAAGCTGGGCCAACGACGCAAGCTTCCAGTTCACACGCTTCATATTCAAGCCTCCCTTTCCAGAGACTGTATTGGAAGGCGTTGTGCATAGCCTGCCAACTATCAGAAATACCAGGCGCAAAAAAATAACCCCGGAAAGCCGTGAGCATCCGGGGCCAAGAGCGAGCAACATCCACTGTGCACGAGTGAGGGTGACCAAACCCTCCGTAGCGGTAGATGACTAGAGTGTGCGCAGTTCCCGGGCAGCGGATTTAGCCGGAAACGACCTGTTCATAGCCAAAGCGGCCACTCTGCCCTTTCGAGGTTGCGAGCATGAAGGCGGCGTCACAGAATCGGTCGTGATCACTGCAGCACTCTCTATGCGATAAAAGGGACAACAGCCATGATGCATGCCGATTTGATTGATCAAGACGACCTGGCGGGCCATCTGCGGGCACGCGGGTTCGACATTCCGGCCGGTGCCAGCGCCGAGCAGGCGTGTGAGGCCGTAGTACGCGGGCTCACCGAACCGAACGCGCGGGCGCTCAAGGGGATGGTCGAGCAGATGTACGCGGGCAGCGCCACCCTGTTACCGGCCGTGCGGCAGGCGATTGATAAACAGCTGCTGCCAGCCTTGGCGCAATTCAACAAGCGCGCCTGAGCGATTTCCGATGCCGGCGTGATCGTCGGCAAGCCGGCCCCTAGAGAGGCCGCGCGATGCCGGCGAACGGGCTGCAGCGCAGCCCTGAACCCTTAGAGCCTTACACTGGCAAACGTTGACTCATTACGCGCCTGGCTCAATGCCGCCATCGGACCACTGTGGGGCGACAGGGTGATGGCCTGTGGAATCGGCATCATCGCCACCTGCTGGGTGGTATTGGAGCCAACACGCTCGTCGCGCGGTGGAATGCCGAAGTATTCGCGGTAGCACTTGGAGAAGTGCGGCGTGGACACGAAGCCGCAGACCGAAGCCACCTCGATGATCGACATCGGCGTCTGCTTGAGCAACTGGCGTGCGCGTATCAGCCGCAGCTTGAGGTAATAGCGCGAAGGCGAGCAGTGCAGATACTTCTGGAACAGCCGCTCCAGCTGCCGACGCGACACGGATACGTAGACGGCGAGTTCGTCCAGGTCGATTGGCTCCTCGAGGTTGGCTTCCATCAGCGCGACGATTTCCTGCAGTTTCGGCTGATTGGTGCCCAGCATGTGCTTGAGCGGTACGCGCTGGTGATCCTGCTCGTTACGGATGCGCTCGTAGACGAACATCTCGGAAATGGCCGCTGACAATTCCCGACCATGGTCGCGGCTGATCAAGTGCAGCATCATGTCCAACGGCGCGGTGCCGCCAGAGCTGGTGAAGCGGTTGCGGTCGAGCGTGAACAGGCGGGTGCTCATGTTGACCCGTGGGTAGGCCTCCTGCATGGCCGCCAGGCATTCCCAGTGCACGCTGCAATCGAAGCCGTCGAGCAGGCCGGCACAGGCCAGCGCCCAACTGCCGGTGCACACCGCCCCAAGGCGGCGCGATTGGCGAGCCTGGGCTTGCAGCCAGGTCACGTGCTCACGCGTCACGGTGCGCTGGATACCCACACCGCCACAGACGATGACCGTGTCCATGGGGGGCGCGCTGTGCATGGCAGCATCGGGTGTGATCTGCAAGCCGTCGCTGGCCCAGACCTGGCCGCCATCGACGGTCAGGGTATGCCAGCGGTACAGCTCGCGGCCGGACAGCTGGTTGGCCATGCGCAGCGGCTCGACCGCCGAGGCCAAAGAAATGAGGGTGAAGTTGTCCAGGAGAAGAAACCCGATGGACTGGGGGGTTGTGCGGTTCTGGGTTGGGTTCCCGGAGGTGTACGACGTCATCGCGATTTCTCCTCACACAAATGCAGGGCGTGCCTCAGGCGGACACTGATTTCTTGTTATTGCCCCGGGGTCGTCCACGGGGCTTGGTTGTCTATCACTACGCAAACGCCGTGCCTGAAATTGAACAGCTATCCAAAAAAACCTGAAAACGACCTACTCAGTCGTCAAAATCAGGACTTTCCTACAAGTCTGTTACAACCCTCAAACAGGCGTTCTAGGCGGCATGCGTGTAACCCCTGAGCACTTTGGTGACACGCATTACCCAAGTTGCCCAGAAACGACACTCTTGAGTGTCACCGACAACGCCTGCACCGATCGCGACATCCGACTGACGGTAGGCATCGTCTTGCACGTTTTAAGGTCACGAGGTGGTGCTTTGCACCGTTATGATGAGCGTGGTGCCAGCGCCGATCGCTCGACGATGACACCGCAGGTCGAAGAAGTGCATCAGCACTCGATGGCGCTGACGGCAAGGCCGCCGCGCGAGGTTTCCTTGTACTTGTCGTGCATGTCGGCACCTGTATCACGCATGGTGCGGATCACCTGGTCGAGGGAGATGAAATGCTCGCCATCACCACGCAACGCCATCTGCACAGCGTTGATGGCTTTCACTGCAGCAATTGCATTGCGCTCGATGCAGGGCACCTGCACCAGTCCGCCTACCGGGTCGCACGTCAGGCCCAAATTGTGCTCCAGGGCAATCTCGGCTGCGTTTTCAACCTGGGGCGGGGTAGCGCCCAGTACCTGGGCAAGTCCTGCAGCGGCCATGGCGCAGGCCGAGCCCACTTCACCCTGACAGCCCACCTCGGCCCCTGAGATCGAGGCGTTCTTCTTGCACAGGATGCCCACGGCGGCGGCCGCCAGGAAGAAATCCACCACGCTGGACTCGTCCACCTCGTCACTAAAGCGCATGTAGTAGTGCAGCACCGCCGGAATGATGCCGGCCGCGCCATTGGTAGGCGCGGTGACCATGCGCCCGCCTGCGGCGTTTTCCTCGTTCACGGCCAAGGCGAACAGGTTGACCCACTCCATGGCGCTCATGGTCGAGCCGATCACGTTGGGCTTGCCGATTTCCTGCAGGCTGCGGTGCAGCTTGGCAGCACGACGACGGACATTCAGCCCGCCAGGCAGCGTGCCTTCGTACTTGAGCCCATTGTTGACGCACTCCTGCATGGCATCCCAAAGCCTGTGCAGGCCGGCCCGAATTTCTGCCTCGCTGCGCCAGACCCGTTCATTGGCCATCATCAATTGCGACACACTCAGGTCGTTTTGCTTGCACAGGCGCAACAGCTCGGCCGCGCTGTTGAAATCGTACGGCAGCACGGTCTGGTCGGCGTCCAGCACGCCACTGGCGGCCTGGGCGGCATCGACCACGAAGCCACCGCCGACTGAGTAGTAGGTGTCTCGGTGAATTTCGCCCTGCTCGCCTTCTGCCACAAGGGTCATGGCGTTCGGGTGGTAAGGCAGGTTCTCGTCAAGCAGCAGCATGTCACGGGCCCAGACGAAGTCGATGGGCAGGCGATTATCGAGCCTGAGCACCTGGGTTTCGCGCAGGTCGGCAATACGCGGAACAATCTGGGTAGGGTCGATGGCGTCTGGCCATTCGCCCATCAGCCCCATGATGGTGGCGTTGTCGGTTCCATGGCCGATACCGGTAGCCGACAGCGAACCATACAGGCGCACCTCGACCCGCTTTACCTGTTCCAGCTCGCCGCGCTCGCGCAGCCCCTGGACAAACAGGGCACCGGCTCGCATGGGGCCGACGGTATGCGAGCTGGAAGGCCCGACACCGATCTTGAACAGGTCGAACACGCTGATGGCCATTGTCGAATCACCTCTTGCTGGGCTTGTCTGTACGCGCAATGCGCAGGGCGGGGCAGCTGCTAGGCTGGACTGCAGGCCGCCTTCAATGCACGCATCATCGGGCTTTTGCCACCCTGCTCGCCGTCTGCAACCGACGTAGTCTTGTCCAGCCGCGCCGCCTGTTTTGCAGGCTCAGTGCGCCGCTTTCCGGTGCCTTGGTGACGCAAAAAAGCGGCAGGATGGGTAGAAGAATCCATAAGCGACATTGCCCATACTGGATGCGACCCGTTGCGTACTGGATACGACCCCACCAGTAGGCGATTGCCCGGCGCTGGAGGATTATCGAAAGCGACTCGTAAAGCACGGCCACGCAACCTGCCCTCTGCAGGCCTGATCGATCGGACCCTCAGAACGTCCGACGAACCACGCGAACCCGAAGACAAAATCACAGGAGTCCACCCATGAAAGGTTCACCCACGCTGTTGCTGGTCGCGTTGCTGTCCGCACCGGTACTGGCCCAGGCCGCAGAACCCGAGCAGTGCCAGACGGTGCGGTTTTCGGATGTCGGCTGGACCGACATCACGGTAACCACGGCCACCACCAGCGCTGTGCTCGACGCCCTGGGCTACAAGACGCACACCACCATGATCTCAGTGCCGGTGACCTACAAGTCGCTGGCCGCCGGCAAGGACCTGGACGTGTTTCTCGGCAACTGGATGCCGACCATGGAGAACGACATCAAGCAGTACCGCGACGCCGGTACGGTCGAAACCCTGCGCGCCAACCTGGAAAACGCCAAGTATACGCTCGCAGTACCGCAAGCCCTGTACGACAAGGGCTTGAAGGATTTCAGCGACATTCCCAAGTTCAAGGATGAGCTAGGCGGCAAGATCTACGGGATCGAGCCGGGCAACGATGGCAACCGCACCATCCAGAGCATGATCGACAAGAACGCCTTCGGCCTGAAGGACGCCGGCTTCAAGATTGTCCAGTCCAGCGAGGCCGGCATGCTTTCCCAGGTGGACCGCTCGCAGAAACGTGGCGAGGCCATCGTGTTCCTGGGATGGGAGCCGCACCCGATGAACACCCGGTTCAAGATGCAGTACCTGACCGGTGGCGATGAGTTCTTCGGCCCCGATTTCGGCAAGGCGACGGTGTACACCAATACCCGCAAGGGGTATGCGCAGGAATGCAGCAACGTCGGCCAACTGTTGAAGAACCTGTCGTTCGAGCTCAAGGACGAAAGCACCATGATGGGCTATGTCCTGGACGACAAGATGAAGCCTGACGCCGCTGCGCGCAAATGGCTCAAGGACAATCCCGGCAAGCTGGACACCTGGCTGGCAGGCGTGACCACTGTGGATGGCAAACCTGGCCTCGAGGCGGCCAAGGCCAAGCTGACGCAATAACCGAACTACGCAGTAGCGCTACCTCGGGGCAGGACCGTGCCCGCCCCGGGTTGATTTCAATCTACGCAGGTGGAAGCTCGCTATCATGCTTATCGATCAGAAAATACCCCTGGGCCAGTACATGTCCTCGTTCGTCGAGTGGCTGACCCAGCACGGCGCGAATTATTTCGACGCCATCGCCCAAGGCCTGGAGTTCATGATCCATGGCGTCACCAGTACCCTGACCTGGTTCAACCCGCTCGTGCTCATCGCCCTGTTCGCTGCACTGGCGCACCTGATCCAGCGCAAGTGGGCATTGACCGCCTTCGTCGCATTGTCCTTCCTGCTGATCCTCAACCTGGGCTATTGGCAGGAAACCATGGAAACCCTGGCCCAGGTCAGCTTCGCCACCGTGGTCTGCGTGGCCATCGGCGTGCCGCTGGGTATCGTCGCCGCACACAAGCCGATGTTCTACACCGCCATGCGGCCGGTGCTCGACCTGATGCAGACGGTCCCCACCTTCGTCTACCTGATCCCTACCCTTACCCTGTTCGGCCTGGGCGTAGTGCCTGGGTTGATCTCGACGGTGGTGTTCGCCATCGCCGCCCCCATCCGCCTGACCTACCTGGGCATCTGCGATGTCCCCCAGGAACTGATGGACGCCGGCAAGGCCTTTGGCTGCTCGCGCCGTCAACTGCTCACCCGTATCGAACTGCCCCATGCGATGCCGAGCATCGCCGCAGGCGTCACCCAATGCATCATGCTGTCGCTGTCGATGGTGGTGATCGCCGCCCTGGTGGGCGCCGACGGCCTGGGCAAACCCGTGGTCAACGCACTGAACACTGCCGATATTTCCCTGGGCTTCGAAGCGGGCCTGGCAATCGTGCTGCTGGCGATCATGCTCGACCGTATCTGCAAGCAACCGGAGCTGCCGGCCAGGAGTGAAGCATGAGTATCATTCGATTCGAAGACGTCGACGTCATCTTCTCCAACAAGCCACGCGAAGCGCTGTCGTTGCTGGACCAGGGCAAGACCCGCGAAGATATTCTCAAGCAGACCGGCCTTGTGGTCGGCGTAGAGAAAGCCAACCTGGACATCCAGAAAGGAGAGATCTGCGTACTCATGGGCCTTTCCGGTTCGGGCAAGTCCAGCCTGCTGCGCTGTATCAACGGGCTGAACACCGTGAGCCGCGGCAAGCTGTTCGTGGAGCACGAAGGCAAGCACATCGATATCGCCCACTGCACCCCGGCTGAACTGAAGATGATGCGCACCAAGCGTATCGCCATGGTGTTCCAGAAGTTCGCCCTGATGCCTTGGCTCACGGTGCGCGAGAACATCAGCTTCGGCCTGGAAATGCAGGGCCGCCCCGAGAAGGAACGGCGCAAGCTGGTCGACGAAAAACTCGAACTGGTAGGCCTGGCCCAGTGGCGCAACAAGAAGCCCGATGAATTGTCCGGCGGCATGCAACAGCGCGTAGGCCTGGCACGCGCGCTGGCCATGGACGCCGACATCCTGCTGATGGACGAACCGTTCTCGGCCCTGGACCCTTTGATCCGCCAAGGCCTTCAGGACGAATTGCTGACCCTGCAGAGCCAGCTGAACAAGACCATCGTCTTCGTCAGCCACGACCTGGACGAGGCGCTCAAGCTGGGCAGCCGGATCGCGATCATGAAGGACGGACGGATCATCCAGTACAGCAAGCCCGAGGAAATCGTGCTGAACCCGGCCGATGAATACGTGCGCACCTTCGTGGCCCATACCAACCCGCTGAACGTGCTGTGCGGACGCAGCCTGATGCGCTCGCTGGACAACTGCAAGCGCGTCAACGGTTCGGTCTGCCTGGACCCCGGCGGCGACTCGTGGCTGGACCTGGGTGAAGGCAATTCGATCAAGCGTGCGCGGCAAGGCCAGAATGGCCTGGAGATGCAGAACTGGGCGCCTGGGCAGGCAGTGGAAGGCCTGAGCCGCAGGCCAACCCTGGTGCATGCCGATATCGGCATGCGTGAGGCCCTGCAGATTCGCTACCAGACTGGCAACAAGCTGGTGCTGCAGGAAAACGACAAAGTCGTGGGCATTCTGGGAGACACCGAGCTGTATCACGCGTTGCTGGGCAAGAACCACGGTTGATTGCACGAGGGCCGCACTCGCGGCCCTCTTCTTTGAGGGGAGCGGTTCGCGCTGCGGACTGGCTTGCCTACATCTTCAGAAACGCTTTACAGGCTGCCAATTCATCAGGTTAGAATCGGTTGGCACGCGACCTGCTAGCAAACATCGAATACGCGCTACCACGTCTTCCCTCCTCGTTGTCCCGGAGTACCTGCCTTTGGATGCCAGTACCATCAATAGCCTGTTCCTGATCGGCGCATTGCTGGTAGGGGCAAGCATCCTGGTCAGTTCGCTGTCGTCGCGGCTCGGCATCCCGATTCTGGTCATCATCCTGGCCGTCGGCATGATCGCTGGCGTGGACGGGGGTGGCATCATTTTCAACAACTACCCGACCGCCTACCTGGTGGGCAACCTCGCGCTTGCCGTGATCCTGCTCGACGGTGGTCTGCGCACGCGGGTAGCAAGCTTCCGGGTCGCCTTGTGGCCGGCGCTTTCGCTGGCAACGGTCGGGGTCATGATCACCACGGCGTTGACCGGCATGGTGGCGGCCTGGTTGTTCGACCTGAGCCTGATCCAGGGCCTGCTGATTGGCGCCATCGTCGGCTCCACCGATGCCGCGGCGGTCTTTTCACTGCTGGGCGGTAAAGGCCTGAACGAACGGGTCACCGCCACGCTGGAAATCGAATCGGGTAGCAACGACCCGATGGCGGTGTTCCTCACCGTGACCCTCATCGACATGATCGCCAGCGGCCAGACCGGGCTGCACTGGAGCCTGCTGGGCCACCTGCTGCGCGAGTTCGGCATCGGCGGGCTGCTGGGGTTGGGCGGCGGCTGGGTGATGCTGCAACTGGTCAACCGCATCAACCTGGCAGGCGGCCTGTACCCGATACTGGTCGTGGCCGGTGGCCTGGTGGTCTTCTCGCTGACCAACGCCCTGCATGGCAGTGGTTTCCTGGCGGTCTACCTGTGCGGGCTGGTACTGGGCAACAAGCCGATCCGCAGCCGCCACGGCATTCTGCACATGCTCGACGGCATGGCGTGGCTGGCCCAGATCGGGATGTTCCTGGTGCTGGGCCTGTTGGTGACGCCTCACGACCTGCTGCCTATCGCCCTGCCGGCATTGGGCCTTGCCCTGTGGATGATTCTGGTCGCACGCCCCTTGTCGGTGGTCGCCGCACTGCTCCCCTTCAAGGCGTTCCACGACCGCGAGAAGGCCTTCATTTCCTGGGTGGGCCTGCGCGGCGCCGTGCCCATCATCCTGGCGGTATTCCCGTTGATGGCCGGCCTGCCGGACGCCCAGCTGTTCTTCAACCTGGCGTTCTTCATCGTCCTGGTTTCGCTGCTGGTGCAGGGCACCAGCCTGCCCTGGATGGCCAAACTGCTCAAGGTGACGGTCCCGCCAGACCCGGCGCCCATTTCACGCTCGGCACTGGAAGTGCACATCACCAGCGAATGGGAGATGTTCGTCTATCGCCTGGGTGCCGAAAAGTGGTGCATTGGCGCAGCGCTGAGGGAGCTGAAGATGCCAGAGGGCACGCGCATCGCCGCGCTGTTCCGTGGCGAACAATTGCTACACCCTTCGGGCAGTACGGTGCTGGAAGTAGACGACATGCTGTGCGTGATCGGGCATGAGCACAACCTGCCTGCACTGGGCAAACTCTTCAGCCAGGCACCCCAGCGCGGGCTGGACCTGCGCTTCTTCGGCGACTTCGTGCTCGAAGGCGATGCCGAGCTCGGCGCCGTGGCATCGCTCTACGGCCTCAACGTCGACAGCCAAGATGCCCACATGCCGCTGGCGCAGTTCATCCGACAGAAGGTCGGAGGCGCGCCAGTGGTAGGCGACCAGGTCGAATGGCATGGCACGATCTGGACCGTGGCGACCATGGACGGGAACAAGATTCAGAAAGTGGGCGTCAGATTCCCCGAAGGATCGCGACCAGGACCAGGATTGTTCCTCTAAACTTCGTTTCTGCCTGATCCACAAGTAGTCTGCCTATGTCCTTTCGCCTGCACCTTCGCACAGCCCTGCTCGGGCTGTGCCTTTGCCTTCCCCTGGCGGTCGCCGCCGCTGAAGCCCCCACCACCGCCAGCGTCCAGGAAAGCCTCGACAAGATCGCCGAGCGCAAGCTACCCGAAGCCGATCAGAAGGCCCTGCAGCAAGTGCTCGAGCAGACCCTCGGCCTGCTGGCCAGCAAGGAAGACAACGAACGCAAGCTGGCTGCCCTCAAGCAGCAACTGGCCAGCGCGCCCAAGGAAACCAGCGACAGCCAGAAAGAGCTGGCAAGGCTCAAGCAGAGCTCGGTGCAGTCGGTGGCCCAGCGCTACGCCAACCTCGGCGTGCCGCAGCTCGAGCAGATGCTCAGTGAGCGCACTACCCAGCAAGGCGAGCTGCAAAAAGCGCTGTCCGAAGCCAACAGCCTGATCATCAATTCGCAGACCCGTCCCGAAAGGGCCCAGTCCGAGATCAGCAGTAGCCAGGCGCGGGCCCAGCAAATCAACAGCATCCTCAAAAGCGGCAAGGACGCGGGCAAGCCTGTCAGCCCCGACCTGCGCAACCAGCTCAACGCCGAACTGGCCTCGCTCAACGCCCTTACCCAGTTGCGCCGCCAGGAGCTGGCTGGCAACAGTGTGCTGCAGGACCTGGGCAATGCCCGCCATGACCTGCTGATCGAGCGCACAGCACGCCTGGAACAGGAAATCCAGGACCTGCAGACCCTGATCAATGACAAACGCCTGGCCCAGTCCCAGGAAACCGTCACACAGCAGTCGATCGAAGCCCAGAAAGCCGGCGGCAGCAGCCTGCTGGCCACCGAAAGCGCAGCCAACCTCAAGCTGTCCGACTACCTGCTCAGAAGCACCGACCGGCTCAACGAACTGACCCAGCAGAATCTGCGGACCAAGCAGCAGCTCGACACCTTGACCCAGGCCGACCAGGCGCTGGACGAGCAGATCAGCGTTCTCAAAGGCAGCCTGCTGCTGTCCAAGATCCTGTACAAACAGAAACAGACCCTCCCGCATCTCAAGCTCGACCGTGACCTGGCTGACCAGATCGCTGACACACGCCTGTACCAGTTCGAGGTCAATCAGCAGCGCGAGCAGATGAGCAGCCCGGTCAGCTACGTGGACAAACTGCTGGCAGCCCAGCCCCCCGAAACCGTCACCCCCCAGTTGCGCAAGGCATTGCTGGAAGTGGCCATCACCCGCAGCGACTTGCTCGAACGCCTGAACCGGGAGCTGTCGGCCCTGCTCAACGAATCCATTACCTTGCAGCTGAACCAGAAGCAGCTGCTGGGCACTGCCCAAAGCCTGCGTACTACGCTGGACGAGCAGATGTTCTGGATACCCAGCAACAAGCCATTGGACTGGGACTGGCTGGCCTATGTGCCGCAACGCCTGGCTGACCAGGTGGCGGACCTGCCGTGGGGCTCGGGCCTCAAGGAGCTGGCTGACGGGTTGAGCCAGCGGCCGTTGCTGTTCCTGCCGCTGTTGCTGGTGATCGGCGCGTTGCTGTGGCGACGCAAGTACCTGTACCAGCGCCTGGGCAAGGTGCACCAGGACATCGGCCATTTCCGCCGCGACAGCCAGTGGCACACCCCTCAGGCGATCTTGATCAACATCCTGCTGGCGATGCCGGTGAGCCTGGGTCTTGCGCTGTGCAGCTATGCCTTGCAGATCGACGCCCGCGGACAGAACGCCAACCTTGGCGCGGCGCTGTGGCAACTGGCCCAGGCCTGGCTGGTGTTCTATACGGCCTACCGCATTCTCTCGCCTGGCGGGGTGGCCGAGATTCACTTCCGCTGGTACAAGCCGCAAGTGGAGTTCCTGCGCGGCTGGGTCCGGCGTCTTGGCACCGTGGTGCTGGCATTGGTAGGGGTGGTGGCGGTAGCCGAACACCAGCCCTCGGCGCTGGCCGACGACGTGCTGGGGATTGGCGTGGTACTGACTTGCTACGCATTGATGGCCTGGTTGCTCAGCCGCCTGTTGCTGAGCAGCCCTGCCCACCGCGACACCTCGCTGTTTCGCAAGGCAGTGGGTGTGGCGTTCACGGCCTTGCCCATCGCCCTGTTCATCGCCGTGTGCTTCGGCTACTACTACACGGCGCTGAAACTCACCGACCGCCTGATCTACACCCTCTACCTGCTGCTGTTCTGGCTGGTGATCGAGGCGGCATTCGTACGCGGGCTGTCCGTGGCCGCCCGACGCCTGGCCTACCAGCGCGCGCTCAGCAAGCGGGCTGCGGCCAAGGAAGGGCTAGATGGCGAAGTCGTCGTCGAAGAACCGACGCTGGATATCGAACAGGTCAACCAGCAGTCCCTGCGCCTGATCCGCCTGGCCTTGCTCGGCGGTTTCATCGCCGGCCTGTACTGGGTGTGGTCGGACCTGCTCTCGGTGTTCGCCTACCTCAACAACTTCGTGCTGTACGAATACACCAGCGGTACAGGCGCTGCGGCGAGCATGGTCCCCATCAGCCTCGGTGACCTGCTCGGCGCACTGGTGATCGTGGGCATCACATTCGCCCTGGCCGGCAACTTGCCCGGCCTGCTGGAGGTGCTGGTACTGTCGCGGCTGAACCTGGCCCAGGGCAGCGCCTACGCCACCACCACGCTGCTGTCCTACACCATCGTCGGCGTCGGCATCGTCAGCACCCTCTCCACCCTGGGGGTCAGCTGGGACAAGCTGCAGTGGCTGGTCGCCGCGCTGTCGGTAGGCCTGGGTTTCGGCATGCAGGAAATCTTCGCCAACTTCATTTCGGGCATCATGATCCTGTTCGAACGCCCGGTGCGTATCGGTGACACCATCACCATCGGCAACTTGTCGGGCACGGTGAGCAAGATCCGCATCCGCGCCACCACCATCACCGACTTCGACCGCAAGGACATCATCGTCCCCAACAAGACGTTCATCACCGGGCAACTGATCAACTGGTCGCTCACCGATACCGTCACCCGCGTGACCCTGAAGCTGGGCATCGACTACGGCTCGGACCTGGACCTGGTGCGCGACCTGCTGCTCAAGGGTGCACATGAGAACCCCCGGGTACTCAAGGATCCCGAACCCCTGGTGTATTTCCTGCAATTCGGCGAAAGCTCGCTGGACCACGAACTGCGCATGCATGTCCGTGACCTGGGCGATCGCAACCCGACGCTGGACGAGATCAATCGCTACATCAACCGGGAATTCAAGGCGCACGACATCAAGATCTCCGTACGCCAGGTCGAAGTCTTCCTGATGGACCCCAAAGCCGGCAAACAACAGTTGATACCGATGGACTCGCCAAAATCCGATGGCACTCCACCGGTGTGATTGGACTCCATAGGGCAGATACGCCCGTTCCACCCGCGAGGGCCTGGTCCTCGCTCACGGCCGGTCCGCCCGCACAGGGCCACGCAGCGGCCTCTTGCCACCCCGACTCAGGAGCAGCCCCGTGAAAGCGCTCGACCAGCTCACCTTCGACAACCGCTTCGCCCGCCTGGGCGACGCATTCTCTACCCAGGTACTGCCTGAGCCCATCGCAGACCCTCGCCTGGTCGTCGCCAGTGCGTCGGCCATGGCGCTGCTCGACCTGGACCCGGCCCAGGCCGAGCTGCCGTTGTTCGCCGAGCTGTTCAGCGGCCACAAGCTCTGGGAGGGCGCCGATCCGCGGGCGATGGTGTACTCCGGCCATCAGTTCGGCGGCTACAACCCGCGCCTGGGGGACGGGCGCGGCCTGTTGCTGACCGAGGTGGTCAACGATGCCGGTGAACATTGGGACCTGCACCTCAAGGGCGCCGGCCAGACACCCTACTCGCGCATGGGCGATGGCCGTGCCGTGCTGCGGTCCTCGATCCGTGAGTTTCTGGCCAGCGAAGCCTTGCATGCCCTGGGCATACCCAGCAGCCGCGCCCTGTGCGTGATCGGCTCCAGTACCCCGGTGTGGCGCGAAACCCAGGAAAGCGCTGCCATGCTCACCCGCCTTGCCCAGAGCCATATCCGCTTTGGCCATTTCGAGTACTTCTACTACACCCAGCAGCCCGAGCAGCAGCGCGTGCTGATCGACCATGTACTCAATGAGCATTACCCGCAGTGCAAAGACGCCGAACAGCCTTACCTGGACATGTTCCAGACCATCGTCGAGCGCAATGCCGAGCTGATCGCGCGCTGGCAAGCGTACGGTTTCTGTCACGGCGTGATGAACACCGACAACATGTCGATCCTGGGAATCACCTTCGATTTCGGTCCGTTCGCATTCCTCGACGATTTTGATGCCAACTTCATCTGCAACCACTCCGACGACCGCGGCCGCTACAGCTATGCCAATCAGGTACCGATCGCCCATTGGAACCTCAGTGCGCTGGCCCAGGCCTTGACCACGGTGATCGATGTCGAAGCGCTCAAGCAGGCGCTGGCGCTGTTCCTGCCCCTGTACCAGGCCCATTACCTGGACCTGATGCGTCGCCGGCTCGGCCTGACGACGGCCGAGGACGAGGACATGGCCCTGGTCGAGCGCCTGCTGCAACGCATGCAGAGCGGTGGCGTGGACTACAACCTGTTCTTCCGCCGACTGGGCGATCAACCGCTGGCCGACGCGCTGCAATCGGTACGTGACGACTTCGTCGGCTTGGCGGGTTTCGACGCCTGGGCGGTGGACTATCAAGCGCGCTGCGAACGTGAGCCGAACCAAGCTGCCGGGCGGCGTGAGCGCATGCACGTCGTGAACCCGCTGTATGTGCTGCGTAACTACCTGGCGCAGAACGCCATCGAAGCGGCCGAGGCAGGTGACTACACTGAGGTCAGGCGCTTGCATCAGGTGCTCAGCCGCCCGTTCGAGGAACAGACCGGGATGCAGGCCTATGCAGCGCCGCCCCCTGCCTGGGGCAAGCACTTGGAAATCAGTTGCTCGTCCTGAAACCCACTTACTCGAACGGAGATGAAATGACCGATTCGCTGGTTGTCCCTTGCCCTCACTGCAACGGCCTGAACCGCTTACCCGCCGACCGCCTGGGCGATGCGCCCAAGTGTGGCCGCTGCAAGCAGCAGGTGGTGCTCCAGGCGCCGTTCGTGCTGACCGAGAGCAGCTATGCAAGCCAGGTCAAAGGCGACCTGCCCTTGCTGATCGATGTCTGGGCCGATTGGTGCGGCCCCTGCAAGGCCTTCGCGCCAGTGTTCGAACAGGCGGCCCGCCATTTGAGTGGCCGCTGCCGCCTGGCCAAGCTCGACAGCGAAGCCAACCGCACCCTGGCCGGGCAACTGGGCATTCGCTCGATTCCGAGCCTCATCCTGATGCGCAACGGCCGCGAGGTCGCGCGCCAGGCGGGGGCTCTTCCCCTTCAGGCACTGCTGGAGTGGCTGCGCAGCCGGGGGGTTTGACCTCAGGTACCTGCCAGCAGCGACTCATAGGGGATACGCAGCCCCTCGTGCAGACGTCTGATCATGGAAAGACTCAGCCTGCGCTTTCCATTCAAGACCTCAGACACCCGACCACTGGACCCGATATAGGGCTCTAAGTCTCGAGGGGTAAGACTTTGTTGTTCCATGCAGAACTTGATGGCTTCCAGAGGGGTAGCCGACTGAATGGGATAGTGCTTGTTTTCATACACTTCAATCAGGGTAACGAGTACTTCCATTTCATCGGCTTCGGGGGTGCCCGGTTCGGCTTGGAAGATAGCCTCAAGCCGCCGAAAGGCCGCGTGCAGATCCTCATCACTGCGAATAGGCTTAATATTCACACACTGTCTCCACGTCAATTTCGTCATAGCGTTCATGGGTGCCGACGAATTTCACCCAGGCGATACCCGCCTTATATTGCATTTCCACGACGAGGCGATATTTATTACCGCCAATGTTGAAAACAATGCGGTTCCTTCCACAGATGCTAGCGTTGCCGAGCTGATCTTTCACATCCTGCGGCGTCAGCCAAGTAGCTTTGATCACTAGGTCATACCAGCTTTCCAATGCAGCCTTGGCATCGTGATTACCGGGCATCTCCCAAGATTTCACCAGGCTGCTCTTGGCAATCACCCGCATTTCGCTATTCTCCCGTTTTGGGAGATTATGATCAGCACCAGACTTTTACGCAAGCTGCACCTACTCATCCCCACCCAGCAAATCATGCAGCGCCACGAATTGCTGGGTCAGTTTGTGGCGGGGGTCGAGGTGGATCAGGGGCAGGCTGGCGTGGTGCGACTCACGCATCTTCACCGAACTGCCCAGATACACCGGCAGCACCGGCAAGCCTTCGGCCAGTAGCGCGTCCAGTATCTGCTGCGGCAGGCTGGCACGGGGCTGGAACTGGTTCACCACGATGCCCTCGACGATCAGGTGTTCGTTGTGGTCTTCCTTGATGTCCTCGATCTCGGCCAGCAGCCCGTACAGGGCCTGGCGCGAGAAGCTGTCGCAATCGAACGGGATCAGTACACGGTCCGCTGCGATGAGCGCCGAGACGGCGTAGAAGTTGAGAGCCGGCGGGGTGTCGATGTAAATCCGCTCATAGTCTTCACTCAAGTTTTCGAGCAATTTACGCAGCTTGTTGATCTTGTGCTTGGCTTCGAGCTTGGGTTGCAGGTCGGCCAACTCAGAGGTGGCGGTGACCACGTGCAGGTTGTCGAATGGCGTCTGGTGGATTTCGACCTTGTTCTTCTTCGCTCCAGGTCCGCCGGACAGGCTTTGCTTGAAGAAATCGGCGATCCCCATGGGAATGTCTTCGCCCACCAGCCCAGTGAGGTACTGGGTCGAGTTGGCCTGTGCATCCAGGTCGATCAGCAAGGTTCGGTAGCCTTCATGGGCGCTTACCGCTGCCAGGTTGCAGGCGATGCTGGACTTGCCCACCCCGCCTTTCTGATTGAACACCACGCGTCGCATGACTGAGCTCCGGATAGGGACGAGGTTCCGAGTATGTGGCGACGCTGTGTTCATGACCAGCGCTGCTACAGCGACCGCCCACCACGCGTGGCGCCATGCCGGCTGTCGGAAAAAGGAAACTATTCAATCGGACCACGCCACATCCGCTTGAAGGCGTTGTCTCTTTGGATCCGAATCCATTGCTACATCACCGCCGCACCGGGATAATGCGCGCCACTCGATGAACGCACCACCCCTGACAGGCAGGCGCCGAGTCGTTCGCTCGGCATGGAAGCCCCTCAGGGCGGGAAGAAGACCACCGTGATCACCTTCAACATCACCCAATGGCGTGCATGGGCTCCAGGCCTTTCGGCGCCTGCCGACTGGCACGCCTGGGCTAGCGGCAGTTCGCCATCGAGTGCAGACGCCTGCGCGCCTGACGTGGCCTTCCTGCCGGCCATGCAGCGTCGTCGGCTGAGCCACATGGCGCGCATGGCGTTCGCGGTGGCCTGGCCATTGGCAGAGGGCCAGCCGCCGCTGCCGCTGGTGTTCGTTTCACGCCACGGTGAAACACCCCGCACGTTTTCGATTCTGGGCGAACTGGCTGCCGGGCAGCCGCTGTCCCCTACCCAGTTCAGCCTCTCGGTGCACAACGCGGTCATCGGCCTGTGGTCGATCCTGCGCGGTTCCACCTGCGAGATGACGGCTCTGGCCGCTGCCGGGGATGGTTTCGAACAAGGCGTGGTAGAAGCCGCAGCGCTCATGGCTGATGGCGCCCCAGCCGTGCTGCTGATCGTCACCGAAGAGCAGCCACCACCGGCCTATGGCCCCTGGATAGACGACGTACCGTTCGCCTACGCGCTCGGCCTGTTGCTGACCCCGGGCCGGCAATGGCAGCTGGCGCCCGGCGAGGTCGCCGCGTCACCTGCCGTGCCTGCGCTGCCTCACGGCCTGGCCTGGCTCAAGGCCATGCTCAACGGCCGCGCCGATTTCACTCACACAGGGAAGCGTCGTACATGGAATTGGCACCGACAGCCGTGAGCAGGCCAGGCGACGCCTATATCTGGCGCCTGCTGGCCACCGCCACGAGCTTTATGCTGTTTGGCGTGGGCTGCCTGACCCTGCGGCTATTCGTGTTTCCGCTGCTGGCCTGCCTGCCCGGTGGCCGGGCACGGCACCGCGAGCGGGCCCGGCGCACCATCAGCTGGCTGTTCTGGCGCTTCGTGCAGTTCATGCGCGCCATGGGTGTGCTGACCTACGAAATTGACGGGGCCGAGCGCCTGGGCCGGCCGGGCCAGATGATCATCGCCAATCACCCGTCCCTGATCGACGTGGTGTTCCTGATCGGCCTGGTACGCCAAGCCAATTGCGTCGTGAAGCAGAGCCTGTTCGACAACCCGTTCACGCGCGGGCCGGTCAGCGAGGCGCAGTACATCGGCAACGATGGCAGCATGGACATGCTCGACACCGCCGTCGCCTCGCTGCAACAGGGCCAGACCCTGGTGATTTTCCCGGAAGGCACGCGTACCTCGCCCGGTCAGCCGCCGGCCTTTCACCGCGGCGCGGCTGCGATTGCCCTGCGCGGTGCAAGCGTCATCACCCCTGTCACCATCAAGGTCAGCCCGACCACGCTGACCAAGAACGAACCCTGGTACCGCATACCCGGCAGGCGGGTGCACTTCACCCTTTCGGTGGGCCCGGACGTGCATCCCGACGCCTACACGGCCCTGGGCCCTGCGCCCAAAGCTTCCCGTCTGCTCAACGATTATCTGCACAACTACTACATCAAGGAGCTCGCCGCCGATGAGCGCGCCACAGCAAAACCTCAACCGTGATCTCAAGCAACTGATCATCGACGCCCTGGGCCTGGAGGACATCAGCGTCCAGGACATCGACGACGAACAGACCCTGTTCGGCGAAGGCCTGGGCCTGGATTCGGTTGATGCGCTCGAGCTCGGCCTGGCCATCCAGAAGCGCTATGGCATCAAGATCGACGCCGATGCCAAGGACACCCGCAACCATTTCAGCAGTGTCGCCGCCCTGGCGGCGTTCGTCACCGCCCGTCAGGCCGCCTGAGACCGCATCATGCAAACCCGTGAAGACATCTTCAACATTCTGCGCGACGCCTTGGTCGAATTGTTCGAGCTCGAGCCTGAGCGCGTTAGCCTGGACGCCAACCTCTACCAGGATCTGGAGATCGACAGCATTGACGCCGTCGACCTGATCGATCACATCAAGCGCCAGACAGGCAAGAAGATCGCCGCTGACGAGTTCAAGTCGGTGCGTACCGTCAACGACGTGGTCGAGGCTGTGTTCCGCCTGGTGAACCCGGCGGCATGAAGCGACTGATCGGCGCCGGCCTGCTGATCGCCGGGCTGCTGTATCCGTTCGCCGTGCATTTCGGCATGGCGCACTACGCCCCCTGGCAATTTGGCCTGCTGCTCGGCGGCCTCTGGCTGGCACGTGCGCTGAGCGCGCCTCGCCGGCCCGGCAGCCTGTGGATGACAATCGCCGCCCTGGCGTTCTGTGGGCTGCTGGGGCTATCGGACAGCCAGGCACTGCTGCGTTGGTATCCGGTGCTCATCAGTACCTTCATGCTGGGGCTGTTCGGTAGCAGCCTGGTGCACGGCATGCCGGTGGCCGAACGCCTGGCACGTTTGAGCGACCCGGCGTTGCCGCCGCGCGCTGTGCGTTATACCCGGCAGGTCACCCAGGCCTGGTGCCTGTTCTTCCTGCTCAACGGCCTGATCGCGGCCGCCCTTACGCTGTGGGCGCCGTTGGGCTGGTGGACGCTCTACAACGGCGTGATCGCCTATGCCGCGATGGGCGTGCTGTTCGCCCTCGAATGGCTGATTAGACAACGTGTGCGAGGACGCTCATGAACTGGATCAACCTCGAACACCTGCTGCTGCCGCTGGATGCGCCGCGCCAGGTGACCCAAGCCCCCGGCCTGGACCACGCCGAACTGAGCCAGCAGGCGCTGCGCCTGGCCGGTGGCCTGCGTGCGCGGGGTGTTCGCCGATTGGCGGTGCACCTGGAGGACGCCGCGCAACTGGCCGCCGTCCTGCTCGGTGCATGGCGGGCCGAGGTCGAGGTCTTGCTGCCGGCCGACCTGCAACCGGCCACCCGCGAGCGCTGGAATGCCCACGTAGACCTGTGGCTCACGGATCTGGCTGAGGATACATCGCCCAACAGCTTGCTGGACGCACCCTTGCCACCTGCCATTCTGGACCTGGCCCGGTGCCGCATCAGCCTGTGTACCTCCGGGTCAAGCGGCGAGCCCAAGCGCATCGACAAGCAGGTCACGCAACTGGCCAGCGAGGTGAATGCGCTGGAGCACCTGTGGGGCAAGGCTCTGGGCCCTGCCTGGATCATCGGCAGCGTCGCTACCCAGCACATCTACGGCCTTCTGTTCCGCGTGCTGTGGCCCTTGTGCGCCGGGCGCGGGTTCGAGCGCCGCCAATTGCCGTTCCCCGAGGACCTGCAACGGGCCAGCCGCGCCCACCCGGCCTTTGCCTGGGTCGCCAGCCCGGCGCTGCTCAAGCGCATGGGCGAAAACCTCGACTGGCCAGCCCTGCAACCGGTGCGCAAGGTGTTCTCGTCAGGCGGTGAGTTGCCCGCCGATGCAGCCGAGCGCCTGCACCAGCGGCTGGGCCAATGGCCAGCAGAGATCCTCGGCAGCTCGGAGACCGGCGGGATCGCCTGGCGCCAGGGGCAGTCGTTGTGGCAGCCGTTTGCCGGTGTACAGCTCAGCCAGAATGACCAGGGGGCGCTGTGCATCGCCTCGCCCTACCTCCCAGCGGGGCATGTGGAACACAGCGCCGACGCCGTCGAATTCTCGTCCGACGGGCGCTTTCGCTTGCTGGGGCGACTGGATCGGATCGTCAAGCTCGAAGAAAAACGAATTTCTCTCCCCATGCTCGAACAGGCCTTGTGCACGCATCCATGGGTGTCTGAAGCACGTCTTGGCATGATCGAAAACGGCCGGGCCAGCCTAGGCGCCGTGCTGGTGCCGACCCCCGCAGGCCTGCACGCCCTGCGCAACCAGGGGCGGCGGGCCTTGGTCGAGGCCCTGCGCAGCCACCTGGCAGGCCACTGCGAGGCGCTGGCACTGCCACGCCGTTGGCGCCTGGTGCAGCACTTGCCGCTCAACAACCAGGGCAAGCTGACCCAGGCTGCGCTGCAGGCATTGCTGCTGGCGCCTCGCAGCATGGCCCCGCATGTGCTGGAACAGCACCGCGAAGGTGACGAGCTCCAGCTCAAGCTCGGCGTGCCCCTGGACCTTGCCTGTTTCCCAGGGCATTTTCCCCGCACGCCGGTGTTGCCCGGTGTGGTCCAGATCGACTGGGCCGTCGCGCTGGCCGCTGAGCTGACCGAGTCGCCGCTGCGCTTTGCTGGCATGGAGGTGCTCAAGTTCCAGCAGTTGGTGCGGCCCGGCGATGAGCTGGCGCTGAGCCTTCGCCTGGACACGTCACGCGGCAAGCTTTACTTCGCCTTCACCTGTGCCGGTCAACCGTGTTCGAGCGGCCGGGTTCTGTTGGAGAACGCCTGTGCATAAGCCCTGCGCGGTGATCCCGGTCTACAACCACGAACAGGCCGTCCCGGCGGTCGTGGACGATTTGCTGCGCGCGGGCCTGCCCTGCGTGCTGGTCGACGATGCCAGCGATGCAGGCTGCGCGCAGGTGCTCGCCCGGCTGGCCGAACAGAGGGATGTGTTCCTGGTCACCCTGCCTGTCAACCAGGGCAAGGGCGGTGCAGTCATGGCCGGCCTGCGCGAGGCGGCGCGACTGGGCTTCAGCCATGCGTTGCAGGTCGATGCCGATGGCCAGCACGACCTGGGCGATGTGCAGACGTTTCTGGAGCATTCCCGCCATGCCCCCCAGGCACTGGTATGCGGTTATCCACAGTACGACGCCAGTGTGCCCAGAGGGCGGCTTTACGCGCGTTACCTGACCCACGTCTGGGTGTGGATCAACAGCCTGTCGCTGCAGATTCCCGATTCCATGTGCGGGTTTCGGGTCTATCCGCTGCCAGCCACGCTGGCCCTGATCGACAACGTGCGCCTTGGCAAGCGCATGGACTTCGACCCGGAAATTCTCGTGCGCCTGGCCTGGCGCAACCAACCGATGCGCTGGTTGCCGACGCGGGTACATTATCCACAGGATGGCCTGTCGCATTTTCGCCTGGTCCACGACAACGCACTGATCTCCAAGATGCACGCCAAGCTGTTCTTCGGCATGCTGGTGCGAGCACCTGCAATCCTCTGGCGTCGGTGGCAGTCATGAGCACACCGTCGCAGCACTGGGCCGACCACCAGGAGCGGGGTAGCTTCTGGCTGATGAAGTTGACTGCCACCCTGGTACGGTTGCTTGGCCGCCGTGTGCTCAGCCCATTGATCCACCTGATCGTTGCCTACTTCTTCCTGTTCGGTCGCCGCGCCCGCCGCAGCGCGTGGCAGTACCAGCAACGCTTGCACCAATGGAACGCCGGGCAGACGCCTGCCCCAAGCTCATGGCAGGTCTTTCGTCAGTTCATGGCCTTTGCCGAGGCCCTGCTGGACAAGCTTGACGTGTGGAACGGCAAGCTGCGCATCGAGGATATCGAAATCCACGACCCGGCCGGCTTGCGTCAGCAACTGCGCGGCGCCCGCGGGCAGATGCTGGTGGGGGCCCACCTGGGCAACCTGGAAGTCTGCCGGGCCCTGGCCGAAATCGGCGAGCAGGTGACCATGAACGTGCTGGTGCACACCCGCCATGCCGAGCGCTTCAACCGCCTGCTGGGCGAGGCGGGAGCCACCAATCTGCGACTGATCCAGGTCAGCGAGCTGGACCCTGCGGTGATGCTGCAACTGTCCGAACGCCTGGAGCGTGGTGAATGGCTGGCCATCGCTGGGGATCGCGTGCCACTGCATGGCGGGCGCACTGTCGAGGTGGACTTTCTAGGCCATCGCGCCGCCTTCCCGCAGGGCCCATGGTTACTGGCGGGCATGCTCGAATGCCCGCTCAACCTGCTGTTCTGCCTCAAGCACGACGGCCGCTATCACGTCACCCTCGAACCTTTTGCCGAACGCCTGCAATGGCGACGTGGCCAGCGCGATCAAGTCATCGCCCAATGGGCCGCCCGCTACGCCGATCGCCTGGGCCACTACTGCACGCGCGCACCCCTGCAGTGGTTCAATTTCTACCCTTTCTGGAAGACCGATGACGATGCAAGCGCATGAACCTGTCACGTTCGGCGAATCGCCGCTGGCTATCGAAGACGTCGTGGCGCTGGCCGAAGGTCGTGCCACGGCACACCTGCAGGACGATGCTGCCTACCGCGAGCGCATTGCCCGCGGGGCGCGCTTTCTCGACACCCTGCTCGACAAGGAAGGGGTGATCTACGGCGTGACCACCGGCTACGGTGACTCCTGTGTCGTGGCCGTGCCGCTTGAACACGTCGAGGCGCTGCCACGCCACCTCTACACCTTCCACGGTTGCGGCCTCGGCAAGCTGCTGGACGCCTCGGCCACTCGCGCAGTGCTGGCTGCACGCCTGCGTTCACTCAGCCACGGCGTATCGGGTGTTCGCCTGGAACTGCTCGAGCGCCTGCGCGACTTCATTGCCCACGACATCCTGCCGCTGATCCCCGAAGAAGGTTCGGTAGGCGCCAGTGGCGACCTTACCCCGCTGTCCTACGTAGCCGCGACGCTCTCGGGCGAGCGCGAGGTGATGTTCCAGGGTCAACGCCGCCGCAGCGCCGACGTGCACCGCGAACTGGGCTGGCAGCCCCTGGTGCTCAGGCCCAAGGAAGCCCTGGCCCTGATGAACGGCACGGCAGTGATGACCGGCCTTGCGTGCCTGGCATTTGCCCGCGCCGATTATCTTCTGCACCTGGCAACCCGGATCACTGCATTGAACGTGGTTGCCTTGCAAGGCAACCCCGAGCACTTCGACGAGCGCCTGTTCGCCGCCAAGCCGCACCCTGGCCAGGCGCAGGTCGCCGCCTGGCTGCGCCAGGACCTGGCGATCGACGCCCCCCTGCCGCCCTTGCACCGCCTGCAGGACCGCTATTCGCTACGCTGCGCGCCCCATGTCCTGGGGGTGCTGGCCGATAGCCTGGGCTGGTTGCGCGGTTTCATCGAAACCGAGCTCAACAGCGCCAACGACAACCCGATCATCGACGGTGATGCCGAGCGCGTGCTGCACGGTGGGCACTTCTACGGCGGGCACATCGCCTTTGCCATGGACAGCCTGAAAACCCTCGTCGCCAACGTGGCCGACCTGCTCGACCGACAGCTCGCGCTGGCGGTGGATGTGCGTTACAACCACGGCCTGCCGAGCAACCTGTCGGGCGCACCGGCCGAGCGCGCCATGATCAACCATGGGTTCAAGGCTGTGCAGATCGGGGCCAGCGCGTGGACCGCCGAAGCGCTCAAGCAGACCATGCCCGCCAGCGTGTTTTCGCGCTCAACCGAATGCCACAACCAGGACAAGGTGAGCATGGGCACCATCGCCGCCCGCGATGCCCTGCGGGTCCTGGAGCTGACCGAGCAAGTCGCCGCCGCGGCACTGCTGGCCGCCAATCAGGGCGTTTGGTTGCGCAGCCAGCAGGCTCAGGCACACCCGTTGCCCCCTGCGCTGGCGCAGATGCATGAGGCGTTGCTGCAGGAGTTCGCGCCGGTCATCGAAGACCGCGCACTTGAAGGCGACCTGCGCCACTGCCTGGTGCGCATCGGTCAACGTCACTGGAGGCTGCATGCGTAACCCTGGCGTTTTCCACGTCGACACCGAAATCATCGTGCCGTTTTTCGATGTCGACAGCATGCATGTGGTCTGGCACGGCCATTACGTGAAGTACCTGGAAGTGGCGCGATGCGCCCTGCTCGACCGCCTGGCGCACAACTATGTGCAGATGCAGGCCAGCGGCTATGCATGGCCGGTGATCGACCTGCAGCTGCGCTACATGCGCGGCGCGACGTTCGGCCAGCGCCTGAATGTGAGGGCCAGCCTGGTGGAATGGGAAAACCGCCTGAAGCTGCATTACCTGATCAGCGATGCCGTGACCGGGGAGCGCATGACCCGTGCCAGTACGGTTCAGGTGGCCGTGCACATCGACAGTGGCGAGATGCAGCTGGCCTCGCCGCAGGCCATGCTCGATGCCGTGCAGCAGGTGTTGCCATGACCCCTGCGCTAAAACGGCTGGCCCGCGTGCTGGCAACGCTGGCGGTGCTGATCGTCAGCCCCTTGAGCGCAGCCTTCGACCTGGACGACCTGCAACGCCAGCTCAGCGCACCTGCGGTGGTCAAGGGCCCATTCATTCAGGAAAAACACCTGCGTGCCCTGCCCCAGCCCTTGCTGAGCGAGGGTGAGTTCGTGCTTGCCCGTGATCATGGCCTGCTCTGGATGCTGCATACCCCCCTGCGTCAGGACTACCGGATCGACGCCCAGGGCATTGCCCGGCGCGACCCGAGCGGCTGGCAAGTGCTGCCAAGCCGCAGCGCCGGTGCGCAGCAAAACCAGCTGTTCTTTGCCGTGCTGCAAGGTGACAGCACCGGGCTGCAGCGTGATTTCGAACTGGCGTTGAGCGGCGATGCAACCCAGTGGCAGCTGCGTCTGACCCCACGCTCGTTGCTGCTCAAGCAAATCTTCAGCCGCATCGATATCAGCGGTGGGCGTTTCGTGCAGCGCATCGAGCTGAGCGAGACCCAAGGCGACAGCACGGTATTGCGCCTGCCTGAAAGCACCGGTGCGGCCGAGCTGAGCGACATGGAGCGCAGTGACTTTGCCGACTGAACGCCAGTTGCCACGCCTGTTCGTCTTCGTGCTGCTGATCATGCTGGCCATGGCCGGCTGGCAGTGGCACCGCGGCGCGCCTTTGTCTGCCGACTTGATGGCGCTGGTGCCCGGCGCGACCCAGGATCCTCTGGTGCAACAGGCCGAGCAGCGGATGCAGGAGCCACTGAACCGCGAGTTGCTGCTTCTGGTCGGCCACGCTCAGCGACCACAGGCAGTGGCGCTGGCACAACGGTTGGCGAATCAGTGGCAGGCCAGTGGCCTGTTCGAAAAGGTGCAGTGGAGCCTGGACACCGACCTGCAGGCGGTGCGAGACCAGTTGCTCAAAGGTCGCCTGGCCATGCTGCCGGCATCTGACCGGCAACAATTGCAGCAGCAGCCGGACGCCTTCGTGGCGCAGCGCGTCCAGAGCCTGGTCGACCCCTTTGCGGGGTTCAGCCTGGTGCCGGGCCAGGACGACTGGTTAGGGCTGACCGGGCGCATCCAGAATGCCCAGCCCAAGCCCGCGAACGTGGAACTGGACACCGCCAGCGGTGCCTTGATTGCCCAGGCCGAAGGGTATTACTGGGTGCTGGTGCGCGCGCGCACCCTGGGCAATGCCTTCGACATGCATCTGCCCCTACAGGTGGCGGATTTGCTGGCCCAGGGGCGTGTGCAGGCAAGCGCCGTCGATGCGCGGTTGCTGGCCGCCAGCGGCCTGCTGCACGCCGCCGCCGGCCAGCAGCAAGCCAGCCGGGAGATCACCTGGGTAGGCGGCGGGGCAACGCTGGGTATCTTGCTGTTGCTATTGCTGGCCCTGCGCAGCGTGCGCGCGCTGCTGGCGTTCGTGCCCGTGCTAGTCGGCATGCTGTTTGGCTCAGTGGTGTGCGTGGCAGTGTTCGGCCAGATGCATGTCATGACCCTGGTCCTGGGCTCCAGCCTGATCGGGGTCGCGATAGACTATCCGCTGCATTATCTGACCAAGAGCTGGAGCCTCAAGCCCTGGCAAAGCTGGACGGCCGTGCGCCTGACCCTGCCAGGCATGAGCCTGAGCCTGGCCACCAGTTGCATCGGCTATCTGGCATTGGCCTTCACCCCATTCCCGGCGCTGACCCAGATTGCCGTTTTCTCCGCCGCTGGTCTGATGGGCGCCTACCTTAGTGCGGTGTGCCTGGTTCCGGCCCTACTGACCAAGGCTCAACTGCAACCCGCGGATTGGCCGATGCGTATCGCCCAGGCGCTCACCCGCTGGCGTGATGCATTGCTGCGCAAAGTGCCGAGCGCAGCGTTGCTGGCCCTGCTACTGCTGTTCTGCGCCAGCGGCCTCTGGCACCTGCAGACCCACAACGATATCCGCCAATGGGTGGGCACGCCGCCGCAGCTGTTGCAGCAAGCCCAGGCAGTAGCACGCATCACCGGTTACCAGCCCACCAGCCAGTTCTACCTGGTGCGGGCTGCCGACCAGCAGCAATTGCTCGAACGCACCCAGCAGTTGGGGGCCAAGCTGGACGAGTTGGTGGCGCTGGACAAGCTCAAGGGCTACATGAGCCTCGGCCAACTGGTCGCTACCCCTGCCGAGCAAGCACAGGTGCGCGAGGCCTTGGCTGCGCTACCTGAGCATTGGCAGCCTCTGCTGGCGCTCGGCGTTCCCCAAGCGGCCCTGGACGCTGAAGTCGCGCAACTGCGCGCACTGCCACTGCAGCGCATCGACGACGTGCTGGCAGGCCCATTGGGCGAGGCATGGCGACCCTTGTGGCTGGGCAGCGCAGGTGACGGCGTTGCTGCCATCGTCAGCCTGCAAGGCTTGTCTGACGCCGCCCTGTTGCGGTTGCAGACGCAGGACCTGCCCGGTGTACAGCTGGTTGATCGACTCGGCGAGCTGAACCAGTTGTTCGCCGCCACCCAGGTCAGCGCAGCGGAGCTCAAACTGCTTTCGTGCGCGTTGATTTTGATGCTCCTGGCCGTGCCTTTCGGGTTGCGGGGCTCTTTGCGCATCGTGGCCTTGCCGCTGCTGGCTGCGCTGTGCAGCCTGGCGAGCCTCGGCTGGCTGGGCGAGCCGTTGACACTGTTCAGCCTGTTCGGGCTACTGCTGGTGACAGCCATCAGCGTCGACTACGCCATCCTCATGCATGAGCGCATCGGCGGCGCCGCGGTGAGCCTGCTCGGAACCTTGCTGGCTGCGTTGACCACATGGCTGTCGTTCGGCCTGCTGGCACTGTCCAGCACGCCGGCCGTCAGCAACTTTGGCGTGGCGGTGAGCCTGGGGCTGGTGTTCAGCTTCCTGCTGGCGCCTTGGGCAGCGCCCCGCGAGGGAGCGCACGACCGCTCATGATGATCGTTATCTTCTGGGCGCTGGCGCTGGCGCTCTTCACCCTGGCCAGCAGGCTGGGCAAGCGCCTCGGGTTGATCCCGATCGTCAGCCATCTGTTGCTGGCAACACTGGTGCTCCCTGCCTTGATGGGCCTGTGGGTGACGCCGCATTGGCGCTTGGAGGGCACTGCGCTGATCGCACCGGCATGGGTAAAAACGCTCTACGGCGGTAGTTTCGCCCTGTTGCTCGGCCACATTCTGATCGACGTACTGGCGCTGCGCCCGGACCGCCAGGCGCTGAAACTTGCCGTGCCCAGTTTCCTGCTGCCGTTCGCCTGCGGTATCGCCTGTGCCTTCTGGGTGATAGGGCTGAGCGGTGTCGGTGCACTGGCACTGGGGCTGGTGTTCGCGATCACCGCCATACCGGTGCTCTACCTGTATCTCCAGGCAATCGGTTATCCCCTGGCGGCCAGCCGGCGGTTGTTGCAGGCTGCCATCCTGATCGACCTGGCATGCTGGCTGTTGCTAGGGGTAGGCCAGGGCAGCCTAGACCCCGGCACACTGGCCTTGCCGCTACTGGCGGCACTGCTGCCGTGGCCGTTGCACGCACTGGGTTTGCGTGCGCCTTCGCTGTATGGCGCGTTGTTCCTGGTGCTGTTGTTCATTGCCGAACACTACAAGCTCAACGCACTGGTGCTGGGGGTTGGCTATCTGGCGTGCCTGGCCTGGCTCAAGGTCGCGGCGGCATTGCCGCTGCCAGAGCGGTACAACCGCCGCGTGCAGCAGGGTTTGGCGGTACCCATGATCCTGACCTACGGCGTGGTGCAGATCGATGCCCATCAAGCCTTGGGGCAGTTGGACGCGTGGCAGCTAGTTGCCTTGCTGGTGCTTCCGATCGTCAGCAAGTTGCTGGGCAACTGGCTGGGCCTGTGCTGGGCTGCTCCGTCGCCCGGCGCTGCCGGCAAATGGCGCGAGAGCCTGCTGCTGAACATTCGCGGCCTCAGTGAAATCGTTTTCCTCAACCTGCTGCTTTCCCAGCAGTTGATCACCCCAGCGGTGTACTTCGCGCTCATGCTGATGAGCCTGGTCGCCACCCTGATGCCGGCGCTGGCTGGCCTTCATCGCCTTCCACTCAACACAGAACCCATGGCAAGGAGCCCGCATGCCAAACCTTGAAACCCAACAACGCGAGGTCCTGGTCATCGGTGCCGGGCCTTCCGGCGCCATCGCGGCGGCCTTGCTCAAGCGCAGCGGGCACGACGTACTGGTGATCGAGCGTCAGCGTTTCCCGCGTTTTTCCATCGGCGAAAGCCTGCTGGCGCACTGTCTGGACTTCGTCGAAGAGGCGGGCATGCTGGACGCCGTGCAGGCGGCAGGTTTCCAGTACAAGAATGGCGCTGCATTCGCCTGGGGCGACGAATACACCGCCTTCGACTTCGGGCAGACCTTCACGCCAGGCAAGACCAGCACCTTCCAGGTGCAGCGTGCCCGCTTCGACCAGATACTGGCCGACCAGGCCCAGGCTCAGGGCGTGGAAATCCGCTACGAGCATGAAGTTGTCAGCGCCGACATGGGCGGGCCACAGCCGCAGGTGGTGGTGCGCCGGCCCGATGGCAGCGAGTACCTGCTCCAGGCCCAGTTCGTCCTGGATGCCAGCGGCTACGGCCGCGTGCTGCCGCGCCTGCTGGACCTTGAAGCCCCGTCCGCTTTCCCAGTGCGCAAAGCGGTCTTCACGCACATCGAAGACCGCATCGACCACCCCGGCTTCGATCGCGACAAGATCCTCATCACCACCTACCCCGAGCACCGTGACGTCTGGTTCTGGACCATTCCCTTCAGTGATGGCCGCACCTCGTTGGGGGTAGTGGCCGCCGCTGAGCGCTTTGCCGCTGCCCCTGACGACCTCGATGCGTGCCTGAAGCACTTCGTGGCGCAAGCGCCTGGCCTGGCCAAGGTGCTGGCCAATGCAGTCTGGGACACCCCGGCTCGCACCATCGGCGGCTATTCGGCCAACGTGAAGGCGCTGCATGGGCCGGGCTACGCCCTGCTGGGCAATGCAGCGGAATTCCTTGACCCGGTGTTCTCCTCCGGTGTCACCATCGCCATGCGCTCTGCCAGCATGGCTGCCGGCCTGCTGCACCGCCAGCTGCAAGGGGAGGCAGTGGACTGGCAGAGCGCGTTTGCCGAGCCGCTGCAGCGTGGCGTCGATACCTTCCGTGTGTACGTGGAAGGCTGGTACGACGGCAGTTTCCAGGATGTGATCTATCACCCCGGCAGCTCACCGGAGATTCGCGCCATGATCAGCTCCATACTGGCCGGGTATGCCTGGGATACACGTAACCCGTTCGTCGCCGAGCCGCGGCGCCGGCTGCGTACCCTGGCCGAACTGTGCGCAAGGGACACCCCATGACCCAGCGCCCGTTCCTGAGCGAGACTTATGTGGAAGAAACCCGCATCGGGTTTCGCTTCCTGAGCAGCCACACCTGGCAGCATCACGTGCTGCGGGTGGCAATCGATGACCTCGCCCGGCTCTTCGCAGGCGCCCTTCCCCAGGCGCCGGTTCTGCTCGATGCCGGCTGCGGGCAGGGCAAGTCGTTCAAGCACCTGCAGCAGGTATTCGCCCCCTCCAGGCTGCTGGGCACCGACGCCGATCCGCACAGCCTCGACCTCAGCGCAGCCGAGGCCAAGCGCCTCGGTATCGAGGTGGAGTTGTCAGGCGGTGACTGCGCCAGCCTGCCCTACCCCGATGCCAGCATCGATGTACTGTTCTGCCACCAGACCTTCCATCACCTGGTCGAGCAGGAAAAGGCCCTGGCCGAGTTCTACCGCGTACTCAAACCGGGCGGCTACCTGCTGTTCGCCGAGTCCACGCAAGCCTATATCGATACCTGGGTCATTCGCTGGTTCTTCCGTCACCCCATGCACGTGCAGAAAAGCGCCGAGGGCTATCTGCACATGCTGCGCGTGCAGGGGTTCGCGTTCGGGCCCGACAACGTGTCCTATCCCTACCTGTGGTGGAGCCGGGCCAAGGACTTCGGCCTGCTGGAGCGCCTGGGCCTGCGCAAGCCTCCACCGGTCGGCGAACGCGATGAAACGCTGGTCAATGTAGTGGCTCGCAAGCCCTTGGAGCACGCATGAAACCCTGGATGGCGCTTGCCCTTTGTCTGATGCTCGGTGCCTGTGCCGTTAGGGCACCACTGCCCGCATCCCTTCCGGCGCTTGCCCTGCCGCAGCAACTGCATGTTGAGCGCACCCAGGCCGGGCAGCGCCAGGACTGGCTACTGGTGATCCAGGACGAGGGCGGCCGTCTGCGCTGGTCGCTGCTCGACCTGCTGGGTATTCCCCAGGCGCGACAAGTGCTGGACGGCCAGCAATGGCAGGCCGACGGCTTGCTGCCACCTAACCCGGCGGCCCGCGAGTTGTTCGCCGCCGTGCTGTTCGCCCTCACGCCACAGGACCAGCTGGCCCGGTTGTATCCCCAGGCCCGGGAGCAGCAGGGGCAGCGTTGGCTGGGCGCGCGCTGGCGGGTAACCTACCGCACGGCCCACGCGTTTGACTTGCACCTGGACCAAGGCCTGCGCTATGTAATCGACCCCCTGCCCCGTGAGCACACACCATGACCGCCTACCTCAATGCCCTGGGCCTGATCTGCGCCCTGGGCCATGGCCAGGCCGACGTCGCCGCACGCCTGTTTGCCGGCGACTGTTCAGGGATGCGGCCCGCCCCAGGCTGGATTCCCGAGCGCCAGCCTCCGGTGGGCGCCGTGACGCAGCCGCTGCCAGCCGTCCCCTTGCCGGAGCAGCACAGCCGCAACAATCAGCTGTTGTACGCCGCCGCGCTGCAGATCGAGCCCGCCCTGCGCCAGGCGATTACGCAATACGGTGCCCACCGTGTCGGGGTGGTCCTGGGTACCAGCACCTCGGGCATCGCCGAAGGCAGTGCCGCCATTGGCCACTTCCTGGCGAGCGATCACTTCCCGGCCGATTATCACTATGCCCAGCAAGTGTTGAGCGCGCCGGCGGACTTTCTCGCCGACTGGCTGCAACTCGGCGGGCCGGCCTATGTGATTTCAACCGCGTGCACCTCCAGCGGCCGCGCGCTGCTGAGCGCTCGGCGTCTGCTGGACCTGGGCGTATGCGATGCGGTGTTGTGCGGCGGGGTGGACAGCCTCTGTCACCTCACGCTCAACGGGTTCAGCGCCCTGGAAGCGATCAGCGAGCGCCGCTGCAATCCGTTCTCGGCCAACCGCGACGGCATCAACATCGGCGAGGCTGCCGCCTTGTTCTTGATGACCCGCGCGCCTGAAGCGCAAGGCGAGCGCATCGCCCTGCTCGGCGCAGGCGCCAGTTCCGACGCCCACCACATCTCCGCGCCCGACCCAACTGGCGCCGGTGCCTTGCAGTGCATGGGCAAAGCGCTGGACAATGCCGGGCTTGAGCCCGCGCACATCCATTACCTGAACCTGCACGGCACCGCCACGTCCCATAACGACGCCATGGAAAGCCTGGCCGTCGATACCCTGTTCGGCGCCGGCCTGCCGTGCTCATCCAGCAAGCCGATGACGGGCCATACCCTGGGCGCTGCCGGTGCGCTCGAGGCGGCGTTCTGCTGGCTGAGCCTGAGCAGGCACAACCCGTTGGGCTTGCTGCCGCCGCACTTGTGGGACGGCCAGCCCGACCCTGCCCTGCCTGAACTGACCCTGGTCGACGGCAGCCAGCGCCTGGCAACCCATGGCCCACGGCGACTGATGAGCAACTCGTTCGCCTTCGGCGGCAACAACGTCAGCCTGATTCTTGGAGACATCGCATGATCACCTGGCCCCTGGCCGAGCTGCTGCCCCATGCTGGCGACATGATCCTGATCGATCACATCGAGCACTGTGACGAGGAGCAGATCAGCACCCGTACCACCGTACGGCCCGGCGCACTGTTCAATCGCGCCGATGGCAGCCTGCCGGCCTGGTTCGGCATCGAGCTGATGGCCCAGAGCGTCGCCGCCTACGCCGGTTGCCGGGCGCGACGCAATGGCCAGGCCGTCGAGCTGGGTTTTTTGCTCGGTGCCCGCAAGTACACGTGCGATGTCGAGTTTTTCCCGGCCGGCGCCCAATTGCATGTCCATGCCCAACGCTCGCTCGAAGACGAGAACGGCATGGGCGTTTTCGAATGTCACCTGCGCGGCCCCGGCATCCACGCCACCGCCCGCCTGAATGTGTACCGCCCGCCGCAAGCGGCCAGCTACCTGGCCGAAGCGGGCCCTGAGGAGCCCCTTTCATGACTGATACCATCCTGGTGACCGGTTCGAGCCGTGGAATCGGCCGTGCCATCGCCCTGCGCCTGGCACGTTCGGGTTACGACCTGGTACTGCATTGCCGCAGCGGCCGGTCCGAAGCCGATGTGGTGGCCGATCAAGTGCGTGCTCTGGGGCAGCAGGCGCGCGTATTGCAGTTCGACATCGGCGAACGCGCCGCCTGCCGCTTGGCGCTCGAAGCCGACGTGGAGGCGCACGGTGCCTACTACGGCGTGGTGTGCAATGCCGGCCTGACCCGCGATGGCGCCTTCCCCGCGCTGACCGACGAGGATTGGGACCAGGTGCTGCGGACCAACCTGGACGGTTTCTACAATGTGCTGCAGCCACTGACCATGCCCATGATCCGCCGCCGCGCGCCGGGCCGCATCGTCTGCATCACCTCGGTTTCAGGGCTCATCGGCAACCGCGGGCAGGTCAACTACAGCGCTTCGAAGGCGGGCCTGATCGGGGCGGCCAAGGCCTTGGCAATCGAACTGGGCAAGCGGCGCATCACCGTCAACTGCGTAGCGCCCGGGCTGATCGACACGGCCATGCTCGACGAACATGTGCCGGTGGACGAACTGATGAAGATGATCCCTGCCGGGCGCATGGGCACCGCTGAAGAGGTAGCAGGCGCCGTCAACTTCCTCATGTCGCCGGAGGCCAGCTACATCACCCGCCAAGTGCTGGCGGTCAACGGGGGGCTGTGCTGATGCGCCGCGTGGTCGTCACCGGCATGGCCGGCATCACCTCGCTGGGCAATGACTGGGCAACCATTGCCGGTCATTTCGCCAGCCAACGCAGTGGTATCCGCCGCATGGACGAGTGGGACCGCTTCGAGGAAATGAACACGCGCCTGGCCGGGCCCATCGATGATTTCAAGGTCCCGGCGCACTGGACGCGCAAGCAGCTTCGCAGCATGGGCCGGGTGTCGCGCCTGGCCGTTGGCGCTGCCGAACAGGCCCTCGCCGATGCAGGCTTGCTCGGCGACCCGAGCATTCGCGATGGCCGCATGGGCGTTGCCTGCGGCTCGTCCACCGGCAGTACCGACGAGATCAAGGCGTTCGGCAACATGCTGCTCAACTCGGTGGCCGACGGGCTCAACGCCAATTCCTATGTGCGCATGATGCCGCACACGACCGCCGCCAACATCAGCATTTTCTTCGGCCTGACCGGGCGCCTGATCCCCACGTCCAGTGCCTGCACCAGCGGCAGCCAAGGCATTGGTTATGCCTATGAAGCCATCAAGTACGGGCGCTTGCCGATGATGCTGGCCGGCGGTGCCGAAGAACTGTGCCCGACCGAGGCCATGGTCTTCGACGCCCTCTATGCCACCAGCCTCAAGAACGACACGCCGCACCTCAGCCCGCGCCCCTACGACTGCGGCAGGGATGGCCTGGTGATCGGCGAAGGCGCCGGCATGCTGGTGCTCGAAGAGCTTGAGCATGCACAGGCGCGAGGCGCGAAGATTCATGCCGAGATCATCGGTTTCGGCAGCAACGCCGACGGCCAGCACACGACCCGACCCGAACAGTCGACCATGCGCCGGGCCATGGAACTGGCGCTCGAAGACGCAGGCCTGACACCGGAGGCGATTGGCTATGTGAACGGCCATGGCACCGCGACCGAGCAAGGCGACATCGCCGAAACCCTGGCCACCAGCAGCCTGTTCGGCCCACGCATGCCCCTCAGTTCGCAGAAGAGCTTCCTGGGCCATACCCTGGGGGCGTGCGGTGCGCTGGAGTCCTGGTTCAGCATCGAAATGATGAACAGCGACCGCTATGTGCACACGCTGAACCTGGACGCGGTAGACCCTCGCTGCGGCGAACTGGACTACCTGCGTGGTGAGTTCCGCCACATGAGCCACGGGTTCGTGATGAACAACAATTTTGCCTTCGGCGGGGTCAACACGTCGCTGATCTTCCGCCGCTGGCCCTGACCCTCGATAGGAGCGCAAGGAATGTCCTCACTGCTACGCGCCGCTGCACTAGGGCTGGTACTGGCCGGCCTTGCCGGTTGTACCTCCAAGCCGGTGCTCAACCCCTCGGAACAACTGGCTGCTGCCACCCCTTACACCCAGCAGCAGGTCCAGCAGGCGATCCTCAAGGCCGTCGTCGAGCGCGGCTGGACGGCCCGTTCGGTGGGCGCCTCGGTCATTCAGGCCGACATCACCGTGCGCAATACCTTCTACGCCGCCGTGGATATTCACTACAGCGCCAGCCAGTTCCGCATCGATTACCGCGATAGCCGCGAACTGGGCTATGACGACGGCAAGATCCACCGCAACTACAACCGCTGGGTCTACAACCTGGACCGCAGCATCGTGCGCCAGCTCAACGCACTGTCCGCCGATCAGCTTGTGCAACGCAGCAACGCCTCATCAAACCACTGACCAAGGAAGACCCCGATGCGCTTGAAAACCCTGACCGCCGCCACCGCCCTGCTGCTCGCTGCCCTACCCGGCCTGAGCCAGGCTCGCGACACGGCGCTGTACCTGCCGTTCGAAAAGGTTGTGCAGCAGATGCTCGCCGAGAAGAAGCTCGATGGCTCGGTCAAATTCTACCTGGCCGGTGTAAAGCCGCGCGGCAAGGTCACCGTGATCAGCCCCAACTCGGTCACCAACAAGAAAACCAACGCCTTCAACAAGAGTGACGAGGCTGCCTGTGAGTGGGCCCTGCAATCCGCGTTGCTGACCTTGCAGGACGCTGCTCGCAAGGCCAACGCCAATGCCGTGACGAACATCGCCAGCTACTACAAACGTAACGAGCGCAAGGACGCTTCCACCTACGAATGCCACGCCGGTGCAGTGATTGCCGGTGTTGCGCTCAAGGGTGACCTGGCCCGCGTCAACTGATGACCCGCCCCGCTCACCGGGCTGGTTTCATCCCTGAACCTGCCCGGTGAGCAGCTCGGCAAACGCCTCGGCCATCGCCGACCTGCGGCACTGGCGCTGTACCAGCCAGACCGCCGAGGTGGCTTGCTCGTCCAGCAAGGTGCGGTACACCACGCCCTCGATGCGCATGCGCTGATAGGACGCCGGCAGCACCGACACCCCAAGCCCCGCCGACACCAGGCCGATGATGGTCATGGCCTCCCCTGCTTCCTGCGCGAAATGGGGACTGAAACCCGCCTGGCGCGCCAGATCCAGTAACTGCGCGTACAAACCACTGCCGTAACTCCGTGGAAAGAAAACGAAAGGCTCGTGGGCCAGCGCTGCCAGGTGCACACCCTGCTCGGCGCCGTTGGCCAGCGCATGGGAGGCGTTGATCACTGCCACCAAAGGCTCACGAAACAGTTCGGTCGCAACCAGGCCGCCGGCCAACGGCATGGGTCGCATCAGCCCCACTTCGATGGACTCATCGAATACGCCCTGCGCCACTTCGCGGCTGCTCATTTCCATGAGGTTCAAATGCACGGCTGGAAAGCGCTGCCGGAACGCATGAATCGCCTTGGGAATTTTCGATGTGAACGGGGCCGAGGATGTGAAGCCGATCTTCATTTCACCCAGTTCACCCAACTGTGCGCGGCGGGCGACATCGGCGGCCTTTTCGACCTGTGCCAACACCTGGCGAGCCTCTTCCAGAAACAGTCGCCCGGCCTCGCTGAGCTCGACACGGCGGTTGGTCCGCTCGAACAGCCGCGCACCGAGTTCCTGCTCGAGCGCAAGGATCTGTTGGCTAAGTGGCGGCTGCGAGATGCCCAGTTGCTGGGCTGCCCGGCCGAAGTGCAACTCTTCGGCAACCGCGACGAAATAGCGTAAGTGGCGCAGCTCCATCACCCACCTCTCATAGGTCGTGAAACGTCTTAATTATGTCGAACAATATATTGGACCTAATTATTAGCCAGCTATATGATTTTTTCACTGCCCCTGAGGTTCTTGCCCGTGAAAACCGCTGTAGCCCTCGTATCGACCAAACCCGAACCCGAGCCTGTGACCTCGCACGACGCCTGGATCGAAAAGGGCACCCCGGCGTTCATGAGAACGGTACTGGCGCTGTTCAGCGGCGGCTTCGCCACCTTTGCCCTGCTCTACTGCGTACAACCGATGATGCCCTTGCTGTCGAAGGAATTCGGCATCAACGCTGCACAGAGCAGCCTGGTGCTTTCGGTCTCCACTGGCATGCTGGCGCTTGGGCTGCTGGTCACGGGCCCGATCTCTGACCGCATCGGCCGCAAGCCAGTGATGGTGGCGGCCCTGGGCTGCGCGGCCTTGTCCACGATAGCCAGCGCGCTGATGCCGACCTGGGAGCTGGTCCTGGCAACTCGGGCCTTGGTCGGGTTGTCGTTGAGCGGGCTGGCGGCCGTGGCCATGACCTACCTCAGTGAAGAGATCCACCCACAGCACATTGGCCTGGCCATGGGCCTTTACATCGGCGGCAATGCCATCGGCGGCATGTGCGGGCGCCTGATCACAGGCGTGCTGATCGATTTCGTCAGCTGGCACGCGGCATTGCTCACCTTGGGAAGCCTGGCACTGCTGGCGGCCATCGTGTTCTGGAAGGCATTGCCCGAGTCGCGCAACTTCCAGCCCCAGACCCTGAACCCACGCACGCTGGTCAACGGGTTCCTCATGCACTTCAAGGACGCCGGCCTGCCCTGGCTGTTTCTCGAAGCCTTCCTGCTCATGGGCGCCTTCGTCACGCTGTTCAACTACATCGGCTACCGCTTGCTGGCCGAGCCTTATCACATGAATCAAGCCCTGGTGGGTTTGCTGTCGGTCGTCTACCTGTCTGGCATCTACAGTTCGGCCCAGGTGGGCGCTCTGGCCGACAGGCTGGGACGGCGCAAGGTGTTCTGGGCCAGCATCGTGGTCATGGGCGGCGGCTTGCTCATGACCCTGACCCAGCCGCTGTCGCTGATCATCCTGGGCATGCTTGTCTTCACCTTCGGCTTCTTCGGGGCCCACTCGGTGGCCAGCAGCTGGATCGGGCGCCGAGCGCTCAAAGCCAAGGGGCAGGCCTCCTCGCTGTACCTGTTCTGTTACTACGCCGGTTCAAGCGTGGCGGGCACGGCTGGCGGGGTGTTCTGGCACCATTGGGGCTGGAACGGCATTGGCCTGTTCATTGGATGCTTGCTGGCGGTGGCCCTGATGGTGGCGTTGCGCCTGAGCACCTTGGCGCCGAAGGCCGCCTGAAGAGGGGGGGAAGGCGGCAACGCAGGCAGGCCGGTTCAAGGCGCAGTGAAACCGCCGAGAGCCGGCCTGCCTGCGACAGGAACGCTGGATCAGTTGATGATCTCGACCCGGTCCACGTCGACCTCGCGGCTCATCAAGTGTTTTTCGACTTCACCGATCAGCTTGACCTTGGTCTTGTCATTGAATGGTGTGGGCGGCAGGTCCTCGTCATCGATCTCGACCGTAATGGTGCCGGTGCTGTCCTTGAATTCGTATTTGTCATCGTTGTCGAGCTTGCGGGTCACGTAGCCCTGCAAGACCACCGGCGTATCGTCCGCGGCCTCGCTGGCAGCGGCCACGGTGGCAATCGACTGCGCACCAGGGCCGGTGTAGCCGCCTGACGCCAGTGCAGCGGTGCTGAACAAGGGGGCAAGGATCAGGGCAAGGTAGCGTGCTTTCATGGGAGCGGGTCCTATCTCTGTTGGAGTAGGACCAGCCTAGCGAGCACCGCTGAATTGAAACTTAATGCGACAATCTCGCTGCACTCAGCCCCGGCCGGGCCACGCAGCGTCGTGCGCTGTCACAAGCGGCTCACAGGTGATACTGCGCCGACAGCTCGTGCACGGCGTTGATGAAAGCGCCCGCGTTTTCAGGATCGACCTCCGGCGTGATGCCGTGGCCCAGGTTGAACACATGGCCGCTGCCGTGGCCGTAGCTGGCCAGGATGCGTGCCACTTCCGCACGAATGGCCTGCGGCCGGGCATACAGGACGGTCGGGTCCATGTTGCCCTGCAAGGCGACCTTGTCACCCACCCGGCGACGGGCATCGCCGATGTCGCAGGTCCAGTCCAGCCCCAGGGCATCGGCCCCTGCTTCAGCAATGCTTTCCAGCCACAGGCCGCCATTCTTGGTGAACAGAATGACGGGGACCTTGCGCCCGTCGTGTTCGCGAATCAGGCCGCTGACGATCTTGCGCATATAGGCCAGGGAGAACTCCTGATAGGCCGCCGACGACAGGTTACCGCCCCAGGTATCGAAGATCTGCACGGCCTGGGCACCGGCCAGGATCTGCCCATTGAGGTAGGTGGTCACCGACTGCGCCAATTTGTCCAGCAACAGGTGCAGTGCCTGCGGATTGTCATAGGCCATGGCCTTGGTCTTGCGAAAATCCTTGGAAGAGCCGCCTTCGACCATGTAGGTGGCCAGGGTCCAGGGGCTGCCGGAGAAGCCGATCAGCGGCACGCGGCCGTTGAGTTCGCGGCGGATGGTACTGACCGCGTCCATCACATAGCCCAGGTCTTTCTGCGCGTCGGGAACAGGCAGCGCCTCGATGTCTGCCGGGGTGCTGACCACCTTCCTGAAACGCGGGCCTTCACCGGTTTCGAAATACAGGCCCAGGCCCATGGCGTCCGGGATGGTGAGGATGTCCGAGAACAGGATCGCCGCATCCAGCGGGTAACGGTCCAGCGGCTGCAGGGTCACTTCGCAGGCGAACTGCGGGTTCTTGCACAGGCTCATGAAGTCGCCGGCCTTGGCGCGGCTGGCGCGGTACTCCGGAAGATAGCGGCCGGCCTGGCGCATCATCCAGACCGGGGTCACGTCAACGGGTTGCTTGAGCAGAGCACGCAGGAAACGGTCGTTCTTCAGGGCAGTCATGTCGGCATCCGGAAAAATAGTGGGGGCATTTTCTCAGACACCGACATAAAAGGCACGGTCGGGGCCATGCGTTTTGTTTTTTGCGTGCTTCAGGTCAAGCATTCCCGGGCAGGTCTGGGCGCTTGTCCCTGGCAAATGAGGCCGCCCAGCGACCCCACGTGACCTGCCAGGGCGCGCTTAGACTTCCAGGTAGTCCAGGATGCCTTCGGCTGCGGTGCGCCCTTCGAAGATCGCGGTCACGACCAGGTCCGACCCGCGCACCATGTCGCCACCGGCGAACACTTTCGGGTTGCTGGTCTGGTGCTTGAACCTGCTCTTCTCCGGCGCCACCACACGGCCCTGGCTGTCGAGCTGGATATCGTGCTGCTCGAACCAGGAGGCAGGGCTAGGGCGGAAGCCGAACGCGATCACCACCGCATCGGCCGGCAGGATCTCTTCGGAGCCTGGGATCGGCTCCGGGCTACGGCGCCCACGCGCATCAGGCTCGCCCAGTCGGGTCTCGACCACCTTCACCCCCTCGACCTTGTCCTCGCCGACAATGGCGATGGGCTGGCGGTTGTAGAGGAACTTGACCCCCTCTTCCTTGGCGTTCTTCACTTCCTTGCGCGAACCCGGCATGTTGGCTTCGTCGCGGCGATAGGCACAGGTCACCGACTGGGCACCCTGGCGAATCGAGGTGCGGTTGCAGTCCATGGCCGTGTCACCACCACCCAGGACCACGACTTTCTTACCCTTCATGTCGACGAAATCTTCAGGCGACTTCTCGAAACCCAGGTTGCGGTTGACGTTGGCGATCAGGAAATCCAGAGCATCGTGCACCCCTGGCAGGTCCTCGCCAGGGAAGCCGCCTTTCATGTAGGTATAGGTGCCCATGCCCATGAAGACTGCGTCGTACTCAGCCAGCAACTGCTCCATGGTCACGTCCGTGCCCACGTTGGTGTTGAGGCGGAACTCGATACCCATGCCGGTGAAGACTTCGCGGCGATTGCTGAGCACGCTTTTCTCGAGCTTGAACTCAGGGATGCCGAAGGTCAGCAAGCCGCCGATTTCCGGGTTCTTGTCGAACACCACGGGCGTCACGCCGGCGCGCACCAGTACGTCTGCGCAGCCCAGGCCAGCCGGGCCGGCACCGATGATGGCCACGCGCTTGCCGGTTGGCTTGACCTTGGACATGTCCGGGCGCCAGCCCATGGCGAAGGCCGTGTCGGTGATGTACTTTTCCACCGAGCCGATGGTCACGGCGCCAAAACCGTCGTTCAGGGTGCAGGCACCTTCGCACAGACGGTCCTGTGGGCATACGCGCCCACAGACTTCGGGCAAGGTGTTGGTCTGGTGCGACAGCTCGGCGGCCGCCAGGATGTTGCCCTCGGACACCAGCTTCAACCAGTTGGGAATGAAGTTGTGCACGGGGCACTTCCACTCGCAATACGGGTTACCGCAGCCCAGGCAACGGTGCGCCTGTTCCACGGACTGCTGCGGCTTGAAGGGTTCGTAGATTTCCACGAACTCTTTCTTGCGCTGGCGCAGCAATTTTTTCTTCGGGTCCTTGCGGCCCACTTCGATGAACTGGAAGTCGTTATTCAGACGTTCAGCCATTTTTCAAAACCTCTTAACAGCAGCCGCACGCTACACGCTGCAAGCCGCAAGACGATCACTTGAGCCGGGCAAACCCTGGGCGGCTCCGTTCGAGCGCCCAGGGTTGGTCACGTGCAGCTGTTTACTGCGGGTTGGCGCGGGTGCTGGACAGCAGTTGCTTGAGGTTGGCCGCCTTGGGCTTGACCAACCAGAAACGTCGTACGTAGTCGTCCAGGTTTTCGGAGAGCTCGCGCCCCCACTCACTGCCGGTTTCATCCACATACTCGGCAAGAACCCGCGCCAGGTGGCTGCGGTAAGCCTCCATCGCTTCACCACTGATGCGCTGGATTTCCACCAGTTCGTGGTTGAGCTTGTCGACGAAGCTGTTGTCCATGTCGAGCACGTAGGCGAAACCGCCCGTCATGCCAGAGCCGAAGTTGTAACCGGTCTTGCCCAGGACGCAGACGAAGCCACCGGTCATGTACTCACAGCAGTGATCACCAGTGCCCTCTACCACGGCGTGGGCACCAGAGTTGCGTACAGCGAAGCGCTCGCCCGCCGTACCGGCAGCGAACAACCTGCCACCGGTAGCGCCGTACAGGCAGGTGTTGCCGACGATTGCGCTGTGCTGGGTTTCGAACGGGCTGCCAGCCGGCGGCACGATGGTAACCTTGCCACCGGTCATGCCCTTGCCGACGTAGTCGTTGGCGTCACCCTCAAGGTACAGGTTCAGGCCGCCGGCGTTCCAGACGCCGAAGCTCTGGCCTGCGGTGCCTTTGAAACGGAACGTGATCGGCGCACCGGCCATGCCCTGGTTGCCATACAACCGGGCGATTTCACCGGAGACACGCGCACCGATGGAACGGTCGCAGTTGCAGATGTCGAGCGCGAACTCGCCACCGGCCTGGTCACGCACAGCCGGCATGGCCATTTCGACCATCTTCTCGGCAAGCTCGCCCCTGTCGAAGGGCGGGTTTCTGTCCACCTCGCAGAATTGCGGCTTGTCGGCCGCAATGTGCGAGCTGCCCAACAGCGGGGTCAGGTCCAGGTGGTGCTGGCGCTCGGTGTCGCCCGGCAGTACCTCGAGCAGGTCGGTGCGCCCGATCAGCTCGCCAAGGCTGCGCACGCCAAGCCTTGCCAGCCACTCGCGGGTTTCCTCGGCAACGAAGGTAAAGAAGTTGACGACCATGTCGACCGTGCCGATGTAGTGATCCTTGCGCAGCTTGTCGTTCTGGGTCGCCACGCCGGTCGCGCAGTTGTTCAGGTGGCAGATACGCAGATACTTGCAGCCCAGCGCGATCATTGGGGCGGTGCCGAAGCCGAAGCTCTCGGCACCCAGGATGGCAGCCTTGATGACGTCCAGGCCGGTCTTGAGGCCGCCGTCAGTCTGTACCCGGACCTTGCCGCGCAAATCGTTGCCGCGCAGTGTCTGGTGAGTCTCGGCCAGGCCCAGTTCCCACGGCGCGCCCGCATACTTGATCGAGGTCAGTGGCGATGCGCCCGTGCCGCCGTCGTAGCCCGAGATGGTGATGAGGTCGGCATAGGCCTTGGCCACGCCAGCGGCGATGGTACCGACACCTGCCTCTGCCACCAGCTTGACCGAAACCAGCGCCTGCGGGTTGACCTGCTTAAGGTCATAGATCAGCTGCGCCAGGTCTTCGATCGAGTAGATGTCGTGGTGCGGTGGGGGCGAGATCAGCGTCACGCCCGGTACGGCATAGCGCAGCTTGGCGATCAGGCCGTTGACCTTGCCGCCGGGCAGCTGGCCGCCCTCGCCGGGTTTGGCGCCCTGGGCCACCTTGATCTGCAACACTTCGGCATTGACCAGGTATTCAGGGGTCACGCCAAAGCGGCCGGTCGCCACCTGCTTGATCTTGGAACTCTTGAGGGTGCCGTAGCGGGCTGGGTCTTCGCCGCCTTCGCCGGAGTTGGAGCGCGCGCCCAGGCGGTTCATCGCCTCGGCCAAGGCTTCGTGAGCCTCTGGAGACAGCGCACCCAGCGAGATACCGGCAGAATCGAAGCGCTTGAGGATGGCGTCGAGCGGCTCGATCTGCTCCAGCGGCAACGGCTGGTCGGCCACCTTGACCTTCAACAGGTCGCGAATCATCGACACCGGACGCTGGTCGACCAGCGTGGTGTACTCCTTGAACTTGGCGAAGTCGCCCTGCTGCACGGCCGCTTGCAGGGTGTTGACCACGTCGGGGTTATAGGCGTGGTATTCGCCACCGTGGACGAACTTCAGCAAGCCACCCTGCTGAATCGGCTTGCGCACGCTCCAGGCCTCGGCAGCCAACAGCTTCTGGTCACTCTCCAGATCGACGAAGCGCGCACCCTTGATACGGCTCGACACACCCTTGAAGCTCAGCCCGACCACTTCTTCGGCAAGGCCGATGGCTTCGAACAACTGGGCGCCCCGGTAGGAGGCGACCGTGGAGATGCCCATTTTCGACAGGATCTTGAGCAGGCCTTTGGAGATGCCCTTGCGGTAGTACTTGAAGACCTCGTCCAGATCGCCCAGCACTTCGCCCGTGCGGATCAGGTCGGCCAGCACTTCATAGGCCAGGTACGGGTACACAGCCGAGGCCCCGAAGCCCAGCAGCACGGCGAAGTGGTGCGGGTCGCGGGCGGTGGCGGTTTCCACCAGGATGTTGCTGTCGCAACGCAGGCCTTGCTCGGTCAAGCGGTGATGCACTGCACCTACGGCCAGCGAAGCATGCACCGGCAGCTTGCCGGGTGCGATGTGGCGGTCGCTGAGCACCAGTTGCGTCTTGCCCGCGCGCACGGCCTCTTCGGCCTGGTCGGCGATGTTGCGGATAGCCGCTTCCAGCCCGACGGCCTCTTCGTAGTTCAGATCGATCAACTGACGCTCGAAGCCGTCACGCTCCAGATTCATCAGCGAGCGCCACTTGGCCGGCGAAATGACGGGCGAGCTCAGGATGACGCGTGAGGCATGCTCTGGCGACTCCTGGAAAATGTTGCGCTCGGCGCCCAGGCAGATCTCCAGCGACATCACGATCGCTTCGCGCAATGGGTCGATCGGCGGGTTGGTGACCTGGGCGAACTGCTGGCGGAAGAAATCGTACGGCGAGCGCACGCGCTGCGACAGCACGGCCATCGGCGTGTCGTCACCCATTGAACCGACCGCCTCCTGGCCCTGCTCACCCAAGGGGCGCAGCACCTGGTCACGCTCCTCGAAGGTGACCTGGAACATCTTCATGTACTGCTTGAGCTGGTCAGCGTCGTAGCTGGCCACACCCTGGTCGTCGGTCAGGGTCGCCTGGATCCGCGTGGCGTGCTGACGCAGCCAGCGCTTGTACGGGTGGCGAGACTTGAGACGGTCATCGATGGCATCGGTGTCGAGGATCTGCCCGGTCTCGGTGTCCACCGCCAGGATCTGCCCAGGCCCGACACGGCCCTTGGCCAGTACTTCATCAGGCTGATAGCCCCACACCCCGATTTCCGAGGCAATGGTGATGTAGCCGTTGGTGGTGGTGACCCAGCGCGCCGGGCGCAGCCCATTGCGATCGAGCAGGCATACCGCGTGGCGGCCTTCGGTCATCACGATGCCGGCCGGGCCGTCCCATGGCTCCATGTGCATGGAGTTGTATTCATAGAAGGCGCGCAGGTCGGCGTCCATGGTCTCGACGTTCTGCCAGGCTGGCGGCACCAGCATGCGCACGCCACGGAACAGGTCGATACCGCCGGTCACCATCAGTTCAAGCATGTTGTCCATGCTCGAAGAGTCTGAGCCGACGCGGTTGACCAGCGGGCCGAGCTCTTCGAGGTCGGGGATCTGGTCATTGGCGAACTTGGTCCGCCGGGCCATGGCCCAGTTCCGGTTACCCGTGATGGTATTGATCTCGCCGTTATGGGCGAGGAAGCGGAAGGGCTGCGCCAGTGGCCACTTCGGCAGGGTGTTGGTGGAGAAGCGCTGGTGGAACACGCAAATCGCGGTTTGCAGGCGCTCGTCGCTCAGGTCTGGGTAGAACGCAGCCAGGTCCCGCGGCATCATCAAGCCTTTGTAGATGATGGTCTTGTGCGAGAAGCTGCAAATGTAGTGGTCGGCGTCATGGGCATTGGCTACCGACGAACGGCGACGGGCGCTGAACAGCTTGATGGCCAGTTCCTGATCGCTCAGGCCGTCGCCGCCGATGAATACTTGCTCGATCTGCGGCAAGCGTTCCAGGGCCAGGCAGCCCAGCACGCTGGTGTCGATCGGCACCTTGCGCCAGCCCACCAACTGCAGGCCGGCCGCACGGATTTCACGGTCCATGTTGGCGCGAGCCGCTTCTGCCTTTATCGGGTCCTGGTTGAAGAACACCATGCCGACGGCGTACTGCCTGGGCAATTCGACGGCAAAATGTTCCTGGGCCATGGCACGCAGGAACTGATCGGGCTTCTGCATCAGCAGCCCGCAACCGTCGCCGGTCTTGCCGTCGGCGTTGATACCGCCGCGGTGCGTCATGCAGGTCAACGCCTGCATGGCGGTTTGCAGAAGGTGATGGCTGGGCTCGCCCGTCATATGGGCGATCAGGCCAAAACCACAGTTGTCCTTGAATTCTTCGGGATGGTACAGACCTGTTTTCATAGACACATTCTCACCAGGTTCACCCCTCAACGGAGGCAAATCTCTTTTTTAACAACCACTTACCATCCACGCCGATCAAACGCCAGCTTTTTTGCGGTGGCCATGGAAAACCATTGTTGCACAGCGACAGCGACACTCACAAATTTTCATGTCTCACCATTGAAAATTTATGTCGCATTTTTGAATGTATTGATGCCACCAACCAAGTGGCGACTTTACTGGACTCTGAAGCGATTCAGCCAGAGCTGCGTGGGTGGCTTGTGGCCGACAGCCCGGGACAGAAAAGCCTGCCGCGCTTGGGCGCAGCAGGCTAGACGAAAACCAGAATTCGCTTGGCTACAGGGCAGCGGGGTGATGCTGCCCGGAAGGTATCAGCGGGCCGAAGCCAGCTCTTGTTGGACGCTGGCGACAGTACGTGGCCAAGGTTTACCAGCCTGGACCTTCGCTGGCAAGTTCTTGATGGCGGCCACCGCTGCATCGCGGTTGGCGAAGTTGCCGTAGGTGACCACGTACAGCGGCTTGCCCTGCAGGGACTTGCGGAAGTAGCGATAGTCGCCACCTTGGGCTTTCACAAAGGCCTGGGCCGACGCTTCGGAGCTAGTCCCCAGAATCTGCACCACGTAGTTGCCCGGCTTCTGGCCGGTGTACCAGGCGCTGTTGCCGCTGCCACCTGACGCTGATTTTTCAGCAGGTTTCTCGGCAGCCTTGGGCGCGGGCTTGGCCACCGCCACCTGGGTAGGTGCAGGCTCAGGCTTGGCCGGCGTGGTCTGCTTGGGCTGTTGCGTGACCGCCGGCTTGGGCGTGGAGGTAATCGGCTGGGCAGGCGCCGGCGCTGGGCCTGCAGACACGCCCTGTGGCGGTGCGATGGTGGTGACCGTAGGTGGCGGATTGCCCGGTTGCAGCGCGGTATCACCCGCCGGGCTGCCTTCTTCGCCCTCGCCCATGCCTGCTGCCTGGGCCAACGGTTCACGCATCACCGGTTGCGACTGCCCGCCCAACGGCAGGGGCTTGGGCTGGGAAGAGCCGGAGAACTCGATTGCCGCGCTGGAATTGCCGTCGCCAAGGGGCAACTGGGCTTGGGCTGCGGGTGCATCTTCAGGGGCCTTGTCGCCCTTGCGGGGCATCAACACCGCCGCGGCCACGGCGACGACGACCACGGCGGATAGCGCGAGTACGTGTTTTTTAGGCATCTTGAACCCCATGGCTGGTCGCTTTGCCGTCGTGCGGCTGGCGATCATGGCTTCGATCAGAGTGTCACGGGCAACCTGGTTGATAGTGCCAGGCCACCCATCGGCATTTTCATGGATATCGGCGATCTGCTCCCGGCTGAACACCTCGATACCCCGACCGGCACCCACCAGGCGCTGTTCGAGGTATTCGCGGGTTTCTTCCTCGCTGTACGGCGCAAGTTCAATGATGTGGAAGCGTTCTTCCTCGATATTCAACTCATCGAGCCCTGCAATCAGCGATGGCTCACCGAACAGGAAGACATGCGGACGCCCTTCGGGAACGCCTGCCGCCAATTCCAGCAACGCTTGGAGTGCCGACTCGTCCAGTTGTTCCGCATCGTCCACCAGTAGATACACTTCCTGGCCAGTCAGGGCCAGTTGCACCATCTTGGACAGGATGCTCTGTACCTGCGGCTCGGCCACATCCAGGTATTGCGCGATCTGGCCGAGAATACTGGCAGCATCGCCGGCACTGCGGGCCGACACCACGACGCTCTGCACCGACTGCTTGTTGGTGCTGGCCGCCAGCGCCTGGCGCAGCAGGGTCTTGCCGCTGCCCAGAGGCCCGGTGACCACCAGCATCAGGTGGCTGTAGCGAGCCAGGTGGTGCAGCTGTGCCAGAACCGGCTTGCGCTGGGCGGGGAAGAACTTGAAGCCCGGTACGCGTGGTGCGAACGGGTCGTGGCTCAGTTGGTAATGGTCGAGAAAGGCCTCATCGGCGTGCAAACTGGTCATTGCGCTGTCACAACCTCAAAGCTGGGCCACGATCGCGCGGTAATCCGCCGACAGCGTGGCCTGAAGAATCTCATTGGGATAGTCGTCGGTGACCACGGCCTCGCCTAGCTGGCGCAGCAGCACCAAGCGCAGACGGCCGTCCAGCACCTTCTTGTCGACCGCCATGTGTTCCATGAAATGCGCCGGAGTCATTTCCTGTGGGGGCACCACCGGCAAGCCTGCTTCCAGCAGCAAGCCAATGCCGCGGTCGCGTTCGGCCTGAGTGATCCAGCCCAGCCGCATGGACATCTCCAGCGCCATGGCCGTACCTGCTGCCACGGCTTCGCCATGCAGCCAGACGCCATAGCCCATATGGGTTTCGATGGCGTGGCCGAAGGTATGGCCAAGATTGAGCGTGGCCCGAACACCCGACTCGCGCTCGTCAGCCCCTACGACGGCTGCCTTGGCCGCGCACGAGCGACGGATGGCTTCGGTCAACGCTACTGGGTCAAGACTGCGCAGCGCCGGCATATTTTCTTCGAGCCAGGCCATGAAAGGCTTGTCACAGATCAAGCCGTATTTGATGACTTCGGCCAACCCGGCAGACAGCTCACGGGCTGGCAGGGTCCCGAGCGTCGTGGTGTCGATCACCACGGCGTTGGGCTGGTAGAACGCGCCGACCATGTTCTTGCCCAGTGGGTGATTGATGCCGGTCTTGCCGCCAACCGACGAATCCACCTGCGACAGCAGGGTGGTGGGCACCTGGATGAAATCCACACCGCGCTGATAGCACGCCGCGGCAAAACCGGCCATGTCGCCGATCACGCCGCCACCGAGGGCCACGACGGTAGTGCGCCGATCGTGGCGGGCCGTCAGCAGGCCATCGAAGATCAGCTGCAACGTTTCCCAGTTCTTGTGGGCCTCACCGTCAGGCAGTACCACCGGCAGTACGCTATAAGCCCCCAAGGTCTTGCTCAGGCGCTCCAGATAGAGCGGCGCCACAGTTTCATTGGAAACGATGGCAACCTGACGGCCCGCGATATGCGGCGTCAGCCACTCAGGCTGGTCAAGCAGGCCTTCGCCAATGTATATCGGGTAGCTGCGCTCGCCCAGGTCGACCTTCAGTGTCTGCATGTATCCCCACAATGAGCTGGTGCACGGCGCCTTTGGCAGGCAAGCCACGCGGTATCGTTGAACCTCGCCTTGGCGCAGGAGGCCGAGAATAGTCCCGGGTTAGCGGGGCGGCAACTGCTGCAGGCGCTCGAGAATGTCGATCACTACCATCCGCGGTGGCCGCTCGTCGGTTTGCACCACCAGATCGGCAATTTCACGGTAGAGCGGGTCTCGGGTTTCGAGCAAGGCGCGCAGGGTCGCCTCCGGGTTGGCGGTACGCAGCAATGGCCGGTTGCGATCGCGAGCGGTGCGGCCGACCTGCTGCTCGACCGAGGCATGCAGGTAGATCACCCGGCCGCCCTGGTGCAGCGCGCGGCGATTGGCCTCGCGCATGACAGCCCCGCCGCCGGTGGCAACGACCACGCCATCGAGGCTGCACAACTCGGCGATCATGGCCTGCTCGCGGTCACGGAAACCCGGCTCGCCTTCCTTGTCGAAGATCCACGGGATGTTGGCACCGCACCTCAGTTCGATTTCCTTGTCGGAATCCCTGAATGGCAGGCGCAGCTCTTTGGCCAATAGGCGCCCGATGGTGCTTTTACCAGCACCCATGGGCCCCACAAGTATCAAATTTCGCACAGAATCAACGACTCACAGCAATCGTCTGGTCACTCATGATACGCGGAGTCAGGAAGACCAGCAGCTCGGATTTTTTCTCTTGTAATACATCGCGTCGAAACAGCCGTCCAACATACGGCAGATCGCCAAGAAATGGCACCTTGTCCACCACATTGTTTTGCGTGGTCGAGTAAACGCCACCGATCACGATGGTCTGCCCGTTCTCGACCCTGACCTTGGCATTGACCTCGTTCTTGCGAATGGGCGGGACGTCATTCAGGGCATTGACGTAGTCAGGTTCGTCCTTGGTCACTCTCACGGTCATGACGACACTGTCATCGGGCGTGATCTGCGGCGTTACTTCCAGTGAAAGCGAAGCCTCGCGAAACGATACGGTTGTAGCGCCGTTCTTGTTGGACTGCTGGTAAGGCACCTCGGTACCTTTGAGTATCCGCGCCGTCTCCTTGTCAGCGGTCACTACCTTGGGCTGCGAGATGATCTCGCCCTCACCGCTCTTTTCCATGGCGCTGAGCTCAAGATCAAGGAGCACGTCGCCGCGCAACAGACCAACGCCAAGGCTGCTGCCCCGCTCGACGCCCAAGTCAACGAACAGGTCCTTGCCCGGTCTCGGCACGGTGCTGTACAGGTCGCCACCCCATCGCACCCCCAGGCCTTTCTGGTAGTCGACGTTGGCCTCCACGATACGGGCTTCGATCGCGACCTGACGCACGGGCACATCCAGCTGGGCGATCAGTTGCCGAATCTCGGCAAGTCGATTCGCCGGCTGGTGGACCACCAGCGTGTTGGTACGCTCATCCACACCCAGGCTGCCCCTGCCGGCAAGGATGCCGTCCTCAGACAGGCTCGCCAACAATAGCTCGGACAAATCTGCGGCCTTGGCATAGTGGATACGCATCAGTTCTCGACGCATGGGCTGTTGTTGCACGTCGAGTGAATTTGCGGTGTCCTCGAACGACTGCGCGCTCAGGGTCGAAAGCGGTGCGATCAGCAGTACATTGCCGTCCTGGCGTCGACCCAGGCCCTTGCTGCGCAATACCAGGTCGATCGCTTGATCCCAGGGGACATCTTCCAGCCGCAAGGTGACGCTCCCTTGGACGTCGTCGCTGGCGACCAGGTTGATACCGGCATGGTCGGCAAGCACCTGCAGCACGGCGCGTACCTCGACATCCTGAAAATTCAGTGACAGCCGTTCACCCTGGTAGGGGGCGGCCATTGCCGTCAACGGCAACAGCAGGGTTGCGAGTAGCCATTTCCATGTCTTGCTCATCCAGGATCAGGGCCTCCTTGCCCGCAGGTGTTGCCATAGAGATAAACGCAACGCGCTCGTGCCATGCACCGTCCATGAACCAGTGTTCGCGAATTTCCACCTGACCCGAATCGATATGTGCAACGACCCCTTGATCGCGCCCGACCCGGTCACCCAGGCGTACCCGATGAACCCTACCGGCTGCCATCAACAGCGCTTCGTGAGCCTGTGCCCGCGACAGACTGCCAACCATGCGCACCTGCGACAGCGGCACGCTTGCCAGCCCGCGATCAGGCAGTTGGTCCTGCTGCGGCCTGAATGGATCGACGTGCGGTGCCGCCACGGGCATGCGTGCCGGCAGCTGGGCCAATGCCTGTGCCGGCAGCATTGGGACGGTTGCCTGGAAGGCATCGACCTGCAGCCGCAGTTGCACCATGCCAGGCTGCCCGGTGACAGGTTCCAGGCTCATGTCGCCAGTGCGCAGCAGCCGAGCCTGGCCAAGCCACTCGAACAACCATTGCCGCACGCCGGCATACTCGCCTTTGACCCGCAGTTCCAGCGGCACCTGTTGGTAATCACCGTGGGTTTGCGCCTCTTGCACCCGCAGCAGCTCGATGAGCAAGCCGTGGGCGCGGCCCAACGCCGCGATGTGATCCACCAGGTCGCTCATGTCCTGGCCGGCGGCCATGTTCCACAGGGCCACCTGCAAGCGTTGCTCGGCCTCAGCCACCGCGGCGCGCAGGCTGTCGAGCCCCGCGCGTTCTGCGTTCAAGGCCGATTGCCGCTCATCCAGCGCCTGGGCCCTGGCCTGCTCCCGGTCCATTTGCTGCAGCGCTGCTGGCAGGCGTATCGCGCAGCCCAGGGCGAACAGACAACAGGCCAGCAGCACCGGCGCCATGCGCTTGGCCCGCACGGACTGCCCGAACGCCGACGCGCGCTCAAAGGCCGCCTGCAGTTTCATGACCAGGACGCCGCGACGCGTGCTGTCAGCAGGAACTGATCGGCACGGGGCAGGCTTTTGATCTGCTTGAGTTGCAGGTCGATCAACATGCCCGAGCGACCCAGGTCCCGCATGAACTGGGCGATCACGGCGCCAGAGGGAGCCAGGCCTGTTATCTGCAGGTGGCTGGCTTCAAATTGCAGGCCCAACAACTGCACAGTAGTTGGCAGGGCGCGCTCAAGGTCCGTGAACAACCCCTCCAGGATGCGCTGCTCAGCGCGCAGCGTCTCAAACCGGGAAAGCTGGCTCGACGACGCGGCGTGCTGGTCCTGCAGCTGTGCCCTGGACGCTGTGGGCTCACTCAGGACCGCCAATTCAGCCGCTCGCTGCTTGTTATCGGCCGCCTGCAAGTGGGCCCGTTGACGCGCCAGCTGATCGACCGTTGTCACGGCGCACAGGGCCGCCAATGCGCTTGCCAACAGCTGGTTGCGAAAGCGCCGAATGGCTGCTTGCCGCTTCCGCTCGCGCCAAGGCAGCAGGTTGAACCGGATCATGCCCGCAACCCTCCTGCCGCCAGCGTGCTGGCAAGCAGCATGGGGCCGCCGAGACATTCGAGCCCGCCGGGTGCAGGCAACGGCCGGCAACGTACGTTGAGCCTTTCGCTCATCGCTTGCAGGTGCCGATGGGTCATGCAGGCACCGCTTGACACCCACAGGCCTGCCGGCAGCCCCTGCGACACGAGCGCCGCGACAACCTGCTCTGGCAACTCGCCCGGCAGCAGGGGTTCAGTCGCCGTCCACTCCCATCGCTGGCAGACGCCCTGGGGTTGCCAGCGATGCAGCACAATGTTTTGCCGATCGATCCGCAACAAGGCGGCCTGATCCGAAAATGCAAGCGGTAACAGGCGGGCAAGGGCGATTGTGTCGACCTCGACGGCTTCCAATTGCAGCCCCGCTTGCGTCACCATCGATTGCACCAGTGCCAGCGTGCTTTGCCGGCAAGCCGCCACCATCACGTCAATACTGTTCGGCTCATCAAGGCTGGGACCCAGCACATGAAAATCCATGGCCAAGTCATCCAGTGCAAAAGGCAGTAGCCGCTCGGCTTCGGCGAGCAACTGCGCTTCGATCTGTTCCTCACAAGCCTGGCGCGGCAGGCGGCACGGCTTGCAGATCACCTGGTCGGCTGGCAGCGCCATGGCCACTCGATGCTGGCGTAGACCGTGACGTTCGAAGGCGCGCCGCAGCGCAGCTGCAGCATGTGCTGGCTGGGCCATCCAAGTGGTGGCCGCTGGCTGTCGGTAGGATTCCTGTGTCTGGCACAGCACCTCAAAGCCCCGCTTGCGTTTACGCAACTGCACCACCCGCACCGCATTCTCGACGATTTCAATCCCTGTAAATGAACCGGCACCCTTGCTAAAGCGTCCAAGCATCGCGGCCTCCCTGCGCTCGATACCCCCTGGGGCGTTCCCTGAACCCGGCCGCCGCCAGACGACGAGCAGCCCGGGCGGTAACCCCGGCGTGGCGAAAAATGCTTATAATGCCCGGCGTTTTCCGGCCCGCCGGGCCTGCGTGCAATCCATTCACAACCTGGACACCGAAAAGCCTTGATACGTCTGCTTAAGTTCTTCTGGTGGTCTTCCGTCGCAGCCATCTGCGCGCTCGTACTCGGTGTGAGCGGTGCGTTTCTGTATCTTAGCCCCAACCTGCCTTCGGTCGATTCGCTCAGAAGCATCCAGTTGCAGATCCCCCTCAAGGTGTTCAGCAGCGACGGTAAGCTGATCGCCGAATTTGGCGAAATGCGCCGTTCCCCGATCCGCTTCTCGGAGATTCCGCCACAGTTCATTCAGGCACTTCTGTCCGCCGAGGACGACAATTTCCTCAACCACTATGGCGTCGACCCCAGCAGCCTGATGCGCGCGGCCACACAGCTGGTCAAGACCGGCCATATCCAGACCGGTGGCAGCACTATCACCATGCAGGTGGCGAAGAACTTCTTCCTGACCAGCGAACGCAGTTTCTCGCGCAAGACCAACGAGATTTTGCTGGCACTGCAGATCGAGCGCGAGCTGACCAAGGACGAAATTCTTGAGCTGTACGTGAACAAGATCTACCTGGGCAACCGCGCGTACGGCATCGATGCCGCCGCCCAGGTTTACTACGGCAAGTCGATCCGTGACGTGAGCCTGGCGCAGATGGCGATGATCGCGGGCCTGCCCAAGGCGCCGTCACGCTTCAACCCGCTGGCCAACCCGGTCCGCGCCAAGGAGCGCCGTGACTGGATCCTGGGCCGCATGTACAAGCTCGGCAAGATCGACGAGGCAAGCTACCAGGCCGCCCTGGCCGAACCGCTGAACGCCCGCTATCACGTGCCCACGCCGGAGGTGAATGCGCCCTTCGTCGCCGAAATGGCCCGCGCCGAGATGGTCGGCCGCTACGGCAGCGACGCCTACACCGAAGGCTTGCGCGTGACCACCACCGTGCCGAGCGACACCCAGGAAATCGCCAACAAGGCGGTGCTCAAGGGGTTGACCGACTACGATCAGCGCCATGGCTACCGCGGCCCCGAGGCGCGATTCCCTGGGCGCACCGTGGCGGCCTGGAGCCACGAATTGGCCAGGCAGCGCACACTGGGTGGACTGGAACCGGCCATCGTTACCCGCGTCGAGAAGACCGGCATTCAAGTGCTGACCCGCAACGGCAAGGAACAGACCGTGGCCTGGGATACCATGAAGTGGGCGCGTCCGTTCATCAACACCAATGCCCAGGGCCGTGCACCTCAGTCGCCGGCAGACGTTGCCCAGGTCGGCGATCTGGTGCGCCTGCAGCGCCTGGATGACGGGTCGTTGAAATTCAGCCAGGTGCCCAGCGCCCAGAGCGCGCTCGTCACCCTGGACCCAACCAGCGGCGCCATCCGTGCACTGGTCGGCGGCTTCTCGTTCGAGCAGAGCAACTATAACCGTGCCATGCAGGCCAAGCGCCAGCCTGGTTCGAGTTTCAAGCCCTTCATCTACAGCGCAGCGCTCGACAGCGGCTACACCGCTTCCAGCCTGGTCAACGACGCGCCGATCGTGTTCGTCGACGAATCGGTGGACAAGGTCTGGCGCCCCAAGAACGACACCAATACGTTCCTCGGCCCGATTCGCATGCGCGAAGCCCTGTACAAGTCACGTAACCTGGTTTCGATCCGGTTGCTGCAGGCCATGGGCATCGACCGCACCATCGACTACATCGCCAAGTTCGGTTTCAACAAGCAGGACCTGCCCCGTAACCTGTCGCTGGCACTGGGTACCGCCACCCTGACGCCGATGGAAATCGCCACCGGCTGGAGTACGTTCGCCAATGGCGGCTACAAGATCTCGCCCTACCTGATCGACCGTATCGAGAGCCGCAATGGCGAGACGCTGTTCACGGCCAACCCGCCACGCGTTCTCCAGGGTTCGGAAGACAACGCCGGGCTGGCCGCTCCCGAGCAGCCCATCAGCACTGGGCAGGTTCCAGGTGAGCCCGCCGGCTCGTTCGACCAGGCGCCCGCACCACAAGCCCCGGCAGTGGCCGAGCGCATCATCGACGGCCGTACCACCTACATCCTCACCAGCATGCTGCAGGACGTCATCAAGCGCGGTACGGGCCGCCGAGCCCTGGCACTGGGACGCACCGACCTGGCAGGCAAGACCGGTACCACCAACGAATCCAAGGATGCCTGGTTCTCTGGCTACAACGCCGACTACGTGACCACGGTATGGGTTGGTTTCGATCAGCCCGAAACCTTGGGTCGTCGGGAATACGGTGGCACTGCCGCACTGCCGATCTGGATGGGCTTCATGGGCCCTGCCCTGCAAGGCCGGCCGGAGCACCCGCCCGCGCAGCCTGAAGGCATCCTGAGCCTGCGGGTCGATCCGGTCAGTGGCCGGGCTGCCTCGGCAAGTACGCCCAATGCCTATTTCGAGCTGTTCAAGGCAGAGGACTCGCCACCCTCGGTGGATGAACTGGGTAACGGGACTGCACCGGGTAGCCCGCTTCCAGCCGATGAAGCAACGCCAATGGATCTCTTCTGATATCCAACCGGAACCCTGACAGGGCTGCAACGCGGCCCTGGCATTAGGCGCGATGCCGGCGATTTCCCGCGAACCCTTCGTTTTTCCAGCCATGAAAAAACCCGGCAGTCATGGCTTGATGCTGTCTTGATATCGTTGGGGCCGCTTCGCGGCCCATCGCGGCACAAGGCCGCTCCTACAAAGTTCCGCGAAACCGTCAACTCAGACTTCACGCGATCAATGTAGGAGCGGCCTTGTGCCGCGATGGGCTGCGAAGCAGCCCCACGTATACAGCATCAGGCCATGACAGCCGGGTTAGTTAGTGCAGAACGACGATCAGCCGTTGAACACGTCGTCAACGTTCTTGAGCGGGTAATGCTTCGGATACGGCAGCGTAGCGACGCCCGACTCGATGGCAGCCTTGGCCACGGCGTCGGAGACGACTGTGATCAGGCGTGCATCCAGCGGCTTGGGAATGATGTACTCACGGCCGAATTCCAGGCCATCCACACCGTAGGCTTCGCACACTTCCTTGGGAACCGGCTGCTTGGCCAGGTCTTTCAGGGCGATGGCCGCAGCGATCTTCATTTCTTCGTTGATACGCTTGGCTCGAACGTCCAGCGCGCCGCGGAAGATGAACGGGAAGCCCAGTACGTTGTTGACCTGGTTCGGATAGTCGGAACGACCAGTGGCCATGATCACGTCGTCGCGCGTGGCATGGGCCAACTCAGGGGCGATCTCGGGATCGGGGTTCGAGCAGGCGAACACGATCGGGTTGGCGGCCATCGACTTCAGGCCTTCAGCGCTCAACAGGTTCGGACCGGACAGGCCCACGAACACGTCAGCACCCTCGAGGGCATCGGCCAGGGTACGTTTGTCGGTCGCGTGCGCGAACTGCGCCTTGTACTGGTTCAGGTCGTCACGGCCAGCGTGGATAACGCCGCTGCGGTCGATCATGAAGATGTTCTCGACCTTGGCACCCATGCTGACCAGCAGCTTCATGCAGGAAATGGCCGCTGCACCAGCGCCCAGGCAGACGATCTTGGCGTCTTCGAGGGTCTTGCCAGCGATTTCCAAGGCGTTGATCATGCCGGCGGCCGTTACGATGGCGGTGCCGTGCTGGTCATCGTGGAAGACCGGAATGTCGCACTGCTCGATCAGGGTGCGTTCGATCTCGAAGCACTCTGGCGCCTTGATGTCTTCAAGGTTGATGCCACCGAAGGTGATCGAAATGCGGCGTACCGTATCGATGAACGCCTGCGGACTCTCGGACTCGACTTCGATGTCGAACACATCGATACCGGCGAAACGCTTGAACAGAACACCCTTGCCTTCCATGACAGGCTTGGACGCCAGCGGACCCAGATCGCCAAGACCGAGAATGGCAGTACCATCGGAAATCACGGCAACCAGGTTGCCTTTGCCGGTGTACTTGTAGGCCAGCTCCGGATCACGACCGATCTCACGCACAGGCTCTGCCACACCTGGGCTGTAAGCCAAGGCGAGGTCACGGGCGGTGGCGGTGGGCTTGGAGAGCTCGACGCTCAGTTTCCCTGGACGAGGGTGAGCGTGATATTCGAGAGCGGCGGTTTTCAGGTCTGACATGTTGGGCATTCCGCTATTGGCTGTTCTGACGGACCGCCGAGGATACGCAAAGAGTCCAGCCGTCACAAGACTGGCCGGTCACTCGTGTCAAGGCCTCTAGCCTAAGACTTTATGCTACAACCCACGGGGCATGCAGGCTTCAGTGTGTACAATCTTCTGTAGAAATGTCTACATCTTTTATCTCTGTACACGGTCGAGCATGCTGACGTCTGTGAGAGTCAGCTGCCAGCGTCGCTGACCTGACGTGTAGGAAGCCTTACGTGATCCGCTGCGAATCCAACCCCTGGCCTCGACCTTTTGCCCCTTGAGGTTATCGAAGAAACCTGTGGGGAATGCACGGCGCAGACGAGCGGGTATATGAAGCGTCACGGCGCTGTCGAGGGTCACTCGAATGCCCGCGCGGCTCCGTTCGATGGCGGTGACGCGGCCTGACACCAGCGCAAAACCTGGCTTGCGCACTGCATGGGCGGGCACCACCGGTGAGCGCTTCCACACACCGACAGCCGCCTGACGCGCAACTGACTCGGCACTTTGCTGGCAGCGGCTGAGCTCAGTATTGGGTGCGAAGGCGATGCGGTATGCAAGGCCTTCGCTGAGCAGCTGCGCCTCAACGTTATGCCCCTCATGGCTGTACAGGTGGGCCAGCGTGCGACCGTACCGGTCTTTGCCTTCCTTACCGCGTACCAAGCCAACGCGCCCGTCACTGGCCTTGATCAATGCTTGCAAGCGTTTTCGGGCAGCCTGGGCAAAAGGCTCATCCGCTTGCCCCTTGCGGCCGATTTCGGGGGCATTGATCCCGATCAGACGCACACTGCGGCCATCGACCAAGCGCACGGTGTCGCCATCGACCACATGCCGTACGGCGACCCATTGCGCACGTGCCGGGGGCGGGCAGAAAGCCAGCGCCTGGGATGCCCAGCAAACGAGCATAAAAAAAGCGCCCACAAGGGGCGCTTTTCTCTGCAACGCTGCGAAACCCAAAGGGTTCGCCACGCGCATCAGTCTTTCTTGGTACCGAACATGCCGAAGCGATCGGCGAACTTCTGTACGCGGCCGCCGGTGTCCAGGACTTTCTGCTTACCGGTGTAGAAAGGGTGGCACAGGTTGCAAACGTCGATCGACAGGGTATCGCCCAGGGTCGAACGGGTTTCGAATTTGTTGCCGCAGCTGCAGGTGACAGCAACTTCTTCGTAGTTCGGATGGATATCAGCTTTCATGGTCACTTCCTCGAGCTGCGTGCCGCCACCCAACACCAATTGTTGAATACCGCACGTAATTAGGCGGCAAATCATACCAGAGCATGGCGCCAGCGCAAGTTGTCGCTTGTACCGACCGTCGTCTGCTAGGCTCGCCAGTTCTGAAACGCCCCCGAGACCATTCGCGTGCCCGACGTCATCCTGCGCCTTGCCCTGCCCTCCCCGCTGCGCCGCCTGTTCGACTACAAGGCGCCGGTCGGCATGGCGAACCAGACATGGATGCCTGGCATGCGCCTGCGCGTGCCGTTCGGGCGGCGCGAGATGATCGGCGTCCTGGTAGAAGCGGGTGCCGAAAGCGAGGTGCCGGCTGACAAGCTCAAGCCCGCCAGCGCCCTGCTCGACCCGGTATCGCCCATTCCAGCCTCGCTGTTCAAGCTGTGCCTGTGGACCGCCCAGTACTACCAGCACAGCCTGGGTGACACCTTGAGCTGGGCGCTTCCTACCCTGCTGCGTCAGGGTGAACCTGCCGAGATGCGTCAGGAACGCTTTTGGCATGCAGCGCCGGGCGCTCGCCTTGAAGACCCGCGCATCGCGCGTGCACCTCGCCAACGCGATGCGCTCAAGACCCTGGCTCAGCACCCGCATGGGGTGGCCCACAGCGTGCTGTCGAAGCTCAACCTCAACAAGGACAGCCTTGACCTGCTGTTGGCCAAAGAGCTGGTGTGCGTGGAAATACGCCGCCAACGCCCGGCCGAACGGCGTGAGCATTGGCTGGCCCAATCGGAATTGCCCCTGAACGAAGAACAGCGTGATGCCTTCGATGCCGTGCTCGGCGGTTTCGGGCAGTTCGGCGCTTTTCTGCTGGCGGGCGTCACAGGAAGCGGCAAGACCGAGGTTTACCTGCAACTGATTCGCGAAACGCTCGAAGCAGGCAAGCAAGCCCTGGTATTGATCCCGGAGATCAACCTGGGGCCGCAGACACTGGCGCGTTTCGAGCAGCGCTTCAACGCCCGCATTGCCCTCGTGCACTCGAACGTCAGCGACCGTGAGCGCCTCGATGCCTGGCTGGCGGCGCGTGACGGCGAGGCAGACATCATCATCGGCACACGCTCGGCCTTGTTCACGCCCATGAAGAACCCGGGCCTGATCATCATCGACGAGGAACACGACGGCTCTTATAAGCAGCAGGAGGGCCTGCGCTACCACGCCAGGGATCTGGCGCTGGTGCGCGCGCATCAGGAGAACGTGCCGATCGTGCTTGGCTCGGCCACGCCCTCCCTGGAAACCCTGCACAATGCAGTAAGCGGCCGCTATCGGCTACTGCACATGACTCAGCGCGCAGGCGGTGCGCGTGCACCACGCATGTTGCGCCTGGACGTGAAAAGCCTGCCGCTGGACAGCGGCATCAGCGGCCCGCTGCAGCAGGCCATTGGTCAGACCCTGGAGGCGGGACAGCAGGTACTGGTGTTCCTCAATCGCCGTGGCTTCGCGCCAACCCTGTTGTGTCACGATTGCGGCTGGCTGTCCGAATGCCCACGGTGCGATGCGCGCATGACGGTCCACCAGCGCTCCGGCGTGCTGCGCTGCCACCACTGCGGCTACGACGAGCGGCTGCCGCATCATTGCCCACAATGCAAGCACGTGGACCTGCGCCCTGTCGGGGCCGGCACCGAGCGCGCCGAAGAGCGCCTGAAGGTGTTGTTCCCGGATTATCCCGTGCTGCGCGTGGACCGCGACAGCACCTCGCGCAAGGACGCGATGCACCAACTGTTCACAACCATTCAACGCGGCCAGCCAAGCCTGCTGGTCGGTACGCAGATGCTCGCCAAAGGGCATCACTTCCCCCGGGTGACGCTGGTTGCCATTCTCGATGCCGATGGCGGTCTGTTTTCCGGGGACTTCCGCGCCAGTGAACGCATGGCCCAATTGATCGTACAGGTCGCTGGCCGTGCAGGACGGGCGGAAGAGCCCGGCAAAGTCATCATTCAGACGCACTTGGCAGACCACCCTTTGCTGGTTCAACTGACCGAGCAGGGCTATTTTGCCTTCGCCAAACAGGCGCTCGACGAACGCCGCTCCGCCGGTTTACCGCCCTTTTCGCACTTGGCCCTGTTGCGCGCCGAAGCGCACAAGCCGGGGCAGGCCGAGGCGTTTCTGGATGAAGCCTGCACAGCGGCCGAGCGCCTGATGGCGCAGCAGCGCCTGCCCGGCATCGAACTGCTTGGCCCGGTACCGGCGCCCATGGAGCGCCGAGCGGGGCGCTTTCGCGCACAACTGTTGTTGCAGGCCAGTACCCGTGCCCCTCTGCACCGCCTCATCAGCGCCTGGCTACTGGTGCTGGAGCAACTGCCAAGCGGGCGCCAGGTACGCTGGTCGGTGGACGTCGACCCGGTGGATCTTTACTGAAGGCACGTTTGAAGCGCCACGCCGCGCGCGGCGTGGCTGCATCAGGACCCAGCGAAGGCTTTCAAGTTGCTCCGTGCCTGGGCACGTGCCTGCCAAAGGTTGGCAACGCGCGCCCAGCCACGGATAATGCCCAGTTTTTCCACCAGCGCATCCAGGCGCCCGCCGCGCTTGCGGTCGAAAAGAGATTCCTATGAAAGACACCATTCGCCAGCTGATCCAGCAAGCCCTCACCCAACTCGTCAACGACGGTGTGTTGCCTGACGGGCTGTCGCCGGCGATCCAGGTGGAAAACGCCAGGGACAAGACCCACGGCGATTTCGCCAGCAACATTGCCATGATGCTGGCCAAGCCGGCCGGTATGAAGCCGCGTGACCTGGCCGAAAAACTGATCCAGGCCCTGCCGGCCAGCGCCGACATCAGCAAGGTCGAGATCGCAGGTCCGGGCTTTCTGAACTTCTTCCAGAACACCGCTGCGCTGGCCGCCCGCCTGGACGCAGCGCTTGATGATCCTCGGCTTGGCGCGCGCAAGGCTGGCCCTGCGCAGAAGGTGGTGGTCGACCTGTCGGCGCCGAACCTCGCCAAGGAAATGCACGTTGGTCACCTGCGCTCGACCATCATTGGCGACAGCGTGGCGCGGGTACTCGAGTTCCTGGGTGACCAGGTGATCCGCCAGAACCACGTAGGCGACTGGGGCACCCAGTTCGGCATGCTGCTGGCATACCTCGAAGAAAACCCGATCACCAGCGACGAACTCTCCGACCTGGAAAACTTCTACCGTGCGGCCAAGAAGCGCTTCGACGAATCCGAAGCCTTCGCCACGCGCGCGCGCGGGTTGGTGGTCAAGCTGCAGGCGGGTGACCCTGACTGCCTGGCCCTGTGGACACGGTTCAAGGACATCTCGCTGTCGCACTGCCAGAAGACCTACGAACTGCTCAACGTCAAGCTGACCATGGCTGACGTCATGGGCGAAAGCGCCTACAACGATGACCTGGCCAATGTCGTCGCCGAACTCAAGGCCAAGGGCCTGTTGGTCGAAGACCAGGGTGCCCAGTGCGTGTTCCTGGAGGAGTTCAAGAACAGCGAAGGCGAACCGCTGCCCGTGATCGTGCAGAAGGCCGATGGTGGCTACCTGTACGCGACCACGGACCTTGCCGCGGTGCGCTACCGCAGCAATGTGCTCAAGGCAGATCGCGCCCTGTATTTCGTCGACCAACGCCAGGCGCTGCACTTCAACCAGGTATTCGAAGTCGCTCGCCGCGCCGGCTTCCTCGGGCACCCGATGCAGATGGAGCACATGGGCTTCGGCACCATGAACGGCGCCGACGGCCGCCCGTTCAAGACCCGTGACGGCGGCACGGTCAAGTTGATCGACCTGCTCAACGAAGCCAAGGACCGTGCGTATGCGCTGGTGAAGGAAAAAAACCCAGGCCTGCCCGAAGACGACCTGCGTCGCATCGGTGAGGTGGTGGGTATCGGTGCGGTGAAATATGCCGACCTGTCCAAGCACCGTACCAGCGACTACAGCTTCAACTTCGAGTTGATGCTCAACTTCGAAGGCAATACGGCCCCCTACCTGCTGTACGCCTACACCCGTGTGGCCGGGGTGTTCCGCAAGCTGGGCAAGGGCTTTGACGAAGTCGAAGGCACTATCGTGCTGCAAGCGCCTCACGAGCAGGACCTGGCCGCGCGCCTGGCCCAGTTCGGGGAAATTCTCAACAACGTAGCCGACAAGGGCACGCCACACGTCTTGTGCAGCTACCTGTACGACCTGGCAGGCCTGTTCTCCAGCTTCTATGAAAATTGCCCGATCCTGGCTGCCGAGACGCCCGAGCAGCAACAAAGCCGCCTGCGTCTGGCAGCGCTGACCGGGCGCACCCTCAAGCAAGGTCTGCAACTGCTCGGCCTGGAAACTCTGGAGCGCATGTAAGGTGGCTGCCAAGAAGAAACCTGCCCCCAAACGTGGCGCCAGTCGTCAGACGGCGCCCGCCAAGCAGCCCATGCCCGGCTGGGTATGGCTGGCAGTCGGCCTGACCATCGGTGCGTTCATCGTGTTTCTGATGAAGCTCGAACCCGGTGGCGGCGATATCAAACGCACCAAGCCCGAACAGCAGAAAACCGAAAAGACGGTCGAAGCCGGGAAGTCGACCCAGGCCACGCCGCAACAGCCGGTAAAGCCCAAGTACGACTTCTACACCTTGCTGCCGGAGTCGGAAGTCATCGTGCCGCCTGAGGCAGTGCCCGAGAAGACGCCACCTGTGCCAGCCCAGCCGGTCACCCCAGTGACCCCGGCAGAGGCCGCCAAGATCGACACCGCACGCGCCCAAGCTGCATTGCTGGGCCAGACGCCACCGCCCGCGCCTCCGGTGATCAAGCCGGCGGCAACCACACAGTTCTTCCTCCAGGCAGGCTCGTTCCGCAAGCAGGCCGATGCCGACAAGGTGCGCGCGCAGATCATCCTGCTGGGGCAGAGCGTGAAAGTGGAGTCCGGCACGGTGAAGGACGAAACCTGGTACCGGGTGCTGGTCGGGCCGTTCAGCAACCGCGAGCAGTTGACCGTCGCCCAGAAGCAATTGGCCGGCGCGGGCTTCAGTAACCTGCTGCTGCAACAGCGTCAGACCCGCCAATAGCAGTCAGTGCCCACAGGCTGGCGCGGCCTGGCCAGGCCGCGCCAGCGTTTCTAACGGTCAGCGCTGGCCGGCATTGCGCTCGGACACCTGCCCGTTCAACGTCCAGAAGTCATACAGAACGCCCACCAGGAACAACCCGCCCGTGCAGAAGTAGATGATGGCGGTGATCCACTTGCCTTGATAAAGGCGGTGCAGGCCGAAGATGCCCAGGAACGTCAGCAGTATCCAGGCGATGTTGTAGTCGATTCGGCCAGAGTGGAAACGCAGGTCGGCTTCGCGGTCCATGGCCGGGATCAGGAACAGGTCGATGAGCCAGCCAATGCCCAGCAGCCCGAAGGTGAAGAACCAGATCGTCCCGGTGACGGGCTTGCCGTAATAGAAACGGTGCGAGCCGGTGAAGCCGAAAATCCACAGCAAGTAGCCGATCACCTTGCTGTGGGTGTCGTGGAAGGGCGCGCCCTGTTGATAAGTGTTCATGCATGGCCCTCGTGGGTTGCTGATTAAATTTTCTAAAAAAAGTTGTGACTTTTTCCGCCAAGGCCGACGGATGGTAAGCAAGAATCGACCAGCGGATCAAAATTTGATCAAAAAGCTGTTATAAAGTTGCGCGCCCAACACACAACTATTCATAAGAGCTTCATCTATGCCGCCTTTGATCAAGACATGGCTGACCCTCTGCCTACTATTGCCCCTGGCCGCCCACGCCACCAACCGTGAGCAACGTCTTCCCAACGGCTTTACCGGCTACACCACCAACGCCTCGGTAAAGCGCTCGCCCATCAAGCAGACCACCCTGCACGCCCGCCCTGGCAACGCTGCCAGTAAATCGCGTGGCAAGACGGTGGCGGCTGCTTCGAGCAAGCAAAGCAGCGCCGTGCTCGATCGTGCCGTGAACATGCTCGGCACCCCTTATGTTTGGGGCGGTACCAGCCCGAAAAAAGGGTTCGATTGCAGCGGCCTGGTTCGCTACGCCTTCAACGACGTGGCTGAGGTCAACCTGCCTCGCACTTCCAGCGCCATGGCCAGCGGTCACGGCACCAAGGTTGCCAAGGGCGATCTCAAGCCGGGCGACCTGATCTTCTTCAACATCAAGAGCCGCCGCGTCAACCATGTTGCCATCTACCTGGGCAATGACCGCTTCATTCATGCGCCGCGTCGCGGCAAGCGGGTGAGCATCGATAGCCTAAGCAAGCCCTATTGGCAGAAACACTACGTGGTCGCCAAACGCGTACTGCCCAAGGAAAAGCAACAGCTTAGCCTGGCCAAGCGTTAACCCTGCCTCATAACAACCCCATGGAGGGCCGCTCCGCTGCCAACCCTAGGTGGTGGGTGCGGCCCTGGTTGCATCACTCAGCGAGCAGCCCGCGCGCTTGAAGTTGCCTCATGGCCCCGTCCAAGGTTTGCATACCCTCTGCCGCGCCGGTCTGCATCACCGAATGGAGCTGGGCCATGCGCCCTTCGCGGATCAGATTGCGGACTGCATCCGTCACCACCAGCACTTCTCGCGCCGCGACCCTCCCACCGCCCCGGCGGCCAACCAGCACTTGCGCCACTACCACTCGCAGCGAGTCTGCCAGCATCGCGCGCACCCATGCCTTTTCCTGCGCAGGGAATACCTCTACTACCCGGTCGATGCTGTTCACCGCTGAGCGTGTATGAACGGTTGCCAGTACCAGATGACCCGTTTCGGCGGCACGCAGTGCAAGACGAATGGTTTCCAGGTCCCTCAACTCGCCCAGCACGATCACGTCGGGGTCCTGACGCAACGCACTGCGCAGGCCTTGGGCAAAGCTGCAGCAATCTCGGCCGACCTCACGCTGGTTGACCACACCCTGATGGCTGGCATGGACGACCTCGATCGGATCCTCGAGGGTGACGATGTGCAGCGCGCGCTCGCGGCTCATCTGATCGAGCAGGGCTGCCAACGTGCTCGTCTTGCCACTGCCCGTCGGCCCACCTATGAGCACCAGACCGTCACGGTATTGGCCAATGGTTTGGGCAATCTCGCCCAGGCCGAGCGCTTCGGCGCAGGCGATCCGCGCGGGGATCAAGCGGAACGTGAGCGCAGGGCCGTTCATCTGCCTGAACAGGTTCACGCGAAACCGCCCAAGCGCGGGCAGCTCCAGTGCCAGGTCCAGGTCGTGACCGGCGACCCACTGTCGATACGGGTCGGCGTCGAGCAACGATTCCATGCTTCGCATCAATCCATCCGGCGTTGCTATCGGCACGGGCAGGCGTTGCAGCACGCCATGCACGCGCACCGTCGGCGCCTGGCCTGCAGCCAGGTGCAGGTCGCTGGCACCTGCCTTCAAGGCAAGCGCCAGCAGGTCTGTCACATCCATGAGACTCCCCATCTGCCTTCAACCAGGTAAAATGCGGCGACACTTCAGCTGCCGGCCTCGATCTATGTCCACCCTAGCAGACAACCTTTCCTCGATTCGCGACCGCATCAACCGGGGTGCCCAGGCTGCCGGGCGTAATCGCGCCGACGTCCGGTTGCTAGCCGTCAGCAAAACCAAGCCGGCCGCCGCCATACGCGAACTCCACGCCGCGGGCGTACATGATTTCGGGGAAAACTACCTACAAGAGGCGCTGACGAAACAACAGCAACTCATCGACCTGCCTCTGACCTGGCACTTCATTGGCCCTATTCAGTCGAACAAGACCAAGGCCATTGCCGAGCATTTCGACTGGGTGCATTCCGTGGATCGCCTGAAAATCGCCCAACGCCTTTCAGAACAGCGCCCAGTTGGCCTGGCGCCGCTCAACATCTGCCTTCAGGTGAACGTCAGCGGTGAAGCCAGCAAGGCCGGTTGCGCACCCGCGCAACTGCCCGCACTGGTGGAGGCCGTGGCTGCCCTACCCAACCTGCGTTTGCGTGGGCTGATGGCAATCCCCGAACCTACCGATGATCGTAACGCCCAGGAAGCAGCGTTCGCCCAGCTGCGCCAGTTACAGGACGCGCTCGGGCTGGGCCTGGACACCCTGTCCATGGGCATGAGCCATGACCTGGAAGCGGCAATTGCTCAAGGCGCGACCTGGGTCCGTATCGGCACCGCCTTGTTTGGTGCCCGCGACTACGGCAACGCTTGATGACATGCTTAACTCACTTTTCCTAACAAGGACCTGACATGAGCAAGACACGTATTGCCTTTATCGGCGCCGGCAACATGGCCGCAAGCCTGATCGGCGGTCTGCGTGCCCAGGGCGTGGAGGCGTCGCACATCCGCGCCAGCGACCCCGGTGCCGAAACCCGTACCCGCCTCCAGGCCGAACAGGGCATCGAAACCTTCGAGCACAATGCACAGGCCATCGAAGGCGCCGATGTGATCGTGCTGGCGGTCAAGCCGCAGGTGATGAAGACCGTGTGCCAGGCCTTGCGCGATGACCTGAAGGAAGGCCAGCTGATCGTGTCCATCGCTGCGGGCATCACCTGCGCCAGCCTGCAGAGCTGGGTAGGCAGCCACCCGGTGGTGCGCTGCATGCCCAACACGCCGTCGCTGCTGCGCCAGGGCGTCAGTGGCCTGTACGCCACAGCCGAAGTCACGACCGAGCAACGCCAGCAGGCCGAGCAACTGTTGTCGGCGGTAGGGACGGCGCTCTGGCTCGAACAGGAGCAGCAACTGGATGCAGTGACCGCCGTCTCCGGTAGCGGCCCTGCGTATTTCTTCCTGCTGATCGAGGCCATGACTGCGGCGGGCGAGAAGCTCGGCCTGCCTCGGGAGACGGCCACCGAGCTGACCTTGCACACGGCGTTGGGCGCCGCCCGCATGGCGGTTGCCAGCGATGTGGACGCCGCCGAATTGCGCCGCCGCGTGACATCACCTGCCGGCACCACCGAAGCCGCTATCAAATCGTTCCAGGCCAGTGGTTTCGAGGCCATCGTGGAGCAGGCGCTGCACGCTGCAGCCACACGCTCCGCTGAGCTGGCCGAGCAACTGGGCAAATAAGGAGTTTCAAATGAATGCACTGTCCGGCGCCGCGATTTTCGTGGTGCAAACACTGGTCAGCCTGTACCTGGTGATCGTCCTGTTGCGCTTTGTGCTGCAACTGGTCAAGGCCAACTTCTACAACCCGCTCAGCCAGTTCACGGTGCGCGCGACCCAACCGCTGCTCAAGCCGATCCGCCGGATCGTACCCAGCATCGCCGGGCTGGATACCTCATCGCTGCTGCTGGCCGTGCTCATCCAGGCCCTGCTGATGGGGTTCGTGCTGATGGTGACCTACGGCACCTTCGGTGATGTGCTGCACCTGCTGTTGTGGGCCATTATCGGCATCACCTCGCTGTTCCTGAAAATCTTCTGGGTGGCAATGATCGTCATGGTGATCGTTTCCTGGGTAGCGCCGAACAGTCACAACCCGGCGGCCGAGCTTGCGTATCAGATCAGCGAGCCGGTGCTGGCGCCGTTCCGCCGTATCGTGCCAAACCTGGGGGGCATGGATATTTCGCCGATCTTCGCGTTCCTGGCCATTCAGGTCATCCAGTCGTTCGTCATGCCACCACTGGCTGCCTACGCTGGCATGCCGCAGGAGCTGTGGCGGATGATCTGACCCGGCAGCACCCTGGCGACAAGCCTGCGCTTGCCGCTGGGGGTGGTGCTCTTTAGACTTACGCCTCCGTCAAGCGTGAGCAGGGTCGATGTCCACTGTCTTTCCAGAAGATTCCGTCGGTCTGGTCGTGCCCCAGACCGCCCGGTTCGACGAGCCGCTGGCTCTGGCCTGCGGCCGTTCGCTGAGCAGCTACGAGCTGGTCTACGAAACCTATGGCACGCTGAACGCCAGCGCGAGCAATGCGGTACTGATCTGCCATGCCCTCTCTGGGCACCACCATGCCGCGGGCTACCACGCCGCCACTGACCGCAAGCCGGGTTGGTGGGACAGCTGCATCGGCCCAGGCAAGCCCATCGACACCAACCGCTTCTTCGTGGTCAGCCTGAACAACCTGGGCGGCTGCAATGGCAGCACCGGGCCAAGCAGCATCAACCCGGCCACTGGCAAGGCCTATGGCGCCGACTTCCCAATCCTGACCGTCGAAGACTGGGTTCACAGCCAGGTCCGCCTGGCAGAGCGCCTGGGCATCGCGCAGTGGGCCGCCGTGGTGGGTGGCAGCCTGGGCGGCATGCAAGCGCTGCAATGGACCATCAGCTATCCCGAGCGCGTGCGCCACTGTATCGATATCGCCTCGGCGCCCAAGCTGTCCGCGCAGAACATCGCGTTCAACGAGGTGGCGCGCCAGGCCATTCTCACCGACCCCGAGTTCCATGGCGGCTCGTTCCAGGATCAGGGTGTGATTCCCAAGCGGGGCTTGATGCTGGCACGCATGGTCGGGCATATCACCTACCTGTCGGATGACTCGATGGGTGAGAAATTCGGTCGCGAGCTCAAGAGTGACAAGCTCAACTACGACTTCCACAGTGTGGAGTTCCAGGTCGAAAGCTACCTGCGCTACCAGGGCGAAGAATTCTCCGGGCGCTTTGATGCCAACACGTACCTGCTGATGACCAAAGCACTGGACTACTTCGACCCGGCGGCGGCGCACAATGGCGATCTGGCCGCGACCCTGGCCCATGTCAAGGCCAACTACTGCATCATGTCGTTCACTACCGACTGGCGCTTCTCGCCGGCCCGCTCGCGGGAAATCGTCGATGCTCTGATGGCGGCGCGCAAGAACGTCTGCTACCTGGAAATCGACTCGCCCTACGGCCACGATGCCTTCCTGATTCCCACGCCTCGCTACATGCAGGGTTTCTCGAACTACATGAACCGCATTACCCTTTGAGGACAGCATGAGAGCCGATCTGGAAATCATCCACGACTGGATTCCCGCCGGCAGCCGGGTACTGGACCTGGGCTGTGGTACCGGCGAGCTGCTGGCTTCGCTGCGCGACCGCAAGCAGGTCACCGGCTACGGCCTCGAAATCGACGGGGACAATATCGCCGCCTGCGTGGCCAAGGGCGTGAACGTCATCGAGCAGGACCTGGACAAAGGCCTGGGCAATTTCGCCAGCGACAGTTTCGATGTGGTGATCATGACCCAGGCCTTGCAGGCGGTGGAGTACCCCGACCGCATCCTGGACGAAATGCTGCGCGTCGGCCGCCAGTGCATCATCACCTTCCCCAACTTCGGTCACTGGCGCTGCCGGTGGTACCTGGCGACCAAAGGCCGCATGCCCGTCTCGGACTTCATGCCGTACACCTGGTACAACACCCCTAACATTCACTTCTGCACCTTCGCCGACTTCGAAGAGCTGGTCCACGAGCGCAAGGCCAAAGTGCTGGACCGGCTGGCGGTGGATCATATGCACCGCAACGGTCTGGGCGGCCGGCTGTGGCCTAACCTTCTGGGCGAAATCGGTATCTACCGCGTCAGCAGCCCCGGCCTGCAGGCACATCAACTCGCAGTCTGACCCAGGAGAATCTGCACCATGCGTCGCCTTGCCCTGCTTTTGATCAGCCTGTGTCTGGCAATGCCAGCACTGGCAGCCGATACTGCACGCGCTGCTCGCAAAGAGGTATTTGGCGATATCACGGTGCACTACGGCGCGTTTACCTCAAGCATGCTCACCCCGCAGGTCGCAGCGGCCACAGGCCTGGTCCGTAGCCGTCACCAGGGCGTGCTCAGCCTCACTGTACTCAGAGCCGGCAAACCCATCACGGCCGTGGTCAGCGGCGCGGTCAAGGACCTGACCGGGCGCAAGCAGCCCCTGGCCTTCAAGCAGGTCACCGACCACGGCACCGCGTCTTACGTCGCCCAATTCAAGATCGAACACCCTGAGACCGTCGTCTTCGAGCTAGGTGTCCAAGCCGGTGGTGTCAGTCACTCCTTCAGCTTCAACCAGGACGTTTTCCCAGGCGAATGATGAATTTCCAGCAACTCGTATTGGCCAGCCATAACGCCGGCAAACTCAAGGAACTGCAGGCGATGCTCGGTCAATCCGTGCAATTGCGATCGATTGGCGAATTCAGCCAGGTCGAGCCGGAAGAAACCGGCCTCTCGTTCGTCGAGAACGCCATCTTGAAAGCCCGCAATGCCGCGCGCATTTCCGGGCTGCCCGCCTTGGCGGACGATTCCGGTCTGGCCGTGGATTACCTGGGAGGTGCACCTGGCATCTACTCGGCGCGTTATGCCGACGGCCAGGGCGATGCCGCCAATAACGCCAAGTTGCTCGACGCGCTGAAGCACGTACCCGAGGCCGAGCGCGGTGCGCAGTTCGTCTGTGTATTGGCGCTGGTACGGCACGCCGATGATCCGTTGCCAATCCTGTGCGAAGGCCTGTGGCACGGTCGCATCCTGCTCAAGGCAAGCGGCGAACACGGGTTTGGCTACGACCCACTGTTCTGGGTGCCAGAACGTGATTGCTCAAGCGCCGACCTGACCCCGACTGACAAGAACCAGATTAGCCACCGTGCCCGCGCCATGGCACTGCTGCGTCAACGTCTGGGCCTGGCATGACCCTGACGTCGTCGCTCATCCAGGCACCGGGCATCAGCCAGTTGCCGCCGTTGGCGTTGTACATCCACATCCCGTGGTGCGTGCGTAAATGCCCCTACTGCGACTTCAATTCCCATGCCGCAGGGCCTGAGTTGCCCGAAGCGGCCTACGTTGCGGCGCTGCTGACCGACCTTGACCAGGAACTGGCCGCAGTCCAAGGCCGCGTCATCACCTCGATCTTCTTCGGTGGTGGCACACCAAGCCTGTTCAGTGCCGATGCCCTGGGCCGGTTGCTGCGCGGCGTCGAGCAACGCATCCCATTCGCTTCGGACATTGAGATCACCCTGGAAGCCAACCCGGGAACGTTCGAACAGGACAAGTTCAAGGCCTATCGCCAGACCGGCATCAACCGCCTGTCCATTGGCGTGCAGAGTTTCCAACCCGCCAAGCTGCAAGCGCTGGGCCGCATCCACAACGGCGAGGAGGCGATCCGCGCTGCTGGCATGGCAAGGGCCGCAGGCTTCGACAACTTCAACATGGACCTGATGCATGGCTTGCCCGACCAGTCGATGGACGACGCCCTGGGCGATCTGCGTCAGGCAATCGAGCTCGGGCCCACGCACCTGTCCTGGTATCAACTGACGGTAGAGCCCAACACCGTATTCTGGAACCAGCCGCCCGAGCTGCCCGAGGACGATATCCTCTGGGACATCCAGGAAGCCGGCCAGGGCCTGATGGCGGCCAACGGGTTCGGCCAGTACGAGGTGTCTGCCTACGCTCAGCCCGAGCGCGCTGCCCGCCACAACCTCAACTACTGGCGCTTCGGAGACTTCATCGGCATTGGTGCCGGGGCCCATGGCAAGCTCACCTATGCGGACGGCCGTATCGTACGCACCTGGAAAACCCGGTTGCCCAAGGACTACCTGAACCTGGCCAAACCGTTCAAGGCCGGCGAAAAACCGTTGCCCGAGGACGAGCTGCCCTTCGAGTTCCTGATGAACGCGCTGCGCCTGACCCAGGGTGTGGAAGCGCAGCTGTTCACCGACCGCACCGGATTGCCGCTCGCACGGCTCGCCCAAGCTCGTCGCCTGGCAGAACAAAGAGGGCTTTTGCAGGTCGAACCGGATCGACTGGTGGCAACGCCCAGGGGCCAACTGTTCCTCAATGACTTGCTGCAGTATTTCTTGACCTAAGGATGACCCATGGATCTGGTACTCGACCTGCTCGCGACGATTTCCCGCTGGAGCCGTAGCAACTTGTCGGAGATTTCTCTGGCGTTGGTAGGCTGTCTGCTGGTGCTGTTCGGGACGGACATCAAGGCCTGGGCCGAGCAGCGCCTGGGCGGGCTGACAGGGGCCCTGCGGGTGCCGCTGATGGCATTGCTGGTGATGATCGGCAGCGGCGCGGCCTTGATCTACGCCACACCCTGGGTTTTGAAGGGGCTGAGCCAGTTCAACAACTACGCGTTGGCACCTGTGCTGCTGGTGGTCCTGGCGCTGATCGGCGTGGTGGCGGATCGTCGCGGCTGAAGCTGTAGCAGTCCAGGCGCCTTTTACGTAACGCCCTGGCGTTAGCCCCCGTGGTTGTCGGCACTCAAAAACCGACCTTGCAGAATGATGCTGTTCATCAAGATCGCTGGGGCCGCGCCGTGGCCCCAAATAATAGCGCTTGCAAGGCAGCTTTTTGTCCATCCGCACAGCGTCCGGCTTAGGGGGTCACGCGGTCTTTTCGAATTTCAGGTCCCAGACACCATGGCCCAAGCGCTCGCCGCGGCGTTCGAACTTGGTGATCGGCCGCTCGGTCGGGCGCGGCACGTAGGTACCGTCCGCTGCTTGATTGCGATAGCCAGGGGCTGCATTCATCACTTCCAGCATGTACTCGGCATAGGGTTCCCAATCCGTGGCCATGTGGAACACGCCGCCGGGCTTGAGCTTGCGCCGTACCAACTCGGCGAACGCCAGCTGGACGATGCGGCGCTTGTGGTGGCGCGCCTTGTGCCAAGGGTCAGGGAAGAACAGCATCAGGCGGTCAAGGCTGTCGTCGGCCACGCAACGGTTCAATACCTCGATGGCATCGCAATCGTATACCCGCAGGTTGGTCAGCCCTTGGGTGAGCACGCCATTGAGCAGCGCCCCTACGCCTGGGCGATGGACCTCGACACCGATGAAGTCCTGCTCAGGCGCAGCGGCGGCCATTTCCAGCAGGGAATGACCCATGCCGAAGCCGATTTCCAGCGTGCGCGGTGCCGAGCGGCCGAAGACCTGGTCGTAGTCGACCGGACTGTCCGCCAGCGGCAGGATGTACAGCGGCCCACCCTGGTCCAGGCCGCGCTGCTGGCCTTCGGTCATGCGCCCGGCACGCATCACGAAGCTCTTGATGCGGCGGTGTGGGCGGGCGTCGCCGTCGGCGGCGTTCGGCAGATCTTGCGAATCAGTCATCAGGGGCTCTTACTTGATCAGACCATCCAGCGGCGAAGAGGCGCTGGCATAGAGTTTCTTGGGCATGCGGCCGGCCAGGTACGCCATGCGACCCGCCACGATGGCGTGCTTCATGGCCTCGGCCATCAATACCGGTTGCTGGGCATGGGCGATGGCCGAGTTCATCAGCACCGCCTCGCAGCCCATTTCCATGGCGATGGTGGCGTCGGAGGCAGTGCCTACCCCAGCATCCACCAGCACCGGTACTTTGGATTCTTCGAGGATGATCTGCAGGTTGTAGGGGTTGCAGATGCCAAGCCCCGTACCGATCAGGCCAGCCAGGGGCATGACGGCGATACAGCCGGATTCGGCCAGTTGGCGGGCGATGATCGGGTCGTCGCTGGTGTAGACCATCACGTCGAAGCCATCCTTGACGAGCACCTCGGCGGCCTTGAGGGTTTCGATTACGTTGGGGAACAGGGTTTTCTGGTCGGCCAGCACTTCCAGCTTGACCAGGTTATGCCCATCGAGCAGCTCCCGGGCCAGGCGGCAGGTACGCACCGCTTCGACGGCGTCATAGCAGCCGGCAGTATTGGGCAGAATGGTGTAGCGGTCCGGTGGCAGTACGTCCAGCAGGTTCGGCTCGCCCGGGTTCTGACCAATGTTCGTGCGGCGCACCGCGACAGTCACGATCTCGGCACCCGAGGCCTCGATGGCCTGGCGGGTTTGCTCCATGTCACGGTACTTGCCGGTGCCTACCAGCAGGCGCGACTGGAAGGTACGCCCGGCCAGGGTGAAGGGCTTGTCGCTGCGAACGTTGCTCATCGTTGTTCCTCGGGAAAAGGTTGCTGGGCCTGCGGTTGGGTTGCCGACAGCGGTCAGCCGCCACCGATGGCGTGCACCACTTCGACCTGGTCGCCATCGCTCAGCGCGGTGGTGACATGCTGACTGCGCGGCACGATGTCCTGATTCAGCTCCACCGCCACGCGGCGGCCAGCCAGCTCAAGGCGTGCCAGTAGCCCGGCGACGCTTTCGCCAGCAGGCAATTCGTAGGGTTCACCGTTCAGTTGGATACGCATGCTCACGGCCACCATTGTTCTTTGGGGCCCGCATTCTAGCGCCGAAAGGCCGCGCAACCCAAGGCCACCGCACGCCATTAGTCGTTAATGTGGACTGGGCAGTCAGCCCAGTCGCCACGCGGCGAGCCCAAGACAAAGCCACCCTGCCAGGAAGCACAGGCCACCGATGGGCGTGATCATGCCCAGCTTGCTGATGCCGGTCAGCGTCAGCAGGTACAGGCTGCCGGAGAACAGCACGATACCCAGCACGAACAGATAACCAGCCCAACCCACCAGCCGGCCAGGCAGATGCACCGCCAGCAATGCCACGCCAAACAGCGCCAGCGCGTGAACCAGTTGGTAGGTGACACCGGTGTGGAAGATAGCCAGGTAGTCAGCGCTGAGTCGATTTTTCAGGCCGTGGGCTGCAAAGGCGCCCAGGGCCACGCCGGTAAAGCCGAAAAAAGCGGCAAGCATCAGGAAGCTGCGAAGCATGAGACGACTCCTCGAATCGGGTCTGTATAATGGCCCTTCCCAAACGTCCGGCCAAGCCACCCTATGCTGCGAAACCTTCTCCGACGTCTTCTGCGCGCCCTGCTCTGGTTTGCTGCCGTCAGTATCGTGCTGGTTCTGGTGTTTCGCTGGGTGCCCCCGCCCGGTACGGCGTTGATGCTCGAGCGCAAGGTGCAATCGTGGGTGAGCGGCGAACCGATTGACCTGCAGCGCGAATGGGTGGGTTGGGACCATATCTCCGATGACCTCAAGGTGGCGGTCATCGCTGGCGAAGACCAGAAGTTCGCCAGCCATTGGGGGTTCGACATACCCGCCATCCAGGCAGCCCTGGCTTTCAACGAGCGTGGCGGTAGCGTGCGCGGGGCCAGCACCCTGACCCAACAGGTGGCCAAGAATCTGTTCCTGTGGCCGGGGCGCAGCTGGCTGCGCAAGGGGCTGGAAGCATGGTTCACCGGCTTGATCGAGCTGTTCTGGACCAAGCAGCGCATTCTTGAGGTCTACCTGAACAGTGCCGAGTGGGGCCAGGGTGTGTTCGGCGCCCAGGCAGCCGCTCGCCACCACTTTGGTGTGGAGGCCAGTCAACTCAGCCGGCAACAAGCCGCGCAACTGGCCGCGGTGCTGCCCAGCCCTCTCAAGTGGAGTGCTGGCAAGCCAAGCACCTACGTGGCCAGCCGTGCTGGCTGGATTCGCCGCCAGATGAGCCAGCTGGGTGGGCCAAGCTACTTGATGCAATTGGACACATCACGCAAGCCCTGAGCCTGGCACCGCGTACAGGGCAGACATGAAAAAGCCGCTGTTTCCTTGCGGGACAGCGGCTTTCTTGTCGAACAGAGAACGATCAGGCTGCGATCAAGGCCTTGACCTTGTTCATCGCGTTCTTCTCCAACTGGCGAATACGCTCGGCCGACACGCTGTATTTCTCGGCCAGCTCATGCAGGGTAGCTTTCTCTTCGGCCAACCAGCGCTGGTACAGAATATCCCGGCTACGGTCATCCAGACCCTGCAAGGCCTCATGAAGGTTGCTGGTGGAGTTGTCGCTCCAGTCTGCATCTTCAAGCTGTACCGCCGGGTCGTAACGGTGGTCTTCCAGGTAATGCGCAGGCGACTGGAAGGCACTGTCGTCATCGGCTTCGGCTGCCGGATCGAACGCCATGTCGTGACCGCTCAGACGGCTTTCCATCTCGCGGACTTCACGAGGCTCGACCCCCAGGCTTTCGGCAACCCGATGCACTTCGTCGTTATTCAACCAGGCCAGACGCTTTTTCTGGCTGCGCAGGTTGAAGAACAGCTTGCGCTGGGCCTTGGTGGTCGCCACCTTGACGATCCGCCAGTTGCGCAGGATGAACTCGTGAATCTCGGCCTTGATCCAGTGCACGGCGAACGACACCAGGCGCACGCCCATTTCGGGGTTGAAGCGCTTGACGGCCTTCATCAGGCCAACGTTGCCTTCCTGGATCAGGTCGGCCTGGGCCAGCCCATAACCGGCATAGCTGCGGGCGATATGCACGACGAACCGCAGGTGGGCCATTACCATCTGCCGAGCAGCTTCGAGGTCCTGCTCGTAATAGAGACGCTCAGCCAGATCACGCTCCTGCTCGACAGTCAGCAGCGGGATGCTGTTGACCGTATGCACGTAGGACTCCAGGTTTGCACCGGGGATCAGGGCATACGCAGGTTGCAACGATGTGGTCATTCAAGAACCTCCGACTTACTGAACTCGCGCTTTTCAGGCGCTGCCTACATAGACCTGGGGCCCAGATACAAGTTCCAACGGGCACGCCCAGGCCAATGCTGGCCAATAAAAACTATCGCGGCGCCAGCTCGTTCAAGTGGCGGGCGACTGCAATCCATGCACCGATATACCCCAACAGCACCGCTCCGATCAAGAGCGACAGACCATCGGAGGCAGGTACGCCACCCAAGGCGAAATCGCTGCCATACAGACCGGACAGGCTCACCACGGCCTCGTTCAGCCACCCTAGGCCAAACGCCAGGATGGCCCAGGCCAACAGGCCCGCGCCCAGGCCGTACAAGGCCCCCATGTACAGGAAAGGCCGGCGTACGTAAGCATCGGTGCCCCCCACCAGCTTGATCACTTCGATCTCGACACGGCGGTTCTCGATATGTAGACGAATTGTGTTGCCAATTACTAAAAGCAGCGCAGAAATGAGCATGACGGCCAGCCCGAAAACGAACCGGTCCCCAAGCTTGAGGATGGCCGCCAGCCGCTCGACCCACACCAGGTCCAGCTGCGCTACATCGACGCGCGGCAACTCCGATAGGCGCTGACGCAACGCTTCCAAGGCCGGCTTGTCGACTTCGGTCGGGGTCACCACGACCACGCCGGGCAGTGGGTTGTCGGGCAACTCACGCAGTGCCTCGCCCAGGCCCGATTGCTGCTGGAACTCCTGCAGCGCCTGCTCGCGACTGACATACTGCGCCTCTGCTACGCCAGGCATGCCCTTGATTTCATCGCGCAACGCCTCGCCGTCACGGCTGCTGGCATCGAGCTTGAGGTACAGGGATATCTGCGCGGCGCGCTGCCAGGACCCACCCAACTGCTCGATGTTCTTGAGCAGCAACGACAGCCCCATGGGCATGCTCAGCGCCACGGCCATCACCATGCACGTGAAGAAGCTGCCAATGGGCTGCTTGCCCAGTCGCCGTAAGCTATCCGCCAGGCTGGCGCGATGGCTCTCGAGCCAGGCATGCATGAGCGATCGCAGGTCCGGGCCGTCGTCGTCGGAGCCTGCGCCACGTTTCTTCGCAGGCTGTGGGTCGGCAGGTTTAGGCGCGACGCGCTCGGAGACCTTCGGTGATCGTGTCGTACTCATTGTCCGGCCTCCCCGTCGCCGATCAGACGCCCGCGCTGCAAGGTGAGCATGCGGTGACGCATGCGCGCGATCAGGGCCAGGTCGTGGCTGGCGATCAGCACCGTTGTACCCAATCGGTTGATGTCCTCGAACACCCCCATGATTTCCGCAGCCAGGCGCGGGTCCAGGTTACCCGTTGGCTCGTCAGCCAGCAGCAGGGCTGGCTGGTGCACGATGGCGCGGGCGATACCCACGCGCTGCTGCTGGCCGGTCGACAGGTCGGCAGGGTACAGCTCGCCTTTGTCGACCAGAGACACCCGCTCCAGCGCCGAGTCCACGCGCTTGGCGATCTCGGCCTTGGACAGGCCCAGTATCTGCAGGGGCAAGGCAATGTTGTTGAAGACCGTGCGGTCGAACAGCAACTGGTGGTTCTGGAACACCACGCCTATCTGGCGGCGCAGAAACGGGATCTGCGAATTGCTGATCTGGCCCAGGTCCTGCCCGGCCAGCATCAGTTTGCCGCTGGTAGGACGCTCCATGGCCAGCAGCAGGCGCAGCAGCGTACTTTTACCTGCGCCCGAGTGCCCGGTGACGAACAGGAATTCGCCCCGACGCGCCCGGAAACTCAGCTCGTGCAGCCCCACGTGGCCGTTGGGGTAGCGCTTGGCAACCTGTTCGAATCGAATCATGGTCAGTCTCGCTCGGCGAACAGGGCCTTGACGAACGGCTCGGCCTCGAAGGTGCGCAGGTCATCGATCCCTTCACCCACACCGATGAACCGGATAGGCAGCTTGAATTGCTTGGCCAGGGCGAAGATGACACCCCCCTTGGCGGTACCGTCGAGCTTGGTGAGCGCAAGGCCGGTCAGCTCCACGCTCTGGTGGAAATACTTGGCCTGGCTGATGGCGTTCTGGCCAGTACCGGCGTCGAGCACCAGCAGCACTTCGTGCGGTGCATCGGGATCGAGCTTGCCGATGACGCGACGGACCTTCTTCAGCTCCTCCATCAGGTTGTCTTTGGTGTGCAGGCGCCCGGCGGTATCGGCGATCAGCACATCCACGCCCCTGGCCTTGGCTGCCTGCACCGCGTCGAAGATCACCGAAGCGGAGTCGGCGCCGGTGTGCTGCGCGATCACCGGGATGCGGTTACGCTCACCCCACACCTGCAATTGCTCGACCGCCGCGGCCCGGAAGGTGTCGCCTGCAGCGAGCATCACTTTCTTGCCTTCCATTTGCAGCTTCTTGGCCAGCTTGCCGATGGTGGTGGTCTTGCCGGCGCCATTGACGCCTACCACCAGGATCACATAAGGCTTGTTCTGCGCCGCCACGACCAGCGGCTGCTCGACAGGCCTGAGCAACGCGGCCAGCTCTTCCTGCAAGGACTTGTACAGCGCATCGGCGTCGGCCAGCTGCTTGCGAGCCACCTTCTGCGTCAGGTTCTGAACGATGGTGGACGTGGCCTCCACCCCGACGTCGGCGGTCAGCAGGCGAGTCTCGATCTCGTCGAGCAAGTCGTCGTCGATGACTTTCTTGCCTAGGAACAGGCTGGCCATGCCTTCGCCAATGCTGGCGCTGGTTTTCGACAACCCCTGCTTGAGGCGGGCGAAAAAGCCTGCTTTCACAGGCTCGGCCTGGGTGGCCTCGACGGGCGGGGCAGCCTCGGCCTCGACGTGCGGATCGACCTTGGGCGGCTCTGCAATGGGCTGGACTGCTGGCGCAGGCGCCGGGCGATCCGGAATGACCGGTGGCGCCTTGGCTTGCAGATCGGGCACAAGCGCCACGGGTTCTTCTGCAACCGGCAGCACCAGATTGCTCACGGGGGCAGGGATTTCGGCTTCAGGCACAATCGCCTGTACAGGCGCGGGCACGTGCGGTGCAGGGTCGACAACCGGCGCCGGTGCCTCGGGCACGGCGACCTCGGGCAAGGGCTCAGGCGTCACGGGAGCAGAGAGTGTAGGCTCCGCACGCGGCGCAACGACCGGGGCCGCAGCGGCGTGCTCGTCCAGCGGCGCAGGCACCTCCGCTCGCTCGGGATCAGCTGGTGCGGGCGCTTCGACAGCTGGGGATTTTTCCGCCGGCACGTCCGCTTGCGCAGGTGGCTGCGGCTTCTTGCGGAACCAGCCGAACAGGCCTTTCTTCTCGCCAGCCTCGGCCGGCGCTTTTTTGTCGTCGTTGGAACCAAACATGGAAGACGGCTATCTCAGGGTAGCGATGGCCCGCTAGGGCGCATCAGGAATTCTTTCTACGCAGAACAGACTATCTAGAAGCCGGCTGGTTCATGCGCAACGTTTTGTCTTGATGTCCTGCAGGCCAGAACGGCGACAGGCATGGTCGCCAGGCAACCGGATCAGTATCCTAGCACCTCCTGGCCTGCCGACGCTAAACCCAGCGGGCCGCCGAACAGGTTAAACACCGTATGAATGCTCTAGCCCGCCGCGCCGCTGGCCTGTTGCTCGGCACGCTGTGCCTCCCGCTTGCGGCCTTCGCCGCCGATGTGCAACCCACCCACGAATTCATCCTGGATAACGGCCTCAAAGTGGTCGTGCGCGAAGACCATCGCGCGCCAGTGGTGGTCTCGCAAATCTGGTACAAGGTCGGCTCCAGCTACGAGACGCCTGGCCAGACCGGCCTTTCCCATGCGCTCGAGCACATGATGTTCAAGGGCAGTGCCAAGGTCGGCCCCGGCGAAGCCTCGCGTATCCTGCGGGACCTGGGCGCCGAAGAGAACGCGTTCACCAGCGACGACTACACCGCCTACTACCAAGTGCTGGCGCGTGATCGCTTGCCGGTTGCCTTCGAGCTGGAGGCTGATCGGCTGGCCAGCCTGCGTCTGCCAGCCGACGAGTTCAGCCGTGAAATCGAGGTCATCAAGGAAGAGCGCCGCCTGCGCACCGATGACCAGCCCAATGCCAAGGCGTTCGAGCTGTTTCGGGCCATGGCCTACCCAGCCAGTGGCTACCACACCCCGACCATCGGCTGGATGGCCGACCTGGAGCGCATGAAGGTCGAGGAGCTGCGCCACTGGTACACCTCGTGGTATGCGCCCAACAACGCCACGCTTGTGGTGGTGGGCGATGTCACCGCCGAGGAAGTCAAGGGCCTGGCCCAGAAGTACTTCGGCGCTATCCCTCGCCGGGACACACCTGCGGCCAAGCTGCCGCTGGAGCTGGCTGAGCCCGGCCAGCGTCAGTTGACCCTGCACGTGCGCACCCAGCTGCCAAGCCTGATCTACGGCTTCAACGTACCCGGCCTGCCCACGGCCAAGGACCCTCGCACGGTGCATGCCTTACGTCTGATCTCGGCCTTGCTCGACGGCGGCTACAGCGCACGCATGCCCGCACGACTGGAGCGCGGGCAGGAACTGGTGGCCGGCGCCTCGTCCAGCTACAACGCCTTCACGCGCGGCGACAGCCTGTTCCTGATTTCAGCCACACCCAACGTGCAGAAGCAAAAAACCCTGGCAGACGTGGAAAAGGGCATCTGGCAACTGCTGGATGAACTCAAGACTACTCCGCCCGCGGCAGAAGAGCTCGAGCGCGTGCGCGCCCAGGTCATCGCCGGGCTGGTGTATGACCGCGACTCAATCAGCAGTCAGGCAACCACCATAGGCCAGCTGGAAACCGTCGGGCTGTCCTGGAAGCTGATCGACAGCGAGCTGGACGAACTCAAGCGCGTTACCCCTCAGGACATCCAGCAAGCTGCCCGTACCTATTTCACCCGCGAACGCCTGAGCGTTGCCCATGTTCTGCCCGAGGAGTCCGCTCATGAGTGACCGTCGCTTGCACCGCCCCCACTGGCTGGCTACAGGTATCTGTACCTGGGCATTGACGGCTGCGCTGGCCGTACCGGCACTGGCCCAGGACGCTGCCAAGGCTGGCAATGCACAAGCCCGGCAGGCCAACACTCTACAGTCCCTGGCCGAGCTTGACGGCAAGGCGCCCACCACCCGCCAGTTGAACATCCAGCACTGGAACACGGCTGAAGGCGCGCGGGTGCTGTTCGTCGAGGCCCGCGAGCTTCCGATGTTCGACCTGCGCGTGACCTTCGCTGCCGGCAGCAGCCAGGACGGTGACACACCAGGCCTGGCGGCGCTGACCAACGCCATGCTCAACGAAGGCGTACAGGGCAAGGATGTGACGGCCATCGCCCAGGGCTTCGAGGGCCTGGGCGCAGATTTCGGTAACGGCTCGTACCGCGACATGGCCGTCGCCTCGCTACGTAGCCTCAGTGCCAAGGACAAGCGCGACCCGGCCTTGAAGCTGTTTACCGAAGTCACAGGCAAGCCCACCTTCCCGGAGGATGCGCTCAAACGGCTCAAGAACCAGATGCTGGCCGGCTTCGAATACGACAAGCAGAACCCCGGCAAGCTTGCAGGCAAGACGCTGTTCGCCAACCTGTACGGCGAACACCCTTATGCGCATCCCAGCGATGGAACACCGCAAAGCATCACTGGCATTACCCTGGAGCAGTTGCGAGCGTTTCACGCCAAGGCCTACACGCCTGGCAATGCCGTCATCGCACTCGTGGGTGACCTGAACCGCAGCGAAGCCGAGGCAATTGCCGCGCAGGTTTCAGCCGGCCTGCCCAAAGGCCCGGCCTTGCCTGCTCCAGCCCAACCGACGGAGCCCAAGGCAGGCTTCACCCACATCGAGTTTCCGTCTCAGCAGACCCACCTGATGCTCGCAGAGCTGGGTATCGATCGCCAGGACAAGGATTGGCCAGCCCTGTCACTGGGCAATCAGATCCTCGGGGGCGGCGCGTTCGGGACGCGGCTGATGAGCGAGGTGCGGGAAAAGCGCGGCCTGACCTACGGGGTCTATTCGGCCTTCAGCCCAATGCAAGTGCGCGGCCCGTTCATGATCAACCTGCAAACCCGCGCCGAGCTCAGCGATGGGACATTGAAGCTGGTTCAGGGTATTCTGGCCGACTACCTGCGCAGCGGTCCTACCCAGCAAGAACTGGACGATGCCAAGCGCGAGCTGGCCGGAAGCTTCCCGCTCTCCAATGCCAGCAATGCCAGCATCGTCGGGCAACTGGGCGCCATCGGCTTCTACAACCTGCCATTGAGCTGGCTGGAAGACTTCATGCAGCAGTCCCAGGCCCTGACCGTCGAACAGGTTAAAGACGCCATGAACAAGCACCTGTCTGCCGACAAGCTGGTCATCGTCACGGTTGGCCCGAAGGTGCCGCAGAAGCCACTGCCAGCCCCCACTGATAAACCCTCCGGGCAACCGCTCGGGGTACCGGAGCACTAATGCCAAGATCCAACCCTCCCGCCCGCCAGCAACCGGGCCAGAGCAAGGGCCAGGGCCACCTGCGCATCATCGCGGGCCAATGGCGCAGCCGTCGCCTGGCCGTGCCCGACGGTGAGGGCTTGCGCCCTACGCCTGACCGGGTACGCGAGACGGTTTTCAACTGGCTGGCACCTTACATCGAGGGCGCGCACGTGCTCGATGCCTTCACCGGCAGCGGAGCATTGGTGCTGGAGGCCCTATCGCGCGGGGCCGAGGACGCCGTGGCGCTGGACAGCAACCCTGCGGCCATCGCCAACCTCAAGAACAACCTCGAGCTCCTGCGCTGCCCACGGGGGCAGATCCTGCAGACCGATGCCTTGCGTTATCTGCAAGGCCCTGCAAAAAAGCAGTTCGACCTGGTGTTCCTTGATCCACCCTTCCATCAACAGTTGCTGGCAGACACCTGCAATCTGCTTGAACAGCACCAGTGGCTGAGCGAGCAAGCATGGGTATACACCGAGAGCGAAGCGGCTCCATCGACCTTGCAGTTGCCTGCCAACTGGCGCCTGCACCGGGAGAAAAAAACCGGACAGGTGCACTATGCGCTGTGGCAACGGGGCTAGTTATATAGCGCAGGCCAGGTCTTGCATTGACTGATGCTGCTCGGGTCTCTAGCCACCCGAGCACCTCAGCATGACCGTATCACTCTCTGCGCCTTCACTGGCCGATGATGTCTCGGCGGCGCTTGCCTCTCTTGCAAGCGCCAGCCCTTCCCCTCTCCAGCATTTCACGCTTGAAAACGGCCTGTCCGTCTACCTGAGGCAGCAAAGCCGAAATGCCCTTGCCGCCGTCCAGCTCTGGTACAACGTCGGTACCCGTCATGAGCCGGCAGGGCAGACCAACCTCTCGCACTTGCTCGAACACGTCATCTTCGAAGGCAGCCGCAAGCTTGAGCCTGGACAGTACGCCAAGGTCGTTGCCCGCCTTGCAGGAAAGGCCAGTGCCAGTACTCACCTCGACGCCACCTCTTTCGACATGCTGCTGCCTGCATCGCGCCTGCCCGTTGCGCTCGAACTGTTGGCAGATGCCATGGACACAGCCACATTCGGGTTGCCCGAGTTGGCACGAGGCGCCAAGGCAATCGCTGACGAACGACGTCTGAAGGTGGACGCCCAGCCCCTCCAGCAAGCTTACGACCGTCACCTGGCCTTGGCTCACGGCAGCAGTCCGTATGCGACCCCAAGCTTCGGCTCGGCGATGGATCTAGAGAACATCGACCTTCCAACCCTGCGGCAGTGGTACACCACCCATTACCGGCCTGACAACGCCACGCTCGTCGTGGTGGGCAACGTAGAACTGGAAACGTTGAAACAGCAGGTCGAAATGTACTTCGCGCACGTGGAGCGCGGCCAGCTGGCAGACTCGCCTTTTCCCCGCTCAGACATGCCGATGGCGGAACGCAGCCAGGCCGTCAGCTTGCCGGGGCTTAGCCATGGCCTGCTGATGTCCTTTAACGTCCCCAGCTGTGCCACAGCCAGCGATGCGCTCACGAGCAAAACCCTTGAGCTGATTTGTGAATTGCTAGGCGAGGGCTCTAGCGCTTGGCTGTATGCCGAACTTGTCAGGAAACGGGGCCTGCTGACAGGCGCTGCCGCAACCTATGACCCCCTTGTACGTGGCGACACCGTCATCACCTTCAAAGCCTACGTAAACACGCTTAATGCCAGCCTGGAACACGCTACTGAAGCTATCTACGAGCAAATAGTACGCCTGCAAACTGAAGCCTTGCCTGCTGAACAGTTGCAGCGAATAAAACTGCGAATGCTCGCCCGCCAACTGTTCTCTCTCGACAGCGCAACGGCCCAAGCCTCGCAAATCGGCGCCATGGCCGCGACAGGGCAGCCAGCAACCCTGATCGACGAACATGCGCGCCTGATCTCGATCATCGACAGCGCCCAGGTGCAGCAGGTAGCGCGCACTTATCTTGGGCGTGAGCGGCTGACCACCACCTCTCTTCTACCAGGAGCGCAAGCATGACCGACGATCAGATACGCCAACCAGCACCAGTGCTGTGCCAGGGACCTGCCATCGATACTGCTCGGCAAGCGATGGCAAGGCTGACCTCGACCCAGAATGTCGAACTTGACCAGCCCCCCGCACTGCTGGCCACGGCTGAGCGGTGGGAGACAGCGGAAGGTACAAAGGTCACTTTCATGGCTGCGCATGATCGCCCCATGATTGATCTAGTGCTGCGATTCCGGGCAGGTAGCGCACTTGATGGCGATCATCCAGGGCTGGCCGCGCTGACCCTCTACAGCCTTGATCAGGGCACACAAACCCTTAGTGCGGCGCAGTTTGCCGAGCATATGGCTGCAAGGGGCGCCATCGTGGGGCGCTCGTTGAGCGAGGAATATGCCACGATTACGCTAAGGTGCCTGAACACACCCGGCTTGCTGCGAGCTGTTTCGCAAGCGCTGGCGCAAATGTTGGCCCGCCCAGCGTTTCGCGCAGAGGACGTTGCGGTGATACGTGATCGAATAGCGCTCGACCAAGGCCGGCAAAAACTCAATCCGTTGGCACGCCTGATCAATACGACCACCGCTCATATATTCAGCGGTCATCCGTACGCTTCGCACGCCGATGCAGCGATCATCGGCCCCTTGACCACTGACCAAGTGCGGGCCTTTCATGCAAAGGCTTACTCGGCCAGTAACCTCGTTATAGGACTGGTTGGCGACCTAAGCCGAGACGATGCGGAGCAACTGGTCAATGACCTGATAGGTGATTTGCCACGGCAGTGGGCGGCACAGCCACCGTCCATGCTGACTGAGCAGTCGGCGCTGTCACGCCACATTGCGCACCCTGGCAGTGCAATTCAGGCAATGCTGACCCTGGCCGTCCCCGTGCTACCCAGCAACCCGGTCTATGCTGCACTGGAGTTGCTGACCGAAATTCTTGGCGGCAACTACGAGGCGCGCTTACCTCAGGAACTGCGCCATGTGCGAGGGCTGACGTACACGGTCACCACAAAACTGAGGCACTCGGATGCGGGAACACTGTTGCACGTACACTGGGACGTCGCCCCGCAATACCGGGAAGCTTCACATGCCCTGGTCGCAGGCATGCTGGATTGCCTCCATGAATTTGGACCAACGCAGGTGGAGTGCGATATGGCCGTCAACCAGATCGCTGCTCGGCTGCATCGCGAAATGGCCGACAGCGCAGAGCTGGCAGCGACACTGGCCACGCACAGTCATCAGGGCCTGCCCGCCGATTACCTGACCACCCATCTGGACAGGCTTGCTTCACTGACCCCTGCCCATCTTCGCGAAGTGGCGCAGGTGTGGTGGCGCAACGCACCTCGGGTATTCGTCACCTTCGGCCCCGATGCCGAGCAGTCCCCCTTGCCTACGCCGGAGCTAGCTCAGCGATAGACGAGCACGGGGTGAGGCGAGTCAGTGAAAGCTGATACAGGCGCTGTTTCATGGCACTCTAGCCGGGCACATCACGAGTGGCCCAGCATGCCAAGTTCCAGCGCCCTGTTTCATCCTGCCAAAGGCCTTTCCAACCCCCACCTGCAAACATTGTGGGGGCCCCTCTGGCGCAAAATCCCAGCGCTGCAACGCGACCGCGAACGCATCTGGCTGGCGGACGGGGATTTCATCGACCTCGACTGGCATGGCCCGCACCAGCCCCATGCGCCGCTGGTGCTAGTGCTTCATGGGTTGACGGGGTCATCGGGCTCACCCTATGTCAAAGGCCTGCAACAGGCGCTGCACTCACAGGGCTGGGCCAGCGTCGCAGCGAACTGGCGGGGCTGTTCTGGGGAGCCGAACCTGCTGCCGCGCAGCTACCACTCTGGCGCCAGCGAGGATCTGGCTGAAATCATCAGCCACTTGCGTGCCAAAAGGCCTCTGGCCCCCCTGTCCGCGGTCGGCTACTCCTTGGGAGGCAATGTCCTGCTCAAATACCTGGGCGAACAGGGCGACGACAGCCAGTTGCAGGCAGCAGTAGCCGTCTCCGTGCCTTTTCGCCTGGACCAGTGTGCCGATCGTATCGGCCTTGGATTTTCAAAGGTGTATCAGGCGCATTTCATGCGCGAGATGCTGGCCTACGTGCAGATCAAGCAGCGCTTGTTCAAAGACCAGGGCCACCCAGAACGTCTGGCAAAGCTGGAGCAGCTCGGGCCACTGCGCGGCTTGCGCACGTTCTGGGATTTCGACGCCAAGGTCACTGCACCGCTGAACGGTTTCCAGAATGTGCACGACTATTATCGCCGCGCTTCAAGTGGCTTCTACCTGGGCCAGAACCGTACTCGGACCCTGATCATCCAGGCCAGCGACGACCCCTTCGTCTCGCCCCTGAGCTTACCAACGGCAAACGAGCTGGCCCCAGAGACCGAGCTGGAGTTGCATGCCCATGGCGGCCATGTCGGGTTCGTCGACGGCAGCCTGCGAAAACCGGGCTATTACCTGGAGCGCCGGATTCCGCAGTGGTTGCGCGAAGGTATGCAGAGGACGGCTTACTGATCGCCCGTTGCCACTGCATGCTCAGGGCGGGTGATCCATTCACTCCATGAGCCTGCATACAGTTTGCCGAGCGGGTAGCCTGCCAACGCCAACGCGAACAGGTTATGACACGCCGTTACCCCCGAACCACAGTACGCAACCAGTTGCTCAGGCGCACGCCCCTGCAGTTGCTGCTCGAAACGTTGTCTGAGTTGCTCGGGCGGCAGAAAACGGCCATCGCTGCCAAGGTTTTCGGTGAAAGCGGCGCAGCGTGCTCCAGGGATATGCCCTGCCACTGGGTCGATGGGTTCCATGTCGCCACGGAAACGTGGCAATGCGCGCGCATCCAGCAGGGTCAGGTCTGCGCTGCCCAGGCGCTGATCCAGGCCATCGGCATCGATCAACATCGCATCATCGGGCTGGCCGCTGAAGTTGCCTTCGCGCCGGACTGGGGGATCCAGGCTCAATGGCAGGTGCGCGGCGTGCCAGGCGGTCAGGCCGCCGTCCAGCAGGGCAACACCACTGCGTTTGCCCAGCCAGGCCAGCAGCCACCAGCCTCGCGCGGCATAGGCGCCGGTACCGTCGTCGTACAGCACCACTTCGCTCTCGTTATCCACGCCCCATTCGCGCAGGCGGGCTACCAGCTTTTCTGGATCGGGCAGCGGGTGACGCCCTGTCACTCCCTTGCTGACCGAGCCGCTGAAGTCTCGTTCAAGGTCGGCAAAGTGCGCCCCTTCGATATGACCCAGGGCGTAACTGCGCTGACCGTAATCCACATCCTCAAGGGCGAAGCGACAGTCGAGAATGACAAGGTTTGGTGAATCCAGCCGCTCAGCCAACTGCTGCGGGGTGATCAACTGCGCAAGTGACATGACAATCTCCTGATCGATGTAATCCCAGGCCCTGGCGCTAGTGCTCAAGCGCCTGAATGAACGGTACGTGAAACTCGCTGCACAAGGCTTGCACCGCTTTGCGCGCAGGCTCGGTGACGAATCCCAGCTCAAGGGCCAGCACCTGATACACGCCCCGCTTGAACGCTTCTTCACCCAGGTGCGCTGCATGCTCCCGGGTCGTGCTGAGAAAGCGCACCCATGAGGTGAGCACGATCCAGGCGTTGATGGTCAGCGACTCCTGCTGCGCGGCGTTCATCGCCAGGATACCCGCCTCGACGAAACCGCGGTAAATGGCCTTGCCCTGACGCATGCAGCGTGCGGAGAAGCGCCGATAACGGGCTGCCAGCTCAGCATCGCTACCCAGTAGATGCTCCAGGTCGCGGTGCAGGAAACGGTAGTTCCACATCGCAGCCAGCAGTGCCTGCAGGTAGAACCGCTTGTCCTGCACCGCCAGCGGGCGCCCCTGCGGCGGGCGCAGAAAGCTGTCTACGTGCGCTTCGTACTGGCCGAACAAAACCGCAATAATCGCCTGCTTGTTGGGGAAGTGGTAATACAGATTGCCGGGCGAGATGCCCAGGTGCGCCGCGATATGGTTGGTGCTGACGCTGCGCTCGCCCGACTGATTGAACAGCTCAAGGCTGCTCTGGACGATTCTCTCGCGGGTCTTGATGGGCCGGGCCATGTCCAGCTTCCTGTCTACGGAGCAGTGAAAACCGCCATGGTACGAGGTATTGCCAAGGTGTTGCACGGTACCCAAGCGCTGCGCCCTCGCACCATCGGCTGGCCCAAAGTATAGTGCCTTGGCCGGCCGCATGACTTGGCCGGGCGCAGTCGCTGCGCTACCATCCGACTCCCCAACGCACTCCAGCCAGGATGACGCGATGAACCGAGTGTTGTACCCGGGTACTTTCGACCCCATTACCAAAGGCCATGGCGATCTGGTCGAGCGCGCCTCGCGGCTGTTCGACACCGTGATCATTGCAGTGGCCGCCAGCCCCAAGAAAAACCCTTTGTTCCCGCTGGAACAACGCGTGGAGCTGGCCCGTGAGGTCACCAGGCACCTGCCCAATGTCGAAGTCATCGGCTTTTCCTCGCTGCTGGCGCATTTCGCCAAGGAGCAAGGTGCCAATGTGTTCCTTCGTGGTTTGCGTGCAGTGTCGGACTTCGAATACGAGTTCCAGCTGGCGAACATGAACCGTCAACTGGCCCCCGACGTCGAGAGCCTGTTTCTTACGCCGTCGGAGCGGTACTCGTTCATCTCGTCGACCCTGGTTCGCGAAATCGCCGCACTGGGGGGCGATATCAGCAAATTTGTGCACCCGGCCGTGGCCGATGCGCTGACTGAACGCTTCAAGAAATAAAGCCGCTGTTTCAGATCGTCGCGCCTGCGTGCACTGCAGGCGCGAATGCGGCACAATTGTGCCCATTGCGTTGAACATGCCCGGGCGCTGAGCCCCGGCCGGAGCCCCCATGTCCCTGATCATCACCGACGATTGCATCAACTGCGACGTCTGCGAACCCGAGTGCCCCAACGAGGCCATCTCCCAAGGCGAAGAGATCTACGTGATCGACCCCAACCTGTGCACCCAGTGCGTGGGTCATTACGACGAGCCGCAGTGCCAACAGGTCTGCCCGGTCGACTGCATCCCGCTGGATGAGGCGCACCCGGAAAGCCAAGAGCAGCTGATGGCCAAGTACCTGAAGATCACCGGCAAGGCCTGACGCTGCCGGCCATCGGCATGCCCGCGCCTTGCTCCTGCGTAGCGATCATCCCGAAGCGCGCAAAGCCTCAGCGCTGGCAGCGCGGGCAGAACACGCTGGCGCGCTGGCCAAGCTTCACATCCCGCAATTCGGTGCCACACACTTTGCAGGGCAAGCCGCCGCGCCCGTAGGCGAACAGTGTCTGCTGGAAATATCCTGGCTGGCCGTCACCGCCGATGAAATCGCGCAGCGTGGTGCCGCCAAGCTCGATGGCGGCCGCCAGCACGCGTTTGATCTCGATGGCCAGCTTCAGGTATCGCGCCCGCGAAATGCCACCGGCCGCGCGGCGCGGATCAATGCCGGCAGCGAACAGCGCTTCGGTCGCATAGATGTTGCCTACGCCAACGACCACGGCGTTGTCCATGATGAAGGGCTTGACCGCCATCGAACGGCCTCGGGACAACTGGAACAGTCGCTCACCGTCAAACAGGTCGGTCAGTGGCTCGGGGCCAAGTCGCAGCAGCAACGCATGATTGAGCGGGTCCTGGCTCCAGAGCATGGCGCCAAAGCGGCGCGGGTCGGTGTAGCGCAGCATCAGACCGGATTCGAGCTCGATGTCCACGTGCTCATGCTTGCCAGCCGGCAAGCCCGCCTCCACCAGCCGTAGATTGCCCGACATGCCCAAGTGGCTGATCAGGGTCCCTACTTCGGCATTGATCAGCAGGTACTTGGCCCGGCGCTCGACCGTGACGATGCGTTGCCCGGAGAGCCGCACGTCCAGGTCCTCCGGAATAGGCCAGCGCAAGCGGCGGTCACGCACGACCACGCGGCTGACGCGCTGACCTTCGACATGCGGTGCAATGCCGCGCCGGGTGGTCTCTACCTCGGGTAACTCAGGCATGTATCAGTGCCCACCTAGTTCTCGGATGTTCTGTTTGAGGTTATCGAAGTCGTATTCCGACAAGCCTATGTAATCGAGCACCAGCGGCCCCACTACGTTCCATTCCTGATCCACCGTCTGGTTGCCCAATACCCGGTAGGAGGCACAGATGTGCTCGGCCATCTTGAGCACCGCCAACAGGTTTTTCATCTGGCTCTGGTTGTTGCGGGCGCTGTCATCGCGAAACACTGCCAGCGCGTTGTGGTGGTTGGCGATGGCGCCGGTCAGGTGTTCGGGCAGGCGCCAGGACTTGGCCGTGAAATAGCCGACGACGGCATGATTGGTGTTGAAGGCGCGGTTCTCGGTGTCCACCACGCGGGTCTGCTCGTTGGTTTTTGCATAGGCCTCTTCGAGCACATCCATGTACGTGGGGAAGCGCTTGAGCATCAGCGGAACGCCGCAATCGTGGAACAGCCCGAGGGTATAGGCTTCGTCGGCGGGCTGGATACCCGTGCGCTTGGCCAGCGTCAGGCAGGTCATTGCCACATCCTGCGCGGTATCCCAGAACCGGTTGAGGGTGACGATGGTTTCATCGCTCATTTCACCCTTGATCGACTGCGCGTTGATCAGGTTGATGATCGAACGACTACCCAGCAAATTCACCGCACGCTGGATCGAGCCAATCTTGTTGGACAGGCCAAAGTGCGCCGAGTTGACCAGCTTGAGCAAGGCCCCCGACAACCCAGGGTCCTGAGCGATCAGTTTGGCGATGGTTTCCAGGTCCGGGTCAGGCATGTACTGCTCGAACTGCAAATCGACCATGATCTGCGGCTGCGGCGGAATGGTGATGCCTTGCAAGGCTTGCTGGATCTGTTCGGCGGTGAGTTCTTGGGACATGCGTGCACACTCGTATGGGACTGCCGATTCTACCGCGATGCACCCCACAGAACTAACCGCTGGATCAGTGAACTTGAACTTTCATGAGCGCGGGTGGGCCTGTTTCTCATATTCATCGAGTAAAGGAGCAAGGCCCATGGGTACTGAACTGAACGGCAAGCGCGTGGCTATCCTGGTGACTGATGGCTTCGAGCAGGTGGAATTGACAGGCCCGCGTGACGCCCTGCAGCAGGCGGGCGCCCAGGTGCACGTGCTGAGCGAGAAGCAAGGCACGGTGCGCGGCTGGAACCACGACGAGCCCGCGGACGAATTCAAGGTCGACGGCACCTTCGACAGCGCCAGCGAACTCTACGATGCCGTGGTCCTGCCAGGCGGCGTACAGAACTCGGACACCATCCGCCTGGTTGAAGGCGCGCAGAAAATCGTCAAAAGCCATGACAAGGCCGGCAAACCGATTGCCGTGATCTGCCACGGCGGCTGGTTGCTGATTTCGAGCGGCTTGACTCAGGGCAAGCGCATGACCAGCTTCAAGACCCTGCAGGATGACCTGCGCAACGCTGGCGCCGAGTGGGTCGACGAAGAAGTGGTGGTTGACGGGAACCTGATCAGCAGCCGGCAGCCCGATGACATCCCTGCCTTCAACAAGGCACTGATCCAGGCCCTGTCGTCCTGACAGCTGGCGCTCAGCATTAAGGTTGGGTAGGGGTTATACTCCCGCTCTTTTTTCCGGAGCGACGTCATGTCCCTGCCCAGCCTTCGCCTCAAAGCCAATGCCGACCGCCGCCTGCGCGCAGGTCATCTGTGGGTCTACAGCAACGAGGTAGACGTTGCCGCCACCCCGCTGCAAGGCTTGCAGGCCGGCCAGCAAGCCGTGCTCGAAGCCGCCAACGGTAAGCCACTGGGCATCGTTGCCCTGAGCCCCAATAACCTGATCTGCGCCCGCTTGCTGTCACGCGACGTCAAGCTGCCACTGGACAAGTCACTGCTGGTGCACCGCCTGAACGTGGCCTTGTCACTGCGCGAGCGCCTGTTCGACAAGCCGTGCTATCGCCTCGTCTATGGCGATTCCGATTGGCTGCCGGGGCTGGTCGTCGATCGCTTCTTCGACATCCTGGTGGTGCAACTGGCGTCGGCAACCATGGAAGCGCATAAGGATGAGGTGATCGCGGCGCTGGTCCAGGTGCTCAAGCCAAGCGGCATCCTGTTCAAGAACGATTCGGCAGCCCGTGATGCCGAAGGCCTGCAGCGCTATGTCGAAACCGTTTACGGTGAAGTCCCGGATTGGGTTCCGCTGGAAGAAAACGGTGTTCGTTTCGAAGCCCCGGTCCGTGAAGGCCAGAAAACCGGCTGGTTCTATGACCACCGCATGAACCGTGCACGCCTGGCCCCCTATGTGCAGGGCAAGCGCGTACTCGACCTGTTCAGCTACATCGGCGGTTGGGGTGTGCAGGCGGGTGCCTTCGGCGCCAGCGAAGTGTTCTGCGTCGATGCCTCGGGTTTTGCCTTGGATGGCGTTGAACGCAACGCCGCGCTCAACGGTATTGGTGAGAAGCTGACCTGTGTCGAGGGCGACGTCTTCGAAGCCTTGCGCGAACTCAAGGCAGCCGAGGAGCGCTTCGACGTGATCATTGCCGACCCGCCCGCCTTCATCAAGCGCAAGAAAGACCTGAAGAACGGCGAGGCGGCTTACCGTAGGCTCAACGAGCAGGCCATGCGCATGCTGAACAAGGACGGCATTCTGGTCAGTGCTTCTTGCTCGATGCACCTGCCCGAAGACGACCTGCACAACATCCTGCTGACCAGTGCCCGTCACCTGGACCGCAACATGCAGCTGCTCGAGCGCGGTGGTCAGGGCCCTGACCATCCGGTGCACCCGGCGATTGGTGAAACCCGCTACATCAAGAGCATCACCTGCCGGTTGTTGCCCAACAGCTGAGCCATGACGGGGGCCTGGGTGGCCCCCGATCGTTTCAGAGTTCAAGCACCTGGGTCGCGATACCGAAGTACACCAATACCCCTGCTGCGTCGGCAATGGACGTGATCAATGGCCCGCTGGCCGTGGCGGGGTCCAGCTTGAGCCGGCTCAGCAGAAACGGCAGGCTCATGCCGATCAGGCTGCCGACCAGCACGATCACCACCATGCTGCTGGCCACGATCAAGGCGATCTGCGGGCCGCCACGCAGCAGCCCAAGCGATGCCACGGCTACCGCCATGGTGCAGCCCAGCAGCAGCGCGACGCCAAATTCGCGCCCCAGCATTCGCCCCCAGTCGCTCAGCGTCACCTCGCCTGTGGCCAGGCCTCTGACCATGAGGGTTGCCGACTGGGAGCCTGCATTGCCGCCGCTGTCGACCAGCAGTGGCAGAAAAAACACCAGGGCGATATGCGCGGCAATGGTTTCTTCGAAGGCCGCGATGCCTGCCCCTGAGAACAGGTTGCCGAACACCAGCAGCACCAGCCACAGCACCCGCTTGCGGTACAGCAATCCGAGGGTCGCGTGCCGCAGGTCACCGATGGTACTGGTGATGGAGGCGCCTTTGTGGAAGCTTTCGGTGGTTTGCCGCCGTTGCGCATCGAGCGCAGCGTCGACGGCACTAACAGCGATGGTTTTATCGATAGGGTTTTGCATGAAGTTCTCCAGGCGCCGACCAGGCGCCTGCAGGCTTCAGCCTCGCGGACTCAAGCCCTCGGCAGCCCTGGCGGCGGCGCGCTCAGTGCCAGGTTGCAGTTCGTGACGAACCGGTAACTGGGAAGGTCCATTGAGGGTTATCTCGTCAAGCCGCACATGCGGCGGCCGAATGATAATGGCAAGTCAGGCGCAGGTCAGCCTCACACGGATCGTTTCAGACGGTTCCTACAACTTCGGGTTTTCGCCCAAAACCGCCACCCGGACACATCGTCATGCCTTCCCGGCGCCAGCGGTGTAGAATCGGGCTATTCATCGCCAGTCATCCCCCGGCGGGTTTATGAGCTCTGGCCAAGCACGCGGCGATCCCGCGCGGTCTTCGGCCCCATCCGTGCCAGTGGCAACCGGCCTGCGGTACAGAGGACAAGAGAAGCTCACTCCCCTTTCTGTGACCTGATTAAGCCGCCAGGAGTGTTTCATGCCTGATTATCGTTCCAAGACTTCCACCCACGGCCGCAACATGGCAGGTGCACGCGCCCTGTGGCGTGCCACCGGCATGAAGGACGAAGACTTCAAGAAGCCGATCATTGCCATTGCCAACTCCTTCACCCAGTTCGTGCCGGGCCATGTGCACCTCAAGGATCTGGGCCAGCTGGTCGCTCGCGAGATCGAGCGCGCCGGTGGCGTGGCCAAGGAATTCAACACCATCGCGGTCGATGACGGCATCGCCATGGGTCACGACGGCATGCTGTACTCGTTGCCCAGCCGTGAAATCATCGCCGACGCGGTGGAGTACATGGTCAACGCGCACTGTGCCGATGCCATCGTCTGCATCTCCAACTGCGACAAGATCACCCCCGGCATGCTGATGGCTGCCTTGCGCCTGAACATTCCGGTAATCTTCGTCTCCGGCGGCCCGATGGAAGCCGGCAAGACCAAGCTGGCCAGCCATGGCCTGGACCTGGTCGACGCCATGGTCATCGCCGCCGACAGCACGGCTTCCGACGAAAAGGTCGCCGAATACGAGCGCAGCGCCTGCCCTACCTGCGGCTCGTGCTCTGGCATGTTCACCGCCAACTCGATGAACTGCCTGACCGAGGCGTTGGGCCTGGCCCTGCCGGGCAACGGTTCCACCCTGGCCACCCACTCGGACCGCGAGCAGTTGTTCCTGACGGCCGGCCGCACCATCGTCGAGCTGTGCAAGCGGTACTACGGCGATAACGACGCATCGGTCCTGCCGCGCAGCATCGCCAACTTCAAGGCATTCGAGAACGCCATGATGCTGGACATCGCCATGGGTGGCTCGACGAACACCATCCTGCACCTGCTGGCTGCGGCGCAGGAAGGCGAAGTGGCATTCGACCTGCGCGACATCGATCGTCTGTCGCGCAAGGTGCCGCAGCTGTGCAAGGTGGCGCCCAACATCCAGAAGTACCACATGGAGGACGTGCACCGCGCCGGCGGTATCTTCAGCATCCTGGGCTCGCTGGCCCGTGGCGGCCTGCTGCACACCGACCTGCCCACCGTGCATAGCCGCAGCATGGAAGAAGCCATCGCCAAGTGGGACATCACCCAGACCGACGACGAGGCAGTGCATACCTTCTTCAAGGCTGGCCCGGCCGGCATCCCGACCCAGACCGCGTTCAGCCAGTCGACGCGTTGGGAAACCCTGGATGACGACCGCGAGAACGGCTGCATCCGCAGCTTCGAGCACGCTTATTCACAAGAAGGTGGTTTGGCCGTGCTGTACGGCAACATCGCCCTGGACGGCTGCGTGGTGAAAACCGCCGGTGTCGACGAATCGATCCACGTGTTCGAAGGCACGGCCAAGATCTTCGAAAGCCAGGACAGCGCCGTGCGTGGCATCCTCGCCGACGAAGTGAAGGCCGGCGACATCGTGATCATCCGCTACGAAGGCCCGAAAGGTGGCCCGGGCATGCAGGAAATGCTGTATCCAACGTCGTACCTCAAGTCCAAGGGCCTGGGCAAGGCGTGCGCCCTGCTCACCGACGGCCGCTTCTCGGGAGGCACCTCGGGCCTGTCCATCGGTCATGCCTCGCCGGAAGCCGCAGCAGGCGGCGCCATCGGCCTGGTGCGCGACGGCGACAAAGTCCTGATCGATATCCCCAACCGCTCGATCAACCTGCTGGTCAGCGATGACGAGCTGGCCGAGCGCCGCGCCGAGCAGGACAAGAAGGGCTGGAAACCGGCTGAGGTACGCCCGCGCAAGGTGACGACAGCCTTGAAGGCCTACGCCCTGTTGGCGACCAGTGCCGACAAAGGTGCCGTGCGCAACAAGGCGATGCTCGAAGGGCTGTGATACCCATCCAGCATGACGAGAACCGGCGCTTCGAGCGCCGGTTTTTTATTGCCAAGACAGCGGCCTCGCGCATCCATCACGGATGCAACCTGCTCACTGAATCTGTTCAGGCGTCACGATCACCCAGTTCTTGTCCGCCGTCACCGGCAACCCTTCCTTGGCCTGGGCTGCTGCCTGCCTGGCGATCATTCCTTCGAGCTGCTCCATGTACTTGGGCTTGCGGTTTATCCACAGGTGGATCCCGCCCTTGGCGACATCCACGCCATGAAACTGCATATAGCCATCGCTGGTCGGGGTATCGCCGCCCACCAGCACGGGCTTCTTCCATTCATCGATGTAGGTCAGGATCGCCGCTTGCTTGCCCGCCATCCACGTGGCGGGCGTCCACAGGTAAGGGGTCAGTTCGAGCCCTTCATTAGCCTTGGCATCGTAGTGCCCAGCGCTGATCTGCTTGCGTGCCGTGGTCAATTGCCCCGTGGCACGATCCTTGAGCAGCAGGCTGACCCCGATGACGTTCTGCGGCTTCACGTTGTAGCCATACTTGGGATCAGAGGCGACCATGCGCACCAGCTCTTCGGAAGCGGCTGACACCACGTAGACTTCAATGCCGTTCTCCATCAACTTGTTGTACAGCTCGGCCTGGCCCTTGAAGACCTTGGGCGGCTGCACTTCGATGGCCTTGACCTGATCCCCGTCGTAGTAGGTGCTGGGCACAGGCTTGCCGGATGCCATGAGCGCGTCTACCTGTTCTTTCAGTTCCTTGAGGGTGAAGCCGGAAAACACTTGCGCCACCCAGGGGTAGCAGACCATGTCGTCGATCTCACACAGCCGGTAGTAGTAGCTGAACAGGCTTTCCTTGTGCTCGGCGCTGTCCTTGAAGGGGATGAGTTTCAGCGAAGAGTCCAGCTTGTCACGGCTCAGCAGCCCTTTGTTCTCCATGAATGGCAACAACGCTTCTTCAAGGTCGTAGCGGTAGCTGGTGTTGTCCATGTCGAACACCGCGTAGTTACCTTTATGGGCGTTGGCGGTGATCATGCGGTCGAGCTGTGTGGCGGCTTCGGCTGGCCAGTGGTCAAGCTCGGTTGCGAAGGTTTGCCAGCTGAACAGCAGGGATAGGCCGATGGCGGCGGTTTTGAGCGCAACGTTCATGTACGAATCTCCTGAAACGACTGACAGACGCTAGTTGAGTGAGCCCTGTCGGCACCGCTCGATTGCGACCTTTACGCCCCAGTAAACGCCGTGTTCATTGCAATCCACGACGTCTCTATATTCCATTTGCGACTATATAAATTCCATTTGGGTATAAATTCGTTTGTTTTCAGGCTGTTAGCATTTCCGCTCGCAATCGCACATAGAGGCGGCGACTCATCTTCTCGTTTCCGGAGCTTCAATGAACCTGCCACTGCTGCTAAACCTGCTGGCGTTCCTGGCCTTGTTGCTGGGACTGGCGCAGACCCGCCGTACCGACTGGAGCCTGGCCAAGAAAGTGCTGCTGGGCCTGGCACTTGGCGTGGGCTTCGGCCTGGCCCTGCATACGATCTATGGCGCAGGGCACCCCGTGCTCAAGACCACCATCACCTGGCTGGACCTGGTCGGTAACGGCTACGTAGGCCTGTTACAGATGATCGTCATGCCGCTGATCTTCGCCTCCATCCTCAGCGCCGTGGCGCGTCTGCACAATGCCTCTTCCCTGGGGCGCATCAGCGTCCTGAGCATCGGCACGCTGCTGCTGACCACGGCCATCGCTGCCCTGATCGGCATCCTGCTGACCAACCTCTTTGGCCTCAGTGCCGAAGGCCTGGTGGCAGGCGCCCAGGAGAGCGCACGCATGCAGGTGATCCACAGCGACTATGCAGGTAAGGTCGCCGACCTCAACATCCCGCAACTGCTGCTTTCGTTCATCCCCAGCAATCCGGTTGGCGACCTGGCGCGGGCCAAGCCGACATCGATCATCAGCGTGGTCATCTTTGCCGTCTTCGTCGGCCTGGCCGCCTTGCAGTTGATCAGGGACGACGCCGAAAAGGGTCAGCGTGCACTCTCGGCCATCGATACCCTGCAAGCCTGGGTGATGCGCCTGGTGCGCGTGGTCATGAAGCTCACGCCTTACGGCGTGCTGGCATTGATGACCAAGGTGGTGGCCAGCTCGAACATGGAAGACATCCTCAAGTTGGGCAGCTTCGTGGTCGTGTCCTACCTAGGCCTGGCGCTGATGTTCGTGGTCCACGCCATCATCCTGGCGGCGATCGGGGTCAGCCCGCTGCGCTTCTTCCGCAAGGTATGGCCCGTACTGACCTTCGCCTTCACCAGCCGTTCGAGCGCTGCCAGCATCCCGCTGAACATCGAGGCCCAGACGCGTCGCCTGGGCGTGCCGCAGTCTATCGCCAGCTTCAGCGCCTCATTCGGGACCACCATCGGTCAGAATGGCTGTGCCGGGCTGTACCCTGCCATGTTGGCGGTGATGGTCGCGCCAGCGGTTGGCATCGACACCTTCGATCCGCTGTGGATCGCCACGTTGGTGGCCATCGTCACGCTCAGTTCGGCCGGTGTGGCCGGAGTTGGCGGCGGCGCTACCTTCGCCGCGCTGATCGTGCTGCCGGCCATGGGCTTGCCGGTGGAGCTGGTGGCCCTGCTGATTTCGGTGGAGCCGCTGATCGACATGGGCCGTACGGCGTTGAACGTGAACGGTTCGATGACGGCAGGCGTGGTAACCAGCCAGCTGCTCAAGGAAACCGACAAGCAGGTACTGGCCGATGATGAACACGCAGCATTGAGCCATACCTGAGTTCACGGGGGCCGCACAGCGCGGCCCTTTCATTGCGCAACAGGCGTCAGGCCTTGTCCCACACCTCGAAGTGATACAACGGCTTACCTTCCTCAGCCTGCGCCTGACTGGACAGCAGCGTCCACTGCTTGCGATCGATATCCGGGAACCAGGCATCGCCCTTGGGCGACAGCTCGACCCGCGTCACGTACATCCGGCTGACGAGTCCTTGCTCCAGCGCCTGCCCGTAGAGCTGCGCACCACCGATCAGCATCAGCTCGTCGACACCTTGCTCGCGCGCCCACTGATCAGCCCGCACCAGCGCGTCTTCCAGCGAAGCGAAAACTTCGGCACCGGCCAGTTCCAGCCCGGGCTGCCTGCTGATCACGATATTCAACCGCCCAGGCAGCGGCCGTCCCAGCGAGTCCCAGGTCTTGCGGCCCATGATGATGGGCTTGCCCAAGGTGGTGGCCTTGAAATACTTGAAGTCCCCTGGCAAATGCCAGGGCATGGAATTATCGATGCCTATCACGTGGTTTTCGGCGCAGGCTACGATCAGGCTTAAGGGCAGTAATGTCTTCATGCCGGCGAGAATAGCACCGCGCGGGTGAGTTATGCTGCTGCCACGACCTGTGCAATGGAACACCCTGTGACTGCACCTTCTTTGCTGGACAAGCGCTGGCTCACCGAGGCGATACGCCTGCGCGAAGAACATGCCGGCCCTCTCGAGGACCAGGAAGCCAACCGCCGCGCCCGCCAGCAAGGCGGCAGCCTGGCCCTGCGCATCGAGACCCGCGCGCTGCTGCTGGCCGAACGCGACGGCTTGACCGCCGCGTTGCGGCGTTGGAAGCAAGGGGCACGCCTGGCGCTGGTGGCGATGGTGTTGATGGCCGTGCTCAGTGGCGGCGGCCTGGCGTTGGCCGCACTGGGTGACGGGCAGCGGCCGGTGAATGTGTTCTGGGCGCTGGGCAGCCTGCTGGGGCTGAACCTGGTCATGTTGCTGGGCTGGTTGATCGGCTTGTTCCTGAGCGGTGAGCACGGCGCGCTGCTGGGGCGGCTTTGGCTGTGGTTGAGCGAACGCTTTGCCCGCGACGCCCGTGCCGCCCACCTGGCGCCGGCCCTGCTGGTGCTGCTGCAACGCCAACGCCTGGGCCGTTGGTTGCTGGGTTTGCTGGTCCACAGCCTGTGGCTGGTGGCCATGCTGAGCGCGGTGGGTGTGCTGCTGACATTGCTGGCCACCCGGCGCTATGGCTTTGTCTGGGAAACCACGTTGCTGGCGGCCGAGCCCTTCATCGCCATGACCCAGGCCCTGGGCGCCCTGCCCGCGCTGCTGGGCTTTGCGGTACCTGACCCGGCCATGATCCGGGCCAGCGGTGACACCGCGCCGGCCCTGGCCATGACGCGCCAGGCATGGGCCAGCTGGCTGCTGGGTGTGGTGGTGGTCTATGGCGTGCTGCCGCGTCTGCTCCTGGCTGGCGTGTGCCTGTGGCGCTGGCGGCAAGGGCGCCAACGCCTAGCGCTGGACACGAACCTGCCAGGCTACATGCCGCTGCGCGACAGGCTGATGCCCAACAGCGAGCGCCTGGGCGTGCAGGACTATGCGCCCGACACACTGCCGCAATTCAAGGCCCAGCCGTCACTCATTGAAAATGCCGGCGCACTGCTGGTCGGCGTCGAGCTGGATGATCAGCGCCCCTGGCCGCCGTCATTGCCCGACAATGTCGCCGATGCCGGTGTGCTGGACAGCCGGGAGTCGCGGCATCGTCTGCTTGAGCAACTGGGGCGTTTTCCACCCGCGCGCCTGGCCATTGCCCTCGACCCTGAGCGCTCGCCGGACCGCGGTAGCCTGGCCTTGCTTGCCGAGCTGGCGCGCAATGCAGGCAGTACGCGTATCTGGCTGTTGCCTGCTGTCGCTGATCAGCTTCGCGACGAACGGCGCCTGAATGACTGGCGTGAAGCCCTGGATCGCCTGGGGCTCCCTCATGCCGATACTTTACCGTTGGCCTGGTTGGAGCACGGTCATGACTGAGCCCTTGAAGCTGGCCGTGGTAGGCCACACCAACGTGGGCAAGACCTCGCTGCTACGCACCCTCACGCGTGACGTCGGTTTCGGGGAGGTCTCGCATCGCCCCAGCACCACACGCCATGTGGAAGGGGCTCGCTTGTCCGTGGACGGGGAGCCTCTGCTGGAGCTCTACGACACACCGGGCCTGGAAGACGCCATCGCCCTGCTCGACTACCTCGAACGCCTCGAACGCCCTGGCGAGCGCCTGGATGGCCCGGCGCGGCTGGAGCGCTTTCTGCAGGGCAGCGAGGCGCGCCAGCGCTTCGAGCAGGAGGCCAAGGTGCTGCGCCAGCTGCTGGCAAGCGATGCCGGGCTCTATGTCATCGACGCCCGCGAGCCGGTGCTGGCCAAGTACCGTGACGAACTCGACGTGCTGGCCAGCTGTGGCAAGCCACTTCTGCCGGTGCTCAACTTTGTCTCCAGCCCCCAGCATCGCGAACCGCAGTGGCGTGAAGCCCTCGCCCGGCTTGGGCTTCATGCATTGGTGAGATTCGACACCGTAGCCCCACCAGAAGATGGCGAGCGCCGCCTGTACGAGAGCCTCGCCCTGCTGCTGGAAGATGCACGCCCTAGTTTGCAGCGCCTGATCGACGATCAGCAGGCCCAACGGGTGGCCCGCCAGCAAGGTGGCAGACGCCTGATCGCCGAATTGCTGCTGGACTGCGCCGCCTGTCGTCGCAGCGTGGAAGGTGAACCTTCTGCCCAGGCACAGGCCATCGAGGCGCTCCACCAGGCTGTGCGCCAGCGTGAACAGCGCTGCGTGGAGGCTCTGCTCAAGCTCTATGCGTTCCGGCGCGACGACGCGCATGCCAGCGACCTGCCGTTGCTGGACGGGCGCTGGGGGGACGATCTGTTCAATCCTGAAACCCTGAAGCAGCTTGGAGTGCGTGTGGGCGGCGGTGTAGCGGCAGGCGCGGCGGCCGGGGCCGGCGTGGACCTGCTGGCAGGTGGGCTTACCCTGGGCGTCGCCGCCTTGGCCGGGGCCATCGCCGGCGGCGCCCTGCAGACGGCACGCGGCTATGGCGCGCGCCTGATGGGCAAGCTCAAGGGCAAACGCGAGCTGACCGTCGACGATACCGTCCTGCGCTTGCTGGCCTTGCGTCAGCAACAGCTGATGGTGGCACTGGACCACCGTGGGCACGCCGCTCAGGACAGTATTCGCCTGGGCCCCTTGGATGAAAAGACCTGGCGTCAGGGCAAGCTGCCCGAACCGCTGGTGCGGGCTCGCGCGCACCCGCAATGGTCCACGCTTAACCCAGGTGCCAAACCGAACCAGGCCCAGCGCCAGGAGCAGCTCGAAGCGCTGGTGCAGCAGCTCTAGGCCTGGCCTTTCAGGCGGTGGTCACTTGCGCAACAAGCGCAGGCCGTTGAACACCACCAGCAGGCTCACGCCCATATCGGCGAATACGGCCATCCACATGGTGGCCAGCCCGGCGAAGGTAATGCCCAGGAAAATCGCCTTGATCGCCAAGGCCAGCACGATATTTTGCTTGAGGATCGCTGCGGTGTGCCGCGACAGCCTGATGAACGCAGGGATCTTGCGCAGGTCATCGTCCATCAGCGCCACATCGGCCGTTTCGATGGCAGTGTCGGTCCCAGCCGCCGCCATGGCGAAGCCGATTTCGGCCCGGGCCAGCGCCGGCGCGTCGTTTATGCCGTCCCCGACCATGCCGACGCGATGACCTTGGTCGTACAGCGCCTGGATGCTACTGAGCTTGTCGGCTGGCAGAAGGTTACCTTCGGCCCGATCGATACCTACCGTACGCGCGATGGCCGCGGCGGTGTGCGGGTTGTCACCGGTCAGCATGGCTGTCTGGATGCCCAGTGCATGAAGCTCGGCAATGGCTTGCCGGCTGCTTTGCTTGACGGTATCGGCCACCGCAAACAATGCCAGGGGGCCTGATGCGTTGAGCAGCAACACCACCGTCTTGCCCTGCTGTTCCAAGGCATCGAGCTGGACTTCCAGTTCGGGTGAACACAGCCCCAGCTCCTCGACCAGGCGATGGTTGCCCAGGTGCAACACCTCACCCTCGATGGTGCCACGCACGCCACGGCCCGCGAGCGCGGTGAAATCCCGGACCTCACTGTGGGGCAGGTCGTTGTCCTGGCCGAACTGGGCTATCGCTCGCGACACGGGGTGATCGGAGCGTGCAGCCAAGCTCGATGCCAGGGCCTGCGCACGCTGCTCGAACGCCCGTTGCAGGGCCTTGAAGTCTGTCTGGACGGGCTTGCCGTGGGTGATCGTTCCGGTCTTGTCCAGGGCCAGGAAGTCCAGGTGGCGCCCGCCTTCGAGGTACACCCCGCCCTTGATCAGGATGCCTTTGCGCGCCGCAGCCGCCAGGCCACTGACGATGGTGACGGGGGTCGAGATCACCAGTGCACAGGGACATGCCACTACCAGCAGCACAAGCGCACGATACACCCAGTCGAACCAGGTGCCGTCCAGCAGAAGCGGCGGGACGATCGCCACGGCCAGCGCAAGGGCCAGCACCGCCGGCGTATAGATCCGCGAAAACCGGTCGACGAAGCGCTGGGTTGGCGCCCGCGCCCCTTGCGCCTGCTCGACGGCCTTGATGATGCGAGCCAGTGTGGACTGACCGGCCACGGCGGTGGCTTTGATTTCCAAGGCACCTGCCTGGTTGATGGTGCCGGCGAAGACCTTGTCGCCCAGGCCCTTCTCCACCGGCAGGCTTTCACCGGTGATCGGGGACTGATCGACGCTGGACTGCCCGCTGATCACCTGGCCATCGAGCCCGATACGCTCGCCTGGCCGTACGCGCATCGTCGCGCCGACAACGACTTCACGTACGTCCATTTCGCGCCATTGGCCGTCGGCCTGTTGCACGGTCGCCATGTCCGGTGCCAACTGCATGAGCCCGCCAATGGCATTGCGTGCACGGTCCAGCGAGCGGGCTTCGATCAGTTCGGCCACGGTAAAGAGCACCATCACCATGGCTGCTTCCGGCCATTGGCCGATCAGCAACGCACCGGTGACCGCGATGCTCATGAGGGCGTTGATGTTGAGGTTGCGGTTTTTTAGCGCAATCCAGCCCTTCTTGTAGGTACCCAGACCACAACCCAGGATCGCCGCCAGTGCCAGCGCGGCCACCAGCCATTGCGGCGCGAGCTGGGCGAAGTGCACGATTTCGGCGCCCAGGGCTGCCAGGCCGGACAGCGCCAGCGGCCACCAACCCTGCTGGCGCGGCGGCGCTGGCACGGTAGCGCTATCCGCATCACCCACGAGCGGCTCGGCTTTCATCCCCAGACTGTCGATGGCCCGTTCGATGTCGGACGTGCCATCGAGCGTGTGCCTGACCCCCAGGATGCGACTGATGAGGTTGAATTCCAGCGCCTCGATGCCAGCCATCTTGCCCAGTTTGTCCTGGATCAGCGTCTGCTCGGTCGGACAATCCATGGCATCGATACGGAAACGGCTGAGCTGGGCCTGCTCGCTGGGAATGGACGTCAACTGCACGTGGGCAGGCGCGGCCTGCGTGCTGCAACAGGTATGACCCTGATCGCCATGGCGCACGTCGTCATGGGCATGGTCATGATTGTGCTCATGATGATGCGTGTATTCAGGGCTGACAGACTTGTTCATGGGTCATCCTTAATTGAGTCTGTTGCCAAGTGAACACCCTGTAGCCACTATAGGGTCAAGCGAATGCCAGGAGTTTTCAACATGAAGATCGGCGACCTTGCCAAGGCGACGGACTGCGCTGTGGAGACCATTCGTTATTACGAACGCGAAAAGCTCCTGCCTGAACCTGCGCGCAGCGAGGGCAATTACCGGGTGTATACGCAAGCGCATGTCGAGCGCCTGACATTCATCCGCAACTGCCGCACGCTGGACATGACGCTCGATGAAATCCGCAGCCTGCTGCAGCTGCGTGACAGCCCCCAGGCCTCGTGCGGCAGCGTGAATGCCTTGATCGACGAGCATATCGAGCACGTCCAGGCCCGGCTCGATGGGTTGGTGGCATTACAGGCGCAACTGATGGATTTGCGAAGACGCTGTAACGAGGAAGGCGCGCAATGCGCCATTCTGCAGCAGCTGGAAACCAACGGCGCTGTGACGGTGCCGGATATCGAGCATTCACATGTTGGGCGTAGCCATGGGCATTAGTGGGCGTGACTAGCCTGCCGGAACAATTGTCTTGCACCGCACCTGAGGGCTAGCGGATTTCGGGTAGGAGCGCCCCGGCTAGGCCGCTCCGAGGTCGTGCACCGGGGGTATGAAGGGGATCCCTCAGACCGCCATCGGCGCCGTCATCGGGGCATGATGCTCATACCCTTCGAGCCAGAAATCACTTGGCTCGATCTGCTCAAGCCACTGCGGCTCGTACTTGCCTGTGTCGGCGAACGCCGGGACCCGATCGCTTATCACCAGTTTGGGCGCTTCCAGCGGCTCGCGCTTGAGCTGCTCGTTGAGCATGTCCAGGTGGTTCTCGTACACATGGGCGTCGCCGATGAAATAGGTGAACCAGCGCGGCGTGTAGCCGGTCAGCCGGCCGAACAGCGCCAGCAATGCCGCTCCTTCGGTGAGGTTGAATGGTGTACCCAGGCCAAGGTCGTTGGAGCGGATGTAAAGCGTCAGTGAAAGCTCGCGCGTTTCCACGTTGGGGTGGAACTGGTAGAGCAAGTGACAAGGCGGCAGGGCCATTTCATCCAGCTGGGCGCAGTTCCAGCCGTGGAACAGGATGCGTCGGCTGCCAGGATCGTTGGCGATGGTGTCCAGGCACTGGCGGACCTGATCGATGGCCTTGTACAGGATGACAAACGCCACGCCATCCTCTTCATCCTGGGCAATCTGCCGGAAGCCGGCCTTTTCCGCCATCTCGATCGCGGCCTGATTGCTCAGGGCGATGCGCTTGTAGCCCGGCCATTGCCGCCACTGTACCCCGTAGATCTCGCCCAGGTCGTCATGGCCCTGGCGGAACGGGTTGGCCAACCACTGGGCATTTTCGTTGGCGTTCTGGTCCCAGACCTTGCAACCCAACTCACGGAATTGGCCGGCGTTGCGAACCCCGCGCAGGAAGCCCACCATTTCGCCGATGGCCGACTTGAACGCCAGCTTGCGCGTGGTGATAGCGGGGAAGCCCTTCTGCAGGTCGAAGCGCAGCATCGCCCCTGGCAGGCTGATGGTGCGGATGCCGGTACGGTTTTCCTGCAACGTGCCGTTTTCGATAACGTCGCGGACCAGGTCCAGATACTGTTTCATGGCTTACCTGTAGCTAGACGGCAGGGGATCGCCCCTGCCGGGAGAGTGATCAGGCGGGTGTCGCCGTAGGCTTGCGATTATAAGCCCACCAGATGAGCCCAAGGCCAGCCACGATCATGGGGATGCACAGAATCTGACCCATGGTCAGCCATCCCCACGCCAGGTAACCGAGCTGGGCATCCGGCACCCGCACGAACTCGACGATGAAACGGAAAATACCGTAGAACAACGCGAACATTCCGGAAACTGCCATGGTTGGCCGAGGTTTGCGCGAGTACAGCCAGAGAATCACGAACAGTGCCACGCCTTCGAGGGCGAACTGATACAGCTGCGAAGGGTGGCGCGGCAACTGCGCCGGGTCGCTGAACGGCGGGAAGATCATCGCCCATGGCACATCGGTCGGTTTGCCCCACAGCTCGGCATTGATGAAATTGCCGATACGCCCGGCACCCAGGCCGATCGGCACCAGCGGGGCGACGAAGTCCATGAGTTCGAAGAACGACTTGTTGTTGCGCTTGCCGAACCACAGTGCAGCCAGCATCACGCCAATGAAACCGCCGTGGAACGACATGCCGCCTTTCCAGACCTCGAAGATCAACGTCGGGTTGGCCAGGTACGCGTGCAGGTCGTAGAACAGCACATAGCCCAAACGTCCCCCTACGATCACGCCCATCGACAGCCAGAAGACCAGGTCGGAAAGCTTTTCGCGGCTCCAGGTAGGGTCGAACCGGTTGAGGCGGCGGGTGGCCAGCAACCAGGCCCCGCCAATGCCGATCAGGTACATCAGGCCGTACCAATGGATTTTCAGCGGTCCGATGGCCAGTGCCACGGGGTCTATCTGCGGGTAAGGCAGCATTTAACATCCTCTCGATTCAAATCAGAAAGCTCAGGCCTACACAGAACAACAGGGCCGCAAACAGGCGCTTCAACAGGCGCGGTGACAGTCTGTGAGCCAGCCGCGCCCCGTAACGTGCGAAAAACATGCTGGTCACGGCGATGCCGACCATCGCCGGCAGGTAGACGTAACCGACGCTGTGCGGCGGCAGCTGGGGTTCATGCCAGCCCAGCACCATGAAACCCGCTGCACTGGCGATCGCAATGGGCAGGCCACACGCTGACGACGTCGCGACGGCCTGCTGCATGGGCAGGCTGCGCCAGGTCAGGAAGGGTACGGTCAGCGAGCCGCCACCGATGCCGAAAATGGCCGAGGCCCAGCCGATCACGCCACCCGCTGCCACCCGTGCAGCCTTGCCGGGCACACCGCGGCTGGCCTTGGGCTTGAGGTCCAGTGCCATCTGCGCGGCAATCACCAAGGCGAAGACGCCAATGATCTTCTGCAGCATGGGCCCCTGGATCAACGACGCCGTCTTGGCCCCGACACCAGCACCCAGCAGGATCCCCAAGGTCATCCAGGCAAAGATCGGCCATTGCACCGCGCCTTTGCGGTGATGCTCGAGTACGGCGTTGATGGAGGTGAAGACGATGGAGGCCAGGGATGTGCCTACCGCAAGGTGCGTCAACACAGAAGCGTCAAAGCCCTGCAACGTGAAGCTGAACACGAGCACAGGCACGATGATGATGCCCCCGCCCACGCCGAACAGGCCGGCCAGCACCCCCGCACATGCACCTAAAATCAGATAGAGCACGAATTCCATTCGGCTTCCCCGAGAAATCAATCCGGCATGGTAACGGAAGCTGGGTTCGCGGCTCTAGTGAAGTCTGTGTCAGGTTGGATCTGTCCCGCTGCCTGGGTACAGTGGAAGAAAACACAGGACCCGAAGAATGTGCCTGATCGTATTCGCGTGGCGGCCAGGGCATGCCCTGCCCCTGATCGTGGCGGCCAACCGTGATGAGTTCTACGCCCGCCCTACCCTGGCGTTGGCACCGTGGGAAGAGGCGCCGCAGGTGTACGCCGGTAGGGACCTGGAGGCTGGCGGGACTTGGCTGGGGATCGGCCCGCAGGGACGTTTCGCCGCGTTGACCAATATCCGCGACCCCAGGCAGGCACTGGGATCGCGTTCGCGTGGCGAGTTGGTGGCCGCTTTTCTGAAGGGAGAGCAAACCGTGGAGGCGTATCTGGCTCAGGTGGCCAGCCGAGCCGACCAGTATTCAGGGTTCAACCTGCTCATCGGCGATGACCATGCCCTGGGGTACGTCAACGCCAGGGAAGCAGCGCCACGCCTGCTTGAGGCAGGGGTGTACGGGCTTTCCAATGCGCAGCTTGATACCCCATGGCCAAAACTGGTCAAGGCGCGCAGCCGCCTGGAGGGGTTATTGGAAAAGCCCGATCCAGAGCAACTGCTGGCACTGTTGGCCGATGACGAGCCTGTAGCCGACGCCCAGTTGCCGGAAACGGGTGTTGGCCTGGCAACCGAAAAACTATTGTCGAGCGCGTTCATCGCCAGTCAGAACTACGGCACACGCGCCAGTACCGTGCTGATCGTCGATGATCGAGGACAAAGGCAGTTCATCGAACGCAGCTTCGGCCCGTTCGGGTCCCTTATCGGGGAGGTGAAACGCTCGGTTTGATCACGTAGGCCGGCCTTGTGCACAGGTTAACGCACAAGGCGCCAGCACACGCGGCGCTCAGAGCGGCTTGTTGGCTCCAGGCCCGATCATCCGTGCAAGCCCGAGGTTCTTCAGTGCCAGCTGCAGCGAGCTGTGGATGACCTGCGGGTTGTCATGGCTCAGCGCCTCTTGCAGCAGCTCCTTGGCCTTGCTCATGTTCACCTGGCGCAGCATCCACTTCACCTTCGGCAGGTTGGTAGCGTTCATCGACAGGCTGTCGAAGCCCATGGCCATGAGCAAGATGGCAGCGGCCGGGTCGCCCGCCATTTCGCCGCAGATACTCACCGGCTTGCCTTCGGCATGGGCATCACGGACCACAGTGTTGACCGCCTGCAGTACGGCTGGATGCAGGTAATCGTAGAGGTCGGCCACCCGGGGGTTGTTACGGTCCACAGCCAGCAGGTACTGGGTAAGGTCGTTAGAACCCACCGACAGGAAGTCCACTTGCCGCGCAAGTTCCCGGGTCTGGTACACCGCGGCCGGGATTTCCACCATCACGCCCACCGGCGGCATCGGTACATCGGTGCCTTCGTCACGCACCTCGCCCCAGGCGCGGTGAATCAGGTGCAGCGCTTCCTCGAGTTCGTGAATGCCGGAAATCATCGGCAGCAAAATCCGCAGGTTGTTCAAGCCCTCGCTGGCCTTGAGCATGGCGCGCGTCTGCACCAGGAAGATCTCGGGGTGGTCGAGTGTGACGCGAATGCCACGCCAACCCAGGAAGGGGTTCTCTTCCTTGATCGGAAAGTAGGACAGCGCCTTGTCGCCCCCGATGTCCAGCGTGCGCATGGTCACGGGCAGTGGATGGAAAGCCGCCAGTTGTTCGCGGTAAATCGCCAACTGCTCTTTTTCGCTGGGGAAGCGCTGGTTGATCATGAACGGCACTTCAGTGCGGTACAGGCCTACCCCTTCGGCGCCACGCTGCTGGGCGCGGGCCACGTCGGCCAACAGGCCGGTATTGACCCACAGCGGCATGCGATGCCCGTCAGGGGTAACGCAGGGCAGCTCGCGCAAGGCGTCCAGGCCCTGGGCCAGCTGGCGCTCTTCCTCGACCACGTCGCTGTACTGCTTGCGCAGCACCTCGCTGGGGTTGGTGAAGACCTCCCCTTTGTAGCCATCGACGATCAGCTCGATGCCATCGACCTTCGAATAGGGCAGGTCGACCAAGCCCATGACGGTCGGAATGCCCATGGCGCGGGCCAGAATGGCCACGTGAGAGTTGCCCGAGCCTAATACCGAGACCAGGCCCACCAGCTTGCCTTCGGGCACTTCGCCCAACATGGCCGGGGTCAGCTCTTCGCTGACCAGAATGGTGTTGTCGGCATAGACCAAAGACTGCGAGCGTGCCTGTTGCAGGTAGGCGAGCAAGCGTCGGCCCAGGTCCTTGACGTCGGAGGCCCGCTCGCGCAGGTAATCGTCATCCATCAGTTCGAAGCGGTTGACGTGCTCGCCTACCACCTGGCGCAGTGCGCCCTGCGCCCATTGACCCGTCTTGATGACCTCGCGCACCTCGCCGCCCAGGGCAGCGTCCTCGAGCATCATCAGGTAGACATCGAATAACGCCCGCTCTTCGGGACGCAGTTGGGTGGCCAGCTTGGCCGACAACTTGCGCATGTCGGCACGCACCCCTTCGAGGGCCGCATGGAACAGGTGCAGTTCGGCGTCGATGTCCTCGACCGTCTTGTCCGGGACCACTTCCAGGTCGGCCGGTGGCAGCATCACCACGGCCCGCCCTACGGCAGCGCCAGGGGAGCCAGGCACACCGACGAATCGCGCTTCCTGGATGCCTTTGCCCTGGCGACCCAAACCGCGAATCGAGCCAGTGGCCTCGGCGTGGGCGATCACCCCAGCCAGTTGCGCACTCATGGTCACCAGGAACGCTTCTTCGCCCTCATCGAACTGGCGACGCTCGCGCTGCTGAATGACCAGGACACCCACTACGCGGCGGTGGTGAATGATCGGGGCGCCCAAGAAGGAGGCGAAGCGCTCCTCGCCGGTCTCGGCGAAGTACCTGTAGCGCGGGTGCGCGGCGGCATCTTCGAGGTTAAGGGGTTCTTCGCGGGTGCCTACCAGCCCGACCAGGCCTTCGTTGGGGGCCATGCTGACCTTGCCGATCGAGCGCTTGTTCAACCCTTCGGTGGCCATCAACACGAACCGGTTGGTTTCCGGGTCCAGCAGGTAGACCGAGCAGACCTGGCTGGCCATGGCCTCTTTGACACGCAAGACAATGATCCCCAACGCCGACTTGAGATCTTTGGCGGAGTTTACTTCCTGGACGATCTTGCGCAGCGTATTGAGCATGGCTCGGGGTCGAACTCCGTCGTCAGTCGCGCGTCAGAAGACGCGGTGCTAGCTCTTTCAGGGCGCGCCGATAGACCTCGCGCTTGAATGTCACAACCTGGCCCAGCGGGTACCAGTAGCTCACCCAGCGCCAGCCATCGAACTCCGGCTTGCCGGTCAGGTCCATGCGCACCCGTTGCTCATTACTGATCAGCCGTAACAGGAACCACTTCTGTTTCTGGCCGATGCACAACGGTTGGCTGTGGGTGCGCACCAGTCGCTGGGGTAAACGATAACGCAACCAACCACGGGTGCAGGCAAGAATTTCCACATCGTCGCGTTCAAGGCCAACTTCTTCGTTCAGCTCGCGGTACAGGGCATCTTCTGGCGTCTCGTCAGGGTTGATACCGCCCTGTGGAAATTGCCAGGCATCCTGGTTGATCCGTCGAGCCCATAGCACCTGCCCGGCATCATTCGTGAGAATGATCCCGACATTGGGGCGAAAACCATCCGGGTCGATCACGGCAGCAACCTCGCAAACGCATGTCACCGCATTGTTCCACAAAGCCTGCGAGCGCAGCAACGCGCCTGCGGTGCTTATATACCGTCAGCGCTATGCAAGTGTGTGAACCAGGCTTTGCCGGCAGGCAATCAGTGGATGCCTTGGCGAAGATCAGACGGGCTTGGCGCCCATCAGCCCGGCGATGGACAGCAGGCACACGGCACTGAATACGGCCAATGCCAGCGTTAGCCGCATACTCTGTGCAGGTGTCCTGCGCAGCCGCTTCAGGCGCACTACTAGCCATACCCAGGCCAACGCGCTCACGGTATACAGCGCAGTCGACGCCAGTAGCCAGGTCTGACCCAGCGGCCAACCTACCAGGTGCACCAGCCACCAACCGGTAAACGGCAGGCTGAACAGGCTGATACCCATCACCAGCCAGACGAAGACCAAGGGCCGTTGCATCAGCCTGCCATACACCGCCCCGTTGCCCTGCCGGCGGGCACGCATCGTCCAGATCGCCATGCCCAGCGCACTAAGCAACAACAGTGCGGTGCCGATCACGTGCAAGGCTTTGAGGGTGTTGAGGTGTTCCATGTCACTCGTCCTGGGCCGGTGGCGTTACAAGGGCTGCGAGCGGAAAAGCCCGCCAGGCTGCGCCGCCTGTTCACTGCGAAGCGGCGCGCCCCTGAGCAAGAGCTTAGCCGTTCAGCCAAGGAACAGCGTGTAGGCCGGGTTTTGGGTTTCATCCCAGTAGGGATAGCCAATCTGGGCCAGCGCGGCCGGCACCAGGTGGCGCTCGTCCTCAGGCACCTGCAACCCCGCCACCACACGGCCATCTGCCGCGCCGTGGTTACGGTAGTGGAACATCGAAATGTTCCAGCGCCCGCCCAGTTTGTCGAGGAAGTTGAACAGGGCCCCTGGCCGCTCGGGGAATTCGAAGCGCAGCACCATTTCATCGCTCGCCCCGGCCGAGTGCCCACCCACCATGTGGCGAATGTGCAATTTGGCCAGCTCATTGTCGGTCAGGTCCGTGACCGGGAAGCCCTGGTCGATCAACTGTTGCACCAGTGCCGCGCGGGGGTCGTTTTCCGGGTGGGTCTGCACGCCCACGAAGATGTGCGCCTCATCGGAGGTATGCTTGCGGTAGTTGAATTCGGTGATCTGGCGCTTGCCCACCGCCTCGCAGAAGGCCTTGAAGCTACCGGGACGCTCCGGGATGGTGACCGCGATGATGGCTTCGCGCTTTTCACCCAGTTCTGCCCGCTCCGCGACATGGCGCAGGCGGTCGAAATTGACATTCGCCCCGGAATCGATGGCGACCAGTGTCTGGCCGCTGACCCCGTACATCTCCACGTATCGCTTGATGCCCGCCACGCCCAGTGCCCCCGCAGGCTCGGTAATCGAACGGGTATCGTCGTAGATGTCCTTGATCGCCGCGCAGATTTCGTCGGTGCTGACGGTGATGACTTCGTCCACGTGATGGCGGCAGATGTCGAAGGTGTGCTGGCCAATCTGAGCCACCGCCACGCCATCGGCAAACAACCCGACCTGCGGCAGCACCACCCGCTCGCCAGCGGCCATGGCGGCCTGCAGGCAGTTGGAGTCGTCCGGTTCAACGCCAATGACCTTGATTTCCGGGCGCAGGTACTTCACGTAGGCGGCGATGCCGGCGATCAGGCCGCCGCCGCCGACCGGCACGAAAATCGCGTCCAGCCGACCGGGGTGCTGGCGCAGGATTTCCATGGCCACGGTGCCCTGGCCAGCAATGGTATGAGGATCATCGTAGGGGTGGATGTAGACGAAGCCTTTTTCATCGACCAGTTTCAGCGAATAGGCCAATGCCTCGGGGAACGAATCACCGTGAAGGACCACTTTGCCGCCGCGCGAGCGCACGCCTTCGATCTTGATTTCAGGCGTGGTCTTGGGCATCACGATGGTGGCCTTGATGCCCATTTCCCGTGCGGCGAGGGCCAGCCCCTGGGCATGGTTGCCAGCCGAGGCGGTGACCACGCCGCGAGCCAGCTCTTCTGCGGTCAACTGCGCCAGCTTGTTGTAGGCCCCGCGGATCTTGAACGAGAACACCGGCTGCAGGTCTTCGCGCTTGAGCAGGATCTGGTTGCCCAGGCGTTTGCTCAACTGCCCGGCGCTGTGCAAGGGGGTTTCGACGGCAACGTCATAGACGCGCGAGGTGAGGATCTTCTTGACGTACTGTTCGAGCATCGGGAAAGCATCACTGGCCGCGGGACAAGGGCTCGGAGTCTACCCCAGCGTTACGTCGGACGACCACAGCCAAGCCGCGCTTGCCGCTATACTGGTCGCCTTTACATCCGCCCTGCCCCATCTCGGAGCCCGCATGACCCAGGACCAACTCAAACAGGCCGTTGCCCAGGCTGCCGTCGACTTCATTCTGCCCAAGCTCGATGACAAAAGCGTCGTTGGCGTGGGCACCGGTTCGACCGCCAATTTCTTCATCGACGCCCTGGCGCAGCACAAGACGGCCTTCGACGGCGCGGTCGCCAGCTCCGAAGCCACGGCCCAGCGCCTCAAGGGCCATGGCATCCCGGTCTACGAGCTCAACAGCGTCAGCGAGCTGGAGTTCTATGTGGACGGCGCCGATGAAAGCGACGAACACCTGAACCTGATCAAAGGCGGTGGCGCGGCCCTGACTCGGGAAAAGATCGTTGCTGCCGTGGCCAAGACGTTCATCTGCATCGCCGATGGCAGCAAGCTGGTACCGGTTCTGGGCAACTTCCCGTTGCCGGTGGAGGTCATCCCGATGGCCCGCAGCCATGTTGCTCGTCAGCTGGTAAAGCTTGGCGGCGACCCGGTTTACCGTGAAGGCGTGATCACGGACAACGGCAACGTTATCCTCGACGTGTACAACCTGCAGATCACCGACCCGGTAGCGCTGGAAGCCCAGATCAATGCCATCGTGGGCGTGGTTACCAATGGCCTTTTCGCCGCACGGCCTGCCGACCTGCTGCTGCTGGGCACTGCCGAGGGCGTGAAAAGCCTGAAGGCCGAGTAACCATGCAAGCCGGCATGCCCGGGTACGGTTGCGCCGACCGGGGCTTGCCGAACGCCGACAAGGTCACGGCGCCGGCTGCTTGAATACGTAGAACAGGTTCGGCTCACTGACCATATAGATGGTCCCGGCCTCGTCCATCGCAATGCCCTCCGCCTGCGGGACTGTCGCTTTGAGCCCCTGGAACCCTTTGCGCAATGACAAGGTGCTCAGTGGCCGCCCCTGCACATCCAGCTCCAGCACCAGGCGCGATTCATCCGACAGCGCCAGCAGGTGCCCACTACGCTCGTCGAACTGCAGGCTCGACAGATCGCGCACGAACAGGCGCGAATCACGCTTGCGGTCCTGGACCACGTTTACGGCATAGGGTTGTTGCGGATCGTTATGAGGAAACCCGTGCACTTCGTAGATGAGCATCGGGTCGCGCTCCTTGGCCACGAACAGCCGCTTGCCCACCGAATCGAAGGCCAGCCCTTCGAAACCCTTGTTACCGTTAAGGCCGATGCCTAAGGTCAATTGCTCTGCCTGGGCAGCGTCCAGGGATGAGGTGTCGTCGGTGAGCCGCACACGGATCAGCCGCTGTTGGCGCTCGTCGGTAATCACGTAGTTATTCGGACCGATGTACTCCACCGCCTCGGGGTCACCGAAACCGTGCAGCGCGATGCGTCGCAGGATTCGCCCATCCAGCGACAGCTCGATCAGCTCAGAGCGGGCGTTGGTCACGGTGAACAGGCTTTTGCGGTCAGGGTCGTAGGTCAGCGCCGAGACATCGTCATCCAGCCCTTCGATTGGCCGCCCCTCTACCACCACCTGGTAGCGATTCAGGCCAATGCTTTGCTCGGCCGGTTGCCACCACGTGGTGAGGTTGAACCAGGCACGTTCGAACAGACGAAATTCCTGCCCGATCCAGCCCAGCAACAGCAGGCATAGGACGACAGGGACCAGTGACAGACGCAAATAACGGTGCATGAAGGCAGACTCGACGGAGGATGGCGAATCTAACCACAAACAACTGAAATAAAGCTTAATGCCATCATGCAAATAGCAGGAAAAACCTACCCTTTGGTGAAGCGATAGAACAATGCCGGTTCGCTGACCATGTACAGGGTGCCCTGGTCATCCATTGCCACGCCTTCGGCCCTAGGAATGGTGTGCTGCAGACCATTGAAGCCCCCCAGCAAGGTCATGAAGCTGACCTGTTCACCCTGCTCGTCCAGTTCCAGCAGCATGTTGGAATCGGCAGACAGCGCCAGCAGGTGCCCCGTTCGCGGATCAATGCCCAATGCCGACAGGTTTCGCAGGTCGAGCGAATCACTGGGCAGCGGCGTTTTTTTGCCCGTCAGTTGGCCTTGCCCATTGGAATTCCATTCATACAGGCGCGGCGGCCGCTCCTCGCCGATGACCAGCCGCTGTTTCGACGCGTCCCAGACCACGGCTTCGTAGCCCTTGTTGCCATTTTGCGACGCCCCCAGGTCGTGGCTGGGGAAATCCGCGTGGTTGAGCGCGGTGGTGGTGGCATCGACTTTCACCACGGTCAGGTCATGCAGCCGCTCGTCCGTGATTGCCAGGTAGCCGCCGTCCATGACAGTGACGCCTTCCGGGTTTGCCCAGCCATTGAGGGGAATATTGCGCAGCACGTCGCCGTCCAGGTTCAGCTCGGTGAGGAAGGGTTGCTTGCCCATGACGGCGAATAGCGTGCGGGTGCTGGGGTTGTACGTGAGGTCCGATGCTTCGTAGTCGGCCATTTCCGGCAAGGGCTTGGCGTCGATATCCACCGTGTAGTCCGGCAGCCACACGCTTTCACTGCGCTCGGCCGTGCTTTCGAAGCCTTCCTTGACCCACAACGCTGCCCGATCGTCCCAATGCATGGCGAAGGCCACGCCATAGGCAATCACCACTGCCACGGCCAGGCCGAACGGCCAGCGCAGGTAGAACGGGCGCTTGAAGGAGGCAGGGGCGTTTGATTGCATCGAGACGTCCTGGGGAGAAAGGCGAAGGTCTGCGCATTATCCAGAAGACGTGTGAAAAAACAGTCAACCCGCTAGGGCGATTCGCAGATGACGCGGGGATGGGCCGCCTGATCGGTGACTCGGCCAAGGCGGATCATCCGCAAAAAGTCAGGTGGGTGCTGGCTTAGAGCACCCGGCTCTCGAACCGGCTAACCCCTGGCAGCTCCAGGACCACGTCATCGCCCACGTTGAAGGGGCCTACGCCTGCTGGTGTGCCGGTCAGGATGACGTCGCCGGCCTGCAGCGAAAACTGCGCAGCCATGTGCTGGATCATGGGCACGATCGGGTTGAGCATCATTGCACTGGAGCCGTCCTGGCGGACTTCGCCGTTGACCGTCAGGCGCACCGGGATGGCCGTGATGTCTTCGAAGCTGGCGGCAGACACAAAGGGCGGCAACACGCAGGCGCCGTCGAAACACTTGGCCAACTCCCAAGGCAAGCCCTTTTCCTTGAGCTTGGCCTGCACGTCCCGCAGGGTCAGGTCCAAGGCCGGCGCAAATCCGGAAATGGCATCGAGTACCTCCTCCTGGCTTGGCCGCGTGGACAACGACTTGCCCAGCAACACCGCGATTTCCACCTCGTAGTGCACCGACCCGCGTTCGGCAGGAATCTTGAACCCGCCTTCGGCCGGCACCACGCAACTGCCCGGTTTGATGAACAGGAGGGGTTCGGTCGGTATGGGATTATCCAGCTCCTTGGCATGTTCGGCGTAGTTACGCCCGATGCATACCACCTTGCCCAGTGGAAAATGAATGCGCGTGCCGTCTGCATACTGGTGCTGGTAGTTCATGGCCACTCCTCTGGATACTGCTTTTTATTCAGGTGCGAAGATCTTACCCGGATTCATGATGCCCGCAGGGTCGAACACGGCCTTGATTGCTTTCATGCAGGCGATTTCTTCACGGGACCTGCTGTAGCCCAGGTAATCGCGCTTGGTCATGCCCACACCGTGCTCGGCGGAGATCGAACCCTCGTAGCGCTGGACGATCTCGAACACCCACTGGTTGACCTCGGTGCAGGACGCGAAGAAGTCATCCTTGCTCATGTGCTCGGGCTTGAGGATGTTCAGGTGCAGGTTGCCGTCGCCGATGTGCCCGTACCAGATCACCTCATAGTGGGGGTAATGCGCCTGGACGACGGCATCGATGTCGCGCAGGAATGCCGGCACTTTCGAGACGGTCACGGAGATGTCGTTCTTGTACGGTGTCCAGTGCGAAATGGTTTCGGACAGGTATTCGCGCAGCTTCCACAAATTCTTCAGCTGCGTCTGGCTCTGGCTCATCACGCCATCGAGCACCCAACCTTGCTCGACACAGTGTTCGAAGGTAGCCAAGGCTTCGTTGGCCACCGCATCGGTGCCGGCCTCGAACTCCAGCAAGGCATAGAACGGGCATGGTGTTTCGAAGGGCGCAGGCACATCACCACGTGCCAGGATCTTGGCCAGGCCCTTGTCGGAGAAAAACTCGAACGCCGTCAGGTCCAACCTGCCCTGAAAAGCGTGCAGTACAGGCATGATCGAGTCGAAATCAGGCGTGCCCAACACCATGGCGGTGAGGTTGCGCGGTGCGCGGTCCAGGCGCAGGGTGGCCTCGACCACGAAACCCAGCGTACCTTCGGCGCCAATGAACAGCTGGCGTAGGTCGTAGCCGGTGGCGTTCTTGATCAGGCCCTTGTTCAATTCAAGCAACTCGCCGCTGCCGGTGACCACCTTGAGGCCCGCGACCCAGTTGCGGGTCATGCCGTAGCGGATCACCTTGATACCACCGGCATTGGTGCCGATGTTGCCGCCTATCTGACTGGAGCCACTGGAGGCGAAGTCCACCGGGTAATACAGGCCCTGCTCCTCGGCGAACGCCTGCACCTGCTGGGTAATGACCCCTGGCTGGCAGACCACGGTACGGTCGAAGGCGTTGAAATCCAGGATGCGATTCATGTAATCGAAGGCGACCACCACCTCCCCGTTGGCGGCCACGGCGCCCGCGGACAACCCGGTACGCCCGCCGGAAGGCACGAGCGCCACACGATGGGCATTGGCCCAGCGCACGATGGCCTGCACCTGCTCGATTGTCCGGGGCAGGACGATGGCGCTGGGCGCAGGCGGGTAATGGCGTGTCCAGTCCTTGCCATAGGCTTGCAGGGATTCGGGGTCGGTCAACACCTTGCCGGGGTCGACCAGGGTCTTCAACTCATCCAATACAGCGGGCTGGGTCATCGCCTGAACTCTCGCTTTATTCATGGTCACCCTGAGCACGCTTCACCTGTCGGGATAAGCTCAGATTGTGTCGCGTATGCTAGCATAGCGCCCCCGCTGTTCATGCTAGAGCTGCCCACGGGCACCTGGCATCACCCTCGCCACTTTTCTCCGGGATACAGGTTTACGCAGATGAGCAAGACTTCTCTCGACAAGAGCAAGATCCGGTTCCTTCTTCTTGAAGGTGTACACCAGAACGCAGTCGATACCCTGACGGCTGCCGGCTACACCAACATCGAATACCTCACTGGTTCGTTGCCCGAAGCAGAGTTGAAGGAAAAGATCGCCGACGCGCACTTCATCGGCATCCGCTCACGTACCCAATTGACCGAAGAAATCTTCGACTGCGCCAAGAAACTGGTCGCCGTCGGTTGCTTCTGCATCGGTACCAACCAGGTCGACCTGGAAGCTGCCCGTCAGCGCGGTATCGCAGTGTTCAACGCACCGTACTCCAACACCCGTTCGGTAGCCGAACTGGTGCTGGCCGAAGCCATCCTGCTGCTGCGCGGCATTCCGGAAAAGAACGCCTCGTGCCATCGTGGCGGCTGGATCAAGAGCGCAGCCAACTCCTTCGAGATTCGCGGCAAGAAGCTGGGCATCGTCGGTTACGGCTCCATTGGTACCCAACTGTCTGTACTGGCCGAAAGCCTGGGCATGCAGGTGTACTTCTTCGATCCGCTGACCAAGCTGCCGCTGGGCAATGCTGTCCAGGTGACCAGCCTGCACGAATTGCTCGGCCTGGCCGATATCGTCTCGCTGCACGTGCCTGAGCTGCCCTCCACCCAGTGGATGATCGGCGAGAAGGAAATCCGCGCGATGAAAAAAGGCGCCATCCTGATCAACGCTGCCCGCGGCACCGTGGTCGAACTCGATCACCTGGCCGCGGCCATCAAGGACAAGCACCTGATCGGCGCTGCCATCGACGTGTTCCCGGTCGAGCCACGCTCCAACGATGAAGAGTTCGAAAGCCCGCTGCGTGGCCTGGATAACGTGATCCTCACGCCGCACATCGGCGGCTCCACTGCCGAGGCCCAGGCCAACATCGGCCTGGAAGTGGCCGAGAAGCTGGTCAAGTACAGCGACAACGGCACCTCGGTGTCGTCGGTCAACTTCCCGGAAGTGGCCCTGCCTGCTCACCCTGGCAAGCACCGCCTGCTGCACATCCACGAAAACATCCCGGGTGTGCTCAGCGAAATCAACAAGGTGTTTGCCGAAAACGGCATCAACATCTCGGGTCAGTTCCTGCAGACCAACGAGAAAGTGGGCTATGTGGTGATCGACGTCGACGCCGAATACTCGGACCTGGCGCAGGAGAAGCTGCAACAGGTCAAGGGCACCATCCGCTCGCGCGTACTGTTCTAATACGCAGCAAGCGTGGATCGAGGGAGGCCCAGGTGGCCTCCCTTTTCGTTATGGCCCACCACGGCGGCGGGCGGCGAGCACGAAAAAATCCAGGCTGCACATCAAACAATGCCGCGACTTCAGGGTCATAGGCTGCGCTCGACCATGGCGAGGAAGAAAGCCATGGCGACGGTTATTCATGGGTAAACGAAAAGGGGCATTCATGCGTTCGACCATAGGGGTACTGCTGGCGGTACTGATCAGCCCATTGGCTCAGGCAGAGCTGCTGGACGAAATCGCCGATCGCGGTGAACTGCGTATCGCCGTCCAGGGCGACAACGCGCCATACGCTTTCAAGCAGGATGATCACCTGACAGGGTTCGATGTGGAGTTCGGTCAGGCCCTGGCCTCAGAACTCGACCTGCGCGTGGAATTCGTCGAAACACCCGAAGCGCAAACCCTGCCCGGCGTCGAAAGTGGCAAATACGACATCGCGTTGCTGCCTGTCACGGCAATAGCGCAAGGTGATAGCCCGCTCGACACCAGCCTGCCCTTTGGCAAGCACCAGCTTGTGGTGCCGTTCCAGAAGGACAACCCCGCCTTCGAAAGCGCCGTGAACAATGCGCTGCAACGCCTGAAGGACAGCGGTCGTACGGCCGAACTGGAACACAAGTGGCTTGCCGACGAGCAGCAGGCCGCAGCGACTCAATAGCGTGCCGCAATCAAACGAGGCAGGCGCTGATCAGCATGCCCGGCCGTTCAGAACGGGTCATTGCCGCGGCGTCTGAACCAGCCAGTCAAGGACAGGCGTTCACGACCGGCCGGCAGCACCTCGTGAGGGACTTCGCCGGACAGGAAGACCACCAGGCACCCTGCGACGGGCTGAACATCGTGCTCCACCCCATCGGCCAGGAACATGCGCAACTGCCCACCGTCTGCGGGCGTCCAGTCTTCGTTCAGGTAGAACACGGCCGACACCATGCGCCGGTCGTCATCGCGAAAACGGTCCAGATGCCGTTTGTAGAAAGCGCCGGGTGGATAAAGGGCGAAGTGGCATTCGAAGTCTTCCAGGCCCAGGAAAAGCCCCTGGTTGATTGCCAGGCGCAGTTGATCCATGGCTGCCAGGTACTGGTCGCAGGCGTGCGCCTGGCCTGGATCGATCCACTGAATCTGATCCCCACGGATGGCCTCGCGCACCTCTTGGGACGGCCCCCGTCCAATCCCTGCGGGGTTGAGCTCCCCTTGGGCGTAACGGCGTCGGCATTCGTTCGCCAGCGCGCCGACCAGGTCCGCCGGCAGGAACAGTACCTGTTGGGACCAGCCATGGGTGGCCAGATCGTCGACGACGGCGGCAAGCATTGGGTAGGGGGGGGAAATGTGCATGGCGCATGATATCCATTCGCCCCTTCGGCGCACAGCGCCACTTGGCTGAGAAGCGCGTGGATATCTCGACAAACCAACGCCGCCCCACAGACAATAGCCATCTGCCGACAGGAGTCCTGAATGCGCCGTCTGTTTTCCCTGATTCTGCTGATGAGCTGCACGTTGCCTGTCTGGGCAGATAACCTGGATCAGCTGTACAAGACCGCTGGCTGGCCCGAGCAACGCGCCCATTTCACCGACGCCTTGAGCGCCGCCCAGCAGCGCTACCGCAACAGCTTGCCGCCTGCCGTCTACCAGGCACTGGTGAGTAACAGCAACCAGCGTTTTCAGGCTCAGGCCGTGGACCGTCGTGCGCTGGCGCAACTGCGCGCCGCATTACCCAACCCATCGCCGGCGCTGGCCTTTTTTCAGTCGCCATTAGGCCGCAAGATCGTCGCGGCCGAACTGCGGGCGACCCGCAAGGATGAATTGGCCAAAAATGCCGATGGCCTGCCCAAGATTCAGGCCAGCGACGATCGCGTGTTGATCATTGGCCATCTGGCCCAGGCCCTGCCTGCCCGGGAAGCGGGGGCAGAGGTAAGCCTGGCCATCGCCGGTGTGGCCGCCGATAGCCTGAGCGCCATGATTCCGGGGCTGTTGGGCGGTGGCCAGGCGCAAGGCCTGCTCGACGGCCAGCGCCAACGCCTGATGAACCAGATAGGCCAGGACCTGAACAACACCTTGCTGTACGTATACCGTGACCTCACGGACGCAGAACTCGAAGAATTTGCGACCTTTGCCGAATCCGACGACGGCAAAGCCTACTACCGCGCAGCGCTGGCGGCCATTCGCGCCGGCCTGGCAGTCGGCCAGAGCACGGGCGAGCTGAAGTGATCAGCCCAGGTGCTGGTCGATGAAGTCGAAATAGCGCTGTCGAATGGCAGGCAGTTCGTTGGCCAGGTGATGACGGGCCCCTGGTAGCATGAGCACCTGCGGCTCGGCGAACTTGGCCTTCAACACGCGAAGGTTGTAAGACCAGTCAACCGTGCCATCCGCCTCACCCTGCACGATCACCGGACGCCGAGTGCTGACAGGCGCCGCCTCGATGCGTCTGATCCAGTCGATCAGCGCCCCGACCCATGCCGTGGGGAGCCGCCGCGGCTGAAGCGGGTCAGCTTCAAGAAACGGCAGAAATGCAGGGTCCGTGCTGTTTTCAGTGAACCGCCGCTCGATGCCGTTCACGAAATGGCGCAACACGTGATAGCTGAGCTTCGACCAGTGCCAGGCACAAGGCCGCACCAGCGGGGCGAGCAGCAGTACCTGCCCATCGACGGGGCTGGCCCCTGCACTGTGCAGCAAGTGGTCCACGGCAATCGCCCCGCCCGTACTCTGCCCGCACAGGTGCCAAGGGTGCGGCAGTTGCAGGCTGTGCGCCTGTTCGAACAAGCCTTGGAGCACCTGCTGGTACACGGCGAAGTCATCAATGCTGGCACGCTCACCGCTGGACAGGCCGTGACCCGGCAAATCGCAGCTGACAACGGCGTAACCGCGCTTCAAAGCCCAGGCCACCAGGTGCCTGTACAGCCCCATGTGATCGTAGTAGCCGTGCAGCAGCAGCAAAGTCGCCCTAGGCTGTAGCGGAGCCCACACCTGCGCGACCACCTCGAAGCCGGCAACTGCAAACCGTCCAAGCCAGCTGTGAACCGGCAGGTCGAGGCCGTAGAAGCGTTGATAAGCCTGGGCGTGGGTGGATAGGCGTTCGCGCGCGCTCAGCGGGGCCAGGCTGGTGCGCAGGAGGTCTGGATGAAAGCTTGCGGGCATTGGCTGGATCCGGCGTGAAGCAAGTATTGACTTGGGATATTCAGCTGATCGACGCGCCGTGGCAAGCTGGCTGCATCAGCCACCACCTTCGAACTGCCTACGGGAGCTGCCATCGGCCCTTCATGAACCTGCCAACCCTCAAACTATTGGGCACCCTGCTCGGCCTGGTGGCCGGAGCGGTCTTCATCTGGCAGGCCTACACAACCTTCCAGGCTCGCTATGTGCGACCGTTCGACAACCAGGCGACATTCTTCGACGGTGCCCGGTTACAGCTACCCCGCGAACTGGCCGGCCCTGGGCCGGTTCGGGTCGTGCACTTCTGGGACCCGGCCTGCCCGTGCAACGTCGGCAACCAGCAGCACCTGGCTGACCTGATGCAGCGCTTCAAAGACCGGGGTGTCACCTTCCACGTCCTGCAAAAACGCGGAACGCGCGGCTACCTGCCCGATGACCTCGCCGGGCTCAAGCCACTGGGCAACCTACCGGGCAGCGAGCACCTGCCCGCCTCGCCTGCGGTAGCCATCTGGGATCGCCAGGGGCAGCTGGCGTATTTCGGCCCCTACAGCGAAGGTGCGGTGTGCAACGCCGCCAACAGTTTCATCGAGCCGATACTCAACGCGCTACTCGAAGGCCGCCCAGTCAGCGCCTCCAACACCCTGGCAGTCGGCTGTTATTGCCCCTGGGCAGGTTGACGTATGCGGGCCGGGTTGCCCACCACCGTCGCGCCAGGTGGCACATCGCGGGTCACGACACTGCCAGCGCCAACCACGGCGTCATCACCGATACGCACCCCCGGCAGGATGATGGCCCCGCCCCCGATCCACACGTTATTGCCGATGCTGACCGGTCGCCCGCTTTCCAGGCCCGTACGCCGCACCTGTGGATCGAGCGGGTGATCGGCCGTGTAGATCTGCACGTTCGGGCCGATCTGGCAGTCCTCGCCGATCTGCACAGGCAGCACATCCAGGATCACGCAATTGAAGTTCATGAAGGTATTGCGGCCCACATGGATGTTGTAGCCGTAGTCGCAATAGAAAGGCGCACGCAACGTGACACCTTCGCCTGCATGGCCAAAGTGCTCGGCCAGCAACGCATGCCGCGCCTCGGCCGTCAGCTCGACGCTGTTGTTATAGCGGTGCATCCACCGTTTGTTGGCGGCCTGTTCGGCTTGTAATTCAGGGCAGGTGGCAAGGTAGAGCTCGCCTGCGAGCATCTTCTGTTTTTCGCTCAGGGACATGGCAACTCCTCATCAGAACTATGCGCGTAGCGGGGATAGGCTGATCATCGGACCACACACAGGGCTCAATCTCTCAGCCGCAGGCAGCATTGTCTTGGGGTATACCTGAAACGAAAACGCCGACACACAAGGCGTCGGCGTTTGGGCAGCGGTGCGCTGGTCAGAATGCAGGCAGCACGGCACCCTGATACTTCTTGGCGATGAATGCCTTCACTTCCGGGCTGGTCAGCGCCTTGGCCAGCTTCTGGATGGCATCGCTGTCCTTGTTGTCAGGACGTGCGACGAGGAAGTTGACGTAAGGCGAGTCGCTGCCTTCGATGACCAGAGCGTCCTTGGCAGGGTTCAGGCCCGCTTCCAGCGCATAGTTGGTGTTGATCATGTCCAGGTCGACCTGATCCAGCACGCGGGGCAACATGGCCGATTCCAGCTCGCGGAACTTCAGCTTCTTAGGGTTCTCGGCGATGTCCTTCGGCGTGGCCAGGGCATTTTTCGGATCCTTCAGGGTAATCAGCCCTGCCTTCTGCAACAGCAGCAGAGCACGCCCGCTGTTGCTGCCCTCGTTAGGGATGGCGACGGTCGCGCCTTCCTTGAGCTCATCCAGGCTCTTGACCTTCTTCGAGTAGCCACCGAAGGGCTCGACGTGGACGCCGACCACGGTCTCAAGGTGGGTGCCCTTGCCCTCGTTGAAGCTCTGCAGGTATGGGAGGGTCTGGAAGTAGTTGGCATCCAGACGCTTCTGGTCAACCTGCACGTTGGGTTGCACGTAGTCGGTGAACACTTTGATCTGCAGATCGACACCTTCCTTGGCCAGGGTCGGCTTGATCAGCTCGAGGATCTCGGCGTGCGGGATGGGCGTTGCGGCAACCACCAGTTTCTCGGCGGCGCCGGCCAGGCCAGCGAAGGACAGGGCAGCAGCCAGGGCGGTGGTCAGCAGGGTCTTCTTCATGGTGATCCTTGTTCTGCATCTGAGCCATCGACGATGGCGAACGGGGTGGCCGAGGCACTGCGGTCCTGGGCGTGGAGCGGACAATACCGATAATTTTTATGCCGGAACAATATCTTTTATTTCGCTGCTTATTCCAAAAGCAAAATGCCACCAGCGCGTTTGCTTATGAGCGCCTCTACCGTGGAGTATTGGGCAGGTCCAGGTCTTCGGGCAGGAGTTCGGGCCCGTCATTGACCAGCAAGGCGAAGTGGATGACGTTTTCCAGCTCGCGGGTATTGCCGGTCCAAGGGTGGTGCTCGAGCAGGCGCTGTGCAGCCTCGCTTATCAACGGCACGGGCCGCTGCAAACGCCCGCTGTAGATGCCAACAAAGTATTCCGCCAATGCCAGGATGTCCCCCGGGCGCTCGCGCAGCGGCGGCAGTTCAAGGGCGCCCTCGCGCAAGTATTGATACAACCGCTCGCTGAAGCGCCCTGCCTTCACCACCCGCCCCAGGTCAATGCTCGTGGCTGCCACCAGTCGCACATCCACCGGCTGCGCCTGGTGTGCGCCTACGCGGGTGACTTCGCGGTTTTCCAGTGCCGCCAGCAGCTTGGCCTGAATGGCCGATGGCAAGTCGGCGATTTCGTCCAGATAAAGCGTGCCGCCGTTGGCCGATCCGAACCAGCCAGCGCGGCTGCTGGCGGTGCCGCCATGGCTACCGGCGCTATAGCCGAACAGCTCTGCATCGGCATAGGTTGGGCTGATGGCGGCGCAATTGACCGACACGAACAGGCCGGGGCGGTCGCTGGCGCGGTGAATCTGGCGGGCCAGCAACTCCTTGCCGGTGCCGGTTTCACCGCGGATCAGCACTGGCAGCGGCAGCGGCGCCAAGTGCTCCAGCTCCGTGCGCAATCGCTGGGAGCGCGGATCGATGAAGACCAGCGCCTTGGCGCGAATGCTCAGCGGGCTCTTGTCGAGTTCGGGGAATGTCAGCAATGGCTGGCCGAAGGGATTCTGATACGTCATGACGAGCTCCCGCCCCTGGCCTGCGGCGGCTGGGCGTGTGACGGATGGAAACGGACGCCGTTCAGGCGCGGCGCAGCGCGCGTTGTTCGATGCGGCTTTGCAGGCGATACAGGTAGGCGAATCCCTGCTCCCAGCACTCATGGCCGGATTTCACGTTGATGTGGCCGGCGCCGGTCAAAAGCCCTGCTTCTGCCCCCCACTGCTGGGCCATGTGCAAAGCGCGCGGGACGCTGACAGCGGGATCGTTGTCCGAGCTGACCACCTGGCTTGGAAAGGGAAGCGCCGACTGCGGGATGGGTGAAAAATTGCGCAGCGCCGGCGCGCACCCTGGTCGCTCGACATCCGCTGGCGCTACCAACAAGGCGCCGCGCACGCGGCCGAGCAGACCGGCTGTAGCCTGTTCGGCCCAATGCGCCACCGTGATGCAGCCCAGGCTATGGGCAATCAGGATCACCGGGTCGGGCTCGGCAGCAATGGCGGTATCCAGCGCCTTTACCCAGTCCTGGCAGAGCGGTGTCAGCCAATCGCGCTGCTCCACGCGTGCGCTGTTGGGCAGGGTGCGCTGCCAGTGGCTTTGCCAATGATTGTCCGGCGATCCCTGCCAGCCTGGGATGATCAGGTAGCGAACTGATTCGTTACGCATGAAGTGGGTCTCCAGTAGCTTGCGTGCTTGGAAACCCAGTATAAAGCGGCCTATATATACTTAAAGGAATAAAAAGAAATTTGTTTATAACCTTTAAGCAAATAACCGGCGGACGTTTCCTGGCGACACCGCTTTATCCGCCCCAAACCCATCGCCTTAAATGGCTGGCAGTTTCTGCCAGACCTTCGGCCGGAAGAACAACGTCTCGCCCCGTGCCAGCCCTGTCAGGCTGTCGTGGTCCTTGACCACCTCAGCTTCGATCAGCTCACTTTGGCCCTCGACTTTCAAAGTCACCCGCGTGGTGGCCCCCAGCGGGCGAATGTCCCGGACTTCGGCGGCATGGTGGCCCTCGGTTTCGTGACGTGACAACGACACTTCGTGGGGACGGAACAGCACATGCTGACCCTCGCTCAAGGCCAGGCGGTTGGAATCACCCAGGAAGTGGTAGACGAAATCGTTGGCGGGTTGTTCGTACACTTCGCCCGGCGAGCCAATCTGCTCGATCACACCCTTGTTCATGACCACGATACGGTCAGCCACTTCCATGGCCTCTTCCTGGTCATGGGTCACGAATACCGAGGTCAGGTTGATATCTTCGTGCAAGCGGGCCAGCCAGCGGCGCAGCTCTTTGCGCACCTTGGCATCCAGCGCACCGAAGGGCTCGTCCAGCAGCAACACCTTGGGCTCTACTGCCAGGGCGCGGGCCAGGGCGATACGCTGGCGCTGACCGCCGGACAACTGCTCCGGATAACGATCGGACAGCCAATCGAGCTGCACCATGTTCAGCAGCTCGTGCACTTTCTGGGCAATGCTGCTTTCGCTCGGGCGTTCACCCTTGGGCTTCATGCGCAAGCCGAAGGCGACGTTGTCGAACACGGTCATGTGCCTGAACAGCGCATAGTGCTGAAACACGAACCCGACGTTGCGATCGCGTACATCGTGCCCGGAGACGTCCTCGCCATGAAAAACGATGTTGCCCTGATCCGGCGTCTCCAGGCCGGCGATGATCCGCAGCAGTGTGGTCTTGCCGCAGCCCGACGGGCCCAGCAGCGCCACCAGCTCACCACTGTTGATGTCCAGGTTGATACCATCGAGCGCCTGGAAACTGTTGAAACGCTTGCTGACGTTACGAACTTCGATCGACATGAATCATTCCTCCGCAGCGCTATGGCGCAGACGGTTAATACGGTTCTCGCTCCACTGCTTGAGCAGCAGGATGAAGAGCGCCAGGATCAGCAACAGGCTGGCCACGCTGAAGGCCGCCACGTGGTTGTACTCGTTGTAGAGAATTTCCACATGCAGCGGCAAGGTATTGGTCACACCGCGAATATGCCCGGAAACGACCGACACTGCGCCAAACTCCCCCATCGCCCGTGCCGTGCACAACACCACGCCATAGATCAGGCCCCACTTGATGTTGGGCAGCGTCACATGCCAGAACATCTGCCAGCCATTGGCACCAAGCAGCCGGGCGGCTTCTTCTTCCTGGGTGCCTTGCTCCTGCATCAGCGGAATCAGCTCGCGGGCCACGAACGGCACCGTCACGAAGATGGTGGCCAGGACGATGCCCGGCAGGGCGAAGACAATCTGGATGTCGTGATCCTGCAGCCACGGCCCAAACAGGCCCTGGGCGCCGAACATGAGCACGTAGACCAGGCCGGCGATCACGGGCGACACTGAAAACGGCAGGTCGATCAGGGTGACCAGAATACTTTTGCCGCGGAAGTTGTACTTGCTCACGCACCATGCCGCGCTGACGCCGAACACCAGGTTCAGCGGCACCGAAATGGCAACGGCAAGCAGGGTGAGCTTCAGGGCCGACAACGCGTCGGGTTCGAAGATGGCTTCGAAGAAGGTGCCGAACCCATTCTTCAGGGCCTGGGAAACCACGATGACCAGCGGCAACAGCAGAAACAGTGCAAACACCAGCCAGCCAAGGCCGATAAGCAGCCGCCGCGATGTGGCGCTGCCGCGACGGGCGGCGTTGGCGGCGGCGGTTGCATTCAGGGAAGAACTGGACATGCCGACCTCCTTCAAGGGGTTTCGATGCGGCGCTGCAACAAGTTGATCAGCAGCAGCAGGATGAAGGAAACCACCAGCATCAACACGCCGATGGCGGTAGCGCCGGTGTAGTCGTACTGGTCAAGCTTGACCATGATCAGCAAGGGCAGGATCTCGGTTTTCATCGGCATGTTGCCGGCGATGAAAATGACCGATCCGTATTCACCCACCCCACGGGCGAACGCCAGGGCAAAGCCGGTGAGCCAGGCCGGCAGCAGGGCCGGGGCCAGCACATGGCGAAACACCTGCAGCGGTCTGGCGCCCAGGCAGGCAGCGGCTTCTTCGACCTCGCGTGGGATGTCTGCCAGCACTGGCTGCACCGTGCGCACCACGAACGGCAGGGTGACGAACGTCAATGCCAGGGTAATGCCCAGAGGGGTATAGGCGATCTTGAAGCCCAGGTCGGTCGCGAACTGGCCGACCCAGCCCGCCGGCGCGTACAGCGCAGTGAGCGCAATGCCGGCCACTGCCGTTGGAAGGGCGAAGGGCAAATCGATCATCGCGTCGATGATCTTGCGTCCGGGGAAGGTGTAGCGCACCAGTACCCAGGCCAGCAGCGTCCCGATCACACCATTGATGATCGCGGCAAACAGGGCGGTGCCAAAGCTCAGCTTCAACGCGGCGATGACCCGCGGAGCGCTGATGATGGTCCAGAACTGTTCGAAGGTCAGCTGTGAGGCATGGATGAACATGGCCGCCAGCGGTATCAGCACAATCAGGCTGAGGTACACCAAGGTGTATCCCAGCGTCAGCCCGAAGCCGGGTATGACGGGGGAAATGCGACGTGACATAGAGATCCCTGGTTGAATGCACGTGGCCCGGGAACCATCCCGGGCCGTGATAGGCGTCCGAATTTCGGGTTATTCCTTGGTCCTTACTGTGCCTGATAGATCTGGTCGAACACACCGCCATCATTGAAGAATTTTGGCTGTGCGGTCTTCCAGCCACCGAAGTCCTTGTCGATGGTCACCAGGTCTAGCTTGGGGAACTGCTTGCCAAATTCAGCCGCCACCTTTTCATCTCGCGGGCGGTAGAAGTTCTCGGCAGCGATCTTCTGTCCGGCCGGGCTGTAGAGGTGTTTCAGGTACTCGGTAGCGATTTCGGTGTTGCCCTTTTTCTCGGCATTCTTGTCGACCACCGCCACAGGTGGCTCGGCCAGAATCGACAGCGATGGCACGACGATGTCGAACTTGTCAGCCCCACCGTCTTCCTTCAATGCCAGGAAGGCTTCGTTTTCCCAGGCCAGCAGCACATCGCCCTGACCGTTGTTGACGAAGGTGATGGTCGAGCCGCGGGCGCCGGTGTCCAGTACTGGCACGTGCTTGAACAGCTCCTGCACGTAGGCTTTTGCCTTGTCCTCGCTACCGCCGGTTTTCAGGCCATAGGCCCAGGCGGCGAGGAAGTTCCAGCGCGCGCCCCCGGAAGTCTTGGGGTTTGGGGTAATGACCGAGACGTCCTTCTTGATCAGGTCGCCCCAGTCCTTGATGCCCTTGGGGTTGCCTTTGCGTACCAGGAATACGATGGTCGAGGTGTAGGGGGTGCTGGCGTCCGGCAGGCGAGTCTGCCAGTTTTCCGGCAGGGTCTTGCCGAGCTTGGCGATTTCGTCGATGTCCCCGGCCAAGGCCAGGGTCACCACGTCGGCGCGCAGACCGTCAATCACCGCACGGCCCTGTTTGCCCGAGCCGCCATGGGACTGCTGGATCTTCACCTTGTCGCCCGGATGGGCCTGCTGCCAGTGCTTGATGAACTCGGCGTTGTATTGCTGATACAGCTCGCGGGTCGGGTCGTAGGACACGTTCAGCAGTTCGTAATCCTTGGCGATGGCGGAACCGGCAAAAACAGCACTGGCCAGAGCGGCAAGCGCATAACGGCGGATGGACATGGTGAAGCTCCCGATGGCATTTTTTTAGTTCTGGAAGGTGGGGCGTGTTCAGCTGGGCTTGTTGCCAGGCTGCTGCAGGCGGAACTTCTCCTTGCGCTCGATCTGAACCACCTGGGCGTTGTGCACGGTGATTTCCACGGCGCCAAAGCGCAGATCGCGCAGCGCGCTCTGGATCTCACGCAAGATGGTGGCTTCGTCCTGACCGTCGATACTGCGCAGCGATGCACTCATGCTCGTTCTCCTTGGAGTGAGATTGCCGGGCAGAGGTTTGAATGAGGGTTTGCGCCTGGCGTGAGGGCAATAGTAGTGGGGGCGAATTATTCTTAAAAATACTATTTAAGAATTTTTATATAACCTTTTTAAGATTATTTGATGTCCTTTCTGCATGGATTCATTAGCGCTGCGCACGCGCTCAATGGCGTACTCGCGTCTAGCAACCCCTCGCCTGAAAGCGGGCTATGACACGGAGAGTCGCTGGCCTCGGGATCGTGGCTCACGGCAGCGACCTGCCAAAGCCTACAGCTGCGGGTGCAGGTCCCCATTGTAGATACAAGGAGCGACCTCTCCGGGTCGCCAGACCGGCGAGGCCGCACACATGGGGAATCGGCTAGCCTTCCAGGGGCGGTGCAAGGCAGTTGCTTCGGCATGGCCCCCAGGCACGGTAATTCAGTCATCACACGGTCAAGGTAGGAGCAACTATCTTTCACCGCATCTAAGGGCCAGCATCTCTGGGGCTGCTGCGCAGCCCATCGCGGCACTAGGCCGCTCCTACCGTGAGCGTGGGATGGCTGAAGTAGTGCGATTGCGGGAGCAACTGCCTTTCACCGCATCTAGGGTCCAGCGCCCCCCCGTGTGGGAGCGGCCTTGCGCCGCGATGGGCTGCGCAGCAGCCCCAGGGTTTCAGCTTCGTAGCGCGCAATATCGGGGCCGCTTTGCGGCCCAGCTGGCAAGCGACGCGTATCGCGCCTCAACCTTCCTGACGAGGCTCCCGAATCTTGTAGGAAGCTACATACAGCGCCGGCAAGAACAGCAGCGTGAGCAAGGTCGCCACGATGATGCCGCCGATCATGGCGTAGGCCATCGGGCCCCAGAACACCTCGCGGGCAATCGGGATCATGCCCAGGCTGGCGGCGGCAGCAGTCAGCAGAATCGGCCGGCGACGATGGTTGGTCGCCTCGACCACGGCGTCCCAAGGCGAGTATCCCTGGGCTTCGAACTCATCGATTTGGGTCACCAGAATCACCGAGTTGCGAATGATGATGCCGGCCAGCGCCAAAATACCCAGAATCGCCACGAAGCCCATTGGCGTGCCGGTCGGCACCAGCGCCAACACCACGCCGATGAGCCCCAGTGGCGCCACGCTGATCACCAGGAACAGCTTCTTCACACTGTGCAATTGGATCATCAGGAACGTGGCCATGAGGAACAGCATCAGCGGGATCACCTTGGCGATGGGCCCCTGGGCCTTGCCGCTCTCCTCCACCGTACCGCCGGTTGCAATCTCATAGCCGGTGGGCAACTGGCTAGCGAATTTGTCGATATCCGGCTTGAGCTGGGCCACCAGGTCCGTGGGTTGGATATCGCCGTTGACCGAGGCCTTGAGCGTGATCGTCGGCTTGCGATCGCGGCGCCAGACCAGGGGCTGCTCCTGTTCGTAGCGCACGGTGGCAAACGCCAGCAGCGGGATCGAGGTGCCATTGGGCGTTAGGATCTGCAGGTTTTGCAGCGTGTCGGGGGAGCCCCGCTCGCTGTCCACGGCGCGGGCCACCACATCGATCAGATAGATATCGTCGTTGACTTGGGTGACGGGTACGCCGGTGACGATGCTGTTCATCACATTGGCTACGTCTTCCGACGACAACCCCAGCTGACGGGCCTTGTCCTGGGCGATATCGATGCGCAGCACTTTGCCCGGCTCGTTCCAGTCGTAGATCATTTCGCCGATGTTGGGGTTCTTGTCCAGCAGCGTCGCCAGCTCGATGGCATGCTTGCGCACCTGGTCGATGTCCTTGCCGCTGACCCGGTACTGGATCGGCCGCCCCACCGGAGGCCCCATTTCCAGCGACTGGACGTTCGAGCCGATACCCACAAAATCCTCGCGCAGGCGCTTCTGCAGGCGGGCGATGAGTTCACCGCGCTCCTCCAGGCCTTTGCTCACGATGACCAACTGCGCGTAGTAGGGGTTCTGCAACTGCTGGTCCAGTGGCAGGTAGAAGCGCACCGCACCCTGGCCGATGTAAGTGCTCCAGTGGTCGATGCTCTCGTCGTCCTTGAGCGTTGCCTCCAGCTGGTCGACCACCTTGCGGGTTTCCTGGATCGACGCATTCTGTGGCAGGTTCAGATCGACCAGGATTTCCGGACGGTCCGATGCAGGGAAGAACTGGTTCTGCACGAAGCGCATGCAGAACACGGCCAGGGCGAACAGCACCACGGTGCCGATGATGGTCAGCCAGCGGTGACGCATGCTCCACAACAAACCCTGTTCGAACGCCCGGGCCACCCTGCCCGGCTTGTCATCATGGGACTTCACCTTCCGGGCGTTGAGAATGTGCACACCCAGCACGGGGGCGAAGAACACGGCGACCACCCACGACACCAACAGCGCCACGGCAATGACTGCGAACAGCGTAAAGGTGTATTCGCCGGCCGAACTGGCGTTCAGGCCGATCGGCACGAAACCGGCCACGGTCACCAGCGTACCGGTGAGCATGGGAAAGGCCGTGGAGGTATAGGCGAACGTCGCGGCGTCCTGCTTGCTCTCGCCCATCTCAAGGCGTGTGACCATGACCTCCACCGTGATCATGGCGTCATCGACCAGCAGCCCCAGTGCAATGATCAACGCACCCAGCGAGATGCGTTGCATGGTGATGCCGCTGTACTCCATGAACACGAACACCATGGCCAGCACCAGCGGGATCGAGCACGCCACCACCAGGCCTGCACGTACGCCAAGGCTGACGAAGCTGACGGCCAGTACGATGATCACCGCCTCGAACAGCGCGCTGGTGAAGCCACCGACGGCCTTCTCCACCACTGTGGCCTGGTTGGACACCGTGTGCACATCGACGCCTACCGGAAGCTCATTGGTAATGCGCTGCATGGTCTGCTTCAGGGCCTTGCCAAACTCCTGAATGTTGCCGCCCTTCTGCATGCCGATGGCAAGGCCCAGGGCCGTCTTGCCGTTGTAGCGGAACATTGGCGCAGGCGGATCGGCATAGCCGCGCTCGACCTGAGCAACATCTGCCAGGCGGTAGAAGCGGTTGTTGATGCGCAGGTTGACGTTCTCAAGGTCCTTTTCCGAGGCGAACTGCCCGCTGGTCCGTACGGAGATACGCTCCGGCCCGGCCTCGATCACGCCCGCTGGCGTCACGCTGTTCTGCGTCTGCAAAGCCTGCATCACCTGACGCTGGTCGATACCCAACGCGGCGAGCTTGCGGGTGGAGAAGTTCAGGTAGAGCACTTCGTCCTGGATACCGACCATTTCGATCTTGCCGATATTGGGCACTTCACGGACCTCGGCCCGCGCCCGCTCCACATAATCACGCAACTGACGCAGGCTCAGCCCGTCGGCGGTGAACGCGTAGATGGAACCGAATACGTCGCCGAATTCATCGTTGAAGCCAGGGCCCTGCAAGCCCTCGGGAAAATCGCCGCGAATGTCCTGGATCTTCTTGCGTACCTGGTACCAGATCTGCGGTATGTCGTCTGCCTTGGTGGTGTCGCGCAGGTAGACGAACACCGTTGATTCACCCGGCCGGGTATAGCTCTTGGTGTAGTCGAGCGAATCGAGCTCCTCGAGCTTCTTCTCGATCCGGTCGGTGACCTGCAGCAGCGTCTCCTCCTGGGTAGCGCCAGGCCAGCGGGTCTGGATCACCATGGTCTTGATGGTGAAGGACGGGTCTTCTTCGCGACCGAGGTTGAAGTACGAAAAGATGCCCATGAGCAGGCCGACGAACATCAGGTACCACACGAACGACTGATGCTTGAGCGCCCATTCGGACAGGTTGAAGCTTCCTTTCATTGCGCATCCTCGTCGAAGGTGACCTGCTGGCCAGGCTTGAGGCTATTGACGCCGGCGATCACCACCCGCTCCCCAGGCTGTACGCCTGATGAGACGACGATGCGGTCTTCGTTTCGGTCGATCAGGGTCACGTCGCGCAAAGCGACGGTTTTCTGTTGAGGGTCGACGACCCACACCTGGGTCTTGCCATCGCGCTCGAGCAGGGCGCTGGCCGGCAGCTCGCTGCGCGGAGAAACCTGCGAGCTGAGGGTGACGCTGACGGCAGTCCCCAGATGGAACGTTTCAGGAGTGCTGGCCAAGGTCAGCCGCGCACGGCGGGTGCGGGTGGTGGCATCGGCCTTGGGCTCGAGCTCGCGCAAGGTGGCGGTGGTGTTGACGGCAGGGTTGAGCTGCGAGGCAACGGTGAAGGTCAGGTCCGGGGCCAACTGCTCGGCAATGCCAATGGGCAGGTCGATCACGGCTTCCTTCACGTCTGGCCTGGCCAGCTTGACCACCGCCTGCCCAGCGGTGACGGTTTGCCCCGCCTCGGCCTGCCAAGCGGTAACCACCGCCGCATGATCGCTGCGAAGTGTGGTGTAGCCGAGCTGATCACGGGCCTGACTGACTGAGGACCTGGCCTGCTCCAACGTGGCGCCGGCTGTTTTCAGGTTGGTCTGGGCGATGTCCAGCTGCGCCTGAGCACCAACGCCGCGGTCGTACAACTGTTGTTGCCGGCGGGCGTCGGACTGCGCGTTGATCCACTGCGCCTGCACCCTGGCCAAGTCGCCTTCAGCTGCACGCAGCTGGTTTTGCTGGTCGGTCGGATCCAGCGTGGCCAGCGTATCGCCCGCTTTGACCTGGGCACCGACGTCCAGCCAACGGCGTGCTATGCGACCGCCTACGCGAAAGCCCAGGGTACTTTCGTAACGCGCTTCGATTACGCCTGCAAAGCGGCCCAGGCGGGCCTGCAACTGAGGTTGCACCACTACCGACAGCACGGGGCGAACCGGCTCTGGCGGCTGCTCTTGCTTGCCGCACCCGACAAGCAACACACCGGCACATATCAGTGTCAGCCAAGGCTTCATAGCGGGCTCTCCGGCGCTTTGGCGGGGACTTTTTCAACTTTCATGCCGGGGTGCAGCAGCTGCCCGCCGGTTACCACGACGACTTCGCCACCGTCGAGGCCCTTGCCGATGACCACGGTGCCGGTCAGGTAGCGGCTCACTTCGACTTCCCGCAACTGCACCTTGTCGCCCTCACCCACGATCCATACGGCGGGTTTCTTCAGGCCTTTGGTCAGTGCCGACCAAGGCAGCTCGACACTCGGCTTGCCCCGCCCCTGCGTGGTCACGGTGACGGGCGCACCCAACTGCATGGCAGGCGGAACGTCCTGCAGACCGACCTTGACCTGTACCGTACCGCTCTGGGCCGAGACGGTGGGCGTGATTTCCCTCACCGCCCCACGGGCTTGTACCTTGGGATCGTCCAGCAGGCTGACCACCACGCTGGCATCGCTCGGGGTGCCTGCCAACAGGGACTCATAGACGTTGAACACCGCATCACGCTCGCCATCCCGGGCCAGGCTGAAGATCGGCATGGTCGCTTGCACCACTTGGCCTACCTCGGCCTGGCGCTCGGTGATCACACCATCGGCCTCTGATACCAGCGCGGTATAGCTCAACTGCTCGTTGGCGTTCGCCAGCTGAGCCTGTGCGGCCTTCAACGCGCTCTGGTTACTGCGCAACGAGGCCTGGGCAGCATCGTATTCGCTTTGGCTGGTATAGCCCTTGGGCAGCAGTTTCTGCTGGCGGACGAAGGCGGCTTGGGTCTGGGTGACTCGCGCCTGGGCGGCGAACACCTCGGCCTTGGCCGAGGCGACGTTGTTCTGCAGGTCCTTGGGGTCAAGCCGCGCCAGCACTTGCTTGGCCTTGACGTGATCGCCCACATCCACCGCGCGCGCGATGATCTTGCCGCCTACACGGAAAGAAAGGTCGGTTTGCACACGCGCCTGGATATCACCGGTCAGGGTCACCCTGGCAGAGAAATCAGCAGATTGGACAGTCTGCACCCCCACGCGAGGCAGGGTTTCTGCGGGCTCACTCTTGCTGCAGCCGGTGAGCAAGCCCAGCACCCCCAAGCCGGTGACCAGCAGCACACGCGACAACGTCATGGAGGCTCCTTTCTTGCGCGCAAAAGATTCATGCATGCGATTCGCCAAGTAGGCGGGGGTTCCATAATTCTTACTGTAGACGGCGGAGGTCCTGACAACTCCAAGCTCCTGGGGGGCTTCGTCAGGGCAGGTATGAGCGAGCCTTCAACTCCGCAAGTACCCCAGACACTGAAGGTCACGATACTGCCGTCTGACGCATTAGCCTTTGTCAGAGCGGTCGCACTGCCTCGGGCGTAGCTGCTCGTTTTCAAGCGAGCAGCTACGCCTCGCTCAGATAGGCGCTACCGGCGCCGGGCGTCGTACCTGCGGCTGCGAGGCGTTGGCCGCCGCACCCTCTTCGATGGCCTGTTGGATGGCCTTGCGCCGGCGTTCTTCGGCACGGCGGCTGAAGTACCAGACGAAGAACGTGACCAGCGAAACGGACAGCAGAATCAGGCTGGCCACGGCGTTGATCTCGGGCTTCACGCCCAGGCGCACCGCCGAGAACACTTCCATGGGCAGCGTGGTCGACCCTGGCCCGGACACGAAGCTTGCAAGCACCAGGTCATCGAGCGACAGCGCGAACGACATCATGCCGCCGGCCGCCAGCGATGGCGCAATCATGGGGATGGTGATCAGGAAGAACACCTTCCACGGCTTGGCTCCCAGGTCCATGGCCGCTTCCTCGATCGACAGGTCCAGTTCACGCAACCGCGCCGACACGACAACCGCCACATAGGCGGCACAGAAGGTGGTGTGGGCGATCCAGATGGTGACCACGCCACGCTCCTGCGGCCAACCGATCAATTGCGCCATGGCCACGAACAGCAGCAACAGCGACAGACCGGTGATGACTTCAGGCATCACCAGCGGCGCAGTGACCAGGCCGCCGAACAAGGTGCGCCCGCGGAAGCGGGTGACACGGGTCAGCACGAAAGCGGCCATGGTGCCCAACGCAACCGCTGCTACCGCCGTGTAGCAGGCAATTTCCAGCGAGCGCATCACCGAGCCGATCAGCTGGGTGTTGTCCAGCAGGCCGACGTACCACTTCACCGACCACCCGCCCCACACCGTCACCAACTTGGAGGCGTTGAACGAGTAGATGACCAGAATCACCATCGGCAGGTAAATGAACAGCAAGCCGAACACCAGCATCAGCTTGGAAAAACCGAAGCGCTTCATGCCCTGCCCTCCATTTCCTTGGCCTGGCTGCGGTTGAACAGCAGAATCGGCACGATCAGGATCGCCAGCATCACCACCGCCAGCGCGGAGGCGACCGGCCAGTCACGGTTGTTGAAGAACTCCTGCCACAACACCTTGCCGATCATCAGGGTTTCCGGACCGCCGAGCAGCTCGGGGATCACGAACTCGCCCACCACGGGGATGAATACCAGCATACAACCGGCGATGATGCCGTTTTTCGACAGCGGCACGGTGATTTTCCAGAAACTGTTGAAGGTGCTCGAGCCCAGGTCGGATGCCGCTTCGAGCAGGCTTGGGTCATGCTTCACCAGGTTGGCGAACAAGGGCAGGATCATGAACGGCAGGTAGGAATAGACCACGCCGATATACACCGCCAGGTTGGTGTTCAGGATCTGCAGCGGCTGGTCGATCAGCCCGGTCCACATCAGAAAGCCGTTGAGCAACCCGTTGTTGCTGAGAATGCCCATCCAGGCATACACGCGAATCAGGATCGCGGTCCAGGTCGGCATCATGATCAGCAGCAGCAGGACGGTCTGGGTTTCCTTCTTGGCGTTGGCGATGGCATAGGCCATCGGGTAGCCGATCAGCAGGCAGAGCAGCGTGCTGATGAACGCCATCTTAAGCGAACCCAGGTAGGCCGAGATGTACAGTTCGTCCTCGGTCAGCAAACCGTAGTTGGCCAGGTTGAGCACCAACTGGATCTTGTCCTCGACGTAGCTGTAGATCTCGGTGTAAGGCGGGATCGCCACGTCGGCTTCGGCAAAGCTGATCTTCAGGACGATGAAGAACGGCAGCATGAAGAACAGGAACAGCCACACGAACGGGACACCGATCACCAGGTGCCGCCCCTCAGGGGTGATGCGCCGGAACGCTCGCTTGAGCTTGCGCAGCTTCATGACCGCAGTACCACGCCGCTATCGTCTTCCCACCAAACGTAGACTTCATCGTCCCACGTAGGGCGCGCGCCTTGGCGCTCGGCGTTGGCGACGAACGACTGCACCACCTTGCCGCTGGGTAGCTTCACGTAGAACACCGAATGACCGCCCAGGTAGGCGATGTCATGGATCTTGCCGCGCGACCAGTTGTACTCGAAGTCAGGCTGGACAGTGGTGACCAGCATCTTTTCCGGGCGCAGCGCATAGGTGATGTGCTTGTCTTCCACGGAGGTGGAAACACCATGCCCGACGTAGATCTTGCGCTCAAGTTCAGGCGAGGCGATCAGGGCATGACCTTCGGCATCGTCGATCACCTCGGCATCGAACAGGTTGACGTTGCCGATGAATTCGCAGACCAAGCGGCTGGTCGGGGTTTCGTAGATATCCACCGGCGAGCCGATCTGAGCGATCCATCCCAGGTGCATGATGGCGATGCGCTGGGCCATGGTCATGGCCTCTTCCTGGTCGTGGGTCACCATCACGCAGGTCACACCGACGCGCTCGATGATTTCCACCAGCTCCAGTTGCATCTGCGAACGCAGCTTCTTGTCCAGGGCGCCCATCGGCTCGTCCAGCAGCAACAGCTTGGGGCGCTTGGCCAGGGAGCGAGCCAAGGCCACGCGCTGGCGCTGGCCACCGGAGAGCTGATGCGGTTTGCGCTTGGCGTACTGGGTCATGTGCACCAGCTTGAGCATCTCGGCCACGCGGGCGTCGACCTCGGCCTTGGGCAAGCGGTCCTGCTGCAGGCCGAAGGCGATGTTCTGCGCCACGGTCATGTGCGGGAACAGGGCGTAGGACTGGAACATCATGTTGATCGGCCGCTCGTAGGGCGGCATGTCGGTGATGTCCACACCGTCCAGGAAGATGCGCCCTTCGGTGGGGCGTTCGAAGCCTGCCAGCATGCGCAGCAAGGTCGACTTACCGGAGCCGGAACCGCCGAGCAAGGCGAAGATTTCGCCCTTGCGGATTTCCAGGGACACATCGTCCACCGCTACCGTTTCGTCGAATTTTTTCGTGACCCGGTCGATCTTGACCAGCACCTGCTTGGGTTGCTGGCCACCCTCGAGGGCTTTCTTATAGGCGCCGGAGGCAACTGCCATGAGTGAAACTCCCAACAAGATTTTTGTGCCCGCGCGGCCTGCCAGGCAGGTCGCGCAGGTGAGGTGGATTACTTGCCCGACTTGACCTTGGTCCAGCTGCGGGTCATCAGGCGCTGCACCTTGGGCGGCAGCTCTGAGTTCACGAACATCTTGTTCAGCACATCCTGCGGTGGATAGACCGCAGCGTCAGTCCTCACGGCCTGGTCCATCAGGTCGCCAGCCTTCGAGTTAGGGTTGGCATAACCGACGTAATCACTGACCTGGGCGATAACCTCAGGTTTCAGCAAATAGTTGATCAAGGCATGCGCCTGCTCCACGTTCCTGGCGTCCTTGGGGATCGCCAGCACGTCGAACCAGAGGTTGCCGCCTTCTTTGGGAATGGCATAAGCCAGGTTCACGCCCTTCTTCGCCTCTTCGGCGCGGGCCTTGGCCTGGAACACATCACCCGAGAAACCCGCCGCGACACAGATGTTGCCGTTGGCAAGGTCGGTGATGTACTTGGACGAATGGAAGTAGGTCACGTAGGGGCGCACCGCCAGCAGCTTCTGCTCGGCCTTGGCGTAATCCTTGGGGTTGGTGCTGTTGGGATCCAGGCCCATGTAGTTGAGGACGGCCGGTAGCATTTCGTCCGCCGAGTCGAGGAAGGCCACACCGCACTTGGACAACTTCTTCATGTTCTCGGGTTCGAACAGCACCGCCCAGGAATCGATGGTATCGACGCCAAGCGCCTCCTTGACCTTGTCGACGTTATACCCGATGCCATTGGTGCCCCACAGGTAAGGCACGGCATACAGGTTGCCCGGATCGTTCTTCTCCAGACGCTTCATCAGCGCAGGATCAAGGTTCGCGTAATTGGGTAGCAGTGTCTTGTCGAGCTTCTGGAAAGCGCCCGCCTTGATCTGCTTGCCCAGGAAATGGTTGGAAGGCACGACCACGTCATAGCCGGTCCTGCCGGCCAGCAGCTTACCTTCCAGGGTCTCGTTGGAATCGAAGACATCCTGCACCGGCTTGATGCCCGTGGCTTTCTCGAAGCCCGCGAGGGTATCAGGGCCGATATAGTCGGACCAGTTGTAGAAATGCACCGTAGGCGCCGCTTGGACGCTGCATGCCAGCGTCAGGCTCGCTGCAGCCATCATGGCCTTGCGTAATACAGAATTGGACAAGTGGGTGGTCCTCACAATCAGTGTCTGGGTAGCGACAATGCTGCCGCACACGCAAAACCGGCGCGCAACTTACCTTCGCAGCTTCGATGCCGCAATGTTCAATTGCCTTTCACTGGTTTCGGACCGGGAATACCCGGTCCGAAAATGCTACATCAGGCTTATTTGCCCGATTTGATCTTGGTCCAGCTGCGGGTAATCACCCGTTGCACTGCTGCCTCAGGGGCGGCAATGGCGTACAGCTGCTTTTTCACTTCAGCGGACGGATAGATGCTTGGGTCGCTGGTGATGTCCTTGTCCACGAAGGCGGTCGCGGCCTTGTTGCCGTTGGGGAAGCGCACGGCATTGGTGATTTCGGCCATGACTTGCGGCTGCATCAGGAAGTCCATGAACTTGTAGGCCGCTTCCTTGTGCTCGGCATCCTTGGGCATGGCAACCATGTCATAGAAGGTGCCGGCGCCTTCTTTCGGAATCACGTAGTCCAGCTTGACCTTGTCCCCCGCCTCGTGGGCGCGGGTCTTGGACTGTTCCAGGTCACCCGAGTAGCCGACTGCCAGGCAGATGTTGCCGTTGGCCAGGTCGCCAATGTACTTGGAGGAATGGAAGTAGGTGATCGAAGGACGGATCTTGAGGAACAGGTCCTCGGCAGCCTTGAGGTCTTCCTTCTTGGTGCTGTTGGTCGGCAGGCCCAGGTAATGCAGGGCAGCTGGCAGCATTTCGGTTGGGGCATCGAGGAAGCTCACGCCACAGCTCTTGAGCTTGGCGATGTTCTCTGGCTTGAAGACCACGTCCCAGGAGTCGATCTTGTCCACGCCCAGCGCGGCCTTGACCTTCTCGGGGTTGTAGCCGATGCCGATCGAGCCCCACATGTAGGGGAAGGCGTATTTGTTGCCCGGGTCACTGGCATCGCCCACGGCCTTGAGCAGGTCCTCGTCGAGGTTCTTCCAGTTGGGCAGCTTGGTGCGATCGAGTTCCTGGTAGACGCCAGCCTTGATCTGCTTGGCCAGGAAGTTGTTGGAAGGCACCACGATGTCATAGCCGGACTTGCCGGCCAGCAACTTGGCCTCCAGGGTTTCGTTGCTGTCGAATACGTCGTACTTGACCTTGATGCCCGACTCTTTCTCGAACTTGGCGATGGTGTCCGGAGCGATGTAGTCCGACCAGTTGTAGACGTTCAGTACCTTGTCTTCAGCCTGTACAGCCCCGACCACTGCGCCCATCAGCGCGGCGGCCAACAACGTCTTGCCCATATTCTTCATGCGTCATGCTCCAGAGTGTTCGATTAGCTATCCGTTCAGAAGCCGGGTCCCGCAGTACACGCGTGTGGGCGACTGAAGCAGCCGCTAGTCTGGCAAGTTACAAGGCCCGGTTTCAAGGAAACCTGACCCTTGTAACGACTTAATGTCACATCGCTAGCTGTCAGCGAATCGCTTCGAGCGTCAGGTCCAGGCATTTGCGTGCCTTTTCCACCAGTTCGTCGATCTCGGCCGGGCTGATGACCAGAGGTGGCGCGATGATCATCGTGTCGCCAACAGCCCGCATGATCAGACCATTGTCGAAGCAGAAATTACGGCAGATCATGCCAGCGCCCTTGCCTTCGAAACGGCTGCGGGTCGCCTTGTCCTTGACCAGCTCGATCGCGCCGAGCAGGCCAACACCGCGCACCTCGCCCACCAGCGGGTGGTCCTGCAACTCACGCAGACGCTTTTGCAAATACGGTGCCGCTTCGGTGCGCGCTTTCTCGACGATTTGTTCGTCGCGCAGGATGCGCAGGTTTTCCAGGCCCACAGCGGCAGCCACAGGATGCCCCGAATAGGTGAAGCCGTGATTGAAATCCCCGCCTTCACTGAGCACCTTGGCTACCTTGTCACGCACGATCACACCGCCCATGGGGATGTAACCGGAGGTAAGGCCTTTGGCGATGGTCATCAGGTCGGGCTTGAGGTCGTAGAAATCCGAGCCGAACCACTGCCCTGTTCGCCCGAAACCGCAAATGACTTCGTCGGCCACAAAGAGGATGTCGTAACGGGCCAGAATTTCCTTGATCTTCGGCCAGTAGGTGTCTGGCGGGATGATCACGCCACCTGCGCCCTGGATGGGCTCGGCGATGAACGCTGCGACGTTGTCCTCGCCGACTTCGAGAATTTTCTTTTCCAGTTGCTCCGCAGCCCAGACCCCGAACGCCTCCGGTGTCATGTCACCGCCCTCGCCATACCAGTACGGCTGGGGGATGTGCACCACGCCCGGGATGGGCAGGCCGCCTTGCTCGTGCATGCCACTCATGCCGCCCAGGCTGGCGCCGGCCACGGTGGAGCCGTGATAACCGTTGACCCGGCCGATCAGGGTCTGCTTGCTCGGTTTGCCCTTGAGTGCCCAGTAATGGCGAACCATGCGCAGCACCGTGTCGTTGCCTTCAGAGCCTGAACTGGTGAAGAACACATGGCTCATGCCCTCGGGCGCCACTTGGGTGATCGCCTTGGCCAACTCCAGCGCCGGAGGATGGGCGGTCTGGAAGAACAGGTTGTAGTAGGGCAGCTCACGCATCTGTCGCTCTGCCGCCTGAACCAGCTCCTCACGCCCATACCCCACGGCCACGCACCACAGGCCAGCCATGCCGTCGAGAATCTTGTGCCCCTCGCTGTCCCACAAATGCACGCCCTGCGCCTTGGTGATAATGCGCGGCCCCTTGTCCTTGAGCTGCTTGTAGTCGCTGAAAGGCGCGAGGTGATGCTCGCCACTGAGGGCTTGCCATTCACGGGTTTGCGGGTTGTTCAGGCTCATGTGCTTCTCCGTTGACGGACGGCCGCGCGCCTGCGGGGCCGAGGTTGATCAAACTGCGAACAGCAGGAATTCACGCTCCCAGGAACTGATGACGCGCTTGAAGTTCTCGTGCTCGGCACGCTTGGTGGCCACGTAGCCGGCGATGAATTTCTTGCCCAGGTACTGCTCCAGGGCGCGGCTGTTTTCCATGCGCTCCAGGGCGTCCTCGATGGTCAGCGGCAGGCGCAGGTTGCGGCGCTCGTAACCCCGCCCTTGGACCGGGGCGCTGGCCTCGATACCTTCGACCATGCCGATGTAGCCACACAGCAGGCTCGCGGCGATGGCCAGGTACGGGTTGGCATCCGCACCCGGCAGGCGGTTTTCGACGCGCCGGCTTTGCGGGCCGGCGTCAGGCACGCGCAGGCCTACCGTACGATTTTCCTCGCCCCACTCCACGTTCACCGGTGCCGAGGTATCCGGAAGGAAGCGGCGGAACGAGTTCACGTTCGGCGCGAACAGCGGCAGCGCTTCGGGAATGAATTTCTGCAGGCCGCCAATGTGGTTCAGAAACAGCGTGCTCATGCTGCCGTCTTCATTGCTGAAGATATTCTTGCCGGTGGTTACGTCGACCACGCTCTGGTGCAGGTGCATCGCGCTGCCAGGCTCGCCGGTCATGGGCTTGGCCATGAAGGTGGCTGCCACGTTGTGCTTGAGCGCCGCTTCGCGCATGGTGCGCTTGAACACCAGGATCTGGTCGGCCAGGTGCAGGGCATCGCCGTGACGGAAGTTGATTTCCATCTGCGCCGTGCCGTCTTCGTGGATCAGCGTGTCGAGGTCCAACTGCTGCAATTCGCACCAGTCATAGACATCCTCGAACAGCGGGTCGAATTCGTTCGCAGCTTCGATGGAGAAGGACTGGCGCCCGGTTTCGGGCCGCCCCGAACGGCCCACCGGCGGTTGCAGCGGGAAGTCAGGGTCTTCGCTGCGCTTGGTCAGGTAGAACTCCATCTCGGGCGCGACGATGGGCTGCCAGCCCTTGTCAGCGTAGAGCTTGAGCACCTTCTTGAGCACATTGCGCGGCGACAGCTCTACGGGGTTGCCCTTCTTGTCGTAGGTATCGTGGATGACCTGCGCGGTCGGCTCGATGGCCCATGGCACCAGGAACACGGCATTCTCGTCAGGCCGGCAGATCATGTCGATGTCTGCAGGGTCCAGCAGCTCGTAATAGATGTCGTCGTCGACATAGTCGCCGGTCACGGTCTGCAGCAGCACGCTCTCGGGCAGGCGCATGCCTTTCTCGGCGATGAACTTGTTGGTAGGCGAAATCTTGCCGCGCGTGATGCCGGTCAAGTCGCTGATCAGGCATTCGACTTCGGTGATCTTGTGCTCTTTCAACCAATCGGTGAGCTGGTCGAGGTTGTTACTCATAAATACCTCAGGAGGTAAGGTGGTCCGCGCCTTGATTCTGGATGCAGTGGATGGCTAAAGCAAAACCCCCGCGCAGGCGGACGGTGGATACACTGAAATCACGTGTGTCCGAGGCGATTTGTAATGGCAGAAGGAAGCGAAGCGCAGAGACGGGGTGCCATGAAGGCGGGGTTGGGCATGCCAGACGTCAATTATTGCGAGCACTGCCCCCACGCGGTTGGCAGGCCTGGCAAACATGACTGAACAGCCTGACTGCACTGCATTGGCAGCGCTTCCAGGTCGCGGCAGGCGGACCATGAGACCCTCGTATTATTCTGTTTTGGGTTGAATCGGAGCTTAGCGCCGTTCATTTTTTTACACAACACCTGCGTAAAAAATAAACGACGCAGTGCTCGCGATAGCGCTTTTTCAGAAAAATAGCGGATAATGCCGTGCCCCGATATGCAGCAAATCTGCCGTAGATGTGCCATTTCAGGGCATCAGGGGGTTGGCTTGACATCAGTATGGCTTTTCGATTGACTGGTCCTGCAAGCCCCCCTTGATTGATATTTTTAACAACAAAGGTGTTGCATCATGTCGGTACCCCCGCGTGCCGTTCAGCTTAACGAAGCGAACGCGTTCCTTAAGGAACATCCTGAGGTTCTCTACGTTGACCTTCTGATTGCAGATATGAATGGTGTGGTGCGCGGCAAGCGCATAGAGCGCACCAGCCTCCACAAGGTTTACGAGAAAGGCATCAACCTGCCGGCCTCCCTGTTTGCACTGGATATCAATGGCTCCACCGTCGAAAGCACCGGGCTGGGCCTGGACATCGGCGATGCAGACCGCATCTGCTATCCGATCCCTGGTACCCTCTCCAACGAGCCGTGGCAAAAGCGCCCCACTGCCCAGCTGCTGATGACCATGCACGAGCTCGAAGGCGAACCTTTCTTCGCCGACCCGCGTGAAGTGCTGCGCCAGGTGGTGAGCAAGTTCGACGACATGGGCCTGACCATCTGCGCCGCGTTCGAGCTGGAGTTCTACCTGATCGACCAGGAGAACGTGAACGGCCGTCCGCAGCCGCCGCGCTCGCCCATTTCTGGCAAGCGTCCGCAATCGACCCAGGTCTACCTGATCGATGACCTGGACGAGTATGCCGACTGCCTGCAGGACATCCTCGAAGGGGCCAAGGAACAGGGTATTCCTGCCGATGCCATCGTCAAGGAAAGCGCCCCGGCTCAGTTCGAAGTCAACCTGCACCATGTGCCGGACCCGCTCAAGGCGTGCGACTACGCCGTGCTGCTCAAGCGCCTGATCAAGAACATCGCCTACGACCATGAAATGGACACCACCTTCATGGCCAAGCCCTACCCAGGGCAGGCAGGCAATGGTCTGCATGTACACATTTCCGTGCTGGACAAAGATGGCAACAACATCTTCACCAGCGAGGATCCCGAGCAGAACGCCGCGCTACGTCATGCTGTCGGCGGTGTGCTCGAGACCCTGCCTGCGTCCATGGCGTTCCTGTGCCCGAACGTCAACTCCTATCGCCGCTTTGGCGCGCAGTTCTACGTGCCCAATGCGCCAAGCTGGGGCCTGGACAACCGCACCGTGGCGCTGCGCGTACCGACCGGCTCGCCCGATGCTGTGCGCCTTGAGCACCGCGTGGCTGGCGCCGATGCCAACCCGTACCTGATGATGGCGGCCGTGCTGGCCGGCGTTCACCATGGCCTGACCAACAAGGTCGAGCCTGGGGCTCCTATCGAAGGCAACTCGTACGAGCAGCTGGAACAGAGCCTGCCGAACAACCTGCGTGATGCGCTGCGCGAGTTGGATGACAGCGAAATCCTGAACAAGTATATCGATCCGAAGTACATCGACATCTTCGTCGCGTGCAAGGAAAGCGAGCTGGAGGAGTTCGAACATTCGATCTCCGACCTCGAGTACAACTGGTATCTGCACACCGTGTAAACCAGAACGCCGCCCATTCAGGCGGCGTTTTCATTTCAGGCGCGCAAGCGCAGCGCGCCTCAGCCCAGCGGCTTTTCGAAGATTTTCGAATTGCGCTGGAAGTTGTATAGCGAAGCCCGTGCCGCCGGCAACCGCTCGACACCACTGGGCGAGAAGCCGCGTTCGCGGAACCAGTGCGCCGTGCGTGTTGTGAGCACGAACAAGGTGCTCAACCCCATCTCCCGTGCCCGGCTTTCGATACGCGCCAGCAGCTCATCCCCGCGCCCGCCATGGCGGTACTCCGGATTCACCGCCAGGCATGCCAGCTCACCCGCATCGGATTCTGCAATCGGATACAGCGCTGCGCACGCGATGATCATGCCTTCGCGCTCCACCACGCTGAACTGCTCGATTTCCCGCTCCAGCACTTCACGTGAACGGCGCACCAGGATGCCTTGTTCTTCCAGCGGGCTGATCAGGTCGAGCAGGCCGCCGACGTCTTCGATGGTGGCCTCCCGTACGATCTCGAACTGCTCCTGGGACACCAGCGTACCGCCACCGCCCCGGGTGAACAGTTCGGTCAGCAGCGCGCCGTCCTCGGCATAGCTGACGATGTGGCTGCGTGCCACGCCGCCCTTGCACGCCTGGGCAGCGGCATCGAGCAGCTCGGCCTGGTAGTCGCTGCCCAGGCGCTGCAAGTGCGGCGCAACCTGTTGGGGGCGCAATTCGCGCACCAGGCGGCCATGCTCATCCAGCAGACCAGGTTCTGCGCCGAACAGCACCAACTTCTCAGCACCCAGTTCGATGGCCGCACGGGTGGCTACGTCTTCGCAGGCAAGGTTGAAGATCTCGCCGGTTGGCGAATAGCCCAGCGGCGAGAGCAACACGATGGAGCGCTCGTCGAGCAGGCGGCTGATGCCCTTGCGGTCTACCCGACGCACTTCGCCGGTGTGATGAAAATCCACGCCTTCGAGCACGCCGATCGGCCGCGCGGTGACCAGGTTGCCGGAGGCCACCCGCAGGCGCGAGCCCTGCATGGGCGAGGCGGCGATGTCCATCGACAACCGCGCCTCGATAGCCAGGCGCAGCGCACCTACCGCGTCGATCACGCAATCCAGGGTAGCGGCATCGGTGATACGCAAGCCGTGGTGGTAGTGCGCTGCCAAGCCACGTTCAGCCAGGCGGGTCTCGATCTGGGGGCGAGAGCCGTGCACCAGGACCAGACGCACCCCAAGGCTGTGCAGCAGCACCAGGTCGTGGACGATATTGCCGAAGTTGGGGTGTTCAACCCCATCGCCGGGGAGCATCACCACAAAGGTGCAGTCGCGGTGGGCGTTAATGTAAGGAGAAGCGTGGCGTAGCCAGTTGACGTAATCGTGCATGACAGGGCCTGTGGATAAGTGGACGGAGAACGGCGTTACAGGGGCGTTCAGGATCATCGTCGGAACAGGCTTGCGGTCACGCGCGGTCTCCTCTAGGCAGAAACGAATGAAAGGGGTGGACGTTTAATGCAGGCAATAGTGCCCGATCAGGTCACGCAATAGACGCACGGTCGGCTCGATACGTGACATATCCAGGTATTCGCCAGGCTGGTGTGCGCAGGCGATGTCACCAGGGCCGAGCACGATGGTCTGGCAGCCAAGCTGCTGAAGATAAGGTGCTTCGGTGCCGAATGCCACCGCTTCGGCGCGGTGGCCGGTGAGCCGCTCTGCCACCTGGACGAGTTCACTGTCGGCCGCCTGTTCGAACGGCGGTACTTCGGGGAACAGCGGCGCATAGTCGATACGCACGTCATGGCGCTCGGCCACCGGAACCAGTTTTTCACGGATGGCGGCGCGCAGCTGGTCCACGTCCATGCCCGGCAATGGGCGCAGGTCGAACTCAAGCGCGCACTGGCCGCAGATCCGGTTGGGGTTGTCGCCACCGTGAATGCAACCGAAGTTCATGGTCGGCGCAGGCACCGTGAATTGTGGATTGTTGTAGACCTTCTGCCATTGCTGGCGCAGGCCCATCAGTTCGCCCATTACCGCATGCATGGCATCCATGGCGCTGCGGCCCAGGCTTGGGTCCGAGGAATGACCACTGCGCCCGAGGATGTCGATCCGATCCATGAGGATGCCTTTGTGCATGCGGATCGGCCGCAGCCCGGTCGGCTCGCCGATGATCGCCGCGCGACCCAGCGGCTGGCCAGCATCGGCCAGGGCACGGGCGCCAGACATCGAGCTTTCCTCGTCGCAGGTGGCCAGAATCAGCAGCGGCTGCTTGAAGTCGTGCTGTAGCAAGGGAATGACGGCCTCGATCACCAGTGCGAAAAAACCCTTCATGTCGCAACTGCCGAGCCCCACCCAGCGACCCTCGACTTCGGTCAGCTTCAAGGGGTCGCTGCTCCAGAGCTGCTCGTCATAGGGCACGGTGTCGCTGTGGCCGGCCAGCACCAGGCCGCCAGGGCCGCTGCCGCGGCTGGCCAGCAGGTTGAACTTGCCGGGGGTCACCTGCTGAATGTCGCAGGAAAAACCCAGATCACCTAACCAGGTAGCCAGCAGGTCGATGACCTGACGATTGGACTGGTCGAGCGAGGCCTGGGTGCAACTGACCGAAGGCGCGGCGATCAAGGCGGCAAATTGGTCTTTCAGCGTCGGCAACGGCATGCGTGTACTCCTCGGAAGCATTGCCCATCATAGGACCATCCGCCGTCTGGAATAAACCGTTGACGGCCTACTGCTGTAGACTCTGCATCGACCACGCCCCCTTTCGAGCCTGTAATGCCCAAAGAAACCGAACTCAAGCTGCGCGTCAGCCCCGAGACCCTCGCCGCCTTGCGCGAGCACCCGCTGCTGAAAAAGCGCAACAAGTCTGGCTGGCAGACCCGCGAACTGCTGAACCAGTATTTCGACACGCCTGAGCGCGCGCTGGCCGAGGCACGCGTTGCCCTGCGCCTGCGCCGTGACGGCGATACCGTCATCCAGACCCTCAAGTGTCGCGGCACCAGCGTGGCTGGCCTGTCCGAGCGCAACGAGCACGAATGGCAACTGGACAAGGTCAAGCTGGACCTCAAGAAGCTGGATGACAGCTGCTGGCCCGCGCAACTGGCCGACCTGGACAAGAAGACCATCAAGCCGTTGTTCACCACCGACTTCACCCGCGAATACGCCGACATCGTCTGGGGCCGTGGCAAGGCCAAGGTGGTGATCGAGGCTGCGCTGGACCAGGGCTTCGTGATTGCCGGCAAGCGCAAGGAAGCGATTTGCGAGTTGGAACTGGAGCTGCGTGAAGGTGAGCCTGCGGCGCTGCTGGAGCTGGCTGCCGAGCTGGCCGCAAGCGTTGCGCTGATGCCCTGCGATATCAGCAAGGCTGAGCGCGGCTACCGTCTGCTGGAGCCCGAGCGTTTCGAGCTGGATCTGAGCGTCGCCGACCTCGAAGCGGACATGGCCTTGGACGATGCCTACGCTGCGTTGGCGTGGCAACTGCTGGGCAACAGCCAGCGCCTGGCCGAGCAATACCGCCACAGCGGCCACTGGCGGTCGCTACAGGACTGGGTGCAGAACCTCATCGAGCTGCGCGCCATCACTGCCAGCCTGAGCCAGGCCGCCCCCCGCGCTGCCACCCGTGACCTGCGCGCGCGCCTGGATGCCCTGCTCGAAGACTGGCGTCCACTGGTGCAAGCCGGCAACGGTGACGAAGACATCCGCCGCGCTGCGCCCGAGCAGTTCGCAGAAGAGCTGGATGATCCTCGCTGGGGCCAGTTCTCCCTGGAAACCTCGCGTTGGCTGCTGTCGCGTGCCTGGGCTGCCGAGCGCAAGGGCCGTGGCGAGCGCCAGGGCAAGGCGCTTCTGGCAAGCTGGCTGGCACACCTGATTGCCGAGGAAGGCCGCGCTCTGAAGTTGTCGCTATACACCCAGCGCCCCGAAGACCTGGCAGAGCAACTGCCGCGCATCGAGCAAGTGATGGCCTGGTTGCACCATGCCCGCCATGTGCTGGATGCACCACAAATGGACCGCCTGTACGGCGACATGAAGAAACTGCACGAGCTGGCTGAGCACCCGATCAGCGATGAGGTGCTCGAAGCCCGCATCGAGCAGGCGCGTGCCGTCGATCAGAGCCGTGGCTGGAAGCATCTGCTCAAAGCGTGATGCCTTCAGCCCGACAGCGGCAGGCTGGTGGTGGACTTGATCTCCGAAAGGGCCACGATCGAGTTCACCTCCTGAATACCGGGCACGTTCGAGAGCTTTTCGAAGAAGAACCGTTCGTACGCCTCGATATCCGGGGTGACGATACGCAGCAGGAAGTCCACCGAGCCCATCAGCACGTAGCACTCGAGCACCTCTGAAAACCCGCGGATCGCCTCTGTGAACTCGGTGAAATTCGAGCGGCCATGGGCATTCAATTTCACTTCGGCGAATATCTGGGTGTTCAGCCCGATTTTCTTGCGGTCCAGCAAGGTGACCTGCCCGCGAATCACCCCCTCCTCTTTGAGCCGTTGAATCCGTCGCCAGCATGGCGATTGTGACAATCCAATGCGTTCGGCGATCTGAGCGCTGGACAGCGAAGCGTCTTCTTGTAGCAACTCGAGGATACGACGGTCGTAGACATCCAATGCACCGTGCATGAACAATTCTCCAGATCGACCTGTATCGATCATAGCTATGCAAGAACAGGCTGATTTAGTCGAATCTTAGCGAAATAATACCGGCCCGGGCATGCAAAACTTTCTGCACTCAAAGAGGATGACGCATGAACTCACTGCCGCGTGCCGATGTATGGGCCAACAGCAATGCTCACACCACTGTGCTGTACCGCTTGCGGGCCGAAGCCGAGCCCGACAGCTTGTGCCGGGTACTCAATCAGTTCGCCTTGCAAATGCTCACACCGCATAGCGTCCAGGTCACTCAACAGGATGACTGGCTGACCCTCGACATCGGTATTGGCGGCCTGAGCTGGCACCGTGCCGAAGTGATCGCTCAGAAATTGCGCAACATGGTGTGTGTGGCTGACGTGCACTTGGCCCCGCAACACCGTGTGGAGCTCTCAGTAGTGCACGCCTAGCGGCGCACTGGCCAACGCTTTGACATGAGCATGAATAGCCTTCAGGCAAAACCCTGACATCTTTTCGATTCGGCTTTGGCAGAGGCTGAACTAGCCTTGATCACGTCTTCTTGGTCAGGCACGGACGCCTTCATGCATAACCCCGATACCTTGGCACTCGACCTGCACCGGGTGCTCGAAGCCTTGCTCATCGACCAGCGCCTGCACGCCAGCGATAGCGTGCGTGTACTGGAGCATGCCGCCGATCACCCTGGCGATCATCCGCTGGAGCAGGTGGCCGCCTGCAACCTTACCGACCGCCTCCACCCGGGGCAGGTACTGGACTTGGATCGGCTTTGCCAGTGGCTGGCTGCCAAGACGGGCCTGCCCTATCTGCGTATCGATCCGCTGCAAATCGACCTGCAGCAGGTGGCTGAGCTGGTGTCCCCAGCCTTTGCGCAGAGCCACGGCATTCTCATCGTGGCAGCTGACGCGGCGAGCGTCACCGTGGCCAGCGCACAGCCCTATCAGTGCCGTTGGCAGGCCGATCTGGCCCTGAGCCTTGGACGAACCGTGCGGCGAGTGCTCGCAAGCCCTGTGCAGATGCGTCAGGCCGGCGAACCCTTCCAGCGCCTGGCGCAGTCGGTCAAGGGCGCGCACCACCAGCAATCGAACCGCTTCGGCGAACTCGAGCAGTGGCTGGAGCTGGGCAAGCGCCACTTGCAGGCCAACGCGGATGACGCGCACATCGTGCATATCGTCGACTGGCTGCTGCACTACGCGATCGACCAGCGCGCCAGCGACATCCATCTGGAGCCACGCCGCGACCAGGGCCACTTGCGCTATCGCATCGATGGCCTGTTGCACACCGTCTATGTTTTCCCCGCCGCAGTCGCAGTGGCCTTGATCAGCCGCCTGAAGCACCTTGGGCGCATGGATGTCGCGGAAAAGCGCAGGCCTCAGGATGGCCGACTGCAAAGCCGCCTGCCAAACGGGAGCGAGGTGGAGCTACGTTTGTCGACCCTGCCCACTGCCTTTGGTGAAAAGCTGGTATTGCGCCTGTTCGACCCGCAGCAGCTGCACGAGAGCTTTGATCGGCTCGGTCTTCAGGGGCAGCAATTGGGTCAATGGCAAGGCCTGCTGCAACGGCGCCAGGGCATCATCCTGGTCACAGGGCCTACGGGCTCAGGCAAGACCAGCACGCTGTACGCCAGCCTCAAGCTATTGGCCACTCCGCAGGTCAACCTGTGCACCATCGAGGACCCCATCGAACGACTCGAACCCGGGTTCAACCAGTTTCAGGTGCAGCCGGCCCTGGACCTGGGCTTTGCCAACGGCGTGCGCGCCATGCTGCGCCAGGATCCGGACATCATCATGATTGGCGAAATACGGGACCCCGACACCGCACGGGTGGCCGTGCAGGCCGCCCTTACCGGGCACCTGGTGCTGTCTACCCTGCACACCAACGACGCCTGCGCCGCAATCCTCCGCCTGCAAGAACTGGGTGTGGCTGATTACTTGATCAAAGCGACATTGATTGCGGTGATGGCCCAGCGGCTTGTGCGCACGCTGTGCAGCCAGTGCCAGGGGCGCGACGCAGCCAGCTGCAGAACGTGCCGCGGCACGGGTTTTCATGGGCGTACCGGCTTGTTCGAATTACTCGAACCCAGCGACAACCTACGTGCCCTGATCGGCCCTCATACGGACCTTGCGCAATTGCGACGCCAGGCCCAGGCAGATGGCCTTGTGGACCTGCGCCGCTGCGGCGAGGCCAAGGTTGCGTGTGGGCAAACCCTGGCTGACGAAGTACTGCGTGCATGCAGCTGATCAGAAGCGGCAGGCCCAGGAACTTGGCAGGTTCGCGAGCATCCAACCGCACATCTTCAACCCTCACCTTCGAGGTGTCTCATCATGCGTCTCAACACTGCCATCGCTGCCGCAGCCCTGCTCGCGCTGCCTGTGGGCTCGGCCATGGCCGATTCCTTCTGGCGTAATGTGATCTCTTCCGGTGCAACCACCGGCTCGACCTACCTGACCTCGCGTGACCACAAGTTGGTGATGGCAGCGCAGGATGATGCTGGCAGCTTCGTAGCCAGTGAAGGCGCTATCCGTGGGCCATTCCTGGAGTCGGCAATCAAGCAAGTGCGTGCGGAACATCCAGGGCTTCACGCGTCTGACATGGAGCTGGCCAATGCCATTCTGGCCAAGCATGCAGTAGCCGACTGATCGGTACAGCGCCGGCCTCAACGCCGGCTAACTCGCGCCAGGAGGTCTTCAACCCCTGGCTGCGAGTGCTTTCTGCCGGTGACGCAAGGACGGCTTACTCGCCAATGGCGGCCTTGTAGCCAGCCGCATCCAGCAGTTTATCCAGATCAGCCTGGCTGCTCGGCTTGAGCTTGAAGATCCATGCGTCGTAGGGCTGCTCGTTCAGTTGTTCAGGGCTGTCGGCCAACGCCTCGTTGACGGCGATCACTTCGCCACCGACCGGGGCGTAGATGTCGGACGCGGCCTTGACCGACTCCACGACACCGGCCGCGTCGCCTGCGGCAAACACCTTGCCCACTTCGGCCAGCTCGACGAATACCACGTCACCTAGCGCTTCCTGCGCATGGTCACTGATGCCTACCGTGACGGTACCGTCGGCTTCCAGGCGGGCCCACTCATGGCTTTCGGCAAAACGAAGTTCGGCGGGGATATTGCTCATGTCTTGAATTCCTCGATTGGCTCAGCGGTACGCCCGCCGTTTGATGATGGATCAGATCAGGATCTTGCCGTGGCGCACGAAAGTCGGCCTGACCACGCGCACCGGGTACCACTTGCCACGAATTTCCACTTCGGCCCGGTCGCCCGTGGCCATGGGCACGCGTGCCAGGGCAATGGACTTGCTCAGCGTAGGTGAGAAACTACCACTGGTGATCTCCCCTTCGCCAATCCCCGCCACACGGACCACCTGGTGGGCGCGCAGCACACCACGCTCCTCCAGTACCAAACCCACGAGCTTTTCCTGTACGCCCCGCTCGATTTCCGCCAACAGCGCCGCGCGGCCGATGAAGTTTCGGCTTGCCGGCTCCCAGGCGATGCTCCAGCCCAGGTTGCACGATAACGGCGTGTGCTGCTCGTCGATGTCCTGCCCGTAAAGGTGCATGCCGGCTTCGAGCCGCAACGTGTCGCGAGCCCCCAAGCCGCTGGGCGCGATACCGGCGCCGACCAGATCGTTGAAAAAGGTCACGGCCTGGTCACCCGGAAAGATCATCTCCAGGCCATCTTCGCCGGTATAGCCGGTGCGCGCGATGAACCAGTCCCCGTCCATCACGCCTTCGAAGGGGCGTAGCGTGCGTATCAGAGCGGCCCGCGCGGCACTGACCAAAGCAGCTACCTTCTCGCGCGCGTTCGGGCCCTGAACGGCAAGAATGGCGAGGTCCGGACGAACCTGAACGTCGACGGCAAGCCCATCACGCTGCTGGTCCAGCCACTCCAGCACCCGGGCTCGGGTGGCAGCGTTGGTGACCAGCCGGTAACCGGTCGCCGTGCGGTAGGCGATCAAGTCATCGATCACCCCGCCCTGCTCATGCAGCATCGGGCTGTAGAGTGCCTTGCCAACCTGATCGAGCCGGGCGACATCATTGGCCAGCAGCCGCTGCAACCAAGCCGTGGCCGTATCGCCCCGGATATCAATGACGGTCATGTGGGACACGTCGAAGACCCCACAGTCACTGCGCACCTGATGGTGCTCATCGACCTGCGAGCCATAGTGCAGCGGCATGTCCCAGCCACCGAAATCGACCGTCTTGGCGCCAAGCGCCAGATGCAGGTCGTACAAAAGCGTGCGCTGTCCCATGGGTTTCTCCTTCCGGGCGTGGCGAAGCGGCAGCAGTGGAAGGCTCATGGCCTTCAGCTGTGTGAACAGCGTTGTTTTGATTGCCTGCTGCGCGAGTGCCGCGCATTGTAGCGGCAAGGGCGCAAGCTGACACCCTTAGCAGGAATGGCCTGGCCTGCGCGCCGAGCGGCGTATCAGGCCAATGACCGGCAGCAGCCCGACCACCACCAGCGTCAATGCCGGCAGCGACGCCCGCGCCCATTCACCCTCGCTGGTCATCTCGAACACCCGTACCGCCAGCGTATCCCAGCCAAAAGGACGCATCAGCAGGGTAGCCGGCATCTCCTTGAGCACATCGACAAACACCAGCAACGCCGCGCTCAGTGCGCCTGGCAGCAGCAGCGGCAAGTACACCTTGATGAACAGCCGCACCCCGCCCACACCCAGGCTGCGCGATGCCTGCGCCAACGAGGGACGAATCCGTTCCAGGCTGCTCTCCAGCGGGCCGTAGGCCACGGCGATGAAACGAATCACATAGGCCAGCAGCAATGCTGCAAGGCTGCCTAGCAGCAATGGCCTGCCCGCGCCTCCCAGCCAGCTGGACAGCGGCGCGACGACCTGGCTGTCCAGGTAACTGAAGGCCAGCATGATCGACACCGCCAGTACCGAGCCGGGCAAGGCATAGCCCAGGTTGGCGAGCCCTACACCGACGCGAATGCCCGGCATGGGCGCCTGGCGCCGGGCAAAGGCCAGTAGCAGCGCCACGCAGACCGTCACCAGCGCTGCAACGCCGCCCAGGTATAGGGTATGAAGCACCAGGCCAATGTAGCGCTCATCCAGATCGTGGCGCCCGCGCTGCCAGAACCACACCAGCAGTTGCAGCAAAGGGATGACGAATGCGCAGGCGAAGACCAACAGGCACCAGCCGCTGGCCAGCAGGGCCTTGCCACCCTGCAGTCGGTACAGCGCCTGACCTCTGGGGCGTTCACTGGCGCTGTGGTTGGCGCCCCGCGCACGGCGCTCGCCGTACAGCACCAGCATGACGGCCAGCAACAGCAAACTGGCCAATTGCGCAGCGCTGGAGAGGCTGAAGAAGCCATACCAGGTCTTGTAGATGGCGGTCGTGAACGTGTCGAAGTTGAAGACCGCCACGGCGCCGAAGTCGGCGAGGGTTTCCATCAGGGCCAAGGCGATGCCCGCCCCGATGGCGGGTCGGGCCATGGGCAGGGCCACCCGCCAGAATGCCTGCCAGGGCGAGAGCCCCAACACCCGGGCGGCCTCCATCAACCCTTTGCCCTGGGCAAGGAATGCTGTGCGTGCCAGCAGGTAGACATACGGATAGAAGACCAGCACCAGCACGATGATCACGCCGCCGGTAGAGCGCACCCGTGGCAGGCGCATAGGCCCGAAAGCCTCGCGCAGGGCACTCTGCACCGGGCCGGCGAAGTCCAGCAAACCTACAAAGACGAAGGCCAGGACGTACGCCGGAATGGCGAACGGCAACATCAGCGCCCAATCCAGCCAGCGACGGCCCGGAAATTCGCACAGGCTGGTGAGCCAGGCCAGGCTGACACCGAGCAAGGTGACACCCAGACCAACCCCCAACACCAAGGTAACGGTGTTGCCCAGCAAGCGCCCCATCTGCGTTTCGAGCAGGTGTGACCAGATCTGCAGGTCGATCGACTGCCACGACAACAGCAGCACGCTCAGGGGCAGCAGCACGAGGCCGGCGATCAGGGTGACGGGGAGGTACCAGCGACGACGGTGGGTGTAGGGCACGTTATGTCTCGATGACGGGTCGCTGCTGGACCCACGAAGAGGCCTTGGCAGGCCTCTCGGGCAGGGAGCGCCGCTCAGTTCCAGCCAGCACGGTCCATCAGGCGGATGGCTTCGGCCTGCCGCTTGCCGGCCACTTCCACCGCAATGCTGTCGGCCTTGAAGTCGCCCCACGCGGCGACTTCGTCCGAGGGCTTGACCTGGGGGTTGGCCGGAAATTCCTGATTGAGGTCGGCGAACAACTTCTGCGCCTGTTCACCGGTCATCCATTCGACCAGCTTCGTTGCGGCCTCAGGATGAGGCGCATGCTTGGTCAGGCCGATACCGGAGAGGTTTACGTGCACGCCACGGTCTTGCTGGTTGGGCCAGAAGATCTTCACCGGCAGGTTGGGGTTCTGCTTGTGCAGCCGGCCGTAATAGTAGGTGTTCACCACGCCCACGTCGCACTGACCCGCCTCGACAGCCTGGATCACGGCGTTGTCATCCGAGAACACGTCGGTGGAGAGGTTATTGACCCAGCCCTTGACGATCTGCTCGGCCTTCGCCTCACCATGGCTTTCGATCAGGGTGGCGGTCAGGGACTGGTTGTACACCTTCTTCGCCGTGCGCAGGCACAGCCGACCTTCCCACTGCTTGTCGGCCAGGGCTTCATAGGTGCTGAGCTCGGCCGGCTTGACCCGTTCGGTGGAGTAGATGATTGTGCGCGCCCTCAGGCTCAGGCCGGTCCAGTCGTGGGACGAGGCACGGTATTGAGGCGGGATGTTGCGCTCGATGATCTCGGATCGGATCGGCTGCAGGATGCCCATCTGCTCAGCCTGCCACAGGTTGCCTGCGTCGACGGTGAGCAGAAGATCCGCCACACCGTGCTCGCCCTCGGCCTTGATGCGCTGCATCAGGGGGGCTTCCTTGTCGGTGATGAACTTGACCTTGACCCCGGTCTCGGCCGTGTAGGCGTCGAACACTGGCTTGATCAGCTCGTCGATACGCGAGGAGTAGACCACGACCTCGTCAGCTGCCTGCACGGTACCACCGACAACGCTCAGGGCCAGGGCGGCCAGTAGGGACTTGCGTGGCAACATGGAAGGCGCTCCTCGATCGATTAGAGAGGCGCAGATGGTAGTGAATCCCATTTGAACCCTCACCCCCATTGCCGTTACTGGATGTTGCAATGTGCCAGGGTCCGCCCCGCATCCGTACCAGACAGCAGGCCAAGGGCAGCCTTCACGCCTTGGCAAGATCCGGCAAGTCGCCACTCAAGCCTAATGCCTGGCGCACGAACACGGCTTTTGCCTCCGGCAACTGCTCGACCAGCTTCAAGCCACTGTTGCGCAGCCAGCGCAGCGGCAACTTGTCGGCCTGGAACAGCCGCTCGAACCCTTCCATGGCTGCCATCAGCGCCAGGTTGTGCGGCATGCGTCGACGCTCATAGCGGCTCAGCACCTTGACATCGGCCAGCCTTTCCCCCCGCTTGCAGGCGTCCATCAGGACTTCGGCCAGTACCGCCGCGTCAAGGAACCCCAGGTTCACCCCCTGCCCTGCCAGCGGATGAATGGTGTGGGCCGCATCACCGATCAACGCAAGGCCGGCTTCCACGTATCGCTTGGCATGCCGCTGGCGCAGGGGTACGCACAGCCGCGGGTCAGCTTGCAGCACCGTTCCGAGGCGGCCTTCGAATGCACGCTCCAGCGCCCCGAGGAAGGCTGGCTCATCCAGCGCCATCAGCCGCTCGGCCTCGGCCGGCGTGGTTGACCACACGATCGAGCACCAGTCCTGCTTGCCGTCTCGGGTCAAAGGGAGGAAGGCGAGCGGGCCATCGTCGGTGAAGCGTTGCCAGGCGGTGGCCTGGTGATTTTGGGCGCAACGCACGCTGGTGACGATGGCGTGGTGCAAGTAATCCCACTCGCGCGTTTCACACCCAGCCAGGCGGCGAACCGCAGAATGAGCACCGTCGGCAGCCACGACCAGCGGTGCGCGCAGCTGCCGGCCGTCGTGCAGCGTCATCAGCCAGTCATCGCCGGAATGGCGCAGCTGTTCCATGCGCGCATTGGGCAACAGGCCGATGTCGCTGTCATGCAGGCGTTCGAGCAAGGCATCCTGCACCACTTTGTTCTCGACGATATGGCCCAGCACCTGCGCATGCACGCTGGTAGCGGAAAAGTGAATCTGCCCAGTGCCACTGCCATCCCAAACCTGCATATCGGAATAGGGCGTCGCGCGCCGCCGTGCAATGCCCTCCCAAGCGCCCAGGCGGTCGAGAATACGCTGGCTAGCCGCGGACAACGCACTGACCCTGGGCTCGAACGGCGCCTTGGCGTCGAACGGCCTGACTGCCAGGGGGCCGCCATCGAGCAGCAGCACCTGCAGACCGCTATGGCGCAAGGCGAGCGCCAGCGCGCTGCCGACCATACCAGCACCTACGATCAGAACATCTGCGCGTGTTTCCATGCCTTACGCCAGCCTCGCTTGCGGCTTGAGCCGCACGTATAGGGTTTTATCGACCCGCGCCACCAGTTCACCAGCGCCGTCGCGGATATCGACCTGCAAACGGGGCAGGCATTTCTTGCCGGTGGCGGTCTGCTGGCGGATATCGTCCAGCAGCGCGTCATCGACATGGAACTCGGCATACACAGGGCCCTTGCCAGGGGTGATGAAATCGATGCTGGCGGCCTTGTCCCAGACGATGTAGTCGCGCCCCAGCCGTTCGATGAGCAAGAGCATGTAGAACGGGTCGACCATGGCGTAGAGGCTGCCACCGAACTGGGTGCCCACGTAGTTGCGGTTCCAGCGGGTAAGCTTCATCGCCACCCGGATGCTGCGCATGTCAGGGCTGATGTGCTGCACACGGATACCGGCGCCCAGGTAAGGCGGATACAGGTTCAGCATCCAGCGCAGGACGCGCGCACGCCGGGCCAGTTTGCGTGGGTTGCTCATGCCTTGCCCCGTACATCGGAACGCGTACCCAGGCCCATGGCCTGACGGGCGAACCAGCTTTTGGCCGGTGGCAGCAGGTCAAGGCCCAGCAAACCCAGGTTACGGCCTGCGGCGAGCAAAGGCTGGCCGCTGCCGAACAGCCGCGTCACCTGATCGGAAAACCCGATGGTCAGCGTTTGATCCAGGCGCTGGCGCTTGCCATAAGCCTGCAAGGTCGCAAGGTCACCTGGCCGTTGCGGCCCTGCAAGCAGCGCCTCGGCAAGGGACTGCACATCCCGCAGTGACAGGTTGAATCCCTGCCCCGCGATGGGGTGCAGGCTGTGCGCAGCGTTACCTAGCACGACCAGGTGGGGACGGATCTGCTCCTGCGCCTCGATTAGCGACAGCGGGTACAGATGCCGTACGCCTACCTGCCGAAGGGTGCCCAGGCGGTAACCGAAGATGCCCTGCAATTCACGCAGGAAACTGCGCTCATCCATGTCAGCCAGGCGCTGCGCATCCATGCCCTGCCGTGTCCAGACCAGCGCGCAGCGGTTTTCCGGTAACGGCAGCAAAGCCATGGGACCCGCTTCGGTGAAGCGTTCGAAGGCCTGTCCACGATGAGGCTCGCCGGGGGTGATGTTGGCGATCAACGCGCTTTGTTCGTAAGGGGTGTGGCAGACATGAATACCCAGTTGCTCACGCAGGCCCGAGCGGCCACCATCGGCCAGCACCGCCAGGTCGCAGTCAATGTGCGTGTCGTCATTGAGGCGCAGGCGGTAACCGCCCTCGATAGCCTGCATCGACGTCACTTCGGCCGGGCAGCGCCAACTGACCACATCGCTGTCCAGGCCCTGCCACAGGCATTGCCCAAGCCAGGCATTCTCGACCACGTAGCCCAATGCCGGAACGCCTTCTTCCCTCGCGTCCAGGCGGGTGGCACCGAAGCGCCCCCGGTCCGACACGTGAATCTGGGCGATCGATTCGGCACGCCGCTCGATGGCAGGCCACAAGCCCAGTCGATCGTAGATCTGGCGGGTCCCGAACGACAGCGCCGAAGAACGCGCATCGTAGCTAGGCTGGAAGCTGTCGCCGGGGGCGAAGGGCTCAATGAGAAGGATTTTCCAACCACGCGCCTTGGCCCCTGCCTGCAGGGTCAGCGCCAAGCTAGCCCCAACCAGCCCGCCGCCGATGATCGCGAGATTCACCTGGGTCATAGGCTGGCCTGACGCGCGTCGTGCATCAACGCCTCGATCTCGGCGACGGTGCGGGGAACGCCCGATGTCAGGATTTCACAGCCTTGCCTGGTGACCACCACATCATCCTCGATCCGAATGCCGATGCCGCGCCATTTCTTGGCCACGCTTTCATTGTCGGCTGCTATGTAGATGCCGGGCTCGACGGTCAAGGCCATGCCTGGCTCGAGCACCCGCCACTCACCGCCCACCTTGTAATCGCCCACGTCATGCACATCCATGCCCAGCCAATGGCCGGCACGGTGCATGTAGAACGCCCGGTACGCCTCGCTCTCGATCAACGCCTGCACGTCGCCCTTGAGCAGACCCAGCTCAACCAGCCCTTCGGTGATCACCCGCACGGTGGCTTCATGGGCATGGTTCCAGTGCTTGCCCGGGGCGATTTCGGCAAACGCCGCTGCCTGGGCGCTGAGAACCAGCTCATAGATCGCCTTCTGCTCCGGTGAAAACCGCCCGCTGACGGGAAAGGTGCGGGTGATGTCACTGGCATAGCAATCGATTTCGCAGCCCGCGTCGATCAGGACCAGGTCGCCCTCCTTGAGCGGCGCGTCGTTCTGCTGGTAGTGCAGGATGCAACCATTGCGCCCTGCGGCGACGATCGACCCGTACGCCGGCATTTTTGCCCCGCCCTGGCGGAAGGCGTAATCGAGTTCGGCTTCCAGGCTGTACTCATGAAGGCCCGGGCGGCAAGCCTGCATCGCCCGTACATGGGCTTTGGCAGATATCTCGGCGGCCGTGCGCATCACTTTCACTTCCGCCGCCGATTTATACAGGCGCATGTCGTGCAGCAGGTGATCCAGGGCAACGAATTCGTTCGGGGGCTGCGCACCGAGGCGGGCCTTGGAGCGGATCACGTTGATCCAGTCCATCAGCCGGCGATCGAACTCGGGATTGCTGCCCATGGCGCTGTAGACGCGTTCGCGGCCTTCAATCAGGCCCGGCAGGATCTCGTCAATGTCGGCGATGGGAAACGCGTCGTCAGCACCGAAGTCGCGCACCGCACCTTCCTGACCGGCCCGCAAGCCGTCCCACAACTCGCGTTCAGGATTGCGCTCGCGGCAGAACATCACGTATTCGCCATGCTCACGGCCGGGTATCAACGCAATGACCGCCTCGGGCTCGGGAAAACCACTGAGGTATTGAAAGTCGCTGTCCTGGCGATACACGTGCTCCACATCACGGTTGCGGATGGCAACGGCGGCGGCAGGCAGGATGGCAATGCTGTTGGGAACCATCTGCGCCATCAGCGCCTTGCGCCGGCGGGCATATTCGGCCTTGGGAATGCGGCTCATGGGCAGACTACCCCGTCGTTCAGTGCAGAGAAGGCTTGGGCGCAGGCGCTGCGGGCTTGGCCAGTTCGGAAAACAGCAGCAACGGCGCGACGCGCAGGTATTCCATCACTTCCATGTAATCGCTTTCGCCGTCCTCGGATTCTTCCAGCGCTTCCTGCACCTGGGAGATGGCCACCAGGTCCTGGAGCACTTCCTTGGCCTCGATGGACAGGTCTTTGCCACCGGCGTTCAGGCCGAAGCCTGTGATGAAGCCTTGGCACCACTGCCCCAGGGCGGTGGCGCGATCGGTCAGCGCAGCATCGTCGGACGGCAGCAGCAGCACGATCGCCATGTCGTCGCTGGTAAGCTCGCCCTTGACCATTTCCTGCAGGCCGATCAGGGCATTGCGCACAGCGTCTTGCGGTTCGGTTTCCAGCAACTGGGCCGCATCGGCCAGCCAGCCGTCGGCATCGAAGCCGGCACCCGCACAGCTGCGGCCGATGAGCAGGCCGTGCAGTTCGGCGGGTGTGACAGGGTGGCCATTGCTGGAAAGCAACATGGCGAAAGCAACGTAGGGCGATTGAGTATTGGGCATGGGCTGCTAGGCGCCGGAGGGCGCAATGACTAGAATGAAGGCCTTGTATCCTAGCACCGGCAGGCGCGCCAAGACCATCGGCACTGGCAGTCACGGCCCAGGGAGAGGCATCATCGCAAGATGAGTCAATGACGGAGCGAATCGAGTGCAACCCACGCAAGAGAACGACCTGCAGGCCCTGATGAGCCGATTCGAGCTGCTGATCGAGCGTGTCGAGCAACTTAAACGGCAAAATGCACTCCTAGTAGCTCAGGAAAAGTCCTGGCGCGAAGAGCGCGCCCACCTCATCGAAAAGAACGAGATCGCCAGGCGCAAGGTCGAGTCGATGATCTTGCGTCTCAAGGCCCTGGAGCAAGACTCATGAGTTCAAGCAATAGCGTCACCGTGCAGATCCTCGACAAGGAATACTCGATCATCTGCCCGCCCGAAGAGCGCAACAACCTGGTCAGTGCAGCTCACTACCTGGACAGCAAGATGCGCGAGATTCGCAGCAGCGGCAAGGTGATCGGTGCCGACCGCATCGCGGTCATGGCGGCGTTGAACATTACCCACGAGATGCTCCATCGCCAGGAAGACCGCAGCGCGGCTCCGGCCGGCGGGGCCACGCGCGAGCAGGTGCGCGATTTGCTGGACCGGGTCGACCAGGCGCTGTCCGACGAGACGGGTACCAAAAAAAACTGAGGTTGTTATACTGGCGCCACTCCCTGGTGGATGCGCCAGTCGGTTATGTCCCTGAGCCGATACGCACAACCACGGGGGTTGCACGCTGGGGCAGGTGTGCATGTCCGCTCGACGGAAAGCCTTAATGTCCCCTGCAATCTCCACCTTGAACTTTCGGGTTCAAGGGCTACACCGATAGCGGTCTTATCGGGGAGCCCGAATTCCTTTGCCCGCCACTCGGCGGGCAAGTCGTTTTGGCCGACAGCAATGGCCAGCACTTCTCGGATCGCCCGTGCCATGACCGACACCGCGACGCTCACCCGCCCTCAACTTCGCAGGCACTTGCGCAACGCGCGCCGGGCGCTCACGCCCGCCCAGCAGCGTCAGGCCGCTGCAGGCCTGTACCGTCTGCTGGCACAGCATCCACTCTTTCGCAAGGCCAGGCATATCGCCTTGTACCTGCCCAACGACGGCGAAATCGACCCTGCATTGTTGCTGCGCGAGGCGCAGCGTCGCGGCAAGCGCACGTACTTGCCGGTGCTGCATGCATGGCCACGCACCCGCATGGTGTTTCAGCGATTCGAGAAGGGCGAGAAGCTCACGCCTAACCGTTTCCGAATCCCTGAGCCGGCCACCGACCGCAGGCGTCAACGCCCGGTGTGGGCACTGGACCTGATTCTGCTGCCCCTGGTGGGCTTCGACGACGCGGGAGGGCGACTGGGCATGGGCGGTGGCTTCTATGATCGCAGCCTGGCTTACCTGGCCCGTCGGCAGACCTGGAAAAAACCACGGCTGCTAGGCTTGGCGCATGAGTGCCAGAAGGTCGAGCGGCTAGCACAGGCCAGTTGGGACGTGCCTTTGCAGGGAACGGTCTCGGATCGTCACTGGTACGTGGCACCGCGCTAAGCGGTGCCGGGAAGGGTCAGCGTTGCGCCTGACCAGCTTCGTATGGCATCTGGTAGGCGTTATCCAGCTTGCGCTCCCAGATCCCCTGCGCATAACCGGTGGTAACCACACCCAAGCCAAAGATGAACACCAGGACCCACAGCAGGTCCGGCTTTTTACGTTGATTCATCGACGATTGCCCCCCAGGCAAACTGTTCAGTGCTCGGCGACTTCTGGGTAGTACCTGAGCATCGCACCTCAAACGGGGCGCATTCTCCGACAACCTGAGCCACCACGCAAACGTTGACGTCAACCGGCCGTCGGTTTGATGGAACGAGTTATTTCAAAGCATTTCTGGAGCAAACAACATGGCCTATTGGCTGATGAAGTCCGAGCCCGACGAACTGTCGATTGAAGGCCTGGCTCACCTTGGCGAAGCTCGTTGGGACGGTGTACGCAATTACCAGGCGCGCAACTTTATGCGTGCGATGAGCGAGGGGGACACGTTCTTCTTCTACCATTCCAGCTGCCCTCAACCCGGCATCGCCGGCATTGCCAAGGTCATCCGCGCAGCCTATCCGGACCCCACTGCGCTGGACCCGCAGAGCCCTTATCACGATGCCAAGGCCACGCCCGACAAGAACCCGTGGAGTGCGGTAGACGTGGCCCACGTGCGGACCCTGCCACGCGTGCTTGAGCTGGGCTGGTTGAAACAACAGCCAGCCCTGGCCGAGCTGGCGCTGGTACAAAAAGGCAGTCGCCTATCGGTCATGCCGGTCACGGCCGAGCAGTGGACGGCCATCCTGGCGATGGTTTGAGGCACCTGCCCTGCTCCGACATTCCCTTGAACACCAGCCATCAGTGGCTGACCGAAAACCGGGTCAGCCGCTCACTGGACGATCAGGTTGTTGAACAGCAGGTCCTCGACGATCGGCTTGCCCTCTTCGGTCTCCATCACCTGCTGAACCTGCTTTAGGGCCTCCTGACGTAAATGCTCCTTGGCCTCCACATTGCTCATGCTGTCCACGGTCTGTTGAGTGAACAGTGCGACGAGCTGATTGCGGATCAGTGGTTCATGGTGCTGTACCGCCTTGGCGGCCTCATCCCCGGTCACTCGCAATGCGACGTCCGCCTTGAACACCCGCAAGCGCGGACCACCATCGAGCGCATAGTTGCCCACGAACGGCGGCGTCAGCGTGATATAGGCCACCTTGGGCGCACCCTCCTTGCCCTCCTCGGCCACGGCTGCGGCGGGTAACACCAGTGCCAACACCATCAATATCCACGCTTTCACGAAATCGCTCCTCTATTCAGGTGGCGCCAGCTTAACCAGCACATCGTTCAAACCCAAGCCTGGGCTTATGCCGGCCCATCAGGACAAGCCATGCTCGTTGACCCGACTGGCGGCCCTCCTACACTTATCGGCCATTACCCGCAAAGGAATAGGCCACGATGAAAGCGCTGCTATGCAAGCACCTGGGCCCGGCCCGCGACCTGGTCCTGGAAGACGTGCCCAGCCCAACGCCCAAGCCCAACGAAGTGCTGTTGAACGTGCAGGCGGCTGGGGTCAACTTTCCCGATACCCTGATCATAGAAGGTAAATACCAGTTTCAGCCGTCCTTGCCCTTCTCACCGGGTGGCGAGGCCGCGGGCACGGTCGCAGCCGTCGGCGACAAGGTGAGCGGCTTCAAGGTGGGTGACCGGGTCATGGCACTGACCGGCTGGGGTGCTTTTGCCGAGCAAGTGGCAGTGCCCGCCGCCAACGTAATGGCCGTGCCAGCCGGCATGGACTTCATTACCGCCGCCGCATTCGGCATGACCTACGGCACCTCGATGCACGCCTTGCGCCAGCGCGGTCGATTGCAAACTGGCGAGACTTTGCTGGTATTGGGCGCGTCCGGCGGGGTGGGCCTGGCGGCGGTCGAGATCGGCAAGGCCATGGGGGCGCGGGTCATCGCGGCTGCCAGCAGTGCGCAAAAGCTCGCGGTGGCCCGTGCCGCCGGGGCCGATGACCTGATCGACTACAGCCAGGACAATCTGCGCGAGGCCATCAAGCGCCTGACCGATGGCAAAGGTGTGGATGTGATTTACGATCCGGTAGGCGGCGAACTTTTCGAGCACGCCGTGAGGGGCCTGGCGTGGAACGGTAGGTTGTTGGTAGTGGGTTTTGCCAGCGGCACCATTCCCCAATTGGCAGCCAACCTTGTGCTGCTCAAGGGGGCGGCGGTACTGGGCGTCTTCTGGGGCGCGTTTGCCCAGCGCCAACCCGACGATAACGCGGCCAACTTCAAGCAGCTGTTTGCCTGGCACGCGCAGGGCAAATTGAAGCCTCTCGTTTCACAGACATACGCCCTGGCCGACGCCGGTGCGGCCATCGAAACGCTGGGCCAGCGCCAGGCGGTCGGCAAGCTGGTGGTGGTGCCGCCGCGTGCGTGATCACCGTTCGCGCAGATCGTGACAGCGCCTGAAGCGCGCTTCCAGGTTGCGATCAGGCATATGGTGGCTGCGCAGGGCATGAAGGGTCTGCTCGACGTAATCGCGCGTGGTGCCATAACGCCCTTTGGCGCTGGCCAGTATGTGGCTGAGCACGTTATCCGGCAGATTGCCCGCGTAGCAAGGCAGGTGCCGCTCCAACACGAAACCCAGGGCCTGCACCCTGCTGCCATCGTCGAGTCGGCAGTTGAGCCAGTGGGGGCGGTAGGCCGGGTAAGGCATTTCGCGTTGCCACAGGGCTCGCAGCGATGCATCGAGTGTCGCGTCATCCAGCCTGTAGGCAAAGCCGCTGCACGAGCCGCCTCGATCCAGGCCAAACACCAAACCTGGGGTTTCGGGCGTGCCACGGTGCTCGTGCGACCACAGGTACAAGCCCCGGTGGTAACCGTGCACCCGCGCACGTCGACGCTCCACCGCGCTGCACTCGGGCCGCCAGATCAAAGAGCCATAGGCAAACAGCCACACCGGCCCGCCCTGGTGACGGGACATGGCGGCTTGCATGGAGTGATGCAATTGCTCGTGGGTCAGTTGCTGACCAAAATCGAGCGAAGGGGGGTATGTGACTTGCCAGGATGACCGTTCGAGCGCCGACATAAGCTGCCGCTATGATTCCCTGTTAACAAAGCATGTAACGTGACCGAGCCTGATGCGTTGGTCACTGCGTCGTTGACCAGAACCCTCAGGCAAGTCATTCACGGCAGTCGCGCCAGGCGGTGTATAAGCTAAGTCAGGGCAAGGGGCTGAACAAGTGAATGCAGTGATTTTCACGTCAGGCGCCGACGACCGGCCGTGCAGCGCGTTACCTGCTTACGGGGTGGCGCGGGCAGCCACAGGGGCGCCACGCACCGCGAAGGAATTCCTCAGCCGCGAGGCGCGTAGGCGAACACGTCCGCACGCATGCGGTGCGCATCCATGCCAGCGTCCACCAGTGCATCGAGCGTTGCATAGATCATGTTCGGCGAGCCACTGGCGTACACATGAACGCTGTTGAGGTCGGGGATGTCCTCGCAAACCGCTTCGTGCAGCATCCCGCAACGGCCTTCCCAGCCGCACAGGTCGCTAACCACCTGGTGCAGGTACAGGTTGGGCAAACTCAGCCACTGATCCCAATGCTCGATCTGGTAGAAGTCTTCCGGGCGTCGTACGCCCCAGTACAAGTGAACAGGGTGCTTGAAGCCCTGAGCGCGGCAGTGCTCCACAAGGCTGTGCATCTGGCCCATGCCGGTACCGGCGGCGATCAGCACCAATGGCCCGTCCGGCAGTTCGGCCAGGTGGGTATCGCCAAAGGGCATTTCGATGCGAGCCAGGCGATCGCGCTGCAATTGCTCGATCAACTGCACGGCACTGGGCTCGCGCGCCAGTACATGCAATTCAAGCTCGCGTCCGGAATGGGGAGCGGAAGCCAGCGAAAAAGCGGCCGGCTTACCCGCTTCGCGTTCGATCATCAAATACTGCCCGGCATGGTAGCGCGGCGGCTTGCCCGCAGGGGCCAACAGGCGCACGCGCCAGACGTCGCCACCCACTTCACGGCATTCACTGACCGTGCAGGTCAGCTTGCGCACCGGCAGCTCGCCCAGGGCGAGCACGCCGTCCCACAGCAGGATGCAATCCTCGAGCGGCTCGGCGATGCAGGTGAACAATTCGCCATGGTCCCGGACTTCTCCGTTCTGGCGCACGCTTCCTTCGACCAGCAATGCAGCGCAGACATGGCAGTTGCCGTTACGGCAGCTGTTGGGGCAGTCATAACCCAGCCGACGCGCACCTTCCAGGATCCGTTCCCCGGGCTCTAGCGTCAGCACTGCTCCGGACGGCTGCAACGTTACCTGCATCAATGTATTCCCAACTGATCCCACAGCTCATCGATACGCCGGGTGACGGCTTCGTCCTTGACGATGACTCGCCCCCACTCGCGTGTAGTTTCGCCCGGCCACTTGTGCGTGGCATCCAGGCCCATTTTCGATCCCAGGCCCGACACCGGAGAGGCAAAATCCAGGTAGTCGATCGGCGTGTTGTCGATCATCACCGTATCACGCTTGGGGTCCATGCGTGTGGTGATGGCCCAGATCACGTCGTTCCAGTCGCGGGCGTTGATGTCGTCGTCGGTCACGATAACGAACTTGGTGTACATGAACTGTCGCAGGAACGACCACACACCCAGCATCACGCGCTTGGCATGCCCTGGGTACTGCTTCTTCATGGTCACCACCGCCATGCGGTAGGAGCACCCCTCCGGCGGCAGGTAGAAATCGACGATTTCCGGGAACTGTTTCTGCAGAATCGGCACGAACACTTCGTTCAGCGCCACGCCGAGAATGGCCGGCTCATCCGGCGGCCGGCCGGTGTAGGTGCTGTGATAGATCGGCTTTTGCCGGTGGGTGATGCGCTCGACGGTGAACACCGGGAAACTGTCCACTTCGTTGTAGTACCCGGTATGGTCCCCATACGGGCCTTCAGGCGCCATCTCGCCCGGGTGAATGACCCCTTCGAGGATGATCTCGGCCGTGGCCGGCACCTGCAGATTGCTGCCGCGGCACTTGACCAGCTCGGTGCGATTACCCCGCAACAGGCCCGCGAAGGCGTATTCGGAAAGCGTATCGGGAACCGGGGTCACTGCACCCAGGATAGTGGCAGGGTCTGCCCCCAACGCCACGGCCACTGGGAACGGCTGGCCAGGGTTTTTTTCACACCACTCACGGTAGTCCAGGGCGCCACCACGGTGGCTGAGCCATCGCATGATCACTTTGTTGCGACCAATCACCTGCTGCCGGTATATACCCAGGTTCTGGCGGTCCTTGTTCGGACCGCGCGTTACGGTCAGGCCCCAGGTGATCAGCGGTGCCACATCGCCCGGCCAGCAATGCTGGATCGGCAATGCGCCAAGGTCCACGTCCTCTCCTTCGAGCACCACTTCCTGGCAAACGGCGTCCTTGACCACCTTGGGCGCCATTGACACCACTTTCTTGAAGATCGGCAGCTTGGACCAGGCGTCCTTGAGCCCTTTGGGAGGCTCAGGCTCTTTGAGAAAAGCCAGCAGCTTGCCGATCTCGCGCAGCTCATCGACCGACTCGGCACCCATGCCCATGGCCACCCGTTCAGGCGTACCGAACAGGTTGCCCAGTACGGGAATGTCGAAGCCGGTCGGCTTTTCGAACAACAGCGCAGGGCCTTTGGCACGCAGGGTGCGATCACAGACCTCGGTCATTTCCAGCACTGGGGAGATCGGGACCTGGATGCGCTTGAGCTCGCCGCGCTGTTCCAGGCCACGAATGAAGTCGCGCAAGTCGCGATACTGCATGCATGAGCCTCGTGTTGGCCGTATCGGTCGGGGGTTCAGAGTGTAGCGCCGTTCAGCGTGCAATGGTCAAAACTGATCAGGGCCGCTTCGCGTCCCATCGCAGCCGGTCCGGGGCACCGGACCGACTGCGATGGGCTGCGAAGCGGCCCCGTTCGATTCAGACCTGAAACGCTTACTTGCGCTTCATCGACAGGAAGAACTCGTCGTTGGTCTTGGTCTGCTTGAGCTTGTCGACCAGGAACTCGATGGCAGCGATCTCGTCCATCGGGTGCAACAGCTTGCGCAGGATCCACATGCGTTGCAGTTCGTCGTCGGCGGTCAGCAGCTCTTCGCGGCGAGTACCCGAACGGTTGATGTTGATGGCGGGGAACACACGCTTTTCAGCGATACGACGGTCCAGGGGCAGCTCCATGTTGCCGGTGCCTTTGAATTCCTCGTAGATCACCTCGTCCATCTTCGAACCGGTTTCGACCAGCGCGGTGGCGATGATGGTCAGCGAGCCGCCTTCCTCGATGTTACGGGCGGCCCCGAAGAAGCGCTTGGGCTTTTCCAGGGCGTGGGCGTCGACACCACCGGTCAGCACTTTGCCGGAGCTTGGAATGACCGTGTTGTAGGCACGTGCCAGACGGGTGATGGAGTCGAGCAGGATGACCACGTCCTTCTTGTGCTCGACCAGGCGCTTGGCCTTCTCGATGACCATTTCGGCCACTTGCACGTGACGGGTTGGCGGCTCGTCGAAGGTGGATGCAACCACTTCGCCGCGTACGGTACGCTGCATCTCGGTCACTTCTTCCGGGCGCTCGTCGATCAGCAGAACGATCAGGTGGCACTCAGGGTTGTTACGCGTGATGTTGGCTGCGATGTTCTGCAGCATGATGGTCTTGCCCGCCTTGGGTGGGGCGACGATCAGGCCACGCTGACCCTTGCCGATCGGGGCGCACAGGTCGATGACACGGCCGGTCAGGTCTTCGGTGGAGCCGTTGCCAGCTTCCATCTTCAGGCGCTTGTTGGGGAACAGCGGCGTCAGGTTTTCGAACAGGATCTTGTTCTTGGCGTTTTCCGGCCGATCGAAGTTGATGGTATCGACCTTCAACAGGGCGAAGTAACGCTCCCCTTCCTTCGGCGGACGGATCTTGCCAACGATGGTGTCGCCGGTACGCAGGTTGAAGCGGCGGATCTGGCTCGGCGAAACGTAGATATCGTCAGGGCCGGCCAGGTAGGACGCATCAGCAGAACGCAGGAAACCGAAGCCATCCTGGAGAATCTCCAGCACGCCGTCACCCGAGATCTCTTCGCCGCTTTTCGCATGCTTTTTCAGCAGGGAGAAAATCACGTCCTGTTTGCGCGAACGGGCCATGTTCTCGATGCCCATTTGTTCGGCCATTTCCAAAAGATCGGTAATCGGCTTTTGCTTGAGTTCAGTCAGGTTCATAAGGGGAATGACGTAATCATGTAAGAAGGGAGAATTAAGCTTCTGGCTTAATGAAGCCGCGCCGCTAGATGGCGAAAGGATCGCGTACTGATTCGAATTGGGGATGCTTCGGCGACGGCATGTAGAGGGCACTGAAGAAGCAGTGCGAGGCCGAATGTAACACTTGCTTTTTTGTGCGTCTAGTGCTCTGAAAAAGAAAAGCCCCGCATTTGCGGGGCTTTTTCATCACAGGTGGGCGTCGAGGAACGCTGCCAGCTGCGATTTGGACAAGGCGCCGACCTTGGTGGCTTCGACGTTGCCGTTCTTGAACAGCATCAGCGTCGGGATACCACGCACGCCGTGCTTGGCTGGGGTTTCCTGGTTTTCGTCGATGTTCAGCTTGGCGACGACCAGCTTGCCTTCGTACGTAGTGGCGATGTCGTCCAGAACCGGAGCGATCATCTTGCACGGGCCGCACCATTCAGCCCAGTAGTCGACCAACACCGGGCCTTGAGCCTGAAGCACTTCGGCATCGAAGGTGGCGTCGGTGACGTGTTTGATTTTGTCGCTCATGGAAATCTCCAAGGTCGTAAGCACGGAAAACGTTGCCCATCATAGCCGCCCCCGCGGTCGACAGGAAGCCGCAGACGATTGAGTGTAACTATAGTTGTGCAAGAGCACTCGAATCGAAACTGTCACATCGCCTTCATCCAATCGAATGGCATATTGCCGTATATCAAGCTCACCGCGCAGGCCAGGTGCCACGCGTTGGCGACCAGCCTGCTATCGTGGCACGATTGCCAGGTTAATGACCGAGAACTTCCAGATCATGCCGCATACCACCGCGAAGAACCTGTCCCTGATAGCCGCCATCGACCTTGGCTCCAACAGCTTCCACATGGTCGTGGCCAAGGCCCACCACACCGAAATCCGCATTCTCGAGCGGCAGGGCGAGAAGGTACAGCTGGCCGCCGGCATCGATGAGGAGCGCAAGCTCAGTGAAGAAGCCATGGAGCGCGGTCTTGAATGCCTCAAGCGCTTCGCTCAGCTGATCAACGGCATGCCCGCAGGCTCGGTGCGCATCGTCGGCACAAACGCCTTGCGTGAAGCGCGCAACCGCAACATCTTCATCCAGCGTGCCGAAGCCATCCTTGGCCACCCGGTGGAAGTCATTTCAGGCCGCGAAGAGGCCCGCCTGATCTACCTGGGCGTTTCCCACACGCTGGCCGATACCCCAGGCAAGCGCCTAGTGGCGGACATCGGCGGCGGCAGCACCGAATTCATCATTGGCCAGCGCTTCGAGCCCCTGTTGCGCGAGAGCTTGCAGATGGGCTGCGTCAGCTTCACCCAGCGCTATTTCCGTGACGGCAAGATCACCCCGGCGCGCTATGCACAGGCGTATACGGCCGCCCGGCTTGAGCTGATGAGCATCGAGCATGCCCTGCACCGCCTGACCTGGGATGAAGCCATCGGTTCGTCTGGCACCATTCGCGCCATTGGCGCCGCCATCCGGTCCGCAGGCCTGGGCAATGGTGAGGTGAATGCCGAAGGGTTGGCCTGGGTCAAGCGCAAGCTGTTCAAGCTGGGCGAAGTCGACAGGATCGACTTCGATGGGGTCAAGCCGGATCGGCGCACCATCTTCCCGGCGGGCCTGGCCATCCTCGAAGCGATCTTCGATGCCCTGGAACTGCAGCGCATGGACCACTGCGACGGTGCGCTGCGTGAAGGTGTGCTGTTCGACCTGCTTGGACGGCATCATCATGAGGACGTACGCGAGCGTACCCTCAACTCGCTGATGGAGCGCTACCACGTCGACCAGGGCCAGGCCGCCAGGGTCGAGCGCAAGGCACTGCATGCATTCGACCAGGTGGCCGAAGCCTGGGACCTGCAGGACGGCAACTGGCGCGACCTGCTGGGTTGGGCAGCCAAGGTCCACGAGATCGGCCTGGACATTGCCCACTATCATTACCACAAGCACGGCGCGTACCTGATCGAGCACTCCGACCTGGCAGGCTTCTCGCGCGAGGATCAGCAGATGATGGCCCTGCTGGTGCGCGGTCACCGCCGCAACATTCCCAAGGACCGTTATGCCGAGCTGGGGGATGAAGGGGTCAAGCTGCTGCGCCTGTGCGTGCTGCTGCGCTTTGCCATCCTGTTCCACCATATCCGGGGCACGCAGCAGATGCCCAAAGTCGAGCTCAAGGCGGCCGACAACCGCCTGGAAGTGGTATTCCCGGAGGGTTGGCTCGAAGAGAACCAGCTGACCCAGGCCGACTTCGCCAACGAGGCGGAGTGGCTGGCCCGGGTCGGTTTCGTGCTCAGCGTACGTTGAGGACCGGGTTGCTCAGGCGCTCCAGCAGGGTCGCCTGGGCACTGCGCGGGTTCTGGTTACCCGTTGGACTGCTGCGTACATAGCGCCCGTCTGGCTGAAGGGTCCAGGCGTGGGTGTTGTCGGTCAGGTACGCCTCCAGTTCCTTCTTCACCCGCAACAGCAGCTTCTTGCCCTCGACCGGGAAGCAGGTCTCGACCCGCTTGTCGAGGTTGCGCTCCATCCAGTCGGCACTGGAGAGGTAGATCTGCTCTTCACCGCCATTGAGGAAATAGAACACACGGGTGTGTTCCAGGAAGCGGCCTATGATCGAGCGTACCTGGATGTTATGTGAAACCCCTGGAATCCCTGGACGCAGGCAGCACATGCCACGCACGATCAGGTCGATCTTCACCCCCGATTGACTGGCCTTGTACAAGGCCTTGATGACCTTCGCATCGGTCAGCGAGTTGAATTTGGCGATGATGTGCGCCGGCTTGCCGTCCAAGGCGAACTGGGTTTCGCGGGCGATCATGTCCAGCATGCCCTTTTTCAAGGTGAACGGCGCATGCATCAGTTTCTTCATGCGCAGGGTCTTGCCCATGCCGATCAACTGGCTGAACAGCTTGCCGACGTCCTCGGTGAGCGCATCGTCGGAGGTGAGCAGGCTGTAGTCGGTGTACAAACGGGCGTTGCCAGCGTGGTAGTTGCCGGTCCCCAGGTGCGCATAGCGTACGATCTCGCCCTGCTCGCGGCGCAGGATCAACATCATCTTGGCGTGCGTCTTGAAACCGACCACGCCATAAATCACCACCGCGCCTGCCGCTTGCAGGCGGCTTGCCATCTGCAGGTTGGACTCCTCGTCAAAGCGTGCGCGCAGTTCGATCACTGCAGTGACTTCCTTGCCGTTGCGCGCTGCATCGACCAGCGCATCGACGATTTCCGAGTTGGCGCCGGAGCGGTACAGCGTCTGGCGTACGGCCAGGACGTGCGGGTCCTTGGCCGCCTGGCGCAACAAGTCGATGACCGGCGTGAACGACTCGAAGGGGTGCATGAGCAGGATGTCCTGCTTGCTGATCACGCTGAAAATATTGTCGGCGTTCTGCAGCAACTTCGGGATGGCCGGGGTGAACGGCACGTATTGAAGCTCGGGGTGGCTGTCCAGCCCGGTAATGCTGAACAACCGCGTCAGGTTGACCGGCCCGTTGACCTGGTACAGCTCGCTTTCGCTCAGGCTGAACTGCTTGAGCAGGTAGTCCGACAGGTGCTTGGGGCACGTATCGGCGACTTCCAGGCGCACGGCATCGCCATAGCGGCGCGAAAACAGCTCGCCACGAAGCGCCCGGGCCAGGTCGTCGACTTCCTCGGAATCCAACGCCAGGTCGGCGTTGCGGGTCAGGCGGAACTGGTAGCACCCCTTGACCTTCATGCCCTGGAACAGGTCGTCTGCGTGGGCGTGGATCATCGACGAAAGGAAGACATAGTTCGCACCGGTGCCACCCACTTCCTCAGGCACGCGAATGACCCGTGGCAGCAGCCGCGGGGCCGGAATGATGGCCAGGCCTGAATCGCGGCCGAATGCATCGACGCCTTCAAGCTCGACGATGAAGTTCAGGCTCTTGTTCACCAGCAACGGGAATGGGTGGGTAGGGTCCAGGCCGATCGGGGTGATGATGGGCGCAATCTCGTCGCGGAAGTAGCGACGCACCCATGTCTTGAGCTTGGGTGTCCAGTGACGACGACGAATGAATCGAATCTGGTGTTTTTCCAGCTCTGGCAGCAATACATCGTTGAGAATCGCGTACTGGCGATCGACCTCGATATGCACCAGTTCGCTGATGCGCGTGAGGGCCTGGTGCGGCTGCAAGCCGTCGGCGCCGGCCTGCTCGCGGGCGAAATTGATCTGTTTCTTAAGCCCAGCCACACGAATCTCGAAGAACTCGTCCAGGTTGCTCGAGAAAATCAGCAAGAACTTCAGGCGTTCGAGCAACGGGTAGCTTTCATCCAGCGCCTGCTCCAGTACCCGGATGTTGAACTGCAGTTGTGACAGTTCGCGATGAATGTACAGGCTGGTATCGTCCAGGCCGGGCACGGCGATGGGCGGCGCCGGGGCCGGCGTGGGCGTCGCTGGCTCCGCTGCAGGCTCTACAGCGACCTGGGACCCGGGTGGCAGATCAGGCGGGGTCTGCACCAGCTCCTCTGGAAGCTCCTTGGCATCCTTGATCAAGACAGGGGGAAGCACTTCGTTATTCATCTGGCGGTCCTGAGGACGTTAACGCCCTATCATCAATTGAGCGGCAAGATAAGCGCCCATTATGACGCCTGTGTTACACGCCAGGGCAAGCCATGGCACACGGTTGCAGACATTGTGGTGGCGGGCACTGTTCACGTCGAGACACATTTGGACACTTTCCCGAACGCACGCGAAGGGGTAGGCTGCGCGTTCATTTCGCCAGCACCTCAGAAAATGCTCCAACAATTCCTGCAGGATTTCGGCTACTTTGCCCTTTTTCTAGGCACCTTCTTCGAAGGCGAGACCATTCTGGTCCTTGCAGGCTTTCTTGCGTTCCGCGATTACATGGACATCAAGCTGGTATGCCTGGTGGCATTCATGGGCAGCTATGCCGGTGATCAGCTGTGGTATTTCATGGGTCGTCGCCATGGGCGCAAGATTCTGGCGCGCAAGCCCCGCTGGCAGGCAATGGGCGACCGCGCCTTGGGCCACATCCGTCGCCATCCCGATATCTGGGTGCTCAGCTTCCGCTTCGTTTACGGGCTTCGCACGGTAATGCCGGTCGCAATCGGCCTCTCGGGCTATCCGCCGCGGCGCTACCTGCTGCTCAACGGCATCGGGGCCGCGATCTGGGCCATCGCCCTGGGTGCTGCGGCCTATCATTTCGGCGCAATCCTCGAAGGCCTGCTGGGCAATATCAAGCGCTACGAACTGTGGGTACTCGGTGCCTTGCTGGTGCTTGGCGTAGGCCTGTGGCTGCACCGGCGCTTTCGCACGCTGCGGGCAGAGCGCCGGGCTGCGCGCGAGTCCCAGGACTGAACACCTGCACCGCGGCACACTCCAACAGACATGGACCATCCCGCACTGCGCCGCGCTGCCAGCCTGACGGGTATCAAGCGCTTCGACCTGGAGTAATGAGCATGACAAAAAAAGTGGCGGTGATTCTTTCTGGCTGTGGCGTTTATGACGGTGCAGAAATTCACGAAAGCGTGATCACCCTGCTGCGCCTGGACCAACGCGGCGCGCAGGTGCAGTGCTTTGCACCGAACATCGCGCAGATGCATGTCATCGACCACCTGACCGGCAACGAGATGCCCGAGTCGCGCAACGTGCTGGTGGAATCTGCCCGTATTGCGCGTGGCGGTGTGAAAGACATCCGTGAGGCGCGCGTCGAGGAATTCGACGCGTTGATCGTTCCGGGCGGCTTTGGCGCAGCCAAGAACCTCTCGGACTTTGCCGTAAACGGCGCAGACTGCACCGTCAATCCGGATGTCCTGGCGTTGGCCGAGGCGTTCGCCGCTGCCTGCAAGCCAGTTGGCCTGATCTGTATCTCGCCTGCACTGGCTGCCAAGATCTATGGCCCTGGCGTGGTCTGCACCATCGGTAACGACGCCAATACCGCTGAGGCCGTCGTCAAGATGGGCGGCACCCACGAAGAATGCGACGTGCACGACATCGTCGAGGACCCGCAGCGCAAACTGGTGACCACTCCCGCCTACATGTCGGCAAAGACCATCAGCGAAGCCGCTGGCGGGATCTACAAGCTGGTTGATCGCGTGCTGGAGCTGACCCACGAGTAAGCTCCGCTTGCCCGGCTGGAGCGCCTGACCGGGCGGTTGACGCTCTACTGGATATCAACGCACCGATAGCCGAGTGATAATCCGGTCCAGCGCATTGGCAAACGCCTGTTTGTCGCGATCCCCATAGGGTCCCTGCCCGCCGCCCGACTGGCCCTGTTCACGCAGTTCGGTGAACAGGTTGCGCGTAGCCAGGCGCTCGCCCATGTTGCGCTCGTCGAACTCGCGCCCGCGCGGGTCCAGCGCCGCTACGCCTTTCTTCACTAGCCGGTCGGCCAGCGGCACGTCGCTGCAGACGACCAACTCACCCGGCACGGCATGCTCGACGAGATAATCGTCGGCCGCATCCATGCCACTGGGTACCACGATCAGTTGCACGATGCCGAATGCTGGCTTGGCCACCGCCTGCCCCGCGACCATGACCACTTCGAACTTGCGCTTGAGGGCGAACTTGACGATCAGGTCCCTGGCGGCCTTCGGACACGCGTCGGCATCGATCCAAACACGCATGATTTACCTCACGTTGTCATTGAGCCAGCCATGATGCACTACCCCACAGGTTGCAGGAACTCGCGCAAATGGCCTCAGTACTCAATGAGCCTGCGTGGGCCGTATCGTTCAGGCTACACTCGCCCCAGCTTCAGCGGACTGATGAGCGCAAAATGAATTGTCCCGACGAGATCCAACTGGACCTGGACAACGGGATCGACCGTAAGCTGCTGGCCACCTTGCGCGGGCGCTACCTACAGATCAACGCAGGCCGCCTGCAGCGGGCAATGGCCGGTTTGCCCCCCCGCCAGCAGCAGGTGCTGACCGTGCTGCCAGTGCTGTTCCATGTGAACCATCCGTTATTGCCCGGCTATGTTTCGTCGATGACGCCGGCAGGGATCTGCGACTTCGAGCCAAGCGGCGACCAGGTATTCGAAGCCCAGCGCCTGGCACGCGCCTTCAACTACAAAGCCCGCGACAAGACCTCTGCACGTTCCATCGACGGGCTGTTTCTAATCGGCAGCCTGGGCACGCTTGCCCAGGCTGAGGACAGCGACATCGATGTGTGGGTATGCCATACCAGCGACCTGGAACACGAAGCGTTGGAGTCACTGCAGCGTAAATGCCAGTTGCTGGAGACCTGGGCCGCGAGCCAGGGCGCCGATACGCATTTCTTCCTGATTGACACCCAGGCGTTCGCTCAAGGCCAGCGCACAGGCCAACTCGGCACCGACGATTGCGGCACCACGCAGCATTATCTTCTGCTAGACGAGTTCTACCGCACGGCCCTCTGGTTGGCAGGACGGACGCCGCTGTGGTGGTTGGTGCCGCCCGATCAGGAGTGCGCTTACCCGGCCTACGCCCAGGCCCTGCTGGCAAAGCGTTTCGTACGCCCTGGGGAAGCGCTCGATCTGGGCCACCTGGCGCAGATCCCAGGCCACGAATTCATTGGCGCCGGGCTTTGGCAGCTGTTCAAAGGTATCGATGCCCCTCACAAGTCCTTGCTCAAGTTGCTGCTGGCCGAAGCCTATGCCAGCGAATACCCCACCGTGCGGTGCCTGAGCCTTGACTACAAGCAAGCGGTGTTCGCCAATCAGCTCGACCTTGACCGTCTCGATCCTTACGTCATGGTCTACCGACGGATCGAGCGCTACCTGATACAGCGCGGTGAGCTGGCTCGGTTGGAACTGGTGCGGCGCAGCCTGTACCTGAAAGTGAACGGCAAGCTCAGCGAACAGGGGCGCGCCGAGGGCTGGCAACGCCGCCTGCTGCGCAGCCTGACCGACGCATGGGGATGGGGAGGCGCGCAGCTGGCCATGCTCGATGGTCGCCCTGGCTGGGGGGTGCACCAGGTTACCCTGGAGCGCCGCGAACGGGTGGCCGAGCTCAGCCGCAGCTACCGGTTTCTGGTGCAGTTCGCACGCGCTCACGACGCGACCAGTCGCGCTGACCTGCGCGAGCTCAGCCTGTTGGGGCGGCGTCTGCAAGCGGCATTCGAACGCCGTGCAGACAAGGTGGAAATCCTCCAGGGCGACCGTGCTTGCGACCTGGCCGAACAAACCGTGACGTTGGCCCAATCACCCAGCCGCAGAGCGCCAGGCAGCCACCCCTGGGCACTCTACAGCGGTAACCTGCATGGCCATGAGATGGAACTCGCCAACCCGATCAAGCGCTGCTGGCACCTTGTGGAACTGTTGGTCTGGGCCCATTGCAATGGCGTGATAGACAGCCACACACGACTGGCGCTTCATCCGGGTATCAGCGATCTGAAAGAGCCTGAATTGCAGGGCCTGCTCGCGAGCCTGCAGCAGCTCATCGTGTTGCCGCTGCTGGCCGTCAGCGAGGTGAGGCTATTGCAGCCAAGCGCTGCCGACGATGTGCTGCTGCTGATCAACGTGGGCATCGACCCCCTGCCCCACCACCGTGAACTGGATATCCTGCTGACCACTGAACGTACCGACTCGCTCAGCTACGGTGGCCTGCGGGAAAACCTGGTATTGACGGTGGACCAGGTCACGATCAGCTCCTGGAACGAGGTGCTGGTACATCGCTACGACGGCGAGCACGCGCTGATGCGATGCCTGCGCGACTTCATCAACCTGCCGAAACAGGCAAGCGGCTGGCCCAACGTGCGGGCGCACTGCTTTGCCCAGCATCGGGCGCAGGCCATCAGTCAGCGTGTCGCCGAGCTTTTCCAGACCGCGCGGCAGTTGCAGGCACAGGAGGCCCCTGGCCGTTACCTGGTGCAAGTGGCGCACCAGGTTCATGTGCTGGAGTGGCTTGGGGGCAAGGTCGTCCTCACAAGCCTGGACGATCATGATGCGCTACTCGCGTTCCTGGGCCAGGCGCGCAGCACCTACAGCCCTGTGCATCTGGATGCCAATTCCCTGGCGGACACCGATGTAGGCCTTGTGCTCGAGCAAGCCCGCCGCGACTGCGTTCAGGTCTTCTATCGACTATTCGACAACTGGGCCGAGCTCTACGTGCTGGATGAATGCAACGCCTTGTGGCACGAGCGCGTGCCGTTGCAGGACGAACCTCATCTTCTGCTGCCGCTGCAACGCTTTCTGGCATCGGTCTTGCGACGACGCGAGGCGCAGTTGCCTTATGGTGCAAGGCAAGCAGCACGCCTGGACATCGTGTACGCGCAGCTGCTCGGGTCTGGATCAGGCAGGGCACGGGGCCTGGAGCAGCGGGCGGCACCGGATGCGGGGAACGCGCAGCCCTACTACGACGTCCAGGCCATGCTTCACGCCGACGCCGACGGTGCCACGCACGTGACCTTGTTCTGCGAAGAGCAGGAGTTCTCCGAGCTCGACCATGGGCCGAGCCTTTATGGCGTGGTGGCCCGGGAAATCATTGCCCAACGACGAAATGCGGGCCAGTATCGGTGCTACATCACCGACCTGGATGTTTCCGGGTTGCCCGATGGCCGCCAGGCCACGACGCAGGTCTACCTGAACTACAAACGGACACTTGAGCAGGCCTTAAATGAGGGGCTACGGCAGGTGCTGGCTGGCCAGGCCTAGGCACTGGTCGCGCCAGCGGCGCGTTGCAAGCACTAAAGGTCGAAATTGCCCGCCGCTTCCGGCTGGTACTCGACTTCCAGCAACTCCAGCTTGAGGGTCTTGCCCCCTGGCGCCGGCCAGTCGATCTGCTCACCCACCGACAACCCGAGCAAGGCACAGCCGATGGGCGCCAGGACCGAGACCTTGCCGTCTTGCCCGGCATCCTTGGGGTAGACCAAGGTCAGGTGGTAGTCCTTGCCACTGGCTTGCTCGCGGCAATGCACGCGCGAATTCATGGTCACCACACCTGCCGGTACCTCATCATGACCTACCACCTGCTCGGCACGGTCGAGCTCGCCGCTGAGCGCGAGCACGCCAGGGGTACTTTCGTCGAGGCTATCGAGCAGACGCTCCAGACGTTGTACATCCAAACGGGTGAGGATAAGGGAAGGCTTTGTGCTCATGATCCAGTCAGACTCCTTTGAACAGGCAGTTTTTCGATGCACAGATAAAGCGAAACCCCGCCCTGAGCGCGTAGTGCTGTTCACTTGAGATTGTTGGGGCTGCTGTGCAGCCCATCGCGGCACAAGGCCGCTCCTACAGTGTGCGCGTGACAGGTTCACGGGACTTTTGTAGGAGCGGCCTCGTGCCGCGATGGGCTGCGCAGCAGCCCTAAGTGACCAGCATTACGCCCAAAGGCGGGGTTTTCGAATGCTTTGGCGTCATCGACGCAAGCCCCGACACTACCACAGCGGGGCAAATACTCAAGCCCTTGCTATCAGTGTGCCTTACGGTCGCGAAGCGCAGTGGCCTCACGGCAGATCTGCCGACGGCGCTCGTCATCGGCAGAGCGCCATTCGCGGATATGTTCCACATGCCGATGACAGCCGGTGCACACGCGCTGCTCGTCAAGGCGGCAGATGCTGATGCACGGCGATGGCACCGCTGGGCTGACGTTGCTGTAAAGCGGCTTGGGGGGCCGAACGGGTGCATTGCTCATGTCAGATGTCGTCGAAATCCAGCTTTTCGCCGGCTCGCTCCCACACGATGCGCTCAAGCATTTCACCTAGCAGCTCTTCGCTCTTCTCGCACACCCACTTGCCACTTTCTTCGTCATAGTCGAAGTGGAAGCCGCCTGACCGATCGGCCAGCCACAGCTGGCGCAAAGGCTCCTGGCGGCTGAAGATCAGCTGGGCTCCACCTTCGAACTTGACGGTAAGCACTCCAGCGGAGTTCTCCATGTCCAGGTCCAGCCCGCTTTCGTCGAACAGGTCTTCCAGCGCCTGCTGGGTAGCGTCGACCAGATCATGGAAACGCGCTTCACTCAAACTCATTGCAGGAACCTCGAAATTGGCGGCGTGACAGGCAAGCCGGGCACGATACGGGCGCTGGCCGATGAATGCAAAGGTTTAGCCAGGGTCCTTGCAGGCCACTTCGCTAGCAATGCAGCCCTGACGGCAAACAGGTGCAGGTCGGCACCAAGGATAGCCTGCCCGGCGGGCCGGTACTTGCATAGGCAAGCCGCCGGTCGCTCGGTATACTCGGGCTCAATACTGCATTTTTCTAAGGATTTCATCCATGAAGCGCCTGATTTCCTCCCTCGCGGCGCTGGTCGCTGTTGCCTGCCTCGTTTCTGCATGCGGCCAGAAAGGCCCGCTGTACCTGCCCGATGACGGCAAGGACCGCAAAGACGCCCACTCGGCGCACCAGCACCAGACCAAAGCCAAGTCAGCACAGACCCAGGAGCAGCAAGACACGCTGCAGTCCGAGCCTGAGCAGTCGCCTGAGCAATAAGGGAATCGGATGAACGTCTTCAATTACCGCGACGGTGAACTGTTCGCGGAAGGGGTGTCCCTGTCGGCGATCGCCGAGCGGCACGGTACCCCCACCTACGTGTATTCGCGTGCCCACATCGAGGCCCAGTACCGCAGCTACACCGACGCATTGCAAGGGTGTGAACACCTGGTCTGCTTCGCCGTCAAAGCCAACTCGAACCTGGGCGTGCTCAATGTACTGGCGCGCATGGGTGCAGGCTTCGACATCGTTTCAGGTGGCGAACTCGAGCGCGTGTTGGCTGCTGGCGGGCGCGCCGACCGCGTGGTGTTTTCCGGCGTGGGCAAAACCCGCGAAGACATGCGTCGTGCGCTTGAAGTGGGCGTGCATTGCTTCAACGTCGAGTCCACCGACGAGCTGGAGCGCTTGCAGCAGGTGGCCGCCGAAATGGGCAAGGTCGCGCCCGTCTCGCTGCGGGTCAACCCGGACGTGGATGCAGGTACCCACCCGTACATTTCCACCGGGCTCAAGGAAAACAAGTTCGGCATCGCCATCGCCGATGCAGAGGCCATCTACGTGCGGGCCGCTCAGTTGCCCAACCTGGATGTAGTCGGGGTCGATTGCCATATCGGTTCGCAGCTGACCACCGTGGAGCCCTTCCTCGATGCGCTGGACCGCTTGCTGGTACTGGTCGACCGCCTGGCAGAGTGCGGCATCCACCTGCGCCACCTGGACCTGGGCGGCGGGGTCGGCGTGCGCTACCGCGACGAAGAACCACCGCTGGTAGCCGATTACATCCAGGCCATTCGCGCGCGCCTGGGCGATCGGGACCTGGCACTGGTGTTCGAGCCGGGGCGCTATATCGTGGCCAACGCTGGCGTGCTGCTGACCCGTGTGGAGTACCTCAAGCACACCGAACACAAGGACTTCGCCATCATCGATGCGGCCATGAACGACTTGATCCGCCCAGCCCTGTACCAGGCCTGGATGGGCATCTGTGCAGTCAAGCCGCGTGAGGGCGAAGGTCGTCCGTATGACCTGGTCGGTCCGATCTGCGAAACCGGCGATTTCCTGGGCAAGGACCGAGTTCTGAACCTTGCCGAAGGTGACCTGCTGGCTGTTCAGTCAGCGGGCGCCTATGGTTTCGTGATGAGCTCCAACTACAACACCCGTGGCCGTTGCGCGGAAATACTGGTCGACGGCGACCAGGCTTTCGAAGTACGCCGCCGCGAAACCATCGCCGAATTGTACGCTGGCGAAAGCCTGCTGCCGGAGTAAGCCCATGCTGCTGCGTTTTACCAAGATGCATGGGCTGGGCAACGACTTCATGGTCCTGGACCTGGTAAGCCAGCATGCCCACATCCAGCCCAAGCACGCCAAGCAGTGGGGCGATCGCCACACGGGCATCGGCTTCGACCAGTTGCTGATCGTCGAGGCGCCAAACAACCCGGAAGTCGATTTCCGCTACCGTATCTTCAATGCCGACGGTTCCGAAGTTGAACAGTGTGGCAATGGTGCACGCTGCTTTGCGCGGTTCGTGCTCGACAAGCGCCTGACCGCCAAGAAGCGCATACGTGTGGAAACCAAGGGCGGCATCATCGTGCTGGACGTGCAGAACGACGGCCAGGTCAGTGTCGACATGGGCCCGCCACGCTTCGTCCCTGCCGATATCCCGTTCGTCGCCGACGCGCAGTCGGTGAGCTACCCGCTGGAGGTGGACGGTAAGGTGCATTCGATTGCCGCGGTGTCCATGGGCAACCCTCACGCCGTACTGCGCGTGGACGATGTGGTCAGTGCCCCTGTGCATCAGCTGGGGCCGAAGATCGAAAACCACCCGCGCTTCCCCCAGCGCGTCAATGCCGGCTTCCTGCAGGTCATTGACCGCCACCGCGCCAACTTGCGCGTGTGGGAACGCGGTGCTGGGGAGACCCAGGCGTGTGGTACCGGGGCCTGTGCAGCTGCCGTGGCTGCCATCAGCCAGGGCTGGATGGACTCGCCCGTCTCCCTTGACCTGCCGGGCGGGCGCTTGCATATCGAGTGGGCCGGGCCAGGCAAGCCGGTGGTGATGACCGGCCCAGCCGTACGCGTCTACGAAGGACAGGTTCGATTTTAAGCGAGTAACCGTCATGACCGATCACCCCAAGGATATACCCCAGCAGGCCGCTGAGCTCGATGCCGAAGCGGTGGTCGCTTACCTGCGTGCTCATCCGACCTTCTTCACCGAGCATGATGAGCTGCTGGTCGAGCAGCACATTCCACATCAGCGCGGTGACAGTGTTTCCCTGGTCGAGCGCCAGCTCAAGTTGCTGCGCGACCGCAACATCGAGATGCGCCACCGCCTTTCGCAGTTGATGGACGTGGCCCGTGACAACGATCGGTTGTTCGACAAGACCAGACGCCTGATCCTGGACTTGCTCGACGCCACCACGTTGGAAGACGTGGTGATGGTCGTCGAAGACAGCCTGCGTCAGGAGTTCCAGGTGCCTTTCGTCAGCCTGATCCTGTTTGGCGACAACGTGGCGCCCGTGGGGCGCTGGGTCAGCAACGCCGAAGCCCAGCAAGCGATCGGCCCGCTGCTCGGTAGCGGCAAGACCGTCAGCGGCAGCCTGCGTGACCACGAGCTGGCTTTTCTGTTCGGTGAGGAGCAACGCCGCGACGTAGGCTCCAGCGCAGTGGCGACCCTGGAGCACCAGGGGCTGCATGGTGTGCTGGCCATTGGTAGCCGCGACCCGCAGCATTACAAGAGCAGTGTCGGCACGCTGTTCCTGAGCTATATCGCCGAGGTGCTGGGCCGTGTGGTCCCCCGCGTCAGCCAAAGCCTGCGCCCGGTGCGCTGATGGAGCGCCAGCTGGAGGCTTACTGCGCACACCTGCGCAATGAGCGCCAGGTTTCCGAGCACACGCTTGTGGGCTACCGTCGGGACCTGGAGAAGGTCATGGCCTACTGCAGCGAGCAGGCTATCGGGGGCTGGCAAGCCTTGCAGATTCAGCACCTGCGCCAGTTGATCGCGCGCCAGCATCACCAGGGCCAGTCTTCGCGCAGTCTGTCCAGGCTGCTATCGGCGGTGCGAGGGCTGTACCGTTACCTCAACCGCGAAAAGATCTGCCAGCACGATCCTGCCAATGGCCTGAGCGCTCCCAAGGGGGAGCGTCGATTGCCTAAAGTGCTCGACACCGACCGTGCCTTGCAACTGCTCGATGGCGGCGTGGACGATGATTTCATTGCCCTGCGCGATCAAGCCATCCTCGAATTGTTCTACTCCTCAGGCCTGCGCCTTTCGGAGCTGACCAACCTTGACCTCGAACATGTCGACCTGGCCGGTGGCCTGGTACAGGTGCTGGGCAAAGGCGGCAAAGCCCGCGTGCTGCCGGTAGGGCGCAAGGCGCGGGAGGCGCTGCAGGCGTGGTACCGCGTGCGCGGCGCCGGCAACCCCAGGGATCGCGCCGTATTCATCACTCGGCAAGGCAATCGCATCAGCCCACGCGCCGTGCAACAGCGGGTCAGGGTGGCCGGAGAACGCGAGCTGGGCCAGCACTTGCATCCGCACATGCTTCGCCATTCCTTCGCCAGCCACGTGCTGGAATCGTCCCAGGACTTGCGCGCTGTACAGGAAATGCTCGGACACGCCGACATCGGCACGACGCAAATCTATACGCACCTGGATTTCCAGCACCTGGCAACGGTGTACGACAGCGCCCATCCCAGGGCCAAACGCAGCAAAGGCACCAACTGATGAACATCAAGCTGATCACCTTCGACCTCGACGATACTCTGTGGGACACAGCGCCGGTCATTGCCAGTGCCGAGGTTGTGCTGCGCGACTGGCTTCAAACCAATGCCCCGTTGCTGGGCGACGTGCCTGTCGAACATCTGTTCGCCATCCGTGAACGGATCGCCCTGGCAGAACCCGAGCTCAAGCACCGCATCAGCGCCTTACGTCGCCGCGTGCTGACCTGCGCCCTCGAAGAGGTCGGCTATGGCCAGACGCAGGCGCAACAATTGGCCGAACAGGGGTTCGAGGTGTTCTTGCAGGCCAGGCACAAGGTCGAGATTTTCCCGGAAGTCCAGCCGATGCTGGAATTGCTGAGCCAGCATTACGCCCTGGGCGTCATCACCAATGGCAATGCCGATGTCAGCCGGCTGGGGCTGGCCGACTATTTCCGCTTCGCCTTGTGCGCAGAGGACCTGGGTATCGGCAAGCCCGACCCTGCCCCGTTTGAAGAGGCCCTGCGGCGCAGCGCCGTGCCTGCCAGCGAAGCGGTGCACGTCGGCGATCATCCTCGCGATGACATTGCCGGTGCCCAGCGCGCCGGGCTGCGCGCTGTCTGGTTCAACCCCCAGGCCAAGGCGTGGGCCGGTGAACAAGCGCCGGATGCCGAAATTCAGCGCCTGTCACACCTGCACGAAGTGCTTGCCCGCTGGCAATGACCTCGCCGACAACTCCTCCCCGCGCAAGCCAGGCATAAAAAAACCCGCAGCGACGGCGTAATGCTGTTCATTCAGGGCCGCTTCGCGCCCCATCGCGGCACAAGGCCGCTCCCACATTGCCCAGTGAGCCCGCTAACTCATGCGTCACGCAGGCAATGTGGGAGCGGCCTTGCCGGGGCGCCGGACCGGCCGCGATGGGCCGTGAAACGGCCCCAACACGCTTAAGTGAACAGCATTAGCAGCGACGGCGGGTTTTTCGAGGGCATCGCTTAGATAGGGCGACTGCCGTATTTGTTGTCCGGCTTCTTGGGTGGGTCGGCGACCACGTTGGCCTCGACTTCCTGAACCTTGCCACCACGCGACAGGAACTCTTCCATGGCCTTGGCCAGGGCATCGCGCTCCTTTTGCTTGGCTTCCAGGCTGGGCATCTCGTCTACCGAGACAGCCGCCTTGGATTTGCCCTTGGCAGCGGGTGCAGGACTGCTGTCGTCGTCGCCAGCGTCTTCTGCAACATCATCGGCAGCCGCTTCCAGGCCGTCGTCAGCCTCGTCTTCATCACCGACCTCGAGGTCATCATTTTCCAGATCGTCGTCGCTCATGTTCTACCTCATGACGTGCAAAAGCAGGTTAGTTATAGACCAGTGCAGCCGTAGACCGGCAGCTCTTGGTGAAAATTCAACTGGCCGTGGGTTCGACCTCGGCCTTTGGGGCAACACATCTGACGGACGGCTGTACCCTGGTGGGCCTGCACGTGGCAGTGCCGCACAAAACCTGTGGCTCCTGCTGGGCCACGCGCTTTTTTAGCAAGCCTGGCAAAGGCTGGCAGGGGTGATGAATGCATGATCCAACACCCTTCGGCGCGCATTCTAGCGCGCTCGCAGAAAAAGCAAAGCGCCATGAATGCCCCAACTTTTGTAAGTTTTGTACCCGTGTCACAAACAGGCGGGATAAACCGTTTGCGCGCCTGAAAATACTGGGCAAATGATTAAAAAAGGCAGCAGGTGAGCCACATGCCAGCCCATGCCCCGGACGCCTGCCCAGGCCGACCCCAACCACAAGACGAAAAAATGCCCGGCAAGCCGGGCACATTTCTGCAGCTTCGTTGTTACAGGTTGTAGCCGCGTTCGTTGTGCTGCGCCAGATCCAGACCAACGGCTTCTTCTTCTTCGTTGACCCGAAGCCCCATCACCAGGTCCAGGACCTTGAGGATGATGTAGGTGACGATGGCGGTGTAGGCCACGGTGAAAATCACGCCCTTGGCCTGCACCCAGACCTGCATGCCGATATCGGTGACCGCGCCGAAGCCGCCCAGCGCCGGGGCTGCGAACACACCGGTCAGAATGGCGCCGACAATACCGCCGATGCCGTGTACGCCAAATGCATCCAGGGAGTCGTCGTAGCCGAGCTTGCGCTTGAGGCTGGTGGCGCAGAAGTAGCAGATCACGCCCGATGCCAGGCCGATGACCAGGGCGCCCATCGGCCCCACCGTGCCCGCTGCCGGCGTAATGGCGACCAGGCCGGCGACCACGCCCGATGCGATACCCAGCGCACTGGGCTTACCGTGACCGATCCATTCGGCGAACATCCAGCCCAACGCCGCAGCAGCCGTGGCGATCTGGGTGACCAGCATGGCCATGCCTGCAGTGCCGTTGGCCGCAGCCGCCGAACCCGCGTTGAAACCGAACCAGCCGATCCACAGCATGGCCGCGCCCATCAGCGTGTAGCCCAGGTTGTGCGGTGCCATGGGTGTGGTCGGGTAGCCTTTGCGCTTGCCCAGCACCAGGCAGCAGACCAGGCCTGCGATACCGGCATTGATGTGCACGACGGTGCCACCCGCGAAGTCCAGCACGCCCCAGTCCCACATCAGGGCACCGTCACCGCTCCACACCATATGGGCGATCGGCGCATAGACGAGGGTGAACCAGATGCCCATGAACACCAGCATGGCCGAAAACTTCATGCGCTCGGCGAAGGCGCCCACGATCAAGGCCGGTGTGATGATGGCGAATGTCATCTGGAAGGTGATGAACACCGCTTCGGGGAACAGCGCCGTGGCCGAGGTCAGGCTGTCAGGCGTCACGCCGCTGAGAAATGCCTTGGAAAAGCCGCCGACGAAGGAATTGAAGTTGAGAACGCCCTTCTCCATACCGGTGGTATCGAAGGCCATGCTGTACCCGTAGACGACCCAGAGAATGCTCATCAAGCCAGTGATGGCGAAGCACTGCATCATCACCGACAACACGTTTTTCGAGCGCACCATGCCGCCATAGAACAGCGCCAGGCCTGGGATGGTCATGAACAGCACGAGCGCCGTGGCGGTGAGCATCCAGGCGGTGTCGCCGGAGTTGAGTGCTGGCGCGGCCTCCTCTGCTAGGGCAAGCCCTGGCATGACGAAGGACAATAGGGCTCCTAGCCCTGCGATCTTACGCAGAGTCATATTGTTTTCTCCTGGGGCGTTGGGTTTGGTGAGGCTTGTGTTGCTGCTTAGATCGCGTCGGTATCGGTCTCGCCGGTACGGATGCGGATCGCCTGCTCCAGATTCACCACGAAGATCTTGCCGTCACCGATCTTGCCGGTGTTGGCAGCCTTGGTGATGGCCTCGATTACCCGATCCAGGTCTTTGTCATCGATGGCAACATCGATCTTCACCTTGGGCAGGAAATCGACCACGTATTCGGCACCGCGATACAGTTCGGTGTGACCCTTTTGACGCCCGAAGCCTTTGACTTCGGTGACGGTGATGCCCTGCACGCCGATTTCCGACAGTGACTCGCGCACGTCGTCCAGCTTGAACGGCTTGATGATGGCTGTGACTAGCTTCATGAAACTCTCTCCCGATTTGGTGGACTTGCCCCAGGAAAACAAACCCGTCTCAAGTCTAAGCGCAGCGGTTGCCTTTTGTAACGCGTCGTCGGCATGCGCACTGCCTGGTCACAAGGAACTGCATCAGTGCATGGCTCGCTTAGCACTTTGCAGAAACCTTGCCAGGTCTGTGAAAGCCAGCAAAATCAGACCTTTGGTCACATTGCACGGCTTTGGCCCATCGCCACTACGCAGCCTGTGCACTCATACGGTGCGAGGCCGACACTGCCGTTGCGCGAAAAATGTGCAACGCCGCCTGGTCATTGGAGGCATCGGCGTGCGTGGTACACTGGCCGCCATTTCCCGACACCGGTGGACACCTTCATGCTCGCGCCCAAAGCCCTTCTCGATGCCCTGAACGACCAGGCCTCGCGCCTGTTCAGCAGCGACAACACCCAGCCTCGGGCCGAGCTGGAAAGCCAGTTCAAGGCCCTGATGCAGGGCGCTTTGAGCAAGCTCGACGTGGTCAGCCGAGAGGAATTCGACAGTCAGATGGTGGTGCTGGCACGCACCCGGACTCGCCTGGAGGCGCTGGAAAAACAAGTCGCCGAACTCGAAGCGCGCCTGGAAGCTAAACGCTGACACCCAGGCTGAGTGAATTAACCTCTTATCAGGTTTCAGCGCGCTTCAAGCCTGCGGGCCGGTCGATCCAGGCCAGGTTTGGGCGGCAGTTCGCTGGGGCGTAGAGTGCCCCGGAACAATGCAGCACCGTATTGCGTGAACAGCGTGCGTACCCTGTTATGCGAATTGAGGACTTCGGCGTGAATGTCTTCGATGGCAGTGTCGCCAGGTCGCAGGCTCGCCGCATGGGTCACCCACTCGATGGCTGCGTAGCGGCTTTGCCTGCGTGTACCTTGCCCTTGCATCCAGGCAAGCCCCAACTCGGCACTGGCACGCGCCGCAATAGCGCTGTCCGGGTGTTCCACCAGGCTGAGCAAGTAAGCGACCGCCTCGGCTCGCTCACGCGGCTGGCCAAACTGGCGCAGCAATATGCCCAGGTGCAACCGTGCAGAGGCATTGGTCTGAGCATTGCCTAGGGCGTCTATCAACAGGCACCTGACCTCGAGCATCTTGTCTCGATCACCAAGGTTCGTCCCCCCTTGCATCTGCTGGCAGGCTAACCGGTATTTGGCCTGGCGACTGCCCATCTGGACGGCGCGCAGCAACCATTGCTCAGCCACTTCACGGTCCAGGTATCGCCCAGGGGTATCGTTCCACTCGCCCTGGTGCAGTTCAAACAGGCTCAACGCCGCACCTGACAGGGCTTGCTCGGCGCCGCCCTGAAGCAAAAAGTAGGCGACCTCATGCCGACCGTAGGACCAGAGCAAGCGGGCCAGTTCCAGGATTTTCAGGCCCGGCGCCTGGCCCGCCCGCTGGCGCTTGATCGCAATCGCCAGCCAGCGCTTGGCTTGATCGCCGCTGCGCGCCAGGCCCCACAAGCCAAAGTGATGACCCGCGGCCTGCAGCGCGCAGGCAGCGGCGTGGGAGCGGCCATCGCTCAGGCGAAGGATCGCGGTATTGAGCAACGCCTGCTCGTGCGCGGGCGTGCTCGTCAAAGCCGTGATGATCAAATGTCGAAGCGGCGGCCCCAGTGCCTGAATGCCGCCCAAGTCGGCAGGGCACGCAAGAGTCTGGGTAAAATCGGCCAGTGCCTGGTTGTGATCGCGTAAAACGCTCGCCTGCAATGCACCGCGCCATGCCAGCATTACGGCAGTCTCCCTGGGCCGTAGGGGACGCACAGCCCAGTCGTCGAACAACTGCTGGTACTTGGCCACGGCGCTTGGGCGCTCGGTACTGGGGAGCTTCAAGCGTGCCTCGACGGCCATCCATCGCAGCGCATTGCGCAACGGCTCGCTCCAGCCACGGCAGGACGGCATGTTGACCAACCGCTCGACGGACTCGACTTGCCCACGCCGGTCCTGCAACAGATACAACGCATGGGCCTTGATCGCCTCGAAGCAGCCCGGCCGTGCGGCCAATGCCTGGCTCAGCCAATAGGCCTGCGGTTCCTGGCGCTCGGTGCGCGGCGCGAGCCCATCGGGCAACATCCGAGGCAGCTCGGCCAAGGGCATCACCCCATGCCTGACCAAATACGGCGCCGCAGCCTCCTGCACCTCTACATCCGCACGTGCACTGGGCCTGAAGCGGGCAGGCTGTTCATTGAACAGCTCCATCAGCCAGCCCGGCTCGCGGAACCTGGCACTGAGCAACTGCAAGCCTATGGCGGCCGCAACCGGTCGCTCCGAACGGGCCAGGGCTTTGAGTAAATGGGCAGTGGCGGTTTCGCACATTTGCTCTATCGCCAGCCAGCGTGCCGGTGTGCGGGCGCCGCCCTGGTCCACCTGGCAGGCACGGTTGAGGCAATAGAAGCCCATGACGACCTGCGGGTGATAGGCCCTGGGGCAGGCATCGATCCAGGCCCGAAGGACCTGGCTCAGCGCCCTGTCCCCCTGGTCCGGGTCGATCAGCAGATGGCGCTCGACAGCTGAGAGGTAAGCTGGGAACTCACCCGGAGGGGCTTGGTGCCAGCGGGCCTCCAGGGAATCGAAATAGCGGTTGAGCTCGACGAACGCATTGGTCTGAACCAGTTCGCGAATAACCTCACGGGTGTGGGTGAGCGTTTGCACAGCGCAATACCTCAAGTCCATTTCAAGGTCGAAGCGGTGCCATCCCATGGCATCGGTGGTTTGCTTGAACAACACTAAGCCAAAGAAGGCCGCTGCGCAAAGCTATTGGATCCATTTCCAGGCGCTACTTAGGTGGAAATGATCAGAAGCACACTGGTACCCCCACCGCCGTCCTGGCTCGCTATGCTTGGTCCATCCGCAGGAAGCGGTCTTGGCAGCGAATGGAGCGCCCATGTCTTTAGCCCTTGTCCACAGCCGCGCCCAGGTAGGCGTGCAGGCCCCGGCCGTCAGCGTCGAAACCCACTTGGCCAATGGCTTGCCTCATCTCACATTGGTCGGCTTGCCCGAAACCACGGTCAAGGAAAGCAAGGACCGCGTGCGCAGTGCCATCGTCAACAGTGGCCTGAATTACCCAGCGCGGCGCATCACGCAAAACCTCGCACCCGCCGACCTGCCCAAGGACGGTGGCCGCTATGACCTGGCCATCGCCCTGGGCATCCTGGCGGCCGACGCCCAGGTACCCGTTGCCGCCCTGACCGAGCTCGAATGCCTGGGCGAGCTGGCGCTGTCAGGCACGTTGCGGCCGGTGCAGGGCGTCTTGCCGGCAGCACTCGCCGCACGCGAAGCTGGCCGAGCGCTGGTAGTACCCCGTGAAAATGCCGAGGAAGCCAGCCTTGCCAGCGGATTGGTGGTGTATGCCGTTGGCCATCTACTGGAGCTGGTGGCCCACCTGAACGGGCAGGTACCGCTACCTGCCTATGCCGCCAATGGCTTGCTCCTGGACCCTCGCCCCTATCCCGACCTGAGCGAGGTGCAGGGGCAACTGGCCGCCAAACGCGCACTGCTACTGGCCGCTGCCGGGGCGCACAACCTGCTTTTCACCGGGCCGCCGGGCACTGGCAAAACCTTGTTGGCCAGCCGCCTGCCGGGCCTGCTGCCACCGCTGGATGAGCATGAAGCGCTGGAAGTCGCCGCCATCCAGTCGGTCAGCGGCCACACCCCGCTGAGCAGCTGGCCGCAGCGACCGTTTCGCCACCCTCACCACTCCGCCTCCGGGCCTGCGCTGGTGGGTGGCGGAAGCCGGCCGCAGCCCGGGGAAATCACCTTGGCCCACCACGGGGTGCTGTTTCTGGACGAGTTGCCCGAATTCGAGCGTCGGGTACTGGAAGTGCTGCGTGAACCCTTGGAGTCTGGCGAGATCGTGATCGCCAGGGCGCGGGATAAAGTGCGCTTCCCTGCCCGCTTTCAGTTGGTCGCCGCCATGAACCCCTGCCCTTGCGGCTACCTGGGCGACCCCACAGGGCGGTGCCGTTGCAGTACCGAACAAATCTCCCGTTATCGCAACAAACTGTCAGGCCCGCTGCTGGACCGGATCGACTTGCACCTGACCGTGGCGCGCGAGAGCACCACACTCAACAATCGGCCCTGCGGGCAAAGCAGTGCCGACGTCGCCCTCCAGGTCGCGCACGCCCGGGACGTGCAACAGCGTCGGCAAGGGTGCGCCAATGCATTCCTCGACCTGGACGGGCTGCGCCAGCACTGTAGCTTGGCAGCACCTGATCAGGCTTGGCTGGAAGGCGCCTGTGAACGGCTGACGCTGTCGCTGCGAGCAGCACACCGATTGCTCAAGGTCGCCAGGACACTGGCAGACCTTGAGGGATGCACGGCGATTGGCCGGGCGCATCTGGCCGAGGCCCTGCAGTACCGTCCTGGGGGTGGCTGAGGTAGGCCGTACTTGCTCACTGACGGCCGCATGCGCATCTCAGAATGCGGCGCAGCGCAGTTGAGACAGCCTTGGCAGCTGATCGATAACTGCCAATCATGATCGAGTGCTACACCGCCTTTACCTCAGCACTCAAAATTTCTCCACAGGCAGCGGCCTGATCAGACAAGGTTACGCCAGCCGCCCAGCCGCCAATTTCTATATATGCCCGGGGATTGACAATGACTATTTCAATCACGCTAATCGTGCTCATTCGCTTGAGGTATATTGGCGTCATTTTCCAGTCAGGCTTTATATCCGCTAGCGCTTTTTGAATGTTATCGGTGTATTTATTGACATACAGGCCGTTGAGCACCTCACCTTTCGGCATAGGCATTTTTCTAAGCTGATACATTATTTTTGGGCTTCTGAACAACAGGCATACAGCGGCAACGAGGTACATTGGAATTATCAAGATGCGCCGTGAAGACAAGGCTTTGCGGAACGGGACTTTGAGCAATGCATGCAGTTTCTTCACATCGGAATCATGGCGGTGTGTTCTGGGCGCCAGCAACCAGCTTTCCACCTTGAGGTCCGCATTGAGATCCAGCTTTTTCAATTCGCTCCGAAACTGCTGAGCGCCTATTATCAAATGCGTTATAACCTCGTAGGAAAGGTGCTCGACTTTTTCTTTGCGTAAATGCAATGATGCCTGATCACCTGCTTCCCAACTCATTGTGAGATATTCGTCCAGCTTAAGTGCCAGACCCTGCCCACGCATGGCAGCAAACCCAACAAATGCCAAGCCCATGGTTACGAAAAACGTCGACCAATCGGTAATAGCGTATGGAATGTGACCGAAACTAACCACAGAGACAGTAATTTTATACGCAATGATTACCGGCCACAGCCCCAACGCCAGACATAAGGCAGCGATTAATTTAAATCGATGCAACCTAAACACATACCTGAAACCAGGCCGCATGAATAGGCTGCGTTTTTTGAAGACGCCCCCCTGCATGTCTTGGCATAAAAACCCCTTCACGACGGCCATCCAGAACAATGTGAAGAAAAACCCCGGTACAGCCAGCGCCAGCTGCCACACCGAAGTACTCGACAAATAGCCTTCAAATATCAAACGCTCAACCTCTCAAAATCAAAACGAAACCCGCATTACGGACGACTATCAGCGGCCTTGAAATAATTATATATACTAAATCTTGGCTGAACCATCTTGACTTTATGCTTACGATTAACTGCAACGATTTTTGCAAGCGAAAGTGAAATGGATTCGGCCATCCAGTAGGCCCATTTACATGCTTATCGAACAAGGGTAGGCCAGTCGGCGCGCCTCCAAGCACCCAATCCACGGTTGCCTGGCAATTGCGCAAGTGGATGCTCTAACCTCCGTTTGCGTCTGACTGAACTTCCCCAGCCGCTTCGCTTTCCATCTATAAAGCGAACGACTTCAGGTGCTCGATGCTCCCACACAGCCAGCAAGGCCGCGGTCCCGTTACCTTCGTGTTGATGCATTTCCTGGGCGGCTCGCACCGAACATGGTCCGCCACCCTCCCTTACCTGGACCGAGCGCATGCTTGCGTCGCCCTGAACACACCCGGGTACGGCGATGCCAATGCCGTCACCGGCTATACCGTCGACGAAATGGCCGACCAGGTCGATGCGAGCATCCGGGAGCTTGGGCTCAAGCACTGCATCCTTGTTGGCCACTCGATGACCGGAAAAGTCGCGGTCGTACTGGCCGCTCGCCGCCCGTACTACCTTCAGGGCCTGATCCTGGTCGCCCCATCACCTCCCGGCCCCCAGCCGATGAGCGGTGAAGACCGCGACCAGCAACGGGCCTACACCGCCAGCCGGGAGCAAGCCGAAGCCTTCGTCGACGACTCGAGCTACCACAGGCTGCCCGATGCCCTGCGCGAAGTCGCCATCGCCGACGCCCAGGCCGTCAACCTCGACGCCTGGCGGGCCTGGGTCGACCATGGCAGCCGCGAGGACTGGAGCGATCGCATCGGCCTGTTGCCCTATCCGGCCCTGCTGATCTGCGGCGCCGATGACCAGCAGGTGCCCGACGCCCAAGAGCAGCAACGGACGACCTTGTCGCACTTCCCTAACAGCACTGTGCTTACCCTGCCTGGTGCGGGGCACCTGATGCCTTACCAGACCCCTCAGGCATTGGCCGAGCCGATGCTTGATTTCGCAAGACCTATCGCTGCTGAACTTTCCCTGGGAGATCGTTGATGGATTTAGGTTTGAAAAACCGTGTGGCCCTGATCAGCGGCGCAGCTGGCGGTATTGGCCTGGCCACCGCTCGCCTACTGGCCGAGGAAGGTGTGAAGCTGGTGTTGACGGATATCGACCAAGGTAAGCTCGAAGATGCCGTCAAGGCGTTGGGTAGCGCGCCCTTGCTCATAGCGGCGGACATGACCCGCCAGGACGAGGTGAACAACTTGGTCCGGCAAGCCGAAGAGCGTTTTGGCCAGGTGGACATCGTGGTGCATACCACGGGGGTAACAGGCGCCAAGGGTGACCCGCTGGAAATGAAGGACGAGGACTACCAGGAAGCCTGGGATACCGACTTCTTCACCGCCGTGCGCGTGGCGCGGGCCACCCTTCCGGCGATGCGCAAGCGAGGCTGGGGACGGTTGGTGTGCATCACCTCCGAGAACGCCGTGCAGCCTTACTGGGAGGAGGCGGTGTACAACGTCGCCAAGGCCGCACTGGCCGCGTTCATCAAGAACCTGTCCTACAAAGAGGCGGCGCATGGAGTGCTGTGCAACACAGTGTCGCCGGCCTTCATCGAAACCAACATGACCGATGGCATGATGAAACAGCGCGCCGAAGAGAAAGGCGTAAGCTTCGAGGAGGCTATCGAAAGCTTCCTCGAAGAGGAGCGGCCCGGCATCGTGCAGAAGCGTCGAGGCAAGCCTGAAGAGGTCGCGGCCGCGATCGCGCTGCTGGTTTCGGAGCGGGCTTCGTTCATCAATGGCAGCAACCTGCGGGTCGATGGCGGCTCGGTGCAAAGCGTCCAGAACTGAACCTCTACTGGCGTTCGGGCCAGGGCGGGCCCGAACGCGCGCTGAGACCCAAGCGCCAGATCCACCATCCAGCCGCCAGGAACGTTAAACTGCGCAGGCCGCCCTTGGCGGGTTCTGTGGAGACGCATTCTTGGAAGACCTCAACTCACTCTACTACTTCACCCAAGTGGTCGAGCACGGTGGCTTCGCCCCGGCGGGTCGGGCGCTGAACATGCCCAAGTCGAAACTCAGCCGACGCATTGCCGACCTCGAAGAGCGTCTGGGCGTGCGCTTGCTGCAGCGCACCAGCCGCCACTTCGCACTGACCGAGATCGGCCAGGCCTATTACAACCGTTGCCTTGCCATGCGCGTCGAAGCCGAGGGTGCTGCCGAGATCATCGAGCGCAACCGCAGCGAGCCCCGAGGGCTGGTGCGTATCAGTTGCCCGACCACTCTGCTCAACGCCTGGGTCGGGCCGATGTTGACGCGCTACATGCTTAAGTACCCGCAGGTGGAGCTGTTCATCGAAAGCACCAACCGACGCGTCGATCTCTTGCATGAAGGCTTCGACATCGCCCTGCGTGTTCGTTTTCCGCCGCTGGAAAACACGGATATGGTGATGAAGGTGCTGAGCGACAGCACCCAGTGTCTGGTGGGCCATCCTCGCTACCTGACGCAATTGCCAGACGGTTTCGATCCTCAGTCGCTGGGCGCGCTGCCCAGCCTGCATTGGGGCAGCGCCCAGCGGGAGTATCACTGGGAGCTGTCCCAGGGCGGTGACAACAACCAGAGTATCGTCATCCCGCACACGCCGCGCATGGTCACCGACGACCTGTTTGCCCTGCGCCATTTCGTGGTTGCGGGTATCGGCATTGCGCACCTGCCACGCGTGGCTGTGCGTGACGACCTGGCAGCAGGCCGCCTGGTGGAGTTGCTGCCAGGCTGGTACCCGCGCAGTGGCATCGTGCATGCGATCTTTCCCTCACGACGCGGCTTGCTGCCCTCGGTGCGTGCATTGATCGATCACCTGGCGGACGAATTTGCGCTTTGCGACATGGCTTGAGGTTCGAACCGGTAAGGTTCATGGCGGGCGCCCGACATTGTCCCGCCGCTTCAGTTACAAGACAGTGAACGGCTGCGGGTAACCGGGTGCTTTGGCCCACAAGCTGTCTATCGGAATGTCGCCATGGGACGCTAAGCCGTTCAAAACCTTGCGCGTTGTATCTGAAATGCTGGGGCTGCTGCACAGCCCTCAGAATCGGGCCTAGAACGCAAAGCACGAGCAACCCAGCGCGCCCCAGAACCCCTGGAAGTCATTGACCGGCACGCTGGAATGCCGGGCCTTTTCATGGCTGTGGGCGTGGACACCGCACGGGCCCGAGCATTGGTGTGCCATGCCGACCAGCGAGGGGGTGCCCACGCGCCAGTGGCCAGGCACCTTGGCGACCGGTGACCACTCAGGCAACACCGGCACCTGGGGTGGCCCTAACGTGTCGAACTCGGCGGCGCCGTACACGACCTTGCCGTCCACCACGGTGAGCACCGACTCGATACCCTTGATCGCCTCTTCCTCCACCGAGAAGAAATCCAGCGACAGCGCCGCCAGGTCGGCGAGCTGACCGACCTTGATCTGCCCCTTCTTGCCCTGCTCACTGGAGAACCAGGCACTGCCCTGGGTGAACAGCTGCAAGGCCGTGTCCCGGCTCAGTCCTTCGGGATACAGCGCCATGCCGCCAACGGTCTTGCCGCTGACCAGCCAGTACAGCGAAGTCCACGGGTTGTAGCTGGACACGCGGGTCGCATCGGTACCCGCCCCTACAGGCACACCCATCTCCAGCATGCGCTTGATCGGCGGCGTCTGCTGCGCCGCTTGGGCGCCATAGCGGTCGACGAAATACTCGCCCTGGAAGGCCATGCGGTCCTGAATGGCAATGCCGCCACCCAAGGCGCGTACCCGCTCGATGTTGCGGGGCGTGATGGTTTCGGCATGGTCGAAGAACCACGGCAAGCCATTGAACGGTACGTCGCGGTTGACCTTCTCGAACACATCGAGCATGCGCGTGATCGACTCGTCATAGGTCGCATGCAGGCGGAACGGCCAGCGTTGCTCGACCAGGTGTCGCACCACCGGCTCCAGTTCCTGCTCCATGGTCTGCGGCAGGTCCGGGCGCGGTTCCAGGAAGTCTTCGAAGTCGGCAGCCGAGAACACCAGCATTTCGCCTGCACCGTTGTGACGCAGGAAATCGGTGCCGCTGTGCAACTTGACGCTGGCCGTCCATTTGCGGAAATCGTCCAGCTCTTCCTTGGGCTTCTGGGTGAACAGGTTGTAGGCGATGCGCACCGTGAGCTGACCGTTGTCGGCCAGCTCCTGGATCACCGAATAATCGTCCGGGAAATTCTGGTAGCCGCCACCGGCATCGATGGCACTGGTCAGCCCCAATCGATTCAGTTCGCGCATGAACTGGCGTGTGGAGTTGACCTGGTATTCGAGAGGCAGCTTTGGGCCTTTTGCCAGCGTGGCGTAGAGAATCATGGCATTTGGCCGCGCGATCAGCATGCCCGTCGGGTTGCCGAATTTGTCACGCTGGATTTCCCCCCCAGGTGGATTGGGCGTGGTCTTGTCATAGCCCACAGCCTTGAGCGCTGCACGATTGAGTAATGCCCGGTCGTACAGGTGCAGCAGGAACACCGGGGTATCAGGTGCAGCCTGGTTGATTTCCTCAAGGGTGGGCATGCGTTTTTCGGCGAACTGGAACTCGTTCCAGCCACCCACGACCCTGACCCATTGCGGGGTCGGCGTACGTGCGGCCTGGTCCTTGAGCATGCGCAGGGCATCGGCCACCGACGGAACCCCTTCCCAACGCAGCTCCAGGTTGTAGTTGAGGCCCCCGCGGATCAGGTGCAGGTGCGAGTCGTTGAGCCCGGGAATGACGGTGCGCTGGCGCAGGTCCACAAGCTGGGTGGCCGTTGCTTTGTGGGCCATGGCCTCGGCATCGCTGCCCACGGCGATGAAACGACCGTCCTTGATGGCTACGGCAGTGGCGTTGGGGTTCTCGCGGTCGACGGTGTGCAGCTTGCCGTTGAACAGAATTAGATCAGCGCCCATGGGGCCTCCTTGGAATGGGTAGCAAATTCATACGTCAGGCGCAGCGGCGGCGTGGCGACGCCGCCTGCCCGTCTGGCTCAACGCTGGAGAAACGCCAGCAGGTCTTCGTTCAGTTGTTGCGCATGGGTCACAGCAAACCCATGCGGCGCACCGGCATACACTTTCAGCTCGGCGCCGGCGATCAGCTGCGCCGCGCGCTTGCCGGTGGTCTCGAAAGGCACGACCTGGTCGGCGTCGCCGTGAATCACCAAGGTCGGCACATCGACCTGGGTCAGGTCCTGACGGAAATCGGTTTGCGAAAATGCCGTCACGCAGTCCAACGTCGCCTTGAGCGAGGCCAGCAGCGCGATGTTCAAGGTCTGCGTCTGTACGCCTTGGGACACCTGCTGGCCCTGGTTAAGCCCGTAAAACGGGGCAGCGAAGTCGGCGATGAACTGAGCGCGGTCGGCCCGCAACCCCGCCTCGATCCCTTCGAACACCGACAGATCCACCCCGTCCGGATTATCTGGGCGCTTGCCGAACACAGGCGTCACGGCTCCCAGCAGCACCAGACCGGCCACCCGCCCGGTACCGTGGCGACCGATATAGCGGCTGACATCACCGCCTCCCATCGAAAAGCCCACCAGGGTGACCTCATGCAGGTCCAGGTACTCGATCAGTTGCGCGATGTCATCGGCGAAGGTGTCATAGTCGTAGCCGGTCCACGGCTGGCTCGACCGGCCGAAGCCACGGCGGTCGAAGGCGATGGCCCGGTAGCCGCGGCTGGCCAGGTACTCCATCTGCGTGTCCCACATGTCGGCATCCAGCGGCCAGCCATGGCTGAACAGCACCGGCTTGCCAGTACCCCAGTCCTTGAAATAGATCGAGGTGCCATCACGCGTTTGGAACGTGCTCATATCGGTATCTCCTAGCGGTATGTGGAAAAGGGCTTGTTCAGCCGCGCAGCCAATGGGCGCAACGGCGGGTGACCCAGGGCATGATGTAGAACACCACAGGCAGAATGACGAACAGGTTACCGATCAGGGTGCCTCTGACCGGCCCAGCCAGCTGTGGAAAACGTTCGAAGAGCGGGACCAGCAGGTGCGGGACCACCAACGTCATCGGGCAGATCACCAGGTACGTCAGCACCGCCTGTTTCCAACGCGGTGGTGGTACGGCGCCGGTGCCAGGTGGGGTGAACCAGAATTCCGGGTCCTCATGGACCTGAGGGCTGTCGCCACCGTCGAGCAGCGGCAGCACGTCCCGGATCATCGCCTGGCGTTCTGCCGAATTGACCCACGCCTGCAACAAGTCGGCATTGGCGAACCGGACCACGGTGGTGAAGTGTAGACCGCCCTGGTCGGGTCGAATGACATTGACGTCCAGGTGCCCTGCCTGGCGGCGGGCGGTGCCTACCGCGTGCTTGAGCCACACTTCGTAGTCGTTCAGTGACGCGGCGCGGACCTTGTGCTGGATCACCAGGGTAACCACATTGCGGTTGTCTTGGGCGGCGGTGTTCATCTGCATTCCTTGGGCTGAGCCTGCCCGCATCCGCTGGGCAACAGGGGACGGGCTGAACGTTATCGAGGTGTGCGGCCCTGCGGGCACCGGCCGGGGTGCCCGCGGCGGTGGGGTTACTTGCTGGCGTTGAAGGCGTTGTAGCTGGTCATCAGGTTGCGGTAGTCAGGGATATGGTTGGAGCACAGCGCGGCCAAGCCCTCGACGTCGTTGCGCCAGTCGCGGTGCAGTTCGCAGGCTACGCCGAACCAGGTCATCAGCTGGGCGCCAGCACGGCTCATGCGGTCGTGGGCGGCATCGCGGGTCATGGCATTGAAAGTGCCGGACGCGTCGGTCACCACGAACACCTCGAACGCCTCTTCCAGGGCGGCCAGGGCCGGGAAGGCCACGCACACTTCGGTGACCACACCTGCGATGATCAGTTGCTTCTTGCCAGTGGCCTTGACCGCCTTGACGAAGTCTTCGTTGTCCCAGGCGTTGATCTGGCCAGGACGTGCGATGTAAGGCGCGTCCGGGAACAGGGCCTTGAGCTCCGGCACCAATGGGCCGTTAGGGCCTTGCTCGAAGCTGGTGGTGAGGATGGTCGGCAGTTTGAAGAACTTGGCCAGGTCCGCCAGGGCCAGCACATTGTTCTTGAAGGTGTCGGGCTCGATATCGCGCACCAGCGACAGCAGCCCAGCCTGGTGATCGACCAGCAGAACGGCAGCGTCGTCTTTGTTCAGGCGGTTGTATTTGAATTGAGTCATGGCGGTTGCTCCAGTAGTCGTGATTTGCAGTAGGTGGGGTGTTTCGCGTTGATGGGAGAAGATTAAAACCATCCAGTTTTAGGCGGTAGATAGTGATTTTTGGCTTTAGCGTTCTATTTTGTGAACGATGGTTCAGCGCCATTAACTGCAGCGCCGTGCCCATTGCCTCCTGCATGAACCTGCTCTATTACTACCCGCAGCCCATCCCTGCCCCGAGACCACCATGCTGGCGTTCATCCAGTCGTCCCCACTGCTGCTCGGTACCACCCTGTTGCTGCTTGACCTGATCGTTTGGCACCTGATTCCGGCCCAGCGCCATGCCTGGCGAATAGCCACGCGGCTGACCCTGTTCCTGCTTTTCAGCCTGGTGCTGGTGGCGGCAGGGATGAGCCCGCTGCAGCCCGCCCCTTGGGTCGACGACGTTGCCCGCAACTTGCTGGCCACCGTGCTTGCCATCGCCTGGTGGCTGTTTGGCGCGCGCACCGTCACGGTGGTTTTCGGCCTGTTGTTGGTGGCGCGCGGCAGCCACGGTGGACGCTTGCTGCAGGATGTGCTCGGCGCATTGATCTTCATCGCTGCCGTGGTGGCGGCGGCCGGCTATGTACTGCAATTGCCCGTCAAGGGGCTGCTGGCCACATCGGGGGTGATGGCCATCGTCATCGGCCTGGCCTTGCAGAGCACCCTGGCGGACGTGTTCAGCGGCATCGTGCTCAACACCACGCGGCCCTATCAGATTGGTGACGCCATTTCCATCGATGGCACGGAGGGCAAGGTGCTGGACATCGACTGGCGCGCTACCCGCCTGCTCACCAGCAGCGGCAGCCTGGCGGTCATCCCGAACTCCGTGGCTGCCAAGGCCCGCTTACTCAACCATAGCCGTCCGGCTGATGTGCATGGGGTGTCGATCAGCGTGGTCGTGCCTGCCAGCGTGCGCCCTGGCAAGGTGTTCGATGCGCTGGAAAAGGCGCTGCGCGGTACCCGTGCGATCCTTTCCGCACCCGCCTCCAAGGTGGCCGTGAAAACCTCGACGCTCGATTCGGTGGAATACGAAGCCAGCGGTTTCATCGCCGACATGAGTGGCAAGAACGCTACGCGCAACCAGTTGTTCGACCTGGCCCACCGGCACCTGGAAGCGAACGGGGTGCTCTGGAACCAGGACCTGACGATGCCGCCGCGCAGTCGTCAACGGGAGGTGCTGGACGAGGTACGGGTGTTCCGCGCCCTGAGTGATGAAGAGCGTGACACACTGAGCCAGCACATGACCGCCGTCGAGTACCTGGCTGATACGACGATTCTGGAGGTGGGCAAGCAGTCCGAGCACGTGCTGATCATAGGGCGAGGTGTCGTATCGGCGGCGGTGCTGGAGGATGGCAAGCGCCTGGAGGCCGGACGCATGGGCCCAGGTGAAGTACTGGGCATCGACGGGCTCGTTGATGAAGACGACTCGCTGGTGGAGTTCAGAACCTTGACCAGTTGCCTGCTGTATCGCATCGACAAGCAACGGGTCAAGGCGTATCTGCAGCAACATGGCGATGTGCAGACCGCCTTGAGCAAACTGCAACGCGTCCGGCGTCAGGGTCGCGAATCGCTACTCTTGCACAAGCCTGTTTCCATCAGGAAAGGCGGTTTCCTGAGCTGGCTGCACAAATGACGCGTCACCTGCCGGTGTGGGGCGTTGCCTCACAGCACCACGCGCAGGCACTGGCCGGCGTGATACAGCGAGAATCCGGACTCATAGAACGCCGTGCGCAGTGAGGTCGCGCTCACGCCTTTCATGGTCGAGAACGGTATCGGCAGGCTGGCTGCTTCCCCTTTTGACAGAAACTCGGCGAACGCCCGGCCAATGACGGTGCCGGTGGTATTGCCACGCCCGTTGTAGCCGGTGACCGCCACCAACCCAGGGGCGGGTTCGAACAGACGCATCAGGTGGTCGGGCGTAAAGTCGATGCAGCCGGTCCAATGCATGTCCCATTCGACCTTGCCAAGCGCAGGATAGTAGTGACGCTGGATACGGTCGGCCCAACTGCGCACGAACCACGCGGGCTTGTTGTCGACCCGGCCCAGGCTGCCGAGCAGCAAACGGCCCTGGTCATCGCGGCGAATACTGCTGAGCACGGTGCGGGTATCCCAGGAGCCTTGGCCGTGAGGGAGTATCTTGTCGGCCTGCGCGCCCTGCAATGGCTTGGAGGCGACCTGGTAGTAGTAGCCTTTGAAGAACTGCTTTTGCAGGTTGCTCCAGTCCCCTTCGGTGTAGGCGCCCGTGGAGATCACCACCTTCTCGGCGCGAACCGAACCGCGTGCGGTCTGCACACGCCAGCCGTCACCCTCGCGCGTCAGGCCCTGAACTGCGGACTGTTGGAACAGCTTGCCGCCCAGGCGCACCACGGCAGCTGCCAGGCCCTGGGTGTAGCCCATCGGGTTGATGGTGCCGGCACGGCGGTCGAGCAAGGCGGCGGCGATCTTGTCGGTACCGCAATATTCCTGGCACTGTGCGCCGGTCAGCAGTTCGACATCGGCACCGCGCCGTCGCCACTGCTCGTGGCGGGCCTGCAGATCGGCGATGCCGGTGGCGTTATGTGCCATGTGCAGGGTGCCCTGGTGCCGTGCCTGACAGTCGATGCCCAGGCGTTCGATCATGGCGAACACATCGGCCGGGGCCTGGCCCAGCACCGTATTCAACCGGCTGCCTTGCTTCTGGCCCAGGGTGGCTTCAACGTCGTCCGGGCGAATCCACGTACCGGCATTGACCAGCCCGACGTTGCGGCCAGAGCCGCCGTGGCCCACCTTCCAGGCCTCCAGCACGATCACCGACTTACCCTGCTCGAGCAGGTGAATGGCCGCTGACAACCCGGTAATGCCGCCGCCGATCACGCAGACATCGGCGTGGTGTTCCCCCGCCAGGGCCTGGACGGTCACGCTTGGCACGGTGACGCATTCCCACAAGCATTCTTGACGCAGTTCGGACATAGCCCGGCTCCCGCAATTTATTCTTGTTCGAGACCGCCGTGCGGCCCTTCGCAGCCAAGCCCGCGTCCCCAGGCATCGAGGCATACGCACCGATCCTGATGGAGGCGGGCTTGGTCGCCCACCAAGGGCCGTGCCCCTGGTTCTACACAATCACGCTAGTCAGTCGAACACGATGCCCTGCGCCAGTGGCAACTCACGGGAGTAGTTCACGGTATTGGTCTGACGGCGCATGTAGCCTTTCCAGGCATCGGAACCGGACTCACGGCCACCACCGGTCTCCTTCTCACCCCCGAATGCCCCGCCGATTTCGGCACCGCTGGTGCCAATGTTGACGTTGGCGATACCGCAATCACTGCCAGCCGCGCTCTGGAAACGCTCAGCCTCGCGCAGGTCGGTGGTGAAGATGCAGGACGACAAGCCCTGCGGCACTTCGTTGTTCAGGCGCAAGGCTTCGTCGAAGTCATCGTAGGCCATCACATAGAGAATCGGCGCGAACGTTTCATGGCGCACCACCTCGCTTTGCCCAGGCATTTCGGCAATGGCAGGCGATACGTAATAGGCATTGGGATACTGGTCGGCCAACTGTCGCTCACCCCCGAACACTTGGCCGCCTTCGTCGCGAGCCTTGGCCAGGGCGCCTTGCATGGCATCGAACGAGGCCTTGTCGATCAGGGGCCCAACCAGGTTGTCCTTGCGCGGGTCGCCAATGCGCACCTTGCCGTAGGCGGCTTTGACCCGAGCCAGTACTTCATCCTTGATCGAACGGTGCACGATGAGGCGGCGCAGCGTGGTACAGCGCTGCCCGGCAGTGCCGACTGCCGAGAAGAGAATGCCCCGCACGGCCAGGTCCAGGTCGGCGCTAGGTGCCAGGATCATTGCATTGTTGCCGCCAAGTTCCAGGATGCTGCGGCCAAAGCGTGCCGCTACACGCGGCCCGACTTCACGGCCCATGCGCGTGCTGCCGGTGGCACTCACCAGGGCCACGCGTGGGTCATCGACCAGGGCTTCGCCTGCTTCACGGCCGCCGATGACCAGCTGCGCAAGACCTGCCGGTGCATCGCTGAAGGCTTTCAACGCCTTGTCGAACAACGCCTGGCACGCCAGGGCGGTCAATGGCGTTTTCTCGGAGGGCTTCCACACCACCGAATTGCCGGCCACCAGAGCCAGGGCGGTGTTCCAGGACCAGACCGCCACCGGGAAGTTGAACGCGCTGATCACACCGACCACACCCAGCGGGTGCCAGCTTTCGCGCATGTGGTGGCCAGGGCGCTCGGAGGCGATGGTCAGGCCGTACAACTGACGTGACAGCCCCACTGCAAAGTCGCAGATGTCGATCATTTCCTGCACTTCGCCCAGGCCTTCTTGGGTGATCTTGCCTGCTTCGATCGAAACCAGTTCACCCAGGTCTGCCTTGTGCTCGCGCAACACTTCGCCGAACAGGCGCACCAGCTCACCCCGGCGTGGGGCAGGCACGCTGCGCCACGCCTCGAACGCCTGCTGGGCCTGCTCGATACGCGCGGTGGTCTCGGCTTGACCGAGCAGCGTCACCGAAGCGATCTGGCTGCCGTCGATTGGCGTGTGTACAGCGTAATCGCCTTGGGTGTAAGCCTGGGTAGCAACGCCCAGACGCTCGAGCAATCCAGCAACCATTGGTGTTCTCCTACATGGGTAGACAGGTTGGATATGATGTGGATCAGTATTAATCCGATCAGTTAAGCGCAACAAACGACCTTTATTCCGCATATCATTCCGTCAGGTAATGATTCGAGCCCGTGAGAACGCTATGTCAAAACGTCTGGTGCCGTCCATGACCGCCCTGCAGTGCTTTGAAGCTGCAGCCCGCCACTTGAGCTTCACCCGAGCCGCCGAAGAGCTGCATTTGACCCAAAGTGCGGTCAGCAAGCAGGTGGCGCAGCTCGAAGACCTGTTGCGTCACCACCTTTTCCTGCGCATTCGCCGACGTTTACAGCTCACGCCAGCCGGCAGCCTCTATCTGGCCGAGGTGAACAAGATCCTCACGCAGGTCGATATGTCCAGCCGCTACGTGCTGACGTACGGGGAGCAGACCGAGATCCTGAAGGTCGCGACGCAGCCAAGCTTCGGCGTGCGCTGGCTGATCCCCCACCTCAAGGGCTTCGGCCGGCGGCACAGCAACATTCACTTGGACATCCGCAACGAAATGGAGCCTTTTTCACTGTTGCAGGGCTCGGCTGACGTCGTGTTCTTCTACGGCCAGGGCACCTGGCCGGGGGCCAGCTGCATCGAGCTGTTCGGTGAAGAAGTCGTGCCGGTGTGTTCGCCAGAGCTGCTGGCAGGCCGTGACCTGCCGAGTGCCAAGGCATTGACCGACCTGGTGTTGCTGCAAAGCACTTCACGGCCAGAAGCCTGGCACGAATGGTTCCTGGAGCAGGGCCTGCAAAGCGTCAGCGCGTACCACGGCCCGCGCTTCGACACGTTCTACATGGCCCTGAGCGCTGCCCAGGCCGGTTGCGGGGTGGCGCTGGTGCCGCGCTACCTGGTGGCGAAGGAGCTGGCCGAGGGCAGCCTGGTCGTGCCCTGGAATCATGCAATGCGCAGTGCCGGCGCGCACTACCTGGCGTATGCCGAACATGCCGCGGAAGTGCCCAAGGTGCGGGCGCTGGTGGATTGGATCGGTGAGCAATTACAGGCATGAAACCTCGGCAGGGGGAGCACCCTACGTCCGCCTATGTCGATCAAAAAAGGAATGACTCGCCTACTTTTTTTCGCTTGTGGCCCGGGTGCATTCCCCGCTTTCATGTAAGGGTCAGCCATTAACCAGGAATCCAGCGATGCCCGCCCATGATTTCGTCAGCCCCGACAGCATCCGTGCGCAGTTTTCTGCCGCCATGTCGCTCATGTACAAACAGGAGGTGCCGTTGTACGGCACGCTGCTGGCGCTGGTGAGCGAAATCAACCAGCAGGTGATGGCCGAGCAACCAGAAGTGGCGCAGGCGCTGCGCTGGACAGGGGAACTCGAGCGGCTGGGCCATGAACGCCATGGTGCTATCCGCGTGGGTACGGCCGAGGAGCTGGCGACCATCGCGCGACTTTTTGCGGTCATGGGCATGCAGCCAGTGGGCTACTACGACCTCAGCAGTGCTGGGGTCCCGGTGCACTCCACCGCGTTCCGTGCCGTGCATGAGCAGTCGCTGCACGTCAGCCCGTTCCGTGTCTTCACCTCGCTGTTGCGCTTGGAGCTGATCGACAACCTGCAGTTGCGGGAAATGGCCAAGGATATCCTGGCCAAACGCCAGATCTTCACCCCTCGCGTACTCCATCTGATCGAGCAGCGCGAACGCGATGGCGGCTTGAATACCGCAGATGCCCAGACTTTCGTACAGGAAGCCCTGCACACCTTCCGCTGGCACCGCGACGCTACCGTTACCGCCGAGCAGTACCAGCAGCTGCACGACCAGCACCGCCTGCTTGCCGATGTTGTCGCGTTCAAGGGCCCGCACATCAATCACCTCACTCCGCGCACCCTGGATATTGATGCCATCCAGCTCAGCATGCCGGCCAAGGGCATCACGCCCAAGGCCGTGGTCGAAGGCCCCCCTCCCCGCCGCCACCCCATTTTACTGCGCCAGACCAGCTTCAAGGCCTTGCAGGAAAAGGTCGTGTTCTGCGGTCAGCACGGTAGCGAAGGCAGCCACACCGCGCGCTTTGGGGAAATCGAGCAACGTGGCGCGGCGTTGACCCCGAAGGGGCGCCAGCTCTATGACAAGCTGCTCGACAGGACTCGCGTCGCATTGGGTGGTGCACCCGCCGAAGCCAATGCCGCACAGTACATGGCGATGCTCACAGACACCTTCGCCGCCTTCCCGGACGACCTGGTGCAGATGCGTGAGCAGGGCCTGGCGTATTTTCGCTATTTTGCGACCGAGAAAGGCCTGGCCGCGCGCGGTGAACAAGGCAGGCCAACTACCCTGCAAGGGCTGATCGACGCAGACCACGTGCATTTCGAGGCACTGGTATACGAAGATTTCTTGCCGGTAAGCGCCGCAGGGATCTTCCAGTCCAACCTGGGCGACGATGCCCGGGCCGAGTACGGCAGCAACGCCAACCGCGCGGCCTTCGAAGCGGCGCTGGGGCTGCAGGTGCAGGATGAACTGGCGCTCTATGCGCAAAGCGAGCGCCGCTCGCTGCAGGCGTGCGCGCAGGCACTGAACCTGATATCGCTGTAAAGCGACACGTTGAAGGGGCACTTGGGTGCCCCACCGTGTCAGCGGAAACGGTCCACTTCCTGACGCAACTGCGCGGCCAACCGTTCCAGCTCCCGCGCTGTTAATGCCAGCTCGTTGGCCACCTCGCGCTGCTCACCGTTGGCCTGGGCGATGCTCTGCAAATTGCGGCTCAGCACGGTCGCTGTGCTGCTCTGCTCCTGGGTCGCCGTACTGATCACGGCAAACTGCTCACCCGCCGCACGGCTTTGTTCGTCGATGCGGGCAAGTGCCTGCGCGACCTTGCCATTGCGCTCCAGGCCGTCCTGCATCAGCTGGTTACTCTGCTCCAGCGTGGTGATGGCATGCCCGGTCTGCTGCTGGATGCTGGTGATCATGCCGGATATCTCATCGGTGGCCTGACGGGTTCGCGCTGCCAGCCCACGCACCTCGTCAGCCACCACTGCAAAGCCACGCCCCTGCTCACCGGCACGGGCCGCTTCGATGGCAGCATTCAAAGCCAACAGATTGGTCTGCTCAGCGATGGCGGTGATGACACTTATGATGCTGCCGATCTCTTGCGAACGTGCACCCAGGCTGTTCACGACCGTGGCGGTGTCACCCAGGGCATCGGCAATCTGCTTGAGCGAGTGCGACGCTTCGTCCATGGCGCCGCGGCCCACGCGGGTCTGCTGGGCATTGTCGCGGGCCATGCGCTCGGTACCAGCCATGTTGTCGGCGATGTTCATGGACGTGGCGCTGAACTCTTCCACTGCGCCCGCCATGCTGGTGATTTCGCCTGATTGCTGGTCCATGCCCACACAGGCGCCAGCCGACAGGCCTGACAGCGAGCGGGCGCGGGTGCTGACCTGTTCGGAGGCACTGCGAATGTGCTCGACCATGTTCGAGAGGGCTTCACCCATCGTGTTGAAGCTGCGCGCCAACTGTCCGATTTCATCGTGGCTGGTCACGTTCAGCCGTGCGTTCAGGTCACCCGCTCCGAGCGCTTGTGCTTGCCGTACCAGATCATCCAGCGGGCGCAGCTTACGCCTGAGCAACCAGAGCGTGGCAGCCACGGCCATGAGCATGGCCAGCACGCTGCCGACGGCAAGGCGCAGCCCCACGCTCCAGGTTACCTCGCGGATCTCCGCCAGAGGCATGCTCGCAACCACCGTCCAAGGCCCTTCGGCAAAGGGCGCCGTCGCGCTGTACAGCGGCTGCTCGGCATTGGCCGGCGGCACCAGCCACTGGCCCTTTTCATCCTGCAGTGCCAATGAACCGGTTTGGCCAATGCGGAAGCGTTTGAGGTTGGCGAACTGGGCGTTCTGCGCATCGGTGTAATCGAAACCCACGAACAGCACCGCAATCACCCGGCCATTACCGTCGGTCATCGGCACGTAGCGCGTCATGTAGTTGCGGTCGAACAACACGGCACGGCCAACGTACATCTGCCCGGCCAGTAACTTGGCGTAAGCAGGGTGCTGACGGTCGAGCTGGGTACCGATGGCGCGGCTGCCGTCCTGTTTCTTCAGGTTGGTGCTGATGCGCACGAAATCGTCACCACTGCGCACGAATACCGTGGCGATACCGGCAGTCATCTGTTGGAAGTCGTCCACTTGCTGGAAGTCGTTGTTCAATAGCTGATCGCCCAGGTACAGGGCCGGGGTTGCCTGCCCTGCGACCTGCACGGTCTGCCCTGCATGAAGCGACAGCCCTGATGCGAAGCGTCGCTCGAACAAGCCGCTCAAGCGCTGGGTATTGTCCTTGAGCGAGCCGTGGAACGTGTCAAGCTGGTCGGCCAGCAAGCGCGCCTCACTGGCCAGGTGGGCCTGGCGCGTAGCGAGGTTGGCATCGTCCAGTGAACGCAGGGCAAAAAGGGTACTGCCGGAAATCACCAGCGCCAGCACGATGGCGAGGGCGATACCGAGTTGCGAGGCAATCCGGGCACGCGGTTGAGGCATGGGCAAGCTCCTGGCAAGAGGCCGGGATCATCCTGATCACGCTGACCGCCCGCTTTTATTTGACGGAAAGCGCGCCCTCTTCCGGGACGCTGGTGCCACTTGATCGGCGTCGGCGCTGAATACTTGAGTGTCGGACCGGGATATAGCGCTCGCAATCAAAGGGCTGGCAGGATCACCACCTCGGGTAGCGCCATGGCATTCACCTCTGCTTGCAGGAAGGCACTGAGGCGGCGCAGGCGCTCGCCGCCCGGCCGGGTCCGCGGCCATACCAGGTAGTAGTCCATACCGCTGGGGACTGCTGTCGGCCATGGCAGGCTCATGCGCCCCTGCGCCACATCTTCGGCCACCATCATCAGGTCACCAATTGAAACACCGTAGCCTCGGGCCGCTGCAATCATGCCCAGTTCCAACGTGTCGAACACCTGCCCGCCCTTGAGCGAAACCCTGCTACTCAGGCCCAGGCGCTCCAGCCATACCCGCCAGTCACGCTTGTCCATTGTAGGGTGCAGCAGTTCGCTACTCGCAAGGCGCGCCGCGGTCCAGGGCCCGTCATCCAACAGCCCTGGTGCACCCACCGGCACCAGCAGTTCGGGGAACAGCTTGCGTACCTCCCACTCCGCCGGGAACACCCCATCGCCCAGCAGCACGGCGCAATCGAAAGGTTCCTGGTTGAAGTCCACATGGTCGACGTCCATCCAGGCACTGGTCAGTTGCACTTCATTGCCAGGCTGCAGCCGACGGAAGCGGCTCAGCCGGGCCAGCAACCAACGCATGGTCAGGGTGGACGGCGCCTTCATGCGCAGCATTTCGTCTTCACCGCGCAACGTGTCACAAGCACGCTCAAGCGCGGCAAAGCCTTCGCGCACACCCGGTAGTAGTACCCGTGCAGCTTCGGTCAGTTGCAGGCTGCGGCCACTGCGCACGAACAGTCGGCAGGCAAAGTGATCCTCCAGCGTGCGAATGTGCCGGCTGACCGCGCTTTGGGTAATGGACAACGCTTCGCCAGCACGGGTGAATGAGTTCAACCTCGCCGTAGCTTCGAATGCACGCAGCGCATACAAGGGCGGTAACTTGCGGGTCATGAGGTTCCTTGTTCGGCGGAGATACGGCGACCTGCGCATCATATCGCCATGATTAAAACTCATGCCAATGATCGCATTTATCCTTTTGTTAAAAGCTGACCCAAGCTTCAGAATCGCCCTTCGTCCGCCACCGTCTTCGCCAAGGATCACATCCATGCACGTCGCACCTACCCACGAGCTCAAGGCATTACTGCGCTTGGCAGGCCCGCTGATCGCCTCGCAGCTGGCGCACATGCTCATGGTACTGACCGACACCCTGATGATGGCACGCATCAGCCCGCAGGCCTTGGCCGGTGGCGGGTTGGGCGCGGCGGGCTATTCGTTCGTGTCCATCTTCTGCCTGGGCGTCATCGCGGCGGTCGGCACCCTGGTAGCCTTCCGCCGAGGCGCCAATGACATCGAGGGCGCCACACGGCTGGCGCAAAGCGGCCTGTGGCTGGCCTGGGGCCTGGCCTTGTTCGCGGCGCTGGTGCTGTGGAACCTCGAACCTGTGCTGCTGCTTTTCGGGCAGCAGCCTGACAACGTCGCCTCGGCGGCCGAGTTTCTCACCCTGCTGCCGCTGGCGTTGCCGGGCTACCTGACCTTCATGGCCTTGCGTGGCTTCACCAGCGCCCTGGGCCGCTCTACGCCGGTGATGGTCATCAGCCTGGTAGGCACCGTACTCAACTACTTGCTGAACGTTGCGCTGATCGAAGGCATGTTCGGCCTGCCCAAGCTTGGTCTGATGGGCATCGGCCTGGTCACTGCGGTGGTCTCGATGGGCATGGCCATTGCCCTGGCGCTGTACATCCGCTGGCACCCGGCCTATGCCGCCTACCCGCTGCGCAAGGGCCTATCGCGGCCATCGCTGCCCGCGTTGGGCGAGCTGTGGCGGCTGGGGCTGCCGATCGGCGGCACGTACATGGTGGAAGTAGGGCTGTTCGCTTTTGCGGCGCTGTGCATGGGCGTACTGGGCAGTACCGAGTTGGGCGCGCACCAAATCGCCCTGCAGATCGTGTCGACCGCCTTCATGGTGCCCACTGGCCTGTCCTATGCCGTGACCATGCGCGTAGGCCATTACTACGGTGCGGGCAACTTGCTCGCCGCGCGCAGCGCTGGCCGGGTGGGGATCGGCTTCGGGGCCATGCTGATGTTCGCCTTCGCTGCGCTGTTCTGGTTGCTGCCAGACGCATTGGTAGGGCTGTTCATCGACAGGGCCGACCCGGCATTTGCCGCCATCTTCCAGCTGGCGGTCCAGCTGCTGATGGTAGCCGCCTGGTTCGAGCTGTTCGATGGCGTGCAGACCATCGCCATGGGCTCTATTCGTGGACTGAAAGACGCCAAGACTACGTTCCTGATCGGGCTGGTGTGCTACTGGCTCATCGGGGCACCCAGCGCCTGGTTGTTCACTTTCGTCTTTGGCGGGGGCGCGCTGGGCGTCTGGTGGGGGCTGGCCTTGGGGCTGGCGTGCGCCTCGGTGGCGCTGACCTTCGGCTTCGAATGGCGGATGCGGCGGCTGTTGCGCCACGCCGGAACACGCGCCGTAACGGCCACATCTGCCTGATTTCAACCCATTGAGGTGGCTTTGCGCATTGGCCAGAGGGGCGGACAGCTAGCCTGCAACCCCCACTTGGCGGTGTGACGACTGCAGCAGGAACGGGATCAGCGCGTCTACCGGCAGGGGCTTGCTGACCAGGAAACCCTGTACCTGGTTGCAGCCAAACCCGCGCAGCAAGGCCAATTGCGCTTCGCTTTCGACGCCCTCGGCCACCACTTCGAGGTTGAGATTGTGGGCCAGGTTGATCATGGCATGCACCAGCTTGCGGTTCTCTTCGCGCATATCCATCTGCGCAACGAAACTGCGGTCCACCTTGAGCAAGGTGATCGGCAGGCTGTTGAGGTGCACGAACGAAGAGAACCCTGTGCCAAAGTCGTCCAGCGAGAAGCGCACGCCCAGGCGCCCCAGTGCATCCATGGTCTGACGCACCCGCTCATTGCGCCGCATCACGGCCGTTTCGGTCAGCTCGAATTCCAGCCAGTGGGCATCGACACCGTACTCGGCAATTAGCCGGCTCAAGGTTGCCAGCAACTGGCTGTCCTGAAACTGCCGGAAACTGAGGTTGACCGCCATGTGCAACGGCGCAAGCCCCTGTGTGTTCAGGGCCTGCATGTCGCGCAGGGCACGGGCGATGACCCAGTAACCCAGCGGCACGATCAGCCCGCTTTGCTCGGCCAATGGCACGAACTCACTGGGCGGCAGCAAGCCCCGTTCGGCGTGGCGCCAGCGCACCAGCGCTTCGAGACCGACGATCCGCCCATCAGCCAGGTTCAAGCGCGGCTGATAGTGAAGCTCCAGCTCGTCACGGCGCAAGGCCCGGCGCAGCTCGCTTTCGAGATCGGCCAGGCTGCGTGCGTGGCGATTGATGCGCTCGTTGAAGACATGGAAGGTACAGCCCTGGGTGGCCTTGGCCTGACGCATGGCGATGTGCGCATGCCACATCAGCGGGTCGGCGCCACTCTGGGCGCGGGCGTGGGCCAGGCCCAGGCTGCAACCGAGCAGCAGGCTTTCGCCATCGACCCAGTAGGGCTCGGCCAATGCCTCGACGATGCGCTCGGCCATCCACTCGGCACGCCCTGGGTCGCGGCGGGTGTCGATCAGCAAGGCGAACTCGTCACTGCCCAGGCGTGCCAGCTGGTCGCCTGCTTCGAGTTGATGCTTCAGACGTAGCACCACCTGCAGAATGAGGCGATCCCCACTCTGGTGCCCCAGGGCGTCATTGACATGGCGAAAGTTGTCCAGGTCCAGATGCCCTAGGGCGACGCCGCGCCCGTCATGGTCGGCCAGGCGCGTGGCCAGCAAGGCCTGGAAGCCCTGGCGGTTGGCGATGCCGGTCAAAGGGTCTTGCTCGGCCAAGCGTTGCAGGGTGGCTACCAGTACACCTCGCTCGCGCACGTGGCGCAGGCAGCGACGCAGGCTGTCGACATTGACTTGGTCGCTCACCAGCCAGTCGCTGACGCCGCTGGGCGCCGCCTCTGGCTCGCTGTGCAACAGCAGGATGGTCGGCAGTTCACAACGACCGGGTGCTGGCTGCAACGCCGGCGTGGTCAGCACCACGGCCTGCCGGTCGCGGCTGAACAGACTGTCGACGGCATCCCAGTCGGGTGCCGTGAGCAGTACGGCCGCGCCCTTCAAGGCAGGCATGCACGCGTGCAGCAAGGCCGCCCACTCGGGCTCACTGGCCAACAGCAGCAAACGCATAGGTTCGACAGGCGCGGACAAGACGGCTCCTTAAGGCTCGACGATGCAACGTAGACCGATGAACAGGCCGACGCATTCAATGGAAATGATTTTCACTTGTAAGCGCGCCTTTTAACAGCCTGGTCCGACGTATTTTGTCGTGCATCCTGCGCGAAAGCAGACAAACCGGCAAATACGATTTTTTCAGGCGCAAGCATTAGCGGCGCTAATGGTCGTTTCTAAAGTCTGACTCGAACGTCAGACGGTCACGCCATGAACACGCATGCCTGTTAGAATGCGCGGCTATTTTCTGGCGACCCCCGGTTTCTAGCATGTCCCGACTCAATCCCCGGCAGCAGGAAGCCCGTGACTATGTCGGCGGCCCTCTTTTGGTGCTCGCCGGTGCAGGTTCGGGCAAGACCAGCGTCATCACGCGCAAAATTGCCCACCTCATCCAGAACTGCGGTATTCGCGCCCAGTACATCGTGGCCATGACCTTCACCAACAAGGCCGCCCGCGAGATGAAGGAGCGGGTTGCCAGCCTGCTGCGTCCGGGCGAAGGCCGAGGGCTGACGGTCTGCACATTCCACAACCTGGGCCTGAACATCATCCGCAAGGAGCACGAACGCCTGGGCTACAAGCCTGGTTTTTCGATCTTCGACGAGTCGGATATCAAAGCCCTGCTGTCGGACATCATGCAGAAGGAGTACTCCGGCGACGACGGCATCGACGAAATCAAGAACATGATCGGTGCCTGGAAGAACGACCTGATCCTGCCTCCCGAGGCCCTGGAGAAAGCACGCAACCCGCGCGAGCAGACCGCTGCGGTCGTTTACACCCACTATCAGCGCACGCTCAAGGCGTTCAACGCCGTGGACTTCGACGACCTGATCCTGCAACCGGTCAAGTTGTTCCAGGAACACCCCGAGGTGCTCGAGCGCTGGCAGAATCGCGTGCGTTATCTGTTGGTAGACGAATACCAGGACACCAACGCCAGCCAGTACCTGCTGGTGAAGATGCTGATCGGCATGCGCAACCAGTTCACCGTGGTGGGCGACGACGACCAGTCGATCTACGCCTGGCGCGGCGCGCGCCCCGAGAACCTGATGCTGCTCAAGGAGGACTATCCCTCACTGAAAGTGGTCATGCTGGAGCAGAACTACCGCTCCACCAGCCGCATCCTGCGCTGCGCCAACGTGCTGATCGCCAACAACCCGCACGCGTTCGAGAAACAGCTGTGGAGCGAGATGGGCGTGGGCGACGAGATCCGGGTGATACGTTGCAAGAACGAGGATGCCGAGGCCGAGCGCGTAGCGATGGAAATCCTCACGCTGCACCTGCGCACCAACCGTCCCTACAGCGATTTCGCCATCCTGTACCGCGGCAACTACCAGGCCAAGCTGATTGAGCTGAAGTTGCAGCACCACCAGGTGCCTTACCGTCTTTCCGGCGGCAACAGCTTCTTTGGCCGTCAGGAAGTCAAGGACCTCATGGCCTACCTGCGCCTGCTGGTGAACCCTGACGACGACAACGCCTACCTACGTGTCATCAACGTGCCGCGCCGGGAAATCGGCTCGACCACCTTGGAAAAGCTCGGCAACTATGCCACCGGCCGGGGCATTTCGATGTATGCCGCCAGTGAGGAACTGGGCCTGGGCGAGCACCTGGATGCGCGCTACACCGAGCGCCTGCAGCGCTTCAAGCACTGGCTGGACGGCGTGCGCCACAAGGTGGCGCTGGACGACCCCATAGCCGCCCTGCATGAAATGATCCGCGACATCGACTACGAAAACTGGATCCGCCAGCAGACCGCCAGCGACAAGGCCGCGGAGTTTCGCATCAGCAACGTCTGGTTCCTGGTCGAAGCGCTGAAGAACACCCTCGAGAAGGACGAAGAGGGTGACATGACCATTGAGGACGCCATTGGCAAGTTGGTGCTGCGCGACATGCTCGAGCGCCAGCAGGAAGAGGAAGAAAACGCCGACGGTGTGCAGATGATGACCCTGCACGCGTCCAAGGGCCTGGAATTTCCCTACGTGTTCATCATGGGCATGGAGGAGGAGATCCTGCCTCACCGCTCCAGCATCGAGGCCGACACCATCGAGGAAGAGCGCCGCCTGGCTTATGTGGGTATTACCCGCGCACGCCAGACGCTGGCGTTCACGTTCGCCGCCAAACGCAAGCAATACGGGGAAGTCATCGACTGCACGCCCAGTCGCTTCCTCGACGAACTGCCCCCCGAAGACCTGTCCTGGGAAGGGCTGGACGATGCACCGGTCGAGGTCAAGGCCGCACGCGGCAACAATGCCCTGGCCGACATCCGGGCGATGCTCAAACGCTGATCAACCATTACTCTTAAACACTGCCGCTGTTTGCGGCCATTTCTGTTCCGAGGAATACCATAGTGGAAGCACTGCATCAGAAGATTCGCGAAGAAGGCATCGTGCTTTCCGACCAGGTTCTCAAAGTCGATGCGTTTCTCAACCATCAGATCGACCCGGCGCTGATGCAGCTGATCGGTGACGAGTTCGCCCGCCTGTTCGCCGATGCCGGCGTGACCAAGATCGTCACCATCGAGGCGTCGGGCATCGCCCCTGCGGTGATGACCGGGTTGAAGCTGGGCGTGCCGGTGATCTTCGCGCGCAAGCACCAGTCGCTGACCCTCACCGAAAACCTGCTGACGGCTTCTGTGTATTCGTTCACCAAGCAGACCGAGAACACCGTGGCCATTTCGCCGCGCCACCTGAGCAGCAGCGACCGAGTGCTGGTGATGGATGACTTCCTGGCCAACGGCAAGGCGTCCCAGGCGCTGATATCGATCATCAAGCAGGCCGGGGCGACCGTGGTAGGCCTGGGGATCGTGATCGAGAAATCGTTCCAGGGCGGACGCGCCGAACTGGACCGCCAAGGCTATCGCGTGGAGTCGCTGGCGCGAGTGAAATCGCTGGAAGGCGGTGTGGTCAGCTTCATCGAGTGATGCGGCACCGGCTCGCTCGCATCCGGGCACAGGGGGCTGCGTGGCAGCCCCTGTCGTTTTCAGGTCGCCGCCAGGCCCGCCAACAGCCACCGTTGGTACAGCGCTTCTTTTAGCCCCTGAGGCTGGTCAAGTTGCATCCGTGCCAGATGCCGTTCATACCCTTGCGGCTCTGGCGCCTCCAGCGTGGCCTTGCCCAGTTCGAGCGCCTCGCTGAGCTTGAACTTGCTTTTCAACCAGTTCAGTGCCCGTAGCAAGTCCTGCTCTTCAACCGTGAAATCGGTTCCCATGGGGTATTCCGGGAACAGCTGTGGGTGCTGTGCCTGGACCGCGGCCAGGCGCTGCGGCGTGTTATCGGCAAAGCGCCTGTCGAGCTGAAAATCTTCCGCCAATTTGCCAGCGTTTTTGGCCTGCTCGATCAGGCTCTCCTGGAACCGGGCGTCACACACCGTAAGCAATCGCGCAATGACCTCGCTGTCGGTCTGCCCCCTGAGATCGGCGATGCCATATTCGGTCACCACGATATCGCGCAGGTGGCGGGGAATGGTGCAATGGCCGTAGTTCCAGAAGATGTTCGACGACACCTCGCCGCCCGCTTCGCGCCAGCTGCGCAGCAGCAGTATCGAGCGGCCACCTTCCAGCGCGTGCCCTTGGGCGACGAAGTTGTACTGCCCACCTACCCCGCTCAATACTCGCCCGTCTTCGAGCTGATCGGCCACACCCGCACCGAGCAGGGTCATGCCGAACACCGTATTGATAAAGCGTGCGTCTTGTCGCTGGCGACGTTTGAGCTGTTCGTCACCGTAGAGCTCGTTGACGAAATTGATCCCGGTCATGGCAAACCGTGCGCGCTGCTCAAGGGTCATGTCGCGCAAGCGCTGGTAGAACGCTTGCGGGCCGAGGAAGAACCCCCCGTGCAGGATCACTCCCCGGTCATCCACAGCACGCCGCAGCACGCCCGCCTCGGCCAGCGCCAACAGCCCGTTGACGAACATCTCGCTACAGCCGTACAGCCCCTGTTCGAAGGGCGCGAGCCCCCCTTCCCGCTCGATCAGTGCCTGCGTGGTGCCCGCGCCAAGGCCGTCGAGCGCTGCACGGTAGGCAACGTTATCGCTCTGGCGGGCGAGCAGCGCGGCGGCAACCGCGTCGCCCATGGCACCAATCCCGATCTGCAGGGTGCCGCCGTCGCGCACCAGGCTGCTGGCATGCAGGCCAATGCAGTGGTCCTGCGTGGTGACCGGCATGTTGGGCGTTGAAAACAGTTGGCGCTGCTCGGCTTCGTCCAACAAGAGGTCGAACGCATCCATTGGCAACTCGGCATCACCGGGCATGTACGGTAGCTGCGCATGCACCTGGCCCAGCATGAGAATGGTCTCGCCAGCGGCACGACGGCGTTCGACCATGGGTAACAGGTCCAGGGTGATGTCCGGGTTGCAGGCCAGGCTCAGGTGGACGGGCCGCTCCGGCGTAGCCGCCACCAGCTGGGCGATGAGGTTCAGGCCCTTGGCATTGATGTCTCGCGCGGCATGGCTGTAGTTGCTGCTGACGTAATCCTGTTGGGCCGACTCACTGGCAAGCAGGCTGCCAGGCTGCATGAAGAACTGTTCTACGCGAATGTTCGGCGGCAGGCTGTCATTGCGCAGATCGGCCAGATAGTGAAGCTCTTCGTAGTCGCCGAACACGCGCTCGACGAAGGGCTCGAGCAAGCGTTGCTGCAAGCCATCACCCAGCGCTGGTCGCCCCAGGGAGAGGGCTGTATAGATGGTCAGACGGCGTTCGGGCAACTCGCGGATGCGGGCATAGAGTGCGTTGACGAACGCATTGGGTTTGCCCAGGCCCAGCGGCAGGCCCATGTGGACATGGGTTGGCAGGCGGGACAGGACCTGTTCGACGGCCTGGTCGATGGAACTGAGGTGCATCGAGGCCTCCTGGTTCGTGCTTGGGTTCAGGAGGTTCGACAGGCAGGTGGACAGGTTGGTTGCCTGGGCGGGAAGCGGAAGGCGCAGACAATTGGACAAGCACTGGCAGCCACTCGACAATTCGGTGGCCTTCAGGCACAGCGCAGGTCTAAGCGTATGCGGTGCCTGTAGGAGCGGCCTCGCCGGGGCGCCGGGCCGGCCGGGATGGGCCGCGAAGCGGCCCCGGCAATTAGCGATAGTGCTCACATCTCTGGGGCTGCTGCGCAGCCATCGCGGCACTAGGCCGCTCCTACTGTGATCGTGGGATGGCTGAAGTAGCGATTGCAGGAGCAACTGCCTTTCACCGCCTCTAAGGGCCAGCGCCCCCTCATGTGGGAGCGGCCTCGCCGGGGCGCCGGACCGGCCGCGATGGGCCGCCAAGCGGCCCCGGCAATTAGCGATAGTGCTCACATCTCTGGGGCTGCTGCGCAGCCCATCGCGGCACTAGGCCGCTCCTACTGTGATCGTGGGATGGCTGAAGTAGCGATTGCAGGAGCAACTGCCTTTCACCGCCTCTAAGGGCCAGCGCCCCTCATGTGGGAGCGGCCTTGCGCCGCGATGGGCCGCATAGCGGCCCCGGCAAGACGAGATGCGAAGCTAAAATACTGGGACTGCTACGCAGCACATTGCAGTAACTTACAGGCCAGACATCTTCTCAATAGCGGCCTTTAGCTCATCATCCGAACAATCCGCGCAGGTGCCCTTCGGCGGCATGGCGTTGATTCCCGTGATGGCCTTGGCCAGGATGCCATCCAACCCACCCTGGTGGTCGGCACGCTCCTTCCAGGCTGCACTGTCGCCCACTTTCGGCGCGCCGAGCAGGCCCGTGCCATGGCAGGCCGTGCAATGCTTGGCGATGATGTCGTCGGGCGTTCTGGCAGACCCGGCGCCAGCGCTGGCGGTCACGGCCATGCCCTTGCATTCCTGGCCCTGGATACACACCTTACCGACCGGTTCCAGGCGCTTGGCGATATCGTCATTGGTCGCAGCGGTAGCGGTAATTGCCCACAGGGCCAGTACGGCGGCCGGGATGGCCAGCATCTTCTTGACTTGATTCACGCGAACACCCTCATGGTGGCTAATCATGCTCGCGGCCACGGATCCTCGAGCGCCGAAAAGTATAACGGCAAGCCCGAAGCCGGGAAACGACCCTACACAGGAAAGGGGTATTGACGCGTCAATGCACTGCGCTGGATCAAAAGTTCGAGGGGGTGGCGGCGCTGATCAAGCGTGCTGGCTGTTCGAACGGGTTGCGAAAACGGTGCGGGCGGGTGCTTTCGAAGTAATAACTGTCGCCTGCTTCGAGAATGAACAGCTCGGTACCGACCACCAATTCCAGGCGGCCTTCAAGCAGAATGCCAGTCTCTTCGCCATCATGGGTCAGCATTTCGGCACCGGTGTCGGCGCCGGGCGGGTACACCTCGGTCAGAAAAGCGATGGCACGGTTGCGGTGCGATTTGCCAACCAGCTTCATGGTCACCGCACCATCGGAGATGTCGATCAGTTCGTGGGCTTTGTAGACGATCTGCGCAGGGCTCTCGGGTTCGAGCTCCACGGAAAAGAACTCGACCATGGACATGGGAATGCCGCTCAGTACCTTGCGCAGCGAACTGATCGACGGGCTCACACTGTTTTTCTCGATCATCGAGATGGTGCTGTTGGTAACCCCCGCGCGCTTGGCGAGTTCACGCTGGGACAGGCCCTTGAGCGTGCGGATGGCTTGCAGTCGTTCGCCGACGTCCAAAGCTGGAGCCTCCTGAGACGGGTTATGCGGGTGGATGTGAACGATATCATGGCAACGCCGTTCAGTATTTACAACACACCACCCGCCTGACGCCCTAGTCCCCAATGTATTCCCGGGGCACCCGCTTGAGATTGCAGAAGATCTGGTAAGGAATGGTACCGGCCTGGCTCGCCACCTCAGCGGCATGCACCTGCTTGCCCCATAGTTCGACTGGGCTGCCGACGGTCGCCTGCGGCACGTCGGTCAGGTCGATGCTCAGCATGTCCATCGACACGCGACCGATGAGCGGGGCCCGGCTGCCAGCAACGATGACCGGCGTACCGTTGGGCGCCTGGCGAGGGTAACCGTCGGCGTAGCCCATGGCGACCACGCCTACACGGGTGGGCCGCGTGCTGACGAACGTGGCGCCGTAACCCACCGGCTCGCCGGCCGGCAGCTCCCGCACACTGATGACCCGCGACTGCAGTGTCATGACCGGCTGCAGGCGTTGGGCCTGAGCTTGAGGCATATCGAACGGCGTTGCGCCGTAGAGCATCAGCCCTGGGCGCACCCAATCACCGGCTGCCTGGGGCCAACCCAGCACGGCTGGAGAGTTGCGCAGGCTGCACTCTGCTGCCAAGCCCTGGCGCGCGGTTTCGAAAACGGCAATCTGCTCGGCCGTGGCCTGCGCACCCAGCTCATCGGCACGGGCGAAATGGCTCATGAGCACAATGCGCCCTACCTTGCCGCAGGCCAGCAGGCGCTCATAGGCATCGCGATAGTCCTTGGGATGCAGCCCTACACGGTGCATGCCGGTATCGAGCTTGAGCCAGACGGTGAGCGGGCTGGCCAGCGGGCTTTTCTCGATGGCCTCCAATTGCCAGGCCGAATGCACGACGCACCACAGGTCATGTTCGACGATCAACGGCAGCTCACTGGCCTCGAAGAAGCCCTCCAGCAGCAGGACCGGGCCCCTGATGCCGGCCGCACGCAGCTCCAGCGCCTCCTCGATGCAGGCCACGGCAAACCCGTCCGCTTCGGGCTCGAGCGCCAACGCGCAGCGCACAGCACCATGGCCGTAGGCGTCGGCCTTGATCACGGCAAGCGCCTTGGCACCGGTCAGTTCACGGGCGAGACGGTAATTGTGGCGCAGGGCCTGGAGGTCGATCAGGGCACGGGCGGGGCGCATGCGGCTGCCTTAAAAGTCATACGGGTTGAAATCGAAGCTGGGGCATTCGCAGGTCACCGGCGAATACCCCAATGGATGGCTTACTGCTGATGGGCAGGCGAACCATGCCCGTGACGGGCCACTTCGCGGCTACTGCCATAGCGCGAGATGTCCAGCCCCTCTGCACTGATCTGCGGTTTCTTGCGCGCGATCAGGTCAGCCAGCAGACGACCCGAGCCACAGGCCATGGTCCAGCCCAGCGTGCCGTGCCCTGTATTGAGGAACAGGTTACGGAAGGCGGTTGCACCCACGATGGGGGTACCGTCTGGCGTCGCGGGACGCAGCCCAGTCCAGAAACTGGCCTGGCTCAAATCACCGCCGCGAGGATAAAGGTCGTTGACGATCATCTCCAGTGTTTCGCGTCGGCGGGGGTTGAGCGACAGGTCGAAGCCGGCGATCTCAGCCATGCCTCCAACACGGATACGGTTGTCGAAACGGGTGATGGCGACCTTGTAGGTTTCGTCGAGGATGGTCGAGGCAGGCGCCATGTCACCGTTGGTGATGGGTACGGTCAGGGAGTAGCCCTTCAACGGATAGACCGGCGCCTTGATGCCTAGGGGCTTGAGCATCTGCGGCGAATAGCTGCCCAATGCCAGCACGTAGCGGTCGGCGGTTTCGAGCTTGCCATCGATCCAGACACCGTTGATGCGGTCACCTGCATGATCCAGGCGCTGGATGTCCTGCCCGAAGCGGAACTCCACGCCCAGGTTGCGGGCCATTTCTGCCAGCTTGGTGGTGAACAACTGGCAATCGCCGGTCTGGTCGTTGGGCAGGCGCAGGGCGCCGGCGAGAATGCCCTTCACACTGGCCAGGGCAGGTTCGACGCGGGCGATGCCATCGCGGTCGAGCAATTCATAAGGCACGCCTGACTGCTCAAGCACGGCGATATCCTTGGCAGCTGCATCGACCTGGGCCTGGGTACGGAACAGCTGGGTGGTGCCCAGGCTACGATTCTCGTACGCGATTCCGGTTTCGGCGCGCAGTTCGTCGAGGCAGTCGCGGCTGTACTCGGACAACCGCACCATGCGCTCCTTGTTCACGGCATAGCGGTTGGCCGTGCAGTTGCGCAGCATCTGGGCCATCCACAAGTACTGGTCTACGTCACCGGTCAGCTTGATGGCAAGCGGAGCGTGGCGCTCGAGCAGCCATTTAACGGCTTTCAGAGGCACCCCCGGCGCCGCCCACGGCGAGGCATAGCCAGGCGAGATCTGGCCGGCGTTGGCAAAGCTGGTTTCCATGGCCACCGCTGGCTGGCGGTCCACCACCGTCACTTCGAACCCTTGCCGGGCCAGGTAATAGGCACTGGCGGTTCCGATCACGCCGCTACCAAGTACCAGAACTCGCATCGTTTCTTTCCCCTCGCGGCCTGCCGCGGTGTGTTGTTGGACTGCCATTGATGGGCGAAGTATAGGAATTCGAGAGCAGTGCAATTCACTATATAAAAGCCTATTATTGGCGAGAATTCTCGGCACAATGGCCTTTGACGGAGGGGCATCCCCTATGAGAACCCAGCATCAAAGTAAGCGTGAGCTGGACAAGATCGACCGGAACATCCTGCGCATCCTGCAGAACGACGGGCGTATCTCCTTCACCGAACTGGGCGAGAAGGTCGGCCTCTCCACCACGCCGTGCACCGAGCGCGTGCGCCGGCTGGAACGTGAAGGCATCATCATGGGCTATAACGCCCGCCTGAACCCACAGCACCTCAAGGGCAGCCTGCTGGTCTTCGTGGAAATCAGCCTGGACTACAAGTCTGGCGATACCTTCGAGGAGTTTCGCCGGGCAGTCCTGAAGCTGCCGCACGTGCTCGAATGCCACCTGGTTTCCGGCGACTTCGACTACCTGGTCAAGGCGCGCATTTCGGAAATGGCTTCGTATCGCAAGCTGCTTGGCGACATCCTGCTCAAGCTGCCCCACGTGCGTGAGTCCAAAAGCTACATCGTGATGGAGGAGGTGAAGGAAAGCCTCTGCCTGCCGATCCCGGACTGACGCCGGGCCCTACCGCAAACGCCTAGACCAGCACTTGCCGGGTGGTGGCAATGAACTGGTGCACCAGTTGCTCGGCCGCAGGGTCGATCATGGGTTCGGGCCCACGCCCACGCGGGCAGGCCAGTCGTGGGGTGGTACCGAACAGGCGACAGATCAGTGGCCGCTCTTCATATACCGTGCAGCCCTGGGGCCCCAGGTGCACGCAGTCCAGGCGCTCCAGGGCAGCGTCCTGTTCGGCCTGGGATTTGCGCGGCAGCCGAGCCATCTCTTGCGCCGAGGTGGTAACCGGTCCGCAGCAGTCATGGCAGCCAGGCTCGCATTCGAACGAAGGGATGAGTTCGCGCAGGAAGTGGATCTTGTGGCGGTCGCAGGACATGACGAGGCACAGGTTGAAAAGGTCCGCCCATTATAGGCCGGTTGCCCGCCCTGGGCCTGCGGCTTATTCTCCCGTTCCAGCCCACGCACCAGGACTCGTCCAATGATCCACAGCGCGCAGCACGCCGCTTCCTACTACGCCGCCAGCAGCGCGCCTCACCCTGATCATGCCTATCTGCAAGGCGAGCACACCGCCGATGTGTGCATCATCGGTGGTGGCTACTCCGGTTTGAACACGGCCCTGGAGTTGGCCGAGCGGGGCTTCTCGGTGATCCTGCTCGAAGCGCGCAAGATCGGCTGGGGCGCCAGTGGGCGCAACGGTGGGCAGTTGATCCGCGGGGTCGGCCATGGTCTGGAGCAGTTCCTGCCGGTCATCGGCGAGCAGGGCGTTCGCGACTTGCAACTGATGGGGCTGGAAGCCGTGCAGATCGTGCGCGATCGTGTAGCGCGGCACGCCATCGCCTGCGACCTGACCTGGGGCTATTGCGACCTGGCCAACAAACCGGCGCAAATGGCGGGCCTTGCCGAAGAGGCCGAACACTTGCGCAGCCTGGGTTACGCCCACGAACTGCGGCTGGTCGCAAAGGATGACATTCACGATGTGGTGGGCTCGCAGCGCTATGCAGGCGGGCTGGTGGACATGGGCTCTGGCCACTTGCACCCCCTTAACCTGGCGTTGGGCGAAGCCGCGGCAGCCGCGCGCCTGGGTGTGAAACTCCACGAGCAGTCCGAGGTGACCCGCATCGACTATGGCCCGCAGGTGCAGGTACACACCGCCCAGGGCCGGGTCCGGGCGCAAACGCTGGTCCTGTGCTGCAACGCCTACCTCAATGGTTTGAACGGTGAGCTGGGCGGCAAGGTATTGCCCGCCGGCAGTTACCTCATCGCCACCGAGCCGCTGGGTGAAGCGCGCGCACGCTCGCTGTTGCCACAGAACATGGCCGTGTGCGACCAGCGCGTGGCGCTGGACTACTACCGCCTGAGCGCAGATCACCGGCTGCTGTTCGGCGGCGCTTGCCATTATTCCGGGCGCGATCCAAAGGATATCGCCGCCTACATGCGGCCCAAGATGCTGCGCGTGTTCCCTCAGCTGGCCGACGTACGCATCGATTACCAGTGGGGCGGCATGATCGGGATCGGCGCCAACCGCCTGCCCCAGGTGGGCCGCCTGCCTGATCAGCCGAACGTTTACTACGCCCAGGCCTACGCAGGCCACGGGCTGAACGCTACTCACCTGGCCGCCCGCCTGCTCGGGGAAGCCATCAGCGGCCAGCAAAGCGGGCGTTTCGACTTGTTTGCCAAGGTGCCACACATGACGTTCCCAGGCGGCAAGCACTTGCGCTCACCCTTACTGGCCTTGGGCATGCTGTGGCACAGGCTCAAGGAGCTGGTGTGAAAGCAGTCACGGCTTCCAGAAAGGCTTGCAGCCTTCCGAGCGCGCCTCTTGCCAGCTGAGACCCACATCGCGCAGTTCATGGTCGCTCAACTGTAACAGCGCCCTGCGGGTGTGCCAGCGGCGCAACATCAGCCGCCAGCGGCTCAAAGCCTGGGGCGCAGCGTGGGTTTTGCTTCGCTGCAGGGCCTCTTTTTCGCCTACCGACTGTTCGATGCGCACATCGCTCAAGCTTCCCATCGCTGCTGTCTCCCTTTCGATGACAATGTGGGGACAGCATGCGGGGTGCACGGCCTGACAATACAGATCCAAAAAAGCGTTATTATTTGGATACAGATCGGGCTTCCAGGTAACTGAATGCTGCCTTTTCTGCCAATCTGTATGGTGCGTTGATCGGTGCAGCCCAGGAGTATGACGTGACGCTCTATCTGAACCTTGCCGAGGTACTCGGCGCGCGTATCGAACAGGGCCTCTATCGGCCCGGCCAGCGGCTGCCATCGGTGCGGGCACTGAGCGTGGAGCATGGGGTGAGCCTGAGCACCGTGCAGCAGGCCTACCGCATGCTCGAAGACAGTGGCATGGTCTCGCCACGGCCAAAGTCCGGCTACTTCGTGAGCGACCATCGCCACCTGCCGGCCTTGCCGGCGGTCAGCCGGCCAGCCCAGCGCCCGGTGGACATTTCCCAATGGGAGCAGGTTCTGGAGCTGGTGCGCAGTACCCCGCAACCGGGGGTGATACAGCTTGGACGGGGCATGCCGGACATCGAGAGCCCTACCCTCAAGCCGCTGTTGCGCAGCCTCGCCAGGCTCAGCCGTCGGCAGGACATGCCCGGGCTGTATTACGACAATATTCACGGCAACCTGGCCTTGCGTGAACAGGTGGCACGCCTGGCCCTGGACTCTGGTTGCAGGCTCTCGCCCTCTGAGTTGGTGGTGACGACAGGCTGCCACGAAGCCCTGTCGTGCAGCATCCGCGCCGTGTGCGAGCCTGGCGATATCGTTGCGGTGGACTCGCCCAGCTTCCATGGCGCCATGCAGACGCTCAAGGGCCTGGGCATGAAGGCGCTGGAGATCCCCACAGACCCGGTGACGGGCATCAGCCTCGAGGCGCTCGAACTGGCCCTTGACCAGTGGCCGATCAAGCTCATCCAGATCACCCCAAGTTGCAACAACCCACTGGGCTACATCATGCCCGAGGCTCGCAAAAAGGCCCTGTTGAACCTTGCACAGCGCTACGACGTCGCCATTCTCGAGGACGATGTCTACGGTGACCTGGCCTATACCTACCCTCGGCCACGGACGGTCAAGTCATTCGATACGCAAGGCCGCGTACTGTTGTGCAGTTCATTTTCCAAGACGCTTGCCCCTGGCCTGCGTGTCGGTTGGGTAGCGCCTGGGCGCTACCTGGAGCGGGTCCTGCACATGAAGTACATCAGCACGGGCAGCACCGCCAGTCAGCCTCAATTGGCGGTGGCGGACTTCATCGCCAACGGGCATTACCAACCCCATGTGCGGCGCATGCGCAGCCAGTACCAACGCAGCCGTGAATTGATGAGCGACTGGGTGACCCGGTATTTTCCGCAGGGCACCCGCGTAAGCCGTCCGCAAGGCGGCTTCATGCTGTGGGTGGAATTGCCGGAACATTTCGATACCTTGCAGCTCAATCACGCCTTGTTGGAGCAAGGCGTACAAGTGGCCGTGGGCAGCATCTTTTCCGCTTCCGGCAAGTTCCGTCACTGCCTGCGCATGAACTTCGCCGCCAGGCCCACTGCGCAAATCGAGGCGGCGGTGCGCAAGGTTGGTGAGACCGCCCAACGCTTGCTGGACGAGGACATCGTCGCGACGTAACTTTGCGTTGCCCGCCACTGTCCAATCCCAAAGCCCTGCTGCACAGGACGATCCACCGTTGAAACTCCAGCGAGCCCTACCCTTGCTGCTGACGCTGCTGCTCGGCGTCTGCGGCTGCGCCAGCGTCGATACGCCGCGCCAAACCAGTCAAGCCCTGCCCGCCGATGGCTCGGCGTTCGGCCGCTCGGTGCTGCGCCAGGCAGCCCCTTATGAAGGCCGTTCCGGCTTTCGCCTACTCCCCAACAGCAACGAGGCTTTCCGGGCGCGCGCCGAGCTGATACGCAATGCGCAGGCCAGCATCGACGTGCAGTACTACATCGTCCATGACGGACTCAGCACCCGCGCCCTGGTCCATGAGCTGTTGCGGGCGGCCGACCGGGGCGTGCGCGTACGCATTCTGCTGGACGACACCACCAGTGACGGCCTGGATGCAATCATGGGCACCCTCGCCGCCCACCCGAACATCCAGATCCGTGTGTTCAACCCCCTGCACCTGGGGCGCGCCACCGGGGTCACACGCGCCATGGGCCGGTTGCTCAATCTGTCGCGTCAGCACCGACGCATGCACAACAAGCTGTTCCTGGTGGACAACAGCATGGCCATCGTCGGCGGGCGAAACCTGGGCGACGAGTACTTCGATGCCGAGCCCAACCTGAACTTCACCGACATCGATCTGCTGGGTGTGGGCCCTATAGCAGAACAGTTGGGACACAGCTTCGATCAGTACTGGAACAGCGCCCTGAGCCGCCCGATCACCGATTTCCTCTGGCACCAGCCCAATGCCGGTGACCTGCGTACCAGCCGCCATCGGCTGGAAGTCTCGCTGGCCGAAGCCAGAACCCGGCGCAAGGTCTTGTACGACCGCTTGATGGCCTACCAATCCCAGCCGCGACTGGACACCTGGCGCAACGAACTCATCTGGGCCCATGCCCAGGCGCTATGGGACGCCCCCAGCAAGGTGCTGGCCGATGACGAGCCTGATCCACAGCTACTGCTGACCCGACAACTCGGCCCTGACCTGCGCGATGTGCGTCACGAACTGATTCTGGTCTCCGCTTATTTCGTACCCGGCGAACCGGGGCTGCTTTACCTCACCCAGAGTGCCGACGCGGGTATTTCAGTAAAGCTGTTGACCAACTCACTGGAGGCTACCGATGTGCCTGCCGTACACGGCGGTTATGCACCTTACCGCAAGGCGCTGCTGGAGCACGGGGTGAAGCTGTATGAAATGCGCCGCCAGCCCGGAGACCCCAGCGCGGGCAAACTGAGTTTCCATGGCAGCTCCAACTCCAGCCTGCACAGCAAGGCGATCGTGTTCGACCGTCACAAGACGTTCATTGGCTCGTTCAATTTCGATCCACGCTCGGTGCTGTGGAACACCGAAGTCGGCGTACTGGTCGACAGCCCCGAACTTGCCGAATACACCCGTGCACTGGCGGTGCAGGGCATGGCACCGGCCCTGAGCTATCAGCCTGAGCTCGTGGCCGGCAAGCTGGTCTGGGTGACCGAGGAAGACGGACAGCGGCGGGTGCTCACGTCAGAGCCTGGTAGCCTGTGGCGACGATTCAATGCCTGGATCAGCAAGGCGGTCGGGCTTGAAAAGATGCTCTAGCGCTGCACCGTCACGCAGCCGCTGGCTCGAACGCTCCGCGCCGCCGGGTCAGCACCACAAGCCCAGCGGCGCCTGCTGCCATCAGCAGCGGCAAGGCATGCCCACTGATCCACTGGCTGCCTGCGCCGGCCAGTAACGGCCCAAGCAGGCAACCGATGCCCCACAGCTGGGCCACGTGGGCATTGGCCCGCACCAGGGCATCGTCTCGATAGCGCTCGCCGATCAACACCAGCGACAAGGTGAACAACCCCCCAGCGCTAGCGCCAAACAATACCCACACAGGCCAGATGGCCCAGGTGTGCAACAGCAGGGGGATGGCAAGGCTCGACCCCAGCAATGCCAGCGCGCAACCGGTGAACAGCGCGCGCCGCGACATATGGTCCGCCAGTGCGCCAATGGGCAACTGCAGCACCGCATCGCCGACCACTACCGTACTGACCATGAACAACGCGATTTCCGTGCTCAGGCCCTGTTGCAGGCAGTACACCGGCAGCAGGGTCAGGATCATGGCTTCGAACGAAGCAAACAACGCAATGGCCCAGGCGATCACGGGCAGCCTTCTGCAGAAGGCGAACAGGTCGGCAAAGGTGACGTTGCAAGCCTCTGTAGAGGGCGCGCCCCCGCGACCCAGCAACAGCAAGGGCGATACCAGCAGCAGGCCGGTCGCCGCCCAGAAGCCGAAGTCGTCATCCGACCCCAGCATGCCCAGCACCAACGGACCCGCCAGTTGGCTCAGCGCATAGCTACTCCCGTACAGAGCCACCAGCCGTCCGCGCCACTGCTCGACCACCAGTTGGTTGATCCAGCTCTCACCCAGCACGAACACCACGGTCAACGCCATGCCGATCAACAGCCGCAGCACCAGCCAAAGCGGATAGCTTGGCAGCAGGGCCAACAGGCCAATGGACAATGCCCCGCCCCACAGGCACAGGCGCATGGCCGCAGGCACGCCCACCCACCCGGCAAGCCGGCTGGCCAGGCTGGCGCCGGCCAGCACGCCCAGGGCAGGCATGGCGGCCATGACGCCAATGGCGAAGCTGCCATAACCCCAGGCTTCCAGACGCAAGGACACCAACGGCATGCTCACACCCAATGCGAGCCCGACGCTCAGCACCGATGCCAGCACGGCAAAATAGGTTCCCCAACGCATGACGGCCTCCCAGGCAGCATTCTTGTATGGCAGAAACGACGAAGCCGGGACGGTATGCGCCGCCCCGGCCAGTATTGGAATGTCAGTCCCCGCTGGCAGTCGAGCTTGCTCAGTCCCGGCTCAGCTCGCGAAAGCGTGCCAGGGCCTTGGAAGCCGACCTGCCGAGGGGCCGCTGGACTTACAGCTTGATCCAGGTGGCCTTGAGCTCGGTGTACTTCTCCAGCGCGTGCAGCGACTTGTCACGGCCGTTACCCGACTGCTTGAAGCCACCGAATGGCGCGGTCATGTCGCCGCCATCATATTGGTTGACCCAGACACTGCCGGCGCGTACGGCACGGGCCGTCCTGTGCGCCTTGGAAATGTCCGAAGTCCAGATGCCCGCCGCCAACCCATAGGGTGTGTCGTTGGCGATGGCAACCGCCTCCTCGGCCGTGTCGAAGGCAATCACGGACAGTACCGGGCCGAAGATTTCTTCCTGGGCGATTTTCATGGCATTGGTCACACCGTCGAAGATGGTCGGCTCGACGTAGGTGCCGCCGGTATCTTCCAGCGTCCGCTTGCCGCCGGTCAGCAGCTTGGCGCCGTCCTTGTGACCCGCCTCGATGTACGACAACACGGTAATCATCTGCTGGGTATCGACCAGTGCACCCACGGTGGTCTGCGGGTCCAGCGGGTTGCCGGGCTTCCAGGCCTTGAGGGCCTCGACCACCATGGGCAGGAAGGTGTCCTTGATCGAGCGCTCCACCAGCAAGCGCGAACCTGCGGTGCACACTTCACCCTGGTTGAAGGCGATGGCGCTGGCAGCAGCCTGGGCGGCGGCCTCAAGGTCTGGCGCGTCGGCGAAGACGATGTTCGGGCTCTTGCCACCGGCTTCCAGCCAGATGCGCTTCATGTTCGACTCGCCTGCATACACCATCAGCTGCTTGGCGATCTTGGTCGAACCGGTGAATACCAGGGTGTCGACGTCCATGTGCAGGGCCAGGGCCTTGCCCACGGTGTGGCCATAGCCAGGCAGCACGTTCAGCACACCTGCTGGGATACCGGCTTCCACTGCCAACTGAGCGATGCGAATAGCGGTCAGCGGCGACTTCTCGGAAGGTTTGAGCACGACCGAGTTGCCCGTAGCCAACGCTGGGCCCAACTTCCAACTCGCCATCAGCAGCGGGAAGTTCCAGGGAACGATGGCACCCACCACGCCCACTGGCTCGCGTGTGACCAGGCCCAGTTGATCGTGCGGCGTCGGAGCGACTTCGTCGTACACCTTGTCGATGGCTTCGGCTGTCCAGTGAATGGCATTGGCAGCGCCTGGGATATCGATGCTGGAGGAGTCACCGATCGGTTTGCCCATGTCCAGTGTTTCGAGCAGCGCCAGCTCTTCGACGTTCTTGCGCAGCAAGTCGGCGAAGCGGATCAGGATGGCCTTGCGCTTGGCTGGGGCCAGCTGTGACCATACGCCCGAGTTGAAGGTCGCGCGGGCGTTTTCGACCGCGCGGTTGGCGTCGGCCAGGTCGCAGCTGGCAACCTTGGCCAGGAAGCGTCCGTCGACCGGGCTCAGGCACTCGAAGGTTTCACCGGATGCGGCATCGGTGTATTCGCCGTTGATGAAGGCGCGGCCTTCGATCTTCAGTTGCTGGGCACGTTGTTCCCAGTCTGCACGAGTCAGGGTGGTCATACGAAACTCCTCCTCTTGTTTAGGTGCAACGCTGCACTGAGGACTTGCAGGCGTTGTCGGGGTCCGGGCGTGCGACAGGCGCACACAGGCATGCGATACCCTAAACCAGCGCTTTCAAACTATCAATATATTTGACACTATCAGCTCAAACGCCCAGTGATGTTAATTTTATTGAACATGCAGGAGCCTCTTTATGAGTATCGACAGTATCATCGACTTCGCCCAGGCCATCACCGAGGCCGAGCGCTATCGCCCCGCAGCCGAAAAAGTGCTCAAAGGCGAGCCGGACCAGGCCGTGTACAACCACTATGCAAGCCCCTGCGGGCAGTTTGCCGCTGGCGTCTGGGAGGGGGAAGCGGGCCAGTGGGAGGTCAACTACACCGAGCATGAGTACTGCGAAATCGTGCAGGGCGTGTCGGTGCTGCGCGACGAACAGGGCGCCAGCAAGACGCTGCGTGCGGGTGATCGGTTCGTCATCCCCGCCGGATTCAAAGGGACATGGGAAGTGCTGGAGCCTTGCCGCAAGATCTATGCATTGTTCGAGCAGAAGTGATCCCTGGCCAGCTGACCCTTTCGGCCAGACATAAAAAAACCCGCCTCTCTTCAGAGGCGGGTTTTTTTTCAGGTTGCCGATCAATTACTTGATCTTGGCTTCCTTGTACACCACGTGCTTGCGAACAACGGGATCGTATTTCTTGATCTCGATTTTGTCCGGGGTGGTGCGCTTGTTCTTGTCGGTGGTGTAGAAGTGGCCGGTACCGGCACTCGAAACCAGACGGATCAATTCACGCATGATGCTCTCCCTTAAACCTTGGCGCCAGCTTTACGGATGTCAACCAGTACGGCATCGATGCCGCGCTTGTCGATGATGCGCATGCCTTTGGCGGAAACGCGCAGACGCACGAAACGCTTCTCGGATTCAACCCAGAAACGGTGGTGCTGCAGGTTTGGCAGGAAACGACGACGGGTTTTGTTGTTTGCGTGGGAAATGTTGTTCCCGGTTACTGGACCCTTACCAGTAACTTGACAGACTCTCGACATGACTCAGCCCTCTAAAACCACATGCCCAACCCGGCATGGGTTGGCCGCTTAATCTCTCAGTCTTTGGCGCCGAGGCGCCGTGATTCTGGAGGTCTTATCGACCGGATTCGCTGATGCGACAGGCCGAGCCCCTAGAAAAGAGCGCTGCTTTATACCAGAAAGACTCGATTGCAACAATACCTGATCAACATTCGAGCCGAGGCGAACCGCCGCGAGCAGCATGACCGAAGGCCCTATCAGGCGCCGACCGTTCGTCGCCAATATTGTAAAAAAGAGTGTGGTCATTTTCTGGCAGTCACACTAGGGTAGGCCTTTTCCAGACTGCACTGGCAGATGGGCCACTGACAGCCAAGGAGCCACCATGCGTGCCGCCGCCCTTTCCTTATTGTTCACCTCCCTGCTTGCCGTGGGTGCAGCCCAGGCAGCGCCACTGAGCGTTTGCAGCGAAGCCAGCCCCGAAGGCTTCGACGTGGTGCAGTACAACTCGCTGACCACCACCAATGCCACGGCCGATGTGCTGATGAACCGCCTGGTGGAATTCGACGCAGGCAAAGGCAAGGTGGTGCCGAGCCTGGCCGCCAGCTGGACGGTGTCGGCCGATGGCCTGGTGTACGATTTCACCCTGCGCGACAACGTGAAATTCCATACCACTGCCTATTTCAAGCCCAGCCGTACGCTCAATGCCGACGACGTATTGTTCAGCTTCCAGCGTATGCTCTACCCCGCTCACGCCTGGCACAAGACAGCGCCCGGCGGCTACCCCCATGCCCAGTCGCTGCAACTGGGCAGCCTGATCAAGACGATCGACGCGCCGGCGCCCAATACCGTGCGCTTTACCCTTACCCACCCGGATGCGACCTTCCTGGCCACCCTGAGCATGGGCTTTGCCTCGATCTATTCAGCCGAATATGCCGACAAGTTGCTCAAGGCAGGCACGCCCGAGAAACTCAACAGCCAACCCATCGGCACCGGGCCATTCGTCTTCCAGCGGTTCCAGAAGGACGCGGTGGTGCGCTATCGCGCCAACCCTGACTACTTTGCCGGCAAGCCAGCCGTCGACCCACTGATCTTCGCCATCACCACCGATGCAAACGTGCGCCTGCAGAAACTCAAGCGCAACGAGTGCCAGGTAGCACTGTCGCCCAAGCCACTGGACATTGCCGAGGCCAGCCAGGACAGCAGCCTCAAGGTGGCCAGCACGCCAGCGTTCATGACGGCATTCATCGCGCTCAACAGCCAGCACCCACCACTGGACAAGCCAGAGGTGCGCCAGGCCATCAACCTGGCCTTCGACAAACAGGCCTACGTGAAAGCTGTTTTCGAAGACTCGGCGATTGCGGCCAATGGCCCGTATCCGCCCAATACCTGGAGCTATGCCAAGGACCTGCCCGGTTACCCACTGGATGTGAAGAAAGCCAAGGCCCTGCTGGCCAAGGCCGGCCTGGCGGACGGCTTCAGCACAACGATCTGGACACGCCCTTCCGGTAGCCTGCTCAACCCCAACCCTAGCCTGGGCGCGCAGATGCTGCAGGCTGATCTCGCCAAGGTGGGCATCAAGGCTGAAATTCGGGTGATCGAATGGGGCGAACTCATCCGCCGCGCCAAGGCCGGCGAGCATGACCTGCTGTTCATGGGCTGGGCAGGCGACAACGGCGACCCGGATAACTTCCTCACCCCGCAGTTCTCCTGTGCAGCGGTCAAATCCGGGACCAACTTCGCGCGGTTCTGTGACAATCGCCTGGATCAGCTGATCAGTGCCGGTCGCACCACCAATGATCAGAGCGTGCGCAGCCGGCTGTACCAGCAGGCGCAGACCCTGATCCAGCAGCAGGCGCTGTGGGTGCCATTGGCGCATCCGACGGCGGCGGCCCTGCTGCGTCAGGGTGTCGAGGGTTATCAGGTCAACCCGTTCGGCCGGCTGGACTTCAGCAAGGTGAGCGTGACCAAGTAGGCCTCGATCACGCTTGAGCGTTGCGGTGATCGGGGAAGGCGCCACCCTTACCCCCGGTCATGACAGGTCATCCTGAACTGCGCCGCGCTCGCCGTGGCGTGCCCTAAGCTACGACCCACCCGTGCTCGGCCATGGACAGCGGCTCCCCGTCGCCAATGATGATGTGATCCAGCACGCGTACATCGATCAAGGCCAGCCCACGCTTGAGCGAAAGAGTCAGGTGCACATCCTCTTTGCTGGGTTCGCTGTTGCCCGAAGGGTGGTTGTGACAGAGGATCAGCGCCGCGGCGTTGTGCATCAATGCACGCCGCACCACTTCCCGCGGATAGACACTGGCTCGGTCGATGGTACCCCTGAACAGGATCTCGAACGCCAACGGTCGGTGCTTGGTGTCCAGAAACAGGCAACCGAACACCTCGCTGGGTTCATGGCGCAGCATGGCCTTGAGGTAGCGCCGTACGGCCTGGGGTTCCTCCAGCGCCGCTGCGCGGGTGATCCCTTCATCGAGGTAGCGGCGACCAATTTCCAGCAATGCCTGCAGCTGTGCGTATTTGACCTCCCCTATGCCAGGCTCGCGCAAGACCGCCCGCCGATCGGCCTCGAGAAACGGCCGCAAGCCGCCAAAGCGCACCAGCAGGCCGCGCGCCAGGTCGAGCACATTGCGCCCTGCAACGCCTGACCCCAGCAGCACAGCCAGCAGCTCGGCGTCAGACAGCACCCCCGCCCCACGCTGCAGTAGCTTTTCCCTTGGCCGATCCTGAGCCGGCCATTCCCTGATGTTCATCGCTGCCCTGCCCTTGCTGCGGCCCATTTCGGCCCTGTGTTAATCTATTTGCCCTCGTACATGCGACGTTCTGCCGCACGCAGTTCCTGTCGCCGCCCGCTTTCACTGGAAAAAGGCAACCCTATGCAGCGGCTGTATCGCAAGCGCATCGTTCTTGGCGTCGGTGGTGGCATCGCCGCCTACAAGAGCGCCGAACTGATCCGCCGACTCCTGGAGCACGGCGCCCAGGTGCGTGTCGTCATGACCCGCGGTGGCGCTGAATTCATCACGCCGCTGACCTTGCAGGCGCTGTCCGGCCACCCGGTGCACCTGGACCTCCTCGACCCGGCAGCAGAGGCGGCCATGGGCCATATCGAGCTGGCCAAATGGGCTGACCTGGTACTGATCGCTCCGGCCACCGCCGACCTCATGGCACGCCTGGCCCAGGGCATGGCCGATGACCTGTTGACGACCCTGGTACTGGCCACCGATGCCACCGTTGCCGTCGCCCCGGCCATGAACCAGGCCATGTGGCGTGACGCTGCCACCCAGGCCAACCTCCAGGTGCTCAGGAGCCGCGGCATTCAGGTGTTCGGTCCTGCCTCGGGCAGCCAGGCCTGTGGCGACGTAGGCCTGGGCCGCATGCTCGAGGCCACCGACCTGGCCTGGTGTGCCGCCGAGAGCTTCAAGCGCCAGGCATTGACCGGCAAGCACGTGCTGATCACCGCCGGCCCCACCCAGGAGAACATCGACCCGGTGCGCTACATCACCAATCATAGCTCCGGGAAGATGGGCTTTGCCCTAGCCGAGGCGGCCGCCGAAGCCGGGGCTCGGGTGACCCTCGTGACCGGCCCTGTGCACCTGCCCACCCCCGACCGGGTCAGCCGTATCGACGTGGTCAGCGCGCGGGACATGCTGGCGGCCTGTGAGGCGGCCATGCCATGCGACCTGTTCATCGCGTCGGCGGCGGTGGCGGACTACCGCCCAGAGGTGATAGCGCCACAAAAACTGAAGAAAGATCCCACGACTGGCGATGGCATGCTGCTGCAGATGGTGCGCAATCCCGATATCCTTGCCACTCTGGCCGGTCGCACCGACCGCCCTTTCAGTGTCGGCTTCGCCGCCGAGACCGAACACTTGCTCGATTACGCCACGCGCAAGCTCAAGGATAAAAACCTCGACCTGATCGTCGCCAACGATGTGGCCAACCCCAGCATCGGCTTCAACAGTGAAGAGAACGCCTTGACCGTGATCGATCGCCAGCAGCACCAGACCCTCTTCGCGCAGACCAGCAAGGGTAAGATCGCCCGCCAGCTGGTTGCCTTCATCGCCGAACGGCTCAACCAGGTTCAATAAGTTACATGCACGCATTACAAGCCAAGATCCTCGACCCACGCCTGGGTACCGAATTTCCGTTGCCGCAATACGCCACGCCGGGCTCCGCTGGCCTTGACCTGCGCGCCCTGCTCGCGCAAGACACGGTGCTCGAACCCGGCCAGACGGTCCTGATTCCGACAGGCCTGTCCATCCATATCAGCGACCCGGGTCTTGCCGCACTGGTGCTGCCGCGCTCGGGCCTGGGCCACAAGCATGGCATCGTGCTGGGCAACCTGGTTGGGCTGATCGATTCGGATTACCAGGGCGAGCTGATGGTGTCGTGCTGGAACCGCGGCACCACCACCTTCACCATCGCAGTCGGTGAGCGTATCGCCCAGCTGGTGCTCGTGCCCGTGGTACAGGCGCAGTTCGAGATCGTCGAGTCGTTCGACCAGAGCCAGCGCGGCGCCGGTGGCTTTGGTCATTCCGGCACCCGTTGAACCGGACATGAGCGAAATCGCCACGGATGGCGAACTCCGGGCCGTAACCTTCGTCCAAGCGCTCTGCGTGCGCCTGCAACCGAGCGCTTCTGACTGATGGGGTTTTCCAGATGAACGACATGGCCCCGGCGGTTCGCGCCCACTTGCCGCCAGGTATCTTTCGCGCTTACGACATCCGCGGCATCGTCGGCAAGACGCTGTACGCCGATACCGCCTACTGGATAGGCCGCGCCGTCGGCGCACAGAGCCTGGCCATGGGCGAACCCCAGGTCAGCGTGGGCCGCGACGGTCGCCTGTCCGGCCCACTGCTCGTCGAGCCTCTGATCCGCGGCCTGGTCGAGGCAGGCTGCCATGTGAACGACCTCGGTCTGGTGCCCACGCCGGCGCTGTACTACGCCACCCACGTACTAGGCAGCAAGTCGGGCGTGATGCTCACCGGCAGTCACAACCCCCCAGACTACAACGGCTTCAAGATCGTCATTGCCGGCGACACCCTGGCCAACGAGCAGATCCAGGCGCTGCTCGGCCGCTTGCAGGCCAATGACCTGACCTTGGGCACAGGGCATGTGCAACAGGTAGCAATTCTGGAGCGCTATTTCCAGCGGATCGTCAGTGACGTGAGACTGGCCAGAAAGCTCAAGGTGGTCGTGGACTGCGGCAATGGCGTCGCTGGCGTGATCGCACCGCAACTGATCGAAGCGTTGGGCTGCGAGGTGATTGCGCTGTTCAGCGAAGTGGACGGCAACTTCCCGAACCACCACCCCGATCCCAGCAAGACGCAAAACCTTCAGGTGCTGATCGACACGGTCAGGCGCACGGGTGCGGACCTGGGCCTGGCATTCGACGGCGACGCGGATCGCGTCGGTGTGGTAACCGAGGCCGGCAGCATCATCTACGCCGACCGCTTGCTGATGCTGTTTGCCCAGGATGTCTTGGCTCGCAACCCAGGCGCCGAAATCATCTTCGACGTCAAATGCACCCGACGCCTCATCCCCCTGATCGAACGATTGGGCGGTCGTACCCTGATGTGGAAGACCGGTCATTCGTTGATGAAGAAGAAGATGCAGCAGACCGGCGCCTTGCTGGCAGGCGAGATGAGCGGTCATATCTTCATCAAGGAACGCTGGTACGGTTTCGACGACGGCATCTACAGCGCTGCGCGCCTGCTGGAAATCCTCAGCAAGACCGAGCAGAGTGCCGAAACCGTATTCGCCGCGTTCCCCAACGATATTTCCACGCCGGAACTCAATATTGATGTGACCGACGAAGGTAAATTCAGCATCATTGATGCACTGCAACGCGACGCCGATTGGGGTGACGCGCGCCTGACCACCATCGACGGTGTGCGAGTGGACTATGCACAGGGCTGGGGCCTGGTGCGTGCCTCCAACACCACGCCGGTTCTGGTACTGCGTTTCGAGGCCGACAGCGAGGCCGAGTTGCAGCGTATCAAGGATGTTTTTCGCACGCAGTTGCTGCGGGTAGAGCCTGACCTGCAACTGCCGTTCTGACCGACTATCTGGCCCTCACAGGAGCCCTGCATGACCCTCGATCGCGATGCCGCCACCCACGTAGCCGAAGTGCTGTCCGAAGCCTTGCCCTACATTCGCCGCTTCGTCGGCAAGACGCTGGTGATCAAGTACGGCGGCAACGCGATGGAAAGCGAGGAGCTCAAGACGGGCTTCGCCCGCGACATCGTGCTGATGAAGGCCGTGGGCATCAACCCGGTGGTGGTGCACGGTGGCGGCCCGCAGATCGGTGATCTGCTCAAGCGTCTCTCCATCGAAAGCCATTTCATCGACGGCATGCGCGTGACCGATTCGGCGACCATGGACGTTGTGGAAATGGTACTGGGCGGCCAGGTCAACAAGGACATCGTCAACCTCATCAACCGGCACGGCGGCAGCGCCATCGGCCTGACCGGCAAGGACGCGGAGCTGATCCGTGCACGCAAGCTCACCGTCAGCCGCCAGACGCCGGAAATGACCACCGCCGAGATCATCGACATCGGCCATGTGGGTGAAGTGGTGAGCGTGAACACCGACCTGCTGAACATGCTGGTCAAGGGTGATTTCATTCCCGTGATCGCCCCCATCGGCGTCGGCATCAATGGCGAGTCCTACAACATCAATGCTGACCTGGTAGCAGGCAAGGTCGCCGAAGCGCTGCAGGCCGAGAAGCTGATGCTGCTGACCAACATCGCTGGACTGATGGACAAGCAGGGCCAGGTCCTGACCGGGCTGACCACAGAGCAGGTCAACGAGCTGATCGCCGACGGCACCATCTACGGTGGCATGCTTCCGAAGATCAAATGCGCCCTGGATGCGGTGCAAGGCGGCGTGAACAGCTCACACATCATCGATGGCCGCGTGCCGAACGCGGTGCTGCTGGAAATCTTCACCGACAGCGGCGTGGGTACCTTGATCACCAACCACAAGTCGCTTTCCTGACCTGCATGGCCCTGTCGCCGGCAACCGGTGACAGGGCCAAACTGGCGACACAAAAAAGGCGACCTCAAACCGAGGTCGCCTTTTTCGCTTCCAGGCCCTGGGTCAGATCCCGTACTGCGCCCGATAGGCCTCAACCGCCGGCAGGTGCTGCTTGAGTTGCGGGTCGTCAGCCAGGAACTCCAGTACCTGAGTCAGCGAGACGATACTGACCACCGGTATGCCGAAGTCGCGCTCCACTTCCTGGATGGCCGAGAGCTCACCATTGCCACGCTCTTCACGGTTCAATGCGATCAGCACCCCAGCGGCGTTGGCCTGCTGTGCCTTGATGATCTGCATGACTTCGCGAATGGCGGTACCGGCAGTGATCACGTCGTCGATGATCAGCACATCGCCTGCCAGGGGCGCACCGACCAGGCTGCCGCCTTCGCCGTGGTCCTTGGCTTCCTTGCGGTTGAAGCACCAGGGCACGTCTTGCCGATGCTGGTCAGCCAGCGCGACGGCAGTGGTCGCGGCCAGGGGAATACCCTTGTAGGCCGGGCCGAACAGCACGTCGAACGAGATCTTGCTGTCAACGATGGCGGCGGCGTAGCAACGCCCCAGCTCGGCCAGCGCCGAACCTGTGTTGAACAGGCCAGCGTTGAAGAAGTACGGGCTGGTACGCCCAGACTTGAGAGTGAATTCACCGAAACGCAGGACCCCGCGATCGATGGCAAAACGGATGAAGTCGCGCTGATACGGCTGCATGGAAAGTCCCGGACACCACGGATTTAGCTAAATGGGTTGAGCTCGGGTATCATACACGCACGAGATTTATGGGGCCATTTATGCGGATCATCAGTGTGAACGTTAATGGCATTCAGGCTGCGGCCGAGCGTGGTTTGCTCAGCTGGCTACAGGCCCAGAATGCCGACGTCATCTGCCTTCAGGATACCCGCGCCTCGGCCTTTGAACTCGATGACCCAGCTTTCCAGCTCGATGGCTATTTCCTTTATGCCTGCGACGCGGAGGTGCCTGCCCAAGGTGGTGTGGCCCTTTATTCGCGCATGCAGCCCAAGGCAGTCATCACCGGCCTGGGCTTCGAGACAGCCGACCGTTACGGGCGTTACCTGCAAGCAGATTTCGACAAAGTCAGTATTGCCAGCCTGCTCTTGCCTTCGGGCATGAACGGGGATGAAGACTTGAACCAGAAATTCAAGTTGATGGACGACTTCGCCAAGTACCTGGACAAGCAGCGTCGCAAGCGCCGCGAGTACATCTATTGCGGCTCGTTCTATGTGGCCCAGCAGAAGCTCGACATCAAGAACTGGCGTGACAGCCAGCAGTCGCCGGGCTTCCTGCCGCCAGAGCGTGCCTGGATGGATGCCATTACCGGCGAGATGGGTTACGTGGATGCCCTGCGAGAAGTCAGCCGTGAGGGTGACCAATACAGCTGGTGGCCGGACAACGAGCAGGCCGAAATGCTGAACCTGGGCTACCGGTTCGACTACCAGATCCTTACCCCCGGCCTGCGCCGCTTCGTGCGCAACGCGCGCTTGCCACGCCAGCCGCGCTTCTCCCAGCATGCGCCGTTGATCGTCGACTACGACTGGACGCTGACCATCTGAGCAACCAGTGGGGCTGCCTTGCAGCCCCACCTGGCTATTTGATCGGTCGCCAGATCATCGGGTAGCGGTAAGGCTTGCCTTCGTTGGCCCGTACCGCAGCAATGACGATCAGAATCATCACCGCCACTGACAGCACGGCAAACAGCACCAGCCCGATCACCACGAATATCAGCAGGAGGCAGATGAACCCTGCCACGGTCACGCTGATCTGGAAATTCAGCGCTTCCTTGCCTTGCGCATCGATGAACGGGTCCTGCTCGCGCTTCAGATGCCACAGCACCAACGGCCCCAGCAGGTGCCCGAGCGGGATCACCAGGCCAAGGAGCGCGGAAAGGTGGCAGAGCATCGCCCACTGCCTGACCTCGGCACTGGGCGGGATGATCGAAAGATTCGGATCGGTCATGCCTGCACCCTCCTGATCAGGTTCAGTCTGCCAGCGCGGCTTGCTGCAGCTGGAAGATCTCGTCCATGCCCTTCTGCGCCAGGGCAAGCATGGCGTTGAAGTCTTCTGGCTGGAACGGCGCACCTTCTGCCGTGCCTTGCACCTCGATGAACCCGCCAGCGCTGGTCATGACCACGTTCAAGTCGGTTTCGGCTGCCGAGTCCTCCAGGTAGTCCAGGTCGAGCACCGCTTCACCCTGATACATACCCACCGACACGGCGGCGATCATGTGCTTGAGCGGATTGCCCGCCTTCAGGCCACCACGCTTCTTGATCACGGCCAGGGCATCGCAGACGGCAACCATGGCACCGGTAATGGAGGCTGTACGGGTGCCGCCATCGGCCTGGATGACGTCGCAATCGATGTAAAGCGTAATGTCACCGAGCTTGCTCATGTCCAGCGCCGCGCGCAATGAGCGGCCGATCAGGCGCTGGATCTCCAGCGTGCGACCACCTTGCTTGCCACGGCTGGCTTCGCGCTGGTTACGTTCACCCGTCGAGCGTGGCAGCATGCCATATTCGGCGGTCAACCAACCTTGGCCCTGGCCTTTGAGAAAGCGCGGCACGCCGTTTTCCACGCTGACCGTGCAGATTACTTTCGTGTCACCGAACTCGACCAGTACCGACCCTTCGGCGTGCTTGGTGTAGTTGCGGGTGATGCGGATCGAGCGGAGCTGATCGGCGGCGCGACCACTTGGACGTTTCATCTGGGATACCTGTACTGGGACATTGAATCTGGCAGGCATTATAGAGCCCGTAGCCTAGTGAGGACACGCCTATCGTCGCTGACAGTCCAGCGCGCCTGCATTTGCGGCGGTCCTGTCCGTCGCTCAGGCGCAGCGGCGCATTGGGCCGCAAGGCCCCAGTGCGCTACAATCCTGCGCCTCGCAGCCAGCAGGCTGCAATGTCCAACCTATACGCGAGGTACCCCCATGGTGCACAGCATGACCGCGTTCGCACGGGTCGAGCGCGCCGGCAGCCAAGGCACCCTGGTCTGGGAGCTGCGCTCGGTCAACCACCGTTACCTGGAGCCGCACCTGCGCCTGCCCGACGCCCTGCGCGACCTTGAAGGTGGCGTGCGTGAAGGCCTGCGCCAAGGCCTTTCCCGAGGCAAGGTGGAGTGCACCCTGCGCCTGAACGAGGACAGCAGCGGCAAGCCGTTGCAGGTCGACCGCGAGCGCGCTGCGCAGCTAGTGGCCGCCGCCGAGCAAGTGGCGGCGTTGATCCAGCAGCCGGCGCCGCTCAACCCCTTGGAAGTGCTGTCCTGGCCAGGCGTATTGGTCGCTGATGCCAGCGACCCACAGGCACTCAATGCCCAGGCCATGGCACTGTTCAACGACGCGCTTGCCGAACTCAAGGCCGGGCGTCAGCGCGAAGGCCAGGAACTGGCCCGTCTGATCAACGAGCGCCTGGACAGCATGGCCGAAGAGGTCACGACGCTGCGAGCGCTGGTGCCGCAGATGCTGGCCACGCAACGTCAGAAGATCCTGGACCGCTTCAACGACCTTCAGGCTGAAATCGACCCGCAGCGCCTGGAACAGGAAATGGTCCTGCTGGCCCAGAAGAGCGACGTGGCCGAGGAGCTTGATCGCCTCGACACCCATGTCGCCGAAGTACGACGCGTACTCAAGGGTGCAGGTGCCGCCGGGCGTCGCCTGGATTTCCTGATGCAAGAACTCAATCGCGAAGCCAACACGCTCGGTTCCAAAGCCTTCGATCCCCGCAGCACGCAGGCGGCGGTCAACTTGAAGGTACTGATCGAGCAGATGCGTGAACAAGTACAGAATATCGAGTAAGGCCACACCGACCATGAACCACACCAGCGGCACCCTCTATATCGTTTCCGCTCCGTCCGGCGCCGGCAAGACCAGCCTGGTCAACGCCCTGACCCAGGACGACAAGCAGATCCGTGTTTCCGTCTCGCACACTACCCGCGCCATGCGTCCTGGCGAGCAGCATGGTGTGAACTACCATTTCGTCGAGCATGATGCGTTCAGGGCACTGATCGAACAGGGCGATTTTCTGGAGCATGCCGAGGTGTTCGGCAACTTCTATGGCACCTCGCGCAGCGCCCTGCAGCAGACGCTGGACCAAGGCTTCGACCTGATCCTGGAAATCGACTGGCAAGGCGCGCAGCAGGTACGCAAGCTGATGCCACAGGCGCTGTCGGTCTTCATCCTGCCGCCAAGCCAGGCCGCCTTGCGCGAGCGCCTTGATGGCCGAGGCCAGGACAGTGACGCAATCATCGCCGGGCGCATGAAAGAGGCCGTCAGCGAGATGGTGCATTACGACGAGTACGACTACGTGATCATCAACGATGTTTTCGATACGGCACTGGCGGACTTGAAGGCCGTGTTCCGTGCCAATCGCCTGCTCCTGAAGAAGCAGCAACACCGTCATGGGGCGCTGCTCGAGCAGTTGATCGGCTGATGTGCACGGGCCTCCTGGGAGGCCCTTGCATGACCTTCAGCACGTCGTAGGCAGGGCCCGGGCCCTGGTTAGTCCTGCAACGGCAAGGTGGCGTGCTGACGCAGCGTGGCCCCCAGGAAGTAGGCCGGGGCTCTCAGCCGGGACATCAGCATCAACACGATCCCCAGGACGGAGATGATCGCCGCGATCACGAACACCAGCCCAACCCCGCCCACGTGCGAGCCACTGCCGAAGTCCGGCGAGGCGCTGTCTATGGCCGTGCGCACGAAGATCACCGACAGGATGACCCCGCCCACCAAAGGGCACAGCCCGCGCATGAGCAAATGCCGAAGGCTGCCGAACAGGCTGCTGCGGAAATACCAGACGCAGGCGAAGGCCGTGAGTGAGTAATAGAAGCAGATCATCATGCCCAGGGCGGTGATGGTGTCGGCCAGTACGTTCTCGCTGAGCGTGCGCATGGTGACGTAGAAAAGTCCGGCGGCTACCCCGGCGCAGATCGTGGCGTAACGCGGCGTCTGTGAGCGCGGGCAGACCTTGGCAAACTTCTGCGGTACCGCCCCGTAATAGCCCATGGCAAGCAGGGTGCGCGCAGGCGAGACGAAGGTCGATTGCAAGGAAGCGGCAGTGCTGGCCAGTACCGCGATGGACATCAGGATTGCCAGCGGCCCCATGACCGGGCCGGCCAGGTGGGCGAACACGTTTTCCTGGATGCGCGGGTTGTTCAGGCCCAGCCCCGACTCGCTGATGCCGGCGAACTGCAAGGTGGCAATGGCCGTCAGCAAGTAGAGGCCCAGAATCAACAGCACGGTCCAGGTGGCTGCCTTGCCCGGAACCTCTTCGCTGCCTACCGATTCTTCACTGACGGTCAGGCATACGTCCCAGCCCCAGAAAATGAAGATCGACAACGATAGGCCGGCGGCGAACGCCGAGAAGGATTCGACCCCGAACGGGTTGAACCAGGCGAAATCGAACGCCAGGGGTGGTGGCGCCGTTGTTTCACCAAACGCTGCGAAGGCGAAGCCCACCAGTACCAGCAGTTGCAACGCCACCAGACCGTACTGCACGGTCATGGTCGTGGTCATGCCTCGGCAACAGATCCACACGGCCAAGGCAATGAACACGCAACAGGTCACGATGTTGATCAGCAAGTTGTCGGCAAGCGCCGCCAGTTCAGGGTTGCCCGTGATCTGGCCGAGGAACAGGTAGAAGAAATCCACCGCCACACCGGCCAGGTTCGACAGCACGATGGTAGTCGCCACCACCAGCCCCCAACCGCCGATCCACCCGATCATCGGGCCGAAGGCTCGCGCCGACCAGGTGAACGACGTACCGCTGTCCGGCTCGGCCGAATTCAGCTCGCGATAGCCCAGGGCGACCAGCAGCATGGGCAGGAACCCGACGATGAACACCGCTGGCAGGTGAGCCCCGACCTCGCGCACGGTCGGGCCCAAGGCGCCGGTAAGGGTGTAGACCGGCGCAATGGTGGAGATGCCCAGCACCACGCTGGCCAACAGCCCCAATCGGCCCTTGGCCAGGCCCTTGCCACCCTGTTGGATGCTTTCGCCAGCCGCCACATCGGGTGGGCGGCCGGCTTCTGTGTAATCGCTCATGAGTATCAGCCGTAGATGTTGGAATTGTTTTTAACAAGCCTCTCGCCAAGGCCTGCCCACTCAGAGCCCGCTGCGAAACCTTCCCCTGGCCTCATGCAGGCGCCTTGGCGCTACACGGTGTGCAGGTACCAGTTGTATTCGAGGTCGGAAATCGACGCCTCGAATTCGGCCAGCTCGCTGTCCTTGCAGGCCACGAAGATATCGATGTAGTGCGCACTGATGTATTGCCTGAGTACGCCACTGTCTTCCAGCGCGCGCAACGCGTCGCGCAGGTTGTTCGCAAGGCTCTGCTCCAGTTGCTCGAAAGCATTGCCTTCAATGGGCGCCTGCGGCTCGATCTGGTGGGTCAGGCCATGGTGAACGCCAGCAAGAATCACCGCAAGCATCAGATAGGGATTGGCGTCTGCACCTGCCACGCGATGTTCCAGGCGCGTGCTTCGGCTGTTTTCTGTCGGTACACGCAGGGCGACGGTACGGTTATCCAAGCCCCAGCCTGGGGCATTTGGCACATTGAACTGGGCGCCGAACCTGCGATACGAATTGATGTTCGGGCACAGGAAGGCCATGGACGCAGGGAGCGTCTGCAGCATGCCGCCGATAGCATGGCGCAGCGCGTCGCACCTCAGTGGGTCTTCGCTTGCAAAGAGGTTCCTGCCGCTGTGTTTTTCCACCAGCGACAGGTGAACATGTAGACCACTGCCCGCCTGGCCGGGATAGGGCTTGGCCATGAATGTCGTGTCCATTTCGTGGTCGTAGGCAACGTTCTTGATCAGGCGCTTGAGCAGGATCGCTTGATCACAAGCTTTCAGAGGGTCGGCCACGTGATGCAGATTGACCTTGAACTGCGCAGGCGCGCTTTCCTTGACGATGGCATCCACCGGCAAGCCCTGGGCCTTTGCCGCTTCGAGAATGTCCTGCAAACAGTCGGCGTACTCGTCCAGGTCGTCGATGAAGTAGGCCTGGGTCGAATGGGCACGCTTTCCGGATAACGGCGAGCGCGGCGGCTGCGGTCGGCCATTGAGGTTGTCCTGGTCGATCAGGTAGAACTCGAGCGCCAACGCAACGCACAGGGTCAGGCCCAGCGCGTCGAACCGGCTCACGACCTGACGCAAGACCTCGCGCGGATCAGCGAAGAACGGCTGACCGTCCAGTTCGTGCATGGTCATGAGCAACTGGGCGGTGGGACGCTTCTGCCAGGGCTCGTGCGCAAGCGTACCGGCAATGGGGTAGCAGATGCGATCGGCATCGCCCATATCCAGGCCCAGCCCGGTGCTTTCTAGGGTGGCGCCGTTGATGTCTAGCGCAAACAGCGATGCCGGCAGGTTGATGCCTCGCTCATACACCTTGTGCAAGCTGGCCCGCTCGATGCGCTTGCCGCGCACGACTCCATTCATATCGGCAATCAGCAAGTCGACGTACTGGGTGTCGGGGTGTGCCTGCAGGAAGTCATTCATCTCGCGTGAGGAACGGGCGCACGGGGCTACCGACGTCATGGCTGTACATCCTTTGCTTGGCTGCGGCGATGTGGAGAGACGGCTGGCGCCTGGTAGGCGACGATGGTTGCAGCTGTTGTTGTTTTCACTTTCCCATCGTGGGGATTGATAACCGCAGCGGGCGCATTGATTCCCGGGGGTCGTTTCACTATAAAATGGCCCTGACGCAACAGACATTGGCAATTCGGCAACGAGAGCGTGCACCGATGCAATATCAAATCACCCATGCCGACCTTTCCCTGGTTCTGGCGTTGGAACGCGGGCGCTCTCTGGCCAAGGCGGCCGAGTTGCTCAAAGTGGATGTATCGACCGTTTTCCGGTCGATACGCCGCCTGGAGTCGGCGCTGGGCACGGCTCTGTTCGTCAAGAGCCGCAAAGGCTACTTGCCTACCGATACTGCACAGGCCCTCGCCGAGCAGGCCGAGCGCGCCGAGCAAGCACTCGAGGCGGCGCGCATTGCCATGACCAGCGGTGAACAGGTCGTCAGCGGCACCGTGCGGCTGACCTGCACTGAGGCCGTCATGCACAGCCTGCTGCTGCCTGCACTGGCCGACTTCATGCAGAATTACCCCGCGCTGTCGCTGGAGATGGGCACCTCAAACGTGTTTGCCAACCTCAGCCGGCGAGATGCAGACATCGCCCTGCGCCTGACCAACACGCCGCCTGAGCACCTGGTAGGGCGCAAGCTGGGCTCGACTTCCTACGTGATATGCGGCCAACCCCATTGGCGCGACCGCCTCGATGAAAGCGCCAGCGCGGTGCCATGGATCGCGCCGGATGACGCCATGCAGGACCATCCGACGGTGGTCTGGCGCAACCAGCAACACCCTGGCCTGAGCCCGCGCTACCAGTGCAGCGGCATGTCCACCATTGCCCAACTGGTCACCGCTGGCCTGGGCGTGGCAGCGCTGCCGGACTACATGGTGCATAGCCTGCCAGGGGTCGATGCACTCAGCGGGCCGCTGCCAGGTTGCGACACCCAGTTGTGGCTCTTGACCCGACCGGACTGCCGCGCGCTGCGCTCGGTCCAAACCCTTTTCGAGGAGCTCACCCCGCGGTTGCGCGACGCAATGCTCTGAGGTTATTGTCGGGGCCATTGCAAGGCGTCTATGGCGGTCCTTGCACTGCGTCCCAGAGGTATCGTCAGGCCTGGCAAACGCGGACGTGCACCGCAGTACCTGAATGACTCGCAGCGCACCGCACGGCGGCGCTCGACAAAACAGCGCTTCCCTATTGGCTGGTGAATTTTTATACTATCGAGTCCGCCTGCCCACTAATGGGCTGCACGCCTACCGCATTTGCTACTGAGGAAGACCATGGCCCGCGTAACTGTTGAAGACTGCCTGGAACACGTGGATAACCGTTTTGAGCTGGTCATGCTCTCGACCAAGCGCGCTCGCCAGCTGGCGACCGGCGGTAAAGAGCCACGCGTTGCGTGGGAAAACGACAAGCCCACCGTCGTTGCCCTGCGCGAAATCGCCGAAGGCATCGTGACCAACGAATTCATCGCCGCTGAAGAAATTGTCACCGAGGATCCGGTCTTTGCCGCGTTCGAGGACGAGTCGAACGAGGCTGTCTGATTGATGCCCGGTCGACGTCGCAAGGCGCAAGGCCCCCTATCTCGGCAGGAGGCTAAGCCATGCCGGGTATAGAGGCCTTGGCCGAACGGCTGTCGACTTACCTGGGCCCCGAACAGGTCAACCTGGTACGGCGTGCCTACTTCTACGCAGAACAAGCGCACGATGGGCAACGTCGCCGCAGTGGCGAGCCCTACGTAACGCACCCGTTGGCCGTGGCCAGCATCCTTGCCGACATGCACATGGACCATCAAAGCCTGATGGCGGCCATGCTCCATGACGTGATCGAAGACACCGGCATTGCCAAGGAAGCCCTCAGCCAGCAGTTTGGCGAGACGGTTGCCGAGCTGGTGGACGGCGTCAGCAAGCTGACCCAGATGAACTTCGAAACCAAGGCCGAGGCGCAAGCCGAGAACTTCCAGAAAATGGCCATGGCCATGGCACGCGACATTCGCGTGATCCTGGTCAAGCTGGCCGACCGTCTGCACAACATGCGCACCCTGGAAGTGCTGTCCGGCGAGAAACGACGCCGGATTGCCAAGGAAACCCTCGAGATCTACGCCCCCATCGCCAACCGCCTGGGGATGCACACGGTACGCGTCGAGTTCGAAGACCTTGGCTTCAAGGCCATGCACCCGATGCGCTCGTCGCTGATTCATCGCGCCGTCAAAAGTGCACGGGGCAACCGCAAGGAAATCGTTGCCAAGATCGAGCAGTCGCTGGCCAACTGCCTGGCTGCCGACGGTATCGAAGGCGAGATCAGTGGCCGGCAAAAACACCTCTATGGCATCTACAAGAAGATGCGCGGCAAGCGTCGCGCCTTCAACGAGATCATGGACGTGTATGCTTTCCGCATCATCGTCGACAAGGTCGATACCTGCTACCGCGTCCTCGGTGCCGTGCACAACCTGTACAAACCGCTGCCAGGGCGGTTCAAGGACTATATCGCCATTCCCAAGGCCAACGGCTATCAGTCGTTGCACACCACCTTGTTCGGCATGCACGGCGTGCCCATCGAAATCCAGATCCGTACGCGCGAAATGGAAGAGATGGCCAATAACGGTATCGCTGCGCACTGGCTGTACAAGGCCAATGGGGATGAGCAGCCCAAGGGCAACCATGCCCGTGCCAGGCAGTGGGTCAAAGGCATCCTTGAATTGCAGCAGCGTGCAGGCAACTCGCTGGAGTTCATCGAGAGCGTCAAGATCGACCTGTTCCCGGACGAGGTGTACGTCTTCACGCCCAAAGGCCGCATCATGGAGCTGCCCAAGGGCTCCACTGCCGTGGACTTCGCCTACGCGGTGCACACCGACGTTGGCAACAGCTGCATCGCATGCCGTATCAACCGACGCCTGGCACCGCTCTCCGAGCCGTTGCAGAGTGGCTCGACGGTAGAGATCGTCAGCGCACCGGGGGCTCGACCCAATCCGGCGTGGCTCAATTTCGTGGTCACCGGCAAGGCGCGCACACATATTCGCCATGCGCTCAAGCAGCAGCGCCGCTCCGAATCCATCAGCCTGGGCGAGCGGCTGCTCAACAAGGTACTGACTGGTTTCGACAGCGCGCTGGAGCAGATTCCCCGCGAGCGCGTGCAGGCAATCCTCAGCGAATACCGCCTGGAGTTGATTGAAGACCTGCTTGAAGACATCGGGCTGGGCAACCGCATGGCCTACGTGGTCGCGCGCCGTCTGCTGTCTGCAGAAGGCGAGCAACTGCCGGCCCCCGAAGGTCCGCTGGCGATTCGCGGTACCGAAGGCCTGGTGCTCAGCTATGCCAAGTGCTGCACGCCGATTCCGGGCGACCCGATCGTGGGTCACCTTTCGGCGGGCAAGGGCATGGTCGTGCACCTTGAGAACTGCCGAAACATCAGTGAAATTCGCCACAACCCCGAGAAATGCGTCCAGCTTTCCTGGGCCAAGGACATCACTGGCGAATTCAACGTCGAATTGCGCGTAGAGCTGGAGCACCAGCGCGGCCTGATTGCCTTGCTGGCCAGCAGCGTCAACGCGGCCGATGGCAACATCGAGAAGATCAGCATGGACGAACGCGACGGCCGTATCAGCGTGGTCCAACTGGTGGTCAGCGTGCACGACCGCGTGCACCTGGCGCGTGTGATCAAGAAGCTGCGTACCCTGACCGGTGTGGTTCGCATCACCCGCATGCGTACGTAGTCCGCCAACCGCAAGGAGTCATCATGAGCAAGACCGTCATCAACAGCGACAAGGCCCCTGCCGCCATCGGCACCTATTCGCAGGCGATCAAGGCCGGTAACACCGTGTACATGTCTGGCCAGATCCCGCTGGATCCCAAGACCATGGAACTGGTCGAAGGCTTCGAGGCCCAGACCGTCCAGGTGTTCGAGAACCTCAAGGCTGTGGCCGAAGCAGCAGGCGGTTCGTTCAAGGACATCGTCAAGCTGAACATCTTCCTGACCGACCTGAGCCATTTCGCCAAGGTCAACGAGGTGATGGGTCGCTACTTCGAGCAGCCTTACCCCGCTCGCGCCGCCATCGGCGTGGCCGCGCTGCCAAAAGGCGCGCAGGTCGAGATGGACGCCATCCTCGTCATCGAGTGATGCCCCAGGCGGCGGGCATTGCCCTCGCCGCCTTCTCTCTCCTGGAAGGTTCCCGACATGCGCATAGCATTGCCTCTTACGCTGGCAGCCCTGGTCCTAGGCGGCTGCGCCAGCCACAAACCTGAAGACTTCAACGGCACCTGGATCAATCAGGACGCCATCACTGCGGCCGTCAAGCAAGGCAACCTTCGCCAGGCCCTGAATGAGCATGGCCCGGTCTTCGAGTGGAAGCTCGATGTTGCCACCCAGCGCGCCAGCTACAGCAATGGGTTCGAGGCCTCGGACGGTCAGCTCAGCGCCAATGACAAGCAGTGGCTGGCCACCTTCGATGGCGGTGCCACCGAGCAATTGTCGCTGGACGGCGATGAACTGCAAACAGTCGACCAGCAAGGCGCGAAACAGCGCTTCGAGCGTGCCAAGACGCCCAGTGGCAACAATGCGCCACTGGGCAGCAGCTTCGAGCAGGCGCTGTACCAGGCTTATCTCGGCGGCGCCTGGACAATCATGGAGGGCCCAGGCAAGGGCGCCAACGTAACGTTCAGCGACAGCGGCAACGTCACCGGCCTGCCCGGTCCGGATCGTTTCGCCCTGTGCCTGGCCGGTGATTGCGCAACGATGGGCGGCAGCAATGACAGCCTGTGGCTGGAGCGCAACCAGCTCGGGGCACCGTTCATCATCAAGCGCAATGGCAATCAGCTGGAAATCTTCCAGGCGGTAAACCGCGCCCAGCCGGATGAAATGCCGATGCTCGCAGCCGGCAAGCGCCAGTGGCTGCTGCAACACAACTGACGATACCCCAGCCGGCGCGCAGATAGCACGTAAGCTACCTGCGCGCCGGCCAGGCGATCATTGCCCGAGGATCGCTGCGTAACCTTCCTTGTAACTGGGGTACTGCGGCGACCACCCCAGCCCCCGCGCGCGGGCGTTGCTGCAGCGCTTGCTGCCCGTGCGACGCACACGCTCCTCATCGGACCACTGCGTAACCCCCAACTGCTCACGCAGCCAGGCCACGACTTCAGCCAGCGGCGCCGGGCTATCGTCCACGCCGATGTAGCAATCGTCCAGCGCCTTGCCTTGGCTGTCGCATTGCAGCAGGAATGCCAGCAAGCTGGCAGCATCGTCCACGTGAATACGGTTGCCATACAACGGCGGTTGCTCGGCGACGCGATAACCCTGACGCACCTGACGCAACAGCCACTCTCGGCCTGGCCCGTAGATGCCGGTCAGGCGAACCACGCTGGCTGGCGCAGCACCGGACAGCGCCAGCCTTTCAGCCTCGAGCATGATGCGCCCCGAGTACCCCTCAGGTTCGGTGGCCGATTGCTCATCAACCCACTCCCCACCCTTGTGCCCAAACACGCTGCTGCTGGACACGAACAAAAGGCGTCGGGGTTGGTGCCCACGCTCGGCCAGCCAGCGCTGCACGTGACGCAACCCTTGGACATACGCCGCCTCATACCCTGCCTCGTCATGCTGGCTGGCAGCCACGCAATACACCACGTAGTCAGGTGCCCGCTCAGGCCAGGCAGCTGGGATGTTCGGGTTCGACAGATCAGCCGCAATCGGCGCTACGCCATCAGGCAACTGCGCCACCGAACGGCGCAGGCCGCTGACCTGCCAACCACGCGTCAGCATCTGCCGAGCCAGGCGACTGCCGACGTCCCCACATCCTACGATCAACACACTCAAGTCAGACATCTGAAGCCCTCTAGGGCCGATTGCTCAGCCCGTCTGCAGGAGAAAAAGCAACAATATTACTTTTGTTAACAAGAATTACTTGCAATAATGGCGGCCAAATTGTTCTCGGCCTGCCTCGAGGCCTTGAAGAACGCTCACCCATCATCTTCATCAGGTCCGGCCAGCATGACACGTACCCAACCTTCCGCTTCGCCAACCCCATCGCGCGCCTGGCGTGCCACCGCTGCGCTGATTCTCAGCCTGGCGCTGGCCCCGGTCGCCATGGCCGATGAGCCCAATGGCACTGCCCCAGTGACGGCCCCGGCGGCCAGCGCTGCTGCGCCCGCTAGCGCTCCGGCCGGTGAAGCGGCACCGGGTACCGTTGCACAGGCTCCGGCTGCTGCAGACCCTGACGCGCAAGCCCTGGTGGAAGATACCTCGCTCGGCATGGCCCATGACCTGTCGCCGTGGGGCATGTACAAGAACGCCGATGTCGTGGTCAAGGCCGTCATGATCGGCCTGGCCATCGCCTCGATCATCACTTGGACCATCTGGATCGCCAAAGGCTTCGAGTTGATGGGGGCCAAGCGCCGCCTGCGTGGGGAAATAGCCCGCCTGAAGAAATCGGCCAGCCTCAAGGAAGCCAGCGAAGTCTCCGACAAGCAAGGCACCCTGGCTCACACCCTGGTTCACGATGCGCTCGAGGAAATGCGCCTGTCGGCCAATGCCCGCGAAAAGGAAGGCATCAAAGAGCGTGTGAGCTTCCGCCTGGAGCGACTGGTACACGCCAGCGGACGTAATATGAGCAGTGGCACGGGCGTACTGGCCACCATTGGTTCCACTGCGCCATTCGTGGGCCTTTTCGGCACCGTATGGGGCATCATGAACAGCTTCATCGGCATCGCCAAGACCCAGACCACCAACCTCGCCGTGGTCGCCCCGGGTATTGCCGAAGCGCTGCTGGCCACCGCACTGGGCCTGGTTGCCGCCATCCCGGCCGTGGTCATCTACAACGTCTTCGCCCGCTCCATCGCCGGCTACAAGGCACAGGTGTCCGACGCTTCGGCCCAGGTGCTGCTGCTGGTCAGCCGTGACCTGGACCATCAGGGCAGCGATCGCGCCGCCCCGCACATGGTGAAAGTGGGGTAAGCCATGGGCCTGCATCTTAACGAAGGTGGCGACGACCTCGCCGAAAACCACGAAATCAACGTGACGCCGTTCATCGACGTGATGTTGGTGTTGCTGATCATCTTCATGGTCGCAGCGCCGCTTGCCACGGTCGACATCAAGGTCGACCTGCCTGCTTCGACGGCCAAGCCGGCGCCCAGGCCCGAGAAGCCTGTCTTCGTCAGCGTCAAGGCCGACCAGAAGCTCTATGTCGGTGATGACCCGGTCCCAACGCCCGAGCGCCTTGGCCCGATGCTGGACGCCAAGACCAAGGGTGACAAGGACACCACCATCTTCTTCCAGGCCGACAAAGGCGTGGACTACGGTGACCTGATGGAAGTGATGAATAACATGCGCGCGGCCGGCTACCTCAAAGTCGGTCTGGTAGGTCTTGAGACGGCAGCCAAGAAATGACGAAGACGCGGCACAATCTGGCGCGTTACAGCGGCAGCCTGGCGCTTGTGCTGGGTGTCCATGCCGTCGCTGTGCTGCTCATGCTCAACTGGTCGGTGCCCCAGGCCATCGAGCTGCCGCCGGCAGCCATGATGGTCGAGCTGGCACCGCTGCCGGAGCCTGCGCCACCACCCCCTCCCAAAGCAGTTCCCCAGCCACCGGCGCCGGTCGAAGAACCCCCGCTGCCGAAGGTAGTGGAAGCCCCTAAACCCAAGATTGCCATTCCCAAGCCGCCCAAGCCGAAGGCCAAGCCACAGCCGCCCAAGCCTGAGAAAAAGCCTGAGCCGCCGAAGGAAGCGCCGCCGACCAAGGAAACGGTAGACGCACCACCGAGCAATACGCCGCCGCAGAAGTCCGCAGCGCCCGCACCGAGCGTCGCCTCCAACAGCACCGCACTGCCGACCTGGCAGAGTGACCTGTTGCGCCATCTGGCGAAGTACAAGCGGTACCCGGAAGACGCGCGGCGCAGAGGCTTGCAGGGCATCAATCGCCTGCGTTTCGTAGTCGATGCCGAGGGCAAGGTCGTGTCGTATTCACTGGCCGGTGGGTCGGGTAGTGCGTCCCTGGACCGGGCAACCATGGAAATGATTCGGCGAGCGGGCAAGGTACCCAAACCGCCGGCTGAGCTGCTGAACAACGGGACGATCGAAGTCGTCGCGCCGTTCGTGTACTCACTGGACCGCCGCTGACGTTTTGTTTCTGTCACAAGTCGGCAAGTCTGATAACGTGCGTCTATCGATTGCAGCCGCTATGCTGGGCTCGCAACTTCATGGACGCACGTTATGACCCTCACAGAACTCCGTTACATCGTCACACTCGCCCAGGAACAGCACTTCGGCCATGCAGCCGAGCGTTGCCATGTGAGCCAGCCTACCCTTTCGGTGGGTGTGAAGAAGCTCGAGGATGAGCTCGGCGTACTGATCTTCGAGCGCAGCAAGAGCGCTGTGCGCCTCACGCCGGTTGGCGAAGGCATCGTGGCCCAGGCCCAGAAAGTGCTCGAACAGGCTCAGGGCATCCGCGAACTGGCCCAGGCCGGCAAGAACCAATTGACCGCACCGCTCAAGGTAGGCGCGATCTACACCGTCGGCCCCTACCTCTTTCCTCACCTGATCCCACAGCTGCACCGTGTGGCCCCGCAGATGCCGTTGTACATCGAGGAAAATTTCACCCATGTGCTGCGTGAGAAGCTGCGTAACGGTGAACTGGATGCGGTGATCGTCGCCTTGCCCTTCAACGAGGCCGACGTGCTGACCCTGCCGCTCTACGACGAGCCTTTCTGCGCACTGATGCCAGCCGACCACCCGTGGACGGCGAAGAAAACCATCGATGCGGCATCGCTCAACGACAAGAGCCTGTTGCTGCTGGGCGAGGGTCACTGCTTCCGTGACCAGGTGCTGGAGGCGTGCCCCACCCTGAACAAGGGCGGTGAAGGCGCACGCCACACCACGGTCGAATCCAGCTCGCTGGAAACCATTCGCCACATGGTGGCCTCTGGGCTGGGTGTCTCCATCCTGCCGCTGTCTGCCGTGCACAGTCACCACTACGCACCGGGCGTGATCGAAGTGCGTCCGCTGACTGCACCAGCGCCATTTCGTACCGTGGCGATCGCGTGGCGCGCCAGTTTCCCGCGGCCCAAGGCCATCGAGATTCTTGCCGACTCGATCCGCCTGTGCTCGGTCGCCAAAACGCCCACCGAGCAAACTGCCTGAGCCATGAGTGAGTTGTCGAAGGTACCGGTCACTGTGCTCAAGGGTGTCGGTGACGCCATGGCGCAGAAGCTTGCCAAGGTGGGCCTGGAAAACCTGCAGGACGTGTTGTTTCACCTGCCCTTGCGTTACCAGGACCGCACCCGCGTGGTGCCGATCGGGCAACTGCGGCCAGGGCAGGACGCGGTGATCGAGGGCGTGGTCAGCGGCGCGGACGTGACCATGGGCAAGCGACGTAGTCTGGTCGTTCGTCTGGGCGACGGGAGCGGCGTGCTGAGCCTGCGCTTCTACCATTTCAGCAACGCACAGAAGGAAGGGCTCAAGCGCGGCACTCACCTGCGTTGCTATGGCGAAGCCCGGCCGGGCGCATCGGGCCTGGAGATCTATCATCCGGAATACCGTGCACTGAACGGCGACGAACCGCCACCGCCGGTCGAACAGACGCTTACCCCGATTTACCCGTCTACCGAGGGGCTCACCCAGCAACGGCTACGCCTGCTCTGCCAACAGAGCCTGGCCTTGCTCGGGCCGCGCAGCCTGCCGGACTGGCTGCCCGAGGAGCTTGCGCGCGATTATCAGCTGGCCCCGTTGGACGATGCCATACGGTACTTGCACAACCCGCCGGCTGATGCCGACCTCGATGAGCTTGCCGAAGGCCACCACTGGGCCCAGCACCGCCTGGCATTCGAAGAGCTGCTGACCCACCAGCTGTCGCAGCAGCGATTGCGCGAAAGCCTGCGCAGCTTGCGCGCGCCGGTGCTGCCCAAGCCTTCCCGCCTGCAGGACGAGTACCTGGCCAATCTCGGCTTCAAGCCTACCGGGGCGCAGCAGCGGGTCGCCAATGAAATTGCCTACGACCTCAGCCAGCACGAACCCATGCTGCGCTTGGTGCAAGGTGATGTGGGCGCCGGCAAGACCGTGGTCGCGGCACTGGCAGCCCTGCAGGCGTTGGAGGCGGGTTACCAGGTGGCGCTGATGGCACCTACCGAGATTCTTGCCGAGCAGCACTACATCACCTTCAAACGCTGGCTGGAGCCACTGGGCATCGAAGTCGCCTGGCTGGCCGGCAAGCTCAAGGGCAAGGCCCGGGTCAGTGCACTGGAGCAGATCGCCGCCGGTGCGCCAATGGTGGTGGGTACCCACGCCCTGTTCCAGGAAGAGGTCAAGTTCAAGCACCTCGCCCTGGCCATCATCGATGAGCAGCACCGTTTTGGCGTCCAGCAGCGTCTGGCGTTGCGCAAAAAGGGTGTGAATGGCGAGTTGTGTCCTCATCAGCTGATCATGACGGCGACGCCCATTCCGCGTACCTTGGCCATGAGCGCCTATGCTGACCTGGATACTTCCGTGCTGGACGAATTGCCTCCCGGGCGTACACCGGTCAACACGGTGCTCGTGGCCGACAGCCGCCGCTTCGAAGTGGTCGAGCGGGTACGCGCCGCCTGCGCTGAAGGGCGTCAGGCCTACTGGGTCTGTACCCTTATCGAGGAGTCTGAAGAGCTGACCTGCCAGGCCGCCGAGAGCACCTACGAGGAACTTGGCAGCGCCCTGGGCGAATTGCGGGTCGGGCTGATTCACGGGCGTATGAAACCGGCAGAAAAAGCCGAGATCATGGCGCAATTCAAAGCCGGTGATCTGCAGCTGCTGGTGGCCACGACCGTGATCGAAGTTGGCGTCGATGTGCCAAACGCCAGCCTGATGATCATCGAAAACCCGGAGCGCCTGGGGTTGGCCCAGCTGCACCAGTTGCGTGGGCGAGTGGGCCGTGGCAGCGCTGCCAGCCACTGTGTTCTGCTGTATCACCCGCCCTTGTCACAGGTGGGCCGCGAGCGCCTGGGCATCATGCGCGAAACCAACGATGGCTTCATCATCGCGGAAAAGGACCTGGAGCTGCGCGGCCCGGGCGAGATGCTCGGCACGCGCCAGACGGGTCTGCTGCAGTTCAAGGTCGCTGACCTGATGCGCGATGCCGATCTGCTCCCGGCCGTTCGTGATGCAGCCCAGGCATTGGTGGCCCGCTGGCCGGAACATGTCAGCCCCTTGCTTGAACGCTGGCTGCGTCACGGGCAACAGTACGGCCAAGTCTGACCCAAGTGGTCAATGGATCCAGCCTCCCGGCGAGGCTGGTTATACTTCGCTTTTAGGAACCAGTGGACACGGACCATGACTCAAGCTGCCTTGGACACCGCAACCCCACAAACACCGTCGGTTATCCGGTTGCTGCTCGACAAGCTCGGCGTTGCCTACCGTGAGGTGTTGGCGCATCCCCCCCCGCCGGCTCAAGCCTGTGTACAGGCGGTGCTGCTGGACGACGAGGTGGGCGCACTGATGGTGCTGCTGCCGCAAAGCCAACTGCTGGACCTGAGCCGGCTCACCGAGCTGACTGGCCGGACACTCACCGCTGTGCCGGTGCCCCGCTTGCGCCAAATGCTGGAAAAACACCATCTCAAGGTTCTCCCGGGCATACCGGCGCTGACCAGCTCACCTTGCCAGTATGAAAAAAGCCTGCTCGAACCCGCGACCGTGTTCATTCAGTCAGGCCAGGAAGGCCTGCTGCTGGCCATCGACCGTGACCCGTTCAAACGCCTGCTGAGCAAAGCCAGCGCCAGCGCATTCGGGCAGGAGGTGCAGGCCATTGCCCTGAACCTGGACCGTCCGGACGATGACACCCGCGAGATCAGCCAGGCAGTTCAGGCCTTCACTGCACGACGCATTCAAAAGCGGCTCGAAGAAACCATCGAAATCCCGCCCCTGGCCGATACCGCGCAGAAGATCATGAAGCTGCGTGTCGACCCGAATGCCAGCATCGACGATATCACCGGGGTGGTGGAAACCGACCCGGCGCTGGCTGCGCAGGTCGTGAGCTGGGCGGCATCGCCCTATTACGCCTCGCCCGGCAAGGTACGCTCGGTCGAAGATGCGATTGTCAGGGTGCTGGGTTTCGATCTGGTGATCAACCTGGCCTTGGGCCTGGCCATGGGCAAGACGCTCAGCCTACCCAAGGACCAGCCTCAGCAAGCGACGCCTTACTGGCAGCACTCCATCTACACAGCGGCTGTCATCGAGGGCCTTACCCGTGCAATGCCCCGTGCCGAACGACCTGAGGCAGGCCTCACCTACCTTGCCGGCCTTCTGCACAATTTCGGGTACTTGCTGCTGGCACATGTGTTTCCGCCGCATTTTTCGCTGATCTGTCGGCATCTGGAGGTCAATCCCCATCTGTGCCACACCTATGTGGAGCGCCACCTTCTAGGGATCAGCCGCGAGCAAATTGGTGCCTGGCTGATGAAGCTGTGGGACATGCCCGAGGAGTTGTCCACGGCGCTGCGCTTCCAGCATGACCCCAACTACGAGGGCGACTATGCAGCCTTTCCCAACCTGGTTTTCCTCGCTACTCGATTGCTTCGCTCACGGGGTATCGGCTCGGGCCCGAAAGAGGAGATTCCCGATGCATTGCTTGAGCGTCTTGGGCTTTCCCGCGACAAGGCCAATGATGTCGTGAACAAGGTACTCGAGGCTGAGACCTTGCTGCGCGAGCTTGCGTCCCAGTTCACTGCGCCACACTGATTGACTGGGGCCGTCGCTCGACCCCTGCGCGGTCAATGCTTCTTTTTAGGTTTCAGGTACTTCATCAGGCCCTGGAACCACATCACCAAGGCCGGGTTGCCCTTGATCTGGATCGCCTTGTCCTGGATGCCCTGCATGAATGCCAGCTGCTTGTTGCGCGCCTGCAGGGTAGTGAAGCCATAGGCAGCATCCTTGAAGGCGATGGCGAAGGCAGGCTGCGCGAACGCGCCCCCTTTGCTACGGATGCGTTCGTCGGCGACGATGAAGTGCCGAGCGATCTTGCCGTCGAGGGTTTGCATCTGGAACACCAGATCCTTGCCCTTGAGCTGCTGCTGGAAGGCCGGATTGTTTCGGCTTGCCCTGGCCATCAGCAGGCCCATGACCCAGAGAAGTAAGCGGAACTTCATTTGAGCGTCTCGTCTAAAAAGTGACTGTGAGCGCCAGTTTATCCGCTTTATGATCCTTGCAGGGGGTCAACGAATTTTTTTTCGTGTGCAAAGACAAAGGGCGCTGTGGGCGCCCGATTGATTGTCATGCCGCTGACAGGCCTAGGTCATTTAGTCTTTTTAGCAGGCTTGGCGGGCACGTTGATACTGTCGCGCAAGTTCTTGCCTGGCTTGAAGGCTACCGTGTTGCTTGCCTTGATCTTGACGGGCTCACCCGTCTGCGGGTTTTTACCGGTTCGCGCCCCACGATGACGCTTCTCGAACGTGCCGAACCCCACCAGCGTCACTGTATCGTTGTTCACAGCCTGGGTAATGCTTTCGAGAATCGCGTTCAGCACCTCGTTGGCCTGGTCTTTGGTCAGGTCGGTCTTCTCGGCGATGACAGCGGCGAGTTCTGGTTTACGCATGATAATGAAGCCTCTTTGACGGAATTCTTGTTGTTATGCCGTGCCGCCTCAAGGGCAGCGTTCAAGGCGCCACGGGCTCTAAGCCGCGGCAGACGAGTGTGAGAATGGCACGCGCTTGAGTACCGCGCCAGTATCGGTACGGCCATAATGCACAGGCAAAAAAGGCATACATGACAGTTCGTGCGCTATTTACGCCATGACGGGTGGAAGCTGGCGGTTGAGCGTCAGTCTTTCCATCACGGTACTGCCGGTAAGGGCGTACCCGATCAGCTGGCCATCGGCGGCGTGGCAGAGCGCTTTGACGTCATTGCCCTCACCCTCTGCCTGCCACGTACCAATCTGCCCATTCGGCGGTGGCGACACCACCACAGGACAGGCAGGCGTCTTGACGGTGATGGGCATTGGCCCATAGCTGACGGCAGTGGGGGTGCCAGTCAGTGTCTGCGCCAGCGCTCGAACGCCACTCATCAACGGCATCACGTAGAGCAGGTTGATGCCGTCAACCTCGGCACAATCGCCCAAGGCGTGGATATTGGCATGGGAGGTACGCAGGAATCGGTCCACACAGATACCCCGCCCAGTCTGCAGGCCCGCTGCGGCAGCCAGGTCCGTTCGTGGGCGCAGGCCTACGGCCGACACGACCAGGTCGCACGCGATGACCTGGCCGTCGGACAGCTGTGCACGCACGCCATGCCCCTGGCGCTGCAAGCGCGTCAGCACGGGCCCGAGATGAAAGCGAATGCCGATACCCTGTAGCCCGCTCTGTACCGCCTGGGCCGCTGCCGGGTGCAACAGGGTGGGCATGATCTGCTCGCAGGGCGCGACCACATCAACCTCGAAACCACCAAGACGCATGTCGTTCGCAAACTCACAGCCGATAAGACCGGCGCCCAGGATCAATACCCGCTGCTTGCCGTCAGCCGCGGCGCGCAGGCGCGCGTAGTCTTCAAGGTCGTTGATCGGGAAGATCAGGTCGCTGGCGTCACCTTCCACAGGCACGCTGATGGTCTGTGCACCCAGCGCCAGGACGAGATCGCGATAGGGCACTGCCTCCTCTCCAATCCACAGGCGCCTGTGGCCTGGGTCGATACCCGTTATGCGCGTATGGGTGCGCACCTCGACGTTCAATTGCTCGGCCATGGCGCCGGGCTCGGCCATGCACAGCCCCTCGGCGTCCTTCTGCTTGGCGAAGCCGGTCGAGAGCATGGGCTTGGAGTAGGACCGCCCATCATCGGCAGTGATCATCAGCACGGGGGTGAGTGCATCGAACTTGCGTAATTCCCGGGCGAGGTTGTAACCCGCAAGCCCGGTGCCAATGATGACTACAGGAGGCGTCATGGGGGGTTCCTCGATCAACCGATGGCGATCATTTCAAAGTCGCTCTTGCCAACCCCGCAGTCTGGGCAGAGCCAGTCTTCGGGTACGTCTTCCCAACGCGTGCCGGGCGCGATCCCATCATCCGGCCAGCCATCGGCTTCGTCATAGATCAGACCGCAGACAATACATTGCCACTTTTTCATCGGAACGGTTTTCCTCGGTTCAGGCTCGGCTTGGGTTTGGACTTGCGGCCTCTTCACGGGCCAAGGTGCAATCGAGAGGCTTTGTAGCGGCCCTGCCGGCAGTATGCAAGCAGTCGGGGCATTCATGCTAAGCTCGCGGCCTCTTTGGTTGTAACAAGCAGACCGACGTGTCGTACCCAACCCCGCACGCAGCCGCTGTCGCGTGGCTAGCGTATCCACAGGTGCAGGCCAGCCTCGCCCCCTCCATGCTGGACTGGTTGTTCGATGAGGGCTCGCTCACACGTCGGCTGACCCGACTGTCCGGCGACGATTTCTGCGTAACGCCCCTGTTCGAAGGCTGGCAGCCGCTGCGCGAGGATGAATGCCAAGCCCTTGGCATCGCGCTCGGTGCCCAGGGTTGGGTCAGGGAAGTGTTCCTGCGCGGGCATGGCCAGCCGTGGGTATTCGCCCGCAGCGTAGCCAGCCGTGCGGCGCTCGAACGTGGCGGCCTGGACCTTGAATCGCTCGGCAGTCGCTCGCTGGGCGAGCTGCTGTTCTGCGATCGAGCGTTCACCCGCCATCCCCTGCAGGTATGCCACTACCCCGAAGCCTGGCTACCTTCTGAAGTTGCAAGCCCAGGCTTGTGGGCACGTCGTTCACGCTTCTCCCGAGATGAGCTCGACCTGCTTGTCGCCGAAGTGTTCCTGCCGGCGTTGTGGCAGGTGGCACGCGAGGATACCCGCTGATGTACCTGCAACTGCTCAAATCGCTGAACCGCCTTCATCCGCGCGCCTGGGACTTCGTCCAGCTAAGTCGCATGGACAGGCCCATCGGCATTTATCTGCTGCTCTGGCCAACCCTGTCGGCGGTGTGGATTGCAGGTCAGGGTTCACCCTCGTTGGCCAATGTGCTGATCTTCGGGTTGGGCGTGGTGCTCATGCGCGCGGCCGGGTGCTGCATCAATGATTTTGCCGACCGCAAGGTGGATGGACACGTCAAGCGCACCGCCGATCGACCCTTGGCCAGTGGGCGTGTACGCCCCCGCGAAGCGCTGACGCTGTTTGCTGTTTTGGTAGGCGTGAGTTTCCTGCTGGTGCTGTGCACCAACAGTCAAACCGTCTGGCTTTCGTTCGCGGCCGTCGCGCTCGCATTTTGCTACCCCTTCATGAAGCGCTACACCTACTACCCACAGGTGGTGCTGGGCGCCGCCTATTCGTGGGGTATCCCCATGGCCTTCACCGCTGCCGGCGGCGAGCTGCCGGCCGCTGCCTGGCTGCTGTACATCGCCAACCTGCTGTGGACGGTGGCTTACGACACTTACTACGCCATGGTCGATCGCGACGATGACCTGAAGATCGGTGTGAAGTCCACGGCCATTCTGTTCGGCGAGGCTGACCGGGTGATCATCTTGAGCTTGCAGGGCCTTTCGCTGGGCTGCCTGATGCTGGCCGGCAGCAGCTTCGCCCTCGGCGGCTGGTTCTACCTGGGCCTGCTGGGCGCCGCGTGCTGTTTCGCCTGGGAATTCTGGTCCACCCGCCGCCTGGATCGAGACGCATGCTTCAAGGCGTTCCTGCACAACCACTGGGCCGGCCTGATGGTGTTCATGGGCGTGGTACTGGATTACGCGCTACGTTGAGCGGTGGGCTGAGGCGCGGCACCCCCTCAGCAAGGTCCACCTGGTCCACACCGCATGAGGATTCACCGTATCGAGGGGGTAAAGCGTCGGTTACAGGTGCAACCGCCACCCCGTCAAGCCTGGCCCAGTCATTGAATGTCGCGAGAACCGCCAACACCCTGTCACACAGCTGCAATAATTCCGTTATCTAATGCGGGGCCAAGACAGCGAATCCAGGAGAGGTTTTGAGCATGGCTGGCAGGAATATTCTGATCGTCGACGACGAGGCGCCCATCCGCGAGATGATTGCCGTGGCCCTGGAGATGGCAGGTTATGAGTGCCTGGAAGCAGAAAGCTCCCAACAGGCCCATGCCATCATCGTCGACCGTAAGCCGGACCTGATTCTGCTGGACTGGATGCTTCCCGGCACCTCGGGCATCGAACTGGCCCGGCGGCTCAAGCGCGACGAGCTGACCGGGGACATTCCGATCATCATGCTCACCGCCAAGGGCGAGGAAGACAACAAGATCCAAGGCCTGGAAGTGGGTGCGGACGACTACATCACCAAGCCGTTTTCGCCGCGTGAGCTGGTAGCCCGCCTCAAGGCCGTGCTGCGACGTACCGGCCCCAGTGATGGCGAGACGCCGATCGAGGTCGGCGGACTGCTGCTGGACCCTATCAGCCATCGCGTCACCATCGATGGCAAGCCGGCCGAGATGGGGCCCACCGAGTACCGCCTGCTGCAATTCTTCATGACCCATCAGGAACGCGCTTATACCCGCGGCCAGTTGCTGGACCAGGTATGGGGGGGCAATGTCTATGTCGAGGAACGCACGGTCGATGTCCACATTCGCCGCTTGCGCAAGGCGCTGGGTGAGGCGTATGAAAACCTGGTACAAACGGTTCGCGGCACAGGCTACCGCTTTTCGACCAAGGTCTGACCTGAAACGCAGCACTCGGCTCAAAGCCGTCGAATGGACGTGAACGCGCTACCGATCCGCTTCTGCATGCAGGTTCGTGCTTGCTGTTGATCGCTGGATTCGAAGGATCCCCAATTGAACCAGAACTGGCATGCGACCTTGATTCGCCACCTGCTGCTGTTGATCACCCTTTGCCTGATCGGTGGCCTGGTCAGCGACTACTATGGCTGGAGCCTGGCCATTGGCCTGGCTCTCTACCTGGGCTGGACGCTCAAGCAACTGCTGCGCCTGCATGCCTGGCTGCGCAATCACCAACCGGACGAAGCACCGCCTGACGGCTACGGCCTATGGGGCGAGGTGTTCGACAGCATCTACCATCTGCAACGCCGCGACCAGCGTGTGCGTGGCAGGCTTCAAGCGGTGATCGACAGGGTGCAGGAATCCACCGCAGCGCTGCGCGACGCCGTGATCATGCTCGACAGCCACGGCAACCTGGAGTGGTGGAACCGCGCAGCCGAGACGCTCCTGGGCTTCAAGACACCCCAGGACGGCGGCCAGCAGGTGACCAACCTGGTGCGGCACCCGCGCTTCAAGGAATACTTCGAAACCGAAAACTATGTCGAGCCACTGGAGATTCCATCCCCCATCAACGATCGCATGCGGGTGCAACTGCACATCACACGCTACGGCAACAACGAACACCTGATGCTGGTTCGGGACGTCACCCGCATCCACCAGCTCGAACAGATGCGCAAGGACTTCGTGGCCAACGTGTCCCACGAACTGCGAACGCCGCTGACCGTGATTGCCGGCTACCTGGAAACCCTGCTGGATAACGTCGAGGACGTGAACCCCCGCTGGCGCCGCGCGTTGCAGCAGATGAGCCAACAGGGCTCGCGCATGCAAACGCTGCTCAACGACCTGCTGCTGCTGGCCAAGCTGGAGGCCACCGACTACCCGTCCGACAACCAGCCAGTGGCCGTGGACACCCTGCTCAGTGCGATCAAGCAAGACGCGCAAGCGTTGTCCGGGCCGCGTAATCAGCGCATTACCCTGGAGGCCGAGCCAGGCATCTGGCTCAAGGGCAGCGAGTCGGAATTGCGCAGCGCGTTCTCCAACCTGGTATTCAATGCCGTCAAGTACACGCAGGACGAGGGCAGCATTCGCATTCGCTGGTGGGCCGATGCCCAAGGCGCCCATCTGTCGGTGCAAGACTCAGGGCCCGGCATCGATGCCAAGCACCTGCCACGGCTGACGGAGCGGTTCTACCGGGTGGATTCGAGCCGTGCATCTCATACCGGTGGCACGGGCCTTGGGCTGGCCATCGTCAAGCATGTGCTGATGCGCCACCGCGGGCGCCTGGAGATCAGTAGCGTGCCAGGCCACGGCAGCACCTTCACCTGCCATTTTGCAGTGGCGCAACAGGTCACAGGTAAGGTTTGAGGCCGTTCGGGCCACTTTGCAGCACCGATCAAGTGCTCACCCTTTGCTTTTGCCGCCCTAGCCGCTACATTTGATCCCTTGCGCCGGCTGGAGCCGGCACTTTTCTCATCTTCAAGACGGATCCCGTAAAAACTCCATCATGGACCCTTCCCCTGGTATCAGCCTCACCTCCCTGTTCGCCGATTTCGGCATGATCATTTTTGCTTTGGTTCTGGTGCTGCTCAACGGCTTCTTCGTTGCCGCCGAGTTCGCCATGGTCAAGCTGCGCGCAACCCGCGTGGACGCCATCGCCGAGCAGCACGGCTGGCGCGGCAGCATCCTGCGCAAGGTTCACAACCAGCTCGATGCCTACCTCTCTGCCTGCCAGCTCGGCATCACCTTGGCCTCGCTGGGGCTGGGCTGGGTGGGCGAGCCGGCCTTCGCGCACTTGCTCGAACCGCTGCTGGCCTACTTTGGCGTCGATACCCCTGAGCTGATCAAGGCCGTCTCGTTCTTCGTCGCCTTCTTCGTGATCTCCTACCTGCACATCGTGGTGGGTGAGCTGGCGCCCAAATCCTGGGCCATTCGCAAGCCGGAACTGTTGTCGCTGTGGACCGCGGTACCGCTGTACCTGTTCTACTGGCTGATGTACCCGGCCATCTACCTGCTCAATGCCAGCGCCAACACGATCCTGCGCATTGCCGGCCAAGGCGAACCCGGCCCGCACCACGAGCACCACTACAGCCGGGAGGAGCTCAAGCTGATCCTGCACTCCAGCCGCGGCCAGGACCCAAGCGATCAAGGCATGCGCGTGCTGGCGTCCGCGGTGGAAATGGGTGAGCTGGAAGTAGTGGACTGGGCCAACTCTCGCGAAGACATGGTCATCATCGACGCCCATGCCCCGCTCAAGCAGATACTGGCCCTGATCCGCCGTCACAAGTTCAGCCGCTACCCGGTGTACGACACCGAGCGCGAGGAGTTCACGGGCCTGCTGCATATCAAGGACCTGCTACTCGAACTCGCCGAACTCGAACACCTGCCTGAAGCCATTGACCTGGAAGACCTGGCTCGCCCACTGGAGCGCGTTTCCAGGCACATGCCGCTGTCCCAATTGCTCGAGCAGTTCCGCAAGGGCGGTGCGCACTTCGTGCTGGTCGAGGAGGCCGATGGCAAGGTCATCGGTTACCTGACCATGGAAGATGTGCTGGAAGTGCTGGTGGGCGACATCCAGGACGAACACCGCAAGACCGAGCGCGGCATCCTGGCCTATCAGCCAGGAAAGCTGCTGGTGCGCGGCGATACTCCGCTGTTCAAGGTCGAGCGCTTGCTGGGCGTGGACCTGGACCATATCGAGGCAGAGACTCTGGCCGGCCTGGTCTACGAAACGCTCAAGCGCGTACCGGAAGAAGAAGAGGTGCTCGAGGTCGAAGGGCTGCGCATCATCGTCAAGAAAATGAAAGGCCCCAAGATCGTGCTGGCCAAAGTGCTCAAGCTGGACTGAGCACATTGACGCCCTGCCCCGATCAAGCCCTGATCAGGGGTTGCCTGCGGTGTAGTCGGGCAACCCACTGATCGGCCGGTCGAACCGATAGGGAATCGACTCGAGCGCCAGCCCCACATTGCGCTGAACCACGAAGTGCAGATGGGGCCCGGTGCTGTTACCCGTATTGCCCGACTTGGCCAACACCTGCCCTTGGCGCACACGCTGCCCGGACGCGACCACGATCGACCCGCGCATCAAGTGCAGGTACACCCCCATGGTGCCGTCAGGGTGCAGAATGCGGACAAAGTTGCCCGAGGGATTGTCCCCTCGCCCGCTCTGCTCGCTGCGCGTGCTCACCACCACCCCTTCGCGTGCCGCCACGATAGTGGTGCCCTCGGGCATGGCGATATCCATTGCATAGCGCCCCTTGGGCCCGAAGTGGCTGAACCTGCCATTGGGCCCTTGGCTCACACGAAACGGCCCACCTACCCATGGAAACGCATAGCGATAACCTTGTGGGCGCTTGCCGGGGTCGCCCATGGCCTGCAGCAGTGTGGAGCGGTAGTTGAGCAGCTTGCCTGGCTGGCCCCGGACGATGCTGAGCACTTGGGTCGAACGCGGCGGCAACAGACGCCGCACGGTCCGCGGCGCGTCGCCACCCTGCGCGTTAACCAGGTTATCCAGGCGCAGTTCCACCTGCACGGCGACCGGCAGTTCGTTGCGGGCCGAGAAGCTCACGCCGCCCTGGAACACGATCGCGTTGAGACGCACATCGTGTTCGTTGATCTCCACGGTGGACTCATCCACGACCGTGGGCTTGATGCCCGGGCCGGGTCGCTGCGCATAGGACACCCTTCCCGTTTCATCGGTGACTGGGTGCAGCGTCACGCCCAGGCTAGAGGCGCTGACCAGGGTTAACGCACATAGCAGCAGGCGTGAATGCATGATGGTGGCTTTTTGACAGTGAAGGACCTGTCCAAGCCTAGCAGCAGACACCCTGATCACCATGACAGTTGGTCGGATGCTGCTGGCCAGCTCGCTGTTGCGGCGGCCCGTCAGGCCCCTGGCGTGAAATGCTTCTGGGCAGTGCCGCGGGCGATCAGGCGGGACAGGTAGTCCAGCTTCTGGGCGTCTTGATCGACGAACTTGAACGTCAATTGCAGCCAGTCGCTGTCAGGCTTGGGCTCGAAGGCCGCCACCGCGTGCAGGTAACCATTCAAACGCGCGATTTCCGCGTTCTCGCCCTGCTCCAGGTTCAGCACAGCGCCTTCGAGCACTTGCGGCAGTGTCTCACTGCGCCGTACGACCAGCAGGGCTTCCTTCAAGCTCAAGGCCTTGATCACGCAGGCTTGCATGCCGCTCGCCAAACGCAGCTGGCCCTGGCCGCGACCGCTGGGTGCGGGTGTCGCTGCGCTGGCCTTGGCAGGGGTGGCGGCCGCCTTGGCAGGCACAGGTGCTGGCGCAGCTACCTTGACGGCTTCTGGCCGTCCAGCGGTCAGGGCGTTGAGCGAGTCGTTGGCGAACGCGGCATTGGCCCGCGCAGGCCCTGGGCTCATCAAGCTGTCGAGCTTGCCGATCTTGGCCAGGGCCTTCTTGACCTTGGTCAGCAACTGCTCGTTGGTGAACGGCTTGCCGACGAAGTCCGACACGCCGGCCTGAATCGCCTGGATGACATTTTCCTTGTCGCCACGGCTGGTCACCATGATGAACTGAAGGCCCTTGAGCTCAGGTTGCTGACGGCACCAGGTGAGCAGCTCCAAGCCCGACATTTCCGGCATTTCCCAGTCGCACAGCACCAGGTCGAACGTCTCTTTGCCCAACAGGGTCATGGCCTTGCGACCGTTGACGGCGTCATCCACGGTCATGCCCGGGAACGCGTTGCGCAGGCACTTACGGATCAGGTCACGGATAAATGGCGCGTCATCCACCACCAGCACATTCACTTTACTCATCGATACTCCTTCTGAACCCGACTAGCCTACTGCCATTTGCTGGCCACTTGCTACCACCTGTGTCACGCCGGGTCGTCTACAGCCGGTCGATGGTCTCTGGCACCTCCAGGCGTACTAACGAAAACGCCCGGCACAAGCCGGGCGTCGATGCTCGGAGAGAACTTTATTTATCGTCCGCTTCGGCTGGAACATTAGGTATTTCACCCTCGGCATTGGCGCGACCCTGCACCTCCGCTGTCATGCGCTTGAGGCCCATGTGGCGTACATCGGTGCCGCGCACCAGGTAGATCACCAGTTCGGAGATGTTGCGTGCATGGTCGCCGATCCGCTCCAGCGAACGCAGGACCCAAATCACACTCAGCACACGGGAGATCGAACGGGGATCTTCCATCATGTAGGTCACCAGCTCACGCAAGGCTGTCTTGTACTCACGGTCGATGGTCTTGTCGTATTGAGCCACTGACAAGGCCAGGTCGGCATCGAAGCGGGCGAAGGCGTCGAGTGCATCGCGTACCATGTTGCGCACCTGATCGCCGATGTGCCGCACCTCCACATAGCCCCGCGGCGATTCACCCTCCTCGCAGAGCTGGATGGCCCGCCGGGCGATCTTGGTCGACTCGTCGCCGATACGCTCGAGGTCAATCACCGACTTGGAGATGCTGATGATCAGGCGCAGGTCCGATGCTGCCGGCTGACGACGCGCCAGAATGCGCAGGCATTCCTCGTCGATGTTGCGCTCCATCTGGTTGATCTGCTCGTCGACCTCGCGCACCTGCTGAGCCAGGCCGGAATCGGCCTCGATCAGCGCAGTGACCGCATCGTTGACCTGTTTCTCGACCAGCCCACCCATGGCCAGCAGGTGGCTGCGTACCTCTTCGAGCTCGGCGTTGAACTGCTGGGAAATATGATGCGTCAGGCTTTCTTTGTTGATCATGCTGTGGCTCCGCGAAGCTGCTGGCTGCGAGCTTCAAGTCGTTCGAGGCGTGCCCCTGCGCTGCGCCGAGTGCCTTCACGCGGCCAGCAGCAGTGCGCGGTGCTTCTTCAGCCGTACCGGCCAGTGATGTAGTCTTCTGTCTGCTTCTTGGCGGGGTTGGTGAACAGGGTATCGGTGTCACCGAATTCCACCAGTTTGCCCATGTACATGAAGGCGGTGTAATCCGATACGCGGGCCGCCTGCTGCATGTTGTGGGTCACGATGACGATGGTGAACTTGCTTTTCAATTCGTAGATGAGCTCTTCGACCTTGAGCGTGGAAATCGGGTCCAGCGCCGAGCAAGGCTCGTCCAGCAACAGTACCTCGGGCTCGACCGCAATGGTGCGGGCGATGACCAGGCGCTGCTGCTGCCCACCGGACAGGCCCAGCGCCGACTCGTGCAGGCGGTCCTTGACCTCGTCCCACAGCGCCGCGCCCTTGAGGGCCCACTCGACGGCCTCGTCCAGGACACGTTTTTTGTTGATGCCCTGAATCCGCAGGCCATAGACCACGTTCTCGTAGATGGTCTTGGGGAAAGGGTTGGGTTTCTGGAACACCATGCCCACGCGGCGGCGCAGCTCGGCCACGTCCTCGCCCTTGCGGTAGATGTCATGCCCGTACAGGTTGACGGCGCCTTGCACACGACAGCCGTCGACCAGGTCGTTCATGCGGTTGAAGGTCCGCAGCAAGGTGGACTTGCCGCACCCGGAGGGGCCAATGAACGCCGTCACGCGCTGCTTGGGAATATTCATGCTGACATCGAACAGGGCCTGCTTGTCGCCGTAGAACAGGCTCAGCCCAGGCACTTCGATGGCGACCGTTTCCTCGGCCAGGCGCAGGCCCTGTTTGCTGCGGCCCAGCGCGGACATGTCGATGCCGTGGGTAGGCGATTGTTGCTGCATGGTCTCACTCCATTGGGTGCTGCCGGCGTATGGCCGCCAGTGGCACGTTGGGACGAAGCGGCCGCTTCGCGTCGGCGACGCCGCTTGAACGTTCGACGCCTGGCTCAGCTGTCGAGCGCCTTGTATTTCTCACGAAGGTGGTTACGGATCCACACGGCCGACAGGTTCAGTGTCGCGATGACCATCACCAGCAGCAATGCCGTTGCGTATACCAGTGGCCGCGCCGCCTCCACGTTCGGGCTCTGGAAGCCTACGTCGTAGATGTGAAAGCCCAGGTGCATGATCTTCTGATCCAGGTGCAGGTAGGGGTAATTGCCATCCACCGGCAGCGATGGCGCGAGCTTGACCACCCCCACCAGCATCAGCGGTGCGACTTCACCCGCAGCCCGGGCCACGGCCAGGATCATGCCGGTCATCATGGCCGGGCTGGCCATGGGCAGAACAATCTTCCACAACGTTTCGGCCTTGGTGGCACCCAATGCCAGCGAGCCTTCGCGCAGGGTGCGCGGAATGCGCGCCAACCCCTCCTCGGTGGCCACGATCACTACCGGCACCGCCAACAATGCCAGGGTCAGTGACGCCCACAACAGGCCCGGCGTGCCCAGCGTGGGCGCCGGCAAGGCTTCGGCAAAGAACAGACGGTCGATCGAGCCGCCCAGCACGTACACGAAGAAGCCCAGGCCGAAAACGCCGTAGACGATGGCCGGTACACCGGCAAGGTTGTTGACCGCGATGCGAATCAGGCGCGTCACCGGCCCCTGCCGGGCATACTCGCGCAAATAGACCGCTGCCAGCACGCCAAAGGGCGTGACGATCACGGCCATGATCAGGGTCATCATCACAGTGCCGAAGATAGCCGGGAATATACCGCCCTCTGTGTTGGCCTCACGCGGGTCGTCGCTGAGAAACTCCCACACCTTGGCAAAGTAAGCCCCCAGCTTGGCCAGGGTCGACATGCCGTTGGGCTGGATGGCATGGACTACCTTGCTTAGGTTGATCTCGACTTCACGGCCATTGCCATCGCGCGCGACCAGCGTGTCGCGGGCAAAATCCCGGTGAAGCGTGGACAGGCGATCTTCGATGGCCGTGTAGCGGCTGTTGAGCTCGGCACGGTCAGCCTCGATGTCAGCCTGGGCCGCTGCGTCCAGCTTGCCTTCGAGCTCGAGCTTGCGCGCCTGCAGGCGCAATCGCTCCAGGCCATGATTGATGGCACCGATGTCTTTCTTCTCCAGCGCCTGCAGCGTTTTGTTGAGCTCGCTGGCCCGGGCCAGCCGCGCTTGCAGCTCACCCCAGGCCGCCGCCCCTTCTGCCACCACCCGGCCTTGTTCCTTGACGCTCACCAGGTAGCCATAGAAGTTGCCCCACTCGCGGCGTTCCAGGGCCATCAGCTGCTCGGGGCGCTGCTGATCGACGAGCCAGTCGCCCACGACCCAGGTGAAGTCGCTGCCATTGAGGTCCCGGTTTCCGACCTTGATCAATTCGCGCGTCATGAACTCCGGACCCTGGTCAGGCACTGGCAAGCCGGCGCCCTTGAGGCGCGCACGCGGTACTTCTTCCTGCTGTACCACTTCGCCAATGACCGTCTGCTGGGCCTGGCCCGGCACGGCGTAGCTGGCCTGAATCAAATCGGCCGGCCAGAAATGCCCCAAGCCGCGTACTGCGATCACAGCCAGCAGGCCAACGGTCATGATCACCGCCATGGCCACGGCGCCGCCGCTCATCCAGACACCGGGGGCACCGCTCTTGAACCAGCCTTTGAGGGAATCCTTTTTCACGGATCGCTACCTTTCTATCAAAGCGACGAGTATTTCTTGCGCAGACGCTGGCGAATCAGCTCGGCCAAGGTGTTCATGACGAAGGTGAACATCAGCAGCACCAACGCGGCGAGGAACAGCACTCGGTAGTGGCTGCCCCCGACTTCGGATTCCGGCATTTCCACCGCCACGTTGGCAGCCAGCGTGCGCATGCCTTCGAACAGGTTCATCTCCATCACCGGTGTGTTGCCGGTGGCCATCAGCACGATCATGGTTTCACCGACGGCCCGGCCCATGCCGATCATCAGCGCCGAGAAGATGCCGGGGCTGGCGGTCAGGATCACCACTCGGGTGAGGGTCTGCCAAGGTGTTGCCCCCAGCGCCAGGGAGCCCAGCGTCAGGCTGCGCGGCACGCTGAAGACGGCGTCCTCGGCTATCGAGTAGATGTTGGGAATGACGGCAAAGCCCATCGCGATCCCGACCACCAGTGCATTACGCTGGTCATAGGTGATACCCAGGTCATTGGTGATCCACAGGCGCATGTCGCCGCCAAAGAACCAGCTTTCAAGGTGTGGGCTCATGCCAAGGGCAAGCCAGCCGGTGAGCAGAATGACCGGGATCAGGATCGCCGCCTCCCAGCCATCCGGTACCCGCAGACGAATGGATTCAGGCAGCCGGCTCCAGGTGAACCCTGCCAGCAGGATGCCGACCGGCATGAGCAGGAAAAGGCTGAAGACCCCTGGCAGATGGCCTTCCAGGTACGGCGCCAGGAACAGCCCCGCGAAGAACCCCAGAATGACCGTGGGCATCGCCTCCATCAGTTCGATTACTGGCTTGACCTTGCGGCGCATGCCAGGGGCCATGAAGTAGGCCGTATAGATCGCGGCGGCAATGGCCAGCGGCGCGGCCAGGATCATGGCGTAGAAGGCCGCCTTGAGGGTACCGAACGTGAGGGGCGAAAGGCTCAGCTTGGGCTCGAAATCGGTATTGGACGCGGTCGACTGCCACACGTACTTGGGCGCGTCGTAATTCTCGTACCACACCTTGCCCCACAGCGCGCTGAAGGACACTTCCGGATGGGGGTTGTGCAGCTTCAATGGCAACAACCTGCCGGGCTCTTCGATCATGATGCGGTTGGCGCGCGGTGACAGGGCAAGGATACCCGGGCCCTGGGCCACGGACTCGACCAGGAGGGTACGGTGCGCCGTGCTGTGGAAAACACCCAGCTTGCCTTCTGCGTCCAGGGCGATGAAGCCCTTGCGACGCTCCTCGGCGTCGATCTGCACGATGGGCGACGTGCCCAACTGGAAGGTACGAATCTGCTTGAAACGAGACTCCCCGTCCGGGTCACGGGCCATGAACCACTGAGCCAGCCTACCGTGCGAGTCACCGATGATCAGTGAAATGCCACCTACCAGTTGGGCAGTGGCCGTCACTTCGGTATCGGCGCTCTGCGCCAGGGAATAGCGCCCGTTGAGGCTCTTGTCGCGCAGGCTGAACACGTCGGCAGTGGCGCGACCGTTGATCACGTACAGCCACTGCTGGCGCGGATCGATGAAGATGTTCTTCACCGTTTCGGTCATTTGCGGCAACTCGATACGGGTCTGCTCGGTCGTGACTTCGGCGGTCAGCATGTTTTCGCTGCGCGTCAACGCGAGGACCTGCAGGTGCGCACCCGTAGAGCCTGCCAGCAACAACGTGTCGCCATTGACACTGGCACTGACGTGCTCCAGCGCCCGCGCCTGCTCATCCAGCACGAAAGGCTGTTCGCCATAGGGGTAGTCGATGGCCGGCGTAATGGTTTTTTTGTTGCCGGGGTAGGTGATCTTGTAGGTATGGGTGAACACCAACGCCTGGCCATTGGACAACCCCAGCATCACCATCGGGCTGCCTGGCTGGTCGGTACCGATCGAAGACACCTGTACGCCGGCAGGGATGGGCAAGTCGACGCGTTCGAGCGCTGCGCCGGTCTTGGTATCGAAGAACAGCACCTGGCCCTTGTCCGAAACCCGCATGCCAACCAGGTTCTGCTCCTCGAGGGCGATCATCAACGGCTTGCCCGCCTCCTCTTTGAGCCAGGCAGGCTGCAATGCCTGCCTGCTGGTCAGCTCGGCGCCCTGGAACAACGGCAGTACCACGTACGCCAGGTAAAAGAAGATCAAGGTGATCGCAGCCAGCACTGCCAGCCCACCCACCAGCACGTACCAACGCGTCAGGCGGTCCTTGAGCGCACGCAGGCGGCGCTTGCGCTGCAACTGCGGGGTGTTGAAATCGATGCGTGCAGGCTGGGAATCTTGGGTCATTGTGGAGTTGGCCAGATCATTCATGGGGCACACCCTAGCGGTCCCGTATGACAAAAACATGACAATGCAGTGACGCACGAAAGCCCGAAGCACAGTAAGGCTGGCCCCGGGCTGGGAGTGCTGAAGAGGCTAGCCCAACGGCTTGCCCCTGCAGGGTTCGATTACTGCTTGGCGACGTTGCCGGCGTGGGACAGGCCCAGGTCGGCCAGGGTCTTGTCGACGACTTTGGCAGGCAGCGGGATGTAGCCATCCTTGACGACCACCTGCTGGCCGGCCTGCGACAGTACCAGCTTCACGAACTCGGCCTCCAGCGGGGCCAGCGGCTTGTTCGGTGCCTTGTTGACGTAAACGTACAGGAAGCGCGAAAGCGGGTAGCTGCCGTTCAGGGCGTTGGTCTCGTTGTCCTCGACGAACTCGCCGCCGTCTTTCTTGGCTAGCGGCACGGTCCTGACGCTGGCCGTCTTGTAGCCGATGCCCGAGTAGCCAATGCCATTGAGCGACGAGCTGATGGACTGCACCACGGAGGCGGAACCGGGTTGCTCATTGACGTTGGGCTTGAAGTCCCCTTTGCACAGGGCTTCTTCCTTGAAGTACCCATAAGTGCCGGACACCGAGTTGCGGCCGAACAGCTGGATCGGCTTGTTGGCGAGGTCGCCGGTTACTCCGGCATCGCCCCAAGTCTTGATCTCGGCCTTGCCACCACACAAACGAGTCGAGGAGAAGATGGCATCGACCTGGGACATGGTCAGGCCCTTGATCGGGTTGTCCTTGTGCACGAACACCGCCAGGGCGTCGACCGCAACCGGGATGGCGGTCGGTTTATAGCCGTACTTCTGCTCGAACGCCTGCAATTCGACGTCCTTCATCTTGCGGCTCATGGGGCCGAGGTTGGCGGTACCTTCGGTCAGCGCCGGTGGCGCCGTGGAAGAGCCCGCTGCCTGAATCTGGATGTTGACGTTCGGGTATTCCTTTTTGTAAGCCTCGGCCCACAGGGTCATCAGGTTCGCGAGGGTATCGGAGCCGACGCTGGAGAGGTTGCCCGAAACACCCGTGGTCTTGGTGTAGGTCGGGATAGCAGGATCGACAGCGGCCACTGCGTTGGCGGTTGCAACGCCAGCGGCGGCAAAGGTAAGGGCCGCCATCAAACGCTTCAATTTCATGCCTTGCTCCTAGCTGGAATGGGGGTGCTGAGAGGGAACGGGGGCCAGTATCTGCAGCGCGCATGAACACGATATGACTTGATTGTGACAATTGGATGAAATGCCATCATCGTGTCGAAGCGCTGCCTGCAGGGAGCAAGTGTCAGTGGCCAAGGCAATTCAACGCTTGTTGGCGAGCAAGTACAGACCTACAGAAAAGCCGACCACGCACAGTACAGCCACATAGTAAGCGGGCGCCATGGGGCTGACCTTCAGAAGCCCGGTTACCGCCATCGGCGTCAGGCCGCCGAAGATGGCATAGGCAACGTTGTAGGAAAACGACAAGCCGCTAAAACGAACCGCAGCCGGGAATGCCTTGACCATCACATAGGGCACTGCGCCGATCACGCCCACGCACAAGCCGGTCACCGCATACAACGGGAACAACAGCTCCGGCCGCGTGGGCAAGCTGTGGTAGAACGCCCAGGAACTGACCAGCAACATCAGGCTACCGACCACGAACACACGGCCTGCACCGAAGCGATCGGCCAGGCTACCGGCGCCAATGCAACCCAGGCTTAACAATACGATCGCCAGGCTGTTGGCCTTGAGCGAGTCGGTAGGGCTGATGTGGTAGATACTCTGCAGCAGGGCTGGTGTCATGAGGATCACCACCACGATGCCTGCCGAAAGCACCCAGGTCAGCAACATGGATAGCACGATGGGCCCGCGATGATCGCGCAGCACGGCCCGAAGCGGCAGCCCTTCGGCCAGGGCCTTGCGTTGCTGCATTTCTGCGAACACCGGGGTTTCATGCAGCCAACGGCGCAGGTAAACCGAAAACAGACCGAACACGCCGCCCAGCAGGAACGGGATTCGCCAGGCATAGCTGGCCACTTCTTCAGCGCTGTAGACGCTGTTGATCAAGGTCGCGACCAGCGAGCCCAGCAAGATACCGGCTGTCAAACCGGCAGTGAGCGTACCGCAGGCATAACCGGTATTGCGCGCTGGCACGTGCTCCGAGACGAATACCCAGGCGCCTGGCACTTCCCCGCCGATGGCCGCTCCCTGGATCACCCGCATCAACAGCAACAGGATCGGCGCCCACAGGCCAATCTGCGCGTAGGTCGGCAACAGGCCCATGATCAAGGTGGGCAAGGCCATCATGAATATGCTCAGGGTGAACATCTTCTTGCGGCCCAGCAGGTCGCCAAAATGCGCCATGATGATGCCGCCCAGGGGCCGTGCCAGATAGCCTGCGGCGAAAATGCCGAACGTCTGCATCAACCGCAGCCACTCGGGCATGTCGGCCGGAAAGAACAGTTTGCCAACCACGGTGGCGAAGAACACGAAGATGATGAAGTCGTAGAACTCCAGCGCACCGCCCAGTGCAGACAGTGAAAGGGTCTTGTAGTCACTGCGGGTCAGCGGCCGCGGGGCCTGCTCGATACTGCTCGGCGCGGAAGTCATCACGGTTATTCTCTTTATAGGGCAACGCCACACGGGATGCGGCTTGTTCAAGGCGAAGGCGAAGATAGCAAATTGCCGGACACGGCTGAAAGCGACACGCAATCCTTACCGACCTGCAAGAACGCATGGTCGTCGCTCGCGTAGATGCTCTATATACTGGCGTTTCGTACGAAATGTGTCCTGCTAGCGTGGGATATTGTGCGAAAACACCGGTCACTATACTCAGACGGTTTCGAAGCATTTCCCACGGCCGTCCCGTCATACGAATCGGCGTAGTATGTTGTCAGCTGAATCGTTTACCGGCCTAAGCGCCGCATCCAAGAAAAGCGTCACGGGTCAGAGGCCCCCACCGCATGATTGAGCTCGAACAAGAAGATCCAATTCCGCAGGGCGACCTTGCTCTGCAGATCACCGCGCTGCCACGGGAAACAAACGGCTTTGGCGATATCTTCGGCGGCTGGCTGGTCGCCCAGATGGACCTGGCAGGTACCGCCATGGCCAGCCGTGTTGCCGGTGGCCGCGTTGCCACCGTGGCGATAGATCGCATGGCGTTTCTGGTACCGGTGGCCGTGGGCGCACAGTTGTCTTTCTATACGCAGACGCTGGAGATCGGACGCAGCTCCATCCAGATGATGGTCGAAGTATGGAGCGACGATCCACTGTCCAGCGAATGGCGCAAGGTGACCGAAGCCGTCTTCGTCTTCGTCGCCATCGATGGCAGCGGCCGTACCCGTTCCGTCCCTCGTCGCTGAGGCCTGCCGGCGGTAAACTCATTGCCTGCGCCCGGGTCCAAGGCCCACTGGCAACCAATGAGATGACGCAATGGCTATCTTTCAGGTATCGACCGAGCAACATGGCGAGCTTCACTGCTGGCGTATCCGCAGCAGCTTCGCCGAACTACTGATCGCCCGCCAGGGTGCGCAGGTCCTCAGCTACCAGCGCACTGGCGAGCCGCCGTTGCTTTGGTTGAGCGACGAGGCCATTTTCCGCCAGGGGAAATCGGTCCGGGCAGGGGCGCCTGTGTGCTGGCCCTGGTTCGGCAACCTGCAGCGCAACCCCGAAACCGTGCAGTCCATGTACCACGCTGAACACGCGCCAGCCCATGGGCTTGTCCGGACGCGTGACTGGCAATTGCTGGGCCTTGAGGAAGTGGGCGAAAGCCTGCGGATCGAGTTCGAAATGGCCGAAGCGCAAGGCGGGTTGCCCGGGTGGCCGCACCCTGTAGAGCTCAAGCTGGTGGTCGTGCTGGACGCGGCGTTGACGCTGCAACTGACCAGCCGCAACCTTGGCGATAGCCCGGTCACCCTCAGCCAGGCCTTGCACAGTTATTTTGCAGTCAGTGATGTGCGCCAGGCCGAGGTCCACGGTGTCGAGGGTTTGTCTTACATCGAAACCCTGTCCGACTGGCAACAGCGCCATCAGCAGGGCGCGCTGGCGTTTAGCGGCGAGACGGACCGGATCTATCTGAATACGCCGCAAACGTTGAGCATCGTCGACCCGGCCTGGGGCAGGCGGATCATCCTGACCAGCAGCCGATCCCGTTCAGCGGTGATCTGGAACCCCTGGACCGCACGGGCCAAGGAATTGCCGGACATGGCCGATGACGGCTGGCAGCGCATGCTGTGCATCGAGACGGCGAACGTATGGGATGACGTGGTGCAGTTGCAGCCCGGGGCCAGCAGCTCGCTGGGGGTCAGGATCGATTGTGAAGTGATCTCAAAGGCCTAGTCCCACACACGCCTCAAAGATCGGCGTCCACCACTACCCTCACCTTCGCGGCGTCCAAGGCATAGGCCGCGTCGGCCAGGTCGTTGCTGACCTTTTCCACCTTCAGCGTGCCGCTGACCCACAGCGGTGCGTAAATGTCATCGATCTTCAGCCCTTTTGGATAGCGCACCAACACCAGCTGGTTAGGTGGCGGTGGCGGGACGTGGATACACGCGCCAGGGTAAGGCACCAGGAAGAACAGGGTGCTATTGCCCTTGGCATCGCTTTCAAGCGGCACAGGGTAGCCGCCCAGGCGAATGTCCTTGCCGTCCAGGGCGGGCACGGTTTTCGTCGAGTACATGACCGCAGGCAAGCCCTTGCTCTGCTTCAAGCCACCTTTGGCGGTGAAGGTGCCCATGGCCTCGGGGGAGTTATGGTCGATTTCGGGCATCTGCTCGAGCGCCTTCTGGTCCGACTTGGGCATCAGTTCCAGCCAGTCGGTCTCGGGCAATTCGGCATGGGCCAGGGAACTGGCCGACAACAGGAGGGCAATGAAGAAGGCACGCATGGAATGCTCGGCAACTCGGGATGAATTGCCGGCATTCTAACCAGTATTCAGCGTTTCTTGATGAATCCGTAGATCACCAGGAGGATGATGGCGCCTACCAGTGCACCAAAGAAGCCGGCTGCCTGACCTGCCTGATAGATACCAAGCGCCTGACCGCCATAGGTGGCCAACAGCGAGCCAGCGATACCGAGCAGGATGGTCATGATCCAGCCCATGCTGTCGTCGCCCGGTTTGATGAAACGAGCCAGCAGGCCGACGATGAGGCCGATGAAAATGGTTCCGATGATACCCATGGCAATCCCCTTGCAGTAAAGATGGAACACGCCAAAGCCTAGGCTGCGCTTTGGCGTGTTGCCACTTCAGAGGGCCCGCCGGATGCAGAAGTTCGAATTGACGCTCGATCAGTTGCCGATCAGCGCCTGCACTTGCGCAATCTTGTGCTCGAGCGTGGCCATGTCCTGGCACCGCAATGTGGCATGTCCGACCTTGCGCCCGGCCTTGAACGCCTTGCCATAGTGGTGCAGGTGGCAGTCGTCGATGGCCACGACCTGCTCCACTGGGGGAACTTCACCGATGAAGTTGACCATGGCGCTCTCGCCGACCTTGGCCGTGGAACCCAATGGCAAACCGGCGATGGCACGCACGTGGTTTTCGAACTGGCTGCACTCGGCGCCTTCGATGGTCCAGTGCCCGGAGTTGTGCACGCGCGGTGCAATTTCATTGGCCTTGAGCCCGCCGTCGACCTCGAAGAATTCGAACGCCATGACCCCGACATAATCGAGTTGTTGCAACACGCGACCGACGTAGTCTTCAGCCAGCGCTTGCAGCGGGTGCGCCTGACTGGCGACCGACAGGTGCAGAATGCCGCTGTCGTGCGTGTTGTGCACCAGCGGGTAGAACCGTGTTTCGCCATCGCGGGCCCGGACAGCGACCAGCGATACTTCACCGGTAAAGGGTACGAAGCCTTCGAGCAGGCACGGCACGTTGCCCAGTTCGGCAAAGGTGCCTACCACGTCCTGCGCAGTGCGCAGGACTTTCTGGCCCTTGCCGTCGTAGCCCAACGTCCGGGTCTTGAGCACCGCTGGCAGACCGATGCTCGCCACTGCGGCGTCCAGGTCTGCCTGCGACAGGATGTCGGCGAACGCAGGGGTGGGGATCCCCAGGTCACGGAACATGCTTTTCTCGAACAAGCGGTCGCGGGCGATGCGCAGGGCCTCGGCACTTGGGTATACCGGCACAAACTGCGAAAGAAAAGCCACGGTCTCGGCCGGAACGCTCTCGAACTCGAAGGTAACCAGGTCAACCTGGTCGGCCAGCTGGCGCAGCTGCTCCTGGTCGCTATAGCCTGCGCGCAGGTGCTCGCCCAGAGAGGCGGCACAGGCATCAGGCGCCGGGTCGAGGAAGGCGAAGTTCATGCCCAGCGGAGTACCCGCCAGTGCTAGCATGCGGCCCAGCTGGCCGCCACCAATTACACCGATATTCATGGGTTGAACCTCAAGCCTGACGCGGATCTGGGTTATCCAGCACGGTGTCGGTCTGTTCCGTGCGGAACTGCTTCAACGCCGCGTGGTACTGAGGGTGCTTGGCGCCGAGGATGCTGGCCGACAACAGCGCGGCATTGATCGCGCCCGCGCGGCCGATGGCCAGCGTGGCAACCGGCACGCCGGCCGGCATCTGCACGATCGACAGCAGCGAATCAACGCCTGAAAGCATCGACGACTGCACGGGCACGCCCAGCACCGGCAGGTGGGTCTTGGCCGCGCACATGCCAGGCAAGTGGGCCGCACCACCGGCACCGGCGATGATCACCTCGATGCCCCGGCCGTCAGCTTCTTCGGCGTACTGGAACAGCAGATCCGGCGTACGGTGGGCGGAAACCACCTTCACCTCGTAGGGAATGCCGAGTTTTTCCAGCATATCGGCGGTGTGGCTAAGGGTGGACCAATCGGACTTGGAGCCCATGATCACGCCAACCAGTGCACTCATCGTCGAGCCTCTCCTGCAAGCGCCTTCTGGCGCGCTAAAAGCAACAAGCCACGCAGGTGGACCGGCGTGGCTTGTCATACGGATTATGAATCGACCGGGTCGGCCGAAGGCGCAGGATTGTAGCGTATTCATGAAGGGAGCGCCCACCCCCATAAGCACATGCCGGATCAAAGGGCAAGCTGTCTCGCGGGACAAGTTTTCACGCTCGATGGGCTAACGCACAGCGACACGAATCAAGGATTCAAACAGACACCTCGCCTTGAACGCTGGTCGACTCCAGTTTGCGCCACAGCAAGCGCACGTTGGCCTTTCGGACCAAGGCGCAGCGGTACAGGCGAATTTCCAGCGGCACGTGCCACTGGCTGCCACCGCAGATCGCAAGTTCTCCACGCTCCAGTTCGCCGCGCATGGACAGTCGCGGTACCCATGCCACCCCCATCCCCTCCAGGGCCATGCTCTTGAGGCTGTCAGCCATGGCGGTTTCATAGACGGTGGTGTAGCGCAGATTGCGCTGGCGCAGCAGCAGGTTCACCGAACGGCCAAGGAAGGCGCCGGCGCTGTAGGCCAACAATGGCACGCTGGTTTCACCCTCAAGGGTGAACAACGGTTTGCCTTCGGCATCCACGGCACAAACGGGCAACATCTCGGTGGTGCCCATGTGCAGCGAGGGAAAGATTTCGGCGTCCATCTGCAAGGCTGCATCAGGGTCGTAGAACGCTAGCATCAGGTCGCAGCCGCCTTCCCTCAAGGCATGCACTGCATCGCCGACGTTGGTGGCAACAAGCCGGGTGGCGATGTTCAGCCCATCGTTGCGCAGCTGGGCCACCCAGCGCGGGAAGAAGCCCGACGCGAGCGAGTGCGCGGCCGCCACTTGAATCACTTCGCCCTGGCCACCCTCGAGATGATGCAAATGGCGAAGAATTTCGCTCAGTTGGTCGACAACCGTACGGGCTGTTACCAAAAACAGCTGGCCCGCCTCTGTTAGCTCGATAGGGGTGCGGGAACGGTTGACCAGGGTAAGCCCCAAGGCTGCCTCCAAGCTACGAATCCGCCGGCTGAAGGCCGGCTGCGTCACGAAGCGCCGCTCCGCCGCCTGGGAAAAACTGCGGGTCGAGGCCAGGGCACTAAAGTCCTCCAGCCATTTGCTTTCTAGGTTCATTGGGCCGCTCCCCTGCCGTGCACCAAAATGGAACACGCTCGAAAATCAATCGGCGTCACATCTATCACTATGCCGTTTGTGCATAGGTTAGCGTGCAACAGCATTGGCCGCAAAAACACCTTAGGGCCTAGGATTGGCGCCATTCCGGCATGTGCCGGGTCAAACTCGAGATGATATTTATCATGTCCGCTGCTGCATCGTTCCGCGTCGAAAAAGATCTGTTGGGCACCCTTGAAGTTCCTGCCGATGCCTACTACGGCATCCAGACCCTGCGCGCTGCCAACAACTTCCACCTCTCTGGCGTCCCCCTGTCGCACTACCCCAAGCTGGTCGTGGCCTTGGCCATGGTCAAGCAGGCGGCTGCCGATGCCAACCGTGAGCTGGGCCACCTGAGCGATGCAAAGCACGCTGCCATCAGTGCAGCCTGCGCCCGTCTGATCAAGGGCGACTACCACGAGCAGTTCGTGGTCGACATGATTCAAGGGGGTGCCGGTACCTCCACCAACATGAACGCCAACGAAGTCATCGCCAACGTTGCGTTGGAGGCCATGGGTCACCAGAAGGGTGAATACCAGTACCTGCACCCCAACAACGATGTGAACATGGCGCAGTCGACCAACGACGCCTACCCCACCGCTATTCGCCTGGGCTTGCTGCTGGGCCACGACGCCTTGCTGGCCAGCCTCGACAGCCTGATCCAGGCCTTTGCTGCCAAAGGTAAAGAGTTCGACCACGTACTGAAGATGGGTCGTACCCAGCTGCAGGACGCCGTGCCGATGACCCTGGGCCAGGAATTCCGCGCCTTTGCCACCACCATGACCGAAGACCTCAACCGTCTGCGCTCGCTGGCACCTGAGCTGCTCACCGAGATCAACCTGGGTGGCACCGCGATTGGCACCGGCATCAACGCCGATCCGGGCTACCAAGCTCTGGCCGTACAGCGTCTGGCGACCATCAGTGGCCAGCCACTGGTACCGGCTGCCGACCTGATCGAAGCCACCTCCGACATGGGCGCCTTCGTACTGTTCTCCGGCATGCTCAAGCGCACCGCGGTCAAGTTGTCGAAGATCTGCAACGACCTGCGCCTGCTGTCCAGCGGCCCACGTACCGGCATCAACGAGATCAACCTGCCGGCTCGTCAGCCAGGCAGCTCGATCATGCCAGGCAAGGTAAACCCGGTAATCCCTGAAGCCGTGAACCAAGTGGCCTTCGCTATCATGGGCAACGACCTGGCCCTGACCGTCGCGGCCGAAGGCGGCCAGCTTCAGTTGAACGTGATGGAGCCGTTGATCGCCTACAAGATCTTCGACTCGATTCGCCTGCTGCAACGCGCCATGGACATGCTGCGCGAGCATTGCATCGTCGGCATCACCGCCAACGAGCAGCGCTGCCGTGAACTGGTCGAGCACTCGATCGGCCTGGTCACTGCCCTGAACCCTTATATCGGCTACGAAAACGCCACCCGTATCGCTCGCGTTGCCCTGGAAACCGGCCGCGGTGTGCTTGAACTGGTGCGCGAAGAGAAGCTGCTGGACGACGCGATGCTCGACGACATCCTGCGTCCGGAAAACATGATTGCCCCGCGTCTGGTTCCGCTCAAGGCCTGACCAGCACGTTGTAACCGTCTCACCAGGTCGAGGGACTAGACACCTCTCAACCTTTCCTAAGCCCGGGCGTATGCTTCGGGCTTTTTTTTTGCCCGCCCGGTGCCGGTTGGCAGGCATTGACGGCACTCGGCATACAACTTGCTCGGTAATGCGTCCCAGACCTACGGGACCACCCAGCATGCTGCACAGCCACCTGACCACCCTCAACGCGGTTTCGCTGATTCTCAACGTCTTCCAGGCTCAAGGCTGCGAAGCCTCGGAACTGCTGGCCGGGAGCGGCATAGGCCCAGCGGACCTTGGCCATGCCGATGCACGCATCACGACCCAGCAGGAACTGCAGGTCTGTGCCAATGCCGTGGCACGTCGGGAGGATATTGGCCTGGAGTTGGGCCAGCGCATGCGCGTGTCTTCCTACGGCATGCTGGGGTACGCCCTGCTGTCCAGTGCCACTTTGGGTGACGCCCTGAGCCTGGCATTGGAGTATCCGGCACTGCTGGGAACAGTTTTTACCTTGCGTCTGGTCGACGACGGCCACCGTGTCTGGCTCAGCGCCAGCGATTATCGGGACAGCCCTGCGCTCAGCGCTTTCAACGCCGAATTCTGCATGGTGTCGTTGAAGGTCATCTGCGACGACTTGCTAGGCCTCGATCTGCCGCTGCTCGGGGCTCGCTTCGAGCACCTGCGCCCGGATTACCACGCGTGCTACAGGCGCATGTTCCAGTGCCCGACCACCTTCGCCTCCCATGACAATGCCTTTGCCTTCGAGCGGCACTGGCTAGACGCGCCACTTCCCCTGGCCGATCCGATCACCCACAAGGCCATGAAAGAGCAATGCCGACGCCTGAACCTCGAGTTCACCGGCCGGCAGGCATGGCTAGGGCGCGTTCGCCAATTGCTTGTCAATCAACTGGAAGCAGCGCCGGGCCTGGAGGGCCTGGCACGGCAGATGAACTGTTCGTCCCGTACGCTTCGCCGTCATTTGCAGGCGCTGGGCTGCAGCTATCAGCAATTGCTCGATGAGTTGAAGTTCGAACGGGCCAAGGAACTGCTCGCTGACGGGCACATGCCGATCCACCGCATTGCCGAAACGCTTGGGTACAGCGAGACGGCCAGTTTCCGTCATGCCTTTGTGCGCTGGAGTGGCGTGGCGCCGACTCGGTTTCGTGGATGACCCTGCTGCTAGGCCCAGGGTAACTGCCGCGAAGATGAAGGTGTTCGACGTTGGCCATATCTATCCTCTTTTGGCCGATTCGGATGTTCTCGCTAAGCGGCCCCGTTCGTGACAATGGATGCACGCCAGTACCCACCGGAGAACAACAATGCTGACGATCTATTCCGATGATCACCGTCTGCACCATGGCCGCTGCGAGCTGATCGACGGCAAGCTCATGCCTTGCTTCGAAATGCCCTCGCGTGCCGATCACGTCCTGGCCCAGGTACGCAAACGCGAGCTGGGTGAGGTCAGAGGCCCTGACGATTTTGGCCGTGCGCCGTTACTGCGCGTACACAGTGCCGACTACCTCGACTTCTTCGAAGGTGCCTGGGCGCGCTGGGCAGCCATGGGCCAGGAGGGCGATCTGCTTCCCTATACCTGGCCTGCTCGCACGTTGCGGGCGGTCAAGCCCACCGGGTTGCACGGTGAGCTGGGTTACTACAGTTTCGATGCAGGGGCGCCCATCACGGCAGGCACCTGGCAGGCCGCCTACAGCGCAGCCCAGGTCGCGCTCACGGCGCAAGCGGCCATCGAGCAGGGTGCCCACGCCGCGTTCGCATTGTGTCGTCCACCGGGGCACCACGCGGCAGGCGACGTCATGGGGGGCTACTGCTACCTGAACAATGCAGCCATCGCTGCCCAGGCCTTCCTCGACCAAGGGCGAGCAAAGGTGGCAATCCTCGACGTGGACTACCACCACGGCAATGGTACCCAGGACATTTTCTATAGCCGCGCCGATGTTTTCTTCGCCTCCATTCACGGTGATCCTCAGGATGAGTTCCCCTTCTTCCTAGGCTATGCCGACGAAACCGGAGCCGGTGCCGGCGAGGGTTGCAACGTGAATTATCCGCTACCGGCAGGCAGTGACTGGTCGACCTGGCGGGCAGCTCTGGAAGACGCTTGCGAGCGCATCGCCGCGTATGAGCCGGAGGTCGTGGTGGTATCGCTGGGGGTGGACACGTTCAAGGACGATCCGATCTCCCAGTTCAAGCTCGACAGTCCTGATTACCTGGAGATGGGCAAGCGCATCGCGCAGCTCGGCAAGCCCACCCTGTTCGTGATGGAAGGTGGCTATGCCGTGGAAGAAATCGGCATCAACGCCGTCAACGTGCTCGAAGGCTTCCAACGCGCACAACCCGGAGCTCGATAATGGCCACCCTCAAACAGCTACTCGCCCCTCTCGTTGCTGCAGTACTGTGCGCGGGTACCCTGCCCGCCCAGGCCGAACAGCGCACGCTGCGCGTGTACAACTGGTTCGATTACATCACCCCGCAGACGCTAACCGACTTCCAGAAGGACAGCGGTGTGAAGCTGGTGTATGACATCTTCGATACCAATGAAGCGCTGGAAGCCAAGTTGCTGACCGGCAACTCTGGTTACGATGTGGTGGTGCCATCCAACGTGTTTCTGGCCAAGCAGATCGAGGCCGGCGTGTTCCAGCCGCTCGATCGCAGCAAGCTGCCGAACTGGCAACACCTGGACCCGGCCCTGATGAAGCTGATCGAGGCCAACGACCCCGGCAACCGCTTCGCCGTGCCGTACATGTACGGCACCATACTGATCGGCTTCAACCCGGCCAAGGTCAAGGCTGCGCTCGGCGACAATGCGCCGGTGGACAGCTGGGACCTGATCTTCAAGGAAGAGAACATTGCCAAGCTCAAGCAATGTGGCGTGGCCCTGCTCGACTCGCCTTCGGAAATTCTGCCGCTGGCCCTGCAGTACCTGGGCTTGCCACCCAACAGTGACAAACCGGCCGACTACAAGAAGGCCGAGGCGCTGATGCTGAAGATTCGCCCGTATATCACCTACTTCCACTCCTCGAAGTACATGGCAGACATCGCCAATGGCGACATCTGCGTAGCAGTGGGCTACAGCGGCAGCTTTTCTCAGGCCGCCAACCGCGCCCGCGAAGCCAAGAACGACGTGGTGGTGGACATGCGCCTGCCCAAGGAGGGCGCACCGATCTGGTTCGACATGCTGGCGATACCGAAAAACGCGGCCAACCCGGAAGACGCCTATACGTTCATCAATTACCTCCTGCGGCCGGAGGTGATTGCGCCGATCAGCGACTTTGTCGGGTACCCCAACCCGAACAAGGATGCGACCGACAAGGTGAACCCAGCGATTCGCAACAATCCCAACCTCTACCCGACGGCAGAGGCAATGACCAAGCTGTACACCCTCAAGCCATTGGCGCGAGATGCAGAGCGTGCGCGGACCCGCGCATGGACCAGAATCAAGTCCGGGACCTGAGTCGCCTGCTTCGCGGGTAAACCCGCTCCCACAGGTACAGCGCTGACCTTGAGTGCTGTGCAGATCCTGTTGGAGCGGGTTTACCCGCGAAGTGGCCGCCAAGCCTTGCGCAGTTTCATCAAGGCCTCGGCAATTTCCCCTTCCGGCACCGCTGCAAACCCCAGCACCAGCCCTGCCCGCTTATCCACAGGCACCTCGCTGTCCGCCAACCAGAAATTGCTTAGCGCCGTCACCTCTATACCCACCGCCTCAGCCTTGGCTACCAGTTCCTGCTCACGCGCAAAGTTATCCACATCCACCTTCACATGCAGCCCGGCCGCCACTGCCGGCATGGCACCCAACCCGGGAATATCCACAGGCCAGCCGGCCTTGAGCACATTGCGTCGGCTCAACGCCGCCTTGCGCATGCGCCGGATATGCCGCTGAAAGTGCCCACGGGCCATGAACTCGGCCATCACGCACTGGCTGCTGACCTCGGAATGCCGCACCGCCAACGCCTTGCCCTGGCTGAACGCTTGGGCCAGCGGCGGCGGCAGCACCAGGTAACCCAGGCGCAGCGCCGGGAAGGCGATTTTGCCGAAGGTGCCGACATACAGCACCCGCCCGTGCGGGTCGAGCGCTGCAAGCGGGGCCAAGGGCGCGCCACGGTATCGGTACTCACCGTCATAGTCGTCCTCGATAATCCAGGCGTCGTTACGCTCGGCCCAGGCCAGCAGTGACAGGCGACGCGCCAGGCTCATGGTCACCCCGGTCGGGTACTGATGAGCAGGCGTCACGTAGGCCAGCCGGCAATCCTCCAATTGCGCTAGCCGAGTGCAATCCATCCCCTCTTCATCCACCGCTACACCACGCACCCGGCCACCCGCCAGTACGAAGGCATGACCGGCTGCCCGATAGCCCGGGTTTTCCACAGCCACACCGTCGCCTGGTTGCAGCAGCAACTGTGCACAAAGGCTGATGGCCTGTTGTGCACCACTGGTGATCACAATTTGTTCAGCCATGCAACTCAGCCCACGCGAGCCTCGCAAGTAGGCAGCGATGAGTTCGCGCAGCATCGGCTCGCCCGCCGGGTCGCCATAACCCAGTTGAGCGGGGCTCGGATGACGCCAGAAACCCGCCTGCAGCTTGGCCCAGACGTCAAACGGGAACAGGTCGAATGCGGGAATACCGACGCGGAAAGCACGCGGCTGACCGCTTCTTGGCGGCGGCAAGTGGTTGGTTTTCAGCCGCTGAAAAGCGTCACTGAAACACCGTTTGCTGGATAAATCCTCAGTATCATTTAGTGAAAATGTGGATAAGTCTGTTGATAACCCATGGGATAAGCCTGTGGATACTCGTGTGGATAGTTTTGGTAGCCGACTTACGTAAGTACCATCACCCACCCGGCTTTCGATGTAGCCCTCGGCGTACAACTGGTCATACGCCCGCACCACACTGTTGCGTGATAGCCCCAGCATGGTGGCCAACTCACGGGTGGCCGGCAGCCGGGTTCCGCTGCTCAGGTGCCCATCCAGCACCCGCGCTCGCAGCGCCTGGTACAGCTGCTGGCTAAGCCCGCGATGGCGATCCAAGGCGATCCCGGAAGGGTCGAAAGGCAAAACGAGGGGGCTATCACTCATGGTATTGGACCTATCAAAACAGGCAGTAATGGCTCTTACCCAGAACCAATAGCCTGGCTAGGATGGCACCGTTGCACAAGGAAACCGAGCATGTACAACAGCAAACCCCACCAGGAACACGACCTCGGCCGCCTGCACCAGCATATGCTCGATACCCGCCTGGCCGTGCTAGTCAGCCAAGGAGAACAAGGCCTGTTGGCCACACACCTGCCGGTGCTGGTCGATACCGACGAAGGCAAGTTAGGCACCGTCTATGCGCACCTGGCACGGGCCAACCGCCAATGGCAGGACCTGGCACAAGGTGGCGAAGCCCTGCTGGTCTTCCCCGGCGCCGATGCCTATGTCAGCCCCGGGTACTACCCAAGCAAAGCCGATAACCCCAAGGTCGTGCCGACCTGGAACTACCTAGCCGTACACGCCTACGGTCCGGCCGAGATAATCCAAGACCCAGCAGCATTGCTGACTATCGTCAGCCGCCTGACCGAGCGCCACGAACAAGGCCGCAACGAGCCATGGAGCGTCACCGACGCCCCGGCTGACTACCTCGACGGCATGCTCCGCGCCATCGTCGGTGTCCGCCTGCCCATCGCCCGCCTGCAAGGTGCGCGCAAGCTCAGCCAGAACCGCTCCGAGCAAGACATCGCCGGCGTGCGCGAAAGCCTGGCCGCCAGCCCCGATCAATTGGACAACCAACTCGCAGCGCACATGCGTCAGCTTTGAAGGAGTAGCCCCATGCCCAGCGTTACCCTGCGCCCTGTCACCGCTCAAGATCACGCCGCCTGGCACGCCTTGTGGCAAGCCTACCTGCACTTCTACGAAACCAAGTTGGCCGATAACGTCAGCCTGAGCACCTGGCAGCGCCTGCTCGACCCGAGTGAGCCGACCCATTCGGCACTGGCCTGGGTGGATGGCAAGGCGGTGGGGATGGTCAATTTCATCTACCATCGTTCCAACTGGAGCATCGAGAATTCCTGCTACCTACAGGACCTGTACGTCGACAGCGCGCAGCGTGGTCTGGGCGTTGGTCGCCAGCTGATCGAGCACGTCTACACCACAGCCAAGGGCGATAACTGCATCAAGGTGCACTGGCTGACCCACGAAACCAACGCCACCGCCATCAGCCTGTATCAGCAGGTTGCCGAGCGCTCGGGCTTTATCCAATTTCGCAAAGGCTTGTAGGCTGAACATGACAGACGCATTGAACTGGAAACCCGCTGCAACGCCCCAGGCCGAGCCCATCGAGGGCCGCTTCATCCGCCTGGAAAAGCTCGACCCTGCGCGCCATGGCGACGACCTCTGGGAAGTGCTGCAGGGCCCAACCGCCGACCCGATGCTATGGGACTACCTGCCTTATGGCCCGTTCACCGAGCGTGCCGCCTTCGACCGCTGGCTGGACGGCAACGCCGCAGGCCGCGACCCCCTGTTCTACACCGTCATCGACCGCCCCACCGGCCAGGCTCAGGGCATTCTCAGCCTGATGTCGATTGTGCCCGACCACGGCCGCATCGAAATCGGCCACATCGCCTTCGGCGCCGCCATGCAGCGCACCCCCAAGGGCACCGAGGCGGTGTACCTGCTAGGTAAGCTGAGCTTCGAACTGGGCAACCGCCGGCTGGAGTGGAAGTGCAACAACGCCAACGCCCGCTCCAAGCGCGCGGCAGAGCGCTTTGGTTTCACCTTCGAAGGGGTGTTCCGCAAGCACTTGGTGGTGAAGGACCACAACCGCGATACGGCCTGGTATTCAATTACCGATGATGAGTGGCCGCAGGTGGCTACCGGGTTTGAGCGGTGGTTGAGTGATGAGAATCAACAGCCAGAGGGCCAAGTAGTAACCCTCGAGGCTTGCCGCAAAGACTGATTTTTGCGCTGGCTTCACCGGCCCTATCGCCGGCAAGCCAGCTTCCACAGGATTAACTCGATGTCGGAACCTGCGGCGATCCTATGGGAGCGGGTTACCCGCGAAGAGGCCGGTGAATCCAGCAAAGAAAAAGGGGAGCATCCGCTCCCCCGAGGTAAACCGCTTATAGATTAGGGTCTGAATCAGCCCTGGATCTCGATCAGGATCTCACCCGGCGTGACACGGTCGCCCTTGGCCACGTGGATTGCCAAGACCTTGCCGGCGATAGCCGCCTGCACTTCGGTCTCCATCTTCATGGCTTCAGTGATCAGCACCGCCTGGCCGGCCTTGACCATGTCCCCTTCCTTGACCAGCACATCGACAATGTTGCCGGGCATGTTGGTACTCACATGCCCCGGCTCGCTAGCCTGCTTGCGCTTGCTGCCGCCGCCGCCAACGAACTCGTTGAGGGGTTCGAACACCACTTCTTCCGGCATGCCGTCGATCGACAGGTAGAAGTGGCGCTTGCCTTCGGCTTTCACACCAACGCCAGTGATGTCGACGCGGTAGGTTTCACCGTGCACGTCGATGACGAACTCGGTCGGGACGCCTTCACCGCCTGGCGCAGAAACGGCGCCAGCCTCCGGAATTGGCAACAACGCTTCCGGGGTAAGGGTGCCGGCTTCGCGTTCTTCGAGGAACTTGCGACCAATGTCCGGGAACATGGCAAAGGTCAGCACGTCCTCTTCGCAACGGGCCAAAGCACCAATGTCGGCACGCAGCTTGGTCATCTCTGGCTTGAGCAGGTCGGCCGGGCGCACGTCGATCACTTCTTCGCTGCCGATCGCCTGGCGGCGCAGCTGCTCGTTGACCACGCCAGGGGCTTTACCGTAACCGCCTTGCAGGTACAGCTTCACTTCGTTGGTGATGGTCTTGTAGCGCTCGCCGGCCAGCACGTTGAAGAACGCCTGGGTGCCAACGATTTGCGAGGTCGGCGTCACCAGCGGCGGGAAGCCGAGGTCTTCACGCACACGCGGGATCTCTGCCAGCACTTCGTTCATGCGGTTGAGCGCGCCCTGCTCTTTCAGCTGGTTGGCCAAGTTGGAAATCATGCCACCCGGCACCTGGTTGACCTGCACGCGGGTATCCACGGCGGTGAACTCGCTTTCGAACTGGTGGTACTTCTTGCGCACGGCGTAGAAGTACAAGCCGATTTCCTGCAGCAGTTCCAGGTCCAGGCCGGTGTCGAACTCGCTACCCTTGAGCGCAGCAACCATCGACTCGGTACCCGGGTGGCTGGTGCCCCAGGCGAAGCTGGAGATGGCGGTATCGATGTGGTCGGCGCCGTTTTCCACAGCCTTGAGCTGACACATGGCTGCCAGGCCGGCGGTGTCGTGGGAGTGGATAAACACCGGTAGCGACTGCTCGGCTTTGAGCGCCTTGACCAACTCGCCCGTGGCAAACGGGGTCAACAGGCCGGCCATGTCCTTGATGGCGATCGAGTCGCAACCCATGGCCTCCATTTGCTTGGCCTGGTTCACGAACGCCTCGATGGTGTGCACCGGGCTGGTGGTGTAGGCGATGGTCCCCTGGGCGTGCTTGCCCGAGGCTTTGACCGCCTCGATGGCCACACGCAGGTTACGCACATCGTTCATGGCGTCGAAGATGCGGAATACGTCGATGCCATTGACGGCGGCCTTGGCGACGAATGCCCTGACCACATCGTCGCTGTAGTGACGGTAACCCAGCAGGTTCTGGCCGCGCAGCAGCATTTGCAGGCGCGTATTGGGCAGTGCTGCACGCAGTTTGCGCAGGCGCTCCCACGGGTCTTCCTTCAGGAAGCGCACGCAGGCATCGAAGGTGGCGCCCCCCCAGACTTCCAGCGACCAATAACCGACCTTATCGAGTTTCTCGCAGATCGGCAGCATGTCTTCGGTGCGCATACGGGTGGCCAGCAGAGACTGGTGGGCGTCGCGCAGGATCGTATCGGTTACGTGAATCTTCTTGGACATTGTTATCTCCTCGTCGCGGCAAGCTTCACGCCTCAGCCGGCCTGCACAGACGCGTTGGCGCTGGCTGGCAATCTGGGTTTCGCAGCTTGCTGCTGTATTCAAATGCCTGCGTGGGCGGCGATGGCGGCAGCGATGGCCAGGGCCAGCTCTTCGGGTTTGCGCTTGATCGAATAGTTGGTCAGTTCCGGGTGGGTCTCAACGAAGCTGGTATTGAACTGACCGCTACGAAATTCCGGGTTACGCAGGATTTCCTGGTAATACGCCGCAGTGGTCTTGACCCCTTGTACACGCATGTCATCCAAGGCCCGCAGGCCGCGATCCATGGCCTCTTCCCACGTCAATGCCCACACCACCAGCTTCAGGCACATCGAGTCGTAGAACGGTGGAATGGTGTAGCCGGTGTAAATGGCGGTATCGGTACGCACACCGGGGCCACCTGGCGCGTAATAACGAGTGATCTTGCCAAAGCTGGGCAGGAAGTTGTTCTTCGGGTCTTCGGCATTGATGCGAAACTGCAGGGCGTAACCACGGTGCTGGATATCTTCCTGCTTCACCGACAGGGGCAGGCCCGATGCGATGCGGATCTGCTCACGCACGATATCGATACCGGTAATTTCCTCGGTGATGGTGTGCTCGACCTGCACACGTGTGTTCATTTCCATGAAATACACTTCGCCATCGGCCAGCAGAAACTCAACGGTACCGGCGTTCTCGTAGTCCACCGCCTTGGCTGCACGTACTGCCAAGTCGCCGATGTACGCGCGTTGCTCTGGGGTAAGTTGCGGGCTCGGTGCAATTTCGATGAGCTTCTGGTTACGGCGTTGGATGGAGCAGTCGCGCTCGAACAAGTGCACGACATTGCCGAAGCTGTCGCCGAGAATCTGCGCCTCGATGTGCTTAGGGTTGACGATGCACTTTTCCAGGAACACTTCCGCCGAACCGAATGCCTTGGTGGCCTCGGAAATCACGCGCGGGAAGTTCTGCTCCAACTCTTCGCGACTGTTGCAGCGGCGAATACCACGGCCGCCACCACCCGACGTCGCCTTGAGCATTACTGGGTAACCAATACGATCACCTTCACTGAGCGCCTCGTGAATGTCGGCGACGTTGCCCTCTGTGCCTGGGGTGACCGGAACGCCCGCGGCGATCATGGTGCGGCGCGCTTCGGTCTTGTCGCCCATGCGGCGAATGACGTCGGCAGCAGGCCCGATGAACTTGACCCCGCGCTCGGCGCAGATCTCGGCCAACTCCGCATTTTCCGAGAGAAAGCCATAGCCCGGGTGCAAGGCATCGCAGCCCGTTTCCACTGCCAGGTTCACCAACTTGCGAGGATTCAAATACCCGGCCAGTGGCTCTGCGCCAATGCTGTAGGCTTCGTCTGCACGCTTTACATGCAGCGCGTGCCGGTCGGCGTCGGAAAAGATCGCTACCGAGCGGATGCCCATTTCGGCGCAAGCGCGCACGATCCGAACTGCAATTTCACCTCGGTTGGCGATCAGGATTTTTTTTATCACTGGATTCTTCCCAAAGCCGTATGAACAGTCGACACGGTTCTACCGGTCGGCGCGTGGCCCGTTGTTGTTCGGCCAGTCGCAGATTCACCCTAGCGCTATAGGTCGATAAACAAAAATCAATATTTGTTAGGGGCAGTATTAGCAAAAGCTTATAGTGAAGTTACAAGGTATTGCCGACGAGTCGAATAAAATGCGTAAGTCCTTGATGCGTATGACATTGCGTCAATTGCAGGTCTTCAATGAGGTGTGTGATCTTCGCTCATATAGCCGCGCGGCCGAAGAGATGGCGCTCACGCAACCCGCCGTTAGTCTACAGATCCGTCAACTCGAAGAGCTGATTGGCCAGCCGTTGTTCGAATACGTGGGCAAGAAGTTGTACCTCACGGAAGCCGCCGAAGCGCTGCAACGGGCCAGCCACGACATCTTCGGGCGTCTGGAGAGCCTGGATATGCAGTTGTCGGACATGCAGGGGTCGTTGCAAGGGCAGTTGAAGCTGGCGATCGAGTCCAGCGCCAAGTATTTCGTGCCGCATCTGTTCGCGGCATTCAAGCGGCGGCACCCGGAAGTCAACCTGACCTTGACCGTGGTCAACCGGGCACAGGCCATCCGGCGGCTATCTGATAACCGTGATGACCTGATCATCATGTCCATGGTGCCGCAGGACATGGGGCTGGACTTCCTGCCGTTCCTGAATAACCCGATCATCGCCGTCGCGCCGCCGGAGCATGCCCTGTGCAGGCTGCCGCGGCTGCGCCTGCAAGACCTCGAGCCCCATACGCTGCTGATACGCGAACAAGGCTCAGGCACCCGCAAGGCTTGCGAGGAGTATTTCAAGGAAAAGCGCGTGCATTTCACCCAAACCCTCGAAGTAGCTTCGGCCGATGCCCAGCGTGAATGCGTGATAGCCGGGTTGGGTATCGCGTTGCTGACCCGCCATGCCGTGAACATGGAGCTGGCCACGGGAAACCTGGTAGAACTGCCCGTCGAGGAGTTGCCGCTGTACCGCAGCTGGTGCGTCGTTCAATCCAAGGCCAAGCGGCAATCGCCGGTCGCACTCGCCTTTCAGGCCTTCATACGCAGCGAGCGGTCATTGATCAGCGCATTGGTCGAGCGTTTTTCAGGTCAGTCGTCGCTGCTGCCTGCCAGGTAGTGAGCCCGTCGAAGTCAGGATAATCAGCGACATCACGCAAGAGTTGCCGTTGGTCACAGTAGCTTTCGATGGCGCGGCGGTACTCCATGCGTCGCTGGTCCTTTTCCTGCTGTTTGCGAGCCTTGGCGTTGGGTTGGTAGATGCCGTCGTGGTCACGAGCCATTGCCTGATTCCCGGAAAGGATGCGGAAGGCTCAGAATGACCCGATGGTTTTACCGTTTGAAGGCGCGATGATGACAGCGTCGTGAACGATGATGGCGCCGACCCGTGGAACCGAAGCAGGCTTCAGTCGTCATGGGCTTTGATCGACTTGGGCGACAGTCGCAGGCTACGCAGGCTGCGCTTGACGCTCTTGAGGTGATTGACCAGGCTTGGACCGCGCGCCATGGCAACGCCCATGGCCAGCACGTCGATGACCACCAGGTGAGCAATGCGCGAGGTCAGAGGCGTATAGATCTCGGTGTCTTCATGAACGTCGATGGCCAGGTTGACCGTGGACAGCTCGGCCAGCGGGGTCTGGCTGGGGCACAACGTGATCAGGTTGGCGCCGCTTTCACGGACCAGGTTGGCCGTGATCAGCAAGTCCTTCGAGCGGCCTGATTGCGAAATGCACACCGCTACGTCGCCAGGCTTGAGCGTCACGGCGGACATCGCCTGCATGTGCGGGTCGGAGTACGCCGCCGCGCTAAGCAGCAAACGGAAGAACTTGTGCTGGGCATCGGCTGCCACGGCCCCGGACGCGCCGAAACCATAGAACTCCACACGCTGCGCCTGCGCCATGGCGCTGACGGCCTGCTGAAGCGCCTGTGGGTCAAGGTGCTCGCGCACCTCCATCAAGGTATGCAGGGTCGTGTCGAAGATCTTGAGGCTGTAATCGGCGACAGAGTCGTCTTCATGAATGGCAAACTGCCCAAAACTGGCCCCGGCGGCCAGGCTCTGCGCCAGTTTCAACTTCAGGTCCTGAAACCCCGAGCACCCGATGGCCCTGCAGAAACGTACGATGGTCGGTTCACTGATACCGACGCTATGTGCCAGGTCGGCCATCGAACTGTGCATGACGGCGGCCGGGTCCAGCAGCACGTGATCGGCCACTTTCAGTTCCGATTTGCGCAGCAGGTGGCGCGATTGGGCGATATGTTGCAACAGATTCACGGGCTGGACTCGGTTATGATCGGCTGGCCGGGTTGTAGCTTTCTTGTAGTTATACTACATGGACGGCAACCCGCCCAGTTAAACGAACGTGGAGCGTGGTGGTTTGACTATTCCTTGCGACATTCTGGTCTTTGGCGGCACGGGCGACCTGGCCCTGCACAAGTTGCTGCCCGCGCTCTACCACTTGTTTCGTGACAATCGCCTCGACCCTGCCGTGCGGGTAATCGCCCTGGCTCGGCGCCCTCTGCCGCGCAGTGATTACCTCAAGCTTGCAGAGCGGCATTGCCGGGCACAGATCGCTCTTCGCGACTTTGACGAAGACATCTGGCGACGCTTTTGTGCCCGGGTCGACTACTTCGCGATGGATGCGACCCAGAGTGCTGATTTCGTTCGGCTGGCACGCTACCTGGGCGAGCCCGGGGGCTTGATGCGCGTGTTCTATCTCGCCACCGCGCCTTCGCTGTTCGCGCCCATTGCCAGCCATTTGCATACCGCAGGGCTGGCCGACAGCGAAGCGCGTATTGTGCTCGAGAAACCGATCGGGCACTCCTTGTTGTCGGCCACTGCCATCAATGAAGCGATCGGAGCGGTGTTCGAAGAGCGGCAGGTGTTCCGTATCGATCACTACTTGGGCAAGGAAGCCGTCCAGAACCTTATGGCCTTGCGCTTTGCCAACGCACTCCTTGAGCCGGTGTGGCGCAATGGGCAGGTCGATCACGTGCAGATCAGTGTCGGTGAGACCTTGGGCGTGGAGAACCGTGGTGGCTACTACGACCGAGCAGGGGCCATGCGCGACATGCTGCAGAACCATTTGCTCCAGCTGCTCTGCCTGGTGGCCATGGAGCCGCCTGCGCAGTTCGAAGCCGAGGCCGTGCGTGATGAGAAAGTGCGAATTCTCCGAGCGCTTCAGCCGATTACCGGACAAGACGTCCAGGAGAAGACTGTTCGTGGCCAGTACGGGGCCGGATATATCGGCGGTCAGGAGGTAGGCGCGTATTACTTTGAAAAGGACGTCGATAACGACAGTGATACCGAGACCTTCGTCGCCATCGAAGTGCACATCGACAACTGGCGCTGGGCTGGCGTGCCCTTCTACTTGCGCACGGGCAAGCGCATGGCCCGGCGCTCCTCGCAGATCGTCATCCAGTTCAAACCTGTACCGCATGCGCTGTTCGAGGGTGGCCAGGTCAACCAGCTGTTGATTCAGTTACAGCCAGACGAGCGCATCAGCCTGCGCATGATGACCAAGATCCCCGGCAAGGGCATGCGCCTGGAGCCGGTCGACCTGGACCTGAACCTGGCCCAGGTCTTCAGCCAGACACGTCGCTGGGAAGCCTACGAACGTTTGTTGCTGGACGTGCTCGAAGGCGACTCGACCCTGTTCATGCGACGCGATGAGGTCGAAGCCGCCTGGGCGTGGGTGGATCCCATCATCAAGGGCTGGGAAGCGCATTTCCAGGCTCCGCGCTCGTACCCTGCCGGGAGCAATGGTCCTGAGCAGGCCAATAGCCTGCTCGCCCGCCATGGCAGAAACTGGCACGGGTGAAGCGTTGCCCAATCGTAGCCCTGCCTTGATACGGAGACAGTAGCGATGCGCATACGCGCTACTTTCACCATCAAGGAGGCTCCCATGAGCACACTCAGAGACTTCGTTGCTTACAACCAGACCGCAGGCGGTCAGAAATCCTTCCGGGTTCACGGTGTCGTCACCGTGCCAAGTCCGGCGTTCGAGCCGGTACTCATCGAGCCGGCAGTTCGCCACCGGGGCGGCTGGGAGGTTCTGCAACTCAAGCTGGTGGACACTGGGGTCATCGCCAATGCTGTATTGACCGAGAAGACTGTCGAATACCTGCGTGAAGGGCCGTGTGGTTTCAAAATGCTGGAGATCATCCATGCAGATGGCAGTCTGCGCATCGCAATCGAAGACCTCCAGGCGCTCGACTGATGCAGCCAGCCAGTGCGCCGAAGATGGCGCCCTGGTGTGACCCAGGCGCCCTTGTCGCGATGAACGGCAGGGGCCCAAGGTGAATATTCATACAGTAGATGTTTGCCCCTGGCTCAGCGTCCCCCTAGAATGGCGAGATGAGCACAGATGACCTATCCCTCCTGCTGAATTCCCTCAATGATGCCCAACGCCAGGCTGTAGCGGCTACGGTCGGGCGTCAACTGGTGCTTGCCGGCGCCGGTTCCGGTAAAACCCGTGTGCTGGTGCATCGCATCGCCTGGCTGATCCAGGTGGAGCAGGCATCCCCGCACTCGATCCTGTCGGTGACCTTCACCAACAAGGCTGCTGCGGAAATGCGCCACCGGATCGAGCAATTGTTGGGCATCAACCCTGCAGGGATGTGGGTGGGGACATTCCACGGTCTGGCGCATCGGCTGTTGCGTGCCCACTGGCAGGAAGCGGGGCTGGTGCAGAACTTCCAGATTCTCGACAGCGACGATCAGCAGCGCCTGGTAAAACGGGTGATGCGCGAGCTGGGGCTGGACGAACAGAAGTGGCCGGCACGCCAGGCCCAATGGTTCATCAACGGCCAGAAAGACGAAGGCCTGCGCCCGCAGCACATTCAGCCAGGCGGCGACCTGTTCCTGATTACCATGCGCGATGTCTACACCGCATACGAGCAGGCCTGCGAGCGCGCCGGTGTCATCGATTTTTCCGAGTTGCTGCTGCGCGCCCTGGATTTGTGGCGCGATCACCCAGGCCTGTTGGCCCACTACCAACGCCGCTTCCGTCACGTGCTGGTCGATGAGTTCCAGGATACCAACGCCGTGCAGTACGCCTGGCTGCGTCTGCTGGCCCGTGGTGGCGACAGCCTGATGGCGGTGGGGGATGACGATCAGTCGATTTACGGCTGGCGCGGCGCGAAGATCGAGAACATCCACCAGTACACGGCTGACTTCCCAGATGCCGAGTTGATCCGCCTGGAGCAGAACTACCGCTCCACCGGGGGCATCCTCAAGGCTGCCAACGCCTTGATTGCCAACAACAGTGGGCGCCTGGGCAAGGAATTGTGGACCGACATGGGTGAAGGTGAACCCATTACGCTGTACGCCGCCTATAACGAACACGACGAAGCACGCTATGTGGTCGAGACCATTGAAAGCCTGATCAAGCAAGGCAACGCGCGTGACGAAATCGCTATTCTGTATCGCTCGAACGCCCAGTCACGGGTGCTCGAGGAAGCCTTGCTGCGCGAGCGGATTCCCTATCGTATCTATGGTGGCCAACGCTTCTTCGAGCGTGCAGAGATCAAGAATGCAATGGCCTACCTGCGACTGATTGAAGGCCGCGGCAACGATGCGGCGCTGGAACGCGTGATCAACGTGCCGCCGCGCGGCATTGGCGAGAAAACCGTCGAGGCCATTCGCGAGCATGCACGTCACAGCCAGGTCTCGATGTGGCAGGCGATGTGCCAGCTCATCGCCGCAAAAGCGCTCAAGGGCCGGGCTGCCAGCGCGCTGGGTGCGTTCATCGAGTTGATCGACGGGCTTGCCGCCAAGGTCGAAGACATGCCGCTGCATACCATGACGCAGACCACCATCGAACAGTCCGGGCTGATCATCTATCACCAGGAAGAAAAAGGTGAAAAGGGTCAGGCACGGGTGGAAAACCTTGAGGAACTGGTTAGCGCAGCGCGCAACTTCGAATCGACCGAAGAGGACGCCGACCTCTCTCCACTGTCCGCCTTCCTTGGTCACGCCTCGCTCGAAGCCGGCGACACGCAAGCTGACGAGCACGAGGACAGTGTGCAGCTGATGACCTTGCACAGTGCCAAAGGCCTGGAATTCCCCTACGTGTTCCTGGTGGGCATGGAGGAAGGACTGTTCCCGCACAAGATGAGCCTGGAGGAGCCAGGTCGTCTTGAGGAAGAACGCCGCCTGGCCTACGTGGGCATTACCCGCGCAATGCGTCAGCTGGTCATGACGTATGCTGAGACAAGACGGCTCTACGGTAGTGAGACCTACAACAAGGTGTCTCGCTTTGTACGCGAGATTCCGGCTGGTCTGGTGCAGGAAGTACGTTTGTCGAACAGTGTCAGCCGCCCGTTCGGCACTCCGAAGACAGCCCTCAACAGCCACCTGTTTGCCAATGCGGATATCCCCGAAACCGCATTCAACCTCGGCCAGCGCGTGCAGCATTCCGTTTTCGGTGAAGGGGTCATCCTGAACTTCGAAGGCTCCGGGGCCCAGGCTCGTGTACAGGTCAACTTTGCCGAAGGCAGCAAATGGTTGATGGTGGGCTACGCCAAGCTTGAAGCAATCTGAGGACAGGCCGTCAGTCCAGGGGCGAACTCAAGTGTGAACGCCTGCGTCGTTGCCTGCTCAAATAAGTCATATCAAGCAAAAGCTCGAAACATTATGTCGCTGGTCATATGCCTTGGAACATGTGCACCATGACGCGCGTGCAATCCACAACAGGGGATATCCCATTTATGCAACGTTTTCTTAGCATCGCACTGGCGCTCTGCGTCGGCCTGACGCTGAGCCTGGACGCCAACGCCAAGCGATTTGGCGGCGGCAAGAGCGCTGGCTCCGCGCCCATTCACCAGACCCGTCAAGCTACGCCGAACACGCCTGCCGCCGCGCCGACCGCTCCTGGCCGCGCACCGGCCGCCGCCAGCGGTGCTTCGCGCTGGCTGGGCCCCCTGGCGGGCTTGGCCGCCGGTGGTCTGCTGGCATCCATGTTCATGGGTGACGGCTTCGAAGGTTTCCAGATCATGGACTTCCTGATCATCGCGCTCATCGCCTTCCTGGTGTTCCGCTTCATCGCCGCACGGCGACGTCAGCAGCAGCCGCACATGGCCATGCCTGGCAATGCCCCCATGCAGCGTGAAGTGCATGGTCAGGCCGCACAGCCAAACATCTTCGGCGGTTCGGCTGCACCGGCGGCAGCGCCATCGCCTGTCATCAACGCGCCAGCCTGGTTCAACGAACAAAGCTTCCTGGCAGCTGCCCGCAACCACTTCCAGTCGCTGCAGCAGCACTGGGACGCCAATGAAATGGACAAGATCGCCGAGTTCGTGACCCCGCAGATGCTCGAGTTCCTCAAGCGCGAGCGTGCCGAGCTGGGTGATGGCTTCCAGTCCACCTACATCGACAACCTTGATGTACAGCTGGACGGCGTCGATGAGCGTGACGACCGTACCGACGCTACCCTCACCTTCCGTGGCGTATCGAAGAACTCGCGCTTCGACCAAGGTGAACAGTTCAGCGAGAGCTGGCACATGGTACGCGCCAAGGGCGAGAACCAGCCTTGGCTGGTCGCGGGTATCCGTCAGAACGGGTAATCCAGCCCTGCTATTCAAAGCAGTTGTTACCTGGGGCCGCTTCGCGGCCCCAACAATTCAGGCTCGCCGCAAGTATTCGTCAAAACAGTTAACCCTGTCCTGCTGTCCAAAAAAAACCTCGGGTTTGCCCCGTAATGCTGCTCACTTGGCGCTGCCACGCGCCCGACGATTACAAGTGAACAGTATTCCGGGCCTCCCCGGGGTTTTTGCTTTTGCCATAGCGCACTACTAGGGTATAACCCGCAGCGTTGTCATCTAGGTCAGAGGAAGTGAATCGTGGAAGAAGTGATCGAACAACTCCGTGAAGCCAACGAGCCAGTACCGGTCCCCCTTGAGCTTCCAGACGAGGATCAGTTGGTTGAAATCGAAGAGCAGCTGTTCATCAACATTCCGTTCGTGTTCAAGGAGTTTCTGCTGAACGTCAGCGATGTGGTCTATGGCTCGCTGGAACCTGTCACGGTGACTGACCCGCAGTCGCACACCTACCTTCCGGACGTTGCAGCAAATGCCTGGGACGCCGGGGTGCCTCGGGAACTGATTCCGCTGTGCCAGGACGGCGACAACTACTATTGCGTCGAGGAAGATGGCACCGTGGTGCTGTGGGATGCCGATGAGGAACTCGTCGGTGAGGACAGCTGGGAATCGGTTTGGCATTGGGCACGGGACGTCTGGCTAGAAAGCTGATCAGGCTCACCCTCACCTCGCTCGAAGGATCTTGCGGGCCGTGAGCACGGCCTGCCTGCAGCGGTCGCCACAGGGTCAGTGGCCATTGTCCCGGTTGTTCTCCAGCGTTTCCAGCAACGCAATCTGCATGCGTGTATGCACCCGGATAAACCAACGCCACAGCAAGGCGACCACCACCGCTGCCACTATGGCAATGATCAGCAGCAGTTCATTGGTGGGAAGAATGCTCGCCGACAACGCCGACAGCAGCAAAAAGATCACCAGCAGCGAAATCAGCGGAATGACTTCTGCAATCACGCGCCGTACGCGCTGAGTATGGCGCCCGGCCATTTCCGGTTTGACGCCCATCTCAGCCAGCAGCATCGATAGGGCCTTGAGTTTGCGGTAAGCCGCGATCAGAAATGGTAGCGAGAGCAGTAGCGCAGCCCCCCAGATCACCGCCTTCTGCTGGCTCACATCGCTTACCCACTGGCTGAGCCAAGTGCCAAGCCGCCCTGCGAAGTAACCGCCGCTGAAGAATATGGCGATGACCAATGCCAGGTTCACACCTACCTGCAACAGTATGCGCCGTATCATCGCCGCTACCATGGCGCTCTGGCCCTGGGGTTGGATATTGCGCAGCCATTCCCCGTACAAGGACAGCACACGAGCCAGCCGCCCAGGCACTACGTTGCCCAATTTTATCGACAGCGGATCAGCGGCGCGAATCAGATAGGGCGTCAGTAGCGTGGTGATGGCCGAGACGGCGACTGCCACCGGGTAGAGAAAGTCGCTGGTCACCTGCAGGGTCATCCCCAGGGCCGCAATGATGAAGGAAAACTCGCCAATCTGAGACAGGCCCATACCCACCCGCAACGACGTGCGCCCGTCGTTGCCCGCGATGAAAGCGCCCATTCCACAGGACAGCATCTTGCCCAATACAACGGCCAAGGTGATGACCACGATCGGCCAGGCGTAGTCGACCAATACCTGCGGATCGATCATCAAACCGATCGCGACGAAGAATATAGCGCTGAACAAGTCCCTGACAGGTTCGATCAAACGCTCGATCTTCAGCAACTGTCGCGACTCGGCCATGATGGCACCAATCAGGAAGGCCCCCAGGACCATGCTGTATTCAAGTTTCACGACCAGCAGGCAGAAACCGAAGCACAGACCCAGCACTGTGATCAGCAGCATCTCGTTGCTTTCGAACTTGGCCACATAAGCCAGTACGCGCGGTACCAACAGAATGCCGATCACCAAGGCAACGATCATGAACAGTGACAGCTTGCCGACGGTTGAGAATACCTCCCCCGAACTGACGGTGCCGCTGACGGCGATACCCGAAAGCAATGCGATGATGCCGATGCCCAGTATGTCTTCGACAATCAACACGCCGAATATCAGCTGTGCAAACCGTTCGTTCTTCATCTTCAGGTCATTGAGAGCCTTGACGATGATCGTGGTCGAGGATATGGCGAGAATTGCGCCTAGGAACAGGGAATCCATGGTGTTCCAGCCGAACCAACGCCCAATCTCGAAGCCGATCCAGATCATCAGCACAATTTCCAGAAAGGCAGCTATGAAGGCTGTGGCGCCCACTTTGAACAGCTTGCGCAGGCTGAACTCAAGGCCCAGGCAAAACATCAGGAAGATCACGCCGAGCTCGGCGAGGGTTTTGATGGTGTCTTCGTCGTGAATGAGACCGAAGGGGGGCGTGTGAGGGCCTATGATGAAACCGGCGACGATATAACCGAGGACCACTGGCTGCTTGAGGCGATGAAAAACAATGGTGACCACGCCTGCAACCAGCATGATGACCGCCAGGTCCTGAATGAAGCTGATGGCATGCATGACGTGATTCTCCTTCTCTCGTCTTGGGCTGTTCTACCAGGCAGACCGCGCCTGCGCCGAGGCGGGCCCAAGCAAGCAGCGAGTACACACTGTATTCATTGAAAGACTGCCCATGTTGCATGGGCGTACTCAGATTAACATCGCGTCTTCCCATGAACCGTCGATGCAATATGATGAAACAGATCGGCTGCTATAAGGCCGTCACTGGCGTAAACAGCGTGACGCCTCAAAGCATGGGAGCGTCCCGTTAAACGCAGGCTGCCGCCTCATCAGAACAGAGCCCCTGCTAGCCTTTGGCGCGATTGCGCGCAATCTTACCGTGAGCATTTTATGGAACCTGGAAACGCCCAACTGAGCATGACCGTCTTGATGACACCCGACATGGCGAATTTCTCTGGCAACGTACATGGCGGCACGCTGCTCAAGTACCTCGACGAAGTCGCATATGCGTGTGCCAGCCGCTATGCAGGCTCCTATGTAGTCACGCTGTCAGTCGACCAGGTCATCTTTCGCGAGCCGGTGCATGTGGGCGAGTTGGTAACTTTCCTGGCGTCGGTTAACTACACCGGCAATACCTCCATGGAGGTCGGGATCAAAGTCGTTACCGAGAACATTCGTGAGCGCTCGGTGCGCCATTCCAACAGCTGCTTTTTCACCATGGTGGCCGTGGACGATAATCGACGGCCAGTCTCGGTCCCGCCGCGCCAACCGCAGAGTAGCGAAGAGAAACGCCGATTCCTGCAAGGCCAGCAGCGACGGCAGATTCGCCAGGAACTGGAAAAACGCTACCAGAACCTGAAAACCGACGGCGTCTAAGCGCTCAACAGCCTCGCTTCAAAACGCACGCGCGGGTGGGCGATGCGGTCCTGGGCACGTATCAGCTGCAGCTCGTAACTGGCGCAGGCCTGAGTTTCCAGCAGTACTTCGTGTACGGCGGAGGCTGCAAACTCGAATGCCTGCTCCCAGCTGTCGCCAAGCAGTACCCGCGCCATGAACAGACCGGAAGTCAGGTCACCCACGCCCACCGGTTGCTTCGGGAAGGCCAGCAGTGGGCGGCGCAGGTGCCAGCTGTGTTCGGCAGTTACCAACAGCATCTCGAACTGGTCCTCTGCGCGTCCTGGGTAAGCCAGATGCTTGACCAGCACAACCTTGGGCCCTTTGAGCAAAAGACTGCGCGCCATGGCTACGCAATCCTCCAATGATGCGGCGCGCCGGCCACAGAAGCTGTCTAGCTCCAGCTGGTTGGGGCACAGAATGTCAGCCTTGGTGATCGCCTGCTCCAGCAGAAACTGGCTGACCTGCGGCGATACGATGCACCCTTTCTCAGGGTGGCCCATGACCGGATCGCACAGGTATAAGGCCCGCGGGTTGACGGCCTTAATTCGCGCCACGCCTTCCAAAATCGCGCGCCCCTGTTCGGCACTGCCGAGGTAGCCCGAGAGCACGGCATCACACTCCCCCAGCTCACCGATGTTGGAAATGCCTTCCACCAACGCAGGAATTTGCGTTGGAGCAAGCACGTCTCCGCTCCACTGGCCATACTGGGTGTGATTGGAGAATTGCACCGTGTTGAGCGGCCACACATTGATGCCGACACGCTGCATGGGAAATACCGCAGCGCTGTTGCCGGCATGGCCGAACACCACATGGGACTGGATGGCGAGCAGGTGCGGGGTACGTTTCATGCGAGTCATTTCCAAAGCTGTTCAAGAATCATGCAACGCGCAGTATGAACGTGATTGCCACCTGTACGACAGGCCAGGGACGCAGTTAAGCTGGATCGATCTGTTTGGAGCCTACGCACATGTTGACCCTGGAGAACCTGTTTGTCCTGATGGTGATGGCGACGGCAGGCGCTTGGCTGTGGCACAACCACGGTCTGCGCGAGAAGGCCTTGGAAAGGGTCAAACAACATTGCGCCAAGCTTGACCTTCAGTTGCTGGATGACGCCGTCGCGCTCAAACGTATTGCCTTCGTGCGTGATGCCAACGGTCGCAAGCGTCTGGCACGCATTTACGGCTTCGAATTTACCGTGACGGGAGAGCAACGTCACCCTGGTACCGTGACCCAGTTCGGCGCGCACAGCGTGCAGATAGAGCTTGCACCCTACCCCTTCGAAATCAAGACGCCCCCGCGCGCGGACAATGTGATCGAAATGCAGCAGTGGCGCCAACAACACGACCGTTGGCACAACTGATCAAGGCATAAGGCACTCCTGCACGCGGGCTTGCAGCTCGTCTACAGGCTGAGGCCTTTCGAAAATCAACTCCAGGCGACTGTCGGCTGCCCATTCACTGGGCTGCCAAGGTGCCAACTCACCTTCCAGTGCATTGAAGGAGCGCCTTCCTTGTGCAGTGTTGATAACACCCTTGGCACGTCGCCACGTCAACGTCTTCAACAGCTCATCTACTGCCTGTGGATAAAAGCGCTGCGCGGGGTGCCAGCGCCAGCCTATGCTCCACCCATCCTCTCCTTGAAATACCTGGCATATCGGCTCACGCCGGTTCGTCCAAAGAGCAAGCGGTGCCCTTGGCGGATTGTCGACAATCTCGATATCGGTGGTAGGGCTGTCAACAATCTCGTTTTGATGAACAGGCAGGCATTTGAGAGGAAGCCGACCTTGGGTCGTCCATATCAGCCTTTTCCCTGAGAATTCTTTATTTATCAACAGCTTGAAATATTTATCCACAACCTCTGACTTATTGATAACTAGCGTTTCACAGGCTTCCAATGCCGCTGATTGTGCAGTTGGCAGTTGCTTGCCAATACGCAGAGACGCGGGTGTAGCAACGACTACTAACGGCTGAACTGTCAGCACATCGTGCCAAGGCGCCTGGGTCAATTGATCAAGCAATTGAAGGGGATGGCCCAGACCGGATGGTTCTATGAACAGCCTGTGCGGCTTGCACTGGCGCAGAAGCCTGCTCAGGCCTACCTGGAACGGCACCCCATTGACACAGCACAAACAGCCTCCTGCCACTTCGGCTATCGTGATGCCGTTCTGGCTTGTGGACAAAAGTGCCGCATCCAGTCCTACTGCCCCGAATTCGTTGACCAATACGGCCCAGCGTTCGTGATCAGGCTTCTGCTGAAGCAGGTGATGAATCAGTGTGGTCTTGCCGGCCCCCAGCGGGCCAGCAATGACATGGGTGGGAATATTGCGGAGCATGAGGGTTCTTCAAGCGAGCGGTTTGCTCAACTATGCGCTGTCAGGCTAGCCAGTCAAGCGTGAGCAACAGCCGGGGTGGCCCTGAAGGGGATCGATGTACGACGCCTGCGCCTTCATTGCCCTCCCAGCGCTCGCCCTTGAATAACGCCACGTCACCAGCATTCAGGCGCATCACCTTATCCACAGCGGCATAGCCTGTGGACAATGCAGTTCGCGCCACTTCCTGCTCCGGCACATACTCACTACCCGGTCCCGCATACGTTGTAATCAGTCTCAGCGGAACGTTATCCACATGGAAGCGTGGGCACATCGGATTGGTCAGTGCGCGTACGCGCAAACCCACGCGACGCGCGCCAAGCAAGCAGCTATAAGCCGACACGAGCCATGTGACATCCGCGACGAAAGCGTCATAGCCGTGGATATCCACAGCCTCCTGCAGCAGCGCGTCGATCACTGGGACCTGATGCTCATCTACCTCGAGCACCCGCTGATCCGCTAACGATCCACCAAGCCCCGCCACAACTTCTGCAAAGTCGTGAAGCTGAGGCGGAAGTTGTCGCTGCCAGACAGCGAGATTGACACCGTCCTGCAAGACCTGCGCCATTGCCTGAGGAGTCTGGCCAAACACCTGACGGATATCCACAGCCTCTGGCTTACTCACGCTGCCACCTGCTCGTCCCAGGGGCCGAATGGATCGGGAAAACGCAGCCAGCCCATGGGCTCGAGTGCCATTTCTTCATCCGTCAACAGGCACTGTTCAAGAGCTGTGGATAATTGAGCCACATCCAGATTTTGACCTATGAACACTAACTCCTGCCGGCAGTCGCCAGTATCTGGCAACCAATGTTCAAGAATGGCTGCAACGTTATCCACATCCTCCGGCCACTGTTCGCGGGGTACGAAACACCACCAGCGACCAGCCAGACCATGGCGCATCATGCCGCCTGCCTGAGACCAACTGCCCGCTTCTTTGTATTTGCTCGCCAACCAAAAGAACCCTTTAGAACGTAGTAACCGGCCATTACTCCAGGGCGTGTGGACAAAGTCATGGAACCGCTGCGGATGAAAAGGCCGCCGTGCGGTCCAGGTGGTCGCTTGGATACCATATTCTTCTGTTTCCGGTGTGTGTTCACCGCGAAGCTCCTTCAACCAGCCGGGCGCTTGCGCTGCCTGGTCGAAGTCGAACAAGCCGGTGTTCAGAATCCTGGCAAGGGGAACCTGACCCATCACCATTGGAATGATCTGGGCTCGGCGGTTCAGGCTACGGAGGATGGCTGTGAGCTCTTCCCGCTCGGCCTGACTGATCAGATCGATTTTGCTCAACAGCAATACATCAGCAAACTCTACCTGCTCAATCAGCAAGTCGCTGATCGAGCGTTCATCGTCTTCTCCCAATGTCTGGCCACTGCTTTCCAAGCTCTGCGCGGCTTGATAATCACGCATGAAATTCAAGGCATCCACTACGGTGACCATGGTGTCGAGACGCGCCAGATCCGACAGGCTGCGGCCTTGCTCATCACGGAAGGTAAAGGTTTCAGCCACAGGCAGAGGTTCTGAGATACCAGTCGATTCAATCAGCAGGTAATCGAAGCGCCCCGCCTCGGCCAGGCGTGCAACCTCTTCAAGCAGATCTTCACGCAGCGTGCAGCAGATGCAGCCATTACTCATTTCCACCAGCTTTTCTTCGGCCCGGTTAAGGGTGACATTGCGCTGGACTTCGCTAGCGTCAATGTTGATCTCACTCATGTCATTGACGATGACCGCGACACGAAGATCTTCGCGATTGCGCAGAACATGGTTGAGAAGCGTGCTTTTCCCTGCGCCCAAAAACCCGGAGAGCACAGTGACAGGAAGACGATTGGACATGGCAAAACCTCATCACACAGGCGCATTCGAAACGATGCATTGCATAATGTTATAAAGTAACAATACAATTTAGCCAAGTGGTTCCTGACGAGAGCTCTGTGTAATGACTAGAAAACGACCAGCCCATTTCACGGCGCATTGCTGACGACTCAGCCGCTGCCTCATTGCGCCCATCCGCAGTGGACCCAATGTTCCACATACACGCATAGCCTTGGAAATCCCATGTCCCATCCCCCGCTTCCCGACGTCGCTGCACAGCATCTGAATTCCACCACACCATTGGACTGGGTAGGGATGTGCGGTATAGCCATGCCGATGCAGATCGGGGGCCGTCTGGTAGCAGCTACGGCAGATGCGGGTGTTAACCTTGGGGATGGCAGCTCACGCGGCATACACATGTCGCGTCTGTACCTGGCGCTTGAAGATCTTGAACAGGAGCCGCTGCGTCCGCTGCTGCTGCGTCGCCTTTTAGCGAGTTTTCTCAACAGTCATGATGGGCAATCGTCTGCGGCATACGTGCGATTGAGCTATCAGCATTTGCTTAAACGACCTGCCTTGGTTAGTCCTCTTGCCGGGTGGAAAAGCTATGACGTCGAGATCGATGCACGGATCGAGCATGAAATGTTCCACGTGGAACTATCCGTTTCGATACCCTACTCGTCTACATGCCCTTGTTCAGCGGCGCTGGCTCGACAGCTTATTCAGCGACAGTTTCAAGCGCGATTTGGCACAGGAAACGTGGATAGTGATGAGGTCGTTGCGTGGCTGGGCACTTCGGAAGGCATCGTAGCGACGCCTCACAGCCAGAGGAGCATGGCGAAGATAAGTATCAGGCTCGAGGATAATCATCCTGATCTCCCCATAACCGAGGTGATAGACAAGGCCGAGCAAGCCTTGGGCACTGCGGTACAAACCGCCGTGAAGCGCGCCGATGAGCAAGCATTCGCCCTGGCAAATGGACAAAATTTGATGTTTTGCGAGGACGCAGCCAGGCGAGTTTATGCGGCGCTAAGGGCTATGGAATGGAGTAAAGCTTTCAAAGTGCGCGTGGAACATGCTGAAAGCCTGCATGCCCACGACGCCGTAGCAACTGCCCAGTGGCAGTGGAACATCACGTCCGGGGCTTGACCGTACCGCAGTCATTGCCCAGCCATACCGCACGTGTATTCATGCTGCCCTGCTGCTGAACACCCGACGCATTGAAAGTGCCACTTACTTGAGTAGTGAATTCCTTGTCACTCAGGAAGGTAGCCTGGCCATTGCCCTGGGCCTTGGGGCAGCTGAACTGAAACTTCCAGACGTTGCCGGTGCGATCGGTAATCCTTTGAGTACAGCCGGACTTTGGATCCTGCAGGGGAATGTCATTGGTTGCCACCTGCTGAGGGGTAAGACAGGAACGCACCCCTTTACCACCCACGGTGACACCTTGCTTGGCAAGCATGCCTTCCATCATCGCCCGTTGATCGGGCGGTAGGTTCTTCAACTGACTGAGCATGAAATCCATATCAGGTAGCGGCTTGCCGTCGACCTGCATATTGCTGGTAGTCAGCTCCCACAAGCCGGGTTGAAGCATTTGGGCCTGGGCCGTGACGCTACTTGCGCACAAGGCCAGCGCCAGCAACGGCATACGAATTTTCATGGAAAACACACTCCTGGAAATGCCGGTCACCCCGACGATGTTTGAGTTAGACGTTGAAACGAACCGCTTGTTGCAGGCGAACCACGTTCGTGTTCTGTTACCTAAGGTGTATTCGACGAGCAGGATGCATATGGATTACCACAGCCCCCTTTTTTTTGGCTATCTACTTGGCGTGATTCATCTCCTAGGTATTATCGCCGCGCTCCATGCGTTGTTCACAGTCCGTACTGCTCAAGGCGCCATCGCTTGGGCCATGCCGCTTTTCTTCATTCCTTACCTGACGCTTATCCCTTACCTGATATTCGGTGCGCGCTCCTTCAATGCCTACATAAAGGCCAGGCGCCAGGCCAATCAGGAAATGCATGTCGCCATGGCCAGCCTGAATTGGCGCCCTTGGGTCGAAGAAGCTCTCGCCGCTCGCGCATCGGACAGCTACGCTGCCTTGCGCGCAATGCCCAAACTCAGCCGAATGCCGTGCCTGGCCAATAATCAGGTCGAGCTGTTGATTGATGGCAAGCGCACCTTCGAGGCGGTGTTCGAAGCCATCGAGAAAGCGACGCGCGTTGTACTGGTGCAGTTTTTCATCATCCATGACGATGAACTTGGGCGAGCCTTGCAACAGATACTGCTGCGCAAGGCGGCCGAAGGCGTTCAGGTGTTTGTGCTCTATGACGGTGTCGGCAGCCATTCTCTGCCCCGTCACTACAGCCAGCGGCTTCGTGCAGGAGGTGTGCAGATACATGCATTCGCTACCCGTCGAGGCTTGTTCAATCGCCTCCAAGTCAACTTTCGCAATCATCGCAAGATCGTCGTGGTTGATGGCTTGGTCGGTTTTGTGGGTGGTCACAATGTCGGCGACGAGTACCTGGGCGCTAACCCCAAGCTTTCACCCTGGCGGGATACCCATGTGCAAATCAGTGGGCCAGTGCTAGCGTGCCTGCAGGAATCGTTCGCTGAAGATTGGTACTGGGTAACCCGGCAGTTGCCTCCCCTGATCCTGCAGGACCACTATCCGGATGACGGCGTGCTGTGCCAGGCATTGGCCAGTGGCCCTGCAGATTCCAAGGAAACCTGCTCGCTGTTCTTTCTGGAAGCCATCCACTCGGCTAAGCATCGGGTCTGGATAACGAGCCCGTATTTCGTCCCAGATGAAGCGGTGTTTGCCGCCCTGCGTTTGGCGGCCCTACGCGGTGTTGATGTGCGTGTCCTGATTCCGTCTCGCCCGGACCACAAGATCGTATATGCCGCCTCCAGCCTGTTTGCATTTGAAGCGGTACGGGCCGGTGTTCGCATGTTCCGCTATCAACCCGGGTTCCTGCACCAAAAGGTCGTGTTGGTGGATGACGACATCAGCGCTGTCGGCAGCGCCAATCTGGATAATCGATCGTTCCGTCTGAATTTCGAGATCACCTTGCTGACCATCGACAAGGCATTTGCCGATACGGTCGAACGCATGCTCCGCGAAGACTTTGCCCATGCGCGCGAGATAACGGTTGAGGAAACCGAGGCAACCCATCGGTTACAGCAGGTGGGCATGCGCATCGCAAGATTGATTTCACCAGTGTTATAGAACGCGGCAAGCTTCACCGACCTCGGTCCTGGAGCAAGGTCGGTGAGGCATGGCACATGTAAGGCGAGCGCTAGCGGTAGAGGTGCTCACGCGTCCAAGGCAGATCATGGTGGCCATCGGCGTAAGGCTTGACGGCCAAGATCTGATGAAGGTTGATCCAGCCTTTCTCGAACGCATAGGCGCAACCTGCCAAATAAAGACGCCAGATACGCAGTGTCTTTTCCGGCACTAAAGCAGCCGCATTGTGCAGCTGGTTTTCCAGGTTCTCGCTCCAGTGATGCAGAGTCTTGGCGTAGTGCATGCGCAGGCTTTCCACGTCGACCACTTCCAACCCAGCCTCACAGACAGCGGCGCTGATCATCGACAAGTGGGGCAACTCACCGTGCGGGAATACATAGCGGTCGATGAACTCTCCAGCGCCTCGACCCACCGGGCGGCCATCCACATGCTTGGCCGTGATGCCATGGTTCATGACGAGGCCGCCTTCGCGCACTGCGCCGAATAGCGTCTTGCAATACAGCGGTAGATTGGCATGACCGACATGCTCGAACATGCCCACGCTGACGACCTTATCGAAGCGCCCGTCTTGTGGCAGGTCGCGGTAATCAAGAATCTGCAGGTCTACACTGTCGCCCAGGCCTTCGGCCTCCACACGTTCCCGGCCGAGCTTGAGCTGTTCTTTGCTCAACGTGATGCCAAAGACTTTCGCCCCATATTCACGTGCAGCGAAGCGCGCCAGACCTCCCCATCCACACCCCACATCCAGTAAGTAGTCACCGGCAGCCAGGCGCAGCTTTCGACACAGATGATCGAACTTGTCTTGCTGGGCCTGTTGCAGCGTATTGTCCGGCTCACGGAAATAGGCGCAGGAATAAACCATGTCCTGGTCCAACCATAACCGGTAAAAGTCGTTGGACACATCGTAATGGTAGGAAATGGCTTCGGCATCGGTTCGTTTGTCATGCGCCAGGCGCTGCGGAGCATGATCGCGATCATCGGGCAGCAGTGCTTCGCTGAGTTCATCGCAGACTCGGATCGCTTCACCGATGTCGCCTTCGAGCTCAAGCTTGCCTTCCACAAAAGCGGTACCCAGCTCATCCATGCTTGGATGGGTGAGCTGGGAAATCAGCTGAGGCTCCTTGACCAGAATGGTCACTTGCGGGCTGGGGCCCAAGTCGAAATGGTTGCCGTCCCACAATTTCAAACGCAACGGCAGGTGTAGACTCTGCAAAGCCGGCGGAAGCTGAGCAAGCATGTAACCCTTCCTTCCCATGTACGGGGCAAGACCCAAGACATTTCGAAAGCCACCGGTTCAGCGTAGACCATCTGTAGGAACTGTCTGTAAAACGAACGTTGCAGGCGGGGTCTACAGTTTCAGATTCAGGGAAACGAATGCTGACCGACCAGGTGCCGGCGAGAACATCGCCTGGTCGTCACCGCCCCAGAAGAAGTTGTCGTACCAGACGTATTCGTATTTGCGATCCAGCAGGTTCTTGACCTGCACATCGACGCTGGCAGCGGGCGTGATGCGGTAGGTGACGCTGGCGTCCGCGACGACAAACCCACCGTATTTGCCTTGCTCGTTGAGCTCGTCGATGTAGTAGCTCCCCTGCGCCCTACCCTGCACACCGAACTTCCAGTCATCGTTATAACGATAATCGACACCCACGGTGCTCACGTACCGAGGCGTGGAGAACACCTCCTTACCCGAGAGTGATTGCCCGGCAGCAGAAAACGCCTTGATCACCTTGGCTTCCTGGATGGCGTGGGAGGCATAGACAGTCCACTGATCATCCAGCTGGGCATTGATCTGCAAATCCACACCGCGGCGGCGCGTTTCACCCAGCCCGACCGTGGTCCCGGTACTGGGCATGTTTGCCACTTCATCGGTAGCATCCTGCTGCCAGATCGCGACCCGCGCTTGGGCGCCTTCGAACGGTCTGAACTTGATACCGACTTCTTTGCCTGTGTTGATCGACGGATCGTATGAAGGCTGCCCCGGGGTCAGGTAGGCGGGCTCGGTAGAGCCGGTGAGTATCTGGAAGGTACGCCCCCAATTGGCGTAAACGTCGATATCGGGAGTAACGCTGTAAATGACGCTCAGCTTAGGCTGTCGGATCCAGCCGTAGTCTTGCAGCGAACCTTTAACGCCACCCAAAAGCTCTGTATTGCCGGTGAACTTATCCACCCGCATGGCCGGTATGATCTTCAGTGACTCGACGGGCTGGATAACGGCCTGAACATAGGCGCCGGTGTTGTGCAGGGTGTAGCGATCGTCATTCTGCACGCGGGCCGGTGCAGTATCGAAGTTGGTCGGAACGCTGAAGCTGTAGCGCTCGCGACGGTAGCTGTTGTCCTGTTCCTCGTAGTTGACACCGCCGTCGAGGGTGAGGTGCTCGTTCACGCGCCATGTCAGGTTATTGAGCATGCCCGTCTGCTGTTCGTCCCATTGCCGACGCTGACGCGGTGCATTACCTGGCCGATAGTCTGTGAAGGTGATGGTGCGATCATCGTTGTAGCCGTTGTAGTACAGCTTGCTGCTAAGGCTCAGGTCATCATTGAGCTGCCAATCCGCGTGCAGGCTGAGGTGCTTCATGTCGCGGTCATCACCGTCATTGGCGTTCTTCGCCGGTGATTGCGTGCGACTGGCGTGCATCTGCTCCCGGGTTAGAAACCCGGACTCCTGAGCCTGGTGATGGTACAGGCGCGCGATCAGCCCAATGCGGAAATTCTGCTCGTCGTTGCTAACGAACCACTTACCTCCCAGCGCGTATTTGTTCGAGTTGCTGTGATCGCGGTAGCCATTGCTGTCCTGCTTGGCAAGGATGTAGTTCTGGGCAAAATTCCCCTCCTCGTGCCCGACCGCCAACTGCACCTCACGGGTGTCGAAGCTGCCATAGGTCAGCCGGCTATCTATATAGTTGCCGCCTTGGCGCGTGGCGAAGTTGATGTTGCCCGCGATGTTGTGCAACCCGTAACGCGGGTCGTTCGTACCCCGGACCACTTCGATGTAGTCGATGTCCAGGGGAAAGATCATGTCGATGAAGCGCTGGTTGCCGCTGTTGACGTTGCTCGGGATCCCATCGATCAGCGTCTTGATACCGTTGATGTACCCTTCGCCGTTGAAAGCGCGGAACGTTACCTTGCCCGATTCGGCCCCCTGCCCTGTTTCGGTGAGCTGAATGCCCGGCATTTGGCCCAGCAGCTGCCAGCTGTTCATGACGTTCTTGTCCTCGACCTGATCACCGCCCAGCACATCGACCGAAGTGAGCACGTTCTCGGTGCTCAGCGCCACCTTGGCGTCTTGCGTGATGTTCACGGCGCCAAGGGTGATTGTGGAACTGCCGGGTTGATCGGCGAACAGTTCAGGGGTAACCATTACCGTGAACATGGCAAGGGAGGCCGGGGTGACTCGCATGGATGCTCCTGGGTGAGTAGACAGGGAAGAGATCAGGTGCCGGTAAGCTCGCTAAAAAGTGCTAAGCCTTTAGACGTTATATCATAACCAATTAAACGTTATGATATATCAACTCAATTCCATCTATCTGAGGTTAGAGCACCGAGATCCGAGACGGCCGCAGAAAGTATTGGGTGTATGGTTTCGGCCCAACCAACTCTGAAGCGCAAGAGCATGAAAAATCGCCAATAAAAAACCCCCGTGAAAACGGGGGTTTTGACTGCCGGTCGATCAGATGATCACCGACCGTATTTCACGGCTTCTGCTCGACGTTAAGCTGGTGTTGTTTCCTAAATAAGCTAGTAACAAAACCCACTGCCTTTTGCTGACCTGAGACGAATCTGTCGACGGAAATTTGCGAAAATAACAAGGTAACAGAGGCGTCGGCGCTGGTTTTTTCGGGTCCACGTTTTGCTAAAAAACTAAGTAACAATACCGCTTTCCCCTGCTTTCAGTCGCCGCCGGCTCGCAGTCTAGGCTGGACAACCCTAGTGAAAAACCATCTTGCAATGCAGCATCTCGCTCTCCTCGAGCTTACTCAGATGTAATCCACGGCTCACGTGTATGACAGCTGCAGAGTCTTAAGCTTCAATCATGTCTCTTGGAGTGATTGAAATGAAAGTCGTTAGAAACATCACCGCCATCCTGGCCATTGTGGCCTCCTCAGCCGCGATCGCCGAAGGAGGATCCGACCGTCTATACGGGAAGATGATTCAGGCCAATGAGCAAGCTATGCGAGCTTATGCAGCCGCCAATGATAAGAAGCCACCGGAGGTGATCCATTATCGCTACGGGATGCGGCTCGACGTGGCGAGGGTAATCAGCATGACATCGACCAAGGCGAGCTGTGACGTGATGCCAGCACAGATGAACTACGAGGATTCCAATGGAGACCTGAAAATCCTTGAGTACCGGACCGCTGGTATCGGTTGCCGGGGCCAGAACTGAGCACTGATCAAGCGGGCAGGAGTTACACTGATAAAAAGCCGGGTTGAAGCGTCAATTCCGGCGATCGCCTGGTTACCGGCTTTCATGACTGGTGGAGTACGATGAGGATTGGTAGCTCAGGCAGGAGAGACCAATGACTGAATCAGCGCGCACCACGGTTAAGTGCCTTGATCCCGGCGACGGCTCCGGCGATGTGATTGTGGAATTACCCGACGACATTCTGCGCGAGCTAGGGATCACGACGGGCGACAGGCTCTCCATCGAGCTTATCAACGGCGATATCGTACTCAAGCCAGTCCGCGAGCGCCGTGAATCTGATTAGGTACGCTTTGCAGGCCCTCTGTGCCGTCGTGTTGAGCTGATGACGCTTTCGAGCGGGGAAATATGGGACGGCAGTCAGCCTACTGCCGTCCTTGTGGTCGGTGCGTTATTTGGCTGGATAGCTGGCGACTACTAGGTCCTCGCCGCTTTTGGTTAACCCAATGACTTGGTAAGCATGGCTTACGCCATCAACCTCCATGCCTGGGGATCCAGCTGGCATTCCTGGCACGGCGATCCCTTCCAGATCGTTCCGCTCCTTGAGTTCTCGAATCTGCTCAGCTGGCACGTGACCTTCAACAAACTTTCCGTCAATCACGGCTGTGTGGCAGGACGCTAACCGTGGCGCTACGCCCAGCTTCTGTTTCACTGCCCTCATGTCCGTCTCAACATGGTCGGTCACTTTGAAACCATTGGCTTCCAGGTACGTGATCCATTTCTTGCAGCAACCGCAGTTCGCGTCTCGGTGAACGTCGATGGACAAAGGCTCGGCAGCGTAGGTCGCCGAGGTGACCAGCAGCCCAGCGATAGCGGCTAGACGAACGAGTATCCGGTTAGTTGGCATGAGTGTGCTCCTTACCGTCTTTGTGAACATGCGTCTTTGTCGACGGTTTCGGGTGGGCGTCCGAATGGGCTTCGGCCGCATTGTGGTCGCCGTGATGATCTGCGGCTTGGGCGGCGCCTGCGGGTGCAGCTCCATGGTCGTGAGCTGCCTGGGCATGATCGTCGTCTGCCGCTTCGTCGTGATCGCCATGCTCGGCATGACCGCTCCCGCCGTGCTGGCCCTCATGGTTATGCATATCGCTTTCACCGCCGCCGTGCTGGTGGCCACCGCTCGTGGCCACCAAAGCCATGTACTGCTCGGGATTCATTTGGGGAAGTTGATCCAGGAACGCGACGATTCCCCAGATGTACTCATCACCCATGCTCTTGCCCCAAGCGGGCATGCCGGTGGCTTTGATACCGTGCTTGATCGTCCAGAATGCGGCAGCCGGATCGCCTCCGACACCCACCTTGGTGAGGTCAGGTGGCGACGGGTATAGCGCTTGGCTAAGTTCTGTCTTCCCAACGCCAGGGGCGAGGTGGCACCCAATGCACATGGCGTTGTAGTTGCCTGCGCCTGCCTTGATCAACGCAGCGTTCTTCAGGTCAGGCACTTCAATGTCTCGCGCTCGAACCTCAATCGACCGGTCGCGAGCCATGGCGAGAAACGAATGGACAGCCGGGAAGTGAGGATCATCGGCGCCGACATTCACCAAGCCGAAATACGCGGTGCCCAATACCGCAGCACTTCCGACAGCACCGGCCACAAGCAGCGTTGTAATTGTTCTTTTCATGTTGGAATTCTCAGAACCACATCCTGATACCGGCAACGAAGCGTGCCTCATCAACATCTCCACCCTCGTCTCGGATGAAGTCAGCGGTGTTGCCGTAGGAGCGGCTCCAGGTAACGCCTATGTACGGGGCAAACTGGCGGACGATTTCATACCGTAGACGCAGCCCGACTTCGGTATTGGCCAGACCCGATCCAACACCGCGCTCAGGATCGTTCTTGCCATAGAAGTTCGCCTCAGCCGTGGGCTGCAAAATCAAGCGATTGGTCAGCAGGATGTCGTATTCGCCTTCAAGACGCGCAGCAGTCTGGCCGTTTTCGCCGATGAACGCCGTAGCTTCGGCCTCGAAGTCATACAAGGCCATGCCCTGAATACCAAAGGCTGCCCAGGTCTGCGGTGATTCCGGTTTGAAATCCTGACGGACCCCGGCGACCACGTCCCACCAAGGACTGACCGAGCGCCCGTATAGCAGTTGCAGCTCAGCATCTTCGGTTACCCCGTTGGTGCGCTCGCCTTCCGACCGAACCCAGAGTCGATTGATGTCGCTACCTACCCAGCCAGATGCATCCCAAGCCAGGGTGCTGCCCTCATCGGCGTCCTGGTATTCGAGCTGGTCCAACAGAAAGAAGCTGTTGATTCCGCTGTCGTGCACCTGGTGGCCACCCAAAGGCGGAAAGGCTGCCTCGCGGTCGGCATCAGTGAGCACTGGAATCGGCGTGCGGCTCGTTGTGGTCGGAGAAGTCGCTGAACCATGATTCATCTGGGAATGGTCCATGCCCTTCATTGAACCGTGATCCATGCCCTTCATGTTTCCATGGCCCATTTTGCTGTGGTCCATCTTGCTATGGTCCACCGGGCTGGATTTGCTCTGGCTTTGAGCATGCCCCATCTGGCTGTGATCAACAGGGGCAGGCTGTTTCTGCTGTTTGCTCATCCCCATCTTGCTGTGATCCATCGCCGGCATCGATTCGGACGGAGCAGCTTCCATTTGCATGGAACCGTGCCCCATTTTCGAATGATCCATGCCCGAGTGATCCATTTCTTCAGCGGCGAAGCTGGGCGTTACGCCCAGCATGCCGATTGAAACAGTCAGGGCCAGCAGCGAAGGCCGCCCAAGGCTATTGACCATCTTTCCCTGCCTTAGCTTTGTCGCTGCCATGCGATTCCATCATTTTGTCGTGGTCCATACCTTCCATGGACCCATGGTCCATGCCTTCATGGTTCATCCCCTGGCCCTGCTTGTCCTGCGAGCCTTTGGCTTTACCGGCCTCGGTGGATTTCTGGGAATGCTGATCATGGTTGTCGCTAGACCACGACGACGGGGCATAAACAGCCAACATGCCGACCACCGCAGCGGAGAGGAAAAAGGCGCTTCGTTTCATTGGTTTGCTCATCTCAAATCTCCAGTTCATTCGTCCACACGGACTTCTCGGAACATGCCCATTTCCATGTGGAACAGTAGGTGACAGTGATAGGCCCAACGTCCCAAGGCATCTGCGGTGACGCGATAGCTTCGTTTTGAGCCAGGTGGCATGTCGATGGTGTGCTTGCGAACCATGAAGTTGCCGTTCTCGTCCTCCAGATCACTCCACATACCGTGGAGATGGATGGGGTGAGTCATCATGGTGTCGTTGACCAAGGTGATGCGAAGACGCTCGCCATATTTCAACCGCAGCGGTTCAGCGTCGGAGAATTTGATACCGTCGAACGACCACGCGAACTTCTCCATGTGGCCGGTAAGGTGCAGTTCGATTGTGCGTCCAGGCTCTCGACCATCGGGATCGATGAAGGTGCTCCGCAAATCGGCGTAGGTCAGCACTCGGCGCCCGTTGTTGCGCAGGCCAATTCCCGGATCGTTCAGTTTCGGGGTCGGCGACATGGTCTGCATATCGACCAACGGGTTGTTGGTCTCGGAAGCCGGATGGCTCTGCATTGCACCGCTCATGCCGGCCATGCCCTCATGACTCATCCCAGCCATCGTGCTGTGATCCATGCCGGCCATGTTGCTATGGTCCATTCCAGCCATCTTGCTGTGGTCCATGCCGGCCATGCTGCCATGGTCCATCCCAGCCATCTTGCTGTGGTCCATGCCGGCCATGTTGCCTTGGTCCATGCCAGCCATGCTGCCGTGATCCATTCCGCCCATGCTGCCGTGGTCCATGCCCATATCGCTCATGGCGATGATCGGGCGCGGATCTACCTCCGGTACGGGCGCTTGCAAGCCTTCACGAACCGCCAGGGTGCCTCGGGAGTACCCGGTACGGTCCATGGATTGCGCGAAGATCGTATAGGCCTGCTCGTTTTCAGGTTCGACGATGACATCGTAGGTTTCGGCAACGGCAATCCGGAACTCATCGACCGATACGGGTTTGACGTACTGGCCGTCAGCAGCCACAACCGTCATCTTGAGCCCAGGAATGCGGACATCGAAATAGGTCATGGCCGAGCCGTTGATAAAGCGCAGGCGGATCTTCTCGCCGGGCTTGAAGATACCCGTCCAGTTGCCGTTCGGAGCCTGGCCGTTCATGAGGTAGGTGTAGGTATACCCGCTCACATCAGCGAGGTCGGTGGGGCTCATCTTCATTTCAGCCCACATCTTCCGATCCGCTACAGCGGCCGACCAGCCTTTCTCGCTCACATCGTCAACGAAGTCGCTGACCGTACGCTTGTGGAAGTTGTAGTAGTCAGATTGCTTCTTGAGTTTGGAGAGCACCCGCGCCGGGTCTTCATCTGTCCAATCGCTGAGCATGACGACGTAATCACGGTCGTACACAAACGGCTCTGGATCCTTGGCATCGATCACCAACGCCCCATAGACCCCGGACTGTTCCTGGAAGCCTGAGTGGCTGTGATACCAGTAGGTGCCGTTCTGGTGGACCTTGAACTTGTATTCGTACATGCCATCGGGAGCGATGCCGTGGAAGCTCAAGCCCGGCACACCGTCCATGTTGGCGGGCAGGATGATGCCGTGCCAGTGAATGGAGGTGTCTTGTTTCAGCCGGTTGCGTACGCGCAGCGTCACGGTGTCGCCTTCGCGCCATCGCAGGATCGGCCCTGGCACGGAGCCGTTGATGGCCATGGCCGTACGAGCTGCACCCGTGATGTTGACGGGCAGTTCACCGATATACAGGTCGAAGTCCGTGCCGGTGAGCACGTTCGGTTGGCCAGGGCTGGTCACGGCCCAGACCGGCGCGCGCCACATGCCCAGCCCACCCAGAAGTCCGGTAGCGGCCAGGCCTTTGACGAATGATCGTCTCGTGGTTTTGCTTTGCATGCCGTTGCGTCCAGTCAGGTAGATCGCTGATATCCAGGCTGCTCGATGGCGCAGCCGTTGGGTTCATTGGAGCTCTCACCAGTCTCTTAGACTTGCGCCACTGCGCGAGGCTGATGAGAGGCCGTAGTCTGAAACTGCCATAGTTCAGATTCCGGGGTGATTACATTTCTGTAAGCTCGGATCAGCAGCTCTCGTGGCCAGCGTGCTTGCTGGACTGGGCGGCGACCGGCGTCTGCTCTTTCTTCTGCTGCGCAACCTGGTAGGCCTGCATGGAGCTTTGGCGAGCCGCTTCCATCCGCGCAAAGGTCCGGTCCGCGCCGCCCTCTGCCAGGGCGAGGCCTGCCGCGCCAAAGGTGACGACCATCACAATTGCTTTGACCATGTTCATCTGGAGATCCTCAGTGGGTTCTGCGCCTCATGGCGTCAGGTACAGGGTCAAGTTAGCTTCGCGGTGCTGTCAGAAAACTGATCTCGACATTACTTTTCCGTCAGCTTCTGGTTGGGCGTCTTTTTTCCTGCAAACTGGAGATGCACCCCGCGTGGATGAGAGCAGATGAAATTACTCGTAGCCGAAGATGAGCCGAAAACCGGTGTCTACCTCCAGCAAGGCCTGACAGAAGCCGGCTTCACCGTTGACCGGGTGATGACAGGCACTGACGCCCTGCAACAGGCACAGAGCGAAGCGTATGACTTGCTGATCCTCGACGTGATGATGCCGGGGCTCGATGGCTGGGAGGTCCTGCGCAAGATCCGTGCGGCGGGTCAGGATGTGCCAGTCCTTTTCTTGACGGCCCGAGACGGCGTAGACGACCGCGTGAAAGGTTTGGAACTGGGCGCTGATGATTACCTGGTGAAGCCCTTTGCGTTCTCGGAGCTACTGGCTCGGGTTCGCACGTTGCTGCGCAGAGGCAATGGTGGTTCTGCTCAAACCACCATGAAGATGGCAGACCTTGAGGTAGACCTGCTCAAGCGTCGAGCTACGCGAAACGGCAAGCGGATTGACCTTACTGCCAAGGAGTTTTGCCTGTTGGAGCTGCTCATGCGCCGACGCGGCGAGGTGCTCCCCAAGTCGCTGATCGCTTCCCAGGTCTGGGACATGAATTTCGACAGTGACACCAACGTGATCGAGGTAGCGATTCGCCGATTGCGGGCCAAAATAGATGACGACTTTGCGCCAAAGCTCATCCATACCGCCCGAGGCATGGGCTACATGATGGATGTGCCCGAGTGATGCGCCCGCAATCATCGCTCGTCAAGCGACTGACCCTGATGTTCATGTTCGCGGTGACTGCTGTCCTGGTGGTTGCCGGCGTGGCTTTCTACGGGCTCAGTCAGCACCATTTCCGGATGCTGGATGAGCAGGCGCTTTCCGAAAAGCTGGAGTCAACGCGTCATATCCTGTCCATCTCAGCAGCGCGAGGCGGGCTCCACGATCAGGAGCAGCAGCTGCGGGCATTGCTCGGCGCACATCAGGATTTGTCGGCGAAAATCACCAAGGCTGACGGTACGGTCCTTTTTTCAGACCCCAAAGCCTCCCAAATTCCTCAGCGATTCGAGCAGGCGCACCGGGGTGCGGTCTGGGAATGGCAGGATGAATCGCAGAACTTTCGCGGCATTACCGCCCAGCTGACCATTGCAGGCGAGCCGGAACCGGTGACGGCCGTGCTGATGCTCGATGTCACCACTCACGCGCATTTCTTTGTCACCCTGCAATGGTGGTTCGGAATTGGCCTGGTGATCAGCGCGATTGTGAGCGCAGGCTTGGGCTGGGTCGTGGCCAAGAGTGGGCTTCGGCCTGTTGGACAAATCACCAAAGTGGCCACCGGGATGTCGGCACGATCGCTCCGCGAGCGCATTCCCCTGGAGCCCGTGCCGCTAGAGCTTCAGGAGCTCATCCTGTCTTTCAACGGGATGCTGGGACGATTGGAAGATGCATTCGTTCGGTTGTCCAACTTCTCTGCCGATATCGCTCACGAGTTGAGAACGCCAGTCAGCAACCTTCTGACCCATACCGAAGTGGTGCTCACCAAGAAGCGTGACTTGGATGCCTATGAGGAAAACCTCTATTCGAACCTGGAAGACCTCAAGCGCATGTCGCGCATGATCGACGACATGCTGTTCCTCGCCAAGGCTGATAACGGTCTGATCGTGCCCGAGCAGATCGATGTGGAGCTCTCTGAACTCGTATCCAAGCTGTTCGAGTACTACCAGTTCCTGGCTGAGGATCAAGGCACCCAGCTGACCCTGCACGGGCAGGGTAAGGTTCGTGGCGATCGCCTGATGATTGACCGGGCGCTTTCCAACCTCCTATCCAACGCGTTGCGCTACACCCCGGAAGGCAACGAGATATCAGTGCAGATCGAGCAGACGCCTGAAAGGGTGACGCTTTCCGTGCGTAACAGCGGGGTAACCATCGATCCCCAGCACATTGGCAAGATCTTCGACCGATTCTATCGAGCCGATCCAGCCAGGCGCGAAGGCGGCCCAAGCAATGCAGGCCTGGGTTTGTCCATAACCCGCTCTATCATCGAGGCTCACAGCGGACGAATCTGGTGTACTTCAGCGGAGGGTGTCACAACCTTCTTCATCAGTCTCCCAGCCTCCAAGCGGTTGGTTAGTGCAGCCCCAACCCCTTAATGCTGAACTCATCCCGGTAACCTATACTCGCCCATCATGAATCGGTTCATTCGACTGCTCACCATCCTGATGCTTATCGTGGCGCTTCCGCTTAACGGGATGGCGGGCATCGATTCGGCGACTGAACCTTGCCCAATGCAGACCATGGGCATGGAAATGATGGCGGGTATGGATCATGACTGCTGCCAGGACCAAGACCTGGGCAAGGCCGGCGATCACGCCAAATCCTGCAAGGTCGGCCAGGAGTGCAGGACTGCCAGTACCGTGCAGCTCAGCTTCCTGACGCCTGGGCTGACCTTTGCTAAGCCACGACCTGCCGATACCTACGCGGTAGGCATAGCGACAGGCTCTCCCCCCGATCCATGGCGGCCTCCCCGCGTCTGATTCCCTCTTAATTTCACATCGTCGTTCCGCCTAGCAGCGGGGCGATCGCATGCGCCTGGGCGCTGATCTTTCGAGGAATCATTTTCATGACTCCCCAACGTTTTCAGGGACGGATAACCACGGCCGTCTTTTCCATACTGCTGCCGGCTGTCTCGGCACAGGCTGCAACGCTGTCGCTGGATGATGCGCTGCAACTGGCTGAACGCAACGCTCCCTCTCTACAGGCCCGCCAGGAGCAGGCATCAGCTGCGCGCAGCGCAGTCATTCCAGCGGGCGAACTTCCCGATCCGCGCCTGAATCTTGGGGTACAGAACCTGCCGATTGAAGGCACCGACCGCTGGAGCATGAACAGAGACTTCATGACCATGCAGGTGGTTGGCCTGTCCCAAGAAGTACCGAACCGGGACAAACGCAAAGCTCGCATAGAGACAGCGCAGGCTACGGTCGAGCGAGCCGATGCCGAGGCGCTGTTCGAACGGCTGAAAGTTCGGGCGGCAACCGCACAGGCTTGGGTGGCTGCATACACCGTGCAGCGAAAGCTTGAACAGTTCGACGCCTTCTACAAAGAAAACCAGCTGCTGGCTTCCACGGTGCGGGCCCGCCTGGCCGGTGGTGCAGGCTCCACCGCCGATACGCTGGCTCCCAAGCAAGAAGCCGCGCAGCTGGACGAGCAGAAAGACGTTCTGTTGAGTCAATCAGCTCAGGCGCGAGCCGCGCTGAAGCGCTGGATTGGGCAGGACGCCGAAGTAGGCGCGCCGACGTTCCCTGTCTGGCCTGTAGACGCAGCTGAATACCTGCACTCCGTCCATGCCCATCCGGAGCTCAATACCTACCACGCCATGACACGCGAGGCTCAAGCCCAGGTGCATCAGGCTCAGGCGGAGAAGAAATCGGATTGGTCCTGGGGGGTGGATTATCAGCGCCGTGGCCCGGACTTCAGCAACATGGTCAGCCTGCAAGTCAGCTTCCAGTTGCCGTTGTTCACCAGCTCCCGGCAAGACCCAATGATTGCGGCACGACGCGCACAAGTTCGCCAATTGGAAAATGAGCAGGACGCTGCCCTGCGCGAGCATCAAGCTCAGCTTGAAACAGACCTTGCCGAGTACCAACGCTTGCAACGGGCTGTACGGCGCAGTCGCGAAACACTTTTGCCCCTGGCCGAGGACCGGGTACGCCTCGCTCTGGCGGACTACCGCGCCGGTAATTCGCCGTTGAGTGAAGTGCTGTGGGCACGCCGGCAGCGTGTGGAAGCGCTGCTACAGGATGTGGACCTGCAAGGACAGTTGGCGGCAACAGCAGCGCGTCTGCATTTCGTTTATGGAGAGGTGCGGGCATGAGGAATAGGTCGATTGGTTTGCTCGTGGCTGCTGCCCTTGCTATTGGGATAGGCGCGGGCTTCTGGCTAGGTGGAAGAGGTGCGTATTCCCCATCCCAGCCAGTAGGTGAGGAAAAAAAAGCGCTGTACTGGTATGACCCGATGTATCCCCAGCAGCACTTCCCGGCGCCCGGAAAATCGCCGTTCATGGACATGCCGCTCGTGCCCAAGTATTCGGATGACACGGCTGGCGAGGAGCAGCCTGCGGTTCAGGTCTCGGCTGGGCTCCAGCAAAACCTTGGGATTCGATTGGCGACGGTGACGGCTGGCCGGCTAGAACGGACCCTGAGTGTGAGCGGCGTTCTAACGTTCGACGAACGCGACTTCAGCGTATTGCAGGCCCGGACTGGCGGCTACGTCGAGCGCGTCTATGGTCGAGCGACGGGCGACATCGTTGCCAAAGGGGCTCCTCTAGCCGATGTGCTAACCCCGGAGTGGGCTGGTTTGCAGGAGGAATACCTGGCGCTGCGGCATTCCGGCGACGCGCAGCTGACGGCGGCGGCACGACAGCGGCTTGTGCTCGCCGGCATGCCGGCCGACCTGATCAACCGGGTCGCGAGCACTGGGAAGGTGCAGCTCTCGGTCACACTCTCCGCACCCACGGCCGGAGTCATCCAGGTTCTCGATTTGCGACCCGGAATGACCCTGATGCCGGGTGCTACCTTGGCGAGGATCAATGGAGTGGCCAACGTCTGGCTGGAAGCGGCTGTGCCGGAAGCCCAGGCTCAGGGCCTTCGCGAAGGCCAGCCTGTGCAGGCGCGATTGCCAGCGTTCCCGGGCGATCCCGTACCGGGCAAGTTGACCGCGCTATTGGCCGATGCCGATTTGCAGAGCCGCACGTTGCGCCTGCGTATCGAGTTGCCCAACCCGGATGGACGGCTTCGTCCTGGGATGACCGCTCAAGTGGCTCTCCATCCCGGCGAGTCTTCCGAGCAAAGCCTCTTGGTGCCTGCCGAGGCGGTCATCCGCACCGGCAAGCGAGACCTGTTGATGCTGGCTGAGGACGGTGGTCGCTTCCGGCCGGTGGAAGTCGTGTTGGGCCAGGAGAGCAGAGGGAAAGTTGCGGTGTTGCAGGGCCTTCAGGCAGGACAGCGCATCGTCGCGTCCGGGCAATTCCTGTTGGACTCCGACGCTAATTTGAAAGGCATCGAGGCGGCGACGGCGCAGGATAGTCAGCCTAATGCGGGGCCAGCCCTGCATGAAGCGGATGGCCGTGTCGTGCAGATAGACGGCACCCAGCTCACCGTTGCCCACGGTCCTTTCATCACCCTGGGCATGCCAGGGATGACCATGACCTTTCCTGTGGCTAATCAGTCTCTCCTTAATGGCCTCAAGGTCGGTGTGCAGATTCGCTTTGGCATACGCGAACGCGACGAGGGCATGGTAGTTGAGCAGATCAACGTGGTGGAGGGCCAACCATGATTGCCAAACTGATCCGCTGGTCGGTAGGCAACCGTGTGCTGGTGCTCCTCGCCACGCTGTTTCTGGTGGCATGGGGCTTCGTCTCGGTGCGTAGCCTGCCAATCGACGCCTTGCCCGACCTGTCGGACGTGCAGGTGATCATCCGCACGTCCTACCCAGGCCAGGCTCCCCAGATCGTTGAGAATCAGGTGACCTATCCGCTGACCACTACCATGCTCTCGGTTCCGGGGGCCAAAACGGTTCGCGGCTTCTCCGCCTTCGGTGACAGCTTCGTCTATGTGCTGTTCGAGGACGGCACCGATCTGTATTGGGCGCGCTCACGGGTGCTTGAGTACCTGAGCCAGGCGCAATCGCGATTACCTGCGGCAGCCAAGCCGGTACTGGGTCCTGACGCCACCGGGGTGGGCTGGATTTATCAGTATGCGTTGGTCGATCGCAACGGCGGCCATGACCTGTCGCAACTGCGCAGCCTTCAGGACTGGTTCCTGCGCTATGAGCTCAAGACGCTACCGGATGTCGCTGAGGTGGCCACCATCGGCGGTATGGTCAAGCAGTATCAGGTCGTGCTCGATCCGCTGCGCATAGCCAGCCTCGGTATCACCCAGGCTGAGGTGGTGGAGGCTATAGGCAAGGCCAACCAGGAGACCGGTGGCGGTGTACTGGAGCAGGGCGAAGCGGAATTCATGGTACGTGCGGCCGGCTATCTGCGATCACTGGATGATTTCAGGGCGATACCGCTGCGACTGGCTACCAAGGGCGTGCCGGTGACAGTAGGCGACGTCGCTACGGTGCAGATAGGTCCGGCAGCCCGCAGAGGCATAGGCGAACTGGACGGCCTCGGCGAAGCCGTGGGAGGTGTGGTAATCCTGCGCAGCGGCAAGAATGCTCGTGAGGCCATTGCCCACGTCAAGGCCAAGCTCGAAACCCTGAAGAAAGGCCTGCCAGCCGGGGTGGAGCTTGTCACCGTCTACGACCGTAGCCAGTTGATCGACCGTGCCGTGGGGAACCTCAGTCACAAGCTGATCGAGGAATTCGTGGTAGTGGCGTTGGTATGCGCAGCGTTTCTCTGGCACCTGCGCTCGTCGTTGGTGGCCATCGTGGCGCTGCCCGTCGGAATCCTGATTGCGCTGATCGTGATGCGTCATCAGGGCATTAACGCCAACATCATGTCCCTTGGCGGAATCGCTATTGCCATCGGTGCAATGGTGGACGCTGCCGTGGTCATGATCGAGAACGCCCACAAACGCGTTGAGGCTTGGCATGCTCGACATCCTGGTCAGCCGTTGCGAGGCGAAGCGCATTGGAAGGTAATGACGGAGGCGGCCGTCGAGGTAGGACCGGCACTGTTCTTCAGTCTGATGATCATCACGCTATCGTTCATCCCGGTGTTCACGCTGCAAGCTCAGGAGGGTCGCCTCTTTGCACCCCTGGCCTTTACCAAGACCTACGCGATGGCAGCGGCGGCTGCGCTATCGGTGACCCTGATACCGGTGCTGATGGGGTACTGGATTAGAGGGCCACTACCTGCGGAACAGCGCAACCCGCTCAACCGGGGCCTCATCCGGCTGTACCGTCCAGCATTGGAGGTCGTCCTGCGCCGGCCTCTGGTTACCCTCGCTGGAGCATTGCTCATCCTGCTCAGCAGTCTGTGGCCCTTGAATCATCTTGGGGGCGAGTTCCTTCCTCCGCTCGATGAAGGTGATCTGCTCTACATGCCTTCAGTCTTGCCTGGACTCTCGGCACAGAAAGCTTCAGAGCTGTTGCAGCGAACGGATCGTCTGATTCGAACCGTTCCCGAAGTGGCCAGTGTCTTTGGTAAAGCTGGCCGCGCCGAGTCAGCTACCGACCCGGCACCGCTGGAAATGTTCGAGACCACCGTTCGGCTCAAGCCCAAGAGTGAGTGGCGTCCTGGAATGACCACGGAGAGGCTCATCGAGGAGCTTGATCGCACTGTGCGTGTGCCTGGGCTGACCAACATCTGGATCCCGCCAATCCGCAACCGCATCGATATGCTGGCCACCGGCATCAAGAGCCCAATCGGCGTAAAGGTTGCCGGAAGCGACTTGGACCAGATAGACCGGGCTACGCTCGCTGTGGAGCGGGCAGCGAAGAAGGTGCCTGGAGTGGCTTCGGCGCTGGCGGAGCGTTTGACTGGCGGTCGCTACATTGATCTGGATATCGACCGCCATGCCGCAGCCCGTTACGGTCTGAACATTACCGACGTACAGGCCATCGTGGCCGGCGCCATTGGTGGCGAAACCATTGGGGAAACGGTTGAAGGCTTGGCTCGTTATCCCATCAGCTTACGCTATCCACGCGAATGGCGTGATTCGGTGGAAGCGCTGCGTCAACTGCCGATCTACACCTCGCAGGGTGGCCAGCTGACGCTCGGCAGCGTGGCCCGCATACGTATTGCTGATGGCCCGCCAATGTTGAAGAGCGAGAATGCTCGCCCCTCGGGCTGGGTGTACATCGATGTGCGCGGCCGGGACCTTTCGTCTGTTGTCGCAGACCTACGTCAGGCGATCGACAGCGAGGTAAAGCTCGATCCAGGCATGAGCTTGAGCTACTCCGGGCAGTTCGAATACCTGGAGCGGGCGAACGCCCGTCTGGCCTGGGTGGTGCCGGCGACGCTGGCCATCATCTTCGTGCTGCTCTATCTGACTTTTGGCCGCCTCGGTGAGGCGCTGCTCATCATGGGCACGTTACCGTTCGCGCTAACCGGAGGCGTTTGGCTGCTGTACCTGCTGGGCTACAACCTGTCGGTGGCCACAGGCGTTGGCTTCATTGCCCTGGCAGGCGTAGCGGCGGAGTTCGGAGTGATCATGCTCATCTACCTGAATAACGCTTGGGCTGAGCGTCAGGCCAACGGCGAAACCACACGAGAAGCGCTGCTCGACGCAATCCGTGAGGGCGCGGTGCAACGCATCAGGCCCAAGGCAATGACTGTGGCGGTCATCGTTGCAGGCCTGCTGCCCATCCTCTGGAGCAGCGGTACCGGCAGCGAGGTCATGAGCCGCATCGCGGTGCCCATGGTGGGCGGCATGCTCACCGCCCCCTTGCTTTCCCTTTTTGTAATCCCTGCGGCGTACTGGCTGATCCGTCGCCGCGAACTTGCTGTAACTACCCCCAACCTCTCAGGAAAAATCCAATGAAAAAGCTAATTGTTATCGCAGGCCTGGTCACAGCTTTCGCCGCCAGCGTGCAAGCCCAGGACATGAACGGTATGGACATGAAGAAAATGCCAGCTTCCGCCGAGGGTGGCCAAGGCAGCCAGGCGGCACCCACTGCGCATGCTGAGGGGACAATAAAGGCGCTGGATCCTCAAAGCGGGAAAATCACCTTGGCGCACGGCCCGGTAGCAGAGCTCAAATGGCCGGCGATGACCATGGGATTCCAAGCTGAGCCTGCGCATTTGAAGGGCTTGAACGTAGGAGACAAGGTGAAATTTGGGTTCCGTATGGAAGGAAGCACCGCGAGAATCGTGAGCGTCCAGAAACAGTGATTATCCAGCCTTAAATGATCGGGCAGGCCTTCACACGAGATAATTCGGACAAGCTTACACAAATGTAATCAATCTTCAGGACCCCGTCAGGTCGAACGCTACATACCGTCATGAGACGGTACGTTGGCATCACATCCACCCGATACCGGAGATATGACCATGAACAGTCGCTTTGAAGAATGTATCTCGGAATGCCTGCGCTGTGCGCTGGCCTGTGAAGGCTGCGCGTCAGCCTGCCTGCAAGAACAGGACGTAAAAATGATGGTTGACTGCATCAAGCTGGACAGGGATTGCGCAGATATGTGCAAGCTTGCCGCTACCTTGATGGCACGAGAAAGCGTGCTCGCCAAAAAACTTTGTGCCCTATGCGCCAAAATTTGCCGAGCCTGCGGAGAGGAGTGCGGTAAGCATCAGGCAGACCACTGTCAGCAGTGCGCACAGGCCTGCATGACCTGCGCAGAATCCTGCGAAGCAATGGCTGCGTAAGCGAATCTCGCCTAACCTCCGCCTGCTTTCCACGCGCCTCATAAAGGATTTGGGTACGTCGATAACCGTCGTGCCTAGGGGCGACGGGTAGATCGCTGATGGGGAAGTGCCCTGGCAGAGCCTAGCTTGGGCTAGCCAACCAAAGGCGCTGGTTTACAGATCTGGTAGCAAAGAAGCCCGCCTGGGCGGCGGGCTATCAGATGTCTCCAAGGGGAGGCTGTAGGCCAACAAGTCTCGGAGCAAGCACTTGCAGGATACGCCTCTTGGCTCACGCCCACCAGCCAGCTTCGGCCGGAGCGAATGGTTCTACGTTGAGGGCATTGGAAGCGGCTTATGTAGGCCTGTCAATTGGCAGGGCAATCCGCAAAGACAAAGCAGGCCGATTATCCCCAGGCGGTATACCCCCAGGCAGAGTCAAAGGCAAAGCGAGGGGTGAAATCTAGCGGGTACCCCCATTTGAGGGCAGAATCACCAGCTTCGCCTACGTTGCACTGGGTTGAGGGGGCTGTTTGAAACTGCTACCTAGCGCGACAGCGACCATCGCCGCCATGAGCAAGTGCATCACAGGTGCGCCTTGAGTACTCAGCACAAAGGCCATAGCAAACGGCCCCGCGGCCTGCACCAGGAGCATTGGGCGAGCCAATGCTCCCATGCGTGCGCGATACCCTTGGGGCCAAACAGCACCAGAGGCAAGATGCCTCTTGCAATAGTGAGAATCCCGATGCCGGCGCGATACAGCGCTGCTGTAGGGAATGCCAGCGAAGGCACGCCAGGAATGAATAAGCAGATGCCGATGAAGCTCACCAACACGCCGGCACGGGCCGACCAGGTTGGGTGAAGATGCCGAGCAAGCGAGAACTCCAATACTCTGGCCACCACCTGGGCCGGCCCAATGACCATCCCCACGGCCAACACCGTGACCGTTGGAAGGCCAAGTTCCTTGAGCGAGGTGAGAAGATGCACAGAGAGGGTGGCCATGACGAAGGCAATGACCGTCAGCAGCCCCGCAACGAGCCAGAAAAGCCGGTGGCCGCCATCATCGTTGAGCGGCGACTGAGCTTCCTGCTTGGTGCTGTAGTCGGGAGGTTAACCTCATCGCCGGCACACGGTATCAGAGGTAAGCCTGGTGGCTGTTGAAGACAATGTCAGCTGAGCGTGCGTCAGCTCTGGCATAAGCTTGGCCTTCCGTTACCTGTTGATAATCTATGCTATACCTCCTGTCCAGCACACCTCATACGTTTAGTGAGGAAACGCGCGCTAAGGGTCAAAAACAGTATGGCTCGACTTACATGCATGATCACTGGCTCTATTTTCATGACTAAGGAGCGGGCGATCAACGCTTCTCAAGCACATAGCCCACACCTCGAAGCGTATGGATCAGCTTCGTCTCGAAAGGGTCATCGATCTTGGCTCTAAGTCTTCGAATCGACACTTCTACAACGTTTGTATCGCAGTCGAAGTTCATATCCCAGACCTGTGAGATGATCTGTGTGCGGCTGAGCACCACGCCGGTATTGCGCATTAGGTAGTGCAGAAGTGCAAACTCTTTCGTCGTCAGATCAATACGCTGGCCGTCCCTGAAGGCCCTGTGACGGCTCTGGTCTAGCTCCAGGTCAGCGACACGAATGATCTCCACAGATGCAGGGTGTTCAGACCTGCGCATTAAGGCGCGAACCCGGGCTAGCAGTTCTGGGAACTCAAATGGTTTGATCAGGTAGTCATCTGCACCGTTCTCCAAACCCCGGACCTTATCTGCCAAACGACTTCTCGCCGTGAGCATCATGATGCGGGAGGGGCAATTTTTACGCCTCAAAAGCTCAAGTACCTGCCACCCATCCATTTCTGGCAGATTGATATCAAGAATAATCAACTCGTATTCGTGTTGCTTGGCTAGGAATAGCCCATCTGACCCGGTATGCACGCAATCGACGACATAACCGCATTCTGTAAGGCCTTGACGCACATATTCCGCAGTTTTTACTTCGTCCTCAATTACCAGAATTCGCATGGGATTTTGTCTCGATATCACTGAGCAATTAACCGCGCACGCGCGCCGGCATTATTGAAAGGAATGGTAAATCAAAATGAGCTGGGTGGGGCCTAAATGACGGATTTGTAATTTCCAGGTAATATGATTGATAGTCTGGAGGTATATCTTTTCGCGGTTTGGGTTCGACAGGTGCGGGCCCTCTCTCCAATAGGTAATTTGACCTTATGAAGTATGTGGTTGTTTTCTTCTTTGTGTTGACTTTGTTCCGTTCAGATGACGGCGAAGTTACTCATGTCGAGGAAACTGGTCATTGGTGCAGCCATGAGTTTCACCGGCATGCAATGCGTACACTCGAACGGTTGATTGAATTTTAGGTAAAAAAAAGGCGCCCAAAGGGCGCCAAATATCCACCTTTTACCAAAGGAGCACTTAAGCCACTCAAGGTGAATTCGTAATGCACATTTTTCTGAAGAGACCAGTTTACGAATAAACTGATCCCCTTAGAGAATCACAGGATCGAAAGCGGGTACTCAATGATCACACGAGTTTCATCCAGATCCGATTCGAATGCAGTGGCACGCGTGGTGGCCTGGCGCAACCGGAAGGACAGGTCTTTTGCTGGACCAGTTTGCACGACATATTTAACCTCTACGTCACGCTCCCAACGTTTCTGATTGGTGAGCGGATCACCGTTGGCGTCGGTGCGCATGTAGAACTGGTTGGCGTTCGAGTAGTCTGCGCCCGAGCCTCTAGCGTAGCGGGTCATGAACGTCAGACCAGGAATGCCGTAGCTGGTGAAGTTCAGGTCGTAGCGCAGCATCCAGGAACGCTCTTTCGGCGAGTTGAAGTCGCTGTACTGGATAGAGTTGTCGACGAAAATCGAGTCTGACTGACGCAGGTAGTCGAAATCATCGTCGCCGTTGTTGCGTTGGTGCGACAGGGCCAGGGTGTGAGCGCCGTAACGGACCCCGACCTTGGCACTCCAGATATCGTTGTCAAACTCGCCTAGGCGCTGCTTCCCTTCATCCACGGCTTTGTAATAGTTGAAGCCGCCAATCAGCGCAAGGTCGTCATTCAGTGGATAGGCGAAGCTGGTGCCAGCGTAGTACTGGTTCCAGACTTCTTTCAACTGACTGGCGTATACGCTCACGGTCCAGTTATCGTTGATCGCGTAATCACCGCCACCGTAGCCTACCCAAGGCGAGTTAACCGGGCCACCGTAGAAAGTTGCGAAGTTATCATTCAGATTGCTGGAGACCGGCTGGCTCATCGCATGCAGTCGGCCACCCTGCAGGGTGAGGCCCTGGATGCTGGTGTTCTCAACGGTCACACCGCGGAAGCTTTCAGGCAACAGGCGCGAGTCGCCTGATGCAACAACTGGCGTCGACGGGAAAACATCACCCACTTTCACGACCGTATCAAACAAGCGAACTTTAGCCGCCCCGCCAACCTTGGTGTATTCGTCGCGAGCTTCGCCTTTGTTATCAACAGGCATGACGTCGAATGAACTACGACCGCCGTTGCGCCCGTCACCAGTATCGAGCTTAAGCCCTATCATGGCAAAGGCATCAACACCAACGCCGACCGTCCCTTGGGTAAAACCAGAGTTGAATTTGGTGATGATCCCGTGCGCCCAGGCCTCGGAGTAGCCATTGGTGTTGCCCTTGCCGCTGTTGTAAGTGGGAGCTGAGCTGTCGCGGTTATCACGATTGAAATAGAAGTTGCGGTTGAGCACTGTAAGGCTGCTACCTTCGATGAAACCTTCGGGCTTATCTTCAGCTTGAGCAGTAACTGCATAGCTTCCAGACAGCGCCGAAACTGCCGCCAAATACAGTGGTACTTTGATTTTCATCCGATGCTCCTTTGATTTACGGCAGTTTTTATTATGTTTCCGGCGCGGGTGTCGTTATAAGTTCTGAGCCGGCGGCGCGCCTCGCGTAGCGCCGAGCTCATATTTGCAGGCGGAAGATAACGGGATGGTGATAGGAAAATTACAATTTCGTCATCTGGTCGTTATTTTGGTCATTGACGCCGCATGCTAGCCATCTCTCGCGTTCGCAATGAAATTCGGTGGTTCGACTGTGTCATCAGCGTTTTCGGGCATTACAAGCTTTTCTTACGAAATTGTAATTTTCTAGCCACCCCTCTGATAGCTACCGCTCTTTAGAGTGCCATCACCTAATCCAGTGGGGCTTGGCAGCTATTTCGGCGTTCTGGCCAAGCTAACGAAGTTTGTGCACGAGGACCAAGAAAGTGCTCCGGTATAACCGCAATGTCTTATCCAAGACCTACGTCTCACCGTGGAAAATTGCCGCTCTCTGTGCGGTGATTTCCGGGTTGCTGGCACCCACCGCATTTGCCCAAAGCATCAGCTTGCCCCAAGCGCTGTCGACGGCAATGGATGCCAACCCAGACCTCGCGGCGGCACGTCAGGAAATCGGCATCGCGGACGGTGCGCGCAAGCAAGCCGGGCTGATTCCAAACCCCGAAATCTCGTATGAGATGGAGGACACACGGCGTAACACCAGCACAACGACCGTTACGCTAAGTCAGACCTTGGAGCTCGGTGGTAAGCGGGGAGCCCGCGTAGATGTCGCCACATACGGCCAGAGTGTTGCACAACTGGAACTGGACCGACGCGTGAATGGTCTGCGTGCAGACGTCGTGCAGGCGTTTTACGCTGCATTACGAGCCCAAACCGGACTCGACCTCGCTAAACAATCCCTTGAACTTACTGAGCGCGGCCTTCGCATTGTCGATGGTCGAGTTCGCGCAGGTAAATCTTCACCTGTGGAGGCTACCCGCGCCCAGGTTCAACTGGCTGAAGCCCGGTTGCAGGTCCGTCGCGCCGAAACGGAAAAAGCGAATGCTTACCAGCAACTCGCCCAAGTCACGGGGAGTTCTGTGACCATATTCGATCGCCTTGAATCACCAACCTTGTCTCCTGGCTTGCCGCCGCGCACTGAAGAGTTGCTGGCAAAGCTCGATCAGACTCCGGAAATGCGGCAGGCAGTGGTGGAGATTGATAAGAGCGATGCCTCGCTTGGCGCAGAAAAAGCTCAGCGTATTCCAAACCTCACGGTAAGCGTGGGTAGCCAGTACGACCGCTCGGTGCGCGAGCGAGTCAATGTCGTTGGTCTGTCCATGCCTTTGCCGCTGTTTGATCGTAACCAAGGCAACATTCTTTCCGCTTCTCGACGTGCCGATCAGGCCCGCGACCTGCGTAACGCTGTCGAGTTGAGATTGCGCGCCCAAACCCAAACCGCGCTGAACCAGTGGTCCACCGCCATGCAAGAAGTTGAGTCCTACGACAAGACCATTCTGCCCTCAGCCCAGCAGGCCGTGGATACCGCAACCCGCGGATTCGAGATGGGGAAATTCGGCTTTATCGAAGTACTGGACGCCCAGCGCACCTTGATCCTTGCTCGTGGCCAGTATCTCGACTCGCTGGCAGCGGCGACCAATGCGCGTGCGCAAGTAGAAAGGGTTTATGGCGAAGTAGGCTCGACCGCCGGCGCACGCTGAACGGGGCATACATTTTTCTCGGCACTCGGCGTTTAAACCTGCCGGTGCCTACGATCAGCAGGAGTAGCAATGGAAAACAAACGCAAGATCGCCCTCGCGGTAGCCGCTGTGGCAATCCTTGGATTTGGCAGCCTCGCCTGGAACAGCAGTTCCGATCAACAAGCGGCGACTAACGCAGAACATGGTGCTGACGATGGTCATGGCCATGACAAGAAGGCCGGATCAGCTAACAAAGAGAACAGTGAAGCGGAGCATAGTGAAGATGGGCACGGTGAAGAAGGTCATGGCGAGGAGGGCCACAGTGAAGAGGGCGGTGAGGAAGAAGGTAAGCTAACCCTTAGTGCTGAACAGATCAAAGCAGCTGGCGTGACTCTGGAATCGGCAGCGCCTCGTGATTTGGGAACCGTCGTGAGCTTCCCGGGTGAGATTCGTTTTGACGAGGACCGCACTGCGCACGTTGTTCCTCGCGTTCCAGGCGTTGTCGAAACAGTCCAGGCGAATTTGGGTGAGTCCGTCAAGAAGGGTCAAGTCCTTGCGGTGATTGCCAGCCAGCAGATCTCTGACCTGCGCAGCGAGCAACAAGCCGCTCAGCGTCGTGTCGAACTTGCGCGCGTGACTTTTAGCCGAGAGAAGCAGCTCTGGCAGGACAAGATTTCTGCGGAGCAGGACTACCTCCAGGCTCGCCAGGCGCTGCAGGAAGCCGAAATCTCTCTGGCCAACGCCAAGCAAAAAGTCAGCGCGATCGGTGCCTCGGTCAATTCGGTAGGCGGTAACCGTTACGAACTCAGGGCTCCCTTTGACGCCGTAGTGGTGGAGAAACACTTGACCGTCGGGGAAGTCGTCAGCGAGGCGACTAACGCCTTTATTCTGTCCGACCTTAACCAAGTTTGGGCCACTTTCGCTGTACCGCCTACCGATTTGGCCAAGGTCACTACCGGCCGCGCCGTGAAGGTTTCCTCACCTGACATGAACGTGGAGGTCGAGGGCAAGGTGGGTTATGTCGGCAGCCTGTTGGGCGAGCAAAACCGAGCAGCGACCGTCCGCGTTACGTTGACCAATCCCAACGGGGCCTGGCGTCCTGGTCTTTTCGTGAACATCGCAGTCACGTCCCAGACTGATCGCGTGGCGGTGGCTGTCCCGGAACACGCCGTGCAGACCGTTGAGGACAAACCATCGGTCTTCGTACGCACCGCCGAGGGCTTCGACACCCGCCCAGTAAAGCTGGGCCGCCGTGACAGTGGGTACGTGGAAATCACGGACGGCATCGAAGCGGGCGCTCAAGTGGCTACCAATGGCAGCTTCACACTCAAGTCTGAGCTCGGCAAAGCCTCTGCCGAGCACAGTCACTGATGCGAACTGACAGGATGATTTCTTATGTTTGAACGTATCATCAGATTTGCCATTGAACAGCGGATCGTTGTAATGATCGCTGTCCTGATCATGGCCGGTATCGGCATCTACAGCTACCAAAAGCTGCCGATCGATGCCGTTCCTGACATTACCAACGTCCAGGTGCAGATCAACACTGCAGCGCCTGGCTATTCCCCATTGGAAACCGAGCAACGGATCACGTTTCCAGTTGAAACGGCCATGGCTGGTCTTCCAGGTCTTCAGCAGACCCGTTCGCTGTCTCGCTCGGGCCTGTCTCAGGTGACCGTGATTTTCAAGGACGGCACCGACATCTTCTTTGCCCGCCAGCTGATCAATGAGCGGCTACAGGTTGCAAAGGAACAGCTGCCAGAGGGCGTAGATGCCGTCATGGGCCCGGTCTCAACCGGCCTCGGCGAAATTTTCCTGTGGACCGTTGAAGCCGAAGAGGGCGCGGTCAAAGAAGACGGTACGCCCTACACGCCCACCGACCTGCGGGTAATCCAGGACTGGATCATCAAGCCTCAGCTGCGCAACGTACCTGGCGTGGCAGAGATCAATACCATCGGTGGCTTTGCCAAGCAGTTCCTGGTTGCGCCGGATCCGAAGCGCCTGGCTACCTACAAGTTGACCCTGAATGATCTGGTAGCCGCGTTGGAAAGCAACAACGCCAACGTAGGCGCCGGTTACATCGAGCGTAATGGTGAGCAGTTGCTCATTCGTGCACCGGGCCAAGTCGGCAACATCGAAGACATCGCCAACATCGTAATCACCAGTGTGGATGGTGCACCGATTCGCATCAGCAACGTCGCCGACGTCAGCATCGGTAAGGAGCTTCGTACTGGTGCTGCCACTGAGAATGGCCGCGAGGTCGTGCTCGGTACAGTATTCATGCTGATCGGTGAGAACAGCCGCACTGTGTCCCAAGCTGTCGCAGCGAAGCTTGCGGACATCAACCGTACTCTGCCAAAGGGCGTGGTTGCGGTCACCGTTTACGATCGTACCAACTTGGTTGAAAAAGCCATTGCGACGGTGAAGAAGAACTTGGTTGAAGGTGCGATCCTGGTTATCGCCATTCTGTTCCTGTTCCTCGGCAACATCCGTGCAGCGTTGATCACCGCGATGGTGATCCCGCTGTCCATGCTGTTCACCTTCACAGGGATGTTCAATAACAAGGTCAGTGCCAACCTAATGAGTTTGGGCGCACTCGACTTCGGCATCATCGTCGACGGGGCCGTGGTCATCGTGGAGAACGCGATCCGTCGATTAGCACATGCGCAGCACAAACATGGCCGTATGCTCACCAAAACCGAACGCTTCCATGAGGTCTTTGCTGCTGCCCGCGAAGCGCGTCGGCCACTGATCTTCGGGCAACTGATCATTATGGTGGTGTACCTGCCTATCTTCGCCCTCACCGGCGTGGAGGGCAAAATGTTCCACCCCATGGCATTCACCGTTGTGATGGCGCTATTGGGTGCAATGATCCTCTCCGTTACCTTCGTGCCGGCAGCGATCGCCATGTTCGTCACTGGCAAGGTCAAGGAGGAAGAGGGCGTTGTTATGCGCACTGCGCGGCTGCGTTATGAGCCTGTGCTGCAGTGGGTGCTTGGGCATCGGAATATCGCTTTCTCCGCAGCAGTAGCACTGGTCGTTCTCAGCGGTGTACTTGCCAGTCGCATGGGGAGCGAGTTCATCCCAAGTCTCAGTGAGGGGGACTTCGCTCTTCAAGCCTTGCGCGTACCTGGTACTAGCCTCAGCCAGTCGGTGGACATGCAGGAGCGTTTGGAAAAAGCAGTCATCGAGCAGGTACCGGAAGTTGAGCGTATGTTCGGCCGAACCGGTACGGCTGAAATCGCCTCTGACCCAATGCCACCGAATATCTCCGATGCTTACGTCATGCTCAAACCAAAGGACCAATGGGCCGATCCCGACAAGTCGCGGGAGGAGCTCATTGCCGAGGTTCAAAAGGCGGCAGCCAGTGTCCCGGGCAGTAACTATGAACTCTCCCAGCCTATCCAGCTTCGTTTCAACGAACTGATCTCCGGGGTGCGCAGCGATGTTGCGGTGAAGGTTTATGGTGACGACATGGATGTGCTCAACAGCACGGCCAATAAGATCGCCGCAGCGCTCAAAGCGGTACCAGGCTCCTCGGAGGTCAAGGTTGAGCAGACCACAGGTCTGCCAGTGCTGACCATTAACATCGACCGGGAAAAAGCAGCACGCTACGGCCTGAACATTGCGGACGTGCAGAATTCGATCGCGATTGCTGTGGGTGGTCGTACAGCGGGAACGTTGTACGAGGGTGATCGCCGATTCGACATGGTGGTGCGCCTGCCTGAGGCTGTACGCACCGACGTCGCGGGTATGTCTAGTTTGCTGATTCCTGTGCCTGCCAATGCGGCTCAGGGCGCTAATCAGATCGGTTTCATTCCACTTTCGCAGGTCGCTAAGCTGGACTTGCAGTTGGGCCCGAACCAGATCAGCCGCGAGAACGGTAAGCGCTTGGTTATTGTAAGCGCCAACGTCCGGGGCCGTGACCTTGGGTCGTTCGTTGATGAGGCGGCATCTACCTTGTCAACGAAGGTGGAAATTCCAGCAGGCTACTGGACCAGTTGGGGCGGCCAGTTCGAGCAGCTGCAGTCGGCAGCCAAGCGCCTGCAGATTGTGGTTCCGGTAGCCTTACTGCTGGTAATGACCTTGCTGTTCTTGATGTTCAACAACCTGAAGGACGGCATGCTGGTCTTCACCGGTATTCCATTCGCTCTCACTGGCGGGGTCGTGGCCCTTTGGCTGCGTGATATCCCGCTCTCGATCTCGGCAGGGGTAGGCTTCATCGCACTCTCCGGCGTCGCGGTACTGAACGGCCTGGTGATGATTGCCTTCATTCGCGGATTGCGAGAAGAGGGACGAACGCTCAGGCAGGCAGTCGATGAAGGCGCACTCACCCGACTGCGACCAGTGTTGATGACAGCCTTGGTGGCGTCCCTGGGCTTCATCCCAATGGCCTTGGCCACCGGTACCGGTGCGGAGGTTCAACGGCCTCTGGCTACAGTGGTAATTGGTGGGATCCTTTCCTCCACCGCGCTGACTTTGCTGGTCCTGCCGGCCCTGTATCATTGGGCACATCGCAAGGATGAAGACGGCGACGAGGCAGAAGCCGTAAGCTGATCCCCCCAGATACAAAAACCCACAACACGCGTTGTGGGTTTTTTGTTGTGCGCCAGGCATGGCGCGTTGCGCGTAAGCGCAACCTGCTTGGCTGTGGTGGCCAAGCGGGTGACTTGGAGGTGAAAGTCCTCTACACACCCGGCAAGGGGAAGTGTTAGCCGGAGGCAAGGGTGTCGCGGGCGACTGCGAATCTGAAGGAAGCCCGAGGCAAAATGCTGGCCTGACGAACAGGAAGCGGATCAGGCGGCACAGCGGGGTTAGGCGGCAACAATCGCCAAAGCCCAATACTTGCACGGAACGCTGTGACGTAAATCCGACAGGCATAAGCAGGAAGGTCACGCGAATTACCCTGGGAGATCTGTACGTTTGCCATTGTGCTACCGCGCGTCGAAAGGCGACGGGATGAGCGTGCAGAAGTCAGCCGAAGCCGTAGTAAGTGGCGGATAACCGCGCCACCAAGGGCCGAACAGGTTATGCCGCTAGTAGGCGTCACTGTCTCGTTGGTAGCCGTAATGCAGAAATTTCCCACAGCGGAAACTGTCATCCCGAATCCCGGCCAGAAGCCGAGGGTGATGCCTGACAGTGCAAAGGTGCCGGCGGCGTCAGCGACGTGGACGAACGCGGAGCCGGACACGCTGATGGAGCGGGTGCTTGCACCGGCCAACCTCAGACGTGCGTATCAACGCGTGGTCAGCAACAAGGGAGCGCCGGGTGCCGATGGCATGACGGTCGCTGACTTGGCGGGCTACATGAAACAGTATTGGCCAACCCTCAAGGCCAGGCTACTGGCCGGTGAATACCATCCACAAGCAGTGCGAGCGGTTGAAATTCCCAAGCCGCAGGGCGGCACACGGCAACTGGGAATCCCCAGCTTCGTGGATCGCTTGATCCAGCAAGCCTTGCAGCAACAGCTCACGCTCATCTTCGACCCACTGTTCTCGGACTACAGTTATGGCTTCCGTCCGGGCAGAAGCACACATCAAGCTGTCGAGATGGCCCGTGCCCATGTGGCATCGGGACATCGGTGGTGCGTGGAAATCGATCTGGAAAAGTTCTTCGATCGAGTCAACCACGACATCCTCATGGCCTGTATCGAGTGCCGGGTCAAAGATAAGTGCGTACTTAGGCTTATCCGTCGCTACCTTGAAGCGGGAGTCATGTCAGGTGGTGTCGTTAGCCCACGGCAGGAAGGGACGCCGCAAGGCGGCCCGCTCTCGCCGCTGCTGTCGAATATCCTGCTCGATGAATTTGACCGCGAACTGGAGCGGCGGGGCCATCGCTTCGTGCGCTATGCCGATGACGCGAACATTTATGTGCGCAGTCCTCGGGCTGGCGAGCGAGTACTGGTCAGTGTCGAGCGCTTCCTGAACCAACGTTTGAAACTGACGGTGAATCAGAAGAAGAGTCGAGTCGCGAGAGCCTGGAAGTGTGACTACTTGGGCTATGGGATGAGCTGGCATCAGCAGCCAAGGCTGCGGGTGGCAACGATGAGCCTGGGTCGCCTGCGCGACCGGCTCGCAGAGCTGCTACGCGGTGCACGGGGTCGCAAGATGGCAAATACCATCGAGCGGATAAACCCTGTATTACGAGGCTGGGCGGGTTACTTCAAGCTCAGCCAGAGCAAACGGCCACTTGAGGAACTGGATGGCTGGCTCAGGCACAAACTCCGCTGTGCCATCTGGCGCCAATGGAAGCAGCCCTCTACGAGGGTGCGCAACCTGATGCGCCTGGGTCTAAGTGAAGAGCGTGCCTGCAAATCAGCCTCTAATGGTCGAGGCCCATGGTGGAACTCGGGAGCATCTCATATGAATCAGGCGCTGCCGAAGAAGCTATGGGATCGACTCGGACTGGTCTCGATACTGGATACGATCAACCGGCTTAGCCGCATAGCCTGAACCGCCGTGTAGGGAACCGTACGCACGGTGGTGTGAGAGGACGGCGGGTGTGAACCCGCCTCCTACTCGATTTATATGAAATAGATGCACTTACCTTTCAAAATTGTAAGTTTCTCGTCATGCCGGTGATGCCTCTGCGTTGCTAAAGTTACGCCCGAGATGATTTGAATTTGAGAGGTTCCTATGAAAAAGCTAATTGTTGCTGCTGCACTTGTTATGTTCTCGATGGCTTCGCAGGCTTATACTTACTCTGAAAGCAAGCAGCTGCAATACATCAAGGAGCATCAGACTGCTGTAGCGAACTATGCCGAGAGAAATGGCAAACCGATGCCGGAGATCCAGGACTACAATTACGGCATGAAGATCGATGTTGCGAAATTCGTGCGTCAGTCCCAAGACCCGCGTACCTGCCAAGTTTACCCGCGATTGATGACCTTCGAGGACTCTCAGGGTACGCTTAAGACGGTTCGCTACTCCATGTACTCGCAATGCATCAACAACAAGTAGTAATTGCTGTGAGTAGAATACTTAGAGAATTCATAAATGCCAGGCAGTGCCTGGCATTTTTTATTGAGCTCGATGAACGTCATTTAGGCTAGATGCCTTAATGACTGCCCCTGGGTTAGCTGTGAAATAAATCTCAACTACACAACAGTAATGTCTTTCAACTGCATAGAGCAGTTTATAGTCTTGCCCCCCAGAAGGGACGAGTTATGAAAAGTTCGCTTGAACGCCCAGATGACCAAGCAGAGCATGAAGGGCTGAGCCATGAGCACGACGGCATCTTTGGCATGAACACCGAGCTGGTTTTCGCGCTGATCTGTGGTGCCCTGCTCGGAGCCGGAGCGCTCGCAGGAAAACTAGGGCTGATCGACTGGCTGCCGCTGGTTCTGTACCTGTCTCGGCGTTGCTCCTGTCCGGTCGGATCAATGAGGTTGGCCGAAGGATCACCAGGGCGCCGCCGCGAGCGTTGATACTGCCAATCATCGGCGTCGACATCATCTATGCCGGGGTGTTGATGCAGAGGCCTCAGAACCAGCGAGATGTCGTTCAGGCCTGGTTGAATGTGCTCAATCGGCCCCTCTGATCTACCCTGGTCGCCGCTCGAATCCCTCGGAGTTCTACAGCAGCGGGAAGTCCGAAAACATCCAGTACCCAGCAAAGTGGCCTCGTGACAGCTCATTCTACCTGTCCCGGCGCTTACTCGACAGCAATGCTGAGCTGCCTGCCAACCTGGGCTGTGTCGAGATCACCGAAGCGAACGCCAGTCAGCTGTTGCTGTGCCGTTGGAAAGACGCCAAGCAAGGTACCGAAGGTCTGGTCGGAGACAGTAATGCGGAAACGCCTCGTACAAACGAAGGTAAAATTCCAGACACAAAAAAAACCAGGTTTTACCCTGGCTTTTTTGTCGATTGCTTTCGTCATTTAAAGTCCTATTTAACCGCCGTTTAGTTATCGGCTTGTTCCTTACCATCCTTGCTTTCTTTCTTTTTCTCTTGAGCGACTTGTTGTTTGTTCTGGTCCGAAGAATCGTCGCTCCATAAGCGAGCCTGTTCATTTCGGAAGTTTTCCTGGAACTGTTTCGCTCGCTCGTAACCACCTTCAGCGTAAGCGGTACCCACGAGACCAAGCAGCAGGCTGCCAATAGCGATAGATTTGACAAATTTCATTGTGTGCCTCGGTTCTTACTAGGCCTGCCTGACTGACGGCCTTTGTTGGTTTGTAGTTTAGGAACGCGAAGCTAACGACAAGGTGAGTCAATAATTACAATTCCGTAATTTGGGCGGCTGGCGGGATGCGCCAAATCTGCAAATCTGGAAGGATCATGTCTACCTCGCTTGTGCCGAGGGTGACTTCAAACTGCTTCTTAAATTACATATTTGACATCTAACAAAATAAATCAGTGCGGCGTTACCGGCCGCCCTAGGAGATAGCCATGAATGACATAGAGTCTTGGGCTGTTGCCATCGGTGACTTCCGTCGAAGCACTGAAAAACTCACAGTTCAGCTCGATGAGCTGGCCTCCCAGACCAGGGCCTGCAACGCCGTTCTGGAAAAGTCGAACGAGCTGGTGGAGGAGGTTGACCTTGTCAGTCGGCAGATTCAGGAGGAGGTACGAAAGGCTGAGAAAGCCTGGTCCAATGCCGAAGAGGTCGCCATACGCGCTGCGGCAGAGGCATATTCCGCTGCCGCTCGTGGAGTCGAGACCGCCATCCAACCGCTGATTTCGGAGCTCACTGCCGCGACAAAATCAGCGAATGCCTCGATCCTGGAGCTAAAGCAAGCACCGGTGCTGGCCAAGCGCTATGTCATGGTGGTGGCGACAGCATTCTTTATCCTGGCACTGCTCTGTGTGTACTCGACCATGCAATTCATTGAGGCCGCCGGCAGTGTGAGCGCCCAGGAAAAAGTGAATGCCCAATACTTCTCCCACCTGTGGAGAAACGCCAACCCAGAAGAGCAAAAGATCATAAAGTCGGTAATTCTGCGGTCACCTATGGACCCTGTGGTGCTTAGGCACTGAGGCATTGCATAGACAAAAGGCCCGTCGATTGACGGGCCTTTTCAAGTGGGCGCGCTTCAAGCAGCGGTCTTTGCCGGCTGCTTTAGCTGGGCTTCGGGAAAGTGAAGGTGGAACCAGGTGAAATTTTCCTCGGTCACTTCCACGCTCGCCGAGCCTTGATGCAGGCTCATGATCGACTGCACGATGGCAAGGCCAAGACCGGTCCCCCCTTCGCTTCGTGCTCGGCTCTTATCTACGCGGTAGAACCGTTCAAACAAATGCGCATGGTGTTCCTTGGCGATCCCGCGGCCCGGGTTGCCGACGCTCAAGGTCGTGCCGCTACCACCGCGTTGCACTTTCACGTAGACCGTGCGACCGCGAGGGCAGTAGCGAATCGCATTTGACACCAGATTCGAGACGGCTCGTTGAATCATCAGGCGGTTACCGCGCACCACGTCATCACTGCCAGAGATCTGCAGCTGGATCTCGCCATCCTCTGCCGAAATGCTGAAGAGATCACACACCCGCTGAACTTCATCGACCAGGGACACAGGTTCGAACTCCACCATGGATGCTGGATGACTGACCTGAGCGAGGAACAGCATGTCGGAAACCATGCGGCTCATGCGGTCCAGCTCTTCTGTGCACGACTCCAGCACTTCCCTGTACTCGGGAAGCGATCGCTCTCTGGTCAGTGCAACTTGGGCTTTACCCATCAGGTTGGATAGCGGCGCTCGCAGTTCGTGAGCAAGATCGTCAGAAAACTGCGAGAGCTGCTGAACCCCGTCATCCAGGCGAGCCAGCATGATGTTGATACCGTCGGCGAGCTCTTTGAGTTCTGCTGGCATTCCATTAGTCGGCAGACGATGGTCGAGGCTCTCGGTGGAGATCTTCGAGGCGACTTTCAGGAACTTGGTCAGAGGCAGCAGACCTCTGCGTACGGTCCACCAGCCGATTGCGAGGATCAGCGCGATGATGAGCGGGGAAATCATCAGGGCCCAGGTGAGCAATGCATCAAGCAGCGCTTCATTGGACGACTGGTCCATAGTCATGTACACGCTGACTTCGGTTCCGTCGCCCAAATTCATGGTGCGAGAAGCTGTCAGCAAGGGGCGGTCCTGGGTGTCGCGCCACTCATGTTCCTTCGGCTGTGCGGATGGTTGAAACTTGTGCACCTCCACGTTGACCTGCTTCGAGCCAATCGAGAGCAGGGGCGTTTCACTCTGCGCCGACTCGAAAATGCTGACGTACAGGTTGTTGTGGCCCATCACCAGATCCACAAGCTGATGTGCGTCTGCGTTGACTCCTGAGATGTCGGAAATCATGGACAGGTTGTGAGCCATGCCCGCCATCTTCACTTCCAGGTCACTGCGGGCATTTCGCTCTAGCGCCTGACCCACCATCAGATACCCGAAGGTGGCGAACAGAAGCAGCAACGCTGCGCTCATCAACCCCACCTTTAATCCCAGCTTTGCAGCCAGGCTGAATGGCCTCATGCGCGTTCCTCAAAAACGTACCCTACGCCACGAAGCGTGTGAATGAGCTTGGTTTCAAACGGGTCATCGATCTTTGAGCGAAGGCGCCGGATAGCGACATCGATGACGTTGGTATCGCAGTCAAAATTCATGTCCCAGACCAACGAAATGATCTGAGAACGAGTCAGCGCTTCGCCCGTCCTGCTCATAAGCAGGTGCAGGAGCGTAAATTCCTTTGTGGTGAGATCGATGCGTGTGCCAGCGCGGAAAACCCGATGGCGCACTGAGTCGAGTTCCAAGTCGGCAATTTTCAGCGAACTCTTCTCGACTAATTCATCACCACGCCGCTGCAGCGAACGGATTCGAGCGAGCAGCTCCGGGAATTCGAAGGGTTTGACAAGGTAATCGTCGGCTCCGCCATCCAAGCCTTTGAGCTTGTCGTTGATGCGACCACGAGCGGTCAGCATGATGATGCGGACCCGGCTGGTTTTCCTGATGGTTTCCAAAAGGTCCCAACCGTCGATGCCAGGAAGGTTTACGTCCAGCAGAACCAACGAATAGACGTTAGTATTGAACAAGTGCAGGGCGTCAACACCATTGTGCACGATATCTACGACATACCCGCTTTCGGATAGGCCCTGCTGAAGATATTCGGCAGTTTTAATTTCGTCTTCCACAACTAGAACGCGCATAACTTATCTCAAGGTGTGAGGAAGGAATTGGCCTAATCCGCCAAGACTGTGGTTGCAGGCAGTTTGAAGGTTCGGCTGAGTGCATGACATCTGGTAGTCGCTACCTCTGTCCATACGCCGGGGTCACCTGAGGACGCTTGAATCTTAACGCGAAGACGCTGGCCGCGGCGAAATCCTACAAATTTGTAATGTAGCCGCAAGATTGCTGACAGTCATGACGGCTTTCCCTACTGAGCTTAGCGGATTCTGTGGCTTGCAGCGGTTATCAGTCCTCAGGACTGACAGGAGGATTCGGCCGAGAGGGGTGGCGTTTCTGCCAAGCTGCTCAGCATTTATGGCGTTCAATCCTACAAGCTCAAGCTCCGAGTGGTAGCAAGCCACCGATCGTTCGCCCCTTTGATAACGGGCTTAAACCGGCCAGCATGCATGGCTTTTCATCTTAATTGGGCAAGAATAATTACTTTACAATCTATTACATGTCCAAATTGTAATTTCACAATCATCTTGTCGTTAGCCGCTTTTGCTAGTTTAAGAACAGCACACAGGCAGCGCTGCTTTGGGCCAGTCTCATCTGAAGCAGCATGGCGGGAGTAACGATACCCTGCTCACGCCAATGCATTCACCTTGGAACCATACGCTCCTTTGGTAAGGTGAATTTTAGCGCCCCGCCATGGGCGCTTTTTTATTAATGGACTTCTCATGAAAACAACTATATCGGCTATTGCCGCGTTCATGCTTTTCTCTGCACTGTCGACAAATGCCCAAAGTAGCGTTCAGATCAACGACGGTCTTGAGCAGTCTGCCAGGAAGGCTACAGAACGCTATGCACAGAGCGTGAAGAAACCCATGCCCGAGCTTGAAGATTACGCATACGGTATGGATTTGGACGTTGGCAAGTTGGTGTACGTCTCGCCTAGCGTGCGGTACTGCGGGAATGTGAGAAGCATGATGACTTACGAGGATTCCAAGGGCGAACTGCACATGGTTCGCTACCTCGTGAAAGGTGAGTGCATCAACAGCCGGTAAGCGGTGACCGAGTGCTTTCCTCTACACCCGACTCAAAGCAACTCGATGCCCAATCGCCTTAGAAGTAGGGCAAATCCTCCGAAGCTCGCCATGGTGATGAGGATGCTGGAGATAAGTGTTGGCCAGAATCCCAACTTGGGCAGCAGTGCCGGAAACGCGATAAACATCGGCAGCGTTGGAATCACATACCAGAACGTGTACCAGGCATGATTGGAAATCTTCTCCATGCTCTGGTTCTCCAAGTAGAGCCAGATGAGCGTCAAGACGGTGACCAATGGCAGGGCGGCAACCAAGCCGCCCAGCTTGTCACTGCGCTTTGCCAGCTCAGACACGATAATCACTATCGCGGCAGTGACCAGGTACTTCGTAATGATCCAAGCCATCGCTGAACCTACTTGAGCTAGTGGAGTGGATCTCCTGGGATCATTCGCCAGGCACTCACGACGTGCTTCTGCTGTCGCCTATCCATCCTTACCTTTCCTCGACAACACCCCCCCGACGTTGGCGGCGGTGTGTTGATCAGGTGTCTACCGGCCGATCAATGCGACGGCGACGGAACGTTCTCGTGGAAAGCTGCGCGCTCGATCTGAATGGTGCAGTGATGGATTTCGAACGCGTCGCTGACTGCATCCACGACGGCCGCTAGCACAGCATCTCCATCTGCTGCGTCTCGGACGACCACGTGCGACGTCATCACGTTGCTTCCGCTGCTGACGGCCCAAACGTGCAAGTCATGGACATCCGTGACGCCGTCGACCTTGAGGATCGTGGCCTCGATTGCCGCCACGTTGAGCCCCCGGGGTACACCTTCCATAAGAATCCCCAGGCTCTCTCGAAGCAATTGCCAAGTCCGCGGCAATACCCAAAGGCCGATCGCTACGGCGACAACCGTGTCGACCCAGGTCCAGCCGGTAAAGCGGATAATGAGGGCTGCGATGATCACGCCCAACGATCCGAGCATGTCGCTCCAGACTTCGAGGTAGGCGCCTTTGACGTTGAGGCTCTCGTTGCTGGCAGATGCCAGCAGTCGCATTGAAATCAGGTTGATGATCAGGCCGACAATTGCGATCCACATCATCGCCCCGGTGGCGATCTCCGCCGGCATGAAGAAGCGCTGGTAGGCCTCGTACAAGATGTACATCGCCACCAGGAAGAGCAGCACGGCGTTGAACGTGGAGGCTAGGATCTCCAACCGCGCATAGCCAAAGGTTCTTTTCTGATCCGCCGGCCGCTTTGCGATCTGAAGCGCAATCAACGAAATTGCCAAAGCGGCGGTGTCGGTGAACATGTGAGACGCATCCGACAGCAACGCCAGGCTGCCGGTAATCCATGCGCCGATCACTTCAGCGATCATGAAGCTACCGGTCAGGACCAATGCCATGACTAGTTTCTTCTGATGCCCCTCACGAAGCGCGGCACTGCCATGATCATGATTCGATCCCACGTATTTCTCCTTGCACAGGGTAGTGGTCGCGTTGGATTTCCAGTGTGGCCATGCGCTAATGGGTGGCTTGGCCGCACTGGCTGCAGAATTTTGCTCCTGCTGTCAGGGATGAGCCGCAGGCCGTGCAACCACTCGATAGTGGTGTTCCGCAGTTTAGACAAAAGCGTGCGGACGGGGCGTTTGCGGTCCGGCAGTGCCTGCAAGTCTGCAGATCTTTGATTGGGGCTTGAGCTATTACGCGACCATCCTCAATCACCCGGTCATTACTGTCGCAGGATTGCTGCTGCTCGAAGCGACCATGCCGGTCATGTCGATCACTCCCGTGCCCACTACCGTGATGCTTGCCACCGCCGTGGTTGCCACGGCCGTGGTGGCCGCCCAATAAATTTTTGAGAAAACTCATGGTATTCGTCCCTCATCGATAGGTGACATCAGCACGAGCAAAAGGTGAAAGAAGTGTTCTGCTCGTTAGAATGACTTTTAAGTTAAAGTAAAAGTTCAAAATTAGCGTACGACAAAACGAAGCTGGTTTGTTTATGAAATTTAATTTAATTCGCCAGATGGCATTGACTACTCAAAGAGTCGGACCTGTCCGATTTTTTATCATAGCCTGAGCATTTACAATCGAAAAAGTCATTATCGCGATTCTGTCAGCATTGTAATCGCGAAGTCATCATGACGTTATCGTGTGGCGGAAATAATGCGCCTAGCGAGAGCTAATTTCTCATTTAATCCTATGCCTCACACATCCTAAGCGTCCTCAGGCTAAGGGGATCAAGGTCTCTGGCGCTCTGTACGGCCTGATTCGCTCAGTGTCTGTCGATGGCTTGCCGTTTAGCTCCCGACTATTCATAACCAGCGCCATGGATGAGCAGCTCCCTAGAGTTTGATAATGACACCTTCTAAATCCATTGTTCACATCCTGTTAAGTAAATGGATCCATGCTATTCGCAAAGTTAGACAGGAAGGCATCAGCACCAATTTACTCATCGCGCTAGTAACTTTTTGGTTGTTGTTGTTCGCGAACGCTGAGCTTTGGCGTGTGCTCTGGCGCCTGGCATTCAACACTGATGAAGTTAACTGGTTGCTCGCCGCCAGCCTGCCAGTCGTAGTGTTCGTTTGGGTGTTCACCGTACTTAGCTTGCTGTCATGGTCAAGACTCGCAAAACCTCTGCTGTGCCTGGTGCTGATCAGCGCGTCGTTCGCCAGCTACTTCATGAGTGCTTACGGCATCGTCATTGATTACACGATGTTCACCAACGTCGTGGAGACCGACGTCGGTGAGGTGTCCGAGCTACTGAACTGGAAACTTGGCCTCTGGGTGGCAATGGTAGGGGTATTGCCCGTCTACCTGATCTGTCTGGTGCCCCTGCGACGCAAGCCCTGGACCAAAGCGTTGGGTAGCAGACTCATCGTCCTGTCGCTCGCACTGGTAACCCTTGCTGGTATCGTGCTGAGCCAGTACCAGTCTTATGCCTCCCTCCTACGCAACAATCGGGAGATCCGGCTCATTCTGGTTCCCACCAATTTGTTTGCTGCCGGTCATGGTTACCTGAAACGCAAGCTGGCCACACCGAAAGCGCTGACCTCCATTGGTACCGACGCCGTGGTGACCAGGCAGGGAGCGGCTCGCAAACCCAAGCTGCTGGTACTGGCAGTGGGGGAAACCGCACGTTCCGCCAACTTCTCCCTTAATGGCTACTCCCGCGATACGAATCCAGAGCTGGAAAAGCGCAATGTCATCAGCTTCTCGAATGTGAGCTCGTGCGGCACTGCCACTGCGGTTTCCCTGCCATGCATGTTCTTGGACGTCGGGAGGGATGAGTACAAGGACGGCTTGGCCAAGAGCCGAGAAGGGCTGCTCGATGTGCTTCAGCGGGCAGGCATCAGTGTCATGTGGACTGATAACAATTCGGGCTGCAAAGGGGTCTGTGATCGGGTGCCAAACCACAAGGCTACCCAACACGCAGATGCTCAACTGTGTACCAGCGACGAGTGCAAGGACGGGGTGCTGCTTTCGGAGATGGAGGACTTCATCAAGCGTCAGGAAGGCGATGCAGTCCTGGTGCTCCACTACAAAGGTAGTCACGGCCCGGCCTACTACAAGCGCTACCCCCCGCAGTTCAAGAAATTCGGGCCGGTCTGCGAGACCAATGAGCTCGACAAATGTAAGCAGCAGGAGGTGATCAATGCCTACGACAATTCGATCCTCTACACCGACTACGTGACGGCCGGGCTGATCGACATCCTGGCTGCGAATACCAAATTCGACACTGCGCTCATGTACGTCTCAGATCACGGAGAGTCACTGGGAGAGGGTGGTCTTTACCTGCATGGGCTGCCCTATGCGATGGCCCCAGATGAGCAAACCAAGGTGCCATTGGTGCTCTGGATGTCTGATTCTCTCGCGAAAAGCGAACGCCTCAATGTGGGCTGCTTGAAAGCACAGACGAGCTCGCCACTGAGCCACGACAACCTGTTCCACACCGTACTCGGGATGATGAGCGTCCAGACATCCTCGTATAGCTCAGCTCTGGATTTTACGGCCCCTTGCAAGACTTTGACCGGAAGCACCTACTCAGGCCTCTAATACGGACTGAACGCGTGAGGTCGACAGCGCTTCCACATCGAGCTGCTTTGACAGCAGCCAGAAGCTCGACTAACTACATAGCAGTACTCAACAACCCAAGCGGAAAAGGAAATTTGCATGAGCATCAAGCCAGGCCCTAAACGCACCAACGAAGATGGCACTCCGGACAAGAGGCAGCGGGTCACGCCTGAGAAGCAGAAGGATCACCCAGACCTGAAACCCCACAAGCATAAAAAGGGGGAGTAGGGCAGAAAAGCAGCTCTTCGGAGCTGCTTTTTTATCTGCATACCGATAACCCATCCGCGTAAACGATCAACCACAATCAATCTGCTGGTCAATGTTGATGACCGCGTTCTTCAACCATAACGTTGTGAGTAACAACTAATTGGAAATGCCATGTCGGATAAGCACAGCGGCGATCTCAGCCGGGATGCCGAAGATCTCTACGAGGCACTTGCCCAGCTGGTGCGCATTTACCAATTCAGGGATCGCGACCGCATTTGCTGCTACGACGTATCGGTCACTCAGTGCCACGCGGTTGAAGCTTTGGTGAAGCTGGGACCACTGCGTCTCCAGGTCCTGGCCGAGCAGATGTTCCTGGACAAGAGCACAGCCAGTCGTGTCGTCGATACCCTGGAGCGAAAGGGGTATGTCACCCGAGTAGAGGATCCAGAAGATCGTCGGGCGGTCCAGGTGCAAGCCACCGAAGCCGGCGGCGAGCTGTACGAGCGGATTCGTGCCAGCCTGATCGCCGAAGAGAAGGCAATGATCAGCTGTCTGCCGCCAGAAGTACGTCAAGGGGCCCTGACGCTGCTACGCCAATTGACTCGTGCTGCCAAACTACGTTGTGGCTTGGCCACCGAATGCTGCCCAGCCCAGCCGCAAAAAAAGTGAAACCTCTTTAACAAAGTTGTTCCATTTCACCAAAGGAAGCCGGATGCACATTCGCCTCGCTGAAACCGGTGATGTTCAGGCCATTGCCGAGATCTACAACCAGGGGATCGAAGACCGCAGCTCTACGTTCGAGACCCAGCCGCGTACTGAAACTGATATACAGCCGTGGGTTGCCGATATGTCACGCTATCCGGTGCTGGTCGTCGAGCTCGACGGGGCGGTAGTGGCGTGGGCAAACCTGAGCAGTTACCGCGCGCGTTCCTGCTACGCCGGCATCGCCGACTTCTCAATCTATCTTCATCGTGACGTCCGCAGACGTGGTATCGGCAAGCTGCTGCTCAAGGCATTGCTCAGCGAGGCAGAGGCACGTGGTTTCTGGAAGGTCCTTTCCCGCATTTTCACCTTCAACGAGGCGAGCCTCGCGCTCTGCCAGTCCTGCGGCTTCAGGACGATTGGCGTCTATGAGAAGCACGCTTGCCTTGAAGGCCGCTGGCTGGATTGCGCGATCGTTGAACGGGTGTTTCCGTCGAACCAACCCGTTCTAGATGACGGAGCAGTTGAGGCATGAGATAGCCCGCGTCAGTCCCTACCCCCCTGAGGGTTGCCGAGGCGAAGTTCCTTTGCTTGGGCAGCCCGACGAAGTACAGGCCGGGCACCTGATCTGCCACGCCGTCTTGCTGCAGGACACGACCTTGCCGGTCGGCGACTGGAAGCTGTGCCAGAAACGCCAGGTTCGGCCGGAAACCGGTGGCGAAGATCAGCGCATCGGTCTGATGGGTGGTTCCATCCGGCCAGACGACGCCGTCAGGCACCACCTGCTGGAACATCGCTTTGCGCTGGAGCCGCCCGGTATCCAAGGCCTTCCGGTACTTGCCGGTATCCAGCACAGGCGTGCTCTGGTCACTCAACCAGCGCGTGTGCTCCAACCGGGTGAATTTCAACCAAGTGTGAAAATCGAGTCCCAGAATCCGCTGAGGGAAGAAGCGGATCTTCTCGCGGGTAGCCAGCACTACCTGTGCAACGCCTGCAAGTTCATAGGCAATCTGAACAGCGGAGTTAGCTGCCCCCACAACGACAACACGCTGGCCGTCAAAGGCCTCAGGTGTTCGATAAGCCGAGCTATGCAGACAGTATCCTGAAAAGTTCTCCAGCCCAGGAATGTCAGGCATGAAAGGACGGCTGAAGCCCCCTGATGCCACTACCACAGCACGCGCAGTTAAAGTCGCTCCGTTGGCGGTGCGAATCTCAAATGCCTTGTCCTTAAGTACGACCGCCACCACACGGGTACCGCCCTGAAAAGGCAGCTGAAACTCGGCGGCGTATTTCTCCAGGTACTGCACCACTTCGTCTCGCAGCGGGTAGCCCTTGGGATTGCCAGGAAACGCCCGCCCCGGCAGCGCGGAGTACTCCGCTGGTGAAAACAACTGCAGGCTTTCGGAGTAGTTACGCCAATTCCCGCCTGGGGATGTCTGCTCATCCAGGATGAGGTAATCCAAGCCGTGCTGCTGTAAATGCCAGCCAGTCGCCAAACCTGCTTGCCCACCACCGATGACGACCACATCCAGAACGCGATTCGAATCATTCATATGTGCGCACTCATACATATATAAGAGCAAAAAAAGCCCGTGCTACGGACAGCAGATCGAAACCAGACCTTTGGTTCGCTGGAGCAGGCCTTCCAGTCGCTCGACGATCGCCCCACCATTCACTTCATAGAACACCTGCCGACCCACCTTGGTGGCCTTCACGATCTTGGCTTCATGCAATACCTGCAGGTGCCTGGAGATCACCGAGCGCTCCTGTGGCAGCTCTTTGGCGATTTCGCCGACATCCGCCCGGCCGAGCAAAAGTACGCGCTTGAAAACCGCGACTCTGGAAGGCTCGCAAAGCGCTTTGAAGAAGGTCTCGTCTAGCGACTCGATGGCGGCTTCGATGGCTTGAGCACGGAGATTTTGGTTGGTCGTCATGCAGCCAATATATGTGCATGAACGCGCACATGTAAAGCCACCCATCATCGAGGGGTTGCGATACATTCGAAAAAGCGTATATTCGAAAAACCATATACACTCAGGGTACCAAGTGATGACTGGCAAGACCCGCGTTCTGTTTGTTTGCACCGCAAACGCCGCTCGCTCCCAGCTCGCCGAAGCTTTGCTCCGGCATACAGACCCTGTTCACTTCGAAGCTTTCAGCGCCGGGACCCAGCCTGGCGAGGTCGACCCGCGTACCTATGCCGCCCTTGAGCACCTCGCTATCGATACCAGCGCTTTGCGCAGCAAGTCCATCGACGAGTTCGCAGGGGAACGGTTCGACTACGTGATTACTCTGTGCGACAAGGCAGCCCACGAGTGCCTTACGTTGCCTGCCTTCGGCGAGGCTCTGGCGTGGAACTTCGAAGACCCTGTGACCAGTGACAAACACGATGCTTTCCGACACGCGCTTCACGAGATCCATGAACGCATCAAGATGTTCGTCCTTGTGAAAACCAAACACTGAGTAACCCCATGACTGACTCGCTGACCCCCACCAAAGTCTTCAAATGCCTCGCCGACGAAAACCGCATTCGGATGATGCTGCTGATCGCTCGCGAGGAAGAACTCTGCGTCTGTGAACTGACCTGCGCGCTGCAAGAAAGCCAGCCCAAGGTTTCCCGCCACCTGGCGCAGCTGCGTACGTGTGACCTGCTGGAAGACCGCCGTCAGGGCCAGTGGGTTTATTACCGGCTGCATCCAGAGCTGCCCGCCTGGGTACGTGAGGTCCTGGCGACGACGCTGGAGGCCAACCACGAGTGGCTGAGTACTAGCACCAAAAGACTGGACACCATGGGTGACCGCCCACAACGCGTCGCCTCCTGCTGCTGATCATTGCCGAGAAAAACCGATGAAAGTTCTGTTCCTCTGCACCGCCAATAGCTGCCGCAGCATCCTCTCCGAGGCTGTTTTCAATCATCTGGCACCGGCCGGCATGAAGGCCTACAGCGCCGGCAGCCAGCCAAAGGGCGAGGTGCATCCGCTTTCCATCACCGCGCTGCAGCGTGCCGGTATCTCCACCGAGGGCCTCAGCAGCAAGTCCAGCGACGCGCATGCCGAGCTGGCACCAGACTTTGTCATCACCGTCTGCGACAAGGCCGCTGGCGAAGCCTGCCCCGTGTTCTTCGGACCAGCTGTGAAAGCCCACTGGGGGCTTTCTGACCCTTCGGACCTGCAGGGCAACACCGCCGAATTGGACGCAGCGTTCGACGTCACGCTTGAGCAGATCAAACGACGCCTCAAGGCATTCCTCGCGCTGCCTTTCGAAAAACTGGATGCCGCCCAACTCAAGGTTGAGCTGGCCCGCATCGGAACGCTCTGACGTTTAGGGAGATCCACCATGAGCAAAAGCCGACTTTCATTCCTCGACCGCTACCTGACGGTCTGGATCTTTCTGGCCATGGGCCTGGGCATTGGTCTGGGCAGTCTGTTCCAGGGTTTTCCAGAGTGGCTGAACAGCCTGTCGGTAGGCTCGACAAACATCCCCATCGCCATTGGCCTCATCGTCATGATGTACCCACCTCTGGCGAAGGTGAAATACGAGGAGTTGCCGCAGGTCTTCAAGGACAAACGCATCCTCACGTTGTCCCTGATCCAGAACTGGGTGATCGGCCCGGTCCTGATGTTCGGGCTGGCCGTTGTCTTCCTTTCCGACAAGCCTGAGTACATGACCGGCCTGATCCTCATCGGATTGGCGCGCTGCATTGCCATGGTCCTGGTGTGGAACCAGATCGCCGGTGGCAACAACCAGTACGTGGCGGGCCTGGTCGCCTTCAACAGCATTTTCCAGATCCTGTTCTTCAGCGTGTACGCCTGGATCTTCCTGGGCTTGCTGCCGCCACTGTTTGGCCTTGAGGGTAGCGTCATCGAGACCAGCTTCCTCGAAATCGCCCAATCGGTACTGATCTATCTGGGCATCCCGTTCCTGGCCGGTTTCCTGACCCGCAAAATTCTGATCAGCAGCAAGGGCGAGACCTGGTACCAGGAGTGCTTCATCCCGAAGATCAGTCCACTGACGCTCGTGGCGTTGCTGCTGACCATCGTCGCCATGTTCAGCCTGAAAGGCGACATGGTGCTGCAACTGCCGCTGGATGTGCTGCGCATCGCTATCCCGCTGACCATCTACTTCGTGGTGATGTTTTTCATCAGCTTCTGGATGGGCAAGCTGCTGGAAGCTGACTACCCGCGCACCACTGCACTGGCATTCACCGCAGCAAGCAACAATTTCGAACTGGCCATTGCCGTGGCCATCGCCACCTTCGGTCTTGCCTCGCCGGTCGCGTTTGCCACCGTCATCGGGCCATTGGTGGAAGTGCCGGTACTGATCTCACTGGTGGGCGTGGCCTTGTGGCTCAAGCGCCGCTGGTTCGATCAGCCATCTGGCGCCTTGTCTCAGGAGTAAATCATGACCGAACACCACATCCCCAATATCAACAACGATCTGGTCGACCTGCCGACAGAAGACAAACTGGCAGTCGAGCAAAAGTCCACCCACAAGCCTCGCATTCTGCTGCTGTACGGATCGACCCGCGAACGCTCGTTCAGCCGCCTGCTGACGGAAGAAGCCGCACGGCTGCTGGAGCACTTCGGTGCCGAGACGCGGATCTTCAACCCGACCGGGCTGCCACTGGCGGATGACGTGCCCGATGACCACCCCATGGTCAAGGAGCTGCGCGATCTGGTGCTGTGGTCCGAAGGCATGGTCTGGTGCTCGCCGGAACGCCACGGTGCAATGACCGGCGTGTTCAAGTCGCAGATCGACTGGATTCCACTGAGCATGGGCGCAGTGCGCCCCACTCAAGGCAAAACCCTCGCGGTGATGCAGGTCTGCGGCGGCTCGCAGTCGTTCAACGTGGTCAACCAGCTGCGCGTCCTCGGCCGCTGGATGCGCATGTTCACTATCCCTAACCAGTCGTCCGTGCCGAAGGCCTATCTGGAATTCGACGAGGCGGGCCGCATGAAGCCCTCTTCGTACTACGACCGTGTCGTCGACGTGATGGAGGAACTGGTGAAGTTCACCCTGCTGCTTCGTGATCGTTCCGACTACCTGGTCGATCGCTACTCCGAACGTAAAGAGTCGGCTGAAGACCTATCCAAGCGTGTCAATCAACGATCCATTTGAGGCTTTGTGAGCATGCAATTGCACCCGTATTCCGTGCTGGCTAATTCTGAACTGGTCGGCCAGCTGATCTTCACTCCGTGCCCAGGTACCAAAGAGACATCGGTATCTCAGGCGTTGGAAACGCTGCGCGAAGCCGGCGCGAGCGCGCTGGTAACTCTGATGCCGAGTGAAGAACTGCTGCAGAACGAAATCGATCTGCTTCCCGTGGAGTGTCAACTGCTGGGCCTCGAATGGTTCCACCTGCCGGTCGAGGACGACGAAGCACCCGGTGAGCCGTTTGCTGCCGCCTGGGACACTCACCGGGAACGCCTGAAAGAGCTGGTGATGACCGGTAAGACGATCGCCATTCACTGCAAGGGAGGCTCTGGAGGCACCGGCCTGTTTGCGGCCCGTCTGATGATCGAGTGCGGCATTCCTGTGCAAGAAGCTGTTGCCCAGGTCCAGGCCCTGCGCCCGCGTGCGATCCAGAACCCTGCGCACGTTGGATACATCAACCAGTTCAGCGACACCCTCTAACCTTTCGCTAATCGCGATTCGAGAACAAGAACATGGCTATCAAAGTAGGCATCAATGGGTTTGGCCGTATTGGTCGCTTGGCGCTTCGCGCGTCCTGGGACTGGCCGGAATTCGAGTTCCTGCAGATCAATGACCCTGCCGGCGACGCAGCGACCCACGCCCACCTGATCAACTTCGATTCGGTGCACGGGCGCTGGCATCGTGAGGCGAGTGCTGAAGGCGACTCGGTGATGATCGAGGGCAAGCGCATCAAGGTCACCGCGAACAAGACGATTGCCGACACCGACTGGTCGGGCTGCGATCTGGTTATCGAGGCCAGCGGCAAGATGAAGTCGGTGGCCGTGCTTCAGGCCTATCTGGATCAAGGCGTCAAACGCGTGGTGGTCTGCGCTCCGGTGAAGGAAAAGGGTGCACTGAACGTGGTGATGGGCGTCAACCAGCACCTGTTCGACCCGGCGCAGCACCGTATCGTGACCGCCGCCTCCTGCACCACCAACTGCCTGGCACCGGTGGTCAAGGTGATTCACGAGAACCTGGGCATTCGTCACGGTTCGATCACCACCATCCACGACCTCACCAACACCCAGAGCATCCTCGATACGCCGCACAAGGACCTGCGCCGCGCCCGTGCCTCGGGCATGAGCCTGATCCCGACCACCACGGGTTCGGCTACTGCGATCGCTGAGATCTTCCCCGAGCTACGCGGCAAGCTGAATGGTCACGCCGTGCGTGTACCGCTGGCCAACGCCTCGCTGACCGACTGTGTGTTTGAAGTCGAGCGCGAGACGACAGCTGAGGAGGTTAACGCGCTGCTGAAGGCGGCGGCCGATGGACCACTGAAAGACATCCTTGGCTACGAAGAGCGCCCCCTGGTGTCTATCGACTACCGCACTGATCCACGCTCCTCGATCATCGACGCGCTGTCGACCTTGGTGGTCAATGGTACACAGGTGAAGATATATGCCTGGTACGACAACGAGTGGGGCTATGCCAACCGTGCGGCAGAACTGGCACGACTGGTCGGCGCGGCGGAGTAAACGGCGATCATGAAGGCGTTGTCAGCCCTATCTGGGGAAGTGCGTCAGTACCTGCTGATTACCGGCAACTACTGGGCCTTCACCCTCACCGACGGTGCATTGCGCATGTTGGTGGTACTGCACTTCCATTCGTTGGGCTACACGCCGCTGCAGATCGCCGCGCTGTTCCTGTTCTACGAAGTGTTTGGCGTCATCACCAACCTAGTGGGCGGCTACCTCGGCGCCCGCCTGGGGCTCAACCGCACCATGAACATCGGCCTGGGCATGCAGGTGCTGGCCTTGCTGATGCTCACGGTTCCGGCAGCCTGGCTGACAGTGCCGTGGGTGATGGCCGCCCAGGCGCTGTCCGGCATCGCCAAGGACCTGAACAAGATGAGCGCCAAGAGCTCCATCAAGCTTCTGGTACCGGATAGCCAGCAAGGCACTCTCTACAAATGGGTGGCCATCCTCACGGGCTCGAAGAACGCGCTCAAAGGCGTGGGCTTTTTCCTCGGCGGAGCATTGCTCGCGTTGCTTGGCTTCACGCTGGCGGTGCTGGTTATGGCAGCAGTACTGGCCCTGATCTGGATCGGCAGTCTAGTGCTGCTGAACAGGGACTTGGGCAAAGCCAAGGCCAAGCCGAAGTTCCGCGACATGCTGTCCAAGAGCCGGGCCATCAACATCCTTTCGGCTGCACGACTGTTTCTCTTCGGTGCCAGGGACGTCTGGTTCGTCGTGGCGCTGCCGGTGTACTTGAGCACCGCGTTTGGCTGGGACTTTTGGCTGGTCGGTGGCTTCTTGGCCGCGTGGATCATTGGCTATGGCATCGTCCAGTCGTTTGCTCCTCACATCACCGGCAAGAAGCGCGGTCATGTACCCGACGGTCGAGCGGCCTTTATCTGGGCGATCGCCCTGGCTGGATTGCCCGCGCTCATTGGTCTGGGCCTATCGGCAGGCTGGTCGGCCCAGGTAGTGCTGCTCGGCGGGCTGATGCTGTTCGGTGTGCTGTTCGCGGTGAACTCATCGCTGCACAGCTACCTGATCGTCAGCTATGCCAAGCAAGACGGCGTTTCCCTGGACGTAGGTTTCTACTACATGTCCAACGCATTGGGCCGGCTGATCGGCACGTTGCTTTCAGGTTGGGTGTTCCAAGCCTCTGGCCTGGAGGCATGCTTGTGGATTTCCAGCACGTTCGTATTCGCTGCTGCACTCATCTCGATAGCACTGCCAAAGCAAAGCAATACGACCAGTACCTTGGCCTGAGGTCGCTCACTACAGCCAGCAGACAGGGGAGTCCTGGCCACAGCGCCGGCTTAGGCGCTGGAGCCAGGAGGTCCATCGACGATGCGATAAAGTCCAGAACTTCCCGGCACGTGCGTGGCAAGCAACCGCCAATAAACGCTCGCCACGCCAACCCCTACCTTTCCAAGCGTACCCGCAACCGTCTGGCACGCTCTTGGAAAGCGGTATCACCACCTTCCAAGATCTCACACACTGCTGTCCGGACTTCACAGTTCTCAAGGCCGCCCGAAACATACGTGATAGGCGGTAAGCCGCCTGGAGTATTGGGCCCCGAGGATGCCACGATGATCTGATCAGCATCAGTGTTGATCACTAGGTTGGCATTGTGCGTCACCATGATCACCTGACGTTTCGCTTTTGCCGCGATAAATAGGTCGACCAGCTCATCGAAGACCGATTTGGGATCGAGGTTCTCCTCCGGCTGGTCAATGATCAGGGGGCGATCATCCGCATCATCGAGCGCGAGATAGAGCAGTAGCAGTACGATCCCGCGCGTGCCAGGTGAAAGCTTTCTAATATCGATACCGTCGTACAGGATCTCGTAACTGACAGTCATGTGGTCGGTGCTATAGAGCCAGGTAGCGAACTGCTTGGACCAAGCGCGGAACTCCGCCTGCTGGGCTTGTGCAACCGGAGCATGATCAATGAAGTGCTTGCGATATTTGTCCATGAAGGCTGCCATCGCCGCTTGGATGTCCTGAGCCGAACCAGTCTCCCAAGCTGCTTTGAGATCCTTCGTAGCCGCGGTGATCAGCGACCCGCGCCCGTTGAACGGTCCTGCCTTGCGCCGATCAAGCAGCTTCTCTTCACCAATTTCACCCCAAGCGGCGACGTCGGCAGTCCGTCGAACCAAGATGCCTAGTTTTTTCAAGGTCCCTGAGGATTCGCCAAGACGAGCCATTAAAGGTGCATAGAGATCGGCCAAGGCATCTTGCTCATTGATGATCGCCTCAAACACCCGGCCGTACGTCTCACTGCGTTCAGCCTGCAGTGCTTTGCGGCGGGCTTCCGCCCCTTGAGCATCTGTGAGCTTGGTTTCGAGAGCCTTGAGCGTCGCGTTTTCCTGAGTAATACGGTCGGTCAACGCCTTGAATTGCTCTTGAATAAGCTTATCTGCGCTGAACAACGCTTCAAGGCGGGTCATTTCAGCAGCGATAGGCGCCAGAGGAAGCGTTGCAAGATCCACAGTGTCGGCAATCAACGGGACCAGAGGGTCACCGGGTACCGGTGGTACTCCACGTAGCTTGATGATCTCCTGATCAGACCACTGAATGTATCCGGCAAGACTCTTGTCGACATCCCCCTTGTAGACCAGAAGAAACTGTTCCCATTGCTCCTGTCCTAAACCACTATTGGCATGTCTGGCTTGAACCTGCCGGAGCATTTCGGGCGCTCCAGTGGCCCGCATACTCTTGACCTCGTCTTGCAGGGCCACGAAGGTCCGCCGCTGACTGCTGTAGGCCTGAATCCGACTGCGCATCTTCTCTGCGGCCGCGCTAAGCTGCGCATGCCGTGTCGCATGAGCCTCTGTGCCCTGAACGACGAGCTTTGCCAAGTCGACAGAATATCCAGCGATCTGCTGTTTTTTCTGCGCAACCTGGAAGCCTAGCGAGGCAACCGAGCTCTCTTTCTCAAACTCAGTGGCGATTCGCTCCGAGATGTCATCTATCGCGGCAGCCTCTCGATCCCTCGACTGCTGGAAACGGCTTGTCAGCTGTTCTCGCAGCTGTTCAAAGTCAATCGCCCCGTCTCGACTGTCGGGGCTATGGGAGTCAAAAATTACCCGCTGGATCTCATCAACGAGGCCGTCTGACATGCCCTTCGCGGAGCACAACTCCTCGACGAACTGCTGCGAGAGGTAACGAGCTCGCGGGAAGGCCATATGCCCGTTGGCATCTCTTCCATCTAAAGCGCGCTCAACCGACGCGCCACCTCCCCAGGTCAGGGTCGTAGAAGCGTTGCCGATCAACCTACGAGCACGGGCCAGAAATGACGCACTACTATTTTCGTCCGCGTCCCAGCTCTCTTGGGTGATCGCATCGCAGCCCGCAGCGATAATGTCCGCCAGCGCCGTTTTTCCCGAACCTCTCGCCCCAATGATGGCAACAAGGCCTGGATTGAGCGGTATATCTGGAGTCGCCGCCCAGTCCGCGCGGTTTATCCTCACGTGAGAAATGACCTGGGACGGCAGCGCCGATCGAGGCGGCAACTCGCCTACATAGGCTCGTCCCTCTGGATCGATGCATGCTTGGCGAAGAGAATCAAAATCCAGCGCACCTTTGATCCAAGAAAACCGGTTATCCACCGGCTGACCAATTGATTTCTGGTCATGTGAATCACTGCCATGAAGGCATGGCTTGCAGCCACCATAACGAAGGCGCAGGTCCTCAGCCGTCATGGCAGGTCGCTGGCCGAGCCAGAATTCACGCTGGGCCGGATGGCTGGAAAAGATGATGTGAGCAAACTTCTCGATTTCTTGCCGCAGGGTCGCATCGGCCGCCTGTCTAACCCCGGACGTACCGTCACTCGCGTTACCCGCGACAGCGACCAACGTATTTTTTTTGGCCCAGTCGCTTTCCCCAAGCACCTTTCGTAGCTGGTCAAAATTGACCTTGAACTGCGTCGCCCCATGCCGCAACGCCGCGAGCTCATCCACAATCAAGGGATCTGCACACTTACCGAGCTTGATCAGCTCTTCTCGCGTGCAATCGAAGCGGTCACCGAAGGCATGGAACTGGAGCCGCTTGAGGATGCGCTTGATCTCATCTATGTGATCGGGATCTTCAGGACTGACGAGAAGGTGAAGGTTCACATAACCCGTTTTGGCGAACACATCCAGACGAAGCTCGATGTTGGGGAAGATGAGCTGAACCCCCGGCAAACGGCCGGCTTCTTTGTGCTTGAGAATTTGCTCGTAGGTGTCCGTGACATAGTAGTCAGTCACAGCGATCGCTTCGACTGCAGGCTGTAGCCCTTCAAGGGAGCTGAGGTAGGCCTCCCACGGATCGTTTGAGCCAAACCGGTTATTAAGAACCGTACCAGGAGCGTGGATATGCGGCTCCCACCGATGCCATTCAGATCCCCTGCTAATCATCTGAAGCCCCCATTGCCGTAGTCTCCATACCTGGACCGCGAAGGTTTTATCGGAGCTTAAACGAGAGCGATGGGTGTTTCCTATGGCTATTTGATGGCGCTGCGCCATGTCCTTCCCACGTGGTGCTCGAGCTGGTCGCTTTCCAGATGAGACGGACTAGTGAGCAAATGATCGGGAGCTTATGCTTTGAACAACGGTTCGCGGAATGTGAATAGCGCCTGGCATATCAGACCCATGCGCCATGGTCCGGAGCGGCATCGACGACAAAGGAGGCGGTTTTTAGTGGCGATCTCAAGTGAGCTCACTCATGATCAACAGGCAGTAGCCCTAAAAACCGCGCTGCGGGTGCTCGAGGAGTGGAATGCCACTCATGATCAGGTGTGCAGCATCCTCCGCATCTCGCCGTCTTCGCGAAAGCGTATCGCCCACCACCCTGACGCCGTGCTGCGCCTCGACACTGACCAATTGCAGCGTGTCAGCTTGGTGCTGAACATCCACGCCGCCTTACGAAATACCTTTGACAACCAAGCGAACGTGAAGGGTTTTCCTTCCATGAAGAACGACAATGCCTTCTTCCAAGGTCGTTCCCCCTTAGAGGTGATGTCAAAAGGAAGCCTCATCACACTGTACGAAACCTACAAGCGGCTCGATCACCTCCAGTGGAGTGGCTAATACCCAGCGCACGCTTTCGCGGGTAGCAGACCGCAGATCCATCGAAGGGGATGCTGAGGTCCCATTGAGGTGATCCCAAGTCACCGCGGAAGTCACTGATGTACTATCTCCCATCTACTTTTCTCAAGAGAGTGTTGCTTGCTACCAAAAAATGCACCGGTCACAGAGCCATTCGATGAGGAATACTTTGCGTCGACCATCTTAAGAAACAATGAACTCTGCGGGATAGTCGAAAACGAGTCCCGGTATCTTGAGATCACCGAGTTCGAGTTGAATGTATTGAAGTTAGGAGACACTAGGGCATTTCGCGGAATCTTTGGCCCTGATGCCTTGAGCAGGCATACTCTCTATCCGATAGCTATATTGTTCGATAGGGTCCGATACCGATCCGCGTCTGTACTGCCCAGGGGACCATTTAGGGTATGCGCTCAATGTGTCATTGAAGATGTGCAGCGCCTAGGTACCGCCTATATACACCGCACCCATGTAACTCCAGGACCGCTGGGCGTTGAAGTATGCCATCGACACGCATCGCCCTTGCTGGAGAACTGCCCTACCTGCAAAGTAACATTGCAGCGGCACAAGATTACGAAGCTAAGTTCATGCCTAACCCATGAGCGCTATGGCAAGGCGCATGCGGTGCAAAGCTCATCCGAACATAATTATTCTAAATTCGTTTATGACGTACTGAATTTACCATCCCCCGAAGAGTTTCGAGTTTTTTCCATCCCCGCCATAAATCGTTCTCTGGAGGTTCACGGTTATGAAACTCCATCAATTAGTAGCTATTTCCAGTTTTGTATAAATGAAGACCCTACCACGGCGATTGATGAACGGATTTACTTGCAAGCTGAAGCCGCCATAAAAAGTTCGCCTCGTACACCTATGCAGTTATTCACTCGGGTCGCATATCTCCTGTACGGCAACCTAGACAATTTCATGACCGCTATGAATGCCTGTCGCGCCGACAATGATTGACGCAACTTCACTCTCCGCCAGATGCAATACTCTTATGTTAGCCTGCCTGAATAGGCTGGACCGAGTAATATTCACATTTTTCATAGCTAGGAAACGAGCGGCCCAGTGTAGCTTTCTGAGCTGATGATCATGCCGGCTTTCCAAACACGCCTTGATGAACGCCGTAGACCTGGGCAGCTTCCGCTGCTGTCGAAACGCATCAGGAGGTACAGATAAGACGCGACACAGAGCCGCTAGTGAAATAAGAACTGGCCTACCTGGCAACGCGTATAAGTCATCCAAAGCGCGTGACAACCTTGCGACTAGCTCACGGTCTCTCCCGTCCCAGTCAATGTTATCGTTAACTGCCAAACGCTTCGCATGACAAGAAATATAGTTTCGGAGCCATGCCCGGTCGTGACGATATAGCCAAGTATAATTTTGCGCCTTCTTAGCTGGACCTATAGCGTAGCTTGTAGTAAAGGATTGTCGTCTAGCGACCAGCTCAAAATGGGGCGCAGGCGACGCTTGAGACACGGCTTTGAGTAACGGAGCAGGGCAAAATTTCACACTTTCAGCATCGTCTTGGATTAGGCATTGAAGGTCTACACCAAATGAATTGAGGAAAACATAGAAAAAAATGGGGTGATGGCTTGAGGCGCGTGCCCGTAGCAAATTGAATGGCCAAACTACTTTTTCACCGTGGAGCTCGAACAACCTGCAAAATTCGTCTCGTGGCGGATATAGCTCAGTAGCTTCTAGAAAATGCTCTGCAAGCATGCCAGCACGCACCCTCCCACGCGAAATATACCCAGCTCTGTCTAAGACGAATAAAAGATAGCGGGCCTGAAGCAGGCTGGAGATCGCTCGAGGGTGGGACCTCCCCCAATCCACGATGTCTGCAAGCTTCGCAAGCCGGCAGAAATACGCAGTAGGCGCAGACTCGATCTCCTCACGTCCCCGAAGCCGAATCACATCTGAGGGAAGAAAAAACTGGTTGAAATAGCCGAACCGTGGGTCGGATAGAACGCGCTGCAGGGAGCAATGATGGACCGGGCAGACATGTACGCCAGTGGCTTGGTGACCGACATGCCAGTAAGACACCCCATGTACCGAAACGTCCACGGCGACACATCGGGGGCAGTATTGCCGGACGCGGAACCGCTCAAATCCAGCTGCTGTGATACCCAACGTCATCTTGAGCCCATCAGACTGGGCCGACTGCATCAGCTGCCTGGCCCGCCTGGCTATCCCAGGGGAAAGAAAAGGCTCGAAGTATGGAAGTAGCGTATGGCTGTCCGCCAGGCCGCCAAAGCCTGACGAAGCTTCAAGGCGGCTCAGATAACACGGCAGGTCAGATGCGTAGCTGCGAGTGACGCTCCCAAACAGATCAGTCAGCGTCCGCCGGACCCCGACACCTCCAGAGATCTGATGGTAACGGGTTACCAGGCTGGTGATAGTTTCATCTGGAAGGGGCGTAGGGAAGTTCAGCACAGAAGCCATATCATCCCGCTCCCTACCATCACCAAAGATCTATTTTGCCGTCCAATGTAGTAAAGCCCTTCTCGGCAGCAGTGGCTTCCCAGTCATCGGATTCCGCGATCTGCTGCGCGTCGCTAACTACCGAAGGATCAGCCACTGCAGCCAAATGGCCGCGCCTGCGACCAGCAGATTTCTCGGCTGTGTCAATCGACAGAGGGTCGGCCAGAGGGGTACGGTGAATAAGCGATCCAGCTCGCCGTGCCTGGCGCAGATGAGCCGCAGCGAGCATCTGCGCCACTTGTTCACGGGCCGGCATCATGTCTTCGAAATCGCCGATTTGTAGTGGATCACGGCTGCGTAGAGCCTCTATGGGCTTATGCAGAATGATCATCTGCCGTTCATAGACTTTTCGGTAAAGGGCGGGGGTAATTTTCTCGTCGTTCGATAGTGCGTACCACTGGGTTAGCATCATCAATTTCGCTAGGAAATCAGTATTCCCCTGGCTCAGGTCGTACAATGTTTCGTTAAGCTCGGGCGTGAATTGGACCAGCTCCCTTGTCCAATTGTAGGCAAGGAAGGTTTGTACCAAGGCACTCCATTCGTCGTCGTCGATCCGAAACCGATCAAAGTAATAATCGCTCATGCCAAGGGCACGCCTTGCGTTTCGAACAACCTTGGAGAAAAGTTTGAAGGTGGAGTTCGTGCCGGAATAAACTAGCGGTATGCCCGAATCATTAGATAGGGTCAGGAAAAAATTGAGAATGCGCTGCTTTGCTTCAGTATCAGCTAACAAATTTAGATTCTGTAACTCGTCAATAATTAAAACGCCCACATTGAAACTGCGGCTGAGCTGACTGACGTGCTGAAGCAGCATACTGACACTCGCTCTTGGCTTCATGTACCTATCAGTATAATCACTGCCGATTGCTGCATCGAGCGCAGCGAAAAAAGCAGCACACAGACCGCGCGGGGAGCCATCGTGAGGACAATCAATTTTTAGCCAGACAACCTGCGTCCTATTCAAGGCCTTACCGGCATATCGCTTGTGGACAATCACTTGAGGATAGGTCTTGACCACGCTGTTTAGCATTGTGGTTTTCCCCATGCCACTCAACCCAAAAATTGCGAGCGAGGATGCAGAGGATTTGAAGCCGCAATGCCGTAGTTGAGAATCGTCAGCTGCATGAAGCATGGCCACAGCGTTCCGATCAAAGGGGTTTCGAGCAGTGTAGCCTGCCCTAATCAGTTGGCTTAGGGACGCTTCGAACTGAAGATGCAGTTCCATAGGTACAACAATGTCGCTAATACGGCTAACGCAGTGCGCTCTGAGCTTTGCACTCAATGTCATCTCTGCCGCGCTGGGAAATTCGGGAAAATTGCAGAGCAGTTCGCCTATAGCCTCATCTTCATGGATGGCGGGAAGCGCCTCTATCAGAGGGTTGCCGTCATAATGAGCGAGCCCGGTCGGAGTGTAGATCGCAGCAGATGAGCGAAGCATTATTCAGGCCTTTTGAGCTTGGAGGAGATCAAACTCAAAACGACCTTCTTGCGCGCTGTGGGCTCGCGCGTCGAGACGTCTTGATCCGATTGCTCAGCGGAAGGTGGCGATGAGAGCGCCAAATCGTCGGTCTTCAATCGCGATAGATCAGCACTGTCTGCTGCCCGAAGCACCACTACCTCTGAACGGCGATTAACTAACTTATTGGCCTTTGCCGCAGCTTTGGATGGCGGAGCGGGCGAGGCCTGTTTCATTTTTTTCGCTTGCTGGGATATTTCATCGTTGGCATCTCTTGTCCGAGCTGCTTTGTTGAGCCGGTCGTACTCTTTGTCAGGTGATACTTGCTTCAAGATCGCAATCCGGTCTTCAACCTCCTCTAGCCGAAAACCGCTATATTTTTCCTTCAGGTACTCAACTACTTCCAAGCGAACGAAGCCCGCCCCATCACGGATCCAAACATTATCAACGCTATTTGGGTCATACCAAACCTTCAGCCGCTGGACGCCGAAGTTATGAGCTTTGGCAAACCATTCCTCGCGCTGAGCCAGGGCGCAGGTGTAGTACACCCCTTTGAAGTAAATACCCGCTCGGCGTACGGTTGCTAGCGCGGAGGGTAATAGACCAATCTTGATCTCCGTATCCGTGCGAGTCTTTAGCCTCAGGAGATTATTCTCCATTCCCCACTTCCAAATATCGATCGGATAGAGATCTATCTCATCCCGGACCATATCGTTAGTGGCGAGATGTGGTAAATGTAGGGTGGAGTTGTGGTAGAGGATTTCATTAATAATGATTGACGTGAACTGATCTAAATCGTACTGAGCATCCAGCTGATAATCGCGATCCCCACGCTCGTTTCTTCGAGCGTCGACGCCACCCGGCATGAACTTAAGGCTAAGCCCTTGATTAATGAGCTTGAAACGACTCTCTACGATGGACTTCCAATCAGGCCTGTAAGGGGGCGCAATTTTCAAAATCACATCAAGGGTGTTGGAAAACTCCTCGCCTGCATGACTAAGCAGCTCCGCCCGGTCTGCTGAAACCTCAGCCGGGATGTGATGGCACGGCCACTCATCTTCATCGATTGTTATGCCATAGCGCTTGCAATAATCCACTTTGCTTGTAAATGCGTTGTATAACGCATGGCGAGCACCCTCCCAGCTTGGACCTTCGAGTCCGACGTGTACTCCCACAATCATGCGCGAATAGGCATCCACTACAATATAAAGTACAGGCCTTCCTATGATCCAATTTCTATTCACACGGTGGACGAGATAAATATCTGCAATAGTGGCGTCTATCTCGTATCGATGAGCCGGGCCGGATACACCATCAACAGCACTACCTTTAATAGCGCGATGGTCTTTAAGCCAACGAATCTCACCGGCGTGGGACTTCAGTATAGACAGACGATCGAAGTATTGACCCGAGTATCGTCTGAACTGGGTTATGGTCGGATGTTTACCGCGTTTGACATCTCCGACAGTCCCATCTGAATGTATCTCTCGATAATAGTTTTGGATCATCCAGTCGAAAGATTTCTTAACTGAAGACTCCTGTTTGTTGACATACCTTAGAAAGGACGTCTCAATGCAGATCAGGTCAAAGTCATTGATTCGTATCGCTCGATCCTTCTTGACGATTCCACGGTAGAGCGGCGGCCTCCCTGGTTGAGCGCCCTCCTTGTAGACCTTCCGTTTTCCTGGGGCGCCCCACTTGGTCGATTGCCAAAGGAATACGTTTTTGGACTGACCATGCGCCCAATATCTATAGAGTAGCCTATAGATCATCACTCGCGAAACGTTCAGCCTAGCCGCATGGTCAGCTACGAGCTTACCGAAGCCACCATCCACAAACATATCGCCGGCGGTTTTATCTACGACGATGTCTTTAATAAGCTTCCATGCTTTTTCGCGTGACAATTTTTCTTTATCACTGAGCTCGTCCTCATCCTTAAGCATGTATGCCGCAGGGAGGTCCTGCTCAACTCGGAGGATTCCCTGCTCCAGCTCGTAGGAAATCTCCTCAATGCCGATCACGCCTGGCTTCTTCAAGGGGTACTCAAGCCCAATGATCAGCGCCTGCCCGGTACTATGGTTAATATCTATAATCCTTGAGACCGACTTTATTAAGGCGGATTCGAGTACCGGGACTAAGACATAATTAATGGGCAATTTCACAACGTGACCTCACCGAAATATACCGCTGTGGAGGGCACTGTTAGCCCCATCAGAGGCTTAGATATTCCAAGTTCGAACTCATCTAAATTAACTATGATTCGCTTATGCCAAATAAGATAAAAAACTAGCTCTTTTACAACCGAGTATTCTATATATACGTTCTGACTGATAAGCCTCAACAATCGCCTCAGTGAAATACGCTCTACTTCGACTGGGTCGGCAGCACTCAGGAACTGCAGAATCTTCTTGACGTTGTTGTCAGATGCAATAGACAAAGGCAAATTGGCATAGCTTCGAATGATGATGAGATTCTTGATCTTCATGTGTGGAAGATCTTCGAAGAAGCATAGCTTCGATTCGACTCCACGCCGCGCCCAATACTCTTTCTCGATTTCTTGCTTTTCGAAGATGCGCTTTCGCTTTTCGACAGAAGCGTTAGCTATTTCACTTCGATATTTAAGTGAAATTGCGACAAGCGTCGTCGCATCAGCTCCAGCGCGGGTGTAGCTAAGCATGAAGTCTGCGGTGTGAACGAACGGCACATCCGTACCGATATAACGGGCGGGCTTGATATTTTTTTGCAACGCGATGGAGTGGGTCTCATCGTAATCAAGCAGCGGGAACTGCTCACGGATGTCCGTGATGTCTTGATTGAACTCCATCAGGACGAAGAAACTGAATTCGCCATTGGACAAGCAGTGATGCCCGCGAGCGACCCGGACTCCAGGCACGACTCTGGACGTGCCCCTGGAAGGAACCGACCGGATTTTGAGCCAGGGCCGGTAGGACTCACGTTCACCGCTGCCGACGCCTTTTTTGATCAGCTTCTCGAGGTAATCCCTGCTAACAAGCTTTCCCCGACGCGGATTGAAGGCCGCGGGAGGTGTCGGATTGGGCTGGGAGGGATTCATAGCGGCGCCAGCCTCGGAGTGCAAATCGCTTCAAATCGACGATGCGGCCGCTATACAGCCGCTTGAACCCCGATTTTACGCCTCCGAGGGGCTTGTTACCTACTTAATTTCGCTTGTTACCTACTTAATTTTTTTTGTTACTCCCTTTTTTAGGAAGCAACAGCTGGCACTGTCGAAAAGCTGCCCTCACTCCACCGTCACCGACTTCGCCAAATTCCGCGGCTGGTCAACATCAGTCCCCTTGAGCACGGCGACATAGTACGAGAGCAACTGCAAAGGAATGGTGTACAGAATCGGCGCCAGCGCATCCGCGATATGTGGGACCGGAATCACATGGGTCCCTTCGCCATTGCTCAACCCGGCTTGCTCGTCAGCGAAGACCACCAGCTCACCGCCGCGTGCACGCACCTCCTGCAGGTTGGACTTGAGCTTCTCCAGCAGTTCGTTGTTCGGCGCAACGGTCACCACCGGCATGTCGTTATCCACAAGCGCCAGCGGGCCATGTTTGAGCTCGCCCGCGGGGTAGGCTTCGGCGTGGATATAGGAGATTTCCTTGAGCTTGAGCGCACCTTCCATAGCCACCGGGTATTGAGCGCCGCGGCCCAGGAACAAGGTGTGATGCTTGTCAGCGAACAACTCGGCGATTTTCTCGACGGTTGCGTCCATGGCCAATGCTTCACCCAGACGTGTTGGCAGGCGGCGCAGTTCCTCGACCAGTTCAGCTTCGACGCCCTTGTCCAGGGTGCCGCGCACTTGGCCCAAGGCCAAGGTCAGAAGCATCAACGACACCAGCTGGGTGGTGAAGGCCTTGGTCGAAGCGACGCCGATTTCCGGGCCGGCCAAAGTCAGCAATGTCAGGTCGGATTCACGCACCAGCGAGCTGATGCCCACGTTGCAGATCGCCAGGCTGCCAAGGAAGCCCAGCTCCTTGGCGTTGCGCAGCGCTGCCAGGGTATCGGCGGTCTCGCCCGACTGGGAGATGGAAACGAACAGCGTATCGGGCTGCACGACCACCTTGCGGTAACGGAACTCGCTCGCTACTTCTACCTGGCAGGGGATCCCCGCCAGGCTTTCCAGCCAGTAACGTGCAACCATGCCGGCGTGATAGCTGGTACCACAGGCTACGATCTGCACATTGCGCACTTTGCCAAACAGCTCGGCTGCCTGCGGACCGAATGCCTGTACCAGGACATGGTCATGGCCCAAGCGACCTTCCAATGTGCGTTGCACCACGCGCGGCTGCTCGTGGATTTCCTTAAGCATGAAGTGACGGTACTGGCCCTTGTCAGCGGCCTCGGCGCCTTCGTGGTACTGCACGGTTTCACGCTGCACAGGATGGCCATCGTGGTCCCAGATGGCGACGTGGTCGCGACGGATCTCGGCGATATCGCCCTCTTCGAGATACATGAAGCGATCGGTGACCTGCCGCAGGGCCAGTTGGTCAGAGGCAAGGAAGTTTTCACCGAGGCCCAGGCCAATCACCAACGGGCTACCGCTACGCGCAGCGACCAGGCGGTCAGGCTGGCTTTTGCTGATCAATGCCAGGCCATAGGCACCGTGCAGGCGCTTGACCGCAGCCTTCAAGGCGTCTGCCAGGTCGGGAATGCCCTTGAGGAGATGGTCGATCAGGTGGACGATCACTTCGGTATCGGTCTGGGACACGAAGGCATAGCCCAATCCCTTCAGTTCCTCGCGCAGTTCCTCGTGGTTCTCGATGATGCCGTTGTGCACAACGGCCACGTCATGGCCTGAGAAATGCGGGTGGGCATTGGTTTCGGTAGGCGCGCCATGGGTTGCCCAGCGCGTATGCGCGATGCCGAGCCGTCCTGCGATTGGCTCGAGCGCGACGGCTGCTTCGAGCTCGCTGACCTTGCCGATGCGGCGACGGCGTTGCAATTCGCCCTCGGGCGTCAGCACCGCCAGGCCTGCGCTGTCATACCCACGGTATTCAAGACGCTTCAGGCCCTCGATAAGGATGGCGGTAATGTTGCGTTCGGCCACAGCACCTACAATTCCACACATGCTTGGTTACTCCTGACTGATAGCGGCGCAGATCAGATTGACGCCGCGTGCTTTAATTTGTGCGCGTGCCTGTTCGCACAGGCGTTCGTCCGAGATCAGGGTGTGCACCCTGCCCCACGGCAGTTCGAGGTTGGGAATCTTGCGGCCGACCTTGTCCGACTCAACCATCACGATCACCTCACGGGCGACCTCGGCCATGACGCGGCTCAGACCCAGCAATTCGTTGAATGTAGTGGTACCGCGTTCCAGGTCGATGCCATCGGCCCCGATGAACAACTGGTCGAAGTCATACGAGCGCAGAACCTGTTCGGCCACCTGGCCTTGAAAGGACTCGGAATGCGGGTCCCAGGTGCCACCTGTCATCAGCAGCACCGGCTCGTGCTCAAGTTCGCTGATGGCCCGGGCAACATTGAGCGAATTGGTCATGACCACCAGACCCGGCTGGCGACCAAGTTCAGGGATCATGGCGGCGGTGGTACTGCCGCTGTCGATGATGATCCGGGCGTGTTCGCGGATGAGGTTCACAGCGGCACGTGCAATGGCACGCTTGTAGGCCGACACGGGTTGCGCCGGCTCCGCCAGCAACTCCTGCGGCATGGTTACAGCCCCGCCGTAGCGGCGCAGCAACAAACCATTGCTTTCCAGTGCCGCCAGGTCCTTGCGGATAGTGACCTCGGACGTGTCAAACCGTCTCGCCAGCGCATCCACGCTGACCTCGCCCTGCTCCGCGAGCAGGGCCAGTATGTTATGGCGGCGTTGTGGCGTGTTTCGTTTCGACATCGGCGCTTTAAGTTTCGTTTCGAAAGATAATGATCGCAATCAAAACCTAAATGCGCGGATCCGTCAACCCCGTCGTCTCGCTGTGGATAACCATACTCAGCCGTATGGCCAGCGTTAGCCAGCTAATGCCTGGCCAATAAAAAGGCCGGCTTGTTATGCACAAGGCCGGCCTCGAAAGAGCTGTGGATAATCAGGGCTTCTTGATCTTCTCTGGACGCTTCCATCCCGAAACGTTGCGCTGGCGAGAGCGTGCTACCGCCAATTCACCTGCTTCCACACACTGAGTAATCGTCGAGCCCGCAGCAGTCGTGGCCCCGGCCTTGATTTCCACAGGCGCGACGAGGGCGCTGTTGGAGCCGATGAAGACGTCTTCGCCCATGACCGTCTTGAACTTGTTGGCCCCATCGTAATTACAGGTGATGGTGCCCGCACCAATATTAGTGCGGGCGCCGATTTCGGCATCACCCAAATAAGACAGATGCCCAGCTTTGGCGCCTTCACCAAGATGGGCATTCTTCAGCTCGACGAAGTTACCCACATGGGCCTTTGCATCGAGTACGGTCCCTGGACGCAGGCGTGCAAATGGACCTGCATCACTCCCCTCACCCATGACGGCACCCTCTAGGTGACTGTTGGCCTTGATCACGGCACCTTTGCGCAGCGTGCAATCCTTGATCACACAGTTAGGGCCAATCTGCACGTCGTCTTCGATGACAACCTTGCCTTCCAAAATGACGTTGATGTCGATCAGCACATCCCGGCCGACCGTCACTTCGCCCCGGACATCGAAACGCGCAGGGTCACGCAAGGTCACACCCTGCGCCATCAGGCGGCGGGCCTCACGCAACTGGTAGTGACGCTCCAGTTCGGCAAGCTGACGGCGGTCATTGGCACCCTGCACTTCCATGGGATCGTCAGGTTGCTCGGTGGCGACCAACAGGCCATCAGCGACTGCCATGGCGATCACATCAGTCAGGTAGTACTCGCCCTGAGCATTGTTGTTCGACAAGCGGCCCATCCAATCCGCCAGGCGAGCGCCAGGAAGCGCCAGAATGCCGGTGTTGCCTTCGCGAATGGCCTTCTGCGCCTCGTTGGCGTCCTTGTGCTCGACGATTGCCGTTACCCGCCCATGCGCATCACGCACAATGCGGCCATAGCCCGTCGGGTCTTCGAGCGTAACCGTGAGCAAACCCAGTTGCTGCTCGCTGGCTTTGGCCAACAAGCGTTGTAGGGTCGGCACTTCGATCAGCGGCACGTCGCCGTACAGTACCAGCACGGTGTCCGCGGACAGTGCTGGCAAAGCTTGCGCCAAGGCATGCCCCGTACCCAGTTGCTTGTCCTGCATGACAAAGTTGAGGTCATCACCTGCCAGTCTCGCTTGAACCAACTCTGCCCCATGGCCTATCACCACGTGGATGCCCTGCGGCTGAAGCTGGCGAGCGCTGTGGATAACATGACCGAGCATGGAGTTGCCCGCTACCGGGTGCAATACCTTGGGCAGCGACGAGCGCATGCGGGTGCCTTGGCCGGCGGCAAGAATAACGATATCGAGGGACATGACTGGCTACCAATCCTGGGCGGTCAGTTGCTTGACCGAAAGGGGAAAATCGAAAAAAGAAAAAGGGTAGCCGAGGCTACCCTTTTACTCAATCGCTACACAAATGATGGCCGCAGCCGATCACTTGCCTCTGCGCATTTGCTGGACAGTACGCAGCTGAGCCGCAGCCTCGGCCAGACGTGCGGCAGCAGCGCCGTAGTCGAAGTCCGAGCCTTTGGTGTTCAGCGCGTTCTCGGCAGCCTTGAGGGCTTCCTGAGCCTGAGCTTCGTCCAGGTCGGCAGCACGTTGCACGGTGTCGGCAAGAACCTTCACCATGTTCGGCTGCACTTCGAGGAAGCCACCGGAGATGTAGTACACCTCTTGAGTGCCACCCTGCTTGGTCAGCGTGATCGGACCCGGCTTGAGATTGGTGATCAGCGGGGCGTGGCCTGGTGCGATACCCAGATCGCCCAAGTTGCCGTGCGCTACTACCATCTCGACCAGACCGGAGAAGATTTCTCCTTCCGCGCTGACGATATCGCAATGGACTGTCATAGCCATCTGCTTGCCTCAACCTGATTAGCGCCCCTTGCGGGGCGCCGGGATTACAGTTTCTTGGCTTTCTCGATCGCTTCGTCGATGCTGCCGACCATGTAGAACGCTTGTTCTGGCAGGTGGTCGTAGTCACCTTTGAGGATGCCGCTGAAGCCAGCGATGGTGTCTTTCAGGGAAACGTACTTGCCTGGCGAACCGGTGAAGACCTCGGCCACGAAGAACGGCTGCGACAGGAAGCGCTGGATCTTACGAGCGCGCGCTACCAGTTGCTTGTCGGTCTCGGACAGCTCGTCCATACCCAGGATCGCGATGATGTCCTTCAGCTCTTTGTAGCGCTGCAGAACATACTGAACCTGACGGGCAGTTTCGTAGTGCTCGGTACCGATCACGTTCGGGTCCAGCTGGCGCGAAGTCGAGTCCAGTGGGTCAACCGCTGGGTAGATACCCAGGGAGGCGATGTCACGGGACAGAACGACGGTGGCGTCCAAGTGGGCGAAGGTGGTCGCTGGCGACGGGTCGGTCAAGTCATCCGCAGGCACGTAAACGGCCTGGATGGAGGTGATCGAACCTTCCTTGGTCGAAGTGATACGCTCTTGCAGAACGCCCATCTCTTCGGCCAGGGTCGGCTGGTAACCTACTGCCGAAGGCATACGGCCCAGCAGTGCGGATACTTCGGTACCGGCCAGGGTGTAACGATAGATGTTGTCGACGAACAGCAGAACGTCGTTACCTTCGTCACGGAATTTCTCAGCCATGGTCAGGCCAGTCAGCGCAACGCGCAGACGGTTTCCTGGTGGCTCGTTCATCTGACCGTAGACCAGCGCTACTTTGTCGAGAACGTTGGAGTCCTTCATCTCGTGGTAGAAGTCGTTACCCTCACGAGTACGCTCACCCACACCAGCGAACACGGAATAACCGCTGTGCTCGATGGCGATGTTACGGATCAGTTCCATCATGTTCACGGTCTTGCCGACACCGGCACCACCGAACAGACCAACTTTACCACCCTTGGCGAACGGGCAAACCAGGTCGATAACCTTGATCCCGGTTTCCAGCAGGTCGTTGCCGCCTGCCTGGTCAGCGAACGAAGGTGCCTTCTGGTGGATACCACGACGCTCTTCTTCACCGATCGGACCGGCTTCGTCGATTGGGTTACCCAGGACGTCCATGATGCGGCCCAGGGTAGCCTTACCGACAGGAACGGAGATGGCCGCGCCGGTATCGACGACGTCCAGACCGCGCTTCAGACCTTCGGTCGAGCCCATCGCAATGGTACGAACCACGCCGTCGCCCAGCTGCTGCTGAACTTCCAGGGTGGTTTCCGCGCCTTGTACTTTCAGCGCGTTGTAAACACTCGGCACGACGTCACGTGGGAATTCCACGTCGATGACGGCGCCGATGATTTGAACGATACGTCCGCTACTCATAGCTGGATCCTCTGAATTTTTGAACCGTTAAACCGCGGCAGCGCCGCCGACGATTTCCGAGATCTCCTGGGTGATCGCAGCCTGACGCGCCTTGTTGTAGATCAGCTGGAGTTCGCTGATCAGGTCACCGGCGTTGTCTGTGGCGTTCTTCATGGCGATCATCCGGGCTGCTTGTTCAGCAGCATTGTTCTCGACCACCGCCTGGTACACCTGCGACTCCACGTAACGCACCATCAAGCCGTCCAGCAGCTCTTTTGCGTCGGGTTCGTACAGGTAGTCCCAGTGATGCTTGAGATCCTGATCCGGGGTTGCCACCAACGGTACCAACTGCTCGACCGTCGGCTTTTGGGTCATGGTGTTGATGAACTTGTTCGAAACCACCGAGAGGCGATCGATACGGCCATCGAGGTAGGCGTCCAGCATGACCTTGACGGAGCCGATCAAGTCATTGATCGATGGCTCTTCGCCCAGGTGGCTGATCGCGGCTACTACGTTGCCGCCAAAGATACGGAAGAAAGTCGCACCCTTGCTGCCGATCACGCACAGGTCGATTTCCACGCCCTGTTCGCGGTTTTCGTTCATGTCCTTGACCAAGGCCTTGAACAGGTTGGTATTCAGGCCACCGCACAGACCACGGTCACTGCTCACCACGATATAACCGGCGCGCTTTACAGGGCGCTCGATCATGAACGGGTGGCGGTATTCCGGGTTGGCGTTGGCCAGATGACCGATCACCTGGCGAATACGCTCCGCATAAGGACGGCTAGCAGCCATGCGCTGTTGTGCCTTGCGCATTTTGCTGACCGCCACTTTTTCCATGGCGCTGGTAATTTTTTGCGTGCTTTTGATGCTCGCAATCTTACTGCGAATCTCTTTTGCGCCTGCCATGTATCACCTATCAGGTTAGCAAGCGGGGGCCTGGGCCCCCGCTGCGGCTTACCAGGTCTGGGTGGCCTTGAACTTCTCGATACCGGCTTTCATGCCTGCATCGATTTCGTCGTTGAAGTCACCCTTCACGTTGATCTTCGCCATCAGTTCGGCGTGATCACGGTGGAAGAAGGCGATCAGTGCTTGCTCGAAGCTGCCGACCTTGGAGACTTCTACGTCGGTCAGGAAGCCACGCTCAGCGGCGTACAGCGACAGGGCCATGTCCGCGATGGACATCGGCGCGTACTGCTTCTGCTTCATCAGCTCGGTAACGCGCTGACCATGCTCCAGCTGCTTGCGGGTCGCTTCGTCCAGATCGGACGCGAACTGGGCGAATGCCGCCAGTTCACGGTACTGAGCCAGTGCGGTACGAATACCACCGGACAGCTTCTTGATGATCTTGGTCTGAGCGGCACCACCTACACGCGATACCGAAACACCGGCGTTCACTGCAGGGCGGATGCCCGAGTTGAACATGGCCGATTCCAGGAAGATCTGACCGTCGGTGATGGAAATCACGTTGGTCGGAACGAACGCCGAAACGTCGCCAGCCTGGGTTTCGATGATCGGCAGAGCGGTCAGGGAACCGGTCTTGCCAGTGACTGCGCCGTTGGTGAACTTCTCGACGTATTCTTCCGAAACGCGCGATGCACGCTCCAGCAGACGGGAGTGGAGATAGAACACGTCGCCTGGGTACGCTTCACGTCCTGGTGGACGACGCAGCAGCAGAGAGATCTGACGGTAGGCAACAGCCTGCTTGGACAGGTCATCGTAGACGATCAGGGCATCTTCACCGCGGTCACGGAAGTACTCGCCCATGGTGCAGCCGGAGTACGGCGCCAGGAACTGCAGTGCAGCCGATTCCGAGGCGCTGGCGGCAACAACGATGGTGTTGGCCAGGGCACCGGCTTCTTCGAGCTTGCGCACGACGTTGGCGATGGTCGACTGCTTCTGGCCCACGGCCACGTATACGCAGAAGATACCGCTATTTTTCTGGTTGATGATCGCATCGACCGCCATGGCAGTCTTACCGATCTGACGGTCACCGATGATCAGCTCACGCTGGCCACGGCCAACCGGGATCATGGCGTCGACCGACTTGTAGCCAGTCTGTACAGGCTGGTCTACCGACTTACGCCAGATCACGCCTGGAGCAACTTTCTCGACCGCGTCGGTCTCGGTGTTGTTCAGCGGACCTTTGCCGTCGATCGGGTTACCCAGTGCGTCCACGACGCGACCCAGCAGTTCCTTACCAACCGGAACTTCCAGGATGCGACCGGTGCACTTGGCGCTCATGCCCTCGGCGAGGGAGGTGTACGCACCCAGTACCACCGCACCTACGGAGTCTTGCTCCAGGTTCAGTGCCATACCGTATACGCCGCCCGGGAACTCGATCATTTCGCCGTACATAGCGTCGGCCAGACCGTGGATCCGTACGATACCGTCGGAAACGCTTACGACGGTACCTTCGTTACGGGCTTGGGAGCCGACATCGAGCTTCTCGATGCGGCCCTTGATGATTTCACTAATTTCGGAAGGATTGAGTTGCTGCATTGCTCTGCTGCCCCTTCAAACTCAAGATTTCAATGCTTCGGCCAGTTTCGCGATTTTGCCGCGAACAGAGCCATCGATTACCAGGTCGCCGGCGCGGATGACGACGCCGCCGATCAGGCTGGCATCCTCCGACGCGTGCAGGCGCACTTCCCGGCTGAGCCGTGCACTGAGAACCTTGGCGAGTTTGTCTTGCTGTTCTTGGTTCAACGCAAAAGCACTGGTGACTTCCACGTCCACGGATTTCTCTTGTTCTGCCTTGTACAGGTCGAACAGAGCGGCAATCTCCGGCAGAAGCAGGAGACGGTCGTTTTCCGCGGCAACATGAATGAAATTCTGTGCCGATGCATCGAACTTGTCACCGCAAACGTCAATGAATGCGGCGGCCTTTTCTGCGCTTGTCAGTCGCGGGGCCTTGAGCAGGCGCTGCATGGTGTCGTCTTCGGACACTGCAGCAGCCAGGCCGAGCATGGCTGACCAATTGGCCAGTTGCTGATGGGCCTGGGCATGCTCAAAGGCAGCCTTAGCGTAAGGTCGGGCCAACGTGGTCAGTTCTGCCATGATCGCCCTCGCTTAAATTTCAGCGGCCAGTTTGTTAACCAGCTCTGCATGCGCGTTTTGATCGATTGTGGCGCCAAGGATCTTTTCAGCACCGCCAACAGCCAGGGCACCCACTTGGGCACGCAGGGCGTCTTTGACGCTGTTCAGTTCCTGTTCGATCTCGGCCTGAGCCTGAGCCTTCACACGGTCAGCTTCGACACGAGCCTGTTCACGGGCTTCGTCTACTAGCTGAGCAGCGCGTTTCTTGCTTTGCTCAATGATTTCAGCTGCCTGTGCCTTTGCTTCACGCAGTTGCTGACCCACTTTCTCTTGGGCCAGCTCCAGGTCGCGAGCTGCGCGGTTGGCAGCGTCCAAGCCGTCTGCAATCTTCTTTTGACGCTCTTGCAGAGCAGTGATGACCGGAGGCCATACGTACTTCATGCAGAAGAGTACAAAAATCAGAAAAGCAACGGATTGGCCAATCAGGGTTGCATTAATGTTCACGCCAACACCTCGCTCGGTCTTTGTCCATCACACCCATCAACTCGTCGAAACGAGTGATTAGCCGGCGATTTGACCAACGAAGGGATTCGCGAAGGTGAAGAACAGAGCGATACCAACACCGATCATGGTGACGGCGTCGAGCAGACCGGCAACGATGAACATTTTGACCTGCAGCATCGGAACCATCTCAGGCTGACGAGCAGCGCCTTCCAGGAATTTGCCGCCCAGCAGGCCGAAACCAATGGCGGTACCCAGAGCACCCAGGCCGATCAGCAGAGCAACAGCGATAGCGGTCAGACCAACTACAGTTTCCATCTTTCCTCCCGACTTTTACGTCGTATTGGTTAGGTTTTTTAGTTTGAAGCGGTAAAACGAATCGTTTGGTACAGCATGCCCTTGCGGACTTTTTAAGCCCTCCCCCCAAACGAGCGGGGAAGGCTATCAGACACGCCAGGCGGTCTTAATGGTTATCTTCGTGAGCCATCGACAAGTAGACGATGGTAAGCATCATGAAGATGAAGGCTTGCAGGGTGATGATCAGGATGTGGAACACAGCCCACGCCCATTGCAGCACGATACCCAGGCCGCTGAGCCACAGGATGCCGGCGCCGAACATCACGGCAATCAGGATGAACACCAGCTCGCCGGCGTACATGTTGCCGAACAGACGCAGTGCCAGCGAGATCGGCTTGGCGATCAGGGTCACGAATTCCAGCAGGAAGTTGACCGGGATCAGCAGGATCTGCAGGAAGATATTCTTGCTGCCGAACGGGTGCAGGGTCAGCTCACCGATGAAGCCACCCAGGCCCTTGACCTTGATGCTGTAGAAGATGATCAGCGCAAACACGCAGAAGGCCATGGCCAGGGTCGCGTTCGGGTCGGTGGTCGACACGGCGCGGAACGGAATGTGCGGATCACCCGAGATCAGGATGGCCAGCTGAGGAATCCAGTCGACCGGTACCAGGTCGATGGCGTTCATCAGGAATACCCAGACGAAGATGGTCAGCGCCAGCGGCGCGATCACCGGGCTACGGCCGTGGAAGGAGTCCTTCACGCTGCCGTTGACGAAGTCCACCAGCACTTCGACGAAGTTCTGCAGGCCGCTCGGTTGGCCAGAAGTCGCCTTCTTGGCCGCCATGCGGAAGATGAACAGGAAGATCAGACCCAGTGCGACGGACCAACCCAGGGTATCCACGTGGAATGCCCAGAAGCCCATAGCCTTGGCTTCTGCAGCCGAATGGGCGAAGCCCCAGCTGCCGTCTGGTAGTTGACCGTAAGTCAGGTTCTGCAAGTGGTGCTGGATATAGCCCGAAGCGGTTTCTGCTGCCATGGTTGCCTCAAACGCCCTAAGGTCTCGAAAGTCTTTTATTCATCAGCAGGGGCGCGAACCAGCTGACCAAAAGGGTCAACACGAAGACGCCGAATACTGCCAGCGGCGCCAGTGGCTTCACTCCTGCGAAGGTCAGTGCGAAGAGCACTGCCGTCAAAATCATCTTGCCTGCCTCGCCAGCGTAGAACGACTTGACGATGGCCTGCGCCGCCCGAGCTCCGCTAAAGCGAAAAGCCTTCCAGGCGAAATAAACATTGGGCAGCCAGGCAATCAGGCCTCCGCAGAGCCCTGAATATCCGCTGACCGTCCCAGCCAACTGCCACAACACCAAGGTTGCCAGCAGCAGCACGACGAATTGCGTCAGCAATACCGGAAAAACCGCCCAGCGATGGAAAGGCAACCGGTTTGGCGTGCGGATTTCCATCACAACTGCTCCCCGTGAATCGGCCTGCCAGTCAGCGATGACTTGGCATAATTTGTGCCGACAAAATGCGCGCAGAGTATAGGGGTGGATTAACCCCTATTCAACTATTCGTAGTGATTTCCGATTGCGCGCTACAACAGGAATTGTTTCAGCGAATGTGTGCGAGTACGCCTTGCAACTCATCGAGCGAGTTATAGCGAATCACCAGTTGGCCCTTGCCTTTAGCGCCGTGGCGAATCTGTACAGCCGAGCCCAAACGCTCTGCAAGCCGCTGTTCCAGGCGTGCAATGTCCGGATCAGGTTTGCCGGGTTCTACCGGATCAGGCTTGTCGCTCAGCCATTGGCGCACCAGCGCCTCGGTCTGACGTACGGTCAGCCCACGTGCGACAACATGACGCGCCCCTTCCTCCTGGCGATTCTCTTCCAGGCCTAGCAAAGCCCGTGCGTGACCCATCTCCAGGTCACCATGGGCGAGCATCGTTTTGATCGCTTCAGGCAACGTGATCAACCGCAGCAGGTTGGCCACGGTCACCCGCGACTTGCCCACGGCATCGGCCACTTGCTGCTGGGTCAGTTCGAACTCCTGCTGCAACCGCTGCAAGGCCAGCGCTTCTTCCAGAGGGTTCAAGTCCTCGCGCTGGATGTTTTCGATCAGGGCCATGGCAATGGCCGCTTCGTCAGGGACCTCGCGGACCATGGCTGGAATGGTGTCCAGACCGGCTTGCTGAGTCGCGCGCCAGCGCCGCTCACCGGCGATGATCTCATAGCGCTCATCGCCAACCGGCCGCACCACGATAGGTTGCATCACGCCGTGGCTGCGGATCGAGTGAGCCAGTTCTTCGAGCGCCTGCGGGTCCATGTCGCGACGTGGCTGGTACTTGCCCCGTTGAATCAACTCGACGGGCAGGTGCTGAAGCTCCTTGAGGTCGATCTTTACAGCCTGCTCCTCGAGCGCGCTCACGGATGGACCGCTGAGCAGCGCATCCAACCCACGTCCGAGACCCCGTTTCTTGACGGCCATGCGGATTCCTTAAGTTGCTTGTGCAGTGCGGGACTGGCGGCGTTGACGACGAACCAGTTCTCCGGCCAGGGCGAGGTAGGCCTGTGCGCCGCGCGATTGCTTGTCGTAGGCCAATGCCGGCATACCGAAGCTGGGTGCTTCGGCCAGGCGGATGTTTCGCGGAATGACGGTATCGTACAACTGCGAACCGAAATGCTCCTTGAGCTGCGCCGATACATCGTTGTTCAGGCTCAGCCGCGGATCATACATGGTTCGCAGCAACCCCTCGATCTTGAGCGCAGGGTTCAACTTGGCGGCGATCCGCTTGATGTTGTCCACAAGGTCGCTCAGCCCTTCCAGCGCGTAATACTCGCACTGCATGGGGATGATCACGCCATCGGAAGCCACCAGGGCATTGAGCGTCAGCATCGACAATGAAGGCGGGCAGTCGATGAGGATGAAATCGTAGTTATCACGAATGGGCGCCAGCGCATTACGCAGGCGGCTTTCCTTGACCTGCATCTCCAGCAGCACGACTTCGGCAGCGGTCAGGTCACGGTTGGCCGGCAGCAACTGGAACCCACCATGCTCGGAATAGTGCATGGCCTGGGCCAGGTCACACTCTCCGATCAGCAGGTCGTACACAGAGTGCTCGAGCTCGTGCTTGTCCACGCCGCTGCCCATGGTGGCATTGCCCTGCGGATCGAGGTCGATCAGCAGCACACGACGCTTGGTCGCCACCAGCGAGGCAGCGAGATTGATACAGGTGGTGGTCTTGCCCACACCACCTTTCTGGTTCGCGATTGCGAATACCTTAGCCATTGATGCGTCTGTTCCCAGTCAAGCCTTGCGGCGCAGTATCAGCAGATGACGTTGGCCCTGGCAACCCGGAACGGTCAGGGCCTGCTCGCTTTCCACTGTGAAGTCTGCGGGCAATGCTACCAGTTCATCGGCAGGATGCAGCCCCTTCATTGCAAGCCACTGCGTCCCGGTGTCGCCCAGGTGGCGGGTCCAGTTGGTGAAATTCTCCATGCTGCTGAAAGCGCGGGAGATGATGCCGTCAAACGGCTGGGCCGGCGTGTACCCCTCGACCCTGCTGTGGATAACCGTAAGGTTGTCCAGCTTGAGCTCCATTTTCACCTGGGTCAGAAAGCGCGTCTTCTTGCCATTGGCATCCAGTACGGTGATCCGCTTGTGGGGATGCAGGATAGCCATGGGCACACCTGGCATGCCTCCGCCGCTGCCGACATCCAGCCAGTTGCTGCGCTCGCTGTGGATAAACGGCATCACGCTGAGGCTGTCGAGCAGGTGACGCGAAACCATTTCGTCCGGATCCCGGACGGCGGTGAGGTTGTAGGCCTTGTTCCACTTGATCAACAGGGCCAGGTAGCCCAGCAGTTTTTCATGGTGTTCAGGGCTCAGGGGCACAGCCAACTGGCGGGCACCTGTGGACAACTCTTCGGCATGTTGGGAGGTAACCAGGGAACTCAAACGCTTTGCTCCAGCTCGCGGCCTGCACCGCGTTTTTTCAGGTGGATGAGCAACAGGGAAATGGCCGCCGGCGTCACGCCTGGAATGCGCGAGGCCTGCCCCAGGGTTTCGGGACGGGTCTGGCTGAGCTTGCCCTGAATCTCTTTGGACAGCCCCGAAATCGTGGCGTACTCGATATCCACAGGCAGACGCGTGTCCTCACTGGCGCGCAGCCGCGCGATTTCGTCCTGCTGACGGTCGATGTAACCCGCGTATTTGGTGCGAATCTCGACCTGCTCGGCGACCTGTGGATCGATCGACTCACCGCCGGTAGCCGCCATTAACCCTGCATAGTCGATTTCGGGTCGTGCCAGCAGGTTCAGCAGGCTGTACTCGTGGCTCAATGGCGTACCGAACTTGTCCACAACGGCTTGGCCTTGCTCGGTGTTGGGCCTTATCCAGGTCGATTTCAGCCGCTGCTCTTCTTTTTCGATACCGTCGCGCTTGGTGCAGAAAGCGGCCCAGCGCTCGTCGTCGATCAACCCCAGCGCTCGCCCTTTTTCGGTGAGACGCAGGTCGGCGTTGTCCTCCCGCAGGATCAACCGGTATTCGGCCCGGGATGTGAACATGCGATACGGTTCTTGAGTGCCCAAGGTGATCAAGTCGTCGACCAGCACGCCGATGTAGGCTTCATCGCGCCGCGGACACCAGGCCTCTCGCCCCTGAGCGCGCAGTGCGGCGTTGGTCCCGGCCAACAGGCCTTGCGCACCGGCTTCTTCGTAACCGGTGGTGCCGTTGATCTGGCCAGCGAAGAAAAGACCACCAATGACTTTGGTTTCCAGGCTGTACTTCAAGTCGCGCGGATCGAAGTAGTCATATTCGATGGCGTAGCCTGGGCGGACGATATGCGCGTTTTCCATGCCCCGGATCGAGCGCACCAACTCCAGCTGCACATCGAAGGGCAGCGAAGTGGAAATACCGTTGGGGTAGAGCTCGTGAGTGGTCAGGCCTTCAGGCTCGATGAATACCTGGTGGCTTTCCTTGTCCGCAAAGCGGTGGATCTTGTCTTCGATCGACGGGCAGTAACGTGGCCCTACCCCTTCGATGACACCCGAGTACATGGGCGAGCGGTCAAGGTTCGAAGCGATGATGTCATGTGTCCGGGCGTTGGTGTGAGTGATGTAGCAGCTCACCTGGCGCGGGTGCATGCCAGCATTGCCCATGAACGACATCACCGGGATAGGCGTATCGCCGGGCTGCTCGGTCATAACCGAGAAATCCACGGAGCGACCGTCGATACGAGGCGGCGTACCTGTCTTCAGGCGGCCGACGCGTAGCGGCAATTCACGCATGCGATGCGCCAACGCGATGGAGGGCGGATCCCCTGCGCGTCCTCCCGAGTGGTTCTGCATACCGATATGGATCAGGCCGCCCAGGAAGGTGCCGGTGGTGAGCACGACCGAGTTTGCAAAGAACCGCAGTCCCATCTGGGTGACCACGCCTTTGACTTCATCCTGTTCAACGATCAGGTCGTCACAGGACTGCTGAAATATCCACAGGTTGGGCTGGTTTTCCAAAATCTCACGCACAACCGCTTTGTAGATGGCGCGGTCAGCCTGCGCACGCGTGGCGCGAACGGCTGGGCCCTTGCGGTTATTCAACACGCGAAACTGAATGCCACTCTTGTCGGTGGCCAGCGCCATGGCGCCGCCCAGGGCGTCGATTTCCTTGACCAGATGGCTCTTGCCGATGCCACCAATGGCAGGGTTGCAACTCATGTGCCCGAGGGTTTCCACGTTGTGGGTCAGCAGCAGGGTTTTGACACCCATGCGTGCAGACGCAAGCGCAGCCTCGGTACCGGCATGGCCGCCGCCGATGACGATCACTTCAAAACGGGAAGGGAAATCCACCACGCACCTCGTGCCTGTTGTGCAAATAGAAAAGGTAAGCCGACAAGTATAGGGACATCACACCCCTCATTGAAACCGTCTGAGCAAATTTTGATCAGGCTGTGGATGAATGGCACACAACAGAAATTAACGAAGAGAGATTTATAAAAGCTTTGTTTTTATGTTTATTCTTATGCACAGCGATATCTGTGGATAAGGTCTTCAAGGCCAGGAAACGCGTGTTGTACAGAGATCCTGAACCCTGTGTTTTAGCCCCACTGAGCCTTCTGGATAACAGGGAATAGCCTGTGGATGAAATAGAGGGTTACCCACAGGGCGATTTATCCTCAAGAAAAAGTAGCGCTTATCAACGGAGCTCAGATAGGGTTTTCCACAGGGCTTAGCGGGTACCGTTCCTGGCTGTCCCTTCGCTGGATGCTTATTTCAAGCCAAAAAAAACCGCCCCTAAAGGGCGGTTGGCTGGTCCGGGACCAGGTTGTTTGTTACTTGCCGATGCAGAAACTCGAGAAAATCCGCCCCAACAAGTCGTCCGAACTGAAGGCGCCGGTGATTTCCCCAAGCACCTGCTGCGCCTGACGCAAGTCTTCTGCCAGTAATTCACCTGCACCTGCGAGGGTCAGCTGCGCACGACCGTGCTCAAGGTGCTCACTGGCCTGGCGCAAGGCATCCAGGTGCCGTCGACGGGCGCTGAAACCACTTTCGGCGGTTTGTTCATAGCCCATGCAGGCCTTGAGATGGTCGCGCAACAGCTGCAGCCCTCCACCCTCTCCTTTGGCGCTCAGCGTGATGGTGGCTTGCCCATCTTCACCCTGGTGCAGCGCTACAGGCTCTCCACTCAGATCCGCTTTATTGCGTATGAGGGTTACTCGTGCTGGATCCGGACGCTGGTCCAGAAACTCGGGCCATAAAGCAAAGGGATCGTTGGCTTCAGGGGCTGTGGAGTCTACAACCAGCAGTATCCGGTCTGCCTCGCCTATCGCTTGTAGCGCTCGCTCGACACCGATCTTTTCCACATGATCATCTGTTGTACGTAGCCCAGCTGTGTCCACCACGTGAAGCGGCATGCCGTCGATGTGGATATGTTCGCGCAGGGTGTCCCGAGTCGTGCCGGCAATGTCCGTTACGATCGCCGCTTCACGTCCCGCTAGCTGGTTGAGCAGACTCGACTTGCCTGCATTGGGTCGCCCAGCGATGACCACTGTCATGCCATCACGCAGCAAAGCCCCTTGGCCCGCCTCACGCAGCACTGTGGATAAATGATCCCTGACGGCGTCGAGCATCGACAGCACATGGCCATCGGCCAGGAAGTCGATTTCTTCCTCGGGAAAATCAATGGCGGCCTCCACGTAGATGCGCAGCGCGATCAACGCTTCGGTGAGGCTGTGGACATGTCTGGAAAATTCGCCCTGCAGCGATCGCAGTGCGTTTCGCGCTGCCTGGCTCGAGCTGGCTTCGATCAAGTCGGCGATGGCCTCGGCTTGAGCCAGGTCAAGCTTGTCATTGAGAAATGCCCGCTCGCTGAACTCCCCTGGCCTGGCCAGGCGACACCCCAGTTGTACACAGCGCTGTAGCAGCATGTCCAGGACCACGGGGCCGCCATGGCCTTGCAACTCAAGTACATCTTCACCGGTGAATGAGTTGGGCCCCGGAAAGAACAGCGCGATACCTTCATCCAGTACCACCCCCTCCTCGTCGCGGAATGGGCCGTAATGAGCATGACGCGGTTGCAGGCTGCGGCCGGTTATCCACTGGCCCGCCTGGGCAGCCAGTGGTCCTGACAACCTCACGATGCCTACGCCGCCGCGGCCTTGGGCAGTTGCGATGGCGGCAATGGTTTCACGCACAGTATTCATGCTGGGGAGCCTCTACGACAAATACGACAGATAGCAAAAACGCCCCACGAGGGGGCGTTTTATTCACAAGCTAGCGTAGCAGCCCGTCAGGCAGCCGCTTTCTTGTTGGCGGCCTCGATGCTGCGCGTGATGTACCACTGCTGCGTGATGGACAGGCAGTTGTTCACAACCCAGTACAGCACCAGACCGGCTGGGAACCACAGGAAGAAGAAGGTGAAGATGATCGGCATCATTTTCATCACCTTGGCCTGCATCGGATCCGGCGGGGTCGGGTTCAGGCGCTGCTGAATGAACATGGTAGCGCCCATGATGATCGGCAGGATGAAGAACGGATCCTTGATCGACAGGTCGGTAATCCACAGCATCCAAGGTGCCTGACGCATCTCGACGCTTTCCAGCAGTACCCAGTAGAGGGCCAGGAATACTGGCATCTGGACCAGGATTGGCAAGCAACCGCCCAGCGGGTTGATTTTCTCTTTCTTGTACAGCTCCATCATCGCCTGGGACATCTTCTGGCGATCATCGCCGAAGCGTTCCTTGAGCGCTGCGAGCTTGGGCGAAACAGCACGCATACGTGCCATGGAACGGTAGCTGGCAGCGGACAGCGGGAAGAACAGGCCCTTGATGAGCATGGTCAGCACGATGATCGACCAGCCCCAGTTACCCAGCAGGCTGTGGATATGTTGCAGGAGCCAGAAGATCGGCTGGGCGATGAACCACAGGAAACCGTAGTCGACAGTCAGCTCCAGGCCTGGGGACAACTCCTTGAGCTTGGACTGGATCTTCGGACCGGCATACAACATGGCGCTGGTTTCGGCCTTGCCGCCCGCAGGTACGCTGATAGCCGGGCCGGTATAGCCGATGATGTAGTTGCCCTGGCTGTCCTTGCGGGTTTGCACCACATTGTTGTCGGACTTGGCCGGGATCCATGCGGTCACGAAGTAGTGCTGAAGCCATGCTACCCAACCGCCGGACACGTTTTCTTTCAAACTACCTTTGTCGATGTCCTTCATCGAGACCTTTTTGTAGGGCTCCGAAGGTGTCCACAGGGCCGCACCCAAGTAGGTCGCGGTGCCGGTGGCAGTGCTCGACGATGGATCGGAACTGGCATCGCGCTTGAGCTGGGCGAACATGTTGCCGCTCCAGGCCTGGCTGCTCTGGTTGTCGATCAGGTAGCTGACGTTCAGATCATACTCGCCGCGCTTGAAGCTGAAGCGCTTGATGTAGTTGACCCCGTTGTCGCTGAACTTCAGGTCTACCACCAGCTGGTCCTGACCATCGGCCAACTGATAACGCTTCTGATCAGCAGCGTAGAGGGGGCGACCGGTCGAACGGGCATCTGGACCGTTGGCACCGGTCAACCCGCTTTGCGCGAGATAGACGCGCTCTGCACCGTTGTCGAACAGTTGGAACGGGATATCCGGATGGTCCTGACGGCGTGGATACTGCGGCAGGTTCAATTGGACGACGTCACCACCTACCGGATCGATAGCCAAGTCCAGCACATCGGTCTTGACCCGGATCAGATCCTTGCTGACAGCCACGGGTGCCAGATCGGCAGTGCGGGTTTCAGCAGTGGCGCTTGGCACATCGGCGCTGGCACCAGCACCGGCATTACCGGCAGGTACGCCATCGGGCAAACCAGGGTTGTTCGTGCTGGCAGCAGTATTCTGAGTCGGCAGGGCAGCCTGGCCGTAGTCCTGGTTCCATTTAAGGACCATGACGTAGGACACGATTGCCAGGGCGACGATCAGGATCGTGCGTTTAATATCCATGATTACTCGGCTATCGAAGAAGTTCGGGAGGAAGGAGCGGGTGGAACGGGGTCGAAACCGCCGTCGTTCCACGGATGACAACGCCCCAGGCGACGAACGGCTAGCCATCCACCACGCCAGAGACCGTGGTTTTCGATGGCTTCGTAGGCGTAACAAGAGCAACTGGGGTAGAAACGGCAGTGGCTGGCCATCAGAGGACTAATGGCATAACGGTAAAACTGGATCGGAACGAGTGCCAGTTTACGCATCTTGGCTGCTTACCCCTGCGCAATCGGCGGAGACTGCTGGTGCCGGTCGGCTGCGCGCCAGGCGTTTCCAGAGTTTGCCGAAGTGTTGGTGCAATTCCGGGTTTTCTATCTCACCCAATCCCTTGCGCGCGACGATCACGATATCCAACCCGGCAAGTGAATGCTGGTTCAGACGAAAGGAATCGCGCATCAAGCGCTTGAGGCGGTTACGTTGAACGGCGAGCTTGACGCTTTTCTTGCCAATCACCAGGCCTAGGCGCGGGTGATCCAGACCGTTCTCGCGAGCAAGGATCAGCAGGTTTTTCCCTGGAACCTTGCCGGTTGGGGAGTCGAAGACCGCTTTGAAATGCCGGGGTGTAAGCAGTCGCTTTTCCCGACTGAAGTCCTGACTCACCACCTGTGCCGAAAAATCAAATGGCCAGACGCTTACGGCCTTTGGCACGACGACGCGACAGAACAGCGCGGCCGTTCTTGGTAGCCATACGGGCACGGAAACCGTGAGTGCGCGCGCGCTTGATGGTGCTTGGTTGGAAAGTACGTTTCATGGCGTGTTACCTGGGTTTGTCGACGACGGGCCGGGATGGCCCCCTTTTAAGAGACCGGCGATTCTAGAGAAAGCAAGCCCATAGGTCAATTTCCAACCAACCTTTCCTTTAGGTGTGGGATGAACGGGCGTAGGCCTGGGCTAGCGGCACGGACACCTATATGAAGCTCGGCAAGACAACACCGCTCAACATGAAAAATAAGAAAGACATATAAAAAGCTTCTTTAAAGATCTTAATACTCTTAAGTGGATAACTTTCTGTGGATAACCTTCTGCAGGCCTTGAATTCAGAGATGTACAGCATTTTTAAACCCTGTTTGAAAGCCGTGCTACAGCTGTTGCAGGCTTGAATTTAATCTGTGCATAAGTATGGATTTTATACACAGGCAGGTTATGCACAGGTCGATTCATAGGGTTGTGCATAGCCCTTATGCCTAGTTATGCACAAGGCTTATGCACAGTGTATAAGTGGTGTTTCGGTCATTTAGTGGCTGGTTTGCCATGAATGCCGACGTGTCTGCATGTGGATAACTGAGCGCGTGCCCGGTACAATGGCCGTTTGTTTCAGCCTTCGTGGCTTTCAAGCTCAGGGGATATCCGTGTCAGTGGAACTTTGGCAGCAGTGCGTGGAGCTTCTGCGCGATGAACTGCCTGCCCAGCAATTCAACACCTGGATCCGTCCGTTACAGGTCGAAGCCGAAGGCGACGAGTTGCGCGTCTATGCGCCTAACCGTTTCGTTCTCGATTGGGTCAATGAAAAGTACCTGGGGCGTTTGCTTGAGCTTTTGGGAGAAAAAGGCACGGGCATAGCCCCCGCGTTGTCGCTGCTTATTGGCAGCCGGCGCAGCTCTGCGCCCCGTGCAGCACCTAATGCCCCGGTAAGCGCGGCTGTTGCAGCCTCCCTGGTTCAAACGACGCCCAAGGCCCCCGCCGTCACGCCGTCCGAGCCTGCTCCAGCGGCGACACTTGACCCCGCGCCTGCAAACGCCAACGATGTGGTCGAGCCTTCTTCGAGGGATAGCTTCGATGCC